>CP069300.1:2400000-4800000 GCA_016839165.1 Bradyrhizobium sp. PSBB068
TCAACTTCGCCGGCCTGATCCATCCCGGCCTGATCGGCTGTCTGCCCGATGCCAAGATGCTGGCGGCGTGGAATGCGCGCGAAGCCGAGCTGATCGCGACCAACCCGACCCGCGTGCCGGGCCTCGCCAATCCGCCGTTCGCGCCGACCGCGCATGCCGGCCAGGCCAAGGGCGACGTCAAGGCCAAGATCGGCCTCGAGGGTGCCCGCACCGTGCCGCCGCGCGAGCACGGCGGCAATTGCGACATCAAGGACCTGTCGCGCGGCTCGAAGATCTATTTCCCGGTCTATGTGCCGGGCGGCGGGCTCTCGATGGGCGATCTGCATTTCAGCCAGGGCGACGGCGAGATCACCTTCTGCGGCGCCATCGAGATGGCCGGCTGGCTGCACATCAAGGTCGACCTGATCAAGGACGGCGTGTCGAAATACGGCATCAAGAATCCGGTATTCAAGCCGTCGCCGATCACGCCAAACTACAAGGACTACCTGATCTTCGAGGGCATCTCGGTCGACGAGGCCGGCAAGCAGCATTACCTCGACGTCCACATCGCCTATCGCCAGGCCTGCCTGAACGCGATCGAATACCTGAAGAAGTTCGGTTACTCCGGCGCCCAGGCCTATTCGATCCTCGGCACCGCGCCGTGCCAGGGCCACATCTCCGGCGTGGTCGACGTGCCCAATGCCTGCGCCACGCTATGGCTGCCGACGGAGATCTTCGACTTCGACATCATGCCGTCGTCGGCAGGACCGATCAAACACATCAAGGGCGACATCCAGATGCCGATCTCGCAAGACAAGTAATCCCTGCGCGAAGGGTGCGGGACGGCTGCGTATAGGCCGCCCCGCATCCATCGCCGGATGTCACACGACTGCGCAAGGATTTACGGAAATGCCGATCTACGAATATCTCTGCAATGACTGCGGCCCGTTCACCGATATGCGGCCGATGGCAGAATGCGACCTGCCGCAGGACTGTCCGCAATGCGAGACGACGTCGCCGCGCGTGATCCTGACCGCACCGGCGTTCTTCTGCATGCCGTCGGACAAGCGCAAGGCATACGCCACCAACGAGCAGAGCCGGCACGCGCCGAAGACGCTCGACCAGTACAAGGCCGCGCACGGCCCGGGCTGCGGCTGCTGCTCGTCGTCGTCCGGAAAGAAGAAGCCGGCGCGGCTGATGACCAAGACCAAGAGCGGCGCCAAGGGGTTTCCGACCGCGCGGCCCTGGATGATCAGCCACTGATCATCAGGCCTGTTCGGCGACCTTCAGGGCCTCGGTGCGGATCTCCTCGACCAGCCGCTCCTTCAAGGCGACGAATTCGGGTGTGGTCTTGATCTTGTAGGAGCGGGGATGCGGCAGGTCGACCGCGATCTCCGCCTTGATGCGGCCGGGACGGGCGCTCATCACGATCACGCGGCTGCCGAGGAAGATCGCTTCCTCGATGTCGTGGGTGACGAACAGCACCGTCTTCTGGGCGCGCTCCCAGATCCCGAGCAGCATTTCCTGCATCAAGGCGCGGGTCTGGTTGTCGAGCGCGCCGAACGGCTCGTCGAGCAGCAGGATTTTTGGGTCGTTGGCGAGCGCGCGGGCGATCGCCGTGCGCTGCTGCATGCCGCCGGACAACTGCTTGGGCCAGTGGTTCTCGAAGCCCGACAGTCCGACCCGGCGGATGAAGGCGTCGGCGATCTCATGCCGCTCGGCTTGCGATGCGCCGCGCTCGCGCAGCCCGAAGGCGATGTTCTCCCGCACGGTCAGCCAGGGAAACAGCGTGTAGGACTGAAACACCATGCCGCGATCGGCGCCGGGGCCGGTGACCTCGCGGCCGTCGAGCGTGACGCGGCCGCTGGTCGGCCGGTCAAGCCCGGCGATGATCCGGAGCAGCGTGGACTTGCCGCAGCCGGACGGGCCGAGGATGGTGACGAAGTCATTGTCGACGACATCGAGCGTGGTCGGCTCCAGCGCCCGAGTCGGCGCATTGCCGCCGCGCGCGGGGAAGGTGCGCGAGACCTGATCGATCCGAAGCAGGGTCATGCGAGCTTCCACGGGAACAGCCAGGCGTTGAACGCCTTGAACAGGAAATCGGAGATCAGGCCGATCAGCCCGATCACGATGATGCCGAAGATGATCTGGCCGGTGTTGAGCAGCGCCTGGCTGTCGGTGATCATGTGCCCGATGCCGGACGACGAGCCGATCAGCTCGGCGACGATGACGTAGGTCCAGGCCCAGCCCAGCACCAGGCGCAGGATTTCGGCGATCTCCGGTGCGGCTGATGGCAGCAGCACGCGGCGGATGATGCCGCTGTCGCGCGCGCCGAGCGTGTAGGCGGCTTCGACCAGATCACGCCGCGTGGCGCCGACGGTGACGGCCACCATCAGGATGATCTGGAACACGGCGCCGATGAAGATCACCAGCAGCTTTTGCAATTCGCCGATGCCCGCCCACAGGATCAGCAGCGGGATGAAGGCCGACGCGGGCAGATAGCGCGCAAAGGACACGAACGGTTCGAGGAACGCCTCGACCGGCTTGTAGGCACCCATCAGCACGCCGAGCGGCACCGCGATCACGGCGGCAAGCGCGAAGCCGCCGATGACGCGCCAGATCGTCATGCCGATGTCGAACAGGAAGCCCTGTTTGGCAAGCAGCTCATAGCCTTCCTGCACCATGGTCAGCGGGTTGGCGAGGAAGGTCTTGGACACATGGCCGCCGAACGTCGCCCAGGACCACAGGGCGACGAACAGCACGAAGAACGCGAGGCCGTAGGCCACGCGCTGCCTCGATGTGGTCGGTTCGAGAGGACGCATCACTTGATGAAGCTGGCGTCGTAGATGTCTTCGACCTTCGGCGCGGCCTTGATGATGCCGACCTCGAGCAGGAGCTCGGCGGCGTCCTTGTTGAAGGAGAGGAAGTCGCCGGCGAAGAACTTCTGGTTGGCGGCCTTGTCCTGCCAGCGCAGGTACTTGGCCGAATTGCCGAACTGCTCGCCGGTCTGCTTCACGTCCGCGCCCATGATCTCGTAGGCCTTGGCCTGGTCCTTGGCGATCATGTCGAGCGCCTCGAAATAGCTGTTGGCCAGCGCCTGCGCCGCCTTCGGATTGTCGGTCAGGAATTTCGGGGTGCAGCCGAATGTGTCCATCACGATCGGGTAGTCGAGCGTCGTGGCGATGATCTTGCCCTTGTCGGGCGCGGCGCGCACCGTCGACAGATAGGGCTCGTAGGTCATCGCAGCGTCGTTCTGGCCGGAGACGAAGGCCTGCGCCGCGGCGGCGGGCTCAAGGTTGACCACGGTGACGTCCTTCACCGAGAGACCGTTCCTCTTCAGCATCCAGGCCAGCGCGAAATAGGGCGAGGTGCCCGGCGCCGATGCCGCGACCGTCTTGCCCTTGAGGTCCTTGATCGCCGCGACGTCGTTGCGCACGGCCATGCCGTCGGCGCCATAGCTCTTGTCGAGCTGGAAGATCTGCTTGGTCGCGACGCCATTGGCGTTCCAGGAGATCCAGGTTTCGACCGTCGTCGCGGCGCACTGAATGTCGCCCGAAGCGATCGCGAGATGACGGTCCTTCTGCGGGATCTTCTTCAAGGTGACGTCGAGGCCGTTCTTCTTGAAGATGCCGGCCTCCTTGGCGAGCGTCAGCGGCGCGAAGCCGGTCCATCCGGAGATGCCGACGCCGACCTTGATGTCATCCGCGAACGCTGCCGTGGACGCGAGCAACGCGACCATTGCGGGCAATAGCTTGAAGGAACGCATGAGTGTTGACCCCTTGAACGATGGATTGAACCCTGTTGATTGCTCTTACGTCAGTCGCGGCGGATTGCCGCATCAGGAACGTCGGTGGTTGGTGGCCTATGATGCATTGCATGAATTATGCCGCGCAAGACGTCGTCAGCCTCCCTTGAAACGCGCGACCAGGCGGTGCGTCTCGCCGGGATAATGCAGCCGCACCGCCGTCACCGTGCGTGCGCTGCGCCAGGTGTAGCGGTCGATCACGAGGCAGGGCGCGCCGACCGCGATGGCGAGGGCCTTTGCCGTGCGGTCGTCGGCAACCACTGCGCTGATCGTATGTTCTGCCTCGGTCCACGGCACGTGGTGCAGCAGCCATGATCCCGGCGGCTCGCGCGCAAAATCCGCGTTGGCAGCTTCGGGAACCGTGGAGAGATCGATCAGCCTGTCCTCGACGGCGAACGGCACATCGTCGGCGCTGTGCCGGCAGGCGATCGCGATCACCTTGCCGGCGGTGCCGACGCCGAGCCGGGCGCGATCGGCCGATGTCGCGGTGCGCCGCCGGCAATCGATCAGCTGATAGCCGTAAGCGCGGCCGAGCGCGGTGATCTCGGCTCTGATGTCGGCGATCTTGAGCACTGCGGACATATGCTGCGGACGGCGCACGAATGAGCCGGCGCGCCGCCGCCGCTCGATCAGGTCGGCCTGCGCCAGTTCCGACAGCGCCTTGTTCACGGTCATGCGCGAGCAGCGGTAGCGCGCCATCAACTGGTGCTCGAACGGAATGCGGTGACCGGGCGGCCACTCGCCGGTCAGGATCCGTGTCTCGATGTCGAGCCGGATTCGCTTGTAGAGTGTCGGCTTGCCGGCTGCATTGGGTTTGGCCCGATCGGAAGCGAGGCTCATGCGACGAGCCTCCGGACGCTGGCGTTGAACCGCTCGCGCGCACTGTCGCGCAGCCGGTGCCGTCCGCCCGCGACCAGTTTGTCGCCGCCGGCCCAGACGCAGTCGATCGCGTCGCTGCCGGCCGCAAACAGCCAGCCGTCTAGCACTGCATCGCCCGACCGTCCCGCCAGCGACGGATGCGTGGTGTCGAGGCTGACGATGTCGGCGCGGGCGCCGGGTACAAGTCCTGACTTGGCCTGTGCGAGCGCCTGCGCGCCGCCCGCGAGCGCGTGATCGAACAGCGCACGGCCGGTGGACGCGCCGGGACGCCCCGAGAGCACGTTGCGCTCGCGGTGTTTCAGCCGCTGGCCGTATTCGAGCTGCCGCAGTTCGTCGGCGACCCCGACCAGCACGTTGGAATCGGTCCCGACGCCGAACCGGCCGCCCGCGGCGAGGAACTCACGCGCCGAGAAGATGCCGTCGCCGAGGCTTGCTTCGGTGATGGGGCAGAGGCCGGCAACAGCGCCACTGCCGGCGAGCGCCGTGACTTCCTGCTCCGTCATATGGGTTGCATGAATCAGGCACCAGCGCTGGTCGACGGGCGCGTGTTCGAGCAGCCACTCGACCGGCCGCTGTCCCGACCAAGCGAGGCAATCCCCCACCTCGCGCACCTGTTCGGCAGCGTGGATGTGGATGGGGTCCGCTCCGGCAAGCGGAATGATCGCCGCGAGTTCATCCGGCGCCACGGCACGCAGGCTGTGCGGGGCGATGCCGATATTGGCGCCGGGCAATTTTCGGATCGCATCGCGCGAAGCCGCCATCAGCGTCGTGAACTGATCGACCGAGCAGATGAAGCGGCGTTGCCCGGCATGCGGTGCTGCGCCGCCGAAAGTGCCATGGGCATAGAAGCTCGGCAGCAGCGTGAGCCCGATGCCGGAGGCGTCGGACGCCTCCGCGATGCGCACCGCCATCTCGGCCGGATTGGCGTAAGGCGAGCCGTCCCGATCATGGTGAAGATAGTGAAACTCGCCGACGCGGGTGAAGCCCCGCTCGAGCATCTCGACATAGAGTAGCGTCGCAACGGCCGTGACGTCGTCCGGCGTCATCGTCAGCGCGAAGCGATACATCGTCTCGCGCCAGGTCCAGAACGTATCCGTCGTATCGCCGCGCAGTTCGGCAAGGCCGGCCATGCCGCGCTGAAAGGCGTGGCTGTGCAGGCTCGCCAATCCCGGAACCGCCAATTGGTGACGTTCGTCGGCGTCCGTGGATGCGACGCCGGCCGTCACCGAGGCAATGATGCCGTCGGTGAACTCGACCCGCACGTCATTGGCCCAGCCCGAGGGCAGCAGCGCGAATGCGAAATGCAGTCGTGTCATTTTTCCATGCCGGCTGGACAGAACCGGGACACGATTATATGTCTAGACATATAAGTCAAGCATCCCAGCTCGAGGGGACGATCGCATGGCAGAGCGCTTCGACCGCATCTGGTACAACGCCCGGCTCGCCACGATGCGCGGTGACCGCGCCGATCTCGGCGAGATCGAGCGCGGATTGATCGCAGCGCGCGACGGCCGCATCGTCTACGCGGATGCGCAATCGAATTTTCCTGTGGACGCGGACGCCGTCGAGCGGATCGATTGCGGCGGCCGCTGGATCACGCCCGGGCTGGTCGATTGCCACACCCATCTCGTTTTTGGCGGCAATCGCGCGCATGAGTTCGAGCTTCGCCTGAAGGGCGCGAGCTATGAGGAGATCGCGCGCGCCGGCGGCGGCATCGTCTCGACAGTGGCGGCAACACGCAAGGCGACCGAAGCTGAGCTCGTTGCCGGCGCGCTGCCCCGGCTCGACGCGTTGATCGGCGAGGGCGCAACGACCGTCGAGATCAAGTCCGGCTATGGTCTCGATGCCGAGACCGAGATGCACCAGCTGGCGGCCGCGCGCAAGCTCGGCCAGTTGCGAAAGGTTGCGATACGTACCTCTTTCCTCGGTGCGCATGCGTTGCCGCCGGAAGCCGATGGTGACAAGGACCGCTACATCGATCTGGTCTGCAACGCGATGCTGCCGGCCGTGGCCAAGGCCGGCCTTGCCGATGCCGTCGACGCGTTCATGGAGGGCATCGCATTTTCCGGAGAGCAGACGGCCCGCGTGTTCGCGGCAGCGCGCACGCTGGGACTGCCGGTGAAGCTGCATGCGGATCAGTTGTCGAATCTCGGCGGCGCGGCGCTCGCCGCGAAATTCTCGGCGCTGTCGGCCGATCATCTGGAGCATACCGACGAGGCCGGCGCCGCTGCGATGGCGAAGGCGGGAACGGTGGCCGTGTTGCTGCCCGGCGCGTTCTATTTCATTCGCGAGACGCAGAAGCCGCCGGTCGAGCTGTTCCGCAAACACGGCGTGCCGATGGCGCTGGCAACCGACTGCAATCCCGGCAGCTCGCCGCTGACCTCGCTGCTGCTTGCGATGAACATGGGCGCGACACTGTTCCGGATGACCGTCGTCGAATGTCTCGCCGCGGTAACGCGCGAAGGGGCACGCGCGCTCGGCATGCTTAGCGAGACCGGTACGCTCGAGGCCGGCAAATGGTGCGATCTGGCGATCTGGGACATCGAACGCCCCGCCGAACTGGTCTACCGGATCGGCTTCAATCCGCTGCACCGCCGGGTGTGGAGGGGGCAATGAGCAATCCCCACGCGCCTGAAGTCGTGACGCCCGGGACGGTCGGCCTTGATGCGCTCGCGCGCGTGCTCGCGGGGGCGAGCGTCGAGCTCGATGCATCGTTCTGGCCGCGGGTCGAGGCCGCGGCTGAAATCGTAGCGAAGGCGGCGCAGACCGACGTTCCCGCCTACGGCATCAATACCGGATTCGGGAAGCTGGCATCGACGCGCATCGCGCCCGACCAGACCGCGCTGCTTCAACGCAACCTCATCCTGTCCCATTGCTGCGGCGTCGGCCCGGCCACGCCCGAGCCGATCGTGCGCCTGATGATGGCCTTGAAGGTCATCTCGCTCGGCCGCGGCGCCTCCGGCGTACGGCGCGAAATCATCGAGCAGTTGCAGGGCATGCTGGCACGCGGCGTCACGCCGCTGGTCCCTCAGCAGGGTTCGGTCGGCGCCTCCGGCGATCTCGCGCCGCTCGCCCACATGACGGCTGTCATGATCGGGGAGGGGCAGGCGATCCGCGACGGCAAGATCGTGCCGGGTCACGAAGCGCTGGCCGCCGCCGGGCTCGTGCCATTGACGCTCAGCCCCAAGGAAGGGCTCGCACTGATCAACGGCACGCAGTTTTCGACCGCCTACGCGATCTCCGGCCTGCTGCGCGCGCATCGCCTGGCGTGCGCCGCGCTGGTGACCGGCGCGCTGTCGGTCGACGCGGCGATGGCTTCCACGGTGCCGTTTCGTCCTGAAATTCAATCGTTGCGGGGCCATGCCGGCCAGATCGCCGCGGCTGCGACTCTGACCGCGCTACTCGACGGCAGCGACATCAGGCAGTCGCATCTCGACGGCGACGAGCGCGTGCAGGATCCATATTGCCTGCGCTGCCAGCCGCAGGTCGCGGGCGCCGTGCTCGATCTGCTCGCGCAGGCCGCGCGCGGGCTGACCATCGAAGCCAATGCCGTCACCGACAATCCGCTGGTGCTGGTCGAGACCAATGAGATCGTGTCCGGCGGCAATTTTCACGCCGAACCGGTGGCATTCGCTGCCGACCAGATCGCGCTGGGGCTCTCGGAGATCGGCGCGACCAGCGAGCGGCGGATCGCGACCCTGGTCGATCCCGCTCTGAACTTCGGCCTGCCGCCGTTCCTGACACCGGAGCCCGGCATCAACTCAGGCTTCATGATCGCCGAGGTGACGGCGGCGGCGCTGTACGCCGAGAACAAGCAGCGCGCGATGCCGTGCTCGATCGATTCCACGCCGACGAGCGCCAACCAGGAGGATCACGTGTCGATGGCGGCGCATGCCGCGCGCCGGGTGTCCGACATGGCCGACAACCTCGCTTCCATCCTTGGCATCGAGCTCTTGGTCGCGGCGCAGGGCATCACGCTGCGCGCGCCGCACTCAACGAGTGCACCGCTCGCTGCGGTGATTGCCGCCTTGCGTGCGCATGTACCGGCGCTCGCCGCCGACCGCTACATGGCCGACGATCTGGCGCGCGCAGCGCGGCTGATCGAGGCCGACGCGTTGCCTGCCGCCGCGATCGCGGTCCTTCCGACAAATCCGTTTCCAAAACTTGCTTAGCCGACAAGGGCATCCGTCATGAACCGCCGACTGGACAACGAACGTATCATCCGCGCTCCCCGCGGCAGCGACATCAGCGCGAAGAGCTGGCTGACCGAAGCGCCGCTGCGCATGCTGATGAACAATCTGGATCCCGATGTCGCCGAACGTCCGGGCGAGCTCGTGGTGTATGGCGGCATCGGCCGCGCGGCACGCGACTGGGAGAGTTTTGACCGGATCGCTGCTTCCCTGCGCAAGCTCGAAGGCGATCAGACGCTGTTGGTGCAGTCCGGCAAGCCGGTCGGCGTTTTCCGTACCCATGCCGATGCGCCGCGCGTCCTGATCGCGAATTCGAACCTGGTGCCGCATTGGGCGACGCTCGATCATTTCAACGAGCTCGACCGGCAGGGCCTGATGATGTTCGGCCAGATGACGGCAGGCTCCTGGATCTATATCGGCAGCCAGGGCATCGTGCAGGGGACCTACGAGACCTTCGTCGAGGTCGGCCGCCGCCATTACGGCGGCAGCCTCGCCGGCAAATGGATCCTGACCGCTGGCCTCGGCGGCATGGGGGGCGCGCAGCCGCTGGCCGCGACCATGGCGGGCGCCTCGATGCTCGCCGTCGAGTGCCAGCCGAGCCGCATCGAGATGCGGTTGCGCACGGGCTATCTCGACCGTCAGGCCACGACTCTCGACGAGGCGTTGGCGATCATTGCCGATGCGACCAAGAGCGGGAAGCCTGTCTCGGTCGGTTTGCTCGGCAACGCGGCCGAGGTCTTCCCGGAACTGGTGCGCCGTGGTGTGAGGCCGGACGTCGTCACCGATCAGACCAGCGCGCATGATCCGATCAACGGCTATTTGCCGAAGGGATGGACGCTCGCCGATTGGGAAGCGCGGCGCGCCGCCGATCCGAAGGCGGTCGAGACGGCGGCCAAGACCTCGATGGTCGAGCACGTCCAGGCCATGCTGGATTTCCACGCGCAGGGAATCCCGACGCTCGATTACGGCAATAACATCCGCCAGATGGCCAAGGACATGGGCCTGAAGCAGGCGTTCGATTTCCCCGGTTTCGTGCCGGCCTATATCCGTCCGCTGTTCTGCCGCGGCGTCGGTCCGTTCCGCTGGGCGGCGCTGTCGGGCGATCCCGAGGACATCTTCAAGACCGATGCCAAGGTCAAGGAGCTGATGCCCAACGATGGCCATCTGCACAACTGGCTCGACATGGCGAAGGCGCGCATCAAGTTTCAGGGACTGCCGGCGCGGATCTGCTGGGTTGGTCTCGGCGACCGTCATCGCCTCGGCCTTGCCTTCAACGAGATGGTGGCGCGCGGCGAGCTCAAGGCGCCGATCGTGATCGGCCGCGATCATCTCGACAGCGGCTCGGTGGCGAGCCCGAACCGCGAGACCGAGGCGATGCGCGATGGCTCGGACGCGGTGTCGGACTGGCCGCTGCTCAATGCGCTGCTCAACTGTGCGAGCGGCGCCACCTGGGTGTCGTTGCATCACGGCGGCGGCGTCGGCATCGGCTATTCGCAGCATGCCGGCATGGTGATCGTCGCCGACGGCACGCCGGAGGCGGCGCGCCGGCTCGAACGCGTGCTGTGGAACGACCCGGCGACGGGCGTCATGCGCCACGCCGACGCCGGCTATGAGACGGCGATCGAATGCGCCCGCGCCAATGGGCTCGATCTGCCGAGCCTGCGCTGACGGGACTTGATGGATCGGGAGTCGCTCGGTGTTCGGCCGCATCTCCTGATTGGGGTTCGCAGGTTAGCGAGATATCTCCTTGCAGCCCTCAACCTTCCGGTTGATGGACGCGAGGTGACCGGCTGGACATGCCTTGACACGCGAGATCGGCGGTGCAGCTACCGGAGATAGTTGGTCCACGGACTGCTGCATCTGTGATCGGCCGCTGATTTTCGATTTGCCTGCTTTCGCGTCAGCGTCGCTGACAGGATGAGCTGCGAGGGTCCTTGTCTCGCGGCAGATGACATGCAATCTTCCGCTCCCGGCAATGCTGTTCGAGAGCAACAAGAACAATAATCCCTCTCGTCCCTCCAATTCTGTCGAGGGCCTGATCATGTCGAACCCTACCCAAGCGACCTCCGCTCCGTGGCGGATAGGAGTCCTGTTTTCACGAACCGGCTTCATGTCGGTCATCGAGGAAACCCAATATCAGGGCACGCAGCTTGCGATCGAGGAGGTCAATGAAGCGGGCGGGGTCTGCGGCCGCGAACTGGTTCCCGTCGCCTACGACCCCGGCTCGGATTCGGCCGCCTATGGCCACTACGCCAAACGGTTGATGGTCGAGGACCAGGTCAGCACCATCTTCGGCTGCTACACCTCGTCGAGCCGCAAGGCGGTGTTGCCGGTCGTCGAACGGCTGAACGGCCTGCTTTGGTACCCGACACTATACGAAGGGTTCGAGGCGTCGCCGAACGTCATCTACACCGGCGCCTCGCCGAATCAGAACAGCCTCGCGCTGTGCCGCTATCTGATGGATACGTTCGGAACACGGTTCTATTTCGTGGGCTCGGACTACATCTATCCGCGCGAGTCCAACCGGGTGATGCGGGAATTGCTCAAGAGCAATGGCGGCTCGGTGGTTGGCGAGCGCTACGTCAATGTCTACGCGCGCTGGCAGGACTTCGTCCCCATCATCCAGGACATCAAGCGGGTCAAGCCCGACGTGATCTTCTCGACCGTGGTCGGCGAGGGCACCGTGTTCCTCTATCAGGCCTATGCCAATGTCGGCCTCGATCCCAGGCAGGTTCCGATCGCCAGCCTGACCACGACGGAGGCCGAAATCGCCGCCATGGGCTTCGACGTCGGTGAAGGGCACGTCACGGCGGCGTCCTATTTCCAGGGCGTCGAGGGCAGCGCCAATAGTGCGTTCGTGCAGCGCTTCAAGAAGCGGTTCGGTGCCGATATCTCGACCAACATGTGCGCCGAGGCGTCCTATTTCCAGCTGCATCTGTTCGCGAAAGCGCTCGAGCAGGTCAATTCGCTCGACACCGAGGTGCTGCGTTCCATGGTGCTCGGCACCAGTTTTGATGCACCGCAAGGTGCAGTCACCGTCAACCCGATGTCGGGTCATACCGACCTGTGGACCCGGATCGGGCGAGCCAATCGCCAGGGACAGTTCGACGTCGTCAGCCAGTCGAAGGAAGCGGTGCATGCGGATCCGTTCCTGATCGGATATGGTCGTGCAACGCAAACAGGAAGCGCCCAATGAACGAAATGTCGCGTAAGCCGTCACCGAGCCGAGACGTCGGCGGGCGCAAGACCATGGTTCAAGAGCTTGCCGATCTGTCGGCGGTCGTGGTCGCGCCGGTCGACGATCAGATCGGCATGCTGCTGCGCGAATTGCAGCGATTCCGGATGCGGGTGCGTCAGGTTTGGCCGATGCCGGAAAGCGTGCCGGCCGACGCCGATGTGGTGTACTGCGAATATTCGCCCGACCTTGCGCGGCGCCTGCCGTGGATTCCCGGCGATGCGCGCTCGGCGCTGGTCGTGATCCTGCCGGCGACGGAGGCGGTTCACGCCGATGCGCTGTGTCATGCGACGCCGAACGCCGTGCTACCGCGGCCGTTCACGCCGAATGCGGTGCTGTCCAGCCTCGTGCTGGCGCGCAGTCAGTTCGGTTACGAGCGGCGGCTGCGCAGCAAGATCGAGAAGCTCGACGACAATCTGCGCTCGATGCGCACGGTGGAGCGCGCCAAGGCGATCCTGATGGCCACGCGGCAGATGCCGGAAACCGAAGCCTACGGCTTCATCAGGCGACAGGCGATGGATCGTCGCGTGTCGGCAAGCGCAGTCGCCGCGGCGATTGTTGACTCGTTCGAACTGCTTGGCTACGATCATCAACAGTAAGCCCCAATAGCGGGGCCGGCGGCGACAGCGCCGCCTTCGACACAACCGGCAACAAAGCCCTCCCAATGCTCGCGTCAGCGCGCATCGGGAGGGCTTTTTGTTTTTTCAATCCTGAAGGGAGCTAGGGATGAGCATTTCACGGCGGACTTTGCTGAGGAATACCGCGGCGTTTGGCGCATTTGCCGGCGCCGGACTGCCGCATATCTGGATCAAGAACGCCGACCTCGCTTACGCCGCGGGCGGCGAGATCAAGGTCGGCGTGCTGTTCTCGCTGACGGGAACGACTGCGATCATCGAGGAATCACTCAACAAGGCGACGCTGCTCGCGATCGAGGAGATCAACGCCGCCGGCGGCATCAAGGGCAGCAAGATCGTGCCGATCGTCGAGGATCCGGCCTCCGATCCGGCGACGTTCTCGGAGAAGGCGCGCAAGCTCGTCGTCGGCGACAAATGCGTCAGCGTGTTCGGCTCCTACACCTCGGCGAGCCGCAAGGCGGTGCTGCCGGTGTTCGAGCGGCAGAACAATCTCTATTGGTATCCGACGCTCTATGAAGGCCGCGAGTGCTCGAAGAACGTCATCTACACCGGCGCGGTGCCGAACCAGCAGCAGGACGAGTTCGTGCCCTGGCTGGTCAAGAAATTCGGCAAGAAGTTCTATCTGATCGGGTCCAACTACATCTATCCGAAGGAAGAGAACAACTACTGCAAGAAGCTGCTCGAGAAGCTCGGCGGCGAGGTCGTGGCGGAAGAATATGTGCCGCTCGGCCATTCCGAATTCTCTTCCGTCATCAACAAGATCCGCTCGACCCAGCCGAACGTGATCTTCTCCACCGTGGTCGGTGATTCCGTGGTCGCGCTGCATCGGCAGTACAAGGCTGCCGGCCTCGATCCCGAGAAGATGCCGATGGCGAGCCTGACGACCTCCGAGAACGAGGTCGCGGCGATGGGCGGTGAGGCGGCGGCCGGTCACTTCACCTCGGCGCCGTATTTCATGGTGCACAAGTCGCCGGAGAACGAGAAGTTCGTCGAGGCCTACAAGAAGCGCTGGGGCGCCGACAAGGTGACGCATTTCGTCTCTGAGGCCTGCTACTTCCAGACCTATCTGTTCAAGCAGGCGGTCGAGAAGCTCGCCACCAGCGACCTCACGCCGCCGAACATCCGCGACGCGGTCAAGGGACAGAGCATGATTGCGCCGCAGGGCAAGGTCCAGATCGAGCCGGACAACCTGCACACCTGGCTGTGGCCGAAGATCGCGCAGGCGAAGTCGAACGGCCAGTTCGAGATCCTGGTCGAAGCCAAGGACTGGCTGAAGCCGGTGCCTTACGCGGCCTATCCCGGGCAGTCCTGCACCGAGAAGGGCCTGGTCGAGAAGAGCTGACGACGGGAGCTGACGAAGGCCGTCGGCGTGCGGCGCCGGCGGCCAGCCACCTGCAACCATGGCTTCCCTTTGCGCGAATCGTTGCGAGGGGCAGGGCGCACGAGATCACCTTGAAGAGCGGATTCGACGTGGACCAATTCATCGAACAAATCGTCACCGGACTCAGCATCGGGTCGATCCTGCTGCTGGTCGCGCTCGGGCTATCGATCATCTACGGGTCGATGGGCATCATCAATCTCGCCCATGGCGAGTTCGTGATGCTCGGCGCTTACGCCGCCTGGGTGTTCCACACCTATCTCGGGCTCGGCCTGCTGGCGAGCCTGGTTCCGATCTTCCTCGTGGTTGCCGCGTTCGGCTGGATCATCGAACGCTTTGTCCTGAGCCTGCTCAACAACCGGCCGCTGGATACGATCCTCGCGACCTGGGGCGTCGGCATCATGCTGCAGCAGGCGGTGCGGCTATCGGTCGGTAGCGAGCTGCGTTACGTGCAGCTGCCGCCGGCGCTGTCCGACAGCATGAACGTGTTCGGCATCCCGATATCGTCGTATCGGGTGTTCCTGTTCGTGGTGTCGATCGCGCTGTTCGGAGCCACCTGGTTGCTGATGAACCGCACCACGGTCGGGATGAAGCTGCGCGCCATCATCCAGGACCGCTCGGTCGCCGCCTCGTTCGGCATCAACGCCAAGCGGGTTTACGCGCTGACATTTGCTTACGGTGCAGGCCTTGCGGGGCTGGCCGGTGCGCTGGTGTCGCCGCTCAAGAGCGTCTCGCCCGACATGGGCACCGGCTATGTGGTCGATGCCTTCATGGTGGTCGTGCTCGGCGGCGTGCAGAGCCTCGCCGGCACCGTGGCGAGCGCCTTCATCCTCGGCGAGCTCTCCGGCGGCATCGCCTTCCTGCAGAACGACACGGTGGCCAAGGCGATCGTGCTGCTCGCCATCGTCGTCCTCATCCGTTTCCGCCCCGAAGGGCTTTTCACCGCACGCGTGCGGGCCTGAGACAGATCGCTGATTCATGCCGTCGAATGCTATTACTTCCAGCGGATTGCAGCGCCTGATCGCGCAGCTTGCACCGATACTTGTCGTCTGTGCGATCGTGTTCGCGCTGCCGGTGTTGCTCAACAACGACTTCCTGCTCAACAAGGTCGCGCGCTATCTGGTGCTCGGCATCCTCACGATATCGCTCGGGCTGTCCTGGGGCTTCGGCGGGATCCTCAATCTCGGCCAGGCGATGAGCTTCGGGCTCGGCTCCTACGCGATGGCGATGGCGCTGAAGCTCAAGACCATCCCTGTGCACACCGGAGCCAGTGGCCTGCCGGACTTCATGGTCTGGAACAACGTTGCGCATCTGCCGTGGTTCTGGGAGCCGTTCCGCTCGCTGACTTTTGCGATTGCCGCGGGCCTGATCGTGCCGGCGCTGGTCGCGGCGGCGCTCGGCTGGTTCATGTTCCGCGGACGTGTCACCGGCGTCTATGTCTCGATCATCACGCTCGCCACCATGGTGGTGATCAATCTCGTGATCATCGACCAGCAGAGCTACACCGGCGGCTTCAACGGCATCACCGATCTTGCCCAGCTCGAGATCTTCGGCGTCGCCTTCGACGCCTATGGCCGCGCCACCTACTATCTCGTGGCCTGCTGCGTACTGCTCAGCCTGCTGGTCGCCTTTGCCTTCACCAAGTCCAAGGCCGGCCTGATCGTGCAGGCGATCCGCGATCATGAGAGCCGGGTGCGCTATTTCGGCTACGACGTCGCGCTCTACCAGATCTTCGTGTTCGCGCTGTCGGCGGCGATCGCGGGGCTCGCCGGCATGCTCTACACGGTGGTGATGGAGTTTGCCTCGCCGACCTTCCTCGGCGTGCAGCTGTCGCTGTCGGTCGTGGTGTGGTGCGCCGTCGGCGGCCGGCAGAGCCTGGTCGGGGCGTTCCTCGGCGCCGTGCTGGTGGCAGGCATGCAGGGCGCGCTGTCGGAATCCGCGGCGTTTCTCGAAACCTGGACGCTGGTGATGGGCGCGCTGTTCGTGCTCGTCGTGCTGTTCCTGCCCAAAGGACTCGCCGGCCTCGCGCAGGTCATCCTGCGCTGGATCGTGCAGCGCCGCCAGGCCGCCAGTGGCCGCGTCGCGCAAGGCGTCGGCCAGACGGAGGGCAGCACATGAGTTCGCATCTCGATCTCCGCGACGTCTCGGTCAGCTTCAACGGCTTCAAGGCGCTGAACGCGCTCAACATGAGCGTGCGCAAGGGCGAGCTGCGCTGCCTGATCGGACCGAACGGCGCCGGCAAGACCACTGCGCTCGACATCATCTGCGGCAAGGTCAAGCCGAGCGCCGGCACCGTCAGTTTTGACGGCACCGCGCTGCAGGATCTCGAGGAATACGAGATCGCCCGCGCCGGCGTCGGCCGTAAGTTCCAGGTGCCGAGCGTGTTCCGCGAGCTTTCGGTGAGCGAGAATCTTGACGTGGCACGGGCGCGCCGCACCTCCGTGCTGGGCAATTTGCGCTGGAGTGTCGGCAACTCCGGGCGCGAAGACATCGAACGTCTGGCCGAATTGGTCGGGCTCACCGAGCAGCTCGACCGGCCGGCGGCCTATCTGTCGCACGGCCAGACCCAGTGGCTGGAGATCGGCATGCTGGTCGCCCAGGACGCCGAGCTGATCCTGATGGATGAGCCGACCGCGGGCATGACCGCGCAGGAAACCCGCAAGACCGCCGAATTGTTCGCGCGGCTGAAGGGTAAGCACACGCTGATCGTGGTCGAGCACGACATGGGTTTTGTGAAGGCGATCGGCGACGTCATTTCGGTGATGCATATGGGCCAGATGCTGGCCGAGGGCACCGCCGCGGAGGTGGAGGCGCACCCTGAAGTGCGGCGCGCCTATTTGGGATCGGGAGGCATCAGCCATGCTTGAGCTGACCGACATCGACGCGTTCTACGGCAACAGCCGCGCCCTGCAGGGAATCAACCTGATGGTCGGCAACGGCGAGTTCCTCTCGGTGCTCGGCCGCAACGGCGTCGGCAAGACCACGCTGATGCGCAGCATCCTCGGCCTGATGGACCGGGTCACCGGACGGCTGTCGCTCGACGGCGCCGACATCTCGCCGCTGCGCACCTATCAACGCGCCAAGGCCGGCATCGCCTATGTGCCGCAGGGCCGCGGCATCCTGCCGAAATTCACCGTGCGGGAGAACCTGACGCTCGGCACCTTCGCCGCGAGGTCCGCCGGCGGCATCGAGGAATGGGTGCTCGAGCTGTTTCCGGTGCTCAAGGATTTTCTCAATCGCTACGGCGGCAATCTCTCCGGCGGCCAGCAGCAGCAGCTCGCGATCGCGCGTGCGCTGCTGGCCCAGCCCAAGGTCATCCTGCTGGATGAGCCGACCGAGGGCATCCAGCCGAACATCGTCGAGCAGATCGAGGACGTGATCACGCGCCTCAATCGCGAGCGCGGCATCACGGTGGTGCTGGTCGAACAGAATGTCGCGTTCGCGCGGCGTGCGTCTCACCGCTTCGCGCTGCTCGAAAAGGGACGCGTCGTCGCCAAGGGCGCGATCGGTGAACTCACCGATGATCTCATCCAGCTGCACATGGCCGTGTAGCGGGAATTATCGTTCAAGAAAGGGAGTCGAGACATGTTGCATGGAGATATATCGAGCAGCAAGGACACGGTCGGCGTTGCCGTGGTCAACTACAAGATGCCGCGCCTGCACACCAAGGCCGAGGTGCTGGATAACGCGCGCAACATCGCCAAGATGGTCGAGGGCATGAAGCTCGGCCTGCCGGGCATGGATCTCGTGATCTTCCCGGAATACTCGACCCACGGCATCATGTACGACTCCAAGGAGATGTACGAGACGGCCTCGTCGGTGCCGGGCGAGGAGACCCGCATCTTCGCCGACGCCTGCCGCAAGGCCAAGGTCTGGGGCGTGTTCTCGCTGACCGGCGAGCGCCACGAGGAGCACCCCAACAAGGCGCCGTACAACACCCTGATCCTGATGAACGACAAGGGTGAGATCGTGCAGAAGTATCGCAAGATCATGCCCTGGGTGCCGATCGAGGGCTGGTATCCCGGCGATTGCACCTACGTCTCGGAAGGGCCGAAGGGGCTGAAGATCAGCCTGATCATCTGCGACGACGGCAACTATCCGGAGATCTGGCGCGACTGCGCGATGCGCGGCGCCGAACTGATCGTCCGCTGCCAGGGTTACATGTATCCGGCCAAGGAGCAGCAGATCCAGATCTCGAAGTCGATGGCCTGGGCCAACAATTGCTACGTCGCGGTCGCCAATGCCTCCGGTTTCGACGGCGTCTATTCCTACTTCGGCCATTCGGCGCTGATCGGCTTCGACGGAAGGACGCTCGGCGAGTGCGGCACCGAGGAGAACGGCATCCAGTACGCCCAGCTCTCGGTGTCGCTGATCCGCGACGCCCGCCGCAACATGCAGTCGCAGAACCATCTCTTCAAGCTGATGCACCGCGGCTACACCGGCCTGATCAACTCCGGCGACGGTGACCGCGGCCACGCCGTCTGCCCGTACACCTTCTACAAGAACTGGATCACGGATCCCGAGGGCACGCGGGAGATGGTCGAGGCCATGACCCGTCCGACGGTCGGCACCGACGAATGTCCGATCGAGGGCATCCCGAACCAGAAGGTCGCACATCGTTGATTTGAGAAACCAGGCCGTACCGGCGCGATCACATGCGCCGGCACGGTTCTCAAAACTGTTGCAAGGGGAAACGGGGGTTACCATGAGCAGCGAAGCCAATAGCGGTATCGTTCACCAGGCCGAAGGACAGATCGACGATCTTCTCGGCCACGAATTCGAGCACGAGCCGGTGCCGATCAGCGCCCGGCGCAGCGCCTTCTCGGTCACCATGGTGTGGCTGGGCTTTCCGATGATCATCACCGGCGCGATGACCGGATCGCTGCTGGTGCTGGGCATGGGGTTCAAGAATGCGCTGGTGGCGATGATCATCGGCAATCTGATCATGTTCGCCTATGTCGGCGCACTCGGCCTGATCGGCACGCGGAAGGGCATGAACTTTGCGCTGATCGCCAGCATCGTGTTCGGCAGGAAGGGCTATGTGCTGGCGTCGGGCCTGCTGTCGACCCTGCTGCTCGGCTGGTACGCGGTGCAGACCGGCATCACCGGCGCGTTGATCTCCTCGACCTACGGCCTCAACTATGTGGCGATGACCATCGTCGCCGGCGTGCTCTATATCGGGATCACCTTCGTTGGGGTGAAGGGATTGCACTATATCGGGCTGGCGTCGGTGCCGCTGTTCGTCGTGCTCGGCCTCTGGGTTGCGGCTGATGCGGCCTCGACCACGACAGCGGCAGCGATCTTCAGCTATGCCGGCAACAATGGCGTGGCCAGCATGTCGATGGGCGTCGGCCTCACCGTGGTGCTGGCGCTGTTCATCGATGCCGGAACGGTGACCGCGGACTTCAACCGCTGGGCGCCCAGCCCGGGAGCGTCGCTGTTCGCCACCTTCAGCGCGTTTCCGTTCGCCAATCTGGTGGCGATGCTGGTCGGCGGCGTGATGACGGCGGCGCTCGCAGTGCCGAACGCCAATCCGTTCGGCGTCGACAACATGTTCGGCTACATGAACGGCAAGCAGCTGACCTGGCTCAGCATCCTCGCCTTCATCTTCCTCTACACCAATCTCGGCTCGGTGTGTTCACACTGTCTCTACAATGCGGCGACCGGCTGGTCGCGTATCCTCGGCACCAATATGCGTCTGATGGCCGTGATCCTCGGCGCCATCGGCATCGTCGTCGCCGCGGGCAACGTCTGGGCGTTCTTCATCCAGTGGCTGTCGCTGCTCGGCATTCTGGTGCCGCCGATCGGCGCGATCATCCTGGTCGACCAGTATCTGTTGCGCACCGAGGCGCGTGCGGATGTCGACTGGCGTGCCAAGCCGTTCATTGCCTGGGGCATCGGGTCGCTATGCGCTTTTGCGGTTGAAAACCTGATGCCTGGGCTGTCCACTGCAATATCAGCCGCGCTGGTCGCCGGCATCGTGTACGGCGCGATCGCGCGGGTGGAGTCTTCGACCGAAAAGGTGGCGCGTCCGGCGTAAGCGATCAGCTCAATCGAGCAAGAAGGATACATCAATGAGCGTCGACTATCAGATTTATGATCTCGGCAATTTGACTTTGCAGCGCGGCGCGACCCTCCGCGACTGCAAGCTCGCCTACAAGACGTTTGGCCAGCTCAACGCGGCCAAGGACAACGTGATCGTCTATCCGACCTGGTACTCCGGCCAGCACTACGACAATGAATGGCTGATCGGGCCGGGCATGGCGCTCGATCCCGCGAAATACTTCATCATCATTCCGAACATGCTGGGCAACGGCCTGTCGTCGTCGCCGAGCAACACGCCGGAGCCCTACAATGGACCGCGGTTTCCGCAGGTGACGGCCTATGACAATGTGCGCGCCCAGCACCGGCTGGTGACCGAGAAGTTCGGCATCAAGCACATCCGCCTGGTGGTCGGCTGGTCGATGGGCGCGTTGCAGACGTTCCATTGGGGCGCGCTTTACCCCGACATGATGGATCTGCTGGCGCCGTTCTGCGGCTCGGCGAAATGTTCGCGGCACAATTACGTGTTCCTCGAAGGCGTCAAGGCCGCGCTCACGGCGGACGCCGCGTGGAAGGAGGGCTGGTACACCGACAAGCCGGCCCGTGGCCTGCGCGCCGCCGCGCGGGTCTATGCCGGCTGGGGCTTTTCGCAGGCGTTCTATCGCGAGCAGCTCGACATCAAGACGATGGGCTATTCGTCGCTGGAGGATTTCCTGGTGGCGTTCTGGGAGGGCTTCTTCCTGCCGAAGGACCCCAACAATCTGCTCACCATGCTGTGGACCTGGCAGAACGGCGACATCAGCGCCAACGAGATCTACAACGGCGACTTCAAGGCCGCGCTGCGGGCGATCAAGGCCAAGACCTATGTCATGCCGGGGCAGACCGACCTCTACTTCCCGCCTGAAGACAGCGAGAACGAGGTCGCCAACATGCCGAACGCCAAGTTCGTGCCGGTGCCGTCGATCTGGGGCCACTTCGCGGGCGGGCCGGGGACCAATCCGGTCGATGTCGCCTTCATCGATGGTAAGCTCAAGGAACTGCTCGCATCGTGAGTTCGAACGATTGCGAACGGCTGCCTGCGCGATCATGGGAGGCGTGAGCTTGTCGAATCCCGCTTTGCTGCTCGACCAGTACCGCATCCGCGAGGAGCCGTATTACCGGCCGCTCAAGGACGAGGTGGAACTGTTCGGTGCAGCCTATGCGAGCCGCATGCCGGTGATGCTGAAAGGCCCCACCGGCTGCGGCAAGACCCGCTTCATCGAGTATATGGCGTGGCGGCTCGGCCGCCCGCTGATCACGGTCGCCTGTCACGAGGACATGACCGCGGCGGACCTGGTCGGGCGCTGGCTGCTTGACGCGGAAGGGACGGTGTGGAGCGACGGCCCGCTGACCACGGCCGTGCGTCTCGGCGCGATCTGCTATCTCGACGAGATCGTCGAGGCGCGTCAGGACACCACTGTCGTGATCCATCCTCTGACCGACGATCGCCGCGTGCTGCCGCTGGAGAAGCGTGGCGAGCTGATCCACGCCCATTCCGACTTCCAGCTCGTGATTTCCTACAATCCGGGCTACCAGAGCGCGATCAAGGACCTCAAGGAATCGACCAAGCAGCGCTTCGCGGCGCTGGATTTCGGCTATCCCGACCGCTCGGCAGAGACCGAGGTGGTGTCGCGCGAGGCCGGCATCGAACCGAACCTCGCCGATCTCCTGGTGAGGATCGCCCAGCACAGCCGCAATCTGAAAGGTCAGGGGCTCGACGAAGGCGCCTCGACCCGCATGCTGGTCAATGCCGGCCGCCTGATCGGATGCGGCATCAGCCTCGAGAAGGCCTGCGAGACCACGATCGTCGTGCCCTTGACCGATGACGCGGACACCAGGAACACGCTGCGCGACGTGATCTCGGCCTCTGCGTGAATGGACGCTCGCAGGTGGCGGTCGCGCAAATCAGTTCGCTCGATAGCTTCCGGTCCGGACGCCGGCTTGCGGCACTGCTGCGCGGCCACGACGAGATCGGCTCGGCCGTACTGGCGGCGCGGGCCGCATTGCAGCGCGCAGGGGCAATCGATCACCTCGCGGCCTGGGATGAGGCTGTCCACGACCTGTTCGGTGCCAATCTCGGCCATGCGGTGGTTCTGGGCTTTCTGCGGCTGTCAGAGCAATGGCCGGCGCAGCGATCGACCGCCGATCTGATCGCGATCGGGCACGCCGCCGGCGATATCGGCCGCGGCGCGGGAAGCCGCGCCGCTCATGGGTTGCTGACCGAATTGTCCAAGGTGCTGCCGCGGCTTGCCGGTGCTGGAGACCTCACCGCCGTGCTCGCTGCGCTTGGCCAACTCGCCGATGCTGGCCCGGAATCGGTGAGCCTTGCGATCGGCCGGCTGGAGCCGCTGCTGGCGCATGCCGGCGGCGCGGACTTTTCCGCCTGGGTTTCGGCCGGCTTGCGCGCAAGCGGCGGCCGCGCGTCGCGCCGGCGCGCCTATTTCGCGCTCGACGATCCGTTGTCAGCGCGGCTGTTCGCGGTGGGACGGACCGGCGACGACTTTGCACGGCTGGAGAAGCGCCTCGCGGCGACGACGCTTGCGCTGTGGAATAGAAAGCCGCGCTTCCGCAAGCTTGCCATGGCACCGACGCCGGTGCCGCGGCGCACCTCGCTCGCTGCCGGCTTCATCGGTCTTCCGGAGACCCTTCCCGGCTTCGAGGGTGAGGCGGCGGACTTTACCTATCTCGCGGCGGTCGCGCATGCCGGAGCGCATCTTGTGCACTCCACCGTCCGCTTTCCCGTGGGGCGGCTGAAGGCGTTGCAGCTCGCGCTGGTCTCGCTGATCGAGGATGCCCGGGTCGAGACGCTGGCGCTGCGCGAGATGCCCGGGCTGCGGCGACTTTGGCTGCCGTTTCACAGCGCGACGCCCTCCGGTCAGGCAACCGCGGCGGGACTGATGATGCGGCTGGCGCGGGCGCTGATCGATCCGGACTATCGTGATCCGGATGCGTGGGTGGGCAAGGGACGACAGCTGTTTGCCGCTGCCGCCGAGCGTTGGACGGATCCGGCGATCAGCCGCGAGATCGGCGGGCTGCTCGGCAACGACATCGGGCAGATGCGGCTGCAGTTCAACGCCAAGAGCTATGTCGTCGAACCGGCGTACCGCGACGACAATCTGGCGCTGTGGAACTTTGGCGATCAGCCGGACAGCCCGACCGAGACCATCGAACTTGCGGTCGATTCCGTGCGTGTAGAGCGTCGCGAGGACGCCGATGGACAGTCCACCGACGACAATGCAAGACCCGACGAGACGCTGCGTGCCAAGGCCGCCGCGGTGACGCTGCTCGACGGATTTCCGGTCGCGACCTATCCGGAATGGGATTACGCGGCGCGGGCCGAGCGAGCGGACTGGACAACGATCCTGGAGGCCGATGCGGCCGTCTCCGCGCAGCCGTTTGAGCTACCGACGGACACCGAGACGACCCGCTGGATCACGCGGTTGACCCGCGACGCGTCGATCGGCCGCCGGATCAGGCACAAGGGGCAGCGCGACGGCGAGGCGCTCGACATCGACGCGGCGATTGCCCTGACCATCGAGCGTCGCGCTGGCAGCATCAGCGAACCAAGGGTCTACCAGCGCGATGCACCGGGGCCGCGCGATCTTGCCATTCTGCTGCTGCTCGACCTGTCGCAATCGACTGCTGACCGCGACCGCCGTGGCCGCGCCGTTCTCGATGTCGAGCGCAAGGCGGCCGCGATCATGGCAGCGGCGGTCGAGGCCGCCAATGACGCGATCGCCGTGCATGGCTTCAGCTCCGACGGCCGCGAGCGCGTGCGTTATCTGCGCATCAAGGGCTTTGAGGAGCCGATGGATGCCGTCGTGCGTTCGCGTCTCGCCGGGCTCGGCAGCAGCCATTCCACCCGGCTTGGCGCGGCCTTGCGCCATGCCGGGGGCTACCTCGCGGAACGACGCGCATTCCGCAAGGTGCTGCTGGTCCTCACCGATGGCGAGCCGTCCGATGTCGACGTCCCGGACCCGCAATATCTGGTCGAGGATGCGCGCCGGGCTGCGCAGCAATTGCGGCGGCGCGGCGTCGACATTTTTGCCTTCGGTATCGGTGAGGACAGGTTTCCCCAGCTCGATCGCATGTTCGGCGCGCGCCATGCCCTCCGGGTGCCGCGCATCGAGGTGCTGCCGCACCGGGTGATGCAGCTCTATGCGGAACTGAAGAAATAATGGGGACCGCCGTCCCCGGGGCCGGCTCAGGTCTTCCTCTTGCGCCTACGCACCGCTGTCACACTTCGACGTTAACGTTGCAGATTGGACACAGCGGCCCGCCTGGGAACAATCGACGCGGACACGATGAGTATTGGATATCTTTCGAGGGGCCGGGCGGGGCGCCCCTCAGATGCTTGTCGGCTATACGTTCTGATCTGGCTTTGCATGCTGGGCGCCAGTGCCGACCTCGCGGCGGGACAGGAGAATACGAACGCGTCTGCGCCGCGCATGCCGTTCGATATTCCATCTCAGCCTCTGACATCCGCGCTGGAACGTTACGGCGCCACGGCGCGGCGTGAGGTGCTTTACGATGCGCGGCTTGCGACCGGCCGGCGCTCAAGCGAGGTGAGGGGCGATTTCGCGCCGTCGGATGCGCTGCAGGTCCTGCTCGACGGAACCGGCTTGGTCGGCCGTCTGACGTCGGAGAATGCGGTGGTGATCGTGCCCTCGTCTCCGGCGGCCGGGCAGCCGGCGGCGCCCGACATCGATCCGAAAAAGGCCGATCTGGTCATCCGCGCCCGTTACTATGCGCAGGTGCAGGAGCGCGTTCGGGACGCCTTCTGCAGGGACAGCCTGTTGCGGCCGGGCCGCTATCGGATCGCGGTGCAGTTCTGGATCGCGTCGACGGGCGCCGTCCAGCAGACCAGGCTTCTCGGCAAGACGGGTGATGCGCGCGTCGATAGCGCGATCGAGACGACGCTGCGCGGATTGAGAATCAAGGACGTGCCGCCGCCGGGCATCTCGCAACCCCTCACCATGGTCGTCGCGCCGCGCCCGTCGGAACAGACGCAGGACTGCGCCGGGATCGACGCAATCCGTACCAGCGGCGAGGTAAACTGAGCGTGCTGCGATGAGCGACGCAAACCGGACCATGCTCCGCAGCTTCCTGGCTGACCGTTACGACGATCTCAAGCAGCGGCTGAGCCGTCGTCTGGGATCGGCGGAGCTCGCCGGCGATGCGTTGCAGGACACCTATGTGCGTCTCGGCCGGGCCGAAGTGGCGGGGGCGGTGCAAAGCCCGGCCGCGTATCTGTTCCGGATGGCTTTCAACGTCGCAATGGACCGGCAGCGGGCCGAAAAACGGCGTCTCGCGCACAACGAGGTTCAGGATCTGCTCCATCTTGTGGACGACGCGCCGGGGCCGAGTCAGATTGCGGAGGCCCGTTTCGAGATCGAGGCCCTGGAGAAGGCGATCGCCGAACTGACGCCGCGCCGCCGGGTCATCCTGCTGGCGGCACGTCTCCAGGGCATGCCGCAGCGGGAAATTGCCAGCCGGCTGGGGGTCTCATTGCGTCTGGTCGAGAAGGAGCTTCGCCTCGCCCAGGAACACTGCGCGCGAAAGCTCGGAAAATAATTGTGCGGTTCATGGCGATGGCGAACGTCAAATGGACAAGCGGACGACCCGGCTGCGGAGGCCGGGTGCGCTGCGAGGCAGGCAAGTCTGCATGACGAGCAAAGGCGGTAAATCGACGATGGGCCTCGGCGCGATGGAGCGGGAAGCACATGCCTGGGTCAGGCGCTTGACGTCCGGAGACGCGACGGTCGAGGACGCCGACGCATTCCAGCTGTGGCGCCGACAGAGCGCAGCCCATGCCATTGCGTTCGCGAAGGCGAGCAAGCTCTGGGAGACGGTCGGTAGCGCCGGCCATAACCTCCGCTATGACCCTGCATCGCTTGGCGTGTTGCTCGATGGCGAAGCAAGGCGCGTGATGACCCGCCGGCGGGTGCTTCGCGGCGGCCTTGCGACCGCCGCCGTGGCTGCGGGGGCAGTGGCGCTGCGTCCCCCGCTTGCGCTCTGGCCGTCATGGTCCGAGCTCGCGGCGGACTACCGGACGGGTGCCGGAGAGCAGCGCAAGCTTGCACTGAACGACAGCGTGTCGATCAACCTGGATACGCGGACCAGCATCGCGCTGCGCCCGGACCATGGCGACAGTAGCCGGATCGAGTTGATCACCGGACAGGCATCGATCGCGACGACCCCGCAGGTGTCGCGACCGGTGACGGTGATTGCGTCGAGTGGCCAAACGGTTGCAACGCAGGCCTCGTTCGACGTGCGCTATCTCGGGGCCGAGGTCCGCGTCACCTGTCTCGGAGGCGAGGTCCGCGTCGAGCACCAGGGAAATGCCCGCATTGTTCGTGAAAGGCAACAGATCGCCTATGACGACAGGCGCATGAGCGACACCGTCACGATCGATCCGGCCGTCGAAGCGGCCTGGCAAGAGGGTTTGCTGATCTTCCGGTACACGCCGCTGCCCAAGGTGGTGGAAGAGGTGAACAGGTACCGATCGGGCCGGATCTTCATCGTCAATGCCGAGCTGAACGCCCATCTGATCAATGGCCGCTTCCATATCGACCGGATCGACGAGGTTCTCGTGCAGATCGAGCAGGCCTTTGGCGTCAAGGCGAAAACACTTCCCGGCGGCATTGTGCTGCTGAGCTGAGCAGAGGCGCGCAGGGCTGCAAAAAAATTCCGACCGGGGCGTGCGGGTCGAGCCATTCGGGATCGTCTCAGCCGCGAGGGTCTCGGTGCTGGTGCCGAGACGCGAAATGTTCGGCTGTTGTCGCCCGGCGCAAGAAAGCGATCCCATGGTTTCCCGCCCCTCCAGGTCCCTGTCCCGCGCGACCGTTCGCACCACATTGTTCGGCAGCGTCAGTGTCGTGGCGCTTCTGGCCAGCGCACCGGTGGTTGCACGCCCGTTCGGATCGAGCTGGACGGTGTCGCCCTCCGCCGCGGCGATGGCGGCGTCGCAGTCGGCCGCGCAGGATGCGGCGGCGGCCGCCAAGCAAGGCCAGGATGCGATGGCGCGGGCCACGCGCGCCATCCAGGCGATCCAGGGCTTGCAGAACGCTGCGCGCAGCGCGGCCCAGACCTCGCAGCGTTCGGTGACGCTGCCGCAGGTCGCGGTGCCCAATGGCCTCGCGCCCGGCGGCCTGCAGGCGGCGCCGGGCTGGCAGGGCGCCAATGCGCCGACCCAGGCGGTCGACGCCGCCGGCCAGACCCAGGTCGGCATCGCGCAGACCAGGCCGCAGGCAATCCTCAACTGGAATTCGTTCAACGTCGGCGCGCGCACCACGCTGACCTTCGACCAGCAGGGCAATGCGAACTGGGTGGCGCTCAACCGCGTGGTCGGCAGCACGGCGCCGAGCCAGATCCTCGGCAATATCAAGGCCGACGGCGCGGTCTATGTGATCAACCAGAACGGCATCATCTTCGGCGGTGCGAGCCAGGTGAATGTCGGCGCGCTGATCGCCTCGACCGCCAACATAACGGACACCCAGTTCCTCAGAAACGGCATCTACTCGCAGCAGGCCAGCGGCCAATACGTGCCGAGCTTCACCGATGCCCGCGGTGCGGTCAGGGTCGAGGCCGGCGCGCTGATCTCGACCAACCCGCCGTCCTCGGTGACGCAGGGCGGCGGCTTCGTCCTGCTGATGGGGACCGAGGTCAGCAATGCCGGCTCGATCACCGCGCCGCGCGGCCAGGTGCAACTCGCGGCCGGCAACGACTTTCTGCTGCGGCCGGGTTACAGCACGGATGCCAACCAGGGATCGACCACGCGCGGCAACGAAATCTCGCCGATCGTGCGCGACGCGATCGCCGCGGTCGGCAATACCGGCCTGATCTTCGCCCAGCAAGGCGACATCACGCTCGCGGGCCGCAGCATCACCCAGGATGGCGTGCTGGTCGCCACCAGCTCGGTCAACACCCGTGGCACCATCCACCTGTTGAACGCCGCGTCCGACGCAGCGGGCAGCGTCACGCTCGGCAGCGGCAGTCTGACCACGATCCTGCCGGAGCTCGACAGCAGCGAGACCGCGCTCGACAGCCAACGCAGCCAACTGGTCGCCGATTCCAAGGCCTTCGCCCACGCTCCGGTCGCCAACGCCCAGTTCGACAATCTTTCACAGCTTTCCGACCGGCTCGACCAGGGCCGTATCGAGATCGTCAGCGGCGGCACCGTCAATTTCAGGGAGGGCTCGACCACGCAGGCACAGGGCGGTCAGGTAACGGTCAGTGCCGGCCACCGCGTCTTCGCCGAAAGCGGGTCCGTCATCGACGTCTCGGGTGTACGCGGCGTGATGCTGCCGATGTCGACCAACAACCTCCTGATCAACGTACAGGGCAACGAACTGCGCGACTCGCCGGCCAATCGTGATCGGGACAATCTGAAGAACGCGGATGTCTGGATCGATGCCCGCGACCTGGTGCTGGTGCCCGCGGGCACCGGCGGCTATGCGACCGACCGCTATTACACGCCGGGTGGCCTGCTCGAGGTTTCCGGTTATCTCGCCAATACCGCCCACCGGATCGGCGAATGGGCCGCGGTTGGCGGCACCGTCACGCTGTCGGCGCAGGAAGTCGTGGCGCAGAAGGGGGCGGTGTTCGACGTCTCCGGCGGTTCGGTCAGCTACCAGGGCGGTTATATCAGGACCACCAATTTCCTTGGCTCGGACGGTCGTCTCTACAGCGTCGGGCAGGCCCGCGCCGACATGCAGTTCTACGGCCCCGGCGCCGGCTTCATTCGCGAGCACAAGCTCGGCGGCAAGGTTGCACCGAATCTGACCGAAGTCTGGACCAGCCCGTTCGGCAAGGCCCGCGTGACGACCCGCTGGGAAGACGGCTACACCATCGGCCGCGACGCCGGCTCTCTCGTGCTGTCGACGCCGACGTCAGTCTTCGAAGCTGACATCGTCGCCGATGTCGTCACCGGCTCACGCCAGACGACGGCTCGGCCGGACGGCGTCACCGACGGCTACAAGCTGTCTCAGAATGTTGCCCCGCTCCAGGGCAAGCTCGCGCTCGGCGGCTATTCGGGGCTGGGTCTCACCGGTGCATCCGCCGCGCGGGTCGCCTTCGGGCGGACGCCTGAGATATCGGAGGCGCTGAACGTCACGTCGGTCTTGCCCGACGATCGCATCGGGACCGCATTCTTCAATTCGGACACGCTCAACGCCGCCAAGCTGGGCGGTCTCAACTTTGCGAGCAGCAAGGAGATCCTCGTCGAGGCGCCGCTCGAACTCGCCCCCGGCGCACAGGTGATCTTCGCGGCGCCGCATGTCGAACTCGGCGCAAACGTCACGGCGCATGGCGGCAGCATCGCGCTGACCAATCTGATGCATGCTGTGTTCGGCCAGAACCAGAACGAGCAATGGTGGGCGCTTCGCGACGCGGACGGCAAGTCGCAGGTCACGATCGGCCAGAACGTCGCCGTTGATCTCAGCGGGTTGTGGAGCAACGGACTGACAGGAGCCGATGTGTCCGGGCAGGCGCATGTGGATGGCGGCAACTTCACGGTTTCGACGACGGGCGGCATCACGCTTGCGCGCGGGTCGCTGATCGACGTGTCATCGGGCGCCGCCATCCTGGCGACCGGCAAGACCAAGGGCGGCAAGGGCGGCAATGTCAGCCTGGTCGCCAATGACTATTCGCATCTCGCCTGGACGCAATTCTTCACCAATCCGCTCATCCTCGATGGCACGATCCGCGCGTATGGCTTTGCCGGCGGCGGAACGCTGACGCTGAACGCGGGCCAGCAGATCGCGATCGGCGCGGCCGTGGCCGATGCGCTGGTGCTTGATCCCGCGATCTTCCAGTCCGGCTTCACGGCCTACAACATCAGCAGCAACACCGGCATTCAGATCGGCGAAGGCACGCGCGTGGACGCCGAGGTGCCGGTCTATCGCTTCACCCAGGGCAGCTACACCGCGCCGAGCGGCAGCCTCGTCACGGATGCCGCGGAACTGTGGACGCCACCCAAATTTACAATCAACTCGTTCACGCATGGCGCCACGCAGCGTGCCGGTGCCGATCTGACATTCTGGAGCCTGCATGATTTCACGCTGGCGAAGGGCGCATCGATCAACGTCGATCCGGGGCGTTCGGTTTCGATCTACGCCAATCGTCAGACGGTGATCGACGGCACGATCAAGGCGCCCGCCGGCAATATCCTGATCACGAGCCTGCAGGACGCCACCGGCGACACCAGGTACAATATGGGTTACGGCGAGTTCGGCCTGACGCGCTCGATCTGGATCGGCGACGACGCGGTGCTGGATGTCTCGGCCCGCGATGCGGTGGGGCGCGACGAGCGCGGGGTTTCCTACGCAGCGGTGCCGGATGGTGGAACGATCAGCATCGGCGGCACTGGAGGGCTCAACTCCGACGGTTATCCCGTGGTCAGTGATGCCTTCGTGATCGTTCGGCCGGGCGCGTTGATCGATGCGTCGGGTACCTCTGCGGTGGTCCAGGTCCAGAACGGCAGGACCTATATCCCGACATTTGCTGCGAGCGACGGCGGGACCATCTCGCTGTACTCAAGTTTCGGCATGGCGCTGGACGGCACCATGCGCGCAGCGGCCGGTGGCAGCGGCGCCTCCGGCGGGACGCTGAACCTGACCATGTCGAGTCGCGGCTATGCAACGGGGCAGCCCAACGCGAACGCGCCCTATGCCGTAGGCGATCTGCCCGCGGCTTTCCAGCGGTCGCGCGATATCAGGCTGGTGCAGAGCGCCCCAGGCAGTGGCCTGAGCGCCGATCTGCTGCCCGGCGAGGCCGATCCGGCCATGCAATTCGGACGGGCGGTCATCGGCGTCGACCAGATCCAGAAGGGCGGCTTTGGATCGCTTTCGCTCTACACGCGCGATCTTCTCATCTTTGACGGCAATATTGATCTCAGCCTGTCGCGCAGCCTGCACCTGTCCAGCGGCGTCATTGCCGCCGCGCCCGATACACCAAACAGCACAATACGCCTGTCCGCATCCTATGTTCGCCTCGGTGGCGTCTACGACGCGGCAAAGGCGCAAGCGCAAGTGGGTTATTCCCCGGGGATCAACGATCTTCACGTCCGCAATCCGTCGGACGGCGGCAGTTTCACGATCTCCGGCGATCTGATCGACGTCTATGGCAAGGTCCAGTTCGGAGCCACCGGCAGTCAAGGCAGCGGAGACGTGAATTTTGGACGTCCCGTCAATCTCCCCGTCGATGCGCGCGGCTTTCACCAGGTCACCTTGCAGAGCACGGGCGACATCCGGTTCGGTAATGGCGGTCTCGATGTCGAGAACCTCGCGCTGACCGCGGACCAGATCTATCCCTTGAGCGGCGCAGTCGCGACCATCATTGTTGGGCTTCGTCCGGACGGGGTGGCTACCGGCTACGATCCGTATGCCCGTCTCGTCATCCGCCGTAATGACGACGCGACGCCGACGGTGCCGGCTTCGGTCTTTGGCGAACTGGTCTTCATTGCCTCGAACATCGACCAGGGTGGAGTCGTTCGCGCGCCGCTGGGGCGCATCTGGTTCGACAATTACGTTCAAGCGTATGCCAATGGTTTACCCGATCCACACGTCACGTTCCGCAGCGGCAGCATCACTTCCGCGAGCGCTGCCGGCCTGATCATGCCGTTCGGCGGGACTTCGGACGGCATCACCTATCAAGGTGCGGACGGCACCTTGCTCAATCTGGCGAGCGCCTCGATTGTCGATACTTCGGGCAATACAAAGATCGCGAGCGGCGTTTCGATCGGTGCCACATCGTTCGTGGGTGAGGCCGGAGCCGTGATCGATCTGACCGGCGGCGGCACGCTGACCGGCGCGGGTTTCATCTCCGGCCGGGGTGGCTCGGTCGATGTGCTGAAGACGGTACTCGTCAACGCCAACCCGATCAACAATTACAGTGCGACCGGCAACAAGGTCTACGCCATCCTGCCTGGTTACGCGGCGAACTATGCTCCGGCGATCGCGAGCAATGGCGCAGGCGATCCTGCGATCGGCCAGCAGATCACGCTGTCCACGGGCGTGCCGGGGTTGCCTGCGGGCACCTACACGCTGCTGCCCTCGAGCTATGCGCTGCTGCCGGGCGGTTATCGCGTCGAGCTTGGCGCGACCGGAACAACCATGATGGCCTCGGCGGCGGCAGGCAACGGCTCCGTCGTCACGTCGGGCTATCTCGGAGTTGCCAATACGGCAATCCTGGACACGTTGCCGACGCGGGTGATCCTCACCGCTGGCCAGACTATGCGGTCTTATTCGCAGTACAACGAGACCAGCTATGCCGATTTCGCACGTGCGCAGGCAGCCAAGTTCGGTGGCTTCCGGCCCCGCCTGCCGGACGATGGCAAGGTACTCGAAATCGGTCTTCGCACGCCGCTTGATGGTAGCAAATCGCTGTCCTTCGCCGGCACCGCGTCGTTCGAGGGCGCCAACGGCGGCATTGACGGTGCATTGATCGTCAGGCCGTTGCTCGGCTCGTCGGGTCCTGCCGTGCTCGACATCACGGCGTCAGGGGCTGCGCCGATTGCCGGACATACGTCCGTATCGAGCGACGACGTCAATGCCTTCAAGGCACCGACGCTGCTGTTGGGCGGCACGAGTACATTCTACAAGGAGGACAATCCGGGAACCGGCGCCAAGATCTATTTTGACGCAGGGGGAACCGCGGCCGTCAATCTGCTCGACGGCGCCACCATCCGTGCCGGCCAGGTTTTCCTGGTCGCCAAAACCATCGGCATGTCGGGCGGCGCGACGATCGATACGCGTGGACTGGGCAATGGGATCGTGGATTCGACGCTCGGCTACGTCTATTCGAACATCGGTCCTTATTCGTCCGCAGATCCCGCAAACAGTCCGGCCGTGCTCGCGGTCGCCAATGGCTGGTTCCAATTCCTGGATGCCGTCGGACCCGGCAAGATCAGCATCGCCAGCGGTGCCTCGCTCCTCACCAACGGCAGTGTGGTACTCGCCGCGCCGGGCGGGCTCACCATGGGCGACGTCAATTTCGGCGCGCGTTACCTCAACGTCACCCAGGAGCAGGTCAATGTCGGCACCGAGGCCGCGCTCGCCGCGGCGCAGGCGGCGGGCCAACTGCCAACGGGCTGGAATCTCACCCAAGGCGTGCTCGACAAGCTGCTGCGGCCCTCTACGACTGCGGGCACGCCCGCGCTCGAGCAACTCATCATCACGGCAAGTGGCTCCTTCAATCTGATCGGAAGCGTCGACCTCGACACCACGCGCCAGGGCGGGTCTTCGTCCGATTCTCTCAAATTCGTTCTCAATACGCCGGCCATCTATGGCCTCGGCTCCGCGAGCGACACGGCCCGCATCACCGCCGACACGCTGGTCTGGAACGGCATCCGCACGGGCAGCGGCACTGTCGCGAGCCCATACGGAAACCAGGCGCCCGGCGCCGTCCTGCCCGGCGGGCCCGGCACCGGATCGGGGCATCTCGCCATCACGGCCAACGAAATCTTGTTCGGCTTCGACGCATCTTTGAGCAAGCCGACCGACGGCGCAACGCTGGGCCGCCTGGCGCTAGGCTTCTCCGATGTCACGCTCACGGCGGCGAAGCGTGTCATCTCGAACAGCAACGGCACGCTGACGGTGGGGCTCAGCCAGGACAGCACCGGCGCGGTGCAGGGCGGCACGCTCACCATCGCGACCCCGCTGATCACGGCGAGCAATGGGTCCAAGCTCGATGTCAGCGCGGGCGCTGCCTTGCGTCTGATCGCGCCGGCAGGGGCGGCTTCCGCCGATACGCACGGCGTGACGGATCTCGGCGGCACGCTCTCTTTCACTGGCGACAGCGTCTTTCTCGACACCGCTTTCGCCTTACCCTCCGGCAAGCTGACGCTGAATGCGACGCACGATGTCGTGCTCGGTGCCAACGCGACCATTGACCTCTCCGGTCGCGGCATCGCTTTCTTCGACGTCACCAAGTTCAGCTGGGGCGGTGATCTCATCCTGAGCTCGACCAACGGCAACATCATTCAGAACGCGGGCTCGGTGATCGATGTCTCGGCCGTGAACAACGCGGCGGGCTCGATCTCGGCCAAGGCCATCGACGCCGCCCATGGGCAGGTTTCGTTCGCCGGTGCGCTCAGGGGATCGTCGACGGGCGATTTTGACAGCGGCCAGTTCACGGTAGCGGCACAGAATTTCGGTGAGTTCGCCGCGCTGAACGCCAAACTCAACGATGCCGGTTTCTTCTACGCCCGCAGCTTTGATCTCCGCCAGGGCAGCCTCGTCGTCGGTGATGGCGTCAAGGCGCGCTATGTCACGGTCTCGGTCGATCAGGGCAGCCTCGCGGTGAACGGCAGGATCGACGCCAGCGGGGCGAAGCCCGGCACCATCCGCCTGTCCGCGAGTGGCGATCTCAGTCTCGCGTCGAATGCCGTGCTCGATGTCCATGGCAACGTGCTCCAGACCGACAGCTACGGGGCGGCGATCGAACCCAACAACACGGCGCGTGTCGAACTCACCACCACGCACGGTACCATGACGCTGGCCGCGGGCGCGACCATCGACATGACGTCGCCGGACGGCGTCGCGCGCGGCAAGTTGGAGCTCAGCGCGCCGCGCCGCGGCGGCGCCGGCGGCGATGGTGCGGGCGCCAACGATATCGCGATCGACGCGCGCGGCCCGCTCAATATTCGCGGTGCGAGCAGCATCGCGCTGAACGGTTTCCGCACCTACGACCTTCCGGGCGGCAGCATCATCGATCAGGCCTATCTCGATAGTCTGCATGTCGACAGCACGCAGTTCATCAACGCCGCGCTTCAGAACAGCGACTTGCAGAACCGCCTTTCCGGGCTCGCGGCCTATGGTTCCGCCTTCCATCTGCGGCCGGGCGTCGCCATCACGTCCGATGGCAGCCTGTCGACCAAGGGCGATCTGGATTTCTCCGGTTACCGCTACGGGCCGAATGCCGATCCGGCGGTGCGCGGCTCCGGCGAGCCGGGCGTGCTCGTGGTGCGCGCCGCGAGCGATCTCAAGATCAACGGCAGCATCAATGATGGTTTCGCGCCACCGCCCGCTTCGCCAGATGCGGTGACGGTGATTGCCACGGGCACGTTGACGTCCCCCTACACCGTTACGACCGATGGTGTGGTCATCGGCAGTGGATCGACCATACCGACCAGTGCCACAGTCAACATGGAGCTCAATCTCGCTGACGGCACGGTCAAGCTGAGCCCGAGTGCCGCACATCCGCTGCCCGCCACGGTCACCTTGGCGGAGGACTACACCGTCAGAGGACCCAATGTTCAGACCAGGAAGCTGAATGGCGGGCACATCATCACGCCGGATAGGACCTACAATCCAGGTGATACGTTGCTGACCAACACGGAATTTCCGGCCGGCACCGTGTTCGAAAAAGGCGTTTATTTTACCGGGCCGGCCTTCATCAATACGTTCAACAGTCTGGTTCTCCAGCCGCTGAGGCTGCCGGCGGGTGCTAGCCTTTATGTATTCGGGGGGTACACATTCGCTGCCGATACGCCGCTTCCCAAGGGCACGGTGCTGCCGGCCAACATGTTGAACGTCAATCTGATCGGGCCCGGCGATCGCCAGGCCTGGGCGATCGCCCCGATGCTCGCACCTGGCACGCAATCCTGGTCATTCCGGCTGGTGGGCGGCGCCGATCTTGCGAGCGCCGACAGTCGATCGCTGCAGACCGCCGGCGCGCTCGCCGGATCTGGCAATGTTGTGTTGAACGATCCGTTCAACGTCACGATCAACAAGCCGACGACGGTCGGCGTCAGCGTCCTGCGCACCGGCACCGGTGATCTCGAAATTCTTGCCGGCGGCAATTACGACCAGCAATCCCCGTTCGGCGTCTACACGTCCGGCACCGCGGTCAGGGAGACCGGGACGGCGGCGAATGATCCCTACAACCTCGCCCGAGGCAGATTGACCGACGGCACCCTGCTTGGCTCCGACAACGCCAACTATGAACCGACACTTGGCCCGGAACGGTTGTACTACCCCGAACACGGCGGCGATTTCCTGCTTGTGACGCAGGGCGACGTCAAGGGAACGCTGAGGCCGGGATCGACCCAGATCGGCTCCTGGTTGTGGCGCCAGGGCGGCTCCGAGATCGGCCAGCGGACGGCCTGGGGGATCAATTTCGGCAGCTATACGTACGATCAAATCCGCGACCCCAGCATTCAGTCGTTGGGGTTATCTGCATTCTCCGGTCTCGGCACGCTCGGCGGCGGCAATGTCACGCTGCAAGCGGGTGGCACGATCGGCGATGCAGGTCGCGGCGTCGTCGTCGCCGTCGGCGGCAGTGGCCGGGTGATGGCCGATGGCAGTCTGGTGCAGACAGGCGGTGGCGTGCTGTCGGTGAAGGCAGGCGATATCGGTACCGGCGGCAATCAGTTCGTGAACCTGCGTGGACGGATCGACATCGCGACCGGCGATTTCGGCAGCCTGGTCGCGACAAACTTTCGCAACGATGGCGGGTCGGATCCGCGACCGATCAATCCGTTGACGGCGTATTCGATGACGACGCTTGTCGGTGGCGATTTCGCACTGGGCGACAGCGTGATCGACCTTCGTGCGCGCGGCGACCTGGCGATGGGAGCGATTATCGATCCGGGCATCGTCGGCATGACCGGCTTGACCGACATCGGCAGCGGCTCCGCGAGCGGCGAGGGCGCGAGCTGGTTCACGCTGTGGACGGGGAACACCGCGGTGAACATGTTCGCGGCTGGCGGCTCGCTCGCGTCGGCCAATGCCTACAGCGACTCCCGCTTCTTCCCCTCGATCGTCCGGCAGATCGCCGCGAACGGCAACATCTACAATCCGGGCGGCGGGATGATGCTGCCGTCACAGAACGGCGAGCTCGAGGTGCTGGCGCAGGGATCCATCCTTGGCGACACACTCGTGATGGGTCCGTTGACGACATCGATGTCGGCTCTCGCGACACCGTTCTGGCCGGGCTGGGCAAGTTTGCTCGGCAGCCGCACGGGGCAGTCAATAACTGGCTCCAATTATTGGGGCGACTACACCGCCGTGAACGATAGAGCCACCAACGGAGCCGTCTACTCCTGGGACCGAGGCGGGCACCCCTTCGTCTTTGATGCAAACACGGTGAAGGATCGGGCCGTGCAGGACCCGGGTAATGTGTCACGCATCTATGCCGTGAACGGTGATATCACGAGCATCACATACGGGCAGGCCATCACGGTGCGCCGCTACGTCGGCAACATTGCCTTTGACAGTCTCTACTATCAGGCAGCAGGGCCGCTGCGGATGCTGGCCGGCGGCAGCATTGTCGATACCAAGGGCTTGATCCTGCACGACGATGCAAACGATGTCTCGACCATCGCGGCGGGTGGCAGCATCATCTATGCAGGCTGGCCAGGGCTTGACGCCAACGCGAAGCCAGGCTGGCTGATTGCGGGCCCCGGCACGCTCGAGATCACGGCGGCCGGCAACATCTATCAGGGATCGACCGCGACGGTCGAAAGCATCGGGGCTCTCGCCGCCGGCGACAAGCGGCTCGGCGCTGGTGTCGTCATGCAGGCCGGTGTCGGCACGGGCGAGATCGGCACCGGACAGGTGGACTGGTCCGGCTTTGCCAAGCTTTATCTCGATCCGGGCAATCTGGCCGGTGCGGGGCCACTCGCTGACCAGCACGGCAAGGTGGCGAAGACCTACGGCGACGAGCTTTATGACTGGCTCACGGAACGTTTCGGCTATGGCGGGACCAAGGCGGATGCGCTCGGTTACTTCCTTGCACTGCCGGACGCGCAGCAGCGCATCTTCCTGCGCCAGGTCTACTATGCCGAGCTGACCGCGGGCGGGCGCGAATACAACCAGACCGGTGGCCCGCGCGCCGGCTCCTATCTGCGCGGACGCGAGGCGATCGCGGCGCTGTTCCCGAACCCGTCCGCCTATCGTGGCGACATCACGATGTTCACCGCGGCCTCCGGCACGCCGGGCGCGGCGAACTACAAGATTCAAAGCGGCTTTGTTCACACCGATTTCGGTGGCGACATCCAGTTCCTGACGCCGGGCGGCGGCGTCACGATCGGGACCGAGGGACTGGTGCCGGGCGCCGATGCCGGCCTCATCACGCAGGGCGCGGGCAACATCCAGATCTATTCGCAGAACAGCGTGCTGATGGGCCTGTCGCGCATCATGACGACGTTCGGCGGCAATATCGTGATCTGGTCGGCGGAGGGCGACATCAATGCCGGCCGCGGCGCCAAGACCACGGTGATCTACACGCCGCCCAAGCGCGCCTACGACAACTACGGCAATATCACGATATCACCGGTGGTGCCGTCGAGCGGCGCCGGCATCGCGACGCTGCAGCCGATCCCGGAGGTGCCGCGCGGCACGGTCGATCTGATCGCGCCGCTCGGTACCGTCGATGCGGGCGAGGCCGGCATTCGCGCGTCGAGCTTCGTCAACATCGCTGCGCTACATATCGTCAACGCTGCCAACATTCAGGCGCAAGGGGGCGTGATCGGCGTGCCGCAGGTCCAGGCACCCAACATGGGGGCCCTGAGCGAAGCCTCGAATACGGCGGGAGCCGCTGCCAAGCAAGCCGCCGTGCCGCCGCCAAGCACCAACGAGCAGCCCTCCGTCATCATCGTCGAAGTGCTCGGCTATGGCGGCGGCGACGGCAGCGATGATCAGAAGCGGCGCGGCAACGACAAGCAAAGCCAGTATGACCCGAATAGCGCCTTCCAGTTGATCGGCGACGGTCAACTGAGCGCGGAGCAGATGAAGAAGCTGACGCCGGAGGAGCGCCGACAGGTCGTGAACTAGGACATGATCCGGAAAGGTGCGGAGCGGGCAGCGCTTCACCTCGCCCGGCATTTGCGGACGGGGGGAAGCATGATTTCTGAATATTAGAAATCTGAGTTGCCCGACGTGTCAAGTAGCCCTGTCGACGCCGGCAGCCGCCGGCTCCTTTGCATGGGGTTGTTTTCGATATTTTTGTAGCGCGCGGCTGCGGCGGCGGGGCAATCGTGTTCGATCGCTTCACGGACCCATCATGCCCGGTCTTGGGCCGGGCTTCGGCGATACCGACTAGCCGGTTGCGCGGGGCAGGGAGCCCTTTGCGGTGATCTCGGCCGAGAGCTCCTCGATGGTCTTGCGCTGCTCCATGGCGGCTCGCCGGATCAGCGCGAAGGCGGCCGGTTCGGCCAGCGCGTGCGTATGCATCACCTGAAGCACGGCGGCGAGCACGACGCGGCGCGATCGAAGGCGCTGTTCGAGCTTGAGCACCTGCTGCTTCAGTTCGTTGCTGCGCTCACTTCGTTCGAATGCCAGCACGAGCGCGGCATAGATGCCGGCCGAGCGCAGCGGCTTGACCAGGAACGATGCCGGATCGAGGTCGAGCACCAGCTTCAGGCGGCTCGGCGTCTCGGTGCCGAGCAGGGCGATGACCGGGCTGCGCCCGAGCGATGCACGCTGCGCCGGCGAGGTGAGCGGCAGGAATTCGTCGTCGATCAGCGTGACGTCCGGCCGGCAGTCGACATTGGCGTTGCCATCCCATGTGACAATGTCGATCCCGAGCCGCTCGAACTGGCGCCTGACGATGGTGGCGTCGCGCTCGTCCTTGATGGCGACCAGCGCCTTGCGTCCGCGCAGCGAAAATGAAGACGGTTTGCTCATTTCACGACCCGCAAATGTGGCGCGTTCGGCAACGTCCCATCCCGCGCGGGACTGGCGGCGATGTCGAGCTGCGTCAGATAAGGATCCGGCCTGACCGGAGCTTCGGCTTCCCAGAAGATGTCGAACTGTCCTTCGGCGTTGGAGACGGCGAGCCGCGGCGTCAGGACGCAGTGGTTGTTGCTGCCGTCGATCCAGACCGGACCCTGCGGCGAATTGTAGCGATGGCCGGCCGCAGCGCGCCGCACCTCGCCGATGTCGGACGTGCCGGCGCGCTGCAGCGCGCGGGCCAGCAGATAGACCGCGACATAGGCGGATTGGCCGTCAACCGACGGGCTGGAGTGGTCGCCGTGACGCGCCTTCCAGCGCGCGACGAAGGCCCGGTTCTCCGGCAGGCGGATGCTCTCGAAATAGGCCGACGACGTGATGCAGCCGGCCGATGCGGGACCCGCGATCTTGAGCTCGGGCTCGCACAGGCTGCAGCTCAGCATCGGAATGTCGAGACCCGCAGCAAGGGTCGCGGCATGGAAGGCGCGGATGAAATCATAGCTCGAGCTGCCGACCAGCGTGTTGAACACGACCGGCGGCCGGCGGCGCACGATCTCGTCCACGATGTGCGTGACCGCGCTCTCGCCGAGCTCGAGCAGGCGTTCCGCGAGAATCCGTCCCCGCGCCGCCGTCACCAGCTCGCGGGTGACGCGATTGGTTTCCCAGGTCCAGACATAGTTGGAGCCGACGCAGAATATCTCGCGCGACAGATTGTCGAGCACGTAGCGAACCAGCGGCAGCACGTTGTGGTTGGGCGAGGCGCCGACATAGATGACGTTGTCGGAACATTCGAAGCCCTCGTAACGTGCCGGATACCAGAGCAGGCGGTCGGTGCGCTCGACGATCGGGAGCACCTGTTTGCGCGAGGCGGACGTGTAGCAGCCGATGATGTGCTCGACCCCGACATTGCGAATGAGGTCGTCGCAGACCGTATGGTATTCCGAAATGATCCCGCGGGGGTCGCGGACGTGCGCAGCGATCGAGAAGTCGAATTCGTCCTGCTCGTTGATCTCGTCGACCGCCATCATGGCGCTCTTCAGGATCTCGCGGCCCATGGCCTGATAGGGGCCATGCTGCGAGCAGATAATGCCAACGGGAATGGACGGCTTGGTCATCGACGACTTTCGGTGCAACGCGCGAAGGAAATCATCTTCGCAGAGGCCGGCGCAAGAGGTCATGCCGATTTGCTGCGCATGTACCTTGCGAAATTTGTGCAGCCAGCCTCGTTGACAACGCGCTGCACACCTCCTTAGAATTTTCTCCTACAGGGCTTCCTGTCGAACCTTGCGTGCGTCGATCTGGCCGATGACGTCCCGATCGCCGCGCAGAGTGCTCCGTTCGATCACGGTTCCTTGCGATAGATCATAGCCGCGGCATTTGGGCCATTCGTCACCTTCGTTTTGGAGGGGCGGGTGGCTTTTTGCTTTTGCCGCCGAACAAATTGGCGACACGCCCGTGTCGCCAAGCCGAAGGCGCATGCGCGGTGATGGGCAAGGCTTGCGTCGTGCCAAATGCGGTGCCAAGTGCGGGGAATGAGAAACGATGCCGACGACGGATCTTCACTATCTCGGACTGATTGAGGTCGGACAGCAAATCCAGGCCAGGAAGCTCTCTCCGGTCGAGGTGACCAAGGCGATGCTCGGGCGGATCGAGCAGCTCGACGGCAAGCTCAAGAGCTACGCTTATGTGATGGGCGACGCCGCGCTTGCCGAAGCCGCAACAGCGGAGAAGGACATCGCATACGGCAGGATCAAGGGGCCGCTGCACGGGGTGCCGATCGCGGTCAAGGATCTGTGCTGGGCCAAGGGTGCGCCGGCTGCGCATGGCATGACCATCCATCGCGACTTTCGCCCCACCGAGGACGCCACGGTCGTCGCGCGGCTGAAGGAGGCCAGCGCCATCATTCTCGGCAAGTTGCAGCAGACCGAGGGGGCCTATGCCGACCATCACCCGAAGATCGATCCGCCGAAGAACCCGTGGAATGCAGATTTGTGGTCCGGTGCGTCGTCGAGCGGTTCGGGCGTCGCCACCGCGGCGGGGCTTTGCTTCGGTTCGCTCGGAACCGATACCGGCGGCTCGATCCGCTTTCCGTCAGCCGCCAACGGCATCACTGGGTTGAAGCCGACCTGGGGACGCGTCAGCCGTTACGGCGCCTTCGAACTCGCGGCGACGCTGGACCATATCGGTCCGATGGCGCGCAACGCCGCCGATTGCGGCGCGATGCTGGCCGTGATCGCGGGGCAGGATCCCAAGGACACCACCTCCGTGCCGCTGCCGGTGCCCGATTATCTCGCGGGCCTGACCGGAGATCTGCGTGGGGTCGCAATCGGCGTCGATCGGCGCTGGACCAGCGAGGGTACCGATGAGGCTGCCGGCAAGGTGCTCAGCGAAGGCCTGCGCGTCGCGGCCGACCTCGGCGCGAAGATCAAGGAGATCACGTTCCCCGATCCGAAAGCCGTGATCGAGGATTGGTTCCCGCTGTGCGGCATCGAGGTGGCCGTTGCGCACGAAGCAACCTATCCCGCGCGCAAGGACGAATACGGTCCGGCGCTTGCCGGCCTGCTCGATCTCGGCCGGGCGCAATCCGGCATGGACTATCAGAAGATCGTGCTGCGGCGCGAAGCGTTTCGTGGCGCCGTGCGGCTGCTGTTCGAGACGGTCGATCTGATTGCCGTTCCGGCCCAGGCATTCGCCGCGCCGACATTGGCCAAGATGGCGGCGCTCGGCGAGGACCCGTCGCTGATCACCGGGCTGCTGCGCTTCACCTGTCCGTTCGACATGACCGGCAGCCCGACCGTGACGCTTCCCGGTGGCTTCGCGCCGAACGGCGGCCCGGTGGCCTTCCAGTTCGTCGGCCGTCATTTCGACGAAGCGAGCCTCGTTCGCGCGGGCGATGCCTTCCAGCGCGTCACCGACTGGCACAAGCGCCATCCCGCGATCTGAGCCCAAGGAGCCGTCCGCATGACCGAAGACTGGTTGAGAAGTTCCATCATGGCAAGGCGGGCCGTCGCCAACGGCGCGACCGGCACGACCCATAGTTTGACGATCGAGCAGCAGGGCAGCTTCCACTACGTCTACGGACCCTATGCCAAGCCGACGCTGTCGATTGATCCGGGCGGGGTGGTGGTCGTCGAGACCGAGGATGCCTTCGGCGGCGTGCTGACCAGCGAAAGCGATAGCCCGACGGCCAAGCTGAACTTCCCGTACCTCAATCCGCAATGCGGGCCGATCGCGGTCAAGGGCGCCAGGAAGGGCGACTGTCTCGCCGTCTATATCCGCGACGTCGAGACCCGCGGCGCGCAACCGGCCGGCACCACCTGCATCATCCCGGAGTTCGGTGGTCTGGTCGGGACCGCATCGACCGCGCTGCTCAATCCGCCGCTGCCGGAGCGGGTCAAGAAGCTGCATGTCGACCGCAACGGCGTGCGCTGGAACGACAAGATCACGCTGCCCTACGAGCCCTTCATCGGCACGATCGGCGTGTCACCCGAGATCGAGGCGATCTCCTCGCTGCAGCCCGATTATCACGGCGGCAACATGGACCTGCCCGACGTCGCGCCGGGCGCGATCATCTATCTTCCGGTGCATGCCGAAGGCGGGTTGCTCTATGTCGGCGATTGCCACGCCACGCAGGGCGATGGCGAACTGTCGGGCGTCGCACTCGAACAGCGTGCGACCGTGACGCTGCAGATCGACCTGATCAAGAACTGGAGCTTTGCCTGGCCGCGGCTCGAGACGCGCGACTTCATCATGACGATCGGCAGCGCCCGCCCGCTCGAAGACGCGGCGCGGATCGCCTACCGCGAACTGGTGCGGTGGATGAGCGCCGACTACGGCTTCGATGAGATCGACGCCTACATGCTGCTCAGCCAGGCCGGCCGCATGCGGCTCGGCAACATGGTCGACCCCAAATACACGATGGGGGCGTCGATCCTGAAGAACTACCTCAAGGCGTGAACTTCCAACAATCATTCAACGACAGGGAACATCGCTATGAATTCGGGGCGAATAGTTGGAATGGCTTTGCTTGGCGCAATGCTTGGAATCGCGGCAACAGGCAGCACGCAGGCGGCGGAGCCGCCGCTGAAGGTCGGCTTGCTTGAGGACGTCTCCGGCGACCTCGCCTTCATGGGCATGCCGAAGCTGCACGGATCGCAGCTCGCGGTCGAGGAGATCAACAAGAGCGGTGGCATTCTCGGCCGCCAGATCGAGCTGATCCACCTTGATCCCCAAGGTGACAATGCCCGCTACCAGGAGTTCGGCAGGCGGCTGCTCAATCGCGACAAGGTCGACGTGCTGATCGGCGGCATCACTTCGGCCTCGCGCGAGGCATTGCGTCCGATCGTCGATCGCACCACGACGCCATACTTCTATACGAACCAGTATGAAGGCGGTGTCTGCGACGCCAGCATGGTCAGCATGGGGGCGGTGCCGGAGCAGCAGTTCTCGACCCTGATCCCCTGGATGGTCGAGAAGTTCGGCAAGAAGGTCTACGTGATCGCCGCAGACTACAATTTCGGCCAGATCTCGGCGGAGTGGAACCGCAAGATCATGAAGGACCTTGGCGGCGAAGTCGTCGGCGAGGAGTTCATCCCGCTCGGTGTCTCGCAGTTTGCGCAGACGATCCAGAACATCCAGAAGGCGAAGCCGGACTGGTTGCTGACGATCAATGTCGGCGCCGCGCAGGATTCGTTCTTCGAGCAGGCGGCCGCCGCCAACCTCAATCTGCCGATGGGCTCCTCGATCAAGGTCATGCTCGGCTTCGAGCACAAGCGGTTCAAGCCGCCGGCGCTCAACAACATGCATGCGACCGCGAACTGGTTCGAGGAGATCGACACGCCCGAAGCCAACGACTTCAAGAAGCGCTGGCACGCCAAGTTCCCAGATGAACTCTACATCAACGACATGGGCTACAACGCCTACAACGCGCTCTACATGTACAAGGCGCTGGTCGAGAAGGCGAAGTCGACCAAGCTCGAGGACATGCGCAAGGTGATCGCGACTGGCGATGCCTGCATCGATGCGCCCGAAGGCAAGGTCTGCATCGATCCGAAGAGCCAGCATACGTCGCACCGCATGCGCCTGATCTCGGTCGGGCCCAAGCACGAGGTGACCGTCGAGAAGGACTACGGAACGATCCAGCCGTACTGGCTCGGCGAGATCGGCTGCGATCTCACCAAGAAGAACGACAAGGATCAGTACACGCCGAGCCATCTTCCCAGCAAATCGTGATGCGCGCGGGCACGAATCTTGCTCGTGTTCTCGCGTCAGGCTTTGAACCGAACCGGCGCCGCAATGCTGCGGCGCCGTGACCACGGAGAGCGGAATGTCGGCTGAACTCTTCTCGATATTCTATCAATTCGCCGACGTCTTCGCGTTCCTGATCCTGTCCGCGGCGGGCCTTGCCATCGTGTTCGGCATGATGGGCGTCATCAACATGGCGCATGGCGAGTTCATCATGTGCGGCGCTTATGTGACGGTCGGGCTCGTCAATCTCGGCGTACCGCTGCCGATCGCCCAGATCATGGCCGCGCTGACCGCAGGGATCATCGGCATGATCGTCGAGCTGCTGATCGTGCGTCGCTTCTACAAGCGCCCGCTCGACTCGCTGCTCGCCACTTGGGGCCTCAGCCTGATCGTGACGCAGTCGATGCTGCTGATCGTCGGCTCCGCGGTGCGCGGCATCGGCACGCCGGAGGGCAGTTTCGCGATCGGGGGCTACACGTTCTCAACCTACCGCCTCGTGCTGTTCGGCTGCGCGGTGGCGGTGTTGGCCGGGCTCTACATCATCTTCATGAAGACGCGCTTTGGCGTGATCGCGCGGGCGACGATGCAGAACGCAGCCATGGCGAAGGCACTCGGTGCGCGGACTGGACGGATCTATTCCATCAGCTTCGGGATCGGCACGGCGCTTGCAGGACTCTGCGGCGCGCTGTACGCGCCGACCATGACGTTGATCCCGACCATGGGCGCGACCTTCGTGGTCGAGAGCTTCGTGACCGTGGTGATCGGCGGCGCAAATGTGCTGCTTGGAACCGCGCCGGCTGCGGTGTTCCTGGCGATGATACGAATGGCGCTGAATGCGAGCTACGGGCAGATCATCGGGCAGATCGGCATGCTGTTTGCTGTGATCCTGATCATACGTGTGCTGCCCGAAGGGCTATCCAGCGTGCTGGTGCGTCGTGGGCGCTAGACAGGAATTTCCGATGTTGAAGCTGCTCGACGGTCCGCAGACGCTCGGACGCGGCAGGATCTTCTGGTCCTGCTTCCTTGCCGTGCTGGCAGGCGCGCTGATCTATCCGCTGTTCGCCGATTCCTATGATGTCGGCAATTTCGCCTACTTCCTGATCTGGATCTTCATGGCGCTCGGGCTCTGCCTGATGTGGGGCTACGGCGGCATGCTGTCGTTCGGCCAGACCTTCTTCTTCGGCATCGCCGGTTACGGCTATGGCGTGCTTGCCATCAATATGGGCGGCGGAACGGCCACGATCGCCGCACTTGTCCTGTCGGTCGTCATCGCGATGATCGCGGCGGGAATCCTCGGCTACTTCATGATCTGGGGCGGCATCAGCGGGATCTTCTTCGGCATCGTGACGCTGTCGGCGACATTGGTGCTTGCCTTCTTCCTCGGGCAGACCGCCGGGCCCGAATGGCATATCGGTCCGGCCCGGCTGAACGGCTTCAACGGCATGAAGGGGATGGACCCGCTCACCGTCGGCAGCTTCGACATCGAGGGATCGGCGCTCTACTACGTCATGATCGCGCTGATCGTGATCGTCTACATCGCGCTGCGCATGCTGGTGAACTCGGGCGTCGGCAATGTGATCGTGGCGACGCGGGAAAACCCGCAGCGCGCCGAGATGCTGGGTTACGACGTCCGCAAGTATCAGCTCCTGACCTTCGTGATCGGCAGCGGCCTCGCGGGCCTCAGCGGTGCGCTGTACACCTCCTGGGGGCAGTTCATCACGCCCTCCAGCATCGGGTTGCCGGCCGCCGCGATGCCGATCGTCTGGGTCGCGTTCTCCGGCCGCAACGATCTGACCGCGACCCTGGTCGGTTCGTTCCTGCTGCTGTTCGGCTTCCAGACCATCACCGTCTATAGCCAGCAGGCTGCGCTGGTGCTGATGGGCGTGCTGCTGCTCGCCACCGTGATGCTGGCGCCGCAGGGCTTTGTGCTCGGCATCGGCAAACTCGTGGTCGATTGGTGGTCCAGGCGCCGGCGGCGCGACGAGAGCCCCGCGCTGGCCGATGCCGGCCGTCTGCAATCGGATGAGACCTGATCATGGCGCTGGTCGATGTGAAAGGCGTCTCCAAGCGTTTCGGCGGGTTGACCGCGGTCTCCGAGGTCGATCTGACGGTCAATGCCGGCGAAGTGCACTGCCTGATCGGGCCCAATGGAGCCGGGAAGAGCACGCTGTTCAAGCTGATCGTCGGTCTCTATCCGCCGACCGCGGGCAGCATCTTCTTCGATTCCGTCGACATCACCGCGGAGCGTCCCTATGCGCGGGTGCAGCGTGGCATGAGCATCAAGATGCAGGCGCCCAGCGTGTTCAAGGAGCTGCCGGTGCGGCAGAACATCCAGATCGCTCTCCAGGACCGGCTTTCGGGCGCCGAACGCAGCGCCGAGGAGGAACGGCTGCTGTCGCTGCTCAATCTCGTCGAGGACTCCGGCAAGCTCGCCGGCGCGCTGTCGCACGGCCAGCAGCAATGGCTCGAAATCGGCATGGCGCTGGCGTTGCAGCCGCAACTGCTGCTGCTGGACGAGCCGACCGCCGGCATGTCGCCGGAGGAGACCTACAAGACCGGTGAGCTGATCAAGTCGTTCAATGCCGAGGGCATGACGGTGCTGGTTGTCGAGCACGACATGGCGTTCGTCCGACAGGTCGCCCAGCGCGTCACGGTGCTGCATCTCGGCAAGATCTTCGCACACGGCAGCCTCGAATCCATCCTGGAAGACGAGAAGGTCGCCGAAATCTATCTGGGTAAGACCCATGCCCACTGATCGCATTCTGGACGTCTCGGGACTTTGGGCGGGCTACGGCGCGACGCCGATCCTGCAGGGCGTCAGCATGCAGGTCTCGCGCGGCGAGATCGTCGGGGTGATCGGCCGCAATGGCGTCGGCAAGTCGACGCTGATGCGCTGCCTGATCGGCCTGCTGCAAACCTGGCGCGGCACCATCACCTTCATGGACCAGGACGTCACGCAACTCGAGGCCGATGCGCGCGCGCGCGCCGGCTTCGGCTATATCCCGCAAGGTCGCGACGTGTTTCCACAGATGAGCGTCGAGGAGAATTTGCAGGTCGGCGAATTGATCGGCGGCCCCGAGGGGAAGAAGCTGCCGGAACTGGTCTACGCGTATTTTCCGCGTCTGAAGGAACGCCGGCGCCAGATCGCGGGCACCATGTCGGGCGGCGAGCAGCAGCAGCTTGCGATCGGCCGCGCGCTGATCGGCAACCCGTCCCTGATGATCCTCGACGAGCCGTCCGAGGGGATTCAGCCCTCGATCGTGCAGCATATCTGCGAGGCACTGAAATCGTTCCGTACGGAGCTTGGGACGACGATCATCATCGTCGAGCAGAATCTCGACACCATTCTCGCGGTCGCGCAGCGCTGCTACATCATGGAGAAGGGCAAGATCACGCGATCGCTGGCCGATGAGGAGGTCAACGAAGACAATGTGCGCGCGCAGCTGCTGCTTTGATCGGCCGCGCAATTCGGTTCGAACGTGCGTGTTCCATAATCGATAACAATGGAGGGAATGGATATGGATCTGGGACTCAAGGGAGCAAAGGTTCTCGTCACCGGCAGCACCAAGGGCATCGGTCGGGCAATCGCTGACACATTCGCGGCCGAGGGCGCCAATGTCGGCATCTGCGCGCGCAATCAGGCTGACGTCGATGCCGCGGTCACCGCGATCAAGGCCAAGGGCGTTGCGGCGTTCGGTTCTGCCGTCGACGTCGCGAACGGGCCCGCACTGAAAGCCTGGGTCGCCGACATGGCGTCCAGGCTCGGCGGTATCGATGTCGTGGTCGCCAATGTCAGCGCGCTGTCGATCGGACAGGACGAGGAAAGCTGGGAGAAGGAATTCTCCACCGACATGATGGGCACGGTGCGGCTCGTCAACGCCGCGATGCCCCATCTCGAGAAGAGCAAGGCGGCCGCGATCGTCACCATCTCCAGCGTGTCGGGTCGCGAGGTCGATTTTGCCAGCGGTCCGTACGGGACGTTCAAGGCCGCGATCATCCACTACACGCAGGGGCTCGCCTACCAGTTGGCGGCCAAGGGCATCCGCGCCAATTCGGTGTCGCCGGGCAACACCTATTTCGAGGGCGGTGTCTGGAACATGATCAAGGACAGCAATCCCGAACTGTACAAGTCCGCGCTGGCGCTCAACCCGACCGGCCGCATGGGCACGCCGCAGGAGATGGCCAACGCCGCCGTGTTCCTGGCGAGCAGGGCGGCGAGCTTCATCACGGGGACCAACCTCGTCGTCGACGGTGCGCTGACGCGCGGCGTCCAGTTCTAGTTGGGCCACAGCGACATGTCAGCAGATCCATTGCACTACAAGTCGATCACCGAGATCTCCGGGCTTATCCGCCGCGGCGAAGCGAAACCTTCGGAGATCACGGAGACGATCCTGAGCCGGATCGCGAAGTTGGATGGGCAATTCCATGGCTATGTGCACGTGCTCGCGGAGCGGGCCATGGCCCAGGCGAAACAGCATGACGCGGAAATCGCCAGGGGCATCTGGCGCGGCCCGCTGCACGGCGTTCCGATCGGGCTGAAGGACCTCTGCTATACGTCGTTTGCGCCGACCGCGGGCGGCACGACGATCCACGCCAGGTTCGTGCCGTCCTTCAACGCCACGATCGTGGACCGGCTGGAGCTCGCCGGCGCGGTGACGCTCGGCAAGCTGAAGATGACGGAGGGCGCCTATACCAGCCACCATCCGGCCGTCGAGGCTCCGCTCAATCCGTGGAATGTGAACTATTGGGTCGGCTCCTCGTCGAGCGGATCGGGCGTCGCGACCTCGGCCGGGCTCTGCTACGGCTCGATCGGCAGCGACACCGGCGGCTCGATCCGGTTTCCGTCGGCGACTTGCGGCTTGACCGGGATCAAGCCGACCTGGGGCCGCGTCAGCCGGCACGGCATCTTCCCGCTGGCGGATTCGCTCGATCATGTCGGACCGATGTGCCGGAGCGCGGCGGATGCGGCTGCGATGCTCGGCGTCATCGCCGGCGCCGATGCCAATGATCCGACCGCCTTGAGGGCGCCGGTGCCGAATTATCTGGCCGGGATCGGCGAGGGCATCAGGGGCCTCAGGATCGGCGTTGATCGCAGGTACACCCAGGAGGGAATCGACCGACAGGTCGTAACAGCATTGCTGCAAGCCGAGCGCACGCTGGCCGATCTCGGTGCCGACATCCGCGAGGTGCATTTCCCGCCGTACCAGAAACTCGTCAGCCAGTGGATTGCGATGTGCTCGGTGGAGACGGCTGAGGCGCATCTCGACACCTACCCGACGCGGAAGTCGGAGTATGGACCGGACCTCGCCCAGCTGATCGAGCAGGGCAGGTCGGTCAGCGGCGTCGATATTGCCGCGATCCATCACGAGCGGCTCAAGTTCGGTGGCAGCCTTGCTGCGATGTTCGAGGATATCGATCTCCTCCTGATCCCGACGATGCCGGTGCCGATCCCGACGCTGACGAAGATGAGCGAGTACGGCGCCGATCCCAATGTGCTCCTGAGCATCCTGCGCTTCACGGCGGTGTTCGACTTCTCGGGCAGCCCGACCATCACATTGCCGATGGGCATGGCATCCGACCGGATGCCGCTCAGCATGCAGCTGGTCGGCCCGCATCTCTCCGAAGACGTGCTGGTCCGCGCCGGCGCAGCGTACCAGTCGGTGACCGACTGGCACACGCGGCGGCCGCCGGTCGAATAGGGCATGATCCGGAAAAGTGCGAAGCGGTTTTCCGAAAAGATCATGCTTAAACGAGAACCAAAGCGCGATGACGATTCAACCTGATCTCATCGCGCTTTAGCGCCCCGTCAGCCGGTCTTGTCGACGTTCCAGAACAGCGGCACCGGGGCGCGGACGATGTCCTTCAACGCCTTTCGCGTCGCGGCCGGCTGGTTGTACTGCCCGGTCGGGACGTGGGTGACCACCTCATAGGCGCGCGCCTGGATCTTGTCGGCGATCGCCTTCTGGTCCGCCGGCGCCGCAGCGCGGGCAAAACCGTCGCGCAGCCGCTCGAGTTCGGCGTCCTCGACCCAGCCGAAGAAGCCGCCATTCTTGCCCTTGCCGTTGACGCAGGCATTGCCGATCGGATTGACGAGGTCGGCGCTCGCCCAGGTCGAATGATAGAGCGACCAGCCGCCCTCGGCCGGCATCGATTGCTTGGCGCGCCGCGCCACCACCGATCCCCAGTCCATCGCCAGCAGGTTGACGTTCATGCCGATCGCGCGCAACGCCTCGGCCGTGACCGTGCCGAGCGCGGTGATGATCGGGGCGTCGGTCGCGTGCAGGATCGTGATCGGCTCGCCCTTGTAGCCGCCCTGCTTGAGCAGCTCCTTGGCCTTTGCGGTGTCTGCTCTGGTCGACCAGCCGATCGTACTCTCGAACGGCGTGCCGGCGACGAAGATCGCCGGGGTGACCTTGTAGTAATCGGGGTTGCCGATCTGGGTGTCGAGCCAGTCCTTCTGGTTCACTGCGTGCAGCACGGCCTGGCGGATCTCCACCCGGTCGAACGGCGGCACCAGCCAGTTCATCCGGCACATGCCGGAGAAGCCGAGCGTGTTGTAATCGGTCAGCTCGACGTTCGCGGCGCGCGCCAGCAATGGATGATGGTCGTGCGGCGGCACCTCGAAATAGTCGATCTCGTCGTTCATCAGCGCGTTGGTCGCGATCTGGAAGTCCGGCACGCTGATCCATTCGTAGCGGCCGATCTTCACCACCTTGCCGCCGCCGGTGCCGTCCGACGGCTCGTCGCGCGAGACGTAGTCGGGGTTCTTCTCGTAAGCCGCTTTCACACCGGGTTGGAATTCCGGCGTCACGAAACGGAATGGCCCGGAGCCGAGATGATCCGTGATGGCCTGGTCGGCGGGCGTCGCGGCGATCCGCGCCGGCACGATGAAGGGCACGTTGGCGGTCGGCTTGCCGAGCGCGGCGAGCACGAAGCCGCACGGCTCCTTCAGCGCCATGCGGAAGGTCCGCTCGTCGACCGCCTTAAGCTCGGCGACGAACTCGAACAGCTTCTGGCCCATCGAGTCGCGCTTGGACCAGCGCTGCAGCGAGGGGATCACGTCGGCCGAGGTCACCGCACTACCGTCATGGAATTTGAGGCCGGGCCGCAGGCGGAATGTATAAATGAGGTTGTCGGCAGAGACCTCCCAGGCCTCGACCATCTGCGGCTTGATCTCGAACTTCGAGTTGGTCGAGAACAGCGTGTCGTAGATCATGTAGCCGTGGTTGCGCGCCGTCCACGCCGTCGTCATGATCGGATCGGTGGCGCGCAGCGGCGCGTGCATGACGGCGGTGATCGTTTTGGTGCTGGCCCGCGCGATACCTGGCATCGCAAGACTTGGCATCGCAACGCCGAGGCCCGCGCCTGCGCCCATCTGCAGCAGGCGGCGGCGGTTGATCGATGGTCCCATGATATCCCCCTGTCGCAGCCGTCAGGCGTCGCCGCCAAGCCTGGCCGCGATCGCGCGATAGCCGCGCATCCACATGTGGTCGAGATCGAGATCCATCGGCAGCGGCTGCGAGGAGACACGCGCGATCACGGTCTCGTGGGCCGGATCGATATAGATCCACTGGCCATGGATGCCGACGGCGGCAAACGGCGTTTCGCGCCGGTCGAGGGTGTACCATTTGTTGCGGTAATTGCCGTTCGGGAACACCTTGGTCAGGTCACCGCGCGACCAGGCCTCGGCGTTGCCGTTCTGCCTGATGTCGTCGACCCACCAGCCGGGTACGACCTGTCGTCCGTTGCTGATACCGTGATTGCGCATCATCTCGCCGAAGCGGGCGAGGTCGCGCAGCGTCGCGCAGATGCCGCCGGCGACGCGCGCCGCGCCGCGGGAATCGACCGTGATGTAGGCGTCGTGCTCGGCGCCCATCGGCTGCCACAGATATTGCGAGAGGATCTTCGCGTAGGACATGCCGCAGGCGTGCTCATAGACCCAGCCGAGCACGTCGGTATTGGTCGAGACGTAGTGGAAGGTCTCGCCGTGCGGCGCGCCGTTTGGCCGCAGGGTGCGCAGATAATCGCGCAAATTGGTCGGTGGAACAGCCGGATCCGGCGGCTCCCAGCCGGTGGAGCGGCGGTAGTTCACGACGTCACCGTCGCGCGCCATGTAATCCTCTTCGAACCGGATGCCGACGCTCATGTCGAGCAGATGCCGCACCGTGCAGCTGCCGCCATAGACCGATCCTTCCATCTCCGGGATATAGCGCGTCACCGGCGCGTCGGGATCGAGCATGCCGCGATCGGCCAGGATGCCGCCAAGCGTTCCGGCGACCGATTTGCTGACGGAGAAAATGAGGTGCGGGGTGTCAGGTGTCAGGCCATGCGCGTACCATTCGAACACGACCTGTCCGCGATGCGACACCACGATGCCGTCGGTATGGCTGGCGCGCAGCGCCTGACCGACGCCGATCGTCTCGCTGCGCGGGTCAGCGAAGCCGATGTCGTCGAGATGGCGGGGCGCAAAGGACAGCGGCGCCGGCGTCTGGGCGCGCGCGATGTTTGCGGTGGGCAGCAGCTCGCGAACGTTGCGAAATCCCCACTCGCTGAACGGATGCTGACGCCAGTTGGCGAGCGTGACTTGTTGGTCGGCCGCCGAGGGGAAGGCGGCCATGATGCGACGCGAATTCATTCTTGATCCAGCAATGATATCGGAAGATGTCTGAAGGTTCCGCATGCGCCGCGCCGCTCGCAATCAACCGGATGGTGGAGGGGCCGTCGGGTTACTCCGGCGTAACCGTTTCGAGGATTGTGCGTGGTGCCGGTTTGGCCCGCAAATTGCTTGACTACGCCCTGCGTCTGCCCCAGCGTGCCGGGCATGCGACGCGCAGACGTTCGCCATCGGGAAACATCGGGAGGTAGGTCATGATCGCGCTTCTGGGCCGACCGGATCCGGCGACCACGCAGGCCATTCAGTTCGCGCGAGGCATTCTCGAGGGTTCCGCGACCGCGTTCTACGAGGTCGACGGTAATTTGACCCTCAACCGCTTCGTGCTGAGCAGCAACGTCCCGCCGAGCTTCCACGATCAGTATCTGGCCGGCATGAACCGGCTCGATCCGCTGCATCCGCGCTCTGCCAGCAACCGGCCGATCGCCAGGCTGAGCATCGCCCTCGACCAATGCGCCTCCCAGGAGGCTGCGACCTATCGCGCCTTCGCCGGCCAGTGCGGCGTCGCCGACATGATCGAGTTCTTCTTCCGCCGCAACGACCGCATCGTCGCCGGAATGAGCGTGCTCTGGGCGCCGGGCTGTGCGATCCCCGACGGCAGCATGCATATTGCCGAGAAGATCCACGACTATCTCGAGTTCAACCTGACCAGTCGCCTGTCATCCAGTTCCGATGAGCCGGCGCGTTACGGCCTGACCTCGCGCGAGATGGAAGTCGTCGAGCTCCTTGGCTGCGGCCGGACCAATCGCGAGATCGGCGAGTGCCTGAACATCGGGCTCGCGACGGTGAAGACGCACCTGATCCATATCTTCGAGAAGCTCGGCGTCGAGACCCGCTCGGCCGTGGTGGCGATGATGTCGCGGCCGCATTGAGGGGCGCGGGCTGTAGATTGTAAGTCCGTGGCCTTCCAGCACGTCGTCCCGGCGCAGGCCGGGAGGTGGATTCACACTCGAAGTGCAACACTTGAGCAGCAAAGACCTCTGCCGGGGTCCTGAAGTCAAGGCATTTGCGCGGGGTGTTGTTGTAGGCGGCGATGGACTTGCGCAGGCGGCGGGTTGGCAGCTTTTCGAGGTCGGTGTTGCGCGGGATGAAGCGGCGCATGCGGCCGATGGCGTTCTCGATGCCCCCTTTTTGCCAGGGGGCGTGGGGATCGCAGAAGTACGTCTTGATCAAGAGGCTTTGCAAGGCAAGGTGAGATGCGAACTCGGTGCCGTTGTCGAAGGTGACGGTCTGGCGGATCGGCTGTGGCAGGACCTCGAACAGGCGTACGAGATGGTGAGCGACGCCGGAGGCGAGCTTGCTTGCGAGGGGGACGCCGAGCAACAGGCGGGAGGTGCGCTCATGCACGGCCAGGATCTGCTGACCGTATTTGGAGAACATCATGAGGTCGGCCTCCCAATGGCCCGGGGTCTTGCGATCGGCGACCTCGACGGGGCGCAGATCCAGCGAAACACGGCCTTCGATGAAGCTTGCGGGACTGCCGCCCCGCTTGCCGCGGCGACCGCGCTTGCTCTTGCCGCGCGGCAGGTAGCGCCGCCAGCTGAAGTCCGAGGTGCGGGTGAGCTGGGCATAAATGAAGCGGTAGATGCTCTCATAGGAGATCACCTTGCGGCCGTGCTCGCGAGCCAGCCGGCCGGCGACCTGCTCGGGCGACCAGCCCCGGCCAAGACGTTCCAACACCGCACGGCGCAGGCCGGCCTCCCGTTCGAGGCGAGAGCCCGTCCAGCGCCGCGCTCGCATCTGTTGCTGGGCATAGCTGGGCTTGTAGCCGACCTGAACGCCAGAATTACGGTTCAGCTCCCGAGAGATCGTTGATGGCGGGCGATCCAAAGCTGCCGCGATTTGCCGGATCGAGCTGCCACCGGCCGAAAGCCTGGCAATCTCGCATCGCTCCTCCAGGGAGAGCTGCTTGTAAGTCCGCCCCATGGCAACACCTCCAGTTGGAAGTGTTGCACTTCGTTTGTGAACTCAGGGGACCCATTGCCACCGTTGCTGATTGAGGCGCGTTGCTGGACTGACGAGTCCCGTTCACAACACCTGCTGCGGCGTATGGGTCCCGGCCTGCGCCGGGACGACGGCGAGTGTGTTGCCGATCTGTGAGTCAAAATAGGAATTATTGACGGTGCGGCGCCTGTAGGATGGGGTGCCCGTCCTACAACTCCGTTACGGGTGCCGATCGAGTCGCCTCCACCCGATCCACCGTTAGGTGGATTGCCGCTACGGCACGCCCGAGACGAAATTTCTCCGTAGGACCGGTGTCGTTTTCGACAATGTTGGCGAGCGGCTGCCGCTCGCAACATCAGAGGAAGCGACATGCGTGATTTCATGGCCATCGGCCGTTCGGTGGCGGTTGCGGAGCGCGGCATGGCCGCGACCTCGCATCCGCAGGCAACGCTTGCCGCGGTCGAGATGCTGAAGGCCGGCGGCAATGCCGTCGATGCCGCGGTGGCGGCGGTCGCGGTGCAGGGCGTGGTCGAGCCGCAGATGACCGGGATCGGCGGCGACTGCTTCGCACTCTATTCGCCGAAGGCCGGCGCGCCGATCGCGCTCAACGGTTCCGGCCGCACACCTGCCGGCACCGACGCCGGAAAATATTCCGGAAGCGGCGCCCGCGACATTCCGCCGACCGCGCCCGAGGCTGTGACCGTGCCCGGCGCGATCGATGCATGGTGCCGGCTGGTCGCCGATCACGGCAGCAAGCCGCTGGAGGAGATCTTCCGGCCGGCGATCGCGGCTGCCGAGCAGGGCTTCTGCGTCACGCCGCGCGTTGCCGAGGATTGGCGCCGCTTCCGGGCGCGGATCGAGATCGACGGCAACGCGGCGGCCCAGTTCCTTCCCGGCGGCAAGGTGCCTGAGGTTGGCGACATCCGTACGCAACCTGCGCTCGGCCGGACCCTGCGCCGGATCGCGCAGCACGGCCGCGACGCGTTCTACGCGGGCGAGGCCGCCGACGAGATGGTGAATATCTTGCGTGGCCTCGGCGGCGCCCACCACGGCGACGATTTCGCGGCGCACGCCTCGGATTATGTGCAGCCGATCTCGGCGCGCTACCATGACCATGACGTCGTCGAGTGTCCGCCGAACGGGCAGGGCCTCGCCGCGCTGATGATCCTGCGCACGCTCGCAGGCTTCGATGTCGGCGCCCTCGCGCAAGTCGATCGCATTCATCTGCTCGCCGAAGCGACCAAGGCGGCCTACCGCGCGCGCGACGCCTTCTTTTGCGATCCCGGCACCAGCAAGGTCGATCCGGCTGCATTCCTCGCCGAGGACCATATCGGCCTGATCCGCAGCAAGATCGACATGAGCCGTGCGTCCGCGCCCGCGACCTGGGACGATATCGAGCACCGCGACACCGTCTATGTCACGGTGGTCGATCGCGACCTCAACGCCGTCTCGCTGATCAACTCGCTGTTCTATCCGTTCGGCAGCGGCATCTACGCGCCGAAATCGGGTATCCTGCTGCACAACCGCGGCTGGAGCTTCCGCGCGAGGCCCGGGCACCTCAATTCACTCGGACCCCGCAAGCGTCCGATGCACACGATCATCCCCGGCCTGGTACGCAAGGACGGCAAGACCGTGATGTCGTTCGGGGTGATGGGCGGGCACTACCAGGCCGCGGGCCATGCCAATCTGCTGTCGAACGTCTTCGACCTGAAGATGGACATCCAGGCGGCGGCCGAGGCGCCGCGCTCCTTTGCCTTCGACGGCGCGCTGTCGTTGGAGACCACGATATCACCCGATATCCGCGACGAGCTGCGCGCCCGTGGCCACGATGCGCGATTCTCCGAGGAGCCGATCGGCGGCTGCCAGGCGATCCGCATCGACCATGCGCGCGGTGTCCTGCTCGGCGCCTCAGACCATCGCAAGGACGGTCTGGCGCTGGGATTCTAGAGCGCCGCCGCTTCCCCGCATTGCGGGAGGCGGCGAGCATCCACCGGACGGTGGATTGTTCCAAATGCCGACATGCCGAACGGTTGGCGTCACGCTGGTGTCGTGCGCGGTTCGGCCGCTGTGCACCGCACAGTGAGCGCTCCAGGCTTTCCCAATCGAGAAGTTGATCCGCATGACCAGGACATTCGCCGACACGGTCTTCCGCAACGGTCGGATCTACACGTCGAACCGAGGGCAGCCTTGGGTGGCCTGCGCGGCGGTCAAGGCCGGCCGGTTCATCGCGGTCGGCGAGGAGCGCGACGTCGCATCGCTGATCGGCGAGGGGACCGCAACCGTCGATCTCGGCGGGCGGATGGCGATGCCGGGAATCGTCGACATCCACAATCACATCATGATGGGCGGGCAGGCCGATCTCTACGAGCTGCGCTTCTCCAACGCCGACAGCGTGCCGAGGATCGCCGAGACCCTGCATAAGGCGGCCTCGGCTGCTGCGCCCGGCGCCTGGATCGTCGGCGGCCAGTTCGGCAACAATCTGCTGAACGAGATGAACACCGCGGAATCCTGCGCGCTGCTCGACGCGGCATGCCTCGGCCATCCCGTCGTGTTGCGCGACGACACCTATCACAATCGCTGGGCGAGCTCGGCGGCGCTGCGGCTTGCCGGCGTGCAGGCCGATACCGACGATCCGACCGACGGCGAGATCGGCCGCGACCTCAAGACCGGGACGCTGACCGGGATCATGATCGAGGCCGCCTCGGGCCTGGTCGAGCGGGCGCTGGCGGCGTCCGGTCACTACACGCCGGAGATGGACCGCGCCGCGGTGGCGCGCTCGATCTCGGTGCTGAACTCTTACGGTGTCACCGCTTTCATCGACGCCGCCAGCATGCAGCCGATCATGGCGGCGCTGAAGGGCCTCGACGATCGGGGCGAGCTCACCGCCTGGGCGGTCTGCGCGATGCCGGTGGTTGAGCCGGGCTTCATGTTCGGCAAGGCCGGCGAGGAGCTGTTTGCGCTGCGCGAAGACTATCGCGGCGCGCATGTGAAGCCGGACTACGTCAAGGTGTTCCTCGACGGCGTGCCGGGTGCCAAGACTGCCGCCTTCCATGAGCCCTATCTGGCCGATCCCGTGCGTGGCTGCTGTTTCCGCGGCGCGACGATGCTGACCGTGCCGGACCTGATCCGCTGGCTCGGGCGATGCGAGAAGCTCGGCCTTGCCGCCAAGATCCATTGCGCTGGAGATGCCGCGGTGACGCAGGCGCTCGATGCCATCGATGTCGTGCGCAGCTTCAACGGCCCGACCAACCTGATTCACCAGATCGCTCATGCGAGCTACATCGCGCCTGACGACATCAGGCGCTTCGCCGAGCTCGGCGTTGCCGCCGACCTGTCACCGATCATCTGGTATCCGACCATCTTCCTTGAGGCGCACAAGGCCGCGATGGGCGAGGAGCGGGCGCAGCGCTTCTGGCCGAACAAGGATTTGAAGGAGGCCGGCGCGCTGATGGCCGGCGGCTCGGACTGGCCTGTCATCCCGATCCCCGATCCCTGGCAAGGCATCGAGGGCATGGTGACACGGCAAAACCCGACCGGGGACTTTCCCGGCAAGTCGCTGTGGGCGGAGCAGGCGCTCGATCTCAAGACCGTGATCGACATCTACACCATCGATGCCGCGCGCGCGGCCGGCCTTGGCCAGTCGATCGGCTCGATCGAGGTCGGCAAGTCGGCCGACCTGATCGTGCTCGACCAGATGATCTTCGACGTCCCGCCGGATCAGCTCGCCGACACGCGGGTCGAGATGACCTTCTTCGAAGGCCGCAGGGTCTACGAACGGGGCGAGTGATGACAGCATCGGATCATATCCCGGTCACGGTGCTGACCGGCTTCCTCGGCAGCGGCAAGACCACGGTGCTGAACCATCTGCTGCGCCAGAAGGAACTCAATGGCGTCGTCGCCATCATCAACGAGTTCGGCGAGGTGGCGCTGGATCACCTGCTGGTCGAGAGCAGCGAGGACAGGCTGGCGCTGCTCGACAATGGCTGCATCTGCTGTTCAGTGCGCGAGGATCTGATCGAGACGTTGGCCGATCTCGCCGCGCGCCGCGCTGCCGGTACGATCCCGCCGTTTCACCGCGTGCTGGTCGAGACCACCGGGCTCGCCGATCCCGTGCCGGTGCTGCACACGCTGATGACCGCGCCCGATATTCTCAGTCGCTACCGGATCGACGGCGTGGTCGCGACCGTCGATGCCGTCAACGGCGTACACACCCTTGCCGCGCATGGCGAGGCGATCAGGCAGGTTGCGGTCGCCGACCGGTTGCTGGTGACCAAGATCGATCTTGCCGCCGATGACGCTTTGGCGCGGCTCGACGCGCAACTCGCGGCGATCAATCCGGTCGCCGCGCGCCACCAGATCCGCAATGGAATGGTCGATCCGGCGAAGGTCCTCGACGCCGGGCTGTTCGATCCGTCGGCCCGGTCCGGCGACGTGGTGCGCTGGTTCGATCTGGCAGCGCAGGCGGCGAACGAACCGCATCATCGCGCCGATCACGATTGCCATGGGGCAGATTGCGGCCATCACAGCCATCACGCGCACGATGCCGGCGTGTCGTCCTACAGCCTGATCATCGACGAGCCGATCGGGCGCGAGGCATTCGCGCGCTGGCTCGATTATGTCGCGGCGCTCAAGGGTGAGGACCTGCTACGCTTCAAGGCGCTCGTGCATGTCGCCGAGCAGCCGGATGCGCCCATGGTGGTGCATGGCGTGCAGCATGTGTTCCATCCGCCGATCACGCTTGCCGGCTGGCCTTCAGCCGACCGGCGCTCGCGGCTTGTCTTCATCGTGCGCGGCATCCCGCGCCAGATCATCGAGAACACCTTGTGCAAGTTTGCCGCGGTGAGCCGTGCGGCGATTCAACGATCTGCGGCTTGAGACGAGACGTAGTTCAGACAATTGTTTCAGGGGAGAGGGACATGACCGAGAATTCAAAGACGACAGCGTCCGGCCGGCTCGACCGGCGCACGCTGCTGAAGGCGGCCGGCGCCACCGGACTGGCGTCGGCGATGAACGTGCCGCTGGTGAACATCGCGCGGGCCGCCGGCAACACCCTCAAGATCGGCTGGGTCGGGTGCCTCTCGGGCGTCCGCGCGCAGTTCGCCGAACCCGATCCCTGGATCCACGAGCGCATCAAGGCGCGGCTGAAGGACGGCCTGAAGATCGGCGGCAAGACCTATCAGGTCGAGCTGGTGTTCAAGGACAATCAATCCGATCCGAACCGCTCGTCGGTGATCGCGAGTGAATTGGTGCTGCGTGAAAAGTGCGACTTGATCCTGATCGAGGACGGCGACGCCCAGCCGCCGGTGCAGGAGCTCGCCGACGCGCGCGGCATTCCGACGATCTCGACCCAGGTGCCGTGGCAGGGCTGGATGTTCCCGCGCAAGTCGACGCCGGACAAGGGCTTTCCCTACAGCTATCACTTCTTCTGGGGAGCCGACGACGTCGCCAGGAACTTCCTCGGCATGTGGCAGTCGGTCGAGACCAACAAGAAGGTCGGCACGCTCTACATCGACAATCCGCCGGGCCAGGCATTCTCCGATCCGAAGCTCGGGCTGCCGGCCGGCATCTCGGGGGCCGGCTATCAGGAATTCTCGGCCGGCAAATTCCAGATCGCGACCGACGATTTCACCAACCAGATTGCGCTGTTCAAGAACAACGGCGTCGACATCGTCTCCGGCTTCACCTTCAGCAATCACTGGGTGACGCTGTGGAACCAGGCCGCGCAGGCCGGCTTCAAGCCGCAGATCTGCACGGTGGCGGCGGCCTTCCTGTTCCCGGCCGCGGTGAACGCGCTCGGCGATCGCGGCGACGGCATGTCGACCGAGGTGTGGTGGACGCCGGCCTATCCGTTCAAGTCGTCGCTGACCGGCCAGAGCGCTGCCGAACTCGCTGCCGAGTGGGAGAAGACCACCGGCAAGCAGTGGACCCAGCCGATCGGCTATGCCCACGCGCTGTGGGAGGTCGGCCTCGCGGCGCTGCAGAACAGCGATCCGAAGGACAAGAACTCGCTGCGCGATGCGATCGCCGGCCTCGACATGGAGACCGTGGTCGGTCGGGTCAAGTTCAAGGACAGCCCGATCAAGAATGTCGCGGTGACCTCGCTGTCGGGCGGGCAATGGCGCAAGACCAAGGGCGGAAAGTCGAAATACGAGCTCCTGATCGTGCACAACGGCACCGCGCCGTTCATCCCGAAGCAGGCCGATCTCCAGCTGCTCTCCAAGCTGGCCTGAGATGGCACCGCTTCTGCGCGTCAGCGGGCTGTCGAAGCGCTTCGGCGAGATCGTGGTCGCCGACGCCGTCAGCTTCGAGCTGGCGCGCGGCGAATGCCTTGGCGTGATCGGCCCGAACGGCGCCGGCAAGAGCTCGCTGCTCAACCTGGTCGTCGGCCTGCTCACGGCCGACGGCGGTTCGATCATGCTGGATGACAAGGAGATCACAGGGCTGCCGCCGCACCAAAGGGCACGAATGGGGCTCGGGCGCGCGTTCCAGATCCCGCAGCCGTTTCCGCATCTGTCGGTCTATGAGAACGCGCTGGTCGCCGCATCCTACGGCGCCGGCCTGTACGGCGAGGCGGCATCGAGCTGGACCATGGAAGTGCTGCAGCGGACCGGGCTCGACGCCAAGGCCGACAAGCTCGCCGGCGCCTTGCCGCTGATCGACCGCAAGCGGCTGGAATTCGCCAAGGCGCTGGCCTCGAAGCCGAAGCTGATTCTGCTCGACGAGATCGCCGCCGGTCTCACCGAGCCCGAGGTCGAGCGACTCGTTGCCATCATTAAGTCGGTCAAGGCCGATCACGCCATGATCTGGATCGAACACATTCCGCATGCGCTGCGCGCGGTGTCGGATCGTATCTTGGTGCTCGATTTCGGCCGCAAGGTGCTCGAGGGGCCGCCGGCGGAGGTGATGGACAGCGCCGTGGTACGCGAGATCTACATGGGATTGAAGGCCGATGGCGTTGCTTGATGTGAACGGCCTCGAGATATTCTACGGCGATCTCCAGGCCGTGTTCGACATGAACTTCACCGTCGCCGACGGCGAGGCGGTGGCGCTGGTCGGCGCCAACGGCGCCGGCAAGTCAACCTTCTTGAAGGCACTGGTCGGGCTCAACGAGGAGCGGCGCGGGGCCGTGCATTTCGACGGTATCGACATCTCGCAGGTGCCGGCCGAGCAGGTGTCGCGGCTCGGGCTCATCATGGTGCCCGAGGGCCGCCTGCTGTTCGACTCGCTGACCATCGAGGAGAACCTGCTGATGGGCAGCGTCAACCGTCGCAAGGGCAGCTGGACCCTGCGGCGGGTGTTCGACCTGTTCCCGATCCTGGAAGAGCGGCGGCGGATGTTTCCGGGTCAGCTCTCCGGCGGCCAGCAGCAGATGGCGGCGATCGGTCGCGCGCTGATGTCGAATCCGCGGCTCTTGCTGTGCGACGAGATATCTCTCGGGCTTGCTCCCGTCGTGGTCGAGCAGATCTATCGCTCGTTCGCCGACATCCGCCGCGAGGGCACCGCGGTCGTGCTGGTCGAGCAGGACGTCAAGCGCGCGCTCGCGACCTCCGAGCGGATCTATTGCCTGTTGAAGGGGCGGGTGTCGTTGACTGGCCCGGCGCAGGGGTTGCAGCCGGAGCAGCTGACGCACGCCTATTTCGGAAACTAGCCAGGAAACTAGCCAAGGTTGGCAACCAACATGATCTGGGTTGAGACATTGATCAACGGGGCCCTGCTGGGCGGGCTCTACGCGCTGCTCGGCATCGGGCTCGCGCTGGTGTTCGGCGTGATGCGCGTCGTCAACATCGCGCATGGCGAATTCATGGTGCTGAGCGCGTTCTGCGCCGTGCTGCTGTCCAACCTGTTTCCGCAGGTGTCGCCGCTGCTGATGCTGATCCCGGTGATCGCGCTGTCCTTTGCAGTCGGATGGCTGTACCAGGCCGCCATCGTCAACCGGGTCGTGACATCGCCCGATCCGCTGTCGCCGCTGCTGCTGACCTTTGGCGTCTCGGTGATCCTGCGCAACGTGATGGTCGAGGTCTTCGGCGCCGACGTGCGCAGCCTGCAGGTCGGCGAGCTCTCGCGCGCCAGCCTCGAAATCGCCGGCCTCAACATCGGCATCATGCCGCTGCTGACCCTGGTGCTTGCGGCGTTGTTGTTCATGGCGTTGCAACTGGTGCTGCGCCACACCGAGTTCGGCCGCATCGTGCGCGCCACCGCCGACCGCCGCGACATCGTCCGGCTGTCCGGGGTCAAGCCGGACCGGGTCTATAACTACGTCATGGGCCTGTCGCTCGCACTCGGCGCGATCGGCGGCGTCTTGCTCGCGGTGCGCTCGAGCTTCACGCCGTTCTCGGGCGCCGAGCGGCTCTTGATCGCCTTCGAGGTCGTGGTGCTCGGCGGGCTCGGCTCGTTCTGGGGCGCGCTGCTCGGCGGCATCGCACTCGGCATGGCGCAGCTGATCGGGCTGAAGATCGATCCGAATGCCGGGCTGCTCTACGCGCACCTGCTGTTCTTCATCATGCTGCTGATCCGCCCGTCGGGTCTCGTGTCGAGCAGGGTGTGATGCCGATGCCGACACGGACACTTCTCCTGACCTCTACCGTAGTGCTCGTCGCACTCATTGCCGGTGCGCCCTTCGTGCTGAACGAGGGCTTCCTGCGGCTCGCGACCGAGTGCCTGCTGCTGCTGACCATGGCGCAGATGTGGAACCTGCTGGCGGGCTATGCCGGGCTGGTCTCGCTCGGCCACCAGGTGTTCATCGCCTTCGGTGCCTATGCGCTGTTCCTGACCTCGGGCTGGCTCGAGGTGACCCCGATCTGGGTGCTGCCGGTGGCGCCGCTGGTGGCCGCGGCCGTCGCCGCGATCATCGCCTTTCCGCTGTTCCGGCTGCGCGACGCCTATTTCTCGATCGCGATGTGGGTGTTCGCCGAGATCATCGGCGCGTTCACCATGAAGTCGCAGGCGGTCGGCGGCACCTCCGGCGTGCCGCTCGCCACCAGCAAGCTGATCGATTTCGACTGGTTCGAGCCGACGATGTTCTGGCTCGCCGGCGGCCTGACGCTGGTCACCATCGCGGCGCTCTACAAGATGATGACCTCGAGCTTCGGGCTCGGGCTGATGAGCGTTCGCGACAACGATCTTGCCGCGATGAGCGTCGGCGTCGACGTCCGCCACAACCGCTTCATCGCCTTCGTGCTGTCGGCGGCCGGATGCGGGCTGGCCGGTGCGCTCAGCTTCATGGGCAATCTGTTCATCGCGCCGCTGGCGGCGTTCGACGTCAACTGGTCGGTCTATATGATGTTCATCGTGATCATCGGCGGTATCGGCACGCTCGAAGGCCCGATTCTCGGCGTCATCATTTTCTTCGGTTTGCGCGAGTTGATGACCGGGCCGCTTGGCCTGTCCGGCGGCTGGTATCTGGTCGGCCTCGGCATCATTGCAGTCGTCGTGATGATCGTGGCGCCGCGCGGCATCTGGCCGGCGCTGCGCGACCGCCTCGGCGTGCGGCTGCTCGATGTCCATCGCGCCGCGCCGCGCCCGGCCAGAGCGACCATCCCGCCGGTCGTGTCGGAACGGGTTACCGGATGAGGCAGGCCTTCACGCCGTCACCATTGCTTGTATTCTGGTCGTTCTGGCTTTGAGTGGAGGGCGTGATGGCTCTGATATTCCGGCGTGGCGGATGGGCATTGGCAGGCCTGGTTGCGGCGACACTGGTGACGCCGGCAAAGGCCGAGCGCAGGATGTGGCCGCAGGCCGCCGCGACACACCCGATGGATGGGCTGACGACGGACGAAATCCGATCGGTCTCCGAAATCCTCCGCGGCGCCGGCAGGCTCGACGATGCGGCGCGCGTCGTCTCGATGACGGTCGAAGAGGATCCCAAGGACGAGGTACGGGCGTGGAAGCCCGGACAGCCCTTCGCACGCCGGGCGCACGCGACCCTGCTGAGCAGCGGGCACCTCTACGAGGCGCATATCGACCTCGCCGGGCGCAGCCTGGTCGGCTGGGATGAGGTCAGCGATCATGAGGCAGCGCTGACCATCGACGAGTTGATGTCCGCAGGCGATCTGCCGAAGCAGGACCCGCGCTGGATCGCCGCGATGGCCAAGCGCGGCATCACCGACTTCAAGAATGTGCTGTGCCTGCCGCTGACGGTCGGGCCGGTGAGCGACCCGGCCCTGAAGGGCCGCCGCCTGCTCAACGTGCCCTGCGTCGACACCACGGGCGCCGGCAACAATCTCTGGGGCAAGCCGATCGAGAACCTGGTCGCCCAGGTCGATCTCAAGAGCAGGACCGTGCTGTCGGTGACCGATCTTGGCGTGGTGGCGCCGCCGCCGCTGACGCCATCGCACGCCTACGCCGACTCCGGAAAATACCGCAAGCCGCCGAAGCCGATCGAGATCATGGCGCCCGAGGGCAGCAACGTGAAGGTGGAGGGCGGCCAGGTCCACTGGGACAATTGGTCGTTCCATGTCCGTCTTGAGCCGCGTGTCGGCGCGGTGCTGTCGCTGATCCGCTATGACGACCACGGCTCGTTGCGCGACATCGCCTATCAGATCTCCGCGAGCGAGATGTTCGTGCCCTATATGGATCCGGCACCGACCTGGTCGTTTCGCGCCTATATGGACATCGGCGAATACGGCTTTGGCGTGCTCTCCAGTGAATTGCAGCGCGGCGTGGATTGTCCCGAGGGCGCACACTATCTTGATCTGACAATATCGGACACCAAGGGCGCGCCTGTCGTCTCCAAGGGCGCGGTCTGCATCTTCGAACGCCCGACCGGCGATCCGATCTGGCGCCACAGCGAGCTGCTCAACAACACCGCCGAGGTGCGGCCGAACAACGAGCTGGTGGTGCGGATGGCGCCGGTGGTCGGCAACTACGACTACCTGGTTGACTACGTGTTCGACCGTGCCGGCAATATCGATGTCCGGCTCGGCGCCTACGGCATCGACGCGACCAAGGGCGTGGCGAGCAAGACTCTGAGCGATCCGACGGCCGCGCAGGATACCGCCTACGGAACGCTGGTGGACGAGCGATTGCTGGCGGTCAATCACGATCACTACATGACGTTCCGGATCGACATGGACGTCGACGGTACCGCGAACCGACTGGTCGAGGATCGCTTCAGCGTCCGCCGGCTCGACGAGGGCCAACGCAAGAGCCTGTGGCAGGTCGACACCAAACCGGTCGCGACCGAAGGGCCGGTCACGACGCCGCTGAGCGCCGCGCAATTCAGGATCGAGAGCACGGGCAAGACTAACAAACAGGGCTACCGCACCAGCTATCAGCTGATGCCCGGCCATTCCGACGTCTCGCTGCTCGCCAAGGACGATCCGATCCAGTTGCGCGCCGGCTTCAGCGCCTACACGCTATGGACCTCGGCCTACGCCAGGGACGAGCGCTACGCCGCCGGCATGTATCCGAACGAGAACCCCGACGTCGATGGACTGCCGAAATGGACCTCGGCAAAGAGGCCGATCGAGGATCGCGACCTCGTGCTGTGGTACACGGTCGGCTTCCGTCACGTGCCGCGTGCCGAGGATTGGCCTGTCATGCCCGGCCTCTGGCATGGCTTCCGGCTGCGCCCGTTCAACTTCTTCGATCGCAATCCCGCGCTCGACGTGCCGCCGATTGTGAACGCCAGGGAGAGCAAATGAGAGGCCACGCGCATCGCCTGGGCGCGATGGCCGGCGCGCTGCTGGCGTTGCTGGCCGCCCAGTCGGCCGTGCGCAGTGCGGTGGCCGAAAGCGGCGCTGATGATGCGTCCTTGCTCTATCTGAGCAGCGGCGACTGGGAGCGGCAATCCACGCCGCGCAAGGTCGCGCTCGCTGCCGACTTCATGCGGATCTTCTGCACCGATCAAAGGATGTCGGCGGCATCGCTCGCCGACTGCCTCGACCGCGACAAAGCCGACGGCACGCCGTTCGAGCGCGCCATGGCCTGCGTCAGCGCGCTGTCAGCCGGCCGCTGAGAGGCCGGCGTCGATCCCGTCAGCGATCGCCTTGACGTCCAGTGAGGTGAGGATGAGGGGAGGGGACAGGATGAGGTTGTTGCCGGAGACACGCAGCATCACGCCGGCTTCGTAGGCGGCACCCGCGACCTTCGCCATGGTTTTCTTGTCGGCCGGCTTCTTGCTGTCGCGATCGGCGACCAGCTCGAGCGCGGCCATCAGACCCTTGCCCCTGACGTCGCCGACCAGAGCGTGCTTGGCCTTGAGCGCGGCCAGCGCCTGCGCAAGATCCTTACCGCGCGCGGCGGCATTCTCGTCGAGCTTGAGGCGGCGGGTCTCGGCGAGCGCCGCAATGCCTGCAGCGCAGCCGACCGGATGGCCCGAATAGGTATAGCCATGGCCGATCGAGCCGAATGTCGTCGTGTCGGCCTCGAAGGCATCCGCAACGGCTTCGCCGATCAGCGTCGCGCCGAGCGGGAAGTAGCCCGAGGTGATCGCCTTGGCCATCGTCATCATGTCGGGCTTCACGCCCCACAGCCGCGAGCCGGACCACGCGCCGGTGCGTCCAAAACCGGTGACGACCTCGTCCGCGATCATCAGGATGCCGTGACGGTCACAGATCTCGCGCACGAGCTTCATGAAACTGTCCGGTGGCACGATCACGCCGCCGGCTCCCAGCACCGGCTCCATGATGAAGGCCGCGATGGTGTCGGCGCCCTGGAACGCGATCTCCTCCTCCATCGCCGCCGCGCAGAGCTGCGCGAGCTTTGCGGGGTCGGTTTCGTTGAAGGGATTGCGATAGGTCGACGGCGCCGGGATGTGGAACACGCCGGGCAGCATCGGCTCATAGTTGCGGCGGAAGTTGGCGTTGCCGTTGACGGATGCGCCGCCGAAATGGGTGCCGTGATAGCCCTTCTTCAGCGCCAGGAATTTGGTGCGGTCGGCCTGGCCCTTGATCTTCCAGTATTGCCGGGAAAGCCGCAGCGCAGTCTCGACCGAGTCAGATCCGCCCGAGGTGAAGAAGGCGCGTACCATGCCTTCCGGCTTGAACCATTCGGTGAGCTCGTAGGCGAGCTCGATCGAGGGACCGCTGGAGGTGCCGCGGAATCCCGAATAGTACGGCAGCGCGCCGAGCTGTTCGGTGATTGCCTGCTTGATCGGATCGCAGCTGTAGCCGAGGTTGACGTTCCACAGGCCACCGACGGCATCGATCACGGTCTTGCCGTCGATGTCGGTGACGTGGACGCCTTCGCCCTTCATCACGATCCGTGGCGGCTGCGCCCGCATCTCGGCGGGGTGGGCCATCGGGTGCCAGATCGGCTTGGCGTTGTTCTCAACCAGGAAGTTTCTGTCGCGCATGATCGTTCTCTGTTACTCGAATTGCAGCCCGAAATGCCGCAGCGCCTCGCTGTAGGACGCAGCCGGGTTGCGTACGTCGAACAGCACCGTGCGCATGTTGCAGGCCGCGGCGCCCGCGATGTTGCGGCGCTGGTCGTCGACGAAGACGCAATTGTCTGCCTCCAGGGCCAGTTCGTCCAGCACGGTTTGGTAGGCGCGAGGGTCCGGTTTCAGGATCCCGGTATGGGTCGCGTCGACGATGGCATCGAAGCGCTCCAAAATGGAAAGCCGGGTGCGGAAATCGGCACCGTAGAACAGGTCGAGTTCGTTGGAGAGGATGGCGAGCCGTAACCCGGCGTCGGCGGCGAGATTGATCGCGCGCGCCGCCTCGGGGCGGATCACGGTTTCGGGATCGGCGCCGCGTGCGCGTTTCACGAAGGTTTCCATGTCGTGCCAGTCTTCTCCGACCATCCGCCCGACCTCGCGGCTGCGGGTCAGCCAGTAGTCGCGCTCGGAAATCTCGCCGCGCTGCATCGACGTCCAGAGCGGATCGCTGTCGGGCGCGAACGGGCCGAGCCATTTCAGCGTGCATGGTGCGAGCCCGAGTGCGCGCTCGGTCAGGTCGTGGGTCTCGAACAGGGTCTTGGAGATGACGCCCCCGAAGTCGAGCACCAGTGCCTGGGCAAGCGGCCGTGTCATGCGGCCACCGTCGCGCGGCCCGCCGGGACGATGCCGGCCGCGACCCATCGATCGAAGATCGCAAGCACCGTTTCGTTGAATGCCGTGCTGTTGATGTGGTCCTTGATCTCGTGCAGCTCGACCGGTGGCCGGACCGCCGACCGCATGGCGTCGACAAAGGCGGCGAGGGCGTCGGGGTCGTGCAGGGCCTCGCCCTCACGGTCCCATTGCTGGATGCCGCCGGCCGGCAGCACGAAGGCGACCGGCGCGCTGGCGCGGGACAGTTTGTCGGCGATCGCGCCCGCGATCCGGCGGCGATCGTCGGCGCCCGAGGTCGCAGACGCGAGCAGCCGGTTATGCGCGTGGAACGGACGATCCGACAATTCGCTCGGGACCCCAAGCCATGCCGGGAAATCCACCATGTCGATCGCGCCGGGAGCGACGATCTGCGGAATACCCGCTTTGCCTGCATTCTCCAGCCGGTCTGCACCGGAATTGACCACCGAGCCCGTCAGCTGATTGGCGACTTCCTGCAGACTGAGATCCAGCACCGCGGCGAAGCCGCCTTGAGCTGCGATCGACTCCATCGCGCGGCCGCCCATGCCGGTGGTGTGGAAGACGACGACCTCGTAGCCGCGCTGTTCGAGCTGCGGCTTCAGCTCCACCATGTAGCGCAGGCAGCTCTTGCCGAGCGAGGTGATCGCGACCAGCGGCCGATCCTTGCGCGGCTTGATCGCGCTCTTCGCTGCGCCGACGATGGCGCCGCAGGCCTGCGACAGCACCGCTGTGCAGGTGCCGTTGAGGCCGTAGAGCCCGCCGGCCCACAGGATCATCATCAGATCGGCGGCGATGCGCTCGGGCGGGATCAGGTGCGAAAATGCGACCGTCGAGACGATCAGCTTCGGCAGGCCGAGCGGCAGCGCCTGCGCGACGTCGAGCGCAAGGTCGGTGCCCATCGTGCCGCCGATCGCGATCACGCCGTCGATGGCGTCGCGCGCCGCGAGCTCGCGTGCGAGATTTGCGGCGCCAGTCGCCATCAGCGACATCGCGGAGTTTTCGTCGCCGCTCGATGCGATCGCAGCGATCGTGGTCTCGGCGGCGGCCGCCACCGCGTGCTTGTCATGTGCGGGCTGGTACGGCGGATCGCCGAGCACGCTGATGTCCATCATGATCGTTCTGCCGCCGGCGCGCGCGATGCACTCGCTCATGAACAGCAATTCGTCGGCCTTGGTGTCTCCAGTACCGATCAGAAGGATGCGGGGCTGCGTGATCTCGGACATGACCTTCGGCTCGCCGGCTGGCGTAGGGATGGTGACAACCGGTTTGCATAGCGCAGGCGGAGCGCTCGGCCATCGTGGGATCACGCTATGGGGATGGGCCCGGCGGCGACATCCACCTATCGGTTGATTGCTGGCAAAGCCTTGATTTGGCGAGGATTGCACCATGTAAGCAGGCCCACCGAGGGGGCTGCTCCGCCAGCACACAACGAGCCGCATGCAGCAAGCCCAGATCGATCGATTGAGGTCGGCCGCCATTCCGGTCCAGCAACTCTTTGTCGGCGGCCGACCAGAGCCGGCGCTCAGCGAGCAGCGGCTCGACGTCGTGTCGCCGATCGATGGCGAAGTGCTGACCACGATCGTCGACGGCAACGCCGCCGATATCGACCGCGCGGTGAAGCAGGCGCGGCTGGTGTTCGAACAAGGAAGCTGGTCGCGCGCGGCGCCCGCGCAGCGCAAGAAGGTGCTGCTGCGGTTCGCCGAGCTGATCGAGCAGCACGCGCTCGAGATCGCGGTGCTCGGGGTGCGCGACAACGGCACCGAGATCGGCATGGCCTACAAGGCCGAGCCGCTGTCGGCGGCCGGCAGCATCCGTTACTACGCCGAGGCGATCGACAAGGTGTATGGCGAGATCGCACCGACCTCAGGTGACGTGCTTGGCCTCGTGCATCGCGAGCCGCTCGGCGTGGTCGGCGTGATCGTGCCATGGAATTTCCCGCTGATGATCGGGGCGTGGAAGATCGGCCCCGCGCTTGCCGCCGGAAATTCGGTCGTGGTCAAGCCGCCGGAGCTCGCCTCGCTGACGCTGCTGCGGCTCGCCGAGCTGGCGGCGGAGGCGGGCTTGCCGGACGGCGTGCTCAACGTCGTCACCGGTCGCGGCGCATCGGCTGGCGAGGCGCTGGCGCTGCATATGGATGTCGATGCGTTGGCGTTCACCGGCTCGGGTGCGGTCGGCCGGCGTCTGCTGGAATGTTCGGCGCGGTCGAACCTGAAGCGCGTTCACCTCGAGCTCGGCGGCAAGTCGCCCAATATCGTCTTCGCCGACGTGCCTGATATCAGGCATGCGGCCAAGGTCTCGGCCAACGGCATCTTCCGCAACTCGGGTCAGGTCTGCGTGGCCGGCTCGCGGCTGCTGGTGCAGTCTGCGATCTATGACCGCTTCATGGCCGAGCTGCTCGACGCCACCGCCGGGCTCCGCGTCGGTGATCCCCTCGATCTGACCTCCGATATCGGCGCCGTCGCGAGCAAGGCGCAGCTACGCAAGAATCTCGACGCCGTCGCCCGCGCCGAAGCGCAGGGCGCGAAGCGGCTGATCGGCGGCGAGCAGATCCGCGTCGACAGCGGCGGCAATTTCATGGCGCCTGCGATCTTCGCCGAAGTGACGCCGGCGATGGAGGTGTGGCGCGAGGAAGTATTCGGGCCGGTGCTGTCGGTCACGCGGTTCGACGGCGAGGAAGATGCTGTCGCGTTGGCCAATGCGACGCCCTACGGGCTTGCATCGGCGGTGTGGACGGGCGCTCTGTCGACCGCGCATCGCATGGTGCGCGCGGTGAGGGCGGGCGTCGTTCACGTCAACGCCTATGGCGGCGCTGACATCACGGTGCCGCTCGGCGGCTTCAAGCAATCCGGCTTCGGACGCGACAAGTCGCTGCACGCGCTCGACGCCTATACCGACCTCAAGACCGCCTGGATCGCGCTATGACATCTCTGGCTGCCGAACGCGCCGGCGTTCTGAACCGATTGCTCGATGCCGAGCAGGAACGCTTTCGCACGCTGCACCCGCGATCGGCAGCGGCATGGCAGGAAGGCCGTCAGCATTACCTCTATGGCGGTCCGTCGCACTGGATGCGGCGCTGGGCCGGCGGCTTCCCGGTCTATGCCGCGGAGGCGCAGGGCGCGCATATCAGGGATATCGACGGCCGCGACTACATCGATTTCTGCCTCGGCGACACCGGCGGCATGTGCGGGCACGCGCCGGAGGCAGTGACGGAAGCCGCGCTCGCGCAGCTCAAGCGTGGCGCGACCATGATGCTGCCGACCGAGGATAGTCTCTGGGTCGGCGCCGAGCTGTCGCGCCGCTTCGGTCCGAAATACTGGACCCTGACGACGTCGGCGACCGATGCCAACCGCGCGGCGATCCGCCTCTCGCGCATGATTACCGGCCGGCGCAAGGTGCTGGTGTTCTCCGGCTGCTATCATGGCGGCGTCGAGGAGGCACATGTCGAGATCCGCGATGGTCGGGTCGGCCTGCGCAATATGATCCATCCCAACGGCATCGATCATGACGCCGTGAGCCGGGTGGTCGAGTTCAACGACGTCGCGGCACTCGAGGCGGCACTGGCGCAGGGCGACGTCGCCTGCGTGCTGACCGAGCCGCTGATGACGAATTTCGGCATGATCCCGGTCGATCCTGGTTTTCACGAGACGTTGCGCGACCTGACCTGGCGCGCTGGCACTGTCCTCATCATCGACGAGACCCACACGCTGTCCTGCGGACCGGGCGGTTACACGGCGAGCCACGGGCTCGAGCCCGACATCTTCGTCGCCGGCAAGGCGATCGCGGGCGGCATCCCCGCCGGCGTGTTCGGCCTCAGCCAGCAAATCGCCGAGCGGCTTTGGAAGCTCGTGCCCCACGTCAATCCGCGCCAGCGCCAGTCTGCGCATCTCGGCTTCGGCGGCACGCTCGCCGGCAACGCGTTGACGGTCGCCACCATGCGTGCGGTGCTTGAGAAGGTGCTGACATCGGCGAATTACGCGCGGATGATCGGAACCGCGACCTGGCTTGCGCAGGAAGCGCGCCGGCTGATCGAGGCGGCAGGTCTACCCTGGCATGTCACGCAGATCGGCGCGCGCGCCGAGATCATGTTCATGCCGCAGCCGCCGCGCAGCGGCGCCGACGTCATTGCCGGCCGGCAGCCAGATCTCGAGACCCTGCTGCATGCGTTCTACATGAACGAAGGCATTCTGGTGACGCCGTTCCACACCATGCTGCTGATGTGTCCGGCAACGTCGGCGCGGGACGTCGACAAGCACACCGCGGTGTTCGCGCAGTTCATTGAGTTGCTGCGCAAAGCGGGAGCCATCTGATGCAGTCACGTCCGTTCAGCCTTGACGGCCGGGTCGCCATCGTCACCGGCGGGGGCAGGGGGATCGGCGCCGCCATCGTGACGCGGCTCGCGCAGGCCGGTGCGACCGTGGTGATCGCCAACCGCACGGCTGACGTGGCCGAGGCGCTGGCGCGCGGGCTGGCGGCCGATGGACGGACGGCGCATTGCGTTCCGTTCGAGAGGCTCGATCGCAGCAGCCTGCGTGCAATGGTCGACGATATCGCCGCCAGATACGGCCGGCTCGATATCGTCGTGCACAATGCCGGCGGCTGTCCGTGGGCCTCGCTGGACGAACTCGATGAGGCCAAGCTCGACGAGACACTGAGGCTCAACCTGAGCGCCGGCATCTGGCTCGCCCAGGCCGCAATTCCGCACATGCGCGCCAACGGTTTTGGACGCATCCTCGTTACGTCCTCGGTATCGGCGCGCGTCACGATGGGCGGCGGCGCCCATTACTCGGCGGCGAAGGCCGGCGTCAACGCGTTTATCCGCGGTGCCGCTTTCGAGCTGGCCCGCGACGGCATCACGGTCAATGGCGTCGAAGCCGGCTTCATCGAGAAGCCGGGCCGCGGCACGATGAGCGCACCGGAAAACAAGGCCAAACTCGAGCGCTTCATTCCGATGGGACGCATGGGGAGCGCGGACGACATCGCTTGCGCGATGCTCTACCTCGCTTCGACCGAGGCCAGATACGTCACCGGACAGACCATCGTCGTTGACGGCGGCTCGACGCTGCCGGAGACCGGGTTTGCCGTCGAACGGCAGTGGGGAATCTAGATGAGCATGATCGTTTCGGAGAACCGGTTTCCACTTTTCCGGATCATGCCCTGATGCCGCGGCTGGACGGAAAGACGGCGCTGGTGACGGGCGCAGCCACCGGGATCGGCCGCGCCACGGCTTCGCTGCTGGCGTTGAGCGGCGCCCGGGTCGTGCTGTTCGGCCTCGGTGACGCCGAGCTTCAGGCGGCCGCCGCGGAGTGCGGCGGGCAGGCGGTCGACGGTGATGTCACGCGGGCGGACGATGTTGCCAAAGCCGTGGCTGCGTGCGGCGCCTGGCTCGACATCGTCGTCAACGCCGCCGGCCTGATCGTGCCGGATCAGCCCGCAAGCGTCTCCGACGAGGTCTGGGCCAGGACGCTCGATGTCAACCTTACCGGCACGATGCGCGTCTGCCGCGCATCCCTGCCGCTGCTCAGCCAGCGCGGCGGCGCGATCGTGAACATCGCCTCGGTGGCCGCGTTCAACGCCAGTCCGGATAGTGCAAGCTACGCTGCCAGCAAGGCGGCGGTCGTAGCCTACACGCGCTCGCTTGCCTACGCCCACGGCGCCGACGGCATCCGCGCCAACGCCGTGGCGCCCGGCTGGGTGCGGACGCCGATGAGCGCTTATGAAATGCAACTGCTCGCGGACCAGAACGGCACCACCGCCGAGACCGAGTTTCGCAGTGTCGAACGGCGGATCGCGCTCGGGCGAATGGCCGAGCCCGCCGAGATCGCGGCATGCTGCCTGTTCCTCGCCTCCGACGAGGCATCGTTCGTCACCGGGGCGGTCCTAGTCGCCGACGGCGGCGGCCGCTCGCCGACGCAGAACCGTGCGGTCTAGGCGGCACAGTCTAGCCGGCACCTTGATAAGGATTGGCGGATTTGGCACTCTCGCGCCGTCACGTCGTTCGATCGAGGGGCGTTATGAGCAAGTCATTTTCCGTGATCATTGCTGCGGCCGCTTCAATCGTCGTCCTGTCTTCGACGGCGGCCCGATGCGGCGACTATCCGTTTGGTGATCCGCCATACCGGCTGGACTACGTGCAGGAGCCGCAGATCGAGCAGGGCTGCTGGAAGTGGAACTGGCAACTCTACCAGTGGCAGGATTACTGCCCGGTCTACGTCCATCCGAAGGCGTATATGTACTCGCGATCGTCGCGCGTCGTGCTCCACACCAAGGGGTGAGGAACGACTTCGCGACTTGAAGAGCTCTGCGTCACGCCAATCGAAGCGACGCAGAGCGCGTGCGCCTTACGAGCGCGCGATGCTGCAGGCGACCCGGTGCTTGCCGAAATTGAGCAGCGCATTCTCCTGGAAGCCGTCCAGCCAGATGCCGCGGCCGGCATAGCGATAACCGACGCCCATCGGAACGAGCCGCACATGCACGCCGCCGCGGCCGGTGAGCAGCGAGGCCGTGACCACTTCGCCCTCGACCGACACTGCGCGCGGGCACAGCGGATAATGATGGCCGTTGTCACAGGTGAAGACGATCTCGGTGCAGGTGCCGACCGGTGCTTTCGTCACCAGGCCGAGGTCCGCGGCCGCTGCCGGCCGGGAATTGCCTGACAGCGTTGCACCCAAGGCCAAAATGCCTGCAACCATGTAGCCAAACCGAATACGCATCAGCGCCCCCTCGTTCAGCGATAGGCAAAGTAATTGAGCAAAAAATCTCGGGCTAAATGAGCAAAGAAAACCTCGAAGGTCAAACCTCTCCAGCCGGAGCGAGCGGCGGATAGGGCGCGATGGCTTGGGGATTGCGCGTTGGGTGTTGCAAGTTTGCTGCAGTGGAACGGAATTGCGCTGGAGACTGTCCGGCTGCGACAACGTGCCTTTGCTGGCCACAATTGGCTTGCAAGTGGTGAGGGGTATTTCAGTCGTTTTCGCAGCGACTGCTTCACGCGCCGGGCCGTATCGCATCGCGAACGGATTGCTGCGAACGTCGGGGGTGGGAATGAACTTCCGTGGTGCCATTGTAGGTTCGCTATTCACCTTGATGATCGTCCCCGCGTCGTCGCCGATGGCTGTCGCGCAGACGCCATCTCCGCAACCGGTCGATGGCCGGACGGCGGCGGCTCAGCCCGCGCAAGCGGAACAGCTGTTCTCCGGCCCGAGCTTTCGCAAGGGCTTGTGGCGCTTCATCCGGACGCTCGACGTCGTCAAGAGCGCGAACAGGAATTTCAGGTACCGGGTGGTCAATGCGGAAACGACGCGCTGCGTCGACCCGACCTTCGCCATGAAGGCCACCTTCTCGCCAGAACCGGTCGGAAGCTGCGTCTCTGACAAGCCTGAGAAGATCGGCAATCAATACACCTTCGGGCACCGCTGCGACTACATGGGCGCGGTCAGCACCGTGATCACCGTGCGCAGCGACGAGGCGTATACCGAGCTGAACGAGGTCAGCATCGGCGAGCATCCAAGGACCGATATGGTGGTCGCGACGAGGATCGGCGACTGCGATGATGGCGGCGCCGCCAACTCCGATAAATCAGCCACAGGGCGTCTGCAGCACTAGCTCGTGATCGCCTGCCTCGCGCTGGTCGAGCATTTGGCTGCGAAGATCCCCGACCAAAAGGGCGAGCATTTACTCGACCTTAACGCGAGTTGTTCTGGAATGAAGTGAGGTTGGGCGTGGTTCAAGTGAAGTCACGCGATGCGCAGCGTACAGCCGATCGGGGTTCAACGAATGACTTCGCGTGAAGGCTTCGGGCAGTCGAAGGTCTTCGCCTGCGTGCTTGGCGCCGCGATCGCGCTTTCAGTGTCCGTGCTCGGCTCCCATCGCGCTGTGGCAGATGAGAGCTTCCGCGGGCCAACCTTCCGAAAAGGGATGTGGCGCTTCGTGCGGACGCTGGAGCTCGTCTCGCCCACGAATGTCCGGCAGAAGCTGCTCGAGCGTGAGATGCTGCGCTGTGTCGACCCGACCCAGTCGATGAAGGCGACTTTCTCGTCGCCCTCGATCGGAGACTGCCATTCGTCGAGGCCGGAGAAGATCAGTAACCGATACGTCTTCTCCAATCGCTGCGACTACATGGGGCCGGTCAGCACCGTCATAACGGTTCTGAGCGACGAGGCGTATACCGAGGTCAACGAACTCCACGGCCAGGCGCCGAGGATGGAGCGGGTGGTCGCCCGCCGGATCAGCGATTGCCACGAGGATCGGGCACAGCTCGGCCAGCCGGCCACCGGACCGCGCCAGGTCTTGCACGATGTGGAGCAGGAGACGACAGACGGCGAGCCGTTCTAGGTGGTGTTCAGGCGTGGGTGGCTTGCTGCCGACGCGCCTGTTCGACGGACGGGTGGCGCGACCAGCCGGATGGTTGGCAGAGGCGCCGACGTACAGTCAGGTAACACGTTGAGATAAATGCTGATTTTGGTGTCGAGGTTGGCGAGCCGCCGGCACTTGGCATTCGACCGTGGTTGCCGAGGGGACCGGTTGTTGTGGAGCTTGCGCGGCCGCCGCGCCGAAACAGATGCAAATCAAAACGGCGGCACACGCCTGAACAATCACGCGCATCGACCGCTCCAAATCGCCGATCAGGATGAACAGAGCCGGGCAAATACTGCCTTGCGACCAAGTCGCGGGCTAAGCCGTTGTTCTTGCAGCTGCGGCCTGTCCGATCTTTACTACAGTCGCAGCGAAAGCATTGATTAACCAAATACATTTCTTGACCGAGGGGAGGGTTAACAATAGCCTAAAGCTTAATTTTTCTACAATTTTTCCTTTAATCGTATTTTGCGGAGTTGATAATGCAGGGTTCGTTTCAGGTCGCTCAGGCTACCGGCACCGGCAATTCCACCAATTCAGCTCCCGTACGAATTTACACACTGACGAAGCCGCTGACCGATCAGGCGGTCGTCATCAATCTTGGCTACGACCAGAAGGTGAAGGTCGACTTCTCGGCGATCGCCAAGGAGAAGATCACGCTGGTTCATGTCGGCGACAAGCTGATCATCCTGTTCGACAACCAGTCGACCATCACGGTTGAGCCGTTCTTCGACTCCCGCGCGGATGGGAACGTCACGATCGAGATGGCGCCCGGTCGCGACGTCTCGGTGCAGGAGTTTGCAGGTCTGTTTCCGATCGGCACCGACTCCTCCGTGCTGCCGGCGGCCGACAATGGCGGCAACTCGAACGGCAACGCGCAGGCGAGCGGCGCGAATTTCAGCCCGTTTACGATTGATGCGCTGGATCCCGTGGGGACCAACGTATTGGCTGGGCCGGAACCGCTGCCGAATTTTGTGACCCCGCCGCAGACTGGGCCCTTCGTGCTGCAGCAACCGGCCGTGGTTGCGCCGACGATCGTGGTCAATTCGATCGCCAGTCTCACGCTGAGTGAGGCAAACCTGACGGCGGCGACCAACGGCGTCGATGGCTCGACACACAACCTGGCGCTGACGCATGTGACGGGCAACTTTGCCGTCGACTTCGCCGACAAGGCGGGCAGCACGGGCATTAGCTCGGTGAGCTACGCGCTCTCCATTCCTGCCAACGGCACGCTATCCGGCCTGATCGATTCACAGTCGCACCAGAACGATGTGCTGGTGCAGGTCAACGCCACGACGATCGAAGGGCACGTCGGTAGCGCGACCGGTGCGCTGGCTTTCACGATTTCAGTGAATCCGGCGACGGGTGTGGTGACTTTCACCGAGGACCGTGCGGTCGACAATAATGCGGGACCCGTCAGCTTGGCGGCCGGAACTGTGACGCTGACGCAGACGGTCGTGGACAGTGACGGTGGCAAGGCGTCTGCAAGCGTCGATCTAGGGCCGAAGCTGTCGATCAGCGACGATCATCCGACGGCGAGCCCGGACACCGCGACGGCGCAGGACGGCGGCCCGGCAGTGACGGTGCTGACCGGTAACGTCGCGAGCGTGATAGGGAACGATTTGTCGGGCGCCGATACGCCGATCAACGTCACGGCGGTGGTTGCGACCAGCAACGGCAATCTTGCCGGCACGGTCGGAACGGCGCTGACCGGCGAGTTCGGCAAGCTAACGCTGAACGCGGACGGCACCTTTAGCTACACGGCGAACCACAACGTGCTGGTCGGCTCGAAGGACGTGTTCACCTACACGGTCACGGACGATGACGGCACGACGTCGAGCACGACGCTGACGATCACGATCGCAGCGGGTCAGGGCCCGGTGGCGGGCGGCGATTCCTCGCTGTCGGTGAACGAGAGCGCGCTGGCGCCGAACGGCTCGGGCGCGCATCTGACCCCGGACGGCGCGACGACGCAGGTGTCGTTCACGGCGGGGGCGGACGACCTCCATGTGACGCTGAACGCAAGCGCGCTGACCACGCTGCTGGCCGGCTTCCCCAATCTGGTCTGGACCACCGCGGCCGGCGGCCAGGAGATCGTCGGCACGCAGAACGGCGTCACGGTGGTGAAGTTCGACATCACGGCGGGTGCGACGATTGCGGCCGGGACCACCGGCCAGGTGACGGTGACGGAGACGCTGCTTGCGGCGATCCAGGGCGAAGGCTCGAAGTCGCCGGACCTCGGCACGCTGAACGTGGTGGCGACCGACACGCTGAACGGCGGCTCGGTGACCGACCACATCACCGCCAACGTGGTCGACGATCATCCGACGGCGAACCCGGACACTGCGACGGCGCAGGACGGCGGTCCGGCGGTGACGGTGCTGACCGGCAACGTCGCGAGCGTGATGGCGAACGATGTGTCGGGCGCGGATACGCCGATCAACGTCACGGCGGTGGTTGCGACCAGCAACGGCAATCTTGCCGGCACGGTCGGAACGGCGCTGACCGGCGAGTTCGGCAAGCTGACGCTGAACGCGGACGGCACCTTCAGCTACACGGCGAACCACAACGTGCTGGTCGGCTCGAAGGACGTGTTCACCTACACGATCACGGACGATGACGGCACGACGTCGAGCACGACGCTGACGATCACGATCGCAGCGGGTCAGGGCCCGGTGGCGGGCAGCGATTCCTCGCTGTCGGTGAACGAGAGCGCGCTGGCGCCGAACGGCTCGGGCGTGCATCTGACCCCGGACGTCGCGACGACCCAGGTGTCGTTCACGGCCGGGGCGGACGACCTCCATGTGACACTGAACGCGAGCGCGCTGACGACGCTGCTGGCCGGCTTCCCCAACCTGGTGTGGACCACCGCGGCCGGCGGCCAGGAGATCGTCGGCACGCAGAACGGCGTCACGGTGGTGAAGTTCGACATCACGGCGGGTGCGACGATTGCGGCCGGGACCTCCGGCCAGGTGACGGTGACGGAGACGCTGCTTGCGGCGATCCAGGGTGAAGGCTCGAAGTCGCCGGACCTCGGCACGCTGAACGTGGTGGCGACCGACACGCTGAACGGCGGCTCGGTGACCGACCACATCACCGCCAACGTGGTCGACGATCATCCGACGGCGAACCCGGACACTGCGACGGCGCAGGACGGCGGTCCGGCGGTGACGGTGCTGACCGGCAACGTCGCGAGCGTGATGGCGAACGATGTGTCGGGCGCGGATACGCCGATCAACGTCACGGCGGTGGTTGCGACCAGCAACGGCAATCTTGCCGGCACGGTCGGAACGGCGCTGACCGGCGAGTTCGGCAAGCTGACGCTGAACGCGGACGGCACCTTCAGCTACACGGCGAACCACAACGTGCTGGTCGGCTCGAAGGACGTGTTCACCTACACGATCACGGACGATGACGGCACGACGTCGAGCACGACGCTGACGATCACGATCGCAGCGGGCCAGGTCCCGGTGGCGGGCAGCGATTCCTCGCTGTCGGTGAACGAGAGCGCGCTGGCGCCGAACGGCTCGGGCGCGCATCTGACCCCGGACGTCGCGACGACCCAGGTGTCGTTCACGGCCGGGGCGGACGACCTCCATGTGACGCTGAACGCAAGCGCGCTGACGACGCTGCTGGCCGGCTTCCCCAACCTGGTGTGGACCACCGCGGCCGGCGGCCAGGAGATCGTCGGCACGCAGAACGGCGTCACGGTGGTGAAGTTCGACATCACGGCGGGTGCGACGATTGCGGCCGGGACCACCGGCCAGGTGACGGTGACGGAGACGCTGGTTGCGGCGATCCAGGGCGAAGGCTCGAAGTCGCCGGACCTCGGCACGCTGAACGTGGTGGCGACCGACACGCTGAACGGCGGCTCGGTGACCGACCACATCACCGCCAATGTGGTCGACGACAAGCCGATCTGGACGTCGGCAGACCACGGAGTGATCGCCAATGTGGCGGGCATCAGCGTAACGGGAGGTCTGCAATTCGTAACTGGCGCGGATGGTCTGGGATTGATCTATTTCACGGGCGTATCCACGGATCCGCTACATCCTACTGCGACGACGATCCAATCGGGGGGATTTGCGGTCTCGGAGTATGTTGACGCAAATGGCGTCCTTCACGGTGTCGCCAATGGGGCGGAAGTCTTCAAGGTCGTGCTCGATCCGACAACGTCGACTTACACGTTCTACCTGGAGCATGCGCTCGATTCATATACGCCGCTGGCCGTCAATCCGGCCAAGCTAGGTGGTTCCGGGCCGGTTTGGTATGCCACATTGGCAGACACGAGCGGCAATCCCGTCACCATATTGACGGGCTACCACACAACCCCATTTTTCGACGTCAATAGCTGGTTCAACGAAACCCACGACACGCTGAATTTTTTCCAGCTGAGCCAGGACACCGTCAAGGCAAGTTCGACAGGCGAGGGTGTCCACAGCAACGTCTTCGACGCCGGCGACTTCATGCGCTTCGATTTTGGAAGTGTCGGTGACAACAGCCATGGCGATACCTGGATCTACGGTACAGCATTTGGTGCTCCGGCCGTTGCAACGGGAAATCAGATCTCATTCTCCGTCAAAACCCTTGGCGGTGGTCCGTCCATTATCGATTATGTCGTGCACAGCATCGATGGCACGGTGACTCACGGCGTTTACAATTCGTCGACCGATGGGGCCGGCTTTACGGCGAACGGACACGGAAATATCGACTACGTGGAAATGTATGAAGTTTGCGGCAAGTCCAAGATTCTGTTGGCTGGAATTACGGAGCTCGTCAACAATGGTCAAACCGACGTTCCCTTCACTGTGGGCGTCAAAGACGGCGACGGAGATATCGCTTCGGGGTCCTTCGATGTGAACGTGAACGGCGGAACGACTCTTTCGGGGACCGCCGGCAACGATGTCATCGTCGCCGGAGCGACCAATGAAACGCTTACTGGTAACGGTGGCAACGACAAGTTCGTTCTCAATCTCGCCGCCCACTTTACCATTAGTGATTTCAACAGCGGCGACTTGGTCCTCCTCGACGTGAGCGGTCTAAGCCTCCCGGCGGGCGCCTCAAATCCTCTTACGGCGAGCCAGTTCACGACATCGGCAGCCACGGGCGGGACCGAGAACAACGCGACCGCCTGGAACGAGAGTGGAAGCGCGAACAAGTTCTTCTTCAACAATGCGACGCATGAGCTCTGGTACTCGGCAAATGGCACGGGCTCCGACAAGGTGGACCTCGCACATCTGAGCACGGGCGTGCCGGCGGCCGCGAACATTCACATTTTCTAGGCGAGGCCTGCAGCAAAAGCGAAAATCCGCGGAGACTACTCCGCGGATTTTTTTCGCGATCGGATTTGCGTTGCTCGCGCGCCGCTACATCAGCACGGGCAGGAAGCCCGGGAGCGGGTCTGCGGCCTCGATCGGCTCCGCACCGCTCCATTCGCCGTCAGCCGCGTTGGCGGCCGCCGGCGCGGCATCGAACTCGTCGTTGAGCGGGAGCCGCTTGGCGTAGGGCGCCGCAAGCAGCTGGACGCCGCGCTCGTTGATCGCAAACATCGGCGTGAAGTTGGCGACCTCGCCGTTGTCGACCAGTTCGGAGCGGCGGCTGTCCAGGATCAGCCAATGGCCGTCCAGGCGCGCCGCCAGCACGGCATGATCCTGGCGGATGGCACGATCGCGGCCCAGCACCAGGCGCAGCTCTTCGCGCGGAACGCCGGCTTCGATCAGCGCGATGTATTTCGCGATCGCGTAGTCTTCGCAATCGCCCTTGCCGGTGGCAAAGGTGGCGAGCGGCGCGGTCCAGCGATCGGCTTCGCCAAACTGTGCAAAGTCGCTCACATAGCGGATCGCCTGGTTGACCGCGCGGTTGGCCTCGTCCAGCCGCTCGCGTCCGGACTTGGCCTTGACCGCCTTGATCAGGCGAAGGAATTGCGCGGCATTGGGCGGACAGGTGGTCGCGTTCTCGCGGCATTGCTCGCGGACGGTCTGCTCCCTGGCGAGGTCGGCCTCGAGGCCGCGCCATTTGCGCCACACGCCGTTCTCCGGTGCGCGAAAGCTGAACAGGCCGAACGGCTCGGTGCCATCAGGCGCAGGTGGATTCGCCGCCGGCAACGCGTCACTCGCCGTGTTGAGGGGCGTGAGCGAGGCGGTGCGAATGGCGTTCGGGCCACGGCCGCGCTGCAGGTCGAGCTTGGCCAGGACGTCGGTGATGGTGAAGAAGGTGGCGGGCGGGCGGTTCGATGCGGCATCCGAGGCCGGCGCGAGCTCGCTGGCGGGGGTGCCGAGAGAAAGCTCGTCCGCAGCAAATGCGGACGGTACGACGCAAAGGCTCAATGAAAATGCAGCCACGGCCATGACCGCTGACGAAGCAAACTTCAGCGACTTCATATGACGCCCCAAATGTCGGGGACCGTCAACGTCCGTGCGTCGATCTGCGTCCCCGCTGTTATCGGGACGCAGACTGGCGCTTTGGCGGCTTAAGCTGAGTTAAGTGGAGCGGGCCGTACCCTGGATTGTCGGGAAGGCGGTCAATCCGGGGTTTGCCGGTTCGTTCGAACTTGAACGACCTGATGTCACGATCGGTTAACCACGTACCTTGAGGCTCCGATCAGCGTTCGCGCAGGGCTTCATCACGCAGCAGGCGGGCGGGCTTCATGATGTAGTCCAGCACGGATTTCTCGCCGGTCAGCACTTCGACCGTGGTCACCATGCCCGGAATGATCGGCAGCGGATGCTGCTCGGTGCCGAGGTGGTTCTTCTCGGTGCGCACCATGACCCGATAGAAGGTCTCGTGACGTTCGCTCTGCTCCGCCTTGTCGTCGACGATGGTGTCGGCGCTGATGCGCTCGACCTTGCCCTTCAGCGATCCATAGACCGAGGAATCATAGGCGCTGATCTTCACCACCGCGTCCTGGTTCGGACGGATAAAGGCGATGTCCTGCGGACGAATCCGGCCTTCGACCAGCAGCGTGTCGTCCAGCGGCACGATATCCATGAGATTGGCGCCGGGCGCCACGACGGCGCCGATGGTGCTGACGTTCAGCTTGTTGACGATGCCGTGGACCGGCGCCTTCAGGTCGGTGCGGCGCACCCTGTCCTGGGCGGACTTGATGTTCTCGTCGAGCACGGCGAGGTCGCCGCGCGATTTGGCGAGATCCTCGTCGGCCTGGGAACGGAACGACGTGGTGATGGTCGCGATCTTCGACTGCGCCTCGGCCAACTGGCCCTTCATCTCGGTCGCCTGCCGGTCAAGCCGCAGCATCTCGATCTCGGGCACCACCTTCTGCTCGTAAAGCTTCCGCGTCAGGGTCTGCTCGCGTTCAAGCAGCTTAAGGGAGCCGGTGAGGCGAGTGACCTGTTGATTGAGGACGTCGATGTCCTGCGCGACCTTCTGAGACCGCATTTTGAACACGCTGGCCTCGGTCGCGACCGCGGCAGGAACCATTTTGTCGAGATCGTCCGGAAAGGCGATCTCGGTCCGTCCGCGTGCCTCGGCCTCGAGGCGGGCCACCCGCGCCGCCATCGCCGCACGGCGTTCGCGGATTTCGCCGAACTCGGAGGCGAATTTCGTGTCGTCGATGCGCATCAGGGACTGGCCCTGCTGGACGATGTCACCCTCCCGGATCAGGATGTCGCCGACGATGCCACCTTCGAGCGATTGGACGACCTGCATTTGCCGCGACGGCACGACGCGGCCGTTGCCGCGCTTGACCTCGTCCAGCACGGCAAAATGAGCCCAGATCAGGAACGTCGCGAGCAGCGCGCAGGACGTCCACAACAGCAAGCGGGAGGTGCGGGGCGTGCGCAGCAGCGCCGCAGACCGGATATCATTTGCAAACGCAAAATCGGAAGACGGCATAATACTCGCTCGCTATGCGGATTTCGGCTGGATCGTGTTCTCCGGCGCCGGAGCCGTCGACGCCGGCTTGCCCTGGAGAAGGGCGAGCACCTTGTCGCGCGGACCGTCGGCCACCAGGCGGCCGTTGTCGAACAGCAGCAGTCGATCGACCATATTCAGCAATGACAGACGATGGGTCGAGATGATGATGGTCATGCGCTCGTCGCGCAGCCCTTTGAGTCGCTCGAGGAATTCCTGCTCGCTGCGAATATCGAAGTGGGCGGTCGGCTCGTCGAGGAAGAGCACGCGCGGCTTTCGGATCAGCACGCGCGCCAGTCCGATCGCCTGCTTCTGGCCGCCCGACAGACTGCGGCCGCCTTCCGAGATCGGCATGTCGTAGCCCATCGGATGGCCGGCGATGAAGCTCTCGACACCCGAGAGCCGCGCGGCGAGCAGGATTTCCTCGTCGGTCGCTTCCGGCTTGCCGAGGGCGATGTTGTCGCGCAGCTTGCCGTAGAACAGGTCGGTGTCCTGCATCGCAAAGCCGATGCCGGCGCGCAGGTCCGCAGGATCGTATTGGCGCGAGTCGACGCCGTCGACCAGGATGCGGCCTTCCTTCGGCTCGTAGAATCCGAGCAGCAACCTGCCGACCGTGGTCTTGCCGGACCCAATCCGGCCGATGATGCCGACTCTTTCTCCGGCCTGGATCTTGAAGCTGACCTTTTCGAGCGCGTTGCCCGGCGCTTTGGGGTAGGCGAACGTCACGTTCTCGAACGCGACGTTGCCGTCGTCGATCCGTCTAGCGACATAGGATCGGGTCGGCGATCGTTCCCGCTCGATCGACATGATGCGGTCGATTGCCTTGAGCGACGTCAGCGTCTGCGTTCCCTTGGTGATCACGGACGCGATGCCGGCGATCGGCGCCAGGACGCGGCCGGCCAGCATGTTTGCGGCGACCAGCGCGCCGACGCTCAGCTTGCCGTCGAGGATCAGGAAGATGCCGACGACGACGAGCAGCAGGCTCGTGATCTGCTGGGCGGTGCTCGCGCTGGTCAGCGACATCGACGACCAGAAGTGAACGTCCTCTCCGGATCTGGCGGTCGCCGCGACCGAACGCTCCCACAAGGTCTGCATCCGCGCCTCGGCGCCGGTTGCGCGGACGGTTTCCAGGCTGGACAGCGACTCGACGAGCACGCCGTGCCGGGCGGCGGATTCGGCCTGCAGGCGCTTCATCGCGCGATCGAGCGGGCGCTGCAGCAGGAAGCCGACCAGCATGACGAGCGGGAGCATGATCAGCGGGATCCAGGCCAGCGGTCCGGCGATCATGAACAGCACCCCGACGAACAGGATGGCAAACAGCAGGTCAGTCGCCGAAACCACGCTTCCGGACGTGAAGAATTCGCGCACCGAGTCGAAGTCGCGGAGCTGGTTGGCCACGATGCCGACCGAGCTCGGCCGCTGCGCCATCTTCACCGACATCACATGCTCGAAGATGTTGGCAGCGAGCACGACGTCGATGGTCTTGCCGGTCACGTCTATCATGCGGCTGCGGACCATGCGGAAGATGAAATCGAACACGATGCCGAGCCCCATGCCGATCGAGAGGGCGATCAGGGAGGGGATTGCCCCGTTGGGGATGACGCGGTCGTAGACGCTCATCGTAAACAGCGGCATCGCCAGAGCGAGGACGTTGGTCAGAAGGGCGGCGATCGCGATGTGCCCATAGCTGCGCCAATGCGCCTTCACCACCGACCAGAACCAATGGTTCCTGGGAATGTCGCCTGCGGCGGCGGTGCGCGCATCGGCCTGTGCTGCGCTTCTCACCAGGAACGCGTAGCCGGTGTAGTCGGCGGCAAGCGAAGCGATGTCGGTGGCGCGTGGGGCGTTCGGCGTCGTCGGATCGACGATCCTGATCGTCTTGCCCGCTGCGTCCACGCCGAGAAGGATAAGCGCGGAGCCGTTCTTTAGAATCAGGACGGCCGGCAGGACCAGGGCGGGAATGTCGGAAATGTCGCGCTTGATGGCCTCGGTCTCCAGACCCGCGCGTCTTGCCGCGCGATCGTAGAGCGAAACGGACAGACGCCCGTCCGTGATCGGAAGTCCGCCGAGCAGCGCCTCGCGGCTCACGGCGCGGCCATGATGAGCCGCAAGATAAGTCAACGATGCGGTGAGGGGATCGTCGCCCATTGCGGGCCGTCGACTTGTCGCGGCAGGTTTTGAAATTGGGTCATCCGGCGAGGGGCGGACGGCGTCTGCCGCCGCGCTGGGGATTCGAAATGACAACTGAAACCTCGACAACCAAAATGGAAATGCAGCAATCGCATTCGATGATTTCGGGGGTAGGCTACAACAAATGGCGAACAAAATCAGCGAAACATGCTTTAAGTATTAATACGGGAATCGAAAGGGCCCCGTTCGGGGCCCTTCGTCCTGATCCTGGTTGGCGGATCTATTGCACCGAACTCGGGAAGGCCGACAGCAGCCAGTGGGGCTTCGTCGACGCATAGGAACTCGCATTCGCCGCGTCCGACGGGTCCGCGTAAATGACATTCGGGCCGTCCGCAGCGCTCTTTTGCTGCTGCATCCATTCCGAGGAGCCGGGCACGGAAGCGATCGTGGTCGAGCCGGTGAACCGGTCAGCGAAACCGACATCCTTCGGCTGGGCCGCCGCATAGCCCTCCTTGTAGCCCCTGGCAGGGCGAACCGAGCCGGCCGGCGCCGGAACGGCGACATGCACCGGCTCAGGGCCGGTTTGCGGCAGGTTCACGCGAAGGGTCGGGAACGAGTAGCGCGGCAGGCCGATCGACAGCATGTCGGTGGGTGCCGCGTCGACCGGCGGCGGAGCCTTCAGATACTCGATCAAGGTGCCCATCGCGGCGAGCAGCTGGTAGTCGGCGAAAACGACGACGCTGCGCGCGGAGGTGAGCGAGACCGACGCGTTGAAGAACTGGTTCTGCGCGTTCAAGAGATCGATCAGGGAGCGCTGGCCGAGCTCGTATTCCTTCTGGAAGGCCGCGATGGTCTTGCGGTCCGCTTCGAGCTGCCGCGTCAGGGCCGCGATGCGCGTGGCCGTAATCGTACGGGCATTCCACGCCTTGTCGATCGATTCATAGGCATCACGCTGCAAGCGCGCGTGGCGCATGGTGGCTTCGGTATAGCGCTCGGCCTTCTCCGACCTGTTCCAGGCATCCTGGCCGCCGCGGAAGATGTCCCAGGACATCACCACCTTGCCACTATAGTCCTCGTGCGTAATGGCGGGAGTTCCGGTGGCCGCCACGTAGGGGAAGGAGTTGTCGTAGTGGGTCGCCCGTCCCTCGAGATAGAATTTCGGGCCAAACGTTCCGTCGGTCGCCTTGAATGCGTGCTTGGCGGCGTCGGCGTCGGACTGCGCCGCTGCAATCGTCGAATTGAACCGCAGCGTGGTCGCCAGCGCTTCGTCGCGGCTGTGTGGCAAGCCGCCGAGCGGGGCGGGGAAGCGAAGGTTGGTCGGCTCGAGACCGACGACCTTGCGGTACTTCGCCCTCGCGTCATCGAGGCTGCGCTGGAATTCGGCGAGGGCCGCGCGGGCGCTCTCGACGCGCTCGCGGGCCTGCTCGAGGTCGCCTTCGCCGGACCGGCCGCCCGAGAAGCGGGAGTTGACGTTCGCGAAGATTTTTTCGTGGTTGGCGACGTTCTGCTGGGCGAGGCTCACGAGCCGCATGTAGCGCACGACGTCCATGTAACCTTCGGCGGCGTCGAGGGCCAGCAGCTCGGTTCTTTCCTTGACGCGGGAGGCCGCAGCATTCACCCGCGCGGTCTGGCGCCAGACGTCATAGATCGAGGAGAAGCCGTCCCAGAGCAGCTGACGCACGACCACCGATTCCTGGCTGCCATTGCGCCACGGTCCCGAACCCACCGTCGGTGCCGACTGAATGGACGGGGTGATGAAGCCCGGCGGTTGATCGAATTTTTCCGGTCCATAGCTGGCGTCGATGCGCACCTGCGGCAGCAGCGTGCTCTGAGTCTGTCTCAGCTCGCTTTCCGTCGCGCGCCGGTTGGCAGACGCTTCACCCACGCCGGGATTGGTCAGCATTGCCTGGCGCAACGCATCGTTGATGGAGAAAAGCTCGGCATTTGCTGGCGTCGCCGCCAGGCAGAGGCACGCAATCACCGTGTACGCCGACCTCATAATTCCGTCCCTACTCAAAAAAAATATTACGTATAATCTGGATGACGCTAACAGCGGACGGTTCCGCAACCTATGATATTTCGGCCACACCGTCGCCTTAAGTGGGGCAGAGCGATCGGGCGCCGGTGACCGGAACACCGAGCATTTTTATTAAAATTCAACGGTTTATTCGCGCTCCAGGGATCGTTTCGGTTGGTGCCGGCGAGCGACAACGTCGGTCGGAACAATCAAGATCGGTTAAATTCGCCCTAACGGCCAGCCACCACCTCCTGCTGGCGGCAGGTTGCCAGGTAGGTTGCAACGAAGGGCGTCGCCTCGGCATCGGGTTGCGCGCCTGCGAGGTGGCTGGTCAACCCGTAGAGCGACTTGCTGGAAAAATAGAACCGGAAGATCTCGGCCCGTGGACTCGTCCAACCTGGTCGCAAAGATCGATGCAGCAGTACGGCGGGCGGCCGCAGTTGCGTCGCCCGAGAATACCGATGTCTCCGCGCGGCCTGCGCAACTCGGTGATCTACGGACGCGGCCGGCCGCGTCGCGCGCTCTGCCAGCGCGAGCCCCGCGGGCGACGCCGGAAGGCGCTGGCGACCTCACTCCGGCGCAATCGGATGAGCCGGTCGCTCGATCGACGGCCTGAGGCTGTCGAGATCGACGAACACGTCAGCGTGCCTGCGAAGCTCATCGGCGATCATGGGAGGTTTCGTTCGAATGCTGGAAACGACGGTGACGCGTACGCCCATCCGCCTGACGGCCTCGACGACGGCTCGCAAGTCACCATCGCCGGAGAACAGGAACGCATGGTCGATGCGGTGCGCGATTTCCAACGCGTCGATCGCGAGCTCGATACCGATGCTGCGCTTCATACGCCGCCGCCCGTCGCCGTCGTCATGCTGCTTGGCCGACTTTCGTCGGACCGCGTATCCGTTGTAGTCGAGCCAATCCACCAGCGGCCGAAGGCTGCTGAACTCGTCGTCGTCCCTCACGACAGTGTAGAAATAGGCGCGGACGATTTGGCCATGCCTGCCGAACTCCACGAGCAGTCGTCGGAAGTCGACCTCGAAGCCGAGGCTCTTGACGGTGGTGTGGAGATTCGCACCGTCGATGAAGAGTGCAATACGATCGGTCATCTCAAGTCCCCATGAGGCCCGGATCAGCTGTTGTACGTTTTGGTTCTAAAATTCCTCGAGCGCATGATGGGGGAGCGCTCTCATCGAAATGGCCGATCCTAGAACATGGAACCCGTGGGGACGAAGCGGAAATTTTTGACAGCGCCGATACGTTCTGTCCCGGCACATGTCGATCCGATGGCGGCGGGCCGATTTTCACTAAGGGCAACCCGATCGTGCGCGTGTTGATAAGACGCCGGTCGATGCGGCGGGGCCGCACGCCACCTGCAAAAGCACGACGGCTTGCGACGAGGAATTTCCTGCTATCGCCTCGGTCGGCACGGCTGCACCGACTACATCCGCGTGGCTCGGATAGCGCACGCAACGGTGCGGCGGGCGGCTGACGAACTGTCGAGCCGCTGCCCACAAGGTGATCATTGCGCCACGAACAAGACTACATCTAAATTGATTGCCGCGTACCGGCGCTATTTCGCGCCGATGCAATATTTCGAGATACCACTTTTTTGCACACACGATTTTTGCGGATGCGAGCTTCGGATCGCTCGTCTTGGACGGCCACCGACAGCAACAGGAGCCGATGGCGCGGTGATCACGCCGCGCTCATGGCGACGGCTGTGGGGGCGGGGTGCGCGCGCGACGGCAGGCTTGCGGTGACCGACGTGCGCGCGATGCCGGGTCGCCCTTGCGCTCTGCGGCCTGCTGTCTTGTTGTGAGGCCGCTCGCCAAGCCGTTGAAGGGGAGGCGGAACAGGCAACGGCAACGGCGTCCGAAACGGTCAGCCTGAACGGCGCGCTCGCGGAATGCCGCAGCGGCTTTCCGGATCAGATCGCGCAAGCGGTGGCGCGGGCCTCGTGCATGATCAAGGCGATCGGCCGCGTCCGGCCGCTGTTGCAGTTTCCCGAATGGCTCGATCGGGAAGACGCGCTGCGCAAGTCGTTGGCCGAGCAGGTTCAAGCAAGAACGATGTCCCTGCTCGAGCGAAACGTCCAGATCCAGAAGCTTCATTCGCAGTTCCTCGACGAAGAGCGCAGCAGGTTATCAACTGCGCCGGCCGACGCGAGCAAGCCGCCGGCGGCGGTCACGCAATGGCGACAATTCAACCCGGAGGGGTGTGGCCGGCTCGGAGGCGACGCCGCGACCTGTTATTGAAAAGTGCGATTTTCGGCGATTGCCGGGTGGCACCCATCGGTCCGAGTCGATGATGATCGACAGCGAGGGTCAGAAAGCATGCAGTCAAGCGGCAACTCGCTTCAGGTGAGCAACGAGACGGGGCCAGGCGTGAATGCCAGGCGCAGCGATTACCTTCGGCCCTGGCTGCCGCTCCTGCTCGCTGCCACTGCCTATCGTCCGCCCGCGCGGCTTAGAGAAATTCCCGAAGCCTGGAGAGCTCGATCACATGCTCGGGCGATAGCACATCGGGCACGAGGGGAGGCTGCGACCTGGTCCGGATCTCGTAGAGGTGTCGGGTCTTCTCCGGTTTGCCCATGAAGTCCCGGATGCATTGGTCGAGCGTTCCGTTGACGATCATATAGGGCGCGCGATCCTCTCGCCTGGAATTGCCGAGAGAAGGCCATTTGTAGAGGTAGGCCGCGGCCTGGAAGTCCACCTGATGAGAGTGGTCGGTCATGACAGGATATCTACCCGAAAAAGCGCGTTCGTCAAAGCAAGCCCGGCCGTTGGGTGCGACGCGATGCGCGAGCCGTGCGTCGTCGCGCTTGGACGCCGCGCGATCTGCAGCAGGCAACTCCTTCGACATCGCGCGAGCCGAGACGTGTCGAAATGGAGCGTGCGCCGACACCCGCTGACGAAACGGCTTCGCTTGGGACGCGAGCGCCCGCGATAAATTCCGGCTTGATCGGGCTTTAAGTATGTTCTTGTTTTGTTCTTACAGCTGTCGTAGAGTCCAGGGACCGGCAATCTTGCTCGGGTCAGGGTTGACGGATCGAGATGGCAGAAGCGGCCACCATCCTTCACGCCGACCTGGACGCGTTTTACGCGTCGGTCGAGCAGCTGCTCGAACCGTCGCTGCAAGGCAAGCCGATCGCGGTCGGTGGCGGAGTTGTGCTTGCAGCATCCTATGAGGCCAAGGCTTTCGGGGTGCACGGCGGCATGTCGGGACGGGAAGCTCGCCGGCTCTGCCCGCAGCTCATTTTCGTCGGTGGCCACTTCAGCGATTACCAACGGCTGGGTGACGCGGCCATCAAGGTGATCGGCGACTTCACGCCGCTTGTCGAGCGCATCTCGATCGACGAGGCGTTTGCCGACGTTGCCGGCTGCACGCATCTGTTCGGAGCGCCCGCCGAAATAGCCGCGGCGATCCGGCGGCGCGTGCGCACCGAGCTCGGCCTTGCGATCTCGGTCGGCGTCGCCCGCACCAAGCACCTCGCGAAGATCGCCTCCCAGGTCGCCAAGCCCGATGGACTTGTCGTCGTTGATCCCGACGCCGAGCTCGGCTTCCTGCATGAATTGCCGGTCGAATTGATGTGGGGAGTAGGGCCCGTCACCAGGACGCGGCTGGACGCGATCGGCGTCGCGACGATCGGCCAGCTCGCCGAATTGTCGGAGCGGACGCTGACCCGGCTGCTGGGTCCTGCGGCGGGCGAGAAGCTGGCTGCGCTGGCCTGGAATCGCGATCCGCGACAACTCAAACCGCATCGGCGCGCACGCTCGGCAGGAGCACAATCGGCGCTTGGCCGCAAGCCCGCGAGCGAACACGTCATCCGGCCGACGCTGCTTCATCTCGCCGACCGCGTCGCCACGCGGCTGCGGGCAAAATCCCGGCCCGGACGAACCGTGACGGTGCGCGTGCGTTTCGCCGACCTGAAGTCGGTGACGCGCTCGATGACGCTCGATGCGCCGGTGTGCACGACAGTGATCCTGGCCCGGCTTGCAGAGAGGCTGGTGCGCACAGCGCTTGCCGATCACCCCGGCGAGAAGTTCATTTCGCTGCTGGCGATTTCGGTGTCGCATCTCGAGGAGCATTGGGACCTTGCGCTCGAGCTGCCGCTCGGATTGGCCGATGAAGCGCTGCGCCCTGGAAGCCCGGCAGGGATGGCGCGCTGGGCGGCGGACCGTGCCATCGACAAGGTCCGCGACCGCTTTGGCTGGGATGTGATCGGATACGGTTCGGCAGCGCTGGAGGTCGTTCGCTCGGTGCCCGACGACTTTCGCAAGCTGGCCGAGAAGGATCTTTAGCTCTCCGTCGAATCACCGGTTCGTCATCGCATTAAGAAACGGCAATTTGGAATCGCGGGCTTGTGAGTGGCGGCCGGGCGCGCCCGGCCTATCCTCGGGATGCGGAGGACAGCCATGAAGTTCAGCGCCGAACTGATCCAGACGATGCGCGATGCGCTAGACACGGTGATGGCAAGCGTGCCGGCCGATCAATCTGTGTTCGGTCTCAAGGCGGCCGTCGCCGAGTGCATCTTGCGGACGGCGGCTCACGGCCAGACATCGTTCGACGGGCTCGTGACGTCAGCATCCGATCGACTTCAGTCGATCATTGCGATGCTGACCTAGGGCATGATGAATCTTGGATCGAATCGCTGTGGTGGCCACGTGTTCGCTTCATCTCTTCCCGTCGGGGACAGGTCGATTTGCGAAGCGCCTACGATGAACCGATGCCGTCCCTGGCGATCCTGGTGAGAGCTTCGTATCCGGACGGCGTCAGGTGCAGGAGGTCGCTCTTGTAGTTGGCACACGGCGTGGTCCGCCCGCATGCGATGTTGGAGGCATCGATCGTCCTGATTCCGAGTTCCCGGCTTCTTCGGCTTAGTTCGGAATTGACCGATCCAATATTCTCGGCTGCGCCGCCGGCGCGCCGGTTGAGTATTCCTCGCGGCTGATCTCGTTTTCGGGTGTTAGGCTGGGACGCGGAGAGACGTATCCGATCTACATCGGGTCGGACTCATCGGTCCGCGGCCTGATGGTGAACTCAGCAGCCTGCAAAAGCGTGCTGTCGATCGACGGAGACAGAACCTTCTACAAGAACTTGCGTCTCAAGCCCTATCATCCGACCAATTTTGAGGCGCGGCTCATTCCGATTTGCCGGCCAATTCGGGACCATCAAGGCATGGTGAGGTTGTCCCTGACAAGCCAGAATGTTCCCATGAGCGATGTCACGCATCATAGCTCGGGGGACGAGAACGACGAAGGCTTCATCGAAGTTGCCGATCTCGTCGTCGAGCGAGGCTACGACCTCGTGACTTACACGACCACGCGGCCCGCCGATCCGGCTTCGATCAAATGGATGCCCGATTGAGGCGCGATTTGATGAGGCGGTCGACCCGTTCGAACTGCTATTTGAGTCTTGACCGAACCTGAGCCCGCCCGTGTCGCCACGACGAGCATTGCTCGCTATACTCCGGGCCTTAGCCGATCAATGGTTTGCCGCGCCGCTAAAGCGCGATGAAATTGGGTTGAATCGTCATCGGGCTTTAGCTCCTTGTTTGAGCATGATCTTTTCGGAAAACCGCTTCGCACTTTTCCGGATCATGCTCTAGGCGCCCGCGTTGAAAGTCGATGGATAAGTCGATCAGCCGCTTTGGCTGACAATGTCCTTCCGCTGTAGAATCATGCTGATTCGAAAGCGGTCTTCATATGACATTCCGAGCCCTCCACATTGGCCATGACGCCTACAAGCTCGAGGCCGCAACGGCCGCTCGTCGGCGCGGCTGGTGGCGACAATGACGTCGGGCTATTGGGAATTCCGCTCCAAGGGCGGCACGTTTCGGATCGTGCCGCTCAATGGCCGATTTCACTTCTTCTTTGAGGAGGAGGATTTCGGGTCCTATCACTCGGCGGTGGCTGCGCTCGAAGGCCTCCTCGGAGGTTATTCCCATTATCCGGCGACTCGCGGCCTGCCGTTTGAAGTCCCCGAGTGGACGTTTGTTAGGATGGGATGAAGACGGTTATGGCTACGGGCTTCCGGGTCATTTGATTGCGCGGTGTGTTGACACGCGACGATCCCGTAGGACACGACTACAGAAGGCTCAGGATGTCGTGTGCCGGGTGAGCCTGTCGCCGGCGCGGCCGCCCGCGAGTGCGAGGTACGGACCGAGAGTTTCCGTTCCGGGCCGTTAAACGGATCTATCGCTTTTCATAGGTGACTCAGCCCGTTTGCCTCGCTCGATGAAGCGCTCTCGAAGGCGGAGGCATGCACGCGGGGACGACGCGATCTTGCACCGGGGCGCGCCCGTTCAGCCAGAGAACCTGACCTACCGCCTGCGGCAAAGCGCAGGCCTATCATGCTCGGCGAAGTAACGACCCATGCGACCGGATCGCAGTCGATGCCTGGCGCATGCTCTTGGAGCACAAGCAGACTTGCACGAAGTTGGAGCGGACCAAGTTAAGGAACTCTTCCAGGCGATGATGACCGAGCCGGCAGAGCCGTTCAGTGTCGGACTAATGCCCCTTGCAGTCCACGCGGGCTCAAGCGCATCGGACCGCTTCCCTGCTTGCCTAAGCTGCAGTAGGCTATCCGCCCTCTCATTTGCGCATTTTAATGGACTGCTCAGTCGGGGCTGTTGATGCCCTTGGCTCTGTTCTTAGTCGGATCATATTGTGTTTGTTTCGGAGCACCAAATGGACTCCACGCTGGATAACAAGGTTGCGGAAGCGCCGCTCGCGAGCTTGGAGGAGCAGCTTTCGAACCTCGCGCGCGAAGCGGGAGTCAGCCCCTCGAGTCCAACGACCAGTGTGAAAGAGCCTCGCGCGCTGCGGGCAATGATTCATCGATTGAGAGATCGGCGGTACCCGGTCTCAGTCGGTTTGGTGTTGCTGGCATCCATTGCGGGCGGAATTTGGTGGTGGTCCTCGGTTGGTACAGCAGTCGTACCCTCCTCAAACCCCACACCTCTCACACAGGTCCCGCCGAAAGACGTTGCGCCAACTGCCGTCGTGGTTTCCCCCGATCTGGCACAGCAGCTCCAACCGATGGAGCGCGATCTTGCCTCCTTGAGGCAAGCGGTTGAACAGCTACAGCTGAGGCAAGAACAACTGGCCCGCGACAATGATAGCCTGGCAAGACAACTCGCGGCAGGGCGAGCGGAAATAGCGCGCAACAACAATGCTATCGACCAGATCAAGACTGTCCAAATTCAGATGGCGCAGGAAAGCAAGACCGTCACCGAGCGGCTCAGCGCAAGCCAGGAACAACTGGCCCGTCTGATCGCGAACGCTTCAGCGCCAATGGTGGCGCCCGAAGAGCCTGGGCAGACGTCAGACCAACCAAACGTAACCTTCGACGTACCCGTGCCGCGTCCGCGGCCGACCAATGTTGCCCAGACGCACAAGCCAATACGCTCCCCGGCGCGGCCGCATGCGAACAAACCACAACCTGCGGCATGGCCGTGGTCAGCGCGCTGATCTGCGCCGCCGCCGCCGCTTCATGAAGCACCAGACTGCCGTGTCGCCGTCGACCTGGATCGCGAAGTAAGCTCCGTTCTGGTGGGAGTGCGAATAGCCCGTCGGAGAACAAGCGGAAGCCGCTGCCGGAAAGCAGCACGATATCGGTTAACTGAATTCCAGTTCTGAACCGCCTGAATGCCATCTCTGCGGGAGATGCGGCATTGCTTCCTGGTCCAATCTTTGCCAACGCCGCCATACATCTCGTCCTGGGCCGCGCTGCTCGATTGTGCGTCAAGGAATTGTCTCCCTGACGTCATCCAGAGTCGTAGCCGGCAATGCTATTTTGCTGGCGTGTCGTTGCCTTGGCCGCCATGGCGGCGCGTCGCGATCAGCCGCAGGAGTAGCTTATGGGCACGCGCCTTGCAGTGTGAGCGCTACTGGGATTTTCAGTGTCCCAGTTCAGGAATAGGCCGTCACCCGGTGTGCATTTTTTTGAGACCGGTGGCTCGATCAATTAGGAGATAATCTTTGAACCACACGCCGCCGCTAACGGCCAGATTCCTCGTTCGAAGAGGAACCACTGACTGGATGGTTTACGACAGAGAACTCAAGGGGCCAGCGCAGCTCGAAAAATACGGCAGCTTCGCTGAGAAGCTGACCAAGGAGCGGGCGGAACTCGTGAAGCAATCATTGACGGACGCGCTCCCGACCAATGCGCCCAATCCTCGCCGGTGATGGACCATTGTTGAACAAAGAAGGAACAAATGACATCCGTGTTACCTAATAAGGTATAGGAACAGAGTTGGGCAACGTGAACAAGGTGCGGCGAAGTAACGGCGCATCGGTGAGGGAAAACTTCGGCCGCAGCGGAATTCAACTTCGGTAGCAGGGCATTGAGCGAGGCATCGCTTGGCGGCTGCGACGGAACGACCCGGGAATGGCGGTCTGGCGCAGGAAGCAGCCTCTTCAGATCGCCTTTGAGGTGCCAAGTACGAGGGCATCCGCCCTCAGCCTCTGGATCGCCGTCTGTTCTTCCGTGAGGCGCCTTTCGACGAACTGCCGCTCCTCTTCGGTCAGGTTGCCATTGAGCAATCGGCGATAGCGCTGGACGTTGTTGCCGTAGACTTTCAGGCGCATCAACTGCTCGTCGGTCATCTTGATCTCCATGCGGGACCGGAAATAGGTGAGAGCCTTTCGGTCGTGATTCTAAAACCGAAAGGGTTCCCGCAATATCAAGTGGACGTCTTGGTCCGCTTCTTGCGGTACGATCAAAGTCGGGCAATGAACAATTTACTTCCGCTGCAATGAAGCGAGCACCGAATAATTACTCTGCTTTGCAAGAGGCCGGCCAGAAATTCCGAGGTACGCTGTCGAACACGGAGTTTGGTTAAGGCTATGGCAGAGCCGCCCGACATCGCGATGAACTCCAGCAACCACCATTTGCCTTCCTAACATGCCGTTCTGGATACCATCTCATGCGCATCCCTTCCTGTAGAAGCTCACGCCATTAAGGCCGATCGCGGCATCGCGGCTCAGATACGGATTGGCCGGCGGCAAGCCGGCACTGAATGCCCATCTGATCAGCTGCGCCGGTAGTCGTCCTCGATGCGGATGATGTCGTCCTCGGCGAGATAGATGCCGGTCTTCACCTCGATCAGTTCGAGTTGGATCTTGCCGGGATTTTCGAGCCGGTGCGCTGCGCGGCGCTTCTCGCGTGAGGTGATGCTCCGGCTATTGCGGCGTCAGGTCGCGGCAGGCAGGCATACTCCGGAAGGAGTAGGTGGGCTCCTCCATGGGGGGAAATAGCGCGCGCGGGCGAACTGCACGAAACTACGACGAAATTTCGGATCGGCGAAGGCAGAGCCCGATGGGTAAAGTGATCGTAGCAGTGGCACGGACCGCAAAGGGCGGGTTACGCCCGTCACGTTGTAATGGCGGCGCCGGTGCTCACGAACATACCGCGGTTTAGCGTGGATGCGCTGGCGCAAGCTGCGGCGTCTCGTCAGTTACGGCGAGAGCGACAGCCGGAGCCGCAAGTGACGATGAATGCCAGCACGATCGGCCCCGCGGAGGCTTACTCGAGGGCGCGCCGAGGTAGGGCACCCAATGTCGCACCTCGCCAGATCGCGTCGCCATACGAAAGGTGATTGCGGATGGATCGGACGGTTCTCCTCGACAATGAAGTAGGCCCTCCCTGCGAAACCGCGGGCGCGTCGCCGCGACGCCTGCTCAGGGGAGCACGGCCCGTGCTCTTGTGGACGACGACCGTCGCCGTGTTCGCAACCGCGTGGGCACCCGTTGCGACACTGGCGGAGACCGATCCCGTGCGTCTTGCGGCGGATACGCGGCAAGCCGTGGCTCTTCGCGATCTCAATTCTGCTGCAGCGGCGGAGGACGGCGAGTCCAAAGCCGCGCCGCGGGACGGAGGCGATAACAAACGGTCGGTGCTGATCGTGCAGGGAGCGAGCGCCCAGAGTGGGCTTGCCTCGGAGGAACCCAATTGGGGTGAGAGCCTGTCCTGCGATCTCTCAACTGCAAGGCTCGATATCGGCCTGTTGCAGCGGATCGAGCTGGAGCGCGGGCGGGCGGAGATGTTGGAGCAGGGTCTTGCCGCGGCTCGTCACGACCTCGAAGTCCAGACTGCCTTGGCCACGAAGGCCGTCGAAAATGCTGCCCTAGTGAAGCAGGACGTACAGGGTATCGCGGAGCTGCAGGATGCGCTGCAACGCGCGCGTGAGAGGGCAGGAACGCTGGAACAGGATCTCGCGGCGGCGCGGCGCGATCTCAAGATCCGGACTGCGCCGGCGGCACAAACAGGAGAGGAAGAATCGCGGCCGGAGCCAGCCAGGGAGGGCGGCGCAGCCGAGACAAGACAACCGCCCGCAATGGCCGGCATGCCGGCAGGCGGCTTTTCGTTGACGCGCAGTGCAATCCTGGCCTACGAGGCCCAAGCCCGCGCGTTTGGAGGAGAGCTTGTCGAACTCGGACAAGCTGCTGCGAGCGATACCGGGTTGCCTCGCTACCCGGAGCGGTTCGCAAGTCTCGAGCAGGATCTCGCGGTCGCGCGAGGTGAACTCGAGACACAGACCACAGTTGCGGCTAAAGCGAGCGAGGAGGCGTCCCGCCTCAGGCAATCGGGGGAGAGAGACGCAGCCGACTTGCAGCAGGAACGCGAGCAATCTGCGCGGCTGCAGCGGGATATAGCGACGGCGCGGCGTGATCTGGAGATCCAGACAGCACTGGCAACGAAAGCGAGCGAGGAAGCGTCCCGGCTGAAGGCAGCGGGAGAGAGCGGCGCAGCACAGCTGGAGGTATCCCTGCAGCGGGAACGCGACCGGTCTGCGCGGCTAGATCAGGATCTCGCGGCGACGCGGCGTGATCTGGAGATTCAGACTGCGCTTGCGACGAAAGCCGCGGGTGAGAGCGGAACGCCGGACCTGCGAAAGGAGGAAGAGAGGTCCGCCCAGCTGGAGCAGGATCTCGCTGCGACACGGCGTGATCTGGCGACCCAGACTGCGTTGGCGGCAAGGGCGGGCGAGGAAGTCTCGCGTCAGAAGCTGTCGATGGAAGCTGTGGCTGTCGATCTGAGGCAATCGCGCGCAAAGGCCGACGCGCTCGCACAGGAGCTCTCTCAGGCGCGTAGTTCGATCTACGCACACGAGGCGCAGGCCCTCAAGGCTGGCGAAGAAGTGGCGGAGCTGAGGCGGGCGGCTGAAGGCAGCGCGACCTCAGCTCACAAAGCCTCGCCGGACGAGCTCAGCCAATTGGCTCGGCTGGAGCAGGATCTTGCAGCGGCCCGCAATGATGTCGAGGCCCAGGCCGCACTGGCGGCGAAGGCAAGCGACGAAGCAGCTCGATTGAAACGGGAGAGGGAGAACGGCGCGGCAGAGGCGCAGAACCTGCTGCAAGCGGCACGTCAGCGCGCTGACCGGCTGGAGCAGGATCTGGTGGCCGCGCGACGTGATGCCGAGAGCAAGACCGCGCTGGTGACGCAGGCAAGCCAGGAAGCCACCCGGCTGCAAGTCGCAGGCAAGAGCACTGCCGCAGACCTGCAAAAAGAGCGCGAGCGATCCGCACGGCTGGAGCAGGATTTGGCGACGGCACGACGCGATGTCGAGAGTAAGACCGCGCTGGTGACGCAAGCAGGCGAGCAAACATCCCGACTGCAAGCAGCAGGCAAGAGCGCCGCTGCTGACCTGCAAAAGGAGCGCGAGCGATCCGCGCGGCTGGAGCAGGATCTGGCGGCAGCGCGGCGCGACGTCGAGTCCAAGACTGCGCTGGTAACCAAAGCAGCCGAGGATCTGTCCCGGCTGACATCGGCAGGGAAGAGCGGCCTGGCGGATCTGCAAAAGGAGCGTGAGCGGTCCGAGCGGCTGGAACAGGACCTCGCGGCAGCGCGTCGCGAGAGTGAAGCCCAGACGGCGAGGGCCGCAAAGGCAAGCCAGGAAGTCTTGCAGCAGAAACAGATAGTAGAAGCCGGTGCTGCCGAGTTGAGGCAGTTGCGCGCCGAAAGCGCTGACGTAAAGGCGCAGAACCTCTTCCTGTCGCGGAGCGCGATCCAGGCGTATGAGGCGCAGGGGCGCAAAGGACTTGGCGCTGCGCCAGACGTCTTGACGACCGGCTCGCCCGGCCCGGACAAGTCCACCTCGATCGGAGCGGCCGCCACTCCGGTAGCAGAGCCGGCACCCCTGGCGCCTGCACGCGCCGTCGCTCAGCCTGCTTCCGAGCAAGTGGCGGACGCTGCAGGGTTGGTCGCGCGCGCGAGTTTCCTACTCCGGCAGGGCGATGTCGGTGCGGCGCGGCTTGTGCTTGAGCGCGCCGTCGAGATGGGCAGCGCCCAGGCGAGCTTCGCGCTGGCGGAAACCTACGATCCGCTGGTTCTCGCGAAATGGGGAACCTACGGCACGCGCGGCGATGCGAGCAAAGCGAGAACCTTGTACGCCAAGGCAGATGCCGCAGGAATCAAGGAAGCGAAAACTCGGCTGGACGCACTGCATCGCTTACAGACACACGCCAATTAAAGCATGATCCGGAAACGTGCGAAGCGGTTTTCCGAAAAGATCATGCTCAAACGATGAACTACAGCGCGATGGCGATTCAACCCAATCTCATCGCGCTTTAGTCTCGCGGGCTTGACCGACCGGGCCGACCTCATCACCTGGTGCCGGCCGAAGCCGCATCAGCTTCGGTCACGGCAGTTCGGCCCGTCGCCGATGAGGGACTCAAACCGCTTAGCTTTCGGGAAGGGACGTCCGGAAGGTCCTGGTATCGCAAGGAAACCTCGACGGTGTCGCCTGGTTGCAACTCGGTGTCCTCGCTCGCGGCAATCTGTTCCGGCCCGTTCTCACCCTTTCTGAAAATGGTAATGTCCGGCTTGCTGCCCGCGCCTCGCACGAGCTGCGATCGAACCATCGCAGTGTACTGAATCTTCTCACCCACGGCCTGCAGTCTCTCGCGAACCTGGTTAAGCCTCAAGCTCGTGTCCTGCAGCTCACGTAGCAGGTCAAGTCGCCGCTGATCATCGAGCTTTGTCAGCCTTCTGACCAGATCATCCTGCTGCTTCTTGACTTGCAGCAGCTGTGCTGAAGTCTGCAACTTCCTGGTTGACGACAGTAAGACCGCCCGACGTGCATCCGTGACGCGCGGGCTGGTCAAGGTTCCTCTGGCGAACATGTCTTGCGCTTTTTGCAGTTCGTCCTGGTCCGACTGAAATCCTTCTTCTTCCCTTTTCTGTTGCTCGGACAGCACGCGTACTTCATCGTCTCCCTGCCGAACACCGCGCTGGATGAAGTCCTTCTCCTGCTGATAGTCACTCTGCTTAACCTTCAAATACTCAGTTTCGGCATTGAAGATTTCTGAAATCGCCGATCGAGCTATCGGCGAGTCCTTCGCAGCATTTGGAACGATCTGGGGCGCCTCTCCGAGTTCCGTCTTGATACGCCACAGGCGCGCCTGCTCTTTGGCGAGTTCAGTCCAAAGCGACCCGTACTCGGCCCTCAGGTCCGCCAGATCAAGATACGGATTGTTCATTCTGACATGCATGATGTCGTAACCGCTCGCCACAGCTATGAGTTGGCGTGCGGTGATGGCCGGAAGGTAAGGGTACTGGCCAGGCTTCGATACGTCGCCATTGATGTATATCGGCCTGTAGTCCGCTACGGTCGCCGTGATTTCATCTGCATCGATCACGATGACACTTTCGCGCCCTTCAGGACTTCTCTGCCGAAACACCTTGTTCGCCAGTGCGGCGCCGATCTTGGTTCGGATCTGCGGCAAGCTCAGGCCCGCTACCTGAAGCACACCGACGAGCGGCAGTGCAATATTCCCGTCCGTCTGGACAGCTGCACGGGATCGCAACTCCGGCACGCCAGCCGCCGCGACCTCCAGGACGTCTCCGACATTGACGAGATACTCGGCCTTTGCTTGTGCCACCGAAATCGTCAAGCCGAGGACCGCCAAGCCCCATTTGATGTAACCGCCGAGGCCGTTGCCGATGATACTGGCTCTGAAACACTTGCGCGGTGCGTAGTTCGGCATGACGGCAACTTTCTCTACGACCTGGTCATCAGGGTGAAACGCTCGGAATCCGCGGCGTACCAACATGTCAACATCGCTGACGCTCGGGTCACCATCGAGACGGCCGGATCGGCAAAACGGAGGTTCTTTCCCTCAATTGCTGGGAAACAGGGCTACCCGCCCATTTCTCGATTGATCGGCCCTGTTGATCGACAATTTGAAGTTGCATCGGACCCACTGGGATGTGCGAACGAGTGGATTGCCGCTCGAATTTAGTCCGGTAGTGCCGCGGCTCAATGGACCATCGTAATTACCCATTTATTGCCTTTCCCAACCTGTGACCCGGAATGTACTGATTCAGTGGGAAATGAGCGGTTGGATCGTAGCGTCCATGAACGAAGCGTTCTTGATCAATTTGCCGGCCTCCGCCAACCCTCCGGCGTGTCCGGTCTATGGCCGTTTGGCGAATTCAGCGGATACCGGCACATTTCGCGGCCACCATCTGTCAAAAGTTGGTGCGGCGACCACACGTCAATCTGCTGTGCTTTCCGCTGACCGTGCGTCCTTCGGTGAGTGCCCTTGGGCCATTTGACCTCACCTCTGCAGCAGAATTCAAATTATCAACGCTGGTACGAAGATGTTGCAGAATACAACGGATAATTGGGTGAATCGGGAGAATCCGCCGCCGCCGGAATTTCGTCCTACGCCGGTCATTTCCCTGCTGGCGGTGGTAACCTTCGTACGGCGACGCCTGTTGACCATAGGGCTGGGATGTTGCGCAGCGCTTGGCGTTGCCATGCTCTACCTCGTCATGGCGGTACCCACGTTTACTGCCAAGGCGCAACTTATCGTAGACTCGAAGGCGACGCCCGGAGACGTAGCGGCAGTCGCAACGATCGTTGAAAGTCAGATCGGAATCATAAAGTCTGAGAGCATTGCGAGCGCCGTGATCGAGAAGCTCGGTCTCGCAGAGAGCCCGGAATTTGCGGGCGGTCAGGGTAACAGCATTCTATCCGTATCGCGTCTGCTCGGCTGGACCAGACCGGAAGGCTCAGGTAGCGCGATGCGCTACGCCGTTGAATCGTTCGGACAAAGGCTTTCCGCCAAGCGCGTGGGCCCTACCTATCTCGTCGAACTCACCTTCGATTCCAGAGATCCTGATCGGGCAGCGCAGATCCTGAACGCCGTCGCGGAAAAGTATATTACTCATCAAATGGACCAGGGCGGCTCGTTGCAAGACGAGACGTGGGTCCGGGATCGACTGAACGGATTGAGCATACAAGCGTCAGCTGCGCAAAAGGCACTCGAGGACTTCAGAAGCAGAAAAGATGCTTCGGATTCCGCTGTCAGTATGGACAGACTGGTCGCTGCTGCGGAATCATCCAAAAGCGCTTATGATAGTTTTCGCCACATGCTGCGCAGGCTGGAGGCTACGCGACAACAGTCAACGCCAGTGTTTGCCGCGAGTCTCATTACGCAGGCTTTGCCTCCCCTGAGGGCCGCTTCGCCAAAGCCTAAGAGTGTGCTTGGAATAGCGATCGTTGGCGGGCTGCTTCTTGGCCTCGCCTTCGCCGTGGCGCAGGATCTGATCGATGGCCACATGCGCTTCGGTGCGTGGGACCTCTTGCGCGCACACGATGATAGAGCCGAGTGGCCTGTCTCGGACACAGTTCGACCGGATCATCAATCTGAAACATCGGCAAAGACCAGGCCGGTACGTCTTACCGGTTCGGGGTGAGCGTGGAGTTGCCGTTTTCAACGCTCGGGACAATTTGGTTTCGACGGCGGTCGGGTAGGCGCCATCGGGCGATCAGCAGTCGCGCGCTCGAGTTCGGTTGCGCCGGAGGGCAAGGAGCCGGCCCGTGACCAACGTTGCGGTAAGATATGGCGGCCGAACGCCCTACCATCGGGCGCAGGCGGATTCGCTCGGCCAAAGTGCAAAATGGCTCTTTCTGGCGATCGTTTTCATATTGCCGTTTCAACGCGTGCCGTTCGTCAATACGAACCTGCTCGGCATACAAGGCTGCAAGCCCTTCAACCTGCTGTCGGCGGGAGTCTTGGTCTATCTGCTATTCCAAGTCCCGCTCCTGTCAGCGAGCGACAGGATCGAGCGGACGTCCATTCGCGTTCTTTTGCTATACTTCGTCACCTTTGCCATCGCTTTCGCTAGATCAATCCCAAATGCCCCTCTGCTTCATGATCGCCTCCCGGACGTGTTTCCAGAGTCCTATCTGGATTACATCATGTCCTATGGCATGGTTCCGGCGTTCTACATTTTGCCGTTTCTGTTCATTTTGAAGCGATGTCGTTCATTTTCTGAGATTGAGACAGTCGTCGACGCAATCTGCGTTTCAATTCTGCTCTTGTCGGCTAGTTTCATCCTCGTCGCTCTCATGAATCCATCTGCCGCACTTTCAGGGCGCGCCTCCGTCAACGCGCTATGCGAATCCTACTTCGGCATCCACTACAATACGATGGGCACGATATACATCTGCACGGCGCCTTTGTTGCTGTACAAAGCGCTTACTCGCAGCTCACTCTGGATAGTGCCCGTCGCCTTGTCGCTTTTGGGGCTCCTTCTGCTCTCGTCGCGTAGCGCGCTTCTGACCGTTGTCGGCACTTATGTTCTGATCCTGCTTTACAAGCGCAAATTCGCCGTCCTGGCGGTCGGCGCGGCGATGGTTGCCATCGCATCCGTGCTCTGGATCGCGCCAACTGTGGTCGCCATCTTTTCCATTGGTTTCGACGGGTCCTCGGAGGTGTCGGCTGATGAATTGCTCACTGGCCGCGTAGATTTCATTTGGATACCGCTGCTCAATGAGTGGACGAGTGATCTCGGCCTGTTTCTGTTCGGCGCGGGACGGTCCGGAATAATAACCAGCGAAGCTTGGTACTCGGGGACGCTGATACAGGCTACTCATGCGCACAACGCGATTATCGATTTCTTTCTCGACTGCGGAGCGATCGCTACCGGCATTCTTCTGGTTCTTATGTGCGTCGGGATATCGACCGCTTGGCGCGTCGGCCGACGGTTGCATAACGACCTGTATTGGGCCTTGTTTGCGTGCATCGTCGGCTATGGAATAAGCATGTTCACTGAGCGGGAGGTATTTCCATCGTTCGAGAACATGTACCTGTTCCTTCTCATCGCGATGATGGTCAATCTGGCACGCTTATCCTCGCGCGCAGGCCATACCTCGGCATGAGCTGCTGACCATCGCAATCTCTACTGTTACCACGCCGACGCTGATGCAATAGCGGGGGCGTGGACCATCTGCGCGATTGTTGCCGTGGCTCGTGCCGCAAACGCGGCCGCAAGCCAGTGGGGGTAACTCCAGTTCCCCATACCTGAACGAAGTGGCGTTCTTGAAACGGAGCGATTGAGCCCGCTTAATGGGGATATTTCACCGTGTTGAGTTCTCGTGTTTTGATGGATTCCAAATGACTATGTTCGGGCGGGAGATAGCGGTTCGCAACAGCTCGATCGAAGTCTGGAGCCAGCGTGCCCGTGACGAGGAGACCGTGCCGACCCGCTTCGTCGGTCGCCCCGGTTGTAAGCCCAATGCGATCCGCCAAACGTCGCCGTCTCACGAATTCATCGCGCACGGCGATAGGTCCTACGCTTCGGATGGAGTTCCGTCCGAGTGCGGGCAGAAGGGCTTCGATGGAATGCACCGTCGCTTGATCAAGCCGGGCGAGCAGGGAGCGCTCCGATGATGGGCTCGCTCAAGCGTATCACGCAGCGCCTGCTCATCGGCGCGCTCGGGTTTGAAAACTATCTCTTCTTCGTTGCCCAAATGCGCATCGCCACGATCAAGGCGTTCCGTTATGAAGCCGACTTCCTGTACTTTCTTAGCATGGTGCCGGACGACGGCGTGATCCTTGATATCGGCGCCAATATCGGAGTGACGGCTTACTTCCTGGCGGCCGCGAAGCCTGGCTCCCGCGTTCATGCGTTCGAGCCGGGGCCTGAGAACTTCAAGAGTCTGACGCGCGTGGTCGCGCGGCACACGCTCGCGAACGTGACAGTTCACGAGTGCGGCCTGGGCCGTCAGGCTGCGGAGCTTCCCATGATCATGCCCGTGATCGGCGGTATTAAACGTCACGCACTATGTCAGGTCGACGACGGGCATTCCGAATACAAGGATGGCATCCGCTTCCGGATCAAGATAGAGGCGCTGGATGGCGTTCCGGACCTCAAGACGCGCACGGACGTGCACGCGATCAAGATCGATGTCGAGGAGTTCGAGGCCGAGGTCCTGAAAGGAGGCATGGAGCTGATACGGCGCTGCCGGCCGCTGATCTTCTGCGAGATATGGAAGCCCAAGAACCGCGATGAGATTCGTACGCTGTTCGAAGGCGAGCGCTATCGGATGTACGGTTATGAGCACGGCGTGCTCAAGCCTGCAGGCTCTGGTATCAAGAACTTCACGGGAAATTTCTTCATTATCCCCGACGAATGTCCGCTGCCCCAATAGAGGTCGCGCCACCGTTCCGATGCCCGGCATGTACTGTGCCGGCTATGCGTGAGCCGCCGGTTGCAGCCTGTTCTGGCGTGCGCCGGCCGTCGATGCCAAAGTACTACTCACGAAGAGCAACGGAGCGAGGCGGAACGTTTCCATTGGGAGCGTCACCCGCCGTTGCGCCGGACTGCCAAATGAGCTCAAATCGGCTTGAAAAGCTCGGCTCCACTGGATGGATGAAGGGGCCGAGCCAATGGTCTGGTCGCATCATGCTGCGCCTGAGTCCGCTCTACTGCAGTCGAAAGTCAATGAATTGTCGTGACGCGCATCCTGGTCGTAACGCATAAGCCGCTCGCAAGCCTAACCAATGGCCATGACCTCCGCGTGTGGCACTTGTGTCGCGAACTGGCGAAGCAGCATGAACTCTACCTTTTGACGGTGAACCTTGGTTCGACGGATGAATCGAGCGGCGGTCTGGTCGGCTTGTCCGATGTGTTCCAAGAGATCGTTGAAACGCCGAAGTTTCCGACTCACAGGCCCTCGCTGAAGCGGCACTTCCGTCGAAATGACTCGGACTATTACTCGCTTTCCTATCCCCATCACCTTTCAGCGATCACCAAATCCATCGCTGACTTCTGCGAAGAGCACAGTATCACTCATATGATCGTCTTCTGCCTGGTGCTTGCGGAGTTCGTCCGTCCGTTCTCGAGCGATAAGAAGATACTCTTTGATCTCATCGACAGTGAAGTTCTAACGCTGACCAGACAGATACAGTTCTTTCCGCCGTGGCCCGCGCAACTGCGATCGCGCCTGGACGCGCACGTGATGCGCGCGCGCCGTGCAAGGGCGGAGGCCTGTTTGCCCCATTGGTTCAATCATGTCACAACGGTCAATGAAGCAGATTCCGATACCGTATGCAGGCTGTCTGGCAGATCTGCGAACGTCAGCACCGTGCCGAACGGGGTCTCGCCCGACCTGGCAGAGACATTTGAGTCAAATGCGCGTGTCGCCAAGCGGAGGGGAGTGGCATTCTGGGGCAATCTTGCCTTCAAGCCGAACCGCGACGCGGTTCGTTTTTTCTACCAGGACGTCTATCGACCGTACCTGGCTCCAGCTGGAATTGAGTGGTGCGTAGTGGGCAAAGATGCGGAAGGGTGGCTTCTGGAGGCTGCAAGGCGAGACGACGGTATTCGCCTCACTGGGTTTGTCGACGATATCTGTTCAGTGCTCGCTGAGTATCCGATAATGGTAAATCCAATGCGAATTGGCAGTGGATTGAAGAACAAGGTACTTGAGGCATTTGCCATGGGGTTGGCCGTGGTTTCAACGGGAGTAGGCATCGAGGCGCTTGGCAAGGCGCGCGAAGGCGTCGACTACGTGCGCGCCGACGATCCCGAGAAAGTCGCGACTGCGATCAAGTTGCTCATTGAAGACGAAGGCCGTCGACACTCCATGATCCAGAGCGCCCGAAAGGTGATGCTGGAGCATTATACCTGGAGCAGGGTCGCTCGTGACCTCGATGCGCTCGTGGGCTCATTGTGAGTGCCGCGACAGGTTCGTCCATGATTTACAGGTTCGTCCATGATTTGATGTCGGTTGGCGCTGCCGTCTGACGAGGTGCACTCAAACTGGTCTTGCGAGACTGATGAGAAGTGGTTCGAGAGAGGTGCACTGTGAGCAAGCTCATTGTCATCAAGTCCTTGTTCGCTTGATCCGTTGTTTTTCAGTCCTGCGGTTCCGGAGTTCGTCGGTGAGTTATGATCGCTTTTTTGCAAGCTATGCGGGCCGCCGTTCGAGCGTTCGGCGGTCGATGCTATCGCGAGGTCGCTGATCCATGGCATCGATACTGCGTCAAGGAATTGCACTCTCGGCTGCGCAATACACCGAACAGGTGATCATGCTATTGACGCCGGTCGTTCTGGTGCGAACGATTGGTCCAACAGCGTTCGGTGAATACCGGCTGTTCTGGCTACTCGTAACGACGGTGGCCCTGTTGTTCTCCTTCAACATGCCCCGCAGCCTGCTTTTCTTCTTTGTTCGGCTGGGTCCGGAGGCGCGGCGGGTTTACGTCGGGCAGACGGTCTTGTTCCTGCTGGCCACAACGATGATTGCGGTGCTACTGGTTTTTGCCTTCGGTTTTGCCCTTCCATCGGGTATGAGAGATCTGCTGCAGGCTCACGGAGCGCTACTAGCGATTTTTCTATTCGTCTGGAATCTGGGCTTATTGTTGGACGTGTTGCCCAACGCCGTAGGGCAGATCCGCTGGCAGGCGCAAGCCATCCTGGCTTCATCCGTGCTGAGGGCCGCGCTGATCATTTCAGCGGCCGTCGTGTTCCATCGATTTGAAGAGGTGCTCATCGCAGCCTTGATTGCCGCTGCCGTGCGCGTAGGGCTTCTGGCTGTCTTTATCGTACGGCATTGCGGTATCCGACTGTTTCCGATCGAGAAAGAGCAGTTGCGCGTACAGCTTCGCTACGCCCTCCCGTTCGGTGTGGCCGGTCTGCTGTGGAGCGTACGGAAGCAGGCGGAACTATGGATTGTCGCAGCGATGTTTTCATCAGGCATGTTCGGCATCTTTTCAATAGCGACGACGTTGCTCATGCCGTTCGAAGTGTTGAGAGGTGGGCTGGGGAATCTGCTCCTGCCAAAGATGAGTCATTTCCATTCATTGGGTCGCCACGAAGAGCTGTTGCGCCTGAACAACCAAGGCAACGTTATCATCAGTGCGGTCATGTTCCCCGCCATCGCGGCATTGTTCGTCTTTGCCGACGAAGTCATTCAGTTGCTGTTTACGAAGGAGTACGTGAGTGGCTCTCCCGTGCTGCGGATCTATCTGATTCAAACGTTGATCTCGACTGAGATCACCACGCTGCTCAACGTGTTCGGACAGGGCTCGGCCAACATGCGTTATGAAGCTGCGATCCTGCCCTTTGCCCTGTTAACGAGCCTGGCCGGCGTCTGGTATTACGGTTTGCCGGGGGCGGCGATCGGGTCGGTACTAACAACCTTCGTTGTGTATGTGTTCTTTCTGAGAAGACTTTCCCAGGTGATGAGCATTCCGATCGCAAAGTTGCAGGATTGGAAGAACCTTGGGCTGATTTTGGTTGCATCGGTGTTGGCGGCAATGCTGGTGCGGCTTTCGGTTGATTTGCTGCAGCCGCCGGTTCCGGTTGCTGCGCTGGTTGGGCCGGCCGCGGTTCTGGTGTGTTATGCGGCTATGTTGTTTGTGACCGGATACTATCGGACCCTGGCGGAGGTTCGGCGAGAATGGGGAGTTCTCGGCGCGTGACGCAACGCGATCGCGGAAGAAGCCGGCGCGAGTTGGTAGAGCTCCATGGCGGGACGATGGTCATTCGTCAGTGCGCCATCGGCCAATCGTATTCGGCTGCAATGCTCCGCATGATTTCGTTAGCCAGCTGGCCGCCTTGATCTCCGTTCGTCATGATAACAGCGCCATCTCCGTTTTCGAACATGGTCATCAAACTGACGAACCCATCGTTGACGCCCGCATGCAGGAACCGTCGATGCGGTGCGACCCCAACAACGATGGGACCAAGTCCATAGTTGCCAAGGCCGGGCGTGAGCATTTGGAGAGTCATGGCCTGGGACAGCACGGACGTATCTCGGCCGCTCCAGGCGCGGACCACGCCCAGCGCGAATTGCGCAACGTCCGTTGGCGTCGTCCACAACCCTGCGGCAGCCAGTTCGGGATAGATATGCGGGCCTCCCGGCACCGGCGCTCCCGCCGCTCGGTAGGGCGTTGCGGCCAGTGGAGCGTCATTTATGGGTAGCGGTTGGAGAAAGCTGCTGTGCGTCATTCCGAACGGCTTGAGGACAAGCTCGTCAAGTAGTTTTGGGAACGGTGTCCCGGTTACGTCGATGAGCAGTTGTTGCACGATCGTGTACCCGCCGCTGGAGTACTCGAATTTTGTTCCGGGCTCGTGATCCACGACAATGGGGGCGGTGTTTACAGGCGCCGTTCCGCCGCTCGTCAGCGTCGCTGTGGGCTGGCCCGTCCGTCGCGCAAGGAAGTTTGGTTCGCGCTCATAGTACGACGCGCCATTGAGAACGTCGACGAGCGATGGAATTGGTGCGCCTACGGGATATCCCGGAAAGTAGGGGACAGTTATGCCAGCCGAATGGTTCAGCAGTCTTCGAAGTGTGACCTGGGTTCGATCAGTGAACGAGTTAACGGGAATCTTCCAGCTTTTAAGGGAGCGATTGACGTCGCCATCGAGATCGAGAGTTCCGGCCTGAGCTAACGCGAGCGCTGCTACAGCGGTAACGACTTTGCTGATTGAGGCTGCCTGGAACAGCGTTTCAGGAAGCACAGGCGGACCACCAATGGTGGCAACCCCGAACCCGCGGGCCTCGATGACGCCGTCATGAACCACGGCGATGCTGACGCCGGGAACGTGCAGTTCGTCCATCCGATCTGCAAGTTTCATCGGAGACTCGCTTGCGGTGGCAGCCCGCAGTCCATTCACGATACGCTGCAGGCGCTGCTCGAAGTCGCCGGTGCGCCCTGGGAGTGCGCCGTCTCGTGCGAGCGAAGCCGGGAGGGTTGCGATGCTTGCTGCGATGACGAGCAAGGCGATGCGGCCGACGTTGGGAATCATCGACGTGGAGCTCCACGGGCGGCCAATGGATTGGGCCAGGCGAGCATATCTAGCAAGAACACGGTACCCCGGGTAGGGATGGCGTCAACCGTTGAAACCGCCGCCGCTGCCGGCGCACTCTGCTGCCCGTGCGCGCCTACAATCCGTGCCAAGCCAAGATCTCCTCCAGACGATTGCTGAGCTCCCAAAGCTCCCCTGGTCGGGGCACATTTGGAGCCGGCCGGTCTGGATTCCAGCAGCGATCGAGAATGGGTAATCCGAAAGGGTCGAGCCGCGTATCGATGCAAAAGATTATGCTTGTGGGCATGGCGACGCGGCGAAACTCGAGCTCTTGCGGATTGTTGACGACCAGGAGAAGTGGACGTTCAATCGATAGAATTCGAGCGACCCTGAGAGAAGCGAGCCGGGCGGAGGGTACAATACATGGCGGTTCTGATGCGCTTCTCCGGAGATCTTGGGGGCGGCGTGACTTTGAATGCAAGGGACTTTCTGACGGAAGGTGATGTCTTTACGCAGACACAGGAAGCAGCGTTCTTCGCCTCAATTCGTCTGCGCAATGGCACCTACAAGACCACCGATCATCATCGCCTCGATGATCTCAATGAGATGGTTATCGGTGAGTGGAAGAAACTCGGCAGCAAGCCGAGCCAGATCATGGACGTAGGCGTATCGTCGGGGATTTCGTCGCTCGAATGGGCGGATGCTCTGACGCGTGCCGGCGTCGAGGCGAAGATCCTGGCGAGCGATCTGTGCATGCGCGGGAGCCTTTTGCGCCTGTTGCCGGGATATGATGTTCTTCTCGATCGTGATGGCAGGGTGCTTCAGCACATCGTCGCCAATCGTCCGGTGCGCTGGTATCTGAATGGTCCGCGGGACTTTCTGAAGGGCACCGGATTCGTGGTTGCCGCGCTCAACGCACTTGCAGGCGCGCTCCTGCCTCTCGCCAACGCGAGGGGGGAGGCGAAGGACATACTCCTGGTGAACCCGCATGCCCGCGACGACGCACGTCTGAGCTTTGCCGACGATGACATTCTGGCGCCGAACCCGGCGCAACTGCGCCGCCGGTTCAACGCGATCCGCGTGTCAAATCTGCTCAATCATGGTTATTTCAACGATGCGCAGTTGCTCGGCGCTGTCGGCAATCTCAGGGATCGCCTAGTCGGTGCCGGCTCGTTCCTCATCGTGAATCGAACACTCGCAGACGGCACCAATCACGGCACGCTCTTCCGGCTCAACGACGCGAACGAATTCGAGGCGGTGGCCAGGCTACGGGAGGGGAGTGAGATTGAAAGTATCGTGTTGGCAGCTTGACGCGAGACGATCGAACTTCTTGATGAAGGCAAGGCTCGCTCTTTGGCTGCACAAACTGAGAAGCCATACACCTTGCGTTCACGGGCAATGCCGCGTTCATGTCGCCGAGCTTCTTTTCATGGAACGGGCCCATTAAGAACGGGGTGTTGAGTGCGTATTCTCTCGATGGACTTTTCCATTCCTTATCTGATGAGAGATGAGAACTATCCGATTGGCGGGTGGGCGATCGAGCTCGCAGTGTGGCTTCGCGCGCTTGAGAACGCCGGCCATGACACTGCTGTGCTCACCTGGAAGGGCGCGCTGGAGCACGTGGGTTCGGGACAGCAAATCAAGCTTATCGAAACTTACGATCCCGCCCGCGGCATTCGGGTCGCGAAGTATTTCTATTCATATATTCCGAAAGTATTGGCGGCTGCCCGCAGCTATCGCCCGGATGTTCTGGTGCAAGGCGTATGTGGGATACATACTGCCATGATGGCGTTCGTGGCGGACCAACTAAGGGTGCCGTTCGTTTATCGCGTTGTAAGCGACATAGATGTCGACGAGCGATGTAAGGCTCTCCTTCCATCCTATGAATGGATATCCTATTCGTGGGCCAGGCATCGCACCGCCGGGTTTCTCTGTCAGAATGAGTATCAGCGCGGAAAGTTGGCAGCGCTCTTTCCGGGCAAGCCAGTGCACGTTCTCCACAATCCGTTTGCTGTAGCAGAGGATGCGGCTGCCCCTCTGCCGCGCACGAAGCGTGGATACGTTGCCTGGCTCGGTGTCTTCCGCTATCCGAAGAACTTGCCTCTGCTGTTCCGGATTGCTCAGGCCCTGCCGGCCGTCAACTTCCGCGTGGCGGGGATGACGTCACCGAACACTGATCAATCGACGCTGGACGCCGTGAATGGTTTGCGTCAGCTGCCGAACGTTGAATTGGTTGGCTATGTCAGGCGAGCGGACGTCCAGCGCTTTCTGTCAGAAGCAACGATGCTCCTCTGTACGTCGGATTTCGAGGGATTCTCGAACGCGTTTCTGGAGGCGCTCGCCGTAGGTGCCCCCATCGTGACGCGTCGGCATGTTGATCCGGACTCGATTGTCGAGCGTCATATGCTGGGTGCATCGGTCGAAGACGAGTTGGAGCTTTCCAATTCCGTGAGTGCGATTTGGAATATGGACGCGGGTGAATACGACGCACTCAGCCGGCGATGTCAGATCTACGTCAAGGCCAATCACTCCCCGGCGGTAAAGACGCACGAGTTGATGGCGGCTTTGACGCCTCTTGTCGCCGGGTCAAAAGGCTCGGGCGCGACTGTTCTGAACTGAGCGGCTCGCTCGTTGCGCATCCAGATTGGGGACGAGTAAACCAGGACGCCGTGCGGTGAGCCGTTCAGCTGAATCCGGCCGGCGGTTCTGCGTCCGGCGTCAACAAGCGCCACAGGGGCCTTATCGGCACAACAGCCATCGAACGCTCTGGTGGCATGGTCCGCTAGCAGGCATGTGCGCTTAGCTGCGCTTCTGGGCGCAGCGATCATTTCTTTGGAACTCGCGCCCGGCGGTAGTCCTTATTTTCCGTCGATTGAATCCGGTGAAAAATTGCGTCGAGAATTGAATAGGTTACCTTTGGATGTGACGACGTGCATTTTATGACAGTAGCTGGTCGAATAGGGATAGCAATGAAGATAGTCTTGCCCTTCATCTTTGCGCTGACTGGGAGTGTGGCAAATATCGCTGGTGGATCGACGGCGCTTGGCGCCGATGCTAGTGATCAGAGGAAGCTGTTGGCTGAGGGGCCGTCCGCCGCTATTGACACTGTTGCTGGCGCCAACGGGAGTACGGCTAGTACAAGAACAGCTGCTCCGTCGATCACGTCGTTCTCCGGCAAGCCGCGAACCCGCTTTCAGATCGGCGAGGATGCCTACGGCGTTCACGTTGCTGACCAGAGCTACAGTCTGACCAATCCTGCTCCTCAAACCCTGCGCTTCGAGGTCCACAAGGGCGACTATGCCTGGTACGACAGCGCGTCTGTCGATCGTGCCGAGATCAATTCCGCGGTGACCTATCCTGCCGGCACGCCCATCACGCTTACCTACCAGTTCATGGTGGAGGCGAACGGCAGCAACGGAGCGTTCGTGAACAGCGCGACCGGCTGGTTCATCGTCGGACAGTGGCACAACGACGACGACGCCTCGGGTGTGGGAACCTCACCTCCGGTCGCGCTGAATATGCAAGGCGATCACCTGCAGGTGCTCGTACGCTACTGTCCGCCCGGCAAGAGCCCGAGCAACGGTGCGGGCTTCGTCGTCACCAAGACGCTCTGGACCGACCCGACCCCGGTCGTGACCGGCCAGTATCACGACGTGAAAGTGCAGGCCCGATTCTCGAATGATGCCACTGGTTACCTGAAAGTCTGGATCGATGCGGCACCGGTCGTGAACTACAGCGGACCGCTAGGCTATGGGGTCGGCACCAATTGGGGATACGGAATTTATCGGTCGTCGGCGCCCGAGATTGCTGCCGTCAATTATCGGCGTTTGACGATAACGAGCGGCTCGTTAACGCCCATATCGTCAGGGCAGCCATGACCCGCGCTGCGCAGCGTCACTGCGGCTCAGCTCCCGAGCCCGGACCGATGTGGCCTGCCGAGCGGAGCCGGTCTGCCAGTCGCCTTGGCGTACCCGCGCAAAGCGGCCACTTCGGCGATACTCAGGTGGTCTGAACTATGGGCATTCTGCGACGGGGATCACGCGTCAGCTGAAGCGCGGAGAGAACAAGTTTCCCTATTTGCCCCTCAGCTTGAATACCTTTTCATAAGCGGCCAGAAGCTTCGTCGATGCGTGATGCCAGGCGAGTTCGCCATTAATTCTGCTCTGACCGAATGCGCCCATGGCTTCGCGCCGCGCCGGATCTTCCAAAAGCTCCAGTATTTTATCGCCGAACTCGGCGGTGTCCGCATTCTGGACATACAACGATGCCTCTCCTGCGGAAAAGCGGCCTTCCGTGAGATCAAACTGGACGATGGGCTTGCCCAACGTCATGTACTCCATGATTTTGTGCATCGTCGATTTGTCGTTCATCGAACTGGGGCGGTCCGGATTTACACAGACGTCCGCCGTCGACAGAATTGTGAATAGCGTATCGTCATCGACCCGGCCCGTGAACGTGACCACATCGTCCAGTTCTAGCGCCACTGCGAGCTTCTTGAGCTCCTCCAATTCGCGTCCGCCTCCGACGATCACGAACTGGATATCATCGCGGTTCCGAATGCTGCGGATGTGCTTGATTGAATCCAGCAGCAGGTCGAGCCCCTCCTGTCTCGCGATAACACCGACATATCCGACGAGATACTTGCGCCCCTTCTTCCAGGCGGGGTCGGGTGGAAGCGAGCGAACGCGGGAAACATTCGGAGCGGAGCGGACAACGAACACGCGATCGGGGCTCATTCGGCCCCGCTCGATCGCAATCGAGCGATACGATTGGTTGGTCGCGATCGATACGTCCGCCAATGCGAACGTAACGCGTTCAAGCAGAACCATGACGCGCCAAAGAAAACCACGACGTCCAAATTTCGCCTCGTAGAGCTCAGGATTGACGTCGTGCTGATCGAAAACAAAGGACTTTCCGAACAGAAACTTATGAAATGCACCAACCAGGAAGATGAGATCGGGCGGATTGCACGCATGGATCACATCAAATCCGCGCGTGGCCAGAATTCTCACGCTCAACACGAATTCCCAGAACAGCGCCACGCTGTACTCGACCGCATAACCCAGCACCCCACGGCCTTCTTCAGGCATCCAGTGGCGATAGACTGCGATTCCCTCGAGCATCTCGAACGAGGCCGTTGCGCCCGGTCCCTTGGGACAGATCACGGACACCTCGTAGCCATGCCGCGCCAACGTGCTCGCTTCCGACCATACCCGGCCGTCGAACGGTACTGGAAGATTTTCGACGATAATCAGCACTCGGCCACAAACCGAGCCAACGCTCGCCAATTCGGATTCGCGCGTAACGGCGTCGTCACGAGAGAGTGTTGACATCAATTACCCGCTTTGCATTCAGCGCCATTTGTTTCGCCCACCCTCTGGTATCAATGACAAGGTCGAACAGCTCCGATTCAGCGGTCGATTTCGGGATCAGCAGTTTGCGGAGCGCGGGCAAATTGGAGAACGCGTAGCCAAGGTTCTGCCCCAGCAGTTTCGATGGCTCGACATGTGGATCGTAGATCGACAGGCCGATATGCAAGCGGAGGAATTTGCGAGCCAGGTCGATATTGGGGCTCTCGCGAAGATCGTCGCTGTTCTCCTTGAACGCGAGCCCCAGCATAAGCACCCGTCCGCCGGGTTGAACCGCCTTTAGGCAATTCTCAAACAGGAAATTCTTGTGCTCATCGTTCGACCTGAGTACCGAGTCCACGAGCCAGGTATGCGCGCCAACGTCGCTTGCGATGTACTGGAGCGCGCGAACGTCCTTTGGCAAGCATGAACCGCCGAATGCGCCGCCCGGCCTCAAATAGTAGGGTGAGATGTTGAGCTTGGTGTCAGAAACGAAAATCTTGTGAACGGTGGTCGCGCTAATGCCGAGCTTGTCGCAAACGCGACCGACTTCGTTGGCAAAGGCAATCTTGACTGCGTGAAACGAATTGTCGACGAATTTGGTCATCTCCGCCGTACGATAGGTCGTGTAGAACACCGGCACCGCGATGTTCGCGTTCAATTCGTCGAGGACCGTGCACCGTTCCCCGTCTCTCGTTCCGATCACGATCTTCGGTGGATTGAAGAAATCCTCTATCGCCACCGACTCGCGCAAGAATTCGGGATTGTAGACGACCTCGATGAGGTCGATCCTGCCGTTCAACGTGCTCTCGAAGATCGGAAGGACCAGATCCTCGATTGTGCCGGGCCGCATGGTGGAACGAAATACGACGGTTAACGTCGTCGTGCGCGTGGGCCCGATGAGGTCCGCGATCTGATGGGAGACTTCAGCGACAAAGCTCATGTTGTGGGATCCGTCCGGCGCGCTTGGCGTTCCCACGCACACTATTGCCAATGTGCAGCTGTCGAGCTGCCCGCTCGCGTCCTTCGTTGCACTCAGCAAGCGCTTTCTGACGGCGGACTCCACAAGTTGATCGAGGCCGGGTTCCGTGATTGGCGATTTCCCCGAGTTGACGATCGCGACCTTTTCATCGCTGATGTCGACGCCGATGACTTCGTGGCCTTGCCTGGCGAGGCAGGCGGCTGTCGTCATGCCCACGTAACCCAGTCCGAACACGGCTATTTTCATTTTTATCCATCACGCTGACCAGGTTGCGTTGGCAACACCGGCGGCTGCTTAGGGGTTGGCTGCAAGGTCGACGGTTTCGTTCAGGGGTGGTCTGCGAACCCGCGCCCTGGATGGGTGTCAGGCATCCGCAATTCCCTCCAAAGTGCGCGAGGTCTCTAACTTGGGATCACAATAACGAGGACTTCAAACCTGTGCCCAATTGTATGCGTTTAGGCCGGCGGAGCGCCTACTTTTTCGGGCTACCTATTCCGATTGCGGCAGGAGAAGGCGGACCGGAAAGGCTTCGTCATGATTGCGATGGAAGTTGATTGATTGTGAGCATCGCTGAGCGATCAGCCGGCCCGGAGCGGCTGGATAGGTCTCTTTGGTTCGTCTCCGGCTAGGCGCGAATGCGAAGCAGGTAGCCGTAATTGTCACGAAGTTCGGATAGATATCGCCGAATGGCCACCCCGAACCGGTATCGGATCGGTTCTGAAGCCGGCGAGGCATCCAGCTGTTCGTGATAAACGCACCGTATGTCCGCAGAGCCGCCGGGAGGGACATCAATCATCAGTCGAACATGTCCATCGATGTATTCGTACGCGACCATGCCTTGGTTGACTTGGACGCCCTTCAAGTAAGCGGCCTGCGGTTCTTGTTTCATGATCCAGACCCGTCGCGTCATCGCCCCGCTGTTCTCGAAGAGGAGTCGTTCGGCCAGCATCTTTACGACGGTTGCGTTGCCGTTGGATTGAATGCTGTAGCTGTGGCAAACGGCATCCTCGAGCGGGCGCCAGCGGAGTTTCCATCGCAAGGATGCGAGCTGCCGGAGAAATGCCGCCAGTTCGCTACCGTGGCCGCGGAGAAGGTCGTGATGCCCGGCAATAAAGCACGGCTTGCCCAGGAGTCCGTCAAACGCGAAGTTTTCGACGCCGTGGTGCATGTATCGTCGGGTATAAATTGGGAAGCTCCCATACCTGACGATGGCAACACTCCAGAGATCTGCGAGTGTCGTTTCGTTCAGCGCGTCATCGGCTGGTGCGACCTCTGTGTTAACGGCCGCGACGAAGCCATTTCGCTTGAGCGCCGAGGCCGCCTCAGGCGAGAATGCCCCTTGCGGGAAAACCATCACGTTTTCGTGGTCGAGCGCAGTCCTGTCGCGAAGGGCCTGCATCCGAAGTCGCGCGGTCTTCAGCTTTCGGTCGAGCTCCTCAGGTGAGCGGGCTGCAAATTCACCACGTGTGTGATCGCAGCCGTGCACGCAGACGGACAGTTTCCCACTGCTTTTCTGGAAGGCGGCAACAGTGTCGCGATTTGTTCGTCGCCAGTTCCATGGAATAAAGGCGATGGTCGTTGCGAATGTCAGTTTGTCAGCCAGCTGCAGCAGTTCGCTAAAATCGAGGAGACCGTACCGTGGCCACAGAGGCGGATCGTCAATGATCAGGCAAGCGCTTGTCTCTGCGGTCGTCGCGCAAACGCCGCGGAACGCCCACTTCAGATACATGACAATTGGTACCGCGCCGGCGAAGCATTTCTTCACATCAAAATACGTTGCGGTGCGTTCGTGAATGTCCACCATCGCCGGGGAAGAGCCGGCAAAGAAGCGGACACCGGAATATGTGAACCCGACAAACAGGTCGCCCTCGGGAGCACCCACGATGCTCTGCACGTTGCCATTATGAATGACGAGCGCGGTATCGGCGGCGGCGCGCTCCACTTGGATCTGTAGTCCCGACATTGGGCCGCAGATTTCGGGAAGAGCATCGGTGACCGATACGGTCATTGGGGACTGGCCAGAGCCGCGGATCTCCGCCTCGGGGTCTCCAGTGATCTGGCGCAACAGAGCCCTGCAGGGATCTGCGGCTTGAAATCCATAAACGAAGATCGAACTGGCCGCTGCCAGCCAGGCCGGAAGCGCCTCTGTCTTGCAGCGCTGCAGGACTTGGGCGAGACAGGGCGCGGAAGCGAGGATAGAGAACTGCGGATGGCCTGCTGTCAGCGCGGCTGCATGGTTACCGTCCGCTTCGGCGACTGTCAGCGCCGTCCATGGAATTTCAAAGAAATCGAGAATTGCCGCCAGGTTGCAATCATTGGGCGATGGTACGTCGCCGCGGAGCAGGAGTGCGATCGAGGAGCCTTTGTCCATAGCGTCAATGTTCATCCGGGGGGCCTCATCTCTTGGTAAGGCCGTCAGGCCTTCCGGAGATCATTCGTGCCCCCGCGCTTCTGCAGCAGTTTTGAGGAGTCCTATACGAAGGGGCGCCACGTTTCCACCGAAGGACAGATGCGCAATGGTCGCTCCGGCCAACTAATCCGCGGTAGGCGATAGGACGACCTTGTCATGATCCGATCTGGCCCCTCGTGGTGGGGCGATTTGTGAATCCCGACGTGAGCGTGGATTTTCATTCGCAGCGCTGACATTTGGCGCGAGCCCTGCCTCGGGCACAAGACGATCCCCCGGGGTGCCGCAGACGAATCAGGACGTCAGGCATTCCCGCAGGCCTGATGCGAGGACGGCCAGGTGCTGTTGATCTCTGTCCGAACTCGCCAGCCGGCATTGAAAGCCGAAAAGGCGATGCATTACAACGCGGTGCGCCAACTCTTTGACGCACCCGGTCCGGCCATTGCGCAACGTGCGAAGCTCTCCGGCTCCCGCTGCAAGGGCGGGGGTACCCCCGATGGGCGTGGGTCATAATCCGTGTTCTACAGCGGCGCGCGCGCTCAACCGGCTATCCTGCTCGAACGCACGCTAAGGCCTTCAAACAGGGAGCCATCATGGCGAGATAACCGTGCTCGTAAGGATACTGACGTTCACCATTGCTTTCCTCTGGCGTGATCGTGGCAAAACATGTCGAAACAATTATTTTCCAAACTCGTTCATACTCACAACCAGGCCGCCGGCGCGGAAATTTTGACCGCAAAAGCCGAGCCATCGCTCGCAGTCATCGGTTGCGGCTACTGGGGCGCAAAGCACATCCGCGTTGGCCACGATATCGGCGCAAGAGTGTCGATGGCCGTCGACATGGGCTCTGACAGGCTGGAATACATCAAGTCACAGTATCCCTCTGTCGCTGTTGCGCGTGATATCGACGCGATCCTGAATAACTCTTCCATCGACGGCGTGATTATCGCCACCCCCGCCGTGACGCACTTTGAGATGGCGCGGGCCGCGCTCCAGGCCGGAAAGCACGTGCTCGTCGAGAAGCCGTTGGCCATGACGAGCGCGCATTGTCGCGAACTGATTGCGATAGCCGAGGAGCGGGAGCGTGTGCTGATGGTTGGGCACACGTTCGAGTATCACCCGGCGGTGAGTGTCATGCGTCAAATGATCCGGAGCGGCTCTCTCGGCGAACTCTACTACATCGACTCGCGGCGCCTGAATCTCGGTCTCTACCGGCCCGATGCCAACGTCCTGTGGGACTTGGCGCCACACGACCTTTCCATCATCTTCTTCCTGCTCGAGGAAGCCGCGCAGAACATCGGCGCCTGGGGCTGCGCGCACGTCTTGCCGGAAGTTGAGGATGTTGTTTACGCAAAGTTGGGCTTCAAGAGCGGACCGACCGCCCATGTGCACGTTTCGTGGTTGGACCCCGTCAAGGTGCGCCAGGTCACGGTCGTCGGAAGCGATGCGATGCTGGTGTTCGACGACGTGGAGCCGTCGGAGAAGGTGCGCGTCTATCAGAAGCGCTTCAGGCCGCGGATCAACGGCGACTCGTACGCCGACTTCCAGTCAGCCTATCATCATGGCGACGTACATATCCCCGCGATATCGAGCAGCGAGCCGCTAAAGCTCGAGTTGCTCGATTTTGTCAACGCGATCAAGACTGGCGCACAGCCCGTTGCGAGCGGTGCACATGGCCTGCGGGTTGTCGAAGCGCTCGAAGCTGCATCGGAGTGTCTACGGCTCAACCAGGAGCACCGTGTCGGCGCGACACATCAACCGGCGTTTTTGCGGCGGAACGCGTCGGCGGGGGCCGCCGAAATTGTCGTTGGATGAAGCCGTGCGATGGAAGGCGATCCCGCGGGAATTCGTTAAGCGGGTGCTGGACATTGCGGTCAGCATCACCGCGATCCTGATACTCGCCCCTGTACTTGTCGCGGTCTGGGTGGCGATCCGCCTCGACAGTCCCGGGCCGGCGTTCTTTTGCCAACGCCGGGTCGGGCTGGGCGAGAAGCGGTTCAATTGCTTCAAGTTCCGGACGCTACGTCATGAGGCCGACGAGAACGTCCATCGCGACGCCATTCGGCGGGCTTGGGCGAAGGAGGTTCTCTCGAACGACCCCAATGCCCCCTACAAGCTGACAGATGATCCCCGAGTGACGCGTGTGGGGCGGTTGCTGAGGCGAACCAGTATCGACGAGCTACCGCAACTCCTCAACGTACTGCGAGGCGAAATGAGCATTGTCGGTCCACGGCCAGCGATTCCCTATGAACTTGAGTACTTCCGCGAATGGCATCACAGACGTCATCTCGTGAAGCCCGGCATCACCGGACTTTGTCAGGTTCGTGGCCGCGGTCGACTCTGCCCGGAGGCGATGCTCGAGATGGATGTCGAATATGCGATGAACTGGACCCTGTGGACCGACCTGAAGTTAATTGCTCTGACAGTTCCCGCGGTGCTGCGGGGCCACGGCGCTCGATAGGTTCTCAAGTAACAGAGATGGAATCTGGTGAGGTGCGAATAATGAAAATTCCGTTCGTAGATCTCAAGGCACAATATGCGACGCTGAAGGATGAGGTAGCCGACGCAATTCGGGGCGTGCTCGAGTCCGCGCAATTCATCGGTGGCGAGGCAGTTGCTTCGTTCGAAAGAGACTTTGCCGCGTATTGCCAGGTGCCCTATGCGCGCGGCGTGGCAAGCGGAACGGACGCGATTCATCTGGCGCTGCGGGCCTTGGGTGTTGGCCATGGTGACGAGGTGATTACGACCGCTCATACTTTCATCGCCACCGCCGCCGCCATCGTAGCGACGGGAGCGCAGCCGGTTTTCGTCGATATCGATCCCGATACCCACACGATCGATCCGAGGATGATCGAGCGGGCCCTGACAAGCCGCACGAAGGCGATCGTTGCAGTTCACCTCTTTGGCCAGCCCGCGGACATGGGTCCGATCAAGGACCTCGCACGACGGCGCGGTCTGTTTGTAATTGAAGACGCTGCCCAGGCGCATGGAGCCGAGTATCAGGGGATCCGAACCGGGGCGCTCGGCGATGTCGCCTGTTTTTCGTTTTACCCGGGGAAGAATCTCGGAGCATACGGTGATGGAGGAGCGGTCACCACCAACAGCGCAGCGATCGCCGAGCGGATCGAACGATTGCGCGACCATGGTCGAACCACGCACTACAACCACGCCGAGGTCGGGTTCAACAGCCGGCTCGATGCTCTTCAGGCCGCAGTTCTGCAAGTCAAGCTCCGGCGTCTGGATGAGTGGAACGACCACCGGCGGCGTGCTGCGGAATGGTACACTGCGGAGTTGACGCACGCGAGCGTCGGGACGCCGTTCGTCCGAAAGGGATCCACCCACGTCTACCATTTGTACGTGATCACGACCAACGAGCGGGACGCAATGCGCAATAGGCTCGACGAGGTCGGCGTGGCGAGCGGAATCCACTATCCGTTGCCGCTCCACCTACAGCCTGCGTTTGCTTATCTCGGCTACAAGCAGGGCGATTTGCCGTGCTGCGAAGCGATGGCTGCGCAATCATTGTCTCTTCCCATGTTCCCGGAGCTCACGCGCGACCAGGTGCGCGATATCACTGCGATTGTGCGTGCTGTTGCCGATCGGAAAAGCCATAGGGAACCGCAGCGGAAGCCCGTCGCGATGCACGCGGATGGCGGGAAGGTGTGACGATGAACCGAATTAGTGCACGGGCGGTGGTCGAGACCGAGGCGATCGGTGCGGACGTGACGATCGCAGAGTTCGCCGTGGTGCGGTCTGATGTTACGATCGGCAATAGGGTTGTCATTCATCCGCATGTCGTGATCGAGAGTGGGGTGAGAGTAGGGGACAACGTCGAGATTTTCCCGGGTGCCTATATCGGAAAAGTACCCAAGGGGGCCGGCGCGTTGTCGCGGGCCCCGCAGTTTGAAGCATGGATCGATATCGGCGCCGATTGTTCGATTGGACCGCACGCAGTTATCTTCTACGACGTCTCGCTCGGCGCGGGGACCCTGATCGGTGACGGTGCCTCGATCCGTGAACAGTCGCGCATAGGCTCGAAGACGATTGTCGGGCGTTACGTTACGGTCAATTACAACACGCAGATCGGCGATCGCGTACGGGTGCAGGATCATACCTGGCTGGCCGGCAATATGACGATTGAAGACGACGTGTTCATATCGGGCTGCGTCGGCACTTCGAACGACAACGCGATCGGCAGGAACGGTTACGACGGTTCGCCGATGCTTGGGCCCACTATCGCGCGTGGCGCGGCGATCGGCGTGGGTGCCAATCTCCTGCCGGGCGTCAGAGTCGGGATCGGCGCTATGGTCGGCGCCGGCGCCGTAGTGACAAAGGACGTTCCTGACGGTGTGCTCGTGACGGGCGTCCCTGCGGAGATCCGACGAAAGCTCAACGGGGGTGGCAGCAAAGACCAAGTGACTCGATGACGGTTCGTGCCAAAGCGTCGAGGGAGCAATCGTGAGGATCCTCTGTGTCACCAACATGTATCCGAGCCCGGAGAGGCCGGGATCCGGCGCTTTCGTGTATCAGCAAGTACAGCAGCTGCGCCGGTTCGGGCACTCGGTCGACGTTGTCAATATCGTCGGTTCGCAGTCCAAGCTGAACTATCTGAAGGGCATCTTTGACGTCATCCGAAGGACGAGTGCGACGCGATACGACATCGTCCACGCGCACTATGGTTACTCGGCCTATCCCGCAATGTTTCGGTTGCGGGCGCCACTCGTCATCACGCTGCACGGGACCGACGTGCTCGGGAATATCTTCGAGCGGCTGGCCACGCGGGTCGTGTCGCATTTCGCCGATGCCATTATCGTCGTGTCTGAGGAGATGCGGAAGCGGATTCCCGGAATCGTGATTCCCTGCGGGGTCAACCTTGGCGCATTCAAGCCGTACGATCGCGACGAAGCGCGCGCGCGGCTGCGATGGCCTAAAGACAAATTTATCGTCCTGTTTCCGTTTGATCCGACACGCCCTGAGAAGAGATATGATCTGGCGCGGGCGTCGGTCGACCGGCTGGTGCAGAATGGCGTCGACGCGGAGTTGATGACGGTCATCAACGTGCCGAACGAAGAGATGCCCTGGTACTACAGCGGGGCAAACGCCCTGCTTCTGAGCTCAGACTATGAAGGGTCACCGACTTCAATCAAGGAAGCTCTTGCGTGCAATCTTCCGGTGGTGTCGACCAGGGTCGGTGACGTCCACGAACAGTTAAATGGCATCGCGGGAACGTGGATATGTCCACCGGATGCCGCCACGATAGCGCGCAGCCTTCGAGCGGCGTTTGACTGGTCGCAGAACGGCGAGTTTCAGGGGCGTGCGGCGGTGGCGAAATACGACCAGGCGCTGACCGTGGAACGAATTGTCGGGGTATACACCGACGTCCTCTCGAACTTCAGGGCAAGAGGGGTAGGCCGGCGTTTGCTGCGGAGCGGAGGATAGCAATGGGCGTCGTGGAGAAAGCGCCGTCGCAAGCGGCATGGTTTCGGCTAGCGGAGAGGCGCCAGTCCCGCTTTTACGGTGAGTTAGAGTGAAGCAGGCTCTTGCGGACAGCATGATCGAAATGGCCCGTCGGTCCGGCCTGTTGCCGGCCTTCCGCAAGATCTTTGCGGGCCGGGCGGCTATCGTCATGTTCCACGAGATCCAGCAAGATAGCCGCTCGGAATTGATGACAGGGACGTCAGTCGGCCTCTTTGAATATTCGCTCAATTGGCTGCGGCAAGAAGGATGGGAGATTGTCAGTCTTGAAGCATGCATCGAGCGGTTGGCTACGAATGCCGGGACGGGCCGCTATGCGGTGCTTACCTTTGACGATGGCTATCGAGACAATGTCGTGACCGCGCTTCCAATTCTGGAGCGATACAACGCTCCGTTCACGATCTACGTTCCCACTGGCGCTCTGAAACGGACGTTGCAGGCGTGGTGGCTGGGTTTGCGCGAAATGTTTCGTTCTGGAGACACAGTGACGATCGACGCGATGGACATGCGATTCCATTGCCCCCGGTTGCGCGAAAAGATGTCGGGTCTGAATGAGGTTACGGATTGGATTCATCAAGATTATCGCCGGATCGCAATGCTTGCCCCGACGTTCAGCAAGGCGGGCTTGTCATTGTCGGCCCTGAATGAGGCGTACTTTCTGGATGAGCGCGAGCTTCAAAGCCTGGCGCGGCATCCTCTCGTGTCGATTGGCGGGCACACTGACTCGCATGCCGCCCTATCGTGCCTGGATATTCAGTCCGCACGGGCCGAAATGGCAGATAACCGCTCCTATCTGGAGCGATTGCTGCAGCGTCCGGTGCGGCACTTTGCTTATCCCTACGGTGACTCCAAAGCATGTGGCCCCAGGGAAGCGCAGCTTGCAAGGGACATCGGGTTTTCAACCGCAGTGACAACCCGGCACGGGCAGTTGTCTGGTCTCAAGTCAGATCATTTTGCGCTTCCTCGTCTCGGCGTCGGGGGGCAATTCGATACGACGGCCAGGTTCGAGGCGCGGATCAGCGGCGTCCAGTCGGCCGCTCACATGCTGCTGGGGTCCCAACGTTGAATGTAGCGCTGAATCACTCACCGCGAGGTGGACTGAAGCAGTTCACTCGAGAGGGCGCTGAGATGCGCATACTGCATGTTATCGAACGTCTTGCCCCGGGAGGGAAAGAACGACAAGTCGTAGAACTGCTGAAGGGGCTTGCCGCTCACCGTGACGTAAGGTCATTCGTAGCTGTTGTGGACCAGGACGAGGTTAACCTCGAGATTGACCGCGAACACGCGGAAGTCATTCAGCTCAATCGGAGAGGCAAGAAGGATTGGCGCCTTTTCAAGACGTTGTACGAGCTCGTCTCCGACCTGAAGATAGATATCATCCACTCGTGGGGCTCGATGAGCTCCGTCTATGCGACGCCGGTTGCCAAGGTGTGCGGTACGGCCTTCGTAAATGGGTTTGTGCGAGACGCGCCCTCGCATATGTCGCTGTGGAGAAAAGGCTACCTGAGAGTCAAGCTGACGATCCCGTTTTCGGACGTCGTTGTTGCCAATTCTCGTGCGGGGCTGGCTGCCTACGGTATTCCCGAGCGCAAAGGTCTCTGCATCTACAACGGATTCAGTCCTGAAAGGGTGTCCGGCCTAAAGGATAAGACCGAGCTTCGCAGCACTCTGGAGATTGTGACGCCCCACATTGTCGGGATGGTCGCCAACTTCACGCCCAGAAAGGACTATGAAACCTTCGTCGAGATGGCACGCCGGGTCTGCGATCTAAGGGACGACGTCACCTTCTTGGCCATCGGTAGCGGTGAAACGCTGCAGCGGGTGCGCGATAGCATCCCGACTGAACATTCGCTGCGCATCAAGCTTCTGGGGCGGCGGAACGACGTCGAGAGCATTGCCAATCTCTTCACTGTTGGTGTTCTCACCACCAATAGCCGTTTACACGGAGAGGGAATTTCCAACGCGATAACCGAATGCATGGCGTTGGGTAAGCCGGTTGTGGCAACAAACGATGGGGGCACTTCTGAATTGGTCCTGGACGGTCAGACCGGATATCTTGTGCCGAGCCATGACGTCGGCGCCTTGACCGATCGCGTGCTCGAACTCCTCGGCAACGCTGAACTCGCCGATCAATTGGGTGCCGCAGGACGCCGGCGCGTCGAGACGGAATTCTCGCTGGACGCGATGTGTAGCGCGTATCTCTGCCTTTACCGGAAACTGGCGGGCAGGAGAGCGCGCGCGACATGGCAAGGTGGGACTACGAGCGATGTAGTCGATTGATCGTTTGGACCGGTTTTCCGGGGGCGTTCAAATCGGCTCCCGAACGGAATGCCTCGCTCGAGTTTCCAGACTTGACGGCCTGAAGGCTCGCAGGAATAGCTCCAGGTTTGCCAGAGACCAAAGCACCTTTTCGTGGTTTTGACGGCGGGCGAGATGCTCGTTGACCAGCTGCCGCAAGACATCCCTGTTGCAGAACGATGCCACACGCGCGCCATCACTGACCAGCAGATCGGAGATAAATTCGCGATAGGGACCGCGAAACCACTCCTCAATTGGCACGCGAAAGCCGATCTTCTTGCGCGTCAGAATCCCCGGTGGAAGAGTGTGCTGCATCGCTGCTCGCAGGACTGACTTGCCGCCGCTGCGACCGACCAGGAAATTGTCCGGAAACCGCGCGACAAGTTTGGCGAGACTGGTGTCCATGAACGGCATCCTGCCCTCAATTGAACCTGCCATCATCATTCGGTCAGCGCGTTCGAGGAGGTTGTCGGGTAACCACGACGTCTGATCGAAGAACAGCGTGCGCCGCACATTCGACCCGATGCCGATCGAAAACGGATGGGAATCCGGCAGCGCTACGGGCAGGGGACGTCCGATAATCCGGTTCCTTTCGCCAAGGGAAACTCCGCCGAACCAGAGTTGCATCCGGCTCGGCCAATCCCGCTCGCCCGCCGCGGTCGTCACGATCTTGGCGCGGCGCATATCGTACGGCAGCGCGCGCATTGCGGGCGATATGATGCGGTCATGAATCGCCTGGGGAACCAGTCGCTGGTAGAGCTCGATCCATTGTTCGGCACGGTGCTTGGGATAGCCGCCCAGAAGTTCGTCTGCGCCTTCTCCGGTAAGGACCATTTTCACCTTGCTCGCCGCCATATGCGACAGCATCATAACCGGAATATCGGCCGGTTCGGCCGCAGGTGCGCCGCGACGCAGAATTGCGGTCGGCCAGCTCTTCAAGAAGTCGTGCGGCTCCAGCACGATTTCCTCGTGATCGGTGTCAAATTGACGGGCGATGGTACGGGCGTGATCAAGCTCCGAGTAGCTGGCTTCACGAAAGCCGACTGAGAAGGTGCGCACGCGCTCAGAGCTATGGCGGACCATGGCCGCGACAACCGCAGATGAGTCGATGCCGCCGGACAAGTAGGCTCCGAACGCAACGTCACTGCGCATGCGAATGCGCACGGCATCGTCGAACGTCGCCTTGAACATCCGGACTGCCTCGTTGAAGTCCGTGATGTCGGGCTCTGCCGACGCTAGCGGTGGTATGAAATACCGGGTGATGTTTGTCCGGCCTTCGCGCCATACCAGGTGGCAGCCGGGGGGAAGCTTGCGCACGGCTTGAAAGAATGTCCTGGGGCCGGGCACATATCGATTGAGGAGATAATGCTCGACGGCATGCGGGTCGATCGAGGTATTCATGCCCGGGAATTGGAGGAGCGGCTCGATCTCCGATGCGAACAATAGGCCTGCGTTCTCGGCTATGAACAGCGGCTTCTTGCCGAACGGGTCGCGCGCCAGGACGAGCTGTTGGGCCCTCGCATCCCACAATCCGAAAGCGAACATGCCGCGGAAGCGTTTGATCGAATCGACCCCCCAAGCGCGGTAGGCTTCGATCAGAACTTCGGTATCGGAGGATGTGCGAAAGGTGTGACCGAGCGAGTTAAGCTCCTCGCGCAGCTCGATGTAGTTATAGAGCTCTCCGTTGAAGACGAGCCCGATCGAGCCGTCGGCGCTCCACATCGGCTGGGCTCCGCCCTCGAGATCGATGATCGAGAGACGCCTGTGCCCCAAGCTGACTTGATAGCGCTGGTCGGCAGTGTCGCTCTGCCGGTAACCCGCGCCGTCAGGGCCCCTATGCTTCATCAGGTTGGTGAGGCGGACAAGAGTGTCGTAGTCTTGCCGGTGCTCTCCCCGGAGTACCCAGCCAAAAATCCCGCACATGACTCCTGCCAGTTTCTTCCGTGCTGACAGTGCTGGAGCCACGGACGACCATCAAGGAGGAAGGCGGATTAATCCTTCCAGGGTTGCGTCATCGTGTCCTCTCGACTTCCTCGAGAGGCGTGCGCGCGCCCTGGGTGAAATTGCCAGGGGTCGCTGTGCGGTCGGGCGCCGACGGCTGAAGCTTGTTCGGTTCAGCAGCTGATGGTGCAGACAGCTTGGTGGCCCGTTGAAAATGTGCCCACCGAAAGCGTCAGTGCGCCGTATGAGATCGGTGCATGCCCAATCGGTGTCCGCGGCCATTCAAGAATCCTCGCGCGGCGCTCATGGGTGTCGAGGATGATCTTGACGTAGGAGAACCTGTCCACGGCAGCGATCGAGTTGATTGCCTCAATGGGCGCAGTTCGCGACCGCTCCGTTATCCGTAATTCTCCGTACTCGATCGCTGCGTTGCTTGCCGCGCGACCTCGATCATTCGTGATGGCGAGCGCCAACATTGACGCTATCGGTTGAAAACTTTTTTGCGCCCCTACGGCGACGGCGCTGAATTCGACAGCGACGGCAAGCATATGCTCCAGGCGCTGTTGTTTGGACGCTTCAAACTACAGCCAAGCTGGGTAACTCTTTTTTGCCATACTCCCTGATTAACCAGCGGGCTCTGCAGTTGGGGATGGGCGATTCGCACTGCATCGGAATGTGCACGCAGTAGATCCTGTGAGGCATCGAAATCCGCTCGTGGCGCAAGGCGTTGCGAGTGCGTGGTATGTCGCGCGCCTTCGCGCCGCGGCCGTAAATTCCCTTGTAAGCGTCAAAGAGAAGCAATCTCTGCGACCGATGGAGGCCTGAATTGGATACGACCGGGACAATCACATCGTTTTCTTCCGCACCGATGACAAGGTTCAATATCGGTGGTGACAGCTACGGAGTTCAGGATGCGAGCACGAGCTATGCCCTGACCAATCCCGACCCGCAAACCCTGCGCTTCGAAGTGCAGCAGGGCGATCATGCCTGGTACGATGACTCATCTGTCGATCGCTCCGAGGTGTCGGGCGCGACCAACATTCCGGGCAGCACGCCCATTGCGTTGAATTATCAGTTCATGGTGGAGCCGAATGGCCCTAACGGGACATTTGTGAATACGGCAACCGGCTGGTTCATCGTTGGACAAATGCACAATGATGACTGGGCCAGCGGAGTAGGCACCTCGCCGCCGTTCGCGATCCAGCTGGATGGCAATCATCTACAGGTTGTCGCCAGATATGTCGCCCCTGGTCTCGATCCCAGCAATGGCGCCGGCAACGTGCAGATGCTCACGCTCTGGACCGACCCCAATCCGATTCAGGCGGGCGTGTATAACAACATTCAGATCCAGGCCGATGTCTCGAACACCGGTGGCGGGTATTTGAAGGTCTCGATCAACGGGACCCAGGTCGTGAATTACAATGGCCCGTTGGGCTATGGCGTCGACACCAATTGGGAATACGGAATCTATCGGTCGTCGGCCCCCGAGACCGTTGCCGTCGATTACCGAAACATGACGCTACTGACGGGGGCGGCGGCCACTGCCTCGTCACCGTCGACGACGCCGACGCAGCCGACCACGCCGACCACCCCCACCGTCGCGCCGACGGTGACACAGGCCTCCGCTTCGCCGGGGACCGGAACCGAGCATGTCGGCGATGTTGTCACCTTTACGCTCGCTTTTAGCGAAGCCGTGACCGTCGCAGGTACGCCGACGCTGTCGCTCAACGATGGCGCAGGAGCCACCTATGTTGGCGGCTCCGGGACAAATACGCTCACCTTCCAGACGAAAGTCGCGTCGACTGATACGAATACTTCGGCACTTGCGATCACCGGGGTCAATCTTGCGAGCGGTGCGAGCATCAAGGATTCCGGGGGGCTTGCCGCTGATCTCTCGGGCGCGGTGAAGACATTCTCCGGTCTGCAGATCTCGAACACGCCGATCATGCCAACGCAGCCAACCACACCGACGACGCCGACAACTCCGACGACGCCGGTGGTGACCGCGCCGGTGCTCTCCATCGCGGACCACGCGCTCTGGGTGGCTGGCAGGGGCGGCCACGTCAGCCTGGGGACGACGGTGTCGACGACCGATCCCAACGACAGCGTCAGTCTGAACATCAAAGGGCTGCCGAGATATGAGACGATCACGACCGGCGATGGCACCACGTTCAGGGGCAGCAACATCACTCTGAGCGCAGCGCAGGTTGCCAGCGGACTGACGCTGACGTCGCACTACAGGGGCAGTCAACATCCGGTCGCGAACCTCACACTGACTGCGACCGCGAAGGACCCGGTTACCGGCGCAGTGGCTTCCTCGGCGACACAGACCATCAAAGTCACGGATCCGCTGCCGTCTACCGGCACCGGGAGCACGGCACACCACGGCCATGGGCTGCACCACCACCTAGGGTCAGGCCGCAGCACGCTGGCAGCTACCGTGCCGCAGACAACCTCTTCGGCGAATTACGAAACGGCCAAAGGGTCCCAAGCAAACCACAGCTTCGCGCTGCTGAACCAATATTTGGCTGGTGGCTCCGGTCGGGTCGACGGCGGTCAGATCGCGGAAGCCGTGTCGAACGGTGCCGCCTGGACGCAGAACGCGTTCCTGACGAAGCCGCATCACTAACGTACTGCCGCACCCGGGCACTGGACGCCCGGGTGCGGCACCGCCAATTTTGGGGACGCCGCACGGCAAAATTGGTCGGTCGGTAGCCGCGAAGGGGAGATCGAAAAACCAATCCACAACGGACGGTTGCCGGCCGTCGTCGTTTGGCGGACAATCGCCGAAGGGATTCCGATTCGATACTTCATTGAGAGCGTAAAACGCCTGAGTTCAGGTCAGTTTTCGGGCACAACTTGCGTGTGTATGAATCCACAATTCGAAAGTTTTTTCGCCATTTTTGCTCGTTAACCAACCTGCTCAGCCTGTCGGGGGGGCAATTCAAAATATCCCGTCGCGCTGAAATCTCCTCGCGGTTCGAGGCCTTAACGCTCTGATGATTGCTTGCGCCGTTTTGGCTGCGAGCACGCGTATGTCGCGTATCTTCGGATAGGCGTCATTGGAATTCCATGTGCATGCAAAGGACCACAAACGCTGGCGGTAGCCGCGAGGGGTAGAGTAACGAAATGGCGATCCAGAACGGAAATGCCCACGCAGCTCCAGATCTGGGGCTTCGAGCGCTGGCTCTGTTCCTGCGCTTTCATGGCGTGAACACCGAGCCTGATCAACTCCGCGATCACTGCGGAGAGGATGGGATAGGCATCCGCGCAATGCTGCGTTGTGCGCGCGAATTTGGGGTCAAAGTCCGCGCGACGACGATGGATTGGTCGCGGCTGACGGGCATCCAGCTGCCTGGAATCGCCTCGCTCCGTGACGGCGGATTTTTGCTTCTAGGAAAAATCGAGGATCAGGTTGCGCTTGTGCTGCACCCGACCTCGTCGCATCCGCGACGAATGACGCGCGCGGAATTTGAAGCGATCTGGGATGGCGGTTTGATCTCGCCTGGCTCACCGAGCTTCGCTCATCTCGCACTTCATGCAATTGGCGACATCCGCGCGCGCGGCGTTGAGCTGGGTAGCAGCCTGTTGCGCCGCGCGGGCGACGTGCTGGTCGGGGCCCGCGACGGCCTGGTGCGGATCCGCGATACAATCTCGACGAAGGCGCCCGGCGCCCTGATGTGGGCGCGCTTTGTTGCTCGCGGCGATACTGCCGACGAGGCCGCGGATATCGGATCTCCGGCTGCAGACGTCGGTTTCGAAGACGGCGATGAATCCGGGCTGATTGCGCTCGCGATCTTGCTGCGTTGCCATGGAATCGCTGCCGATCCCGGCCAAATCCACCACCGGGTGGGGGCGACGCGCCTCGGCGTTACCGAAATCCTGCGCTGTGCCAAAGAGTTTGGGCTCAAGGCAAAGGTGCAGAGGACGAACTGGAACAGGCTTGCGGTCACGCCGCTGCCGGGAATTGCGCTGCTGCGCGACGGCAGCTTCCTGATCCTCGGCAAGGTTATCGACGACAAGCTTCTCATTCAGCGCCCGCTGTCTCCGCGCCCCGAATCCATCACCCAGGCGCAACTCGAGGCGATCTGGGACGGCGGCATCATTCTGATGGCCCGGCGTACCAGCCTGACCGATCTCGCGCGGCGTTTCGATATCTCCTGGTTCGTGGGCGCCATGCAGAAGTATCGCCGCCTGCTCGGCGAGGTGCTGGCGGCGTCGTTCTTCCTTCAGATATTCGCCGTTGTCTCACCGCTGTTCTTCCAGGTGGTCATCGACAAGGTGCTCGTGCACCGAAGCATGAGCACGCTCGACGTTCTGGTCATCGGCCTTGTCGTGCTGACGGTGCTCGAGGCCGTTCTCGAGACGCTGCGCGTCTATGTGTTCGCGCATACGACAAACCGTATCGACGTCGAGCTCGGGGCCAGACTGTTCCGTCACCTGATGGCACTGCCGATTGCCTATTTTCAGACCCGCCGCGTCGGCGATTCGGTGGCCCGGGTCCGCGAGCTGGAGAACATCCGCCAGTTCCTGACAAGCTCGGCGCTCACGCTGGTCATCGACCTTCTCTTCACGGTCGTCTTCCTTGTCGTGATGTTCTATTACTCGACGACGTTGACCTGGATCGTGCTCGCGTCCTTCCCGTTCTACATCGGTATCTCCGCGGGAGCCACGCCGCTGTTCCGCGCGCGCCTCGATGAGAAATTCAATCGCGGCTCCGAGAACCAAGCCTTCCTGGTCGAGAGCGTGACCGGCGTTGAGACGCTCAAGGCGATGGCGGTCGAGCCCCAGATGCAGCGCCGCTGGGAGGAGCAACTCGCCGGCTATGTGGCCGCAAGCTTCCGCGTGCTCAGCCTGAACAACACGGCGAGCCAGGCGGTCCAGATGATCAACAAGCTGGTCATCGCTGCGACCCTTTACTTCGGCGCCCGGTTGGTCATCAGCGGCGACCTGACCGTCGGCGAGCTCGTCGCGTTCAACATGCTTGCGGCGCGCGTGAGCACGCCGGTGCTGCGCCTCGCACAGGTCTGGCAGGACTTTCACCAGGCGCGTGTCTCGATCGATCGCCTCGGCGACATCCTGAACACCATTCCAGAGCCGAGCTTCACCCCGGCCCGCGCCGCTCTGCCGCCGATCCGCGGCCACGTGAAGTTCGAGCACGCGACCTTCCGCTACCGCATCGACGGGCCCGAGGTGCTGCATGACGTGTCGTTCAGCGTGGAGCCGGGCCAGGTCATCGGCATCGTGGGCTCGTCTGGCTCAGGCAAGAGCACCATCACCAAGCTGATCCAGCGTCTCTATGTTCCGGAGAGCGGACGCGTCCTGGTCGATGGCGTCGATCTCGCAATGGTCGACCTGAGCTGGCTGCGGCGCCAGATCGGCGTCGTGCTGCAGGAAAATGTGCTTTTCAATTGCACGATTCGCGACAATATCGCATTGGCTGATCCGGCCATGCCGATGGAGCGCGTTATCGAGGCGGCAATGCTGGCCGGTGCACACGACTTCATCCTGGAATTGCCCGAGGGTTACGACACCGTCGTGGGCGAGCGCGGCAGCAGCCTGTCTGGCGGACAGCGCCAGCGTATTGCAATCGCGCGCGCACTGATCACCGATCCGCGCATCCTGATCCTCGACGAGGCGACCAGCGCACTGGATTACGAAAGTGAACGCGCGATCCAGCAGAACATGAGGCGGATTTCCGCCGGAAGGACCGTGTTCGTCATCGCTCATCGGCTGTCGACGGTCCGCAATGCGAGCCGGATCATCACGCTGGAGCATGGCCGCATCGTCGAAGACGGCAGCCACGATGAACTGATCCGCAGCAACGGGCGTTACGCGAACCTTCACTATCTCCAGGCCGGTATTCATGACCTCCGCTAGCCGCAATGTTGTCTCGTTTCCGAGGCGCGAGCCTCGCCGTCGCCAGCACGAAATCGCGTTCTTGCCGGCGGCGCTTGAGATCACTGAAACGCCGCCGTCGCCGGTCGGCCGCGCGATAGGGGCGACCATCATCGCGGCGTTCTGCATCGCGCTGGTATGGGCGACGCTTGGCAGTGTCGACATCGTCGCCACCGCGACCGGCAAGATCGTGCCGGGCGGGCGCACCAAGCTGATCCAGCCGTTCGAGACGGGCGTTGTCCGCGCCATCCAGGTCCGCGACGGCCAGACCGTGAAGGCCGGCGACGTTCTGATCGAACTCGACCCGACGATGACGGAAGCCGATCAGGAGCGCCAAAAAGGCGATCTGCTTGCGGCCGAGCTCGAGGTCGCGCGATTGCAGGCCGCGCTCGCAGCCGATCCGCTCGCCGCCTTCCGTGCTCCGCCCAACGCCAGCCCCGCCGAGATCGAGATGCATCGCCAGTTCTTGATCAGCCAGCGCGCCGAGCAAGATGCCAAGCTTTCCGAAATCGAACGACAGCAAGGTCAGAAGGAGGCGGAGCGGGCAACCACGTCGGCAAGCGTTGCCAAGCTGGAAGCAACAATCCCCGTGCTGCAGGAACGGGTCGATATCCGCAAGGGCCTCGTCGAAAAGGCACTGGCCTCCAAGGTTGTCTACCTCTCCGAATATCAGGACCTGGTTGCCATGCAGCAGGATCTCGTGCTGCAAAAGAGCCGGTTGCGCGAAGCCGACGCGGCGATGGCGCTGCTGAAGGAAACAAGGGACAAGACTGTCGCGGAGTACCGCCGCGCGACCTACGATGCACTTGCAAAGGCCGAGCAGAAGGTTGCGAGCGCGGCGCAGGAGGTGGTCAAGGCGGATCGGCGCACGAAGCTGCAGCGTTTGACCGCGCCTGTCGATGGCGTCGTGCAGCAGCTTGCCGTTCACACGGTGGGCGGCGTGGTGACGCCGGCTCAGGCGCTCGCAGTAGTGGTCCCGAGCGAGAGCCAGCTCGAGATCGAGGCCATGCTCTCCAACCGCGATATCGGATTCGTCCATCCGGGGCAGGCGGCGGAGATCAAGGTCGATACCTTCAACTTCACGCGCTACGGACTGCTTCACGGTGACGTGCTCAGCGTGTCGACGGATGCCATTGCGCGCGACAGGACGCAGGGGTCGAACGACCGCGCGTCAGGCGCCACGCTGAGCAGCAGCGAGCCGAAAGGTCAGGAGCTCGAATATGCCGCGCGCGTTTCACTCGACCGGACTCACATGCAAGTGGAGGACAAGGTCGTCAAGCTCGGTCCGGGCATGGCGGTGACGGTCGAGATCAAGACCGGTACGCGCAGGATCATCAGCTACCTGCTTTCGCCGCTGGCGAGATACAAGCAGGAAGCGCTGCGGGAACGGTAGGAAGCCGTCTTTCTTCGGCGCGCCCTCGGAGCACCGCAACTGGCGCCACGCGGGCCCAAAAGGCGATGTTGGAAAGGCCGGGATCGATCGTATCACGATCCCGGTCGGGCATCAGCGCAGAGGGTGGCGCAGCCCTAAGGCAACAGCTGTTGGGATCGCCGCTGAACGGCTGGCGTAGCGCGCTTTGGCCTGCGGATGATCGAGTCAAGGCCCGATCCGCCGTCCAGCGGATCACTGGATCGGTTGGGCGCCCGCCTGACGTGCGGACACGGCACGAGGCCGCCGCCAACAATCTCGACGCCGGGACGTTCGTCAGCTGCGCCCGTCGCGCACCGGTCCCGCCGTCGATCCGAGGGCGCAACACGGGGCCTATCCCGGAGCCTCTCAACGCATTCTGGTTACTTCGGATTGTGCGCTGTTCAGCTGGCGAATTCAATGTCACTGTTTAGGCATTGCGGTTCAAGGCGAGCGCTGATTGTCGTGACGTAGATCAGCCGGCATACGGAAGGGTTATCACCTTGTGCGGCTTCGTCGGCATATTCGAATTTACGGAATCGTTTGAATCGGCACGCAGCCGCGCGCTGGAGATGGCAAAGACGGTTAGACACCGCGGGCCGGACTGGAGTGGCGTCTATTCCAGCGAACGCGCAATGCTCGCGCACGAACGCCTTTCCATCGTCGATGTTGAGCACGGCGCCCAGCCCCTTCTCGACGTTACCGCGGGTCGGGCGTTGGCTGTGAACGGAGAGATCTACAATCATGTCGCATTGCGCGACGCCCTGAACCGGCCGCACGCCTGGAAAACGAAGTCGGACTGCGAGATTATCCTGTATCTCTATGACGAGTACGGACCAGCCTTGTGCAATATGCTGAGTGGCATTTTTGCGTTCGCTCTCTTCGACGAACGTACCGGCGACTTCTTCGTCGCCCGAGACCACCTCGGAATAGTGCCGCTTTATATTGGATGGAGCGAGGACGGCGCAACATACGTCGCCAGCGAAATGAAAGCTCTCGATCGCGTGTGCGAGACGATTCAGGAGTTTGCGCCGGGACACTACTATAACGGCAAAACCCGCGAATTCGTCAGGTGGTATGATCCGGAATGGGCGCATGCATTGCCAACCAGGAAGGTGGTGTTGCACGAGCTTCGGACTTCGCTCGAAGCCGCAGTCAAGCAGCAGATGATGTGCGATGTGCCTTACGGGGTACTTATTTCTGGTGGGCTCGACTCGTCCCTCATCGCAGCCCTCGCAGCACGGCACCGCTTCAAGCGGATCGAGTCTGGGGAGACCGAGGAGGCCTGGTGGCCAAGATTGCACTCGTTCTCCGTGGGTTTGGAAAATTCACCCGACATGATGTATGCGCGAAAGGTGGCGGCTCACATCGACACCGTCCATCATGAAATTGTTTTCACCGTACAGGACGGACTGGACGCGTTGCCCGATGTCATCCGGCACCTGGAAACCTTCGATGTCACCACCATTCGTGCCGGCACGCCGATGTATTTGATGGCGCGCAAGATCAAGGCGATGGGCATCAAGATGGTGTTGTCTGGCGAAGGCGCTGACGAGGTATTCGGCGGGTATCTCTACTTCCATATGGCGCCATCGGCAGAGGAATTCCACGAGGAGACTGTTCGAAAGCTCTTTGCGCTGAGCAGGTACGATTGCTGTCGCGCGAACAAGGCGACGGCTGCTTGGGGAGTCGAAGCCCGTGTGCCCTTCCTGGACAAGGAATTCCTGGATTACGCAATGTCGATCGACCCTGCCGAAAAAATGTGCCCCGGTGCGAAGATCGAAAAGGGCATATTGCGGGAAGCTTTTGCCGACCTGTTGCCGCAGGAGATCTTGTGGCGTCAAAAGGAACAGTTTTCAGACGGAGTGGGGTACAGCTGGATTGAGTGCTTGCGGAATCACGCCGAGAGCAAAGTCTCGGATCAGATGCTCGCAGAGGCGGGGAGGCGGTTTCCGCTGCAAACGCCGACCTCGAAGGAAGGATACTTCTATCGGACCATATTCGACGGCATTTTCAAGAATCCGACAGCCTGCCTGACTGTCCCCGTCGGTCCCTCGATCGCGTGTTCCTCGCCGACCGCATTTCTCTGGTCTCAGCAGTTTGCGAGTATGGATGATCCGTCTGGAAGGGCCGTGAAAGGCGTGCACATTCAGGCCATTGATACCATGTGAGCAGTTTGCGTGTCCGGTGGTTCGGCAGGCGGCAGCGGCCGATAGCTCAATTTGCATTTGCTGATCCGAATAGCCGCAGCTTCTTTCTTGGGAGGTTCGTCGCGATCGTTCGCAGCGTCCGTTTGGCTTCGCGGAGCTTCGCCTCGATATGGCGTTCCGGACCGTCCCTGCTTATTGCGACCCACTTCATCGCATACTCGCTATTCGCCAGATGTGCCTTGTGCCCGGCGCCACCAGCCAGGAAGTCGTAGCCGCGCTCCCCGCGTGAGATACTCTCCTCGATAGCCAGCACATGGCTCACCAGCCCGGGCTTGAGGCGGCCATCGCTCTCATAGAGAAAGCCGCTTTGGTAGTTCAGGACGCGGCCGTCATGCACGAAATTGTAGACGACCCCGATGGTCTGGCCGCCAACCAACGTCCGCGAGATGCGGACCGCTCCTGTGGGAACTCCGCGCGCGATTAACTCCTCATGGAACGGACGAAAGCCCGGATTGGCGAAAGCCCCCTTGCGTCCCCATCGCGATCGATGAAAGTCGCTCAGTAGATCGAACGCAGCCAGGGCGTCCGTTGTTGTCTCCATGATCCGGAATTCAAGGGGACCTCGTTCGGCATACAGCCTCATTGCACGGCTCACCGCCTGGCGAGTGCTGCGGCCGAGCGTGGCCCGGTAATCCTTCTTCTGCTGACGGGCCTTGGCGTAATCAACCCATAAGGCCGTATCGGCCTGCTTCACCTCGCTGACGAGCCCGGCCCGGCCGGCGGCGCCGCAAGCGGCCAACTCGAGATCTGCATCAATTCCGGAAAGCACCAACTGATCCGCGCGGCGCAAGCGGGAGGTCAGCGCGTCGAGACCTGCCGGAATAATGGTGTCCGGTTGCTCCGCGAGAATACTGTTGCACTCGATGAACAATCGGTCAAAACGGGTATCTCCGGATTCATTGAGCAGCCAACGTGCCCGCGCATGCGGCCCAAGGCTCCAGACTCTCCGCCGGCAGATGATCGCCAACCCAACGATCTTGCCCGACGATCGTGCGACGAGAACGTGCGGTTGCGTGCCATCCGGAATATGCCGCAGCCAAGTGCCGATCCAGAGCCAGGACAAAAAGAACGAGTGAGTGGCCCGAGCTTCAAGCTCCTTCCACGCGGTCTCAAGCCAGGCAACGTTCTCGAGGGCCTCTAGGCTGACATCGGTGACCGCATCGGGCATGCTCATTCCCGTTCAACGCCGGAAGGCTGCAAATGCGCGTTGATGGACGAACAAGGATCGTGCTGCATTGATCGCAAGTAGTGCCATGATGGGTGGTCCGGCCTGGTCACACACGTCCTTGTGGCGGCCTCGCCGTATGGCGTCTCTGACCGTCGCCTCGGCGGAGGCGGATGGCGGAATTATATCTGGAATTCGACCCCTGTGCGGACCCTTACTGATTACCTACGGTGGCTTCACGCGACTTGATTGCCTTTAGCACGACCGCGCTGAGTTGGTGCTGTGATCGGCCCCGGGCTCTCGGCGGGCGCCAGAGCTCCCGCCCGGCGCCTGATGGGGCAATTCCAGGCCGGTTTCCGCCGCTTAATTGGGCATCAGTCCCGGCGAGGACAGCTTTCCGCTTAGGTGCGCACCTGCCTCGGCGTGTCGAGCGAGCCTTATCAACGCCTCCTTGGCGGCGCACGGGGCCAGTCCCGCGGCCTCGTTCCGCAGCTCTCTAGCCCGCTCTGCGAGTCGCGCTTCGAGGGTGTCCCTCAGAACAACGTGTCGGCGTAATTGTCCCATGCGTTTTCCCTCGTCGGGGCCCCACCCGGAACTTTGGATCCCAAGCATTAATCGTGCGTAAAGATTCCCCTGAAGGGGGTGTCTGGGCCGCCAAGACGGCGCGAAGAGGGCGCCAAATAGGACAAATTGCGAATTGCTGGCGAAGGCAACCTTTGTGGAATGGCCCAAGGGGACATCGAGATTCGCTCGGCGACCCGAGCCGGCGGTCATTCCGGGACGGGAAGTTGTCGTTTTCCACCGGTTAGAGCGCCACCCGCGCCTGTGGTGACCTGCGATGTGCGTCGGACGGTCTGGTTCGTCACAGAGAGTGTGTCGATCTCGCAACGTCTCAATAGTTCCGCTGTGCACCTGACGTGTTTGGGCTTCAATGCGTTGCGAATTCATTGTCTAATGACGTCGGACCTTCGGCGGCGATTTTTATTTCCAAGACGTTTATTTTAGATCGGGTCTAAGAGGTCGCTGTCAGCGCCAGCGGCCTCTTCGTTTTGCTTCATTGGATTGCGAGGACCCATCCGATGCCGATACAGGTGTGGGCTATTGCCGCTTCGATCGGCTGGACCGCTGTCGTGGGTACGTTGCTTCTCCACATGATTTTCAGCCCCGGCTAATTTGACGAAGCTGCGATGTGGTGCCGGCCGAGCGATATGGAGCCTCTTCGCCAATCGCGGAATTTCAGCGGTAGCGCCAGGCATATGAGGGCAGGCATGTGGTCGTCGGCGCCGCCGGTTGGCCTCTTCTAATTGTCGCCATGCCAGCTCATTTTTTTCGCCATACTCTCTCATTAACGAATCAAGTCCAGGCGGTCGGGGGCAATCCCGCTGCATCGGAATGTTCGCGGTCGAGGACTGCGATGGCATCCGAAGTTCGTTCGCAGCGCCGAGCGTAGCGAACGCGTACTGTGTCGCGTGCCATCGCGACGTGTGTCAGTGGAATTCCCTTGTAAGCGTCAAAGAGAAGCAATCTCTGCGACCGATGGAGGCCTGAATTGGATACGACCGGGACAATCACATCGTTTTCTTCCGCACCGATGACAAGGTTCAATATCGGTGGTGACAGCTACGGAGTTCAGGATGCGAGCACGAGCTATGCCCTGACCAATCCTGACTCGCAAACCCTGCGCTTCGAAGTGCAGCAGGGCGATAATGCCTGGTACGACAGCTCATCTGTCGATCGCTCCGAGGTTTCAGCTGCCGACAACATTCCCGGCAGCACGCCTATCGCCTTGAATTATCAGTTCATGGTGGAGCCGAATGGCCCTAACGGGTCGTTTGTGAATACGGCAACTGGCTGGTTCATCGTCGGGCAAATGCACAATGATGACAATGCCAGTGGTGTGGGCACCTCGCCGCCGTTCGCGATCCAGCTGGATGGCAATCATCTGCAGGTTGTCGCCAGATATGTCGCCCCTGGTCTCGATCCCAGCAATGGCGCCGGCAACGTGCAGATGCTCACGCTCTGGACCGACCCCAATCCGATTCAGGCGGGCGTGTATAACAACGTTCAGATCCAGGCCGATGTCTCGAACACCGGTGGCGGGTATTTGAAGGTCTCGATCAACGGGACCCAGGTCGTGGATTACAGCGGCCCGTTGGGATATGGGGTCGGCACCAATTGGGAATACGGAATTTATCGGTCGACGGCACCCGAGACCGTTGCCGTCGATTACCGAAACATGACGCTAGTGACGGGGGCGGCGGCCACTGCCTCGTCGTCGTCGCCGCCGACGCTGCCGACCACGCCGACTGACCCGACCACCACGACCACCACGACCACGGTCACCACCCCAACTACGGTCACCAGCCCGACCATCGTCTCGCAGACGGGTACACAGGACACCACTTCGCCGGCGGCCGCGACAGTCGCCCCGGCGGCGACCGCCACAACGACCGACCCGAGTGTCCTGGGCGCCATGGGAGGCGCCATGGGACTCGCCATGGGACTGGCGCCGACATCGCCGTCCAGTTGGTCGCCGCAAGCGGCTGCCCCAGACACAGGAAGTTGGGCAGGGCTGGATTTTTCGCGTTTTGGATTTGACACCAGCACGCTGGCCACCGCCGCGCCGCAGGTGCCCACTTGGTGGGGAGATCAGGGCACGGCCGCCGCGTCTCAGGCAGACAACAGCTTTGCGCTGCTGAACCAGTATCTGGCCGGTAGCTCCGGTGGGGGCGATGGCGGCATGATTGCAGTTGCCATGAGTGGCTCGGCTTGGACGCAGAACCCGGTCCTGACCAAGCCTCAGAGCTAAAGCGCTCCCGGGCCGCGCGGGGTTCGTCCGGGCCAGGCCTGTCCTCGTCAGGCCTGTCCTCGTCAGGCCTGGCCTCCCTGCACGACAGCCTGGGCGAGCAGGCGGTATTCGGTGTGACGGATTCGCATGCAAAATCCGCGCTCATGGCTTTGGAGCCAGGCGTGATCTTCCGCGAACTGCGAGCCGCCGCGATAGTCGGCCGGTCGCACGTTGTCCTGGCAAAGCATTGGTCGTTGATCTTCTCGACGTAGCTCCGGTCATCCGGGAGACCGCTTCGAGTATATTGCGATATCGAGTCCGGCGATCTGATGCTCGACGCAGCTATAGAGAGGCGAGCGTGCTCGCCGAGGGCTGGGAGCACAACGTTTGCCGGCAACTTTTTCGAGCGCCGTCGTGCCGCGTTGTTGGACGTGTTCAGCGCAGATCTTCGATTACCAAAATGAGTACCGCATATTAGGTCCAGCAAAACTTCCCGAAAGCGGTCAAACCTCGCTGTTGACCTTGAGACCTGTGAGCATTGCTGGAGAGCCCTGTGGGTCGGTTGACTATCATCGCGCTTGCGCTCGCCATCGCGGGGCTTCTGAGCGGCGGCATCTATTCGGTGTCGAGTTCGGGCCTCAGCACCGCAATCGTCATCAATCGCTTCACCGGTGCGGCGTGGTCTTGCAGCGTCACTTGCGAACCCATCGAGACACGGCGGAATTCAAAATGACTCACTTTCCCTTGACGCGCTCATGGTTTGCGTCGCCAAACATGCGGGATTGATTTCGCGTTTGCGAAAAAGCTCATTCTTAGCCCGATCAAGAAGCAGGTTATGGCTCGGGCCGATCGTCAGAAGGGCATAGCCGCGCCTGCGGCGGTCGCTGGCTCATTTTGCTACCGGACGGGCACTTCCCGAACACTTTGTTTGCGGCCACTGGCGACCTCCGTAAGGGGCCGGCGACGGCCGGTCAGTCCTTCGACAGGACCGGTGACCGGGTTTCCCCAACCAGGGCCGCTGACCGCGCGCCGCGGCTCGCACGGGACCCGCGGCCTACCAGTCGCTGCAACGCGCCAGGAGGAGGCGGAGACCTACCGAACTCTGGCTGACCCGCTGGTTGGCTCTCGCCGTCTAGCTGCTGCGATAGCCACTCGGATTCTGCGCTTGCCAGCGCCAATGATCTGCACACATTTGGGTGAGCGATCGCTTGGATGTCCAACCCAGCAGATTCTTTGCGAGCGTCGGGTCCGCGTAGCAGGTTGCGACATCACCGACCCTGCGTTGGTCAATCACATACGGAACCGGACGGCCGCTCACGGCCTCAAAGGTTTTGACGACCTCCAGGACACTGCTGCCGTTTCCTGTTCCGAGATTGACGGTCAGAACGCCGGGCTGTTTCAGCTCGCTCAAGGCGCTCAGATGTCCGGATGCAAGATCGACGACATGAATGAAGTCGCGGATGCCGGTGCCATCCGGAGTATCGTAGTCATTTCCCCAAACGTGCAGCTTCTCACGTCGCCCGATGGCCACTTGCGCCACAAGTGGCAACAAGTTGTTGGGTACGCCGAGAGGATCTTCTCCGATAAGTCCGCTTTCGTGCGCGCCAACCGGATTGAAGTAGCGCAGGATGGCGATCCGCCAGTCGCCGTCGGATCCATGGAGATCTCTCAATATCTCTTCGACAAAATACTTGGTGCGGCCGTACGGATTTATGGCTCCTACAGGATGCTTCTCGTCCAGCGGCAGGTACGCGGGCGTGCCGTAAACCGTTGCGGACGAACTGAAGACCAGCGTTTTCACATCGGCGCGCGACATCGCCGACACCAGCCGCATCGTCCCGACGACGTTGTTTTCGTAATACGTCATGGGTTGAGTGCTGGACTCGCCGACCGCCTTGAGCCCGGCGAGGTGAATGACCGCGGTCACGCCGTGCGTGCGCAGGATCTCGTAGATCGCCTCCTCATTGCAGATATCGACATGCCGGAACACGAGCGATCGCCCGCAGATGGTCTGTACTCGATCGAGAGATGCGCGATTGCTGTTGCAGAGATTGTCGACCGCAACGACATCCAGCCCGGAATCGAGCAGGGCGACCGCGATATGGGACCCGATATAGCCGGCACCTCCGGTCAACAGGATCATTCTGATTCCATTCCGCATCTGCGCGGTCAATTCGCACCGCGGGCGAAAATCATTCCGGCAAGCCTTCGCAATGGCCGCAAGTCGTGCGGCCAGCACCGATGGCACTGACCGCCGTGTGTGATGGCACCGCACCCGTCAAGATGGCACAGCTTCCAGCTCGAGATCCGGCCGAGCGTCCCGCTGAGCAACCAGATTAACGGCTATTTTCGCAGTCGGATCGCGCCATCGGCCTTCGAGCCAATATCGTTGCGGACGTGACCGTTTGTGAGAGGCACTTCGAAGTAGTTTACCGTATGGTCGATTGCACCGAGCGGCCCGCGCCGGCCTGTCCTCGCGATTTTAGGAAGCTCTCTCTTCGGTGGGAGGAGGCGCTCGGTTGCGTCGGCGGTCGGGTGCGCCGTCCTGTTGGTTGGCCAGGTTGCGGGTCGATGGTTCAACCCCCAGATCGCCGCCTGTGTTCTGTTTTGAACACGAATCTTGCGAAGGATCGCCTTGATGTGAACCTTCACCGTGGCTTCAGCGATATTGATCTTGCGTGCGATGCACTTGTTGGAATCGCCCTCGATCAGGCACTGGAGAATTGAGATTTCTCGCGGCGAAAGCTGTTGTGCGAGCCTGCTATCGGAGTTTGCGACGGCATCACTATCGTCGACGCGTGCAAAGGCATCGTCCGCATCGCGCCTTTCGACATCGAGAGCCGACGCCAGGAAGTCGGTCGGAAACACTGTCCCGCCCATCATGACCAGCTCGATGGACTTGATGAATGCATCGCAGTTCATCACATCGATGAAATAGCCGGTGGCGCCGGCCCGGAATGCAGCCGTCAAGTCGCTCAGACAATAGTGATCTGTGACAACGGCAACGCGTCCGTCCGCGTGACTGCGCTTGAAACACTCGATTTGCTCGATCGCAGCGCCGAAATCGCCGCCGCTGTGAACAAGCAGGAACAGCGCCGGACAGACCGGAGCATCCCCGACATTCTCTTTGCCAGGCAAATCGCCCACATCGGCTATTGAGGGAAACACTTGAAAATTTTCGGAATTCAGAATTCTAGCGAGACCTTCCTTCCGAAGACTATTTTCACCACCAAGAACAATAGGAAAAGAATATTGTCGTCTCATGGAACTCTCCTGGACGCAAAAAAATACACAATAGGCTCGTCGGTTAACCCGACTCGCTTCTTCATTGGCTTGCCAAGCCAAAACGGCGACGCATTGAAATTGCTTCTTCAGGTTCCGGTCGCTCGACCAAAATCTGGGGCGAAAAAAGCCCTGAGCATGCGTCAAAAGATTGACTAATATTAAATGCTAATCCCCAATATCCCTATATACTATTGGTTATAGATGTTATGTCGTCCGGCGTATTGAAGCCCGTATTTTGACGGGCGTGATTTTTCGCACACTCGTCGAACGGCATTCGCTTTGAGTGAGATAGATTTTGATACGATTTAAGATTGCATGGAACTCCGGATCGTAAATTCGGCGTGCTCGCGACAACAAGATCCTGCTGCAAAGCCCCGATCAAAATAGCCTGCGAGTGATATTGCCGGGCGCGCCGAGCCGAACTGGAGGGACTGAGGATTGGCCAAAAATGCATTTCAGTCGTGTGGTAATTGCTAGCAGATATCCAGTTTTTTTGTTGGGTCTGAACTGCCTGCTAGAAGCAGAACGTGACTTCGGGGTTGCAGCTCGATGCACCGATAGCGCGAGCTGTTTCAAGGCAATTCGGGCCCTTGTACCCGACATTGCCATTTTGGACATATCGATGCCTGACATTTTTGGGCAGGCTTTGCTCGATATCGCAAATTCCCGGACCCCAGCTGTTCGGCTCGTGTTCCTCGCAACGTCCGTTGAGGATCGCGACCTCACCATGATGGCGGAAGTGGGCGCCTTTGGCGTGATCCGGCATGACGAGGAGCCTCAAGCTCTTCTGCAGACATTGCGGCAGGTCGCGGACGGCCAGAGAATGCTGCGTGCACCCTCGAGCAAGGTAGCCATCCCTTCCGGGCAGCCCGCGATCGCGGAAAGGCACCTTGCCGCGCTGACGGACCGCGAGCGTCAGATCATGCGCCTGGTATCGGAGGGATTATCAAACAAGGAGATTGGCCGTCGTTTGAAGGTAACTGACGGCACAATCAAGGTTCATCTCCACCACATTTTTCGCAAGCTTGAGATCGGTAACAGGACAACTCTCGCGGCGCTCGCTGTCTCATCCGCTGCGCCAGGCGGCCCCCCAACCGATTAACGCGCAAGCCTTGGACCGAGGACAATATCAACCGACGCGACGCTCGGGTGCGCAGTGTATTGGTCGCGCCGTGACGGGAAGCGTCTCGAGGGTGATTTGCCCTGGCGAGACAGTGCGCGAACTCGATCAGCGGAACAGTCAGGCGGGAAGCTAAAGCTGACGAATGTCAGCGTGCCTAGGTCTTTTGATGTAGCCCATTCATACATCTAAATAGCCAACACGCCTCCTTGTTTTCGCGCTTACGTGATTGCTTAATCGAGGAAATCCGCGTCAATGGGCGCTGCTCCAGAATGAATGCTCCGATGCGCATGAGCGCTCCTCCGATCGGAATCCACGTATGACGTCTGACTGCTGTCCCGAGCTCGACCTCATCCGATTTTCTCGCGCGGGCAGGGACGGTGGTCCTCGGTCGGGGTCTCGATCGCTGCAGCTCGCCGGATTCGGCGCCAGTCAGGCCCGTGTTGAGCAAGCACCGTTCTTTCCGACCCTTTTCGATAGGGCAGTCGAGCCGAAGGCCGAGATCACGATCCCGGTTCTCGAAGATGATGGTTTGGAGGTTGTCGCATACGAGCTCGATGTGGAGCAGGCTGTCATTGACGACATGGACGTCTTCCTCAGCGAAGCGGAACGTCGGCGCGCGGAGCGATTGAAGTCGGACCGGCAGCGCCGCCGATTTGTTGCTTCCCGCGGACAGCTGCGCCGGATCCTCGCTTCCAGACTGGGAATCTCGCCGTCCGATGTCGAACTGGAATATGGACAGCAGGGTAAGCCTCACCTCTCACACCGCATGCCTTCTCGCAACCTGCGCTTCAGCGTCTCTCGATCCCAAGACGTGGCGGTGATCGCCCTCTCGACCGGGCAGGAGGTCGGAGTGGACATCGAGGCAGTTCTCCCCATCCCCGAAGCGGACGATATAGCCGCGCTGTGCTTTTCCGCCTCCGACTACGAGTCTTATGCCGCCCTCGGCCCGGACGACCGGCTGGAAGGCTTCTTCCGGCGCTGGACCCGGCTGGAGGCTATCTCCAAGGGCCTGGGATTCGGCTTGGGATACCCCGGCTCTTCGGACGAGGAGGATTGGGTTGTCCGAAGCTTCGTACCTAAAACGGGGTATCTCGGGTGTGTGGTTGTCCGGAAATGAATGGTCGTTCGGACCGGAGTTTCCGCGATGTAATCATTCACCGAGGATAGCGAGCGGCTCGACCAATTGTTGGAGAGTACGCCAGCTCAACCCAACCACGATTGTTCGAGATACCTCGCGGTCCCAGTCGAGAACACGGGAATAGCCTATGCAAGCGCACGTGACGCAGTTTTCGGAACTGCTCGCAGACCTCGCGGTCAAGGACATCAAGGTCTGGGTCGAGGGCGATCGGCTGCGGTGCAGCGCCCCGGCTGGCGCGATGACGGCGGAGCTTCGCGATCAATTGAAGGGGCGCAAGGGTGAGATTATCGCCTTTCTGAACATGGCCACCGCCGCGGCCACGCAACAGCCTGCAATCATTCCCTTGCAGCCGCGCGGAACACGCACACCGATCTACGCTGTGCCGGGGCATGTCGGCGCACCCTTCTCGTTCTCGGACCTGTCGAAGCACCTGGGCGGCGATCAACCGTTCTACGCACTTCAACCGCCTGGCTTCGACGGGCAGAGCGAGCCGATGGACCGCGTCGAAGATATTGCCGAGTACTTCGCTCGCCAGATCGTTCAGCATCAGCCGGTCGGTCCGTACATCATCGCTGGATACTGCTCCGGCGGTCCAACAGCCTTCGAGTTGGCCAAAATCCTCGCAGAACGCGGAGCGGAAGTTTCGTGGGTCGCTCTCTTTGGTCCTCTTCACCCCGTCACCCATCAGGAATGGCTGCGCTTGCTGTACTTCACTGCCTGGGGGACGATCCGATCGGTCCGGAGATCGAGTGCGAAGTTGCCGACATTTGGCGCTCGTCTCCGATATTTCGGCAGTCGCCTTCGCGAGCGCGCCCTCGTGCCCCTGGTTCGCAAGGAGCCTGTCACGACGGATCCGGTGCTGGCCAGCAGAGCTCTGCTCAAATCCACGGCGATGGCGGCATTTCGGCGATACACTCCCACACCGTACTCAGGTCGAGTCTGCATATTCCTTCCGAACAAGGCCTGGTTGCGATCGGGCGCAGCGCCTCATCGATGGCGGCTCGTGGCGCCCGATGCCGAATTTTATTTCGGCCCCGACGACTGCGACGAAGTCTCCATGCTGGAAGAGCCTGACGCTCCTGCCGTCGCAGAGCTCTATCGCCGGGCAACTCGGAAGCTCGGAGATTGACGTGATCCGTTTTCCAAACTTGCGGGATGGGAGCACATTTCATGAATGAAGTCCTACCGATCGTGGCGGAGAGCGTGGCGCTTCCTCCTCTCCAAGATGCCGATCATCGGGCGCTGGTCGTCGAGTACAACGCCACCTCGGCGCGCTACCCATCGGACAGGACAATCATCGATCTCTTCCATGATCAAGTGACGCTCAGTCCCGATGCCGAAGCGATCCGCTTCGGCGATGCAATGCTGACATACCGGCAGCTCGACGAACGCTCCAACCAGATGGCCGCGCATCTGGCCTCAAAGGGTGCGGGGCCGGGTCGGATCATTGTTGTCTTCATGGAACACTCCATCGAAGTCGTTGTCGCGATCCTGGGCGTTCTCAAGGCGGGTGCAGCCTATGTGCCGATTGATGCAGCGACGCCGAACGGGCGTATAGCTACAATCCTGAAGGACATTTCCAGCGGGACCGGCGGGCAGACGCCGGTGGCGATCACTCAGGCGCATCTGCAATCTGCCATCTCGCCGAATCTTGCCGATGTTTTCGTGCTCGATGCCGATTTCGGCTCGATTTTGAATCAGCCGGCCTCGGCCCGGCCGTCCGCCGCCACGTCGGACGGCGTCGCCTACATCATCTTCACCTCAGGCTCGACCGGCACTCCCAAGGGCGTCGAAATCGAGCACCGCAGCCTCGTGAACTACATCTGGTGGGCCGCGCGGGTGTACAGTTCAGGCCAACCGCTCGCTTGGCCACTTTTCTCATCTCTTGCTTTCGATCTGACCGTCACGACCCTCTTTGCGCCGCTCATCACGGGCGGCCGGATCGTGGTCTATCTTGGCGATCCGGGCGTGAAGAACATGGTCGTGCTCAAGGTGGTCGACGACAATGCCGTCGATATCATCAAGCTGACACCGGCGCATCTCGCCATGATCCGCGATCGCAATCTTGAGGCCACGAGACTACGCAAGTTCATCGTAGGCGGCGAGGACTTCAAGACCGAGTTGGCTCGCGATATCACGAAAGCGATCCCTCATCCCGTTGAGATCTACAACGAGTACGGACCAACCGAAGCCACAGTGGGCTGCATGATTCATCGGTTTGACGTGGACCGGGATCGCTCCGCATCGGTGCCGATTGGCGTTCCGGCCGCCAATGCGGGAATTTACGTCCTCAACAAGGAATATCAGCCGACCGGCCCCAACGTCGTCGGTGAGATGTTCATCGCCGGTGATGGTCTCGCGAGAGGTTACTTTAATCGCCCGGATCTGACCGAGGAGCGTTTCCGCACGGCTACAGATCCCAGAGATGGCTTTTCGAGGCTACGGCTGTACAAGACCGGCGATCTTGCCCGCTGGAACGCGGAAGGGCGCTTGGAATTTCTCGGCCGCGCGGATCATCAGGTGAAGGTCGGTGGCACGCGGATCGAGCTGGGCGAGATCGAAGCGCGGCTTCTCAAGCAGCCTCACGTTCAGGATTGTGCCGTCGTTGCCATCTCCACTCCGGTGGAAAATACCGAAGAAGGCGCAATCACCCGACTTGTAGCCTACTATGTCTCCTCGAAGCCTCTGACGGTGGCGGAGCTGCGCGCCTACCTTGCCGAAGAACTCCTGGAGTCCATGATTCCGACGCACTTTGTCTGCCTCGAGCGGATGCCGCTCACGTCCAACGGCAAGATCGACCGCTCCTCGCTTCCCGAGCCGACGGCGGACAGCATTCAGCCGGCACACGAGTTCGCTGCCCCGTCAACAGAGACCGAGAAGACTCTCGCCGCCCTGTGGTGCAGTCTGCTCAAGGTCAAGTCGATTGGACGTCACGACAACTTCTTCGACCTGGGCGGGGAGTCCCTCCTGGTCGTGAGAGCGGTGGCGCGCATGCGAAAGATGTTCGGCGTCGACGTGCAGCTTCGCAACCTGTTCGAGCGCCCGACCGTGGCCGAACTGGCGGAAGTGATCGACGGGATGCGCTGGGTGGCCGATTCCAGGGCTTCTTCACTTTCGGGCGGGCCGCGCGAGGAAATCGAACTCTAAGGCATGATCCGGAAAAGTGCGAAGCGGTTTTCCGAAAAGATCATGCCTAAGCAAGAATCCAAAGCGCGATGACGGTTCAACCTGATCTCATCGCGCTTTGATCGATTGGATGGGCCGCAATGGTCTTAAGCGCGCCGATGCGGCTCGGACCTCGAGCGTTGGACTGATAGCGGAGCGGGCTAAGATGATGGACAAAGCTTGGGTAGCGGCGCAAGGACCGGAGCTGCCTTGGGCGGCGGCGGAATATGAGCTCTTACGGGACCAGGTCCGGCGCTTTGTCGAGGAGGAAATCAAGCCCTGTGCAGATCGCTGGGAAGAGGAGGGCGGCGTTCCGCGTCCGGTCCTGCGCCGCATGGGCGAACTTGGCTTCTTTGGTATCCGCTATCCCGCCGAGTACGGTGGCGCCGAGATGGACGCGGTCGCATCGACGGTCTTCGCAGAGGAACTTGGGCGCTCGACCTTTGGCGGCGCCGCAGACGCAATGCTGGTCCATGCCGATATGGCTTCCAGTTACGTCTTTCACGATGGGACAAAATCCCAACGGGCTCGCTGGATGCCGGGCATTGTGAGCGGTGAGGTCATCACCGCGATTGCAATCACGGAGCCGGACGCAGGCTCGGACGTGAAGGCCATCCGCACCCGCGCGCGCCGAGACGGCGACTCCTACGTGCTCGATGGCACAAAGCTGTACATCACGAACGGCGTCTATGCGGACCTCTACTGTGTTGCCGCCACGACTGATCCCTCGGCAGGTAGCAACGGGATCACGATGTTCCTCGTCGAGAAGGGCACGCCAGGCTTCAGCGTAGCTCGCGAGCTGGACAAGCTCGGCTGGCGCTCCTCCGATACGGCCGAGCTCGTCTTCGACGGTTGCCGCATTCCTGCCGAGAACGTGCTCGGCGCGGAGGGACAAGGCTTCTACTCCATCATGCGCAACTTGCAGAACGAGCGCCTTGTCCTTGCCGCACTGGCGATCGGGATGGCCGAGGCGGCGATCGACATGACCCTCACATACCTGAAAACGCGCCGCGCGTTCGGGAGTGTCCTTTGGGACATGCAGGCGATCCGTCATCGTCTTGCGATGCTTTCTGCGAAGGTAGAGGCAAGTCGCGCGTTTCTCTATGCCACCGCTTGGCGCATGGCGGCGGACGACGATTGCCTGCGTGAGATATCGATGTTGAAGGCCATCTGCGGCGAGCTCGTCAACGAGGTGGCGTATGCGTGCGTCCAGTTCCACGGAGCCATGGGCGTCATGCGGGAGAGTGCGATTGAGCGCATATCGCGCGACGCCCGCGTCCTCTCCATTGCCGGGGGCGCGACGGAGGTGATGCTGGAGGTGGTCGCCTCCATGTCGTGAGCCTGACGCGGGTTCGCACTGCCTACAGCAGGGCTTCTGACCCAACAGGTGTCTAAATTAGCTGATCAATCAACCTGACATCCCAGGTGACGTCTGCGGCGTGGCGGTCCTAGATGTCGCCGAGCCACCGGCCGATTTCTCTTGATCCGACGACGCGTTTTGGCTGGTGCGGGTTGATTGTTCCGGCCGAAAGGCTCTTGACACGGTGGTCCTGCGCCAACGTCCTGGTGAACTGCTTTGCTTCCTGTTCGGATTTGAAAGTCGCAGTCCTGCGCGCATTCCTGTCGGGTGGAGCGTCGCGTTGATCAACGAAGGAGACATACCAGACGTGGTCTTGCGTCATGTGGCGACCTCCAGATAGAGTCTGGGTGCGAAAACAAGCTGTGCCAACCTAAGCGAGCCGGAGGCCGGGTTCGCGGACAGGGGAGGAAAATACGGCTTCCGTCCGAGGTGTCCCTAAGGGTCTTTCTAAGTAATTCTTCTGAGCAGTAGGTTTCAGGTCGTCCGGTGCAAGATGATGTGAGGTCCGACTGACTACAGCCTCCACGCCGATGGCCTCCTTTGTCGTACTGCTGGGTGGATGGTCCGAGCGCTGCCTCGGTTCTGGGTGATCGGCGGTGCGCTGACTGCTGACACGTCAATGCAATGAATGTCAGCCTTTCGAAGCGTGCTTGTCGGAAAAGCGGAAGCGATATTCATCCGGAATTCGCGCGTCCACTCCCATTCTCCAAATTACAAAGTCGGCGGCGTCCACGACGTGCCGGCACGCATGGTCGATCGCCTTGGTGGACGACCGGCCTCGACTTCGACAGTCTCCAACTCGGCCGGTTTGCCGGCCCGCGGTGCGATAACCCGCACGGTCGGCGGCCGGCTTGCCGTCCGTGGCGGATCACGCCCTCAAGCCGCGCGCCCCTACGGCAAGATCGGGATTCTGACGATTGACAGCCAATTATTACATGTATAAAAATATGCAAATTCATATAATATGAGATGCCCGAATGGACGCGCATCCGCTGAAGCTCAGAGTGCAGTCGGTCGTTGCGGAGACGCCGGTCATTCGCAGCGTTGTGTTCGGCGTGGAGGGCGGTGCCGTGCCGCAATGGCAAGCGGGCGCCCACATCCGCGTGTTGCTGCCGGGCGGAGGAGACCGGCCGTATTCGCTGATGGCGCTGCCGGACTTGCCCACGGGCGCCGTTGCGCTGGGGGTGCTGCGCGAAGAGGCGTCGACCGGTGGGTCGCAGTTCATGCATGCCCTTCAGGTCGGCGACGTCGTCAGCGCGACCGCGCCGGTCAACAATTTCGCGCTTCATGAGGGAACCGCACCGGCGTTGCTGTTTGCCGGCGGCATCGGCATCACGCCGATCCTATCGATGGCGGCCGAGCTGAAGGCGCAGGGAACGCGCTATCGCCTGCATTATGCTGGGCGAATGCCGGGGTTGCTGGCGTTCCTGCCGCAATTGCAGGCGATGTGTTCAGACGGTTTGGCGGTTCACTACGACAGCGACGAGTCCCGTCTCGATATCCCGGCAGCGCTTGGCGATGCGCCGGCGGACGCTCATGTCTATGTCTGCGGACCGGCCGGCCTGATTGACGCGGTGAAGGCGGCGGCCCTCGCCAGGGGCATTCCGGCAGACCGCATCCATTTCGAGCTGTTCAAGGCGCAGCAGCCCGGCATCCCGAACGCACCGTTCGAGGTCGAGCTCAGGTCGACCGGGCAGGTCGTGACGGTCGCGGCCGATCAGAGCATCATCCAGGCGCTGGAAGCGGCCGGGTTCGACGTGCTCTACGACTGCCAGCGCGGTGATTGCGGCATCTGCCAGTGCGGCGTGATCGCGGGCGTGCCCGATCATCGCGACGTCATTCTCAGCGACGACGAGAAAGCGTCCAACAAGGTCATGCAGATTTGCGTGTCGCGTGCGAAATCGGAACGGCTGGTGTTGGATCTCTGAGCGGAGGCAAGGGGCGCCATGACGAAATACGGAAAGAATGCCCGCGCGATCGGCGGGCTGGTGCGCGAGGCCGAGGTGCATCGCGACGTCTATGTCGATCCCGAGATCTTCGATCTCGAGATGGAGCATCTGTTTCCCAACAGCTGGATCTATGTCGGGCATGGCAGCCAGCTTTCGAAGGCGGGCGATTTCATCACCGCCAATGTCGGCCGGCAGCCGGTGGTGGCGAGCCGCCATACCGACGGCTCGATCCACCTGTTCTACAATCGCTGTCCGCACAAGGGCGTCAAGATCGCCTCCGAGCCGTGCGGCAACACCGGAAAGTTCTTCCGCTGCCCCTATCATGCCTGGTCGTTCAAGACCGACGGCTCGCTGCTGGCGATCCCGCTGAAGAAGGGCTACGAGGGCACCGGCTTCACCGACACAAAGGCGAATGACGGGCTGTCGCGGATCAGGAATGTCGTCGTCTACCGCGATTTCATTTTCGCACGCCTGAGCGAAACCGGCGTCGCCTTCGAAGACTATTTCGGCGAAAGCCTCTCGACCATCGACAACATGGTCGACCGCTCGCCGGAGGGGAAGCTCGCCGTCGAGGCCGCGCCGATCCGCTACATGCACACCTGCAATTGGAAGATGCTGGTCGAGAACCAGACCGACACCTGCCATCCGATGGTGGCGCATGAGAGTTCGGCCGGCACCGCCATCAAGGTCTGGCAGCGCGAGCAAGGCGACTCCAAGGAAACGCCGATGGCGGTGCAGCTCTATGGGCCGTTCATGAGCCCGTACGAGTTCTACGAGCAGAGCGGCATCCGGATCTGGCCCAACGGCCATGGCCATACCGGCGTCGCCAACTCCATCCATTCGAACTATTCTGACATCGAGGGCTATCTCGGACAGATGGTCGCGGCCTATGGCGAGAAGCGGGCCCACGAGATTCTCGGCGAGGTCCGGCACAACACGGTCTATTTCCCGAACATCATGGTCAAGGGCGCGGTGCAAATCCTGCGCAACTTCATCCCGATCGCAGTGGACCGGACGCTGGTCGAGAGCTGGGTCTATCGCCTGGTCGGCGCGCCCGACAAGCTCTACGAGCGCGCGCTGATGTACAACCGCTTCATCAACGCGCCGACCTCGATCGTCGGGCACGACGATCTCGAAATGTATGAGCGCGCGCAGGAAGGGTTGAAAACCAACGGCAATCAGTGGGTCAATCTGCGCCGGCTCTACGAGAGCGGCGAGGAGGCTGATGTCACCGCGGTCATCAACGGCACGTCGGAGCGCCAGATGCGGAACCAGTTTCATGCCTGGGCCAAGTTCATGACCATGGACATGGTCGAGCCCGTTGAGGCCGCGGAATGATCAGCGAACAGACCATCACCGATTTCATCTATCGGGAAGCCGAGCTGCTCGACACGATGCAGTGGCAGGCCTGGCTCGACCTGTTTCACCCCGAGGGGCGCTACTGGATGCCGCTGGAATGGCAGCAGCAGGATCCTGTGTTGCAGCCCTCGCTGATGTACGAAGACCTGCTGCTGATGAAAGTGCGTATCGAGCGGCTGGCCGGCGAGCGCACCTTCAGTCAGAAGCCGAAGAGCCGCTGCCATCATCTGCTGCAGGCGCCGCAGATCGTGGCCTGCGATCCGGCGGCCGGCTTGTTCAAGGCACGGACGTCCTTTCTCTACACTGAGACGCGCGGCGACGCGCTGGAACGCTTTTCGGGATGGGCGTCGCACGATCTCGTGCAAATCGGCGACGGCCTCAAGATCAGGCTCAAGCGCATCGATCTCGTGAATTTCGACGCGCCGTTCGGCAATATCCAGCTTTTCATGTGAGTGCGTCTTGACCACAGCGACCACAGTCTATGCCCGCTTCCGCGAGACCGCGCTCCGCCGCGGCGAAGCCGGTTTTCTCAACGTGCTGCCCGAGACCGCGGACATCTACGGCATCGCGGCCGAAGAGATTTCGTATGGCGCCATGCTCGAGCGGGTCGAGCGCTGGCGCGCGGCGTTTGCGAGCCGCGGCTATGGTGCGGGCCATCGGGTCGGGCTTCTGCTGCAGAACCGGCCGGTCTTCATCGAGCTGTGGTTCGCGTTGAACGCGCTCGGCGTCTCCGTGGTGCCGATCAACCCCGATCTGCGGGTCAGCGAGCTCGAATACATCATCGCGCATTCCGAGATGAATGCCGCCTTCGTCCTCGCCAAACGGCGCGAGGAGGTCGAGACCGCGGCGCGCCAGGCCGGCCGGCCGATTCCGGTTGTGACGGATGACGGCGATGTTCCGGCCCCGTTCGGCGGCGCGCGGCCGGCGAACGCCGGCGACGGCGCGAGCCAATGCGCGCTGCTCTATACGTCGGGGACGACGGGCCAGCCCAAGGGCTGCGTGCTCACCAACACCTATTTCCTGTATTCCGGAGACTGGTATCGCGACGTCGGTGGGCTGATCGATCTCGGGCGCGACGGCGAGCGCATGATCACGCCGTTGCCGCTGTTCCACATGAATGCGATGGCGGTGTCGGTCATGGCGATGCTGTCGGTCGGCGGCAGCCTGACGATGCTCGACCGCTTCCATCCACGCAGCTGGTGGCAATCGGTGCGCGACAGCCGGGCGACCTGCCTGCATTATCTCGGCGTCATGCCCTCGATGCTGATGAGCGCGCCGCCGAGCAATGAAGATCGCGCGCACACCGTACGGTTCGGCTTCGGCGCCGGCGTCGACAAGCTGCTGCACGCGCCGTTCGAGGAACGCTTCGGCTTCCCGCTGCTCGAGGCCTGGGCGATGACCGAGACCGGAAGCGGCGGCGTGATCGCCGCCAATGCCGAGCCGCGCAAGGTCGGCACCAGCTGTTTCGGCCGGCCGGCGCCCGAGGTCGAGGTGCGGATCGTCGACGACGGCGACAACGATGCGGCGGTGGGAGCGCCGGGCGAGCTCCTGGTGCGGCGGGCAGGGGCCGATCCCCGCTACGGCTTCTTCAGGGAGTACCTGAAGAACCCGGAGGCCACCGCCGAGGCCTGGCAGGGCGGCTGGCTGCATACCGGCGATATCGTGTCGCGCGATGCGGATGGCGATCTGCATTTCGTCGATCGCAAGAAGAACGTGATCCGCCGCTCCGGCGAGAACATTGCCGCGGTCGAGGTCGAATCCGTTCTCAACCGTCTTCCCGCGATCCGACAGGCCGCGGTCGCCGCGACGCCCGACCAGGTGCGCGGCGACGAGGTCGCGGCGGTCATCATCGCGGAGCAGCCGGGCGCGGACCGCGCACTCGCCGAGGAGATCGTGCGCTGGAGCCTGGAGCAGATGGCCTATTACAAGGCGCCGGGCTGGATCTGTTTCGTCGAAGAACTGCCGCTGACCGCGACCGAGAAGATCCAGCGCGGCGGATTGAAGGATGTCGTCGCGAAGCTGATGCGCGAGGGCGCGTTCTTCGACCTTCGCGACCTCAAGCGGCGGCAGGAATGACGCATGGCAGGGAGCCGATCATGAGCCAGACCCGCACCACATTGATCACCGGAGGCAATTCCGGGATCGGGGAGGCACTGGCGAAGAAGCTCGTCGGCGAAGGACAGCGGGTGGTCTCGGTCGGGCTCGAGAAGCCCGCGTGGACGCACGGTCTGCTCACCGCCTATCGCGCGGACCTCGCCAGCCTGGCGGAGACGCGGGCCATCGCCGAGGAGATCTGCCGGGATCATGCGGTCGACTGCCTCGTGCACAATGCCGGCATCATCCTGCCGAACCTTTTGCCCGATGCGAAGCCGGAGGACATCCTGACGCTGGCGCAGTTGCACCTGGGCGCACCGATGCTACTGACCCAGGCGGCGATGGAGGGGATGCGGTCGCGGCGGTTCGGCCGGATCGTGTTCGTGAGCTCGCGCGCCGCGATGGGCGCGGTTACGCGCTCGGCCTATTCGGCGACCAAGGCCGGCGTGCACGGCATGGCGCGGACCTGGGCGCTGGAGCTGGCGTCGAGTGGGATCACGGTCAACGTGGTCGCGCCGGGCCCGATCCTGACCGACAATTTCTGGGGCATCGTCCCGAAAGGCTCCGAGCAGCAGGACAGGATGGCGCACAACGTTCCGGTCGGGCGGCTCGGCACCCGCGAGGACGTCGCGCATGCGATCAGCTTCTTCCTCGACGAGCGCTCGGACTTCGTCACCGGCCAGGTGCTCTATGTCTGCGGCGGCACCAGCCTCGTCGGCCTCGGCCCCTGAATCAGATCTGGTTCTGGCGGATGTTCTCGACCATCTTGGCCAGCACGCGGGCGCAGACCTCGATCTCGTCGGGGTCGATACCGACGGTCAGGCGGTCGTAATTGTTCTCCATGATCGGCCAGATCTTGCGCAGCAGGGCCTCGCCGTCCGCCGTCAATCCGACGACGCGGCGGCGCTGGTCTTCTTCCGCGATCTCGCGCTTGACGAGGCCCGATGTCACCATCGACTCGACCATGCGGCTCGCGGTCGACTGCTCGGTCACGGCCAGCACGGCGATCTCGTTGACGGTCAGGGTCTTGTAGATGAACAGCACCGACAGCGTGCGGAACACGACGTTGTTGATGTTGTGCTCGCTGAGATCGCGGTTCTGATCCAGGTTCCAGCGATTGGCGAGCCGGTTGAACAGATAGGGAATGTAGCTTTGCAGCTGGTCCCGCGTCCGCGGTGGACCGGATTTCCATCTGCTCCTGGAGTCTTTGGCCATTATGTCTTGCGACCCTGCTTCTTGCCTTCGCTGCCGAGTTTCGAGGAGAGCGACCGCAGCATCGACAGTGCCGCCTCCAGCTCCCGCGCTGGGATGCCTTCGAGCCGTTCGCTCAGGTGCCTCTTATGCACGTCGGCGGCCTTCCTGAACAGGGCCGCGCCCTTCGGCGTCAGGCGCACGATGAACGAGCGGCGGTCCTCGCTCGACATTTCCTTGCTGATCAGGTCATCAGCCAGCAGGCGCTGCACCAGGCCCGAGACGTTGCCACCGGACACTTTCAGGTTCTGCGACAATTGCCCAAGCGCGAGGCCATCTGGGTAACGATCGAGTTGCGCCAGCACGTCGAATTTTGCCAGCGACAAGCCGAACTCCGAGCTCAGCATGGAATTCAGCGACGAAAACAGCTCGCCATGCAGCGACAGCAGTTGCAGCCAAAGCCGGGTTTCGACCTGGCCGAAGATGGGAGCCGTGCTCTCCTTGAGGGCCGACGACGTCATGCGAAGCTCTTGATGGTCTGGATCACGCCGTCGAGTTCCTTGCCGGCGCTGTCCTTCAGCGCGGCTTCGCGCAGCCGGCGCGCCCAGTCGGCGGCATCGTCGCGCGGCGCGACCAGCTTGATCGCGGCCAGCGTCTTGTCGAATTTCGACAGGCCGCGGCTGTGGGTGTCGGAATAGCCCTTGACCAGGCGCCGGCATTGCAGGATCTCGACGCCCAATTGATAGTTCGCTTGCACGGCCTCTGTCGCGGCCTTGAGCCATTCGTCCCGGTGCGCCGTCTCGACGGCGTGGCGCAGCGAGCGGCGGCGCATGCCGCGCAGTCCGCCGACGACATAGAGCGCGACGAACCAGGGCAGCGAGTAGGTCTTGACCCGGCGTCCCTTGTTGACGCGGCGGTCGAGCCAGCCGAGCAGACGCGGCCTGGCGCTGAGCCAGCGGCCAAATCCCGCCGGCAGCATGCCCATCACCTCTTCCATGCGGGGGTGCATGAACTCGGTGGTCTGCAGCACCTGGTCCCCGGACAAGTCGAGCTCGCCCTCGATCCGCGCGCGGCGGGCCGATCGGGTCTTGAGGTCGGCCACGCGGATGACGTCGTCATAGGTCATGGCGTTGGCGAGATATTTTGCGGCGGCCTGGGTGAAGGCAAAATTTCGCCCGGCGCCGCCGGCGTTGCGATCGGCGGCGTGCAGCGTGCCGAGGATGTCGAGATATTCGCCGCCATAGGCGACGTCCTGGAAATCGACGACTTTCTTCAGCCCGGCGCGGCCGATGGCGTGTGCGGCCGCGGGCAGTTCCTGCGTCAGCCGGGCGGCGAGGCCGGCAAGACGGGGATCCAGAGCAGCCGGAGAGGAGGGCGTCTTGGCAGCCTCCGATTGTGGGGGTGCCGTCGGCTCCGGAGACTTCGACTGTACCCGGTCAAAGGCCGCGTCGAACGCGCGGATGCTGGCCTGCGCGCCTTTCTCACCGGCGCGGATCACGTCGAGATAGCTCTCGCGGCTGAAGCTCAGCACGCCGGCGCCTGCAAGCGCGCCGAACATGGCGGCCGAGATCACGCTGCCGTTGGCGATCGCCAGCGCATTCATGTCGAAGATGATCTCGGTCTTGGCGGCAATCCCGATGGCGCCGATCACTGCGCCCTGGTCGGCGATGCCGTTGCCCGGCGCGATCTTCTCGCCGATCGCAAAGGTCCGGTGATTGGAGGCGATCAGCGTGGTGCGGTCCGGCGTCACCAGGCCGCGCAGGATCGAGCGGCCGGCCTCCATGAACTCCGCCGCCATCACCACGTCGACGTCGCCGGGCGTCGGCATCAGCGACAGGATCGGCTTGCGGCCGTCGAGCGGCGGCATCGCCTCGATGTAGTAGATCGTGGCGCCGGTGCGCTGGGCGACGCCGGGCACCGAGGTCGATTGCGCGACCCAGCCATGGTTCTCGGCGAGCTGGACGATCCAGTCGGTGAGGACGCCGCCGCCCTGGCCGCCCATCGCGACGATCGCGATCGAGATCGGCCGCTCGGTCGCATCACCCGCGGCAGGAAGCGCCAACTGGACCGTTTCGTCTCTCATGCCCAGTCTCTCATGCCCAAAATCTCATGCCAAGGCCTCGAACTCCGGCCGCCGGCGATCGCGCCGCCGTTGCAGCCAGCCGATCACGGCCATCGCGACCTTTGATTTGAACCTGTCCCAGCCGGTCGGATTGTGAATGACGTCGGCGCGATAGAACGAGGGACACAGCACGGCCGCGTCCGCGACCTCGCCGCAATTGCCGCAGCCGACGCAGGAATTGTCGATTGCCGCAACGGGATCGTCGCGCAGGGGATCGTCGAGTTGCTTGACCGAGAGCGAGGGGCAGCCGGAGAGGCGGATGCAGGCGTGGTCGCCGGTGCAGACATCCTCGTCGACGCCGAACCGTTCCTTGACGGTGCGAACCCCGTCCTTGATCGCCTGGCTGATCTGCGGCTTCACGCGGCGCTGCTTATTCAGCATGCATTCGGAGGAGGCGACGATGACCTTCGGCCCTTGCTCCCTGGTCGTCAGCGCCTCCTTCAGCGTGTCGCGCATCCGGCCGACATCGTAGGTGCGATCGATCTGCCGCACCCACTGGCCGCCGATGCCCTTCACGGCCTGCACGATCGAGTTGTTGGTGTTGCGCCGCTTGCTCACCGCGCGCGACGACAGGATGTCCTGACCGCCGGTCGCCGAGGTGTAGTAATTGTCGACGATGACGAACACGCCGTCATGCTTGTTGAACACGGCGTTGCCGATGCCGCTGGTCAGCCCGTTGTGCCAGAAGCCGCCGTCGCCCATCACGGCGATCGAGCGCTTGTCGGCCTTGACGTTGAAGGCCGAGGTCGAGGCCGGGCCGAGGCCGAAGCCCATCGTCGTCGCGCCGATGTTGAAGGGCGGCAGGATCGAGAACAAATGACAGCCGATGTCGGCGGAGACATGGTGCTCACCGAGCTCGCTCTCGACCAGCTTCATGGCGGCGAAGATCGGCCGCTCCGGACAGCCGGTGCAAAGCCCGGGCGGCCGCGCCGGCACGACCTGCTTCAGCTTCTCGACCTCGGGATGGCTGAGCACGGAGCTCGCGTCCGGCGCCGGCGGCCGGTTGCCGAGCAGCCGCGGCTCGGTCTTCTCGAGGAATTCTCTGATACCCCCGAGCAGCACCTGCGCGGTGTAATCGCCGCCCATCGGCAGCACGTCCTTGCCATGGACGCGGGCCTGGATATCGCGGCGGCGCAGCACCGTGTTGATCGCCTGCTCCAGATATTCCGGCTGGCCTTCCTCGACGATCAGCACGGCGTCCTTGTCGAGGCAGAACTCGGCGACCTCGGTGTCGATCACCGGGTAGGTGACGTTCATGACGTAAAGCGGAATCTGGGTGTTGCCATAGGCATCCGACAGCCCGAGATATTGCAGCGCGCGGATGACGTTGTTGTACATCCCGCCCTGCATGATGATGCCGACCTTGCCCTGCTTCGGCCCCATCCATTCATTCAGCTTGTTGTCCCTGACGAAGTTGATGGCCGCGGGCAGCCGTGTCTTGATCTTCTCCTGCTCATGCTCGTAGGCCGCCGGCGGCAGCACGATGCGGCCGACGTCGCGCTTCGGATTGTTCAGGGCGTCCTTGATGGTGTGGGCCGGCTTGACATTGTCCTTGCAGGCAAAGCTTCCATGCATGTGGCAGGCGCGGACGCGCACCTCCAGCATGACAGGGGTGTTCGAGACTTCCGAGAGCTCAAAGCCCTTCTCGATCAGATTGACGATGCATTCATGGTCAGGGCGCGGATCGAGTAGCCAGATCTGCGATTTCATCGCAAAGGCATGGGTGCGCTCCTGCATGATCGAGGAGCCTTCGCCGTAATCCTCGCCGACGATGATCATGGTGCCGCCAGTGACGCCGCCGGACGCGAGATTGGCGAGGGCATCGGAGGCGACATTGGTGCCGACCGTCGATTTCCACGCCACCGCACCGCGCAGCGGATACATCACCGAGGCCGACAGCATCGCCGCCGCCGCCGCTTCATTGGCGGAGCTCTGGAACACGACGCCGAGATCGTCGAGCACGTCCTTGGCGTCGGCCAGCACGTCCATCAGATGCGAGATCGGCGAGCCCTGATAGCCGCCGACATAGGCGACGCCGGATTGCAGCAGCGCCTTGGTGATGGCGAGGATGCCTTCGCCGCGGAAGGTGTCGCCGTCGCCGAGCCGGAGATCCTCGACTTCACGAGCAAAAGACCGTTCAGCCATTGCACCCTCCAGAAATATGCGATAGCATACGTTTACATGTAAAGTAAGTCAACGCTGCGAGTGCCGTCGGACTTTGCGGATCGTCTGCTCCGGACGGCGATGATGAGCCAGCGACAGGGTAGGGCCAATGCTGAAGCTGCCGCGCTTTAGAGCCGCCGCCGTCCAGGCGAGCTTCACATCAATTCCAGCCAGGGTGGAATGATGGGGCGCGTCGGTCCATCGGCACCACGACACGCGAACCCTCCTCACCGTCGTCCTGGCGAAGGCCAGGACCCATTACCACGAAAGCTCATCGTTGTGCGACGCTGGGGCCACGATCCCGTTCACAATCGAATGCGGTGGTTATGGGTCCTGGCTTTCGCCAGGACGACAGCGGGGATGTGGCGACGGGACTGCATGAGACAGGACGTCACGAGATAGGAGTCGGACAGCATGGGCGAGAACATCATCGGCCGGGCCAATGTCGAGGATACTCCGGAGCTCAAGGCCTACTACAAGGACCTCGAGAAGTTCGAGGCCGGCGCGCTGTGGACGGTCGCCAACAAGATCGAGCCGTGGCAGCCGCAGTCGGCGTCCGTTCCCGTGCTCTGGCGCTACGGCGATCTGCGTGAGCACGTGCTGCGCTCGGTGGAACTGGTCTCGCCGGAGAAGGCGGGACGGCGCGTGATCTACCTCAACAATCCGGGTCGCCGCGATGTGTCGGCCGCGGTCGGCTGGCTCTATTCGGGCTTGCAGGTCATGCACCCCGGCGAGGTGGCCTCCGCCCATGCACACTCGGCCTCTGCGCTGCGCTTCATCATGGAAGGAGCGGGCGCCTACACTATTGTCGATGGCCACAAGATGACGCTCGGCGCGCGGGATTTCGTGCTGACGCCGAACGGCACCTGGCATGAGCATGGCGTCGAGGCGAACGGCTCGGTCTGCATCTGGCAGGATGGGCTCGACATTCCGCTCGTCAATGCGCTGGAGGCCAATTTCTTCGTCGTGCACCCGAAGATCCAGCAGGAGGAGTCCGGCTATCCGGTCGACGACATGACCAAGACCTGGGGCAATCCCGGCCTTCGGCCGGCGGGCTCGCGCTGGTCGAACGGCTATTCGCCGATGTTCAAATATGAGTGGGAGCCGACCTACGAGTCGCTGCTGAAATATGCCGCCGCGACCGGAGGATCGCCCTATGACGGCATCCTGATGAACTACGTCAATCCGATCACCGGCGGCCATGTGATGCAGACCATCGGCGCCAGCATGCAGATGCTGCGGCCGGGCGAGAAGTCCAGGTCGCATCGCCACACCGGAAGCTTCGTCTACCAGGTCGCCAAGGGGCACGGCTATTCCGTGATCGGCGGTCAGCGGTTCGAGTGGCAGGAGCGCGACATCTTCTGCGTTCCGTCCTGGGCCTGGCATGAGCACGGCAACGCCTCGGAAAGCGAGGACGCCTGCCTGTTCTGCTTCAACGATCTGCCCGTGATCGAGGGGCTAGGCCTCTACCGGGAAGAGGCCTATGGCGACAATGCCGGCCATCAGCCGGTCGCGGCCTGACATTCTTGCGCAGAACTCAACCCGCATAACCGGATCAAGCTTTCATGCGTCTTGTCACCTACACCTTGGGCTCCAGCGGCGCCCGCCTCGGGGTCGTCGTCAACGGATTGGTCGTCGATGTCGCGCGCCTCGGCGCGTCACGCGGCGTTGCCTGGCCGGCCGACATGCTGTCCTTCATCGATAACGCCGTCACGCTGCTGCCGGCGTTGAAGCAATGCCTGGACAACGCCAACGGCAGCCTGCCGGCCGGTGCAGCCGTTCCGATCGAGGATGTGAAGCTGCAGGCGCCGATCCCGCGCCCGCGCAAGAACATCTTCGGCATCGGGCTCAACTACCGGGCGCATGTCGCGGAGTCCGCCAAGAGTCTCGATACCGACAAGGATCTGCCGAAGCAGCCGGTCGTGTTCTCCAAGCCGCCGACCTCCGTGATCGGGCCGGGCGCGGCGATCCAGCACAATGCCGGCATGACCCAGCAGCTCGACTGGGAGGTCGAGCTCGCCGTCATCATCGGCAAGACCGCGACCCGCATCCCGGTCGAGAAGGCGATGGATCACGTGTTCGGCTATTCGGTCATGATCGACATTTCCGCGCGCGACAATCGCCGTGCCGGGCAGTGGATCTTCTCCAAGGGCATGGACACCTACGCGCCGTTCGGCCCCTGCATCGTGACCGCGGACGAGATTCCCGATCCGCATGATCTCAGGCTCTGGCTGACCAAGAACGGCGTCATAAAGCAGGACTCCAACACCAAATACATGATCTTCGACATTCCGGCTTTGATCGCCGACATCTCGTCCGGCATGACGCTCGAGCCGGGCGACATCATCGCGACCGGAACGCCCGAAGGCGTCGGCGCCGGCATGAGCCCGCAGGAATGGCTGTGGCCCGGCGACGTCGTCGAGGCCGGCGTCGATGGCGTTGGCGTCATCCGGCACCCGGTCGTCGCGATCTGATGACGTCGTTCTCGTTCGATCGCGAGTTGAGGTTCGGCGACTGTGATCCGTCGGGGATCGCTTATTTTCCGTCCTACCTCAACATTCTCAACGGCGTGGTCGAGGAGTTCTGGTCGACCATCGGGTTCTGCTGGCCGGAGCTGATCACGATCCGGAAGATCGGGACGCCGACGGTGCATCTGACTTGCGACTTTTCACGGCCGTCGAAGTTCGGCGACCGCCTGACATTCGGCCTGCGCATCGTCAAGATCGGCCGTGCGTCGCTGCATCTGTCGCATGTGGTCACGGGCGCAGATGGCCTGCGCTGGCGCGCCCGCCAGATCCTCGCGGCCACGTCGCTGGTCGATCATCACGCGATTCCGTGGCCCGACGACGTTCGCGCCGCGCTCATGTCGCATCTGCAGGCCGGCGCGGAGGCGGCGGCATCATGATCTCGCTGTTCATGACGTTCTCCGATCCGACAGGCGATCGGCGAATTGATGCGGACGATCTCGCGGCCGCGGCTGCCGTGGTGGGGTCGGTTCCGGGGATGGCGGAGGGCCTGCTGTTCACGCCGCTGGAGCAATCGGTCGATCATCCCTACAAGGCCGACGGGGCCGGGCCGGTCTTTGCGCTGTTGCTACGCTTTCCGAACCTGTTTGCGTGCGAGGCCGCGATCGATCGCGGCGGCGTGCTCGCTGCTCTTGCGGCGGCTCGCGGGTTGCCGAGCCTTGCCGGATTGGACGTGACGCACCAGGCGATGGTGACGCGCGCCTTTCCGGTCGACGACGCCGCGCATGCGAGCGGCACGGTGACGCCGTGCAGCTATCTGGTGCATTATCCCGGGCCGGCCGACGACATGAATGCCTGGAACTTGCATTATTTGGAGCATCATCCGTCGATCATGCGGACCTTCCCGGACGTGCGCCAGATCGAGATCTACACGCGCATCGATTGGGTCGATCGGTTGCCGTCGCAGCGGGTCGAGTACATGCAGCGCAACAGGCTGATGTTCGACAGCCCGCAGGCCCTTGCGCGCGCGTTGGGCTCCGACGTGATCAAGCGGATGCGCGCCGACTTCGTCCAGTTTCCGCCGTTCGCGGGCGGCAACAAGCATTTTCCGATGCTGACGAGGGTGGTGCGGCCCATCGCATGATGGCATCGAGGCTGGTTGCGAGCCGCGCTGGAGATGCGCTCTTTGACTTAGGCCGTGAACCATAAATCTGCCAACGCACGGCTTGCCAAAGTCCGCTATGCCTCGATAGCAGACCAAATTCTGCAGCTCAGCTAAATGACGCGAAGGGCCACAAGCGGAAGTGAAGTGACACGCAATCCACTCTGTGACGCTGGCCGACATTGTTCAATCAGTGCCGGATGAAATCTGATCGATATCCGCACCATCAAGCCTCAACGTTCGGGCGCCGCACTTCCATGCCGCACAAGGAGGACAAGATCGGCTGCTTCCTCGGCGTCTTTTAGGAGCGTCTTGCGCGGCGTGCCTATCAGCGCACGCATGGTAAGGCCACGAGCAATATCCGTGACTTGGATCGCGCGTTCGGCCGCAGGAAAGTCGGACGGGATTTCGCCCGCGCTGATCGCGTCCCGGAAACGATCTTGCACCAGCGCCTTGCCGCCCGCGGCCGCCTTTTGCAGGAACTTCCGGACCTCATCATCATCCACAAGCGGCGCGACGCAAATAAGAAGGCAGCCCCGGGCGGACCCCTTCTCGGTCGCACTTTCGACGGCATACCTAAGAAAGCCCGCGATCGAGTCGTGAAGATTCTGTGGCGAGTGGAGCGCGTTAGCAGCGCGAGCGCCCTTTGCCTCGGCATACGCCTTAAGGACACGCAAGAATATCGCCCGCTTGTCGCCGAAGACGGCATACAGGCTCGGCCGTCCCACGCCCATCCCGGCGACGAGATCGTCGATGGTCACGCCGTCATAGCCCTTCGACCAGAACACTTGCGTCGCCTTTTTCAGCGCGTCGATCTCGTTGAAGCTGCGCGGACGTCCCCGTGGCTTGGTGGTATTCTGAAACATATAGTTCAAAAATCTTTGACTGCGACCTTTGGTTCGGCAATATATAACTAAATAGTTCAAAAATGACAAGGCGGCCTTAACTCGGGGCTCCTTCGACTCCAACCCTTTCAAGGAGATGCCCATGAAACGTTCGATCGCTCTCGTCACCGGCGCCACGTCCGGGCTCGGTTATGCGGCGGCCCGGTTGCTCGCCGCCAAGGGCTACAGCGAGGTCATTGTCACCGGGCGCAGCCTGGCCCAGATCAAGGATACGGCCGCTCAGCTCGCGGTGGAGACCAAAAGGCCGGTCTTCACGCCGCTGGAGCTTGATCTGAACGACCCGGTCAACGTTCACTCCGCGGTCGCCGCGCTAGTCAAGCAAGGCAGGCCGGTTGATTTCCTACTGCTCAATGCCGGTATGGTTCCTGGCAAGGCGCGCGTGATCACTGCGGCGGGCATCGAGGCTTCTCAGGCCCCGCTCATTGGCCATCATCAACTGACCGTTGGGTTGCTCAATGCCAACTTGCTGAGTCCCGACGCCCGGATCGTCATCGCGGGTGCAGAACCTGCCCGCGGGGGCGTACCCATGTTCAAATACACCGATCTGCCTGCCTTTGCAGCCGAGTACAACCGGGGTGACAAAACCGCAGCTGTTGAAGCCCTGATCCGCAACGGGCCGAACGTGAGGTATGTGCCCAACAATGCGTATGCCGACGCGAAGCTCATTGTTGCTTGGTGGGTCGCTGCGCTGGCACGCCGGCTACCCTCCGGCACGGCCGTGTACGCTGTCTCGCCCGGTGCGGCGAACGCCACCAACGTGGCGCGAAACGCTGGCCCGTTGTTGAAGTATATGATGATTCCAATCGTGAACCTCATTCCCGGCATGAATCAGACGCCGGAGACAGCGGCCAGTCGCTTCATCCAGGCATCGGAGTTCGGAACCGACGCGTCGGGGCTATTCTTTGCCTCAGCCAAAGGGAAGTTCTCAGGTCCAATCGAGGTGCAGAGTGAGCCACACCTCCACGATCGCGCCAGCCAGGAAGCCGCGTGGCAAGCCGTCGTCAAGGTCTCCGGCGCCGACTTGTCTCGCCCCGCATCCTTAAGCGCGGTGTCCTGACGGAGCGCCAGTCGCGGCTGAACGGATACCTGTAACCAAAAACAGCACGCAATCGCGCGGCTACGATACAGCCCCGACAACCTACGCCAGAAAGACATCAGCAAATCGAGAGAGGCGATGTCGCCGTCGCTGTTGCTGCGCGATGAACAGTCACCGCCTTGTAGGTGACTGATTTCCGCTTTGGGTCATTCGCGACTGGGGCGAGCCGGCAGCGGGTCCGGTCACGTCCGCTGCGCCGCCGAAAGCGGAAGGCAATTCAGAGCATTAGCGACGTCGTGACGGGGGCGAAGCCGCGAGAATCGAAAATTGCAGTGGCTCGCGCCGCCGGCCAATGTCTGCGTTCTTTCCAGGCGGATGCCGCGCGTCGCATAGGCGTCGAAATCAAGCCCGCAAATGTTCGGCAGGATTTCCTTGTCTCCATGGCGAGCCGCGAATTTGCAAAAGCCGCAAGCCTTGTAATTGATGCCGAATTCAAACTCGTCGCCCGGGCCCGGTTCGACGAAATCGTAGACAAAATCTTCCGGAAACTCCTTCTGGTGGCTTTCCGCCGCGCTTTCTATCGCCTGTTCGCGCAGCAAGGCCTGATTCTCGGGCGACATGAATTGACGCCCTGAGGCAAGGCGCTCCGCCTCAGGCTCGGTGAGCAATTGCGCCTTGTAGGTCTCCCGTTCGATTTCGCCGATCACGGAAACCGGCACGCCGTGCCGGCGGAGCACCCGGCTGATGGCCATGAAGCCCGTGAGGCGCATGAAGAAATCGGTCATCCGACTTGCGGTGCCGCCGACATAGGGCATTTGGGTGAGCATGATCTGGAATTCGTCCGTCGCTTCCTGTCGAATTCGATCGATCTCGGTCAGATGCTCGCGCTCGCACAACATCGCTTCGGCAAGGTCGAGGCGATGGCGCATGGCGGCCTCCATCGCGCCGCGATGCTGCTCGTAAAACGGATGGATGATCTCAGTCATTTGACACCTGACATAGTTGGATATTCGCGACGTCGAGGAAGCTGGTTTCACTCGGCGGCGATCGCCTCGATCTCCAGCAACCATTTGCTGTCGACGGTCTCGGCGATGATGACCGTCAGCGCGGGCTGATGCTCGCCGAGCATTTTGCGACGAATGGTGCGGTTGGCCACGAGCTGATCCCGATCGGTCAGGAACGTGGTGATCTTGACCAGATGCTCGACGCCAAGGCCTGCGGCGGCGAGCACTTCCATCACATTGCGCCAGGCTTGCTCGCATTGGGCTTCAAAGTCCTCGGGCACGGTGCCGTCTGATCTCTCGGGCACCTGGCCGCTGATGAAGAGCAGGCGGCGGTGCTGGGTCAGTTCGAGTCCCATGCAGTACCCGCCGGCGGGAGGGTGGACCGTTGCGGGATTGTGGCTGACGATGTGAGTTGAGGGCATAGCGCGTCTCCGGTTTGCGGCGTGACCGTATCCGGCGGTGTCGCCGCGGCACAAAGCATGTTTGCTGCGGTTCAGCGCAAGAAAATCTATTGCAAGGCCACCGCCTGTCGGTGTCAAACTCCCGCGCGATGACCTACGCCCTTCCACCCCTCAACGCGCTCCGCGCCTTCGAGGCCGCCGCGCGGCACCTCAGCTTCAAACTGGCCGCGCACGAGCTGCACGTGACGCCTGCCGCCGTGGGGCAGCAGGTGAAAGCGCTGGAGGCGCGCCTCGGCGTGCAGTTGTTCGAGCGGTTGCACAAGCAGCTGATCCTGACCGCGGCCGGGCAGGCCTATTTGCCCGGGGTCTCCGACGGCTTTCGCCATATCGCGGATGCGACCTCGCAATTGAAACCGGCAGCTGCGGTGCTGCTGCAATTGGGGGTCCATGGCAGCTTCGACCTGCGCCGCCTCAAACTGGCGGAGTTTCGCGGCGCGCATCTCGACATCGGCTTGCAGGTGCTGCAGCCCGCCGGCTTGCACGAGTTGGCGGAGGGCAAGGTCGACCTGCTGATCGCCCGCGGCCTTGGCCACCATCCGGGTCATCGCTGCGACCGGCTCAACCAGGGATCCGGCTTGGGTGATTGGCTGATTGCGCCTGAAGGCACCGCAGATTGTCCCGAGATCGTCAGCTTCCGCGAATGGCTGCGCGCCGTGCTGGTCGAGAAGCCGCTCGCAAACCGCCGCCCTCGTCTGGTCGGATAGCGGACCTGCGCTGCGATGGTGGTAGTACACCCCTGATTTGCCCGACGTGTCAAGTCGATTTCGTAAAAAACGAATTCGTCCCCGGCACCCGCCGGCGACTGTGCATGGGGTTGTTTTCGATATTTTTGTGTCAGTGCCCGCCGAGGTAGGCCGTGATCAGCCGGGGATCGTGGATCAGGTCCTTGGCAGGGCCGGACTGCACGATCTCGCCGGTCTCCAGCACGTAGCCGTAATCGGCGGTCTCGAGCGCGGCGCGGGCGTTCTGCTCGACCAGCAGGATCGACACGCCGAGGTCGCGGAGCGAGGCGATGGTGCGGAAGATCTCGCGCACGATCAGCGGCGCGAGGCCGAGGCTGGGCTCGTCGAGCATCAGCAGCGCGGGCTTTGCCATCAGCGCGCGTCCCAGCGCGAGCATCTGGCGCTCGCCGCCGGAGAGCGTGCCGGCGGCCTGGCGTTGTCGCTCCTTCAGGCGGGGAAAGCGATCATAGACCTCGTCGAGCGTCTTCTGCACGCCGGAGCGGTCGCGCAGGCTGTAGGAGCCGAGCAGGAGGTTGTCGGCAACCGACATGTCGGAGAACAGCTCGCGCTTCTCCGGAACCAGGCAGAGCCGGCGCTCGACGCGATCCTCGACGGACATCTTCCGGATGTCGCTGCCGCGGAACACCATGCTGCCGCGCGATGCGAGCAGGCCGATCGCGGCCATCAGCAGCGTGGTCTTGCCGGCGCCGTTCGGGCCGATCACGGTGACGATCTGTCCTTCGTCGACCGACAGCGAGACGTTGCGAACGGCCTCGACGTTGTCGTAGCAGACGGTGACGCCGGTCATGGACAACATCTGGCTCACGCGACGCCTCCGAGATAGGCCTCTTGCACCCGCTCGTCGCTGCGGATCGCGCTCGGGACGCCCTCGCAGAGCTTGGAGCCGAAGTCGAGCACCACGATGCGGTCGACCAGCGACATCACGAACTCCATGTCGTGCTCGACGATCAGGATGGTCAGGTGATCCGCCCGCAGCGAGCGGAGCAGCTCCGCCAGTCGCAGCTTTTCCTGGCGGCGCAGGCCGGCCGCCGGCTCGTCCAGCACAAGGAGCGCGGGATCGGCGGCGAGGGCGCGCGCGATCTCCAGGATGCGCTGGTTGCCGAGCGGAAGATTGCCCGCGAGCTCGAATGGCTTGTCGCCGAGCCCGACGCGCTCGAGCTGCAGCAGCGCTTCGTGCCGGACGCTGGCTTCCTCGCGCCGATTGAGACGAAACGCGCCGGCGAACAGGCCGCTGCTGGTTCGGCTGTAGGTGCCGAGCATGACGTTCTCCAGCAGGCTCATGCGCGGCCGCAGCTTGACATGCTGGAAGGTCCGGGCGACGCCGGCCCTGGCGATGCGGGACTGCGGATCGCGCGCGATCGAGCGTCCGGCGAAGGAGATCTCGCCCTTGCTGACCCGCAGCGCGCCGGTCAGGCAGTTGAACATCGTGCTCTTGCCGGCGCCGTTCGGGCCGATCACGGCGAGGATTTCGCCTGATCTCACCTCGAAGCTGACATTGTTGACCGCAATGAGGCCGCCGAACCGGCGCTCGGCGCCATCGACCTTCAGAAGCAGCTCGCCCGGTGTCGGCTGCGGACGGCGCGGCAGCGGCGGCGCGGGCTGCGGCCGCTCGCGCCTGATCTTCGGCAGATAGCGTGCGATCGAGGGCACGATGCCCTGCCGCGCCCATTGCAGGAACAGGATGAACAGTGCCGAGAAGGCGACGATCTCGAGTTGCCCGGACGCGCCCTTGGCGATCAGCGGCAGATAATCCTGCACGCTGTTCTTGAGCAGCGTGACGATGGCGGCGCCGACGACCCCGCCGAGCAGGCTGCCGGCGCCGCCGACCATCGTCATCATCAGATATTCGATGCCCATGCCGGCATCGAACGGACCCGGGCTGATGAAGCGGCTCATATGCGCGTAGAGCCAGCCGGAGAGCGAGGCCAGGAATGCCGCGATCACGAAGGTCACGAGCTTGATCCGGAACGCGTTGATGCCGAGGCTCTCGACCAGCGTGTTGCCGCCGCGCAGCGCCCGCATGGCGCGGCCGAGCCGCGAGTCCAGGAGATTGTAGCCGAGCAGGAGCACCAGGGCGACGATGCCCCAGATCAGGTAATAGATCTGTGCGCTGGAGACCAGCGCGAACGAGCCGAGGCTGATCGGCGGGATCGACGAGATGCCGTTGAAGCGGCCGAGCCCATCGACATTGCCGAACAGGAAGCCGATCGCAAGGCCCCATGCCACGGTCGACAGCGACAGGAAATGGCCCTGCAGGCGCAAGGTGACGACGCCGAGGATGGTCGCGACACCGCAGGTCAGGACCACGCCAAGCAGCAGGCCGAGCCAGGGCGATTGCCCGTTCAGGGCCGAGACCCATGCCGTCGCATAGGCCGCGATGCCGACGAACGCGGCCTGTCCGAACGACACGATGCCGCCGACGCCGGTGAGCAGCGCAAGGCCAATGGCGACCAGCGAATAGATGCCGATATAATTCATCAGCGTGACGCTGAACGGGCTCAGGACAAAGGGTGCGAGTGCGAGGCACGCCAGTGCCGCTGCCGCCGCGAGCCTAACGTGAACGCGCGTCATTCCTCGATCTCCTCCTCGGAATGCAGCGAGGCGAGGGATCGCCAGATCAGGATCGGGATCAGCAGCGAGAACACGATCACGTCTTTCAGCGCGCTGCTCTGGAACGACGCGAAGCTTTCGAGTATGCCGACCCCCACCGCACCGATCGCGGCGCCGGGATAGCTGGTCATGCCGCCGACGATGGCGCCGACGAACGCCTTGAGGCCGATCAGGAAGCCGGAATCGTAGAACACGGTATTGACCGGCGCGATCAGGATCCCGGATACGCCGGCCATCAGCGAGCCCAGCAGATAGGCGATGGTGCCGGCCCGCGCCGGCCGGATCCCCATCAGACGCGAGCCGGTGCGGTTCACCGCGGTGGCGCGCAGCGATTTGCCGACCAGCGTGAAGTCGAAGAACAGATAGAGCAGGCCGCTGAACACCAGCGCGGCGATCACGATCAGCATGGTCTGGCCCGAAATCAGGACGCCGGCGAACTCGGTGGAGAACGACGTCAGCGGCTCGGTCCGGACGCCTTCCGGGCCGAAGAACAGCAGGCCGAGACCAACCAGCGCGAAATGCAGCGCCACGGAGACCGTCAGCAGCAGCAGCACCGTGCCGTCGGCGATCGGGCGGAACACGATCCGGTCGAGGAGAGGGGCGATCGGCGTGATCAGCATCAACGCGAGTACCAGCCGGACGGCGAGCGGCGGGTCCATGCGCATGGTGAGCCAGGCGATGCCGACTACTGCTGAGGGAATGGCGAGATAGAACAGCAATGCGCGCGGCAGCAGGCGGCTGTCGCCGCTCCGAATGAGCGAAATGATCTCGATCAGGGTCGCAAGGCACGCCAGCACCACGACCAGCGCACCGGTCCCCGGAAAACGCTTGGCATCGAGGGCCGCAAGCGTCAGTGCGGTGAAGGCGGCGATGTCGCCGAACGGAATGAAGATGACCCGCGTCACCGTGAAGATGAGCACAGTGCCGATCGCCACCAGCGCGTAGACTGCACCGGTGGCGATCCCGTCGATTGCAAGGATGGCCGCGATATCGCTCGTCATGGAGACGCCGTTCCCCCGTTCTGGCTGCCGGCCATCTTTTTGCCTACGGCGCGTACTTCCAGGCGCCGCCGGTCAGGCGGACCACGACCAGCGAGCGCTCGTCGACGCCGGTCACCGCGCCGGGCTTGAAGTTGTAGACGGCATGCACGCCGGGCAGCTCCTTGGTGCTGAGGATGGAATCGCGCAGCGCGGTGCGGAATTCCGCGGTGCCGGGTTTTGCGGTCTTCAGCGCCCGCTCGGCGGCGTTGGCGAAGATCAGCCAGGCGTCGAAGGAGTAGGCGGAGAACCCGTCGGTGGTCGGAATGTTGTGGGTCTTCTGGTAGACCGCGCGGAAGTCGAGCGCGATCTTCTTGGCGAAGTGCTCATCCGGAAGCTGCTCGGCCACGATCACGGGGCCGGCGGAGACCTGGATGCCCTCGGCGGCCTTGCCGCCCACGGTGACGAAGTCCGGATTGATCAGCGCCACGGTGCCGTAGGTATTGCCCTTGAAGCCGCGTTCGGAGAGCGTGATGAGCGGCAGGGCGCCCTGCGTGCCGGAGCCACCGATCAGCACCGCGTCGGGACGTGCGGCCATGACCTTCAGGATCTGCGCGGTCACCGAGGTATCGGTGCGCGCATAGCGCTCGTTGGTCTGCACCTTGATGTCGTCGACGGGCTCGGCGGCCTTGGCGCCGTTGTAGACGAGATCGCCCCAGGCATCGGAGAAACCGATATAGCCGATGTTCTTCATGCCGTCGCGCTTCATCCGGTCCGCGACGATCTTGACGAGCAGCGAAGCCGGCTGCGGCACCGCGACGACCCATTGCTCCGGCGAGTCCGGAAGCTTGCCGAGAGGCGAGATCGCGATCATCGGCACCTTCAATTCGCTGGCGACGGCGGCCATCGCGATGGTCGAGGGGGTCGTTGCGGTGCCGATCAGGAGGTCGACCTTCTCTTCCTCGACCAGCTTGCGCGCGTTGCGCGTCGCGGCCGACGGGTCGGAGCCGTCGTCGAGCTGGATCAGGCGGATGGTCTCGTCGTTGATCGTCTTCTTGTATTCATAGGCGGCATTGATGCCGCGCCCATAGGGGATGCCGATCGACGCGCCGTTGCCGCTCAGCGAGGTGACGAAGCCGATCGTGATATCGGCCTGCGCCGCCGGTGCCGCGAAGACGCCGGCGACGAGTGCGAGTAAACCCAGGGTCTTCTGCCGCATTTGCGTTGTCCTCCGTTGATGCTGGGTGCGAATGTCTGCAAGCCGGGCAGGTAGCCGAGCCGCGAACGAACCGATTGAAGGCATTGCTGTAGCGCCAGACGCCGGGCGCGCCGAGAGGGAATTTCGCTCGGCCGGGCGTCAGCGGCCATGGCGAGGCGTGCCGCTCAAATAGCGGGCGGGGCGATTGCAGTCCGCGGGCATCTGTCGAAGCAAAGGAAGACGAATGCCACAGCCGCGCTGCGCGACCGGCGATGCTGCTGCCGGCCATTGCGGCCCGACGCTAGTCCACGCGATTGAGTTTCTCAAAATCGGTGCCCTGCAACATCATCGACATGACCACCGGCAGCGGCCGATGGTCGATTACTTAAAGCCTAAAGTATTCTCAGTGGCGTCGTCAACACGTGTCACGGGGCTGTCAGAAAAAAATGTTGCTGCATACAATTTCGTCCGCGCGCGCCATTTCCTTCATTGCTTTGTCCCGAAAAACAGGCCTCCCGGCTGCGGTGGAGCGGTCGCCTCGGCGGGCTCCGCCGCGCGCATTTGACGCGTCAATTAGTTTATGGTTGAAATATCTGCGTCGGCAGGCCGACGGCCGATGCTCCTGTCACCGTCGAGGAGAAGGGCGATGCGCATCTTCTGGCAGAGTTTCGTCGATGCGAGCGTGAACGCGCCCTATATGGCGCGGCTGTCGGAGTATCTCAACAACATCGCCGCACCCGGCACCACGGTTCAGGTCGAGGGCATTTCACCGCCGGATCGCGAATTCGGCCGGCTCGCCGAACTGCGCTGCGCGGTCCAGGCCATCGACAACGGCATCGCGGCGGAAGAGAGCGGGTTCGACGCCTTCGTGATGGGCCACTTCCAGGATCCCGGGCTTTACGAGCTCCGCTCGACGCTCGACATCCCCGTGGTCGGGACCGGCGAGGCGACGTTGCTTGCGGCCTCGCAACTCGGCCGGCGCCTCGGCCTCGTGACGCTCGATCCGGTCTTCGAGGTCTGGCACTACGAGCAGGCCGAACGCTACGGCCTCGGTGATCGCGTCGTCCACGTGACCGGCCTCGGTTGCAAGCCGGAGGATTTCGCAGCTGCGTTCGCGGGCGATCAGGCGGCTCATGCCCGGATGATCGAGGATTTTCTGGCCTGCGCCTTGCCGCTGGTGGAGCGCGGCGCCGACGTGGTGATCCCCGCCGGCGTGCTGCCAGGACTATTGATCGGGCGGGAGCGCGGCCTGAAGGTCGGCCACGCACCGGTCGTGAACTGTGCTGCGGTGGCATTGAAGAGCGCCGAGATGTGGGTGCAGCTCAGGCAGCTCAACGGCACCGAGCCGAGCCGCGGGCCGAGCTTCAAGCGCGCCAGTGCGCTCGCCCGCGACGATTTCCGGGCGATGCTCGCGCGCAACAAGCGCTAACGCCGATCAGTTCTGGAGAACGAGCCATGATGAGACCCGAGAAGATCCTCTACGAGACCGAGGTGACCGCTATGGGCGGCCGCGACGGCAAGGCCGCAAGTGCCGACGGCCTGCTGTCGGTGTCGCTGTCCGTGCCGAAATCGCTGGGCGGACCCGGCGGCGAGGGGACCAACCCGGAGCAGCTCTTTGCGGCTGGCTATGCCGCGTGCTTTCTCGGCGCGGTCAAGCTCGTGGCGCGCACCAGGAAGATCACGCCCTCGGCCGAGACGTCCGTCGTCGCGAGGGTTGCGATGGGACCGGTTCCTGTCGGCTATGCGCTCTCGGTCGAACTGAAGGTCAGTCTGCCCGGCGTCGAGAAGGCGGTGGCGGAGGAGATCGTCGCAGGCGCGCACGAGCGCTGCCCCTATTCGAATGCAACTCGTGGCAATATCGACGTGAAGCTGACGGTGATCTGAGACGGCAGGCAAGGCAGGCGGCTGGTGACAAATTCGCTGCGCACACCGTATGACGGCATCGTGATGGCGGCTCCCGTCACGATCCCCTATGCGCGCTATTCCATCGAGAGCGCGCAATGGTGGATCGGACGCGCGCTGAGTGCGCTGGTCGCGAAGGCCGGCATCAAGACATCCGACATCGACGGCCTCTGTGTGTCCAGCTTCACCATGGGGCTCGACAGCGGGATCGGACTGACGCAGCATTTCGGGCTGTGCGTCAGATGGCTCGACACCATCCCACTCGGCGGCGCCAGCGCCATCGCGGCATTGCGGAAGGCGGCGCGCGCGGTGCAGGTGCGCGATGCCGACATCGTGGCTTGCGTCGCCGGCGATACCAATCACGTCGATTCCTTCCGCCTGACGCTCGAGAATTTCTCGCGCTTCAACCAGGACGCGGTTTATCCTTATGGCGCAGGCGGCGCCAATGCGAGCTTCGCGCTGATCGCGCGCAACTATATGCGGACCTATGGCGTTACGCGGGAGGACGTCGGCCGGATCGCGGTCGCTCAGCGCGCCAATGCGCTGCGCAACCCGCATGCGCTGATGAAGACGCCGTTGACGATCGAGCAGTATCTGGCGGCGCGTCCGATTTCCGATCCCATTCATCTGTTCGATTGCGTGATGCCCTGCGCCGGGGCCGAGGCCTTCCTCGTGATGCGGGACGAGACCGCGGCATCGCTCGGCCTGCCGGCCGCGCGATTGCTGTCGACCATCGAACGGCACAACGCCTTCGCCGACGATCCGATGCAGGTGCGCGGCGGCTGGGCGATGGATATCAGCGAGCTCTACGCGATGGCCGGTGTGAAGCCTGACGATCTCGATGTCGTGCAGACCTATGATGACTATCCGGTCATCACGATGATGCAGTTCGAGGATCTCGGATTCTGCAACAAGGGTGAGGGCGCGGCCTTCGTGCGTCAGCACGATCTGACTGTTGACGGCGACTTCCCGCACAACACCTCCGGCGGTCAGCTCTCTGCCGGGCAGGCCGGCGCCGCCGGCGCCTATCTCGGGCTGGTCGAAGGCTTGCGTCAGGTGCTAGGCGAAGCCGGTCCGACGCAGGTCAAGGATGCAAGGCTCGCTCTCGCCTCCGGCTTCGGTATGATCAACTATGACCGTGGCCTGGCCTCCGGTGCCGCGATCTTTGCGGGGCCTGCGCGATGATCGATCCGATTGAGCCACCCCGGCGCAAGAACCCGCTGCTGCGGATGCGGCTTCCCGCGTCGCCGCCGCGGCCGCGCAGCCGGACGTCGCACGGGTTCACGCGCGCTGCCGCCGAAGGACGCTTCATGCTGCAGCGCTGCGAGGCTTGCGGCGCCTTCGCCTATCCGGCGCGCGAGGCATGTCCCGCCTGCCTGTCGGCTGATCTGACCTTCGTCGATGCGCCGCGCCGCGGTGTGCTGCTGGCCGAAACCACGGCCCGGGTACCAAGCGACGTCTATTTCCGCGAGCGGGCGCCCTGGCGCATCGGTCTCGTCAAGATGGATTGCGGTCCGACCATGGTGGCGCATCTGCATGCCGACTGTGCCGAGGGCGCGCCCGTGCTGATGTCGTTTCAGCTCGACAAGAGCGGCCAGGCAGTGGCTTTTGCCCGACCCGAGGAGGAGACGCTCAACATGGCAGACGACCGGCAGTGGCGGGAAATGACGGCCGATCCGAAATTCCGCCGCGTGCTCGTGACCAACGGCCGCAGTCTGATCGGCCAGGAGGCCGTTGCGGCGCTGAAGGCCGCGGGCGCGAAGACGGTGTTCGTCGGCGTTTCCGAACCATGGCGACCTTTCGCAGGCGAACAGCTGTTGCGCGGGCAGGCGGGGATCGAGATCGTGACGCTCGACGCGGCCGACGAAAAGTCAACGACTGACCTCGCGGCCGACATTGGCGGCAAGGTCGACATCCTCATCAACACGACGGAATATGTGCGGCCCGGTGGCCTTCTCGACCGCAGGGGCACGGGCATCGCGCGGGATGAGATCGACCAGGCCTATCTCGGCTTCATCAACCTTGCGCAGGCCTTCGGTCCCGCGATGCGGATGCGGGGAGCCGATGGCATCAACAGCAGCGCCGCCTGGGTCAATATCCTGTCGGTCTATGCGCTGGCGAACTGGCCCGCTTTCGGCGCCTACTCGGCGTCGCAAGCCGCCTGCCTTTCGCTGTCGCACTGTCTTCGCGCGGAGCTTCGGCCCGGCGGCGTCAAGGTGATGAACCTGTTCACGGGACCGGTCGATACCGAGTGGTTCCAGACCGTGCCGCCGCCCAAGGTCGCGCCGCGCGCCGTTGCGCAGGCGATCGTGTCCGGGCTCAGGGGTGGGCTCGAGGAGATCTATGTCGGGGACGTCGCCGAGGAGATCAGGCAGCGTCTTGCCGCCAATCCGAAAGCGCTCGAGCGCGAGCTCGATAGATAAAATCAGGATTTCAACGGGAGGACGTCACAATGCAAGGCAAGAATCTCCTGGAGCTCGCAGGTGCGATTTCGTCAGGCGCGGTGCGGGTCGTCGATCTGACCTTCACGCTCAGTCCGGATTTCCCGGTCATTGTTCTGCCGCCGGAATTTGGCCAGGCGGCTCCGGTCCGGATCCAGGAGATATCGCGCTATGACGGTCGCGGTCCGGCCTGGTACTGGAACAATGTGACGTTCGGCGAGCACACCGGCACGCATTTCGACGCGCCGATCCACTGGTTCACCGGGAAGGACCTGCCGAACAATTCGGTCGACACGATGCCTGCCAAGGACATGATCGCGCCGGCTTGCGTGATCGACTGCTCGGCGGGCGCGGCGCAGGATCCGGATTTCCTGCTCACCGTGCCGCTCGTCGAGGCCTGGGAGGCGAAGCACGGACGGATTCCCGCGCGGCACTGGGTGCTGTTGCGGACCGACTGGTCGAAGAAGGGCTGGCGCGACTACGCCAACCTCAGGGATGACGGCGCACACACGCCGGGGCCGAATCCGGCCGTCATGAAATGGTTGGTGGAGGAGCGCGGCATCATCGGCTTCGGCACCGAGACGATCGGTACCGACGCAGGGCAGGCCGGCCATTTCGAGCCGCCTTATCCGGCGCATCACTTCCTGCATGGCGCCGGCCGGTATGGCCTGCAGTGCCTCTGCAACCTCGATCAGCTTCCTCCCACCGGTGCCGTCATCGTGGCGTCGCCCCTGAAGATCCAGAACGGCTCCGGCAGCCCGCTGCGCGTGATCGCATTGGTTTCCGCGAGCTGAAGCGAGCGGATGGCGCTTGCCCGAAACAAGAAACGCAAATCAAGAAGGACAGGTGCCATGATCTCGATGAAGACCCTGCTGGCCTTGGCCGCGTTGCTTGTCGCCGTTCCGCAGGCCGGGCAGGCCGAGATCCTCGTCGGCTTCGTCACCGGCCTGAGCGGGCCGGTGTCGTCGATCGGGATTCCCAATGCAAAGGGGATCGCGGCCGGCGAGGCCTATGTCGGCGAAGTCGGCGGTGAGAAGCTCCGCGTCATTCAGCTCGACGACGCCTCCGATCCCACGGCGTCGGCGCGCAACGCGCGCAAGCTCGTCGAACAGGAGAAGGTCGACATCCTGATCGGCACGTCCGGCGCGCCGCAGACGCTGGCGATGGCGACCGCCGCGATCGAGCTGAAGATTCCGATGATCGCCGTGTCGCCGATCGCGCCGGTGCCATCAGGCGAAGGCGGGCCCTGGGTGGTGCAGACGCCACAACCGACGCCGCTTCTGGTCCAGGGCATCGTCGATCACATGAAGGCGCGGGGGTTGAAGACCGTTGCGTTCATCGGCTTCTCCGACGCCTTCGGCGACCTGATGTACGACTCGCTGTCGCAAAGCGCCAAGGCGGCCGACATCAAGGTCATCGCCAACGAGCGCTACGCCCGGTCGGATTCGTCGGTGACCGCCCAGGTGCTGCGCGCGTTGGCGGCGCGGCCCGACGCCATCATGCTCGGCGGCACGGGCACGCCGGGTGCCTTGCCGGTGATCGCTCTGTCCGAACGCGGATACAAGGGGCCGCTCTACGGCAACCACGGGCTCATCAGCGCCGACTTCCTGCGGCTCGCCGGCAAGGCCGCCAACGGAATCATCTGCCCGACCGGGCCGGTGACCGCGGCGGAGCAGCTTCCGGCCGGCAATCCGATCCAGAAGGTTGCGCTGGATTTCCGCACCGCCTTCGAGAAGGCGAATGGCGAGGCGCCGACCGACTCGTTCTCGTCCTATGCCTTCGACGGCTGGCTGGTGTTCGTCGATGCGGCCAAGCGCGCGATGGCAACGGGCGCCAAGCCGGGCTCGTCGGAATTCCGCGCCGCGCTTCGCCAGGCGCTGTTCACCACCAAGGAGCTGGCCGGGACGCAGGGCGTCTACACTTACACGCCGGCGGATCGACACGGCGTCGATGCTCGCGCGCGGATCCTGGTTCAGATCGAGGACGGAAAGTACAGGCTGCTGCCCTGATTGAACTGCGGGAGTGTGTCGGAGGGCGTTCGGCTGTGGTGTGAATTACAGTGCCGGCTTACGGCTTCTGCATCGCGTCCCTGACGGCGCCCTTGAGCTCGTCGAGCTCGCGGGTCAGGCCATCGAGCCGGTCGGCCGGAACCCTTGCCAGCAGCTCGGCCAGCCACGAGCCATGGCTCTTGGCCATGCGCCTGAAGGCTTTGCGGCCTTCGACGGTCATGCAAACGATCTGCACGCGCCGGTCGAGGTTTGAAGGCGTGCGGGTGATGAAGCCGTCCTCGACCAGCCGATCAACGATCGGCGTCAGGTTTCCCGCAGAGACCATCAGCCGCTTCGGCAGCTCTCCCAGCACCAATCCGCTCGGCTCGCGGTCAAGCTGGGCCAGGACGTCGAAGCGCGGCATCGTGAAGTCGAATTCCTCGCGGAACCGGCGCCGCAGCTCGCCCTCGATCAGGGTCGTGCAGGCGAGCAGCCGAAGCCAAAGCCGTGTCTGAGCCCTGTACTCGGCCTCCTGATCACCTCCGTTCCTGGGTGAAACAGGCGGGGACTCCTTCGCGACTGCCAAATCAAATCTCCTGCAGCACCCGGCCCGTTGAAGGTGACGGTCTCGATGACGCCCGGAAGATAGTTCGTGCCAAAAGTAAATTCAAGGCTCGTTCAGGGGGCACGGATCGGCGTCGGGGTGTAGGGATTTTGCGGCGGGTTTCGTGCCGGAAGGCAATCTCCGCAATATTCCGATGAATGCTCCGGCGATCTCCGGCAGGTACGGATGTTTTATGTTTAAAATAAAAGGCGAATGTCGCTGTCTACGACGCCGGGTGCTGGACCCGGCGCGGAGATGATCGCCGCCCGCGGCGCGGGCGGCTCAGGGGACGCGATCAGGCGATCGCCTGGATGGCGTTGGAGTAAAGGCTCGCCGGTCGGGTCAAGCCGTAATGGTCGCGCAGCGTCGTGCCCTCGTAGTCGTGGCGGAACAGGCCCCGCTTGCGCAGGATCGGCACGACCTGCTCGGCGAAGAGATCGAAGCCGCCGGGTAGCCAGGGCGGCATGACATTGAAGCCGTCGGCCGCGCCGTTCTCGAACCAGGTCTGGATGTTGTCGGCGATCTTCTCCGGCGGGCCCGCGATCACCCAATGGCCGCGCGCGCCGGCGAGGCGCTGCACCAGCTGGCGAATCGTCGGCTTCTCGCGATCGACGATATCGACCACCAGCTTGAACCGGCTGGCGACGCCGCGGGCGCTGTCGGTGTCGATCAGATGGCGGGGGAAGGGGCCGTCGAGGTCGAAACCGGAGAGATCGAGGCCAATCATCTGGCGAAGCTGGGCCAGCGAATATTCCGGCTGGATCAGTTCGTTGAACTCGTCCTGCAGCCGATCTGCCTCGAGCTGTGAACTGGCGATGAACGGGCTGATGCCGGGCAGGATCTTGATCTGATCGCGACCACGGTCGAATGCACGGGCCTGACGCTTGATGTCGGTGTAGAACTCCTGCGCGCTCGACAGGGTCTGGTGGGCGGTGAAGATCGCTTCCGCAAAGCGCGCCGCGAAGGCGCGGCCGTCGTCGGACGAGCCGGCTTGCACATAGACCGGTCGTCCCTGCGGCGTTCGCGAAACGTTGAGCGGGCCGCGGACGCGAAAGTGCTTTCCGACGTGGTTGATGGCATGGATCCTGGCGGTGTCGGCGAAGACGCCGGACGCGGGATCATTGACCAGCGCATCGTCTTCCCAGCTGTCCCACAGCCGCGTGATGACGTCGAGATATTCGCGCGCCCGCTCGTAACGCTCGTGATGCGGCGGATGTTCGGGCAGCCCGAAATTCTGCGCTGCCTGCGGCGAGCTCGTCGTGACGATGTTCCAGCCGGCGCGGCCGCGGCTGAGGTGATCCAGCGAGGCGAACAGGCGCGCCAGATTGTAGGGTTCGGTATAGGTCGTCGATGCCGTCGCGATCAGGCCGATGCGCTTGGTGGCGGATGCGATCGCGGTGAGCAGGGTGATCGGCTCGAGCCGGAACCGCGCGGCGTGCCGGACATTCTCGGCCAGTGCCGGGCCGTCGGCGAAGAACACCGCGTCGAACTTGTGCGCCTCGGCGCGTTGCGCGAGCTCCTGATAATAGGTGACGTCGAGCAGGCGGCTTGGGGTCGAGGCCTTGTACCGCCAGGCCGCCTCGTGGTGGCCGTCCGGATAGATGAAGAAGTTGAGAGAAAGCTGTCGTTTGCTCATGGCGGCACTCGCGGGGGATGATCGGTCAGTTGGCGGTCGGCGCCTTGCGCACGAACGCGAAGCGAAGGTAGCGCTCGAGCGACAGGCCTTCCGGTGTACGCTTGTCCTCGACAAGCCGGGCGAACGCCTGCCGCACCAAGCTGCGTTCGGCCGGAGAGAAGGCTTCGAGAAAGTTTCCGAAGGCGCTTGCTTCCGACCAGCGCAGCAGCGAGTCGGCATTGTCATGGATGTCGACCAGCGCGCGCAGTTCGCTGCGGTAGTCAGTGAAGCCGTTGGCCGCGAACAGCGCGCTGAGCTCCTCGTCGGTCGATCCGAGCACGGGGTTGGAATCCTGACGGCGATCGCCAAGACCTGCTTCGGCGATGGCCTGGCTGAGCAGCACGCGGGATTGATGCGGCCGGGATGGATCCTGCACGTTCAGTCCAAGGCGGCCGCCCGGCTTCAGCACGCGATGGATTTCCTGCAGGGCGGCGTCTTTGTCGGCAATCCAGTGAAACACGCTGTTGAGATAGACCGCGTCGAACTGGGCGTCAGCGAAGCGTGAGAGTTCCTCCGCACGGCCGGTGTCGAACTGGAGATTGTCGGCCTGCCGCAGCCGAGCGATCTCGATACGGCCGGCAAGCGGATCGATGCCGATCACGCGGCCGTCCGGGCCGACCAGTCCGGCGACGAATTCCGCGAGCCGCCCGGTGCCGGTTCCGATGTCGAGCACATGCTCGCCGGACCGGATCGCCAGCGGCCCGATCAGGAACTTGCCGTGACGGAACTGAACCAATCCAGCTTCATCATAGGAGCGGGCGAGCTCCGGTGTGTCGTGCTCAAGGCTGATGGCGCCTGCGGATTGCGGCATTCGATCCGTCCATTTGCTTCACGGCAAAGCGCCGACATTCGGCGCGAGCGTTGCCGCGGACTCTACGTCGGCGCCTGTGAAATGAATTTGCGTTGTTGCGCGAACGCCGAGCATGAACCTTACGAGGAGATCGCCGATCGGAGACGAGTGCGCTCGCAATGACGGCGAAAGCGGCGGCGTGAGGCCGCTACGCACGTCGATTGCTCGATTTTGCGCGTTGCAAAGCGCGCGAGACGATCGACCGGATCGCGATCGTCGCAAATATTCCCGCAGGCGCGTCGCGGACGAAGCGAACATTGCTCGCCGTCGAAAACAAAGCTGGATTCCTTTCATTGACTGAACCTCGATCGCTTTTACGATTTGCAACGTCAAAGCGAGGTTCTGCACCATGCCGCAATCCGATCCCGACAGCGTTGCCCGCGAGGCGCTTCGCCTGATCGGTCCCGATCCGCAAAACTGGGTACCCGAGCGCGAGGGGATCGATCACAACGTGGTCGTGGTTGGCGGCGGGCAATCCGGCTCCGCCTTTGCCTTTGCGCTTCGGCGCGCCGGGATCGGCAAGGTTTCGGTGATCGATGCCGCGGCGGACGGCACCAAAGCAGGCGTCTGGCTGACCAGCGCGCGCATGCACAAGCTGCGGACGCCGAAGTCGTTGCCGGGACCGGAGCTCGGCTTGCCGGGGCTCGGCTTCCAGGCCTGGTACGAAGCGCGCCATGGAGCGGCCGCCTATGACGCGCTCGATCGCATCCCGCGGCTCGATTGGGCGGCCTATCTCGACTGGTACCGCAAGGTTACCGGTGGTGCGGTTCGCTACGGCACGCGGCTGGTTCGCATCGAACCGGCGGACGGGCATTTGCGACTGCACCTGGAGCGGAACGGGGCGGCTGTGATCGAGAGCACGCGGAAGCTGGTGCTCGCGACCGGCTTCGCCGGTAGCGGCGGCGCGTCCGTGCCGGAGGTCCTCCAAGAGCTGCCGAAACGGTTCTACGCGCATACTTCCGAGGCGATCGACTTCAGGAGCCTGCGCGGCCGCTCCATCGCCGTGATCGGCAGCGCCGCATCGGCGTTCGATGCGGCGGCGGTTGCGCTCGAGGCAGGCGCGAGGGATGTGCATCTGTTCGCGCGGCGCGAGACCTTGGCCTCATTGCCGGTGATCCGGATCCGCGGCTACCCAGGTGCCTATGACAATTACGGCGCGCTGCCGGACGCCGTGCGCTGGCACCAGGCGATCCGGTTCCGGCAAGCCGGCTCGACCCCGCCGCCGGATGCGATCTCGCGCGCGGTGTCCTTCCCTAATTTCCATCTGCACCTCGGGGCGCCCTGGACCTCGGCACGATTGCAGGGCGTACGTCCGGTCGCGGAAACGCCGCATGGTGAATTCGGCTTCGACTTTGCGATCGCGGGCACCGGCTATGCGGTGAGCCTCGGCGCGCAAGCCGAGCTGCGCGACTTCGCCGACGACATCCTGTTGTGGCGCGATCGTTTTGCGCCGCCCGCGGACCAGCGCGACGAGACGCTGGCGGCCTATCCCTATCTCGGGTCCGGGCATGAATATCTGGAGAAGGTGCCGGGGCGCGCGCCGTACCTCAGGGATATCCACGTCTTCAATCCGGCGGCGTTCGTCAGCTTCGGCCTCCCGGTTGGCGATGTGCCGAGCTTCAAGCGCGATATTCCGGCGATCGTTGCCCGCATCAGCCGCGATCTGTTCCTGGCGGATCTCGCCTCCCATGAAGCCCGCATCAGCGGAACGATAGCCGAGGATTTCGCGCCGGAGCTCTATGCGTCGGCGGTCTGGCGGCCGCCGGAGCACGTCGCGGCCGAGTAAGACGCACGACAGCGTCATCAGTCTCCGCCGTCGCTCCCGCGACCGGCGCACGGCGGAGCTTTGTTCTGGGGATCGCAAGGTGAGAACGGGATCATGAGCAGCACCACGACCATCGACAACGCCATTCCGCGCGCCGACATCATCAAGCGGGCGGCCCGGCTTGGCGCCGAGATCAAGAACATCAGGCTGTCGGGCGATTTGTCCGACGAGGTCGTCCGCGCGATCAACCAGGTGCTGCTCGAGCACAAGGTGATTTTCTTCCGGGATCAAGGCCACCTCGACGACGCGGAGCAGGAGCGCTTTGCGGTGCGGCTCGGCAAGCTCGTGCCGCATCCGACGGTCGGCGCGATCAACGGTACGTCGTCAATCCTGGAACTGGATTCGGGTCGTGGCGGCGGCCGCGCCGACCAGTGGCACACCGATGTGACGTTCGTTGACGCCTATCCGAAAATCTCGGTGCTGCGCGGCGTCGTGATCCCGCCCTATGGCGGCGACACCGTGTGGTCGAACACGGCAGCGGCCTATCTGGACCTGCCGGCGCCGCTGCGCAAGCTCGCCGACGAGCTCTGGGCGGTGCACAGCAATGCCTATGATTATGCCGTCAAGTCGCGTGCCACCGAGGCGGACAGGAAGCATTTCGACGAGGTGTTCACCGGCACGATCTACGAGACCGAGCATCCGGTGGTGCGGGTCCATCCCGAGACCGGCGAGCGTACGCTCGTGCTCGGCAATTTCGTGCAGCGGTTCGTCGGCCTGCCGAAATATGACGGCCAGAAGCTGTTCGATCTATTCCAGTCGCACATTACCGCACCCGAGAACACCGTGCGCTGGAACTGGCAGACCGGGGACGTCGCGATCTGGGACAACCGCGCGACGCAGCACTACGCAGTCAATGACTACGGCGATCAGCATCGCGTGGTCCGCCGCGCCACCATCGATGGCGACGTGCCGCTCAGCGTCGACGGCCGTCGCAGCGTGACCCGCATCAAGTCGTCGAAGCCGCAGGCCGCGAAAGCCGCCTGAGCATCTCATCGATTGGAGCAGCAGATGAACGCCATCATTCGATTTGTTCGCGCGCGGCGCGCCGCCGCGCGCCGGGTTGCGCGGCTCCTGCTCGCAGGCGCCTTCGCAGTGGGCCTCGCAGCGCCGGCCCTCGCCGAGCCGCCGCTCGAGAAGACCGAGATCCGCTATCAGGGCTGGGCCGGGCAGGTGACGTTCACCGAGCTCGCGGAAGACCTCGGCTATCTTGCGCCGCTCAAGCTGAAATGGGTCGGCAACACCATCAGCGGTCCGCAGGACATCCAGACCGTTGTCACCGGCGATACCGACATCGGCGGCGCCTTCTATGGCGCCATCCTCAAGCTGATCGCGGCGAAAGCGCCGATCAAGGCGGTGGTCGGCTACTACGGCTCCGACGCCAACACCTATTACGCCTACTTCGTGAAGGACGACAGCCCGATCAAGGGCGCGCGCGACCTGATCGGCAAGAAGGTCGCCGTGAACACGCTCGGCGCCCATCTCGAATTCGTGCTGCGCGAATATCTCGCGCGCAACGGGCTCAGCGCCGGCGAGGCGAAGCAGGTCACGCTGGTCGCGATTCCGCCGGTTTCCGGCGAGCAGGCATTGCGGCAGGGCCAGGTCGAGGTCAGCGCGCTCAGCGGCGTGCTGCGCGACAAGGCGCTGGAACGCGGCGGGATCCGTTCGCTGTTCAACGATACCGACCTGTTCGGCCAGTTCACCGGCGGCGCGTATGTGCTGCGGGACAGGTTCATCAAAGACAACCCCAATGCCGCGCGGAAACTGGTCGAGGGCATCTCGCGCGCCATTGAGTGGGCGCAGACCACGCCGCCGGAGCAGGTGCGGGCGCGCTTCGAGAGGATCATCGCGGAGCGCAAGCGCAACGAGGATGCCTCCTCGATCAAGTACTGGAAGAGCACCGGCGTCGCGTCTAAGGGCGGGGTGATCTCGGATGCCGAACTGCAGGTCTGGATCGACTGGCTGGTCAAGGACGGTCTGCTCAAGCCGGGGCAGATCAAGGCCTCGGACACCTACACCAACGAGTTCAACTATTACCGTCCCGGCAAGACGGCGGAGGCACGATGAGCGCGGTCAAGATCCGCTTCGAGCAGGTCCGCAAGGAGTTCGTGACGCGCGGTGAGGGCGGTCGCCCCGCGGGCCGCTTCACCGCGCTGGAAGACATCACGCTCGACGTTCGTTCCGGCGAATTCCTGGCCCTGGTCGGCCCGAGCGGCTGCGGAAAATCGACCTTGCTCGATCTGCTCGGCGGCCTGACGACACCGACCAGCGGCCGCATCCAGCTCGACGGCCGCCCGATTACGGGGCCCGGCCGCGATCGCGGCATCGTGTTCCAGCAATATGCGCTGTTCCCCTGGCGCACCGCTGCGCAGAACGTCGAGTTCGGGCTCGACATCGCGGGCCTCAAGGCCAGGCAGCGGCACGAGATTGCGGAGCATTTTCTCGACCTCGTCGGCCTGTCCGGCTTTGCCGACCGCTATCCGCACGAGCTCTCCGGCGGCATGAAGCAGCGCGTCGCGATCGCACGCAGCCTCGCCTACGATCCGGAAGTGCTGCTGATGGACGAGCCGTTCGCGGCACTAGACGCCCAGACCCGCGAGACGCTGCAGGGCGAACTGCTGCGGATCTGGCGCGCGACCGGCAAGACCATCGTCTTCATCACCCACGGCATCGACGAAGCCGTCGTGCTCGGCCAGCGGGTCGCGGTGATGACGTCGCGCCCGGGCCGGATCAAGCAGGTCATCGACATTCCCGAGGTGCTGCGCAGCGAGGCCGAAGACGTCAGGGCGTTGCCGGAATTCGGTGAGGTGCGGCACGAAGTCTGGAGCCTGCTCCGCGAAGAGGTGCAGAAGGCGCAACAACTGGCTGGCGGGGTCGCCGCGCGTCGCCTCGAGCGCGAGGTGAAAGAGGTTGCCCATGTCTAGCCTTGAGATCTCGCCGTTGCTCGGACCGGCGCGCGGGCGCGGCGAGCCGCTGTCCGCTGCGCGGAGACGGGCACCGGTCGTGAAGGGCCTCCGCACCGTGCTACGGAAATCGGCCGGCCTTGGCCGCCGCTCATTGCTGCTGGTCATGCTGCTCGCGCTGTGGGAGGCGGCGCCGAGGCTCGCCCTGATCGATCCGGTATTCCTGCCGCCGTTCTCGGAGGTGATCTCTGCCGGCTGGCAGCTCGCGCAGACCGGCGAGCTCTATGACGACGTATCGGCCAGCCTGCTCCGTGCCCTGGGCGGGTTTCTGATCTCGGTTGTCTTGATCGTGCCGCTTGGCCTTGCGGTCGGCTGGTACACCCGCCTCGGCGATCTGCTGAACCAGTTCATCGAGATCTGCCGCAACACCGCGCCGCTGGCACTGCTGCCGGTGTTCATTCTGCTGCTCGGGATCGGCGAGCTCTCCAAGATCACGATGGTGATCTACAGCTGCGCCTGGCCGCTGCTGCTCAACACCATCGCGGCGGTGAAGCAGGTCGATCCGCTCCTGATCAAGTCGGCGCGAACGATGGGCGCGTCTCCGCAGCAGCTGTTCCGCAAGGTGATCCTGCCGGCGGCGCTGCCCACCATCTTCGTCGGCATCCGCCTCGCCAGCGCTTCGGCGATGCTCGTCCTTGTCGCGTCCGAAATGGTCGGCGCCAAGGCCGGCCTCGGCTATCTCATCATCAACAGCCAATACAGCTTCCTGATCCCGCAGATGTATTTCGGCATCCTCGGGATCACCGTGATCGGCCTCGTGTTCAACGCCGTGCTCGAGGCGCTGGAACGGCGCTTCATGCGGTGGAAGCCCGCGGCGTAAGCGTCAGCCCGGCCTATTGCGGACGGTGGCCTGGGTGACCACGCTGTTCGGTGGCACGTCCTTGGTCAGCCAGACATTGCCGCCGATGGTGGAGCCCCGGCCGATCGTGATGCGGCCGAGGATGGTGGCGCCGGCGTAGATGACGACGTCATCCTCCACGATCGGATGGCGGGCGTCACCCTTGATGACGCTGCCTTCGTCGTCGGTTGGAAAATGCCGCGCGCCGAGGGTGACGGCCTGATAGATGCGGACATTGTTGCCGATGATGGCGGTTTCCCCGATCACGACCCCGGTGCCGTGATCGATGAAGAAGCCGGAGCCGACGCTGGCGCCCGGATGGATGTCGATCCCGGTTCGCGCATGGGCGATCTCCGACATCAGGCGGGCGATCAGCCGTGCCCCGAGGCGATACAGCAGATGTGCCAGGCGATGGTGGATGACCGCGGTCATGCCGGGATAGCCGATCAGGATCTCCGGAAAGTTCCGTGCGGCAGGATCACCGACGAAGGCCGCGCGCAGATCGTTGATCAGAAGCCCTCGGACATCAGGCAGTTGCGATGCAAAGGCACGCGTCAGCTCGACGGCCTCCTCGCGTTCGAAACCCGGTTCGAGCTCGTCGCCGACGAACAGCGCACCGCGATGGATCTCCGCGCTGAGCGAATCCAGCGCGATGCTCAACTTGTTGCCGACGAAATAGTCGATGTTCTCGCCGTCGAGGTCCGATTGGCCGTAATGCCGCGGAAACAGAGCTTCGGTGAGACCGTCGAGGATCGCCTCGAGCGTATCGCGCGATGGCGCGCGCCGTGCCTCGCCGTCTTGCCGGATGCTGTGGGTCTGTTCCCTGGAGACCCGCAACTCGGCCACGATGCGGTCGAGCTGCCAGCGGCCCGGTGGCGTTCCTGCCGCACCGATCGGTGAGAGTGGGGACTGCGGAGGGGTTTCGCGCTTCATGGTGAGCTCTCCTTGTCCTATCGGACATGCGCCAGGGGAATGCTGACCTCGGCCAGAAGATCGAGATCGGCTTCGTGATCGATCTGGACGTACTGTCCGTTCCAGTAGGTGAGCCCGGACAGCCGGTGCGACAGCTCCATGCTGGCGAGGCGGCCCACGATGATGCCATGGGAATGCCGCTCGATGATCTCTTCGACCTGGCATTCGACCATCGCCAGAGAGCGGCTGAGCAGCGGCACGCCCGACGAGCCATGACTCCAGTCGATGCCTTCGAAGCGCTCCCGGCCCGTCAGCCGGCCGTTGCTGAAGCGCTCCGCCAGCACCTGCTGGTCGGAGCCCAGGATATTGACGCCGAACAGCCGGTGACGCGCGATCGGGGCAAAGGACGACGCCTGGCGGTTGATGCTCACCAACAGCCGTGGCGGCGCCGCGCTGAGCGAGGTCAGCGAGGTGACGGTCATGCCCGTGATGTCTTCGCCGAGGCCGGCGGTGATGATGCAAACGCCGCCGGCAAGGCGGCGCATGATCAGACGGAACTGGCGCTCGATCTCGTCATCGGCGTCGACGAGATGGATATCCGGCTTGCTCATCAGGTTTCTCCCTTTCTCGCTGCACCGGACAGTCGTTCAGAAGAAGCCCTTCGCCGGCAGTGGCGTGCCGCTGATCTCGAATTGGCCGATCGAGCGGGCCTTGAAAGTGTTCGGATTGTGCGAGGCGAGCGTGCGTGCGTTGCGCCAATGTCGGTCGAAATTGGTCGCCTTCTTGGTGGCCGAGGCGCCGCCGACATCGAACAGCAGGCTGCCGCTCCGGATCGCGAATTCGTCCGCGACGATCTTGGCCTTGGCGGACAGCAGTGCCGCCCGGTGGGCGGCATCGCCGGCATTGGCATCGCCGGCGTCGAACGCATCGGTCGCGACGTCGAGCGCTTCCGCCGCCGCCAGCACGACGGTTTCGGCCGCGAACGCGCCGCTCGCGATCTGGCCGACGGTTTGTTGCAGCAGCGGGTCGTCGACCGGCGTTTCGCTCGGTGCGTAGTAGAAGGTCCGCTTGCGGGAGCGCACCAGCGCCGCGGCGTCACGCAGGATCGCGCGCGAAATGCCGGCATTGATGGCGGTCAGGAACAACTGCGCGAACGTGTTCGAGTAGGGGATGCCGTAGCCGGCGTCGGGCGCATCGAACACCACCTCCTGGCGCTTGACGCGCACATTGCGGAAATGGCTGGTGCCGGTCGCGGTCAGCCGCTGGCCGAGGCCATCCCAATCGTCGACCAGCTCGATGCCTTCGCGATTGACGGGAATGAGCACCGCCGCATTGGTGGCTGAGGCATCTGCCGTGCGCACCAGGACGTAGTCCGAGTAGAGCGTGCCGGTGCTGTAATATTTGGTGCCGTTGAGCAGATAGTCGTCGCCATCCGCCGTCAGCGTCGTGTTCGGCGTGACGTTTCCGACTTTCGGCGTGTCGAGTTCGGTGGCCGCGAGGCCGATGATCGCGCCGTCGGCGACAGCTTTCTGCCACTGCCGGTGCTGGTCGTTCTTCGGCTGGCGCACCAGGCGTTCCACCACGCTGAAATGGTTGCGCAGGATGTGCGCGACATTGGCGTCGGCCTCGCCGAGGCGGATCACGACCTCGAACAGCGCGCGGATCGACACGCCCGCGCCGCCGGCCTCGATCGGAAGCCGCAGCGCGCCGAGCCGCGCCTTGCGGATCAGGTCGACCTCCGCGAAGGGCAGCACACGCTCGCGCTCGCGCTCGCCGGCGCCCTCGGCAATGCGGCCGAGCAGTGCGTCGATGTCAGGCGAATGACTGTGAAGCAGGTCGGATGACGCCAGCGCGGCGGCGGGGACAGGTTTGTTCATTGGTTTCACCCAAAGCGACGTTGGTTGACGATTTCGATCAGAGCTGCGCGAGATGGTCGGTGACCTTGACCGGTTCGGGCAACACCTTGCGTGCCACCAGCCAGTCGGCCGCCCGCTGCAACTCGGACAGGAATTTTTCGTCGTTGACCGGGAAGTAGCGATACTTGCGATCCAGCGCGACGAACTGGTCGCGGACCTGGTCGCTGTATTTGCCGGCCTTCTGCGCGATGTATTCGGCGGCCTTGCTGTTGTCGGAAATCCACTTGCCCTCGGCGCGGAAGGCGTCGTTGACGGCGCGCACCAGCGCGGGGTTCTCGGTCGCGAACTTCCTGGTGGTCAGGTACGAGGTGTAATCGATCTGGAAATCCAGATCGCGACCCTCGAGGAAGATGTCGTGCGCCTTGTATTCGAGCCGGGCAATGTCGACGCCGGGGCTCCACATCGACCAGGCATCGACCTTGCCGGAGGCCAGCGCCGGCGCGGCGTCCGGCGGATTGAGATAGACGAACTTCACGGCGGCGCGATCGACCTTGTGCTTCTCGAGAGCGGCAACGAGCAGGAACTCGCCGAGGCCGGATCGGTTCACCGCAACCGATTTGCCGACCAGGTCCTCGATCTTGTTGATGCCGGAATCGTCCCTGGCAATGATCGCGGTGGTGCGTGGCTCGTAGACCACGAACTGGGTGAAGACGAGCGGGGAGCCGGCAATGATGGCGGCGAGCGCCGGCGTCGTGCTGCCGCCGAAGCTGAAATCCGCGCTGCCGCCGGTGACCGCCTGCAATGTCGGGGCATGGTTGGGGAACGGACCCAGCCATTCGACCTTGATGCCGTCCTTGGCAAGGAGCTTCTCGAACTCGCCGCGTTCCTTGGCGATCAAATTAAGGCCGCTGAGGCCCCAGGTGAGACGGACGGTGTCGGTGACGCGGCCGGTGGCCGACTGCGCGGCATCCGTGAAGTTGAAGCCGGCGAGGGCGCCGATGCCGAACGCGGCACCGCCGAGGAAACCGCGGCGGGAAGGCTTTGTGATTGAGCGAGACATAGCTGTCCTTCGAAAGTCTAGGCGGGGATGGGGTGAGCGGCGCCGACACCGAGCTCAGCGAGCAGGTCGGTGCGCGCGATCGATGCTCGGCCACGACCGGCCGTGCGATGCTCGAACGCGATCCGGCCGTCGCGCATCACCAGGATGCGGTCAGCGAGCGCGATCGCCTCGTCGACATCGTGAGTCACCAGGAGAACGCCGGGCCGATGGGTGGCGACCAGCTCGCGGACGAGGTCGTGCATGCGGATGCGGGTCAGCGCATCGAGTGCGGCGAAGGGTTCGTCGAGCAGCAGGAGTTCAGGCTCCTGCACCAGCGCGCGGGCCAGGGCGACGCGCTGTGCCTGCCCGCCGGACAGGTTCCGCGGCCAGTCGTCGAGCCGGTCGCCGAGGCCGACTTCGGCGAGCGCCGTCGCGGCGCGATCGCGCGGATTGCTGACCTGCAAGCCGAGCGCAACGTTGCGCCACAGGCTGTCCCACGGCAGCAGTCGGTGCTCCTGGAACACGACCGCGGGCCGCCGGGGCGCTGCGATGCGTCCGCCGTCGACCGGATCGAGTCCGGCGAGCGCGCGCAGCAGCGTGGTCTTGCCGCAACCGCTCTCGCCGAGCAGGGCGACGAACTCGCCGCGCTCGATGCGCAGATTGAGGTTTTCGATCACGATACGATTGCCGTAGGCGCGGCGGAGATTTGTCACCACCACGGCCGGCGAGGCCGCGGTAAGGGCAGGGACGACGTGCAGGGTCATCGCGCGCTCCCGTAGTTCGGATGCCAGGCCAACAGCCGCCGCTCGAGAGTTCGCGCGATGCCGTCCGCGGCAACCCCGATCAGCGCGTAGATGACGATCGTCAGCACGATCACATCGGTGCGCAGGAACTCACGTGCATCCATCGCAAGGAAGCCGATGCCGGATTGGGCACCGATGGTTTCGGCCACCACCAGCGCCAGCCATGCGGTGGCGAGCGCGTAGCGTACGCCGGTCAGGATCGAGGGCAATGCGCCCGGCAGAACGATCCGGCGGATCAGCTCCAGCGTGCCGAGGCCCTGGACCCGGCCGAGCTCGACCAGCTTCGGATCGACCTGCCGGATTCCCAGCGTGGTGTTGATGTAGATCGGAAAGGTGACGCCGAGCGCGACGAGGAAGATCTTTTCGGCTTCACCAACGCCGAGCCAGACGATGACCAGCGGCAGCGCGGCGAGGAATGGAATGGCGCGGATCATCTGGACGCTGCGGTCGATCGCGGCCTCGGCGATCCGCGAGAAGCCGACCAGGGTGCCGAGCGCGAAGCCGACGGTGCCACCGATCGCGAAACCCGCGGCTGCCCGCAACAGGCTGATGCCGAGGTCGTTCAGCAGACTTCCGGAGGCCACCAGCTTGAATGCGGTCCGCACGACTTTGCTCGGGGCCGGCAGCACCTGCGGCGACAGCCATCCGGCCTGTGCCAGGAGCTCCCAGACGACGAGCAGCGCGACCGGTGCAAGCCATGACAGGAGCTGCAAGCCGCGACGGCCGATTTCGAACCGGCGCGCCGGTGCAGAGGCGGCGACAATGTCGTCCCGCGATGTGGTGTCGAAGGCAACCGGCGAAGCGGTTTGTTCGAGGTTGCTCAAGATGAATTCGTCCTGTTTCACCGCTGCGCGCGATCGTCCGTGATCGTGCGTGGCGCATGTCGTCGCTCACGCGATCGGCCTGGTGTTGCCGTCTCGCATGAAGCACTCGTTGATACACTCAAACTGTCCCACGATTTTTTGCCAACAGAAATAGAGCGGTTTTTCAATTGTCGTTCGTTCCGGAGTGTTTCTCGGTTATCCGCATGCAGGACACGGCAAGGAAAATCTTTTGATCCGCGGCTGCTTGATCTCACGTGCTACCCGGCGCGACAACGACGTGAAGAGTCGCAGGAGAGACAGCAAATGACGACACGACCGCTCCGCTTTGGCATCTGGGCGCTGGTGCATGGTTCTCGCGCCGCCTATCAGGATCCCGAAGAGCCCTATGATGCGTCCTGGGAACGCAATCGTGACCTCGTGCTCGCGGCGGAACGGCTCGGCTACGACTCGACGCTGATTGCGCAGCACACGATCAATCCGCATCAGGAAGACCTCGATCAGCTCGAAGCGTGGAGTGCGGCAGCGGCGCTTGCGGCGCTGACCAGCCGGATCGAGATCATCGCGGCAATCAAGCCCTATCTCTATCATCCGGTCGTGCTCGCCAAGCTCGCGCTCGGCATCGAGAACATCAGTCGCGGCCGGTTTGCGATCAATCTGGTCAATGCCTGGAATCGTCCCGAGCTCGACAAGGCCGGCATCGGCTTCGCCGAGCACGACGCCCGCTACGCTTACGGACGCGAGTGGATTACGGTGGTGTCACGCCTGATGCAGGGCGAGCGGCTGACTTACAAGGGCGAGCATTTCGACGTGCAGGATTATGCGCTGCGGCCCTCCAGTCTCTATCGGTCGCGGCCGGTGATCTATGTCGGCGGCGAATCGGAGCCGGCGCGGGCGCTGGTCGCCGATCACGGCGATGTCTGGTTCATCAACGGCCAGCCGCTCGACGATGTCGCCGGCTTGATCGCCGATGTTGCGAGCCGGTCGCGAGCGGGCGCGCCGCTGCGCTTCGGCCTGTCCGCCTTTGTCGTTGCGCGCGAGACACAGGCCGAGGCTCAAGCCGCGTATGAGCGGCTGCTCGCCCTGTCGAAGAAGGATGCGCCGATCAAGGCGATCCAGAAGCAGAACACCGACCCAAAGGTCGTGATGATGCAGACCATGCAGAAGTCGGCGCGGGTCGGCAGCAATGGCGGGACCGCCGCGGGGCTGGTCGGCAGCTACGAGGAAGTGGCGACTCGGATCAAGGCGTTTCACGCTGCCGGCATCGAGTTGTTCATGCTGCAGTTCCAGCCGTTCGAGGCCGAGATGGAGCGCTTTGCAAGGGAGGTCATCCCGCGCGTCCGCGAATGGGCGCCGGTTGCGACCGCCGGCGCTCCGGCCCACGCGGTTGCGCGGTGATTGCGTCAGGCGCTGGCGGAGGCCACCTCCCGACGCGCGAAGCGGCTCACCGGGCGCGGCAATCCTAGATGATCGCGCAGGGTGGTGCCGGCGTAGTCGCGTCGGAACAGCCCGCGCTGTTGCAGGATCGGCACCACTGTGTCGACGAAGACCTCGAGCCCCGTCGGCAGCACGTCCGGCATCAGGTTGAATCCGTCGGCGGCGCCCGCCTTGAACCAGGCCTCGATGTCGTCGGCGATCTGCTCCGGGGTGCCGACGATGATCCGGTGGCCGACGCCGCCGCCGAGTGCGCGCAGCAACTGGCGGACCGTGAGATTGCCGCGCCGGGCCAGCGCCACGGTTCCCTGAAACATGGTGTGATTGGCATTGGCCGGCAGCGGCAGATCCGGCAGCGGCTTGTCGAGCTCGAGAATGGCCGGATCGACCTGCAAAGTGCCGGCAAGCCGGGCAAGGCTGTATTCGATCGGAACCAGCTCCCAGAGCTCATCCTGGCGCCGCTTGGCTTCGGCCTCGGTGCTGCCGATGACGGTGGCGAGTCCCGGCAGGATCACGATGGAATCACCGCTGCGGCCATAAGCTGCGGCGCGCGTCCGCAGATCGCGTGCGTAGGCCGCGCCTTCGTCGATGGTCTGCGCCAGCGTGAACACGGCTTCGGCCTGTGCGGCGGCGAGGTCGCGGCCGTCGCTGGAGCCGCCGGCCTGCACCGTGACCGGGCGTCCCTGCGGCGAACGCGGGACGTTGAGCGGACCGGCGACGCTGTAATGCGCGCCGCGATGCGCGATCGGATGCACTTTCGAAGTGTCGACGAAGCGTGCGGTCGCCTTGTCCCCGACAAAGGCGTCGTCCTCCCAGCTGTCCCACAGCGCATGCACGACCTCGGCGAACTCCTTGGCGCGGTCGTAGCGCGCCTTGTGCTCCAGCACATTGGCGAGGCCGAAATTGCGGCTCGCCGCGGCGTCGGCGGTGGTCACCGCATTCCAGCCGGCCCGGCCGCCGCTCGCCAGATCCAGCGTCGCGAAGCGGCGGGCGATGTTGTAGGGCTCGTTGTAGGTCGTCGACGCGGTCGCGATCAGGCCGATATGGGTCGTGGCCGCCGCGACTGTGGCGAGCACGATGGTCGGCTCCATCGACATGAACGAGCGATAGTCGATGCGGTCGGTGATCGCCGGCGTGTCGGCGAGGAAGATGGCGTCGAGCTTGCCGCGCTCGGCGATTCTCGCCACGCGCACGTAGTGGCCGACGTCAAAGCAGGCGCGGGGATCGCTGTCCGGCAATCGCCACGCCGACGCATAGACGCCGGAATGCAGCAGGTTCACATTGAGGTGGAGTTGACGATGGGACATGGCGGCCATGGGCTTGGATGCTCTCCGTCACGAGATATCGCCCTGGCGCGTAAGAGGAAATGAGCGGCGGCCACCCGCGTGCAAAAAGAAATATTCGCCTCTGTTGAAGTTCCCGGCGCATCGTCGGGTGCCGGAGCTGACGGCAGACATGAAACATCCGTCGTGCGGCAATACAAATCTTCTTCGGCTGCGGATGCCGGGGAAAACTTCGTCCAACTCTGCACAAATATCTGCAATTGCCTGCAGTGCTTGCTCGCGCAACGATGTTGCCGAGATGCGGGCCGCGTTCGAGTCCGCCGGAGACATGAAGCATGACGATCCAGCCCAACCGCGCCGAGCGGGTGCATGCACCGACCGGATCGGTGGAGTTCGACGCCGACGTCCTGGTGCTGGGCGGCGGCCCGGCGGGGACCTGGGCTGCGGTCAGTGCCGCCGAGCGCGGCGCGCGCGTGGTGCTGGCCGACAAGGGCTTTTGCGGCACATCGGGCGCGACCGCCGCGGCCGGAACCGGCGTCTGGTATGTCGATCCCGATCCGGCGCTGCGCGAGGCAGCGATGGCCAACCGCGAGAAGCTCGGCGGTCATCTGCAGGATCGCCGCTGGATGGCGCGCGTGCTTGACCGCACCTATCAGCAAAGCAATCGCCTGGCCGATTGGGGCTATCCCTATCCGGTCGACGACAGCGGCAAGTCGCAGCGCAACTCGCTGCAGGGCCCGGAATATATGCGCCTGATGCGCAAGCGCACCAAGCAGGCCGGCGTCACCATCCTCGATCACAGCCCGGCGCTGGAATTGCTGGTGGACGACGCCGGGGCGGTCGCCGGTGCGAGCGGCGTGCGCCGGCAGAAGGACGATCGCTGGACGGTTCGCGCCAAGGCCGTCGTGATCGCGACCGGCGGCTGCGCATTCCTGAGCAAGACGCTCGGATCGAACGTACTGACCGGCGACGGTTACCTGATGGCCGCGGAGGTCGGTGCCGAGTTCAGCAGCATGGAGTTTTCCAACCCCTATGCGATCTCGGCAGCGTTCGGCTCGGTCACCAAGACGCTGTTCTACGGCTGGGCGACCTTCACTCATGATGACGGCAGCGTCGTTCCCGGCGCGGCGTCGAAGGGCGGACGGTCGGCGATCGCACGCGCGTTGCTTGAGGGGCCGGTCTATGCCCGGCTCGACAAGGCCGATGACGATGTGCAGCGGCAGATGCGCGTCTCGCAGCCGAACTTCTTCCTGCCGTTCGACCGCACCGGCATCGATCCATTCAACGATCGCTTTCCGATCACCTTGCGCCTGGAAGGGACGGTCCGCGGTACCGGCGGTCTGCGCATCGTGGATGACAGCTGCGCCACCAGCGTGGCCGGGCTCTATGCGGCCGGGGACGCGGCGACACGCGAACTGATCTGCGGCGGCTTCACCGGCGGAGGCAGCCATAACGCGGCCTGGGCGATGTCGTCGGGCAGCTGGGCGGGGCAGGGTGCCGCCGACTACGCCCGACAATTCGGTCCGACAGGCCGGCGGAAGCTGTCGCCATCGGGAACGATCGCGTTTCGCAGCCGGTCGCGGCGGGCGTTCGAGCCGGCTGCCTTGGCGAAGGCGGTCCAGAGAGAAGTGTTCCCGTATGAGCTGAACTATTTCCGGGAGGCTTCGCGGCTTGAGGGGGCGCTGGCGCGGCTCGATGGGGCCTGGCTCGACGTCTCGGAGGCGGACGCCGCCTCCAGGGCCGATCTGTTGCGGGCCCGCGAAGGCGCCGCGATGCTGGCAACCGCGCGGCTGATGTATCGCAGCGCGCTGGCGCGCCAGGAAAGCCGCGGCATGCATCGCCGCGACGATTTCCCCGAGCAGGACGATCGCCAGCGGCATTACGTGACGAGCGGCGGCCTCGACGAGGTCTGGACCTCGGTCCGGCCGCATGCGGACGCGGCCTATGCGGAGGCTGCGGAATGATCGAAGTCATCGATGCCGCCAGTTGCACGTCCTGCGACATCTGCGTCAACGTCTGCCCGACCAACGTGTTCGACAAGACCGACGGAGTTCCGGTGATTGCCCGGCAGAGCGATTGCCAGACCTGCTTTCTCTGCGAGCTTTACTGTCCCGAGGATGCGCTCTATGTATCGCCTTTCGCCGATCAGGCCCAGGCGATCGACCTCGTCGCGCTCAGGCAAACCGACGCGATGGGGAGCTATCGGCGGGCTGTCGGCTGGACCGACGGTACGCGGGATCGCCGCGGCGACGACCGCAGTTACCTTCTCTTTGGTCATTGAGTCCGCGACTCCGACCGACCAAAGCCATTCGAATTGGACGACTGAATGAACGTGCATCAATCGCTGACGGCGGTGCAACCCGTCGAGACGCCGCCTATCGCATCTGCTCCGATCGAGCGCGATACGATGGTGCGGTTCGAGTCCGTTTCGAAGATCTATCCGGCCTACCGCGATAAGCCGAGCGTGCAGGCGCTGGCCGGAATCGACTTTGCCATACCGCGCGGATCGATCACCGGCGTGATCGGTCGCTCCGGCGCCGGAAAATCGAGCCTGGTGCGGCTGATCAACGGGCTGGAGAAGCCGTCGGCCGGACGGGTCGTCGTCGACGGCCGCGACATCTCAGGGCTTGCCGGCCGCGAGCTGCGGCTGGCGCAGCGCTCGATCGGCATGATCTTCCAGCATTTCAACCTGCTGTCGTCACGCACGGCGGCGGACAATATCGCCTTGCCGCTCGAGATCGCCGGCTGGTCGAGAGCCGAGATCGCGGCCCGCGTGGAGGAACTGCTGGAGCTCGTCGGCATCGCCGACAAATACGACCGCTATCCGTCCGAACTGTCCGGCGGCCAGAAGCAGCGCATCGGCATCGCCCGTGCGCTGGCGACGCGGCCGAATGTGCTGCTCTCGGATGAGGCGACCTCGGCGCTCGATCCGCAGACCACCCGTGCGATCCTCGACCTGCTTGCCAACATCAATCGCGAGCTCGGCGTGACGATCGTCCTGATCACCCACGAAATGTCGGTGGTGCGGCAGCTTGCCAAGGAGGTCGTGGTGATCGACGCCGGCGAGATTGTCGAGCGCGGCCATGTTGCCGACATCTTCACCCATCCCAGCCATCCGGTCACGCAGGCCTTCCTTTCGGAAGTGGTCGGCGACAGCGTTCCGGTATCGCTGGCGAGCCGCCTGGTGGCACAACCGATCGCCGGCGGACGGGCCGTCATCCGCCTGCAGGTCCGCGGCAGCGATGCCGGCGATACGATTGTTGCGCGGCTGGCGCGCGAGCTGTCGATCGACGTCGCGCTGCTGTCGGCGCGGATCGACGAGATCGGCGGCCAGCACGTCGGTTCGTTGACGATCGGCATTCCCGGCGGCGAGGCCGCGGTCAAGCAGGCCGTGGCCTATCTGTCTCAGCACAACTTCCCGGTGGAGCGGCTCGGCTATGTCGCGTGAACTCATCAATCTGATCATCCAGGCGACCGGCGAGAGCCTGTTCATGGTGTCGGTCGCCGCATTGCTCGCGACCGTCTTCGGTCTGCCGATCGGGATCTTCCTGGCAACCAGCCGCAAGGGGGAGCTGTTCGCGGCGCCCGCCGTCAACAGCATCCTCGGGATGGTTGTGAACGCGACCCGCTCGACGCCGTTCATCATCCTGGTCGTTGCGATCATTCCGTTCACGCGCCTGATCGCGGGCACCTCGATCGGCTCGGGCGCGGCGATCGTGCCGCTGACCATCGCGGCGACGCCGTTCATTGCGCGCCTGGTCGAGGGCGCGATCCGCGAAGTCGATGGCGGCCTGATCGAAACGGCATCGTCGTTCGGCGCCAGTCCGCTGCAGATCGTGTTCAAGGTGTTGATCCCGGAGGCGTTGCCCGGTCTGGTGCTGGCCTTGACGCTCGCGGTCGTCAGCCTGCTCGGCTACTCCGCGATGGTCGGTGCCGTCGGCGGCGGCGGCCTCGGCGATCTCGGCATCCGCTACGGCTATCAGCGCTTCATGCCGGAGATGATGCTGGCCGTCGTCGTGGTGCTGATCGCGCTGGTGCAGACCGTGCAGACCGCCGGCGATTATCTGGCGCGCCGGGTCAATCGCCGGCTGCGTCATCGCTGACGCATCACCACTACGCCACCTGTTTTGCCTATCTCACGGAGACCAAGATGTCGTTTCGTTCTGTTGTCACGCTCGCGAGCGCCCTCGCTGTCTGGTCGGCAGCGGCCGCCGCTGAAACGATCAAGATCGGCGTGACGCCGGGCCCGCACGCCCAGATTCTCGAGGCAGTGAAGCCGATCGCCGCAAAGGGCGGGCTCGACATCCAGCTCATCGAGTTCTCCGACTATGTCGTGCCCAATGCCGCGCTCGATGCCGGCGATATCCAGGCCAATTCGTTCCAGAACCAGCCTTATCTCGACAACCAGAAGGCCGATCGTGGCTACAAGATCGAGTCGGTAGGGCTGACGGTCAACTTTCCGATCGGCGTCTATTCGAAGAAGCACAAGGCCTGGGCCGATATTCCCGATGGCGGCAAGGTCTCGATCCCGAACGATCCGACCAATGGCGGCCGTGTGCTGTTGCTGCTGCGTGACAAGGGCGTGATCAAGCTGAAGGATGGGGTCGGCTTCAAGCCGTCGGTCGTCGACATCACGGAAAATCCCAAGAAGCTCAGATTCGTCGAGGTCGACGCAGCCCAGGCGCCTCGCGCGCTGGACGATGTCGATGCCGCCGCGATCAACACCAACTATGCGACCCAGGCCGGACTCGATCCCGTGAAGGACCCGATCCTGCGTGAGGATCCGAAGGGGCCGTACGTCAATCTGATCGCGGTGCGCAGCACCGACAAGGACAAGCCGTGGGTCAAGACCCTGGTGGACAGCTACCGCTCGCCGGAGGTCAAGGAGTTCGTCCTGACCAAGTTCAAGGGCGCGGTGCTGCCGAGCTGGTAACGGCCGATCCTGCGGCTAGGAGACATTCATGCGCATCTTGCTGGCCGCAATCGCTGCGGCGACTCTCTTGATCGGCCCGGGCAGGGCCGAGACCATCCGGGTCGGCGTGACAGCCGGCCCGCACGCCGAGGTCCTCGACGTCGTGAAGAAGGTGGCCGCCGGCCATGGACTCGATATCAAGGTCGTGGAGTTCACCGACTATGTGATTCCGAACCAGGCCTTGGCGCTGAAAGATATCGAGGCGAATTCGTTCCAGCACGAGCCGTATCTGAAGAACCAGATCTCCAAGACCGGGTGGAAGATCGTCAAGGTCGCCAACACGATTGCGTCGCCACAGGGCGTCTACTCGCTGAAGTACAAGAAGCTCACCGACCTGCCGGAAGGGGCGCGGGTGGCGATCGCCAACGATCCGTCCAACGGCGCGCGGGGCCTGATGATCCTCGCCCTTCACGGGATCATCAAGCTGAAGGATCCGAGTAGCGTCGCTTCGACGATCGCTGACATCACCGACAACCCCAGGAAGCTGCGCTTCGTCGAGCTGGACGCTGCACAGCTGCCGCGGTCGCTGCAGGATGTCGACCTGGTGTCGATCAACAACAACTACGCGGTTCAGGCCGGCCTCAATCCCGCCGCGGATGCCATCGCGCGCGAGGCGGCGGACGGTCCGTGGGTCAACATCATTGCGGTGCGCGAAGAGGACAAGGACAAGCCCTGGGTCAAGCAGCTCGTCGATGCCTATCACTCCGACGAAGTGAAGGCGTTCCTCGACAAGCGCTTCAAGGGCACCTACATCGCGACCTGGTAAGGCGCGGCTGACGAGCCGCCGATGGACTGCCGTGCAATTTACTCGGCGGCGTCGGCGTGGCCGGCCTTGGCGGGCGCGCGGCGATAGCCCGCGCCCGGATGCGTGACGTGAAGCCGCGGCCCGCGTCCGGGGAATAGCTTCTCGCGCAGCGTGCCCTCGCGGTATGCGGTCTTGTAGACGCCGCGCGATTGCAGCTCCGGCACCACCAGATCGACAAATCCATCGAGTGATTCCGGTGCGACCAGACGGAACAGATTGAAGCCGTCGATGTCGGTTTCATCCGCCCAGTTGATCAACTCGTCCGCGACATCCTGGGGTGAACCGACCACGAAGGGCGAACGCGCGCCGATCCGGCTGAGGGTCGCGAGGTCGCCGACCCTGACCGGGCGATCGCTCCGCACCGTGAAATTCTCGACCATCGACTGGATCGCGTTGCTCTCGACATATTGCACGGCCTGGTCGGGGCGATAGGTCGAGAAGTCGATCCCGGTCCAGCCGGAGAGCAGGGCGAGTTGTCCGGTCTGGTCGACATGCGCTGCGTACTCCGCGAGCAGATCGTTGGCCTCCGCACGCGTCGGGGCGACGATGACGGTCGCGCCTGCAAACAAGCGGATATCGTAGGGATCGCGGCCGAATTCCTTTGCCGCATCCCTGATGTCGCGAACGGCGCGGGCGAGGATCGGCCTGGTTTGGCCGTTGAGGAAGATCGCCTCCGCATGTCGCGCCGCGAAGGCGCGACCGCGCTTCGAGGTTCCGGCCTGATACAACAGCGGCGTACGCTGCGGCGACGGCTCCGCCAGATGAATGCCGTCGACCTTGTAGTGACGCCCATCATGCCGGACAGGGTGGATCCTGGACGGGTCCGTGAAGATGCGCGCGGCACGGTCGCGGCGGACGGCGCCGTCCTCCCAGCTGCCTTCCCACAATTGATAGGTCGCCGCGAGGAATTCCTCGGCCGCCTCGTAGCGCTCGTCATGTGCCCGGTTCGCGTCGAGCCCCATTCCGCGTGCGCCGCTGTCGAGATAGCCGGTGACGATGTTCCAGGCGATCCGCCCGCCGGTGAGGTGATCGAGCGTCGAGAAGCGCCGGGCGAACTGGTACGGATGCTCGTAGGTGAGGTTGGACGTGATGCCGAAGCCGAGATGCTTCGTCACCAGCGCCATGGCCGAAACAAGCAGGGTCGGCTCGGCGTTCGGCAGCTGCACTGCATGGCGCAGCGCGGTCTCGGGGCTGTTGTCATAGACGTCATAGACGCCGAACACGTCGGCCAGGAAAATGCCGTCGAGCAGGCCGCGCTCCGCCGTCCTCGCATAGTTCACCCAGTAGTCCAACGAATTGTAGTCGAGCGATGTGTCGCGCGGATGCGACCACAGCCCGGCCCAATTGTGACTCGGGGCCATCATGTTGAAGGCGTTGAAGCGGAGTTCGCGGGATCTGGCCATCGACCTGGTTCGTCTCGTTAAGAAGTTGTCCGTCAGGTCTATCATCTCGGCGGCGCGACTTGATTTTGAAATGCCTGGGGAGCGGGTGAAAATCCTGCTGCGCCTTGGTCAGACGTAGAACGTTTCCTTTCGCGGTTCGGTTCGCGTCGCCCCGCAACGCGTGAATCCGAGCGGAAATCGCGGTTCGCAATGCACCCGCAGGGACGATCTGTGATCGGCCGGCGTCGGTTGCCGTCGCGTCGCACACAAAAAAAATCGATTGCGAGCTCCACGTCGCCCGAAAGATTCCAGATGCGTCATCAGGTTGTGACAGCACGCCCATCGCTATTTTTCCGGACATCTCGACAGCGACAAAGCGGCTGCGCATCCTTTGCCGACTTGTCACGCTGGGATCACGAACTTCAGGAGATTTCGAAATGCCGGTCGAAACCAAGAACGTCGAGACGCTCGCTTTGCACGGCGGTTCCTATCGTTCGGATCCGACAACCGGCGCGGTCGCCGTGCCGATCTACCAGACGACGTCATTCCAGTTCGAGAATGCCGACCACGCATCGCGGCTGTTCGCGCTTGAGGCGATCGGCCAGATCTACACGCGGATCAAGAATCCGACCGCCGATGCGTTCGAGGAGAGGTTGGCGGCGCTCGAGGGCGGTGCTGCGGCGCTGGCCGTCGCATCGGGGCAGACCGCCTCGGCCTTTGCCATTTTCAACATCGCGCAAGCCGGCGACAACATCGTGTCCTCGACTGATCTCTATGGCGGAACCTGGACGTTGCTGTCGCAGACCCTGAAGCAGTTCGGCATAGAAGTCCGCTTCGTCGATCCTGCCGACCCGGAGAATTTCCGCCGTGCCACCGATGCGAAGACCAGGGCCTATTTCGCCGAGACGCTGCCCAACCCGAAGCTCAACGTGTTTCCGATCAAGGAGGTCGCCGACATCGGCCGCTCGCTCGGCGTGCCTCTGATCCTCGACAACACGGCAGCCCCGATCATCGCCCGGCCGTTCGAGCACGGCGCCGCGGTCGTGGTCTATTCGACGACGAAATACATCGGCGGCCACGGCACGTCGATCGGCGGCGCGATCATCGACGGTGGCAATTTCGACTGGGCGGCTCACGCCGAGCGCTTCCCGTTGCTGACCCAGCCGGACGAGGCCTATCACGGCGCGGTCTGGACCGAGGCGGCCAAGCCGTTCGGTCCGATCGCCTATATTCTGCGCGCCCGGGTCAAGCTGCTGCGCGACCTCGGCGCCGCGATCGCGCCGCAAAATGCCTTCCAGTTCATCCAGGGCATCGAGACGTTGCCGCTGCGGATTCGGCAGCACAACGAGAATGCAATCAAGGTTGCCGACTTCCTCGCCAAGCACCCGTCGATCTCGACGGTGATCTTCCCGGGCCTGCAGAGCGGAGAGAACCGGCGCCGCGCCGACGCCTATCTGAAGGGCGGTTACGGCGCGCTGGTCGGCTTCGAGCTCAAGGGCGGTGTCGAGGCCGGTCGCCGCTTCATCGATGCGCTGAAACTGTTCTACCACGTCGCCAATATCGGTGACGCGCGGTCGCTGGCGATCCATCCGGCGTCCACCACTCATCAGCAGCTCAGCGCCCAGGAACAGCTCGCCGCCGGTGTGACGCCCGGCTACGTCAGGCTGTCGGTCGGGATCGAGCATCCCGACGATATCCTGGCCGATCTCATCCAGGCGCTGGCGCAGGCGGATGCAGGCAGCACCCGCAAGGCGGCCTGATCGGAAACTCCAACAAGAAACGGACTTGAGACGATGAAGAGACTTTTGCGTCTGGCGCAGGCGCTCGGCCTGTCGCTGGCCTTGACCGGCGCGGCCTTGACTGAAGCAGCCTTGACTGGAGTAGCCCTGGCCGACGAGCCACTGAAGATCGCGACCAGCGCCGGGCCGGTCGGACAGCTGGCCGCGTTTGCGGCGAAGCTTGCCAAGGACAAGGGGCAGGACGTCAAGATCGTCGAGTTGTCGGATTGGGTGGCGCTCAACGAGGTCGTCAACAGCGGCGATGTCGACGCCAATCTGTTCCAGCATGCGACCTATCTTGCGCTGCAGAACAAGCAACGCGGATTCAACCTGGTGCAGGTCGACAAGGTCGGCGTGATCGCGCCGGTCGGGCTGTTCTCGAAGAAGATCAAGTCGCTCGACGAGATCAAATCCGGCGACAGCGTCGCGATCCCGAATGAGCCGCTGAACGGCGCGCGCGGCCTGATCCTGCTCGAGCGTGCGGGGCTGATCAAGCTGGCGCCCGGCAAGGGCTTTGCGGTGAGCCGGTTCGATATCGTCGACAATCCGAAGAATCTGAAGATCGTCGAGCTCGATCCGGCGCAGACCTATCGCTCGCTCGACGACGTCAGCCTCGCGCTCGTCAACGTCACCTATCTGATCCCGGCGGGCGGTGATCCGAAGTCGGCGCTGATCATCGATCGGACCGTGGACGATGGATTGGTGTTGCGCTTCACGGCACGGCCGGACAAAAAGGACGACCCGCGCCTGAGGGCCTTCATCCAGGTCTTCAACTCGCCTGAGGTCAAGCAGTTCATCGAGGAGAAGCTGCCGGCGTTCATACCGGCCGGCTTCAGCAGCTAGACCTGCTCCAGCTGAGTCCGATGCTCGCCGGTTGCCTCGGCGAGCCGGGCGGCGAGTGCGGCACATTGGTTTCGAATGTCGGGAATCGCAATGATCTCCCAGAACGCGGCGCGCGTCAGCGGACCCACCGCGAACAGGGTGCGCGAAGGCGCGCCGTCGCAGCCGATGATCGCGCAGTTGCGGTCGGTCTCGATCCCGATGCAGAGCGGGTCGACGCGCGCCAGGCCGCGGTCGAACAGGGCGCGTACTGCCGGATTGGGCGTCGCGCGAGGATCCTTGACGATACCGGTGCAATCGACGACGGCGCCGACCTGCGTGCTGACGATCCGCGTATCGCCGCGCCGGCGGTAGTGGACCCGGGCTCCGTCGTCGTTCGGCGCGACGCTGATGACCTTGGCGGCCATCAGGTCGAGCTGTCCGGCATGGATCGCCTGAATCACGCGGGCTTCGACCTCCGGCGCCATCCGATGGCGATGCACATCCCACCAGGCGCGTGCGTGCTCGACGAAGCGGCGCTTGGACGGTGGCGGAAGCTCGTGCCAGAGCCGCTGGGTGTACGGTCGCAGGCCGTCGATCACGCTGCGCCAGTCGCCGCCCTCGGCTACGCTGCGGTCGATGCGGAGGCGAAGCCAGCGCAGCAGGCTGCTGATACTTGCGCCGAATGGGATCTCGGCTTCCTCTATGCGCTGCGCGTCGACGCGCCGGTGTGGTTTTGCGAGCAGGCCGCGCCGCGACATCGCGATGATCGGCCCGCGATGCCCGTCGCGCAGCAGCGACAGGACATAGTCGACCATGGTCAACCCCGTGCCAAGCAGCAGGACGGTGGCATCGGCATCGATCGGCGCGGCCGATGGCGGCGCCCACGGATCGGCATAGCCCGCACGGCTGGCGCGCATGTCGTGCCCGGTCGCGAGGACGACGGTATCGCCCATCAATGACTGGCCATCCGCGAGTGTGACAGTCACGCCGGCATGGCCTTCGCTGATATCGACACAGATGCCGCGCACGATCGACAAGCGTTCGACATCCGCCGGATCGGATGTCTGCTGTTCGAGCAAGCTCGCTATGTAGTCGCCGTAGATGCGCCGGGGCACGAAGCAATAGGGATCCGGGCACAGCGATACATCAAGCTCGCGCGAGGTGAGCCAGCGCCAGAAATGATCCGGTTGGTCCGGCAGCGCGCTCATGTTCGCGACGCGCACATTGAGCAAATGATCGGAATTTCCGGTGTGATAGGCGATGCCGCGGCCGATGTCCGGGCGCTGCTCGATCAGCGTGACGCAAAGACGGCGGATCGGTTGGTGCAGCAACTGGTAGGCCAGCAGGACGCCGCTGGCGCCGCCGCCGATAATGATGACATGTCGGCCATCGGTACGCGTCATGCCGTCGCTCCATCGATCAGCCGGTCACGCCGGACGCGCAATGCCAGCAGTTCACGCTATCTGAACGCATGCCGATACGGGGCGTCAGGATGCGTGGAGTGCTGACGCGCAAGTCTCGACAGAGCCACCCGCTGCACCCAGCGGGGTCGATACGGGGAGAATGCAGTTAGCCGTGCGGACCGAACAGGAAGATCTCGTAGAGGTCGTCGCGCCTCTCGGTTGCATTCGGTCTCGCATGGTTCCGGCGCCACGCTTGGAACCGCTGACCGATGCGACCGAAAATCTGAAGCCAAGAAGATGCTCGCCGCATAGAACCTCCTTCGCGCGCAGTACGCGGCGAAGAATAACACGGCTTTTCCATGCCCGAGAACGAATGTCAGCGGTCATAGCAACTTTGAAAATAACAGTGCGCATTGAGCGTACCTGCAAATCAGTAATTTTATCGACGAAGCCATCGAGAAAAAATCATTCCCCGTTGCAGCCGACGTGGGCAGGTGGTTTGAAACGGGGGGAGGTGCGCTCAGCCCTCAGGCAGCCCGGCGGCGACCATGAGCTGCACCACGTGGTCTGCAGCCGCGAGAAAGGCCGGGCTCGCGTTCTCGCGGGCGATCTTTGCAGCCTGGGCAGGGCATCTTCGTAATGGCCCAACAGCGTGCAGGCCCAGCCGGCGCCGAGCGAAACGGGTGTGGCGTGCGCGGGAACGGAAACCGGCTGCGACAATGTTATTTGGGACACGTCCGAGCGAGCGCTGAGCTCCTACGACTGCCTACTGCAACTTGAAGGAGAAGGGTCACACCATGGACAGCAGACGAACCGATTTTGGAAAGCAGCACAAGCCCGCCGAAAGCTCTCGCGATATTCTCAACGCGGACCTCAGTGAAGAAGAACTATCGAGAGTATCAGGCGGTCGCGTGGGATCGGCGTGCGCCACTGGGGAGCACATCAAGAAAGCCGTCCTCACTTGTTGAGGGCGGAGGCTGACATCCGCTGGGCCGCGGTCTCGGCCCGGTAGAAGCGGCTGCCAAATCCATCGTCGGTCTCAAACTTCTGCAGCGGTTTTGTCCTGTCAAGAAAGAGCGCGAGTCCGTTTCCGTTGGCGGACCCGCGGTTTCGCGTTCGGATACGCCGGACTGGAAGAGAAGAGGCAGGCGGCTAGTCCGGAGACGAGATGTTGCTGTCTGCTTAGTGATGCGGATCACGGCAAGAACGAACCGAGGAGCTCATTCTGCCGACCACCCTTGGAGGGGCGCTCCCTCACTTGGCAAACAGGAGACGAACCTGGATACACACACCAGAAATGACCTCTGCTTGCTTACCGACGAAGAACTTGACGTCGTTACGGGTAGCCAGCAGCTCTACGCACATGAGTTTGCCGGTGCCGTGAACCGTCTGACGGGTCTGCGGCCAGGCGAGCCCTCCATCGTGTCAAACGACCCGATGCTGGGTTCCGTGCCGCTGGGTAGTCTTTTCTTCTATGGATCCACCGAAAACAATTTGCCGTGAGCAGAGACGCCGGCGCATAACGCGATCTCGTTTGCGTGCGGGAGGCGGCTTGGATCACTCCCTCGGCCGAGCTTGGCCCTCTTACATCGCGCTTTCTTGAATGGATGAAGGGAGATCAGCGATGGTCCATACCGCTTCTTGCCGCGCGGCGACCAGACTATTTTCGCGGAAATTGGAGATGCTTTGCCGCCGTGTTCGATCTGCGCTGGCTGGAAGAGCCGAGCCGTGCCGATCGGCCTCGCGAACAGGGGGAAGCACGCGGGGGCGTCCACCCGCTACCAAAGACCACGGTCTTGCACGCCAAACCGCGCCGTTACTCCGGAAGTGCCGAGTGCAATAAAAAATCCTCCTAGTGGAGCAGGCTATCCAATTCGTTGAGCGATCGTCGCACAGTCTCGACCAGGTCCAAAGCCACCGGCGAGGGGCTCCGCTGGGCAGGAAAAACCGCTGCAAACTGGAAGTCGATCCGTGGCAGGAAGCGGCGCACGACAACGCCGCGTGTCGCGAACTCCTGCGCGGTGAAAGGATCACAAAGCGCGACGCCGAGCCCGGACGACACCATGCCGCACATGATTTCCGACAAGGCGGTCTCGACCCGCAGCACGCGACGGATCTCGTCGCGTTGAAAGATCTGGTCGATCAGATGCCGGCCGGCCGATCCGGCCGAGAGTGAGATGAACGTTTCTCCCTCGAAATCGCGAGACTGCAGAACCTCCTTTGCCGCGAGGTGATGACCGGTAGGGAGAACCGCGACGCGTGGCAAGGCCGGGAGACGCATGCTTGGCAAGGCTGAATGGGCGATCGGAAGCTCGGCGAAGCCGATGTCGCACTGATTGTTCAACACCCAATCGATGACGATCGGTGAGATCACGCCGAAGAAGGCAAGGTTGAGGTTGGGTCGCTGCTTGAGGAAATGTCCGGCGAGCCGCGGCAGGTAACCATTCGAGAGCGCCGGCAATGCGGCGATCCGCAGTGTGCCGGTGCGACGGCTGCGGATCTCCTCGGCTGCTGCGGTGATGCGTTCCAGGCCGACGAAGGAGCGTTCGACCTCGGTATAGAGCGCGATGGCGGCGGCGGTCGGCACCAGCCCGGTGCCGCGCCGCTCGAACAACTCCATCTTCAACAGCGCCTGGAAGTCGCGCAGCAACCGGCTCACCGCGGGCTGCGTCACCGCCATCAGCTTCGCCGCTTCAGTGACGCCGCCGGACAGCATCGTCGCCCTGAAGGCCTCGACCTGTCGCGGGTTGATCCGCGGCATCTCGCATCCCTTTCATAACATTCAAGCATACAGATGGTGCCATTATTCATTGGACGATGGAAGGGTTGATTGCGATCTTTTTCATCAGCGCTGGAGACAGCCCGTTTTTTCGGCAGATGGGAGGGATTCAAAGCCCTCTCGCTAATGACGATACCCGTGGAGCAGGGGCCGGAGCCCTGGTCGGACGGAATTGGCGCCGATCGAATGCGGATGGCTCTGGCCGGTGCGGCCCGCCGGCACGTCACCCCATCCCGGAACTGGAGATCGGTCACATGAAGAATCTCAGCCTTCTGACAGCGGTTGGCATCGCGGCACTCACCGCGATCCCGTCGGTCGCCATCGCCCAGCAGAAAACGCTCTACGTCGCCGGCTATGGCGGCTCGTTCGAGAAGACCATCCGCGAACAGGTGATCCCGGGCTTTGAGAAGGAGAATGGCGTCAAGGTCGAATACGTCGCCGGCAACTCGACCGACACGCTGGCAAAGCTCCAGGCCCAGAAGGGCAACCAGCAGATCGACGTTGTCATCGTCGACGACGGCCCGATGTATCAGGCGATCCAGCTCGGCTTCTGTGGCAAGCTCGACGGCCTTCCCGCCGATCTCTACGACACCGCCCGCTTCAAGGATGATCGCGCCGTGGCGATCGGCATCGTCGCGACCGGCCTGATGTACAACACCAAGGCCTTTGCGGAGAAGGGCTGGGCGCCGCCGACCTCCTGGAATGATCTGAAGGATCCGAAATACCAGAAGCAGCTCGTCGTTCCGCCGATCAACAACACCTACGGCCTGGAGGCGTTGCTGATGCTTGCGAAGATGAACGGCGGCAGCGAGGCCAATGTCGATGCCGGTTTCAAGATCTTCAAGAACGACATCAATCCGAACGTGCTCGCCTACGAGCCGTCGCCGGGCAAGATGACTGAGTTGTTCCAGTCCGGCCAGGCCGTCATCGCCGTATGGGGCTCGGGACGCGTGCAGAGCTTCGCCAATACCGGCTTCCCCGTCGACTTCGTCTATCCGAAGGAAGGCGCGGCGACGCTGCTGACCACCGCCTGTCCGATCGCCAAGCCCAACGCCTCGCCGCTCGCCTCGAGCTTCGTCAAGGTGCTGCTCGATCCGAAGATCCAGCTCGTGATGCTGAAGGACTACGGCTATGGGCCGGTGCTGAAATCGCTCGTGATATCGCCGGAACTCGGCAAGATGGCCCCGATCGGCGAGCGTGCGGCGAAGCTTTACAATCCGGACTGGACCGTGATCAACGACAAGCGCGAGGAGTGGACCAAGCGCTGGAATCGCGAGGTCGAGCGCTGATCTGATCGCCGCACCGGAGTCAGTGTTATGGCCTATCTCGAGCTCGATCGTGTCGCCAAGCAGTTCGGCGCGCAGACTGTCGTCGACGACTTCAGTCTCGCCGTCGCGAAGGGGGAGTTCATCTCCTTCCTTGGCCCCTCCGGCTGCGGCAAGACCACGACCCTGCAGATGATCGCAGGCTTCCTCGACCCGACGCGCGGCGCGATCCGGCTCGAGGGCAACGACCTGAACGCCGTGCACCCGGCGAGGCGAGGGCTCGGCATCGTGTTCCAGAGCTATGCGCTGTTTCCGCATATGACCGCGGCGGAGAACGTCGGATTCGGTCTGGAGATGCGGAACGTGGCGCGGACCGAGCGGGCCGAACGGGTCCGTGCCGCGCTCGCGATGGTCGGCCTCGCGGGTTATGAAGAGCGCCATCCGCGCCGCATGTCCGGCGGCCAGCAGCAGCGCGTGGCGCTGGCGCGTGCACTGGTGATCCGGCCGAGCGTGCTGCTGCTCGACGAGCCGCTGTCGAACCTCGACGCCAAGCTGCGCGAGGAGATGCAGATCGAGCTGCGCCAGATCCAGCGCACGCTCGGCACCACGACGATCCTGGTCACCCACGACCAGAACGAGGCCATGTCGCTGTCTGACCGTATCGTCGTGATGAGCCAGGGCCGCATCGAACAGATCGGCACGCCGCAGGAGACCTATGAGCGGCCGGCCTCGGCGTTCGTCTCGCAATTCCTCGGCAAGACCAACGACTTTGCCGCGACGATCGACCGGACCAGCACGCCCGCGCGACTGCTCGCGGGCTCGTGGAGCGCGCCGGCGCCTGCCGGGCTCAGCGGTCCCGTGACGATCAGCATTCGTCCCGAACGGATCGGATTCGGCGACACGGGCCTCTGCGCAAAAATCGTCACGCGCATTTTCCAGGGCAATCACTGGCTGTTCCAGTGCGAGAGCGAATGCGGCCCGGCGATCGTGATCCGCCAGAATGACGGCCAGACCCAGCCTGCCGAAGGCGACGCGGTCCGTCTTGCCTGGCGGCCGGAGGACATGAGTGCGCGCGCCGGAGCTGCTGCATGAGGACGGCTACGGAGCAACCCAGCGCACGCGCACCCTGGGCGCTGACGGCGCCGGCCCTGATGCTGTTCGTCGGCGTGCTCTTGATTCCGCTGGCGATGACCGTGCTGCTGTCGTTCCACGACTGGGGCCAGTACAAGGGCGTCGAGCCGGTCTTCATCCTGAAGAACTGGCACGAGATCGTGAGCGATCCGTACTATGCCGAGATGTTCTGGCGGACCTTTCGCATCGCGATCCTGACCACCTTGCTCACAGCCGTGCTCGGCGCGCCAGAGGCCTACATCCTCAACCGCATGAGTGGGCGCTGGAAGAGCTTCTTTCTGCTCGTCATTCTCGGCCCGCTGTTGATCTCCGTGGTGGCGCGCACGCTCGGCTGGGCGCTGCTGTTCGGCGGCAACAACGGGGTGGTCAACAAGCTGCTGATGTCGCTCGGGCTGATCAGCACACCGATTCCCTTCATGTTCACCGAAACCGGCATGGTCGTCGCGCTTGCGCATGTGATGATGCCATTCATGGTGCTCTCGGTGTGGGCCGCGCTGCAGCGGCTCGATCCACAGATCGAAAACGCCGCGATGTCGCTCGGTGCCGGTTCCCTCACCATCGTTCGCCGCATCATCATGCCGCAGATCATGCCCGGCGTGTTGTCGGGCGCCATCATCGTGTTCTCGCTCTCGGCAAGCGCCTTCGCAACGCCGGCGATCATCGGCGGACGCCGGCTCAAGGTCGCGGCGACGCTCGCCTATGACGAGTTTCTGAACACGCTGAACTGGCCGCTGGGGGCTGCCGTCGCCACGCTGCTGCTGGTCGCGTTGGTGCTGATCGTCGTCGGCAGCAACGCGCTGATCGAGCGCCGCTATGCCGAGGTGTTCCGATGAGACAGAACGGCCCGCTGGCGCTGATCTTCCACGCCATCTTCGTGATCGTGATGGTGGCACCGATCCTCGTCGTCTGCCTCGTCGCCTTCACGCCGGAGGGCTTCCTGTCGCTGCCGACGGGCGGCCTCTCGCTGCGCTGGTTCCGCGCCATCGCGAACTATCCGGAATTCATCCACGCCTTCTGGGTCAGCCTCGGCCTCGGCGCACTGTCCTCGTTCGTGGCGCTGCTGTTCGCGGTGCCGGCGGCGCTCGCGATCGCGCGCTATCGCTTCCGCGGCCGCGATGCGCTCGCGGCGCTGTTCCTGTCGCCGCTGATGATCCCGCATGTCGTGCTCGGCATCGCCTTCCTCCGCTTCTTCACTTCGGTCGGAATGGGCGGCAGCTTCGCGGCGCTGATCATCGCGCATGTCGTCATCGTGTTTCCGTTCGCGCTGCGGCTGACGCTGGCGGCCGCCACCGGCATGGATCTCTCGGTTGAAATGGCGGCGGTCTCGCTTGGCGCCGGCGGTTGGACGCTGTTCCGCCGCGTCACGCTGCCGCTGATCCTGCCCGGCGTGATCAGCGGCTGGGCGCTCGCCTTCATCCAGTCATTCGACGACCTGACCATGACCGTCTTTCTTGCCGCGCCGGGCACCGAGACCTTGCCGGTGCGCATGTTCCTCTACATCCAGGACAACATCGATCCGCTGGTGACGTCGGTGTCGGCCTGCGTGATCGCAATCACCATGACCGCCCTCATTCTGCTCGACCGCTTCTACGGGCTCGACCGCGTGCTCGCCGGCAAGAGCGATACGGGACGATAGGAGAACTCATGTCCGGAGATTATGACGTCGCCATCGTCGGCGGCGGACTGCTCGGCTCCGCCATCGCCTGGGGACTGGGCCGGCTCGGCAAGTCGGTCGCGGTGCTCGACGAGGGCGATATTGCCAAACGCGCATCGCGCGCCAACTTCGCGCTGGTCTGGGTGCAGAGCAAGGGCTTGGGCATGCCGGCCTATACGGTCTGGACGGTTCGGGCGTCGGAGGCGTGGGGCAGGCTCGCCTCGGAGCTGAGGCAGCAGACCGGCCTCGACGTTTGCCTGCAGCAGAACGGCGGCTTTCACCTGACGCTCGGCGAGGACGAGTTCGGGCAGCGCGCCGATCTCGTCAAGCGGATGCACAACCAGGTGGGCGCCGCCGACTACAGGATGCAGATGATGCCGGCGTCCGAGGTGAAGAAGGCGCTGCCGCTGATCGGGCCGGACGTGTCGGGCGGCAGCTATTGTCCACACGACGGCCACGTCAATTCGCTGCGCACGTTTCGTGCGTTCCACACCGGCTTCAAGGCCTTCGGCGTCGATTATTTTCCGGAGCGGCCGGTCTCGGCGATCTCCAAACGTGGCGGCGAATTCCGGCTGACGACGCCGCAAGGCGAGCTGCGTGCCGCCAAGGTCGTGCTGGCCGCGGGCAATGCCAACCAGACGCTCGCGCCGATGGTCGGTCTCCATGCGCCGATGGGCCCGACCCGCGGTCAGATCGTCGTGACCGAGCGCACCATGCCGTTCCTGCCGCACCCGCTGACCACGATCCGCCAGACCGACGAGGGCACCGTGATGATCGGGGACAGCAGGGAGGAGGAACTCGACGATCGCACGCTCAAGCATTCGATCAGCGCGGTGATGGCCGATCGCGCGCAGCGCATGTTTCCGCATCTGGCGCGGCTCAACGTGGTCAGGAGCTGGGCCGGCATCCGCGTCATGCCGCAGGACGGCTTTCCGATCTACGATCAGTCGGAGAGCCATCCCGGCGCCTTCGTGGCCTGCTGCCATTCCGGCGTCACGCTCGCCTCCAATCACGCCTTCGACGTGGCGCGCATGGTTGCCCAGGGCGCGCTTGAGCCCGAACTGGTCGGCGCCTTCTCGGCCCGCCGCTTCGGCGGCAACGGCGCGGCAAACCACAGCGGCTACTAGAGACCTCGAGAAAGAGCATCCCATGTTCAAACGTTCCGACCAGGACCAGCGACCGTTGGTGCAGATTTTCGTGGACGGCGTTGCCGTCGCAGCGCGCCAGGGCGACACCGTCTCCGCGGCCTTGTTGGCCTCCGGACGCGACGTGCGCCGCTCGACCGCGGTCAACGGCACGCCACGTCTGCCCTACTGCATGATGGGCGTGTGCTTCGATTGCCTCGTCACCATCGACGGCGTCGGCAACCGTCAGGGCTGCCTCGTGCCGGTTGCAGCGGACATGCAGATCGAGATTCAGAAGGGCAAGCGGGAGATCGGAAAATGACCAAGGGCCCCAAGCGCGAAGCCTACGATGTTGTAGTGATCGGAGCCGGACCTGCCGGGCTTGCCGCGGCTGTGACGTCTGCCGGAGCCGGCCTGTCGACGCTGCTGCTCGACGAGAATATCGGCCCCGGCGGCCAAGTGTATCGCGCCATCGCCTCGACGCCCGTGACGGAGCGCGGTCAGCTCGGCGCCGATTACTGGGCGGGCGCCGATCTCGTGCAGGCACTGCGCGCGAGCAGCGCCGAGGTCATCCAGCGCGCGACGGTCTGGAGCCTCGATCGCAACCTCGAGATCGGCATCTCGGTCGGCGGCGCCTCGGCCTTCGTCAAGGCTTCTCGCGTGATCCTCGCGACCGGCGCGCTGGAGCGGCCGTTTCCAATTCCCGGCTGGACGCTGCCCGGTGTGATGACCGCCGGCGCGGCGCAGACCATGCTGAAATCGTCGGCGTTGGTGCCGGACGGCCCAACTGTGATCGCGGGGCAGGGGCCGCTGCTGTGGCTGCTGGCAGCACAGATCCTGCGTCTCGGGGGCCGCATCGACTGCATTCTCGACACCACTGCGCGCGGCAATTATCTTGCTGCCCTGCCGCACGCCTTCGGGTTCCTGACCTCGCCCTATTTCGCCAAGGGTCTCGCGATGATGCGCGAGGTGCGGGCGAAGGTCCGGGTGGTATCCGGCGTCACTGAACTCGCTGCAGCCGGCGATGGCCGGCTCGCGAGCGTGAGCTATGTCGCGGGCGGCAAGCGCGAGTCCCTTGCCACGGATCTGCTGCTCTTGCACCAGGGCGTCGTGCCCAACGTCAATCTCGCGATGGCGGCTGGCGCCGAGCATCGCTGGGACGAGCTGCAATTGTGCTGGGCGCCGGTGCTCGATGCCAATGGCGCGTCGTCGGTCCCCGGCATCGCGATCGCGGGTGACGGCGCCGGCATCGGCGGTGCGGGAGCGGCCGAGGTTCGCGGCCGGATTGCGGCGCGCGCTGCCGTGGAGTCGTTGGCGCCGGCCGCTGCCGCCGGATTGCCGCCGATGGCGGCGTTGCGTGCCGATCTCGCCAAGGCCGAACGCGGCCGGGCCTTCCTCGACACGCTGTTTCGCCCGGCGCCGCAGTTCCGGCTTCCCGCGGGCGACACCATCGTGTGCCGTTGCGAGGAGGTGAGCGCGAAGGACATTCTCGACGCGGTAGCGATCGGCGCGACTGGTCCCAATCAGCTCAAGGCCTATCGCCGCACCGGCATGGGGCCGTGTCAGGGCCGGCTTTGCGGCCTCACCGTCACCGAGTTGATGGCGCAGGCGCGTGGCAAGAGCCCGCAGGAGATCGGCTATTATCGGCTGCGCGCGCCGGTCAAGCCGATCACGCTCGCCGAACTCGCCTCCGTCGCGAAGACGGAGGCCGACGTCAAGGCGGTGGTGCGCGGATGACCATAGGCGCGGACGCGATCGTCGTCGGCGGCGGCATCCACGGATGCTCGACCGCGCTGCATCTGTGCCTCGCCGGCATAAAGCCGGTGCTGATCGAAAAAGACTATGCCGGCCGGCATGCCTCGGGCGTCAATGCCGGCGGCGTGCGCCAGCTCGCGCGGCACATTCCCGAGATTCCACTTTCCATCCGTTCGATGGGAATCTGGGAGAGGATCAGCGAGCTTGTCGATGATGATTGCAGTTTCGAGAGCCACGGTCAGGTCCTCGTTGCGGAGAATGACGACGAACTGGCGACTTGCCGCGCGCGCGTTGCGGAGCTCAATGCGCTCGGCTTCACCCACGAGGAACTGATTGGCGTGGCCGAGCTGCGGCGGCTGGTGCCGGCTGTCGCCGACAGCTGTCCCGGCGGTGTGGTCTCGCGCCGCGACGGCGCGGCCAACCCGGCGCAGACGACCACGGCATTTCGCCGCAAGGCCGAGCGGCTCGGTGCCATCGTGCGCGAAGGCGTAGCCGCCACCAACATCCGGCAGAGCGACGGCCTCTGGCATGTCGATGCCGGTGCCGACAGCTACGCCGCTCCTGTGCTGGTCAATGCGGCCGGCGCCTGGGCAGGGCGGATCGCCGCTGATCTTGGCGAGCCGGTGCCGGTCGAGACCGTCGCGCCGATGCTGATGATCACCTCGCGCGTGCCGCATTTCATCGATCCCGTCGTGATCCTGCGCGGCCGCAAGCTGTCGTTCAAACAGTTTTCAAACGGTACCGTGTTGATCGGCGGTGGACATCTGGCGACACCCGACCAGGATCGCAACGAGACGGTGCTGGACTGGAAGGGCCTCGCGATCAGCGCGCGCACGGTGTTCGAGCTGTTTCCGGTGATGCGCGATGCGTCGATCGTGCGGGCCTGGGCCGGCATCGAGGCGAGGACGAAGGACGACCTCCCGGTGTTCGGGCCGAGCGCCCTGCACAAGGGGCTTTATCACCAGTTCGGCTTCTCGCTGCACGGCTTCCAGCTCGGCCCCGGCGCCGGCGCCGTGATGGCGGAGCTGATCACCAACGGTGGCACCCAGACCCGGATCGGCGATCTCGGCATCGATCGCTTCCATCCTTCAACGCTCTAACGAGAGGACATCATGAGCATCACCCGTAACATCCGTACGCCCATCATGCATCGCGCGGTCGAAGCGAACGGCTTCGTTTTTCTGGGAGGGACCATCGCCGACGACACCAGCGTCTCGATGGGCGAGCAGACCCGCAGCATCCTCGGCAAGATCGCAGGCTATTTGAAAGAGGCAGGAACCGACACGACGCGCGTCGTCAGTGCCTCGATCTTCGTCACCGACCTTGCCAAGAAGAAGGAGATGGATCAGGTCTGGACCGAATTCTTTGGCGACAACCTGCCGGCACGCGCCACCGTCGGCGTGGCCGATCTCGGTGGCGGTGCGCTGATAGAGGTCGTGGTGACCGCGCTCAAAGGCTGAGCTGAACGACAGCTTGCTGCTGTCGAGCTGCAAATCCGTCGAAGAAGGCAATCGGGGTCTTGCACCAGGCTATCAGCTTGGCGCAAGGGCCGGTTGGCGATCATTTTTTGCTTAGGTTCAAGCGGTTTGCTGTGGCCCATTCCTATTTGCTGCCTTCGGACTTCCCGTGAGGACGGATCAAATTGTCCGACCATGTCTCGGCAATGTGGGGAAGAGACAGATCGCGCTTCCGCTCGAGCAGAAGCTCGAGGACGCGCGGCGGCGTCAATGGCAGCTCCTGGATGCGTTTTCCGGTGGCGTTTGCGACCGCGCACGCAACGGCCGCTCCGACATTGAGGATCGGCACCTCGCCGGCCCCTTTGGTCCCGAGCGGTCCGATTGACGGCGCGCCCTCGTAGAGGCTGATTTCGACCGGCACGACATCGAGCGCCAGCGGAACGCGATAGGTTTCGAAACCGTTCTGGCAGACCCGGCCGTTGTCGCCGATCGTGACTTCTTCGTGCAACGCATAACCCAGCCCCTGCACGACTCCGCCCTGGATCTGGCCGTGGATCGCGCGCGGGTTCAGCGCGCGGCCGACGTCCTGGACGACGCGATAGCTGAGCACCTCGACATGTCCGGTTTCCGGATCGACGGCGACCTCGCAGTCGTGGACTGCGAAGACGGGGATGTCGATCGCGTCGATGAAATGTCCGGCCACGCAGCCGGGCATCGCCGGCACGCCGGCGCCGGTGAAGGCGCCGGTGCCGGAGACCGGGCCACCCAGCGCTTGGGCGCGGGTCGCGACCTCCGTGACGGTGCGACCGGAGCCCGGCGCGCCGGCGATCTCGATCCGCCCATCGCGCATGACGAGATCATCGGGCGCAGCCTCGATCATCTCGGAAGCGACCTTCAGCAGCTTGGTGCGCACCTCCTGCGCTGCCGACAGGCTCGCCGCGCCGAGCGAGACGGTGGTGCGGCCGCCGCCGACGCCGACGTCATAGCCAGCCGCATCGGTATCGGCCGCGCGGACGATCACATGCTCGGGCGTGATGCCGAGCGTGCTGGCGACGATCTGCGGCAGGCTCTGCATCATCGAGCCGGAGCCGATTTCAACGCCAGACGTGACCAGCGTCGCCGTGCCGTCGGCGTTCATGTTCACCGTCGCGGCCGACGGGCCGACGAACACGAACCAGGTGCCGACGGTGGTCGCGCGTCCATAGAGCCGGCCGTCACTGCGCGCCGGCGGCGGCGCTGCCGCATCGCGCAGCGTATCCATCCGCTCGAGCATCGGGCCGAGCACATTGCCCTCGAACCTTTGGCCGGTGGCGCCGAGATCGCGGTCGCCGAGCACGTTGCGGCGGCGGAAGGCGAGCGGATCCATTCCGATCCGCGCTGCGATCTCGTCGGTGTGCCGCTCGAGTGCAAATGTGTTGTAGACGCCGTTGCAGCATCGGAACGCGCCGTTCGGCGCCGTGTTGGTGTAGACCGCGCGCGAGACCATGCGCACGCTGCCGAGCTTGTAATTGCCGCCAAGCGTGTGCGAAGTCATGGTGGTCAGGAAGATCTGCTCGCCGCCATAGGCGCCGCAATCCATCAGGACGACCGCCTCGCGACCCACGATGTCGCCCTCGCGCGTCACCGCCGAGCGGATGCGGATATCGGCGTTCTCGCGGAACAGGCAGGTGAGCATCTCCTCTTCGCGCGAATTGACGAGACGCACCGGCCGGCCGCTGGCGCGGGCGAGCAGGGCGGCGAACGGTTCAACCGCCAGGTCGAATTTGAGACCGAAGCCGCCGCCGACCGGCGGCACGGTGACGCGGACATGCGACGCCGGCACGCCAAGCAGGCGCGCGGTCGCGTTGCGGACACTCCAGGGAACCTGTGTCGAGGTCTCGATATGGAAGCGCCCGTCTTCATAGCTTGCGACCACCGCACGCGGCTCGAAGGCGACATGGTTCTGCCGGCCGACCCGAAAGCAGCTTTCGACGATCTCGACGTCAGGCCGGGCAAACGCGGCATCGACGTCGCCGCGAACCACGGTCGCTTGCCAGGCGACGTTGCCGCCGCGTGCGCTGCCTTCGAGCAAGACCTCATAGCTGCGCCAGTCCGGATGAATCAGCGGCGCGCCCGATGCAAGTGCATCCGCCATGGTCAGGACGGCTGGGACCGGCTCGATCTCCACCTCGATTGCCGCGAGCGCGGCCTGCGCCTGCGCCAGCGTGACGGCTGCGACCGCGGCGAGCGGTTCGCCGTCGTAGCGGATGACGTCGCGGGCGAAAAGCGGATGATCCGCGATGCCGATCCCGATCATGCCGGGTGCATCGGCCGCCGTCACGATGGCGCGCACCCCCGGCATGCGGGCTGCTCTGGAGGTATCGAGACGAATGATCCGCCCCGCAGGCACGGAGGCGCGCAGCACCGCCGCATGCAGCATGCCCGGCAGATACCGATCGATGGTGTAGCGCGTGCGGCCGCGCAGCTTGTCGGCCGCATCACGCCGGCGCAGATCCATCGTTGCGGAAACGTCGGACATCCCTGCGCCTCCCGATCAAGCCGTGGCCAGGGCGAGCAATGTCGCCTCGACGATGCGTTCATAGCCGGTGCAACGGCAGATGTTCCCGGTCAGCGCCGCCCGTATATCGTCACGGGTTGCATCCGGCCGGGTCGTCAGGAGGTGCGTCAAGGTCACCACCATGCCGGGGAAGCACATGCCGCATTGCACGGCGTCGCTCGCCTCGAGCGCGGCCTGGATGCGGTTCAGCTGGCCCTGCGGCGTAAGGCCTTCGACTGTTCGGGTCTCGCGGCCATCGGCCAGCGCAACGGGCAGCAGGCACGAAGGCGTGGGCTCGCCATCGACCAGCACCATGCAGGCGCCGCAAAAGCCCTCGCGACAGACCGGCTTCGCACCGGTCAGATGCATCTCCTCGCGGAGGACATCGACCAGTGGCGTCGCAGGGGCTGCAGCGGAGATGAGGCGATCGCCGTTCACGGTCAAATTGAATCCCATGTCGATCCCCGCAAGTTCAGGAGCCGAGCGCCGCGATCGCAGCGCGGCGGACGAGGCCGGGCAGCACGCTGACGCGATACCAAGCGGGCGCATCGACGCCGTCGCGGCCGGCGAATTCGTCAGTCAGTTCGGCCGCGGTCCGCGCCGCTTCTAAAGCGTCGAGCGGACGTCCGAGCAGCGCCGCTTCTAGCCGCGGCCATCGTCGCGCGGCTGCTTCGACCGAGCCGACCGCGATCCGCGCGGCCCGGACACGGCTCGCCGCATCGAGGCTGACCGAAAGGCTGACGATGGCGACCGGATAGTCGCCCGACCTGCGCAGCGGCAGCCGGACATGGGCCGTCTTACGCTCGCTTCGGGGCAGGATGATCCGTGTCACCAGGCGACCGGGCACGAGCGTCGAGCGGATCTTGAGGAAATCCGTCAGGCTCAGGTGCTCGCAACCGTCGCGGCCCGAGATCTCGACATCGGCATCGAGACAGAGCAGCGCCGGCACGCAATCCGCCGCGGCGAAGTCCGATGCCGCGAGATTGCCGCCGATCGTCGCCATCGTGCGGATCGCCGGGTTGGCAGAGCGGCCGGCGGCCGCGGCGAGGCCGGCAAAGTCCGGCATGCCGGCCAAGGCTGCCGCAAGCGCCGCGTGCGTGACGGCCGCACCGATCTCGACTGCGTCGCTGTCGATCCGTATTGCGGTCAGCTCGGCGATCCTTCCGATCGCGACATAATGGGGCCTGAGCGGCGCGTGCCGGATCGGAGATCGCATGATCCATGTGCCGCCGGCCAGGGGAGAGCCCGCGGCGCCATAGTCGCTCAGCGCATCGCGTGCGGCGGCGAGCGAGGGTGCGACATAGATCGACGTCGACGCATCGCGCGCCCCGATCCCGTTCTGGATGAGAGTGCCTGACATCATGGGCGCCGCTCCTGCCGCAGGCGATCCAGCAGGACGCCGATGATGACGATCGCGCCGAGCACGACCATCTGGACGTATCCATCGATCCGGGTGAGGTTCATGCCGTTGGACAGAATGGTGATGAACAGGGCGCCGAGCACCGCGGTGCCGACGCCGCCGCGCCCGCCGGCGAGGCTGGTTCCGCCGACCACGGCGCCGGCGATCGCCTGCAGCGACAGCGCGCCGCCGAGATTCGGCTCGCCCGATCCGGTCCGCGCCGTCATCATGATCGCGCCGAGCGCGGCAAGCGCGGAGCACAGCACATAGGTCGCGACCAGAATGCGTTTCACCGGCAGGCCGGCGACCGCTGCAGCGCGCGGATTGGTGCCGATCAGATAGAGCGAGCGGCCGAACACCGTGCGCGCCAGCAGCAAGTGCAGCCCGACGCCGACGGCGAAGGTGATCGCGATCGCCGCCGGCACGCCGAAGATGCTGCCGCTGTAGAAGATCTGCGAGAACGGCGCCGGCACGCCCTGAACCGGCCGTCCGGACGAAAGCGTGGTCGCGATCCCGATCGCGATGTTGTAACTGCCCAGCGTCGCGACGAACGGATTGACCCCGAGCAGCGCGACGACCACGCCGTTGAACAGGCCGCATGCGATGCCGAGCGCGAAGCCGGCCGCGAGCCCCGTGAGCAGCGCGGCGGTCGTGCCATGGCCCGACGCGGTGACGCCTGCCATCGCGAGCGCAGTGCCGACGCTGACCATCGACACCGTCGGGCCAAGGGCGAGATCGAAGCCGCGCGTCAGGATGACCACCGTCTGCGCCATCGCGAACAGCGCCAGGTAGCTGGTCTGTTGTGCGATGTTGAGCAGGTTGGCTGGGTACAGCACGCCATGGTCGACGGCGGCGAAGCCGAGCAACAGCACGGCCAACGCGACCGGAAGCACCGCGCTCCAGAGCCGGCGGCCCAGCGTCAGCTGTGGGCGGTCGGTGTCCTTGGCGGCAACGGTCAATTCGAGGTCAGACACGCGGCGTGCTCCGTCGGCTGAGTTCATCGAGCGCTACGGCGGCAACCATGATGACGCCGAGGAACACCGGCTGAAGCCGCGAGTCGACGTGCAGGAGGTTGAGCGCGTTGCCGAGGATGGTCAGGAACAGTGCGCTGACGGCGACGATCTCGATGCGTCCGACGCCGCCGCGCAGGCTGACGCCGCCGATCACAGCGGCGGCGATCGATTGCAGCATCATTCGGTCGCCGCCGAAGCTGGCTTGTCCGGAACCGACCTGCGCCGTCAGCAGAATGCCGGTCAATGCCGCAAGGACGCTCGAGACGACGTAGGTGCCGACGATATGACGCTGGATCGTTACGCCCGACACCACGGCAGCATCGACATTGCCGCCGATCGCGTAGACGTAACGGCCGAACAGCGTGCGTCGCTGTGCAAACACCATCACCAGGATCACGATCAGCGCGACATGGGCGGCGGTCGGCAGGCCGAACGCCTGGCCGCGACCGAAGCTTTTCACGAAGATCTCGGGCATGCCGTAGACCGGGATGCCGTTTGTGATCATGAGGCCGACGCCGGCGGTCGCGGACATCGTGCCCAGCGTCACCACGAAGCCGGAGACCTTCAGCTTTGCCACGCAGAAGCCATTGATGAGCCCGACCACGACGCCGCAACCGAGCCCGGCCACGATCCCGCTGGCGATGATGAGGACGTTGGCGCCGGGAAAGGCGGCCGCGGTGACCGCCATGGTCTTTGCGGTGACGACGCTTGCCAAAGCGACGACCGCGCCGACCGAAAGATCGAAGCCGCCCGCGATGATAACAAGGGCCTGGCCGCAGGCGACGATTGCCAGCAGCGAAGCGTTGCGCAGGATGTTGAGGACGTTGGTGATGCCGTAGAACTGCGCATCGACGGCCGACATGCCGGCGACCAGCAGCACTAGCAGAGCCGGCAGCAGCCCGATTCGGCCTGCGATCGATTGGAGGCTGATCGCGTCCCGCGGCGCTGTGCCGACCAGGGCCGAGTTCATGCGACCTCCGCGGTGAGATGTTCGCGGAAGAAGCTCGAAAGCACATTCTGCTCGGTTTTTTCAGTACCGGTCAGCTCGGCGGCGATGCGGCCCTGATGCATGACGTAAAGCCGGTTCGACAGCGCCAGCACCTCGGGCAATTCGGAAGACACCACGATCACGGCGGCGCCGGCCTCGACGAGGCGTTTCATGAACTCGTAGACCTCGAGCTTGGCACCGACGTCGATGCCGACGCTCGGCTCGTCGAACAGGAACACGGTCAACTCGCGCGTCAACGCGCGCCCCAGCATCACCTTCTGGCGGTTGCCGCCCGACAGGGCGCCGGCGCTGCGTTCGATGTTCGGCGGCCTGAGCTGCAGCTGCTGCATGATGCCCGCGATGGTCACGCGCTCGGCGGCCTGCCGTATTATGCCGAAGCGGGCGAAGGCCGGCAGGTCGAGCCCGGTCATCGACGCGTTCTCGCGGATCGGACGCGACAGCGCGAGCCCTTCGGCGATCCGGTTGGCAGGGAAGTAGGCGACGCCGCGCTTCAGGCTGTGTCTCGCGGTTGGAGATTCGTAAGGCGCACCGCCGATCCGAATCGTTCCGGTCGACGTGCGCTCGATGCCGTAGATCGCGCGGATCAGCTCCGACTTGCCGCAGCCGACCAGGCCCGCGATGCCGGTGATCTCGCCTGACCGGGCATGGAAATTGACGTCTCTCACGCTGCCATCGGCGAGCGTCAGGTTTTCGACGTCGACCATCACTCGGTCCGGCTGGTGGGCGATGGCGGGGAAGAGCAGGTCGATGGTCCGGCCGGTCATCAGTTCCACCAGCTCGCCATCGGTTGAGGTCGCGGCGTCGAGGGTCCGGATGTGACGGCCGTCGCGCAGCACCGTCACGCGGTCGGCCAGCGCGCGGATTTCGCGCATGCGATGCGAGACGTAGATCAGCCCGACATTCTGGCTCTTCAGGCGCGCGATCAGCTCAAACAGCCGTCCGGTCTCGCGCTCGGTCAATGACGCGGTCGGCTCGTCGAGGATCAAAAGGCGGACACGGCCGAGCAGGGCCTTGGCGATCTCGGCCATCTGCTGATGCGCGCGGGACAGGTCATCGATCCGCCGCGCGGGATCGAGATCGAAACCGAGCTCGTCGATCAGCGCCTTAGCGCGCTTGCGCATCTCGCGCGAATGCAGCACGCCGCCGCGCGTGATCTCGCGGCCGAGAAACAGGTTCTCTTCCACGGTGAGGCTCGGGATCAGCGAGAACTCCTGAAACACCGGACTGATACCGATCTCGCGCGCCCGCTGCGGCGTCAGGCGGTGGATCTCCTCGCCGCCGAAATGGAAGGTGCCTTCGTCGGGTGGAAAGGTGCCCGAGACCACATTGATCAGGGTCGATTTGCCGGCGCCGTTCTCGCCGAACAGGACGTGAAGCTCGCCGGCACGGACATCGAGGTCGACGCGGTCGAGCGCCCGGACGCCGGTGAATCGCTTCGATATCCCGCGCAACTGAAGCAGGGGTGCGGGCGGCTCTGGATCGATCTCGACGTTCATCCGCGTCTCCGTGGCCGTGAGCAGGCAGGCGGGAGCCGGCTCCCGCCCGTATCGATCGGCCTACTTGGCCTTGACCGAATAGACCGGCGTCCAGCTTGCGGGCGCCAGCACGAGATCCATCTGCAATTTCGGCACGGTGGTCTTGTCGATGACGGTGGCCACCGGCTGGACCAGGCTCATGACCGGCTTCTTCTCGATGAGACGCACGGCCTGGTCGATCGCGATCGCGCCTTCGCCGACGGGATATTGCGTTGCGAAGGCGAGGATGTCGCCGCGGTTCAGCGCGTCGAGCATGGCCTGGTTCTCGTAGGACGACACGATCTTCAGGTCGCTGCGGCCGGCCTCGGCAACGGCGCCGATGGCGGCTTCCGCGGTGGGGGCGGTGCCCCAGATCACGTTCATGGCGGGATAGGCCTGCAGCGCGTCCTGGATGAGCTGAAGCTGCGCGGCGACGCCGGAGTCGCCGAACTTTTCAGCCAGGATCTTGGCGTTCGGGTTCTTGGCGATCGCCTTCTTGAAGCCCTCGTTGAACGACTCTGCCCAGCCTGAGCCGGCCGGACCGGGGAACGTAACGATATTGAGCTTATCGCCGGGCTTGGCCTGCGCCAGCAGACCGTCGCCGGTGACCTCGCCCATCGCGACGAAGTCGACATAATTGGCCGCGGGCAGCGCGTTGGGCGGCAGCGGATTGGTGACGCCGACCACCGGCACGCCTTTGGTTTTGGCTTCCTCGAACTTCTTGCTGAGGCCCGCGCCGGAGATGGCGCCGACGATGATCGCATCCGGTCCGCTTGCCATGCAGTCGTCGAACTGCGACAGCTGCTTGGGCAGGTTCTCGTAACCGCCGGCCTCGTAGAGGTTCATGTTGACGTTCATCGCCTCGGCCTGCTTCACGATGCCGTAGGCGACGGCGACCCAGAAGCTGTCCTTCATGTGGGGAAACAGCACGCACAGCTTGTAGGGCTTCTCGGCCTTCGGCAGCGGTGTGTAGTCGGCGGGCTTCGGCGTGCCGGATGACGCATCGTAGACCTTCATCGGAAACCACGGCGTCTCGGTCCCCGCCGCCGCCGGAGTGGCGGCGCCGGCAAGGGCGAGGGCGGCGGCGATGCCGAGCACGGAGCGGATTGGCCACAGCCGGTTGGAAGAAAGGCACGTCGAGATCGTCATAGCGCAATCCTCATGGTTTGAATGAAAGTGAAGGGCGACGGCTTCTCGTCCTTTTCTGCCGCACGGGCCGCGCCGGCGGCGCGGCTGCCGTGACGATCAGCCGGCTTTCCACATCGCGACCGAGCGCCGCTCGAACGCTTCGCGGAACTGGCGGGTGGACTCGGCAAGCAGCGCGCCGGTGCCCCAGTCGAGGATCACCGCGTGGCTGCGGATCACGTCGAACGCGTTGAGCTCACCGCTGCGGTAGCGCTGCGCGACCAACTCCGGATCGAGCCGGACATTGGCGACGCGCTCGGCGCGGATCTTCGTGCGCAGCGCCGCGGTCGCGACCTTGTCGACTTCATAATTGCAGAGTTCGGCGTCGATAGTGTGAACCACGACGCCATAGTCCTTGGCGGCGCGCTCGACCGAGATATAGTCGTCCTTGATGTCCTCGATCACGAGGTTCGGATCGCGCTCTAAGGGATCGCCGAAACCGCCGCCGCCGGCGGTCGGACGCGAAAACAAGTCGCCTTCGCCGATCGGGACGTCCGAGAAGATCGAGCCGAGCCGCTCCTCTGCGGTGCTGCCGGCGCGCTTCAGGGTCAGGCCGTGCGGCATCGACGGCAAGCCGCCCTCGATGCCCCACACGATGGCGCGCTCGCGGTCGCAGATGTAGGAGATCACGGTCTTCTCGGCCTGCAGCATCCGCGACGTCTTCACCACGCCCGCGCCGCCACGCCATTTGCCGGGACCGGGCGAGTCGGTGAGAATCTCGCATTCGGTGGTCAGGATCGGGTTGGCGCGCTCCTGGCCTTCGACCGGCTGCGACATCAATCCGGTGCCGAAGCAAGCGGTCGTGACGTTGCTGCCGTCCTTGCCGTTGCGTCCGCCCCAGCCGCCGGGCAGCCAGTCGTAGAACATGAAGATCGGCTTGTCGGGGCTGCGGGCGTCGAGCCCGCCGGTCAGCAGATATTCGAGGTTGAAGGCGCAGGCGAGCGCGCGCTCGGGCATCAACTTCGACCACATTTCGTAGATCGAGTTCATGATCTTCTCGAACGGCATCAGGAAGCCCGTCACCGCGATCGGCCATTTGGCATCGACGATCGAGCCTTCGGGGGCGATGATGTCGAAGCAGCGGTAGAAGCCGGAATTGAGCGGCAGGTCGGGGAAGAAGGTCTTCATGCCGGCCGCAACCGCCGAGAACGTGGCGCCGAACGCCGAGTTGTAGATCGATCCGATGGTCGGATGGCTGCCGGTGAAGTCGTAGATCGCGCGGTCGCCCTTGATCGTCATCTTGATGCGGATCGGGATCATGCCTTCGCCGCCGGCCGGATCGCGGTCGATATAGTCGACGGTTTCCCATTCGCCGTCAGGAAGCGCTGCGATGCGCTGCCGGGCCGAGCGCTCGACATAGTCCTGCACGGCGGCAAGTCCGGTCTCGACCGTGTCGCGGCCGTATTTGCCGACCAGGCGCAGGATCTCGCGTTCGCAGACCGCAGTGGCTTCGGCCTGCGCCTGGATGTCGCCGATGATCGAGGCCGGGTCACGGGTGTTGGAGGCGATCAGATGCGCAACGTCCTTGCGCAGGCCGTTCTTGTCGAACAGGCGGACCGGTGTGATGCGCAGGCCCTCGCGGAACATCTCGCGGGCGGCGACGTCGAACGATCCCGGCACGCTGCCGCCGACGTCCGACCAGTGTCCGTTGGACTGGCTGAAGGCGATGATCTTGCCGTCGGCGAAGATCGGGCGGATCAGCCGCACGTCGGAGAAGTGCGTGCCGCCGGCATAGGGATCGTTGATCGCAAAGACATCGCCCTCATGCATGTCACCTTCGAAATGGCGCATCACGTCCTTGCAGGTGAAATGCAGCGTGCCGACGTGGACAGCGATATCCTGGTTGCCTTGCGCCGCGCATTCGCCGTTGGCGTCATGCAGCGCGCTGGAGAAGTCGCGGTTGTAGATGACGAACGAGTAGCAGGTCCTTAGGACCTGCTCGCCCATCTGGTCGACGCTGGTGATGAAGGAATTCTTCAGGACCTCGAAGGTCACGGGATCGAGCGGGAGGGCCGTGGCCATGGTTCACTCCTTCACGCGGATGATGATGTTGAGATATTTGTCGACCTCGGCGCTGGCGCCGGGCGGCACGACGGTCGTGGCATCGAGCTGCTCGATGATCGCGGGGCCTTGGAAGGAGAAACCGCAGGGCAGGTCGGCGCGCCGATAGACGGGCGTATCGAGCCCGCTGCCTTCGAACCACACCCTGCGGTGGCCAACCGGCGCGGGGCTAACACCGGTCGGCGCGTGAACGGCAAATTCGGCCTTCGGAACCACACCGACCGCCTTCAGATTGAGGCGGAAGAAGCTCACCGGTGCGCTGTCGCGGCGGAAATTGTATTCGCGCTGGTGCTCGGCGTGGAAGCTCTGCACCAGGTCGGCGATCGCGCCGATCGGCTGCGGCGCGTTCACCGCGAGCGAACGCCACTGGCCGCGATACATCATGTCGATCGAGCGCTGCAGCACGATGTCCTGCTGCGCGACGCCCTCATGGATGAGGCGCGCGAGCGCGGCTTTCTCGAGCTCGGCGAACTGTGCTTCGATCTCGGTCGCGTCGGCGTCGGCGGCGTCGACCATGCAGCTCTGCGAGAAATCGTGCTGCATGTCGACGAGCAGGCATCCGAGCGCGGAGGTCACGCCGGGATTCGGCGGCACGATCACGACGGGAATTGCCAGCTCGCGCGCGACGTCGACCCCGTGCAGGGCGCCGGCGCCGCCGAACGCCACCAGCGCGAAGTCGCGCGGATCGTAGCCACGGCTGATCGAGATCAGCCGCACAGCATCCGACATGTTGGCATTGGCGACCTTGACGATCGCGTCGGCGGCCTCGTGCAGGCCGAGGCCGAACGGTTTTGCAACGCCGTCTTCGACCGCCTGCTCGGCCAATGCGGGGTCGAGCTTGACCTTGCCGCCGGCGAGATCGGTCCCGAGGCGGCCCAGCGTCACATTGGCGTCGGTGTTGGTCGGCTGCGTGTTGCCATTGCCATAGCAGGCCGGTCCCGGGTGGGCGCCGGCCGATTGCGGGCCGTTGCGCAGGGAGCCGGCCGGGTCGGTCCAGGCCAGCGAGCCGCCGCCGGCGCCGATCGTGAGCACCTCGATCGAAGCGAAGCGGATCGGATAGCCGAATTCGATGTGCCAGTCCTTGGTGACGCGCGAGTGGCCTTCATAGGCGAGCGACACGTCGGTGGACGTACCGCCCATGTCGAGGCCGATCGAATTGGGAAAGCCGCAGAGGCCGGCGATATAGCGGCTGGCGATGGCGCCCGCAGCGATACCGGAGCCGGCGAGGCGGGCCGCAAAATCCTTGACGCTCGCCGGCGTCATCACGCCACCGCCGGTGTGCAGCAGCAGGAGATCGCGGGTGTAGCCCTCGCGGGCGAGGCGCTCGCCGAGCCGGCTCGTGTAGTTGACGACGACCGGGCTCACCACGGCGTTGGCAACCGTGGTCGAGAACCGTTCATGCTCGAAGATCTCGGGAAGCACTTGCGAGGAGATCGACACCGGAATGTCGGGCATCTCCGCCAGCAGGATGTCGCGCATGGCGCGCTCATTGGCCCCGTTGAGATAGGCGTTCATGAAGCAGACCGCGACTGCGGCAACGCCACGACGCTTGAGGATGCGCGCCACCGCGCGCGCGGCTTCGACGTCGAGCGGTTCGATCACCTTGCCCCCGGCATCGACGCGCTCGGGCACGGTCAGGCGGTCCCGCCGTGGCACATAGGGCCGCACGACGTCCTTGTAGGTGTCCCAGAGATCTTCCTTGTTGGCGCGCCGGATCTCGATGACGTCGCGGAACCCCTTGGTCGTCACCACGGCGGTGCGGGGCAGTCGGCGCGTAATCAGCGCGTTGGTGGCAACCGTCGTGCCGTGCGAGAACAGCGCCACCCTGGACAGATCGATCCCGGCCTTGGACACGCCGCCCATGATCCCTTCGATCGGATCGCGCGTGGAGGAGGTCTTCTCGATGCGGATGAGACCGGTCGTCTCGTCCATGATGCAGATGTCGGTAAACGTGCCCCCGACGTCGACAGCCACACGAAGGTCCTGCACCATGCGTCTTCCTTTCGAACAAGCGTTTCGCCGATCTTAGGCAGAGCGGCGGCTTGCCTTCTTGACGCTGAGCGCAGGAAGATTTGTGCGAGAGAGCGTACCCGCATGGGGCGGGGCTGTCGCATATCGCCCGCCTCCGCAGGGGCGTACTGCAAAACGTCGAAAACAACCCCATGCAAAGGAGCCGGCGGCGCGCCGGCATTCGCCCGGCTTGACATGTCGGGCAAATCAGTCGTGTTATTCTATTATTCCGAAACTATGCAGGCGGCTTACACCCGCTATGGGACCTGGCCGTAACCATATGCGATGCCCTGCACGGGGGCATACCTGCCCGGACCGGCGGCGGGCCGACCAGGGAACATCACACCGGTGGCGTTATCGATGCCGTCGTCAGGCGTTGGCGGCGCGCGAGGTGGCGCGGGCCTCGCTGGGTGTGCAGCCGAACCGGCTCCGGTAGTTGCGGCTGAATTGCGCCTGGTCGGCAAAGCCCCATTGATAGGCGATTTCCGAGATGCTCTTGCGGCAGCTCGCATCGCGCAGCAGGGCGTCGCACATTGCCAGCCGCTGGTTGCGGATATGGGCGCAGACGGTCAGACCCTCGCCTTCGAAGATCTGGTGCAGATAGCGCAGCGAAATGCCGCAGCCATCAGCGATCATCTGCGGCGTCAGCCGCATGTCGTCGAGGTGGCTACGGATGAACTGCTCGCAGCGCAGCAGATGGCCGTTGCGCACCGAGGAGGAGTGGCCGGTGAGCACGCGGTCGTCGGATTCGATGGCCATCGCAAGCAGCTCGATGAGGTGCTTGCCCATCATCGCGCGAGCCGTCTCGTCCATTTCCTCGATCCGCTCGGCGGAGAGCCGCAACGTGTCGACGAACAGCGCGCCGACGCTGCGGCTGGCGTCGAATTGCAGCGTGGCGAGGCGTTCGGGCCGTGTGATGCGCCCGCGCAGCACAGCGCTCGGGATTTTCAGGCACCACAGCGCCGTCGGATCCTGATGGCTGAATTCGTAGGGCAGGTGGCTGCGCTCGATCAGGAATGCGCCGGGCCTGCAGTGCACCACCTTGCCGTCCTGCTCGAAGCGGATTTCGGCGAGTTCGGGCACCGTGATCAGGAAGGATTCCTCCCGCTCGCTCAGGAGATGCCGCTCATGGCGCTTGTACAGCAGGCCATTGGCGATGTTTCGCGAGACCGAGAGGGGACCCATCGACCAGGCGCCGAGGCGCGCATCGAACTCGCGCCTGCTCGGGAAGCGCAGGTCGAGCGAGTAGTAAGTCTTCGAGACGACCTCCTGCCAGTACTGGCGGCGGCTCTGCAACGGGATGTCGTTGGTCGTGTAGGTGACTTGCATGTCTCACTCCCCGCCGCCGGCTGTGCCTCCGGTCGTCGTGTCCCCGGCCAAAGTTTGGCGAGGACAGCCGGACGGCGTCAAGTCGAATAAAACGGAAACAGATGTTCTAGATTTCGATCGCCTCCTCGGCCTGGTGCCGCTGATCCATGCTGACGGGGGGCCGCCCCGGCCCGACGCCGGCGACCGCGAAGCGCATGAAATCGCGGAACGCCATCGCTGCTTCCGACGGCTTGGTGTCGCGCCGCCAGGCCAGACCGATATCCATGCTGGGCACCTCGTCCTCGATGACGCGGGTCTCGATCCGCTGTCCCTCCAGCGACCAGGGCCGGTAGATCAGGTCGGAGAGGATGGCGATCCCCATGCCGCCTGCGACCATGGAGCGCACGGCTTCGACCGAGGAGGTGCGGAAGATCGTGTTCGGTTCGAGCGAGGCGTTGCTCCAGTAGCGCATCGAGGTGTGCTTGGCCTCGTCGACGGTGAGCATGACGTAGGGATAGGCTGCGATGTCGGCGAGATGGACCCGCTCAGTGCGGGTCAGCGGATGCTCTGGCGCAAGCCACAGGCGGCGCGGCGATCGCAGCAGCGTCTCGCTCGTCAGCATGGCATTGTCGCGCAGGTTCGAGACCAGCATCACAGCGAGATCGAGCGCGCCGTCGACGAGCGCGCGTTCCAGCACGTCGCGCGGCGCCTCGAACAGCTCGATCGTGATGCCGGGAAAGCTGGCCTGGAACCGCTTCTGGTGACGCGGCAGGAAATAGCCCGACACGGTATAGGTGACGCCGATGCGGATCGTGCCGAACAGTGGTCCCGCCGATATCTGCGTGTTGCGCACCGCCTCGGCGACGGCGGCGAGGATCTGACGGCCCTGGGACAGGAAGCGGCTGCCCTCCATCGTTACGGTGACGCCGTTCGGCGCGCGTTCCAGCAGGCGCGCGCAGACGGTCGCCTCGAGCTGCTGAATCGCCGCGGTGACTGCGGATTGCGAGACGTTGAGGTCGATCGCCGCCTGGCTGATGCGCCCGGTCTCGGCGGCGGCGACGAAGTAGCGGATCTGTTTCAGAGAAACGGACATCGCGGTTGTTCCGATGTTGCCTAACTCATGAGCGTGTTTCTCAGCCCAGCGGTATTCTTTGCAACTCTCGTGCCGACAAGCCGAGAGCGCGCGGCGGCGCCGATTCCGGACCTGAGAGGCCGCAACCGACGGCCTGAAGCGCAGGACGTGATCACGCGGTCACCGATCGGTGACCGCGGTCTTGGCGGACAGGGCAGGTTACCGGCGACTATGCCAATGCGCTGTGCAGCCTGCCGAGCAACTCCGAGCGGCTTTTGCGCGCCGCAAGCGCCTCCTTCATATCGACCTTGACGAACTTCACCGGCGTGTTGGGCTGCAGCTGGCCGATTAGGTCCATGTCCGCGGCGATGACGGTCCCGACCATGAAGTAGCCGCCGCCGGAGACTGCATCACGATGCAGCACGATCGGCTCGGTGCCGCCGGGAACCTGGATCGACCCGTAGGGATAGCAGGCATCGGTGATATTGGACGGGTCGGAACCGGCGCCGAACGGCGGTTCGCGTGGAACGAATTCGAGCGGCTTCCCGCCCTTGAAGCGGTAGCCGATCCGGTCCGCCTCCGGTGCGACCTTCCAGGTGTCAGAGAAGAAGCCGTTGCCGGCCGCCTCGGTGATGCGGTGCCAGTAGAGGCCGGGCATCGCGCGCAGTTCCGTCGGCATTCCCGCCGGTTGCCCGCGCAACTCCCTGGCGACGCTGCGTCCGTCCTTGCCTGTCGCGGCGGCATGGCCGATGGGCAATTCGTCGCCGGCCTCGAGCTTGCGGCCCTTGAATCCGCCAAGCGCGCCGAGCGCGTAGGTCGAGCGCGAGCCGAGAACGACGGGCACATCAATACCGCCGGCGACTGCGATGTAGCCGCGTGCGCCCTGCTTGAGGAAATCGAAGGATAAGATCTGGCCGCGCCTCACCTTGAAGCTGGTCCAGGTCTCGCGCGGCTCGCCGTCGAGTTTCGGCGGCAGCTCCGCGCCGGTGATCGCGACGATGGTATCCTCGGTGAATTCAAGCTCCGGTCCCATGAACACGGCTTCGAGCACGGCTGCACCCGCCTCATTACCGACCAGGAGATTGGCGGCCGCGAGCGCGTGACGGTCCATGCCGCCGGAGAGCGGGATGCCGATGTGATAATAGCCCGGACGCCCGAGATCCTGGACGGTGGTCGCTAGACCCGGCTTCAAAACCTTAACGGCCATGGAGAACTCCATCGAGCTTGGCGTTGTAGGCGTCAACGTCGCGGTTGAACTCGGTCAGCGAGAACGAGACGTCGCGGATCACGGGCGCAAAGCGGCCGGCGTCGACGTCGGCGACCGCGGCGTCATAGGCCGCCCGGTCGATCGGCTTCCACTTCACGATGTCGCCCGGTCTGAACAGGCACATGAAGTCGCGCAAATAGCTGATGTTCTGGTTGGGATCGTAGATCGGCATCGGCGTGATGCCGAACATCTGGTAGCCGCCGGCGCCGCGCACCGAGTAGATGCAGCTGAAGCAGCCGCCATGCCCGACGGTGAGTTTCGGCGTGTCGGTACGCGGGCGCAGATATTTCGGGGCCTGAAGCTGCCGCTTGCGCTCGACCATCTGGTAGAGGAAGGGCAGTCCGGCGACGAAGCCGACCATCGAGACGAACCAGGGCGCGCTGGAATGCGCCTTGATGAAGGCGTCGACGCTCTCGAGGCCGTTGATCCGGGCGGCGTACTCGAGATCGGTCCCGTTTGGATCCTGATGACGCTCGCGGAAGCGCATCAGGGTCTCGTGCGTCCAGGGATCATTGTAAAGCACGGGAATCTCGATGATCCGCGTCTTGATCACCGGCTCCGATTTCTCCGATGCGGAATCCAGCCGCTTCAGCTCGGTGAGGAGATCGTCGGGCTTGATCTGGTCGGGATCGAACTTGACCTGATAGGACGCGTTTGCCGGGCAGATCTCGGTGACGCCCTTGATCTTCGCGTCGCGCACCGCATTGGTGATGAAGAGGCTCTTGAAAAAGGCCTCGAGCGACATCGCTTCGCCGACCTCGGCGAAGATGTGCTCGTCGCCGCCGAAGGAAAATCGGGTTTGCATGACTAGCGGCCTCCTGTTGCTGACGGGGCGGATTCTCTTGCCATCATGGCGCGACCTTCACGGTCGATGGCGGTTGAGCGGTGGCAAGGCCGGCGGCATGGGACTCCAGCCACGGTTCGAGCCATGCCGTATGGAAGCGTCCGGCCTTGACGTCGGCGTCGCGCGCCAGCGCCTGGTGCAGGGGCTTTGTCGTGAAAATGCCCTCGACGTTGAGCTCGGCCAGCGCGCGTTCGAGCCGCCTGATGGCGCTCGGCCGATCCTTGTCGTGCACGATCAGCTTGCCGAGCAGGCTGTCGTAGAACGGCGGCACCGTGTAGCCCTGATAGAGCATGCTGTCGAAGCGCACGCCGTCACCACCGGGGACGCACAGCGCGTTCACCGTACCCGGATTGGGCAGGAAATTCCTGGCGGGATCCTCGGCGTTGATGCGAACCTCGATCGAATGGCCGCTGACGCGCACTTCGTCCTGACGGATGCGCAACGGCTCGCCGCCGGCGATTCGGATCATCTCGCGCACGAGGTCGATGCCGGTGACCATTTCCGTGACGGGATGTTCGACCTGAATGCGGGTGTTCATCTCCAGGAAATAGAACTCGCCGGTCCTGTCATCATAGAGATATTCGAGTGTCCCGGCGCCGCGGTAGTTGACCGCCTTGGCGAGCGCCACGGCCGAGGTGCAGAGTTTCTCACGTACGGCCTGGGTGAGCGAGGGTGAGGGGGCCTCTTCCCAGACCTTCTGGCGGCGACGCTGCAGCGAGCATTCGCGCTCGAAGCAATGGATCACGTCGCGTCCATCGCCGAGCACCTGGACCTCGATGTGCCGCGCGCCTTCGACGAGTTTCTCGACATAGAGCCCGCCGTCGCCGAAGGCCGCGAGCGCCTCGGCCTGCGCCTGCGGCATCAGATGATGAAACTCCTCGGCAGACCGCGCGATGCGAATGCCGCGTCCGCCGCCGCCGGCTGCGGCCTTGATCATGACAGGGAAGCCGGTTTTCCCGACCAGCGCGAATGCCGCCTCCGCCGACTCCAGCCGCCCTTCGCTGCCAGGCACCGTCGGCACGCCGGCCGCCGCGGCGGCCTCGCGCGCCGCGACCTTGTCTCCCATCAGGCGGATCGATTGCGCGGTCGGGCCGACGAAGATCAATCCGGCCGCTTCGACGGCGGCTGCGAACTCGGCATTCTCCGCAAGGAAGCCGTAGCCGGGATGGATCGCATCGGCACCGCTGCTCTGTGCCGCGGCGAGGATCGCTGCCTGGTTGAGATAGGATTTCGACGCCTGCGGCGGACCGATATCGACCGCTTCGTCGGCGAGCCGGACCGCGAGCGAGTCCTTGTCGGCCTTGCTGTGGACCTGAACGGTCACAATGCCGAGATCGCGCGCGGCGCGGATGATGCGCACCGCGATCTCGCCGCGATTGGCTATGAGGAGCTTCTTGATCGCCATGGCCGGGTGCGCTCAAACGTCGATTTCGGCGATCGGCTGGCCGGCCATCACGGCATCCTCGTTCTCGGCCAGGAAGCGAACGATCTTGCCGGCAGCGCCGGCCTTCACCTCATTGAATGATTTCATCACCTCGATGAGCCCGATCGTGTCGCTCTCCGCAACGACGTCGCCGTCGTTCTTGTAGACCGGCTTGTCGGGTGCGGGCTTGCGGTAGAAGATGCCCGGGAGTGGCGAGAAGATCTGCTGGGTGGCCATGGTTTCCTCTTTGAGAATCTTTGCTTCGTTGCCGCGACGGCTCAGCGCGCGGTGAGATAGGGGCGGACTGCTTCGCGAACGGCCTCTGCGATGGCGACCGCATTCGGCGTGTCGGAATGAATGCAGATCGAATCGGCGCCGACCATGATGTCATTTCCCGCTACCGTGCGCGTCTTGCCTTCGTTGACGGCCCTTGCGCACCGGCTTGCGGCATCGACCGGATCCTTGGCCTCGTGCTCGCGTGTGATGATCAGGCTGCCGTCGCCATTGTAGTCGAGGTCGGCATAATATTCGGCGACGAAAGCGTGGCCGCGCCGCTCGTAGACCTGCTGGTGCAGCGTTCCCTTCATGCCGAGCAGCGGCACCTTGTAGACGTCGGCGGCGTCAGCCACGGCCTCAGCGATCTCCTCGTTGCGCGCGGCCATGCCGTAGAGCGCGCCATGCGGCTTGATGTGATTGAGCGGCATGCCCTCGGCGTCGAGGAACGCCTTGAGCGCGCCGATCTGATAGAGCAGGCAGTTGCCGAGCTCCTCGCGGCTGATCTTCATCTCGCGGCGGCCAAAGCCCTGCAGATCCGGCAGCGAGGGGTGCGCGCCGACCTTGACGCCGAACTGCTTGGCGAGCTGCACGGTCTTGCGCATGTGATTGAAGTCGGAGGCATGAAAGCCGCACGCGACGTTCGCGACGTCGATATGGGGCATCAATGCCTTGTCGTCGCCCATTTTGTAGAGGCCGTAGGCCTCGCCCATGTCGCAGTTGATCACGACCATCTCCTGATTTCCTTCCAGCAGGCTTTATAAAGGACCGGCGGCGAGGCCGCCCTGCGTGCGTCCAGCGCACCCAGAGCGGCGTGTTGCCGGGTTACTTGGACACCAGATAGTCCAGCGGGATCTTCTCCGAGATCGTCCACTGGTCGATCACCTTCGGCTTGCCGGCCTCGGTGTCGACGATCAGGTAACGGCCCTGGTTCTGGTGGTGGATGTCCTTGGTGAAGGTGCGCGGCCCGAACAGCGTGGGCTCGTTGTTCATCTTCTCGAGTTCGGCCACGACCGCCGCTGCATCGGTCGACTTGGCCCGCTCGACCGCCTTGGCCCAGACGTCGATCAGCACATAGCCCGGATAGACGTACTGGCTGGACGGGTCACCGCCGGTGACCTCCTTGTACTTCTTGTTGAACTCGTTGACCTTGGCGTTCGGATCGTCGCCGTAGACCGAGCCCTGAACCGGAACGTAGAAGTTCGACAGATCCGGAACGGCGTTCATCCAGTAGCTGCCGTCGACGCCCGAGCCGTTGAGGATCATCGACTTGATGCCGGCGGCGCGGATCTGCTTGATGGCGGAGACGGCGCCCGGCATCATCGTGCACAGCATGATGGCGTCGGGTTCCTTCGGCAGGCTCTTGATGCGCGTGATCTGCGAAGCGATCGAGGCGTCGTCGTTCTTGAAGGTGTCGCTGCCGACCAGCTTGGCCTCCTTCAGGCGCGGCAGCATCCAGTCGAAACCGTCGCAGATACCCTTGTTGTAGACGGTCCAGCTGTCGAGCAGCCGATAGAAGCTGCGCGCGTTCTTCTTGGTATACGCCCATTCCGACATCGTCGCGCCCTGCACCGGCGCCAGCACCGAGGCCGAGAACGAGAACGGGCCGACGCCGGGAATTCCGGCCTTGATCGATTCGGCGCAGAGGAAGAACGAAACCTTGCCGGCAGCCTGCGCCTGCAGCGCCGCGGGCGCGCCGAAATCGTAGTCGCAGGACACGATCACGAGGTCGGCGCCCTGGTCGAGCACCGCAAGGCCGGCCTTGGCGCCTTCGGCCTGGTCGGTCTTGGTGTCGGCAAACACCGGCTTGAGCTTCTTGCCGAGCAGGCCGCCGGCCTTGTTGATCTCGTCGATCCGGATCAGCGCCGCGTCCTGCGCCGGCTTGTCATAAGCCTGCATGAATCCGGATGCCGCGGTCGCAAAACCGACCACGATCTCGTCGGCCGCCCGGGCCGGTGCGATCCAGAGCGTGGATGCTCCGGCCAGGATGCCGAGTAATGTCGTCAAGCGCATATGCCACTCCTCCAATTTTGCAAAACGAGCGTTAGTGCAGTTCCTTCAATGCGGTCTGGACCGGCCGGGCCACGCGCCGCTGCAGCGGCCAGCGGCGCCAGGAGAACTCCCGGTTGCGGGTCAACCCGGTCGGCAGGTACATCAGGATCACGATGGTGATGATGCCGATCGCGATCTCCTGGGCGCCGTTCGGCAAGCCGACGGTGTGCCCGCCGAGGCTGATGCCTTTCTCGAGATCGCGGAACAGCTCGATCAGCAGCGAGATCGCGACCACGCCCGAGACCGCGCCGCTGAGGCTGTACATGCCGCCGACCACCAGCATCGACAGCGTGATGAAGGTGGTCCGCAGATAGAATGCGCCGGGATTGACGATGCTCAGGAAGTGCGCGTAGAGCGCGCCGGCGAGCCCGATGATGAAGGCGCTGACGACGAAGGCGATCAGCCGCTCGCGGACGATGTCGATGCCTGAGGCGCTGGCGGCGACTGCCTCGTCGCGGGTAGCGCGCAGCGCCAGTCCCGAGCGCGAGATCGCGTAGAGATAGGCGATCGCGATCGCCGCGGCGCCGCCGATCCATCCGGTCCAGACGTTCATGGTGGGCGGAATGCCGACGATCGAGCCTTGCCCACCCGTCACCGAATCCCAGTTCGAATAGACATTGTTGATGACGCCGAGCAGGCCGAAGGTCGCGATCGAGGCGGCGATGCCCGACAGGCGCATGATGACGCGCCCGACGATCAGGGCAAACAATGCGGCGAATACCCCGGAGATCGGCGTTGCTACCCACATCGGCAGCTGCGCATGAAGCAGCCACGTCGGGAGGCCCTTGAGCGTGATCGATTTCATGACCGGCGGAATCGTGAGCCAGGCGGTCGTGTAGGCGCCGAGGCACATGAAGCTGATATGGCCGAACGACAGCAGGCCCGAATTGCCGACGAAGACGTAGAGACCGACCACCACCATGATGTTGATGAACATCTCGACCACGGTGCGGTTGAACGCCCGGCTGCCGAACTGATAGGAGAGGGCGGCGATGATGAGCAGCGCCACGATCAGCACGATCGGCGTGATGATCGTTTGCCGGATGACGGACGGCCGCTGCGACATCGATCAGACCCTCTGCTTGGCGGATTTCGGTGCGAACAGCCCTTGCGGCCGCACCAGAAGGACGACGATGACGGCGCCGTAGACGAACGCGTCGCGGAACACGCGGGCATCGTGCGGCAGGGTCGCCTGGAACACGACGCTGGCCGCACCGATCAGGAAACCGGCGGCAACGGCGCCGGGAATGCTGCCGAGGCCGCCGATCACGGTCGCGATGAACGCGATCAGCATCACGTTGGCGCCCATGCCGATGTCGGCGGTGCCGGAATTGGTCGCCAGGATCAGGCCGATCGCCGCCGCCAGCATGCCGCTGATGGCGAAGGCCAGCAGGATCACGCCGTTGGCGCGGACCCCGAGCATGCGCGCCATGGTGAAATTATCGGCCGCCGCGCGCATCTCCAGCCCGTAGCGGGTGCGCTTGAGGAACAGGACGAGGATCACCAGCACGGTCAGCGTGATGATGATGGTCACGACCTGCAGCATCGGAATATGCGCGCCGAGGAATTCGACCGGCAGGCCGAGGCTCGGCCACAGCGTGATCGACTTCGGCCGGCTGGAAAACAGCATCAGCAGCAGATGCCGGATGACGAAGCCGAGCGCAAAGGACGCGATCATCATCGTCGCCGGGTTGGCGTTGCGGAAGCGGCGGAAGACGACGATTTCAGACAGGATCGACAGCGCGGCGCCGGTCAGCAGCAGCAGCGGGATCAGGAGATAGAACGGCAGCTGGCCGGCAAACACCACCGCCGCCGCATCGATCGACGGCCACAGCATGGCGAACACGCAAAAGGCGATGAAATCGCCATGGGCGAAGTTGACCAGCCGCATCACGCCGAAGATCAGGGCGATGCCGAGCGCGCCGAGGGCATAGAGGCTGCCGAGGCTCAGCGCGTCGAAGATGATCTGGAGCAGCTCGCGCATCTCAGTGATCTCCGAAGCCGAAATAGCTTTGCTTCAGGCGATCGTCCCGGACCAGGTCGGCGGCGGGGCCCTCGAGCACGATGCGACCGCCGCGGATCAGGACCATCCGCCCGCCCGTCATCATGGCGCGCGTCGAACTCTGCTCGACGATCAGGAGGGTGAGCTTGCGCAGTGCCCGCAGCCGCAGCAGGATCTCGTAGACCTGGTCGATGATCTTCGGCGCGAGGCCGAGCGACGGCTCGTCGATGGCCATGATGCGGGGCGCGGCCATCAGCGCGCGGCCGATCACCAGCATCTGCTGCTGGCCGCCGGAGAGCATGCCCGCCGGGGTGTGGCGGCGCTCGGCCAGCATCGGGAATTCCTGGTAGATCTGATCGAGGTCGTCGGCGATTGTCCTGCGGTCGGCGCGCATACCGGTGCCGACCTTCAGGTTCTCCTCGATCGTCAACGCGCCGAAGACGTTGCGTCCCTCCGGCACCAGCGAGAACCCGCGCCGGGCGATGTCCTCGGGCGCGGCGCCGGCGATCCCTGCGCCATCGATCATGATGGAGCCGGAGCGCGGCGGCACGACGCCTGCGATGGCGCTCAGCAGCGTCGACTTGCCGGCGCCGTTCGGGCCGGTCACGAACAGGATTTCGCCTTCCTCGACCGTCAATGTCACGCCGCGGAGCGCCGTGAGGCGCCCATAGCTTACCGTGATGTCGTCGACGACGAGCGCGGTCATGACGCGACGGCCGCTTCGGCTGCGACCGATGGAAGCAGCTCGTCGCGCTGCGTGCCCATATAGGCATGCCGCACCGCATCGCTGTCGCGGATCTGGGCGGGCGGGCCGACTTCGATGACCTCGCCGGAGTCGAGCACGAAGATGCGTTCGCAGAGTTCGAGCACGAGGCCGATATTGTGCTCGATCAGCAGCACGCCGACATTGAGCTCGACCGCGATGCGGCGGATGATCGCGGCGAGTTCGTGGCTCTCGTGTTCGGACATGCCGGCCGCCGGTTCGTCGAGCAACAGATAGCGCGGCGTGCCCATGATGGCGCGGCCGATCGCGACGCGACGCTCGTCCGTATAGGGCAGCGCGCCGGCGATGGTGTTGGCGAGGTGCGAAATGCCGAGCCAGGCCATGACCCGTTCGGCCTCGCCGATTGCGTCGGGCCGGCTCTGGCCGAGGCCGACGCCGGTCACTTCCAGGTTGTCCACCACAGGCAGGTCGCGGAAAAGTCGGCCTGACTGAAAGGTTCGCGCCACGCCTTTGCGTCGCAGCATGTGCGCTGCAATGCCGTTGAGCGTTTCGCCTTCCAACACGACGGTGCCGGTGCCGACCGGCTGGAATCCGGTCAGTACGTTAATAAGGGTGGTTTTGCCGGCCCCATTGGGGCCGATCAGTCCTGCGATACGCCCCCGCGGCACGGTCAGTGTAACGTTGGACAGCGCTTTCAGGCCTTCGAATTGGACGCTGACACCGCGAGCGACCAACTCCAAACCATCAGACATCATCCCAACGCCTTCTCACCCGGAACCGACGGATTGATTTTTCCGTTCCGTCGCGGGATTGTAAAATTCGAAATATCGTTCACTGATATCGGAATTTTTTATGTCTCTGACGTTTCGTCAGGTCCGGCATTTCATCGCGACGGCAGAGAGCGGCCGCGTTTCGGCGGCTGCGGCGGCTTTGAACGTGACGCAGTCGGCGGTCACCTCGTCGATCAAGGCGCTCGAGGCTGAGCTCGGCCGCAAATTGTTCGATCGCCATTCCAACGGCGTGACGCTGACATTCGACGGCCATGAGTTCCTGCAGCGCGCCCGCGCGATCGAGGCGAGCGTGTCGGATGCGACAAGGGGGCCGCATCGCTGGGGAACGCAGGTCGACGGCACCGTCGACGTGGCGGTGAGCTACACCGTTGCCGGATATTTCCTGCCGCCGCTGCTGACGCGGTTCTGGCGGACCTTTCCGGGCATCACGGTCCGGCTGCACGAGTTTCAACGTGATGCGATCGAGCAGAGCCTGATCAGCGGCAGCGTCGATGCAGCCATCATGTTGATCGCGAACCTGCATGACCGGCACTCGATCCGCTCGCGGCTGCTGCTGCGCTCACCGCGCCGCTTGTGGACCTGCGTCAATCATCCGCTGCTGCGCAAGGACAGCGTCAAGCTGGCGGACCTGGCGAGCGAGCCGTATTTGATGCTGACCGTCGATGAGGCCGAACGCTCCGCGATGCGCTACTGGCAGCACACGACGCACGTTCCGAACGTCATCTTCCGTACCCTTTCGGTTGAGGCGGTTCGCAGCATGGTCGCGACCGGTATGGGAATCACCATCCTTTCGGACATGGTCTACCGTCCCTGGTCGCTCGAAGGTCATCGCATTGATCTGAAGACGCTCGATGACGACGTCCACACCATGGACGTCGGGCTTGCCTGGAAAGGCAAGACGAAGCTGTCCGCGGCCGCTCGCGCGTTCTGCGAATTTGTCGCCCACTCATATCCCGGATCTGATCCGGTCCAATTCGACTAGCTAGATTTGAATGGCCTGAAACGCTCTGACGAGCGGGCTTGCGCGTCCCGTCAGGTGAAAGACGTGTTCGGGATGACTCTGCTCAAAGTCGACCACACGAAGCTTGCGGATGCCGTCCTTGCGGCTTGAGCCGAACTCCCACATGAAGCCGATCCCGAGGCCGTTCGCGACGGCTTCATGGACGCCGTCCCGAGTGTCGAGAACCATGGTCGGCCTTGGTGCCAAGCCACTGCTGCGAAAGCCCCGGTCCACGACCCGCTGTGTAGAAGAGGTCGCGGTTCTGAAAATAAGCGGATGGCGTACCAGTTCGCTGCAGCTCGTTTGCGTGAGCTGGGCCAGCGGGGCGTCCTCTGCGACGATGGCGACCACGTCCTGCTTGACGCAGATTCTGCGCAGGAACCGGCCGTCATCGGGCACGTTGGGCAGCACGCCGACATCGACACGCTGCTCCACGACGGCTGCGATGATGTTGGCCCATGACCCCAGCTCGACCTGAACCTGGACGCCCGGAAATCGGCGGCGGAACTCTCGGATCAGCGCCATGCCGGGCATCGAATTCCCGAGCCCGATCTGAAATGTTCCGATTTCCAAGTTGGCGTGCTGCTTCAGTAGCTTCAGCGCCTCGGTTTCGCAGCGTTCGGATTCCGCCGTCAGCCGATACAACTCCGCGCACAAGGCTGTCGGTGCGATCGCTCGTCCGCGGCGTTCGAACAGCGTAATGTTTGCTTCCCGCTCGATGTCACGCACTGACTGCGTGATCGCCGGCTGCGATAGACCCAGTTTTTTCGCGGCGGCGGAGAAGCTTCCGGTCTCGAGGACCGCATTGAACGCGCGAACCCTCGCGCTCGTCAGCAACATCTCGATTCGTCCTGGATATATCCGACATGCGTCGTTACCCCGCATGCGCAAACATAAGCTTAGGTTATGAATGTAACAGCTTTGTTGCATTGGAGCGCCAGAACCGTCTGCGGAAAAATCGTTGCGACGGAAGCTCACATGGCCGCGATCAGTTTGCGTAATATCGAAAAGGCCTTCGGCCCGACCAAGGTGCTTGGGGACGTTGGCCTCAACGTTGCCGACGGAGAATTCGTATCCCTGGTCGGGCCGTCAGGCTGCGGCAAATCGACCCTGCTGCGCATCATCGCGGGGCTGGAGGATCCGTGCAGCGGAGATGTACTGATCGACGGCAGGAACGTTGCCGGCATCAGGCCGAGCGCCCGCGATCTCGCGATGGTGTTCCAGTCTTATGCCCTCTACCCGCATCTTTCGGTCGAGCGCAACATGATGACGCCGCTGTTGTTGCGCGATCTTTCGCTGCTCGAGCGGCTGCCCTTGCTGGGACGTTTGTCGCCCGCGCGCGGAAGGAAGCTCCGGTCGATCCAAGCAGCCGTCAAAGAGACGGCGCGCACCTTGAAGATCGAGCAATTGCTGCAGCGGAAACCGGGGCAGCTCTCCGGTGGACAGCGGCAACGCGTTGCGCTCGGCCGGGCGATGGTTCGCAAGCCGGTCGCCTTTCTCATGGACGAACCGCTATCCAACCTCGACGCGGCATTGCGGGTCCATATGCGGGCCGAACTGGCCGAGCTTCATCGCGCGCTGGGCGCGACCTTCATCTACGTGACGCACGATCAGGCCGAAGCCCTGACGATGTCGAACCGCATCGCCGTCATGATGGGAGGCAACATTCTGCAGGTTGCAACTCCCGAAGATATCTACGACGAGCCGTGCGATCTCAGGGTGGCGGAGTTCATCGGCAGTCCGAAGATCAACACGCTGCCGGCGACGGCGGACGCCGACGGGCATATCGCCGTGTTCGGTCGGATCCTGCCGCAGCGCCTTGTCGGCACGCCTGGAGCCGTCACGGTGGCAGTGCGGCCCGAACATCTGCGGATCGGCGCCGGCGATTGCGACCAAGGGCTGGACGCCCGGATTATCTATAAGGAAAACCTGGGAGCGGATGTCTTCGTTCATGCCGCTCTCGGCGGCGGGATCACCGATGTCGAGCACCGCGTGATCGTGCGTTCATCACCCGAGACGGCGCGGTCCCTTGCGGTCGGGACGGCAGTGCAGCTGCACCTCGATCCGGCAAGGATTTTGGTGTTCGGCGCCGACAAGGGGCGCCTGCCGCTCCGCGAAACTGCCGCGGTCCGCGATCGGTCTCCGGTCATGGCGGGGGCGTGAGATGGCGTCCACGTCGTCCGCGGCTCGTCATGCAGGCCGGATCTTCGTAGCTCCCGCGTTGGCGCTGATGGTCGTAATCCTGCTGCTGCCGATCGTCGGCGTCGCGCTGCTGTCATTGACGGACTACGGCCTGGGCGGTGACGGCCCGCGCTGGGTCGGCATCGACAACTTCGTCAAGATATTCACTCAGACGCGCTACATGAGCATGTTTGGCGCAACGCTGACCTACGTCTTGACGGTCACGCCGCTATCGATCGGCCTGGGCCTCGGCGCCGCGCTGCTGATCCACTCGCTGCGCTGGGGCGGCGCATTCTACAAGACCGTGTTCTTCCTGCCCGTGATGGCAACGCTCATGGCGATGTCGGTGGTGTGGAGCTTCGCGCTTCACCCCACGCTCGGAATCGTCAACAGCACGCTGGCGTCCTTCTGCGGCGCCGATTGGCTCCATGCCTGGCCATGGTTCGATCGCGGCTGTCGCAGTGGCTTCCCGCTTTGGCTGGGCGATAGATCCTACGCGATCTGGACCGTCTGTTTCGTCGGGGTCTGGCAGGGATTCGGATTCAACATGGTGCTGTTTCTCGCCGGCCTGACCTCGGTGCCGCCCGAGCTCTATCAGGCGGCAGAGATGGACGGCGCGCGGACTGCATGGGACCGATTCCGCCTGGTGACGTGGCCGATGCTGGCGCCGACGACGGTGTTCGTCGTGACCATCACGGTGATCCGCTCGTTCCAGGTCTTCGACATCGTCGAGGGATTTTACGACCAGGGGGCCGGCCCCTCCCGCAGCGCCTACGTCATCCTGTTCGCGATGTTCGAGAAGGGCATCCGCGAGAACCTGATCGGGATCGGCGCGGCCATCGCCGTGATTTTCCTGGCCTTCGTGCTGATCGCGACGACGATTCAGAAATATGTGATCGAGAGGAAGGCGCACTACGCATGACCGTCCATCGCTTCTCCGCAACGGAATGCCTCAAACACGCCCTGCTCATGCTCGGAGCCCTGATCGTCGCGTTGCCGTTCTACGTGATGCTGTCGACGTCGCTGAAGTCGCCGGGCGAGATCGAGCGCAATGAGGGAGGCTTCTTCGGCTCGCAAGCGCCGATGGTCGACGAGTTCTGCGTCAAGCGCAACGAGCCGGGCCGGACGGCGATCGAGCAGGCCACGCGAGCCAATCCGGATCTCGACACGGCGGCCGTCCGCGCCAAGCTCTCGGCTGCGCTGCGCGAGCACTGCACGGAGCGACCGGTGATCTTCAACTACGCATCGGCGTTCAAGGAGGCCCCGCTGCTGCGCTACCTCCTGAACGGCGTCATCGTGACGGCGTCCATCTTTGTTCTCCAGGTCATCATCGCGTTGCCCGCCGCCTACGCCCTGGCCAAGCTCAAATTCTGGGGCAGAGATGCAGTCTTCGGCCTGGTCCTGTTCTGCCTGCTGATTCCCGTGCATGCCATCGCGCTGCCGCTTTACATTATGCTCGCCAAGCTTGGCCTGACAAACAGTTACGCGGCCCTGATCGTGCCCTGGACGATCTCCGTGTTCGGCATCTTCCTGATGCGGCAGTTCTTCATGACGGTGCCCGACGATCTCATCGATGCGGCACGCATGGACGGCATGAGCGAGTTCTCGATCATCTGGAAGGTCATGCTGCCGACGGCGGTACCGGCGCTGCTCGCCTTCGCGATCTTCTCCATCGTCGCGCATTGGAACGACTATTTCTGGCCGAAGGTCGTCGTGACGGGCGATCGCAACCTGTTCACGCCGCCGCTCGGGCTGCACGAATTTCGCGGCGGCGGCGACGGAAGCCTCTACGGACCGATGATGGCCAGTGCCACCGTCATCGTCGCGCCCCTGATCGTCGCATTCCTGCTCGCGCAGCGGCGGTTCATCGAAGGAATTACGCTGTCTGGCATGAAATAGCCCTGCAGCATCGCAATCTCCGCGATCCCGCGGAAGAGAAGAAGGGGAGGTCCGGGCTCGAGCGTCAATCCGGCTGAACCTCCCTTCGACCACCACCATATGGAGAATGACCTTGAAACGCCTTCTCGCCACTGCCGCGCTGCTCGCGCTCGGATTGTCGTCAGGTGCGAACGCCGAAGAAAAGACCGTCGTCGAGTTCGGCTACACCTACTCATATCTGTTCGACGTCACGTTCCAGAAGATACTGCCGAAATTCTACGCGCAGCACCCGGACATCGAGATCAAGATGCGCGCCGCCTACAAGGATTACGAGGACGGCACCAACACGATCCTTCGCGAGGCGGCCTCCGGCGGTCTCCCCGATGTGACGATCCAGGGCCTCAATCGGCAGGCGATCCTGGTCGAGAAGGGGATCGCCAAATCGCTGGAGCCGTATATCGCGAAAGAACCTGATTTCGCCAAGGACGGTTACCACAAGGCGATGCTCGATCTCGGCACCTCGAACGGAGCGGTCTACGGGCTTCCGTTCGCGATTTCGCTGCCGGTCAGCTATTACAACATGGACATGATGGCCAAGGCCGGCATCACCAAGGCCGATCAACTGCCGAAGACATGGGACGATGTGGTGGGTCTCTGCGGCAAGCTGCAGTCGGCCGGCGTGAAGACTCCGCTGTTCTGGACCTGGAACATCACCGGCAACTGGTTCCTGCAAACCCTGATGTGGTCGCAGGGCGATTCGCTCATGAAGAACGGCAGGTTCAATCTCGCCAGCAATGCCGGCCTGACAGCCCTGGAGACGATGAAGAAGATCTTCCGGGGCTGCAACATGCCGAACTATTCGCTCGCTGATGCGCAGAAATCGTTCGCCGCTGGCCAGATCGCGATGTACTTCACCTCGACCTCGGAATTGGGCGCGATCGAACGGTCCAAGGGCGAATGGAAGCTGGTTACCCATGAATTCCCGGGCATCGATGCTGCGGGACCGAAGGGGCTGCCGGCCGGCGGCAATGCGGCGCTGCTGGTCACGACGTCAACTGATGCGAAGAAGGTCGAGGCGTCTTGGAAGTGGCTGAAGTTCATCACGTCAGGCGAAGGTGCGGCTGACGTGGCGCGCACGACCGGCTACATGCCGCCGAACAAGGCTGCGAACGAGCTGATCCTGTCCGATTTCTACAAGCAGAACCCGAACAAGGAGACGGCGGTCCGTCAGCTGCCACTGCTGCGCGAATGGCAGCCCTATCCCGGCGCGAACGGCCTTGCGGTGACGCAGGTCATCTACGACGGCATCGAGTCCATCGTGGTGGGACGCGCCAACGACATGCCGGCCCTGCAGCGCGAGTTGCAGGAGGAGGTCACCGAGCTTCTTGCCAAGAAGTGAAATCGATCGGGGCGGATGCGCGAATGCCGCGTCCGCCCCCCGAACGAAAACCCTATGGAGGCTCTTTCGATGAGCGACCAGGCGCTCGAATTCGTCATACTCACCGACTGCCATTTCGGCCCGCCGGGCCAGAGGTTCTACGGCCTCGATCCGCGAGAGCGCCTGGAAGCGGCCATCGAGGTCGTCAACCGGGATCATGCAAGGGTTGATTTCGTGATCTTCGCGGGCGATCTCACCGACCTCGGGCAACGGGAGGCCTACGAAAATTTTGCCGGTGCCGTTACGAAGCTGCAGGTTCCGCCGATCCTGATGCTCGGCAATCACGACAGGCGGGGTCCGTTCAGGAGCGTGTTCCCGAATGCCGATGACGACGGAAACGGATTCGTCCAGGCGCTGCGCGTCTTCCCGGCCGCAAGCATCTTGACGCTCGATACGCTCGACGAGGATGGGCGTACCCATGTCGGCATCCTGTGCGGACGTCGGTTGGCGTTTCTCGAGCGCGCGCTACGCGAGGCACCTGCGGATCGTCCGCTGCTGTTGTTCCAGCATCATCACAGCGGCAAGGTCGGCTTGCGATCGATGGATCGCTACAATGTGCGCAACGCCGACGAACAATGGGAGACGTTCGAGCGCGCCGGCCGCCGACCGGATGCGATGTTCCACGGCCACATCCATCGGCCTGTTTTCGGGCTGTGGCGGGGCGTGCCCTATCATGTGCAGCGCTCGATCATGCATCAGGTCGGTTTCGACCTCGAGACCGAGGACAAGATTCCCGGCTCGCTCGAGCCGCCCGATTTTGCCCTGGTCCGCGTGTCGGGCGACGGTCTGACCGTCCATCATCGGCAGTTCCTCTACGACGGCCCTTCATATTGGCTGCACGACCGGGCTGCGGTGGAAGGCCGCTTCGTCGAATGAGGGTTCGGCTCGATCACTTCAAGGCCATCCTCTGCGATATCGACGGATGTCTGATTGCGGGAGACACGGCGTTGCCAGGCGCATCCGAACTGGTGTCCCGGTTCGGAGACCGGCTGATCGCGATCTCCAACAATTCGACGGATACGCCGGAAACGCTGGCGGCGCGTCTTGCTCGGCTTGGTCTTGCGTTACCTGCGGATCGGATCGTCCTCGCGGGCGCGACCGCGATCGACGAGATCGCGATGGCGTCACCCGAAGCCAGGCTGGCGCTGATCGGCTCTGCGACGCTGGCCGCTCGAGCCTCGATGAGAGGATTGGTTCTCACCGACCGGGACGCGGATTTCGCGTTGCTGACCCGCGACGTCGACTTCACCTATGAGCGTCTTGAAAGGTTGGTGCGCCTGCTGAGCGCCGGCACCGAACTGATCGTCGCCAACATCGATGCTACTCACCCTGCCGCGGACGGAGGTCTTGTCCCGGAAACAGGAGCTCTCCTCGGTGCCGTCAAAACCTGCTTGCCTGGTCTGAGGTACCGGGCGATCGGAAAGCCGGAGGAGGCGCTGTTCAGAGCTGCGTTGCTGAAGGCGGGCGTTGAATCCTGCGAGGCGATCGTGATCGGCGACAATCCTGAAACCGACGGGGAGGGCGCGCGGCGCCTTGGGATAGCCTTTGCAGGAATTGGCAATGGCTCCGCTCGGAATATTGCCGAGTTGATGCTCAGAAATGACGCGCTTGGAAACGCCCGTGCCAGTGAGCGCGACCTATAGCGTTCGATATGCATAGCAAGTAGGGCAAAGCGGAGTCCGGAAGACGAGCCCGATTGACTGCATTTAACGGAACGGCCCTACGCAACGGTTCCGGGCCTGCGCGAAGGGCAACCAGCTGGTCAACGGCGATGGCAATTCGTGTGCTCTACGTGTGCAATGAGAGGTCAAAACAGGTACAAACGTGTGCAATTTGGGCTAGTTTGGAGTGCACACGTTCGTGCTTCATCCCATTGAAAGTGTAAGGTAAATAATTGGAATCGCAAGACTATCTCTTTTCCGTGGCTCCGATGATGGACTGGACCGACCGGCATTGCAGGGTCTTCCATCGCCTGATGTCGCGGCGGGCGCGGCTCTATACGGAGATGCTGACCACCGGTGCCGTGATCCACGGCGACCGGGCGCGATTGCTCGGCTTCGATGCCAGCGAGCATCCGGTGGCGCTGCAGCTCGGCGGTTCCGATCCGCGCGACCTCGCGACCGCCGCGAAGATCGGCGAGGATTTCGGCTATGACGAGATCAACCTCAATGTCGGCTGCCCGTCGGACCGGGTGAAGGACGGCCGGTTCGGCGCCTGCCTGATGGCGGAGCCTGCGCTGGTCGCCGAAGGCGTTGCGGCGATGAAGCGCGCGGTGAAAATCCCTGTCACTGTGAAATGCCGGATCGGCATCGACGACCAGGATCCGGAAGTCGCTCTCGATACGCTGGCGCGCGGCGTGATTGCCGCAGGCGCGGATGCGCTCGTCGTGCATGCGCGCAAGGCCTGGCTCAACGGGTTGTCGCCGAAGGAGAACCGCGACATCCCGCCGCTCGACTACGATCGCGTCTATCGTCTCAAGGCGGCGTTGCCGCACGTGCCCATCACCATCAACGGCGGCATCAAGAGTATTGCCGAGGCGAAGCAGCATCTGGCGCATGTCGATGGCGTGATGCTGGGGCGGGCAGCCTATCAGGAGCCGTGGCGGCTGCTCACGGTCGATTCCGAGCTGTTCGGTGAAACGCCGCCACATGCGACGATGAAGGACGTGTTCGCGGCGATGCTGCCCTATATCGAGCGGCAACTGGCTGAAGGCACGCGGCTGCATTCGATCACGCGCCATTTCGTCGGCGCCTTCCATGGCGTTCCCGGCGCGCGGGCGTTCCGCAGGCACCTCGCGGAGAACGGCGTGCGGCCGGGCGCCGGTGTCAACGTGCTGCGCGACGCGATCGCGCTGGTTGACGATCGCGCACGCGCAGCCGTGGCGGCCTGACGCGACAAACTACGGCTTGCGCTGACGCCGCACGACCTCCTGTGCGACCTTGAGGAAATTGAACAGGTGCGGCATCCGGTTGTCGCGCCGGTAGTTCAGCGACAGCGCGGTGCCCGGATTGTGTCCCTCATAAGCGCGGTAGGCGACGCCGGGGCGTTCGGCCTGCGAGACTGATTTCGGCACCAACGCAATGCCGACGCCGACCGACACCAGGCTGATCGCGGTCTGATAGTCCTGCGCCAGCACCTGCGATCTCGGAATGAAGCCCTCTTCGAGGCAGATGTTGAGAATGTGGTCGGCGAAGCTCGGGCGCGGCTTGCGCGGGTAGAGCACGAAGGTCTCGGCCTTCAGCGCCGCCAGCCGCGGGACCTGCTGCTCGAGCAAGGGCGAGGTGTCGGACAGCGCGAGGATCAACGGCTCCTGCAGCAGCGGCTCCGATTTCAATTCCTCGTCGTCGAGCGAGGGGCGGGCAACGGCGATATCGATCTCACGCTGGATCACCGCGCGCTTCTGCTCGGCATTGTTCATCGCCGAGAGCGCAAGCTCGACGTCGGGATAGGCCGAACGGAACGCCTTGATCACGTTGGGCAGCACGCCGTAGGTCGCCGATCCGACGAAGGCGACGCGCAGGTGACCCGAAAAGCCTTCGCCGATCCGCTTGATCTCGCGGTGGGTGCGGTCGAGCCGCTCCAGCACGTCGCGGGCACGTTCCAGCAGAACGCTACCGGCCTGGGTCAGCCGGATCTGGCTGCGGCTCCGGTCGATCAGGATGACGCCGAGATCGCTTTCCAGCTGCGCGATCTGCCGGCTCAGCGGCGGCTGGGCGATCGCGAGCCGCGATGCGGCACGGCCGAAATGCAATTCCTCGGCGACCGCGACGAAATAGACCAGTCGCCTGAGATCCATGACATCGTCGCGCTCGGTCACGGGAGCTAGCCGGACGTTCGGCCACGCGCTTCAAGAGAAGCTGCCGGGAAGGCTGGCCGGGTTTGGTGCCGTGTGGTCATCAGCGCGCGTTCGAGACGATGGTTTCTGCGCGAAGACTGGGCGTGGGTCCCCGGATTGTCAATTGTCCGCGGGGACGACGTCATCGGACTAGTCCTCGCGAGCGAAGGCACGGATCTTGTCCTCGTCGACCTCGACGCCGAGACCCGGGCCATCAGGGACGCAGATCTCGAACGCGTCGAATTTGATCGGGTTGACGACCAGGTCCTCCACGAGAATCCGCGGACCGAAATGCTCGGTGCCCCATTCGAGCTTGGGCAGGGTCGCGAAGGCGGCGAGATGCGCGGCCGCGCCGATGCTGCTCTCCAGCAGGCAGCCGCCGTAGAGTTCGAGGCCATGCGCGCCGGCGACCGCGGCCGCACGCTTCATTTCAAACAGGCCACCGCTCTTCACGAGCTTCAGCGAATAGACACTGCCGCAGCCCATCGTCGCGACGCGGGCAATTTCCTCCTTGGTGAAGGCCGCTTCGTCGACCAGCAACGGGATCGAGGTGCGCGCCGCGACCCGCGCCATGGCTTCGAGCTGTAGCGCCGAGACCGGTTGCTCGATCAGGGCGACGTCCAGCTCCTCCAGCGCCGGCAGGAAGCGGATACATTCGGCCTCGGTCCAACCCTGATTGACATCGACGATCAGCCGCACCTCGTCGCCGAGGCCGGCGCGCAGCGCCTGCAGCCGCCTCAGATCGGCCTGGGGCCGGTCGAATCCGAACTTGATCTTGAACTGACGGTGTTCGCGGCGCCGCAGCTTCTCCTTGGCTTCCTCCAACTCCTGGCTGCTGTCACCCGAGGCCAGCGCCCAGATCACCTCCATCCGCTCGCGCACGGCGCCGCCGAGCAGCGCGCTGGCGGGAAGGCCGAGCGTCTTGCCGGCGGCATCAAGCAGGGCGGATTCGATCGCGCCCTTGGCGGCGAAATTGCGGGTCGCGGCCTTGCTCATGCGCAAGCCATTGGCCTCGAAGGCGAGGGCCGGCTGTCCCAGCAGGGCCGGCGCCAGATAATTCGTCACCGCAGCCTTAATCGATTCCACGCTCTCCTCGGCCCAGCGCGGCCCGCCGAGCGTCGAGGCTTCGCCGATCCCCGTGACGCCGTTGTCGAGCAGCACGCGCACCAGCACGTAACCCTGATGCGTGACTTCCGTGTTCGAGAGCTTGTGCCGCCGGCGCGTCGGCGCTTCCACGATGGTGGCGCGGATGCTGCGGATCGCAGTGTCCTTGGCGGCAGCCTGCACGTGCTCCACGGGCTCGGCGATTTCAATCACGGCACGGCTCATATGTCCTCACAGGTCAGATCAGAATGAACCCCGCCAGGCTCTGCCTGGCGGGGCGGAATGCGCATCACTCGGCCGCGACGAGCCGTTCGACGGCCGCCTTCTTGAGCTTGAAGTCGAACTCGAGCACGAGGTCGGTGTCGGCGCCGGCCGGCGCCTTGGCGAACTTGCCGATCAGGCTCTGCTTCACGGCGAACACCGAGTCGTTGTCGAGATATTTGGTCTCGGAATCGTAGATCTGCGAGATCAGCGATTGATAGCCGTCCTTGGAGAGCATGAAGTGGATGTGGCCGGGACGCCAGGGATGGTGACCCATGTACTTCAACAGCTCGCCGCCGGCGCCGTCATAGGGGATCGGGTAGGGCTCGGGGCGCAGCGCCACGAAGGCGTATTCACCGTTGGCATCGGTGGTGAAGCGTCCGCGCAGATTGTAGGCCGGCTGCTCCGGGTCCTGCAGATCGTAGAGCCCGTTCGGCGCATCTTCCCAGACATCGATGGTGACGCCCTCGATCGGCCGTCCTGCGGTGTCGCTGATGCGCCCGCTGACCTTCACGGTCTGCGCGTTGTCGAACGTCTTCTTGATGATCGAGGCGCCCTTCGGCAGCACCGGCGGATTCTCCCGGTAGAACGGCCCGAGCACGGTGGATTCGCTCTCGCCGTCGGTGACCCGGTGGTCGAGCATGTCGACCAGCACCTCGACGCCGAGAATGTCAGCAATCAGGATGAACTCGTTGCGCTTCTCGTCCGAGATGTCGCCGGCGCGGCGCAGGAATTCACAAGCCGCGAACCATTCGGCAAAGGTCAGGTCGACCTCCTTGCAGAACGCGTGCATGTGACGGATCAGGCTGGTCATGATCTGGCGGTTGCGGTCCGGGATATCCGGCGAGAGCGCCGCGATCACGTGGTCGGTGATGGTGTCCTTGTTGACGTTCAGCATGGTCGTTTCCTCCTTTTCTTGCAGTTTGATCAAGCTTGCATTCCCGTTTTCGGGAATTTCGGCTGGTCGATTCACCAGACAAATTCGTAGGCCGCATTCTCCAGCATCGCGGGGGCGGGGTGCGGGTCGGCAAGGCTGCCGAACCGGCCGCGAAAGAACAGCAGCGGTCGCGTGCTCTGCTGCAGTGCCATCTCGCGGACATGGCCGAGGAAGATGGTGTGGTCGCCGGCGATGATCTCGTCGGCGAGATCGGTGACGAAGTACGCCGCCGCGTTGGCGATGACCGGCAGGTCGTTGCGGCGCTCGAACACGTCGCGGAGGTCGAGCTTCGGCTTGCCGGCGAAATGCCAGGCGAGATCCTCCATGCCCTCGGCAAGCACGCTGACCGCGAAGCGGCCGGTGCTCTGGATGTTGCGAAGCATCTTCGCGCTCTTGGCGATCGAGATCGCGACCAGAGGCGGATCGAGCGAGACCGACATGAAGGCATTGGCCGTCATGCCGTGATCGCGTCCCTCGCAATGCGTCGTGATGATGGTGACGCCGGTGCCGAACTGGCCGCAGGCGTTGCGCAGCTCACGCGGATCGATGGTGCTCATTGGTTTGCGACCTCGAATTGGGCCAAACGGGATCGAATGGCGCGCGGCGCGGTCACGATATCCTTCCAGTTCTCCAGCGCCGCCGCGGCGGCCGCAAGACCGGATCGCCGCAGGCTCCGGATCCGGCTGCTGGAGACGATCTCGCCATTGCCGCAGCGCACCGGCGGCAGGATGCGCGTGTTGAAGTGCTGCCGGAGCAGCTGCGCGGTGCCGCCCTTGCAGGACCCGAAGCGGAAATCCTCGCCGACGATCAGTTCGCATGGCCGCAGGAGCTGCAACTCGGCGAGGAAATCGGCCGCGCTGCGGCTGACGTAGATCTGGTTGAAGTCCGCGACGACGACATGGTCGGGCGTAAATGTTGCGATGCGATCGAGCTTCTCGTCGAGCGAGATCAGTGCCTCGGCCTGGCCGAAATACACCTTTGGCGGCGGATCGAAAGTGTAGACCACGGCCGGGACACCGCGGCGCTGCGCTGCCGCAATGGTCTGCCGAAGCAGTTCCTGATGGCCGCGATGGACGCCGTCGAACGCGCCGATGGTGACGACGCTGGCGTCGAGGGCCAATTCCCCATCGCGATGGAAAGCGACAGCGCTGCTGTCAAAACCCTTGCCCATGGTTCGCTCCCTCTGCCGTGCTGTGCATTGTGCATGGTCAGCTGCGGCGCTGCGTCCGCTGGACGATCTTGGCGTCCGGTCGGTGCACCCAAGTCATAGCGCGAGCCGCGGCGGCCGGCGCGGTATGGTGTGATACCTTTCGCCGGCTCCGGGTGAGCGCGTAGCTTTTCCTCCGATGTCACGCCGACCAAGAGCGTGACGGGATTGTCCAGGCCAATGCGGCGACGTCCGCCGGTCGAGCGACACAAGCGGAGGAGAAACCCATGACGACAGCAGCAGCTCTGCGGGCCGACGCGCCTGCGTCGACAACCAGCGTCTATACCGGTGCGGAATTCCTGGACAGCATCCAGGACGGCCGCGAAATCTACATCTATGGCGAGCGCGTCAAGAACGTCACCCAGCATCCCGCGTTCCGCAATTCGGCCCGGATGGTGGCGCGCTGGTACGACCGCTTCCACGAGAAGAAGGATCAGATCGGCGTTCTCACCGATACCGGCTCGGGACAGATCACCCATCCGTTCTTCCTCGGCTCGAAAACGGCCGACGACCTTGTGCGGGGCCGCGATGCGATCGCCGAATTGCAGAAGGTCGCGTATGGCTGGATGGGCCGCTCGCCGGACTACAAGGCGGCATTCCTCGGCACGCTCGGTGCGAATTCGGGCTTCTACGGCGAATATGCCGGCAACGCCAAGAAGTGGTATTCACGAACCCAGGAGCGGCTCGACTTCTGGAATCATGCCATCGTCAATCCGCCGATCGATCGCGATCGCGCCATCGAGGAGGTGCGCGACGTCTTCATGCATGTCGAGAAGGAAACCGACGCGGGCCTGATCGTGTCCGGCGCGAAGGTGGTCGCAACCGGCTCGGCGCTGACGCACTACAATTTCATCGCCCATTACGGCATCCCGATCAAGGACAAGTCGTTCGCGCTGATCTTCACCGCGCCGATGGATGCCAAGGGCATCAAGCTGATCGCGCGCTCGTCCTACGAATTCACGGCGGCCGCGACCGGCTCGCCGTTCGACTATCCATTGTCGAGCCGCTTCGACGAGAACGATTCGATCCTCGTGTTCGACAAGGTGCTGGTGCCCTGGGAGAACGTCTTCATCTATGGCGACGTCGACAAGATCAACCAGTTCTTCCCGGCGTCAGGCTTCATCCCGCGCTTCACGCTGCACGGTGTGACACGGCTTGCCGTCAAGCTCGACTTCATCGCCGGCCTGTTCTCGATGGCGGTGGAGGCGACCGGCTCGAAGGATTTCCGCGGCGTGCAGACCGCGGTCGGCGAGGTCATCGCCTGGCGCAATTTGTTCCACGGCATTGCCGACGCGATGGTGAAATCGCCGATCGCCTGGCAGGGCACCGAGGGCTACAATCTGCCTAACCTGAACTACGGGCTGGCCTATCGTGTGTTCGCGCCGATGGCCTATCCGCGGATCAAGGAATTGATCGAGCGCCATGTCGCGAGCGGCCTGATCTATCTGCCGTCGAGTTCGGCCGACCTCGAGAGCGAGGCGATTCGGCCCTATCTCGACCGCTTCGTGCGCGGCTCCAACGGCTATGCGGCGATCGACCGGATCAAGCTGCTCAAGCTGCTGTGGGACGCGATGGGCTCCGAGTTCGGCGGCCGGCACGAGCTCTACGAGCGCAACTATGCCGGCAATTACGAGAATCTGCGCGTCGAGACGTTGATGGCCGCGAGCGCCACCGGCGATCTCGGCGCCATGCAGGATTTCGTTCGCAACTGCATGAGCGACTACGACGTCTCGGGTTGGACGGCGAAGGACCTCGTCAATCCCGACGACATCAATCTCGTCAGCCGCGGTCTGGTACAGGGCTGACGACAAGGCTGACGATCTGGTAAGACAAATCGATGAGCCGCCGCGATTGCGCGGCGGCTCCATTATTTCTGCAAAGTGAGCCCATCGCCATGCTATTCCACGTCGAAATGGATGTACGGATTCCGCACGACATCGCAGCCGAAAAGGTCGACGCGCTGAAGCAGGCCGAACGCGTCCGCGCCATGGAGCTACAGCGCACGGGGGCATGGCGCCATCTATGGCGGGTGGCCGGACGCTACGCCAATGTCAGCATCTTCGACGTATCGGGCGCGCAGGAGTTGCACGACATCCTGTCCAGCCTGCCGCTGTTTCCCTTCATGGAAATCCAGGTCACGCCGCTGTGCCGGCATCCGTCCTCGATCCGCGACGACGACCGGTAGCACAAGCTTGTATGCGTGACTGAGGTCGGCGCGTGCGTCCTAGTCGATCGCCGTGCGCGGACGCCGGTGGCGGCTCGAGGTGCTGATGCTGCCGGTGACGTCGGGGTAGCCGGTGAGGGACAGCGTGTCGGAGCGGACACCCCAGCTCTCCAGCCGGTCGAGGAAGCTCATGCCGAGCAGGTTGGTCTTCATCTGCCCGCGCTGCACCACCAGCGCCGGCACCGATTTCTCGACCAGCTTGCCGACCGCGAGACGATCGAGCGTCAGCCGCGCCGCCTTGGTGTGGCCGCCGGCGGTCTCCAGGTCGACATTGTAGTCCAGCATGTCGGTCGGCAGCCCGATCGCCTTGGCGGTTTCCCAGGTCAGGACGACAGAGGTCGCCCCGGTGTCGATCACCATCGGCGCGCTGACGCCGTTGATCTTGGCGCGGAACGCGAACTCGCCGCCCTGGCTGCGCGCGATCTGCACCGCGGGGGCGGAGGTGGAGCTGGGGGCTGCGGCGGCGACGGTGCGGCCGAAGATCTGGGTCAGGTTCTCCCTGGCGCGCGCGATCTGATCGGGATCGCCATAGGCGACGACCGCGCCGGCGGTCGCCATCAGCAGCAGGATGACGAGGAGGATGCGGGTCATGCTGCGCCCCCGCTCGCGGCGGCGGTCAGGCGCGCTTCGGGCGCGGCTCCATGCGCTCGAGCCCGGCATCGGCCATGCGCGCCGGCAAAGTCGACATCACCGACAGCCGCTCCGCGCGATCCATCTTGTGCCAGCGCGCGATCTCCGGAAGCGTGCGACCGCAGCCGAAGCAGAGCTTCGTCCTGGGTTCCATCATGCAGACTGCGATACACGGCGTTTCTGAGCTCATGCTGCAACTGTTGAACCGTTTCGGCCGCTGGTGCAAGTCGCTCGAAACGGGATGCGCCATCACGCCCCGGCTCCTTGTCGCGAGCATGGTCTCGGCGCGAACGCCTTGCATTTGTTGGCAACGAAACCCTAGTCACGATTGTCCGCGACATGTTCTACAATCCGGTGCCGGCACTCATGATCGACTTGCGGCGCACACGCTTCCGGTCGGCGCCCATCGTGGGCTCGGCGGGCTCCGGCTGCACCGGCGGCGCTTCTTCCGTCATCGGCGCCAGTGCGCTCATCACCCGTTCCGGCGGCAAGGTCACGATCACCTCGGTACCGATGCGCAGCTTCGATTTCAGCGTGAAGGTGCCGCCATGCATGTCGATCAGGCTCTTCGCGATCGGCAGCCCAAGGCCGGCACCCTGTTCCGCCGACTTGATCGAGTTGGAGCCCTGGCCGAACGAGGCCAGCACGACCGGGATCTCGTCCTCGGCGATGCCGCTGCCGGTGTCCTTGACGCTCAGATATTGCCCGCCCGACGCGGTCCAGCCGACCTTCAGCCAGATCTCGCCGCCCTGCGGCGTGAACTTGATCGAGTTGGAGAGCAGATTGAGCACGACCTGGCGGATGGCGCGCTCGTCGCCCCATATCCTCGGCATGCCGTGCTCGAACACTTCGTGGATGGTGATGCCGCGGCTGGAGGCGCGCAGCTTCAGCAAATGGTGGCAGTCGGCGACAACATGCACCAGCGCCACGGCCTCTTCGTTCAGCTCGTACCGGCCGGCCTCGATGCGCGACAGATCGAGGATCTCGTTGATGAGGTTGAGCAGGTGCACGCCGGAATTATGGATGTCGGCGGAGTATTCCTTATAGACGGGCACCGCATGCGCGCCAAAGATCTCGCTTTTCATCACCTCGGAGAAGCCGAGGATGGCATTGAGCGGCGTGCGCAGTTCATGGCTCATCTGGGCCAGGAAGCGCGACTTGGCGACGTTGGCGGACTCGGCGCGGTGCCGGGCCTCGTCTGATATCGCCTTGGCCTGTTCCAGTTCGCCGATCAGCGCGTCCTTTTCGGCACGGGCCTCCAGGGTCGCAAGCGTGGTCGAATGCAGGCGGTGCGCCAGCAGGGCGAAATAGCCCTCGGCGGCAAGCGCCAGCAGCGCCAGCACGTAATTGTCGAACGCGCCGTTGAGCACGAGGTCGAGCGCGATCCCGACCGTGACCGGAACGGTCGCCGCGAGCGCTGCGATCGGCAGGCTCGCCGCCAGCATGCTGGAGACCGCGATCACCAGCGGCATCAGGAACATCATCAGCGTGTTGGAAGCGAGATCGCGCCCGGCGGGGTGGATCAGGATCGCGGTCCAGCACAGACCGTAGAGCAGGTCGAGCAGCACGAAGCGCGTCCGCCATTTGCGCGTCACCGCGACCGAAGTCGGCTCGGCGAGGAAGCGGGAGCAGTTGCGAATGATCAGGAGATGGACACAGAGGATGCCGACCGTCCAGGCGCCGGCCACGATCGGCTTCATCCAGAGGCCGAACAGCACGCCGGTTGCCACCACGAGCAGCATCACGACATAGGACGCCGAGATCCGGGTCTGGGCGTATTGGCGGAGCAGTTCGGCGTCGAACGCCGGGCGGGTTCCACTGGTTGACGTTAACCGATCCCGCGCCTCACGCACCCGCTGCGCAGCGACGCGCCGGCTGTTCACCGGCGCTGCCACCTGAGGTCCTGCCGGAAGCGCTACAACTTCAGGCTTTTCTGCGGGATTACTCATAAACAACACAAATCCTGCCCGCGTACCGCGCGGGCCTTTTGCATTGTCTATCTGTGACGCCAAATCATTAAGCGATGACTTAAAGAGCTAAAGAAAACCGTTAACCGGAGGTTAAATTAACTTTTGCGCCGGGCTTGCACTGGTGCGCCGATGACGCATCAGTGCACCAGCAACAGCGCTGCGGCGCCGACCAGAATTGCGAGCGGAACCGCACCGAGCGGCCAGCCCCGCAAGTACACGGTGCGCTCAAGGTCGGGCTTCCCGACCAGCGCACAGCCGACTGCGACCCGCACCGGCGACAGCATGGTCAGGGCCGCGGCGGCAGTGTTCTGGATCGCGCCGAGCCAGGGCAGGCTGAGCGCAGCATCCCTTGCGAGCGCGATCTGGGCGGGCATCAGGAGGCCATTGGCGGCGTTGCTGCTGCCGGTCAGAAATCCGAACGCTGCGGCAAACAGCGGTGTTGCGAGAACGGCGAGCGGGCCAAGTCCCGACCTCAGGCCCGTTGCGAGACCATCGGCGAGGCCGGACGTCGCCATCACCTGCGCCATCGCAAGGAAGCAGCCGATGGTCAGGATCGGCTTGCGGCCACGGGTCCATGCGCGTGCGAGCGCAAGCACCGCCGGCCGCCGCATCGCGATCGCCGTGGCGAGGCCGACCACCAGCAGCCATGAGCCTGGATGCAGCAGCGGGAACCAGGCCGGGCCGTCGGCAAAAGGCTTTACCGCGAGCGCAAGGCGGAGCCATTCGTTCACCGGCGTGATCGCACGCGTCGCCATCAGCACCGCGATCAGCGCGACATAGGGCAGTCCGACGCGAAGCGCTGACCGCCATTGCTCGCGATCGGGCCGGCCGTTCATCAGAAATCGTGCGACGATCAGTGGTCCCAGCGCTGCCAGTGCTGCCACCTCCGGACCGAACACCGCATTGGCGGCGACCAGCAATCCGGCCGCCGCGGCCGTGCACAGCGCCTCGCCGACGAAATCGAGCGCCGTGCCGGGGACCTTGGCGAGGGCGGCGATGCGCCAGAACAGACAGAGCCAGGCGATCAGAAGCGGCGCGGTGAGCAGGGCGCTGTGCACGCCGAGGTCGGTCGGCGCAATCCCGGAGAGCTGCGCGCCGACGATCGTACCGTTGGCCATTGCGCCCCACGACACCATCATCTGGCTGAACAGCCCGAACAGGATGGCGTGGAGCGGCGCGAGTCCGATGCCGTTGAGCATCGGCGCAATCGTGACCTGGCCAACGCCGAAGCCGGTCGCCCCCTCTGCGAACGGGCCGATCAGAAAGCACGTGGTGTAGAGCTGTTTGCGACGCCGTTCCGGAGCGACCGGTGCCGGATCGTCTGCCGCGCCATGCTCCGAGATCACCTCGCGGAAGAATAATCCGCCAAGAATGACGGCGCCGACGAGCAACGCCAGCCATCCACCGTGAGCGATCGCGCCGAGCGCATCGCGCGCACCAAACGGATGCGGTGGCGCCACCATTGCGACGATGAGCGAGGTCACGAGACCGAACAGCCCCACCGTGGTGGAGGACGCGCGTCCCGTGGCAATCAGCGCCGCGACGACGACGAACGGGAGCGACCACACCAGGTATTCCAAGGTCGTCTCGCTTTCCTCACGGGCTTCCGGCGTCGACGGCGAGTTTCAAACCGCCGCTACTTCTAGCCGCCAGCAGCCGTCGAGGGTGCGGAATTTGCGAGACGCCGCCGCATGGCAGGTGACCCGCCTGCGCGGGTCACCGTGGCCGCGTGCCGAGGCCTTAGCGCTGCAAGCGAGCGAGCAGGCTCGACGTATCCCAGCGCTTGCCGCCCATCTTCTCGACCTCGGCATAAAACTGGTCGACCAGCGCGGTTGTGGGCAGGGTGGCGCCGTTGCGGCGGGCTTCCGCCAGCGCGATCGAGAGGTCCTTGCGCATCCACTCGACGGCGAAGCCGAAATCGTACTTGCCCTCGTTCATGGTCTTGTAGCGGTTTTCCATCTGCCAGGACTGCGCCGCGCCCTTCGAGATCGTCTCGATCACGGCGGCGACGTCGAGGCCGCTCTTCTTGGCGAAGTGGATGCCCTCGGAGAGGCCCTGCACCAGGCCGGCGATGCAGATCTGGTTGACCATTTTTGTCAGTTGGCCGGCGCCTGCCGGTCCGAGCAATTTGCACATCCGCGCGTAGGCGCCGGTAATGATCGGCTCGGCGCCGGCATAGGCGTCCTCGCTGCCGCCACACATCACCGTCAGCACGCCGTTCTCGGCGCCGGCCTGGCCGCCGGACACCGGCGCATCGACGAACTTGAAGCCGGCCTTGGTGGCGGCGGCATCGAGTTCGCGGGCCACCTCGGCGGAAGCGGTGGTGTGATCGACGAACGTCGCGCCTTTCTTCATGCCGGCGAAGGCGCCGTCGGGGCCGATCGTGACCGAGCGCAGGTCATTGTCGTTGCCGACGCAGCACATCACGAAGTCCTGACCTTCGGCCGCGGCCTTCGGCGTGGCTGCGGTCTTGCCGCCGAACTTGTCGGCCCATTCCTTCGCCTTCGCCGCGGTCCGGTTGTACACGGTGACCTCATGGCCGCCCTTTTTCACGAGGTGTCCCGCCATCGGGAAGCCCATTACGCCGAGACCGAGAAAAGCGACTTTAGCCATGTCTGATACCTTGTGATTTGCCGTGGTGATCGCCCCGCAAGACCGCCGGAAAACGTCGCGCCGGGCAGGGCATTCCGTCCATGGAAGGAGCCGCACCATACCCCCTGCGCAGCGGAGGGCAACGGGTTCGTTGGATGGCAGGCCCCGGTTTTGTGCTAGGATCGGGCTACCTAAGAACCTCACAAAAAAGGGAGTGTCTCGCATGGGCATGAGCGTCGGTGTGCTCGATCATTTCAATATACGGACCCGGAATCTCGCCGCCACGGTGCGGTTCTATGAGGACGTTCTGGGCCTGGAAAAGGGCGCCCGCCCGAACTTCGCGTTCCCCGGTGCGTGGATGTACAGCGAAGGCAAGGCTGTCGTGCATCTGGTCGACATCTCCGCGACCGACGAGGCGCAGAAGCCGGATTCGGGCGTCGTCCATCACGTCGCCTTTGCCAGCCAGGGCTTTGACGGGATGCGGAAGCGGCTGCAGTCCAAGGGTATGGAATTCGACTCACGCCAGGTTCCCGGCGGCGACCTCTGGCAGATCTTCGTGAACGACCCCAACGGGGTCATGATCGAGCTGAATTACGAGGCCGCCAAGGAAGGCGGCGCCGCGGCACCGGCCGAGCGGCGGGACGACGTCGGAGCGAGGTAGCCTTTTGCGCTGCAACGCTCTATTGGGTCGTCTCTTGGGCACGGTCCGGGAAAGTACGAAGCGGTTTTCCGAACAAGACCATGCCCGCTAGAAGCCCAGGAGATGCGCGGTGAGCGTGACGCAGCAACAGGTTCTCGATTGCCTTGCCAAGGTGATGTCGCCCCGCGGCGTCCCCTTGACCAACGCCAATGTGCTGTCGGCGATCACGGTCACCGACGGCAAGGTGTTCTTCTCGATCAACGTCGATGCCGCGGAAGCCCGCGCTTGGGAGAGCGTTCGCGCGCAGGCCGAGAATGCCGTGCGCGCCATGCCCGGCGTCAGCGTCGCGATGATCGCGCTGACCGCGGAGCGCAAGGCGGGCGGCGGCGCGGCACCCGCGCCGCGGCCGGCCGGCGGCGTCCAGCCGGCGTCAGCGCACCGCCATCCGCACCCCCCTGGCGCGCAATCACCGATGGCGCGCCAGGCCGAGATCCCCGGCATCTCCGCCGTCATCGCGGTGGCCTCCGGCAAGGGCGGGGTCGGCAAGTCGACCACGGCGCTCAACCTCGCGCTCGGCCTGCGCGACCTCGGCCTGCGCGTCGGGCTGCTCGATGCCGACATCTACGGCCCGTCGGTGCCGCGGCTGACCGGCATCCGCGAGAAGCCGCAGCTCAACGACGACAAGAAGATGATTCCGCTGGCGCGCTTCGGCCTGTCGATCATGTCGATCGGCTTCCTCGTGGAGGAAGACACCGCGATGATCTGGCGCGGGCCGATGGTGATGTCGGCGATCACCCAGATGCTGCGCGACGTGGCCTGGGGCACGCTCGACGTGCTGGTCGTCGACATGCCGCCGGGCACCGGCGATGCCCAGCTCACGCTGGCGCAGAACGTCCCGCTCAAGGGCGCCGTCATCATCTCGACGCCGCAGGACCTCTCGCTGATCGACGCGCGGCGCGGTCTGGCGATGTTCAAGAAGGTCAACGTGCCGGTGCTCGGCATCGTCGAGAACATGAGCTATTTCCAGTGCCCGCATTGCGGCACGCGCTCGGACATCTTCGGCCATGGCGGCGCCCGCCACGAGGCCGAGAAGCTCGGGGTGCCGTTCCTCGGCGAAATCCCCCTGCACATCGCCATCCGCACCGCCTCCGATTCCGGCAACCCGGTGGTCGAGAGCGAACCGGACGGCCCGCACGCGGCGATCTACCGCGCGATCGGCGGCAAGGTCCGCGAGCAGCTGCAAGGCGTGATCGCCGCCGCCTGAGCCCGCGCTGGTGTTCCGGCGCGCCGCGGCGGGCTTTCTTCACAGGCCTGTCGCCCCGCGGCGATTGCTGAATCGGTTCCGGCCTGTATGTTTGTGCTGCACTGGCCGAATCATACCGTCTTTCGATCAATTGAAGGCGGCCAGGGATGAAGCCGAAACCGCGGGAAGGGTCGTGGAGCGACCATCGACATGGCAGCGTCACGCGAAGCAGACAAAGAGCGCAAGCATCTGACGCGGGAGAAGCGCGAAGAGGCCTCCCGGGTGGCGTTCAACGTTGCGAAGAAGTCCGACTCCATCGGCGAAGCCGCGGCGACGATCGCGAAGATGTATGGTGTCAGCAAGACAACCGCGCAAAGCTGGATCCGGCGTGGGCGGCATTTGGCCGACAAGGCCAAGAAATCGCGGGAGACGACGCGGCGCTGATTGCCACGGTCACCCGGAGGTTGAGAAACAACCGGACGGCCCGCACGCGGCGATTTACCGCGCGGTCGGCGGCAGGGTCCGCGACCAGCGGCAAGGTGTCGGCGCGGCGGCCTGAGCCTGCAATTTCCAGCAGATTCCCGCGTCATCAGACTTTCGTTTAATTGGCGCGGTCATGCCATTGTCGCGTTTCCGTGAGGCCGCCTTCCGTGTTAAAGGGCCGATCAGAGCGCCTCGGCTGGACGTGCTAGCGTCCTGCCGGAGAATTGCTTGCGATCACTGGGAAACGCCCCTCAAGGAGAAGCCTTACGATGAAGCGTCGTGATTTTTTGAAAGTTTCTGCGGCCGGTGCTGCCGCGACGGCGGTTGCCGCGCCGGCGATCGCGCAGTCCTCGCCTGAAATCAAGTGGCGCCTGACCTCGAGCTTCCCGAAGTCGCTGGACACCATCTATGGCGGTGCCGATCAGGTGGCGAAGTATGTCGCCGAAATGACCGACAACAAGTTCCAGATCCAGGTGTTCGCGGCGGGTGAAATCGTCCCCGGGCTGCAGGCGCTGGACGCGACGTCGAACGGCACGGTCGAGATGTGCCACACCGTGTCTTACTACTATGTCGGCAAGGACCCGACCTTTGCGATCTACGCGTCGGTGCCGTTCGGCCTCAACGCGCGCATGCAGAATTCCTGGTGGTACCAGGGCGGCGGCGAGGCGCTCGGCAACGAGTTCTTCAAGAAGTTCGGTGTGATCGGATTCCCCTGCGGCAACACCGGCACCCAGATGGGCGGCTGGTTCCGCAAGGAGATCAAGACCGTCGCCGATCTCTCCGGCCTCAAATTCCGCATCGGCGGCATTGCCGGCCAGGTGCTGCAGAAGGTCGGCGTGGTGCCGCAGCAGCTCGCCGGCGGCGACATCTATCCGGCGCTGGAAAAGGGCACGATCGACGCTGCCGAGTGGGTCGGTCCCTATGACGACGAGAAGCTCGGCTTCCAGAAGGTCGCCAAGTACTACTACTACCCGGGCTTCTGGGAAGGCGGCCCGACCGTGCACGCCTACTGCAACCTCGAAAAGTGGAATGCGCTGCCGAAGAACTACCAGGCGATCCTGACCAACGCGACCGCCAACGCCAACAGCTGGATGGCTGCGCGCTACGACATGCAGAATCCTTCGGCGCTGAAGCGGCTGGTCGCCAGCGGCACGCAGCTGCGTCCGTTCACCAACGAGGTGCTCGAGGCCTGCCTCAAGGCGACCAACGAGCTGTGGGGTGAAATCTCGGCCAAGAACGCCGACTTCAAGAAGTCGATCGATGCCATGCAGGCATACCGTTCCGACCAGTATCTGTGGTGGCAGGTTGCCGAGTACACCTTCGACAGCTTCATGATCCGCTCGCGCACCCGCGGCTGACGGCGTTTCGGGCGTTCGCGAGACGCGAACGCGCCAAAAAGCTTCGACTTAAGTAGCCCGGCCCCCGCAAGGGGGCCGGGTTTTTTGCGTCTGGCATTCGCCCGGGGGATGTTCCATGCTCGCTGCCGAAGCCTCGGCACGAAGGCGGCGCGCGATCGGTCACCGGTCATGACGGCAAAGAAAAGCAGCGCGACGAGCGCAAGCAGTCGACGCTCGGACAACACAATCACACAGGGCGGGATTCAAAATGAAGCGAAGAGATTTCATCAAGGTCACGGGCCTCAGTGTCGCGGGCGCGGCAACAGTCGCAGCTCCCGCGATCGCGCAGTCGATGCCGGAGCTCAAATGGCGGCTGACGACGAGCTGGCCGAAATCGCTCGACACGCTGCATGGCGGTGCGGAGCTGATGGCCAAGGCGGTCGGTGAGGCCACCGACAACAAGTTCCAGATCCAGACCTTTGCCGCCGGCGAGATCGTGCCGGGCCTGCAGGTGCTCGACGCCGTGCAGAACGGCACGGTCGAGATGGGGCACACCGCGCCCTATTATTATTTCGGCAAGGACCCGACCTTCACCTTCGGCTCGTCGGTGCCGTTCGGGCCCAACATGCGCCTCAACCAGGCCTGGTTCATGCTGGGCGGCGGCAAGGAGCTGCTCAACGAGTTCTACAAGAGCTACAACGTCACCTCGCTGCTCGCGGGCAACACCGGCTGCCAGATGGGCGGTTGGTTCCGCAAGGAGATCAACAGCGTCGACGACCTCAAGGGCCTCAAATTCCGGATCGGCGGCTTTGCCGGAAGGGTGATGCAGAAGCTCGGCGCGGTGCCGCAGCAGCTCGCCGGCGGCGACATCTATCCGGCGCTGGAAAAAGGCACCATTGACGCGGCCGAGTGGGTCGGTCCCTACGACGACGAGAAGCTCGGCTTCTACAAGGTCGCGCCGAACTATTACTTCCCCGGCTGGTGGGAGGGCGGCCCGATGCTGGTTGCGATGATCAACCTCGACAAATGGAACGCGCTGCCGAAATACTATCAGCACGTCCTCGAGCAGGCCGGCCATCTCGCCAACAACTGGATGATGGCCCGCTACGATCAGGCCAACCCGGTCGCGCTGAAGAAGCTGCTCGCGGTCGGTACCAAGCTGCGCCCGTTCCCGTCTGCGGTGATGGAGGCCTCCTTCAAGGCCGCCAAGGAGCTGCATGCCGAGGTCGCGGCGGGCAATGCCAACTTCAAGAAGGTCTATGATTCGCTGACGTCGTTCTCCAACAACGGCTATCAGTGGTTCCAGGTCGCTGAAGTCGGTTACGACAATTTCATGGCGCGGCACTCTCAGGTCTGACGCCGCGCCTCTTCAGCGCGTGCAGAGATCCCATCGGGCATTGGCGGCCGACAACGGCGCGGCCGTCAATAACCGAACCCGTCCAGCGAGCTGCACCTCAACCGGTAAGTGTCGCCCCGTCTGGGCGACGACTTCTGCCATGGGACATTGTTGAACAGCGTTCTTACGAATTGCGGTCCGCTCGCCGGGGTGACCTCCAGCGTCACTTTCACAAGCCAGTATCCGATCGTAGCGTAAGGTAGCTCTTCGGCGTGCAGGACTCTCACCGTGCAATCGTCGGGGTTGGTGCGGGACGCCTCGGCGTTCGACAGGGCACCCAGGCACAGCGCTGCCGTCAACGGCACGACGCCCAAGGCAGCGCTTTTCATGGTGCGGTTCCTTCACAAGGCGTTGGCCTGAGGCGGGAGCGGGCGGCTGTCACCGGTGCGATCCCGTCGATCAAAATGGAAACGGGAATGCGCGCACCCGATCGCGGCTCTCGAAGCTCAATCCGGTGGCCGGTCCGGTGCGGTAATGACCGTTGTAGTGCCCCCCGCCGGGGCAGTAGTTCGGATCGAGGCGCGCTTGATCGTCGATCCCATGGCGAGAGCTTCGCTGCCGGTAGCGCGTCTGCCAGCAACGGCAGTCCTGGTCGCAGGCGAGCCGCACTTGAACGGTGCTCGCAGGAGGTTGCGACCACAGCGTTGTGACGTGAACGGGCACAGCGCGGACCTCCGATGCCATGACGGCGATCGCCGCAACGATGAGAAGCAGGGGCGTCGTGCGTTTCATATTGGTCTCATCGGGCCGATCAGCTGATGTCCGGGTGCCAACTCAATTGCCGAAGCATGCGCTACTTCTTCGGCGCTTGCTTTGGCGGCGCTGGTGGAGGCGTTGGTGCGTTGCCCTGCGGAGCCGGAACCACCGGGTTCTTCTGGGCGGTTGGCCCGCCGAGATTGCTCGGCTTTTTCGGGCCGCCGACAGCGCTCTGTGCGGCCGCGGATCCCGCCGAGATCGCAAGCAGGATTGCCGCCAAAGTGAGCATGTTTTTCATTCGCCGACTCCTCCAGTTGGGACCTTGCGTTCCGCCCGGTCAGCGGGCCGCAGGCCGGTTTTCGCTGACCTGCTGCGCGGTGGTGGTGGGCGCGTCCTCGAGGGCGCATTTGCGCCAGTCGTCGGACGCGCAGTTGGTGGGCCAACCGCCGCCGAGCGCCATGAACAGGGCGGCGGTGTCCGACAGACGGGTCGCCTGGGCCTGGACGCGGACCACCGCGGCGTTCAGGTAGACTTGCTGGGCATTGAGCACGACCACCTGGTTGACCTGTCCGAGCGCAAGCTGCTTCTGAATGATGTCGAGACTGGCCTTTGCGGCGAGTTCGGCCTTGACCGCAGCCTGCAACGCGCGGGCGTCGGCCTGCAGGCTTCGCAGGGCGTCGGCGACGTTCTGCATCGCCGTGATGACGGCCTGACGATAGAGCGCGTCGGCCTGGTCCACCGCGGCCTCGGCGGCCTTCTGCTTGTGGTAAAGCGTCAGGCCATCGAAGATCGGCTGGGTCGCGCTCGCCGCGATGGCGTAGAAGCTGGTTCCCGGCGTGAACAATTCGGCCAGGGTGAAGGCGGTGGTTCCGGCATTTCCTGATATCGTGATGTTGGGCAGCCGCGCCGCGATCGCGACGCCGATCTGGGCGTTCGCCGAATGCAGCAGCGCCTCCGCGGCCCTGACGTCCGGACGCTGGCGGATCACCTTGCTCGGCAGGCTCACCGGCAGGTTTGCTGGGAGCGTGAGGCGGTCGAGCGTAAACTTTTGCAGGATCTCGTCAGCCGAGAACTGCCCGGCCAGCGACGTCAGCAGGTCGCGCTGAACCGCGAGCTGCTTTTCGAGCGGCGGCAGCAGCTGCTCGGACTGCGCCAGCGCGGCTTCCTGCGCCAGCACGTCGACCTGGGCGGCGCCGCCTGCGTTGAACTGGTTCTTGACGATCTCCAGAATGCCGCGTTCGATCTTCACGACGCGCTGGATCGCTCCGATCTGGCCGCGGAGCGATGCTTCCTGGATCGCCGCGGTGACGACGTTGGCCGTCAGCGTGAGGTAGGCCGCTTCCAGCTGGAACAGTTGCTGCTCGGAGATCGCATCAAGGCTCTCGACCGCGCGAACATTCTGGCCCCAGATGTCCGGCACGAAACTGACGTTCAGTTGCGCGGTGTGAAGCGAGAATACCGACGGGGACTGGCCGCCCGGGCCCGAACTCGACGCGCCGGAAATCTGCTGCTGGGAGGGCGTGTAGTTTGCACCGATCTGCGGGAAGAACAGCCCGCGCTGGGCCAGCGCGTTGTATTGCGCGATCCTGATCGCCGCTTCGGCCGACTGCAGGGAAGGGTTGTGCTCGACTGACATCTTGATCAGCTCGTCGAGCGGCTTCGACCGGAACGCCGTCCACCACCGCAGCGACACGTCCTCTCCGTTGACGAAATGCTGCTTCGGCACGCTGGGGCCCGCGGTATTGGCGCTGGGGGAAGCGAGCTTCTCGGCCGTAAAGCGTTCGACGTCCGGAGCGGCCGGCGGCGCGAAATTCGGGCCGACGGCGCAGCTCGCCAGCATGAGGGCTCCGGCCGCTACCGCCAGCGCGCGCATGGGGAAGGCGGCTGCGTGGCGAGACATTCTTGCGCTGAGGGCGTGCATGACTGGGCGCCTCTAATGCGCTGCTTCGGGCGGCGCCGCGGCAGCCGTCTCGTCGGGCGAAGCAACGCGCTCGCGCGACAGGAATATCTTGCGCAACGCCGGTGCGACGATCAAGAGCAATAGCGGACCGATGAACATGCCGCCGACTACGACCGTCGCAAGCGGCCGTTGCACCTGACTGCCGATACCATGCGACAGCGCGGCCGGGAACAGGCCTACGCCAGCAGACAGCGCGGTCATCAGCATCGGCCGCATGCGTTGCTCGGCGCCGTTGAACACCGCCTCCGCGATGCTCATGCCCGAGGCCCGCAACTCGCGGAAATAGGTGATGTTGAGGATGCCGTCCATGACCGCGACGCCGAACAGCGAGATGAAGCCGATCGCGGCCGAGATCGAGAAATCGAGCCCGGCGAGGTACAGCGCGATCAGGCCGCCGCCGACCGCGAATGGAATGCCGGCCAGCGCCAGCAGGCTGTCGCGCAGCGAGTTGAACAGGCTGTAGAGCAGCACGAAGATCAGCAGCAGTGTCACCGGCACCACGATCAACAAGCGCGCCTTGGCGGCCTCGAGATTGTCGAACTCGCCGGACCAGATCATCCGGTAACCGGCCGGAAGCTGCACGGCCTCGGCGACGCGCCTCTGCGCCTCCGCCACCGTGCTGCCGAGATCGCGGCCGCGCACGCTGAACTTGATCGGGATATAGCGCTGGCTGCGCTCGCGATAGATGAACGACGCGCCGGTATCGAGCGAGATGTCGGCGAGTTCGCTCAAGGGAATATAGGCGTTGCTGCCGGATGGCGTCTGGTAGGCCACCTTGATCTCGCGCACCTCGTCGATGCTCTGGCGGAACTTCGGATCGAGCCGTACCACCACGCCGAACTGCCGGTCACCCTCGAGCACCGTCGTCGCACTGGTGCCGCCGAGCGCGGCCTGGACCACGGTCGTGACATCGCCGGTATTGAGACCGTAGCGCGCGGTCTTCTCCCTGTTGACCTTGATGTTGAGGTTGGGCTGCCCGACCAGGTGGAAGACGCCGAGGTCGGCAACGCCGCGGATCTTGGCCATCTCCTGCGCGACCTTGCCCGCGAGCTGTTCGAGCACTGCAAGGTTCGGACCTATGATCTTGACTGAGTTCGCACCCTTGACGCCCGAGAGCGCCTCCTCGACGTTGTCCTGGATGTATTGCGAGAAGTTGAAGGTGACGCCGGGCAGTTCCTCGTCGAATTCCTTCTGCAGCTCCTCGGTGAGCTTTTCCTTGGTCAGGCCAGGCGGCCATTGGTCGAACGGCTTGATCGGCGCGAACAGCTCGACATTGGAGAAAGCCGACGCGTCGCTGCCATTGTCGGGACGGCCATGCTGCGACACCACGGTGATGATCTCGGGGTGGCGCAGCAGGATCTCGCGCATCTTGCGCGTCGGCTCGGTACCGGCATCGAGCGACATGGTCGGTGGCATCGAGGCGCGGATCCAGAAATTGCCTTCCTCGAGCGCGGGCAGGAACTCGCTGCCGAGCCGGCTTGCGGCAAGGCCGCTCAGTCCGAGGAAGATGATGCCGGCGGCAACCGCGACCCTCAGATGCGACAGCGACCAGCGCAGCACCGGCGTGTAGGCCTGACGCAGCGACCGCACGATGACGGTCTCGGTCTCTTCGATATGCTTCGGCAGCAGCAGCGAGGCCAGCACCGGCGTCACGGTGAAGGTTGCCAGCAGAGCACCTGCGAGCGCGTAGCCATAGGTGCGCGCCATCGGTCCGAAGATCTGGCCTTCGACGCCCTGCATGGTGAACAGCGGCACGAACGCGGTGACAGTGATGGCTGCGGTGAAGAACACCGCCTTGTCGACCTGCAATGCGCTGACGAAGATCATGCGCAGCCGTTCGGTCCAGCCTGGCGCGGGCTGGCCGCTGGGCGACGTGGTCGGATCGGTCCCCCAATAGCCCTGTGCAAGGTGTTGCAGCACGCGGAGCCGGTTCTCGGGCGCGGACTGGAAGTTGCGGAATATGTTCTCCATCATGATGACGGCGGAATCGACGATGATGCCGAAATCGACCGCACCGAGCGACAGCAGGTTGGCGTCCTCGCCCTGCAGCACCAGGATGATGATGGCGAAGAACAGCGCGAACGGGATGTTGGCGCTGACGATCAGCGCGCTGCGCAGATCGCCGAGGAAGACCCACTGGATCACGAAAACCAGAAGGCAGCCGAACACCAAATTATGCAGCACGGTATGCGTCGTGACGCTGACCAGCGAGGTGCGATCGTAGTAGGGCGCGATCTTGACGCCGGGAGGCAAGGTGCCGTCGCTGTTGATCTTGGTGACTTCCTCCTCGACCTTGGGGACAATGTCGTTGGTGTGCTGCGTGCGTCCCATGACGACGATCGCTGCCGCGACGTCGTCGTCCCTGTCCTTTCCTGCGATGCCGAGCCGCGGCACGTAGCCGACCGACACCTTGGCGACGTCCTTGATCTGGATCGGCAACCCGTTCGACTGGGTCAACACGACGTTCTCGATGTCCCGGACCCGGTAGCCTTTGGTGACGTCGTCTTCGCCGCCGGAATTGATCAGGCCGATGCCGCGGATGTTGACGGATTGCTGGCCGATCGCGATTTCGCGGCCACCGACGTTGATGTTGGCGTTACCGAGCGCGCTGATCAGCTGCGGCACGGTGATGTTGTAAGCCTCGAGCTTCTCGAGGTCGGCATCGACGTTGAACTGCTTGGTCGTGCCGCCCCATGAGTTGATCTGCACCACGCCCGGTATCGTCATCAGCCGGCGGGCGACGACATAGTCCTGCAAGGTCCTGAGGTTGGTCAGGCCGAAATTCGGCGGGCCGACGAGCTGGTAGCGAAAAATCTCGCCGACCAGGCTCGATTGCTGGATTTGCGGGATCTGATTGCCGGGAAGCTGGACGTTCTGCGTGAGGTTGTTGGTGGCCTGCGAGAGCGCGAAATAGTAGTCGACGCCGTATTTGAAGGTGACCCGCACGAACGACAGGCCGTAGAACGAGGTCGAGCGGATGTTGACGACGCCCGGCGTCGAGTACAGCCCGACCTCCATCGGGATCGTATAATACTTCTCCATCTCCTCGGCGGAGAGGCCGGCGGCCTGTGCCGTGATCTCGAGGATGACCGGCGCCGGGTTCGGATAGGCCTCGATGTTCAGCTTGTAGAACGCGGCGATGCCGGCGGCACAAAACACGGCAAGGCTGAGCACGATGACGGCGCTTCGTGTCAGGCCAAACTGGAGGATGCTCTTGATCACTGGACTACTGCACTTGGTCTTGAACGATGGACGGCGCGGTTGATCTCGGCGGCCACGGCTAGCCTGTGGCCGCGTTGGCAAACTTGTTGCTGAGGAACACCGCGCCGGTGGAGGCGATCTTCTCGCCGGCGGCAACGCCGTCGAGGATCTGACGCCAGCCGTCCTGCTCCATTCCGATCTTCACCGACCGTCGATCGAACCGTCGGCCATCAGTCGTGACCCACACTGTCATCGTTCCGTCACCCTCGCGGACGATGGCCTCGAGCGGCACGCTGACCGACATCTTCGGCGGCTCGGTCTCGATGGTGAAGCTCGCGAGCATGCCGGCGCGCAGCTTGTGCTGGGGATCCTCGATCACCGAACGCACCAGCTGGCGGTGCGAGTTCGGATCGATGTTGAGGCCGAGCGTCGTCACCCGGCCGCGAAACACCTCGCCTGGATAGGCCGGCACCCGCACCTCGACCGGCTGGCCGATCCGATAAGATGGCGCGTCGGTTTCGATCACGTTGGCCACCATCCACATCGTCGAGATGTCGGCCAGCGAGTAGGGGGCCGGCGCGTTGCCGGGCTGCACGTAGAGGCCGGGCGCGGCATTGCGCGCGATGATTCGGCCCGAAATCGTGCTTGGAACGACCAGGATGGAGTCGACCTTGCGATCGGCGACGATGCGATCGATCTCGGCATCGGTCTTGCCGAACAAGCGGACTGCGTCTCGTCCGGCCTTGAAATTGCCTTCGGCGGTCTGCTGATCCGACGTGGCCTGATCGACGTCCTTCTGCGCGCCGCCGCCGGTCTTGAGCAGCTGCTTGACCCGCGCGAGCGTTCTCGTCTGCAGCTCGAGCACGCCGGCCGACGCAAGCAGTCCGGATTCGGCCTGAAGCAGGTCCGGGCTGTCGATGGTGAACAGCGCATCGCCCTTCTTCACTTCGTCGCCGACGTTGAAGAACGTATCGACGATCCGTCCCGGATTCGGCGTGAACGCCTGCACCAGCATGTTCTGATTAAAGTCGATCGAGCCGACCGCATTCTTCAGCGTCTTGAAGGAGCGCTGTTCGGCGGGCATGATCTTGAAGTTGGCGGCCTGCTTGTCGGTCAGGACGACATATTGCTGCTCGATGTTGACGTCAGGCGCCGTGTTGGTCGGCGCAGCCGCCTTGACACTCTCGACGCCGCTGGTTCGCACCAGCAGCCATGCGCCCGCCAGCAGTCCAGCCAGCAGGGGCAGCGCAAAGTAACCCGCATACTTCATCCGAAATGACATCGTCCGCCCGATTCGCCGAGATTGGAGAGGCCGCACAAGAACCCGAAACCTAACCGCATCGCGGACAGGAATGTTGGTCTCGACGGGGCCAGGAACCTGTTATCAGGACCAGCTTACGCCAGCCTTACACTGCTTTGCACAAACCTCGCATGCGACTAACGAATTTCCGTTGCAGCATAGGCGGTTTTATCTATTTTTTGTAGGCGCGGGCCGGTCCGCCCATAGAAAAAACATAGCCGGTTTCGCGTGTCTGGGGCGGTCTGCGGACATGCGCGGCATTTGCACGATGCTGGTGCCCGCGAAGTGGTCTGTTCCGGTATTTCGGGAATGGCTGGCCTATTGCAATCGGGTGTGCGAACAGGCGCGCTTTGGTGAAGACAGGAATGCTGCGATGCGCCTTTTGATCGTCGAGGACAATGTCGAGCTCTCGAGACTGCTCGCCAGCGGGTTGATGGCGGCGGGCTATGAGTCCGACATCGTCAACAGCGTCGCCGAAGCGCGCGATGCGCTGCGCAGCGTCAGTTATGCTGCCATGATCCTCGATCTCGGTCTGCCCGACGGCGATGGCCTGTCGGTGCTGTCGGAGCTGCGCCGCAGGAGCGACCCGCTGCCGGTCCTGGTGCTGACAGCGCGCAACGGGCTGCAGGATCGGGTCAATGGCCTGCGCAGCGGCGCGGACGATTATCTGGCGAAGCCGTTCGCGCTGGAGGAGCTGGTGGCGCGGCTCGAAGCCATTCTGCGGCGGCCCGGCCAACTGCTCGGCTCGTCGCTCAAGCTCGCCAATCTTGTCTACGACACCGAGAGCAAGCAGGTGTTCGTCGACGGTGCGCCGCACGTCTTCTCCGCGCGTGAGACATCCGTGCTGGAGATCCTGCTGCGGCGGCAGGGCCGGGTGGTGCCGAAGAAGAACGTCGAGGACCACATCTTCGGTCTGTCGGGCGAGGTCGCCTCGAATGCCGTCGAGGTCTATGTGTCGCGCCTGCGCAAGCTGCTGACCGAGCACCGCGCCAGGGTCATCATCCACACCATTCGCGGCGTCGGCTATTTGATGGCGGAGGAAAAATAGGGGTGTTCCGCTTCACGTCGCTGACCTCGCGGATCGTGTTCCTGCACATCGTGGCGGTCGCGGTCGCTGCGATCTTCCTGCCGCTGCTGCTGCTGTGGCTGTTGAATTCGGAGATCAACCATCTGCATAGCGAGGCGATGCGCGACCAAGCCGCCGATCTCGGCGAGAACCTCGCGGTCGATGCCGCCGGCAAGGTGCAGCTCAACCTGCCGGACAGCCTGAGGGGGCTGTATTCCGACGCGTATGGCCGCTACCGCTACGATATCTACGATGCGGACGATCATCTGCTGTTCTCGTCGCATCGCGAGCCGCCGCGGCCGCCCGCCTCGGCCAACCGGATTTCCGGCGCCAGCGTCACCAAGGTGCTCGGCGGCGAGACGCTGCGCATCCAGGTCGCCGAGGACTTGTCGCATCGCGACGTCATCATCGACGACATCGTCTCCAACTTCTTCCGGCGGGTCGGCTGGATCACCATCCCGATTCTCCTGATTCTGCTTGCGACCGACATCCTGATCTTCCGCCGCGCCGTGGTTCCGCTGTTGCGGGCATCGGAGGAGGCCAGGACCATCGGGCCGGCCAGGACCGGCGTCCGGCTGCCGACGAAGGGGATTCCGAGCGAGATCCTGCCGCTGGTGACCGCTGTCAACCAGGCCTTCGACCGTCTGGAGGAAGGGTTTCATGTGCAGCGCCAGTTCACGGCCGATGCCGCACATCAGCTGCGCACCCCGCTCGCGATCCTGAGGACTCGGATCGAGACGCTGGATGCGAGCAAGGGGACCAGGGAGCTGCATGCCGACATCGAGAGCATGAGCCGTATCGTCAGTCAGCTGCTCGAGATCGCCGAGCTCGATACGCTGGTGCTGGACCCCGGCGAGACCGCGGACCTGCGCGCGGTGTGCGCCGAGGTGGTCGGCTCGATCGCGCCCTACGCGCTGGCGCAGCAGAAGGACATCGCGCTGCGCGGCACCGACGGTCCGGTGCGGGTCAAGGGCAATGCCGAGATGCTGCAGCGGGCGATCTTCAATCTGGCGGAGAACGCCATCAAATACACCGCCGACGCTACGTCAGTCGATGTCGAGGTGCACGAGGACGGCTCGGTGCAGGTGCGCGACTGCGGGCCCGGCATCGCGCCTGCCGAGCAGGGCCTGGTGTTCCAGCGCTTCTGGCGTGGCGATCGGCAGCGCCACCGCACGGATGGTGCGGGGCTCGGACTCTCGATCGTCCGGGGCGTGGTCGACGATCACGACGCGACGATCAAGGTCGAGAACCTGCCATCCGGCGGTGCCCAGTTCACGCTGAGCTTTCATCTCGCCAAGGCCGAGCCGGCGACCGCGTGACCGGCTCACCGGTTTTCGGCGGCAGCCCGGCCGGGTCGCCGACCGTGCCGCTTTACTTCACCTTGCCGTCGGACAGGTCCATGATCATCCGCGTGGTCAGGTACAGGCGCGGCACGATGCTGTTGAGCTGGACGTATTCGGCATCGTTGGAGTGCGCGCCGAAGCCGGACAGGCCCATGCCTTCGACCACGGCCCCCTTGGTCTTGAGGGCGGCAAAGGCGGCGTCGGTGCCGCCGCCGGTGGCCCTTTCGGCGACGTTCATCGACAGGCCCAGTTCCTGATAGATCGCCTTGCCGTGGCCGGCCACGTTGCGCGAGGCGTCGTTGGCTTCGAGCGGCGGGCGGCGCACCTCGAACTTCACGTCCACCTTGGAGTCGGGCAGCAGGCGGTTCTTGATCTTGTCCTGCAGGGCCTTCTCGAGCTCGTCGAAATCCGCGACCTTGAGCGCGCGTGCGTCGGCCTGGGCGGTGGCTTCGGCGGGGATCACGTTGCGGTTGGTGCCGGACTTCGACACCGTCCAGTTCAGCTTCAGGCCCTGCTCGGGCTTGGACAGGTCCTTCATCTGCAGCACCTGGTGCGACAGCTCGTAGAGCGCATTCACGCCGCCCTCGGGCCTGGCGCCTGCGTGCGACGACTTGCCGTGCACCGTGAGATAGGCCGAGCCGATGCCGCTGGTGGCGAGGCGGAGCGTGCCGCTGGCGTCGCTGCCCTCGAACGAGAATACGGCGTCCTGCTCCGCGGCGGTGCGGGTGATGGTTGAGCGCCAGCCGGGCGAGGAGATCTCCTCGTCGCCGTTGATCAGCACCGTGAGCGTGCCGTAGTCCTTGAAGTTCAGCTTCTGCAGCAGCGCCACGGTGTGGATGATGGTGGCGACGCCCTGCTTGTCGTCGGCGATGCCGAGTCCATAGGCCTTGTCGCCGTCGATGCGGAAGGGTTGATCCTTCAGCATGCCCTTGAGATAGACCGTGTCCATGTGCGCGATCAGCATGATCTTCGCGCTGCCCGTGCCCTTGAAGACGGCCCGCACGGCCGGGCCGATCTTCTCGGGCGTGTCGTCGAGGCGATAGATGTCGGTGGTCTGCAGGATGTCCACCGCGCCGCCGAGCTGCTTGAGCTCCGCAGCGATGCGCGCGGCGATCTGGTTGAGGCCGTCGAGGTCCTTGCTGCCGGATTCGATCTGCACGAGGTCGCGCAGGGTGTCGAGCAGCGGCTGCTGCTCCTGCTGTGCCAGCGCGCGAATGTCGGCTGCCGGCGCTGCCTGCGCCGTGGTGGCGGCAAGCGCCAGGCCGAGGGATGCGATGAGCGGGCGGACGAACGAGCGGGTGGAACGCGATTGGGGCATGGGCGGCGATCTGTGGGTTCGAGGACGATCCGGATCCCCGTCTTCACAGGCCGCGCCGCCGCCGTCAACCATCGCGGCCCGCCTCGCGGAAGCGAGGCGCGCCGCAGGGGCTGACGCCGGCTATTGCTTCGGCTGGCCGAAATCGAGCGGCGGCAACTCGATCTGCGGCACCTCGATCTTGACCTTGTTGAGGTCGACGTCGAGCGGCTTGTCGAGCAGGCCGGTGACCACCACCGGGAACGCGATGACAAGCGCCACCATGATCGCCTGCAGCCCGATCCAGGGCATCGCGCCCCAGTAGATGTCCGAGCTCTTCACTTCCTTCGGCGCCACGCCGCGCAGATAGAACAGCGCGAAGCCGAACGGCGGATGCAGGAACGAGGTCTGCATGTTGACGCAGAGCATCACGCCGAACCAGATCAGCGCCGCATCCGGGCCGACCACCGGCGCCAGCACCTTCTGCGCGATCGGGGCGATCATCGGCAGGATGATGAAGGCGATCTCGAAAAAGTCGAGGAAGAACGCCAGGAAGAAGATGAAGATGTTGATGAAGATCAGGAAGCCCCAGACGCCGCCCGGCAGCGAGGTCAGCATGTGCTCCAGCCAAACCCCGCCGGACACACCGAGGAACACCACCGAGAAGCAGGTCGAACCGATCAGGATGAAGGTGACCATGCAGGTGATGCGCATGGTGGTCTCGTAGCCCTGCTTGATCAGGTCGCGCAGGTCAGGGATCTTCACCGCCTCGAGGCAGATCCAGACCACCGCGAGATAGGTGATCGCGAAGGCGAGCCTGAAGATCAGGTTCTCGCTGAACAGCATCGCGATGATGGTGCCGATGCCGCCGGCGATCACGCCTGCTATCAGCACCTTGCGGCCGGTCGCGCTGAAGTCCTTGTGGTGGATCGCAGCGAGCACGATGGCGCCGACCGCACCCATTGCGCCGGCTTCGGTCGGGGTCGCAAGGCCCATCATCATGGTGCCGAGCACGACGAAGATCAGCACCGCTGACGGGATGATGCCGAGCAGGCACTTCTTCCACAGCGCCCAGCCGGTCAAGGTGCGGGCCTCGATCGGCACCGCGGGCACGTGGCTCGGCTTGAAGATGCCGAGCAGGAAGGTGTAGCCGGCGAACAGCAGGATCTGGAACACGGACGGGCCCCAGGCGCCGAGATACATGTCGCCGACCGACTTGCCGAGCTGGTCGGCGAGCACGATCAGCACCAGCGAGGGCGGAACGAGTTGGGTGATGGTGCCGGAGGCGGCGAGCACGCCGGTGATGTAGCGGATGTTGTAGCCGTAGCGGATCATCACCGGCATCGAGATCAGCGCCATGGCGATCACCTGCGCCGCCACCGTGCCGGTGATGGCGCCGAGGATGAAGCCGACGATGATCACGGAATAGCCGAGGCCGCCGCGGATCGGGCCGAACAGCTGGCCCATCGAATCCAGCATGTCCTCGGCCAGCCCGCATCTCTCCAATATCGCGCCCATGAAGGTGAAGAACGGGATCGCGAGCAGCAGCTCGTTGGACAGCACGCTGCCGAAGATGCGGCCCGGAATCGCCTGCAGGAAGTTGAGGTCGAAGAAGCCGAGATAGATCGACAGGAACCCGAACGACAGGCCGACCGCGGCGAGCGTGAACGCCACCGGATAGCCGATCAGCATCGCAACGATCAGGCCGCCGAACATCAGCGGCGGCATCATCTCCAACGTGATCGTCATTGCGTCGGCCTCTCATACTTCGCGTCGATGGTCACATAGCCCTGCAGCGCGGCGATCCGCTTGATCACCTCTGAGACGCCTTGCAACGCAAGCATCACGAAGCCGGACGGGATAACGAACTTGATCGGCCAGCGCAGCAGGCCGCCGGCATTGCCGCTCATCTCGCCGACCGCATAAGCCTGGTAGAAGAACGGCCAGGACAGGTAGGCGAGCAGCAGGCAGGCCGGAATCAGGAAGAACAGCGTGCCGATCAGGTCGAGCCAGAGCTGGCCGCGTTCGGACAGCATCAGATAAAGGATCTCGACGCGGACATGCTCATTGCGCTTGAAGGTGTAGGAGGCGCCGAACATCACGAGGATCGCGAACATGTACCACTGCGCCTCGAGCCAGCCGTTCGAGGAGTAGCTGAACGCGTAGCGGATCATGGCATTGCCGGCGCTGACCAGGCAGGCGATCAGCACGAGCAGGTTGCAGATGGTGCCGATCTTCTCATTGAGGCGGTCGATGGCCTGACTTAGTGCCAACATTGGGCGCATCACGATCTCCGCGGTCGCGCGATCTGCGCACCGAATATCTTTCAAGCATCATCCGGCCGCCGCGCGCATGCGCGCGGAGCACGGCTCACTTTCAGGAGCAGTTGCAAGCGTTCGTCCTCCCCCGAAATCCGCTTCCGCCGTCTTTAGGTGCTCTTGGCTGCCGGATCGTCGGCTGGAGCCGACGGGAGGCAGCGGCCTATCCGGCCGGGCAAGCGTGAAAGCCGGGGCACCAAATCAGCGCCGTGTAGCGCCGTCAATCGGAAAATGGGCAAATTGACGGCACGGCAAACCGTTGTCCCGCCTTGGAAATCGGAGGACGACGCAGGCGTCGGCGCAGGGTTTTGAACTAGCCGCCTGTCACGCTCATGTGGCGGCTGACGCTCGGGCGGTTGTGGCGGCGGTCGATGATGAAATCGTGCCCCTTCGGCTTCAGTCCGATGGCCCGGTCGATCGCCGCCGACAGCAGATCATCGTCCGGCGAGCTGCGCAGCGGCCGGCGCAGGTCGGAGGCGTCCTCATGGCCGAGGCAGGTGTGCAGCGTGCCGGTGCAAGTGATCCGCACCCGGTTGCAGGATTCGCAGAAATTGTGGGTCATCGGCGTGATGAAGCCGAGCTTGCCGCCGGTCTCGGTGACCCGGACATAGCGGGCAGGGCCGCCGGTGTCGTCGGCGAGGTCGGTCAGCGTGTAGTGCTTCTCGAGCCGCGCGCGCAGCAGCGACAGCGGCACATATTGATCGATGCGGCCTTCGCCGATGTCGCCCATCGGCATCACCTCGATCAGCGTCAAGCCCATTGCCTTGCCATGCGCCCATTCCATCAGCGCGGGAATCTCGTCCTCGTTCAAGTTCTTCAGCGCGACCGCGTTGATCTTGACCGCGAGCCCGGCCGATCGCGCCGCCTCGATGCCCGACAGCACCTTGTCGATGTCGCCCCAGCGGGTGATGCTCCGGAATTTTACGGGATCGAGCGTGTCGAGGGAGACGTTGACGCGGCGCACGCCGCAATCGGCCAGCTCCTGCGCGAAGCGCGCGAGCTGCGAGCCGTTGGTGGTCAGCGTCAGTTCGTCGAGCGCGCCCGTCGTCAGATGGCGTGACAGCGAACGCACCAGGCCCATCACATTGCGGCGGACCAGCGGCTCGCCGCCGGTGAGGCGGATCTTGCGCACGCCCTTGGCGACGAAGGCGGAGCAGAGCCGGTCGAGCTCCTCCAGCGTCAAGAGATCGGCCTTCGGCAGGAAGGTCATGTCTTCCGACATGCAATAGAAGCAGCGCAGGTCGCAGCGGTCGGTGACGGAGACACGCAGGTAACGGATGGTCCGGCCGAACGGGTCGGTCATCGGACGGAACAGCGTGTCGGGATGCGCCTGCGTGGATCCGTTCATTCAGCTCGAGCCTTGCAATCTGTCGCTGCGGGCCAAGCCGTGGCCGGCCCGCACGCACAATCTATGCATGTTGGCACAGCGTCACAATGCGTTCCAAGGGATGATCCGCAACCTGCAATGCGAATTGCAAAGTGATAGGCGAGGTAGATCGCGCGATGCATGATCGCAATCGCCGATGTGTCTCGACGAAAACCAAAACCCGGCCTTGGGCCGGGTTCTTTGTGCAGTGCGCAATGCTGCGTGCTAGCGCGTCGGAGCCGCCGCAGCCGGCGGCGCCGCGTCAGGCGCAGCGGCGGGGGCCGCAGCGGCAGCCGGCTTCGGCTTCTTCTTTTTCGGCCGCATCCCCTTGTGCGCGCGCGGCGGCGGGCCGGCGGGCTGCAGCTCGGCGAACACCGGGCTGGGATCGAGCGCGGTGGTGGCCGGGCTCGCGAAGTCGCCCGGCGAGCGGGTCACCGTAACCGGCACCGTCGCCGGTTGGAACTTCGGCATGTTGAAGGTGACGGTGAAGTTGCTCTCCGGCGTCGGGATCGACACGGAGCAGGGCGTTTTGCAGCCCGGTCCGATCGACGTCACGGCGTCGGCGCCTTGCGGATTCGAATCCAGCTGCACCTGCATTGGCGGTGGCGCGGACTTGAACGAATCCAATGAGAAGGAGGAGCAGCCGGCCAGGCTCAGCCCGGCGGCCGCAATTACGATGATACGACGCATGATCCACACTCTACTGCGGCAATCAGCCACAATCCCCGGCCCGACCATAGGAGCGTCGGAACAGAGGCGCAACAGGGCGAGGCCTGTTCGTTAAAGGATGGTTAATGAAAAAATCGCATGGCAAAACATTGCCAAGCGATATCAGTGTGTTGCGAAAAACTTATGTCGCGATGAGGCTGGCGATGGCGTCCGGCAGATCGCGCATATGGCTGATCAGCCGGTCCGGCTTCAGCTCGGTCATCGGGACGTCGGTATAGCCGAAATCGACCCCGATCACCGGGACGTTGGCGCGCCGGGCGACCCCGACGTCGGGGCCGGCATCGCCGACCATGATCGCGCCGGGCAGCCGGCCGCCGGCACGGGCCACCGTCTCGCGCAGGAACGCCGGATCCGGCTTGGCGATCCCGAACGTGTCCTGGCCGCAGATGGCGGCAAAGCGCGGCGTCAGGTCGAGCCTGTCGAGCAACAGCTTCGACAGCCACTCCAGCTTGTTGGTGCAGACCGCCAAGCGATGGCCCTTCGATGCGAGCCGGTCGAGCGCGGCCTCGAGCCCGTCGAACGGACGCGAGCCGTCGGCGATGTGCTCGGCGTAGAAGTCGATGAAATCCCTGGTCAGGCGATCGAGCTCACCGATGCTGACCACGCGGCCTTCCACTTCGAGCCCGCGCTCGAGCAGCTTGCGCGCGCCGGCGCCGATCATGTTGCGGGCGGCTGACAGCGGCACCGGCCGCAGACCTTCGCGGTCGAGCACGTGGTTCAGTGCGCTGATCAGGTCGGGCGCGGTGTCGACCAGCGTGCCGTCGAGATCGAACACGATGATGGGGGGAGAGGCGGCGGACATCACGCATTTCGCTATCGGGCTGCGCACCGCGATGCAAGAGCAGATGCGGCCGGAGAGCGGTTTTCGGCGATTTTGGCCGTGATCGATGCCGTTTCGTCCAGAAGACCGGTCCGGATGGCGCTGTTCCTGCCGGTGAATCGAGGCTAGATATGCGCCCGCTGGGCGGCCGATGGCGTGCCCGGAATCGACAACCGGGGGCTATCGGCACGTGGACATGGACGCACTGAAACGCCAGGCGGCGGCGCGCGCGCTCGAAGAGGTGCGCGACGGCATGAAACTCGGGCTCGGCACCGGGTCGACCGCCAAGCATTTCGTCGAGCTGCTCGGCGAGAAGGTCCGCGCCGGCATGAAGGTGATCGGCGTGCCGACCTCGGAGGCGACCCGGGCGGACGCGATCCGCTGCGGCGTGCCGCTGACCACGCTCGACGAGATCGACCATCTCGACCTCACCATCGACGGCGCCGACGAGATCGACCCCGCGCTCAATCTGATCAAGGGCGGCGGCGGCGCGCTGCTGCGCGAGAAGATCGTGGCCGCCGCCAGTGATCGCATGATCGTGATCGCCGACGACAGCAAATGGGTCGACGTGCTCGGCCGCTTTCCGCTGCCGATCGAGGTGATCCCGTTCGGGCTCGCCGCCACCCAGGCCGCGCTGGCGCGAGCGTTCGGTGAGGCCGGCGTGTCCGGCCAAATGGTCATCCGCAAGGGCAAGGACGGTCACGTTTTTGTCACCGATGGCGGCCACTGGATCGTCGATGCCCATCTCGGCCGGATCGGCGACCCGCCGCGTCTTGCGGGTCTGCTCAGCGTCATTCCGGGCGTGGTCGAACACGGCCTGTTCATCGGGCTTGGCAGCGTCGCCGTTCTGGCCGGCGCGCAGGGAATTCGGGTTGTTGAACGGCGATAGCGCCGCAAGCAAGGAGACTTGGAATGAAGCGTTTTTCGGGACTTTTGTCGGCGGCGGCCCTGGCTGCTGGACTGGCGCTGGCGGCCGCACCGGCCATGGCGCAGCAGCAGCTGCCTCCGATGCCCAAGGTCAAGCAGTCGACGCCCGCGGCGATCGCGGCTGCCAAGGAAATCCTGACCATGAAGAACGTGGCGGTGATGTACTCCGGCGCCGTTCCGGGGATCATCGAGAAGACCAAGACCGGTCTGTTGCAGCAGTACCTGAACTACCAGAAGGATCTCGACGAGGTCGCGGTGATCGTCGCCAAGCAGTTCGCCGGCGGTGAGAAGGAGATCGGCGAGGGCATGGCGCAGATCTACGCCGCCGAGTTCACCGAGCAGGAGCTGAAGGATCTCGTGACGTTCTACAAGACCCCGCTCGGCCAGAAGCTTTTGACCGCGGAGCCCACTGCAATCAACGGCTCGCTGCAATATATGCAGCAATGGGCCCAGCAGTTCGGCGTGATCGTCGCCGGCCAGTTCAAGGCCGAGATGAAGAAGCGCGGCAAGGATATCTAAAGGATATCTAAGCGCGCTTGTCACCTCGCCCCGCTTGCGGGGCGAGGGCGAAGAAAGAGGTTGCCATGGCCGAGTTCGACGTCGACCTGTTTGTCATCGGTGGTGGTTCGGGCGGCGTTCGTGCTGCCCGCATCGCCGCCAATTACGGCGCGAAGGTCATGGTCGCCGAAGAGTACCGGATGGGCGGCACCTGCGTGATCCGCGGCTGCGTGCCGAAGAAGCTGTTCGTGATCGGCAGCCATGTCCACCAGGAGATTGAGGACGCCGCCGGCTTCGGCTGGAACATCGGCCAGATCTCGTTCGACTGGGCAACCCTGGTCGCCAACAAGGACAAGGAGATCGCCCGGCTCGAGGCCGCCTACACCACCAATGTCGAGAAGTCCGGCGCGCGGATCGTAAAGACCCGCGCGGTGCTGGAGGATGCCCACACCATCCGCCTCGCCACCGGCGAGAAGGTGACAGCAAAGTACATCCTGATCGCCACCGGCGGTGCGCCCAACCATGGCCCGGCGGTGCCCGGCATCGAGCATGTGATCTCCTCCAACGAGGCGTTTCATCTCAAGGAGCTGCCGAAGCGGATCGTGATCCAGGGCGGCGGTTACATCGCGCTGGAATTCGCCGGCATCTTCGCCGGCTTCGGCTCCGACGTCACGGTGGTCTACCGCGGCGACAACATCCTGCGCGGCTTCGACGAGGACGTGCGCAAGCATGTCCGCGCCGAGATGGAGAAGCGCGGCATCACCATCATCACCGGCTGCACGGTGACCAAGGTCGACAAGCACGGCCGTGATTTCACGACGCATCTGTCGAGCGGTTCAAGCATCGCCTCCGACCAGGTGATGTTCGCGATCGGCCGCCATCCCAATATCGCAGGTCTCGGGCTCGAAGCTGCCGGCGTCGCCATCAATCCCGCCAATGGCGGCATCCAGGTCGACGGCTGGTCGAAGACCTCGGTCGACAACATCTATGCGGTCGGCGACGTCACCCACCGCGCCAACCTGACCCCGGTCGCGATCCGCGAGGGCCATGCCTTTGCCGACACCGTATTCGGCAAGCGCCCGGTTCAGGTCGATCACGCGACGATCCCGACCGCGGTGTTCTCGCAGCCCGAGGTCGGCACCGTCGGCCTGACGGAGCAAGAGGCGCGGGCGCAGTTTTCCCACGTCGACATCTACAAGACCGATTTCCGCCCGATCAAGGCGACGATGTCCGGCCGCGATACCCGCGTGCTGATGAAGCTCGTGGTCGACGGCGCGAGCGACCGCGTGCTCGGCTGCCACATCGTCGGCGATGCCGCCGCCGAGATCACCCAGGCGGTCGCGATCGCGGTGAAGATGAAGGCGACCAAGGCTGATTTCGACGCCACCATCGCGCTGCATCCGACCGCGTCCGAAGAGCTGGTGACGATGCGCACCCCGACCGCGCGCCACGTCCGCCAGGCGGCGGAGTAGGGCCGCTCGGCCGAGGCACTCTCCCGATGCGGGTTTGCGTGAAGAAAACGCGTCACATCCCGCATTGATGGCTGGGAACTGGGAACGCGCCCTGCCTGACAGCGCAACGCCGCCCGCTTAAAATACCTGCGAGCGGCGCTGTCTCTAGCCCCAGGAGGGTCGTGGCAAAATCCTGATGAGGATAGGTCTGCGGCAAGCGCGCATCGGTTTCATACCTCTGAAGGGGTAGGCTTGCCGCCGCGGCGATTGTGCACAGCATGGGTACGCAATTGGCCGCGCGCCATCTCGCACGCCTTGGAACCTTGCGCTATGCTGGCAGTTCCACTCTCAAACAGTTTGATGTCTCAAATTGAGGGAGCCGCCCATGACAGGTCCCACCGAGCAGGAAATTCGGACCCGCGCCTATGAGCTGTGGAAGGACGCCGGCGAGCCGCCAGGCCAGATGGATCAGCTCTGGTACAAGGCCGAACGGGAACTGCTGGCGCGCAAGGCCGCCAACGGCAACGGTGAAGCGCACGGCGAATTGAACGGCCATCAGCCGACGAGATATCAATAGGCATTGGCACGAGACACACCAGGCGAGTCCCGGATGATGCCGGGGTTCGCGATTTTCGGTTGATGCGCCGTCAACCGAATCTTCCGGTGATGAAGCGCTCGGTCTGCTTGTATTTGGGGCTGACGAAGATGTCGCCCACGGTGCCGAACTCGACGAGTTCCCCGAGATACATGAAGCCGGCGAAGTCGGACACCCGAGCCGCCTGCTGCAAATTGTGCGTCACGATGATGATGGCGTGATCCCGCTTCAGTTCGTCGATCGTCTGCTCGATCTTGGCCGAGGAGATCGGATCGATCGCCGAGCAGGGCTCGTCGAGCAGGAGCACGTCCGGGCCGGTTGCGATGACGCGCGCAATGCTCAGCCGCTGCTGCTGGCCACCCGACAAGTCGAACCCGTAACGCGTCAGATTGTCCTTCACCTCGTCCCACAGCGCGGCGCGGCGCAACGCCTGTTCGACGAGAACGTCCATCTCGGCGTCGCTGACCTTGCGCTGCAGTCTGATGCCGAACGCGATGTTGTCGTAGATGGTGGTCGGAAACGGCGTCGGCTTCTGGAACACCATGCCGATCCGCGCGCGCAACTGATACACATCGATCTTGCTGAGGATGTCCTCGCCGTCGAACAGGATTTCGCCTTCGGCACGCTGACCGGGGTAGAGGTCGTGCATCCGGTTCAGCACGCGCAGCAGCGTCGACTTTCCGCAGCCGGACGGACCCATGAAGGCTGTCACGCGCTTGTCATAGATCGGTGCCGAGACATTGCGGAGCGCCTGGCTGCCGTCCTCGTAGAAGAAATTCAGGTTCTTGATCCTGATCTTCTCGGTGGTCGCGGTCACGGTGGGCTTGCTGTTGACGATCGCGGCCATCGCCTGCCGCGCGGCTGCTTCGCGGTCGGACTCGGAGCCGATCGGTACAAAGTTCGTCGTGTACAGCATCAGCCGTCCCCCTCAGCATTGACATCGGCTATATCGATAGCCGGGGCGGTCCAGCGCGCGTTGATGCTGATCAAGGCGCGGCGCCGGCCTCGATCCACTCCCGCCATTGTCATTCCGAGCCTGGAGGCACCAGTGCACGACCCGATCGATCTCGCCGAAAAGCTGTCCACGTTCTCCGATCACTGGTCGCCGCGCACCGTGGCGCAGTTCAACGCCTGCGACGTCATGGTGGTGAAGGTGCAGGGCGCGTTCGTCTGGCACAAGCACGACGATACCGACGACTTCTTTCTTGTCTTGAAGGGCGTGCTCGACATCGAACTGCGCGACCGCACCGTGACGCTGAAGCCAGGCCAGATGTACATCGTGCCGAAAGGCGTCGAGCACCGCCCCGTCGCGCGGGAGGAGGCGCATCTGTTGCTGATCGAGCCGACCGGGACGGCGAACACGGGTGATGCGGCGACGGCGGCGGCGAGGAAGGTGGTGTGAAGCCTGCAACGCCCACAGGAGCCGAATACTGGAAGGCCGAGAAAGCGGACAAGAATGAGCCCAGCTGCGATTGCTTCCTAATCAGGCAAGAACTCGGAGGCAATTTTCGAGAGCAGCAGAGATAATTTTGCCGCGTCATTGCGTACTGAAACGAGGTCAGAAACCGGTCGCTTCTTTCTGATGTCTCGGGTGCGCACCGCGATGGCTTCGTTTTCCTTCGATCGCCGATGCTTCGCGCCGTTCGGAGCAACGTCAAGCATCCACATATTTCCGATCGGTGTGGCAAAAATCGCGTGAACGAAGTCGTTTCTTCCCTTAGTCGTGCTCTCAACTAAACTGAAAGCTTCTTCGGCGGTTTCTAAAATCGACCGATCGCGGCATTTCGCGCGAAGCACTTCGATCCATACCCTTGCGTTCGTATGGATGCTACTTGACGCTAACATTGTACGCGCTGTTTCTATTGGCAAATCCAAAACATAGTGCAGCGTATGGACGAGCAGATGTTCGCATTGTCCTTGAATCGCGCACAATTCTCCAAGCGCCTGCAGTTCCGAGCCAGCAAGCGGAATGCGAAATGCAGGTGCAAGGCGTTCCCGGCGCGCTATTTTGGCAGATCGCTGCGTTGACCGCATCGAAGGTATTGTCTCCCAATTACCAAATAAGCGGCGTTGCTATTGGCTTACGGACAAACGTCGAGCAGCACATTAGTGCGCCTTAACGAGCGGTATCGGATAGAAGGGGATGATAGCTGCGATAGGGATATCTCGAGCAACATATTTCGCGGCGGGATTTTTCCTCAGGAACTCCGCACGCTCCTCTTCATACCCTTGCTTGTCTCGTTGGCAATCTCCGTCACCACAATTCCAGTGATGGCAGGGACCGCGATTTTGAAGCGTCAAACCGGTTTGGCCCTTATATGGACGCACCACAAAACAGAACTTGGTTAGACGTTCGGCGGTCTCCGCGAATTGATCATTGTACCTCGCAATTCCATACACGAAGAAGTCAGCACGCTGGTCAGCCATATCTTCAAGAGTCTTGTTAATCAGCGAAATCGCGTCAACGGCCACTTTGCCGTGTGGGCCGATGAAGTAATCGGTCACGGTTGGATAGGCTTCCCTCGATTGCTTTCTTAGTTCTCCAGGATCATCGGGGCTGTCGGGCAATACAGGCACTGAGAATGATACTGCAGATGTCACGGTCATATTTTTGGTGGGCGTACTACCTGTGTTCTCCAAAATCGTCTGAAAGGTCCAGTAGCCCGGAAGGTCTTGGGATGCTGCTAGGCCTGTCGCGATGATGAAAGGCCGTTGGACCGCCGTGAACGCTTCGCGGGTCGTGCTGTCAGTTTTAAGCAATGCCCTCCACTGTATGTACCCAACGACGGTTGTGATGATGGCGACGATTGCGAGCACGGCGGTCCATATTACCAACCATCGAGTTAGCCGTAGGTTGGCCTCCGCAATTGCATCAACGGTAGCAACGCTATCCGAGGAGGCACTAGACTGCGAAGACAAGACTTGATTGGAAACCGGAAGAATTCTGCTCTCGTCCGCGGTGTGGGGGCTTGTGTTCTTCGGTTGCGTCGTCGGCCTCAGTTTGCCGCGCCTCTTTCCCATTTCCTTCGCGTCCTCCGCCCCATGCCCCGTGATCATACTCGAAATTTTGCAGACAACCTTCAGCAGTACAGCCGTTCTTCCACATGCGTGGAAATCAGGACGACGCCAGTTCGACAAAATAGAATTGTGCAGATTCTGAAGTGCGACTTATCATCTTTTTGCACCAAAGCACCAAATTCCCTAACCCAAACAAAGCGATCACCCCTGTCCAGTCCGGACGCGGAAAATATTCCGCTTGGCGTTTGACCCAACTCAGATGTTCAATGTGCGCGTCTCACCCGATCGAGGGGCGCTGCGCATCGTCAGGAGTGTTGCGGTGGGATGCGGTGGACGCCGAGGTCACGAGAGACGACGCGTGACGGAAGCGGACGGTGAAGTCGTGTGGTCCTGACGCCCAAGTGGCAGGTGTCTCGTCGCATTGCGCGGTGCGCGTTGCGAAGGCGGTGACAAACAAGCCAAGTCTCGCCGGGGAGAGCACGAAGTAAGCCGTAACCCATCGCGCAGGGAAAGCCGGGTTGTTCCCGGTTACACCTGTGGTCCTACCTCCCGCGTTTTTCACTACGCGGGACCCATGGGTGCGATCGGCACCCGGCTTTCCCTGCGCCCTCTGATTCAGAGCGGCGGAACGAAGAGCAAGGCTCGGGCAAAGATGTCGCGAGAACGCGGATGCGTGGCTCACCAATCGCGCCACATACCGACTGTCGTCCCGGCGCAGGCCGGGACCCACAACCACGAATGGCTGTTGTCACACGATGTCGGAACGACGAGTCCCTTCAACAATGTCTGCTGCGGCGTATGGGTCCCGGCCTGCGCCGGGACGACAATTGCGGGCGTACTCAAATCGATCACATCGCTGGAACGACAGCGGAGCGTGTGGCGCTTACCCCTCCGCCTCGAGCCACTCCGCGGCGCCGCGCCACAGCGCGTCGCGGTGTTCGCTGCGGAAGAAGCCGAAATGACCGATCTTCGGCACGCCGGCGTCCGCGGGGCTGATCGCGATGATCTCGGGCGTGATCGACGTGAAGGCGGAGCACAGCAGTTCGACCGCGGGACGCGTCGCCCAGGTGTCGTCGGTGATGGTGAGGGCGCGGAGCTTGCCCTTGAACTTCGGAAAATTTTCGCGCGCGGCAAGCGCAGGGTCGTCGAGCAGATAGCGCTCGCGCATCACCCAGCTGCGCCATTGCTCGAACACGCCGCGCGGCAGGTCCATGCCGAGGCCGGCCCAGGCGGGCACATAGCCGAGTGTGCGCGCCAATGGCAGGCCGATGCCGTTCATGAAGGCGACGACGCGGTAGCGCTCGGGCGAGGCCACCAGCTTCCAATGCGCGGCCTGCGAAGCGATCAGCAGCGCGCGCGGGATCTCGGCGTTGTTGGGCAACAGCCCGAGTGCCTGGCCGCCGAAGGAGTGGCCGACATAGGCAAACGGCAGGTCGCGGTAGCGCTCGCGCATCCAGCGCACGGCGGCGGTTGCGTCGAGCGCGGCCCAGTCCGCCATCGTGGCCTTGAAGCCGGCCAGCGACTTCGGCTTGTTCAGGCCGGTCGCGGCCATCGGCCTGCTATCGCCGGTGCCGCGGTAGTCGTAGGTGAGGACCGCCGCGCCGCGGCGGGCCAGGTAGCCGGCAAAACCGCGATAGACCTTGCGCGGCACCGCGGTCGCCGAGTTGATCAGGACGGCGTGGCGCTTCTTGGCCCGGGGCAGGAACAGCGTCGCGGCGAGCGGATAGCCGTCCGCCGCCGGCACGACGATGTCGTCGCTAAAAACGTCGTCCAGCGCGGCGGCGGCCACGGCGATTTCCCCGGCATTCATGCTATGCTCTACCAAATGCGAATTCGGATTTTCTTGCAAGGGCTTGACGGAATTGCAGGAATCCTTCTAGCGGGAGACCGGCGCCCTGTGTATAAGCCGGGCTTTCGTATGCCCGCGATTAAGTCGCGGTTTTTGCTCAGGAGTTGACCTCATGTCCGAGCGGTGGACACCCGATAGCTGGCGCGCCAAGAAGGTGCTGCAGGTGCCCGATTATCCCGATGCCAAGGCATTGGCCGATGTCGAGGCCCAGCTGGCGACCTTTCCGCCGCTGGTGTTCGCGGGCGAGGCGCGCAGCCTGAAGAAGGCGCTGGGCCGGGTCGCGGGCGGCGAGGCCTTCCTGCTGCAGGGCGGCGACTGCGCCGAGAGCTTTGCCGAGCACGGCGCCAACAACATCCGCGACTTCTTCCGTGTGCTGCTGCAGATGGCCGTGGTCATGACCTATGCCGGCGCGCTGCCGGTGGTGAAGGTCGGCCGCATCGCCGGGCAGTTCGCCAAACCGCGTTCGTCGCCGACCGAGAAGCAGGGCGACGTCGAGCTGCCGAGCTATCGCGGCGACATCGTCAACGACATCGCCTTCACGCCGGAAGCGCGTGTTCCCGATCCGCAGCGCCAGCTGATGGCCTATCGGCAATCGGCGGCGACGCTGAACCTGCTGCGCGCGTTTGCGACCGGTGGCTTCGCCAATCTCGGCAGCGTTCATCAATGGATGCTCGGCTTCCTGAAGGACTCGCCGCAGTCCCGCCGCTACAAGGAGCTCGCCGACCGCATCTCGGACGCGCTGAACTTCATGCGCGCCTGCGGCCTCGACCTCGAGAGCCATCCGGAGCTCCGCGCCACCGATTTCTACACCAGCCACGAGGCGTTGCTGCTCGGCTACGAGCAGGCGATGACGCGGATCGATTCCACCACCGGCGACTGGTACGCGACATCAGGCCACATGATCTGGATCGGCGACCGCACCCGGCAGCTCGACCACGGCCATGTCGAATATTTCCGCGGCATCAAGAACCCGATCGGCCTGAAATGCGGCCCGTCGCTGAAGCCGGACGAGCTCTTGAAGCTGATCGACGTGCTCAATCCCGACAACGAGCCGGGACGCCTGACGCTGATCAACCGGTTCGGCGCCGACAAGGTCGGCGATCATCTGCCCGGCCTGATCCGCGCCGTGCAGCGCGAGGGCCGCGTCGTGGTCTGGTCGTGCGATCCGATGCACGGCAACACCATCACCTCGACCTCGGGCTACAAGACGCGGCCGTTCGACCGCGTGCTGTCGGAGGTGAAATCGTTCTTCCAGATCCATGCGGCCGAGGGCACCCATGCCGGCGGCGTGCATCTGGAGATGACCGGGCAGGATGTCACCGAATGCATCGGCGGCGCGCGCGCCATCACTGATGAGGATCTCAACGACCGCTATCACACGGTCTGCGATCCCCGTCTCAACGCCGAACAGTCGATCGACATGGCCTTCCTGATCGCCGAGCTCCTGAAGCAGGAGCGCGCCGGCAAGGTCAAGCCGATGCCGGCCGCCGCGGGGTTGTGACTTGGGGCAGGTGACTTGGGTAGCTGACTTGAGGGCAGTGACTTGCTGAGGTTCTGGCGAGCCACCATCAACTCGCGCAACGGGCTGGCATTCGCCATCCGCTCGGAGCAGGCGATCCGCGAGGAGGTCGTGGCGCTGGCGCTGTCGGTGCCGCTGGCCTGGCTGGTCGGCGCCACCGTGATGCGTCGGGTCGAACTGGTCGCGACCGTGGTGCTGGTGCTGGTCATCGAGCTGCTCAACACCGCGATCGAGAAGCTCGCCGACCGCCTGACCATGGATCACGATCCGCAGATCGGGCGGGTCAAGGATATGGGCTCCGCCGCCGTCGGCGTCGCGCTCGCCATGGCCGGCCTGTTCTGGCTGTTCGCCCTCGCCGAGCGCATGGGTGCGTTTTAACCGTGACCGTGAATAAGCCGATCAAGCTTGCGGTGATCGGACGAGGTCTGATCGGGTCGGCGGCTGCGCGACATCTGAGCAAGATGGGCCACGAGGTTGCGCTGATCGGGCCCGGTGAGCCGGCCGATTTTCCGCGCCATGACGGCGTGTTCGGCAGTCACTATGATGAAGGCCGCATCACGCGGACCTACGATCCGCAAGCCTTCTGGCGGCAGATGAACCGCGCGGCGATTGCGCGCTACGGCGAGATTGCTGCGGAAAGCGGTGTCGATTTCTACCGGGAAGCCGGCGCGCTTCACGTCGGCAACAGCGAAACCACCGATGTCGCGTCGGTTGGCCAGGTCTGCGCCGACGAGGCGATCGGGTGTGAGGCCTATCGGGATGCGGCGCTCGCCGAGCGGTTTCCGTTTCTGCAATCAACCTCCGGCATGCTGGGCTATTTCGAGCCGCGCAATGCCGGATATATCAGCCCGCGGCGCCTGGTGCGGGCGCAGGCGATCGCGGCGGAGCACGCGGGCGCGCGGATCATCGACGAAGCTGCGCTCGGGATTTCGGAAACCGCTTCCGGTGTGACGATCCGGACGCGATCGGGCAACCTCGAGGCCGAGCGTGTGCTGGTTGCCGCCGGCGGGCATACCCAATCGCTGCTGGGCCGATCGTTGGGTGTTACGGTCTATGCGCGTACCGCGGCGCTGTTCCGGCTCGATCGGGCGGAAGTCGAACGCCTGGCCGGCATGCCGTCGATGCGCTGTCTCGGGCCGAAGGGCGATAACCCCTATATCCTGCCGCCGATCCCGTATCCGGACGGCCAGACCTGGTTGAAGCTCGGCGGCGATCCGGTCGATCGTCCGCTCGGCAGCGAGGCCGACATCAAGGACTGGTTCCGGTCGGGCGGTTCGGTCGACGTCGCGGATCACCTGCAAGCACAGATCCTCGATCGCATTCGCGACCTCGAGTTCGAGGAGCGCCGCGTCGTGCCCTGCATGACCAGCTTCGGCGACACCGGCTTGCCGCTGATCGGACCGCTGTCGGAGCGGGTCACCGTCGCATTCTGCTGCTACGGCAAGAGCGCGAAATGTTCGGATGAACTGGGCCGGTTGGGTGCTCTGGCGCTGCTCGGCGAGGTGAGGGCGGAGCTTGCACCCTGACGAGGGATGCCAGTGCGATTTCTGCAATCGCACCATGACCGGACGACCATTGAAGTTTGCCCTTGTGCGGGACAACATAAAGCTATGAGCGAACAACAGATCAAGATCACCCTGGCGCAACTCAATCCGACGGTCGGTGACGTCACCGGCAACGCCGCGAAAGCGCGTGCCGCGCGCGAGAAAGCCAAGGCCGACGGCGCCGACCTCGTGGTGTTGTCGGAGCTGTTCCTCGCCGGCTATCCGCCGGAGGACCTGGTGCTCAAGCCGGCGTTCCAGTCGGCCTGCCGCGCGGCGGTCGAGGAGTTGGCGCGCGAGACCAAAGACGGCGGCCCGGCCATGCTGATCGGCACGCCGTGGGTCGAGGACGGCAAGCTCTACAATGCCTGCGCGCTGCTCGACGGCGGACGCATCGCCGCGCTGCGCTTCAAGGCCAATCTGCCGAATTACGGCGTGTTCGACGAGAAGCGGCTGTTCGCGCGCGGCCCCGCGCCGGGCCCGGTGACGGTGCGCGGCGTGCGCATCGGCGTGCCGATCTGCGAGGATATCTGGCTCGAGGAGTCCGAGGACTACGAGAACGTCGTCGAATGTCTGGCCGAGACCGGCGCCGAGATTCTCGTGGTGCCGAACGGCTCGCCCTATGCCCGTGACAAGGCCGATCTCCGTCTGTCGATCGTCGTGGCGCGGGTCACCGAGAGCGGGCTGCCGCTGATCTATTTGAACGAAGTCGGCGGCCAGGACGAGTTGATCTTCGATGGCGCCTCGTTCGCGCTGAATGCCGATCTGTCGGTGGCGGCGCAGCTGCCGGCGTTCGAGGAGAACATCACGACGCTGACCTGGCGTAAGACCGCGGACGGCTGGCGCTGCTCCGGGCCGAGCACGGCGCAACTCGAGGGCGACAAGGCCGATTACGCTGCCTGCGTGCTCGGCCTGCGCGATTATGTCCGCAAGAACGGATTTCCCGGCGTGCTGCTCGGCGTTTCTGGCGGCATCGATTCGGCGCTGTGCGCGGCGATCGCGGTCGATGCTCTCGGCGCCGACAAGGTGCGCGGCGTGATGCTGCCGTTCCGCTACACCGCGCAGGTCTCGCTCGACGATGCCGCCAAGCTCGCCGCCGCGCTCGGCATCCGCTACGAGATCCTGCCGATCGCCGACGCCGTGAACGGCTTCGAGAAGATCCTGGCGCCGGTGTTTGCCGGCATGGAGCGCGACATCACCGAGGAGAATCTGCAGGCGCGCGCCCGCGGCACGCTGTTGATGGCGATCTCCAACAAGACCGGCGCCATGGTGGTGACCACCGGCAACAAGTCGGAGATGTCGGTCGGCTACGCCACGCTGTACGGCGACATGAATGGCGGCTTCAACCCGATCAAGGACATCTACAAGACCGAGGTGTTCCGCCTGTCCAGCCTGCGTAATGGCTGGAAGCCGGATGGTGCGCTCGGCCCGTCGGGTGAGGTGATCCCGGTCAACATCATCATCCGGCCGCCGACCGCGGAGTTGCGCGAGAACCAGACCGATCAGGATTCGCTGCCGCCCTACGACGTGCTGGATGCGATCCTCGAACGTCTCGTGGAGCGCGAGGAGCCGCTTGCGACCATCATCGCAGCCGGCTTCGACCGCGATGTGGTGACCCGCGTCGATCGCCTGCTCAACATCGCCGAATACAAGAGGCGGCAGGCCGCGCCCGGGGTGAAGGTGACGCGGAAGAACTTCGGCCGCGACCGCCGCTATCCGATCACCAACCGCTTCCGCGATTTCGGCAAGGCCTTGCCGGAGCCCGACGAGAAGCTGGTGACGCGCACCTCGCGTGCGTCGGCGGAGGCGTTCGAGGGGTAAATCCTACTGCTTCTTCTGCTGGATGAAGGTCGGGCCGACCGTGCGGATCTGGCCGTCGCTCGCGGGCGCGGCCGGCGCCGTGGTGGCGTCAGCGGCGGCAGGCTGCTGTTGAGCTGTCGCTGCCGGCACGCCCTTCTTGCCGGCGGCAGCCTTGGTCTGGGCGCGCTGCTGCATCTTCCGCGCGCTCTCCTCGGTGACGATGATGTCGCCCTGCTGCGCAGCCGCCGACTGGTCGTCGACCGCCTTCAACGCCTCGGCCCAGCTCTGGCCGGCCGCCCTGCACGAGCAGGACGGATTGAACTCGGTGCGGTACTTGAAGGCGTTCGGCAGCGACGAGTAGGACTGGCCGCTGATCGAGACCGCCTGGTTGATGTCTTCGCCGGGATTACGGTAGGCGAACAGGCTGGCCTCCGCGGCCGGGCACTGCGCCTTGCAGACCTGCTCGTCGGCGGCAAAGCGCGCCTGCGTGGTTGCGAACGAGATCGGGAAATAGGCGCCGTCGCAGGTGCGGACGCAGACGGTGCGGAAGGTGCCGGACTGTCCGGCATATTGCGCGTCGGGCGGGGGCAGCGGATTGCCGGGATTGCCGCCACCGCCGCCGCCGAACAGGTTCTCGATGAAATTGCCGGGGCCGCGCGCAGCCGCCGCGGCGTATTGCGGGCCGCAATTGTTCTGCGCCAGCGCGGTCAAGACCGAGCGGCGCTGGTTCTCGCGGTCGGCGCCGCCGAGGCCGCCGGTGCGCAGCCGCTCGAGATTGGCGGTCATCTGGTCGAGATTGGCGCGCATCTGCTGGATCTGGTTGTTGACCGGACCGCACTGCGCCGAATTGTTGTTGAACAGAGACAAGAACCCGGAGCTGTCGCAGCCCATGCGCCGCGCCTGCGCCGTCACCCGATCGAGCTCGCCCTGCTGCCGGGTTGCCGCATCCTGGTAGCGGCGGATCTGCTCGTCCCGTGCCGGATCGCCGCTGCCGCCGCCGCGATCGATCGCCGCCAGCTGGCCCTCGAGCCGCGCGCACATCGGGTTGGCCTGCGGCGCGCCTTGCGGAGCCGGGCCGGGCGGACCCGGGGGGACCTGCGCCAAGGCATGCGTCGCGGGCAGGGCGATGCCGGCCAGCAGGGCGCAAGTCAAAAACCAGCGGAAGAAGCGAGAACGGGAGCTATTGGGCATATCCGGCCATTAGAACGACGCCGCGCGGCGAGCAACGCCAAGCGCAGGCAAGGCCGTGCAATAGCCTTTTCTCGGGGCAGCGTCACGTCGTTTCCGGGGCGCCGGTGTGGCAATAACCCCGTTTATCCAGCGGCTTGGCTCAGCGCTGGCAGGTGATGGCGACGTATTCGCCGCAGCTATTGCCGGTGCATTTGGCGTTCGCGGCATGCGGAACCGCGCCGGTGATCTCGTCGGGATCGACGCGGCGGTAATTGCTCGCCTGCGCAAAATCGCGTGAGCGGCAGTAGGCGCGGGCGGCGGAGGCGCCGCAACGGTCGCCGCGGGCGATGCACTGGTCGATGCCGTAGCCGTCGGCCTCGTTAGCGATGATGAAAACCCGGCTGTCGGCCAGCGCGGCCGAGGCGACAAGGACAAACGTGCAGGCAATCAATGCTGAAATGGGCCGCATGGTGCACCGATGATATGGCGGGGAATCCGCTGGCCCTCCCGTACGCTCAATTCCTTAATAATGATTAACCATGAAGGCGTTGGCGTGATTTCGGTAGAGGGCGGGCCGCAAATCACCCGAAAACAGCCCCTTGACGCGATAAGGGGGCCGTGAGAGATGGTGGAACCATGAACGGCCACCTCGCCATCTGCAGCATTTGCCGCGAGATTATGAGCTAGCGATTCGCTGGCTGAGGCCGTCTTTTCTCAATCGCCTGAGAATCACCGGACGCCTCGCCGCGAGGAACAGGTGATCCATGGATTTGCGCCTCTACGATACGCTGACCCGGGAGAAGCGGCCCCTCGTGCCGCTCGATGCCAACAATGTCCGCATGTATGCCTGCGGACCGACGGTCTACGACTTCGCCCATATCGGCAACGGCCGCGCGGCCATTGTCTTCGACGTGCTGTTCCGCGTGCTGGGCCATCGCTATGGCGCCGATCACGTCACCTATGTCCGCAACATCACCGACGTCGACGACAAGATCAACGTCCGCGCCGCGCGGGACTATCCCGGCGTGCCGCTGAACGAGGCGATCCGCAAGGTTACCGAGCTGACCTATCAGCAGTACCAGGACGACGTCACGGCGCTCGGCTGCTTGGCCCCGACGGTGCAGCCGCGCGCGACCGAGCACATCCCGGAGATGCGCGCGATCATCGAGAAGCTGGTCGCCGGCGGCTTCGCCTATGTCGCCGAGGATCATGTGCTGTTCTCGCCGCAGGCGATGAACGCGGCCAATTCGGTGCTGCCGCGCTACGGCTCGCTGTCGAAGCGCTCGCTCGACGAGATGATCGCCGGCGCCCGCGTCGACGTCGCGCCCTACAAGCGCGACAACACCGACTTCGTGCTCTGGAAGCCGTCGAAGCCGGGCGAGCCGTCCTGGCCGTCGCCGGCCGGCATTGCGGTCGAGGGCCGGCCAGGCTGGCACATCGAGTGCTCGGCGATGGCCTGGAAGCATCTCGGCGAGAAGTTCGACATTCATGGCGGCGGCATCGATCTGGTGTTCCCGCACCATGAGAACGAGCTCGCCCAGACTTGCTGCGCGTTCCACACCGACCGTATGGCCAATGTCTGGATGCACAACGGCTTCCTGCAGATCGAGAGCGAGAAGATGTCGAAGTCGCTCGGCAACTTCTTCACGATCCGCGATCTCCTGGCCGATTGGCCCGGCGAGGTGCTGCGGCTCAGCATGCTCAAGACGCATTATCGTTCGCCGCTCGACTGGACGCTGAAGAGCGCGGAAGAGAGCGCGAAGACGCTCGACGACTGGTACGCGGTTGCGGCCGATGCCGAGCCCGGCGCGCCGTCGCAGGCCATGGTCGAGGCGCTCTACGACGATCTCAACACGGCGCAGGCGATGGCCGTGCTGCATGGCCTGCGCAGCGCATCGTCGAGCAGCGAGCAGAGTCGCAGGGAATTTGCCGGCTCGCTGCGGTTGCTCGGTTTCCTGTCCGAGAGCGCGGCGGCCTGGGAGGGCCGCAAGCGGCAAGCGAGCGGCGTCGATGCGGCGGCCGTCGAGGCGCTGATCGCCGAGCGCACGGCGGCGCGGGCGCGGAAGGATTTCAAGGAGTCGGACCGGATCCGTGATCAGCTCGCCGCGATGGGGGTGGCGATCAAGGATGGCAAGGACGCCGACGGCAAACCAGTGACCACCTGGGAGGTCGCGCGATGAGCCGCTCCGCACCCGCGTTGCGCCCCTATCTGCCTGATGACGCGCCGTTGCTGGCGGCGATCTTCGCGGCCTCGATCATGGACCTGACCGGCGACGATTACAGCGAGGCGCAGCAGGAAGCTTGGGCGGCGGCTGCCGACGACGAGGCAGCGTTCGGCAAGAAGCTTGCCGGCCAGCTGACGCTGATTGCGACGTTGCAGGGCGCGCCTGTCGGCTTCGCCTCGCTGAAGGGCGCCGATCACATCGACATGCTCTATGTGCATCCGAGTGCGGTCGGGCAGGGTGTCGGTGCCGCGCTGTGCGATGCATTGGAAAAGATCGCAAGCGCCCGCGGCACCAAGATCCTGAAGGTCGATGTCAGCGACACCGCGCTCGAATTCTTCCGCAAGCGCGGCTATGTCGCACAGCAGCGCAATTCGGTCACCATCGGCGACGAGTGGCTCGCCAACACCACGATGCAGAAGACGCTCGACGGCGTCGCCGCGCCCGGAGGGCACGCATGAGCCGCGAGCGCCTCTATCTGTTCGACACCACGCTGCGCGACGGCGCGCAGACCAACGGCGTCGACTTCACGCTGCAGGACAAGCAGGTGATCGCGGGCATGCTCGACGCGCTCGGCATCGACTATGTCGAGGGCGGTTATCCCGGCGCCAATCCGACCGATACCGAGTTCTTCAGCAGGAAGCCCGCGTTCGATCATGCGCGCTTCACCGCGTTCGGCATGACGCGGCGGCCGGGCCGCTCGGCCTCGAACGATCCGGGGCTCGCCGGCATCCTCGAGGCCAAGGCGGACGCGATCTGCTTCGTCGCAAAATCCTCCGCCTACCAGGTCCGGGTTGCGCTCGAGACCACCAATGAGGAGAATCTCGCCTCGATCCGCGACAGCGTCGCGGCCGCCAAGGCGATCGGCCGCGAGGTGATGGTCGACTGCGAGCATTTCTTCGACGGCTACAAGGAGAACCGCGACTATGCGCTCGCCTGCGCGACGGCGGCCTATCAGGCCGGCGCGCGCTGGGTGGTGCTGTGCGACACCAATGGCGGCACCATGCCGCATGAGATCGAAACCATCGTTGCTGATGTCGTCACGCAGGTGCCCGGCGCTCACGTCGGCATCCACGCCCATAACGACACCGAGCAGGCGGTCGCCAACTCGCTCGCCGCGGTGCGTGCCGGCGCGCGGCAGATCCAGGGCACGCTCAATGGCCTTGGTGAGCGCTGCGGCAATGCCAATCTCTGCTCGCTGATCCCGACCCTGAAGCTGAAGCAGGAGTTCGCCGAGAAGTTCGAGATCGGCGTCACCACCGAGAAGATGGCGACGCTGATGAAGGTGTCGCGCACGCTCGACGACATGCTGAACCGCGCGCCGAACCGTCACGCGGCCTATGTCGGCGAGAGCGCTTTCGTGACCAAGACCGGAATCCATGCCTCGGCTGTCATGAAGGATCCGCAGACCTATGAGCATGTGCTTCCGGAGACTGTCGGCAACCACCGCAAGGTGCTGGTCTCGGATCAGGCCGGTCGTTCCAACGTGATGGCCGAGCTCGACCGCGCCGGCATCGTTTACGACAAGACCGACCCGCGGCTGACGCGGCTGGTCGAGGAGTTGAAGGAGCGCGAGGCCGCGGGGTTCGCCTATGAATCCGCCAACGCATCCTTCGATTTGCTGGCGCGCCGCACGCTCGGCAAGGTACCGGAATATTTTAAGGTCGAGCAGTTCGACGTCAATGTCGAGCAGCGCTACAACGCCAACGGCCAGCGTGTGACCGTGGCGCTCGCGGTGGTGAAGGTCGATGTCGACGGCGAGCATCTGATCTCGGCCGCCGAAGGCAATGGCCCGGTCAATGCGCTCGACGTCGCGCTGCGCAAGGACCTCGGCAAGTACCAGAAGTACATCGATGGCCTGAAGCTGATCGACTACCGCGTGCGTATCCTCAATGGCGGCACCGAGGCGGTCACGCGGGTTCTGATCGAAAGCGAGGACGAGACCGGCGAGAGCTGGACCACGGTCGGCGTCTCGCCCAATATCATCGACGCCTCGTTCCAGGCGCTGATGGATTCGGTGTTCTACAAGCTGGTGAAGTCGGGCGCGCCGGCGTGAGTGAACGACAAACAACGCACAGCCGTCATTGCGAGGAGCGATAGCGGCGAAGTAATCCATGCCTCCACGTGCGGCGCGATGGATTGCTTCGTCTCGTTCGCAATGACGAGGGAGAACGGCACATGATCGACCACGTCTCCGTCGGCGTCCGCGATCTCGAGCGCGCGGCGCGGTTCTACGAGCCGACGCTGGCCGCGCTCGGCCTGAACCGTCTCGTCACGCGGCCGGCGACGATCGGCTTCGGCAAGGCCTATCCCGAATTCTGGATCAATCTGCGCGCCACGATGGCGCACGTCGCACATGAGAGCGGCACCCATATCTGCCTGCGTGCGAAGACCACCACTGAAGTCGATGCCTTCCACGCCGCCGCGCTGGCCTCCGGCGGCCTGTCCGATGGCCCGCCCGGCCTGCGTCCGCACGACCGCGTGCGCTACTATGCGGCTTTCGTGCTCGACCCCGACGGCAACCGGATCGAGGCGGTGACGTTTCCGAGCGCGTGAGCGAGGCTGAACCCGTCGTCCTGAGGTGCGAGCCTTGCGGCGCAATTGCGCCGCTGGGCGAGCCTCGAAGGGCGAACGGCCGCCAGCCGGGCCGTGCATGCTTCGAGACGCGCGTTCCGCGCTCCTCAGCATGACGGGAACAATTTAGCGCGTTCGAGCGATCACAGCCGCCGTGCCACTTCGGGGGCCAGCTCCTTCGCGGCGGCCGGCTTGCCGGCTACTGCGGAACGCAGCCGCGGCAGGATGTCGTCGACACGGTCGGCCATCAGGACGTTGATCGGCAATGTCGGGCGGATGAACTCCGTCGTGCGCATATGGCTCAAGAGCGAGAGCAGGGGCTCCCAGAAGTTGTCGATATTGGCGAGCAGGATCGGCTTGGAGTGACGGCCGAGCTGCTGCCAGGTCAGCTGCTCGACCAGTTCCTCCAGCGTGCCGATGCCGCCGGGCAGCGCAACGAACGCATCAGAGTGCTCGAACATCAGGCGCTTGCGCTCGTGCATGTCGGGCGTGACGATCATCTCCTGGACCGAGGTCAGCGCATTCTCGCGCGCCCGCAGGAACTCCGGGATGATGCCGGTCACCGAGCCGCCATGGTCGAGCGTGGACTTTGCGACCGCGCCCATCAGGCCGATCGAGCCGCCGCCATAGACCAGGCGCACGTTGTTTTCGGCAAAGGCCTTGCCGAGCGCGACGGCAGCTTCAACGAAGCGGGGATTGTTACCGGGGCCGGAGCCGCAATAAACACAGACGGTCTTGATTTGGTTCATACGTTCCTTGTGGCACTGCAGCGTAAACAGGGTCAAGACTCCCATATGGGGATTGAGAGCCAAAAAATCCCGTAAATTCCCGCGAATCGCGAACAATTTTCGTCATAAGCCTGTACGCCGCGTTCAAACGATCTATATGACGGGCACAATGGCAAATCGTGGAAAAGATGTGGCAGCGCGCCGGCGCGCCATGACGGCGAGAGCGGGATCCTGATGGTGCCGCCGCAACAGAGGATGACCGCTGGCGGAGAGCCCACGGCCGCGACGACGCCCGCCGAGAAGGGCACGCTGGTCGGGACCCTGGTTCATCTCTGGCCCTACATCTGGCCGGGCGATCGCGCCGATCTGAAGATGCGCGTGATCTGGTCGGTGGTGCTGCTGCTGTTCGCCAAGCTCGCGACGCTGTCGGTGCCGTTCACCTTCAAATGGGCGATCGATGCGCTGAACGGCGCGGGCTCGGCTCCGGTCGAGTCGTCGAACTGGGTGCTGTGGCTGATCGCCTCGCCGGTGCTGATGACGATCAGCTATGGCGCGGTGCGCGTCATCATGGCTGTGCTGACGCAGTGGCGCGACGGCATCTTCGCCCGCGTTGCGATGCATGCGGTGCGGCGGCTCGCCTACATCACCTTCGTCCACATGCACGAGCTGTCGCTGCGCTTCCATCTGGAGCGCAAGACCGGCGGCCTGACTCGCGTGCTGGAGCGCGGCCGCTCCGGCATCGAGACCATCGTGCGGATGGTGATCCTGCAGCTGATCCCGACCATCGTCGAGGTCACGCTGCTGGCGGCGGTCTTGCTCTGGCAGTTCGACTGGCGCTACGTGCTCGCGGTGCTGATCACGGTCGTGGTGTTCATGCACTACACCTACGTCGCGACCGAGTGGCGGATCGAGATCCGCCGCAAGATGAACGATTCCGACACCGAGGCGAACACCAAGGCGATCGACTCGCTGCTCAACTACGAGACGGTGAAGTATTTCGGCGCCGAGGAGCGCGAGGCGAGGCGCTACGACCGCTCGATGGAGCGCTACGAGCAAGCCAGCGTGAAGACCTATACTTCGCTCGCCGTGCTCAACACCGGGCAGGCGATCATCTTCACCGCCGGCCTCACCGCGACCATGCTGATGTGCGCGTTCGGCATCCGCAACGGCACCCACACGGTCGGCGATTTCGTGCTGATCAACTCGATGATGATCCAGCTCTATCAGCCGCTGAACTTCATGGGCATGGTGTATCGCGAGATCAAGCAGGCGATCATCGACATCGAGAAGATGTTCGACGTGCTGGCGCGCGATCCCGAGGTGAAGGACGTGCCGGGCGCCAAGCCGCTCGCGGTGTCCGCCGGCAGCGTGCGCTTCGAGGATGTCCGGTTCGCCTACGAGCCCGATCGGCAAATCTTGAAAGGCTTGAGTTTCGAGGTGCCGGCCGGCAAGACGGTTGCGATCGTCGGTCCGTCCGGTGCCGGCAAGTCGACGATCTCCCGGCTCTTGTTCCGGCTCTACGACGTATCGAGCGGCCGCATCCTGATCGATGGCCAGGACATCAAGACCGTGACCCAGGCCTCGCTGCGACAGGCGATCGGCATGGTGCCGCAGGACACCGTGCTGTTCAACGACACCATCCGCTACAACATCCGCTACGGCCGCTGGGATGCCGGTGACGACGAGGTGGAGGAGGCGGCGCGCCTTGCGCAGATCGACGGCTTCATCCGGATGTCGCCGCAGGGTTACGAGACCCAGGTCGGCGAGCGCGGCCTGAAGCTCTCCGGCGGCGAGAAGCAGCGCGTCGCGATCGCGCGCACCGTCTTGAAGGCACCGCCGATCCTGGTGCTGGACGAGGCGACCTCCGCGCTCGACAGCCACACCGAGGCCGAAATCCAGGGCGCGCTGGAGCGGGTGTCGCGCAACCGCACCTCGCTGGTGATCGCGCACCGGCTGTCGACCATCGTCGGCGCCGATGAGATCATCGTGCTGGACCAGGGCCGGATCGCCGAGCGCGGCACCCACGCGCGGCTTTTGGCCGCCGACGGCCTCTACGCCAGCATGTGGAACCGGCAGCGCGAGGCCGAGGAGGCCCGCGAACGGCTCGCCCAGGTCGATGACGACGGCACGGCGCCGAATCGCCTGCCGCCGGCGGTCACTGAATCCTCACAGGATTCCAGCCCCGTTGCGGGTGAGAAGCCCTTGCCGACCGCCGCGGAATAGTCGATCTAGGGCGTCTCCCGCCAACCGGGGCGGGGAAACCCAAGCGAGTTCTGATGTCGATCGCCAATTCCATCCGCGCGCAGATCCCGCCGATCCACCCCGAGGGCTACCCCTTCATTGGCGGGTTCGCCCTTGCGAGCCTGATCCTGTTCTGGATCTGGACCCCGCTCGGCTGGATCGGGACGCTGCTCACGGTGTGGTGCGCGCTGTTCTTCCGCGATCCCGTGCGGGTGACGCCGCTGCGCGACGGCATCGTGGTGTCGCCGGCCGATGGCCGCGTCTCCATGGTGGTACAGGCGCTGCCGCCGGCCGAGCTCGGCCTTGGCGACAAGCCGCTGCCGCGGGTTTCGGTGTTCATGAGCGTGTTCAACTGCCATGTGAACCGCAGCCCGGTGGCCGGCCGCATCGACCGCATCGCCTACCGGCCGGGGGCCTTCATCAATGCCGAGCTCGACAAGGCGAGCGAGGACAATGAGCGCAATTCGCTGGTCATCTCCAGCTCAAACGGGCGGATCGGCGTGGTCCAGATCGCGGGCCTCGTGGCGCGCCGCATCGTCTGTTTCGTCAAGGAGGGGCAGTCGATCGGTGCCGGCGAGCGTTTCGGCCTGATCCGCTTCGGCTCGCGTCTCGACGTCTATTTGCCCGAGGGCACCAAGGCGCTGGTCTCCGAAGGCCAGACCGCGGTGGCGGGCGAGACGATCCTGGCGGATTTCCGCGGCGCCGATCCGGGCCGCACCTACCGCGCCGATTAACGCTGTTTCGGCCGGTTGATCAGCCGGTTCCCGTGCCGATGGCGGAGCGGGGCCATGCTTGCTATATTTATCGGACCATGACGCCATTCGATAACAATTCCAGCGAGCTTCGCCGCCGCCGGTTCCGCCCGATCCCGGTGCGGATGCTGGTGCCGAACATGATCACGCTGCTGGCGATCTGCGCCGGCCTCACCGCGATCCGGCTGTCGACGGAAGGGCGGATGGAGCTGGCGGTCGCCGCCATCGTGTTCGCCGCCATCCTCGACGGCATCGACGGCCGCGTCGCCCGCATGATCAAGGGCCAGTCGAAATTCGGCGCCGAGCTCGACAGCCTCGCCGACTTCGTCAATTTCGGCGTAGCGCCGGGCCTGATCCTGTATTTCTGGCAGCTGCATGAACTCAACAACGGCGGCTGGATCGCCGCGATGGTGTTTGCGATCTCCGGCGGCCTGCGCCTGGCGCGCTTCAATGCCTCGATCGACGACCCGAACAAGCCGGCCTTCGCTGCCAATTATTTCACCGGCGTGCCGGCGCCGGCCGGTGCGATCACCGTGCTGCTGCCGATCTATCTCGCCTTCCTCGGCGTGCCGATGCCGCCGTCGACGTTGACGGCATTCTACACGCTGCTGATCGCCTTCCTGATGGTGTCGCGGCTGCCGGTGTTCTCCGGCAAGACCGTGAAGATGCGCGTGCCGCCGGAGATGGTGTTGCCGGTGTTCGTGTCGGTGGTGTTCTTCGTCGCGCTGCTGATCGGGTATCCCTGGCACATCCTGTCGGCGGGCTCGGTGGCCTATCTAATCAGCCTGCCCTGGGGCTGGAAGTCCTACCGCGACCAGGAGCGCCAGCTTGCGGCGCAGACGCGAGGTGCCGGCGCGCCGGCACCTGCCGCTGCTGCTCCTTACGTAGCGCCGGTCGCGGATAGCGACGACCATGACGACCGTCCGACCCATCTGCATTAAAGCGCGCCCATTGATTGACCCGTCATCCCCGCGCAAAGGCTTCGCCTTTGTCGCTGGACGTGCGAGCGCAGCGAGCCTCGAAGGATGCACGGTCACCAGCGGGGCCGTCGACCCTTCGAAGGCGGCTGAAGAAGCGGCCACCTCAGAGCGTGTGAATTTTTGTGGCTTGGGCGAAAGATGTAGCGGGAGGGATGGGGGATGTGATTCCCTGCAATCGCTGAATTGCGGGAGAGCGGGAGATGGCTGAAGACCAGCTGTTTGGAGAACTGCCGGAGCAGCCGAAGCCGCAAACTGATGCGGCGCCAGCGGGTTTGCCGCGTCTGCGCGAGCCGCAGCGCGATCAGATTGAACTGCGGGCGGTGGATATCGATAGCCTGATCGGGGAAGATCATCCGGCGCGGGTGATCTGGTGCTATGTCGACGGGCTCGAGCTGCGCGAGCTTGAAGATCGGATCAAGGCGCGGGGCGAGAGGCCGGGTCATCCGGCGACGTCGCCACGGCTTTTGCTGGCACTGTGGCTCTATGCGACCAGCGACGGGGTAGGAAGCGCTCGCGCCCTGGAGCGGCTGTGCGAGAGCCACGATGTCTATCGCTGGCTGTGTGGCGGGGTCTCGGTGAACTACCATACGCTGGCGGACTTCCGGGTCGGATGCGCCGATCTGCTCGATCGGCTGCTCGCCGAACATCTTGCGGCCTTGGCGGAGGTGGGCCTGGTCGACCTCAGCCAGCTGGCGCAGGACGGCGTGCGGATCCGGGCGAGCGCCGGGGCCGCCTCGTTCCGGCGAGAACAGACACTCGATCACCATTTGGAGACCGCGCAGACGATCGTGGCGGAGCTCAAACGCGAGGTCGAGGCGCGCTCCGATGCCAGCAACCAGCGCATCAAGGCGGCCAAGGAGCGAGCGGCGCGTGAGCGCACCGAACGCCTGAAGGCAGCGCAGGCCGCGCTCGCCGAGATCAAGCGGCAGCGCCAGGCGCGCGAAGACAAGCGCAACAACGGCAAGACGCCGAAGGAGCCGCGCGCCTCTACGACGGACCCCGACGCCCGCGTCATGAAGATGGCCGGCGGCGGCTTCCGGCCAGGATACAATGTGCAGGTGGCGAGCGCGGCCGGCGAGCAGATCGTGGCCGGGCTCGACGTGACCAATATTGGTTCCGATCGCGGCCTCATGCAGCCAATGCTAGATCGCTTGCGCGCGCGGACCGGCCGCCTTCCGGGCCGCCATCTCGTTGATGGCGGCTTTGGCAGTGCCGAGGACATCGAGTGGGCGCATGATCAAGGGGTTGAGGTCTATTGTCCGCCCACGCAATCCAAGCACGGTACCGATCCCTACCTGCCGCGGCGCGGCGACGGCCCGGGCGTGTTGGCTTGGCGGGCACGGATGGCAAGCGAGCCGGGCAAGGCCCAGTACAAGCTCCGATCGATCTGCGAGTGCATCCACGCTCGATGGCGCAACTGGGGCCTGCGGCAACTCACCGTACGCGGCCTTGAAAAGGTCCGTGCCGTCGCGCTCTGGTTCGTCCTCACCAACAACGTCTTACAAGGGCATCGGCTCTACAGCGCTTAAACACCACATCGGCCACCCGGCCGCAGCTGCGCAAAAAACCAAACCCACCCGACCTACAGACGTAAAAGGCAAAACCCGAAAGCTTCACAAGCTGTCAGGGTGACGGTGATAGAGTGGGCTTCACTCCCGCAAATATCAGCCATGAGCGTGCCTCGGTTGGGTTCGCCTCTGATCTCGGCTATAGGCTGGGACGGCCCGCTCGAGCATGATCCGGAAAAGTGGAAACCGGTTTTCCGAAGAGATCATGCTCAAACAAAGAAATCCGACGCCAATAATCAGGAGAGAAACGCCGTGACGACATCCGCTTCCGCCCCGCTGCCTGCTTCCGTCCTCGAGGCGTTGGCGCGCTACGACACGCCGACGATCTGCAACGCGATGGAGATCGTGGCGCCCGAGCGGCGTCTGATCGGCTACACCGTGAAGCCGCTGGTCTGCCCGTTCCCGACGCTGCCGCCGATCGTCGGCTATGCGCGCACGGTTGCGATCCGCTCGGTGCTGAAATCCGGGCTCTCGGCCGAGGAGCAGTCGAAGCGCCGCATCGACTATTACGAATATGTCGGCACCGGCTTCGGACCGCGTATCTCCGTCATCCAGGACATCGACGGGCCCGACGTCGGCTACGGCGCGTTCTGGGGCGAGGTGCAGAGCGCCGTGCACAAGGCGCTCGGCTGCCTCGGCGTCATCACCGACGGCTCGATCCGCGACATCCCGCAATGGGCGCCGGGCTTCCAGGCGCTGGCCGGTTCGATCGGCCCGTCGCACGCCTGGGTGCACGCCGAGAGTTTTGGCGGCGAGGTCCGCGTCGCCGGCATGACGGTGCGCTCCGACGACCTGATCCACGCCGACAGCCACGGCGCGATCGTGATCCCCTATGACGTCGCGGCCAAGCTGCCGGAGGCCGCCGAGCTGTGCGGCCGCCGCGAGACCCCGATCCTCGACATCGCGCGCAGCAAGGACTTTTCCCTCGAGAAGCTGAAGGACGCGCTGAAGCGTTCGTCGGAAATCCACTGACGCATCGCGCGTTATCGATATGCGGAGCGGCGGGCCTGAAGACCCGCCGTTTTGCTTTCGTCAGGCCGGCGCGACCTTGGCGATCTCGTTGGCGCCGCGAATGGTCATGTCGACGGCGACATAGAGGATCACGGCGAGGCCGAGATAGGCGATCCAGCGGTGGTTCTGCAGGAGCCGCGCGATGAAGGTGGCGGCCGCGCCCATCATCGCGATCGAGAGCGCAAGGCCGAACACCAGCACGATCGGCTGCTCGCGCGCCGCGCCGGCAACCGCCAGCACGTTGTCGAGCGACATCGAGACGTCGGCGACGATGATCTGGGTCGTGGCCTGCCAGAGCGTCTTGCGCTGGCCGGCCGCGCCGTCGGCTGTGTGTTCGGCCGCGGTCCTGTGCGCGCTGGCGCGCAGCTCCCGCCACATCTTCCAGCACACCCACAGCAAGAGGATGCCGCCGGCCAACAGCAGGCCGACGATCTGCATCAACTGCGTTGTGAGCAGCGCGAACACGATGCGCAACAGCGTCGCGGCGCCGATGCCGATCAGGATCGCCTTGCCGCGTTGCTTTGCCTGCAGGCCGGCCGCGGCAAGGCCGATCACCACGGCATTGTCGCCGGCCAGCACGAGGTCGATGACGACGACTTGCAGCAAAGCGCTGAGCGCGTCGAGTGAGAATAGTTCGGACATGGATCATCCCCCTGAGGTCGGGGAGTGGACCGTTCGACGAAGCCGGATGCGTTCGTCATCCGACGGCAAATCCGCCGCGACGGTGTCGCGTCGCGGGTCGAGGCAGGGCCACTCCAACTGAGTTCCAGTCCGACATCGCAGCTTGTGGCTGCCAGAGGGGCCCGGCCTGGGATTACGGTCGTGATGCTGGACGAAACGCCGCCTGTTCTTCGAAGAACAGCGCCGCTTGGTCCGGCTCGCCGAGGATCGCCGCTGCACACCCCATAAAGGTGAACGCACCGGCGAATCCCACAGCGTGAGGTTCGCCGCGCTTGCGCGCACGCGGATCACGCGCGCCGCAAGCGCGGCCATGGCTGCCTCAGCGAACAACACGAGGCTGAGCGCGGGCAGCACGAGTGCGGGCTCAACCAGACGCAGCGTCAGGACGATCGGCAGCGCTGACAGCACCGCGAACAGCAGGAGCATGCCGAACGGCTCCCGCGAGGGAGTTTTCCGCACGATCCGGTCTGGAATGGTCGAGGACATTCCGATCCTGACTTGGTCGTTCGTGTCGAGACTATCAGAATGCATTCACGTTGACGCGCGGCGCGGCGCCGCGCGACGGCAGGCCGCGCGACAGGCTGTACGCCGGGCGGCCATGGCAGCGCTGTGGGCGGTCCATTTCGGCCGTTCCGGCGCTGGCGGCGCCATGGCAAAGTCCGTGCCGCGCATTTATCTTTGCTGGCAGCACTGGGCGAACGATCGAAGGGCGATTGCGATGAATATGGCAGGCAAGACCGTGCTGATCACCGGTTCCACCGATGGCGTCGGCCGGTACGTGGCGATGAAGCTGGCGGCTGCCGGCGCCCGGGTCCTGATCCATGGCCGCGATACCAAGCGGGCGCAGGCCCTTGCCGACGAGATCAAGCGGGTCAGTGGCCGCGAGCCGATGTTCTATCAGGCCGATCTGTCCTCGCTCGCCGAGGTCCGCGAGTTTGCCCAGCTGGTGCTCGACGACCAGGAGCGCCTCGACGTGCTGGTCAGCAATGCCGGTATCGGCTCGCAGAACGAGGGCCCGGCGCGGCAGACCAGCAAGGATGGCCACGAGCTGCGCTTCGCGGTGAATTACCTCGCCGGCTTCCTGCTTGCGCATCTGCTGTTGCCGCGGCTGAAGGCGAGTGCCCCGGCGCGCATCGTCAACGTCGCCTCGCTCGGCCAGCACCCGATCGATTTCGGCGACGTGATGATCACCAGGAACTACAGCGGCGGCCGCGCCTATGCGCAGAGCAAGCTGTCGCAGATCATGTTCACCATCGATCTCGCCGAGCAGTTGCAGGGCTCCGGCGTCACCGTCAATTCGCTGCATCCGGCGACCTACATGAACACCACGATGGTGCGCGCCAGCGGCGCGACGCCGATCTCGACCGTGGAGCAGGGCGGCGACGCCATCCTGCGCCTGGTCCAGGACGACGACGTCGCCGACAAGAGCGGGCTGTTCTTCGACGGCAAGCGCGAGGCCCGCGCCCATGCGCAGGCCTATGATGCCGAGGCGCGCCAGCGGCTGCGGGCGCTGAGCCTCGCGCTCACGGGCCTGCGGACTTCCTGACCTGGCGCGGGGCTGGCGCGGCTTCGGCGTGGATCGCCTCGAACAGACGCTTGCAGGCAGCAGGAACGCCGCGATCGGGCACGGTCGCAATGCCGAGCAGCAGGCCGGGTTGCGCGCGCTTCGGTGAGAGATACCAGGGCGAGAGCGGGGCAGGCGCCAGCCCGTGCGCCAGCACCTGCCGCGCGATTTCGACATCCCCGGCCTGGTCCGGCAGCGTCAGCATCACAGCAAGTCCCGCGACCCGCACGTCGTTGCTCCACGGACGCAGCGCAGATGTCAGGGCGTCGCGGTTGTCGCAATAGGCTTGCTTGGTGCGTCGGAGGTGGCGGATGTAGTGGCCATCGCGCATGAACTCCGCGGTCGAAAGCTGCACGGCCGGTCCGGGGGCCGGGACGAGGCAGGTCGCGACATCGGCGAACTCCGCGGCCAATGGCTCGGGCGCAACCAGGAAGCCGAGCCGCAGCGTCGGCGAGATGGTCTTGCTGAATGAGCCGAGATGGATCACGCGGCCGGTGCGATCGAGCGAGGCGAGCGCCGGCGCGGCGCGGCCGTCGAGCTGCAACTCGCCGAGATAGTCGTCCTCGATGATCCAGCCGCCGGTCTGCGTGGCCCAGTCGAGCAGCTGCGCGCGGCGCGCCGCCGACAATGGCGGGCCGAGCGGCGCCTGCTGTCCCGGCGTCACGACTGCGAGCGCCGCATCGGGGGCGTGTTTGAGGCCATGGTCGACGTCGATGCCGTTGCCGTCGACGGGGACTGCGACCAGCTCCAGCCGGGCGAGCTCGAGCCCCTTTCGGGTCAATGGAAATCCCGGGTCTTCCATCCATGCGCGGCGGCCTTCGAGGCCGAGCACGCGCAGCGCGAGGCCAAGTCCGCCGCTGAAGCCTGACGTGACGACGATCTGCGCCGGCGAGCATTCCACGCCGCGCGCGATCGCAAGATGCGCCGCGATCTCACGCCGCAGTTCGAGCTCGCCGCGCGGATCGCCATAGCGGCTCACCGCGCTCAGCTCTGCTCGCACGGCGCGCGCGCGGATTCGTGCCAGCAGCTTTGCGGGGAGGGAGTCCTGCGCGGGAACGCCCATCCGGAAGTGTCCCTGGCCGGTCAGGTCATGAAACATCTCCACGACCGATCCGGGAGCGACCGGCGCGTCGGGCTTGGCGGCCTTTCCTGGACGCCTCGCGACGCTGGTGCCATTCGCCTTCGACGACACGATGTGCTGGGTGTCCGACAATCTGTCGTAGGCCGCCCGCACCGTACCGCGGGCGACGCCGAGCTGCGCGGCGAGGTCGAGCCACGACGGCAACCGTGCGCCCGGCACCAGCACGCCATTGTCGATCGCCGTCACGATCGCCTTGCGGATCTGCTCGGAGAGCGGCGTTTTGGCCGAGCGGTCGAGCGCGATGGGAAGCGGCTTTGGCATGGCCCGTGGTACACCAATTCGGTTCATTCTTGGTGCTTCTTTTCAGGCCTCCATGCCCGCATCTATCCGGCAGCAATGGAGGCGATCAGATGAAGATCCTACTGCCGGTTATTCTGGCCTGCGCGGTGCTTGCGACCGCGGCGAGAGCGGAAACGGTGACGCCGAAGTTCGAGCACGTGATCACGAACATTCCCGGCAAGTCGCTGGTCACGGCCGAGGTCGACTTCCCGCCTGGCGATCCGTCGGCGCCGCACCGTCATGCCAAATCCGCCTTCCTGTATGTCTATGTCCTGCAGGGCGCGATCGAGAGCCAGGTCGAGGGCGAGGCCGCGCCGCATGTCTATCGCGCCGGCGACAGCTTCTTCGAGGCGCCCGGCGCGCATCACGTGATCGGACGCAATGCCAGCAGCACCGAGCCCGCGAAGCTGCTTGCCGTCTTCGTCGTCGACAGCAACGACAAGGCGCTGACCGTCTACGACCAGGCAGAGCAAAAGCAAGGGCACAAGCAGTGAGCATGCGCATCGACTACAACAAGGCGGCCCCTGCGGGCATCAAGGCGCTCGGTGGCGTCTATGGCTATCTCACCCAATGCGGACTGTCCGCGCAGCTGATCGAGCTGGTCTATCTGCGCATCTCGCAGATCAACGGCTGCGCCTATTGCCTCGACATGCATACGCGCTCGCTGCGGAAGATGGGCGTCAAGATCGAGAAGCTCGCGCTGCTGCAGGTCTGGCACGAGGCGGAGGCGCTGTTCGACGCCGAGGAGCGCGCGGCGCTGGCCTGGGCCGAAACCGTCACCCGGGTGGCGCAGACCGCGATCCCGGACCAGGACTATCAGGCGGCGCGTGCCGTGTTCAACGAAAAGCAGCTGGTCGACCTGACCATCGCGATCGGCCTGATGAACACCTACAACCGGATCGCGATCGGTTTCCGTAACCCGCCGCAAGCCGTCGTCGAGCATTCCGCCGCGGCGTGAATGCCGACCGGGGCCGAATCCGGCAGTCGCGACAGTGCGGCTTCCGGATTCAAACCGGCCTTGCGCTCGGCCTGAATTGCGTGAGGGCAACGCCGGAAATCGCGAGCAGCCCCCCGACGATCAGCTTCGGGGTCATGCTGTCGCCAAGGAACATGACGCTCGAAATCAGTGCGAACACCGGAAGCAGCAGGCCGAACGGCGCGACGCGGCCCATCGAGCAACGGGCGATCAGCCAGAACCAGAGGCCAAACCCGGCAATTCCTCCGACGAAAATTGTATAGGCGAGTGCCAGCCAGCCACGATGATCCGCCGTGACAAGGCTCGCCGCTTGTCCATGTTCAAGGAGCAACGACATCAACGTGACCTGCGGTACCGTGAGCAGCGAGAACCACCCCATCAACATCAGGGGATCAAAAGGGCCGTAGCGTTTCGTCAGGACGTTCGACACCGCGAACGCGAAGGCTGCCCCGACCACGAGCAGCAACGGAAGGGCGTTTGCCGAGAGCCCAGGCCCTGCTGCCAGCACGACCACACCGACGAATGCAAGCACCACGCCGGCGGAAGCAGTCAGAGACGGCCTCTCCGCAAGCAGTGGCCAAGCCAACAGGACGGTGAACGGCGGAGCGAGTTGATACGCGACGGCCGATAGGCTTCCCGAGCCGAGCCCAAGGCCGACATAGAACAGCCCGAAGTTTAGCCCGCCAAGGAAAACCGAAATAGCTGCGACAGGGCCGAACTGTTGACGTGTCGGCCTTTTGACGAATGGAATAAGCAGTAGCGCGATAGCCAGGAAGCGCAGTGCGAGGAAGAAGAGAGGCGGAAATTCCATGACGCCCACCTTGATGGCCACGAACTGATAGCCCCAGAGCAGGGGAACGAGCACAGCGCAGACGATCTGGATCGCAGACATAGCTTCCTTCTTTCACGACCGATCGGTCTATATATCGGCGCGCCAATAAGAGGCGTCGATGTGTCGACTTACCTGATGAAGCGCTCGAGAAAAGCGTCAACGGTGGCTTGCGAAATGATCCGTGTCGGCGCCGTTTTACCAACCACCCGCAGCCCCTCGACGAAACAGACGAGAATTCGGGCGGCACTTGAAGGTTCGACGCCGTCGGCCAGCTTGCCCGCCATTTTTGCCCGGGAAAGCGCATCTGCCACCCTGGCCTCCATGTCTCTGAAAAAGCCCGCGATGCGACGATCAACGTCGGCATCACGGCCAGCCAGTTCCATGGTGGTGGCTACCAACAGGCATCCGCGTCGGCCATTGGCACCGCTGTTGCGCTCGACATAGCCGGCAAGGTAGGCCCGCAGGCCGGCGACCGGCTCCCTGCGCGGGTCGAATTCGGCGTCCATCCGTGTCAGGGCATCGGCAATGTAGCGATCGAGCGCGCGCAGGAACAGCGAGTGCTTGTCGCCGAATGCGGCGTAGAGACTGCCGCGCGAGAGCTTCGTCGCACGAAGCAGGTCCGGCAGCGCCGTGGCGTGATAGCCGCGCGACCAGAACACATTCATTGCGCGTTCGACGGCGGCTTCGACGTCGAAACTCCGGGGGCGGCCACGGGGCGGCGGTACAGCGATCTGGCGGCTCATTGTTGATATATAGACTAATTGGTCTATAAATTGCAAGGGCGTTGCAAGAGGGAGAGCCCGGCCAACACGGTCACCAGCCCGGCCGCCTGCAGCTTGGCGCCGGCCGTATGTTCGCTCATGCGGACGACTACGTGAGCGCGACGCGGATCAACCCATTGCGATGCATGGCTGCATGGCACGGCGGCTGATCGCGAGGACCCATGTCCGGTGATGAGCGTGCACCCGTGCGGGGGACCACTTGTGCTTCAATCGCGTACCGCTCGGTGCCACGCCCGAGCTTTTGCCGTCGTCTCCTCGACGAACGCGGTTTTTCCGTTTCGATATGCCCCGATGTCGTCCTTTGACGAAGCGGCAAGCTCGCGCTTGATATCTGCGTAGGCGCGGGCTGCCTCGGGGTGTGCGCGAAGATAGTCGCGAAACACCACCAGTGCCTCCCATCGCGGATGCGATAGCTCCATCACATGCATGTGGTGCGTCCAGGGACCTGGCGGCCCCTTGCGGAAGAACAACTCGCGGGGGAGCCATGACGCGTATTCCGGCATGCAGATATAGCCGAGTGCCTCGAGCGGTGTCATGCAGCGCTGCCGGGCCTGTTCAAGGTTAGGGACACCAACCAAGAGGTCGATGATCGGCTTCGACGGGAGGCCTGGAACGGCAGTGCTGCCGACATGCTCAATGGCCAACGCGAATGGCGCGAGTGCCTGCGCGATCCGCGCGCGCTCCTGCGCGAACAGTGCGGGCCAGCTGGGGTCATAGTCGGAGACGACGATCGACCCGGCGCCGTACTTCTCCACGCTCACCTCCTGATCGTCCTTCTCGCAGACTATCACCCGGGCGGCGGCGATGCTTCGCTCAGGACCCCTGCTTCACCTCGATGGGCTTCGTCGCGAACTGCGGAAATGTCTCGGCCACGACGGGGCCGTCCAGCCGCCACGAATAGCAGCCGCCGACGAAGAATGGCGGCTCGGTGGCATCGCGCTGATGATCGAGCGAGTCGCGGCCCTTCGGGTTCTTGCCTGCGGTCGCGGTCTGGAACAGCGTCGTCACCGCGGGACCCAGCAGCTCGGCGAGATGGGTGCAGGTCTCCAGTCTGCCGATCTTGCGGCGCACCAGCTCGCGCCAGCCCTTGCCTATGCGTTCGCCGACCAGCCGCTGCAAAATCCCTTCGACGTCGAGGCAGGACGGGTAGGGCGTCGAGGCCATATTGGTGCCGGTCTCACGGATCGTGAAACTGTCGTCGACCGCGAGACGCAGCCTGATGTCGTGCACGGGATCGTCGGGTTGTTGCAGGCCGCGATGCCTGTCCTGTCGTGCATAGGGCTTGGTGTCGACCAGCCGCGCCTCGACTTCCCACAGCCCGTCGTCGCGGAGATAGCCGAGACATTCGACGGAGCGGCGGTGCATCAGGCGGCGGGGCTTGCCGTCGGCGTTGGTATCAGGTGCGGACATCGGAACTCGCTGGATTGGATCTAGAAACGATCCAATCGGCCGCGTGCCTCGATGTCAACGCATGCTGTCGGCGCGGCCCTATGCAGTGCGTAGGGCGGGTCAGGCGTCAGCTCACCCGCCGCTCGCGGTTCTCCCAATACGGCTTGCGCAGCTCGCGCTTCAGGATCTTGCCGGCGCCGGAGAGCGGCAGCGCCGTTGCGGTGATGTCGACGCTACGCGGGCATTTGTAGCCGGCGATCAACGTGTGGCAGTGCGCCATCAGCTCTTCCGGCGTGGCGCTGGCGCCGCTCTTCATCACCACGACGGCGTGAACCTGCTCGCCCCAGCGCTCGCTCGGAATGCCGATCACGGCGCACTGCGCCACGCTCGGGTGCTGGGCGAGAGCGTTCTCGACTTCGGCCGAATAGACGTTCTCGCCGCCGGAGATGATCATGTCCTTGACCCGGTCGACGACGTAAACGAAGCCGTCCGCATCCATGTAGCCGCCGTCCCCGGTGTGCATCCAGCCGTCGATCACGGCGCGCGCGGTCTCCTCCGGCCGTTCCCGATAGCCCATCATCACCATGTCACCGCGCACCGCGATCTCGCCGACGGTGCCCGTCGGCACGACCTTGTCCTCCGCATCGACGATCTTGACCTCGGCGCCGAGCGTGGCACGGCCGGCGCCGCGATGCCGGCCCTTGGCGCGGCCGTCGCCGATATGCTCCTTCCAGTGCAGCAGGGTTGCGATCGGCGACAGCTCGGTCATGCCGTAGGCTTGCGTGAACTCGACATGCGGCAACGCCTTCATCGCGCGCATCAGCACCGCGTCGCTGATCACCGAGGCGCCGTAGGCGATCCGCTTCAGCGACGACAGGTCGTAATTCGCGAGTGTCGGGTGATCGACGAACATCTGGATCATGGTCGGCACCAGCAGCACGTCGGTGACGCGCTCCTTCTGCACGGCAGCGGCGACGCCGTCGGGCGTAAAGCCCTGGATCACGACATTGGAGCCGCCCGACAACAGCACTGAATACATCGCCGCGCCGTTGGCGAGATGGAACATCGGCGCCGCGTGCAGGTAGATCGTGCTGCTGGGCCACAGGCCTTCGCCGAGGGCGTTGAGCGCATTGGCCATCAGGTTGCCGTGGCTCAGCATCACGCCCTTGGAGCGGCCGGTGGTGCCGCCGGTGTAGAAGATGCCGGCGAGATCGTCGCGGGTGCGCATCGCATCCGGAATCGGTTCGCTGCGCGTGATCAGCGTCTCATAGTTCTCCATGCCTTCAGGCGTTTCGCCCTCGTCGGCATAGATCAGCGTCAGACCGGGGATCGCGTCCGCGAGCGTCGCGCCGACCGCCGCGAACGCCTTGTCGACGAACAGGATCGTGGCGCGGCAGTCGCGCAGCGCGTCCTCGTTCTCGATCGGAGACCAGCGGATGTTGAGCGGCACGATCACGGCGCCGGCCCAGCCGACTGCCAGATAGAGCTCGAGATAGCGGTCGGAGTTCAGCGACAGGATTGCGACGCGGTCGCCATTCGCTGCGCCGAGCGCGCGGATGCCGGAGGCGAGGCGGGCGACGCGGGTGCCGACCTCGCGCCAGTTGCGGCGTCGCTCACCGCAGACGACCGCGAGGCCGTTTGGATTGACCTGCAGCGCGCGCCGCAGCCCGTGTGTGATGTTCACTCTGATTCTCCCTTGGTGTGTTTCCCTTGCGAGGCGGTTTGTCCGCCTTCTCTGCAGCCGGAACGGCTGCTTTCTGCGCTGTCTTGCGCGTTGCCGTCGTGGCAATCCCCTCGGTGAGGCGGATCGCGAATTCCTCGGCGACGGCGCGTCCGGTCATCGCGCCGCCGGGCTGGAACCAGTGTCCGATCCAGTTCAGCGAGCCCGCAATCGCGAACGCCGCGAGCTTCGGATCGCAGTGTTTCACCGAACCGTCCTCGACGCCACCAGCGATATAGTCGCGGAAGGCGCGATCGATCCGCCGCTTGGCGGTCTGCACGATCTTGCGGTTGTTCTCGCTGAGATCGCGGAGGTCGAACCTGACCAGGCTCTTGCCGTAGTCCTCGGTCATCAGCTCGGCATAGCGGACGATCAGCTTGCGCAGCTTGTCGAGCCCCGAGCCGCCGGCGGCCGAGGTCTCGGCGATGCAGTCGTCGACCAGCTCATTGCCGATCGACCAGCATTCGTAGAGGATCTCGTCCTTGCTGCGGAAGTAATTGTAGAGCGCCGGCTTGGTGATGTTGAGCCGTCTGGCGACCTCGTTCAGCGTGGCGCGATGGTAGCCCTGTTCCAGGAACAGCGCGACGGCCGTGCGCAGCACCGCCTCGCGCTTCTCATCGCGGGCGCGGCGCCGGCTCTCGAAGGGCAGCCAGGGGGACTGGCTGGAGGAGGGGATGTGACCGTCGTCCATCTCTTGAAGCCGGTGTCGTGAAGCCGATGCCGCATTGACTTTGCGTGATGTCCCGTATATTACCCATGGGTAATAAATAGTCCAGTGGGTAATTTTAGGGAGGACACGTGATGGCGTCACGCACCTATGTTGCCGGGGTCGGCATGATCCCGTTCGTCAAGCCCGGCGCCAATGCGCCGTATCATGTGATGGGCGCCGAGGCCGCGAAGCTCGCGCTCGCCGACGCCGGCCTCGACTACGGCAAGGTGCAGCAGGCGTATGTCGGCTACGTCTACGGCGACTCCACCTGCGGCCAGCGCGCGCTCTATCCGGTCGGCATGACCGGCATCCCGATCGTCAACGTCAACAACAATTGCTCGACCGGCTCGACCGCGCTGTTCCTGGCGCGGCAGGCGATCGAGTCCGGTGCGGCCGATTGCGTGATGGCGCTCGGCTTCGAGCAGATGAAGCCCGGCGCGCTCGGCGCCGTGTTCACCGACCGCCCCAGCGCGTTCGACGATTTCGACGCTGCGGCCGACAGACTGGTCGATGCGCCCGGCGTGCCGCTGGCGCTGCGCTATTTCGGCGGCGCGGGTCTCAGCCACATGAAGAAATACGGCACGCCGCTCTCGGCGTTCGCGAAAGTCCGCGCCAAGGCGAGCCGCCATGCCAGGAACAATCCGCTGGCGTTGTTCCGCAAGGAGGTCACCGCCGACGACGTGATGAACGACCAGGTGATCTGGCCGGGCGTGATGACGCGGCTGATGGCATGCCCGCCGACCTGCGGCGGCGCCGCCGCGATCCTGGTCTCGGAGAAATTCGCCGACCAGCACGGCCTCAACAAGCAGGTGCGCATCGCGGCGCAGGCGATGACGACCGACACGCCGTCGACCTTCGGCGCCTCCGACATGATGCAGGTGGTCGGCTACGACATGGCGCGCGATGCCGCGAGTAAGGTCTATGAAGCCGCCGGCATCGGACCTGCGGACCTCGACGTGGTCGAGCTGCACGACTGCTTCGCGCATAACGAGCTGATCACCTATGAAGGGCTCGGCCTGTGCGGCGAGGGCGAGGCCGCCAAGTTCATCGACGATGGCGACAACAGCTATGGCGGCCGGATCGTCACCAATCCGTCCGGCGGCCTGCTGTCGAAGGGCCATCCGCTCGGCGCCACCGGGCTTGCGCAATGCTACGAGCTGACCCGGCAGCTGCGCGGCACCGCGGCGGCGACGCAGGTGGAGGGCGCGCGGCTCGGCCTGCAGCACAATCTCGGTCTCGGCGGCGCCTGCGTCGTCACGCTCTACGAACGTGCCTGAGGCCGCCCATGGTCGATCAATCCGCCGTCGGGCGTGCATTCAAGCCGGTGACCGCGCGCGTCGAGCCGGGACGCCTGCGCTTCTTCCTCGATACGCTCGGCGAGACCAACCCGGTCTACCGTAATGGGGCGGCGGCGCCGGTGCCGCCGACCTATCTGTTCTGCCTCGAGATGATGGACGCGCCTGACCCGTTCGAGTTCCTGACCGCACTCGGCATCGATCTCGCCCGGGTGCTGCATGGCGAGCAGCGCTTCGATTATCACGCGCCCGTCGTGGTCGGCGACACCCTGACGTTCCGCCCAAGCGTCACGAGCGTGACCGACAAGAAGGGCGGGGCGATGACGCTGATCGTGGTCGATACACCGGTCACCAACCAGAACGGCGTCCATGTCGCCGATGTCTCGCGCACCATCGTGGTGCGCAATGCGAGGCCGTCATGAGCAGCAGCGTTCCCGCGGTCGGCGATGTCATCGTCCACAAGGAGTTTCCGCCGATCACCCGGCATCGCCTCGCGCTGTATTGCGGCGCTTCCGGCGACCACAACCCGATCCATGTCGACATCGACTTCGCCAAGGCGGCCGGGTTTCCCGACGTGTTCGCGCACGGCATGCTCGTGATGGGTTATCTCGGCCAGGCGCTGACCGATGCGGTCGCCCCCTCGCGGATCCGCTCGTTCTCGACCCGCTTTGCCGCGATCACCCAGCTCGGCGCGCAGCTGACCTGCGAAGGCATGGTGACCGAGTTGATCGAGCAGGGCGGTGAGCAGCGCGCGAAACTCGCGCTCACCACCAAGGACCAGCACGGCGAGATCAAGCTCGCCGGCGAAGCGATCATCGCGCTTTAGGAGAGATCATGTCGAAACTGCAAGGAAAGGTCGCGCTCGTCTCCGGCTCTGGCCGTGGCATCGGGCGGGCGATTGCGCTGAAGCTTGCGAGCGAGGGCGCGCGCGTCGTGGTCAATGACCTCGATGCCGAGCCGGGCAACGCGGTCGTCGCCGAGATCAAGGCCATGGGCGGCGAAGCGATCGCGGTCAATGGCAGCGTGACCGAGGCCGGCTTCGCCGATCGTTTCGTAGGCCGCGCCATCGAGCAGTTCGGCGGCCTCGACATCATCGTCAACAATGCCGGCTACACCTGGGACTCGACGATCCAGAAGATGACCGACGAGCAGTTCCAGGCGATGCTCGACGTCCATCTGGTCGCCCCGTTCCGCATCATGCGCGCGGCATCCGAGCCGATCCGGGTGCTGGCGAAGAAGGAGGCGGAAGCGGGCCGCGAGGTGTTCCGCAAGGTCGTCAACATCTCCTCGATCGCCGGTCTCTACGGCAATGCCGGTCAGGCGAGCTATTCATCCGCAAAGGCGTCGCTGATCGGGCTGACCCGCACCATGTGCAAGGAGTGGGGCCGCTACAAGGTCAACGTCAATTGCGTGGCGTTCGGCCTGATCAACACCCGCCTGACCCAGCCGATCGAGACCCAGCAGAAGACCATCGACGTCGCGGGCCGCGACATCAAGGTCGGGGTGCAGCCGCAGATGCTGGAGGCGATGGGCCGGATGATCCCGCTCGGCCGCGGCGGCACGCCGGAAGAGGCGGCGGACGCGGTCTATCTGTTCTGCAGCCCGGAATCGAACTACATCAGCGGTCAGGTGATCGTCGCCGGCGGCGGTCTGCTCATCTGATACGGGGATAACATGCACTACCGATCGTCCTGGATGACCGAGGAGCTGGACACCTTCCGTGACCAGTTCCGCAAATTCCTCGCCAAGGACCTGGCGCCGCATGCCGAAAAATGGCGCGCGCAGAAGCTGGTCGACCGCTCGGCCTGGCGCGCGCTCGGCGAGATGGGTGCATTGCTGCCGAGCGTGCCCGAGGCCTATGGCGGCCTCGGGACCACCTTCGCCTATGACGCGGCGGTGCTCGATGACCTCGAGAGCACCGTGCCGGAACTGACCACCGGCGTCTCCGTGCACAGCGCGATCGTCGCGCACTACATCCTCAACTACGGCTCGGAAGAGCAGAAGCGGCGCTGGCTGCCCAAGATGGCGTCGGGCGAGATGGTCGGCGCCATCGCGATGACCGAGCCCGGCACCGGCTCAGACCTGCAGGCCGTCAAGACCACGGCGAAGAAGCAGGGCAATGCTTACGTCATCAATGGCCAGAAGACGTTCATCACCAACGGCCAGGCCGCCGATCTCGTGATCGTGGTGGCGCGCACCGGCGCACCCGGCGCCAAGGGCATCTCATTGATCGTCGTCGAAACAGCCGGCGCGGAGGGCTATCGCCGCGGCCGCAACCTCGACAAGATCGGCCTGCACGCCTCCGACACCTCGGAGCTGTTCTTCGACAATGTCACGGTGCCGCCGGAGAACCTGCTCGGCAATGAGGAGGGCAACGGCTTCGCGCAGCTGATGCAGCAATTGCCGCAGGAGCGGCTGTCGCTCGCGATCGGCGCGGTCGCCTCGATGGAGCGCGCGGTCAAGATCACCGCCGACTACACCAAGGCGCGCACCGCGTTCGGCAAGCCGCTGATCGAGTTCCAGAACACCGCCTTCACGCTCGCCGAGCGCAAGACCGAGGCGATGATCGCCCGGGTCTTCGTCGACTGGTGCGTCGAGCGGCTGATCGCCGGCGACCTCGACACGGTCACCGCTTCGATGGCGAAATGGTGGTGCTCGCAGAAGCAGGTCGAGACCGCCGACGAATGCCTGCAGCTGCACGGCGGCTACGGCTACATGCAGGAATACCCGATCTCGCGGATGTTCATCGATTCCCGCATCCAGAAGATCTATGGCGGCACCAACGAGATCATGAAGGTCCTGATCGCGCGCTCGCTGTAGGCAAGCGCGCGATCTCGGCGGCGTTACATCGCCCGCACGTTCTTGAGGAACTTGTCGACCTGGACTTCCAGCTCGGAGGCGTTGCTGGCGACTTCTCCGGAGGCCGCGAGCACGTTCTCGGCGGCCTTGCTGGCATCGTCGATCGCCTTGGTGGTTCCGTTGATGTTCGCGGTGACCTCCTTGGTGGCCGCGGCCTGCTCCTCGACGGCGCTGGCGATCACGGTTGAGATCTCGCTGATCTGGACGATGACCTGCGAGATCGCCTTCAGCGCCGTGGCGGTGTTGCCGGTTGCGGTCTGCATCTCGTTGATCTGTGCCGAGATGTCCTCGGTGGCCTTGCCGGTCTGGTTGGCCAGCGCCTTGACCTCGGATGCGACCACGGCAAAGCCGCGTCCGGCCTCGCCGGCGCGCGCGGACTCGATCGTTGCGTTGAGCGCGAGCAGATTGGTCTGACCGGCGATCTGGTTGATCAGCGCGACGACGTCGCCGATCTTCTGCGCCATGGTCACGAGGCCTGCGACTAACTTGTCGGATTTCTCCGCTTCCTCGACCGCCATGCGGGCGATGCGGCTCGCCTCGGTCACCTGGCGGCTGATTTCGTTGACGGATGAGGAGAGCTCTTCGGAGGCGGACGCTGCACTCGCCGAACGCTGATTGACGAATTCGGCGGTCGTGGTCAGTGATCGGGCGGTGCCCTGCATCTGCGTCGAGGCCGATGACAGCATCCCGGCAAGACCCTTCACGTCCCTCTCGAAATCGTCGGCCAGCTTGATATTGCCGGTCACCACCGACCAGCTCAGCATCGCGCCGGTGTAGTTGCCGCGCTTGTCCATCAGCCCGGAGACCCTGAGGTCGAGCGTTTCCGGGCCGAGCTTGATCTTGGCCGCATGCGGCAGGTTCTTGGGATCGCCGATGATGCGGCGCTGATGCGCCGGGTTCTTGTGGAAGATATCGAACGAGTTGCCGAGGATCTGGTCCGGCCGCACCGGAAGCAGATGCTTCACGGTGTCGAGCGTCTTGAGGCTGGTCTGGTTGATGTAGGTGATGTTGAAGTCGGTGTCGCACATCATGATGTTGATCGGCATGTTGTCGAGCATCTGCAACAGCCGTTCGGTCTGGGTTTCGAGCCGCGCCTTCTCGGTCGCGAGCTCCCAGGTCAGCATCGGCCCCGAGTAGCGGCCGCGCGAATTGGTCATCGCCGTCACAGTGAGATCGAGCGTCTCGCCGCCGATGGTGATGCGGGCCTTGTGCGGCAGGTTCTTCGGATCGGACAATAACCGGCGCTGATGCTGCGGGTTCTTGTGAAAGATATCGATCGACTGACCGATCAGCGCGTCGACCTTCACCGGCAGCACATGCTCGATCTTCTTCAGATTCTGCCGCGTCGACTCGTTGATGTAGGTGATCCTGAAATCGCCCAGCTCGCAGAGCATGATGCTGATCGGCATGTCGTCGAACAGGCGGTAAGAATTGTCTGATGTAACTGCACTTGCAACGCTCTTGATTCCCAGCATCGAGTCCTCCGCAAGTTGAATGGGGTTACGACAGGTCGCACGAAGCCGCACGTCCCGCCGCGGCAGGGTGTGCAATGTGCGCAATGCATGTGCTGATTTTCGATGGAACCGTATGTGATTCGAGTTCGATCAAGAAGCGTATGCAATGTGCCGTGCGCGATGGCACAAGGCTGATTGCGCGATGCACGCGACGAGCGCAGTCGAATTCTGCGAGAAAGGCGACGATCTGCGGCGAAATTCGCGCGAACCAGCCCCGCAGCTGCCGAGCGGTTGCTTGCCGCACCGTAATCGTACGGTAGTGCGCGTGACCCGCACTATGTTCGTCAGCGTGCACATTGGCATTTTCTGCATATGGAAGCAGCCACACGCGCGTTGCAAGACGTCGGCATGGCGCGGCCGCCGAGCGCGTGTTCGATGTTGACGACATCGATCGGCGGATCACTTCACCGCGCACGCCCTGTCAGGCTGGCGCCGCCGCGCGATCACCACGACGCTGTGTCCACCGACGATGGGCCGGCTTCAGAATGCACCGGGAGGTTGTTGTCGGGCAGGGCGCGTTGCGCGATGGAGCCGGTGGCCCGCAGCGTGATATCCGTCCGTATGAGGTCGGCGGCGGGGCTCGGCAACCGGACGCGGTGGTCCTGCGCTCCGGCCGTGCCGCGGCGATCCCTGCGGCGATCGTCTGCTCTGCGGAAATCGACGATGGAATAGCGTTGCCCATTGCCTATCGCATGGCTTGACGTCGCTGCGGCCTCGCGACGCGGCTTCGGCCTTGCACCAAATTTCGGTCTATCATACCCCCGTGGGACGACGATCCGCGCGACGCCAAGGCGCGCCAATGCCCGCAGGGAGCCCTCATGACCAGAAGCAATGCCCGCACCGGAGGCCAGATCCTGATCGACCAGCTGGTCGCGCAGGGCGTGGAGCGCGTCACCTGCGTGCCGGGCGAGAGCTATCTGGCGGCGCTCGATGCGCTGCATGACAGCGCGATCGACGTCATGATCTGCCGCGCCGAGGGTGGCGCGGCGATGATGGCGGAAGCCTACGGCAAGCTCACCGGACGTCCGGGCATCTGCTTCGTCACCCGCGGCCCCGGCTCGACCAATGCCGCGCATGGCGTGCACATCGCGATGCAGGATTCCACCCCGATGATCCTGTTCGTCGGCCAGGTCGATACCGGGATGCGCGAGCGCGAGGCGTTCCAGGAGCTCGACTACAAGGCGGTGTTCGGCACCATGGCGAAATGGGCCGTCGAGATCGATCGTCCCGACCGCATTCCCGAGTTGGTCGCACGTGCCTTCCGCGTCGCGTTGCAGGGGCGGCCCGGTCCGGTGGTGATCTCGCTGCCGGAGAACATGCTGACCGAAACCGCAGCCGTCGCCGACGCGCCGAAGGTCGTGCCCGCGGCCACCTGGCCGGCGCCGGCCGATCTCGAGCGTCTCGGCGCGCTGCTCGCATCGGCCAAGGCGCCGATCGTGGTGCTCGGCGGTTCTGCCTGGACCGCAGAGGCGGCGAAAGGCATTGCGCGCTTTGCCGAGCGTTTTGATCTCCCGGTCGCGACCTCGTTCCGTCGCGCTTCGCTGATCGACGCCGACCACTCGCGCTATGCCGGCGATCTCGGCATCGGCCCGAGCCCGAAGCTCAGGGATCGCATCACCGGTGCCGACGTCATTCTCCTGATCGGCGGCCGCATGTCGGAGATGCCGTCATCGTCCTATACGCTGCTCGACATTCCCACACCGAGCCAGCAGCTGGTCCATGTCCATCCCGGCTCCGAGGAGCTCGGTCGGGTCTACCAGCCGGCGCTGGCGATCCAGGCGACGCCCGCAGCCTTCGCCTCCGCTGTCGAGACCATGAAGCCATCGGCCACGCCGGCCTGGAAGGGCGAGGCGGCGAAGGCGCACACGGATTATCTGGCCTGGACCGACAAGCCGCGCGAGCTGCCGGGCAATTTCCAATACGGCGAGGTCGTGACCTGGCTGCGCGATCGTTTGCCGAAGGATGCGATTGTCTGCAACGGCGCCGGCAATTATGCGGGCTGGATCCATCGCCACCATCGCTTCCACAGTTTCGCGGCCCAGCTCGCGCCGACCTCGGGCTCGATGGGCTATGGCGTGCCGGCGGCTGTGATGGCCAAGCGGCAGCATCCGGATCGCGTCGTCGTCGCGTTCGCCGGCGACGGTTGCTTCCTGATGAACGGGCAGGAGTTCGCCACCGCCGTGCAGTACGACGCGCCGCTGATCGTCGTCGTCATCGATAACGCGCAATATGGCACCATCCGCATGCATCAGGAGCGCGACTATCCCGGCCGCGTCGTCGGCACCCAGCTCAAGAATCCGGATTTTGCACTCTACGCCAAGGCGTTCGGCGGCCATGGCGAGCGGGTCGAGCGCACCGAGGATTTCGCGCCCGCCTTCGAGCGCGCGCTGGCCTCCGGCAAGCCCGCGATCCTGCACTGCCTGGTCGACCAGCGCGCGCTGTCGGTCGGCAAGGATTTTGTGCCACAGGCATGATCCGGAAAAGTGCGTAGCGGTTTTCCGAGCAAGATCATGCCCAAGAGAAAGGCCTCGCGCTAATGGCTCCGTCCACCGGCCGTCACGTCGCGATCATCGGCGCCGGTGCGGTCGGCGTGATCAGTGCCATCGAAGCGCTGCGCACGGGCCATCGCGTCACGCTGATTGATCCCGGCGAGCCCGGCGGTCAGCAGGCCGCGAGCTATGGCAATGCCGGCTGGCTGTCGTCGCATTCGGTGATCCCGCCGGCCGAACCCGGCACCTGGAAGAAGGTGCCGGGTTATTTGATGGACCCGCTCGGGCCGCTCGCGATCCGCTGGTCGTATCTGCCGAAGGCTTTGCCGTGGCTGGTCAAATATCTGCTGTCGAGCTGGACCGAGGCGCAGGTCGAGGCCACCGCGCGGGCGATGCGCAATCTGCTGAAGGACGCTCCGCTGCTGCACCGGCAGCTCGCCGAGGAAGCCGGCGTCCCCGAGTTGATCGAACGGCGCGGCGTGATGCATGTGTTTCCGTCGCGCGCGCCTTTCGACAAGGATCTCGGCTGGCGCATCCGCAAGCGCGTCGGCATCGAATGGCTGGAGCTCGACGAAAACGAGATGCGCCAGCGCGAGCCCGATCTGCATCCGCGCTACAAGTTCGGGGTCGTGGTCGAGGAGGCGGGCCGCTGCCGCGATCCCGGCGCCTATGTCGCGGCGCTCGCTGCGCACGCGATCGCGCACGGTGCCGCGCGCGTGGCTGCCAAGGCAACCGGCCTCAGGCTTGCGGGCGACAGGCTGGTCGCCGTGGTCAGCGAGAGCGGCGAGATCGCCTGCGATGCGGCAGTCGTTGCCGCCGGCGCGCGCTCCAAGCAGCTGACCGCATCGATCGGCGATCGGCTGCCGCTGGAAACCGAGCGCGGCTATCACGTCATGATCGAGAATCCGGAATCCGGACCGCGCAATTCGATGATGGCCTCGGATGCAAAGATGGTCGTCAACTGGACCGACAAGGGCCTGCGCGCCGCCGGCACGGTCGAGATCGCCGGGCTCGACGCCGAGCCGAACTGGCAGCGCGCCGAGATCCTGCGCGAGCATCTGTTCAGCATGTTCCCGAAGCTGCCGCGGGATATCCCGCCATCGCGGATCAAGACCTGGTTCGGCCACCGCCCGAGCATGCCCGACGGGCGTCCTTGCATTGGCCATGCCAGTGCGACGCGCGACGTGGTCTACGCCTTCGGCCACGGCCATGTCGGCCTGGTCGGCTCGGCCCGCACCGGCCGGCTGGTCGCGCAGCTGCTGAGCGGCCAGCCGCCGGAGATTCCGCTAGCACCGTTCGCGCCTGCGCGATTTCTGTAAGAGGAAACCTCAGCTGTCGCCGGCCCAGGCGGTGATCGCCGCCGGCGCGATCACACGCCTTGGCATATGCGGGTTGATCGTGCCGGCGCTGATGTCCTGCGTCTGAACCAGCAGGCTGCGCGCGAATGCCTTGGCATCCTGCTCGGATGCGAAGGTGCGGGTCTGGCGCGCGAAGCGATGGTGCCCGGCGTCGGGATTCCTCATCGCGAACGAGACGTACCAGATGGCCTTGTCCGTCTTCATTGCGCGTCTCTGGCGGCGCTGGTCCGCCCGCGCGAGCGGGACGCGTTGCTGAATGCTGGTTGTGCAAATTGTGCCAAACGAAAGGGTCCTGAAGCGTAACAGATGCCGCCCAAATAGCACCCGGCGGAGAAGTATACCAACACGAAGCCGGACGCGATGGCTCAACCGACGGGCGAAATGACAATGCGCCGCGGTGCCGTTGGTTCCCGCGACCCGCTGCGGCTTTCATGTGCCGTCGCGCAAGCCGTCCTGGCGTGCCGCGGCGATGGCCTTTTCAACCTCCGCCGCGAGCGCCGCGAGATGCTCGGCGAGCTTGGCGAACAGTTCGCGCTTCTGGATGTCCGTGGTGAGGTCGCGGATCAGGGCGCACTCCGCAGCATCGGTGCGAAGCTTTTCAAGATGCGTCAGCATGTCCTGCATTTTCCACCCGCCACCGTTTTCGGCAAACGGTAGGGAGCACGAAGCCCGCCGACAATAACGTGTGATATTTGCCGCCGGCATCCGACGAAGCAGATCCCGCCTTCGTCATTCCGGGGCTCGCCGTAGGCGAGAACCCGGAATCCGTTGGGACGCAGGTTCTGTGGATGAATGGATTCCGGGCTCGCGCCAGGAGGTGCGCCCCGGAATGACGAAGGAATGGATTGGCCTCCTGCCGCTGAGTTGCCCGACGAGGCAATTGAGTGGAAACGCGTCAAGTCCCCACGCGTAAAATATTTCGCTTTATCAGAAGTGCAACTTAGTGTACGGTCTGCTCGTCTCACCCGATCGAGGGGCGCTTCGCGATCGTCACGAACGCGGGTCGAGATGCGGTGGACGCCGAATGCGCAACTGACGAGTGCGCATGAGGCGGACGGTGAAGTCGTGTGGTCCTGACGCCCTCATGGCAGGTGTCTCTTCACATCGCGCGGTGCGCGTGGCGAAGACGGTGACAACAAAGCCTGGTCTCGCCGGGGAGAGCACGTATAAGCCGCAGCCCATCGCGCAGGGAAAGCCGGGTTGTTTCCGGTTACACCTGTGGTCCTACCCCCGAGCTTCTACCCATTTGCTCGGGGCCCATGGGTGCGATCGGCACCCGGCTTTCCCTGCGCCCTCTGCTCAATTGAGGGCGAAACGACGAGCAAAACCTCGGGCAAATCATGTCGCGAGAACGCGGATATTTGTGCGCTTCAGCGCATCGGACCAAAGCTCTTCAGCGCCTCCACGACGATGACTTCGCCAGCTTCCTGCACGAAATGTCCGGCATCGGGCAGTTCGAGCGGCGGCGGACAGTTTCGGATCACCTGCCGCAGCCCGTTCATCACCGGCGGCCCGAGCACCGGGTCCTTCATACCGACCGCCATGAAGCTCTGTCCGCTCCACTGCTGCGACCAGAAGTCCCGCGCGCGCCGGGACAGCGCCGCGCCGCCGGCATCGGGCCGGTCCGGCACCAGGTTGGGAAAGCGTCGGACGCCGGCCTTGTACCGCTGGTCCGGATAGGGGGCGGCATAGGCGGCGGCCTGCTTGTCTGCGAGACCGGGGACTGCGCGCTGCATCAACGCCGCGATGTCCATGTCCGGGCTGCGATTGGAGAAGGCCCGCCACGCAAGAAAGCCCTCGCCGAGCGGCGCGTCGCCGGTGCCGAGCATCGTATTCATCACCAGCAGTCGATCGAAGCGATCCGCCATGTCCATCGGTATCGTTAGTCCGATCAGCCCTCCCCAATCCTGGCACACCAGCATGACGCGGCGCAGGTCGAGCGCCTCGATCAAGGACATCACCGAGGATCGATGGAAATCGAAGGTGTAGACGTCTTCGTCGACGGGCTTGTCGGAGCGGCCGAAGCCGAACAAGTCCGGCGCCAGGACGCGCAAGCCCGCGGCCAGAAACGCCGGGATCATGTTGCGATAGAGGTAGGCCCAGGTCGGCTGGCCGTGCAGACAGAGCGCCACCGGGGCGGTCTTCGGTCCCTCGTCGAGATAGTGCATACGCAGCGCGCCGATCTCCACGTAGCGCGGCGCGAAGGCAAATCCGGGAAGTTCGGCGAAGCGCTCGTCCGGTGTTCGAAGCAGCTGCATGTGTCTCCCTTTCTACTCGACGTTCGGTCGCGTGAGCTTTCCCATGATAGTCTATCATAAGTCATGATGGCCAATCGGAGATGAAATGACTGTCGTCACATCAAGGACCGGCGAAACGCTGCTCTTGACCATCGATCGGCCGCCGGTCAACGCGCTCGATCTCGACGCGATCGCGTCGCTTGAGCAGGCATTTGCCGCGGCTGCCGCGGACGGCCCGGCGAACGGCGTAGTGCTCACCGGCGCCGGTCAGGTGTTCTCGGCGGGGGTCGATACGCGGGCATTTGCGCGCTACGCGCGCGAGCAGCGCCATGCCATGGTGCGCGCGATCACGCGCATGCTCGCGCGCCTGCTGGCGATTCCTGTTCCCGTCGTGGCGGCAGTCAATGGCCATGCGCTAGGCGGCGGCTTCGTGCTCATGCTGGGATGCGACTATCGTCTCGCGGTCGACAGCGCGGCCGCAAAGCTCGGCATGACCGAGGCGCAGGCCGGCATCCCGTTCCCGGTGGGGCCCCTCGAAGTGATGCGCCATGAGCTTTCGCCGGAATTGTTGCGCCGTCTGACGCTGACGAGCGCCGTGCTCGACACGCGCCAGTGCCTCGATCAGCGGATCATTGATGCGGTTTGCGCGGGGGCAGACCTGCAAGCCGGATCGATCGCTGCGGCAAGGAGCCTTGCCGCTCAGCCGGGATTTCGTACGGTGAAGCGGCAAATCCGCGGCCAGCTTGCTGCGCGCCTCGAGGAGTTGGCCTTGAGCGGGCAGGATGCGTTTCTCTCATCGTTCGACTGACCAGACGCAATGCCTGCCGTGGTTCGTCTAGCCGATCCGCACCACCATCTTGCCGAGCGCGGCACGGGTCTGCATCGTCGTGAATGCCGCGCGGAAATCGTCGAACGCGAACACCTTGCCGACAACGGGGGGCAATCGGCCCTCGTTCAGCCACGCCGACAATTGCGTCATCACGCGCGCCTGCGCTTCGGGCTCACGGCGCGCGATCTGGGCGGCGTCGACGCCGATAAGGATACCGCCTTTCAGGAGCGGCAGATTGAACGGCAGAGCGGGGATCTGGCCGGCGGCAAAGCCGACCACGACATGGCGCCCATTCCAGGCGATCGAGCGGAACGCCTGCAGCGAGACCTCGCCGCCGACCGGATCGAAGATCACGTCGGGGCCATGGCCGCCGGTTGCGTCCTTCAGCGCGTCGCGCCATTCGGGCTTGGTGTAGTCGACCACGGCGTCGGCGCCGAAGCTTGCGGCGAAGTTGCGCTTCTCCTCGGTCGAGGCCGCGGCGACGACGCGCGCGCCGAGCAGCTTGCCGACCTGGATCGCGGCGACACCGGTGCCGCCGGCGGCGCCCAGCACCAGCAGCTGCTCGCCGGCTTTGAGCGCGCCGCGCTCGGCGAGCGCATACAATGCTGTGAGATAGTTGGTGCGGAAGGCAGCCGCGGCTTCCATCGACAATCCGTCCGGCATGATCTCGACGGCGGCGGGCGGCACCACGATGTGTTCGGCCAGCGCGCCCGAGCGCGCCGCGCCCATCACCCGCATGCCCGGCGCGATACCGGTGACATCGCTCGCGACCGCATCGACCACGCCTGCGAATTCAGCGCCGGGTGTGAAGGGCAGGGCATCCTTGGTCTGGTAGCGGCCCTCGACCTTCAGCCCATCGACGAAGCCGATGCTCGCGGCGTGGACCCGGACTCGGATCTGTCCGGCGGCGGGGTCAGGGGTTGCGATCTCCTTCAGCCCGATCCGATCGATGGGTGCATATTGCTCGACGACGACCGCCTTCATCCTGTCCTGCTCGCTGGTTGGTTTCCTCTGGCAGAAGCTATCTCATGTCCGTTGTTCTACGGGGAGGCCTTTTGCGCATGGCGCGGCGGCGGTCCGGGCAGAAAGCCAACATCTTCAACGACATCGCGAAATTGCCGGCGTTTACCCGTTGTTATCCCTACCAAATTCGGTAACGCGTCCTTAAGCGCATTAACGTTAGGGTTTTTCCACGCGGCCCGCCCCGGGGCTGCGCGCCGTCCAGGACAGGCGGGTTGCGTTCGCGTTGGAGTTTTTCATGGATATCATGACAGGCGCCGGGCTGCTGGCCGGCATCATCGTCATCGCGGTGATGATGTTCATGGGCGGCGACCTGCACATGTTCATTTCCGAGCATGCCATGATCATCATCTTCGGCGGTTCGATCGCGGCGACGATGATCCGCTTTCCGCTCGGCGTGATGCTGCATGGTCTGCCGCTCGGCGCCAAGTTCGCCTTCACGATGAGCCGGCTGTCGGCGCGCGACCTCGTCGAGGAGCTCGCCCGCATCGCCGAGATCGCCCGCAAGCAGGGCCCGGTCGGCCTGGAAAAGGTCGAGACCGACGAGCCGTTCCTCGCCAAGGGCATCCGCTATGTCGCCGACGGCTACGATCTCGAATTCATCCGCGACAATCTGGAACGCGACCGCGACAATTTCCTGATGCACCTCGACGAGGGCAGCAAGATCTATCGCGCGATCGGCGACTGCGCGCCCGCGTTCGGCATGATCGGCACGCTGATCGGCATGGTGCAGATGTTCGCCAACATGACCGACCCCTCCAAGCTCGGCCCGTTCATGGCGACCGCGTTGCTCGCGACGCTGTACGGCGCGCTGGTCGCCAACCTGTTCTGCCTGCCGATCGCCGACAAGCTGCACGGCAAGCTGCTCGACGAGGAGACCAACCGCACGCTGATCATCGACGGCATCCTGATGATCCGCGATTCCAAGAGCCCGGCGCTGGTGCGCGAGATGCTGCTGGCCTATCTGCCGGAGAAGCATCGCCACGAGGAAGGCGAGCCGGTTCCGGCCTGATCGGCCGGCGCTTTCGGGAAACGCAGCCGGAAAAAAACGCGACAATGGCCAAGAAAAAACGCGGCGACGCTCACGGTGGAGGTCACGGCTGGTTCGTGACCTTCGCGGACCTGATGGGCCTGATGATGAGCTTCTTCGTGATGCTCGTCGCGTTCTCGACCATGGACAACAACAAGCTGAAGATCGTCGCGGGCTCGATGCGCGACGCCTTCGGCGTGCAGACCACTGTGCGCTACTCCGGCATCGTCGAGTCCGACGGCCTGCCGACCCGGCCGAAGCTGAAGAATGTCGAGCACATCTCGCCGGAAGATTCCTCGGCCAATCCGACGCCGGACGAAAAGGAGCGCAGCCAGCTCAACGGCGCGCGGCTGAAGATCGACCGCGAATTCGCGCTCGCCTCCGCTTCGTTGCGGCAGGCGCTGCAGGACATGCCGGAGCTGACCGAGATCTCCAAGAACATCATGTTCGAGGAGACCAAGGAGGGCCTCAACCTCGAGATCGTCGATCAGGACGGCCGCTCGATGTTCGCCGACGGTTCCAGGGAGCCGTATGAGCGCACCCGCCGGCTGATCCAGAAGCTTGCCGCGCCGTTGAAGGCGACGCCGCTGCGGGTCGCGATCGTGGGGCATACAGCCGCAGGCTTCGTGCCGGCGCGCAGCGATTACGACGCCTTCGACCTGTCCGCCGACCGCGCCAACGCGGTGCGGCAGATCCTGGAGCGGGAAGGCCTGCCGCCGTCGCACGTCTTCGCGGTTTCCGGCAAGGCAGACGGCCAGCCGCTGTTTCCCGACGATCCGACGCTGCCGGCGAACCGTCGCGTGACCATCACGTTGATGCGGGAAAATCCGCCACTGCCGCCGGATCTGAAGCCGTAGCCGCAAATACGATGCTACCGTCAAGCTAGCCGTGTTGGTTGGTTGACAGGCGGTACGGAAGCGTCGATAGCCGCGCGGATCAAAATCAACCGACCGGGCGTTCCAACCTCGCTATGGCTGTCAGCGTCTCATCCACCGAGGCCCAGGAGGGGCGCGGCAGAGCCACCTCCAGCTTCTGGGCTCTGACGCTGGGCAGCATCGGGGTGGTGTTCGGCGACATCGGAACTTCGCCGCTCTATGCATTCCGCGAGGCGGTCGGTGGCGCCGCGCACGGCCAGCCGGTCACCCGCATCATGGTGTTGGGGGTGCTCAGCCTGATCCTGTGGGCGCTGTTCACCGTCGTCACCGCCAAATACGTGCTGCTGTTGCTACGCGCCGACAACAACGGCGAAGGCGGCACGCTCTCGCTGATGGCGCTCGGTCAGCGCGCGATCGGGCGGCGCAGCTGGCCGCTGCTCGCGCTCGGTGTGGTCGGCGCCTCGATGTTCATCGGCGATTCCATGATCACGCCGGCGATCTCGGTGCTGTCGGCGGTCGAAGGCCTCAAGCTCGCCACGCCGCATCTCGAGCACTATGTGGTGCCGCTGACGATCCTGATCCTGGTCGTGTTGTTCTCGGTGCAGCGCACCGGCACCGCCCGCGTCGCCTCCGCGTTCGGACCTGTGATGGTGCTGTGGTTCGCCTCGCTCGCGACGATGGGGCTGGCCCACATCATGGACGAGCCCTCGGTGCTGGCGGCGATCAATCCCTATTACGCGCTCCAGTTCCTGCTGACCCACGGCACCGTCGGCCTGGTGACGCTGGGCGCGGTGTTCCTCGCTGTGACCGGCGGCGAGGCGCTGTACGCCGATCTCGGGCATTTCGGCCGCAAGCCGATCCAGTCCGGCTGGCTGTTCTTCGTGCTGCCCTCGCTGTTGCTGAACTATTTCGGGCAGGGCGCGCTGGTGCTGTCCGATCCCGCCGCGATCGAGAACTCGTTCTACCGCATGGTGCCGGAGGTGCTGCTGCTGCCGCTGGTCGGGCTTGCCACTGCGGCGACGGTGATCGCGAGCCAGGCGGTCATCACCGGCGCCTATTCGCTGATCAGCCAAGCGGTGCAGCTCGGGCTGCTGCCGCGCTTCGAGGTCCGCTACACCTCGGAGACCCATGCCGGGCAGATCTATCTGCCGCGCGTCAACCGGCTGCTGCTGATCGGCGTGCTGCTGCTGGTGCTGCTGTTCCGCACCTCGAGCGGGCTCGCCTCGGCCTACGGGATCGCGGTCTCGACCACGATGGTCGCCGACGGCATCATGGGCTTCATCGTGATCTGGAAGCTGTGGAACTGGCGCGTGGCGTCGGCCGCGGCTTTGATCCTGCCGTTCGTGATCGTCGACATGACCTTCTTCAGCGCCAATCTGCTGAAGCTGTTCGAGGGCGCCTGGGTGCCGCTATTGTTCGGCGTCGTGATGGCGACGATGATCTGGACCTGGCGCCGGGGCGCTGCGATCCTGATCGCCAAGACCCGGCGCATCGAGGTGCCGCTGCGCGACCTGATCCACAGTCTGGAGAAGCGGCCGCCGCATATCGTCAAGGGCACCGCGGTGTTCCTGACCAGCGACCCCAGCTTCGTGCCGACCGCGCTGCTGCACAATCTCAAGCACAACAAGGTGCTGCACGAGCACAACGTGATCCTGACCATCGAGACCGCGCCGACGCCGCGCGTCGACATTTCCGAGCGCGTCAACATGGAGAAGGTCAGCGACAAGTTCACCGCGGTGCGGCTGCGCTTCGGCTACATGGAATCGCCGAACGTACCGAAGGCGCTCGCGGTCGCGCGCAAGCTCGGCTGGCAGTTCGACATCATGTCGACCTCCTTCTTCGTGTCGCGCCGTTCGCTGAAGCCGTCGGCGCAGTCCGGCATGCCGCAGTGGCAGGACCACCTGTTCATCGCGATGAGCCGCTCCGCCAACGATGCGACCGACTATTTCCAGATCCCGACCGGCCGGGTGGTTGAAGTCGGTACCCAGGTAACTATTTGAGCAAACAGCGAATTCCGGCGTTGAAAAGCCGTGATCTATGCGTGATACGCATAGTGGAGGCCTGAATCCGTGCTAACCTATGCATTCCTGCCGGGAGTATAGGCCTGCATCCGGGCATTGTGCGGTGCGGCAAAAGACAGAGGCGCAGCTTCCCATGTCATCCGAGAGTGCGATCACCGCGGCGGAAACGCCCGCGGCAAATGGCCATGGCGAGGCGCATTCAACCGCCACCTTCAAGGCGCTGATGCTCGGCAGCATCGGCGTCGTCTATGGCGACATCGGCACCAGCCCGCTGTACGCGCTGCGCGAAGCCGTCGTCGCGGCGGCCGGCGGCGAGGGCGGTGTGACGATTCATGCGGTGCTCGGCGTGGTGTCGCTGATCCTGTGGGCGCTGGTCGTGGTGGTGACGCTGAAATACGTCGTGATCCTCCTGCGCGCCGACAATAATGGCGAGGGCGGGACGCTGGCGCTGATGGCGCTGGCGCAGCGCGCGGCCACTAGAGGGGGCGCTGCCATCGTGCTGCTCGGCATCATCAGCGGCGCGCTGTTCTACGGCGATGCCGTGATCACGCCGGCGCTCTCGGTGCTGTCCGCAATCGAAGGCATCAAGCTCGTCACCTCGACATTCGATCCCTATGTCGTCCCGCTCACGGTCGTGATCCTGGTCGCCCTGTTCGCGGTGCAGTCGCGCGGCACCGCACGCGTCGCGGCCTTCTTCGGCCCGGTGATGTGCGTCTGGTTCGCCGTGATCGCGATCGCGGCGCTGCCGCAGATCGTGCGGCATCCCGAGGTGCTCCACGCGCTCAACCCGATCCTTGCGGTGTCGTTCATGCTGCATCACGGCGTGATCGGTTTCATCACGCTCGGTGCCGTGTTCCTCGCGGTGACCGGTGCGGAGGCGCTCTATGCCGACCTCGGCCATTTCGGCAAACGCCCGATCCAGACCGCTTGGCTGTTCATCGTGCTCCCGTCGCTGGCGCTCAACTATCTCGGGCAGGGTGCGCTCTTGATCGGCGATCCCAAGGGGATCGAGAATCCGTTCTTCCTGATGTTCCCGGATTGGGCGCTGATCCCGATGGTTGCGCTCGCGACCATGGCGACCGTGATCGCGAGCCAGGCGGTCATCACCGGCGCCTATTCGCTGACCCGCCAGGCGATCCAGCTCGGCCTGTTGCCGCGGTTCGAAATCCGCCACACCTCGGAAGCGCATTCCGGCCAGATCTACATGCCGCGCATCAACCGCTTCCTGTTCATCGCGGTCATCGTGCTGGTGCTGATGTTCCGCTCGTCGAGCGCGCTGGCGTCGGCCTACGGCATCTCGGTGACCGGCACCATGGTGGTGACGGCGATGATGGGCTTCGTGGTGATCTGGCGGGTCTGGAAATGGTCACCGATCGCCGCCGCCGCGCTGGTTGCGCCGTTCCTCTTCCTCGACATCACCTTCCTGGCCGCCAACCTGCTCAAGGTGTTCGAGGGCGGTTGGGTACCGCTGGCGCTCGGCGGGGCGATGATCGTGGTGATGTACACCTGGCGGCGCGGCAGCCGGCTGTTGTTCGAGAAGTCGCGCAAGCTTGAATTTCCGCTCGCCGATCTCGTCGCGATGCTCGAGAAGCGGCCGCCGCAGCGCGTGTCCGGCACCGCGGTGTTCCTGACCAGCGATCCCGTCAGCGCGCCGACCGCGCTGATGCACAGCCTCAAGCACTACAAGGTGCTGCACGAGAAGAACGTCATCCTCACCATCGAGACCGCGCCGACGCCGCGCATCGATCCGTCCGAGCGGGTGCGGATGGAGCAGCTGACCGAAACCTTCTCCAAGGTGACGCTGAAATTCGGCTTCATGGAGCAACCCAACGTGCCGAAGACGCTGGCGATCGCCCGCAAGCTCGGCTGGCAGTTCGACATCATGTCGACCTCGTTCTTCCTGTCCCGCCGTGCCCTGAAGCCGGCGGCGCATTCGGGCATGCCAAGCTGGCAGGATCATCTGTTCATCGCGCTGAGCCGGTCCTCGAACGACGCCACCGACTATTTCCAGATCCCGACCGGGCGGGTGGTCGAGGTCGGTACGCAAGTCACGATCTAGGGGGCACGACCCGGCATTTCCGCGCGACATCTAACCCGTTTCGGGCGCTTGATTTTCTCGACGCAAGGGGCGAGTTTGCGGCCCGGACCGGCGAGCCGCGCGACGCTCGCCAATCGGATAGTCGGGAGGATATTTCCGTGGCGGACCACAAGGTGGAAGATTTGTTTCCGGACGAGGTGTCGAAGGGCATAGCGGAGGGCCGCTATCTCCTGGTCGACGTCCGCGAGCCCAATGAGGTTGCCGTCGAGGCCTATCCCGATGGCGCCGTGGTGCCGCTGTCGACGTTCGATCCGGCGGCGATTCCCGATCCGCAAGGCAAGCAGGTGGTGTTCGCATGCCGCTCCGGCAAGCGCTCGGTGACCGCCTCGCTGGCTGCCCAGGCTGCAGGTCTGCCCTATGACAAGCATCTGGCGGGCGGCATCATCGGCTGGAAGGCGGCGGGCCTGCCGACCAAAACGGGCGGCTGATCCCCGACATGACCTCCATGAACAAGGTCTTCGCGGACCTTCCCGTCACCATCTTCGAGGCGATGTCGCAGGCTGCGCGCGACAACAACGCCATCAATCTCGGCCAGGGCTTTCCTGACGATCCCGGACCGGAGGACATCCGCCGGGCCGCCGCGGACGCGTCCATCAACGGCTACAACCAGTATCCGTCGATGATGGGCATCCCCGAGCTCCGTCAGGCGATCGCATCGCATTACGGCCATTGGCACGGGCTCAAGCTCGATCCGATGACCGAGGTGATGGTCACCTCGGGGGGCACCGAGGCGCTGACCTCCTCGATCCTCTCCTTGGTCGAGCCAGGAGACGAGGTGGTGTGCTTCCAGCCGGTCTACGATTCCTATCTGCCGATCATCCGCCAGGCCGGCGGCATTCCGCGCCTGCTGCGGCTCGAGCCGCCGGAGTGGCGGCTGAACGAGGAGATGCTGCGCAGCGTCTTCAACCACAAGACCAAGGCGGTGCTGTTCAACAATCCGCTCAACCCGGCGGCGGTGGTCTATCCTCGCGAGGACCTCGAACTGCTGGCGCGGTACTGCCAGGAGTTCGACGTCGTCGCGATCTGCGACGAGGTCTGGGAGCACGTCGTGTTCGACGGCCGCGAGCACATCCCGCTGATCACGATTCCGGGCATGCGCGATCGCACCATCAAGGTCGGCAGCGCCGGCAAGATCTTCTCGCTGACCGGATGGAAGATCGGCTTCGTCTGCGCCGCGCCGCCGCTGCTGCGCGTCGCTGCGAAGGTACACCAGTTCCTCACCTTCACGACGGCGCCCAATCTGCAGGCGGCGGTGGCGTACGGCCTCGGCAAGCCGGACGACTATTTCCTCGACATGCGCAAGGACATGGCGCGGAGCCGCGACCGTCTCACCAAAGGACTCGAGCGCATCGGCTTTCCGGTGCTGAAGTCGCAGGGGACCTACTTCCTCACCGTCGATCTGTCGCCGCTCGGGCTCAACGAGACCGATGCGGAATTCTGCTGGAGAATTGTAAGGGATTACAAGGTCGCGGCTATTCCGGTGTCGGCGTTTTACGAGCAGGATGCGGTGACGTCGGTGGTGCGGTTCTGTTTCGCCAAGAAGGATTCGACACTCGACACCGCGCTTGAGCGGTTGTCCGACGCCGTTCATCGTCGCAAGAGGTAGACCAGAATGCAGAAGCAGAACCGTCGTCTCGTCGGCCTCGTCGGTACGATCGCCTCGGCTCTGTTGTTCGCGGCGTCCGCCAGTGCGGAGGAGCGCACGGTCAACTTCTACAACTGGTCGAACTACATGGCGCCTGAAGTCCTCGAGGACTTCACGAGGGAAACCGGCATCAAGGTGGTCTACGATACGTTCGACGCCAACGAGACGCTGGAGACGCGACTGCTAGCGGGCAAGTCGGGCTACGACGTCGTGGTGCCGACCGGCTACTTCCTGCAGCGCCAGATCACTGCGAAGGTGTTCCTCAAGCTCGACAAGTCGAAGCTGCCGAACCTCGCCAATGCGTGGCCTGTCGTGACCGGGCAGCTCGCGACCTACGATCCCGGCAACAACTACGGCGCCAACTACATGTGGGGCACCACCGGCATCGGCTACAACGTCAAGATGGCGGAGAAGATCCTCGGGCCTGACGCGAAGATCGACAGCTGGGACATGGTGTTCAAGCCGGAGAACCTCGCCAAGTTCAAGGATTGCGGCATCCACATGCTGGACTCCGCCGACGACATCCTGCCGGCGGCGCTGAGCTATCTCGGCCTCGACCCGAATTCGACCAAGCAGGCTGACCTCGAGAAGGCCGCCGATCTCGTTACCAAGATCCGGCCCTATGTGCGCAAATTCCATTCGTCCGAATATCTCAGCGCATTAGCCTCAGGCGAGATCTGCTTCGTGGTCGGATGGTCCGGCGACATCATGCAGGCGCGCAGTCGGGCCGCGGAAGCCAAGTCCGGCGTCGAGATCGGCTACACGATCCCGAAAGAGGGCGCGCAGATGTTCTTCGACAATCTCGCGATCCCCGCAGATGCCAAGAACGTCGCGGAGGCCTATGAGCTGATCAACTACCTCTATCGTCCAGAGGTCGCGGCGAAGAATTCGAACTTCCTGTCCTACGCCAACGGCAATCTGGCGAGCCAGAAGCTGATCGATCCGAAGATCTTCAACGACAGGAACATCTATCCCGACGAGGCGATGCAGAAGAAGTTGTTCGTGATCACGGCACGCGATCCGGCGACGCAGCGAATCATCAACCGGCTGTGGACGCGCGTGAAGACCGGGAAGTGACGCGCCTTCGCGCGTTCCAATGCGAGGGCGTTACCGCCAGCGCCGGTGCAGCCAGAGCCATTGATCCGGATATTCGCGGACCCAGCCCTCGACGATGTCGGTGATCGCCTGCATCGTGCCCTGGATGTCGATCTGACCGGATGCATCGAACACCGGTTTGACTTCTTCGGTGACCTCGCCGCGGAAGCGGCCGTCGGGCAGGCGGATGATCCGCGTGCCGTGGATCGGGCAGTCGATCTGGCGGCGCAGCCGCGCCAACAGCGGATTCGCGGTGGTCTTGCGGCCGAAGAAGGTGACGGGAACGCCGTTGGTCAGATACTGGTCGACCAGCATCGCGACATGCTGGCCGTTCTTCAGCGCCTGCGCCAGCTTGAGCGGGGCGTCGCGGCCGGCCGGGACCAGCGTGCCCAAATTGACGGCGCGGATGCGCTCGATGGCGCGGTCGGCGGCTTCGATGTTCGGCCGCCTGAACAGGATGGTGGCGTCGAGGCCGTGCGCGGCGGCAGCAATAGGCGAGAGCTCCCAGTTTCCGAGATGCGCGGCGAAGAACAGTGCCGGTTTACCGTCATCGCGCAGTTGGTCGAACAACTGCTTGCTGCGCGCCGAGAATTCGACGCGGCCTGGCTTGTCGGGATTCCGGGGATCATGGTCCCAGATGCGGTCGATATGCGCGAATTCGGCGCCGATGCGTCCGAGGTTGTGCCAGACGCCGGTCAGGATCTCCTCGATTTCCTGCGGCGACTTCTCCGGGAAGGCGGCCGTGAGGTTCTCGCGGCCGATGCGATCCTCGCGCAGCCGCCGGCCGATGAAATGCGCCGCGTGGCCGAAGAACTTTGCGGTCTTCTCCGGATCGAAATAGCGCGTGGTGCGCAAGAGGCCGGTCGTCAGCGCGCCAATGGCAACGTTGGCCACAGGCTTTGCGGCGTCGCGCAGGTGCGCCCTGGTGCGAAGGAGCAGGCGTTTCATCTGATGAGGCGAGGGCGTTACGCCGGCTCGCGCGTCAGGATCAGCGAGGCGTTCTGCCCGCCGAACCCGAACGAGTTCGACATCACGGCGGTCACCTTGGCATCGCGCGCCTTGTTGCCGACCACGTCGAACGGGATCGCGGGATCCGGCACCTCGTAATTGATCGTCGGCGGGATCCGCTGATGCTCGAGCGTGAGCAGCGAGAAGATCGCCTCGACCGCACCGGCGGCGGAGATGGTGTGGCCGACCATCGACTTGTTCGACGACACCGGAATGTTTTTGGTGTGTTCGCCGAACACTGCCGAAGTGGCAAGATATTCCATCTTGTCGTTTTCCGGCGTCGAGGTGCCGTGCGCGTTGATGTGGTCGATCTGCTCAGGCTCCATGCCCGCGTCGGCAAGCGTCTTGCGCACGCAGCCGATCGCCGGCTTGCCGTCGGGCGCCGAGCGGGTGCGGTGGAATGAATCGGTCAGCTCGCCGCAGCCGGCGACGACGCCCAGGATGCGCGCGCCGCGGGCGATCGCGGCATCGTAGCTCTCCAGCACCAGCGCGCCGGCGCCTTCGGCCATCACGAAACCGTCGCGGTTCTTCGAGAACGGCTTGGAGGCGGCCTGCGGCGGGTCGTTCTGGGTCGAGAGGGCCGAGAGCAACGAGAACCGCACCATGGCTTCGGGATTGACCGAGCCGTCGGTGGCGATGCACAGCGTCGCATCGGTTTCGCCGCGGCGGATCGCCTCGACGCCGAGCTGGATCGCGGTCGCGCCGGAGGCGCAGGCCGTCGAGAGCGAGATCGGCGACCCCTTGGTGCCGAAGGTCTCGGCGAGGCTGAGCGCGACCGAGCCGAAGGTGAAGCGACGGTGGAAGTGCGCAAACTTGCCGCCGCTGCAGGTCGCCAGATATTCGATGATGCCAAAGTCCTTGGTCGGAACGTCGCGCGCGACCTCGAGCCGCTGCGGCCATTCGGTCTCGATCGGCGCGACCGCCAGGAACAGCGGGCCGGGGAAGTCGCCCTTGCTGCCGATGCCGGACTGCTCCAGTGCCTCTTCAGCCGCGATCTCGGCCAGACGCTGCGACAGGCTGGTCGAGGAGAAGGGGTCGACGGTGACGAAATCGACGGCGCCGGCCATCGTCGTCTTCATGCTGTCGAGCGGGAAGCGTGTCACGGTCTTGATGCCGGACTCACCTGCGGTGAGGCGCTTCCAATTGTCGGTCTTGCCGCCGCCGAGCGACGTCACGATTCCCATGCCGGTCACGACAACGATCGGTCGGCCGAATTTATCGCGTGGTGCTGTCATGGTGTCCCCGTCGGTGCTTGCGCCGGACTGAAAGCGCAATGAGAGTCATCGCGCCTCAATTGTTCATTTGAGCATGATATTTCCGGAAAACCGCGTCGCACTTTTCCGGAGCATGCTCTACCTGACGGCCTCGACCAGCGCCATGCCTTCGCCCTGCCAGTGGCCGACCCCCAATACGACAATCTGGGTTGGCGCTTCGGTCTTTTCAACCTCCAGCCCGGTCGGGTCGTTGGCCGGGTAGAGCGCGCCGCGCGAGATCGACAGGGCGGCCAGCGCGAGCCCGAGCGGGAACTGGGCCTCCATCGTGTGCCCAAACGTCGTTCCGGTGGCGCGCACCGCAAGGCCGGGATGCTGACCCAGGAACGCGCGCTCCTCGCTGGTCGCAGGCTCAGCGCCGGTCGCACCCGTGATCAGCATGGCGTTGTCGTTGCTGACGCCGAGCTGCGGCCACATCGCCCGCAGCGATTGCGTCACTGCGCCGGGCTGCTTGCGCTTGGCAAGGTCGGCGACCACCTTGGTCAGCTTGGCGTACGGCTTGGCGCCGCGCGCCTCGGCGTGCTCGCGCGACTCCATCACCAGGAATGCGCCGGCCGAGCCGATGGCGAAGCCCGGATGGTTCCTGCGGGCCCAGACCGGGGCGTATTGATCCTTGAGGGCGAAGTCGCCGAACGAATAGAGCATCAAGAGGTCGCCGCGATCGCCGTTATGCGCGGCACCGACCAGCGCGATGTCGCTCTGCCCGGCGCCGATCCGCGCGACCGCGATCCGCGCGGCGTCGATGCTCGAGGCCTCCTCGCCCATGAAGGTGCGCGATGTCCCGCACACGCCGTGAACGATCGCGATGTTGCCGGCGAGCAGATTGGAGAGCTGCGCCAGGAACAGCGTCGGGCGCAGCTCGTTCATCAGTTTTTCGTTGAGCAGGGCGGGCGGCAGCTTGCCCTGCGCATCGGCGTTCATGATCGCCAGGTCGACATTGAGGTCACGCTCGCCGCCGCCGGCTGCGATGATCATGTCCATCCGCGACAGGATTTCCTGATTGCCTTTGACGCCGGCGGAGTCGAGCGCCAGGCCGGCGGCATAGGTGCCGATGCGCTGCCACATTTCCATCTGACGCTGATCGCCCTTCTTCGGGATCTGGGCGTCGAAGCTGACGGGGGCGATCGGATGGATCACGTATGGCGCGAGGCGCTTCTCGTCGGCATTGACGCGCTTGGCGCCTAGCGCCTCCCAATGTGCATCCAGTCCCTCGCCGAGCGAGGAGAGCAGGCCGACGCCGGTGATCCAGACTTCCTTTTCAGCCATTACTCATCGCCTGCTGCGGAAACCCGATCTTGCTGGCCATGGCATCCATGTGCACGCGCAAGTGCGGGCTGGGGAAGGGGATATGACGGAAGGTCAGCTCGGCATTGCATTTGAGCTCCTTGCCGACGCGGACCTTCGCCGAGGTCACGGTGAAGCCTGAACCTTCATGCTCGATCTTGGCGTCGATCGTCAGGGTCGAGCCGGGGCTGACGAAGCCGCGCATCTTGGCTTCCTTGACCATGGCAAGGAAGGGCATGCGCTCGAATTTGGTCAGACCGAGGATCAGCCAGCCCGAGCTCTGCGCCATCGCTTCGGTGAGCAGCACGCCGGGCATGATCGGATAGCCCGGGAAATGCCCCGCGAACACCGAATGGCTGTCGGGCGGGACATCCGCCTCGACGACAATGGTCCTTGCGTCGAGGTTGAGGTCGACGATCCGATCGATCAGCTGAAAAGTCTCAAGCTGCATGACGGGTGATTACGAGGCTGAGCCCGTGCCCGCGTTCTTGGCCGCAACCAGCTCGTCGATGCGGTCGGCGAGATTCTGCAACACGAAGTACTGCTCCGTCGTGGCCTTGCCGTCGTTGACCTCCTGGGTCCACTTCTCGAGCGGCATCTTGATCCCGAAGGCCTTGTCGATAGCAAAGGCGATGTCCAGGAAGTCGAGGCTGTCGATCCCGAGGTCGTCGATCGCGTGGCTCTCCGGCTTGATCGTATCGCGCGGGATGTCGCAGGTCTCCGCGATAATGTTGGCGATCTGCTCGAATGTGGAGGACATCATTAAGCCTTTGATATATTGAAGGTAATTCCGGGTCGGCTCGGAGGAGGCGGGCGCGTTGCCCCGGAATGCCCTATTGCTGCTGCCAGGAGTCGTGTGCCCGTATATCGGAGCAGGGCCGTTAGTTCAATGGAGCTTGGCCGGCCGCGCGAGGACGGTTTTTGGGCACGGTTCCGGCCCGCCTAGCTGCGCGGCATCACCGTAATCTTGGCGCAATCCCGGCGGCCCATCAGCACGCAATCCTGGGTCTTGCGCAAATCGGCGATGCTCATGGCAAGCCAGATGCCGATCGCGGTGAGCGCCACGGTGAAGGCAAAGGCGGCGATGTTGGCGAGCATGCGCTGGCGGAAATCATCCGGCTCCTCGCGCGGCTTCTCGTAGCGGGAGAGGTCGTTGGCGACGGAAACAGGAGCGACGGAAGCCGGGCGGGTCGATCGGATCGGGTCCGCGCGCTTGCCGGGCGGCTGCGCCGAGGTGCGCGGCCGGAATTTGAGCACCACGTGCTCGTCATCCGAGGAAATTGGCCGCTGCGTCTTCACTGCTGTCAGTCCGGTCGCGTCGCCCTCATGTGTAGCATGTTCGGCGCGTTTCACACCTAAAATCTTGATACCCGCAGAGGTGGTATTCATGCTTCGATGGTCTCGTGGAACCGGCTGTAGTCGATCTTGAGACGGCCGTCGTCGGTGGCGCGCAGGATCTCGGCATAGCGATGCCCGAAGCGGATGTCGGAATGCTCGTAGGATTTTCGCGCGTGCACGGTTTGCGCTGCAACGTCGTCATAGCCCGATACGATGAGACCCAGCCCCGCGTTGATGGCTTCCAGGTCTTCCGCGTTGAGGCCGTACAGCGGACTGTCCTTGTCGATCACATGAAACAGGGTCCAGCTCAGTGCCAGGGCCGGGCTCTCGCTGCGCGCGAGCGGCAGCTCGAAGAACCGGCGATAGGCCATGCCTTCCTTGCTGAGGTCGTTCTTGAACAACCATAGCCGCGCGGTGGCGTTGGCGATGATGTTGTGCCGCTCGTTGGCCAAACGGATCATCAGCGTCCGCTCGCCCTCATGATCCGAGATCACCGGGTTGTCGGCGAACAGCAGGCGCGCACTCGGCCGCGAGAAGCGGGCGAAGATCAGCCCGGTCATCAGCGACATCGAAAAGATGCCGGTGAACAGCTCGATGGCGGCGATGAAGTGCCCGTAATGGGTCTGCGGGTGCATGTCGCCGTAGCCGGCGGTCGAGAGTGTTTCGATGCTGAAATAGAGGTAGTCGATATATTGGCCGTCAGGCACGTTGGCGATCGGATGATCGCCGAGCCAGTAGAACAGCGCGAACACGGCGTTGAAGGTGATGAACACCAATGCTGCACCGCCAATAAAGGCGGGCCAGGATGCCGTCATGCAGCGATGGCTGATGTCCGCCCAGAAACTGAGCTCCAGCCCCTCGGTCACGACCTCGCGGTTGCCGAGTCGGACCGTGCGTGCCTTCGCGCGTTCGCTTGCTCTCAAAGCCATCCCGCCGAACCGGCTCTTTCGCCTGCCTGTGACATCATGTCATAATGGAACCCATTCCGGAGTGCCGGTCAAACTGGAGTACAATTCATGGCCCATACGCGCGAGCCTTACGTCAAACCGGTCCCGATCCTGTCGCTGCGACCGACCCAGATGACGGTCGGCATGCAGGAGGTGAAGGAGAAGCGGAAGCGCTGGCGCGAGCACAGCTCGGACAAGAAACGCGCCGAACTGCTGGGCAAGCACATGATCCCGGTCGTCCATGGGCCCGACGATCGCTACTACGTGGTCGATCACCATCACATGGCGCGGGCGCTGCACGAGGAGGGCGTCAAGGACATCCTGGTCACCGTGATCGGTGACCTGACGATGGTCGAGCGCGACGTGTTCTGGGGCGTGATGGACAACAAGCGCTGGGTCTATCCATACAATTCGAAGGGCGAGCGCTGCCACTTCCGCGACATTCCGAAATCGATCAAGGACCTCAAGGACGATCCGTTCCGCAGCCTCGCCGGCGAGATGCGCCGGGCCGGCGGTTTCGCCAAGGACACGACGCCGTTCAGCGAATTCCTGTGGGCCGATTTCCTGCGCCGCCATATCCCGCGCAAGACGGTGGAGAACAATTTCGCCAAGGCGCTGGAGAAAGGTCTGGCGCTCGGCCGCGGCAAGGACGCGGTCTATTTGCCGGGCTGGTGCGGGCCGGCCTCCGACGACTGAGGCGGCACGGCCTCCGAATTGTGCGGATAGTCCTTGCCGCCGAGCGCGTGGTGCAGCCACCGCTCGGTCCGCCTGCCGAATGTCAGCAACAGGAATGCCAGCGCAAGCGCGGTGAGGGCGATCGGCCAGTGCCCGGCGCCGCAGACGATCCCGACGCATGCGGCGAAGAACGCGCACGCGGCACTGGTCAGGCCGTGGACCTGAGAGCGGTCGCCCTGACGCACGATCACGCCGGCGCCGAGGAAGCCGACGCCGGTCAGCACGCCCTGGATCACGCGGCTGACCGCATCGGTAAATTGTCCGGGCTGGACGGCGTGCAGGGCCAGCAGCACCACCGTGGCGGTCGAGAGGCTGACGAGGCCGAGCGTCTTCAGGCCGATCGGCTTGCCGCGCAGGTCGCGGTCGAGCCCGATCGCGCAGCCGGCAAGGGTGGCCGCGCCGAGGCGCAGGATGATCTCGCTCCAGTCTGCCAAGGCGCCCTCTACTTCGGTTGCCGGCCGAGCATGTAGAACTCGGGGTTCGGCCGCATGCCGGTGACGTTGGCAAGCCGGTTGGAGAGCGCGAAGAACGCTGCGACCGCGGCGATGTCCCACACGTCGTCGTCGCTGAAGCCATGGGCGGCGAGCGCGGCGAAGTCCGCCTCCGAGACCTCCTCGGCGGCGCGGCTCACCTTCATGGCGAAATCGAGCATGCCGCGCTGCCGCGGCGTGATGTCGGCCTTGCGGTAGTTGATCGCGATCTGGTCGGCGATCTCCGGGCTCTTGGCGCGGATGCGCAGGATCGCGCCGTGGGCGATCACGCAATATTGGCACTGGTTGGCGGCGCTGGTTGCGACCACGATCATCTCGCGCTCGGCCTTGGAGAGGCCGGAGTCCTTTTCCATCAGCGCATCGTGATAGGCAAAGAAGGCGCGAAACTCGTCGGGCCTGTAGGCCAGAGTGAGGAATACGTTCGGCACGAAGCCGGATTTTTCCTGCACCGCCAGGATGCGGGCGCGGATATCTTCGGGGAGCTTGTCGAGAGCGGGCGTCGGAAAGCGATTTGCGGTCGGCTGCGTCATGAGGTGGTTCCGGCATGCCGCATGGATGCGGCGTCACGGGAAACCATAGAGGATGACGGGTTAGGCGCAAGACGCATCGGCGCCCTGACGGAATGATGCTAGCGCAGCGGCTTCTTTAGCAGCGAGAAGCGATCCGGATCGAGGCCCAGCGACGGCTGCAGCATCGGCGCCTCGGCGGGCGCCATGGTGCGCGGCGCCTGCGGCGGAGCATTGAAGTTGGCATCGCCGCTCGGGCTGTCGCGATGCGAGGTGGCGCCTCGCCAGCGCTCCAGCACGGCGCTCACGAAATGCATGTCATGGCCGGCGGCGACCGACGGCACCGTCGCGATGGTGGCCTCGCCGCGCGGCAGCTGGTGCGGCGGCACCTCCTTGAAGCGCAGCCGGGTCGGCAGCGCGACGCCTTCGCCGAACGCCAGCACTTCGCGGGTGCCGAGCGAGGGCACGAACGACAGCAGATTGGCGGCGGCGTCCGACACCGCCGAGCGCAGCAGCGCCTGGTCGCGGTCGTTGGCAAGCCGCATCGTGAACAGCGTGTTGCATTGGGAGATGATGGTGGCGTCGAGTTCGGCCGGACGCTGGGTGATCAGGCCGAGATAGACGCCGTATTTACGGCCTTCCTTGGCGATGCGCGACACCGCCTTGCGGGTCGGCCCGAAGCCGATATTGCGGTCCGCGGAGGCATAGCGGTGCGCTTCCTCGCAGACGAACAGCATCGGCGAGACGCCATCGCTCCACAGCCCGAAGTCGAATGCCATGCGGCACAACACCGACACCACGGAATCGACGACCTCGGCCGGGAAGCCGGCGAGCTGCATGATGGTCATCGGCTTGCCGTTGGCGGGCAGGCGGAACAGATGGCTGATCACCTCGGCCATGGTATCGCCGCCGACATTGGCATTGTCGAACATGAAGGCGTAGCGCGGATCGTTGCGCACCGCGTCGATGCGCGAGATCAGTTTGTGATAGATGATGCGCGAGGAGCGGTTCTCGAGCTTGCCCATGCGCTCGTCGATCAGCGAGATCAGGTCGACGAGGCGATAGGGCACCGGCGTATCGACGGTGTAGCCGACCTGCTTCGGGTCGACGCGCTTCAGCCCGAGACCAACCCGGTCGGAGTTCTGGTACTGGGTGTAGATCCCCTTCGCCATCGGGATCACTTCGGCGAGGATGTCGAGCTCTTCGGGCACGCCGGGCCGGCCGCCGAACAGCACGTCGACGATCTCCTCGAAGTTGAACAGCCAGAACGGCAGCTTCAGGTTACGCGGATTGAGCACCTGCGCGCGCTCGCCGAAGCAGCGGCCGTATTCGTTGTGGACGTCGAGCAGGAAGATGCGCAAATTCGGCCGCGACTTCAGGATTTCGTTGAGCAGCAGCGACACGCCGGTCGATTTGCCGACGCCGGTCGAGCCGAGCACCGCGAAGTGCTTGGAGAGCATTTCCTCGACGTCGACATAGGCGATGACCGAACGATCCTGCTGCAACGTGCCGACATTTATCTGGTCCGAGCCGCTCGGCGCATAAACCGTACGCAGCTCCTGGTTGGTGATCAGGTCGGTGCTGTCGCCGATGGTCGGATAGTGGGTGACGCCGCGCTGGAATTTCGGACGGTCGCCGCCGAGGATTTCGCCGAGCAAATCGACCGAGGCGGTCGCCATGTATTCGTCGGACGCCGGCAGGTTCTCGCAGGTCACCTCGGTGATCATGGCGACGATGACCGAGCTCGCACAGCGGATGCTGACGAACCGGCCGACGGTCGCGCGCATTTCTGAAAGTTGCATCTGGCCGCCCGCCAGCAGCCCCACCCGAGCCTGCGAGCCGCGCACAGAGATCACACGTCCGAAAGGTGTCACAGTTGCAGCCTGGCTCGTTCTCGAAATCCAAATGTCCGGACCAATATGCCCGCCCGGGATTGGAAAAACCGTTAAATCGCTGGGGTTCGGCATCGGCTAAATCTACACCTTCCCGGTGACGATTTGTTTCTATCGTGCCGTGAGATTGTGCGCGGTCGGGCGCACCGGCGGCGAAATCGTCGCTTTCCGGCACAGCCGCGCTTGTTTCACGATTCATCCGTTAATGCGGCATTCACCATGTCGGAGGAGTGCATCGGCGGCTCCGTAGGTTTACGGAGGTTCGGCGCGAAGTGCTGCGTCGTGGCTCCAGGTATCGTGTAACCGATTGCTAACTGCGACTTGTAACGACCTTTCCATTTGTGCTGCGTAACGATGCCGCGCCCGGGAGAGATCAGCGTGCGCATCGAACACCGCAATTCAGGGAATGCCGATGTCGGCTCGACCAAGGGGCTGGCGTTCTGTGCCGGCCTGCTCGTCGGCAGCCTGCTCGGAAGCGCGACCGCGCAGTGGAGCGAACGCGAGGGCCTGCTGATGGCGGCGTTTGCGATCATGGCCGTGATCGTCTTCCTGCTGCTGAAGCGACATCAGATCTCGGACGAGCGGCTCGCCACCGAGCGTCGCAATCTCATGACCGCCGTGAACAACATTCCGCAGGGGCTCGTGCTCTACGATGCATCGGCGCGCATTATCATCTGCAACCGGCCCTACATCGATATGTTCGGGCTTTCGCCCGATGTGGCGAAGCCGGGCTGCACCATGCAGCGGCTGATCGCGCACCGGCAGGAGACCGGCTCGTTCGACGGCGACGTCGACGAGTTCTGCAACGCCATCATCCGCACTGTGAAGCTCGGCAAGGCGACCCGTCAGCTGACCGAGGCGCCGGGCGGGCGCGCGATCGAGATCGTCAACAAGCCGCTGCCGGGGGGCGGGTGGGTGGCGACCATCGAGGATGTCACCGAACGGACGCGCACCGAGAACAAGATCGCCTACATGGCGCACTATGATGCGCTCACCGATCTGCCCAATCGTGTGCTGTTTCGCCAGCGCCTCGAGCAGGCGCTGAGAGCGATCAGGCCGGATGACCAGCTCGCGGTCATGTATATCGATATCGACGAGTTCAAGGCCGTCAACGACGCGCTCGGCCATCAGATCGGCGACGAACTGCTCAGGGCCATCGCCGATCGTCTGCGCTCCTGCCTCGGGGAAACCGATGTCGCAGCGCGGCTCGGCGGCGACGAGTTTGCCGTGATCCAGACCGCGGTCCGTGATCAGACCCAGACCATGCAGCTGCTGGCCGCGATCTACCAGAGCATTCGCCAGCCGATCGATTGCAGCGGGCACCTGATCACGACCGACGCCAGCATCGGCATCGCGGTTGCGCCTACCGATGGGCTCGACCTCGATCAATTGCTGCGCAACGCCGACCTCGCGCTCTATGGCGCGAAGAGCGACGGCCGCCGCACCTACCGGTTCTTCGAGGCCGGCATGGACGCGCGCGCCAAGGCGCGGCGCAGTCTGGAGCTGGAGCTGCGCCAGGCCATCGTCGACGGCAGCTTCGAGCTGCACTATCAGCCGCTGCTTCACCTCGAGGACGGCAGGGTCAGCTGCTGCGAGGCGCTGCTGCGCTGGCGCCATCCCGAGCGCGGGACCATCTCGCCCGCGGACTTCGTCCCGGTCGCCGAGGATACCGGCCTGATCAACGATCTCGGGCACTGGGTGCTCAACACCGCGTGCCGGGAAGCCGTGAACTGGCCGGATCATATCCATGTTGCGGTCAACGTGTCGCCGATCCAGTTCAAGAGCCAGACGCTGGCGCTCAACGTCGCCGCCGCGCTGGCGGCGTCGGGACTCGCGCCCGCGCGGCTCGAGCTCGAGATCACCGAGGCCGTGCTGATCCGCGACGACGATGCCGCACTCGATATCCTGCATCAGCTGCGCGAGCTCGGCGTGCGCATCGCGCTCGACGATTTCGGCACCGGCTATTCGTCGCTGAGCTATCTGCAGCGCTTTCCGTTCGACAAGATCAAGATCGACCGCGCCTTCATCAAGGATCTTGCCGGAACCGGCGCGTCGTCCACGATCGTCCAGGCCGTCGTGAACATTGCCGCCGCGAGCGACATGACGACGACCGCGGAAGGTGTCGAGACCGAGCAGCAACGCAACATGCTTCGCATTCTCGGCTGCACCGAGATGCAGGGCTACCTGTTCAGCCGGCCGGTGCCGGATGTCGAAATCCGCAGGCTGCTGTCCGCGCATCGCGAGAAGGCCGTCTCGGTGGCCTGACCGCAGCTTCACTATGTGATTGCGGCCACGGAATGCCGCGCGGGTGCCCGCCATCTTGTCGAACCGCAACAAGAGGGCTCGGCCATGTACTATCTCGTGAATGCGCTTCTCGTTCTGGCAATCGCGTTCTTCTTCGTCCTGCCGATGACCGATCGCCGCACGGCGCGGATGAAGCTCTGCATGGTGTGCGCGCTCGCCGTCGCGCTGACCGTGTCGGCGACCATGTCCCGGCCGCGCGGCGGCGCGACGCCGGTGATGGCGGCCAAGGGCTAGATACGGATGCCGGCGCGCAACGCGGGCCGCGATTGTCGGCGCCAACTTAATTTGTTGACGGGACCTAATCCTTTGTACACTAGTACAAATCGATGCGCCGGCGCGAACCCGAGCGGAGCGACGTCGGTGGCCTCGTGTGAGGAGACCGTCCCATGCAGCCGGAACCGATCTTCGATCTTGCTCATCTCGGGCACATGGAGCTGCTGACGCCGAAACCGGACGAGAGCTTGACGTTCTTCGTCGATGTCATGGGCATGACGGTCAGCGGCCGAAAAGGCGACTCGGTCTATCTGCGCGGCTGGGACGATTATGAGCGCTATTCGCTGAAGCTGACTGCATCGAAAACCTCTGGCATGGAACACATGGCGTTCCGGACCCGCAGTCCGCAGGCGCTCGAGCGCCGCGTCGCCGCGCTGAAAGGCTCGGGCTTCGACATCGGCTGGATCGACGGCGACATGGGGCAGGGACCGGCCTTCCGCTGCCGCGATCCCGATGGCCACGTCATCGAGCTCTATTACGAGACGGAATGGTACGAGGCACCGGCCGGGCTAAAGCCTGCGTTGAAGAACCAGGCGCAGCGTTTTCCGGCGCGCGGTGTCAACGTCCGCCGGCTCGACCATCTCAACTGCCTCGCGGTCGACATCAAGGCCAATCGCCTGTTCTTCGAGACCTACCTCGGATGCCGCACCACCGAGCAGATCGTGCTCAACGACGGCACCGAAGCGGCGATGTGGATGACGATGTCGAACAAGAGCTACGACTTCGCCTATACGCGCGACCACTACGGCAAGCGCGGCCGCTTCCATCATGTTACGTATGCCCTGGACAGCCGCGAGGAGATCCTGCGCGCCGCGGATATTTTCCTCGAGCACGGGGTGCATATCGAGACCGGGCCGCACAAGCACGCGATCCAGCAGACCTTCTTCCTCTATGTCTATGAGCCCGGCGGCAACCGTGTCGAGGTCGCCAATGCCGGAGCCCGCCTGATCCTCGCGCCGGACTGGAAGCCGATCGTGTGGACCGAGGAGGAGCGCAAGAAGGGTCAGGCGTGGGGGTTGAAGACGATCGAGTCGTTCCACACCCACGGCACGCCGCCGGTGATCGACACGCACGGTCACTGACGACAATTTGGACGCGCGGTCATATGATCCGGGTCGAGAGGGCGCGCGCTGCGTCGCACGCGATGCGTGAGCCGGTGGGAGCAGGCACCATGGTTGGCAAGACGCCCAGGAAATCGGCGAAGAAAGCAAAGAAGGTGCCAGCGACGCGTGGGGCTGCAAAGCCGCGCCTGCTCGCAGGCGGCAATCCGCAGATCGCGAAGGGCGTTGGTGACGCGCCCGTGCAGGCCTATATCGCGGCGATGCCGGGGTGGAAGAGCGAGGTCGGGCGCAGGCTTGACGCGCTCATCGTGCGCACGATCCCCGGCGTGCACAAGGCGGTGAAGTGGAATTCGCCGCTTTACGGCATCGCAGGCGAAGGCTGGTTTCTCGGCATCCATGTCTTCACGCGCTACATCAAGGTGGCTTTTTTCCGCGGCTCGTCGCTGCGTCCCGTGCCGCCGGGCGAGTCGAAGCAGCAGCATACGCGCTATCTCGACATTCACGAGAACGACGAGCTCGACGAGGCCCAATTCACCGCCTGGGTGAAGCAAGCCAGTCGATTGCCCGGCGAACGGATGTGAGCGGCTGCGCAGGCAGAGGCCGCTGAGCATCGGTCGCCACGCGCGGTCGATCTCCATCGATGTCCCCGCCCTGGTCACCAATGCTGCTCGTCCCCGCATCCGCTCGCTCGAAGCGGTTGTCTGTCGTCGCGCGCCGTCGATGCAGCTCTGCGTGCCGGGCTATTGCCTCGCTCGTCGCGTTTGGTGTTAGGCTGTCCCTCGTAACGTCAGAGGAAAACGTCGATGAGCGAACACACGACGGACAAGCGCGTGCGAGAGGCGTCTCGCAGGCGATTCCTTCAGGCGGGTGCGGCACTGGCCGGAGGCTCCGCAATGGCGGGAGTTGCCGGTTCTCCTGCGCTTGCCGAACAGGGAAAGAATCTTCCGCCCAACGTGCCGGAATGGATGAAAGCGCCCGGCGAGGCGATGGGAAGCCAGCCTTACGGCACGCCCTCGGTTCACGAGAAAGGCGTCGTCAAGAACATCTCGAAGACGCTGCCACAATATATCTCCGCCTCGGGCCGGACGCCGTTGCAGGAGCTCGACGGCATCATTACGCCGAACGGCCTGTTCTATGAGCGTCACCACGGCGGCGTGCCGACCATCGATCCGGCCGAACACCGGCTGATGCTGCACGGCATGGTCGAGCGCCCGCTGGTGTTCACGATGGAGGACATCCGCCGCTTTCCGTCGCAGTCGCGCATCCATTTCCTCGAATGCTCCGGCAACCCGGTCTACACCAAGCCCTACGGGAAGACGGCGTCCGACCTCGTCGGCCTCTTGAGCTGCGCGGAATGGACCGGCGTGCCGCTGAAGACGGTGCTGGATGAGGCCGGCCTGCAGGCCGGCGCCAAGTGGATCGTCGCCGAAGGCGCCGATGTCGCCGCGCTGACGCGCTCGATCCCGATCGAGAAGTGCCTCGACGACGCCATGCTGGTCTACAGCCAGAACGGCGAGCGGCTGCGTCCCCAGCAGGGCTATCCGCTGCGCCTCTTGCTGCCCGGCTTCGAGGGCAACATGAATGTGAAGTGGCTGCGCCGGCTCAAGGTCACGGCCGAGCCGGCCTATTCGCGCGAGGAGACCTCGAAATACACCGACCCGATGCCCGACGGCACGTCGCGTGAATTCACCTTCTATATGGAAGCCAAGTCGATCATCACGCGGCCATCCGGCGGGCAGAAGCTGACCACGAAGGGTTTTCATGAGATCACCGGGATCGCCTGGAGCGGTCACGGCAAGGTCAAGAGCGTCGAGATTTCGCTCGACGAGGGCAAGAGCTGGCAGCAGGCGGAGCTCCAGGAACCGGTCCTGACGCGCGCGCTCACGCGCTTCCGCTTGCCCTGGCACTGGGACGGCACACCAGCGGTGATCCAGAGCCGCGCCATCGACGAGACCGGCTACGTGCAGCCGACGCTGGCGGAATTGGTGGCGGTGCGGGGCCTCAACTCATTCTACCACAACAACGCGATCTGGCCCTGGCGCATCGACGCAAATGGCGAGGTGACCAATGGCCAGGCGTAAGCTCAGTCCCGCGCTGCTGGTCGGCGCGCTTGCGATGCTCGCGGCTGCTGCGCAGGCCGAGGAGCGCTTTGGCATCGGACGTCCGGCAACGCCTGCCGAGATCGCCGGCTGGAACATCGATATCGGCCGCGACGGCTCCAACCTGCCGCCCGGCAGCGGAAGTGTCGAGCGCGGCCGCACCGTGTTCGCCGAGCAATGTGCGGCTTGCCACGGCGACAACGGGCAGGGCAGTGTCGGCGACCGTCTGGTCGGTGGACAGGGCACGCTGGCCAGCCCAAAACCGATCCGCACCGTCGGCAGCTACTGGCCGTATGCCTCGACGTTGTTCGACTACATTCGCCGTGCGATGCCGCAGAATGCGCCGCAGTCGCTGAGCAATGAGGACGTCTACGCGGTCTCCGCCTACATCCTCAGCCTCAACGGCGTCGTCCCCGCCAATGCCGTGCTCGACGCCAAGTCGCTCGCCGCCGTCAAGATGCCGAACCGCGATGGGTTCGTGTCCGACCCGCGGCCCGACGTGCGCTGAGCTGCGAGCCACGGCCGGCTCGCAGCATCGTGAGGCGGTGGCCCCTGTGCCCGGCAAGGCGCCGCCACCATATCGGCTTGGGGCGGCTCGGCCGGCCTTCGACATGTTTTGATTGATCGATGGGAGTGGTCGCATGTCCCGATTGAGGTCGGTTGCAGCCGCCATATTGCTCGCAGGAATGACGTTCTCGCCTGTCATTGCCCAGATTTCCGAGCCGGCCCTGCTCGAGTCACAATACCCCGGACGCAGCGCGCTGAACGGGGGCGCCCTGACGCCATGGGGTGAAGCCCAGCGGGCCGCGCAACACGGCGGCAACCCGGCGAACGCCTATGGCGCCATGCCCGCGGAGCCGCCCGTTGCCTCCTCTTGCACGCGCTACCGTTCATTCGATCCGGCGTCCGGCACTTTCCTCGGACGCGATGGTCGCCGCCATCGCTGCCAATAGGGCGCCGCACCACGCTTGGCAGTGGATAAGCGTGCCGGCTGCTGCCTCGCATGCGAACGACGGTGCCGTGAGCGCGTTATAGTTCCGCCGATCGTGTCGGGTCCCGCCGGACCCGGGCGGCGGAGGGCTATTTGACGTGACAGAGACCCTGGCCGGCTTCTGGGATCGAAAATCGACCTCCGAGCTGTTGCGGGAGGCGGCGCGCGCCGACGGCGACGCGGAGACGCCGGTTTTCAAGCGTTCGCTTTCGGCGCTGCAACTGGTTTCGCTTGGCATCGGCGGCATCATCGGTGCCGGCATCTTCGTGCTGACGGGGCACGCGGCTGCTGCGAATGCCGGTCCCGCGGTTACGCTCTCCTTCATGCTTGGCGCCGTCGCCTGCGCGTTCGCCGGATTGTGCTACGCCGAGATGTCGTCGACCGTACCGATCTGCGGCAGCGCCTATACTTACGCATATGCCACGCTCGGCGAATTGATCGCCTGGATCATCGGCTGGGACCTGATCCTCGAATATGCCGTCGGTGCGATCGCGGTCTCGGTCGGGTGGTCCGGCTATTTCGTCAGCTTCATGCGCGATTTCGGCATCAACCTGCCGCAGCAATTCACCTCGGCGCCGCTCGCCTACGACGTCAACACCGGCACCTGGTCGTCGACCGGGTCGGTCATCAACATCCCGGCGATGGCAATCATTGCTTTCGTCACCACGCTGCTGGTGGTCGGCATTCGCGAGTCCGCGCGCTTCACCGGATTCGTTGTCGTGGTGAAGCTTGTCGTGATCGCATTGTTTCTCGCCACTGCGGCGTCCTCGGTCTCGCTGGCGAACTGGGTGACGGCGAGCAATCCCGACGGCGCGCTGATCCCGCCGAATGCCGGTCCGGGCGTATTCGGCTGGTCTGGCGTGGTCCGCGGCGCGGCGGTGGTTTTCTTCGCCTATATCGGCTTCGATGCGATCTCGACCGCGGCGCAGGAGGCGAAGCGGCCGGAGCGCGACATGCCGATCGGCATCCTCGGCTCGCTCGTGATCTGCGCTGCGCTCTATGTTGCGGTTGGATTCGTGCTGACCGGCATCGTGCCGTATGACCGGCTCAGCGTGCCGGATCCGATCGCGGTCGGCATCGATGCTGTCGGCATCGGCTGGCTCGGTCCCTTCATCAAGCTCGGCATCCTGTTCGGGCTGACGTCGGTGATCCTCATCATGCTGCTGGCGCAGCCGCGGATCTTCCGCGCCATGGCGCATGACGGGTTGTTGCCGGGCTTTGCTGCGAAGATCCATCCGCGCTTCCAGACCCCCTATGTCTCGACCATCTTCGCCGGCACCGTCGCGGCCATTCTCGGCGGGCTGCTGCCGATCGGGCTGGTCGGCGAGCTCGTCTCGATCGGCACGCTGTTCGCATTCACCGTGGTGTCGATCGGAACGCTGGTGCTGCGCGTCCGCGATCCGGAGTTGCCGCGCCCGTTCAAGGCGCCGGCGATCTGGCTGGTGGCGCCGGCTGCCGCGGGAACCTCGCTGTTCCTGATGTTCGGCCTGCCGCTCGACACCTGGATACGGCTCGCGGTGTGGCTTGCGATCGGACTGGTGATCTATGCGGCCTATGGCAGACGCCACAGCCGGCTGCGGGTGGGCGGTGAGGCCAGCGCGGGCCTATAGTGTGCACGCGAGCGGCCTGCTAGGTTCGCGCGCCAAGGTCGCATCATAAGGCCGCGAGAGTCGGCGTAGGTCCCGGGAGGCTTCCATGCAAAATTCAACGTTGCGCGCGCGGAGGATCGTCGCCGCGGTGGTTTCGATCGGCGTCATCGCCGCTGCTCCCGCTCGCGCGGCATCGGTTGCCCCGGTCGCCGCCGAGAACGGCATGGTGGTCTCGGCGCAGCATCTCGCGACGGAGGTTGGCATCGAAGTGTTGAAGCGCGGCGGCAACGCGGTCGACGCGGCGGTTGCCGTCGGTTACGCGCTGGCCGTGGTCTATCCCGCCGCCGGCAATCTCGGTGGTGGCGGGTTCATGACCATCCAGCTGGCCGACGGCCGCAAGACCTTCCTCGATTTCCGGGAGACGGCGCCGAAGGGGGCCACCGCCAACATGTATCTCGACAAGGACGGCAACGTCATCGCCGGGCTGTCGACCAAGGGACATCTCGCCGTCGGCGTGCCGGGCTCGGTGGCCGGCATGGAATATGCGCGCGAGAAATACGGCACGATGAAGCGCGCGGACGTGATTGCGCCGGCCCTGCAACTCGCCGAGGACGGCTTCGTGCTGGATCAGGGTGACGTCAGCATGTTCCAGACCGCGACCAAGGATTTTGAGGACGATCCGGCGTCGGCCGCGATCTTTCTCAACAACGGCAAGCCGTTCCAGGTGGGCGAGCGGCTGGCGCAGCACGAGCTCGCCGAGACGCTGCGCGAGATCAGCAAGCGCGGTACCGACGGCTTCTACAGGGGTTGGGTGGGGGCAGCGATCGTCGCCTCGAACCAGGCCGGCAAGGGCCTGCTCACCCAGGAAGATCTCGACAATTACAAGGTTCGCGAGCTCGCGCCGGTCGAATGCGATTATCGCGGCTACCACGTGGTCTCGGCGCCGCCGCCAAGCTCGGGTGGCGTCGTGATCTGTGAGGTGCTGAACATCCTCGAGGGCTATCCGCTGAAGGAGCTTGGCTACCATTCCGCGCAGGCGGTGCATTACCAGATCGAGGCGATGCGCCATGCTTACGTCGATCGCAACAGCTACCTCGGCGACCCCGACTTCGTGAAGAATCCGCTCGAGCGCCTGCTCGACAAGACCTACGCCGCGAAGGTTCGCGCCGTGATCGACCCGGCCAAGGCCGGCGTGTCCAAGGACATCAAGCCGGGCGTGCCGCCGCACGAAGGCAGCAACACCACGCACTATTCGATCGCCGACAAGGACGGCAACGCGGTGTCGGTCACCTACACCCTCAACGATTGGTTCGGCGCCAAGGTGACCGCGGCCAAGACCGGCGTGCTGCTGAACGACGAGATGGACGACTTCACTGCCAAGATCGGTGTGCCGAATTTGTACGGTCTGGTGCAGGGTGAGGCCAATTCGATCGTCCCGGGCAAGAGGCCGCTGTCCTCGATGAGCCCGACCATCGTCATGAGGGACGGCAAGCCGGTCATGGTGGTGGGCACTCCGGGCGGCAGCCGCATTATCACGGCGGTGCTGCTGACAATGATCAACGCCATTGACTACGGCATGAACGCGCAGGAGGCCGTGGACATGCCGCGCTTCCACCAGCAATGGCTTCCGGAGGCGACCAATCTCGAGGACTTCACGCTGTCTCCGGATACGCGAAAAATCCTGGAAGGCATGGGTCACAAGTTCGGGCCGCCGCAGCCGGCCAACCATCTCGCGGTGATCATCATCGGAGCGCCGTCGCTGGACGGCAAGCCGGTCGGCAGTAACCGCTTCTATGGGGCGAACGATCCGCGCCGCAATTCGGGACTGGCCGGCGGCTACTGATTGCCGTTGGGCAATCGCGCGGCGGTGGCCGGGCAGGGCTGCCGCCCCGATCGAACTTGCCTCAGGCGACGGCGCTTGGCCTGCCGTCGTCATGACCGCTGGTCAAGAGCAGGCGCCGGCGGATCGCATCCTCGACCAGGGCCAGCGATTGCTTGGCTTCGCGTGCCTCGGCCTCGGCGGCCTGGGCACGATATTCGGCCGCATCGAGCTGCTCCTGCTGGGACTCGATACGCCGTCGCGCCTCCTCGAGTGCCCGGGACGCGTCCCTCAGCTTGCGCTCGGTGGCGGCGATGATTTCGAGCTGCGCCTGTTCGGCGGCCTCAGCGCGGGCTTCGCCGGCGCGGGCCCTGTCCTCGATGCTGCGGAACAGATCCGCGGCCTGATAGACGAGGTCCAAGGCCTCGGTGCCCATCGCCGATGTGGGTGGTTTCGGAAATCCAAGGACATTCGGGTCGGCCGTAAAAGGCCGCTTGAATCCGCGCAGTGCCATGCAAGTCAGCCCCTCGCGAGTCGCGTGTAGATCGACAACCTGCGGTAGTTATAGTTAATGGGTGGTTAATCGGATGGGCTCGCCGGCACTGTCCACCGGTTTCTGATGACCCGGTGCCCGGAACGGCAGCCGGGTAGTGCGGGCGACGGGCTGGGCCGGCGCTTTTCTTTCGCAGCGTGCGCTCGGCGCAAGCGCCGCGATCGGGGGGGGCCGCGCAGGTCGGACGAGACAGGCTCGAATCGAGCAGCGCCCGGTGCCGGGATCGATGCAGCCTCCGGAGTACCGCGAGGGCGGCAAGGTCCGCTGATTTGGCCGCGTGTGCGAGCGGCCCTCTATGGCATAAGTTTGACGCCTGGCCCGCTTTAATTCTCCCGTGTTGAATTGCAGGTCGTTGGAGCGACCGATATACCGGGCAGCCTAAGTGGCACGCAGCGCACTCAGAACGAGCGACGTATTCGCCACGGAAAATCTGGTCGATGAAATTTCTGTTGCGGTTCTTCGGGTTCCTGTTCACCGCGGGAACCATCATGTTCCTGGCCGGTCTGGCCGCGGTCGCAGGGCTGTTCTGGCATTTCTCCAAGGACCTGCCCGACTATTCGCAGCTCCAGAACTACGAGCCGCCGGTGATGACCCGCGTGCACGCGGCGGATGGGTCGCTGTTGGGCGAGTTCGCCAAGGAGCGCCGGCTCTATCTGCCGATCCAGGCGGTGCCGAAACTCGTGATCAACGCGTTCCTCGCAGCCGAGGACAAGAACTTCTACGAGCACGGCGGCATCGACTACACCGGCATGGCGCGCGCCGGCGTCTCCTATGTCCAGAACTTCGGTTCCAACCGCCGCCCGCAGGGGGCCTCCACGATCACCCAGCAGGTCGCCAAGAACTTCCTGCTGACCAACGAGGTGTCGTTCACCCGCAAGATCAAGGAAGCCCTGCTGGCGATGCGAATCGAGCGGGCCTATTCCAAGGACAAGATCCTCGAGCTCTATCTCAACGAAATCTACCTCGGCCTCGGCGCCTACGGCATCGCGGCCGCCTCGCTGGTCTATTTCGACAAGTCGGTGAACGAATTGACGGTTGCGGAGGCGGCCTATCTCGCGGCGCTGCCGAAGATGCCGGCCAGCCTGCATCCGGTGCGCAACCGTGCGCGCGCCATCGAGCGGCGCAACTACGTGATCGATCGTCTGCAGGAGAACGGCTGGATCACCGCGGCCGATGCCGACAAGGCGCGCAAGGACCCGCTCGCCGTCACCAACCGCAGCAATGGCGCGCACACCTTCGCCGGCGAATATTTCTCGGAAGAGGTCCGTCGCGACATCTTCGAGCGCTATGGCGAGAAGAAGCTTTATGAGGGCGGCCTGTCGGTGCGCACCACGCTCGACCCCAAGGTCCAGGTGATGGCGCGCAAGGCCATGGTGGCCGGGCTCGTGAACTATGACGAGCAGCAGGGCTATCGCGGCGCGATCCAGAAGCTCGACCTCGCCAGCGACTGGGGCGTGCCGCTCGCCGAGATCAAGTCGCTCTCGGACATCTCGCCGTGGCGGATGGCGGTGGTGCTGGAGAGCAACGACCAGTCGGCGCGGATCGGCTTCCAGCCCGGCCGCGAGCTCGGCGGCGCCATCAGCAAGCAGCGCGAGACCGGCATCGTCACGCTGGAAGGCGTGAAGTGGGCGAGGCTGTTGTCCGGCCCGTACAAGGGCAGGACGCCGACCTCGGTGGCGCAGGTGCTGCAGCCCGGCGACGTGATCTATGCCGATCCGCTGTTCAGCAAGGACGGCAAGGCCGTCGAGGGCCAGTACCGGCTGCGCCAGATCCCCGAACTGTCGGGCGCGATGGTGGCGATGGACCCGCACACCGGCCGTGTGCTGGCGATGGTCGGCGGCTTCTCGTTCGACCAGAGCCAGTTCAACCGCGCGACCCAGGCCTACCGGCAGCCCGGCTCGACCTTCAAGCCGATCGTCTATTCGACGGCGCTCGACAACGGCTATACCGGATCGACCATGATGATCGACGGGCCGATCGAGATCGATCAGGGACAGGGCAACATCTGGCGGCCGGAGAACTTCTCCACCGGCAAGTATCAGGGCCAGGTCACGCTGCGCAACGCGCTCCGCCTGTCGCTCAACACCGTGACCGTGCGCCTCGCGCAGGAAATCGGCATGCCTGTCATCGGCGAATATGCAAAACGCTTTGGCGTCTATGACGAGCTGCCGAACTATCTCGCCTATGCGCTCGGCGCCGGCGAGACCACGGTGATGCGGATGGCAACGGCCTATTCGATGATCGCCAATGGCGGCGTCCGCGTGAAGCCGACCCTGATCGACCGCATCCAGGACCGCTACGGCCACACCATCTTCCGGCACGATCAGCGCGAATGCCGCGGCTGCGACGCGCCGGAAGGCTGGAAGAGCCAGCCCGAGCCGCAGCTGGTCGACCGCCGCGAGCGGGTGCTCGACGCGATGACCGCCTACCAGATCACTTCGCTGATGGAGGGCGTGATTCAGGCCGGTACCGGCACCGCGCTGAAGGAGGTCGGCAAGCCGCTCGCCGGCAAGACCGGCACGTCGAACGAGGCCAAGGACCTCTGGTTCGTCGGCTTCTCGCCGGACCTCGTGGTCGGTCTCTATGTCGGCTACGACAAGCCGCGCTCGCTCGGCCGCAACGCGCAGGCCGGCCACACCGCGGCGCCGATCGCGCGCGACTTCCTGAAGCTCGCGCTGGCCGACAAGCCCGCCACCCCGTTCAAGCAGCCGGTCGGCATCCGGCTGGTCACGGTCGATGCCAAGACCGGCCTGCGCGCCACGCCTGGTCAGAACCGGGGCGTGGTGCTCGAAGCCTTCAAGCCGGGCCAGGCGCCGCCGTTCTATGATCCGACGCTGGTCGCCGGCACCGATGTGATCGATGGGACGCAGCAGCCCATCCCGGCGGACGCGGATCGGGCCGTGATGCGGTCTGGGACGGGCGGGCTGTACTGACCGTGATTTTACGCCGATCCTTCGCCATCAATGCTTGCCAAGCGTGGGACCAAGCGGGTAGAAGGTCGCTCTCGCGCGGGCGCTGATTTGGCAGGCGAACCCGCTGCACCGAGATGTCCAGTCATCCAGCTAAGCTGTTGATACCACGGACAATTCTTGGGGAATGGTGTAACGGTAGCACAACAGACTCTGACTCTGTTTGTCTTGGTTCGAATCCAGGTTCCCCAGCCAGTTTATTGGAAAGCCCATTTCCATCGTGAAATCAGGAGCTTACCGAATGGCCAAGAATCTCTACCCACCTAGCTCAACCACCCCGGTTTCAATCCCCTCCAAGCAGCAACTAGCCGACCTCGCGGCGTTGCTCGGCTTGATGCAGACAGCCTCCAAGCTCAGCCAGGAACTCGACACCATGGCCAATCAAGTCGGTGGGTCAGTGGAGAAGTTGGCCGAGCGCTTTGGGGTGCCGTTCTTTGAGGTCCACCAAGCCTATGCGCAGGAGCAACAGGCTCCGAAGAAGCGCAAGAGCGCCAAGAGCCCACGGGCCAAGCGCTGACTGCCAACAGTCGACCATCAAATAGCCGCTGAAAGGCTACGGACGGCATGGGGTCCTCGGGGTTTTCCGTGCCGCCTTCCCTCTTGCCCGATAGGATTAAGTGCACCTCTGAATGTAATTGGGCGTGGGGCTAGTCGCCTATGATGCCGTTGTTTGACCGAAAAGAGCCGGAAAAGCCCTTACTTGGGCGGCATTCGAGAAGCGCGCTCCAGGCAAGGCGATAATGGTCACCACGACACTACGATGCACAGCGAAGTGTGCATTATTATGTGAAGTGGCACACCATCAATGCATGACGTGGTTAGACCGAAAAGAACCGGCAAAGCCCTCGCTAAGAGGAGCTTCACCGGCTCAAGTCTTCCGTTAGGCAGCTTGGTGCTTCACAAGGAAGCTCTTAGCCCCTCGTCCTTTGCCTGAGACATATTCCACACGAAGCTCCATGAGAGCCCTGCTGGTGGCATGAGTGCCGTCACGGAGCACCGCACGGAGCTTTGAGAACCCAGCAGGCTTCAACGCCAACTCGCGCTGTATGGTGCTCAGAGGAATGCTGTCACCGGGGTCAGCATTGCGCATGAGCGTCAGCAAGGTTTGGTGGGAGCTACCCTCACGAGGCCGCTGCACCTTCGGCCCATCCATCTCGAATGACCACGGCACCACGTCGATACCCGGCATGTCTGCCAGAATATCGGTCAGGATGGCGTCACCCATGTTGTCGGCTGGAAGCACAATGAACACGTCAGCCGGATCACACCCTCCATGCTGGTCAACTACCTTGCGGCATCGGATGCGATTGATGGCCTGGATAATCTCCACCGACATTTGACGCTGCTGCATCAGTCGGCGGACGTTCGTGTATCCGTTCCACGTTGGAGACTTCAACCAAGCATCGTCCTGCACCCCCTGAAGAGCAAAGAACACGTTGGTAGGCCATATCAGGTCGCGATATGGCAGGCCGAACAGCACCGCCGTGTCGTAGTCCTTCCAATCATTGCGTCCGTCTACTGCTCCCCAATGGCCGAAGCCGATACGCTTGAAGGGGTGCTTGAACCTCTCCGCAGCGTGCTCGTAGTCCTTGTGGACGCATACAAACACGGACCTGTCAGCGCCTAACTGAGCTTCAAGGGTCTCCAGTAGGCGTGCATAGCGGGTTGCAAACGTCTTCTCCATTTTCGTCTTGCCGACGCCCTTAGCCCTCGCGACGTGCAGCGTCACGTTCCGGTAGTTGCGAGTACCCGCACAGACGGGTTCGATTCGCGCTCTGCCTTGGAAAAGCTCCCACAGGAAGTTCTGGCTTGCCGTCGCATCCAACACCACGGCACCGGGCACAGCATAGGAGACCGTCAGTGTGGAGGAGTTGAGCGAGTGATCCTTGCCAACGCGAGCATAGTAAGCCCATCGATCCGTTAGAGCCTGGGCGCTTATGAGTGTGTCATCCACCAGCTTGGTGATGTTTCGCTTCGTGTTGCCCTCCCTGATCCGTCGATCGTACTTCACCTTGCGCATGGCCTCTCTCAAGGGCTTCATGGCGGCTAGGGGAGCGCCCAATGCTTCACTGGCCCCGCCATCTTTCCACATGAGCTTCGCAGTGCCGTCGTTGGCCGCTTCGGCTTGGGCCTGACACACTAGCGCATCCTTGAGCGCTTCAATGACCCTGACTTGATCGGGGTAGGCCTTTGCTACGTCAAAGGGCACGCAACCAAGTACGAACTGAAGGTTCTCCAGCGTGACCTTGGTCTCCTCGACCACATTGGCTAACGCCTCATCCACGATAGTGAGAAGGCGCTGGCCTCCCTGCCAGTTAACGAGGCGTGACCATGAGGCACCGCCAAGGCTCTCAGCGGCGTTGATGAACGCTTGGTGCGTCACCACAAGCACGTCAAAGTGGCCGATATCGTTGGCATCCGTTCCGCTACTGGAATGGTGAGCAACCGCGAGCTCCGCACCAGCCATCATGTTGACCTGTGCAGCAAGGTCATTGGCCTGCTTAATCAGACGGGTCACGAGGAGCACACCAACAGGCTTGAGTTTGCCTTGCTCGTCTCGATTGCGCTTCGCCTGCATTGCCGAGTACAGACACGCCCCCTGGGTCTTACCGGACCCGGTAGGGGGCTGAAGGACCTTCCAGCGCGCATCACGTTCACTGATGTTATCTACAATTGACCATTCAAAGACGCTGCCCATGCTCTCCCAAAGAGAGCGTAAGGCCGCCGAGGACGGCATGTTGAGCGTCTGTGTCCAGTGATCGTTCATGGCGGACACGAACTCCAGCGGTGGCACGAGAGCATACTGCTCGTGCATACCGATAACGGTAGTCATGAGTTACTGACCTTGAGGTTTTGGGTTGACGACTGAAGGCACGAGGGCTCGTGAGTGCCGTTGGTGGCCTTGGTCGGCGGTATTGCGATCTGGTGAGGCTTCAAGGGGCTAATGCATCCCTCAAGCTCTTCACCATCCTCTTTAGAGGTTTCAGGGGTGTGTTTATTTGATCTGAGACGACATGGCTTCAGGAGCCTCTGAGGATTCCATGGAGTCGTTTTGAGCCCTTCAGGCTACTACCCAGCCTCCAGCCCTGAAAGCTCACCAGTGAGTCCCGCTACAAGCCTGAGCAGCATTCCGTACGGCACCCTCAGTCATCATCCTTAGGGTTTCTGAGGCCCTTGAGGGTATGGGGAGGTCGTCGCAGAGCATCGACGCCAACCAGCCTCAGAACGTGAATGTCACGGTAACTTGCGCTGACGGCCCAGGGCGGTGCTGATTTTGGGTGATCTGCCCGCTTTGGAGGGCAAAACCGGCACGAGACCCACAATTAGGGATGCCTGCTGGTGACTCAATGCGGCCTCCTGAGGAGCACTCGGATTCTTCTTTCTGCTTTCCGGTTCGTTCCAAGTTGTGCATACTACCAAATGCTATTTTAGGAAGATCATATATTTCCTTATTGGGTGCGATTGTGGAAATTGAAGGACTTCTCAAAGCGTTACCTACGGCTGCAACTAGTCCGTTTGCATTCATTGGATACGTTACGGTCGTCTTGGCTTGGCTATTGATCGCTTGGAGGGTTCAGCGAAATAAGAACCTGCTCGATGCCCTCGAAAAGATCCCGTCGGATCAACGACTATCAGCGCTACGTGCTGAGATGGGTAACATCGACCCTCCAAGCGGATTTACACCGGAACAATGGCTTAAGAGTCGAATCCACACCTACTATTTCTTAGCGTTTCTTGCGCTTTGTTTTTGCCTCACAATGATCGGCATAGTTGCCTATGTGCTGGCGCCCGAAAACCTGAGGGCAAAAACATCTTCGACTATTGATTTGTTCGCAGAGCCTGCGACGCGAGAAATCGACCGGCGTGAAGAATATCGTCTACGATATGTTGCTACGCGACTTGCCGACGGAACCAAAGACATTCGACCATCAATGCCGTATCTCGACAAAGTTGCTGCAAATCAAGAGGTGGTCGGAATCCAATATTGGTACGAGCCATTTAAGTGGGAGTATCCCAGCCTCTCTATAAAGATAGCGAATAATTCGCAATCAACTCTGCTGGTTTCAGAAATCCTCTTTGAGGTCGTTGCTGCTGAGGTTGACCTTACACCCATTCCCGTCATCCACGAGAACTTCTACAACATTGGTCATCTGCAAATCGTCAATGAGGGCTGGGGAAAGATGCTAGATCCTGCCCTTGAAATAGTCGACTGGAAGAAACCCGAGGTTGACCCGCGCGATATCGTTTTCAATTGGCGATTTGGCCTTGTGCAAGATGCTTGCAATGGTGCTAGTCCCGCAATGACGGCAAACATTCCGATCGCCCTGCAAGATGTTGATGACAGAGTGAATGTCGACGTGGAAAGGTTTGTCCCGAAGGATCTACAAGAAGAGCCTCTGATTTGCCTTAGAGGCACGCTCACCTACACAGCAGCTGGCAACAAAGCGCGAATTACGCTTCATTTCAGGAGTCTTGTTTCACGGTTCAATCCCGGACCGGGCGCTCCAGCCCCACCAAGTGCGACTTATGACTTGTTCTTGCCTTCAGGAAAAAGCGGATATGTCGCATCTGTGCCCGTGTCGCAGGAGATAAAGCCAGGCGCCACGGATCATTTTCTAATTCGATTGTCCTCCGACAAATCTGGTAAATTCACGTTGCGCTACCACGCGAGGGTTCTTTCAGATGTTGTCATCGGTGGCGAGACGGTGCAGATCAGCCTTCTGATTCCAAAGAGCGGCGCTTCAAGGGGCGAGTTAGATGCTAAGCACTTTCCGGAATTGCCACCCGCGCTGTGGGGTGGAATCGAACAAGCAAAGACCATCGTTCGAGTAGTTCAAAGTCCTGAAGACAAGTCCGATCTTCGTATATATTTGAACATCCCTTCCGAAAAGGTTGACTCCTGCGATAGCTATTACGATGCAATTATTGGACGATTGAAGGGAGGTCCATTTCCTCCAACTGTGTACCTAGCGCTCGTGGATTCTAAAGGTGTCATGTTTTGCACGTCCGGTACGCGAAATACTGGCTGAAGAAGGTACGGAGGCGGCCGGACCCGAGATGAGCCAAGCCGCCTGTCGCGTTGCCATGCGGATGAGTGCCTTAAGGCTGCTTCCACCAAAAGGCAGCAGCCCTGAGGGTCGCCAGACCGCCCGAACGACCTCCTAGGGAATAGTTGCGATGATCTTGGCTCTTCGCGTCTAACGAAGCTTGAAGAAGCTCGAAGCGTTTCGGGATGCTTATTGCACTCTGATGCAGGTTAGGACCGTTGCGGAATAGGGGCGTGCTTCGTTGGCATCGCCGGACGCTTGCGAAGTCACCGAGAAGGCGTGAACGTGGTTCGCACTGATGCCGCCGCTCTGTGCAGCGAAGTAATGCTGATGGTCCGTGTTAACCGCACTGATCGTAGCTGCGCCCGGAGCGTTGAGGGCGAAGGCGCCGCCACCAGTCCCGGAGCCGCCACCGTTCGCCGCCGCGTTCGAATTGTGCGTGTGCGTGGCGTTCTGGTTCATGGACCCTGTGTAGCCCGAGACATAGTGCGAGTGGTCATTGCTCTCGGAGCCGGTCGTGCCAGAGACACCGTGCGTGTGCGTGAGGTTCGTGGGGTTCTGCTTGTTACCAACGGCTCCAGAAAGCGTGCTGTTGTCACGATGACGGCGGAAGCGAGCCATTAGGCCTGGAAGATTAAACGTGGTGCTTCCATCGCCAGCGCCCCAAGTCGTGCCTATGATGCTGAAGAGATCGGCGTAGGTGGTACGAGACAGCGCTTGGCCGTCGCAAGCCAAGCAGCCAGGAGGCGGATTGGCACCAGCGTAGTCGAAAATCTCACCGATGAACTTCCCGCCAAGGAAAGTCCCTGAGCACGCGATGGTGCCTGCGGCGGAACGGTAGAAGCCCAACGAGGGCTCGCTGGTGAAGGTGAAGGCTGGAGCCGTAGCGGTACCATCATCAATGGATAGATGGCCGCCCTTGGCCGTCGTAAGGGGGCCTGTCGCGCCTGGGAAGGTCTGCTTCAGGGTGAGCTTGATGCCCCTCATGTGGTCGGCACCGTTGGTGACGCTGTCGGTTGGAGCTGGGTTGGTCGGGGAGAGGCTATCTACGAAGTTGAATGTCTCTAGGGCCATATTTCCGGGTTGGATTTCTTAGGTTCTTGATTGCAGCGCTGCTTCCGAGAGCGTTGGTGCGCTGATTGGTGCTTGATGTTGGATTGAGCAGGAAACGAGAGGAGCGGGGTGTACGCCCCGCCTTACTTTCTCGCGGGCTTGGTGCTCCACAGCCCCTTAATGACGTCGTCAGGGAGATGCTTCAGGATGGTCACCCCGTACTGTGGGAACTCCGTCATCATCTGATCGCGGACCTTCATGACGACTTCGGGGGTGTCAGAGCCCCAAAGTGCGCTGAGGTACTTGTGGAAGGCACCGCGCTCCCTGACGCTCTCCATGCTGTCTGAGATGCGGCGGTAGATATCCTCCTCAGCCTTGAGCCTTCGAACGGTGCCAGCGTGATACGCTTGCTCGTTGCGGATAGATTTCTGTCCAGCCTTGGCGTCCTCCAGGATGCTGTCCGCCGCTTCGGCAGCGTCCAGATGCCAGTAGGGGCTCTCAGGCAGCGCGAACGGCTCCGCACTGTTGGACCGGCTCTCCATGGCTGGACCGGTCGGAGCCTCGCTCGTGTCGGCTTCAGGGACCTCACGGAGCTTCTTCAGAGCGTTGGCGGCGCTGATAAGCTCGCTGGCCCTCTTGCCCATCGCAGGGTTACGCACCGCGTCCAGACCGCCAACACCATGGACCATTGGCGAAGCATCAGCTTCAGCTTCCGCTTGCTGCTGTCCAACGATCTTCCTACGAGCAGAGGCCATCAGCAGTGCGGACTTTACCTGCTCGTTAAGAGCGCTGGCGTCGATGCCGGAAGATGCAGGAGCAGGCTTGGCGTCCTGTGCCAGTTGACGGAGCAAGGGCATAGCGTGCTTGGTCGTCTGCTGTTGCTTCTGCCGCTGTAGCTTCTCAACGATCCTTCCAATACCCGGCTCCAGCACGTCGGGCATGAAGGGCTGAGGGGCTTCCGGGGTTGGCCCCCAAGGCTGTGTAGGCGTCGGACTGCTGGCCTGCTCGACCTTCGGACCGGTCGGGCTCTGATTGAGTGCGGTCGGGACACGGACATTGCCGCTGGTGTCACCGAACTTCTCCGCAAACGTCTTGGCAGGCGATGCGAGGCCAAGCGCCTTGTCCAGTGTCTTGAGACCTTTGTAAGCCACGACAGCACTAGCAAGGCCCCCAAGCGCTCCAGGGACGTGTGCAACAACGGCATCCAAGCCCACGCCACCGCTCGCCACCGCACCACCGCCAGCGAGGGCACTAAGCTTTCCTGCCTCCTTGGCGAACGGCCAAACGAGCCGCTTAGCGGCTTGATGCGTGCCACCAACGAACGTCCCGCTGTTCTGGTCGAAGTTGCCCATGTCAGTGAGCTTGCTGAGCGCCGTGGCCTGCCTGACGAGGGACGAGAGTTGTTCGTTGCCTTCCGCGTCTACCGCTGCGAGGTTCTTCTTGCTGAGCGCTTCACCGCGCTTGGCTGCGTCAATGGCGTTCGCCGCCTCTGTAGAGGCGTTGGACACACGCTTGGCAGCATCGCTCAACTCGCGGTTCACGTCCGACACAGCACGAGACGTGGCGTCGAATGACACCTTCGGGTCTGCGAGGTCTGAGCCACCAGCATTCTCAATGATGCGGTTGGCGGCCATCGTCGTATGTTCGTCCGAAGCCTGCCCACGCATCCGTGCGGAGGTTACGGTCTCCTTCGCCGCACGAGGCGCGGAGAATAGGCCACCGCCCAGAGCACCAAGCGCAAGAGCGCCCTTGGTCTCCTGGGCATCCATCGGCTGGTCAGTGCCTCGCTTGGCGAAGCCTTGGGACACGAGGTCCTGAGCGGCGTTGGTGCCGCCTTCGGTCGCCGCAGCCTTGACGACGTTGCCAGCGGCCTGAGCAGCGCCCTTGATGCCAGTCCCGGCGACCTTCGCTGGGTTGACGATGGCGTTGGAGCCCATCTTGTTGAGGGCACCCTGTACGAGCGTAGACTGCAAGCCCGTGAGCTTGTCTTCGGCCGTGGGCTCTGCGTTCGCGTCGCCTGTGCGCGCCTGGGCACGCTTCTCGGCTTCGTTGCCAGCCGTTCGGGCTCCGAAGGTCACTGCGTTGGCGAGGTACTGCCCCACGGGTCCAAAGCGCTTCGTGAGCAACTGGCCCGCAACGTCGAGAGCGAGGCCGGGAGCCTGTTCGACCATGGCGCGGGGAGCCTGCGACCAGTCGAGGCCCAGCGTGTGGTTGTCAGCGCCGTCAGCCGGATACATGAACGCTTCGGAAGCGGACTTATACTTCGGATTGGACTTCGCGGCGGTGCTGTCGAGGACAGCCTTGCCAGTGCTCGGGCTCAGGTAGTCCTTGATGGTCTTACCCACGCCCGACACAACGTCTGAAGTGCCCTGCGAGAGAGCACCCAGCATCGACGTGTCAGGCTTTGTATCGCCAGTCGTCTTGGCGATGTTCTGTGCGTGCCAGTCTTGCACGCCGGTTAGCGCTGATTGCTCATCGGGCGCTTCAACGACCATATGGCGGCCATCGGGTATTTGTATTGCGTAGGTTGGCATTCGTTCGTGTTCTTATTGGTTGGGCCTGGGAAGGTAAGGGGAGTACGTCCCGGCTGGTCTGCCTTGGACCATTTCGAGGGTGAAGCGAAAGGCCGCTGGGGTCTCCTTCATCTTCACTCGATGGTTAGTTGCTACCCAGCAGAATTGCCGAGCAAGGTAGCGGATATCATCAGCGCTCCATCCAGCTTCGAGCACTGCCGTTAGGCGGTCGATATCGAGCATGTCTCGGCACGCAGCGAGGATCGGCTTGTAGTCAGCAGGCACGTTCGGCTTTGTGGAGCGAGTGAGCTTTATGGCTGCTCGTGCAGCCCGTGCGCCCTCATTGGCCTTCCATCGCGCTTCATCAGCCGCTCGCTCCTCTGGACTGTAGTAGCGCCGTTGCGAGGCATCTTGAATGGCTATGCGGTACTTGAGGTCGCCGCCTCTGCCTGTGTATCGGCGTGCATCGGCTTCTATCGCGCTGGCGGTCCATCCCTGTCGGATAGCTTCGCCAAGCGTAAAACGCTCTTGGAGCGAGCGGCACACAGAACGCAGGAATGCAAACTCCTTACGCCTGCCTGCCGCAATAAGTGCAGTCATCTCTCTCGATTTCAGATTAGTGGTGGTATCTGCGCTGGGGCTCTTTGGGCTCGCTGCTTCAGGAAGCGACGGGCGAAGAAGTCGTGGTAGAGCGCCGAGTTAATGATGGCGATGAGGTCTCGTGGCTTCATCGCGTAGAAGGGCTTCTTGAAGTGCTTGCGAGCGAAAAGAGCTAGGTCGGTTTCTCGCCAGCCTGCATCAATGACGCTGGTGAGCTTCTGAAGCTCTACCGGGCTTTCACAGGCCCCATAGAATGCCCTGAAGGCTTTGCAGGTGTCGATGGCTCTGCCTCAGTGTTGCCGTCGCATGGTCTTGGCAACATCGACCATGATGAGGTCGGTGACGTTGTAAGGGGGCACGAAGCCCTCAATGAACTCGTGGAGCGCTCTGCCTTCCCGTATCACTGTTCGGAGCAGGCGGCGCTTTGCGTCGTCTTTGCAGGCTTTGAGGAGCGGAAGAAGCTCCAGAGCGCGTTCGGGCGATATCGTCGTATGCGTTGGGGTCTTCATTTCTGATGGTGGTGGGGGGCTGAAGGATGGCGGAGCACTTTCGGTGCGCGGAAGGGGGCTGCGTAAGCTCCCCTTGCCCTCGTGCTTATCGTCGCCTACTTTTCGGGTGTGACGCGCCGCTGTGAACAGCGCGCCACGAGCGCTAGGCGATTAGATCAGGTAGAGGGCGAGGCTTATCACTAGGCTTCGCCCTTTCCATTTCCACCGTAGACGGCGCGCCTCCCTGTATAGGCGTCCGACTAAATCGCTAACGCGCTGTGCTAATTGAATTTGCGCGGATAACGGCCTTAATCATCGAAGTGCCACGATTTGGCCCACAGGCAGGGAAGGCCCCCCTCCCTCTATAGGTACACTCTGAAACGGTGAACCGCCTGACAACATTGCCGAAAGTTGATCTTTTGGGCGCATTCGTATATACGAGACGAAACACTTAGAGGTCTTATGCGCGAGGAAGATTGCCGGGCTGCTCTGGAGGGAATTAGGTGGTCCAGTGGTCCCGTGTGTCCGCACTGCACCGCATCGGGCACCGCCATTACCTTGATAGGCGGGGCATCCCATCGTCCCGGCCTCTACCTGTGCTCAGAATGCAGACGGCAATTCACCGTCACCGTGGGCACACCGCTAGAGGGTTCTAAGCTTCCCCTTGCTGCCTGGGTTTCGGCGGCACACATGCTCAACAGATTGCCCCATGTCGTGACAGCGCGAGAGATCGAGCAGGCGTTAGGTGTGACGTACAAGACAGCGTGGCACATGGTGCAGAAGCTCTTGGGGGCTGTTGAGAGCTATAGAGGTCCCCTTCCATTCTTCGGTGCCACCGTTAGACAGCGGATTGAACCGCTGCTGCCTAAGAACAGGAACACCAAGAGCGCTTGGGCGCGAAGGCGTGCGAAGATCAATGCGGGCACGTACAAGGCTCCGCGAGTGCCTGTAGCCGTTGGGGCGCTGTCAGCCTTGAAGTTCTCACCGCCACCCAGCAAAGCTCATGTAGAGCGCACGGAGCGCTTCTTGCGATGGGTGCTGAGCAAGAGAGAAAGTAGATGAGTGCTTCTAGACGGCAAACGCCCGTGCCTATCATGACCGATGATGAACAGCGGTACATGGCCTTCGAGGGGCTTGTTCAGTGGGTGTCTAGCTCGATTGCGCAAGGCAAGCGCATTGCCGACGCTACCGCGACTATGAGCCCCTACAGACGCGAAGACTTCAGGTTGTTAGCGGCACAAGTGCGAACAGAGCATCACTACTTTGCCATCGCCGCCTACAAGGTTCTCGAACATCGTGAATGGGTTCGGGGCCTGGGTCTGTGCCCAAATGTGGATTTCTCAATGCTTGACCAATTCTCTGCTTCCGATATCCGCGATCTAAGGAACATGAGGGAGCACGTCGTGGACTACTTTAGGGGCGTCGGCCGCGACAAGCATCGTTGGTGGAAGGAGACGCCGGAGTTCAAAGCGGATGCCAGTGCATCGGCGGGAACCCACATCGGAGGTAGGCTAGACTGGAAGCAGTTTGCACTCGCCGCTGAGGCGCTTCTTCCAGCGTTGCTCGCGGAGCCGATACCTTACCCGCCCCGGTAGCGGTATCAGTTCGGAGGGACCCATTCTCACTGTCAGACGGAAGGAGGGGCCCTTTGCCATTCCGCGACGGCCCCGGGGGACCCAGAGCTTTCACGCGCCGCTTTGGTCGAACAACAACGGCGACTTTAGGTCCCATTTTTGAAGTCGCATTTGGCAAGAAATGGGCCAGTACGGACTGTCGCCAGGGACCCTAGAGGCCTCGAAGAGACAGCCAAGGGAAGCGAAGGGCAGCGAGAGAGCCAAGCGCTGCTTCGGAACGCATGAAGTCTTCATGCTCTCGCTAACGCTATCGGAAATCGGGCTGTTGCTTCCCGACAATGGGCCAAGCTATGCCGCAAGCGAGAGCGCTTGGCATAAAGCCGACACTGCCGCAAATGCCGCAGCGAACATGTTGAGGCGCGCAGCCTTCTTCATTGCGGTTTGGAAAGGCTCAAGCCCGTCGATGCCTTCGTAAGTCGATCTGACGACCGGGAGATTGACGAGCGCTGACGCAGCCCAAAGAATGGCAGCAAGCAATGCGAAGGCAGCACTAAGCCAGCTGAGACATTGAGCGCCGTGCGCTGTGATCCAATGATAGAGGACCATCTAATCACACCGCCCCTGGAATGCGATTGAGCAGCCGTGCCACGGCCGTAACGTGCCAAGAGCCCCCACGAGGCGCATTGATGCCCTGGTTGTTTAGCTCCTCAGTGATGCCACGGACGCTCGTGACGCCAGAGCGCTTGATGCCCTCAACGATGCCCTGAAGGTCCATTGCGCGCTGTGCGGCCTTCTCTTTGATCCTCGCCACTGCTTCAGCGTTGCCGGTCTGCTTGCCCCGGAGAGCGCGCGCGCCGTTGGGGTTGCCCAGCTTCACCCCTCTGGCCTTTACGGCGGCGAGAGCATTCTTGGTTCGCTCGCTAATCATCCCGCCTTCCAACTCCGCTACCGCTGCCATCTGGGTCAGCAGAAAGCGGCCCATCGGCCCAGGGGGGACGCTGGGCAGGTCGCAGAAAACCAAATCGACGCCAGAGTTCACAAGCGACCGCAGGAGGTCCACGTTGCGCGTCAGGCGATCCAGCTTCGCGAAGACGATCTTGGCCCCGATAGCCTTGGCGTGGGAGAGGGCGGCCGCCAGCTTGGGCCGGTCCGACTTCTTGCCGCTCTCGGTTTCCACGTACTCCGCCACCAGCGTCCAACGTCCCCCATTGAGGTAGGCATCGACTGCGGCGCGCTGAGCTTCAATGCCAAGTCCTGAACGACCCTGCCTATCGGTGCTGACCCGGAGGTAGGAGATAAATTTTCCACTGGCCATGGTCCAAACACCCTGAAACACATTTTGCTGTAACCGACGTTACATGAAAATGTGTACAACGCTCATAGGACTTTTTGAATCCCAGGGATTCCGATTTGCATGGCTGGCCTTCAACCGTTCGGGCTGTGGGAATTGGGGAGAGCACTCGCAATGGGTGTGCAATACCCCGCCTTGCACGTCGAATCACTATAATGGGGACCGCAAGCGAATCAGCGGGCAAGTAGAAATCGGTCGGGGTTCTGAATGGAGAAGCGCCAAATTACGAATGACGAAGCGGAGATCATCCTTTCCTACGATGAGAACCACTTCCGCGATTTGAAGGCAAAAGAAATTGCGCCTGCGAAGCTCTCGCGCGCCGTTTCCGCTTTCGCCAACACCGCAGGCGGGGAACTGTTCGTGGGCATTATGGAGCATGACGACGGTACGAGAACCTGGGCCGGATTCGGGGACATAGAAGCGGCAAACGGCTTAGTGCAAGTGCTTGAGGCACTTTCGCCAATGGGCAATCTCTATTCAGCGCAGTTCTTGAGCGCGACAGGTAAGGAGGGACTCGTTCTTCATCTGGCTGTCCGCAAGACGCGCGAGGTCATTAGCGCAACCGACGGCACGGCCTACGTCAGGAGAGGCGCGCAAAACTTGCCCGTCACAGGAGAGGATGCGCTGAAACGTCTCCATCTCGACAAAGGGCTTTCGACGTTTGAGGACGATACCGTTAACGTACCTAGCGACACGATTACCAATTCAGTTACGACGCTTGAGTTTGTCCTGTTACAGGTTCCGAGTGCGGAGCCGGATGCTTGGCTGAAGTCGCAGTTCGTTCTTACGAATGATAAGCCCACCGTCGCTGGAGTGCTGTTGTTTGCGGACGAGCCGCAGGCCGCATTACCGAAACGAAGCGCCATCAAAGTGTTTCGCTATGCCACCAGGGAGGAGGGAGTAGACCGAGAAACGCTCGCATTTGATCCTCTCAGCATAGAAGGTCCGATCTACGATCTAATATCGAAGGCCGTTTCTACAACGAAGGAGATCGTTCAAGGCATCAAACGCGTGGGCGAAGCTGGGTTGGAAGAAGTCAGCTATCCAGACGAGACTCTGCACGAGATCATAACTAACGCTGTGCTCCACCGGGACTACAGCCACCAAACCGATGTTCAAATACGCATCTATGATGATCGAATTGAGGTTGAGAGCCCCGGCCGCTTTCCTGGACACATTACAGCAGCCAATGTCCTTACAGAGCAATTCGCACGCAACCCGAAGCTGGTGCGCCTGATCAACAAATTCCCAGATCCTCCTAATAAGGACGTGGGGGAGGGTCTAAACACTGCTTTCGCGGCTATGCGGCGCATAAGATTGAAGGAACCAGAGATTGCTGAAGGCGCGAACTCAGTGACAGTCTTCATTCGCCATGAGCGCCTATCGTCGCCTGCTTCGATGGTCATGGAATATCTTGAGACCAATCCGACCATTACCAACGAAATCGGGCGCGGCATCACGGGCTTGAGGCGAGACGTCCAGATGAAAGATATCTTCGTCCTATTGAGAAAGAAGGGGGTGCTGGAGCAAGTTCCTGGAAAGCGAGGCCGAGCCACAGCGTGGAGGAAGGTGCAGCCTCCCAGCTAGCGCGCGCATCAATACGGCGGATGATGACGATGGCAGCAGGGAGGCTCGCGAAGTGTCAAATGACAAGCGTTTATTGTTCGGCAGTGATTTTGGTACGGGCGAAAGCGCGCTTCATTTCTTAAGCAACCAGAATTTCCATGAGGCAAGCCTGATCGTTTGGCAGCCCTCGACAGCGTTCGGCGAAGTTCATCCACAGCAGCACGGGCGCGCCGTGGCCTCTTTGGACACTGCAATGCTTCTTTCAGATAGGTTGTCTTCCCTTGCTGATTGGATAAGGCAAGGTCACACGCTCATACTGATCGGACACGCTCCCCTCAAATACAATTTTCAAGACCCGCAGTCAGGCCGTGTCGTTCCTGTGCCGTTAGAAGGGCATCCTCCGCTTGATGAGATTGAATTCAAAAGCGCTGGCGGTACTCGCATCGAGTATTGTGGTCCAGCGTCCGCTTCGAACCTGTTCAAGCCCCACTTACCACTCCTCAAGTACGATGTGGTAATTGGCGGAGAGGGCTTGGCGCCTCTTCTGCGAGTGGCGCTTGGAGGGCGAGGAGAGCCGCAAATTGTTCGTGGCTATCGTCGCTATGGAGGCGGACTTATCGTTTATTTGCCCAAAGTAGTCGTGGGCGCTCAGACCGCTGCCTTCATAGACGATGTTTCGCAGCTTCCTGGAATGCTCGCACCCTCACCGACAGAAGTTCCTCACTGGATTGATCGATATCAATCAACAGGCGATAAGGAGCTATTCGCCAAAGTTGCAGCTTTAACAAGCCGTCTCGAAGAGTTACAGAGCCAGTTGAACGTTCAGCAAGGCCTCATCCAGAGTTCGCGTGACCTGAAGAAGCTGATTTTTGATACCGGCACTGGGTTTGCTGAGGCCGTTGCCGACGCCCTAGAAGAACTTGGATTGTCCGTTGTTGAAGGCCCACACCCTCGTGCAGACCTCCTCGCATCGGACGGAGCGCGATATGCGGCTGTCGAGGCTAAGGGTATCGAGGGCACAACGAAGGAGAAGGATGTCCGAGAGGTTGCCCAGTGGATGGCCGAAGTGGATAGCGCTCTGGCGGACGACGGTGACGACAACGACCCTGACTTGGCTCGGTACGTAACGCAACTGGCTAAGTTACCGATCCAACGAGACGGAAGTGACTGCAAGGGCCTTCTGATTATGGGCACCTATCGTAAGCTTCCGTTGTCGGAACGAGACTCGCCAAGCTTCACGGAGCCGGTTGTCCGAGTGATAGAGCGGGCGGATATTTGCGCGCTAACAGGAGCGCAATTGCTGGGGCTTGTCTTGCAGTCGCGGGAAAATCCCGCTTTGAAACCGATCATACTTAAGGAGCTTTTCGAGACACGAGGGGTCCTCGCGCGCGCATCTAGTTGGGACGAGTTCTTAGCGAAAGTAGCACCTGAAAACGCGGTTAAGGACGGTTAGGAGCCAATTCATGCCCCGCGTAGTTCCCTCGCAAGTCGCTTCTTTTATCGATCAAGCGTTCGAGAGCGATGCCGTCGGCGTCAGTCACAACACGGCAGGGATGTTTTCAGCGCTTGTGCGCCTGGTTGAGGAGATTCCTCAAGAGTTGCTCACCTTGGGGGCATCCGACTACGATGATCTAATTTGCGGAATGGAGGCGATACGAAGCAGCGTCACTTTCTGGCAGCAGAAGGGAGTAGGTTCTATCGGAGCACCCACGGTAGTTAATCGGAGAGCGCTGAATCTAATTCACTCAGCCTTGCTCAAGTGCCCGGATGAAATTCCGTCGCCCTCTACCGCAGACTTGGCGTTCATTGAAGACGCAGAGCTCAAAGATAGCATACGGCTAGACATCAGCACGGCCACCAGCGCGTTTCACAACGGTGAGTGGAAGGCCGCAACAGTGTTGGCTGGCTCGGCCGCCGAAGCATTGCTTCTGTGGGCAATCACGGATTCGTCCGAGCTACAAACCTTGCCATCACCTCCGAAGGGTGCGCCAGATCGGTGGGGTCTTGGTGACTACATCGGCGTAGCCGAAACACTTTCCCTCATCGACGCCGATACTGCGAAACAGGCTACATTGGCGAAGAATTTCCGAAACCTTGTGCATCCCGGGCGCGCGCAGCGGTTGGGCGAGAGCTGCGACCGCGCGACGGCTTTAACCGCGCTGGCCGCGTTGGAGCACATTGTACGGGACCTGATTAGACGACCCGCTCCTTAATCAGGCAATCAAATGCTCCTGCACTTAGTCTGCAAAATCCTACATTAGGCGAGGTCTGCATCTCGTGCGAACGTGCGCAACAGAGCCGTGGAAGGCTCCGGAGGTAGCGCGATGGCTGACAAGAAGTTCAAATGCGTCCCGTTTGTAACGGAGGTTATGACCGCGCGCTATCCGAGGCTGTCGGAGCCTGACACCCAGGGCGAGTACGCTGACGGCAAGTACAAGACGGAAGCGACTGCTGGCAGCGACTACACCGAGCGCTTGCAGGATGAAATCCAAAGGGTCGCGGAGGCCAACTTCCCTCGTAAGAAGCACGTACACGTTCCGTGGAGGGACACGAGGGAGGGCGAGATTGCCTTCATCTTCAAGTCTCCGAAGATGCGGCCGGAGCTTAGCGATGCCAAGGGCAATCCTCTTGTGGCTGGCATTGTCATCCATGGAGGCTCGCTTATTCGCCTTTCGGGCGTCATCGCTGCTTGGGAGAAAGGGGCCAAGCGGGGCGTTTCGCTGTGGCCAGATGCCGTGCGCGTCATAAAGCTCGCTGACGGCGCTGAAGCCGCGCGGGTTGATGATCCCGAAGGCATCCCCAGCGGCGCGCAGGCGTTCGGGCCTCCTGAAGACGGCTTTGACGGGGCTGCATACGCCCAGTGGTGCAATCGCCTTGATTGCCCGTTCAATCGGCGTCAGGCACCGTAGCTGAAGCCATCGCTTTCATCACTTCGGTTCCGTAGTCCACCTTTTCAATAGCCTTCCGTAAGTTCACAAGGTCTCCCTTGGAGTAGTGGCCATAGGTCATGCTTCCCTTACGGCTATGTCCTACGAGTAGCTTGACGGTGCTCTCAGGCACCTCCAGCCCTTCCATACGTGTGATGAAGGTATGCCGCAGGGCGTGGAAGTCCTGCTTATCTCCAGTGACCCCCGCCTGATCTCTGAACCGGCCATACGCCTTGCTGATGTACCAGGAGCGTTTGTCGTCTGGTCCGCCCGGCTCAAGACCTGCGAACAGATACTCATCCTTGTCCTTCTGGCGGCGCTCTATGATGCCCACGGCTAGGGGATGGACAGGTATCTCACGTTTGGCCGCGCGCGTTTTGCCGCTGGTGATGACCAACCAATATCCATCCTCGCGCTTGTGAACGTCAGAGCGCTTCAAGGCGCACAACTCCTCCAAGCGCGCGCCATGCAGTAAGGCGAGCCTAAGAAGGTCGCTAAGGACCTGGGCGAACTTGGGTGTGCTGTAGCGGCCTTTGAGGAGCTTCAAAAGCGCGTCCTCACTGAGGCGCTTGCGGTCAGGCTCCTGCTTCTTGCCAAGTTGCTGGCCGAGCCAAGGATTGTCCCCGGCCACCCCACGGCCTTTTAGCCAACGCCAGAGAGAGGAGAGGGAGGAGACGTGCCGTCTGGCGGTAGCGCGGGCAAAGCCGGAGGTGTTCATAAGGTCTGTGACGTATTCCCCCGCCTTCTTCCGGGTCACCTCCTCAATGGACACGCTGTCGCTGGCCCAGCCCATAAAGCGCTTAATGGTGCTCTCGTGCTGCGCCTTCGTTTGGCCCGCGTGCTGGACCTCAGCCAGCCAGAGGGGGTACTGGTCCTTCAGCAGCGTGGCTTGACCTGTGGCAGCGTTGTAGAAGCGCGCAGCGGCCTCTGAGCCATCCTTGTCGAGTATCTCGCGCGCCTTAGCCTTCAGCCGGTCAAGCTCTTCTTCGTATTCGTTCCACTCGTGGTCCTCTTCGTCCTCGTGCCACACGTTCTTGGAGCTTTCGAGCGCTTGGCGGAACTCGGCCGCCAGCCGGGACAGCTTCGCATCCTCATCGCTGGCGCCTTTAGCCAGTTCAGCAATCCGCCGATGGAAGTCAGCAACATAGAAGTGCTTGCGCTTGTTCGCTTCAGCAAGGCTGTCGGTGCCCAGAGACTTTTTGAAGCGCTTCCGGCCTGCCTTCGCCTGTAGCGGCTTAGGTACCTCCACCACGACCGAATATGTGTTGTACTGCTTGACGAGATACTTCCGGTCCATTGGGCAAACCACCTAGCTGACCCACCTAGACTTATTGGCGAAAACATCTATAAACAAGCCATTCTAGGGCTTCCGCGACGTTCTGGCAGAGTATCCAGGTTCCCCAGCCAATCTGCCACAGCGGCGAAGCCATACCCCAAAATTCCGATGATCGCCCGCGGCCACCAGCTCCCGATGGTGACGCCGGTCGTGACAAGACAGCAGCCCACGGCATCGAGGCTGGATTAGCCCGGCGTAATCCACCATGGTCTCGCGCGTGAGGTCCTGGGTGTTGCGACAGAGGTTTGGGTGATGGACGAAATTCTTTATGCGCGCGAGGCGTCGATCGGCGTCGACGAGTTCATCGAGGTGTTGCGCCAATCGGGCCTCGGCGAGCGGCGTCCGCTCGCGGATACCGAGCGGATGGCGCGGATGATCGCCAATGCCAACCTGATCGTGACGGCGCGCAAGGCGCACCAACTCGTCGGCGTCTCGCGCGCGCTGACCGATTTCGCCTATTGCTGCTATTTGTCCGACCTTGCGGTCGATCGCCAGTATCAGGGGCATGGCATCGGCAAGCGCCTGATCGCGGAAACGCGGCGCTTCGCCGGACCTGAATCGATGTGCCTGTTGCTGTCGGCGCCTGACTCGATCGGCTTCTACAAGACCATCGGCATGCCGCAGCCCGACAATGCGTTTCTCTACAAGCGCGAGCGATAGCAGGCGGCGATCCGCGCCGCGCTATTTGATCTTGTCGTAGACCGTCGCGAAGTCGGCGAGCGGCATCGGGATCGAGATGGTCTCCTTGCCGAGATTCTGGAACGAGACCTTGAGCTGCTTGCCCGATTTCAGCTGGGTCAGGACATCGGCGGCGATCGGCGCATTGATGTAGCAGCCGCGCGCCTCGCAGGTCTGGATCGGCACGTCGACCGCCTTGCCGTCGTCGACCTGCAGCTTGGCACCGACGGGCAGGTTCAGGCCGAGCGGAAGCTGGATCAGCGCAACCGGGGCACGGGTGTCGCCGGGAACGCGGATGTTGACCAGCACGATGAGCTGGCCGGTCTTGCTGAGAACAGCGGTCTGCTCCATCGCGCATTCGAGCGGCGCATCGCGGCTCGCGCTGGTGCAGCGCGCGACCCAGCCGGCATTGTTGCCGGATGCATCGCCTTGCGGCGCGGCGGGCGCAGCTACGGGAGCCGGGGCGGGCACCGTCTTGCCCTTGGGCGTCTGGGCGTGGCCAAGGCCGGCTGCGCCGAACGCGGTGAACAGGACGACGAGAAGCGACTTTGCGACAATCTTCACGATACCGGCTCCGAAATGAACATCTTCGGATGTGCCGGTATGGAGGCAAATGTCAAGTCACTCGGCGGCCTGCTTGACCGATCGGTCCTCGCCATCGTCGGCATCGTGGCCGGCGCGCGGCGAGCGGCCCCAGTTCGCAAACGCGTTGGAGAGCCGGTCGAGATAGAGATAGACGACGGGCGTCGTGAACAGCGTCAGCGCCTGGCTGACGATCAGGCCGCCGACCATGGCGTAGCCGAGCGGCTGGCGGATTTCGGAGCCGGTGCCGGTGCCGAGCATCAGCGGGACGCCGCCGAGCATAGCGGCCATCGTCGTCATCATGATCGGGCGGAAGCGGAGCAGCGCGGCCTGACGAATCGCCGCCACCGGCTCCATGTGCTGATCGCGCTCGGCGGCGATCGCGAAGTCGACCATCATGATGCCGTTCTTCTTCACGATGCCGATCAAGAGGATGATGCCGATCAGCGCGATCAGCGAGAAGTCGAAGCCCGCGGCCATCAGGATCGCCAGCGCGCCGACGCCGGCCGACGGCAGCGTCGACAGGATGGTGATCGGGTGGATGTAGCTCTCGTAGAGGATACCCAGGATCAGATAGACGACCACGAGCGCCGCCAGGATCAGCAGCGGCACGGTCGACAGCGATTGCTGGAACGCCTGCGCGGTGCCCTGGAAGCTCGAGCTCAGCGTCGCCGGCGCGCCGAGGTCGACCATGGCCTTCTGCACCGCATCGGTCGCCTGGCCGAGCGCGACACCCTGCGCCAGGTTGAACGAAATGGTGATCGCCGGGAACTGACCCTGATGGCTGATCGACAGCGGCCGCACCGGCGTGCTGGTCCACTTCGCAAAGGTCGACAGCGGCACCTGTTCGCCGGTCAGCGGCGACTTGATGTAGATGTTGTTCAGCGTGTCGATCGCGCCCTGCAGCTCCGGCAGCACCTCGAGGATGACGTGGTAGCTGTTGAGCTGGGTGAAGTACTGCGTCACCTGGCGCTGGCCGAACGCGTCATAGAGCGTGTCGTCGATCAGCTGCGGCTGGATGCCGTAGCGCGAGGCGGTGTCGCGGTTGATCTTCAGCTCGACCGTGGTGCCGTTGGTCTGCTGGTCGGTGGCGACGTCGCGCAGCTGCGGCAGCGTCTGCATCTTGGCCAGGATTTTCGGCGCCCATTGATTCAGCTCGGCAAGATCGGCGTCCTGCAGCGTGAATTCGAACTGGGTCCGGGTCGGTCGGCCGCCGAGGCGGACGTCCTGCGCCGCCTGCATGAACAGCCGGGCGCCCTGGACCTTCTCCAGCTTCGGCCGCAGCCGGGCAATGATCTGCTGCGCATTGGCGTCGCGCTCGTTAAGCGGCTTGAGCGTGATGAACATCGTGCCGTTATTGCCGGCGCGGCCGCTGCCGCCGATCGCCATCGCCACCGTCGCGACGGCGGGATCCTGCATCACGATCTTGCCGAGCTCCTCCTGCTTCCGCTTCATGTCGGCGAAGGAGATGTCCTGGTTGGCTTCCGAGGTCGCGGAGATCAGGCCGACGTCCTGCTGCGGGAAGAAGCCCTTCGGAATGACCACGAACAGGTAGATCGACAGCGCCAGCGTGCCGAAGAAGATCATCAGCGTGGTGAACTTCCAGCGCAGCGCGAGGTCGAGCCCGCTCCGATAGCCGCGCAGCATCGCGTCGAAGCCGCGTTCGCTGAGCTGGTAGAAGCGGCCGTGCCTCTCCTCGTCGTGGGCGCGCAGGAAGCGCGAGGCCATCATCGGGGTCAGCGTCAGCGACACGAACATCGAGACGAAGATCGTCATCGCCAGCACGACAGCGAATTCGCGGAACAGGCGGCCGATGATGCCGCCCATCAGCAGCAACGGGATCAGCACCGCGACCAGCGAGATGCTGATCGACACGATGGTGAAGCCGATTTCCTGCGACCCCTTGAAGGCGGCGGCCATCGGCTTCTCGCCCTCTTCGATGTAGCGGCTGATGTTCTCCAGCATCACGATGGCGTCGTCGACCACGAAGCCGACCGCGATCGTCAGCGCCATCAGCGACAGATTGTCGAGCGTGTAGCCGAACACCCACATCAGCGCGCAGGCGCCGAGCAACGCCAATGGCACCGTGACGGTCGGGATCACCGTGGCCCAGAAGCTGCGCAGGAAGACGAAGATCACCATCACGACCAGGAAAATGGTCAGGAGCAGGGTGAACTGGACATCCTCTACCGCGGCGCGGATCGTGGTGGTGCGATCGGAGATGACATCGATCTTGATCGCCGGCGGGATCGCCGCGACCAGTCGCGGCAGCGTCGCCTTGATCTTGTCGACGGTGTCGATGACGTTGGCGCCGGGCTGCTTGAAGACGACGAGGAACACGCCGCGCTTGCCGTTGGCCCAGGCAGCCTGCTTGGCATCCTCCGGTCCGGTGACGGCCTGGCCGATGTCGCGGATCCGCAGCGGCCCGCCGTTGCGATAGGCGATGATGACGTCGTTCCAGGGGTCTGCGGTGAGCAGCTGGTCGTTGGCGTAGATGGTGTAGGCGCGGGTGGCGCCGTCGATATTGCCCTTCGGGCTGTCGACGGTCGCGATGTTGATCGCGGCGCGGACGTCCTCCAGCGAAAGGCCTTTCGCGACCAGCTTGGCCGGGTCGATCTGGACGCGGACCGACGGCTTCTGCTGGCCGCCGATGACGACCTGCGCGACGCCGGAGATCTGGCTGATCTGCTGGGCCAGCTGGGCGTCGACGGCATCGCTCACGGTCGTCAGCGGCAGCGTGTCCGAGGTCGCCGACAGCAGCATGATCGGCGAGTCGGCCGGGTTGACCTTGCGATAGGTCGGCGGCGAGGGGAGGGTCTTCGGCAGCTGGCCGCTGGCGGCGTTGATCGCGGCCTGCACGTCGTTGGCCGCGCCGTCGATCGAGCGGTTGAGGTCGAACTGGATGGTGACCGCCGCAGTGCCGAGATAACTCGTCGAAGTCATCTGCGCGATGCCGGGGATCTGCGCGAACTGGCGTTCCAGCGGCTGGGCCACCGAGGTCGCCATCGTCTCCGGGCTTGCGCCGGGCAGGGACGCGGTGATCTGGATGGTGGGGAAGTCGACTTGCGGCAGCGGCGCGACCGGAAGCAGGGGGTAGGCAACGAGGCCGACGAACAGGATGCCCGCCATCAGCAGCGAGGTGCCGATGGGAAAGCGAATGAATGGTGCGGAAATTCCGGCGCTCATTCCTGCGTAACCTTCGACTGGGACTGGTCAGAGCTCGCCACCGCCGTCGTCACCAGGGTTCCCGGCGAGACCTTGTACTGGCCCGCGGTGATCACCTGCTGTCCCGGCGACAGGCCCTCGTCGATCACCGATTTGCCGTCGATCGATTGGGTCACCTTGATCTTGCGCAGCTCGGCCTTGTTCTCCTGATTGACAGAATATGCGTACAGGCCTTCGGTGCCATGTTGCACCGCATCATCCGGCACGACGGTGGCATCCTTCAATGTGCGGACCAGAAGCCGGGTCGAGACCGACTGGCCGGGCCACAGCGCACGGTCCTTATTATCAAACACCGCTTTCAGCCGGACAGTCCCGCTTGTCGTGTCGACCTGATTGTTGATCAGCGCGAGGGTTCCGGTCGAGAGCACCCGCTTGCCGTCGGTGGTCAGGGCAATGGTCTTGGGCGGCGCCACGGCCAGCGCCGCCTTGATATCGGGCAGCTGGTCCTCCGGCGCGGTGAAGATCACCGTGATCGGCTCGATCTGGGTGATCGTCACGATGCCGGTCTGGGCCGAGGCATTGACGATGTTGCCGATATCGACCAGCCGCAGGCCGACGATGCCGTCGATCGGTGACTTCACGGTGGTGTAGTCGACCTGGGTCTGCGCGTTGAAGATGGCGGCTTCGTCGGCCGCGATCTGCGCCGTGAGCTGGGCCACGGTGGAGCGCTGGGTGTCGAGCTGCTGGCGGGTCGCGAACTCGCCGAGCTTGGTGTAGCGCTGCAAATCGAGGTTGGCGTTGGCGAGGTTGGCTTCGTCTTGGGCCTTCTTGGCCTTGGCCTGGTCGAGCGTCGCCTGATAGGGCCGCGGGTCGATCTCGACCAGCGTGTCGCCAGCCTTGACGAACTGGCCTTCCTTGAAAGCGATCTTGGTGATCTGGCCGTCGACCCGGGTGCGGACCTGGACGGTGTTGAACGCCTGCACTGTGCCGAGACCGGTCAGGTAGACCGGGAAGTCTGCCTTTTCGACCGGCGAGATCTTGACCGGAACAGCCGGGCGCTGCTGGGCGGCACGCTTCTGCGAGGCCTCAGCGGCCAGCTTGTTGTCGGAATATTTTTGCCAGCCGAAATAACCGGCGGCGCCAACCGCAGCGATCACAAGAACCCAACCGATGGTGCGTGACTTGGACATGCGGACTCTTGGGTTCGACGAAACGATAAAGGGTGATCGAAACGGCTCTCAGAGCTTGCGGATATAATATGCGTGCACTTAATGTGTAAACACACCAAGGCTTGAGAATCCTAAACATTTGGAAAGGTTTAGGTCAGAAACGAGCAGAAATATTCCGTCTGGGAAACGCACCGAGGACCCCTATGTCGCTCGATCTCAAACGCCAGTTCATCGCGCAGCTCGTCGAGAGCTCGAGGCTGCTGCGCAACTATATCGATCATCGCGCCAAGGCGCGAGGGACCACGCGTGCCCAATGGATCGTTCTGTTCCGGTTGCGCGAGCAGGAGGGGCTTTCCCAGGTCGATCTCGCCGACGTCCTCGAATTGCAGCCGATCTCGTTGGTGCGGCTGCTTGACCGCCTGGTCGAGCACGGCCTGCTCGAACGCCGCCCCGACCCCAGGGATCGCCGCGCCAATCGCCTGTTCCTGACCAGGACCGGGCGCCGCCTGGTCGACGATCTCGACAGTCTGCGCGACGCGATCGCAGGCGACATACTGCGCGACGTATCGGACAGGCATATCGAGAGTGGCCTCGCCACGCTTCGCGAGGTCAAGGATCGCATCAAGGCGCTCGGTGAGGGCGCGGAGCACATCGCCGCGAAATAGCGCGCGTCTCGTTGCTCGCGGACCTGCCCTCGATTCGTTCAGCTGTCGCAGCTTGCGCGACGCGGTTGAATCGCCGCGGGATGTCGTTCATATCGCGCAGCGACAATGCGAGAGGATGAGGGCAGCGATGGATGAGTTGAACGGGCGCATGATGGCATGCCAGATCCTGGTCACCGGATTGATCGCGCGCGTCGCCAACGAGCAGCGTGATCCGCTGCGCTTTCTCTCCGACTTCCGCGACGAGATCAAAGCGGTCGTCGACGGTGTCAATATCGCCGGCCTCGAGAACAGCGACCGCGTGCGGCAGGTCGCGCAGCGGACCATCGACGAGCTGTTCTCGCTGATGAAGCCGCCAGGCGGCGAGTGATCGCGGAGTGGAATTCGTCGGCAGCGCGAAAGCTCGCCGACGGCGCGCCGGCAACAGTTTAGAACGATTATTAGAACGCTTAAAAACTAGAGTTTAGAACGATTTCAAACCACAAATTAGAATCCCTTTGAACTGGGGCGATTCAAGCAAACTGTGGCGCTGATCGCATTGATAAAAAAACTCACGCTCGATAACCGAAAGAGACAGTTCGTCGCACCGTGATTTCGCGACGAACGTGCTTTTTGGGGGCGTGGAAGAAATGAGCAATGTGAGGGCGCCGAGATCGCTGCGCTTCGATGCGGTGGTCGGTTCTGCCGATGGTACGGGATATTCAGCCACGAAGGTCTCCGCAGTCGCGAGCTTGATCGCGGTGGCGTCGTTTTCGGGAGCCGAGGCGCAGCAATCCACCCTTCCGCCGGTGAATGTCGATGCACCTGTGGCTCGCCCGCGGCCCGTTCGCTCGAAGCCCACGTCGGATCAGGTCCGCGCCCGCGACGCGCTGCGCCGCGCCGCGCGCCGCAGCAACCAGCAGGCCCAGCAGGCGCCGGTGCCGTTTCCCAATGCCGGCGGTCTTGCCGCCGACCGCGATCGCTACGCGGATCCGGCCGCGCCGTACAAGGGCGACCGTTTGCAGGCATCCGGCAAGTTTCCCGAACCGATCCTGAACACGCCGAAGACGGTCACGGTGCTGACCAAGGACATTCTCGAAGACAAGAACGCGACCTCGCTGAAGTCCGCGATCCTGTCGACGGCCGGCGTTACGCTCGGCACGGGCGAGGGCGGCAACGCGTTCGGCGACCGCTTCTTCATCCGCGGCTTCGATGCGCGCAATGATGTCTTCATCGACGGCGTGCGCGACGCCGGCGTCAGTGTCCGCGAGAACTTCTTCACCGAGCAGGTCGAGATCCTGCGTGGCCCGGGCTCGACGTTTGCAGGCCGCGGCACCACCGGCGGTGCGATCAACATCGTCACCAAGCAGGCGACGACGGAGAACAGCTTCTACAACATGGACACCTCGTTCGGCACCGATCGCACCAAGCGGGTGACGCTCGATGTCAACCAGGTGATCAGCCCGACGCTGGCGATCCGCGCCGGCGGCTTGTTCCAGGATGCCGGCGTTGCCGGCCGCAGCTATGTCACCGACAATCGCGATGGCGCGTTCGTCGCCGGAACGTGGAAGCCGGTCGATGCGGTGAAGATCACCGGCAACTACATCCATACCGAGCTCACCGGCATCCCGGACTTCGGCGTGCCCTACTACCGGCCGAGCACCGCGAGCACGGCCGGTGGCCCGTTCCCGGATTTCGGCGTCAACCGCAACAATTTCTACGGCTTCGTCAATCGCGACTTCTTCAGGACCGGGCAGGACATCGGCACGATCAACGCCGAGGTGCAGGTCACGCCGGACCTCGTGATCAGCAACAAGATCCGGGAATCGCGCTCGACCCAGAACTACATCGGCACGCTGCCGGAATCGCCGGCGTTGGCCAATCCGCTGTCGGCCTCGACATTGACCGCGAATCCGCAGAGCCGTTACCAGGTCACCGACGTGTTCGCCAATCAGACCGAAGCGACCTACAAGTTCAACGACGGCGCCGGCTTCAAGCACACAGCGCTGGCCGGCTTCGAGTATGACAACGAAAGGTCCTCGATCGACAAGTATCTTGGTCTGAACTCCGAAGCGTTGCCGGGCGGGTTCAGCGGCGGCGGATCGCTCGCCGGCGTCAGCGTGTTCAATCCGCAATACACGAACATTCCGTTCTCGGTTCCGTCGGGACTGTCCGGGCTGCCAACCAAACTCACCATCGACACCAAGAGTGTCTATGTCATGGACAGCGCCAATTACAACGATCTCGTGATCCTCAACGGCGGCGTCCGCTATGACGATTACAACATCAAGACCAGCGGCTATGGCACGGTCAATGGTGTTGCCGGCGTCTTCGGTCAGCAGCAGCAAGACTACGGCATGCCGAACTTCAACCTCGGTCTGACACTCAAGCCGTTGCCGAACGGGAGCGTCTATGCCGCCTATGCCACGTCATCCAACCCGGTCGGCGCGGAGTTTGACGGTTCGAGCATCCAGTATGGTGGCCTCGCGCCGGTTCTCAATGGCAATCCAAGCCAGATCTTCGGGCCGGAAAAGAACAAGGCGATTGAAGTCGGCACCAAGTGGGAGTTGTTCGATCGCCATCTGCTGGTGACCGCTGCGCTGTTCCAGACCGAGAAGGAGAACGCGCGCGAATCCATGAACGTCACGGCGGCGACCGCAACCGCCGCATGTCCTTATCCGGCCGGTACGACCGGAAGCGTCTCCTGCATCAGCGCCGGCGCGGCCTATCGCATCCGCGGCATCGATCTCGGAGTGGGTGGCAAGATCACCGACAAGTGGAGCATGTTCGGCGGTCTGGTGCTGATGCAGTCGGAGGTGACCAAATCGAATATTCCGCCGGCGAACACAGCTCTGTACACCACGAATGTCGGCTTGCCGCTTTCCAACGTGGCGCATCAGTCGTTCAGCATGCTGACGAAGTATCAGCTCACCGACATTTGGGAGCTTGGCGGGCAGGCGGTGTATCGCTCCAAGGTCTATGGCGGCACCTTCCTTGCCGCCAACCAGGGCACCTCGATCCCGAGCTATTGGCGCTTCGACGCCTTTGCCGAGGCGAAGATCGACAAGCATTGGACCGTGAAGCTGTTCGTCAACAACATCTTCGACAAGCGCTACTACGACGCGTTGTACCAGAGCGCGGCACCGTTCGTGCTCGAGGCACCGGGGCGCGCCGCGTATCTGGTCGTGTCGGCGCGTTACTGACGGAGGCCTCGCGGCACAAGATGCTGGTCTGCATTCCCAACGTATTGAGCAAGGCTGATGTGGCGGATTTCCGCCGCATTATGGAGCAAGCCGAATGGGAAGACGGCCGCTCGACCGCGGGGGCTGCCTCCGCGATGGTCAAGCGCAACGAGCAGTTGCCGCCCGACAGCGAGGTCGCGCGGCAGCTCGGCAACCGCATCCTGTCGGCGCTGTCGGCGAGCCCGCGTTTCATCTCGGCGGCGATCCCGCTCCGAATCTTTCCGCCCTTGTTCAACCGCTACGCTGCAAGCGACGGGCATCATTTCGGCCTACACGTCGACAATGCGGTACGGGGCGACAGGCTGACAGGCCTGCGGATCCGCACCGACTTGTCGGTCACGCTGTTTTTATCGGAGCCGGAAGAGTACGATGGCGGCGAGCTGGTCATCGAAGACCTCTACGGATCGCATGAAATCAAGCTGCCGGCGGGCGATCTCGTGGTTTATCCTGCTTCCAGCTTGCATCTGGTCACGCCTGTCACGCGGGGAATGCGGGTAGCGTCTTTTTTCTGGCTGCAGAGCATGGTACGGGATGCCCACGCGCGCAGCCTGATCTTTGATCTCGATACTGCGATCCAGGCCCTGGTTGAGCGGCTGGGCCGCGATGACCCCGAAACGGTCAAATTGACCGGGATTTATCACAACCTGATCCGTCACTGGGCTGAAGTGTAACTGATGATGACATTCAAGTTCCCCGCTGCATCCGCCCTGGTCGCCTCGCTGGCGGTGCTGATGCTGGCCGTGCCGTGCTCGGCGCAGCAGCAAACGGCGCCTGCCGCGCAGCCCGCGCCCGTGACCCGGGCCCAGCCTGCGGCCGCGGCTCAACCGCAGGCGGCCCAGCCTGTGGCGGCTGTCCCGACCGCGCCGGTTGCGGCGCCGCAAGCGCAGGCGGCGCCGACGCCCGCCGCGGCTCCGGCTCCAGCACCGGCAGCGCTCGATGCGTCGCCGGCCGCGCCCGCGGGCGGCGACGGCAAGGTGCTGAAATCGACCAGCACCGGCCTGCACGAATTGTCGCCGTGGAACATGTTCATGAACGCCGACATCATCGTGAAGGCGGTGATGCTCGGTCTCGCGTTCGCATCGCTCGTGACCTGGACGGTGTTCATCGCCAAGACGATCGAGCTGACCGTCGCACAGAGCAAGCTGCGCGGCGCGCTCGCCAAGATCGCTGAATCGCGGTCGCTCGCCGAGGCGCAGTTCGCGCTCGGCGCCAAGGGCACCGTGCTGTCCGCGTTCATTGCTGCCGCGATGCGTGAAGGACGTCTGTCGGCGGGCATCTCCAGCGACAGCGGCATCAAGGAGCGCGCGGCGTCGAGCTTTGCCGAGATCGTGCGCGCCGAAGCGCGCAAGATCCGCGTCGGCATGGGCCTGCTCGCGAGCATCGGCGCGACGTCACCCTTCGTCGGCCTGTTCGGCACGGTCTGGGGCATCATGAACAGCTTCATCGGCATCTCGAAGTCGCAGACGACGAACCTTGCCGTGGTGGCGCCGGGTATCGCGGAGGCGCTGCTTGCAACGGCGATCGGCCTCGTCGCGGCGATCCCCGCGGTCATCATCTACAACCATTTTTCGCGGCTCACGAAGGTCTATCTCGAGCTCGTCAACCGCGCCTCGGGCGCCGCGGGACGGCTGCTGTCGCGTGATCTCGATCGCACCCATGGCAGCATACCCGGCGACGTTCCGCGCAACGCGCATGCACGCGCCGCCGCGGCGGAGTAGGCGATGGCAGTCTCGATCTCAGAGAACGACGGCGACGACGATTTCGCGGAATCCCACGAGATCAACGTCACGCCGTTCATCGACGTGATGCTGGTGCTGCTGATCATCTTCATGGTGGCGGCTCCGCTCTCGACCGTCGATCTGCCGATCGATCTGCCGACCTCCAGCGCGACGCCGCAGAAGAAGCCTGACAAACCGACCTATCTCAGCATCAAGCCGGACCTGACGCTAGCGATCGGGGAGAACGCGGTGAAGCGGGCCGACCTGATCAATTCGCTGGATGCGGTGCCCGACATGAACCGGGACAAATACGTGTTCCTTCGCGCCGATCGCATGGTGCCCTATGGCGAGCTGATGGGCGTCATGGAATTGTTGCGCGCCGGCGGCTACACGCATGTGAAGCTGGTCACGCTCGAGGGCGTACCGGGCGCGCCCGCGGCCCAGCAGGCCGAGCCGGCCAAACCCTGACGGCGAGCAGAGATGTCCACCAATCCCGATCTCGATCTGCGGACGTCGAAGCGGCTCTGGGTGATCGCCGCGGTGACGGCGGTCGGGCTGCACCTCGGCGGTGCGGCGCTGGCGCTGGCGAATTTGCGCAGCGATGACGGCGACGAGGGACTTGGCGCCGCCGGCGCGGAGTACGCGGTCGAGCTTGCCTCCGCGACGGACGAGGATAATCCGGCGCCCCCTGGACCGGAGGACCGAGCGCAGGAAGCGTCGCCGGAAATGACCCAGCAGAAGGCGGAGGTCAAGGAGACCGACCTTCCGCAGGCCAAGCCGACCGAGACTGAGGACGCCGACCGCCTCGTCACGGAAGACAACAGCAAGAAGCCGAAGGAGGACGAGGCGCAGGTCGCCAAGGTTCAGACCGAGACGAGCGAAGCCGCCGAGAAGCACATCGACCAATCGCCCACCAAGCTAGAAGACGCGACGCGTCAGTCGGAGACCACCAAGGCGCCCAATCCCGGGATCGGCAAGGACAAGTTCGCGCTGACGGCCAAATGGGGCAAGAAGATCAGCGCCTATTTCGACCTGCACAAGAAGTTCCCGGAGAACAGGTCCAAGGATGCCAAGGTGAAGTTGGCCCTTGTGATCAACCGCGTTGGCAAGGTGTTGTCCGTTGCCGTGATGGAATCATCGGGTGATGCCGCCTATGACGACGCGGCGGTCTCGACGGTGCATCGTTCCAATCCGGTGCCACCGCCGCCGGCGGACCTGCGCGACGATCAGTTCTCCTTCAGCCTCGACTTCAAGTTCAGCAAGCCGAAGAAGTAGCCAGCCAAGGCGCGCGACCAGCGGTAGCCGGGGATCTCGTACGCGGGTCAGAACCGATCGAACGCGAGCACCTCGCCGTCGTCGGGAATACGCAACCGGGCAGCCGGAATGCCGCGTGATCGAGCGTATTGCCGGAGATCGGCGCGACTGACGGTCGCATGATCGAGTGCATCGAGATGCGTTGCGACGACGATGGCGTGGGGAGCCGCCTCGCATACGGCAACCGCCTGCTCGGCATCCATCGCGATCGGATCGCCTTCCCACAATGCGCCGCAAGGATGGATGACAATGATATCGGGCGCGGTGCTTCTGATCGTTTCCTCGACCGCCGGATAGAGGACCGTGTCGCCCGACCAGTACAGGGTCGGCTCGCCAGGCGCTTCCAGGCTGAAGCCGATGACCGAACCCATCTTCTCGACGACCGGACCATTGCCGTGACGGGCGTCGCGCCGCAGCAGCCTGATGCCGCGCCAATCGATCCGGTCTGCGAGTGGTATGACGTCCTCGAACCCAAACGATCGGATCTTGTCCTCGTCGCCGGGCTGGCAGACCAGCGGCAGATGCTTCGGCACCAAGGATTTGGCGAGGGGATCGAAATGATCGGAATGCAGGTGCGAAACGATGACAAGCTCGACGCCATCCAGGATGTCGTCGATGGGGATCGGCAGATCCACCAGCGGATTGAGTGACCGCCCGCCGATCGACGGCCGGCTGTGCTTCGGTGCAAGGAAGGGATCGACCAGTATCGTCCGGTCAGCGACCCTGAGCTTCAACGTCGCGTTACGCACCAGTTGCAGTCTCATTGAGCGTCTCCTTCGGGGTTCGATCGCTGCGCAAATCCGGCGACTTCGTCACGCGCGGAGCCGCAGGTAGAGATTGTTCAGGATCAAGGCGACGCCGGTCATGCATGCGCCTGCGATCTGGATCCGCGTCGGGACGACGCCGGCGATCGCCGAGACGGTGAATGCGGTGATCGGCACGACGTCCATGAAGAGCACGCCGTTGAGCGGCGTCAGGATCTTGTTGCCGAGATTCCAGCACAGCACGCCGACGACACTGGCAATCAGGCTCATGTAGAGCAGGTGCGGAACAATGAAGAGCAGATCGGCGGGGCCCGGCAGCGCGATCACCCGCGTCAGGGCGAGGATCGCGTTGATCGCGACGATCGTGGTCAGGCCGAGCGACATCGTCATGGTGGTGTATTTGAGCGCCGACCATCTTGCGAAGCGCGCCGCGCTGAAGGTGTAAATCAGCCAAAAGATCATTCCGAGCACGATCAGCGCGTTGGCCGAATAGTTCTGCGGTTCGCGCAGCAGCCCGCCGACGTCTCCCTTGGTGATGACGAGCGCGACGCCGCCGAACGACAGCAGCACCAGCAGCATCGTCACGAGCGGCGGAAGAACCCGGCGGACCACTGAGATGATGAGGATGCCGAGCAACGGCTGCGTGGCGGCCATGATCGATGTCGTCAACGCTCCGTCGCGTCCAGCCAGTTGCTGGCCGAGAAACACCAGGAAGCCGAAGCCGGCGAACCCGACCGAGCCCAGCAGCCAGGCGAGCGCGATCGGCTCGCCTTGCAGGTCCAGCGCATTTGGCCCCTCCGTGATCCTGAGCAGCACGAGCGAGACGGCCGCCGCGATCAGATAACGCAGGGATGTGAAGGTGAAGGGATCGACGCGGGTGAGCGCACTTGCCATCACGGGAAACATCAACCCGAACGAGACTGACGCTGCGAGGCAATACAAGGTCCCCTTGAGATACACGCCTTGCGCGGCCCGGTGCTTCCCGTGTTCGAGGGAGGACGCCGACGGTCCCGGCGACGACGTTGCAGTGTTGGTCATGATTTCTCCAGGCATGTCGGTTCGATTGCGAGGCTCGACCATGCGTGCGGGAAGCCGTTCTTGACCATTGGCACGAATGACATATATCGTGAATATCGTGCCAAGATCGCGACATACGAAGCCGGCAGGTGATGGCGGGGCCCGGCGGGATCGTTCCCGCGACAGGGTGGTCGCGGTGCTGGCCTATGACGGCGTCAATGCCTTCGAGCTCGGCATGGCGCTCGAGGTGTTTGGCTTGCCGAACATGAGACCGGACTGGTACCGGGTCGCGGTTTGCGCGGAGCGGCCCGGGGTGCCGCTCACGGCCGGGGCCGGCGTCAAGATCGTCGCCGATGCCGACTTCTCGTTCCTGTCGCAAGCGGGCACGATCATCGTGCCGGGTTGGCAGGATATCGAGGCATCACCGCCCGAGGCGGTGCTCGCTGCGCTTCGCCGTGCGCATGCGCGCGGCGTCCGCATCGCATCGATCTGTTCCGGCGTGTTCGTGCTCGCCGGCGCCGGACTGCTGGAGGGACGACGCGTCGCGGCGCATTGGGCTCATGCCGAGCCGCTGGTGCGCCGGCATCCTTCGCTGCGGGTCGATGCCAGGGTTCTCTACGTCGATGACGGGGACATCATGAGTTCGGCCGGGCGGGCCGCCGGACTCGATCTCTGCATCCATATCGTGCGCAAGGATTTCGGGCCCGAGATCGCCAATGATGTCGCGCGGCGCCTGGTGATCCCAGCGCATCGCGAGGGCGGGCAGGCGCAGTTCATTCCAAATCCGGTGGTCCTTGCCGAGGGCGATCCTCTCGCCGAGCTCTGCGCATGGATGCGGAGGAATCTGGATCGCGACCTGACGATCGAGAGCCTGGCGGGCAGGGCCCGCATGAGCCGGCGAACCTTCATTCGGCGCTTCGAGGCGGCAACCGGCATGTCACCGGGCGAATGGGTGCTGCAGGAGCGCATGACACAGGCACGAGATCTGCTGGAAGCCACCGCCATGTCGGTCGAGGACGTCGCGACCGCGGTTGGTTTCGGCACGGCGGATGCGCTGCGCCACCATTTTCGGACCCGCCTCGACACCAGTCCGATGCGCTATCGGCTGGACTTCGCCCCCAAGGCAAGACAGCCGCACAGGGCAGGCCAGCGAAGCTGACCCGCCCTGTACGGGGATGACGGCGCCTCAGCTCTTCTTCACCAGCGGGCAGGCACTCTTCTCGAGCGGCAGGAAGGCTTCATCCGCCGGGATCGTCGCCATCAGCTTGTAATAGTCCCACGGATATTTCGACTCCGATGGCTTCTTCACCTCGAACAGATAGGCGGGATGGATCTTGCGGCCGTCGACGCGGATCGAACCCTTGCCGAACAAGGGATCGTCGGTCGGCAACTCCTTCATCTTGGCGACGACAGCGCGGCCGTCATGCGGATTGCCGCCGAGCGCCTCCAATGCCTTGAAATAGTGGATCAGTGACGAATAGACGCCGGCCTGCACCATGGTCGGCGGGTTCTTCTTGAACCGCTCCATGAAGCGTTTGGTGAAGGCGCGGGTCTGATCATTCATGTCCCAGTAGAATGTCTCGGTGAAGTTCAGGCCCTGCGCAACGTTGAGGCCGAGCGCGTTGATGTCGGTGATGAACAGCAGCATGCCGGCAAGCCGCTGGCCGCCCGAGACGATGCCGAATTCGGCGGCCTGCTTGATCGCGTTGGTGGTGTCGCCGCCGGCATTGGCAAGGCCGACAATCTTGGCCTTCGAGCTCTGTGCCTGCAGCAGGAAGGACGAGAAGTCCGCGTTGTTGAGCGGATGCTTGACGCTGCCGAGCACCTTGCCGCCATTCGCGGTGACGACCGCCGAAGTGTCGCGCTCGAGCGCCTGGCCGAACGCATAGTCCGCGGTGAGGAAGAACCAGGTGTCGCCGCCGGATTTCACCAGCGCCTTGCCGGTGCCGTTGGCGAGCATGTAGGTGTCGTAGACCCAGTGCACCGTGTTCGGCGAGCATTGCGTGCCCGTGAGGTCGGACGAGGCGGAGCCCGAGTTCAAATTGACGACGTTCTTGTCCTTGGCGAGGTTGGCGATCGCGAGGCCGACATTGGAGGCTGCGAGATCGACGAACACGTCGACCTTCTCGACGTCGATCCATTGCTTGCCGATGTTGACGGCGACATCGGGCTTGTTCTGGTGGTCGGCCGAGATCAGGTCGATCTTCCAGCCTTTCGCCAGCAACCCGGAGTCCTCGATGGCCATCTGCGCCGCCACCGTCGAGCCGGGTCCGCCGATGTCCTGATAGAGACCGGACTGGTCGCCGAGGGCGCCGACCTTGGCGACCTTGTCCATCGTCTGCGCCGACGCACCGCCGGCGAAAACCAGGCTCGTGGTCATGACCAAGGCTGTCGTAGCCAAGGCTGCAATGGAACGCTTCATCTTCCCTCCAGTATGATTTTGTTCTTTTGGTTCCGCATTATGCCCGGCATCGGGCGCATCGCCTAGGGCGCGGGTTCGATCGATCGCGCGTGATATTCCACGCCGCGGCGATTGGATGGCCGGATGTGCGCGGCGCGATGCCGCGGCATCGGCGTGTCGCTCAAGAAAGCCCGGAATGAGATGAAGCGTGGACGGCGCTATTTCCAGTAGTAGCGGATCGCGACGTAAACCACGACGAGACAGGCGAAGATCAGCGCCACCGGCATCGGACGCTTGGCGTTCGGGCCGGAGGTGGTCGTCTTCTTGGCGGGCAGGCGGCGGAACGCGGTGACGTTGCCGGTGTCGGCGACCGGTTCGCGCGTGCGCGCCGGGACCTCCGGCGCCTTGCCGGCGCCGCCCATCTCCGCATAGTAGGTGCGATACATCTCCTGGATCGTCGCCTCGCTGGCCTCGGCGTCGCTCATCTGTTCCAGCAGCTTCTTGTGGATCGCCAGGAAATTCTGCGCCTCAGGCGGCAGGGCGGAGGCGCCGTTCAGCTTGGCCATCATCTTCCAGGTTGCAAAGTCAGCTCGCGCGCGGGTGTCGGCGCGTCGTGCAATCAGCATATCGGCAGCTTTGATCACCATGGCCTCGAAGCGTTCCTGTCCCTGCGCACGCCCGGGAAGATTGGGTTCCGGTTTTCCGATCGGGTCATGCGCAAATCAAAGCTATGTGTTTCCGGTGATGAGGAGAAGGGCGTTGATTACATAGCCGGTCAGAGTTCGCAGTATCGTTGAAATAACATCAAGATTTAGGCCGATCTGCCTGCCGATCACCGGCAGCAGGATCAAGAGTCCGATCAGAATCAGCATGCCGTAAGGCTCCAGCCGGGCGAGCGGGATCGCCAGCGGTCGCGGCAGCAGCCCGACCGCGACCCTTCCGCCGTCCAGCGGCGGGATCGGCATCATGTTGAAGATCGCGAGCACGATGTTGATCAGGAACGCGTTTTTCAAATTGTCCGCGGTCCATTTTGCCGCATCTGCGGGAACCAATGGCAGCGCGTGGAATGCCAGCGCCGCTGCCATCGCCAGCAGGATGTTGGTGACCGGGCCGGCCAGCGCCACCCAGACCATGTCGAGCTTGGGATGGTTGAGCTTGCGGAAATTCACCGGCACCGGCTTGGCGTAGCCGAACAGGAACGGCGAATGCGCGAACAGCAGCATCGCCGGCAGGATCAGCGTGCCGAATGGGTCGATATGCTTCAGCGGGTTGAAGCTGACCCGGCCGAGCTTCCAGGCGGTGTCGTCGCCGAGCCGGTGCGCGACAAAGCCGTGCGCCGCCTCATGAAACGTGATGGCGATGACCAGCGGCAGCACCCAGACGGAGACGTCGTAAAGCGAAATGTTCAATGGCGTGCCGCCTCGGATTCGCAGGGACCCGAGGTCAGGCTAGCACGGATTTGCTGAAGTCTTGGCTGGCGAGCGTTGCCCGCAGATCAGTGCGCGTCGGGTGCGACCGCGGGTCCGGTCGCGTGTGCCCGTTGCGGCTGGGTGGTCGCGATCCAGATTCCGGCGAACACGGTGACGATGCCGGCCATCAGATTCCAGCTCAGCGGCTCGCCGAGCAGGGCTGCGCCGACCAGCGAGGCTGCAATCGGATTGACGGTGACCGAGATCGCCACCCGGGTCGGCGTCGTCCGTTCCAGCGCGAACGCCCACAGATAGAAAGTCAGCGCCGCGCCGAAAGCACCGAGATAGGTCGCGCCGAACCATTGCGGCGCGCCGAACTCCGCGACCGGCGCAAAGCTGCCGCGCAGCAGCGAGGCCGTTATCAGGACCACTGCACCAGCCGCCATGGCGAGCGTCGTGAACGGGATCGGGCCGGAGCGACGGATGAAGGGTTTCGACCAGATGCTGTAGAGCGCCATGCACAGCGCGGCCGCGACCATCAACAGATCGCCGCGCCAGGCATCCGGTGGTGCCGTGGCGAGGCCGGAGAGCAGCGCCATCGCGACGCCGAGGATCGTGACCAGGACGCCTACGGTCTTGCGCGCGGTGAGCGGCTCGATGCCGAGCGCCGCGCCGACCAGCATGGTCAGCAGCGGCAGGGTCGAGAGCGCGAGTGCGCCGCGCGCCGCGGTCGTGAAGATCAGCGAGGCGTTGAACAGGATCGGAAACGCCGCGAAGAACAGCAGGCCGAGGCCGGCGACGCCGGGCCAGTCGCGCCGCGGCGGCCAGCTTCCACGATGCAGCAGCGCCAGCGGCAGCAGCAGCAGCACGCCGATGCCGAAACGGAATGCGCCGATCGCCAGCGGATCGATCGCGCCGACCAGGAACCGCGTCGCCCCGATCGAGGTTCCACCGATCGCACTCGACAGCACCGCAGCCAGCACCCCCCAGATTTCGCCCATCCCGCTCGATCCCCCTGTTTTGCTTGCGCAATCTAGGGACGAGGGCATAATCATGGAATGGAATATATTTGATCGAGCAAATCACATATCGTTATGAGCACCCTGGACCCGGATCTCCTGCAGGCCTTTGTCGCGGTGGCGGACCATCGCTCCTTCACCCGCGCGGCATCGGCGCTGGACCGGACCCAATCCGCCGTCAGCATGCAGGTGAAGCGGCTGGAAGAACGGCTGCAGGCCGAGCTGTTTCACCGCAGCACCTCCAGCGTCGACCTCAGTGCGGCCGGCGAAGGGCTGCTCGGTTATGCCCGCCGGATTCTCAGCCTCAACGCCGAGGCGATCGGCCGGGTGCGCGCGCACGGCACCGACGGGCGGGTCCGTCTTGGCGTGATGGACGACTACGGGACCTTGATCGTGCCGCCGCTGCTCAAGGATTTCACCGCCAACTATCCGCTGATCCATGTCGAGATGGAGACCGGGCTGACGTCGTCGATGACGGACCGGCTCGGCGAAGCCTACGACCTCGTGATCGCGATGCACCCCGAGGGGCGCGGCGAGGGCGAGTTGCTGCGCACCGAGCAGGCGGTGTGGGCCGCCAGCGCGGCGCATCGTGTCGAGCAGCTCGATCCGCTGCCGGTCGCGCTGTATCCGCAGGGCTGCCTGTTCAGGGCCTGGGCGATGCAGGCACTCGACGAGGCCGACCGGCCGTGGCGGCTCGCCTTTGTCAGCCACAGCCTGGCCGCGGTCGAGGCGATTGCGGCACAGGGCCTTGCGGTGACCGTGGTCAAGTCGGGCACGTTTCCGCCTGCGCTGCGGCGCCTGACGTCGCGCGACGGCTTGCCGCGACTGCCGCGTGCGGAGATCCGGCTGCACCGCGCGCGAGACCTGTCGCGCGCGGCATCACTATTGGCAGATCACCTGGTCGCCGCGCTCCGCCAGCAAGCGAAGCGCGCGAGTTAGTACGTCGCGCGGCCGCCGGAGATGTCGAACACCGCGCCGGTCGAGAACGCGCAGTCTTCCGATGCCAGCCAGGCCACCATCGCGGCCAGCTCCTCGACCTGGACGAAGCGGGCTTTCGGAATCTTCGACAGCATGAAGTCGATATGCGCTTGCGTCATCTGGTCGAAGATCGCGGTCTTCGCCGCAGCCGGCGTCACCGCGTTGACCAGGATGTCGTGCTGGGCGAGCTCCTTGCCGAGCGATTTGGTCAGCGCGATCAGGCCGGCCTTCGACGACGAATAATGCGCGGCGTTCGGATTGCCTTCCTTGCCGGCGATCGAGGCGATGTTGACGATGCGGCCGTACTTCTGGCCGATCATGGTCGGCACGACCGCCTTGCAACAGATGAAGGGACCCTCGAGATTGATGCGCATCACCCGGCGCCAGTCGTCGAGATCGGTTTCCCAGACCGGCTTGTTGGCGCCGGTGATGCCGGCGTTGTTGACGAGGATGTCGATCTTGCCGAATGCCCTGAGCGTCTGATCGCGCGCGGCGTCGACCGCGGCGGGATCGGCGACGTCGGTCTTGATCGCGATCACGTTCTCGCCGATCGCCCGCGCGGTCTTCTCCGCCAGCGGCTGGTCGAAATCCCAGATTGCGACCTTGGCGCCGGATGCGACGAAGCGCTCGGTAATGGCGCGGCCGAACCCCTGCGCACCGCCGGTGACCACGGCGCAGCGGCCGTCGAGATCGATCTTGTTCATGCTGAATGCCTTTGCGTGCCTGTCAGAGCATGAAGCCGCCGTCGACGACCATGTCGACACCGGTGGTGAAGGCGGCTTCGTCACTCGCAAGATACACCGCCATGGCTGCGATCTCCTCGGCGGTGCCGAGCCGGCCCATCTTCTGGCGGGCGACGAACTTCTCGCGTCCGTCCGGGCCGGCGGCAGCCGCGCGCTCCAGCATCGAGGGCGTCTCGACGGTGCCGGGACAGATCGCGTTGCAGCGGATGCCCTGGGTGATGAAGTCGAGCGCGACCGCGCGCGTGAGCAGCGAAACCGCCGCCTTCGACGCGCTGTAGACGTAGCGATTGGCCGGCGGCCGCAACGCCGCGCAGGACGAAATGTTGACGATGTTGCCGCCGCCGCCTGCCAGCATCGCAGGCAGAAACGCCTTGATGGTTCGGTGCATGGATTTGACGTTGAGATCGAACGAGAAGTCGAAGTCTTCGTCGGAGCACTCCAGAATGGTGCCGTGATGCACGAAGCCAGCAGCATTGAGCAGGATGTCGATCTTGCCAACGCGCTTGGCGAAGCTGTTGACGTCGGCCGTGCTGCGAACGTCGAGCCGCGCGGTCTCGGCGATGCCGTCCTTGCCCAGCGTGGCGATGCCGCTCTCATTGATGTCGGTGGCGATCACGGTCGCGCCTTCGCGCGCGAATGCGATCGCGCATGCGCGCCCGATGCCGGCCGCCGCGGCGGTGACCACGGCGCGTTTGCCCTTCAGTCTGTCTGACATTTGTCTCTCTCCCGGTTTCTCGGGTCATTCCGGGACGCGCGCAGCGCGGGCCCGGAATCCATACTCCCGATCGTGGTTATGGATTCCGGGGTCAGCCCTGCGGGCTGCCCCGGAATGACGGTGATGCTCTAGTGATTGTCCCGCGCCACGCCGACCTTGCCGGCAATGTCGTGGTAACGTGTCGCGAGCTCGAGGCAGGCGCCGGTGGCGTGCTGGCCGACGGTCTGGCGGTAGAGCTCCTGCCACGGCGTCTGGTTGGCCGGGTGCGGGAAGCCGCCCTTGGCCTTCAGCTCGGCGCGGCGGGTGCGCAGCTCATCTTCCGAGGTCATGATGTTGGCGCTGCCCTTGTTGAGGTCGATGCGCACCTTGTCGCCGCTCCTCAGGATCGCGAGCCCGCCATCGGCGGCGGCCTCCGGCGAGGCGTTGAGGATCGAGGGCGAGCCCGAGGTGCCGGACTGCCGGCCGTCGCCGATGCAGGGCAGGGACAGGATGCCGCGTTTGATCAGCGCGGCCGGCGGCTGCATGTTCACCACTTCGGCGCCGCCGGGATAGCCGATCGGGCCGGTGCCGCGAATGAACAGGATGCAGTGCTCGTCGATGTCGAGCGCGGGATCCTCGATCCGCGCGTGATAATCCTCCGGGCCCTCGAACACGACGGCGCGGCCCTCGAAGGCGTTGAGGTCCTTCGGGTTGGACAGATAACGGTCGCGGAATTCCTTCGAGATCACGCTGGTCTTCATGATCGCGGAATCAAACAGATTGCCGCGCAGCACGATGAAGCCGGCGTCCTTCACCAGCGGCTTGTCGTAGCCCCAGATCACGTCGCCATCGGGCTGCGGCGCTTCCTTGCAATTCTCACCCATGGTGCGGCCGTTGACGGTGAGGGCGCCTTCATGGATGCGCTTGTGCTTGATCAGCTCGCGCACGACAGACGGTACGCCGCCGGCGCGGTGGTACTCCTCGCCGAGATAGAAGCCGGCCGGCTGCATGTTCACCAGCAGCGGAATGTCATGTCCGTATTTCTGCCAGTCGTCGATCGACAGCTCGACGCCGACATGGCGCGCCAGCGCATTGATGTGGATCGGCGCGTTGGTCGAACCGCCGATCGCGGAGTTGACCACGATGCAGTTCTCGAACGCTTCGCGGGTCAGGAAGTCCGACGGCTTGAGGTCTTCCCAGACCATGTCGACGATGCGCTTGCCGGTCTCGTAGGCGATCTGGCCACGCTCGCGATAGGGCGCCGGGATCGCCGCGCAGCCCGGCAGCGAGAAGCCGAGTGCCTCGGCCAGCGAGTTCATCGTGGAGGCGGTGCCCATCGTGTTGCAGTGGCCGACCGAGGGCGCCGAGGAGGCCACGATCTCGAGGAACTGCTCATAGTCGATCTCGCCCGCGGCGAGCCGCTCGCGCGCCTTCCACACCACGGTGCCGGAGCCGGTGCGCTGGCCTTCGTGCCAGCCATTCAGCATCGGGCCGCCCGACAGCACGATCGCCGGCAGGTTCACGGTCGCAGCCGCCATCATGCAGGCCGGCGTGGTCTTGTCGCAGCCGGTGGTCAGCACCACGCCATCGAGCGGATAGCCGAACAGGATCTCGACGAGGCCGAGATAGGCGAGGTTGCGGTCGAGCGCCGCGGTCGGGCGCTTGCCGGTCTCCTGGATCGGATGGGTCGGAAACTCCATCGCGATGCCGCCGGTGGCGCGGATGCCCTCGCGAACGCGGTGGGCGAGCTCGAGGTGATGCCGGTTGCAGGGCGACAGGTCATTGCCGGTCTGTGCGATGCCGATGATAGGCTTGCCCGACTGCAATTCCTCGCGGGTCAGGCCGTAATTGAGGTAGCGCTCGAGATAGAGCGCGGTCATGCCCGGATTGTGCGGGTTGTCGAACCATTCCTGCGAGCGGAGCCGGCGGCCCTTGCCCTTTGTGGTCTCGCCTGCGGCGCTGTGCCCGTTGGTGTGGGGTTTTGTCATTGGTCTCTCCCGCAATGCAAATCTTGCTGGGCCCATTCAAGGGCTCTGGTTCAACGTTGTTCTACCTTGCGCAAATCGTCGGGCATTACAAACCCAGGCGATCACGCACAGGTGTTTCGATGGATGGATTGGACCTTAGTTGAAGGCGCTTGGTTGCGCTATCATTTTGTCATTTTTCGCGTCCTTGTGACGGGCTGGTATCGGGTGGATGTCAGCTGCGTCGCGCCGAGCTTTGCCGTTCCATGACACTGAAGCCGAGATCGACGACGGACTCAGTGGGGCGGCGGCCTTCCAGCGTCTCCAGCACCATCATGGCAGCGTTTCTGCCCATTTCGTAGCGATTGGTGCGCACGCTGCTCAGCGTCGGCTCGCTCGAGGCCATGAATTCGAGGTCGTTGAAGCCGACGATCGCCATCTGCTCCGGCACCGTCATGTGGCGGCGCTTGCATTCGAACAGCGCGCCGAGCGCCAAGTCGTCATTGACGCAGAACACCGCGTCGATGTCGGGTGCCTGGGCGAGCAGGTCGGCAAACAGCGTCCCGCCCAGCGTCACCGAGGTCGGTATCGCCGTGGTGACGATGAGCTGCGGATCGAACAGCGCGGCGTCCGTCATCGCGGCGCGATAGCCGTCGAGCCGCCGCTGCACCCGCGGATCCATTCGCGCGCCGAGGAAGCCGATGCGCCGGTAGCCCTGCGCAAGGAGGTGGGCGATCGCAGCTTTTGCTGCGTCAAAGTGCGAGAATCCGATCATCATGTCGATCGGCGAGGGGCCGACCTCCATGATCTGCACGATCGGGCAGTCCACGGCCTCCATGACGCGGTGGGAATCGGCGGTCTGGTTGATGCCGGTAATGATCAGCCCAGCCGGCTTCTGTGCCAGAAATAGACGCAGCAGGCGCTCTTCCTGCAGGATGCTGTAGCGGGTGTTGGCGAGCTGAATGCTGTAGCGGCTGCCGTCGAGCGCGTCATAGATGCCGCGCAGTACGTCGGCGAACACGTTGTTGGTGAGCGACGGGATCAGGACACCGATCACCTCGGTACGCTGCGACGCAAGCGCGCGTGCCGCGAGATTGGGCACGTAACCGAGTTCTTTTGCCGCACTCTCGACCCGGGCGCGCTTGCCGGCCGAAAGCGCGTCCGGATTCCTGAAGAAGCGCGAGGCCGTAATCGGACTGACGCCGGCGAGCTTCGCGACTTCGGCGAGCCGGATCTTGCCAGGCGTGATGCGCTTTCGGGCCATTTGCCGCTCATATCACGACGTTCGTCGCAGACAAACCGATATTGACAGCGCTACCAAGCGATTGCTAATCCAACGATTGCCAAAACCGGATAAACTGCGGACAATATCGTCAGTCCAACAGAGCCGCGCGCCCAGCGTGGCCGGAACAAAACAGAGCGGTGGCGGCACTCGTCGTACGTCGTCGGTAACTTGAGGGAGGGAAGTGGATGTCGTCGGTCCAGATTCGCGACGTGCGCAAGTCGTTCGGCAATTTTGAAGTCCTGCACGGCGTGTCGATCCCGATCGAGGACGGCGAGTTCGTCGTGCTGGTCGGCCCTTCAGGTTGCGGCAAGTCGACCCTGCTGCGCATGCTGGCGGGACTCGAGAACATCACCTCAGGAACGATCTCGATCGGCGATCGCGTCGTCAACAATGTCCAGCCCAAAGAGCGCGACATTGCGATGGTGTTCCAGAACTACGCGCTTTATCCGCACATGACGGTCGCCGACAATATGGGCTTCTCGTTGAAGCTGCGCGGCGCCAAGCCCGAGGAAATCTCGACCGGCGTCAAGCGCGCGGCGGAAATCCTCGCTTTGACCCCGCTGCTTGAGCGCTATCCGCGGCAACTCTCCGGCGGCCAGCGCCAGCGTGTTGCAATGGGCCGCGCCATCGTGCGCGATCCGCAGGTGTTCCTGTTCGACGAGCCGCTGTCGAACCTCGACGCCAAGCTGCGCGTCGCGATGCGCACCGAGATCAAGGAACTGCACCAGCGGCTGAAGACCACGACGGTCTACGTCACCCACGACCAGATCGAGGCCATGACCATGGCCGACAAAATCGTGGTGATGCATGACGGCATCGTCGAGCAGATGGGCTCGCCGCTCGAGCTCTACGACAGGCCCGCGAACCAGTTCGTGGCCGGTTTCATCGGCTCGCCGGCAATGAACTTCCTCAAGGGCAATGTCAAGGTCAACGGCGCCGCCTATTTCGAGGGACCGAACGGCGTCAAGCTGCCGCTGAAATCCGCGCCGGCCAATTCCGACGGCAAGCCGGCGGTGTACGGCGTTCGGCCCGAGCATTTCACCATCGCCGATGACGGCGCCGAGGCAGAGATCGTGGTGGTCGAGCCGACCGGATCGGAGACGCAGGTGTTCGCCAAGCTCGGCGGCGAGCAGGTCGTCGCGGTGTTCCGCGAGCGCCATCTGTTCAATCCCGGCGACAAGGTCCGGCTCAAGCCGGATCCGGCGCTGGTCCATCTGTTCGACGATGGTACCGGCAAGCGGCTGAACAGCTGAGCGATGCCGCGCCAGCACGCAGCGTCAGCGCATCCTGGTGACGAGACTATCGGCCTGCCGTTTTTCGGCGGGGCATGCGACGTCTGAAACGACAACCAAAAAACGGGAGAAAATTGCCAATGTCGATTTTTAGTACGGACCGCCGTTCGCTGCTCAAGGGCGGTGCGACCATGCTGGCTGCCGCGGCGACGATGTCGAGCGATCAGCTGCTCGGCTATGCCAAGGCCTGGGCGCAGACTTCGCAGTGGAAGCCGGAGCCGGGCGCCAAGATCAACCTGCTGCGCTGGAAGCGCTTCGTGGAAGCCGAGGACGTGGCCTTCATGAAGATCGTCGACGCGTTCCAGAAGGCCAACAACGTCACGATCAACGTCTCCAACGAATCCTACGACGACATCCAGCCGAAGGCCTCGGTGGCGGCCAATACGGGGCAGGGCCTCGACATGGTCTGGGGCCTCTATTCGCTGCCCTTCCTGTTCCCGAGCAAGTGCGTCGACGTCACCGACGTCGCCGACTATCTCGGCAAGAAGTGCGGCGGCTGGGCCGATTCCGGCAAGGCGTACGGCATGCTGAACGGCAAGTGGATCGGCATTCCGGTCGCGGCCACCGGCGGCCTCGTCAACTATCGGGTCGCGGCCATGGAGAAGGCCGGCCACAAGGAATTCCCGAAGGACCTCGCCGGCTTTGCCGATCTGGTGAAGGGCATGAACAAGAACGGTACCCCGGCCGGCATGGCGCTCGGCCACGCCTCGGGCGACGCCAATGGCTGGCTGCACTGGGCGCTCTGGGCGCATGGCGGCAAGCTGATCGACAAGGACAACAAGGTCGTCGTCAACTCGCCGGAGACAGCGAAGTCGCTCGAATACGTCAAGGGCCTTTACGACAATTTCGTGCCGGGCACCGCGTCATGGAACGACAGCTCCAACAACAAAGCGTTCCTGGCCGGGCAGCTGCATCTGACCGTCAACGGCATTTCAATCTATGTCACGGCGAAGAAGGAAAATCCGCAGATCGCCGAGGACATGAACCACGCCCATCTGCCGGCCGGGCTCGACGGTAAGACGCGCGAGTTGCATCTCGGCTTCCCGATCCTGATCTTCAGTTTCTCGAAATATCCGCAGACCTGCAAGGCGTTCACGGCCTTTATGCTGGAGCCGGATCAGTTCAATCCGTGGATCGAGGCGGCGCAGGGTTACCTGTCGCACTTCCTGCTCGGCTACGACAAGAACCCGGTCTGGACCGCGGATCCGAAGACGACGCCGTATCAAAGCGTGGCGCAGACCGCGTCGACCCCGGCAGGCGAGGCGCAGATGAGCGAGAACGCCGCGGCTGCGATCGCCGATTTCGTCGTGGTCGACATGTTTGCGAACTATTGCACCGGTCGCGAGGATGTGAAGACCGCGATGGCTTCGGCCGAGCGCGCGGCCAAGCGTATCTTCCGCTGAGCGACGGCCGGCGCTGCAAAGCGCCGGTGATCGGAATTGCAGCAAACGGAAGCGACACCCGGTCTGGATTGGCCGGGTGTCGCTGTCCGGTTTGGAGTTGAGAGCGAATGAGCACTGTCCAGACATCAATGCCGGCGCGCGCTGCCGCAACGGGTGAGCCGTCGGCATGGTCGCGGCTCAAGGGAAACCGCAATTGGGCGGCGTTCTGGTTCATGCTGCCGACGGCGGCATTCCTGATCCTGTTCCTGGCTTATCCTCTCGGCCTTGGCGTCTGGATGAGCTTCACCGACGAGCGCATCGGGCGCGCCGGAGCCTTTATCGGTGTCGAGAATTACCAGTGGCTGTGGGACGACTCGATCTTCTGGCTGTCGGTGTTCAACACCCTGCTTTACACGCTGATCGCAAGCGCCATCAAATTCGCGATCGGACTCTATCTCGCGCTGCTGTTGAACCGGCACATGCCGTTCAAGGCGGTGATCCGCTCGATCGTGCTGATCCCGTTCATCGTGCCGACCGTGCTGTCGGCGATCGCGTTCTGGTGGATCTACGATTCGCAGTTCTCGATCATCTCTTGGTCGCTGATCAAGCTCGGACTGATCCACAGCAACATCAACTTCCTCGGCGACACGGAGTGGGCGCGGGCGAGCGTGATCTTCGCCAACGTCTGGCGTGGCGTTCCGTTTGTCGCGATCACGCTGCTGGCCGGCCTGCAGACGGTCTCGCCATCGCTTTATGAGGCCGCCACGCTCGACGGTGCCACCGGCTGGCAGCGCTTTCGCTTCATCACTTATCCGCTGCTGACCCCGATCATCGCCGTGGTGATGACCTTCTCGGTGCTATTCACCTTCACCGATTTCCAGTTGATCTGGGCATTGACCCGCGGCGGCCCGGTCAACGCCACGCATCTGATGGCGACGCTGAGCTATCAACGCGGCATCATCAGCGGGCGGCTCGGCGAGGGCGCCGCGATCGCCACCGCGATGATTCCCTTCCTGGTGGCGGCCATCGCCATCTCCTGGTTCGGAATGCAGCGCCGCAAATGGCAGCAAGGATCGAGCAATGACTGATTCAACCTTGCAATCGAAGGCCGTGACCAACACCGGCGATGCCACCGAAGGCATGAACTATCTGGAGTCGCTGCCGCGACGCCTCGTTACGCTCTATTTGCCGCTGTTCATCATCCTCGTGGTGCTGCTGTTCCCGTTCTATTGGATGGTGCTGACGTCGATCAAGCCGGACGAGCAGCTCATCGACATGGACAAGTTCAACCCGTTCTGGGTGATCCATCCGACCTTCAAGCACATCAGCAAGCTGCTGTTCGAAACCCAGTATCCGCGCTGGCTTTGGAACACGATGTATGTCGCTGTCGGCGCGACCTTCCTTTCCATCGTCGCCAGCGTGCTGTCGGCCTACGCGATCACGCGGCTGCGCTTCAAGGGTGCGGAGGCCGTTGGTGTCCTGATCTTCTTCGCTTATCTGGTGCCGCCATCGATCCTGTTCATCCCGCTGGCGTCGGTGATCCAGGCCTACGGGCTGTTCGATTCGCCGCTGTCGTTGATCCTGGTCTATCCGACGCTGCTGATCCCGTTCTCGACCTGGCTCCTGATGGGTTACTTCAAGACCATCCCCTATGAGCTGGAAGAGTGCGCATTGATCGACGGCGCGTCGCGCTGGCAGATCCTGGTCAAGATCATCGTGCCGTTGGCGATCCCGGGCCTGATCTCCGCTTTCATATTCTCGTTCACGCTATGCTGGAACGAGTTCATCTATGCGCTGACATTCCTGCAATCGACACCGAACAAGACGGTTCCGGTCGCGATCGTCAACGAGTTCGTCGATGGCGACATCTACAAATGGGGCTCGTTGATGGCCGGAGCGCTGGTCGGCTCGTTGCCGCTGGTTATTCTTTACGCGTTCTTCGTTGAGCATTATGTGTCGGCCATGACGGGCGCCGTGAAGGAATAACGCGCCCACTCTGGACCGTGGAAGAACAAGAAAAGGAGACGCGTCGTGCACATTCTGATCCTGGGTGCCGCCGGCATGGTCGGTCGCAAGCTCACCGAACGCCTGCTGCGTGAGGGCCGTCTCGGCAAGCAGGACATCAGCAAGATGACCTTGCAGGACGTGGTCGCGCCGGCCAAGCCCGCGAATGCCGCGATCCCGGTCAATGTCGTCGCATCCGACTTCGCTAATGCCGGCGCTGCTGCGCCGCTGATCGCCGAGCGCCCCGACGTGATCTTCCATCTCGCCGCGATCGTCTCGGGCGAGGCGGAGGCGGAGTTCGACAAGGGCTACCGGATCAATCTCGACGGCACCCGCTACCTGATCGACGCGATCCGCGCCGTCGGCGGCGGCTATAAGCCGCGGCTGGTGTTCACCTCCTCGATCGCGGTGTTCGGCGCCCCGTTCCCTGAGAAGATCGGCGACGAGTTCTTTCACACGCCGCTGACCAGCTATGGCACGCAGAAGTCGATCTGCGAGCTCCTGATCAACGACTATACCCGCAAGGGTCTGCTCGACGGGATATCCATCCGCCTGCCGACGATCTGCGTGCGCCCGGGCAAGCCGAACAAGGCGGCGTCCGGCTTCTTCTCCAACATCATCCGCGAACCGCTGGCGGGCGAGGAGGCGGTCCTGCCGGTGTCCGAGGACGTTCGGCACTGGCACGCCTCGCCGAAATCGGCGGTCGGATTCCTGGTCCATGCCGGCACCATGGACCTCAACGCGATGGGACCGCGGCGCAATCTCAGCATGCCCGGGATGTCCGTCTCCGTCGGCGAGCAGATCGCAGCGCTGGAGCGGGTGGCCGGCAAGAACGTCACCGCGCGGATCAAGCGGGTGCCCGATCCGACCATCATCAGCATCGTCTCTGGCTGGCCGCGCGATTTCGCCACCGAGCGCGCGCTGAAGCTCGGCTTCACCACCGCCGAGAAGACCTTCGACGACATCATCCGCATCCACATCGAGGACGAGCTCGGCGGCAAGTTTGCTGCTTAGCTCCGCAGGCGCACGGGTCTTGCTATGACCAGGGTTGCCAGCATCGGCGAATGCATGATCGAGCTGCGTCAGGCGACGGGCGGCCAGCCCGGCGGGCTGTATTCGCGCTCCTATGGCGGCGACACGCTGAACACCGCGGTCTATCTGTCGCGGCTCGGCGTCCACATCGACTATATCACGGCGCTCGGCGACGACGGGCTCAGTGATGAGATGATCGCCGGCTGGGCGGCGGAAGGCATCGGCACCAAGCATGTCGCGCGATTGGCAGGCAAGCTGCCCGGGCTCTATCTGATCCAGACCGACGACAAGGGCGAGCGGCGCTTCTTCCACTGGCGCGATAGCGCCGCCGCCCGTGAGCTGATGGACCTTCCGGAGACGGACGACATCCTGAACTCGCTCGCGACCTACGATATCGTCTATCTCTCCGCGATCACGCTCTCGATCCTGCGCGAGGACGGGCGCGAGCGGCTGATGGCTGCGCTGAAGCGGGCGCGGCTCCTGGGCACGCGTTTCGCATTCGACACCAATTTCCGCGCCCGCGGCTGGCCGGACCTGGGCGTCGCGCGAAGCGTCTTCAGCAGCGCATTCGACACCGCCGATATCGTGCTGGCGTCGACCGAAGACCTCGCACCGCTCTATCCCGGCGAGAGCAACACGGCGCTGCTCGCCGGCATTTCGAGCCCCGAGGTGGTGCTCAAGCTTGCCGAGCCCGCCTGCATCGTGCGCTCCGCTACCGGGACGACCGAGGTGAGGGCGGAGCCGCTCATCAAGCCGGTGGTTGACACCACGGCGGCCGGCGACAGTTTTGCCGCAGCCTACCTTGCTGCGCGGCTCGGTGGCGCCGAGCCCGCAGAGGCGGCGCGCGCCGGTCATCGTCTGGCCGGTGTCGTGGTGTGCTATCCCGGCGCGATCATTCCACGCTACGCCATGCCGCCGAAGAAGGCGCCTCGTCCCCCACCATCCCGCAAGGCCTCGCAATGACAACGACATCGAAGCAGGACCAGATCGCCGAGCTGATCCGCCGGGCCACCGTGATCCCGGTGCTGACCATCGAGCGGGTCGAGGACGCCGTCCCGCTCGCCAGGGCGCTGGTCGCCGGCGGCGTGCGCACGCTCGAGGTGACGCTGCGTACGCCGGTCGCGGCCGATGCGGCCAAAGCCATCATCGCCGAGGTGCCCGACGCGGTGGTCGGGATCGGCACCATCCTCAATGCCGGTGATCTGGCGCGCGCCGAGGCGCTCGGCGCCAAATTCGGCATCAGCCCGGGCGCGACGCCCGAGCTGCTGAAGGCGGTGGCTGCCAGCCGGCTGCCGTTCGCGCCGGGGATCGCGACCGCGTCCGAGCTCATGCAGGCGCTGGCGCACGGCTTCGACGTCGTCAAATTCTTCCCGGCCGAGCAGGCCGGCGGTATCAAGGCACTGCGGGCCTTGGCCGGTCCATTCCCGAATGTCAGGGTCTGCCCGACCGGCGGCATTGGCGAGGCCAATGCGGCGACCTGGCTTGCCGAGGCCAACGTGCTCGCGGTCGGCGGCTCCTGGCTGTGCCCGGCGGCCGATATCCGCGCCGGCAACTGGGCGGGCATAACCGCCATGTGCGCCAAGGCGATGAAAACGCTGAAAGCCGGCTGAAGATACGCTACATAACTCCCGAACAGGAACAGGGAGATACGGCCATGACAGCAGCCAGCATTGTGGGTTGGGCGCACACGCCATTCGGCAAGTTCGACGTGGAGACCGTCGAAAGCCTCGTCGTCAAGGTCGCCAATGAGGCGCTGGCCGATGCCGGCATTGCCGCATCCGATGTCGACGAGATCATGCTCGGCCATTTCAACGCCGGCTTCTCGCCGCAGGATTTCACGGCCTCGCTGGTGCTGCAGGCCAATCCGGCGCTGCGCTTCAAGCCGACGACGCGGGTCGAGAACGCCTGCGCCACCGGTTCGGCCGCCGTGCACCAGGGCATTCGCGCCATCGAGGCGGGTGCCGCCAAGATCGTGCTGGTCGTCGGCGTCGAGCAGATGACCAAGACGCCGGGCCCTGAGATTGGCAAGAACCTGTTGAAGGCGTCGTATCTGCCCGAGGACGGCGATACGGTCGGCGGTTTCGCCGGGGTGTTCGGCAAGATCGCGCAGTCCTATTTCCAGAAATACGGCGACCAGTCGGACGCGCTGGCGATGATCGCGGCGAAGAACCACAAGAACGGCGTCGCCAATCCCTATGCGCAGATGCGCAAGGATTTCGGCTTCGAGTTCTGCCGCGCCGAGAGCGAGAAGAACCCCTATGTCGCCGGACCCTTGAAGCGCACCGACTGCTCGCTGGTGTCGGACGGCGCCGCCGCGCTGGTGCTGACCGACGCCGAGACCGCCAGGAGCATGGGCAAGGCGGTGAACATCCGCGCCACTGCGCATGCGCAGGATTTCCTGCCGATGTCCAAGCGCGACATCCTGCAGTTCGAAGGCTGCACCGTTGCGTGGCAGCGCGCGCTGGACAAGGCCGGCCTGCAACTCTCCGATCTGTCCTTCGTCGAGACCCACGATTGCTTCACGGTCGCCGAACTGATCGAATATGAAGCGATGGGCCTGACGCCGAAGGGGCAGGGTGCGCGCGCCATCAAGGAAGGTTGGACCCAGAAGGACGGCAAGCTGCCGGTCAATCCATCCGGCGGCCTCAAGGCCAAGGGCCATCCGATCGGCGCCACCGGCGTTTCGATGCATGTGATGAGCGCGATGCAGCTCGCCGGCCAGGCGCCGGAGGGCATGCAGCTCAAGAACCCGCAAATCGGCGGCATCTTCAACATGGGCGGTGCTGCGGTCGCCAATTACGTCTCGATCCTCGAGCCGGCCAAGTAGCTTGACCGGCCAAGTAGCTTGAACATTGCCGAATGGCTGGCGGCGACGGCGCGGGCACGCCCCGATGCGCCGGCGCTGCTGACCGGCTTCGATCTCGACGCCGATTACGCGACCTTCGCCCGCCGCGCCGCCTCGATCGGGGCGGCGCTGGCGCACGATCATGGTATTGCCGCCGGCGACCGCGTCGCGTTGTTTGCGTCGAACTGCACGCAATATCTCGAATGCCTCTACGGCATCTGGTGGATCGGCGCCGTCGCGATCCCGATCAACGCCAAGCTGCACGGCCGCGAGGCGGCGTGGATCTGCGGCAATGGTGGCGCGAGGCTTGCTTTCGTGTCCGATGACACGATCGACGCACTGACCGAAGCCCGGGACGATTGCCCCGCCGCCATGACCCTGCTGTCGGTCGACAGCGACGCGTACAGGGCGATGCGAAGGGGCGAGGGCGCGCCCGCGCCGCTGCCGCGCGAAAGCAACGATCTCGCCTGGCTGTTCTATACGTCGGGCACGACAGGCCGCCCCAAGGGCGTGATGCTCAGCCACGGCAATCTGCTTGCGATGTCGCTGTGCTATCTCGCCGACGTTGACCAAGCGACGCCGAACGACGCCTCGCTCTATGCCGCGCCGATTTCGCATGGCGCAGGCCTCTATAATTTCCCGCATGTCCGCATGGGCGGCCGCCACGTCGTTCCTGAAACCGGCGGCTTCGATCCGGACGAGGTGCTCAACCTCGGCCGCCAGCTCGACAATGTCGTGATGTTTGCAGCGCCCACCATGGTGCGCCGGCTGGTCGATGCCGCCAGGAAGCGCGGCGAGAACGGCGAAGGGCTGCGCACCATCATCTATGGCGGCGGCCCGATGTACACCGTCGACATCAGGGATGCGATGGCGACGATGGGCCCGCGCTTCGTGCAGATCTACGGCCAGGGCGAGTCGCCGATGACCATCACGGCGCTGTCGCGTGACTGGCATCGCGCCAGCGATCATCCGCGCTATCTCGAACGGCTGGCGTCGGTGGGGACCGCGCAGAGCGTCGTCACCGTCCGCATCACCGACAAGGACGGCACGCCGCTGCCCGCCGGCGAGACCGGCGAGATCGAGGTCAAGGGTTTGACCGTGATGCTCGGCTACTGGAACAACCCGAAGGCCAATGCCGAGACGCTGAGGGACGGCTGGCTGCGCACCGGCGACGTCGGCCGGCTCGACGCCGACGGCTTCCTGACGCTGTCGGACCGCTCCAAGGACGTCATCATCTCCGGCGGCACCAACATCTATCCGCGCGAGGTCGAGGAAGCGCTGCTGACGCATCCCGACGTCCGCGAAGTCTCGGCGATCAGCGTGCCGGATCCGGAATGGGGCGAGATCGTCGTCGCCTGCGTCGTGCTGGAGGATGGTGTCACCGCCGACGACGGCAGGCTCGACGCGCACTGCCTTGCCTCGATCGCCCGCTTCAAGCGGCCGAAACGCTACGTCTATCTCGATGCCCTGCCGAAGAACAATTACGGCAAGGTGCTGAAGACCGCGCTGCGGGAGATGATGGCCAAGCAGGCGTAAATCGCCCGGCGCGGCGTCGCGGGGGGATAGGCCGATGCGTCCAGTCGCGCTAAGCTTGGAACAGGCTTCGGAGACTGCACCCATGGGAAACGAGAGCTTTCTGTCGCTGTCGGAACTGAATGACCGGATCGCGATCCTGCGCGACAATATCCGGCAGTTGATCGAACAGGCCGCCGGCGCTGCCGGCGCCGAAGTCGAGGAGCGCATCGCCGAACGGCTTGAACAGCAGAATGAGGAGCTGGAAAGGCTCCTGAAGGCGCGCGACGCGCTGCCGGGGCAATAGTCCGCAGGACGGATTAACGAGACATCGCGCCGCCGCCGCGCATACGCCCATACGCCCGGCGCAGCTTGATCTCGGCAAAGACCTCCCGTTACTAGGCTTCAATCCAGAACAGCCGGGGAGCGAGCAGCACGATGGGACCATTGCAGGGTATCAAGGTCGTCGACATGACGACCGTGCTGATGGGACCCTACGCCACGCAGATGCTCGGCGATTACGGCGCCGATGTCATCAAGGTGGAATCGCCCGACGGCGACGTGACGCGGCAGATCGGTCCGACCCGGCATCCCGGCATGGGCCCGGTGTTCCTCAATACCAACCGCAGCAAGCGTTCGGTCTGCCTCGACCTGAAGAAGCCCGCGGGCCGCGAGGCCGTGCTGCGGCTGATCGCGAAGGCCGACGTGCTGGTCTACAACGTGCGCCCGCAGGCGATGGCGCGGCTGCAGCTCGACTACGACGTCGTCGCCAAGGTCAATCCGCGGCTGATCTATGCCGGCGTGTTCGGCTTCGGCCAGGACGGGCCGTATGCCGCAAAGCCCGCCTATGACGATCTGATCCAGGGCGCCACAGCGCTGCCGGCGCTGATGGCGCAGACCTCGGACGGCGTGCCGCGCTACGTGCCGAACGCGCTGGTCGACCGCATCGTCGGTCTCACCGCGGTCGGCGCGATCTGCGCGAGCCTCGTGCATCGCGACCGCACCGGGCAAGGCCAGCGCGTCGACATTCCGATGTTCGAGACCATGGCCGGCTTCGTCATGGGCGACCACATGGGGGGGCTTACTTACGATCCGCCGCTCGACAAGGGCGGCTATGCCCGCCACCTCTCGCCGGACCGGCGGCCCTACAAGACGCTGGACGGCTACATCTGCGTCATCGTCTACAACGACAAGCAGTGGGAGAACTTCTTTAAGGCGACCGGCCGCGACGATCTGCGCAGCGACCCGAAATTCGCGACCTTCGCCGGCCGCGCCACCAACATCGACGTGGTCTACGCCGAGCTCGCGCGCATCCTTGAGACCAAGACCACCGCCGAATGGAACGCAATCCTCGAGCAGGCCGACGTGCCTGTGATGCCGATGCACGATCTCGAGAGCCTGCTCGAGGACCCGCATATGGTCGCAACCGGTGTCTTCCCCGTGATCGATCATCCGACCGAGGGCCGCATCCGCAGCATGACGCCGTCGGCACGCTGGTCGGAGACCAAGGTGGAGCCGAGCCGGTTGGCGCCGCGGCTCGGCGAGCATAGCGTGGAGATCCTGCAGGAGGCAGGTTTCTCGACCGAGGAGATCGCGGCGATGCTGCGCGAAGGCGCCGCCAGAGCGGCGCAGGCATAGGAGCACGACAGATGGACTTCGCACTCTCCGCCAACCAGGAATCGATCCGCGACGCGGTGGCAAAAATCTGCTCGCGCTTTGACGAAGCCTATTGGCTGAAGAAGGACAAGGAGGGCGGCTATCCGGCCGACTTCCACCGTGCGCTGGCCGATGCCGGTTGGCTCGGCATCTGCATACCCGAGGAGTATGGCGGCTCCGGGCTCGGCATTACCGACGCCGCGATCATGATGCGCACGATCTCCGAATCTGGCGCGGGCATGTCCGGCGCGTCAGCCGTGCACATGAACGTGTTCGGGCTCAATCCTGTCGTGGTGTTCGGCACCAAGGAACAGTGCCAGCGCATGCTGCCGCCGATCATCGACGGCCGCGACAAGTCCTGCTTTGCCGTCACCGAGCCCAACACCGGCCTCAACACCACGCAGCTCAAGACCCGCGCCGTGCGGCAGGGCGACAAATACATCGTCAACGGTCAGAAGGTGTGGATCTCGACCGCGCAGGTCGCCAACAAGATTCTGCTGCTCGCCCGCACCACGCCGCTGGAGGAGGTGCGCAGCCCGACCCACGGCCTCAGCCTGTTCTACACCGATTTCGACCGCAAGCGGGTCACCGTGCACGAGATCGAGAAGATGGGCCGCAAGCCGGTCGATTCCAACGAGCTGTTCTTCGAGAATTTCGAGATCCCGGTCGAGGACCGCATCGGCGAAGAGGGGCGTGGCTTCGAATACATCCTGCACGGCATGAACCCCGAGCGCATCCTGATCGCGGCCGAAGCGGTCGGGCTCGGCCAGATCGCGCTGAAGCGGGCGTCGGACTACGCCAAGGGCCGCATCGTGTTCAACCGCCCGATCGGCATGAACCAGGCGATCCAGCATCCACTGGCGAAGTGCTGGATGGAGCTCGAGGCGGCCTGGTTGATGGTGCTGCGCGCCGGCTGGCAGTATGACCAGAACCTGCCGTGCGGCCCCGCGGCGAACTCGGCGAAATATCTCGCGGCGGAAGCCGGCTTCCACGCCTGCGAGCAGGCGGTGATGACCCATGGCGGCTTCGGCTATGCCAAGGAGTACCACGTCGAGCGCTACTTGCGGGAATCGCTGATCCCGCGCATCGCGCCGATCAGCCCGCAACTCATCCTCAGCTTCATCGGTGAGAAGGTGCTCGGCCTTCCGAAGTCGTATTGAGATGATGAACCAATTTCTCCACTCGTCATTCCGGGACGCGCGTAGCGCGGGCCCGGAATCCATACTCACGATGGTGGTTATGGATTCCGGGCTCGCCGCTTCGCGTCGCCCCGGAATGACGATGGAGAGGGTGGAGACAAAATGAGCTTCGTCACCGGCGTCGGCCTCACCTCCTACGGCAAGCATGAGGGCCTGTCCTCGCTCGACCTGATGAGCAAGGCGGCCGAGCTTGCGATCGCGGATGCCGGGCTGAAGCGCGCCGAGATCGACGGCATCCTGTGCGGCTACTCCACGGTGTCGCCGCACATCATGCTGGCGACCGTATTCGCCGAGCATTTCGGCATCCGCCCGTCCTATGCCCATGCCGTCCAGGTCGGCGGCGCCACCGGGCTTGCCATGACCATGCTGGCGCATCAACTCGTCGATGCCGGCGTGGCGAAGCACGTGCTGGTGGTCGGCGGCGAGAACCGGCTGACCGGGCAGAGCCGCGACGCCTCGATCCAGGCGCTGGCCCAGGTCGGGCATCCCGACTACGAGGTCACGCTGGGGCCGACGATCCCGGCCTATTACGGCCTGGTCGCGACGCGCTACATGCATGAATATGGCCTCACGCAGGAAGACCTTGCCGAGTTCGCCGTCTTGATGCGCAAGCATGCGCTGACCCATCCCGGCGCCCAGTTCCACGAGCCGATCACGGTCGCCGACGTGATGGCCTCCAAGCCGGTGGCGATGCCGCTCAAGCTGCTCGACTGCTGTCCGGTCTCGGACGGCGGCGCCGCCTGCGTGATCAGCCGCGAGCCGACCGGCGACCGGCGGGTCCGCGTCCGCGGCTGCGCCCAGGCGCACACCCATCAGCACGTCACGGCCGCGCCCGCGCTGAGCGAGCTCGGCGCCGAGATTTCGATCGCGAAGGCGAAGGCCGCGTCTGGCGTTGCGATTTCGGACGTGCGCTACGCCGCGGTCTACGACAGCTTCACGATCACGCTCGCGATGCTGCTGGAGGACCTCGGCCTCGCCGGACGCGGCGAGGCGGCGGCGCGGGTGCGTGCCGGCTATTTCAACGGGGACGGCGAGATGCCGCTCAACACCCATGGCGGCCTGCTCAGCTACGGCCATTGCGGCGTCGGCGGCGCGATGGCGCATCTCGTCGAAACCCATCTGCAGATGACCGGGCGCGCCGACAATCGTCAGGTGCGGGACGCCTCGGTCGCGCTGCTGCACGGGGACGGCGGCGTGCTGTCGTCGCATGTCAGCATGTTCCTGGAGCGCGTGCGATGAGTGAACCGATTGCTGACTGGACCAAGGGTGCGGAAACCATCGTCTATCAGACCTGCAACGCCTGCGGTGCGCGACAATATTTCCGCCGCAGCTTCTGCGCGGCTTGCGGCTCGTCCGATCTCAGGGAGCATCGCGCGAGCGGGGCAGGGACGGTGTATGCGACCTCGCTGGTCTGCCGGGCCGCGACGCCGGAGACCCGGGCGCATGTGCCCTACAACATCGTGCTGGTCGATACCGACGAGGGCTTTCGCATGATGGCCCATGGCGACAATGACCTCGCCATCGGCGACAAGGTTTTGGCGCGCTTCACGCCGTTCGCGGGACGGCTGGTTCCATATTTCGCAAAGACGAAATGAGGGGCTGAACGATCCAGTCAGAACGCGAAACCAGGCTGAATTGGTTCGCTCCCGCCCCCCAGTTGCGGATACTATCGCCAGTAAAGCAACAAGCTGGCGATGACGAGCATCGCCGTCACCGCCAGCATTTGCGCAAGCGCTTCCGAGGCCGCCCTCTTGGTGGCTTCCTTCATGCGTTTTCCCCTAGACTTGGGCGTGACTCATCGTTGCGCCGCGAGCGCGCAGGACGGCCAGATTTTTCTACTCGGAACACCCCGCGTCGAGCATTCGCTCTGATGAGTCCCCACTCAGCGAATATCGACTGTGGCAGGGTTGTCTTTGAATGCGGCGGCAATTTGACTCGCGCGTGTTGCTCCTGCGACGGAGGCCCGTTACTGTTTCGGAACCCGACAGAAACGACAAGATCAAGGTTAGGAAATGGCCCGTATCGACTATTCCGATCCCGCGAAGGCAAGCCCGCGCACCCGCGAGATCCTCGACAAGAACCGCAACGCCAATATCTTCCGCATGATGGCGCACTCGCCGAGCTACTTTGAGCAGTACTGCCGGCTCGGCGGCGCGATCCGGCACAAGGGTGAGCTCGATCCGATCGTGCGCGAGCTTGCCATCACGCGCACCGGCATTCTCTGCGAGGCGCCTTACGAGATCGTCGCGCACAAGCGCATCGGCAAGAATGTCGGCGTGACCGACGAGCAGAACGCAGCGCTCGACGACTGGCAGTCCGCGACCTGCTTCGACGAGGTGCAGCGCGCCGCGCTCGCCTTCACCGACGAGATCGTCAAGCTGAAGAAGCCGACCGACGTGACCTTCAAGGCGATCGCGGCGAAGCTGACGCCGGCCGCCTTGATCGAGCTGCAGCTCTCGGTCGGTTTCTACATCATGACGTCGAAATTCCTGGAGACGTTCGAGATCGACATGCAGCCGGTAACGGAAGTGGTGAGCTGATCCTTGCTTCGCCTCTCCCCGCAAGGGCGGTGCGAGGAAGCAGAAAGACCTACCCCGACGTCAGCAGATCGACCTTCGCGTTCGCCACGATCAGCCGCTCGGCGAGGATCTGCGCGAGGTTGCGCATGATCCGCTCGCCGGCACGCGGATGCTGCTCCCGGAAGCGCTCGAAATCCGCAATCGACACTTCATAGGCGGTCGCCGACATGTCGGCCACCACGTCGGCCGAGCGCTTCGGCTCCAGCAGCGCCATCTCGCCGAACGCCATGCCGGCGGTCAGCGTTGCGAGCCGAATGCCGTCGGGCAGGGTGACGTGGACCACGCCGCTGCGCAGAAAGAACAGTGAGGCTGCCTCGGTGCCCGCGGTGACGATCTTTTCATTCGGCCGGTAGGTCCTGACCGCGCAGAGCAAGGCGAGATCGGCGATCTCAGCTTCGCTCAATCCGGCAAGCAGCGGCTGCTCGGCAAGCTCCGTGGTCTCGAGGAAATCGATCGAGCCGCCATAGCGGTAGACGATCTGGTCTTCCGCCCACTCAATCGCGGTGTCGAGCAGGTAGAAATCCCTGATATTGCCGAGCCGGTTGGTCCATTCGCTGATCGTGGTCCATTCGCGTGAGGTTCGCTTGATGCCGGACAGGATCACGGTGACGCCGAGCTCGGCCAGCTCCTGGAAGGCCTCTGAAACCAGCCTGGCGCCGGCGCGCGTCGTCGCGGTGACGCGGCGCAGGTCGAAGATCACGAACTCCGGCCGCGGGCTGCCGGCGAGGCGGCGCGAGACATAGTCGACGTTGGAGAGCGACAGCGTGCCGACCAGTTCGATCACGCGCACCTCTTGGAAGTGCCTGGCCAGGATCTCCTGTTCCTGCGGCCGCCGCACCCGGCGAGACGGGTTCTTGCCGATATTGTAGTCGGCGATGATGCTGTGGCGGGCGTCGTCGCTGCGGTTCAGCATGTGCAGGTCGTAATGCGCCGACAGCGTCTTGCAGACCTTGATGCCGCGTACGCTGTTGCCGTGCTTGTCGAGCTTCGGCGAGTAGCTGCCGAGTCCGAGCCGCGCCGGCAGCGCCGCCAGGATGCCGCCGCCGACGCCGCTCTTGGCGGGGATGCCGACGCGGTAGATCCATTCGCCGGCGAAGTCGTACATGCCCGACGAGGTCATCACCGACAGCGTGCGCGCGATCGCGTAGGGCGTCACCACCTGTTCGCCGGTCAGCGGGTTGATGCCGCGGTTGGCGAGCGTCGCGGCCATCACGGCGGTGTCGCGCGCGGTGACGAGGATGGCGCATTGCCGGAAATAGACGTCGAGCACCGCAGGCACGTTCTCGGCGATCACGCTGTTGGTGCGCAGGAGATAGCCGATCGCCCGGTTGCGGTCGCCGGTGGCGCTCTCGGAGGCGTAGACCGCCTCGTCGACGTCGAGCTCGCGGCCGGCAAAGCGGCCGAGCGCGTGGCGGATATAGTCGAACGCGCCGTCGCCCTTGTCGGCATGGAGCAGGCCGGAGCAGGCGATCGCGCCGGCATTGACCATCGCATTGAACGGATGGTTGTCGGCATTGAGCCGGATCGAATTGAAGGGGTCGCCGGACGGTTCGACGCCGATCACGCTCTCCACCCGCTCGGCGCCCAGGGTGTCGAGCGCCAGCGCGAACACGAAGGGCTTCGACATCGACTGGATGGTGAAGGGCACGCGGGTGTCGCCGACCTCGTATACATGGCCGTCGAGCGTCGCCAGGCTGATGCCAAAATGGGCAGGATCGGCCTTGCCGAGCTCCGGGATGTAGTCGGCAACCGCACCGCCGGTCTCGGTGAGGAACTCTGCGTAACAAGTGTGCAGAAACCGGAGCAGCGGCGGCTGCGAGTGGGCCCAGTTGACGGTGCTGGCGGTGACGGGAGGAGGCGATCGTTTCATCGCCTGCTGTTGTGCAACGCAATCAAGGCGCGCGCAACCGAGCGCGCGTCGGTGTCAGCTGTGAATAGCCCGGGCCGCCGCGAACCGACGGTTGTCGATTTTCGAACAGACGTTCACAAAACGAGCGGTTGCTCGGATTTTGTCTCATCATACGAAACTTTTTGACGAGGAATGTTTCGAAAGCGAAACGGCATGCGACGCCGCTGCGACTCCCGGAGGAACCGCCGTCGAGGATATGCCATTTGGGAATTTGGTCCGCGCGGGATGGCGGGACCGCCGCCGTCAAGTCTCCACGATCGCGATTGCCTGGCCTTCGGCGATGACATCGTCGATCTTGACCAGAATCGTCTTGATTTTGCCTGCTGTCGTCGATGTGACCGGAATCTCCATCTTCATCGCCTCGACGAACGCAATCTCGTCGCCATTGCCGATGCTGTTGCCGGCTTCAACAGGAAGCGCGCAAACGCGCCCGGCAACTTCGGTCACAACCTTGATCTCTGGCATTCCACTCTCCGATACCGTCTTGCGGAAATTTCATCCGGCGAACGGCTTTTTGTTGTGGCGGCAGATTGCCTGAGGTAGCTTCATCTGCAAGTGGAATTTTATTCCGCAAGACGGAATGGAGCCAAACAAGATGGGACGGCGCTCGGAACGGCTTAGCCGGCAGGGAATGCTCGCCAGCGAGACTGGCGATAGCGATGTCATCCAGGTGGTGTCGCGCGCGTTTGATGTACTGCGGTGTTTCGAGGGGCATGAAGCCCGGCTCGGCAATCTCGAAATCTCGAACCGTTGCGGCCTGCCGCGTTCGACGGTGTCGCGCTTGACGCACACCCTGACGCGGATGGGACAACTCGTCTATCTGCCGCGTGATCAGAAATATCGCATCGGACCGAGCGCGGTTGCGATGAGCACCTCGATGATGAAGGGGCTGCAGCTTCGCAATCTGATCCGGCTGCGTTTGCAGGATGTCGCCGATCAGTTGCCCGGCACGGTGGGCTTCGTGATCCCCGACCGCTTTCAGCTGGTCTATCTGGAGTTCGCCCGCGCCGCGAATGCGCTCGGGCTGCACGAAGCCACCGGCAGCCGCATCTCGATGGCAACCACCGCCGCCGGCCATGCCTATACCGCGGCGCTCGATCCCGCGGTCGGTGATGCGCTGATCGCAGAGATGGAAGGCGAACTGCCCGAGAGCGCCAAGATGCTGACGCCGCGCATCGCGGCCAATCGCCGGCATCTGCAGGAGCACGGCTACGTCGTCGCCTGCGGCCTGTGGAGCCCGCACATCAACGGCGTCGCGGTGCCGCTGTGGTCGCCGCAATACCAGACCTATGTGGTCGCCACGATCGGCCTGTTGTCGGCGATGTATGACGAGGCGCGGCTGCATCGCGAGGTCGCGCCGCAGATGGTCGACCTCGCCGCCGCGCTCGGCAGCCTGCTCGAAGGCGCCGACGGCGACATCTTCAGCAATCGGATCGAGCGCAAGGCGCTTCCGGTGACCACCCATAACAACAACAAAATCATCAAGACGGAGGCAATGAATGAACTGGAAGCCGGAACTCGACGACCTCGCCCGGCGCGAAGCGTTCGCGCGGGAGATGGGAGGCGTTGACAAGGTCAAGCGGCAGCGCGACCAGGGCCGGCTCACGGTTCGTGAGCGCATCGACAAGCTCGTCGACCAGAACAGCTTCCACGAAGTCGGTGCCATCTCCGGCATCGCCGAATACGACGAGAGCAACGAGCTCAAGCACCTGACGCCGGCGAACTGCGTGTTCGGCCGCGCCAGGGTCGACGGCCGCACCGTGGTGGTGGTCGGCGACGATTTCACCGTGCGCGGCGGCTCGGCCGATGCATCGATCTCCGCCAAGCCGCTGATGGCGGAGGAGATGGCGCATGACTTCCGCCTGCCGATCGTCCGCGTGATCGAAGGCTCGGGCGGCGGCGGTTCGGTGAAGACGATCGAAACCAGGGGCGCCGCCAATCTGCCCGGCGGTGTCGGCGGTACGCGCTGGTACTGGTACACGACCGCCAATCTGGCTCGGGTGCCGGTGGTCGGTCTCGGCCTCGGCTCGGTCGCGGGCCTGGGTGCCGCGCGCCTTGCGGCCACGCACTACTCTGTCATGACCAAGAACTCCGCGATGTTCGTTGCCGGCCCGCCGGTGGTGAAGCGGCTCGGTCAGGACCTGACCAAGCAGGAGCTCGGCGGCGCCGACATCCAGACCCGGGCCGGCGCGATCGACCAGGCCGTCGAGACCGAGGAGGAGGCGTTCGACTATGCGCGGCGCTTCCTGTCCTATCTGCCGGCGTCGGTCTACGATCTGCCGCCGACCATTCCCTGTACCGACGATCCGGAGCGCGCCGAGGAGTCGCTGCTGACAGCCGTGCCGCGCAACCGCCGGCAGGTCTACAAGATGCGGCCGATCATCGAGGCCGTGGTCGACAAGGGCTCGTTCTTCGAGGTCGCCGCCAATTTCGGCCGGCCTGTCATCACCGGCCTGGCGCGGATCGAGGGCAGGGCGGTGCTGCTGCTCGCCAGCGATCCGTTCCACTACGGCGGCTCGTGGACTTCGGACGCGTGTCAGAAGGTGGTTCGCTGGGTCGACTTCGCCGAGACCTTCCATCTGCCTGTGGTCTATCTGATGGACTGCCCCGGCTTCATGATCGGGCTGGAGGCGGAGAAATCCGCCACCATCCGCCACGGCGTGCGGGCGATGGCCGCGGTCAACCAGAGCACCGTGCCGTGGTGCACCATCATCATCCGCAACGCCTTTGGTGTTGCCGGCGTGGTGCATCAGCCGGCCAACCGGTTCTCGATGCGCTATGCCTGGCCATCGGCCTACTGGGGCTCGCTGCCGCTCGAGGGCGGCATCGAGGCGGCCTATCGTGCCGAGATCGACGCGGCCGCCGATCCCGCCGCCAAGCTGCGCGAGATCGAGGACCGCCTCAACAAGCTGCGCTCGCCGTTCCGCTCGGCCGAGAAGTTCTGGGTCGAGGAGGTGATCGACCCGCGCAAGACGCGTTCGCTGCTCTGTGAGTTCGCGCGCCTCGCCGAGCCGATCCGCAAGGCCGGCCCGCCGAGCAACATGTCGACGCGACCATAGGGCCGCTTCCTACTCGCTCTCGCGATGCACGTCGTGGATCACGATGCCCATGCCGTTCTCGGGCATCTTGATCCAGTCGCGCCGCTTCAGCGAGCGCTTGGTGTCCTCGTGTCCGCTGGCCCAGTGCTCGCGCATCGAGGTGCCCGAAAACTCGTGGTCCTTGGCGTCGCCCTCATAGGCCTTCTGCTGATAGATCAGTTGCAGCAGCGTGATTCCCGGCAACCGGCTATTCGCCTTCTTGAGCTGGCGCTCTTCTTCCGACAAATGGTCGTCGGGGATCTTCGATAACGCATTGTGCAGGGCGGTGCGCAGATTGTAGGTCTTGCGGTAGACGTCGGTGTTGTAGCGGGTGCGCGACGAATACATGATGTCCTTGTGGCGGGCCATCACGTCCTGGATGTCGCGCGGCAGCGCGCCGCGCGCCGAGAACAGGTCGACCTGGAACACCAGCGAATTGGCATTGTCCTCCTGGTCGAGCAGATGCTGCAGCGGCGTGTTGGAGACGATGCCACCATCCCAGAAATGATCGGTGCCGACCTTCACCATCGGCAGTGCCGGCGGCAACGCGCCGCTCGCCATGATGTGCTCGGGGATGATCTCGTCATGGGCATTGTCGAAATAGATGAAATTGCCGGACAGCACGTTCACCGCGCCGACCGCAAAGCGCATCTTCTTGGAATTGATGCGGTCGAAGTCGACCAGCTCGAGCAGCGATTCCCGCAACGGCGTGGTGTCGTAATAGCTGGTCGCGGTGCGCGCACCGGCCGGGCTGAGCCACGGATTGGTCTGATGCGGGGTGAAGAAGCCGGGCTGTCCGAGCGTCGTCGTCATCCATGAGCTGGTAAGATTGCGCGCCTTGCGGAAGATGTCGCCGTCCGGCGTATAGTGCCAGATCTTGCGGCTGGTGATGCGGTCCCAGAACGTGTGCAGCCGCTCCAGCCGCTTCGCAGGAGGGTTGCCGGCGATGATCGCCGAGTTGATCGCGCCGATCGACACGCCGCAGACCCAGTCGGGCTCGATGTTGCATTCGTGCAGCGCCTGGTAGACGCCGGCCTGATAGGCACCCAGCGCGCCGCCGCCCTGCAGAACCAGCGCCACGCGATCGCATCCTTCGGGACGCCAGCCCGGCGTCGCGTGATCGATATCGTCGTAATGAGGGGTACGCGCGTCCATATCAGAAACTCCAAAGAATTCGCGGCGAGAATTCAGGGCGGCGATGACGCCCTGATGACAGATGAGGCGCCCGCGCGCGGCGCATCCGCCATGCCTGCCTGCATGGTTAGCAACGGGCTCCGCAGCGAGACGTGCTCAGGTATGCGCAACCGAGGTCACGCTGGCGTAACAGAGGTCACGCACCTGACGGAAATCCCTCATATCGCTGTCAATCTCGGCCATTAGCTTTCACGCAATGTTTGCAAACAGGGGGTCATGCGATGCGCAGGGAAGATCTGCTCAAGCTTCCGTCGATGCCGGCTGCCGGTCCGAGCTATCCCGCTGGCCCTTACCGCTTCATCGATCGCGAATTCCTCGTCATCACCTATGAGACCGATCCGGAATTGATCCGTGCCGGCCTGCCTGAGCCGCTGGAGCCGATCGAACAGTCGATCGTGCACTACGAATGGATCAAGATGCCCGACAGCTCCGGCTTCGGCAGCTACACCGAGTCCGGTCTCGTGATCCCCGCGCGACTGCATGGCGAAGAGGTCAACTTCGTCTGCCAGATGTATCTCGACGATGATCCGCCGATCGCGGCCGGTCGCGAGATCTGGGGTTTTCCGAAGAAATACGCCCATCCAAAGCTCGAGATCGTCAAGGACACGCTGACCGGCACGCTGGAATATGCCGGCCAGCTCGTCGCGATGGGCACGATGGGCTACAAGCACGAGAGCATGGCGGGCAACGGCGACGTCACCCGCGCCACGCTGTCGAAGACGCAAGTTAATCTGAAGATGATCCCGGGCGTCGATGGTCATCTCGAAATCTGTCAGCTGGTCGCGATCAACCTGACCGACATCGTCGTCAAGGGCTCCTGGATCGGGCCGGGCCGGCTGCATCTCGTGCCGCATGTCAACGCGCCGGTCGCGGATTTCCCGGTCAAGCGCGTCATCGGCGCGCATCACTATATCGCCGACCTGACGCTGCCGTTCGGCCGCGTCGTGCACGACTACAACAAGGAAGCCGCCGAGGCGGCCGCGCCGACCGGCCTCGCTGCGGAGTAAGCGCGCCGCGCCCGCATCAGGCAGCGGCCGGCTTCGGCTCGGCCGCCGGCTTCGGTTGCGGCCGCGCGATCGCCAGCGTGATCAGCGCAGCGCAGACGCATAGCGCGCCGGCGATGAAGAACGCCGGCAGATAGCTGGAATAGACCGTGCGCGATACGCCGGCGCCGAATGCGGCCGCGCCGGCGCCGAGCTGGTGGCCGGCGAAGATCCAGCCGAACACCAGGTTGGCGCGCTCGGCGCCGAACCGCTGCGCGGTGAGGCGCACCGTCGGCGGCACGGTTGCGATCCAGTCGAGCCCGTAGAACATCGCGAACAGCGACAGGCCGTAGAAGGTGAAATCGGAGTACGGCAGGTACAGCAGCGACAGGCCGCGCAGGCCGTAATACCAGAACAGCAGATAGCGGTTGTCGTAGCGGTCCGACAGCCAGCCCGAGATGATGGTGCCGAAGAAATCGAAGATGCCCATCGCGGCGAGCAGGCTCGCGGCCTGCACCTGCGGGATGCCGAAATCGAGACACATCGGGATCAGGTGAACCTGGACCAGGCCGTTGGTCGAGGCGCCGCAGACGAAGAACGTCGCGAACAGGATCCAGAACACCGACGATTTCGAGGACTCGCGCAGCGTGCCGAGCGCGGCCGCCATGATCGGCGCATTGGCCGGCGGCGGCGCGGGGAGGGGCGCGGTGCCGTTGTCGCCGAACGGGCGCAGGCCGACGTCGCTCGGCCGGTCGCGCATCAGCATCAGCACCGCGAAGGCGGCGACGCCGAGCATGACGCAGACGAATCCAAGCGCGACGCGCCAGCCATAGCGCTCCGTGATGGTGGCGAGCAGCGGCAGGAAGGCGAGCTGCCCGGTCGCGACGCTCGCGGTGAGCATGCCGATCACGAGGCCCCGCCGCGCCACGAACCAGCGCGTGGCAATGGTTGCGCCGAGCACCAGCGCCGTCATGCCGGTGCCGATCCCGATCACCACGCCCCACAGCAGGATGAGCTGCCAGACCTGCGTCATCGCCAGCGAGGTGACGAGGCCGGAGACCACGATCAGCTGCGCTGCCAACGTCACGTTGCGCAGGCCGTAGCGGTTCATCAGCGCGGCGGCGAACGGCGCCATCAGCCCGAACAGGATGAAGCGGATCGACAGCGCCGAGGAGATTTCCGCGGTGGACCAGCCGAACTCCTTCTGCAGGGGCACGATGAAGACGCCGGGCGCGCCGACGGTGCCGGCCGAGATCAGCGCGGCGAGGAAGGTCACGGCGACCATCACCCAGCCATAATGGATGTTGCGGCGGGCGAGAGCGGAAGCGAGCCAGTTCGAGATCATTGTGGTCCGGATCAAATGCAATGAGGGTCTATTCGTGATGCGCAATATGGCACAGCGCGGCTATGTCTAAAATGGCGAAGTTCCCTCGTTTTCGGACATAGGCACGAACGGCCTCGCCGCGTCATTGCGAGCAAAGCGAAGCAATCCATCGATCCGCATGCGCGGACGCACGGATTGCTTCGTCGCTATCGCTCCTCGCAATGACGGATGCTGTCGCTTCAGTGCGTCACCCGCTCGACCGCGATCGCGGTGGCTTCGCCGCCGCCGATGCACAGCGCAGCGACGCCGCGCTTCAGGTTCTGCGCCTCCAGCGCGTGCAGCAGCGTCACGATCAGCCGCGCGCCGGTGGCGCCGATCGGATGGCCGAGCGCGCAGGCGCCGCCATTGATGTTCAACCGGTCGCGCGGAATTCTGAGGTCGCGCTGCGCCGCCATCGCGACCACCGCGAACGCCTCGTTGATCTCGAACAGGTCGACATCGCCGACGCTCCAGCCGATCTTGTCGAGCAGTTTTCTGATCGCCGGGATCGGCGCGGTCGTGAACCACTGCGGTTCATCGCTGTGGGTGGCGTGGCCCTTGATCTCGGCCAGCACGGGCAGGCCGTCGCGGTCGGCAAGCGAGCGTTTCGCCAGGATCAGCGCCGCAGCGCCGTCGGCATTGGCCGAGGAGGCCGCCGGCGTGATGGTGCCGTTAGCGCGGAACGCCGGCTTAAGGCCAGGGATTTTGGCCGGATCGACCTTCAGCGGGTGCTCGTCATTGGCGATGATGCGCGGACCGGCCTTCTCGCTGAGCGTGATCGGCGCGATCTCGGCCTTGAAGGCGCCGCTCTCGACCGCCTTGCGGGCGCGGCTCAGCGTCTCCATCGCGTAGGTGTCCTGGTCGGCGCGGGTGAACTGGTAGGCTTCCGCAGTGGCCTCGCCGAAATCGCCCATCGAGCGGCCGGTCTCATAGGCGTCCTCGAGCCCGTCCATCATCATGTGGTCGATGATGCGATCGTGGCCGGCGCGATAGCCGCCGCGGGCCTTCTGCAACAGATACGGCGCGTTGCTCATGCTCTCCATGCCGCCGGACAGCACGATCTCGGCAGAGCCCGCCTTGATGATGTCATGGGCCAGCATGGTCGCCTTCATGCCCGAGCCGCAGACCTTGTTGACGGTGGTGGCGCCGGCGGCATCGGGAAGCCTGGCGCCGCGCGCGGCTTGGCGGGCAGGCGCCTGACCCTGGCCGGCGGGCAGCACATTGCCCATGAAAACCTCGTCGATCCGCTCGGGCGCGAGCTTTGCGCGCTCCAGCGCCGCTCCGATCACATGCGAGCCGAGCTTGTGGGCGGCGAGCGGCGTGAGCTCGCCCATGAAGCGGCCGAGCGGGGTACGGGCGGCGGAAAGGATGACGACGGGATCGGCGCTGGATGCCATGGCGGAACTCCGTTCAATGCGCGGAATCTGATCAGATTATGTTTATCATATAATGCGATGCAAAAAATGCAACTGCGGCTCCCATGACAAAATGTCGTGTTCGCATGAATTGATGCGGGGATTTTTCACCCCGATCTCCGCTGTCGTCCTGGCGAAAGCCAGGACCCATAATCACAGGGCTGTGTTGTGGAGTGGGCTGCGGCCCCAGGGTCGCACGGCAATTCGCATTGGTGGTGATGGGTCCCGGCCTTCGCCGGGACGACGATGTGGATGGTTCTCGATTCAAGATGTCGAACAGGTGGTGTCATCACCCGCGAAAGCGAAGGCGGGTGATCCAGTATTCCAGAGACGGTTGTGCTTGAGCCGAGAGGCCGCGGCGTACTGGATCGCCCGGTGACGGGTGTAGGAGGTAATAAGATTGCCTCCACGCGTCGTCACTGCGAAGGGCGCGCTGCGGTGGGCTGGGCTGCCTAAATGAGCGCAGGGGCGCCTAGGCGCCGGAGCGTGGCCGGCACATACGGGCCGGCCATCAATAGCGGCCACCGTCGCGCTTTTGCTGCGTGAGCCATTCCGACAGGGTTTTCGTTTTCGGTGCTGGATCGCGGGACGGGCTTCGTCCAATGTTGCCGGAACGCGTCGACCGAAGCTCGATCGATTCAGTTTTCATGGTTGCAGCCGCGGATGCGGTCGATCTATCCGCAGCTTCCTTTTCGAGGCGCAGCTTCTTCAACCGCGCCATCTTGTCCCGCTCTGCCTCGGTTTCAGCCGTGTCGGATAGCAGCGCCTTGTGGTGAGCAGCCTCTGCCGAACCCAGCACGCCGATAATCGTGGTCTCGCCCAGCGCCTTGCAGGCCTCGAGCCGATGCAATCCCTCGAGCAAGACGAGCCGGCTCTCATCCGGCCGAACGAGGATCGGAACTTGTTGCCCAATTTCCAGAATGCTGGCCGCTATCTCTTGAACGACCTCAAGCCTGAGGGTCTTCCTTTTCTTCAAGGGAACGTAGATCTGATCGATTGGAAGGCTTTCCGGGCCAGGCACGCTGTCACTTCCTCCTCAGGGGCGATCCAAAACAGGTTCAAGGATGCAGCGCTACGCCGTGGCTGGAACCTTGTAAATCGGAGCGGGGGCCTCAAGCGCTCGACTTCATGCCCTAATCCGACCGCCAGGCGCCGAGCAAGAATCGCCGCTTCGGCGCGGAGCCTGCCTGCTTCTGCATGTCGGGCAGATCGACGGCATAACGCTTCATCGCTAGCCGGATTGCGATCCCGATGATCACAAAGGGCGTCACGTAGATCGCGAAAACTTCGAAGGCCGTCATGGTGTCCTCCGCGGTCTCGGACAGGCATTGTAGCACATCATCGCACGGGGCGGAGCAGACGGATGCTCCGGCAGCGCGTGCCGGTGGGCAGTGCAACACGCCGCTACCACCGCGCATGGCCGCATGCGGCGGCTTCGATTGACACGGACACCGTCGGCGTTACGTTCCGGAACAGGGAATTTTCCCAAGAGAATCAACATCCGCAATCAAGACCCAGAAGAACCAAGAAAAGGGCAGGACACGCCGTGACACGCGTCATCGCGTCGTGAGCGGGACCACGCGGACCTCCGCGCTCGCACCGTTTCGCATCCGCAGCTATCGCTTCCAATGGCCGTCCGATCTGCTCACTTCCTGGGCGTTCGAGGTCGAGACGCTGGTGCTCGGCTGGTACATCATGGTCGAGACCGGCTCGGTGCTGCTGCTGACCGTGCTGGCCTCGCTGCAATATGTCGGCACGCTGGTGGCGCCCGTCGTCGGCATGATCGGCGATCGGATGGGGCATCGCGATCTCCTTGCCGTGATGCGCTTTGCCTATACGGCGCTGGCCGGAACCATCATGACGCTGGCGCTGACCGGGCACCTGGCGCCGGTGAACGTCATGATCATCGTCGCGATCATGGGGCTGATCCGCCCGTCGGACCTCGGCGTGCGCGGCGCGCTGCTTGCCGACATCATGCCGCCCGAGCAACTGGTCGGCGCCATCAGCCTGGCGCGCACCACGCAGGACTCGGCACGCATCGCCGGCGCCTTGACCGGGGCGGGATTGTTCGCCGCACTAGGCATCGGCTATGTCTATGTCGGGATCGCCGGTTTCTATTTCATTGCCGCCATCCTGATGCTGTGCATGAGCCGGCCGAAGTCGCACGGCGCTGTCGATCAGTCCGATATCGACCTGCCGGGCTCGAAACTGCTGCGCGACCTCAAGGAGGGCATCGTATATGCCTGGAGCGGCCCGGGCATGCGCGCCGCGCTCTGCGTCGCCTTCCTCGCCAACCTCACCGCGTTTCCGCTGACCAACGGTCTGTTGCCCTATGTCGCGCGCGACATCTTCCACACCGACCAGACCGGCCTCGGCTATCTCTCCGCGAGCTTTGCGGTCGGCTCGCTGATCGGCTCGATCACGCTCAGCATGGCCGGCGGCGTGCGCATCGCGCGGCTGCTGATCGGCGCGACGCTCGCCTGGTACGCGATGCTGCTGGTGTTCGTCGAGCTCCGCACCATGCCGGTGGCGATGGCGTGCCTGGTGCTCGCCGGCATCGCGCAGAGCATGTCGATGATCTCGGCCGCGGTGATGCTGATGCGCAATGCCAGCGCACATCTGCGCGGCCGCGTCATGGGCGTGCGCATGATGGTGATTTACGGCCTGCCGCTCGGCCTGCTCGCGGCCGGCAGCCTGATCGATCTGATCGGCTACACCGCGACCGGCACGCTGCTCGCCGCCGCCGGCTTCATCGCGATGCTGGCGATCGCCGTGCACTGGCGGGCCGATCTCTGGCCGGTGCATGCGCCGGCGAATGCGAGGTGAGGGATGAAGCGAAGCGATTCCGGGGAATTAGTTCCGCATGTCGCTGCGCTCATGCGGGCTACAAGATAGCTCACGAAGTGAAGCGATGATCACTGGTAAAGACATCGTCAAGTACATCATCTGGGTGAGCTTTGTTCTAACGATTCTCGCCCTTTGCGTGACGTTCTTGCCGCGCGCAGGCCACCCCCAAACACCAAAGAGCGCTTGGCATTTGTAGCCCGGATGGAGCGAACGGCGATCCGGCGCGGAGCCGCTCACGCTGCCTGCGCGGCCCGGCGAATGTGAACCGGCACCGACTTGTACGACGGCGTGCCGCTCTCCTTGTCCTGGTAGTCGAGCGGCACCAGGCCGTTGGCTTCTGGATAATAGGCGGCGACCGAGCCGCGGGCGATGTCGTAGACGATCGCGGTCAAGGTCAAGCGCCGTGGCGCGCCCGAGGGCAGCGCGGTCTCGATCTCGACGAGATCGCCATGGGCGAGGCCGCGCGCGGAGAGGTCGGCCTCGTTCGCGAACAGCACGTCGCGCCGGCCGAACACGCCGCGATAGCGGTCGTTCAGGCCGTAGATCGTGGTGTTGTACTGGTCGTGGCTGCGGATGGTGGCGAGCTTGAGGACTGACTTGTCCGCCAGCACCGGATCCTCTTCGAGGTCGTCGAAGATCAGGAATTCGGCCTTGCCTGACGGCGTGGTCCATTTGCGCTCGGTCGGCGGCAGCGGCAGGCGGAAGCCGCCGGGAGTGCGGATGCGCGCGTTGTAATCCTTGAAGTCAGGGAAGACGCCCTCGATGGCGTCGCGGATGCGGTCGTAGTCGGCGATCAGCTCGGCCCACGGCACCTTGGTCGCCGGCAGGGTCGCCATCGCGATGCCGGCAATGATCGCCGATTCCGACAGCAGATCTTCGGAGGCCGGGGTGAGCTTGCCGCGCGAGGCGTGTACCATCGACATCGAATCCTCGACCGTGACGACCTGCGGGCCCGAGGCCTGGATGTCGCGCTCGGTGCGGCCCAGCACCGGCAGGATGATCGACTGCTTGCCGACCAGAAGATGCGAGCGATTCAGCTTGGTGCCAAGATGCACGGCAAGCTCAAGCTTGCGCATCGCGGCCGTGCAGCGTTCCGGGTCGGGCAAAGCGATGGCAAAATTGCCGCCGAGGCAGACCAACACCTTCGATCGACCGTCGTCGATCGCCTCCATCGCGGCGACCGCGTCATGGCCGTGATGGCGCGGCGGCTTGAAGCCGAAGGTGCGCTCGATGCCCTCGAACATCGGGATGTTGGGCTTCTCGGTGATGCCGACGGTGCGGTTGCCCTGCACGTTGGAGTGGCCGCGCAGCGGGCAGATGCCGGCGCCCGGCTTGCCGTAATTGCCCTTCAAGAGCAGCAGGTTTGCGATCTGCTGCACATTGTCGGTGCCGCGCATGTGCTGGGTGATGCCCATGCCGTAGGTGACGATGGTGGCGTTGGATTTTGCATACGCGACCGCGACCTCACCGAGCTGCGCGCGGCTGAAGCCGGAGACGGTCTCGATCGCCTCCCAGGGCGTCGCACGCAGGTCGGCCGCGAACGCCTCGAAGCCGTTGGTGTGCTCGGCGATGAAGGCGTGGTCGAGCACGTCTTTCGTCGCGTCATCCTTCTCGATCAGTGCCTTCATGACGCCCTTCAGCACCGCGGCGTCGGCCCCGACCTTCGGCTGGTAGTAGGTCGAGGCGATCCGCGTCGAGCCGAGCGTCGCCATCTCGATCGGGTCCTGCGGATCGGCGAAGCGCTCCAGCGCGCGTTCGCGCAAGGGATTGAACACGATGATCGGCACGCCGCGGCGCGACACCTCCCACAAGGTGCCCATCATGCGCGGATGGTTGGTGCCGGGGTTGTGGCCCATCGCGATGATCAGCTCGCAATGGTCGAAATCGTCCAGCGACACCGTGCCCTTGCCGATGCCGATCGATTGCGGCAGCCCGACGCTGGTCGCCTCGTGGCACATGTTGGAGCAGTCCGGAAAATTGTTGCTGCCGTATTCGCGCGCGAAGATCTGGAACAGGAAGGCAGCCTCGTTGGAGGCGCGGCCGGAGGTGTAGAACTCGGCCATGTTGGGATCCGGCAGCGCGCGCAGGCTCTCGCCGATCCGCGCGAAGGCGTTCTCCCAGCTGATCGGCTGGTAGGTGTCGCTTGCGGCGTCATAGGCGAGGGGCTGGGTCAGGCGGCCCTCGTTCTCCAGATGGAAATCGGTCCAGCCGAGCAGTTCGGTCACGGTGTGCGCGGCAAAGAACTCCGGCGTGACGCGCTTGCTGGTCGCCTCCCAGGTCACGGCCTTGGCGCCGTTCTCGCAGAACTGGAAGGTGGAGGTGTGCTCCTTGTCGGGCCAGGCGCAGCCCGGGCAGTCGAAGCCATCGGGCTTGTTGGTCCGCAGCAGCGTGATCGGCGCCTCGACCAGATCCATCTGGGTGCGAACCGCCTCGGCGGTTGCCTTGAGGGCGCCCCATCCGCCGGCGGGAGCATCATAGGGGCGGATACCGGGAACGTCGCGCTTTTGGACCATATGTCCTCCTGCTGCTCTTGAGTTCTGACCCGTGCGTTTGTCCCCGAAGCGATTGCTTGTTTTGCGACACCTGCGCGCTTCGATCGACGTTCTCGATCTGAAACAGCCGTCTCGTGGAGGAGGTTAGACTAGTCAGCCAGAGCTTGCGGTCAACAGTCTGTCAGACGCGTAGCCCGGGTTGGAGCCAACAGGTCGCGCGAAGGCGCGCCCGATCAACTCTACTAGACTGCTTTTCGAAGACCAGAGTCCACCAGCGTTAGCTGTGGAGGAGATCCCGGCGTCACATATCTGTTGACGCCCGGTGTTAGGACCGGCTTGCACCGCCCGGCATTTTCCGCGGGGTGCTCTCCGCATTGCCTGATCTATCGAATTGCTCCTCCCCCGACAAAAAAGGCTCAGCTCCATGACGCGCTTGCTCTTTGGCACTGCCGCTGCCGGTGTCCTGCTTGCGGCCGCATCGTCCGCCCATGCCGGCTCCACGCTCTCATACGTTCCGGACAGCCTGACACAATCCGTGATCGAACACGGACCGTGGACGCTGCATCAGTCCGGACATCATTTTCATCACGACGCTTCCGGCATCGTGCCGCCGGGCACGCTCACGCCGCCCTACAATCCGGCCCTCTATGGGACGCCTTATGCCGGCTATTGCTCGGCGAACGGCGAGACCACGATCAATCACGGCAAGAGCGTGATGCAGCCGTACTATTTTCCGTTCGTTCGCCGTCGCGGCGCGGTCCTTGAAGGCCTGTTCGACTATCGCCCGCGCAATGAACAGGAGGCGACGGTCGCTGCGATCTCGACGGATTGGGGCGCGACCTGGCAGTTCAGGGGCAAGGCGCTGGCGCTCAACCCCTACTGCCCGTGGGATGCGACCGATCCGGACAACCAGAACGTCAACGTCAACGGCGTGAAGACGGCGTACGGCTCGTCGAGCGCAAATGCCGGCGACAACGGGCTTGGCCACGCCTTCGTGCTGTCCGTGAAGGGCAAGCAACGCGTCTATCATCTCAACCGCGCCGATGGTCACATCGACAGCGATCAGCTCGTGGTCCATCCGCTGCATCGCGGCGAGGACTTCTCGCTGTTCGGACTTCCGGAACTCGGATTTGTCAGCCCGCTTGGGTCCGGCGGCTATCCCAAGCTCGAGGCTACGGCGGGTGCGACCACCGGCCTGATCGATCCCGACGCGATTCTCGGCGCCGTGCACATGGGCGAGAAGACCGCCGTCGTCTACGTCTCCAAGAACCTCACCCCCGGCGACAAGGGCTTCCCGGCCAACCAGGTGTGCCCGTCAACGCCGGCCTTCGCGCTGACCAACCTCGTCAACAAGAAGCCGCGGAAGGCCAACCATGACGTGATCACGATTCGTGTTGCAACGACGACTGATGGCGTGAACTTCACCGACGCCGGCCCGGCGACCGGCCTCAACGACCAGACCACGGTTGCGCTGAACGGCATTCGCTGGCTCGGCAGCGGCAGCATCCTGCGCATTCACGACGGGCGCTTCGGCATGTTCTTCGGCGCCGGAAACTGCCTGGACAACGACTCCGATGGCTTCCACTTCATCGGCTACGCCGAAACCGACAATCCGGTTCGCGGCGCCGGCGATCTCCTGAAGTGGCACGTGGTCAACGGCTTCGACAATCCGATCCTGTCCACCGACAAGGTCGTCGATCCCGCCGGCCCGCGGCCGTATCCGCTGAATGCGCCGCTCGTGAACGTTCATGGCGCAGATGCGCTGACGGCCGCGCAAGTCGCGCCCTTCGTACCGCCGGGCGAGGGCTACACCTCGAACTTCTTCAGCGGCCGGGTCTACGATCCGCAGGCGGTGCTGACCGACGAGCGGACCGTGACGATCGTGTTCGCCGGCTACAACACGCCGCAGCCGAGCAACAATCTCGGTGACTACCGGTCGATCGGCCGGTTCCAGCTTGGCGTCCGACCCGGCTACTTCATGCCGCCCTTCGTCGAGTCCGAGGACTGAGGCGCGCGGAAATCCAGACTGACAAGGACGCGGATCGAAGTTTGGACGGCTCGATCCGCGTCTTCCTATTTGCTATTTCTTGCGATCGAGAAACCCCTGCAGCAGCCGCTGCGGCTCGCCGGTCAGGAAAGACTTTCCGAACACGCCGACGCTGAGGTTCACGGACTCGGTCAGCGGCAGCTCTTCCCACTGCCGCAGCAGGTCCTTCTGGATGCGCAGCGCTTCGGGGCCGCATTCCAGCAGCGCTTTCACGGTGTGCTCGACGGCCTCATCGAGACCGCCGGGTTTTGCCACTGTGTCGATGAGACCCCAGGACAGCGCGGTCGGGGCGTCGATGTTCTCGGCGGTCATCATCAGCCAGCGGGCGCGGCCCCAGCCGATCAGCCGCGGCAGCAGCGCCGCATGAATCACCGAGGGGATGCCGACCCTGACCTCGGGCATGCCGAACATCGCGTCATGCGCCGCGACGCGGACGTCGCAGGCGGCCGCGACCTCGAGCCCGCCACCGAGGCACCAGCCGGGCAGGCGGGCGATGACAGGCGCCGGAAACTTCCGCACGGCCTCGCAGAGGTCGCGCAGGCGGCTGATGAAGCCTTCGGCGGACTTCTGATCGAGCGTCGCCATCTCCTTGATGTCGGCGCCGCCGATCATGCTGCGCTCGCTTTCGCCGGCCAGGATCACCGCGCGGATGCTGTGGTCGGCGGCCAGATGCTCGAAACCTTCGCGCACGCCGTTGGTCACGGCTGAGCTCACGATGTTCAGCTTGCCGGCGTTGCAGATGGTGAGGCGGACGACGCCTCTGCTGTCGCGGTCGATGCCGCAGTGGGGATTGAGCATGTCCATGGAATGGTTCCGGCGCAGGAATTGATCGCGCCATGTCCCGGACAAAGCAGGTCCCTGTCAAGCATCGGTGGCTGTTGCGCTGGCGAACGCAGATATATAGAATTATACACGTCATATAAAAGGAGCCAACATGACCGCCGGCGAGACATCAGACCTTCATTCCCCCGAGTTGACGCGCACGCGCGTGGTGGAATGGCAGGCGCCTGGGCCGGTGGCAAAGGCGGCGATGCCGATGTCCGGCATCGAGGCGATGCGTGCGATCCGCGACGGCGTGTTACCGCCGCCGCCGATGGCCAGGCTGATCGGCTTCCGCGTGGCCGTAGTCGAGGAGGGGTGGATCGTGATGGAGCTCGAGCCGCATGAGAGCCTGGAAAACACCATCGGCCTGCTGCACGGGGCGACCGCCGCGGCGCTGCTCGACACCGCGATGGGCTGTGCGATCTCCACCGTGCTGCCGGCGGGCCAGACCTCGGTCACGCTCGACCTCAAGCTGACCTATCTGCGCCCGCTCTCGGTCCGCTCGGGAACCATCTCGGCCGAGGGCAAGGTGATCAAGCTCGGCCGCCAGACCAGCTACACCGAGGGCTTCGTCCGCGACGGCAGGGGCAGTCTTGCGGTGCACGCGACTGCGACATTCTCGATGCTCGGCGGGGAACCCAAAGCGGCTGATAACGCGAAATAACTGCAGCATTCCCGGCGCAAAACTGCTATTATATGATTAGAAACATTCCAAGAGATCGGCATGCGCTATTCGAAAGAACACAAGCAGGAGACCCACGCGCGAATCGTGAAGAAGGCCGCGACGCGGCTGCGTGAGAAGGGCGCCCACGGCATCGGCGTCGCCGACCTGATGAAGGACGCCGGGCTGACCCATGGCGGCTTCTACGCGCATTTCGACTCGCGCGAGGCGCTGGTGATCGAGGCGTTCAACTATGCGATGGACCGCGCCACCGAGCGCTGGCGCAAGGTCACCGCTGAGGTAGCGCCGGAGAAGCGGCTTTCGACCATTGTCGACGGCTATCTGTCGGCGACCCATCGCGACGACCCCGGCCAGGGCTGCGCGGTGCCGGCGCTCGGCGCCGAGATCGCCCGCGAAAGCCCGAAGACCCGCAAGGCCTTCGCGCTCAAGCTCGACCAGATGATCGACATGATCGCCGACCAGATCCAGGACGTGCCGCGCAAGACCGCGCGCAAGCAGGCGATGGCGGCGCTGGCCACTATGATGGGCACCATCGTGATGTCGCGGATCGCGGGCAATGGCGAGATGTCCGACGAGATCCTGAGCGCGGGCCGCGAGGCGACGCTGGGACGCGCCGCTGCGGCGAAGGCACCTGCGAAGAAGAAGGTGAATTAGGCAATTCGCTTCCCCAACGTCGTCCCGGCGAAGGCCCTAGGGCATGCACAGATCTCTGAGGGACCATCCAGCGGCTGCGGCGTGGAAGTATTGCAGGCCGTGTTTCATAGTGATGGGGCCCGGCGGTTTGGACGATGGATAGCCGTCCCAGCCGCCGAGCCGGCCGATAATCCAGGCGGCCCAAGCGAGGCTGTCAGGCGGGTGCGGGTTTCTCAGCCGCTTGCTTTGGGCTTCGAGGTTGCGATTGAGGGCGGCAAGTGTAGCGACTTCCCCAGCATTGAAGGCAATTCGGACAGACTGGTTGTCGCGACCATCGCGCGCCTGCACAAGCTGAAGGGAGATGACTGCCGCCTTGGCCGCGATCGCGACCAGCTTGAGAAGCCGCTCGGCGGTCCCGATCTGACTGTCTTCGAGCTTGAGGCCTTGTGTCTTCAAGATGCGGAAGAACTGCTCGATCAGCCACCGCCGCTTGTACCATTCGATAATGCGCCAGGCCTCTTCTGCATTCGTCACCGGATGCGTGGTGAGCAGCCGCCAGTGCAGCGGCTCGATCCCGGCCTGCGGCTCGATCTCGCGCACATCGACCAGGATCAAGGGTAGGCTTTTCGGCAGATGGCGCAGGAACTTGGTTTGCGGTCGGGCCAGTTCGACGGCGCCGAAGCGCAGATCGAGAAGCGCAGCCCGCTCAGGCCGTTGTGCTCGCGCAGGCAATACGATGGTCCGTTGTTCGATGCTGGTCATGGCCTCGCTGGCCGCATACAGGCCACAGCCATCCGCCAGCTTGCGATCATGCATGCTCCGGGCAATGACGTGGAACTGGTGTTCTGCGGCGCAGGCGTAGAGCGCGAAGATGTCGCTCTCGCGGTCGCCCAGCATGGTCACCATCGCAGCCTTCGCCAACAGCGGCTTGGCTGCCAGAGCGGTCGCGATCCAGCGTTGCGATTCTTTGTCCTTCAGATCGCGATTGTCGTGCGAGACGGTGCGGCGGCCCTGGCGGGTCCAGATCTCGCCGTGCAACAGGCCAAGGCAGCAGCCGCTTTCCGCGTCTGCGGCCAGCATCGGGTGCAGCAACACCCCGCGGGTGTTGCCATGACCGATCTCGCCCAAGCCACGCCGGTTTTGTGCCTTGGTGGCAAAATTGATCTCGCTGGTATCCTGGATCGCCAGCACATGGCGGCCTTCGGCCGCCATTACCGTACCATCGCTCCAGCTTTCGATTATCCGCGTCGTCGTCACCTTGGCATTGCCGAGAAAGCGGTTGAAGCGCACCTCCCGGGCACGCATGCCTCCTGCCAGCCGTCGCAGGCAGACATCCTTGCCCGCGACCATGCATTCGACGAGCGCCGCCCCCCTTTATCGAGGCGGAGATCCCCGAACCGACCTAATGACCAGTCAATTTGCGCCAGCATGTCGACACCTCCGCCAAAGCCGAAGTGCCGCAATATGAATCACACGAAATACCGATTCGGGAATCCCCACCCAACTAGATGTGTGCATGCCCTAGGGCGTTCGCCGGGACGACGGAGAGATTACACCCCGCTGAACAGCGCGCGTTCGGCTTCCACCGTCTCGTAGATGTAGTCCGCCACCGCGCGGATGCGGGCGAGGTCCTTGCTGTCGGCGTGCATCAGGAGCCAGAAGGTGCGGGAGATCCGCACCTCGTCGGGCAGCACCGGCTGCAGTTCGGGATGGGCTGATGCCATGAAGTGCGGCAGCACGGCGATGCCGAAGCCGGCGATGGTGGCGTTGAGCTGCGCGATCAGGTTGGCACTGCGGAATTTCGCGGAGATCTTCGGCGAGACCTGCGGCAGATAGTCCAGTTCCGGCGTGAACAGCAGCTCCTCGATGTAACCGACGAAGCGGTGCCGCGGCAGGTCGGCACGCGCGGCGATCACAGGCGCCTGCGCCAGATAGGCGGGTGCGGCATAAAGCCCGAGCGTGTAGTCCAGAAGCTTGCGGCCGACGATGCGGCCTTCCTTCGGCATGGTCAGGCTGATCGCGATATCGGCCTCGCGCTTGGAGAGCGAGAACAGCCGCGCGGTGGCGACGAGTTGCAGGTCGAGATCGGGATACCGCTCGGTGAACTTGACCAGCCGCGAGGCCAGGAAGTGACTGCCGAAGCCGTCGGGCGCGCCGATCCGCACCGTGCCGGTGAGATGCGCGCGCGAGCCGCCGACCGCCTCCTGGTTGGCCACGATGGTGGATTCCATCGCCTCGGCGCTGTCGGCGACGCGCTGGCCCGCCTCGGTCAGCAGGTAGCCGGTTTTGCGCCGATCAAACAGTTTTGCGGAGAGGTGGCGCTCCAGCCGGTCGACACGCCGGATCACTGTGGCATGATCGACACCGAGCTGCTTGGCGGCAGCCGAAACCGACCCGCCGCGCACGATGGCAAGCACGAAACGGAAGTCGTCCCAGTCGATTGTGTCGCTGCCTTGATCCTGCATTACCGCACATCTATGGTGCAATTTATCGGACTTGAATCCTATAAAATGCAGGGTCATAGGGTTTGTAAAGCGATCTCGCCGCGCGGAGCGGCGATTCACGTCTCCAAGGGAGGATATTCATGCGCTCGATCGGACATTTCATCGGTGGCAAGGAGGTCAAGGGCACCTCGGGCCGTACGGCCGACGTCTTCGAGCCGATGACCGGCGACGTCCAGGCCAAGGTGGCGCTGGCCTCCAAGGCCGAGGTCCGTGCCGCGGTCGAGAACGCCCGCGCCGCGCAGGGCGAATGGGCCGCCACCAACCCGCAGCGCCGCGCCCGCGTCATGATGAAGTTCGTCGAGCTGGTGCAGCGCGACTACGACAAGCTCGCCGAGCTTTTGGCGCGCGAGCATGGCAAGACCGTTCCCGACGCCAAGGGCGACATCCAGCGCGGCCTCGAGGTCGCCGAGTTCGCCTGCGGCATCCCGCATCTGATGAAGGGCGAGTACACCGAGGGCGCTGGTCCCGGCATCGACATCTACTCGATGCGTCAACCCCTGGGAGTGGTCGCCGGCATCACGCCGTTCAACTTCCCGGCGATGATCCCGATGTGGAAGTTCGCGCCTGCGATCGCCTGCGGCAATGCCTTCATCCTGAAGCCGTCCGAACGCGATCCCGGCGTGCCGATGGCGCTGGCCCAGTTGATGATCGAAGCGGGGCTGCCGGCCGGCATCCTCAACGTCGTCAACGGCGACAAGGAGGCGGTCGACGCCATCCTCGACGATCCCGACGTCAAGGCGATCGGCTTCGTCGGCTCGACGCCCATTGCCCAGTACATCTATGAGCGCGCCGCGCAGACCGGCAAGCGTTGCCAGTGCTTCGGCGGCGCCAAGAACCACGCCATCATCATGCCCGACGCCGACATGGACCAGGCGGTCGATGCGCTGATCGGTGCCGGCTACGGCTCGGCCGGCGAGCGCTGCATGGCGGTGTCGGTTGCGGTCCCCGTCGGCAAGACCACCGCCGACCGGCTGATGGAAAAGCTGATCCCGCGCGTCGAGTCGCTCAAGATCGGCACCTCGGTCGATCCGTCGGCCGACTACGGTCCGCTGGTGACCCGCGAGGCGGTCGAGAAGGTCAAGAGCTACATCGACATCGGCGTCAAGGAAGGCGCCACGCTCGCGGTCGACGGCCGCGGCTTCAAGATGCAGGGCTACGAGAACGGCTTCTACCTCGGTGGTTCGCTGTTCGACAACGTCACCAAGGACATGCGGATCTACAAGGAAGAGATCTTCGGCCCGGTGCTCTCGGTGGTGCGCGCCAAGGACTATCACGAGGCGCTGGCGCTGCCGTCCGACCACGACTACGGCAACGGCGTTGCGATCTTCACCCGCGACGGCGACGCCGCGCGCGACTTCGCGGCCAAGGTCAATGTCGGCATGGTCGGCGTCAACGTGCCGATCCCGGTGCCGATCGCCTACTATACGTTCGGCGGCTGGAAGAAGTCGGGCTTCGGCGATCTCAACCAGCACGGTCCAGACTCGGTCCGCTTCTACACCAAGACCAAGACGGTGACCTCGCGCTGGCCGTCCGGCGTCAAGGACGGTGCGGAGTTCTCGATCCCGACGATGAAGTGACGCGAGATTGGAGTGAGCTTCGGCAGCATCGGCAAATCACCTCTCCCTGTGGGAGAGGTCGGCGCGAAGCGCCGGGTGAGGGGGCACGGTCTCTCGTTAGAGCAGCACACCCTCACCCGATTTGCTGCGCAAATCGACCTCTCCCCGGTGGGGAGCGGTGACCTCAGCGTGCGGGGGCATTGAGATGCAGTTCGCTCTCAACGAGGACCAGATCGCGGTTCGCGACATGGCGCGGGCGTTTGCGGCGGAAAAGATCGCGCCCCACGCGCTCGAATGGGACGAGACGAAGCACTTTCCCGTGGATGTGATGCGCGAGGCCGCAGGCCTCGGCATCGGCGGCATCTATATCAAGGACGATGTCGGCGGCTCGGCGATGACGCGGTTCGACGCCGCGCTGATCTTCGAGGCGCTGGCGACCGGGTGCCCGACCACGTCGGCCTTCATCTCGATCCACAACATGGCGTCCTGGATGATCGATGCCTATGGCAACGACACCCAGCGCCACAAATGGCTGCCCAAGCTCTGCACTATGGAGCTGATCGCGAGCTACTGCCTGACCGAGCCGGGCGCCGGCTCGGACGCTGCGGCGCTGCGCACCCGCGCGGTGCGCGACGGCGATCACTACGTGCTCAACGGCCAGAAGCAGTTCATTTCGGGCGCCGGCAGCACCGACCTTCTGGTGGCGATGGTGCGCACCGGCGGCGACGGCCCCGGCGGCGTCTCGACGGTCGTGATCGACGGCAAGACGCCGGGCGTTTCGTTCGGCAATAACGAACGCAAGATGGGCCGGAACGCGCAGCCGACCCGCGCTGTCATTTTCGAGAATGCCCGCGTGCCGGTCGCAAACCGGCTCGGCGAGGAGGGCATCGGCTTCAAGATCGCGATGGCCGGCCTCGATGGCGGCCGGCTCAACATCGCGGCGTGCTCGCTCGGCGGCGCGCAGGCGGCGCTCGACAAGGCGCTGGCTTACATGAAGGACCGCAAGGCCTTTGGAAAACGGCTCGACGAATTCCAGGCGCTGCAGTTCAAGATCGCCGACATGGCGACCGAGCTCGAAGCCGCACGCACCTTCCTGTGGCGCGCGGCGGCGGCGCTCGATCGCAAGGATCCGGACGCCTCGATGTTGTGCGCGATGGCGAAGCGCTTCGGCACCGATGTCGGTTTCGAGGTCGCCAACCAGGCGCTGCAGCTGCATGGCGGTTACGGTTACCTCAGCGAATACGGCGTCGAGAAGATCGTGCGCGATCTGCGCGTGCACCAGATCCTCGAAGGCACCAATGAAATCATGCGGCTGATCGTGTCGCGCAAGTTGATCGAGGGCGCGCGATGAACGATGTGGCCGCGGAAGGCGATCTGATCGCACGCAAGGAAGGGGCGGCCGGCATCATCCGGCTCAACCGGCCGAAGGCGATCAATGCCGTGACGCTGGAGATGTTCCACGACATCGACAGGGCGCTCGACGCGTTCGAAGCCGATCCCGAGGTCGCGGTCATCTTGCTGGAAGGCGCCGGCGAGCGCGGCCTGTGTGCCGGCGGCGACATCCGGGCGCTCTGGGAAAGCTCGAAGGTCAAGGGTGATCTCGGCAAGATCCTGTGGCGCGACGAGTACATCCTCAACGCACGGATCAAGAAATTTCCAAAACCCTATGTTGCGTTCATGGACGGCATCGTGATGGGCGGCGGCGTCGGGTTGTCGGCGCACGGCAGCCACCGCGTGGTGACCGAGCGGACGAAACTCGCGATGCCCGAGGTTGGGCTCGGCTTCTTCCCCGATGTCGGCGGCACATATCTGCTGTCGCGCTCGCCCGGCGAGATCGGCACCTATTTTGGTCTCACCGGCACCACGATGAATGGGCCCGATGCGATCTACGCGAAGTTTGCCGATGCCGTGGTGCCGAGCGCAAAGCTCCCAGCGCTGCGCGAGGCGCTGACCAAGGTCGCACCACGCAGCAGTTCGGCTGAGATCGACCGGCTGATCGCGGGCTTTGCGACCGGCGAAAAATCCGGCCCCGTTGCTGCGATGCAGGCCAAAATCGACGGCTGGTTCGCGCGCGGCCGGATGGAGGACATCGTCGCCGCACTGACGGCCGACGGATCGGACCTGGCGCAGGCCACGCTGAAGACGCTCGGCGAAAAATCGCCGCGCGGCATGGTGGTGACGCTAAAACTACTGCGGCTGGCGCGGGCGACCGCGACGCTGGAAGAGTGCCTGGTGCGCGAATATCGCGCGGCGCTCGAAGTGTTCGCCAGCGACGATTTCCGCGAGGGCGTGCGCGCCGCGGTGATCGACAAGGACCGCAATCCGAAATGGTCGCCGCCTGAGATCGAGGACGTGACGGCGGAGATGCTAGCGCCTTACTTCGCCGAGATCGGCGCCGATGAACTGAAATTCCCTGACAGCAAATAGAAACGTCGCAAGCGGAGGACTTCCCATGGCAAACGTCGCATTCATCGGGCTCGGCAATATGGGCGGGCCGATGGCGGCCAATCTGGTCAAGGCCGGCCACAAGGTGACCGCGTTCGATCTGGTCGCAGCGTCCCGCGATCAGGCCAAGAGCGATGGCGCCGCGATCGCCGAGAGCGGCGTTGGCGCGGTGAAGGGCGCCGACGTCGTGATCACCATGCTGCCTGCCGGCAAGCATGTGCTCGGCGTCTGGAACGAAGTGCTTCCCGCCATGAGCAAGGGCGCGCTGATCATCGACTGCTCGACCATCGACGTCGAAAGCGCCAAGCAGGCGCACGCGCTCGCGGCCAAGCACGGCATGGCTTCGGTCGATGCGCCGGTCTCCGGCGGCACCGGCGGCGCCAAGGGCGCGACGCTGACCTTCATGTGCGGCGGCGAGGCGAAGGCGTTCGCGGCGGCCCAGCCGATGCTGGCCAACATGGGCAAGAAGATCGTGCATTGCGGCGCCGGCGGCGCAGGACAGGCGGCCAAGATCTGCAACAACATGATCCTCGGCATTTCCATGATCGCGGTCGGCGAGGCCTTTGTGCTGGCCGAAAAGCTCGGCCTCTCGCACCAGGCGCTGTTCGACGTCGCCTCGACCTCGTCGGGGCAGTGCTGGTCGCTGACCACCTATTGCCCGGTTCCCGGCCCGGTGCCGACCTCGCCGGCGAACAACGACTACAAGCCGGGCTTCGCCTCCAATTTGATGGTGAAGGATCTGACGCTGGCGCAGGACGCCGCCAATGCCGCCGGCGCGGTGACGCCGCTCGGCAAGCACGCGCAGGAGCTCTACAAGACCTTCGACGCCTCGGGCCACGGCGGGGTCGACTTTTCCGGAATTATCCAGCACGTTCGCAGCCTCGCTGGAAAGTAATTATATTGCGTCATCCTTCGAGACGCCGCGCATAGCGCGGCTCCTCCAGCGACAACGCGAAGCGTTGCGCGGGATGACGACAGCGGATGTGGAGAAGCCGGATGACCACATTTCAGGACGCACGTGCCTTTCTGCTCAAGCATCGCACCGACTACGACGCGGCGGTGAAGGGATTCCGCTGGCCGGATCCAGTGCCGTTCAACTGGGCGCTGGACTGGTTCGACGCGGAGCTCGCGCACAATGCCGACAGCCGCGACCGGCCGGCGCTGTGGATCGTCGATGCCGCCAGCGGCAACGAGACGAAACGGTCCTTCGCCGAGCTGTCGCGCCGTTCCAATCAGGTTGCAAATTTCCTGCGTGCGCAGGGGCTGAAGCGCGGCGATCATCTGTTGCTGCTGCTCGGCAATGTCGTCCCGCTGTGGGAGACCATGCTGGCGGCAATGAAGCTCGGCGTCGTCGTGATTCCCGCGACCACGCTTTTGACTGCGGATGAGTTGCGCGACCGGCTGGATCGCGGCAAAGCCAAGGCGGTGGTTGCCACCCAGGATCAGGTCGCGAAGTTCGCAGGGCTCGGCGCCGGCAATCTCTCGCGCATCGTGGTCGGCGCGACGCAGACCCACGAGGGTTGGTTGCCGTTCGAGGATGCGGCGAAGCAGTCGGATGCCTTCACACCCGACGGCCCGACCAGGGCCGACGACCCGATGCTGCTCTATTTCACCTCGGGTACCACGGCAAAACCAAAGCTGGTGCGGCACAGCCAGCGCAGCTATCCGGTCGGCCATCTCTCGACCATGTATTGGATCGGGCTGCAGCCTGGCGACGTCCATCTCAACATTTCGTCGCCCGGCTGGGCCAAGCACGCCTGGAGCTGCTTCTTCGCGCCGTGGAATGCCGGCGCCACGATCTTCATCGCCAATCAGCCGCGCTTCGAGGCGAAAGGGTTGCTCTCGATCATCGGCCGCTGCGGGGTCACCACGCTGTGCGCGCCGCCGACGGTGTGGCGGATGTTCATCCAGGAAGACCTTGCGAGCTTCAAGGTTTCGCTGCGCGAGGTCTGCGGCGCCGGCGAGCCGCTCAATCCCGAGATCATCGACCAGGTCAAATCGGCCTGGGGCCTGACCATCCGCGACGGTTACGGCCAGACCGAGACCACGGCGCTGGCCGGCAACTCGCCGGGGCAGAAGGTCAAGATCGGCTCGATGGGCCGGCCGCTGCCCGGCTATCGCGTGCAGGTCACCGACAGTGACGGCCACGCAGCCAAGGAAGGCGAGGTGACCTTGCTGCTCGGCACTGAGCGGCCGGCCGGTCTGATGCAGGGCTATCAGGGCGACGACGGCAAGCTGATTGGTACGGACGGCGAGATCTATCGCAGCGGCGACGTCGTGTTCACCGATGACGAGGGCTATCTCACCTTCGTCGGCCGCACCGACGACGTGTTCAAGTCATCCGATTACCGCATCTCGCCGTTCGAGCTCGAGAGCGTGCTGCTGGAGCACGATGCGGTGGCGGAAGCTGCCGTGGTGCCGAGCCCGGACCCGATCCGGCTCGCGGTCCCCAAGGCCTATGTGCTGCTGGTCTCCGGTGTCGAGCGCAGCCCGGAGACGGCGCTGTCGATCTTCAAACATTTGCACACGCGGCTCGCACCGTTTAAACGCATCCGCAAGATCGAGCTGGTCACCGAACTGCCCAAGACGATTTCGGGAAAAATCCGCCGGGTGCAGTTGCGCCGGCTCGAACATGACGATGCGAGAGACGATGCGTTGCGCGGAGCCGAGTTCCGCGAGGAAGAATTTCCGGAGCTGCAGAAAGTGCGGACCTCCGGTTAGGAGGTCAGCCAATGAATGAAGTCTGGAAGAAGCCGCCGGTGTCGCTGGAAACCTACCAGGGCATGGTCGGCAAGGAGATCGGTGTCTCTTCGTGGCACCTGCTCGATCAGGGGCGCATCAATACCTACGCCGACGTGATCGAGGATCACCAGTTCATCCATGTCGATCCCGAACGCGCCAAGACGGAGACCGCCTTCGGCACCACGATTGCGCACGGCTTCCTTACGATGTCGCTGCTGTCAATCATGTCCTACGAGGTGATGCCGGTGCTCGAAGGCACCGCGATGGGCGTCAATTACGGTTTCGACAAGCTGCGCTTCATCTCGCCGGTCCGCTCGGGCAAGCGTGTTCGCGGCCGCTTCCTGCTCGCCGAAGCCACGCTGCGCAAGCCGAAGGAACTGCTGTCGCGCACTAACGTTACGGTCGAGATCGAGGGCGAGGAGAAGCCCGCGCTGGTCGCGGACTGGCTCGGCCTGATCTATTTCAGCTAGAGCGTTTTCCAGCGAAGTGGATACCGGTTCGCGCGAAGAAAACGCGTCCCAACAAGAAGCGGGAGCCCCGTTCCGACTTAATCGGAACGGAAAGGGCTCCAGCAAAAGGTTGAGTAGCTCCACCTTTCCCGCAAGCGGGAGAGGTGGAGCGAGCCCGCCTGGCTAGAAGTAGCGCATTGACGGCTTTGATTCCCGGTGTCCATCATGCTCCCGTTTGGGCGGTGCGGTCCCGGGAGTGGCAGCCATGGTGCAGAACATCGTCGCCGGACTTGTCGTCGTCGCGTTGCTTGTGATCGGCTCGATCAGCTACGCGCAGGAACATCACGAGTGCTGGAGCGGGCATCTGCTCAAGAGCCTGAAGCCCTGCGGGTCGATGACCCCCGACGTCTAGCGCGTCAAGTGGTCGGCTCTGCTACCCCCGGCCGGGCTTGACCCGGCCATCCATCGCTGCTCAAAAGTCTCTAACCTTTTCATGCCGTTCGGGCGCACACCCTCTCCCCTTGTGGGAGAGAGTGGCGAAATCGAGCGGAGCGAGATGAAGCCGGGTGAGGGTCTCTCTCCGCGCGCTCATCCGTGGAGAGAACCCCTCATCCGGCGCGCTACGCGCGCCACCTTCTCCCACAAGGGGAGAAGGAAGTCAGAGCAGGAATGACAAGCATGGCAATCAGGTTTGACGGACGCGTCGCTATCGTCACCGGCGCGGGCAATGGTCTTGGGCGGGCGCATGCGCTGGGGCTCGCCAGCCGCGGCGCCAAGGTCGTGGTCAACGATTTCGGCGGCGCGCGCGACGGCACCGGCGGCTCACTGTCGCCGGCCGAGACCGTGGTCGAGGAGATCCGGAAAGCGGGCGGCACCGCGATGGCCGACGGCGCCGACGTCTCGAACTTCGAGCAGGTCACCGCGATGGTCGAGCGCGCCACCAAGGAGTGGGGCAGCGTCGATCTGCTCTGCGCCAATGCCGGCATCCTGCGCGACAAGTCGTTCACCAAGCTCGAGGTCGCCGACTGGGACAAGGTGCTCGGCGTGCATCTCACCGGCACCTTCTACTGCTGCAAGGCGGTGTGGGCCGGCATGCGCGAGCGCAATTACGGCCGCATCGTGCTGACGACCTCGTCGTCGGGCCTGTTCGGCAATTTCGGCCAGGCCAATTACGGCGCAGCGAAGGCCGGCATGGTCGGCCTGATGAACGTGCTCGCCGAAGAGGGCCGCAAGAACAACATCAAGGTCAACACCATCTCGCCGACCGCGGCGACCCGCATGACCGAGGAACTGCTGCCGCCGCAGGCGCTTCAGCTGATGAAGCCGGAGGCGATCACGCCGGCGGTGGAGTTCCTGCTTAGCGAAGATGCGCCGACCCGCACCATTATAGGCGCCGGCGCCGGCTCGTTCGCGGTGATCCGCGTGCTGGAGACCGAAGGCGTCAACCTGCCGCAGTCCGAATGGACGCCGGACGGTGTCGCCGCGCACTTCAAGGACATCAGCGACATGTCGACCGCGAAGGCGCTGCAGGGCGCGTTCGAGCAGACGCAGAAATACGTCGCCCAGGCCGCCGCGCGGGCCGGGATCAAGCTCTAACCGTCATTCCGGGGCTCGCGAAGCGAGAGCCCGGAATCCGTACTCACGATCGTGGTTATGGATTCCGGGTCTGGTGCTTCGCACCATCCCGGAATGACCTCTTTTGTTGTGGCGCCGAGCCGGGTCTAAACTCTCGCCATGTCATCATCCTCCGCCCAACACGTCGCCATCATCGGAGCCGGCCCCGCCGGCCTGATGGCGGCGGAGGTGCTTGCGGCTGGCGGTGCAGAGGTCACCGTCTACGACGCGATGCCGTCGGCGGGGCGCAAGTTCCTGATGGCCGGGCGAGGCGGGCTCAATCTCACCCACTCCGAGCCGCTGCCGGATTTCCTTGCGCGCTATCGCGAGGCGATGCCGCACCTGAAGGCCGCGGTCGAGGCGTTTCCACCTGATAGCTTGCGCGCGTGGAGCGATGTTCTGGGGCAGCCGACGTTCGTCGGCACCAGCGGCCGCGTCTTCCCGCAAGCATTCAAGGCTTCGCCCTTGCTGCGCGCCTGGCTGCGGCGGCTCGATGCCGCGGGCGTCGGATTCGCATTCCGGCATCGCTGGATCGGATGGGATGCGCAGGGCGCGCTGCTGTTCGAGACCCCCGACGGAGAGCGCGCGGTTAGGGCTGACGCGACCGTGCTGGCGCTCGGCGGCGCCAGCTGGCCGCGGCTCGGTTCGGATGGCGCCTGGGCTGATATCCTTGCGGCGAAGGGGATTGCCCTTGCCCCGATGCGACCGGCCAATTCCGGCTTCACCGTCGCGTGGTCGAATATCTTCCGCGACCGGTTTGAGGGGCAGCCGCTCAAGGGCGTCGCCCTCACGATCGGTTCGCACACCGCGCGCGGCGAGGCAGTCGTCACCCGCACGGGCATCGAAGGCGGCGCTATCTACGCGCTGTCGGCGGACTTGCGCGAGGCGGTGCTGGGTATCGGGCAGGCAACGCTGACGATCGCGCTGCGACCGGACCTCGACGCCGCGGCGCTGACCACCCGCCTGTCCGGGACCCGCGGCAAGCAGTCGCTCGCGAATTTCCTGCGCAAGGCGGCGCAACTCTCTCCTGTCGGCATCGGGCTGATGCAGGAGGCGGCGATTGCATCCGGCCGGCCATTGCCATCGTTCTCGCCGGCAGAGCTCGCGCGGCTGATCAACGCGGTTCCGGTTCAGCTCACGGGCGTCGCGCCGATCGCGCGCGCGATCTCGAGCGCCGGCGGTATCAGGTTCGACGAGCTCGACGCGCATTTCATGCTGCGCCAGCTGCCCGGCGTTTTTGCCGCCGGCGAGATGCTCGACTGGGAGGCACCGACCGGCGGTTATCTGTTGCAGGCGTCGTTCGCGACGGGGATGGCGGCAGGGAAGGGCGCGTTGAATTGGTTGAACACGACGAAATCGTAGGATGGGTAGAGCGAAGCGAAACCCATCAACTTCTCTCCGAATGGAGGGATGATGGGTTTCGCTGCGCTCTACCCATCCCGCGCCTGCTCACTCCGAACCTGTCTTCGTCGCGATGTCGGTGATGAACCCGAGCATACCGAACGTTGCCGCGACCGCGCAGACCGCCGTCCATCCACCAAAACTCCATGCCGCAGATGCCGTTGCCGCGCCGACCGCACCGCCGATGAAGAACAGCGCCACGAACAGGCCGTTGATCCGGCCGCGCGCCTCGGGCTGCAGCAGATTGACGGCGCGGCGGCCGAGCGTCTGATCGGTGGTGATGCCGAAATCGAGCAGCACGGCGCCGACACCAAGCAGGGAGAGGGCAGCGACCCGCGACTCGATCATGCCGGCCCAGGCGCAGAGCGCGAGTGCACCGGCGATGAGAAGGTGCGAGACAATCAGCAGCGGCCGCGCGAAGCCCCTGTCCCCCCAGCGCCCGGCGATCGGGGTCGCTGCCGCCCCCGCGACGCCGATCAGCGCGAACAGCGCTATTCCCCTGGCATCGAGCTTGAACGGCGCATCCGGCAGGCGCAGCGCCACCGCGGCCCAGAACGCGGTGAAGGATGCCATCACCAGCGCCGCGGTCCATGATCGGACGCGCAGCACCGGCTCGTCGCGCAGCAATTTGGGAAATGAGCGCAGGAGCGCTCCGTAGCTGACTTTTGCCGCCGGCTGCAAGGTCGGCAGATAGCGCGCCAACGCGCCGGCGAGCACCGTCATCAGCACGGCCGAGGTGACATAATAGCCGCGCCAGTTCCAACTGTCCGCGATCAGGCTCGCCGCCGGCCGTGACAGCAGGATGCCGATCATCAAGCCGCTCATCACGTCGCCGATCGCTTGTCCGCGGCGCTCCGGCGGCACCATCGACGCCACCAGCGGCACCACCATCTGGATCGCTGCGCAGGACGCACCGAGGATGAAGGTGGCAGCGAGCAGGATCACCGGCGTCGGGGCCATCGCGGTGCCGATCGCGGCGACGATGGCGCAGGCCAGCGTGCGCAGGATCAGCCGTCTGTTCTCGACCAGGTCGACCAGCGGCACCAGCAGCAACAGCCCGAGCGCGTAGCCGAGCAGGGTCAACGTCGAGATCAGGCCCGCCTGCAGCTCGGTCATGCCGAGCGAGCGGCCGATCAGGCCGACCAGGATCTGCGGGGCAAACAAATTGGTGACGACGGTGCCGGTGGTGATGGCGCCGATCCAGATCAGGGGACGCACCGAGGTGGCGCGCGCCGTGGAGAGTTTGGTGGCTTCGGAAATGGTCATGGGACCTCGCGGGGAAGTGGCGAGGCCCCCTTTAGGGGATCGGGATAATATGCTACAATTCAAATAAGATAATGAAGAATATGCGAGATTGTTATGAACACCCATGACCTCGTGGCGTTCGTCGCCGTGGTGGAGACCGGATCGATCGTCGCGGCGTCCGCGCGGCTGAACCTGACCCAACCCGGCGTGACACGGCGGATCCAGAATCTGGAGGAGATGCTGGGCGCGCAGCTGCTCGACCGGCTGTCGAAGCCGCTGAAGCCGACGGCTGCGGGCATCGAGGCCTATGAACAGGGTCGCCGTCTGCTGCGCATGCTCGACGACCTCAAATCGGGCGTCGCCAGTGACGGCGTGGTGCGCGGCGAGTTCAGGCTCGGCCTGACGCCGTATTTGTCGGAGGCGGGGTTGGCGGGTCCGCTCGATGCGGTGCGCGCGGAGTTTCCCGCCCTCGCAGTGCGCGTCGTTGCGGGCCTCTCGCCGCACCAGGTCGACGCGGTCTCACGCAACGAGCTGGACGCGGCGGCGATCTGCATTCCGGACGGTGCCGTGCCGCCGGCGGACCTGGCCGCCGACGATCTCGGCGCGCAGCCGGTCATCTTCGTCGTCGCACGCGACATCAAGCTGCCGAAATCCGCCGACCTCGAATGGCTGTCGCGCATGGGATGGGTGATGAACCAGGACGGTTGCGGCTTCCGCCAAACGTTGAAGCGCCAGTTCGAAGCCGCGCATCTGCCGTTCAACGTCGCGGTCGAGGCGCTCGATAGTGAGCTGCGGCTGTCGCTGGTCGCGCGCGGGCTCGGCATCGGCGTCGTGACGCCGGTCGCGCTGAAGCGGAGCGCGCTCCGTAGCCGGCTTAAGGTGGTCAGGATCGAAGGGTTCGATGCCGCGGTGCGCGCCTGGATCGTGCACCGCCCGCCCGCCGGCCGCCTGACGCGGCCGATCGAGGTGTTTCGCGATGCGCTGGATCGGGAGTTGCAGGCGCTGATCCGCGCCTAGCGCAGCTTGCCCCTTGCCGTCACCGGCAACGCGCCGATGATTTCGTCGCCGCGCACCATCACGACCTCGTCCATCATGTTGACGACGACGCAGACATGATTGGGCACGACCCGCACGACGTCGCCGACATTCGGCCGGGTGTTGCTGCGGGAGAGGTCGAGGAAGCCATGCTCCTCGGCGAAGCGCGCGATCTTGGCCTCGGGATGTTCGAGGATCAGGCCGTGGCCTTCGAGCCCACCGGTGTCCGAGGTCAGCGTCTTGGAGCCGGCATCGAGGATACCGCGCTCGGGGCCGGCGCGGCTGACCACGGTGGAATAGATATGCAGCGCGCAATCGTCCCAGGTCGCGACGCCGGCCGCGACCTGCATGCGGTCGTTGTAGATGTAGGTGCCGAAGCGGTGCTCGGTGCCACCCTTCAGTTTGCCGAGATTGACGAGGTTCGGCGTGCCACCGGTCGAGACGATGGCCGCATCGAGGCCGTGGGCGCGCACGCCGGCCAGCGCCTCGTCGTAGAATTTCTGCGCGTCGGCCCAGCCGGTCTCGGTCGGGTACAGCATGAAGCCCGCGAAGCTCAGGCCCGTGGAGGCCGCGATCTCGCGCGCCAGCGCGATCGCCTCGGCCGGGGTCTCGACGCCAGCGCGCTTGCGCCCGGTGTCGCATTCGACCACGACCGAGAGTGGGCGACCGGAGGCGGCGGCTGCCTTCGGCAGATCGCCGACCACGACGGAATTATCCGCGGCGACGGTGACGTTGGCCTTGCCTTGCAGCGCACCGAGCCGCGCCATTTTCTCGTCGCCGAGCAGATTGTAGCTGATCAGGATGTCGTCGATGCCGCTATCGGCCATGATCTCGGCCTCGCCGAGCTTCTGGCAGGTGATGCCCTTGGCGCCAGCCTTGATCTGCAACTGCGCCAGCATCGGGTTCTTGTGCGTCTTGATGTGCGGCCGGTTGGCGATGCCGGCCTCGTCGCAGGCCTTCTGGATCCGCGCGATGTTGCGCTCGACCCGGTCCATGTCGATCACGGCGCAGGGCGTGCCGTATTCCCTGGCGATCTTGGCGGCGAGGGGCGTGGTCATGGTCTGTCCTTTTTCTCCGGCCTCGTAGGATGGGTAGAGCGAAGCGAAACCCATCGTCTTTAATCCGCGCGGAAGCAGGATGGGTTTCGCTGCGCTCTACCCATCCTACACTTTACGCCTGTTCGATTTCTTCGCGCAGCACTTCGAGTTCGAGCCAGCGGTCCTCGGCGGCGGCGAGCTCGTCCTGCGCCTTGGCGATCGCCGCTGAAGCTGCGTCGAATTTCTTGCGATCCTTCGCATAGAGATCGGGATCGTCGAGCAGCTTCTGCTGCTTTGCGATCTCGGCGTGCAACTTGTCGATCGTCTTCGGCAGCGTCTCCAGCGCGTGCTTCTCGTTGAAGCTCAGCCGGCGTCTCGGTGCCGCCTCGGGCGCTGCGGCCCTGGCTTCCTTCTTCTCTTCAGTCGCGGCGTCCGCCTTCACCGCCTCGCGCTTCACGTCGGCGCCGCGCTGCGCCAGCATGTCGGAGTAGCCGCCGGCATATTCGATCCAGCGGCCCTGGCCTTCGGGCACGATCACCGAGGTCACGACGCGGTCGAGGAAGTCGCGGTCATGGCTGATCAGGATCACCGTGCCCTCGTAATCGCCGAGCATGTCCTCGAGCACGTCGAGGGTTTCGAGATCGAGGTCGTTGGTCGGCTCGTCCAGGATCAGGAGGTTCGACGGTTTTGCCAATGCGCGGGCCAGCATCAGGCGGCCGCGCTCGCCGCCGGAGAGCGCCTCGAGCGGCGTGCCGCGCTGCTCCTGCGCGAACAGGAAGTCCTTCATGTAGCCGATGACGTGCTTCGACTTGTCGCCGACCATCACGTGATCGCCGCGGCCGCCGGTCAGGGCTTCGGCCAGTGTCAGCTTCGGATCGAGGCTCTCGCGATGCTGGTCGAGCGTCGCCATCTCGATATTGGCCCCGAGCCGCACCGAGCCGGAATCGGGCGGATCGTTGCCGATCAAGAGATGCACCAGCGTGGTCTTGCCGGCGCCGTTGGGACCTACGATGCCGACGCGGTCGCCGCGCTGGATCCGGGTCGAGAAGGTATCGACGATCTTGCGCTCGCCAAAGGCCTTCGCGATGCTCTTGGCCTCGATCACCAGGCGGCCGGATTTATCGGCCTCGGCGGCGGCGAGGATGGCATTGCCGGTGGCGCCGCGATAGTTGCGGCGCTGGTCGCGCAGCGCATGCAGATTGCCGAGACGCTTGACGTTGCGCTTGCGGCGGCCGGAGACGCCGTAGCGCAGCCAGTGCTCCTCGTTGACGATCTTGCGGTCGAGCTTGTGCTGCTCGCGCTCTTCCTCGGCCAGCACCTCGTCGCGCCATTCCTCGAAGGCGCCGAAGCCGCGCTCGATCTGCCTGATCCGACCGCGGTCGAGCCAGGCGGTGGTGCGCGACAGGTTGGTCAGGAAGCGGCGGTCATGGCTGATCAGCACCAGCGCGCAGCGGCGGCTTTCCAGCTCGCCTTCGAGCCATTCGATGGTCGGCAGGTCGAGATGGTTGGTCGGCTCGTCGAGCAGCAGGATGTCGGGCGAGGGCGCCAGCACCCGCGCCAGCGCCGCGCGGCGCGCCTCGCCGCCGGAGACATGCGCCGGGTCTTCCTCACCGGTCAGGCCGAGTTGCTCGAGCAGGTAGCGCGCCTGGTAGTGGTCGTCGCCGGGGCCAAGGCCGGCCTCGACATAGGCCAGCGTCGTCTTGTGCTCGCCGAAGTCCGGCTCCTGCGGCAGATAGCGGATGGTGGCGCCGGGCTGCACGAAGCGGCTGCCGGCGTCGGGCTCAACGAGGCCGGCCGCGATTCGCAGCAAGGTCGATTTGCCGGAGCCGTTGCGGCCGATCAGGCAGACGCGCTCGCCCGCGGAGACCGACAACTCGACGCCTGACAGCAGCGGCGTGCCGCCGAAGGTCAGGCTGATGTCCTTGAGCTGGATGAGAGGAGGCGGAGCCATCGCGCTAACCCTGCTGGTTCGTCGTCGCCTGCTCGGCGCGGCGGCGCTGGATGCGGCGGATGGTCTGGTCGAGCGTCGACAGGAAGGTCGAGCGGTCGCGCGGGGAGTAGGATTTCGGCCCGCCGGTGATCTCGCCGGACGAGCGCAGATCGGTCATCAGATTGCGCACGGCGAGCGTCATGCCGATCGACTGTTCCGTAAACGGTTTTCCATTTGGCGCGATCACATCGGCGCCGGCCTTCACGCAGCGGCTCGCCAGCGGAATGTCCGCGGTGATGACCACGTCGCCCTGATGCGCGCGTTCGGCGATCCAGTCGTCGGCCGCGTCCATGCCGGAACCGGCGGCGATGCGCTCGATCAGGGGATCCTGCGGCACGCGGATGAAATTGCCCGCGACCACGCTGACCGGCACGCCGAGCCGGATCGCGACGCGATAGATTTCGTCCTTCACCGGACAGGCGTCGGCGTCGACATAGATGCGGGTCAAGGCAGGGGTTTCAGTCATCGATTCCGGGTTCGCAGGCACGGCCTGCGTGTACTCCATGATGCGGAAAATTGCGAGCAAAACGAGAGGCTTGTCACGCTGCCCGGTTCGACTACGATTGCCTCCGAAAAACAACCGAAATAAGGGGAAACCCGATGTCTTCGACGACGCCTGTGCAGACCTACCGCGTCTCGGCCTACAACACCTCGAAACTGTCAGAGAACAAGATCCACGACGACGCGGTGGCGCGGAAATTCGGCTTTTCCGGTGGCCTGGTGCCCGGCGTCGATGTGATGGCCTACATGATGCATCTGCCGGTCGAGAAATGGGGCCGCGATTTCCTCGAACGCGGCCTGATCGAGGCGCGCTTCGTCAAACCGGTCTATGACGGCGAGATCGCCGAATTGACCGGCCGGGAGACCGGCAATGGGCTCACGATCGAGCTCTTCAGCCGCGGCGAGCTTTGCGCGACCGGCACCGCTTCGCTGCCGGCATCGGCGCCGTCATTTGTGCTCGACGACTATAAGCAGGTCGCAGCCGTTGCCGAGCGCAGGCCGGTCAGCGCGTCGTCCTACGAAGAGGGCAAATGGCTCGGCGTGATCCCGCGCGACTGGTCCGGCGATGCGGCGAAGGAGTATCTCGCCGACATCAGGGAGACCGACCCGATCTATCTGCGCGAAGGCCTCGGCCATCCCGGCCTGCTGCCACGGGTGATGAACAAGGTCTTGGTCGACAATGCGATCCTCGGACCTTGGATCCATGTCGGCACCCGCATGCAGCTGTTGTCGGCGGGCAAGATCGGCGACGAGCTGACGGCGCGCGCCAAGGTCATCGGCAATTACGACAAGAAGGGCCACCGCTTCGTCGAGCTCGATGCCCTGGTGCTGGGCAGCGGCATCCCGCTCGCGCATTGCTGGCACATCGCGATCACCCAGCCGCGCGAACAGGCGGCGGCGTAGATGTCGGTCATCATCGACTATTATCTGTCGCTCAACTCGCCCTGGACATTCATGGGCAGCGCACCGTTTGCCGAGATCGCGCGGCGCCATAGCGCGACCGTCAACGCCAAGCCCTGCAAGTTCGGTCCGATCTTCGAGCAGACCGGTGGCTTGCCGCTGCCAAAGCGCTCACCGCAGCGGCAGGCCTACCGCCTGGTGGAGCTGAGGCGCTGGCGCGAGTTGCGGGGCATTCCGCTCAACATCGAGCCCAAGCATTTCCCGAGCGACGACCTTGCGGCGGCGCGTCTTGTGATTGCTGCCGCCCTGCAGGGCAAGGATGCCCACCGCCTCTCGCTGGAATTCGGCCGCGCCATCTGGGAGCGCGAGGAGGCGCTCTCCGACGCGGATGTCATGTCGGCCGCCGCGCAACGTGCCGGGCTGGACGCCGCGGCCCTGCGCGCAGGCGCTCCGCCGGATGCCGAGCTTGACCGGCTCTACGAGCAGAACACGCAGGATGCGCTGAAAGCCGGCGTCTTCGGCGCGCCGAGCTACGTGCTGCCGTCCGGCGAGATTTTCTGGGGGCAGGACCGGCTGGAGTTCCTGGAACGCGCACTGAAGGCGTTGGCTTGATCGGACCCGAGCGGGCGACGAGGTAGGGTAGGGGCGAACCCCATCCACAGGTACAATTGTCATACCCCGCGCATGCGGGGTATCCAGTACGCCGCGGCTTCTCGGTTCTATCGCTGACGTCTCTGGAATACTGGATCACCCGCTTTAGCTTTCGCGGGTGATGACAATGGTGGGTGAGGCGAAACGCCGCCTTACGCCGCGTTCGCCTTGGCATCCTGGATCGCGCGCCAGACTTTTTCCGGCGTCAGCGGCATGTTGATGTGCTTGATGCCGTACTCCGACAGCGCGTCGACCACCGCGTTGACGACGCAGACGAGGCTGCCGGCACAGCCGGCTTCGCCGCAGCCCTTGGTGCCGAGTGGGTTGGATTTCGCCGGCGAGGGATGATCGCCGACCTCCATGGGCGGCACATCGCCGGCGCGCGGCAACGCGTAATCCATGAACGAGCCGGTGATCGGCTGGCCGGAGGCGTCGTAGCTGACTTCCTCCATCAGCGCCTGGCCGATGCCCTGCGCGACGCCGCCGTGCAGCTGGCCGGCGACGATCATCGGATTGACCACGACGCCGAAATCATTGACCGCGGAGTAGCGCACGATCCGCGTCACGCCGGTGTCGGGATCGATCTCGACCTCGGCGACGTGGCAGCCGTTCGGGAAGGTCGAGGCGGTCTCCTTGGTGGCGTGATCGACGTCGAGCGTGTCAGGCGCGCCCTCGGGCATCTTGCCGGCGCGCATCCGCTCGGCGAGCTCCATGATGCCGATCGAGCGATCGGTGCCGGCGATGGTGAAGCGGCCCTGGCCGAACTCGATGTCGGCCTCGGAGGCCTCCAGCATGTGCGCGGCCGCCTTCTTGCCCTTCTCGACGACGAGCGCGGAGGCCTCGACGATCGCCTGGCCGGTTGCGGTGATCGAGCGCGAACCGCCGGTGCCGTTGCCGAACCGAACCAGATCGCTGTCGCCCTGTTCGAGCGTGATGTTCTCGAAGGGCACGCCGAGCTGGTCGGACAGCACCTGCGCGAACGGCGTGGCGTGGCCTTGGCCGTAATCAAGCGTGCCGGTGGTGAGCTTCACCGAGCCGTCCGGCTCGAAGGTGATCTTGCCGAGCTCGCCCGACGGCGGCGCGGTGACTTCGAGATAGGAGCCGACGGCGATGCCGCGCAGCTTGCCGTTCTTCCTGCTTTCCTTCTTGCGCTTGGCGAAGTTCTCGTAGTCGGAGATCTCCAGCGCCTTCTGGAACACGCCGGCGAAATCGCCGCTGTCATAGGTGACGCCTGATGCCGCCGGGAACGGCAGCTGCGACGGCTTGATGAAGTTGCGCTTGCGCAAGGTGACGCGGCTGATGCCCATCTCGTCGGCAGCGGCATCGATCAGCCGCTCCATGTAATAGTTCGCCTCGGGCCGGCCGGCGCCGCGATAGGCGCCCATCAACGTGGTGTTGGTCAAGACCGTCTTGATGTCGACGCCGAGCAGCGGCGTGCGATACACGCTGGCGAGGTTCTTGCCGGTGTTGAGCGACAGCGGGCCGGGCGCGACGCCTGTGATGTAGGCGCCGAGATTGCCGTAGCCGGACAGCCGCACCGCAAGGAACTTGCCCTCGGCATCGAGCGCGAGCTCGGCATGGATCAGCTGTGCGCGGCCCTGGCTGTCGGAGAGGAAGCTGGTCGAGCGTTCGTCGAGCCACTTCACCGGACGGCCGAGCTCGCGCGCCGCATGCGCGATGCAGGTGTATTCGGGATAGCTGAGGTTCTTCATCCCGAACGAGCCGCCGACATTGCCGGTGAGGATGCGGACCTTATCGGCAGGCACGTTGAGCAGACGCGCCATGATCGCCTTGTTGCCGGAGACGCCCTGGGTCGGCACTTGCAGCGTGAAGCGCTCGGTCTTTTTGTCGTAATGCGCCAGCGCGACGCGCGGCTCCATCGAGACCACGGCGACGCGGGTGTTGACGATGTCGAGTTTTGTCACATGCGCGGCGGCAGCGAACGCTGCCTCGATCTTGGCGGTGTCGCCATAGTGATAGTCGAGCGCGACGTTATTCGGGATGTTGTCGTAGAGTTGCGGCGCGCCGGGCTTCGACGCCTCGGCGGCGTCGGTCACCGCCGGCAGCGGCTCGATGTCGACCTCGACCGCCTCGGCCGCATCGCGCGCCTGCGCCGCGGTCTCCGCGACCACGAAGGCCACGGGATCGCCGACGAAGCGCACCTTGTCGGTCGCGAGCGCCGGGCGGTTGGTCTGCAGCAGCGGGGAGCCGTCGCGGTTCTTCAGCGGCAGGCCGCAGGTGAAGGGCTTGTAGCCGGCGGCGGCAAGGTCGGCGCCGGTCCAGACGCCGAGCACGCCCGGCATCGCCTTGGCGGCTTCGGTGTCGATCCCCTTGATCAATCCGTGGGCATGGGAGGAGCGGACCATCCAGCAGATGGCCTGGCCGGGCAGGGAGAAATCGTCGGTGTATCTGCCCTTGCCCCGCACCAGGGTGTCGTCCTCCTTTCGTCGAACGGGCTGTCCGACACCATATTTTTGCAGTGCGATAGCGTTGTCGAGAGAGGCGGGCGGCGTATGATCTTGCATCGAAAATGACCTGAAATGCCCGGATTTGCTGGAGTTTGGGGGCGCAGACGAGATAACGCACGCCCCCCTTAACGACAACGCCCGATTGGGCATGGACCCAATGTGAACGGAGTTTGCGCAGGGCTCTGACGCTGCTAAAGTTTCCGTGAACGACAATTATTCGGCGGGCCCCAGGGATCGCCCCTGGGGCGCTGCGGAAAGACAGTTTTGATGAACGACCATGTGCGGCTTTGCGACGGCCCTCCGGCCAGCGAAGCCCCGTCAGGGTTGGTTGCGGCAGCCGCGGAAAGTGGCGTCTACGCCGCGCTCGACCTTGGCACCAATAATTGCCGGCTCTTGATTGCCTGTCCCACTGGCGACGGGTTCCGCGTGGTCGACTCCTTCTCGCGGATCATCCGGCTCGGCGAAGGCATCGCCGCGACCGGCTCGATCAGCGAGGCTGCGATCGAGCGCGCCATTGCTGCGCTCGCCATTTGCAGCGACAAGATCCGCTATCGCAAGGCGCGCCGGCTACGGCTGATCGCCACCGAGGCCTGCCGCGCCGCCGGCAACGCCGAAAGCTTTCGCGCGCGCGTCGCGGCCGAGACCGGCATCGAGCTCGAGGTGATCGATCGCGAAACCGAGGCGACGCTCGCCGTGATCGGCTGCTCGCCGCTGCTCGACCCGAAGGGCCGGGGCGCCATCCTGTTCGACATCGGCGGCGGCTCGACCGAGCTGGTGCGGATCGAGCGCGATCCCGCCGCGCCCGATGCGCCGCCGCGCATCAAGGCGTGGATGTCGATCCCGCTCGGCGTCGTGACGCTGGCCGAGCATTTCGGCGGCAAGAATGTCACCAGGGATTTGTATGCGCAGATGATCGACGAGGTCGCGCGGCATGTCGCGCCGTTCGCGGCCGAGCATGGCCGGGATCTGCGCGACATGCACATGCTCGGCACCTCGGGCACCGTCACGACGCTCGCCGGCGTTTTCCTCAACCTGTCGCGCTACGACCGCCGCCGCATCGACGGCATCTGGATGAATGATTGCGACGTCACTGCGACGATCCAGAAGCTGCTCGGCATGAGCTACGAGGCGCGCGTCAACAACAGCTGCATCAGTGTCGAGCGGGCCGACCTCGTGCTCGCCGGCTGCGCCATCCTCGACGCGATCCGCAACGCGTTCCCGATGCCGCGGCTCCGGGTCGCCGATCGCGGCCTGCGCGAGGGCATGCTGGTCGAGATGATGCGCGAGGACGGCGCGCTGCGGGCGTGCTAGAACACGCCCAATCACACCAATCCAAGAAAGATCATGGCGAAAGACACCACCGGGCGGCTGCACGTCACGGTCAAGAGCGGCGGCAAGCGAAAGCTGTCGTCAAAACTCTGGCTCGAGCGCCAGCTCAACGATCCCTATGTCGCCAAGGCCAAGGCGATGGGCTACCGCTCGCGCGCGGCGTTCAAGCTGCTCGAGATCGACGACAAATACCGCCTGCTCAAGCCGGGCATGACCGTCGTCGACCTCGGTGCCGCGCCCGGCGGCTGGAGCCAGATCGCGGCCAAGCGAACCGGGGCCGCCGACGGCAAGGGCAAGGTGGTCGCGATCGACTTGCTGGAGATGGGCGAGATTCCCGGGGTGACGTTCGCGCAGCTCGACTTCCTCGACCACGACGCGCCGGAAAAGCTGATCGCGATGATGGGCGGCCGCGCCGATTTCGTGATGTCCGATATGGCCGCCAACACCACCGGCCACCGCAAGACCGACCAGCTGCGCATCATCGGCCTGGTCGAGACCGCCGCGCATTTCGCCGGCGAGGTGCTCAATCCCGGCGGCACGTTCCTGGCAAAAGTGTTCCAGAGCGGCGCCGATGCCGAGCTGGTGGCGCAGCTGAAGCGCGACTTTGCAGCCGTGCGTCACGTCAAGCCGGCGGCGAGCCGCCAGGATTCGTCGGAGCGCTACGTGCTGGCGACGGGGTTTCGGGGACAGCAGCAGCCGTCATTGCGAGGAGCGTAGCGGAGCGGCAATCCATCGTTCCGCAGACGTGGGGGCATGGCTTGCTTCGCTCCGCTCGCAATGACGGGACTGAAACTACCCCAGCCGCTGATCCCTCGCGTTCTGGGTGTTCTCGGTCGCCGTCTTGACGGCGTCGGCGGCGGCGCGCTTCTCGGCGCCCTTGCGGCTCGAGATGTCGATCGGCTTGCGGCCGGAGATTTCGCTGCCGGCGTCGGCCGGCATCTGCCAGAAGAACCAGGCCGATGCCGCCGAGATCAACGACACCACGATGAAGGCCGGCGCGAACACGTCGGCGGAGAGTTCGGTCTGGTGATGCAGCGCCAGCGTGGTTTCAACTGAGAACGCGCCGACCGCGACGCCCGCTGACACTGCGAGCTGCTGGTTGACGCTGACGAGGGTGGTGGCGCGGCTCATCTGCGGCGCCTCGACCTCGGCATAAGCGACCGTGTTGATCGCGGTGAATTGCAGCGAGCGGAAGAAGCCGCCGACCACCAGGATGGTGAAGATCAGCATCAGCGGCGTCGAGATCGTGAACAGCGCGCAGGCGGCGAGGAAGGCCGAACTGACCACGGCGTTGACCGTCATCATGTTGCGGAAGCCGAATGCCTTGATGATGCGGGCCGCCAGCGTCTTCATGCCCATGGCGCCGACCGCGGAGGCGAACGTCACGAGGCCGGACTGGAACGGCGACAGGCCGAAGCCGACCTGCATCAACAGCGGCAGCAGGAACGGCAGTGCGCCGATGCCGAGCCGGAACATGAAGCCGCCGACGATCGAGGCGCGCATCGTCGGCAGCCGCAGCAGGCCGAAATCGAGCACCGGCGAACCGGTGCGCCGCGCATGCAGGACATAGAGCGTCATCGAGATCGAGCCCACCCCGACCAAGGCGGCGACGATCGGCCAGGGCAGGAGATTGAGGCCTGCGACCGACAGCCCGAAGGCGATGCCGGCAAGGCCGATGCCGGCCAGCACCAGTCCCATCAGGTCGAAACGCTCGGGGTCTTCGCTCTTGATCGGGTCGATATATTTCAGCGCCAGGAAGATGCCGAGCAGCCCGATCGGGATGTTGATCAGGAAGATCCAGTGCCAGGAGAAATAGGTGGTGATGAAGCCGCCGAGCGGCGGCCCGATCACCGGCCCGATCAGCGCGGGGACCGTGACCCAGGCCATCGCATTGACCAGCGCGCTCTTGTCGACCGAGCGCAACAGCACCAATCGCCCAACCGGCGTCATCATCGCGCCGCCGAGGCCCTGCAGGATGCGGGCGAACACGAAATCGGTCACCGAGGACGACAGCGCGCAGCCGATCGAGCCCAGCATGAACACGGCGACCGCGCCGGCGAACACGATTCGGGCGCCGAAGCGGTCGGCGGTCCAGCCGCTCGCCGGGATGAACACCGCGAGCGACAGCAGATAGGACGTGATCGCGAGCTTGAGCGTCAGGGGGCTGGTGCCGATATCGGCGGCGATCGCCGGCAGCGAGGTCGCAATCACCGTGGAGTCCATGTTTTCCATGAACAGGGCAGTGGCCACGATGAGCGGGATCAGGCGTTGTTTGTTCATCAAAACAGGACAGCTGTGCTGAAAATGCGGGCGAGGGGGCCATATCATCCTGCCTCCGGCCACGCTATTGCGGAACCCGGTAAACCACCTAAATCCTGCGTGACGCTGGTATGCATCCGCCAGCGCTCGAGCACCGTTCCGACAGGGTCTGAACGGTGCTCTGGATTCATATTTTGACGCGTTTTCGTCACGCGAACCGGTAACCACTTCGCTCGAAAACGCTCTGGAAGGTTTGCCGTGATCTACGTCCTCGCCGCTCTGCTGCCGCCGATCGGGCTGCTCCTGAACGGACAGCCGTTTTCGGCCATCTTCAACCTGGTTCTGATCGTGTTTTGCGCGATTTTCGGACTGTTTTTCCACGTCTTGCTGCTGGTCCCGTCGGCCCATGCGGTGATCGCGGTCCACATGAAGCGGGAAGACCGGCGCCACCGCGAGATGGTCGAGGCGATCCGCCGCCACGGGCCGCCGCCGGGTTACAGGGTCCCCTGACCAGGTTCCTAAAAAGCCTGTGCATGGCTGGCAAACACTTTGATTCGTCATGCCGCCATGCTATCGACCAGCGTCAACCCCACCGATGGGCACCGATTCGACGGTGACGCAGCAAGCGTCGCCGCAGGCGGCGTTCATCCGTAAGACCATTGCGGCCGCGGCCGCAGATAAGGAGTTGGCAATGGCCACGGGATTTCCGGCTATCCGAGAAGCCTTCACGTTCGACGATGTGCTTCTGAAGCCCGGTCTGTCCGACGTCCTTCCCTCGGAAGTCGATATCCGCTCGCGAGTCACCCGCGCGATCTCGCTCAACATCCCGATCATGGCGTCCGCAATGGACACCGTCACCGAAGCGCGCATGGCGATCGCCATGGCGCAGGCAGGCGGCCTCGGCGTCATCCACCGCAACTTCGATCCGGACGGGCAGGCCGCCCAGGTGCGGCAGGTCAAGAAGTTCGAATCCGGCATGGTGGTCAATCCGCTGACCATCGGCCCCGACGCCACGCTTGCCGATGCGCTGGCGCTGATGAAGGAGAACGGCATCTCCGGCATTCCGGTGGTCACAGGTAGCGCCAAGAACGTGCCGGGCAAGCTGGTGGGCATTCTGACCAACCGGGACGTGCGGTTCGCCAGCGATCCCCGCCAGAAGGTCTCGGAGCTGATGACGCACGAGAACCTCGTGACCGTGCGCGAGGGCGTCGGCCAGGACGAGGCCAAGCGGATGCTGCACCAGCATCGCATCGAGAAGCTTCTGGTCGTCGACGACCAGTATCGCTGCGTCGGCCTGATCACCGTGAAAGACATCGAGAAGGCGGTCGCCCATCCGCTGGCCTGCAAGGACGCACAGGGCCGGCTGCGCGTCGCCGCCGCCACTACGGTCGGCGAGACCGGCTATGAGCGCACCGAGCGCCTGATCGATGCCGGGGTCGATGTTGTCGTGGTCGACACCGCGCATGGTCACTCGCGCCATGTGCTCAACGCCGTCAACCGCATCAAGCGGCTCTCCAACGCCGTGCAGGTCGTCGCCGGCAATGTGGCCACCGAAGGCGGTGCGCAGGCCCTGATCGATGCCGGCGCCGACTGCATCAAGGTCGGCATCGGGCCGGGCTCGATCTGCACCACGCGCATCGTCGCCGGCGTCGGCGTGCCGCAGCTCACCGCGATCATGGATGCGGTGGCGGCGGCGAAGAAGGCTGACGTCCCCGTGATCGCCGACGGCGGCATCAAATATTCCGGCGACCTCGCCAAGGCGCTCGCCGCCGGCGCCGACATCGCGATGGTCGGCTCGCTGCTCGCCGGCACCGACGAGACGCCCGGCGAAGTCTTCCTTTGGCAGGGCCGCTCCTACAAGGCCTATCGCGGCATGGGCTCGGTCGGCGCGATGGCGCGCGGCTCGGCCGACCGCTACTTCCAGCAGGACATCAAGGACACGCTGAAGCTCGTGCCCGAAGGCATCGAGGGCCAGGTGCCCTACAAGGGGCCGGTCGGCAACGTGATGCACCAGCTCGCCGGCGGCCTCCGCGCGGCGATGGGCTATGTCGGCGCCAAGGACATCAAGGACTTCCACGACAAGGCCGAGTTCGTCCGCATCACCGGCGCCGGCCTGCGCGAGAGCCACGTCCACGATGTCACCATCACCCGCGAAGCCCCGAACTATCCGGGCGGGGTTTAGAAACCACCGTCGTCATTCCGGGGCTCGCGAAGCGAGCGCCCGGAATCCATCGGGCGGCACCGTTGGTGGATGAATGGATTCCGGGCTCGTGCTTCGCACGCCCTCAGATGCGCAATTGCGCATCGGGGAATGACGACTTGAGAGTCGGCGCCACCGTTTTCGGCATGACGCCCGTCATTTCAAACAACATTTCAAACAGTTCGACGCGAAAGAACAAAATCCGTCTCCCTTGCGGGGAGGCGGATTGCATGCCTACGTGTGCGCCACGAACCAATCACCTCAAGAGGAAAATCATGTCCCAAGGAAAGCGCATCGTTCTGGCCTCGCGTCCGCATGGCGAGCCCACGCCGGCCAATTTCAGGCTCGAGGACTACACGCCGCCGACGCCGGGCGCGGGTGAGGTTCTGCTGCGCACCATCTGGCTGTCGCTGGATCCCTATATGCGCGGCCGCATGGCCGACGGTCCGTCCTATGCCGCGCCGGTGCCGGTCGGCGGGGTGATGGAAGGCGGCACTGTGAGCGAGGTGATCGCGTCCAACAATCCCGCCTTCGCCAAGGGCGATATCGTGCTGTCGCGCGCGGGCTGGCAGACCCATGTGCTGTCCGACGGCAAGGGGCTCGCCAAGATCGATTCGAAGATCGCGCCGATTTCGACCGCGGTCGGCGTGCTCGGCATGCCCGGCATGACCGCCTATACGGGCCTGCTCGAGATCGGCAAGCCGCAGCCGGGCGAGACGGTGGTGGTTGCTGGTGCCTCCGGTGCGGTCGGATCGGCGGTCGGCCAGATCGCGAAGATCAAAGGCGCGCGCGCGATCGGCATCGCCGGCGGCAAGGACAAGTGCGCCTACGTCAAGAACGAGCTCGGCTTCGACGAGTGCCTCGACCATCGCGATCCCAATCTCGCCGCCAAGCTGAAGGAAGCCTGCCCGAAGGGCATCGACGTCTATTTCGAGAATGTCGGCGGTGCAGTGTTCGACGCGGTGTTTCCGCTGCTGAATGCGTTCGCGCGCATCCCGGTCTGCGGCCTGATCGCGCATTACAACGACACCGAGGCGCACGCGCCGAAATGGGCCGGCGCGATGATGCGCAACATCCTGACCAAGCGGCTGACCTTCCGCGGCTTCATCGTCAGCGACTTCGCCGCCATGCATGGCGACTTCCTACGCGACATGTCGCAATGGGTCCGCGAGGGCAAGGTCAAGTACAAGGAGTTCGTGACTGAGGGGCTGGACAGCGCGCCGGAGGCCTTCATCGGCCTGCTCAAGGGCGCCAATTTCGGCAAGCAGCTTGTGCGGGTCGGGCCCGATAAGGCCTGAGCAAGGGCCCCTCAGCTCTCATTCCGCGCAACAAAGTATCAAAAACGCCACATTGGCGAGCTTTTGGGGGCCTTTCGGCCCCCATTTGCTTGACGGAGACCCGGAGCAGTTGATTCAATATGGCTATATTTCAGGTGTAGCCATGGTTTTTGAAGCGATTGTTTTCGGGGTCATCGTCCTCGCCGTCGGCTATTGGGCGACGATGTTCGTCATGGGCCGCCGCGACGACGTGTTGCATGGAAAATTCGTCGAGGAGGAGCCGGCCGCCGAGCCGGCGCGCCCCACGCCATACATGCGTCGCGCGCGGACCGCGCCGGCTGCGCCGCAGCCAAACAAGGAATCGCTTCAGGCGTTGCTCACCGTCATCAAGCGGGACCTGCACGACGCCGCGCGATAGCCACGCAGCTCAGGCAGCCGGCTGCTTGCCGAACAGCGTATCCAGGTCGACATCGACCTGGCCCTTGGCCCTGACGTGGCGCACCTCGAAGCCATCGGGCTGGAAGCGGTACTCGACGAGACCGACTTCCTTGATGCCGATTACTTCCTGCCGCGCATCTGAAATGATGAAGCCGGCCGAGGGCGCCCAGACGTGCCTGACATGCTCGAACGTGTAGTCGCGGCGCTGGTGCACATGGCCGCTGCCGACCAGGCGCCAGTCGACCTTGCCGAACATCTCGATCAGGCGGCGGCGCGCCGGCTGCGGCACGAAGCGGATCGCGGTCTCGACGCGCTCGGCATCGTTGGGGACGTCGAGATACAGCGGCTTGTGCACGAACAGCGCGACCGGCCGGCCGACAGCCTTGTCGAGCGCGCCCGCGAGCCAGTCGAATTGCTCGGCCTCGCTGTCGAGCCCGGTGTTCATGATCAGCGAATTGAGGCCGATGAAGCACCAGCCGGCGGCGTCGAAATGCCAGCGGTCTTCGCCGAGCACCGAGTTGAAGGCGCGGCGCGTCTCCTCGGTCGGCAACTGCGCAGGCGTGGGGCCGACCGCGGTCGGATTGTCGCCGATGTCGTGATTGCCGGGCAGATAGAGGCAATCGACCGGCAGCGCGTTGTGCAGCTCCCTGGCGAACGTCATGTCGTCGCGGCTGGTCGGCCCGTCGAACGAGACGTCGCCGGAGTTGAGCACGAGATCGGGCCGCGTCGCATCGATATGCTCGCTGACGCGATGAAAGTTGTCGACGAGCGGCTTGAAGCGGCTCGCGAGGTGGGTGTCGGAGATCTGGGTCAGGCGAAACTGGGACATGCATCGCTCCTTTTGGCCGGAGCATAGGTCGGCGCGAAGTCGGAACGATGACGATTTCGTCGTGTTATTCGCTGCTCTGTTTGATGTGTTGTTTGATGTCTTGTTTGAAGAGTCTGGTTTGAAGCGTTGGCGTTGCCGCTAGATCGCGAGCTGCATGATCGAGGGCGTTGGCAGGGCAGGCGGAACCATGCCGAGCCTGCCATCCGCCGAATCATCGAACCAGCCGATGCCGGGGTCGATCGCCTTCAGCGCCGAGGTGAGGAGATCGCCGAGCGTCGCCGCCGCCAGCGCCCTACCGTCCGGGATCGGGGGATGATGCGCATCGCGTCATCGCAGAGGAACTGAAACCGCCATTGGTCCCGGGAGTTGGCCATCCGGGCTCGGATCATGGTTCAACGGGTTACCGCGTACGCTTCATTGTCAGGGGCGCGCGCGGCGGCTAAGAGGGCGGCCGGGCGCCCGCGGCTGAGGGAGATTTTGGTGTCGGTTCAAATGGTTCTATTGCCGGTCTTCATCCAGATTGGGCTGACCTTCGCGCTGCTGTTCGGGATGGCGACGCTGCGCACGCGGACGCTGGCGAGCGGCGAGACCAAGATGCGGGACATCGCGCTGCGCGAGCCGAACTGGCCGGCCCGCGCCACCCAGTTTGCCAACTGCTTTGCCAACCAGTTCGAGCTGCCGGTGCTGTTCTATGTCCTGATCGCCATTGCGTTGCCGCTGCGCCGTGCCGATCTGTTCATCGTGCTGATGTCCTGGGTGTTCGTGGTGACGCGGTTTGCCCATGCCGGCGTGTTCGTCACCTCCAACGACGTGCGGCCGCGCTCGCTCGCCTGGTTCGCCGGCGTGCTGGTGCTGGCGGCGATGTGGCTGTATTTCGCGCTCAAGCTCCTGCTGCTGATCTGATGCGCCCAACCGAAAGAGAACGATGACTCCCGCTGCCCGGCTTTCCGCCGCGATCGAATTGATCGCCACCATCGACGCACAGCGCATTCCCGCGGCGAAAGCGCTGAAGGAATGGGGCACCGCGCACCGTTATGCCGGCTCCGGCGATCGCGCCGCGATCTCCGGCCTGATCTGGGACGTGCTGCGCCGGCAAGCCTCCGCGGCCTGGCTGATGCAGGACGACAGCGCCCGCGCGCGCGTGCTCGGCATGCTCAAGCTCGAACGCGGCATGGATGTCCCGACGATCTCGGCGCTGTGCGACGGCGGCCGCTTTGCGCCGGATCCGCTGACCCCGACTGAAGAGGCCGCATTGGCCTCGCGTACCCTCAGCGACGCGCCGGCCCATGTCGCGGGCGATTATCCGGACTGGCTTGATCCGCATCTGGCAAAGGTGTTCGGCGACGACCGCGTAGCGGAGGCGACCGCGATGGCCAGCCGCGCGCCACTCGATCTGCGCGTCAACACCCTTAAGGGCAAGCGCGAGAAGGTGCTGCCGCGGCTGTCGCATCTCGGCGCCAGGGAAACGCCGTGGTCGCCGCTCGGCCTGCGCATCGAGCTCGGCGCCGATGCGCGCAATCCCGGCATCCATGCCGAGGAGGATTTCATCAAGGGCGCCATCGAGGTGCAGGACGAGGGCTCGCAGCTCGCCGCGCTGTTCGCGGCGGCCAAGCCCGGCGAGCAGGTGATCGATCTCTGCGCCGGCGCCGGCGGCAAGACGCTGGCGATCGCAGCTCAGATGCAGGGCAAGGGCCGGCTGATCGCGACCGACAGCGACAAGCGCCAGCTCGCGCCGATCCATGAGCGGCTGTCGCGCGCCGGCGTGCACAATTGCGACGTCCGCACGCCGCGCGGAGAGGAGGAGGTGCTGTCCGACATCAAGGCGTCCGCCGACCTCGTGTTGATCGACGCGCCGTGCACCGGCACCGGCACCTGGCGTCGCAATCCCGACGCCAAATGGCGGATGCGCCCCGGCGCTCTCGAGGTGCGGCTGAAGGACCAGGCCGAGGTGCTCGAGCGCGCGGTGCCGCTGGTGAAGGCCGGCGGCCGCATCGCCTACATCACCTGCTCGGTGCTGGCGGAGGAGAACGGCGAACAGGTCAAGGCGTTCATCGCGCGGCATCCGGAGTTTTCGGTCCAGCCGCCGGAGCAGACCGCATCGGTGCTGTGGGACAAGGCCGAGGTATTCACCGAGGCCGCGTTGCTGTCGGCCGAAGGCCTGCTGATGACCCCGCGCCGCACCGGCACGGACGGGTTCTTCGTCGCGGTGCTGAAGAAGGCGTAAGGCTCTCTCCGCCGTCATTGCGAGGAGCGTAGCGAGGAAGCAATCCATGCCTCCGCACATGCGGTGCGATGGATTGCTTCGCCCCGCTCGCAATGACGGATAACCCACCCTACGCTTCGGAGCACGCACCCACAGGCGCCGGCGTCCTGCTCACCACGATCACCCAGTACAGCAGCGCAACCGCGCTGATCGCAGCACCCAGCACGCAGACGCCGAGCCAGCCCGCGGCCGCATAGACGATGGTGGAGGCGATCGCGCCGAGCCCGCTGCCGATCGAATAGAACATCATGTAGACGCCGATCAGGCGGCTCGACGCCTCAGGACGGGTAGCGACGATCAGGCTCTGGTTGGTGACATGGATCGCCTGCACCGCGAAGTCGATCATGACCACGCCGACCAGCACCAGCCATAGCGACGTGTTGAGGCAGGCGATCGGCGCCCAGCCGGCGAGCATCAGCAGCAGCGATAGTCCGGTGGTGCGCTGGCCCCAGCCGCGATCGGCGAGACGGCCGGAATTGCGCGCCGCCAGCGCGCCGGCGAGGCCGGCGATCCCTAGCATCCCGATCGTAGTGTGCGAGAGCGACAGCGGCGGTGCCGCCAGCGGCAGCACGATCGAGCTCCAGAACGCGCTGAAGCTCGCGAATGCCAGCAGCGCGAACACCGCGCGTTCGCGCAGCACCGGTTCCTCGGCGAACAGCGCGGCGGTCGAGCGCAACAGCTTGGTGTAAGACGAGCCGGCCAGCGGCTGCGGCGCATGCCGGGGCAGGGCACGCGCGAGCAGCGCCGCCATCACCAGCATCAGCGCCGCCGAGATCAGGTAGACCATGCGCCAGCCGCCGAGATCGGCCAGCGTGCCCGAGGCGAAGCGGGCGAGCAGGATCCCGGAGACGACGCCGCTCTGGATGGTGCCGATGGTCTGTCCGCGCTCGGCCGGCGCGGCCAGCGTCGCGGCGAACGCCACGATCACCTGGATGACGACGGCGAGCAGCCCGACCAGCGCCATCCCGCCGAACAGCACGACGGCGTTCGGCGCGGTGCCGACGACGACGAGCGCGACCGCCGACAGAGCGATCTGGCCGACGATCAGCTTGCGTCGGTCCCAGAGGTCGCCGAGCGGGACGATCAGCATCAGTCCGAAGGCGAGGCCGATCTGGGTCAGCGTCACCACGATGCCGATCGCGGCCGGCGTGATGCCGAGATCCCGCGCCATGGTGTCGAGCAGCGGCTGCGCGGAATAGATGTTGGCTACGCTCAGACCGCAGGCGATGGCGAACAGCAGCACGATCGCGGGGGAAAGTCGGGTTTTGGCCATATCGCCGGACGTTCCCGGTCCGGCCGTCGTTGCATCCTGGGTGATCATTGCACATCCGCTCCACATTCCAATCTGGTCTCATAATGAGACCAGTTGCGTCGCGCGCTGTCTAGTCCTATTTTGAGACCAGTTCGGAATCGTGATCGAGGAGGAAGGACGCGATGAAGCGGACCGGATTCGCCAAGGCGGACTGCCCGGTGGCGCGCGCACTGGACGCGATCGGCGACTGGTGGTCGCTGTTGATCGTGCGCGACGCGTTCGACGGCCTGCGCCGGTTCGGCGACTTCCAGAAGAATCTCGGCATCGCCAAGGGCATGCTGACGACGCGGCTGCGCACGCTGGTCGAACTGGGCGTGCTCGAGCAGGTCGCAGCGTCCGACGGCAGCGCCTATCAGGAATACGCGCTGACGAAGCGGGGCCACGACCTGTTCCCGGTCGTGGTGGGTCTGCGGCAATGGGGCGAGGCGCATCTCTATGCGCGCGGTGAGCCGCATTCGGTGCTGCTGGACCAGGCCGGGCAGGCGGTCGGGCAACTGGTGCTGCCGTCGAAGAGCGGCAAACCGCTGGGCTGGGCGGATACGAAGGTGAGGAAGGTTGCAGGGCGCAGGCGGTGAGTGCCGGCGCCGGAGCGCAGCGACGAAGCAATCCATCGCTCCGCATATGCGGATAGATGGATCGCTACGCGGAGCCTGTCATCCGGCGGCGCTGCGCGCCGACCGGGTGGCTCGCAATGACGGTGGTGAGACCGGCCTAATGCACCAGATGGTTCGCCGAACCCTGCCTGATCTTGCCCTGATCATCGAGCCGCAGATACTCGCAGATCTTGTTGCCGCGTTCGTTCTGGTAGAACACCACGACGCTGTCGGGCGAGACATAGAGATCGATCAGCTCGAAATGCAGCTCGGGCAGTTTCGCCAGCGCTGCGCTCCAATAGGCCCGCAGCTCCGCCTTGCCGCGCACGGTGCCTGAGGCGCCGAAGCCGAACGCCGGAATCCGGTCCGAAGTCATCTCGGTATCATCGGAATACATCGCCAGCACGCGCTCGAGGTCCCGCGCGTTCCAGGCGGCGATCCAGTCGTGGCCGAGGGCCAAGAGGCGGGACGGGTCGTGAAAATCGGGCATCGGTTTCCTCCTTGATTGCTTATGGTCAAATTAGGTCAATAATACTGACCTATATCGATTTGTCCATGCCCAAAGAAGAATGTGGGCGCAACGCTGGCCGCGGTTGCGGGGGCGGGCGCCGTCGCGTATCTGCTTGCCATGACAGCCCAGCACACAGACCGTGAATCGTCGGCGCCCTCCGTGGCCTCGGCGCATGACAAGATTCTGATTGTCGATTTCGGCAGTCAGGTGACGCAACTGATCGCCCGCCGCGTCCGCGAGATGGGCGTCTATTCCGAGATCGTGCCGTTCCAGAAGGCGGAGGCCGCCTTCAACGAGATGAAGCCGAAGGCGGTGATCCTCTCCGGCGGCCCCGAGTCCGTTCACGAGACCGGCTCGCCGCGCGCCCCGCAGTTGATCTTCGAATCCGGCGTTCCCGTGCTCGGCATCTGCTACGGCCAGATGACCTTGGCGGCCCAGCTCGGCGGCGAGGTCGAGGGCGGGCATCACCGCGAATTCGGCCGCGCCGATGTCGAGGTGAAGACCGACAGCCAGCTGTTCGACGGCATCTGGAACCACGGCGAGAAGCACCAGGTGTGGATGAGCCATGGCGACCGCATCACCAAAATGCCGCCCGGCTTTTCCGTCGCCGGCACCTCGCCGAACGCGCCGTTCGCGATCATCCAGGACGAGAAGCGGAAGTATTACGGCCTGATGTTCCACCCCGAGGTGGTGCACACGCCCGACGGCGCAAAACTCCTGCGCAACTTCGTCCGCAAGGTCGCGGGGCTCTCCGGCGACTGGACCATGCGCGCCTTCCGCGAGGAAGCGATCGAGAAGATCCGCGCCCAGGTGGGCACCGGCAAGGTGATCTGCGGCCTGTCCGGCGGCGTCGATTCCGCGGTCGCGGCGGTCCTGATCCACGAGGCGATCGGTGATCAGCTCACCTGCGTGTTCGTCGATCACGGCCTGCTGCGTCTCGACGAGGCCAAGACCGTCGTCGACCTGTTCCGCAACCACTACAACATCCCGCTGGTCCATGTGGACGCGTCGAAAGAGTTTCTCGGCGAGCTCGCAGGGGTCACCGACCCCGAGGTGAAGCGCAAGACCATCGGGCGCCTGTTCATCGACGTGTTCGAGGCGGAAGCCAAGAAGATTGGCGGTGCCGCGTTCCTGGCGCAGGGCACGCTCTATCCTGATGTGATCGAGAGCGTCTCCTTCACCGGTGGCCCCTCGGTGACCATCAAGTCGCACCACAATGTCGGCGGCCTTCCTGATCGCATGAACATGAAGCTGGTCGAGCCCTTGCGCGAATTGTTCAAGGACGAGGTGCGCGTGCTCGGCCGCGAGCTCGGCCTGCCCGAAGTCTTCGTCGGCCGCCACCCGTTCCCCGGTCCTGGCCTCGCCATCCGCTGTCCCGGCGACATCACCAGAGAGAAGCTCGACATCCTGCGCAACGCCGACGCCGTCTATATCGACCAGATCCGCAAGCACGGCCTCTATGACGCGATCTGGCAGGCCTTCGCCGTGCTGCTGCCGGTCAAGACCGTCGGCGTCATGGGCGACGGCCGCACCTACGAATACGTCGTCGGCCTGCGCGCCGTCACCTCGACCGACGGCATGACCGCCGACTTCTACCAGTTCGACATGAAGTTTCTGGCCGAGACCGCGACGCGCATCATCAACGAGGTGAAGGGCGTGAACCGGGTGGTGTACGACGTGACGTCGAAGCCGCCGGGGACGATTGAGTGGGAGTGAAGTTACGAAGAACGAAAAGCCGAAAGATACCTTGAATTAGCTGTGGGCCGGTTGCTCTCGCATGAGTGAAGTAAAGCTTGATCATTTTCGGCGGGCCGTCGCTGATATATCTGCGCATGGCGACAACGATACTCTTCCGTTCGATGTAGACAATTGGTTCATCGCCCAGTGTCCGGAAGATTTGGCCAACCTGGCGTTCGAGTGGAGCAACCGGGTAGCCAAAGTAGACAAGAAAACGGCCAAGCGCCTTATCGAAGAATTGCCGGTCTTCTCAGAACGGTTGCTGGTGCCGACTGGTTCGGCAGGCTTTCGGATTACTACTAAGATTCATCCCTTTTGGAACGTCTATTTTAATGGCCTGGGAATTGCCATTGCTGAGGCCTTGGAGCCCAAACGTAGCAGCCGCGTGCATTCCTATAGGTTCGTTCCCTCCGGCGACTCCTTGTTCAATCGCGATTCATCGTGGCGTGCATTTCGACAAGCAACCATCGACGAATGCCCAGAAGCATCGAGTGGGGCCGTAGTCGTCCAAACCGACATATCGAGCTTCTATGAGCATGTTTCGCATCATAGGCTTGAGAACTTGATCGATGACCTGTTCGGCCCGTCATCCAACCTGGCAGTTCAGATTGACAGGTTTCTGAGCAAGTTTGCAGCTGGCCGATCCTTTGGCTTACCTGTCGGCGGGCAATGCTCGCGAGTACTCGCTGAACTTCTGCTGACATCGATAGACAGTACCCTTACCGTCGAAGGAATAGCTTGGCGGCGATACGTTGACGATTTTGTGCTGATTACGGCCAATCAATCGGAGGCCTATCGTGCACTTTCTATCCTGTCGCACGCTCTTGCAGACTATGGCCTCACTCTCAATAGAACCAAAACCATTATTTTGACGGCGAAGCACTATGTCGATTACGTTGAGACGCAGCTCGGAACCTCCGACGATCAAGCGAACAGGCTGGCTGAGATTGATCTAAAGTTTGATCCTTACTCCGATACGCGAGATTCCGATTACGACGAACTGAGGGAGATCGTCGAGGGGTTGGATGTTCGGGCGCTGCTGGACAACGAGCTCCATAAAGCGCAGCCAGACACATTTCTGGTCACTCAAATCGGAAGAACTCTAACGTTACACGAGCCGAGTGCAGCGTTCCATCTCTGCAGGACACTGCTCTCTCCGGGTAATCTTCACTCATTTCGGGCCTCGTGGGCCACCATAATGAGAGGTGTCGCATCGATCTGCGCCGATTCTCGTTTTGTCGAGATTCATGGCGCGGTTGATCGCCTTCTGGACTCAGTTCCTACACACTCGCCACACTTGTTGAGTGCGGAAGTTAGTTGCCTTCATTATTTGCGGGCACTGCGCTTTCGACGGACGGACGAGCGTGCAGCGTTCGTCCTCAAGATGCACGACTCCACGAAGTCAGAGACGGTGAAGCGCGGGTGTCTCGATTGCTGGCGCCTTTGGAAGGAGAGAACGATCTTCACAAGGGAACGAAACCGGTGGAACTCGTTAAGTACCGAGGAGCAGCGGATGCTTTGGTTCGCTGCAGCCCAGTTTGGCGACGAGGGATCTAAATTCCGTAGCCAAGTGAAGAAAAGTGTCCTTAACGGTTGGAGGCTGGGATTCGAGCGCGGTAGTGACCGTGAGCAAACGTTTGCTGTGCTTTATAGCAATTGGGCGGAAGGCGATCACCATGCGCCTGCCAATTAGAGATCCCAGGACAATTGCTCGCGACATCTCGGGTGTTTTCGACGCTCTGTTCCCGCAGCTCGCGCAAGGGGTAGTCGCCAGTTTCAATCGCGGGGCTATTCCTATCGACGGATGCGAACCCGTTTCTCAAGAGTTGGTAGAAGCCACAAGTGTCCAACGGGCTATGCTATTTGAAACAGCTGTCGCAGCTGCCGAGCAACTGATCGAAGGAGGGTCGGCGGTCGATTGGGATTTGTGCCTAGGTACAGCGGTGGCGCGCCAGAAAGCACATTTTGACGCCAAGCTTCCGCAATCGCTGACCAGTGTCGACAAGGAGGTGTCGCTCCATGTGGCGAGGAATTTGATTGCGGCCTTTCGGCAACTTCGAGCTTCAAGTGGCACCGAGGCTCTTGTGCGTGGCCCGCGTATTCCGGGTTTTCAATGGGTGGCCTCTAGTGTGGGTGACTTTTCCATTGGAAGAGCGCTAATTGAGGTGAAGTGCACGAACAAGCACTTCATATCTTCCGACTACCGCCAGATCCTAATGTACTGGCTTCTCAGCTATTGTGCGGCGCTTGAGACTGGTGCCACGGAATGGGCGGACGGGGTCTTGGTGAATCCTCGTCTGAATCGAGTGGTTCGGTTCTCATTTAATGGTCTTATTCCAATCGTCGGAGCGGGAAAATCAAAAGTCGAACTAGTAGAATTGTTTTCGACCATGTTGGGAACCCGTGTCCCCCTTACGCCTCGCGGGCATGCTGACGGGCCAGGCTAACAAGCGTAGCCCGGATGAGCGTAGCGATATCCGGGGCTCTTTCACTCGCGTCGTGGTCTCCCGCATATCGCTGCGCTCATGCGAGCTACACGGCTAGCTACGCCGGCAGCAGCCCGGCGGCGCGATAGTTGTCGATCAAGGAGTCGTAGAGCGAAATATCGGAGCGGCTTCTGGCCATCAGCTGCGCGCCGGCGACGGCAGCGAAGATGGCGCGGGCGCGCTGTTCGCTCTTTCTTGCACTGACGAGGCGCGCCGCCACCAGCAGCTTGCTCAGCCACGCCACGTTGACGTCGGCAAAGGTCTGGACCTCCTGCTTCACCGCGTCCGGCAGGTCGTCGACCTCCGCGGACATGAAGCTGCACAAGCACATGCGATTGTCGTTCTCGAGCGCCTTGCGAAACACCTCGGGATATCGGCGCAGGCAGCGGACCGGATCCGCGGTTTCCGCCAGCATCGCCTCGAGTTGGGCGGCGGTGTCCTCCCAGTAGCGCCGCGCGACGGCTGCGCCGAGATCGGCCTTGCTCGGGAAATGGTGATAGATGCTGGCGGCCTTGATCCCGACCTCGGCGGCGAGATCGCGGAAATTCAAGCCGCCATAGCCGCGCGCCTGCGCAGTTCGCTTTGCTGCCGCCAAGATGGCCTCCCGAGCGCTTGAACCCACGTCGTCCTCTCACTGCTTCGTTATCTACCAAGTGACAGGTAGGGCTTGACCGGCCGGATGTGAAGTACTCATATCGAACCTACCAAGTGGCAGGTAGACAAACTGGAGTTTATGATGAAGATCTACGATTGGCCGACCGGCCCATATCCGGCCCGCGTTCGCATCGCCCTGGCCGAGAAGAACCTGCGGTCGCAGGTGCAGTTCGTCCTGGTCGATCTCTACAAGGGCGAGCACAAGAAGCCGGAATTCCTCGCCAAGAACTACTCGGGCACGCTGCCGGTGCTCGAACTCGACGACGGGACCTTCATCGGCGAATGCTCTGCCATTACCGAGTACCTTGATGCGCTCGATGGCGCGCCGACGCTGACCGGCAGGACGCCGCGCGAAAAGGGCGTGATCCACATGATGAGCAAGCGCGCCGAACTGGAGCTGCTCGACCCCATCAGCGTCTATTTCCACCACGCCACGCCGGGCCTTGGGCCGCATGTCGAGATCTATCAGAACCCCGAATGGGGCTTCCGTCAGCGCGACAAGGCGCTCAGGGGGATGCGCTACTTCGACGGCATTCTGCAAAGCCAGCCGTTCGTCGCGGGCGAGGCGTTCACGATGGCCGATATCACCGTCATCGGCGGCCTGATCTTCGCCGGACTCCTGAAGGTGCCGGTGCCTGAGGAGTGCGAGGCTCTTTCGGCGTGGTACGCGATGATGCAGGAGCGTCCCAGCGTCGAGAACCGGATCACGATGTCCGAACCGGACATGGCATCTGGTTGAATGGCATCTGGCTGAGCGGAGACTGCACACGTCCGCTCTTGCGAGGCCTGCGCGAGGGCGGATCGGCAAGCATCCCAAGCCTGGCCCGGATGAGCCAACGGGTCGCGCGAACGATCACATTCAAACGGCTCACCGGCTATACCCCGACCGATTGGCGTCGTCGCACGCGTTCACAGCACACGTGGGGTTCGACTAGCGGACGCAGCTCCGGAACGGCGCGGCGATGTCCGAGCATTCGCGTGTCATGTGCCTATTCGACGCGCCTCTCTCTTCCCCCGTCATTCCGGGCTCGCCGAAGGCGAGAGCCCGGAATCCATCGGGCCGCATAACTCGTGGATCAATGGATTCCGGGCTCTCGCTTCGCGAGCCCCGGAATGACGGCGGGGGACCAGCCCCTTCGGTCACAAAATCGTTGCTTCCGATTTTCGGAATTTAACTTGACGCCGCACCCAACTCAGCTGTTCAATATGCGCGTCTCACCCGACACGAGGGGCGGATCGCGATCGTCACGAACGCGGGTCGAGATGCGGTGGACGCTGAATGCGCGACTGACGAGTGCGCGTGAGGCGGACGGCGAAGTCGTGTGGTCCTGACGCCCTCATGGCAGGTGTCTCTTCACATTGCGCAGGTCGCGCGTGGCGAAGACGGTGACAAGCAAGCCAAGTCTCGCCGGGGAGAGCACGAAGTAAGCCGTAGCCCATCGCGCAGGGAAAGCCGGGTTGTTTCCGGTTACACCTGTGGTCCTACCCCCGTGCTTTCTACCTTTTGCACGGGGCCCATGGGTGCGATCGGCACCCGGCTTTCCCTGCGCCCTCTGTGAGAGGAGGGCGGAACGATGCACAAAGCTCGGACCGATCATGTCGCGAGATCGCGAATGCTTGCGCTGTTTGAAATGTGAATGGCTGTGGCCGGTGCGGAGGGTGCAGTGGCGGGCTACGCTGGCGCCAACCCGCGCTACGAAGCGCTCCGCCCGCCGCCGGACGAGCTAGCGCGGACGTGCTGATTTTGCGCCCCCACATGCAAAGGCTGGATGGCTCAAAGCCGAACTGCCGCGGTCGATGGGTTTCCTCGTCCTCGATTTCGTCCACTCCGACGGAATTGCCCGTCGGATCCTTGAACGCGATGAAAGCCTTGACCTTGCGGAGCGCGCATTCGTCGGGCCTGCCGGCATGGACGGCATGGCCGAGCGCATCTAGCGTTGCGCCGGCGACGTTGAGCTTGTCCGCATCTTCGACTTCGAAGGCGACGGCTTGGTCCTGCGGATCGCCCTCGAAATAGCAGAGCGTGTGCGCCCGATCGTCGGAACGCAGATAGAGCACTTGCTTGGCCTGCTCGCCGACCTGCAGGCCGAGGCTTCTGGTGGCAAAGCTTCGCGCGTCCTCGAGGGTGAGGTAGACATTGGGGCGAGGCACGGAGTGCTCTGAAATGGTCGGCCGCGAATTCCGCGATGGCTCTCGTAATCTGGTCTAATCAGCAGAGAGAGGCTCGCCAGTCAGGTTCCAGCTTGCTCCGTCAAACGTCGCGATCCGCAGGGTCCTGAATGGCGTGTAGTCTTCCGACCTGGTGCTGATCGCGACGCCCGGGAGCATCATCGGCAAACGCTCGCCTTTCATCGAGGTGGCCTGCTTGATGAGGTTTTCGCGGGTCAGGTCGTCGCCGCATTTGCGCAACGCCATCTCGACGGCGTGAACATTCATGTAGGCAACGAGCACGGAGTAATCGTCCGGATTGGCCGAAGGTGCGTAGGTCTTCAGGAAATCCTTGTAGGCCTTGACCTCGTCGTCATTGGCCCAGGCCGGGTCGCCCGGCTGCTTGAGGAATTGCGTGGTGACGAGGCCCTTCGACGCTTCGAGGCCGGCGGGCTTCAGGATGGTTTCGACCGATGCCGTCGAGCCGCCGATCACGTGCAAGGGCTTCCAGCCGAGCTCGTAGACCTTGCGGATCGATTGCGCGGCTGCCTTCGACGACGACTGCTCGATCAGCGTGTCGACGCCGGCGGCCTTGAGCTGAACGATCTGCGAGTCGATCGTCGGGTCGGCGAGTTCGTAGGAGGCCTGGGCGACGATCAGCTCGGCCTTTGGACCGAGGCCGGCGCGGAGGCCCCTGAGATAGTCCTTGCCGTAGTCGTCATTCTGATACAGCACGCCGATTCTGGCGTCGGGCTTTGCGGTCAGGATGTACTTGGCGACGACGCGGCCCTCGGTCTCGAAGTCCGGATAGAGCGGGATCGTCCACGGGAAGGTTTTGGGATCGTTGAAACGCCGTCCACCGGCCGTAATGAACAGCTGCGGCACCTGCTTGCCGTTGAGGTATTTCTGGATCGCGACGTTCGGCGCGGTGCCGATCGTGCCAACCTCGGCCAGGACGCCGACGTCCTCGATCAACTTGCGTGACTGCTCGACGGCCTTCGGCGCGCTGTAGGCATTGTCGAGCTGGGTGAAGTTGATCTTGCGGCCGTTGATGCCGCCCTTCGCGTTCAGCATCTCGAAATAGCCGACCACGGCGCGCCCGGCGCCGGCGCCGAAGGCGGAGGCCGGGCCGCTGAGCGGCGTCGACTGGCCGAGCTTGATCTCGGTATCGCTGGCGCCGGGACCATAGGCCTTCTGGGCGTAGGCAGGCGCCGCCAGCAGGGCCGACAGCGCAATAGCCGCAAACGCCCGGTCGATGAGGTGGTTCAAGGTCGTTCTCCCCTTAATTCGTTTCTTATTGGAATCTGCGTCAGCGCAGCAACTCGCGGGCGATCACCACGCGCTGGATCTGGTTGGTGCCCTCGAAAATCTGGGTCAGCTTGGCGTCGCGCATCATGCGCTCGACCGGATAGTCCATGGTGTAGCCGTAGCCGCCGAAGATCTGGACCGCGTCGGTCGTGACCTTCATTGCCATGTCGCTGCCGACGCATTTCGCCATGCTGGCAAGCACGTTGAGCCGCTTCCAGTCGCCGGCATCGCCGGCGCGGGCGCATTCGTAGACCAGCGCGCGCGCCGCCTCGATCTGCATTGCCATGTCGGCGAGCATGAACTGCACGCCCTGGAATTCGGCGATCGGCTGCTTGAACTGCTTGCGCTCCTTGGCGTAGGCGATGCAGGCATCGAGCGCACCCTGCGCGAGGCCGACCGACTGGGCGCCGATGGTCGGCCGGTTGAGGTCGAGCGCGCGCATCGATGCGCGAAAACCCTTGCCTTCCTCGCCGACGAGATTTTCGGCCGGGACCCTGACATTGTCGAAGAAGATCGGGGTATTGGGGGCGCCGCGAAAGCCCATCTTGCGCTCGTGGCGACCGAACGTGATGCCAGGCATTGTCTTCGGCTCGACGATGAAGGCGCTGATGCCGTCGGCGCCGGCGCCGTCACTGGTCCGCGCCATCACCACGATGTAGTCGGCGACGACACCGTAGCTGCACCATTGCTTGCGGCCGTTGAGGATGTAGCTGTCGCCGTCCCTGCGGGCGCGGGTGTTGAGCGCGGCGACGTCGGAGCCGGCCTGCGGCTCGGAGATCGCGATCGCCGTGACCACGCCGCCCTTGGCGATGATCGGCAGGTATCTCCGGCGCTGCTCCTCCGAGCCGAAATGCAGCAGCGGCATGATGAACATGGTGTTGAGCGCCGCGATCGAGGCGCAGGCCGGCGAGACCTTCGAGATCTCCTCGCGCGCAATGCAGGCCATGGTCAGATTGCCGTTCGGGCCGTCGTAACGCTCCGGCACCCAGAGCTGCATCAATCCCATCTCGCCGAACAGCTTGACCAGCTCCAGCGGAAAGCGGTCGGTCTCGTCGATCTCGGCGGCGATCGGCGCTACGTGCCTGGCGACCATCCTGCGCACGTTGTCGCGGAACGCGACCTGCTCCTCGGAAAAACTCATACGGGCTCCCCGTCGTTTTCTTTGCCGGAAGCCAAGAAAGGGGCTTCCATTGAATGGGTGATCCATTTAATAATTCACCGCATGAGCACCAAGTCAAGCCCTCGCGCGCCGCAGCGCTCCCGTGCCGCCTCGCCGAACCGGCGGGAGCGAACCTCCGATCTCCGTGCCGCCGGAGCGTCGGCCGCGCCGACTTTCAAGCCGATCCACACCAGGCGGACGTTCGAGGAGATCTGCGAGCGCATCCGCGAGCAGCTGGCGCTCGGCGTGCTGAAGCCCGGCGACAAGCTGCCGGCCGAGCGCGAGCTGGCGCAGCAGCTCGGCGTCAGCCGCAACGTCCTGCGCGAGGCGCTGCGCAGCCTCGAAATGGCCGGCGTTCTGAAGCTGCAGAAGGGCGTCAAGGGCGGCGCCTTCATCCAGCAGGGCGACACCCGCCGCATGAACGAGGTGATGCGGGACATGCTGAGCCTCGGGACGATTTCCGTGCGGGAATTGTCGGAGGCGCGGGTCCATGTGCTCGACCTCGTGGTGCAGCTCGCCTGCGCGAACGCGCGCCGGGCCGACCTCGATGCGCTGGAAGCCAATATCGAGCGGACCGAGCTCGCCACCAAAGAAGGCAGGCTGCTCGATCGGGTCGAGTGCTCGCGGGAATTCTACAAGCTGCTGGCGGCGTCGACCGGCAACAAGGTGATCGCGATGATCGTCGACTCGGTCACTGAGATCCACATGCGCTTCGTCTATGCCAAGGTCGCCTCCAGCGGTGTCGCGATGGCGCGACTGGCGGAGAAGCGGCGTCAGTTCCTGGCGGCGCTGAGCGAACGAAACGTGGCGCTGGCGAGCCGGCTGCTGCGGTCGCACCTGGAATCCGTGCAGCGGATGCTGGAGCAGGACCCGGGAGCGATGTCGCTCCACGTCGCATTGGCGGACGTGCAGCCGGGGATGCTTCGATAGCCCGGGCGCCCAAAGATATCACAAAATCCAAGCAGCAATAACAATGGAGGTAAACGTGTCCAACTACGCCAAGTATGAATGCCTGACGGTCGAGGTCGCCGACAAGGTGGCGACCGTGACCTTGAACCGGCCGCAGGCGCGCAATGCCATCAACCAGAAACTGATCCGCGAACTGCGCACGATCTGGGACGACCTCGCCGACGATCACGCCGTCAATGTCGTGGTGCTGACCGGCGCCGGTGACTTCTTCAGCGTCGGCGGCGACGTGAAGGCGATGTCGGAGCGGCCCGGCGGCGACGTGCTCGAAGAGGGCGAGGTCCATGATCCGATGATCAGCCGGCGCGGCGTCACGCGCCAGCTCGAGCTCGACAAGCCGATCATCGCGGCGATCAACGGCGACGCCATCGGCCTGGCGGCCACGCATGCGCTGCTCTGCGACATCACCGTGATGGCCGAGGACGCGCGGATCGGCGACACCCACGTCTCCCGCGTCGGCCTGGTCGCAGGCGACGGCGGCACCGTGATCTGGCCGCTTCTGATCGGCATCAACAAGGCCAAGGAATTCCTGATCCGCGGCACGCTCCTGAAGGGCAACGAGGCGGAGCGGATCGGGCTGGTCAATCATGTCGCGCCGCGCGCGGAGGTGCTGGCCAAGGCCCGTGCGATCGCGATCGAGCTCGCCAACGGTCCGACCTGGGCCATTCGCTGGACCAAGCTGTCGATCAACCAGATCGTCAAGGAGCGCGTCAACATGCTGCTGGAAGCCTCGATGGCGCTGGAGCAGGTGACGTTCGAGACGGCCGACCACAAGGAAGCGACGATGTCGTTCAAGGAAAAGCGCAAGCCCAGGTTCGGCCAGGGCTAGGCCGGCGTGATGACGGCGACCGAACAGCCGGACGATGACGTCACGGCGATGCTGCGGGATTCCTTGCGTGGATTCCTCGATGAGCATTGGCGTCCGCGTGGCGCGATGGCGTCGTCTTCGCCGGACGAGATATCGGCGATCTGGCGCAAGCTGGTCGGGCAGGGCGTAGCCGCCCTCGGGGCGCAGGGGGATGAAGGCGGCCTTGCCGAAATCCTCGTCGTCATGGCCGAGCTTGGCCGGGCCGGATGTCCGGCGCCGATGTGGTCGGCGGCGCTGGCCAACCTTGCGATTTCCGGATCGCAGAGCGACGTCGTGACCGATCTGCTGGCGCGGCTGCATTCCGGGAAGGCGATTGTTGCCTTCTCGTTCGGTGCGCTGGATCCCGATCGCGGCACCGGCTCGATCGAGGTCGCGATCAACGCGGCAACGGGCGTGCTCCGCTGCGTCGAGGCGGCGGGAAGTGCCACGCACCTCCTGGTCGCGCTGGATCGGGCTCATCTTGCGCTGATCGAGCTCGGCCGTCCCGGTGTCGAATGCGTTGCGACCCGTGCGATGGGGGCGTGGGGGCTCTACGAGATCCGGCTGAACGCGGCGCCGCTCACACGGATTGCCGGAGGCGGCGTCGACCTCGACGAGCTCCGCATCAAGGGCAAGGCGATGTTGACCGCGCGCGCTTACGGTGCTGCGCGGCGCGCGTTCGAGCTGGCCGTCGACTACGCCAGGGAGCGACACCAGTTCGGGCAGCCGATCGGCAAGTTCCAGGCGATCCAGCACAAGCTGGCAAATTGCCTGATCGCGCTCGAAGGCGTCAGGCTGATCCTCGATCACACCGCCAGATTGCATGATGGCGGCGATGCCGACTGGCGATATTTTGCCGATTGCGCGTCGGCGTTCTCCGGCAGTGCGCTGCGGCAGGTCGCGCTCGAGACGCAGCACACGTTCGGGGCGATCGGCTATGCCGAGGAGCACGAAGCGCCAATCCATTTCAAGCGCGTGCACCTCGATACGATCGCACTTGGTGGTGCGTCCGATGCGAAGCGCAGGTTGGCCGCTCGCCTCCTGGATGCGGGCGGCGCTGGGCTGCCGCAATACGACCTCGGGACTGCCGGAAACGCGTATCGTGAGCAGGTCCGGCGCTGGCTCGCGGAGAACTGGTCGGGACAACGGAAGGATGCGTTTGATCAGAAGCCGTTCACCAAGCGCGAATTCGATGCCGGCTTCGCCCGCGATATCGGCGAGACCGGGTGGATCGGCCTCGGCTGGCCGGAACGGTTCGGCGGCCAGGCACGCTCCCCCCTCGAGCAGATCGCGTTCATGGAGACGATGGAGCAGGCCGAGGCGCCGCGGATCGGCGCCGCGATCCAGGCCAATGCGCTGATGATGTTCGGCACGCCGGAACAACAGCAGCAGTACCTTCCGGCGATTTTGCGCGGCGAGGCCATGCACGGCATGGGTTACAGCGAGCCGCAGGCGGGGTCCGACCTTGCGGCGTTGCGCACCAGCGCTGTGAGGGATGGCGATCACTGGCTGATCAACGGCCAGAAGATCTGGACCACCACCTGGTGGGGGAAATACATGTTCCTCGCGGCGCGGACCGACAAGGACGCCAAGCCGCCGCACGCCGGCATCAGCATGTTCATCGTGCCGATGGATGCGCCGGGCATCACGATCCGGCCGTCTGCCACGATGTACGACGGCACCTTCGCCAACATCTTCTACGACAATGTCCGCATTCCCGCCGAGAACCTGGTCGGCGAGGTCAATGACGGCTGGAAGGTGCTGACCGGCGCGCTCGCGTTCGAGCGCGGCTTGGTCGGTGGCGGCATCGTCCTGAAGGTTGCGCACGCCTTCGAGCAATTGCGCGCGCATGTAATGGCGGGGGAAGGCGATCAGTCGCTGGCCGGCGAACCGATCGTCCGCGACAGGATGGCGACGCTGGCCTCGGAGATCGAGATCGGCCGTCTCTTGATGATGCATTGCGCCGAGCTTGCCGCCGGTGGCGTGACTCCGCCGGAATATGGCGCGATCAGCAAGGTGTTCTCAGGCGAACTGATGGAACGCTTCGGCGAGGCTGCGCTCGATATCCTCGGCATGCGCGCCGCGCTGTCCGAGCAGATGCCGGGCGCGATCGACAACGGCCGCTTTGAGCAGAACCTGCGGCATTCGCTGATGTGGGTCATCAGCATCGGGACCAACGAAATCCAGCGCAGCCTGATCGCGCAACGCGCGCTCGGGCTGCCGAGATAGGAGAGATCGGATGCAGAAGGATGGCGACCGGGCGCCGCTCGCCGGGGTGCGTGTGCTGGATTTTTCCATCATGGTGGCGGGGCCGTATTGCGCGCGGCTGCTGGCGGACGTCGGCGCGGAGGTCATCAAGATCGAGCCGCCGGAGGGCGACGACATGCGACTGCGGACGCCGCTGCGTGACGGCCACAGCACCTATTTTGGCCAGCTCAATGCCGGCAAGCGCAGCCTGGCGCTGGACCTGAAGAACGCCGACGCCATCAAGCTGGTGCATCGCATGGTCGCGGAGGCGGACATTCTCGTCGAGAATTTTCGTCCTGGTGTCATGGAGCGGCTCGGCCTTGGCTATGAGGCGTTACGCGAGATCAACCCGCGGCTGATCTATTGCTCGATCTCGGGCTATGGCCAGTCAGGTCCCGCTGCCGAGCGGGCGGCTTATGCGATGATCGTGCATGCCGAGAGTGGATTCGATACCTCGCTGATGCGCTATGCCGGCGACCGCGAGCGGCCCGCGGCGGGAGCGATCTTCGTCGCCGATATCCTCGGCGGCATTTTCGGCTATTCCGCGATCCAGACTGCGATGGTCCAGCGTGTGCGCACCGGCGAAGGGCAGCGCGTCGATGTGGCCTTGATGGACTGCATGCTGAACCTGCTTGTCTACGAGCTTCAGGAAGCGCAATTCCCGATCCGAGCGCCGCGTCCGACCTATGGGCCGGTCCGCACCCGCGATGGCGATATCCTGATCGCCCCGGTGACGCCGCGCAATTTTGCCGCGCTCTGCGAGGTCACCGGGCAGGAAGAGCTGGCGAACGATCCGCGTTTTGCGAGCATTCCGGCGCGCGGAGCCAATTGGTCCGCCATGATGCAGGTGATCGAGAAGTGGACGGAGCGTCACACCGCCGCCGAATGCATCGCGGCGCTCGATCGCGCCGGTGTGCCTTGCGCCGAATATCGGGCGCCGGGTGCGGCGCTGACCGATCCCCATCTGCGTCAACGGGGCGTATTCGGGACGGTCACGGATGGTGCCGGCGACTTCGTCGGCGTCAGCGCGCCATGGCAGATGTCGGGCGCCGATACGCCGATCGGCAGTCACGTGCCTGGCATCGGCGCACAGCGCGATGACGTGCTGTCGCAGATTCTGGGACTGTCGCCCGATGCCATCGCGACACTTGCCGCTGCGGGGACGTTTGGGAAGCCTGCGGCCTAAGCGGGCTCAACGATCGGACGGAGCGTCCGGCGGCGGAGCCTTCGCGATCGCGAGCAGGCATTTCATGAAATGCGCGCGGTCCTCCTTGCGCAAGGGAGCCAGCATGATCTCTTGCAGCTGGGCGGCGGCCGGGATCACGGCCAGCAGCGCTTCCTCACCCTTGGCGGTGATCTGCACCTGGAGCGAGCGGCGGTCGTCGGGATTGTCCTTCTTCGCGACCAGCCGGCGCGCCACCATCCGCTTCAGCATTTCGCTCAGCGTATTGCGGTCGCAACTGATCCGGTCCGCCAATACGGAGGGGGTGAGCGGACCCAACTGATACAGCGCCATCAGCACGCCGAACTGCCGCGGCGTGATGTCGCTCTGCCGCGTCATGCTTTGATAGAGTCCGTCGTAGCGGGCCTCCAGCAGCCGCAGCAGAAATCCGACGCCGCCTTCGAGTTGCCAGTCGCGCGCAACGTCTGCGGCCGAGCTGGTCTTCTTTGCCCTGTCGGCTGCCATGCCGTTGTTCGACCCCGATTTCACGAATTCGCGTTAGCCGTTAGCAGCTTGGCCTGACGTCCTCAACCCTGCGATCAATCGCACCCGGGCCTGTTCCCGGAGCGGCGCAATGGTTTTCGGCCCTTGTCAGCCATCCGGCCATGTAGTACGTATACGTATCAAATAGACGCGAAGACGTCGTTCAGGGAGGTTGCCGTTGGAGCTGCGCGAGCTGCTGTCGATTCCCTATCTGCTCGAGGCCGAGGCGGGCGAGACCGAACCGGGACATTGGCGGATTCGTCTCGCCTATCCGGAGCTTCCGGGATGCACGGCCGAGGCGGCCGTCGTCGAGGATGCCCTCAGGGCGCTCGAGCGGCGGCGCATCGAGCTGATCGTGGGCCTGGTGGAGGAGGGCAAGCAACCTCCCGTTCCACGCCAGCCGCTCGCCGCATCCGATCCGCTTTGGACCGCACAGGATCTCGGGTTGTCCGACCGCGTCGCCGCACTTCTCGGCGCAACGGCCCCGACAGCACGCAATTGAAGGAGACAAACCATGCTCTCGCGCGAAGACAATGAACGCCTGGTAAGGGTCGGCAAAGGCACGCCGCTCGGCGATCTGTTTCGGCTGTACTGGATTCCGTTCCTGCCGTCGGCGGATCTCGCCAAGGACGGACAGCCCAGGCGCATCCGTTTGCTCGGCGAGGATCTGGTCGCTTTCCGTGACACCGAAGGTCGCGTCGGGCTGGTCGACCAGGCCTGTCCGCATCGCGGCGCGCCGCTGATCTTCGCACGAAACGAGGATTGCGGGCTGCGCTGCGTCTATCACGGCTGGAAGTTCGACGTCACCGGCGCGGTGACGGACATGCCGGCGGAGCCGGTACGCAGCCGCCTCAAGGAGCGGGTGCGGATCAAGGCCTATCCCTGCAAGGAGCGCAACGGAATGATCTGGACCTATATGGGGCCCGACCAGGTCGAGCTTCCGCCCTTGCCGAACCTCGAATGGAATCTGGTGCCGGCCGAGCAGGTGCACATCTCGGTGCGCGTGCAGGAGTGCAACTGGTTGCAGGCGGTCGAGGGCGAGATCGACTCCGCGCACGCGCCATTGCTGCACGGGCGGCTCGACGCGCAGGGCACCACCAACGCCTGGATCCAGAAGCGCGACCTGCGGCCGACCTTCGAATGCATCAAGCAGGACTTCGGCATGAGCATCGCCGCGCGGCGCAACTACGACGCCAACACGCTGTACTGGCGGGTCAACCAGTTCATGCTGCCGTTCTATACGCTGGTGCCTCCACTATCACCGTTCCCCGACCTGAGCGGGCATGCCTGGGTGCCGATCGACGATGAGAACACGCTCTGCATCATGTTCTCCTATCATCCGTCGGAACCGCTGCTGGAGAAAACCCGGCAAGTGTTCGCGGAGGGGCACAAGGGCCGCGAAAGCGGCCACGCCAGCCGGCATGCGCTGGTGCAGCATCCGGTGACGGTGCCGTATGCCGGCTACTGGACCAAATACAATCCGCAGAACGGTTTCCAGTTCGACTACGAGGCGCAGCGGACCACCTGGTTCTCGGGCCTGCCGGGGCTCTGGGTGCAGGACGGCGCCTGTCAGAGCGGCGTCTCGCCGATCTTCGACCGCACCAAGGAGACGCTCTGCTCCAGCGATACCGGCATCGCGATGACGCGGCGCTTCATTCTGGAGGCGCTCGGTGCCTATCGCGATCACGCGATCAAGCCAAAGGGAGTCTCGGACCCCGACGTGTTCATGGTGCGGGCGGTGTCGCTGCGGCTGCCGCCGGAGGATTCCTGGGTCGATGTCGGAGCGCCGTTCATGCGGGCGAAGCTCGGCGCCGATTTCGGGTACGAGCTGTGAGCGCATCCGGCCATACGGCCGACACGCAGCAGGTGCTGGTCAAGCGCATCGGCTACGAGGCCGAGCGGATCAATTCCTATGAACTGATCGGACGGGCCGGCAGCGAGCTTGCCCCGTTCACGGCCGGCAGCCATATCGACCTGCATCTGCCGAACGGCATGATCCGCAGCTACTCGCTGATCAACGATCAGCGCGAGCGGCATCGCTATGTCATCGCGGTGCACAGGGATGCCGAGAGCCGTGGCGGCTCGAGCCTTGTTCACGACGCTATCAGGGTGGGGGACGTCATGACGATCTCCATGCCGCGCAATAACTTCGCGCTTCATGAAGAGGCCGAGCACTCGGTCCTGATCGCTGGCGGGATCGGCATCACGCCGCTGCTGTCAATGATCCGGCGCCTGGAAGCGCTTGGGCGCCGCTGGGAGCTGTTCTACGCCGCGAGGACGCGTGCCGCGGCCGCATTTCTCGACGAGCTCGGCGCGTATCGATCGAGGGTACATCTCGATTTCGACGACGAGCGAGCGGGACGCGTGTTCGATCTCCCGGCAATCGTCGGGAGCGCACTGGCGCACACGCATCTCTACTGCTGCGGACCGGTGCCGATGCTCGCGGCATTCGAGGCGGCGACGGCCGGTCGCCTGGCCGATCATGTGCATGTCGAATATTTCAAGGCGCGGGAAGCGCCGGCAACTGAAGGCGGCTTCGAGGTCAGGCTCGCGCGAAGCAATCGGACCGTTGCGGTCGAGGCCGGAAAGACCATACTCGACGCGTTGCTGGATGCCGGCATTGCCGCGAACTACGCCTGCACCGAAGGCGTCTGCGGCACCTGCGAGACGCGCGTGCTCGACGGCTTACCCGACCATCGCGATCAGTTTCTCAGCCAAGAGGAGCAGGCGGCAAACAAGAGCGTGATGATCTGCTGCTCGGGCGCGAAGTCCCGCACGCTGGTGCTCGATCTCTGAAAACAACAACACAGGATGGGTGGAAACAAGTGAACTATCTCTCTCGCATTCTCGCGTTGTCGCTGCTGGCCGCCTGCGCGGCCTCTCCGGCATCGGCGGACGCCGCGCGCTCTCTGAAGATCGGCGTACTCAACGACGCGTCCGGCCCTTATTCGGACAATGCCGGTGAGGGGTCTGTGACGGCGGCCAAGATGGCGGCCGAGGATTTCATGCGGCTGCACCCGGACTTCAGGGTCGAGATCGTATCGGCCGACCACCAGAACAAGGCAGACGTCGGCGCCGCGATCGCGCGGCGCTGGATCGGTCAGGAGAAGGTCGATGCGGTCGCCGACGTGCCGAACTCGGCCGTCGGGCTCGCCGTCAACGAGGTCGTGCGCGGCACCAAGGCGGCGCTGATCGCATCGAGCGCGGCTTCCTCCGACCTGACCGGCAAATACTGCTCGCCGAACACGATCCAGTGGACCTTCGATACCTGGGCGGCCTCGCACACGATCGGCGCCTATCTGGTACGGCACGGCGGCACGAAATGGTATTTCATCGCCACCGACAATGCGCTCGGCAAATCGATGGTGCGCGACGGGACGGCGGTGATCGGCGCCGGCGGCGGCAGCGTTCTCGGATCGGTCAATGTGCCGATCAACAACGCGGACTATGCGTCGTTCATCCTGCAGGCCGACGGTTCCGGCGCCGACGTGATCGCGTTCGCCACTGCGGGCGGCGACACCGTCAGCCTGATCAAGCAATCCGCAGAGTTCGGGCTGAAGCAGAGCGGGCGGATCTTCGCGGCGCTGCTGACCACCACCAACGATGTCGAGTCCAGCGGGCTCGCGGTCGGGGAGGGGCTGATCATCACCCAGCCGTTCTATTGGGATCTCAACGATGCCAGCCGCGCCTGGTCGGCCAGGTTTAGCGAGCGGCAGCACGGGCAGTCGCCGACAGCATTTCATGCCGGCGTCTATTCCTCGGTGCTGGCCTATCTGAATGCGGCGCAGGCCGTCGGAACCAATGATGCGCAGGCGGTGATCCGCAAGCTGAAGGAGAACCCGATCGATGACGCCTTGTTCGGGCCGGTCGTGGTGCGCGCGGACGGCCGCGCCATCCACAACATGTACATCTTCAAGGCGAAGAGCCCGAATGCGTCGAAGAGCAAATGGGATCTGCTCGAGCAGGTCGGCGTGCTCGCGGGCCCGGAGGCGTTTCGGCCGCTCGACCAGGGCGGTTGCTCCCTCGTCGAGCCACCGAAGAGCAATTGACGACGACGGCCGCGAACGCCGATCAACCTTTCTCAAGACGTACGGATGTCTCACATGCTGGATCAGCTGGAAGCCGAATTTCCCGAGCACACGCCTCGTCCGGCCGGCGCGCCGAGGGCGCTTGAGGGAATCCGGGTGATCGATTTTTCGCACTTCATCGCGGGTCCGTTCGCAACCATGATCCTGGCCGACATGGGCGCTGAGGTGATCAAGGTCGAGGCGCCTGGCCGGGGCGACGATCTGCGCCGGTATCCTCCGCTGCATCCCGATCTCAGGCACGGTGCGCCGTTCCTCTGGACCAACCGTAACAAGCGCAGTGTTGCCCTCGATCTCAAGTCCCCGGAAGGTCTGGAGGTTGCCCGTGAGCTGATCGCGACGGCGGATGTCCTGGTCGAGAATTTTTCGGCGAGCGTGATGGCGCGGCTCGGGCTCGACTACGAGAGTTGCCGCCAGATCAAACCCGAGATCATCTACTGCTCGGTGTCCGCCTATGGCCGTGACGGGGCGTTCTCCGACCGGCTCGGCTTCGATCCGATTGCGCAGGTCGAGAGCGGCTTCGTGTCAATGAACGGCTATGCCGACCGGGAGGGTGTGCGGGCCCTATCGCCGGTGATGGACATCAGCACCGCGATGATGGCCAGCAATGCGATCCTCGGCGCGTTGTTCGCGCGCGAGCGCAGCGGGCAGGGCCAAGCCATCGAGGTGTCGCTGTTCGAGAATGCCGTCCTGATGACCGGCTACGCGACGATGCAGTCGCTGTTCAATAATGCGGATCCAAGGCGAAGCGGCAACACCAGCCCGGACACCTGTCCGTCTGGCGTGTTCCTGGCGAGCGATTGTTCGTTCTATATCAACTGCGGCAATGACAAGATCTTTCATCGCCTGATGGCGCAGGTGCTCGAGCGTGAAGATCTTGCGGCGGCTGAGATCTACGCAACCGGCCCCGATCGAATCCGCCGGCGCGAGGAACTGTTCGCAATTCTCGGCGATGCCTTCGCCCGGCAGCCCTGGTCGCACTGGCAGGCGCGGATGCGGGCGGCTGGCGTGCCCTGCGGCCAGGTGCGGAGCGTCACCGAGGCGATCCGCTCGCCGGAGGCAAGGGAGCGCGGGATCGTCACAAGGATCCCGCACGAGACGGTGGGCTGGGTGCCGAATGTCAACCTGCCGATCCGCTATTCGCGGACGCCGATCGTCGATCCCGTCGCGGCGCCGGCCGTCGGCCAGCATACCGAAGACGTGCTGCGTGAGCTGCTCGGCTATGACGACGCGCGCATTGCGCAGCTGGCGGCGGGCGGTGCTTTCGGCAGCCAGCCATCGCGAGAGGCGGTCAAGGAGGATACCAAACCGTGACGGTGCGCGCGTGACGCGAGCGGACGCTGCGGGGCCGGGTCGCGGTCATCGGGATCGGCGAGACCGACTATTATCGCCATGGCGCGTCTCCCGATCCGGAGTTCAAGCTGGCGCTGAAAACCATTCTGGCGGCGTGCGCGGATGCCGGGCTCGATCCCCGCGAGATCGACGGGTTCTCCTCCTACAGCGACGATCGCAGCGAGGCGTCGCGGTTGGCCGCGGCGCTGGGCACGCGCCAATTGCGCACGGCGACGATGCAATGGGGTGGCGGCGGCGGTGGATGCTGCGCGGCGGTTGCCCACGCGGCGGCCTCGATCGTCGTGGGCCTGGCGGATTGTGTCGTGGTGTTCCGCTCGCTGGCGCAGGGCCAGTATGGGCGGTTCGGGCAGGCGGCTGGCATCCACACCGTTTCGGGCGAACGATCCTATTTGATGCCTTACGGTGTGCTGGCGCCGCCGCAGCGGTTTGCGATGCGGGTGCAGCGCTACATGCACGAGCATGGCGTTCGGCAGGAGGCATTGCGTGCGATCGCGCTCGCCTCCTATCACCATGAGGTCGGCCAGTTCCGCAACGGATTGCGGCAAGTCGTGGTGTCGACTCCGGACTGTGCTTCAGGAGCGCTGCGCTTTCCGTATGTGGATGCGCCTGCGGTCGGTGAAGATTGTATTCGACCGCGCGATTCGCCGAAGGAAGTGACAATCGATCGATGAGAAAGCGTGCGGCCGACGATCAATCTGGCATCGGCCCGTTGTCGGCCTAACCGTGCGCGCCGCTGCCACCCATTTCGTCGAGCAAGGCTTTGGCCCGTCGGTACGGCGTGGTACCAAATCCCTCGGCGAATTTCCCGAGGGCATCATCGAGCCTTGCCGAGGCTTCGCCGATCCTGCCTTGATGGCGAAGCATTTCGGCCAAACTCTCCGTCGCTTTGAGCTCGTGGCCGAGAGCTCCCTGATATTGCGAGATAGCGATCGCTTCGCGAAAGTGGCGTTCCGCCGCTTCTGATTTGATTCCCTCGAGCGAGAGCAAAGTCGTGCCGTGGATGCGAAGTGCATCAGGTAGCTGCCAGAGCGCTTCGGTCGCCCTTATTCTATCGAGCGATTCCGCCGACACCAGAACCGCTTCTTCTGGACGGTCGTCAGCCGCGAGAACTTCCGCCAGGCGCCCGAGGAACGGGACTGCAACATTTCCATAGCGTACGTCGCCCAACTTCGACACCGCCTCTCGCAATTGTCGCTCCGCCAAGCGGAATTCTCCCTTAAGAAACAGCAGCCTGCCCTCAAACCCAATGGCCGAAAGCAGGTAGCTTTGGATGTCGTTGTCCTGCGCGACCTGCTTCATTCTATGAATTGCGATCTCGGCAAGCTGTAGCTCCTCCAGTCTGAGGAAAAGGTTGCAGCCACACCAGCTGAGAGCCTGGCAGATCGATGCCGGATTTCCGGTTTCCTCCGCGTCTTCATGCGCGGCCACACAGGCACGTACAGTCTGATCAAACCGCCCCTCGCACCAATGGACGCCCGCTATCACGCATTGCGCGTAGACCGAGTGGTTCAAGCCCCAACGGGCGATCTGCGAAGCATCGGTATGGGTCTGGAAATAGACATGGGCTTCGCGTGCGAGCTTCATAGCGTCCGGATACTGAGCGCCAAAATAGAGCGATGCGCTCTTGACGCTCTTCATCATCGCGAGTGCCGTCGGCTCTTTGACGTCGGCGACGAGCCGCTCGATCCTCGTCATTCCTTCCAGAGCGCCTTTGAGGTCGCCACGCCGATGCATGAACAGGATGAGACCAAGGCGGCCCCTGAGCTCCCACGCCACGTCGCCCAGGCTTCTCGCGATGTCGATCGCGCGGTTCAGAGCATCACGCGATTGGCCTGTCATGCCTTCGGTGTACATCACGGCGAGACCGAAGGCAGCCTTTAACAACATCTCGTCCCGCTCGGCATCGACGCCCGGTTCGAGCGTGTCGATTGCGTTGGTCGTCCAGGCGACACACTCCGTAAGAAGCGAGTTTTCCAGCCACACCGGCACGGCTGCGGCAGCAAGCGCGACGCCCAATCGTCTATCGCCATTGGGCGAGAAAGCCCAGCTCAGAATGCCACGAACGTTGTCGAGTTCGTGCACCGCGTCCCGAGCGGTTTGCACCTGGTGTGGTCCCAAGGCGCACTTTCGAAGCATTTCCGTCACGCAGGACGCCAGCCGCGTTGCGAGCGTGCCTCGCTCCGATTGATCGATCAGTTTGGCGAGCGCGAACGCCTTCGTAATTTCCAACAATCGAAATCTGGCAATGGAAGAGCCGATGTCGACAGAGACAAGCGATTTGCAGACCAGATCGGCCAGAATGGATGCCGTATCCGCATCGCTTGTTGCGGGAATGATGCTTACTGCGGCCTCAAGCGTGAAGCTGCCGGCGAAAATTCCCAGGCATCGGAAGATGTATCGCTCGCTTTCGCTGAGCAGTTGATAACTCCATTCGAGCGCCGTCGCGATGGTGCGGTGCCGCTCGGACGTTCCCCGATGCGTGTCACCGAGCAAATGCATGCGGTCGTCGATCCTCGCCGCCAGCCCCTGGACGCCGAATGCATCTACGCGCGCGGCGGCAACCTCGATCGCCAGCGGGTTTCCGTCCAGTTCGCGGCAGATCTGTGCCGCGAAGACTGCGTTGGTGTCCGTAAGTTCGAAATCATTGACGATGGCAGCTGCACGCTCGACGAACAATTGGATCGCCGGATAGCTGAGCGCCTCGTTCGGGCCGAGTGATCTGGTCGCAGGGGGCACATCCAGGGAAGGGAGCCGGTAGACTTGCTCGCCCTCGATACGCAGCGTTTCGCGGCTCGTCGTGAGGATCTTGATCCCGCTCGCGCTGCGGAGCAGTTCGCCGATCGCAGCCGCGACGCCGTCGATCAGATGCTCGCAATTGTCGAAAACCAGGAGCAGGTTCTTGTAGCGCACGGCCGCGGCAAGACCGGACAGAGTGTCGCTGGAGCGGATATCCACGGGAAGGGCGGAAGCAAGCGCGCTTGGAATCAACGAAGGGCTGGCGACGGAGCTCAGATCAACAAGCCAGACCCCGTGGCTGAACTCAGTCAGGAGCGTTTCGGCCAGCCGCAGTGCAACCGAAGTCTTGCCGATTCCGGGCGGGCCAACAATGCTCAGGAGGCGATTGCCTTCCAGCTTGCGCTGCATCGATTCCAGTGCATCCGCTCGTCCGACGAGGCGGATCAGCTGCGCCGGGAGGTTGTGCGTCGGGCGATTGATCGGTGAGCTCGCGATGGGAGTGTCCGTCTCGACCAACTTGATAGGCGCCACGAAGCGATAGCCCTTTCCCGGGCTGTTCACGATGTACTGGTTCGCCGTGTCGTCTTCGCCCAGCGCGCGGCGCAGGGCGGCGACCTGCACCGTCAGATTCGCCTCGACTACAAAAGTATCGGGCCAGGCGATGGCAATGAGATCGTTCTTGCTTACCAGCTCGCCCGCACGCTCGACGAGCGCGATCAGGATTTCGATCGCCTTGCCGCCCAATCGGACGACGCGCTCGCCCTCGTGGAGTACACGTGTGGAGGTCGACAGGCGGAAGGGCCCGAAGAGGAACGTACGTTCTGGGCGGTCTTTGGCAGCAGGCATTCTTTAGGCCGTCGGTAGCATGGAGTACCCCCATACGCTGCAGAAGGGAGTCTGTCCAATGGTCCGGGATCGGCTCGTTATCGCCCCCCGTCGCCCTGGATCTGGACGGTTACGGCCTGCCGGCGCGCCAGGATCGCCGTCATGGCGATACGCTCGGCTTCGAGCGTCGAGAGGGTTGCCAATTCGACGGCCGTCGCCGCCAGTTGTTCGATTAGATCCGCCCGAGCGTGAAGCTGTGAGGTCTGTCGCTTGCTCACCCACCTCGACACCGTCTCGGATGAGAGCGCCATCTCTCGATCGAGGCCGCCGGCGAGAGCTTCTCGAAGGATATTCGTTCGCTCCGCCGAATCCTTCGCCGTCGCGCGTAGCTCGTCTAGCCGGCCGGAAAATTCCACGTGGTGGGCGGCCTTACTTTCAGAGAAGAGCCGGTTGATGTTGTTGAGGCTTGCCTGCAAGCGAAGCAAGTGCAGGCGCAGATCCTCACCGAACTGAGCCAGATTGCCGTTCATCGCTTCCGCACACGTTTGAGACGACCAAGTCTCCCGCGACGGATCATCGCGGCCAAATAAAAATTTCCAAAAACTAGACGAAAGGATGATGTGGCTTCGGCCAAACGTCGCGAGGGGGTTTTTGGAACGATTTATTCGCCACGTGGGCGCGCCACGACTAACGATCGTCGAGACCGTCAAGGGCGGATTGGGGACCGACGATGCCGACCATCAAGACCAACGATCAGGTCGAAATCTTTTACAAGGACTGGGGTTCGGGGCAACCAATCGTATTCAGCCACGGCTGGCCGCTGTCGTCGGACGACTGGGACGCCCAGATGCTGTTCTTCCTCAGCCACGGCTATCGCGTCATCGCCCATGATCGCCGTGGTCACGGCCGGTCGACCCAGGTCGCTGACGGTCACGACATGGATCACTATGCGGATGATCTCGCTGCATTGACGTCGCATCTGGATCTGAAGAACGCCATCCATGTCGGGCACTCCACCGGCGGTGGAGAGGTCGTGCGTTACCTGGCTCGTCATGGCGAGAGCAGGGCTGCCAAGGCGGTCATGATCGCGGCCGTCCCGCCGCTGATGGTGAAGACGCAGGAAAATCCGGGCGGCCTCCCGAAAGAGGTTTTCGACAACTTCCAGGCGCAGGTCGCCGCCAATCGCTCGCAGTTCTACCGCGACGTCGCGGCGGGACCGTTCTACGGCTACAACCGGTCCGGCGCCAGGCCTTCAGAGGCCGTTATCCAGAACTGGTGGCGTCAAGGCATGATGGGAGGCGCGAAAGCTCACTACGATGGCATCGTCGCGTTCTCGCAAACGGACTTCACCGAGGATCTCAAGAAGATCAACGTCCCTGTGCTCGTCATGCACGGCGACGACGACCAGATCGTGCCTTACGCGGGCTCGGGGCCGCTCTCGGCCAGGCTTCTCAAGAACGGAACGTTGAAGACATACGCGGGCTTCCCGCACGGCATGCCGACGACCGAGGCGGCGACCATCAACGCCGACATGCTCGCATTCTTCAAAGCCTGATCGAAAACCCGGGAGTTTCGAAGTGACCTGGGGCATTCCGACGTCTATCTTCCTCCAAATCCACGTCGCGCTGAGCTTGATCGGCATTCTGACCGGCCTTGTGACGGTGCTTGGAATGATCGGTGGCCGCTATCTCGGGGGCTGGACCGCAATCTTCCTGGCGACGACCTTGTTGACGGGCGTGACCGGATTTCCGCTGGCGCCGTTCGGTCTGGATCCGCCACGGATCGTGGGGGCGATCTTGCTTTGCCTGCTCATTGCCGCGGGCGCTGGCCTCTATCTGTTTGCGCTCCGCGGCGCGTGGTGTTCGGTTTATGTGATTTGCGCCGTTGCCGCGCTCTATCTCAACGTCTTCGTGGCAATCGCGCAGTCGTTCCAAAAGATCACGATCTTGCATGCTTTGGCACCAACGCAAAGCGAACCGCCTTTCGCGGTCGCGCAAGTCGCCGGGCTCGTCCTCTTCGGCGTTCTCGGCTTCCTCGCCTGGCGACGCTTCCCATCATCTGGCGCGACCATCGCCTCGCTGACCTGAGCGTCAGCGAGGCGGCGAGCCCCAACCAAACCTTCCAAACGAAAAGGAGCCATCATGTCGATCAATGCCAAAGCGACTCCCGGAAAAGGGCTGCTCAGTCCCAGCAATCACGCTCTGATCCTGATCGATTTTCAGTCTCAGATGTCGTTCGCAACCAAGTCGATCGACGCGGTCAATCTTCGCACCAATGCTGCGCTGATCTCGGAAGCCGCGGCCGGCTTCAAGGTGCCCGCCATTCTCACGACGGTTGCCGAAAAGAGCTTCTCCGGGCCGATGTTCGGCGAGATCGTTTCGGCCTTTGGCGGCCAGAAGATGATCGACCGCACCTCCATGAATACCTGGGAAGACGAAAATGTCATCAAGGAGGTCAACCGGATCGGCAAGAACCGCCTGGTGTTTGCCGGCCTCTGGACTTCGGTTTGCATCGTTGGACCGACGCTGTCCGCGCTCGACCAGGGATTTGAGGTCTATGCCATCGCGGACGCCTGCGGTGATGTCTCAACGGAAGCCCATGAACGCGCCATGGAGCGCATGATTCAGGCGGGCGTCCGGCCGATGACGTCGTTGCAGTATCTGCTCGAACTGCAACGAGACTGGGCGCGAACCGAAACCTACGAGATGACCACAGGGATCGCGAAGCGGCACGGCGGCGCCTACGGCCTCGGCATCATTTACGCCAAGTCCATGTTCGGTGCGTCGGAAGGACATTAAGGCGACGCACGCCGGGGAGCGAGCTACATGAGAATCTACCTGTTGTCGCTTGGTGCAGGCCTCCTGGTCGGCGTCATCTACAGTCTTCTCAACGTGCGCTCCCCGGCGCCACCCTTGGTGGCGCTGGTCGGATTGCTCGGCATTCTAGCCGGTGAGCAGATCGTGCCCGTCGCCAGGCAGATGATGACGGGCGAAGGCCTTGCGGCTGCATGGCGGCAAGCGAAGTGCGCGCCTCACATGTTCGGAATGCTGCCCGGGCGGCACGCCGGCGAGGGCAAGGCTACCACGGACACCGCGGAGAAGACCTCATGAGCGCTCCTGACACGATTTTCCATAGCGGTCTCTTCACGACGCTTGATCGATCGAATCCGACTGCGAGCGCGGTTGCGATTAAGGACGGCCTGTTCACCGCCGTGGGGCGCGATCATGACGTCATGAAGCTTGCCGGTCCGGAAACAAGGATTATCGACCTCAAGGGGCGCCGTGTTCTGCCCGGGCTGATCGACAATCATCTCCATATCATCCGGGGCGGCCTCAACTTCAACATGGAGCTGCGCTGGGACGGTGTTCGGTCGCTCGCCGACGCGATGTCCATGCTTAAGAGGCAGGTCGCGATCACGCCACCGCCGCAATGGGTGCGGGTCGTCGGTGGGTTCACCGAGCACCAGTTCGCCGAGAAGCGCTTGCCGACCATTGACGAGCTCAATGCGGTAGCACCGGACACGCCGGTCTTCATCCTGCACCTTTACGACCGGGCGATGCTGAATGCGGCCGCGCTGCGCGCTGTCGGTTACACAAAGGAGACGCCGGAGCCGCCGGGGGGCGAAATCACGCGCGACGCCAGGGGCAACCCAACCGGGCTGCTATTGGCGAAGCCGAACGCCAACATCCTGTATGCGACGCTGGCAAAGGGGCCCAAGCTGCCGTTCGACTACCAGGTCAATTCGACCCGCCATTTCATGCGCGAGCTCAATCGGCTCGGTGTCACCGGCGCGATCGATGCGGGCGGCGGATTCCAGAACTATCCAGAGGATTACGCAGTCATCCAGCAACTGTCGGATCAGGGACAGCTCACGATCCGCCTTGCGTACAACCTGTTCACCCAGAAGCCAAAGGGCGAGAAGGACGACTTCCTGAACTGGACCCGGACCTCTAAGTACAAGCAGGGTACGGATTATTTCCGCCACAACGGCGCGGGCGAGATGCTGGTGTTCTCGGCGGCCGATTTCGAGGATTTTCGCGTCGCACGACCGGACATGCCACCCGAGATGGAAGGCGAATTGGAAGAGGTCGTCCGTGTGCTCGTCCAGAACAGATGGCCGTGGCGGCTGCATGCGACCTATGACGAGACGATTTCGCGTGCGCTCGATGTGTTCGAGAGGGTCAATCAGGACATGCCGCTTGACGGCCTGCACTGGTTCTTCGATCACGCCGAAACCATCTCCGACCAGTCTATCGACCGCATCGCGGCGCTCGGCGGTGGTATCGCCGTGCAGCATCGCATGGCCTATCAGGGCGAGTATTTTGTCGAGCGTTACGGGTTTGGTGCGGCAGAGGCCACGCCGCCGGTCAAAAAGATCATCGACAAGGGAGTCAAGGTGTCGGCCGGCACCGACGCGACCCGTGTTGCTTCCTATAATCCCTGGGTCTCACTTGCGTGGCTTGTCACCGGCAAGACGGTCGGCGGGCTTCGCATCACGCCGCAACGCAACTGCCTGGACCGCGAAACGGCACTCAGGATGTGGACCGAGAACGTCACCTGGTTTTCCAACGAGGAGGGCAGGAAAGGGCGCATCCAGGTGGGGCATTTCGCCGATCTGATCGTGCCCGACCGCGACTACTTCTCCTGCGCCGAGGCCGAAATCGCCGATATGGCGAGCGATCTCACCATCGTTGGCGGCAAGGTGGTCTATGGCGCCGGCGACTTCAAGTCGCTCGACGAAGCCGTCCCGCCGCCGGCAATGCCGGACTGGTCGCCGGTTCGCAGCTTTGGCGGTTACGCCGCCTGGGGAGCCTCGGATCAGCAAGCGACGACCGCGTCACGGATGGCGTTCAGCGCCTGCAACTGTGCGAGCCAATGTTCGGTGCATGGCCATGATCACGCCCGGGCCTGGACGAGCCGGATTCCGGCGTCCGACCTCAAGTCGTTCTGGGGCGCGCTTGGCTGCGCCTGCTGGGCGGTCTGACATGCCCACCCATGTCGATACGCCGCGGCTGATTCGCGGCATTCTAGGCTGGCCGTGGCTCTGGCCTGTGGTGCGCCTCGCGCTGGTGTCGGCCTTCCTGATCGGAGGGGTTACGAAGTTGCTCGACTTCAGCGGTGCGATCGCCGAGCAGGAGCATTTCGCGCTGCGTCCGGGTTGGCTGTGGGCAAGCCTTGCCATCATCGTCGAACTGGGCGGCTCGGCTCTGGTGCTGGCCGGTCGCTGGGTCTGGTTCGGCGCAGGCGGCTTGGGCGTGCTGACGGCTGTGGCAATGCTGACGGCGAACAACTTCTGGGCCCTTGATGGTCATCCGCGCTTCATGGCGCTTAACGCGTTTTTCGAACATCTCGGCTTGATCGCGGGATTGATTTTGGTCGCTATGATTGCGTCCAAGAATCGGCCTGCGTGATCCGATCCGCTTTCGACTTTGCCTTGAGGAGGTGCCTCGTGATCTCGTCCAAAACCCTTGCTAGCCTGATGTTTGCAGCATGCTTGTCGCTACCGCAGATCGCGCACGCGCGCGAGGCGGCTCCCCGTACGGTCTACGGTGTCGCACCGCAATATGACACGACCCATGTCTATGTCGCGTTCGAGGACGTCGACAAGTTCGTGCAAAGCTTCCTGGCGACCTTCGGCGGTCAGAGCACCAAGCAGGTTGTAGCGACCGTGACGCCGACGCCGAGTAGCGCGACGTCACAGCTCCTGCAGACGCCGGTTGGTACGGTCTCGCTGTTTGGCTTCAAGACGCCGATTCCGTACCCGTTCGGCGCCGAGCGCACCGGATACCTGGTCACTGACATTGATGCCGCCGTGAAGGCGGCGCAGGCGGCTGGTGCGGATGTGCTGGTTGCACCCTTTCCCGATCCGATCGGGCGCGACGTGGTGATCCAGTGGCCGGGTGGCGTCAACATGCAGCTATATTGGCACACGACGAAGCCAAACTATGCCGCGTTCCAGACCGTTCCGGAGAACCGGGTCTACGTCTCGCGAGACCGCGCTGACGCCTTCGTGCGCAGCTTCCTGCGGTTCTCCCAAGGCAAGAAACTGTCAGACGAAACCCGCGCTCCGGGGATCGAGATTGGCCGTCCAAACGATACCTATCGGCGCATCCGCGTTGAATCGGCATTTGGCAAGGTGACAGTGGTCGCCACCGACGGGCACTTGCCGTACCCCTACGGCCGCGAACTGACCGGGTATGAAGTGACCGATCTGGGTGAAACCATCGGCAAGGCAAAGGCGGCGGGTGCGACGGTGCTGGTCGAGCCTTTCGTTGCGGACCACCGCCAATCGGCGATGATTAAATTTCCGGGCGGCTATGTCGCCGAAATCCACGCCGCGGCTAAATAGGAGCGTTCGTTCTGCAGCGCAGTACGACGGCGGCCTTTAGCTTCGTCGGAGCCGCGAACGGTGAGGCATGTGTCGATTGTGAGGGCAAAGGCGAACAGACTTGTTGACATGGCGGCGGGGCTCGCCGCCTGTCTCTGTGCCATGCCGGCGTTGGCTGACGATGCGACGCCGGTGCGGCCCACAATCGGGATGAACCGCTGGCAAGAGGACTGGTCTGTGCTGGCCAACCCCGCGCTCCGAACCGATTTCTTCGATCCGATCAAGTACATTCCGCTCATGCCTGGCGATCCCAAGAGCTTCGTCTCGCTGGGTATGACGCTGCGCGAACGCTTCGAACACGTTGACGCGAACGCGTTCGGCACGAGTGGCAACAAGGCCGACAACTATCTGATCCAGCGCCTGCAACTGCACGCCGATTTTCACTTCGACGAGCATTGGCAGATGTTTCTGCAGTTCGAGGATGACCGCGCCTTCGACAAGAATGTGATCACGCCAGTCGATCAGGACCGGGTCGACCTGCGGCTCGCCTATCTTGCCTACGTCAATGCGACCGCCGATGGTACGTTCAAAGCGCGGGTCGGCCGTCAGGACTTCGCCTTCGATCTGCAACGCTTCGTGTCATCTCGCGACGGACCGAACGTACGTCAGTCATTCGATGCCGCCTGGGCGGATTGGGAGACCGGACAATGGCGCTTCATCGGCTTCGTCAGTCAGCCGGTGCAGTACTATGACGTTCATCCATTCGACGACACATCAAACAGTCATTTTCGCTTTCACACGCTGCGTGTGGAGCGGCTGGTATTCGGCAAGGACGAGCTCTCCGCGTACTATTCTTACTACGGACGAGACAATGTCCGTTTCCTTGACGCCCGCGGCGACGAGAAACGTCACGTCTTCGACGCTCGCTTCGCCGGCAAGTGGCAGCAAATCGACTGGGATCTCGAGGGAATGGGCCAACTCGGCACGGTCGGCGCCAAGGACATCCGGGCCTGGGGCGTCGGAGCGCGCGCCGGCTATACGTTCGAACAGGCCGCATGGAATCCGCGGATAGGACTGCAGTTCGACGCGGCGTCCGGCGATCATCATCCCGGCGATAACATTATCGGCACGTTCAACCCATTGTTTCCCAACGGCTACTACTTCACATTGGCCGGATTTACCGGCTACACCAATCTGATCCATCTCAAGCCGTCGCTCACGGTGAATCCTGTGGCAGCATTGTCCATCATGGTTGCGGCGGGGCTGCAGTGGCGCGAAACCACAGCTGATGCGATCTACGTGCAGCCGAATATCCCTGTGGCCAACACTGCGGGTACGGGCTCGGCATGGTCCGGCGTCTACGCGCAATTGCGGGCCGACTACCGGTTCGACGCGCATCTCACCGGCGCGGTCGAGGCCGTGCACTACAAGGTCGGCGATACCATCTTGCGCGCTGGCGGCCATGACAGCAACTATCTCGGCATCGAGCTCAAATATGGGCTGTAAGGAACGTTCATGACCCGAGACCTGTTTCGTCCGCTGCTACCGCTGGTGCTCAGCCTCAACGCGGGATACGTCGACACGGCCGGTTTTCTTGCCCTGCAAGGCTTGTTCACCGCGCATGTCACCGGAAACTTCGTGACGCTCGGCGCATCGCTGGTGCTCGGCACGTCAGGCGCTGTAGCCAAGCTGCTTGCGCTGCCGGTGTTCTGCCTCGTTGTCATCCTTGCACGACTGCTCAGCAGCGCGTTGTTGCGGCGCCGGTTGCCGGCGCTGAAGGTGGTTCTTGGGGTTAAGTTTGCGCTCCTGCTCATCGGTGCGGTGCTCGCGATTCATTTCGGGCCCTTCACCAACGGCGACGCCGGGCCGGCAGTCTTCACGGGTATGGTGCTGGTCGCCGCCATGGCTATTCAGAATGCGGCTCACCGTATTCATCTGGGCAGCGCACCTCCGTCAACATTGATGACCGGAACGACGACGCAGGTGATGATTGATCTTGCGGACATGCTGCAGGGGCCCAAGCCGGATGCAGGCGCGCCCGAGAGTCGATTGGCGCGCATGTCAATCAATATCGTAGCGTTCGCGGTTGGTTGCGCGGGTGCGGCCTTGCTGTACGCGAAGTTCAGCGTGTGGTGCTTCATAGTACCGCCTCTACTTGCCAGCGTTAGCCTGTTTCTTCGTGCCGGGGCGGCGGACGTTGGTAAGTCCTAGGAGCTAAGCTCGTCGCTATGCTCTCTTCGGATATAGAGCTGGGTCGTTGGTCGTTAGCTGCCCCACCCGAGCGACAGCTCTCGGCGCTCAGCGGCCCTCAGTATCTGACGCGGGGAGGCAAGTGAGCGATGGGCGTGGTCATGGTGTAATCCAAACTTCTTGATGATCTTGCTTCGGCTTCGTTGCAGACGCTGAAGATCGCGCACTGGCTTAGACTGATCGAGGTCGGGGTTCCACGCGCTTTTCGCTGGCGGAGTACTGCGGCGTACCTGATCGCCAAAAGGGCGGGGCTGGTCTCAGCAATAGGACGCTGCCGTCGTTGCGCGTACCGCCCCGACACGGCGCTCTTCCAGCCGTGCTGAATGAAAATTGCAATCTTCTCGGGCGCAGTCCGCGGCCTCTGCCGGCTGTCTCCTCAGCAGGTTTCGCCTCGACGCTCTCAACTGCGCGGACATCGCCCTTCAAACCGGTACGAGAATGACGTAGGAGAAGCAAAGATGAGGATTTGAGATGGCGAGACAGAGCGAGAAGAAGCCGCCCGCACTCAAGGGGGTATCAGCGGCCGAACGGGCGCTAGCAGTCTTGACGGCCTTTCGTCGGGGCGACAGCGCCTTGACCTTGGCTGAGTTGGCCGAGCGCACAGGGCTGGTCAAGAGCACGCCGTGTCATATCTGACGCTGTTTGAAACCGTTGAACCGAACTGCGCGCTGTTTATCCTGCGCGGGCAGGGCGTCTCGCCACACTTCGAATGGCGCCCATACGCCGATCACGGCTCCTTCTTGAACAAATCCTGGAAGATGAGCGGGCCCCAAACGCGGCCGCGTGCGTGCACGAGCGCGCCACCCTCGTTGAACTTTCCGAGCTTGACGGGTGCGAACCCGAGTTGCTTCGCCAGGGCCGCCACGGGGGCGATCGTGTCGTCGTCGTCACCAGACAGAAAGACCACCCGGTGGCCGCCCTCGACGATCGGATCGGCAGCGAGCTTCGCCGCAATCAGGTGATTGAAGCCCTTCACGTAACTGGCGCCGGCGAACGCCTTCGCGGCGAAGGCGGAGGACGGAAGACCGTCAAGCTCCTCAGGCGGAAGCAACGCGTTCATCGCGTCGATCACCGTCTTACCTTGCCAGTCCGGCAGCGCCTTCGCGACCTCGCGATGCTCCTCGAACGGGACAGCCAGGATGATCGTGTCGGCCGCGAGTGCGTCCCGCAGCGATCTGGCGACAACCGTGGGGCCGATCGCCTGGGCCTGCGGCGCCAACGCCTCGGGCGGCCGGCGGCTTGCGACGGTCACGTCGATGTTCTTGCGGGCGAACGCCTTGGCAAGAGCCTGGCCGATCTTGCCGAATCCTATAATCGCGTAGCTCATGATGCTTCTCCGATCCGTGTTGATATTGATTGTCCGCCTTCAAATGGCTGAGAAGCCGCCGTCGACAGACAGCTCCACCCCATTCACGAAGCTGGACTCGTCAGAAGCAAGGAACAGCGCGGCCGCGGCAATTTCCTCGGGACGCCCCATCGTTCCCCGCGGGATCAGGGATTCGAACATCCGCTTCGCCTCTTCGGTGAGGACCTGGTCCTGCATCGGTGTGGCGATCGGCCCCGGGCTCAGCACGTTCACCCGGATATTCCTGCCCTTCAGTTCGTTGAGCCAGGTGCGCGCGAATGAGCGCAATGCCGCCTTGCTCGCCGCATACACGCCGTAACCAGGAAAACCCTTCACCGAGGCAACTGACCCGGTCATGAAGATCGATCCGCCGTCGTTGAACAGCGGCAACGCCTTCTGAACCGTGAACAGCGTGCCGCGCGCATTCAGGCCGAAGGCCGCATCGAAATGCTGCTCGCTGATCTCGCCCAATGGGACGGCTTCGCCGATGCCGGCGCTCGCGTACAGGACGTCGATCCTGCCCTTTTCCCGCTTCACCGTATCGAACAGGCGGTCGAGGTCGTCGAGATTGGCCGCGTCGCCGCGCACGCCCGTCACGTTCCGGCCGATCAGCCTGACGGCCGCGTCGAGCGTCTCCTGCCTCCGGCCCGTGATGAAAACATAGGCGCCTTCTTCGACGAACCGCTTGGCGCTCGCCAGCGCCATGCCGCTCGATCCACCTGTGACGACTGCAACCTTACCTTCAAGCTTTCCCATGACTTCTCCTTCGAGCTTCGCCTTCGTTCGGGGATGCCCCCGAGAACGCCAACATGGGTCCGCCGCAGTCAGGCGTTGAGTGCGGAAGCGCGCACATCGGTGGTGCGAAATCGATCCGGCTGGACGACTGACGCCAGTCGTGACGATTGGTATCTGCGGCTCGGAACCGGGCCGCGCTCGTCGGCATAGGCTATGATGGCCGCCCGTATTGCCGTTCGATGTGTTAGATGCGGGCTTGGAAGGCGCACCATGCGGTGCCGGATTGCACCATGATCGACTGGGATGACGTTCGCTATTTTCTTGCCGTCGCGCGCGGCGGCTCGGTGCGGGCTGCCGCCGAGCACCTCGGGGTGAATCACTCGACCGTGCTGCGACGCATCGCCCAGCTCGAGGAGCGTCTCGGGGCGCAGATGTTCGAAAAGCTGCCTTCGGGCTACCGGCTGACGGCTGCGGGCGAAGAGGTCCTCGAGTTCGCGGACCAGATGGATGCGTCGTCGCACCAGCTGCAGACGCGCGTCTTCGGTCGCGACCAGGGCGTGCGCGGGCTTCTGCGGGTGACGCTGGCACCGACCCTCGCGACACACCTGCTGATGCCGGATTTCGCCGATTTCGCGCGTTTGCACCCGGACATCGAGATGGAAATCCTGTCGTCAGGCGAGCTGGCGAATCTGACCAATCGAGAGGCCGACGTCGCGATCCGTGTCGTCTACGACCGCAAGACCCTGCCGCTCAATCTTCACGGCCTGAAGGGGCCGGATCTGTTCGGCGGCGTCTACATGTCGCGCGATCGACTGGCCGCGTGGCGCGCGGGCGCGCCTGATCCCGTCAGGTGGATCGTCATCAGCATGCATGGCATCCCGGACTGGGCCCGCGAGGGTGAGGTTCGTACCGCGGGGGTTCCATTCAGGACCACGGACGGTGAGGCGCAGATCGCTGCCGTTCGGCAAGGGCTCGGGATGACGACACTGCCGTGCTTCGCCGGGGACGCCGACCCCCTGCTGGCGAGGGTGCCGGGCACCGACCTGCACATGCATGGCACGCTCTGGCTCCTCACCCAGGGAGAGACACGCAAGACCAAGCGCGTGCGGCTGTTCACGGAGTTCGTATCGCGCAGGCTCGCCGCGTACGCGCCGCTGCTCGCGGGATTGTCCGTATCGCGCGACTGAGGAGCTTGATCCACCGCCGTCGTCCTGGCCTTCGCCAGGACGACAGTGGTGCACGTAGAGGCGGTGTTGCGACAAACGGATTTCCCGCGATTATTTTCGTCGGCCTGTCGGTTGCCGTCGTCGCCAATCGTCCTCCGCGCAAACAAGGAGACCGCACATGACCGATCTCGTCACATGCCTGTGGTTCGACCAGGGCAAGGCGCGCGAAGCGGCGGAGTTTTACGCCGCGACCTTTCCCGACAGCCACGTTGATGCGGGGCATGTCTCGCCGATCCCGGGCATCGGGCAGGGCGACGAATTGACGGTCGAGTTCACCGTGCTCGGCCGCCGCTTCGTCGGGCTGAACGGCGGTTCCAACTACGTGCCGAACGAGGCGGTCAGTTTCATGGTGCTGACCGACAGCCAGGAGGAGACCGACCGCTACTGGAACGCGGTGACGACCAACGGCGGCGCGGAATTGCCGTGCGGCTGGTGCCGGGATCGTTGGGGCTTCACCTGGCAGATCACGCCGCTGCGGCTGCTCGAACTGATCAACGGCGCCGATCGCGCCGCCGGGCGGCGCGCGATGGAGGCGATGATGACGATGAAGAACATCGACATCGCCGCGATCGAGCGGGCGGCCGCAGGGTAATCCATGTGCCGGAAATCCTGGCGCCGGCATGCGCTCGCGGCGACGATCACCCCCGGCGCAAACGCGGGATGTGGTCGTAGCCCGCGCGTGATACGAAATTCGTATTGCAGCCCTGGAGCCAACCTTGATGTCCGTCGCAGCCGCCAATCAGCAGCAAACTCTCACCGCCGCCGAGACCGATCCGAACGAGCTCGGCTGGATGCAGGGCTTTCCGCCGCCGCAGGACAAGACCATCACCTTCCAGAACGGCTCGTTCCGCAGCTTCCCCGAGCTGCGCTGGGCCTGGAGCAACATCCGCCAGCTGGTGCCGACGGTGAACGTCTGGCGCGGGGCAGGGCCGGCGTCCGTGCTGCCGCGCGAAGATCACGACATCGGCGCGTCGGCGTCGGTGACGATGGACGGCCGGCCGCAGACTTTTGCGCGCATGCTCGAGGACAGCTACGCCGACGGCATCGCCGTGCTGCACCGGGGCAGACTGATCTACGAGCGCTATTTCGGCGCGTTGAAGCCGCACAAGCCGCATATCGCGATGTCGGTGACCAAATCGTTCACCGGCACGCTCGCCGGCATCCTGATCGCCGAGGGCAAGATCGATCCGCAGGCGCCGGTCACCGACTATGTGCCGGAGCTGAAGGCCAGCGCGTTCGGCGATGCTCGCGTGCATGATGTCATGGATATGACTACGGGCTTGAAATACACCGAGGTCTATACTGACAAGAATTCCGACGTCTGGGGGCTGCGCCGCGCCAACGGCATGGCGCCGATACCGCCGGGCTATGAGGGCGCGACCACCATCTTCGATTTCCTCCGCGCGCAGCAGAAGCAGGGCGAGCACGGCAAGGCCTTCGCTTACAAGACCGTCAACACCGACGTGCTGGCCTGGATCATCAGGCGCGCCAGCGGCATGAAATTGTCGGATCTGCTGTCCGAGCGGATCTGGGCGCCGATGGGCGCGGAGGAGGACGCGCACTATCACGTCGACCGCATCGGCACCGAAAGCGGCGGCGGCGGGCTGTCGACCACGCTGCGCGATCTGGCCCGCTTCGGCGAGACCATCCGCAACCACGGCCGCTTCAATGGCCGCCAGATCGTGCCGTCGCAAGTGGTCGAGGACATCGCGCGCGGCGGCGATCCCGAGAAGTTCAAGCCGGCCGGCTACACCACGCTGCCCGGCGCCTCCTACCGCAACCAATGGTGGGTGACGCACAATGCGCATGGCGCCTTCATGGCGCGCGGCGTGCACGGCCAGGGAATCTACATCGATCCCAGGGCCGAGATGGTGATCGCGCGCTACGCCTCGCACCCGATGGCCGGCAATGCCGCCAACGATCCGGTGACGCTGCCGGCCTACATGGCGCTGGCGAAGGATCTGATGGCGGGAGGGTGAAGTCGGCTTAACCGCGCGACATCTTCTCGAACCGCTTGATCAGGCGCTCCCGCTTCAACCGCGACAGCCGCCTGATCCAGAACATGCCATCGAGCTGATCGATCTCGTGCTGATGGCAGACCGCGCGCAGGCCGTCGGACTCCTCGGTCTGCGCGTTGCCGTCGGTGTCCTGATAACGGATGCGGATTCGCGCATGGCGTTCGACCTCGTCGGTGACGCCGGGCATCGAGACGCTGCCCTCCTTGTGCAGGATCATCGCGTCCGAGGCGGTGATGATCTCCGGATTGACATAGGTCCGCGGCCCCTCACGCGCGTCGAGCTCGAGCACCACGACGCGCAGCGCCACGCCGATATGCGGCGCGGTGATGCCGATGCCGGGCGCGGCGCGCATGGTCTCGAGCAGGTCCTGCGCCAGCTCGCGCAGCGCGTCGTCGAACAGGGTCACCGGCTCGGCGGGCAGCGCCAGCCGTGGATCGGGATAGCGGACGATGGGGCAAATGGTCATCCCGGTGTCTTAGGCCAGCACATCGCGCCGGACAACATGGCAACCCCGCACCCGGCGCCCTGCTCAGAGATGTTTTTCGAAGAACAGATCGGGGTAGGGGTCGTCGTTGAAGCGCGGGATCTCGGTCCAGCCGGTTCGGCGGTAGAGCTGGCCGGCCTCCGCCAGCGCGCTGTTGGTGTCGAGCCGCAGCAGTGCGATGCCGAGCTCGCGCGCGGCATGTTCGGCCGCGTCCATCAGGCGGCGGCCGATGCCGAGGCCGCGCGCGGCGGGTGCGACCCACAGCCGCTTGATCTCCGCGTATTCGCGGCCACCACCTTTCAGCCCGACGCAGCCGAGCGGCAGGCCGTCCGACATCGCCACGATGAAGCTGCCGCGCGGGCGCACCATGTCCTTGGCCTCCGGGTCGCGCGACAGCTTGACGTCAAAGCCCTGTTTGAAGCGCCGCGCCAACTCGGCGTAATACTCGCCGAGGCAATAGCGCGCCTCCTCGCTCCGCGGGTCGATCTCATCCAGCGACGTGCCGTCGCGTCCGAGCGCCGAGGCGATCAGATCCATCGCCGCCAGTAGCGCCTCGCGTTGGGTGTGGTGGCCAAGGAAGTCGGTCGCCTGCCGGTTGGAGAGCGCCTCGTAGGCGTTGAACTCGCGCTTGCCGGCCGAAGTGAGCTTTGCGATGCGGCGGCGCGCATCGTCGCCATGTGCCGCGGTCGTGATCAGGTCCTCGTCCTCGAGGCTGCGCAGCAACCGGCTCATAAGGCCGGAATCGAGCCCGAGGTAATCCCTGATCTCGCCCACGTCAGTGCGCCCATGCCCGATCGCGTTCAGCACGCGCGCCGCCCCGAGCGGCCGGCCGCGGCCGAGGAACGAGCTGTCGAGCGCGCCGACGGCGCGTGTGACGGCACGGTTGAAGCGGCGGACGCGGGCAACGGGGTCGAGCATATATCTGACTTTAGTCAGATATATGCCGCGCGTCAATTGCGATGGCGGCGCGACCGGGCGCCGCAATCTACGCTCGCGCCAGCACCAGCACATTGCCGGCCAGGATCGCGGCGGCGCCGGCGAGCACCGGCCAGCCCAGCGCGAGGTGCTCGAACAGCGCCGACAGTACGAGCGCGACCAGCGGCACCAGGGCCAGCGTGTAGGCGGCGCGGCCGGGGCCGAGCCGGCTCACCAGCTCGAAGTAGAGCATGAAGGTGATGCAGGACGCGGCGACGGCAAGATAGAGAAAGCTCGCTGCGTAGGAGAGCGAGAAGTCGGCCGCGAATGGCGCGCGCGTCGCGATCGCCCACAGCGCGCTCGCGGCGGCGCCGACGAAGGCGCCCCAGGCCAGCACGGAGACCACGGGAAGTCCGGCGCGCTGGTTGCGCGCACCGACCGTCGTCCCGGCGCCGGTTGCGATCGCGGCGGTGAGCGCCCAGGCGAAACCCGCCAGCGACGCAGTTCCCTGTGCGGTGACGCCTGGCAGGAAGATGATCGCAAGTCCGAGGATGCCGCACAGCGCGCCCCAGACGAAGCCGGAGGAGATCGGGACGTCGAGCGCGGCGCGCGCGATCACGGCTGCGAACAGCGACGATGTCGAGAGCACCAGGGCCGCCAGCCCGCTTGGCATGCGCGCGGCCGCTTCATAGAAGGAGATGAAGGCGATCGCGAAGAACAGCAGGCCCTGCAACGCGACCGCCGGCCGGTCCTGGCGCGGGATCGCGAGCGGCACGCCGCGCAGCCGGCCGTAGCCGAACAGGATAGCACCTGCCAGCACCATGCGCAGGGCGACCGACCATGGCGCCGGTGTCACGCCCGCTTGCATCGCGGTTGCCAGCGCGCCGCCGCCCCAGAGCAGTGCGGTCAACGCGAACAACGCGGCCGTCATGGTGCGCCGGTGTCGTCGAGCAGCGCGCGCCAGCCACCCGCGTCGATCCGCGCGCTCTCGCCCTCGAGCCGGGTGAGTGCGGAATCGAGTGTCGTTCGCTCGCTCTGCGACAGGCGGGCCAGCAGCCGCGCCTCGATCGCGCTGCCGAGTGAGGCGATGCGGTTGAAGGCAGTCCGGCCGCTGCGGGTGATGCTGACGGCGGCGAAGCGGCGATCGGATTTGCCGGCACGTCGGACCGCAAAGCCGAGCTCCTTGAGCTGGCCGATACCGCGGCTGGTCGCGAACGGATCGAGCGCGCAGGCGCGGCCGATCTCCGCGGCATTGGCGGCTTCGCGTTCGGCGATGACGGCGAGGATGCGCCAGCCGGCCTGGCTCAGTCCGAACGTCTCGCTGTAGAAACTCTCGAGCGGACGGGCGACCTGGGCCGCGACAAGGAACAGGCGATAAGGCAGCCAGCTGCTCAGCTTCAGGCCATCTTCGGCAGCGTGGGCCGTCTGTTTCATGGCCTCAGGTTCTCACAGATAATTGCATAGTGCAAGCATTATGCAACGAGATCGGCGATCGACGGATCGCATGCGCGAGAATCCCGACACACTTGTCACTCCCACCATCGCCTGCCGCCGCGCCAGATTGCGGCATGGCCAATGACGAACGGCCGCCAGCAATGGAACTGCGCAGTGGTGCCGGGGTTCGTCCAATTCGAAATATGGAGATCATCATGAGCAAATCGGCTGAAAACGATCGCTGCGGGCTGGCGGCAATGCAGACGCCGCCCGTGGTGTCGCGCGAGGCATGGGAGGCGGCGCGCCTGGAACTGCTGGTGAAGGAAAAGGCGCAGGTGCGCGCGCGCGACGCGCTTGCCGCCGAGCGGCGGCGGATGCCCTGGATGGCGGTCGAGAAGCCGTATGTGTTCGAGGGACCGAATGGCAAGGCGAGCCTGCTCGACCTGTTCGAAGGCCGCCGGCAGCTGATCGTCTACCGCGCGTTCTTCGAGCCCGGCGTGTTCGGCTGGCCGGATCACGGCTGCCGCGGCTGCTCGCTCGGCGCCGATCAGGTCAGCCATCTCTCGCATCTCAACCAGCGCGACACCACGCTGGCCTACGCCTCGCGCGCGCCGCAAGCCGACATCGCGCGGCTGAAGGCGCGGATGGAGTGGGAGATGCCGTGGTACACGATCACCGACAGTTTCGACGCTGATTTCGGCGTTGCCGAGTGGCACGGCCATAACGTCTTCATCCGCGACGGCGAACGGATCTTCCGCACGTATCTCGTCAACAGCCGGGGCGATGAATCGATGGGCACGGTGTGGAGCTATCTCGACATCACCCCGTTCGGCCGCCAGGAGCTCTGGGAGGACTCGCCGAAGGGCTATCCGCAGGGCCCGACCTACAAATGGTGGAACTGGCACGACAATTACGAGGCCGAGGCCGCGCCGAATGCGAAGTGGGCGGCGGTCACCGATGCCGGCGAGGCCGCGTTCCGCAAGATCGCGGAGCAGGAGCGCAACGCCACGTGATGGGGGCGAGCAGGGAGGACACGCCGCGTCCTCCCTAGCTGCTCTTTGCAGAGAGCGCCTTCAGCGCCGACAGCGTCTGCCGCAGCCCGCGGTCGAGGCGCTTGTCGCGGCGGATCACGACCGCGAGCCGGCGGTAGAGCTTGGGCGACAGCGACCGGACGATCAGGTCGTGCTGCTCGGCCCTCGCGGGGACTGCCATGCGGGGCAGAATTGCGCAGCCAAGGCGGGCGCGGACCATCTCCTTGATCGCCTCGACGCTGCCGAGTGACATCAGCGGCTTCAGCGACACGCCGCCGCGCGCCAGCCATTCGTCGGCGGTGCGCCTGGTGTTGCCACCGGGCTCGAACAGCAGTACCGGCCCGCTCGCGAGCACCTGCGGTGTGATCCGCGCCGGCAGCTTCATGTCGCGCGGCGCGATCAGCACGAACTCGTCGTCCATGATCGGCGTGATCTCGAAGCTGCGTCCCGACACCGGCAGCGTCACCAGCGCGACGTCGATCGTGTTGTCCTCGACCGCCCGCGCGATCTCTGCCGTGTTGCCGGTCGTCACCGTGATCTCGAGCGACGGCAATGCAGTGCGCAACTCCTTCAGGATCGGCGGCAGCAAGAAGATGCAGGCGGTCGCGCCAGTGCCGAGCCGTACACGGCCGGCCGTTCCCGTGGTCTGCTGCGCGACGGCGTCGACCGCCGAACTCACCGCGGCGTTGATCTGATGCGCGTGCGAGAGCAAGGCGGCGCCGGCGGCGGTCGGCCTGGCCCGTCGTCCGACCCGCTCGATCAAGGTCGCGTTCAGGCTCTTTTCGAGCTGGCGCACCTGCAGGCTCACCGCAGGCTGGGTCAGCTGCAACCGCTCGGCTGCGGCGGAGAAGCTGCCGCTGTCGATCACGACAGCGAAGCTTTCAAGATAGTCGAGGTTAAGGCGCTTCATCAAAGTAACTCTTATGCATCGTATAACCAATCAAAGCTTCACTTATATAGCGCCGTGGCGCATGCTCGGGCAATATTGACGGCTCAGGCAGGAAGACAGGATGGCGGCAGGCAGCAACGGCGTCGTGATCCGCGACGCAGCGGACGGCGACATGACCGACGTGCAGGGTATCTACGCCCATCACGTCCTCAACGGATTGGCAACCTTCGAGGAAGTGCCGCCGACGGTCGACGAGATGCGCGACCGCCGGACCGCCGTGCTGGCGGCAGGCTTGCCGTATCTCGTCGCCGAGCTCGAAGGCCGCGTGGTTGGCTACAGCTATGCGACGTCGTATCGGCCACGGCCAGCCTATCGTCACACCATCGAGGACTCGGTCTATGTGGCTGATGGGCTGCGCGGTCGCGGCATCGGCGTGGCGCTGCTCGGGGCTTTGATCGCGCGCACCGAGGCCGGGCCGTCGCGGCAGATGCTGGCCGTGATCGGCAACAGCGGCAACGCCGGATCGATCGCGCTGCACCGTCGCATGGGCTTCGAGATGGTCGGAACGCTGAGGTCGGTCGGCTTCAAGCTCGGGCAATGGGTCGACACTGTGTTGATGCAGCGGCCGCTGGGGCCGGGCGCATCGGCGCTTCCCGCGGAGCGAGAACTGCCGCGGTGATCGCCCGCCGCGTCGTGGCCGCCCTCGGGCTGGCTCAACTGATCTCGTGGGGAGCGACCTACTATCTGATCGGCGGCTTCGGCGAGCGGATATCAGCAGATCGCGGTTGGGGGCGCGACATCGTCTATGGCGGATTCGCCGCGGCGCTGCTGGTGATGGGGGTGACGTCGCCCCTTGCGGGAAGGTGGGTGGACAGAAGCGGTGGCCGTCAAGTCATGGTCGCAGGCGCCGTGATCAACGCGCTCGGCTGCGCCGGTCTCGCGGTCTCGTATCAGATCGGCGCCTATTTCGCATCCTGGATCGTTCTCGGGCTCGGCATGCGGCTGACGCTGTACGATGCGGCGTTCGCCGCGTTGGCCCGGATCGGTGGGCCGCAGGCGGGCCGCGCGATGTCCGGGATCACCCTGCTCGGCGGTCTGGCGGCCACCGTGTTCTGGCCGCTCGGCCATGCGCTCTCGGAGCAGTTCGGCTGGCGCATCGCGGTGTTGGCCTATGCGGGCTTGGTGTTGCTGACCATCCCGCTGCACTTGCTGATTCCGACCAAGCGGTTTGCCGGTGTGCCGAGCTCCGCAGCGCCGGCACATAAGCCACCACGCGCTGCCAGCCGCCGGCAGCTTGCGACGGCGGGCGGACTCTATGCCGTGATTATGACCGGCGCCAATTTCCTGAATGCCGGCATGTCGGCGCACATGATCGCGGTGCTCTCGGGCCTCGGGCTCACTGTTACTGTGGCGGTCTGGATCGCGACGCTCCGCGGCATCGGGCAATCCGCAGCGCGTCTCTGCGAGGTGCTGTTCGGCGCACGGCTCGATCCGCTCGCGCTCAATCTGATGGCTTGCCTGATCATGCCGCTTTCTTTCATCGCAGGATTGTTCAGCGGGTCGTCGAAGGAGATGGCGATCGCCTTCGCGCTGCTCTACGGCGCCTGCAACGGCATCCTGACCATCACAAGAGGAACGCTGCCGCTGGTCCTGTTCGATCATCGCAGCTACGGCACGCTGGTCGGTCGGCTCATCGTTCCGAGCTTCATCCTGCCGGCGGCAGCGCCGTTGGCCTATGCGATCGTGATCGACCGGTTCGGCGATGCGAGCGCGCTCTATCTCTCGACCGGCCTCGCCCTGACGACTCTTGTCGCGGCAGCCATGCTGAAACTGCTGTTCGGAAGGGTTCCCTGACGCCGGCCGTGCAGGATATGGTCTACCAAAACGGGAGGAAGAAAAACGTGACGTCGCAGACCAGGAATAACCTCGCCGCCTTGATGCTCGCCACTGGTGTCTTCCTCTTTGGAACCGGACTTGCCGTCGCGGACCCGAATGGGGACCGGACGGTTGCGTTGCTCAAGAAGCTGATCTCATTCGACACATCGAATGGCCCGGGCGATACGCGGGCGCTCGCCGAGTATCTGAAGTCGCAGTTCGCGCCGCTCGGCGCCGAGGTGGACATCTTCGTCGCCCCGAACGGCAAGGCCGCGCATTTCGTCGCGCGGCTGCGCGGTGACGGCTCGAAGAAGCCGGTGTTGCTCGCCGCGCATGCCGACGTCGTTCCGGTCGAGCGTGAGAAATGGACCGTGGAACCCTTCGCCGGCGTGGAAAAGGACGGTTTCGTCTACGGGCGCGGCGCGATGGACTTCAAGGGCGGGCTCGCTGTGTTCGCCAGCGCGGTGATGCGACTGGCGGAGGAGAAGACGCCGCTGGCGCGCGACGTGATCTTCCTGGCCGAGGCCGACGAGGAGCAGGGGCAATACAGCACGGTATGGCTGGCGAAGGACCATTGGGACAAGATCGACGCGGAATTCGCGCTGAACGAAGGCGGTTATTTGCTGCAGGAGCGCGACGGCACGGTGCGCCAGATCAATGTCACGACGGCGGAAAAGCTCTCGGCGACGTTCGCCCTGAGGGCGACCGGTCCCTCCGGCCATTCGTCGCGGCCGTTTCCGGCGGGCGCGATGGCCAACGACCGCCTGATCGCGGCATTGGCCAAGCTGGCGCTGCACGATCCGGCCGTCAAGCTGGTGCCGGCGACCGAAGCCTATTTCAAGGCCCTGCTTCCGATCAGCTCGGAACAGACGGCAGCCGATATCAGGCAGCTGTTGGCCGCAAAGGACCAGGGCGAGCTGGAGGCGGCCGGCAAGAAGCTGGTCGCCGACAATCCCAAGGACAGCCTGCTGCTGCACGCCCTGCTGCGCGACACCATGGTGATCACGATGATCGACGCCGGCATCAAGCCCAATGTCATCCCCGGCGACGCCAAGGCGGTCGTGAACACGCGGCTGCTGCCGGGAACGACGACCGACCAGATGATTGCGGAGATCAAGCACGTGGTCGCCGATCCCGGCATCGAGGTCAGCCTCGTGAGCTCGCTGACGCAGCAGGAGGCGCGGGATGCTTATCTGATGCGGAGCAAGATGCCGGGATCGCCGGTCGATACCGAACTCTATGCCGCGCTGGAGCGCAACGCCAAGCGCGTCTGGAAGGACGCCGTCCTGGTGCCGACCATGTTCGAGGCCGGGACCGACGCCACCGCCTGGCGTGAGCGCAACGTACCCGTCTACGGCATCTATCCCTATCCGCTCGACGACGACATCCTGAGCCGGATGCACGGCAACGACGAAAAGATCGGCGTCGAGGCCATCAAGCAGGGCGCCGAGTGGGTCTACACCACCCTTCGCGAGGTCGCCAGGAAGTAGCGATCAGTTCGACAGGTAGTTGCCGAGGAAATCCCGCTTGCCGAGCGGCACGCCGCGATGGCGCAGGATGGCGTAGGCGGTGGTGATGTGGAAGAACAGGCTCGGCAGCGCGAAGCCGTACAGATAGCGCGCTGCCGGCATTGGCGGGACGCCGAACGGCAACGTGATGATGCGTTCCGCCGCCTGGTCGAATGCTTGCAGCGGAACGGTGTCGATATAGTCGAGCGTTCGCGAAATGCGGGCATGGGCTTCGACGAGGCTCTGCTCAATGTCGGCAAATGGCGGGGGCTCGAGGCCGGCGAGGCGCCCGGCGGCGCCCTTGGCGTGATCACTGGCCCGTTGCACCTGACCGACCAGCGTCAGCATGTCGGGCGCCAGCCGCGCCGCGAGCATGGCGTCGGGATCGAGACCACGCTCGCGGGCGTGGGACTCGCCCTTATGCAGCAGATCGGCGAGCGCGTCGAGCATCTGCCGGAACACCGGGACGGAGGCGTCGTACAACGTGGCGTTCATGGAATTATCCTCGTCTCGGTTCAAGCCGCCGGCTCGCGCGGCAGCCATAGCGACAGCCAGCCGCCGAGCGCCAGCAGCGCGACGTTGCAGCCGAGCGCGATGGTGAAGGCGTGTGCGTAGTCATCGGCCTGCGGATGCGGCCCGAGCAGGCTATAGAAGACGCCGCCGATGATGGCGACGCCGAGGGCGGCGCCGATCTGGAAGGTCGAGATCATCATGCCCGACGCCAATCCGGCATGGCGCGGATCGATGCTGCCGATCACCGCCTTGATGACCGACGGCATCACGGTGCCGAAGCCGAGCCCGCCGCAGATCAGGCCGAATTCAGCGCTCTGCGGCAGCACTCCGCCGACCGACAGCATCACGATGCCGAAGCCGATGACCTGAAGCGCGAACCCAAGGGTCAGCGTGCGCGCGCCGAGCCACTGCATCACCAGCGACGACACCAGCGAGCTCACGAAGAAGCCGGTCGCAAAGGGCAGGGTGGCGAGGCCGGCCGCCAGCGGTGAAAAATGCAGCCCGCTTTGCAGGTAGACCGCGAAGGTCAAATAGAACGACGACAGCATGTAGAAGGCGAGCGCCATCACCAGCCCGATCACGAAGTCGCTGTTGCGCAGCAGATGCAGGGCAACCAGCGGATCGCCGCCGCGCGCGGACAGCCGCGCCTCGAAGCGGACGAAAGCCGCAAGCATCAGCGGAGACGCCAGCAGCATCGCGATGATCCAGACCGGCCAGCCGGATTCGCGGCCCTCGATCAGCGGATAGACCAGAAGGCCGAGCGTGAGCGACAGCAGGACGACGCCGCCGATATCAAGCCGCTGTGCACGATCGGCGCGCGAGTCGGCGAGGTACAGCAGGCCACCGATGAACGCAATGAGGCCGATCGGCACGTTGATCAGGAAGATCGCTTGCCAGGCGAGGCCGAACGGATGCGCCGAGACCAGCACGCCGCCGAGCACCTGGCCGCAGATATTGGCAAGGCCGAACGTCGCGCCGTAGAAGCCGAGCGCGCGGCCCTGTTCGGCCGCGGGAAAAAGCACGCGGATCGAAGCGAGCACCTGCGGCGCCATCACGGTGGCGGTGAGGCCTTGCAGGATCCGTCCGGCGACCAGCACTGTCGGTGACCACGCAATGCCGCACAGCACGGACGCAACCGTGAAGCCGGCGACACCGGTCAGGAACATGCGCCGCCGGCCGAGCAGATCGCCGAGCCGGCCGCCCGTGATGAGGAACACCGCATAGGTCGCGGCATAGGCCGAAATCACGAACTGCACCTCGCTCGAGGTGGCGCCAAGATCGTCGCGAATGGCCGGCAGCGCGAGGTTGACGACGTTGAAGTCGAGGATCGGCAGGAAGGCGCCGGTCAGCAGCACCGGCAGCGCCAGCCATCGCCGCGGGTCCGCCGTTGCCGGCCGCGTATCGTGCAATTGCAACGTCTCGGTGGTTTCGCTTGTCACCTGCCAGCTCCTCTGCATCGTCGGCGCGCCGGTCCAACGTCCGGAAGATGGCCTGTTCGCTCGTGATAAGGTATTATCCAAAGCTGCCAAATGAGTTTGCAAATATGCACAGCGCTCTCGACTGGAATGACCTTCGCCTCGTCCTCGCGGTCGCGCGCGAGGGCAGCCTCTCGGGCGCCGCGCGCAAGCTGGGCGTCACGCATTCGACGGTGTTTCGCCGCCTCGGCACGATCGAAATGGCGATCGGGACGCGGCTGTTCGAGCGTTTCCGCGACGGTTACGCGCCGACACCGGCCGGAGAGACGGCAGCGGCGGCGGCGGCCCGGCTCGAAGACGAGGTTCTCGCGCTCGAGCGCAGGCTGGCGGGACAAGACCTCAGGCCGTCGGGCCCGGTCCGCATCACGACCACGGATACGCTCGGCGCGGTGCTGATGCGGCATCTGCCCGCGATGCGCCGCGCGCATCCGGAGATCGAGCCGGAGATCATCGTCTCGAATGCGATGGCCAACCTGACGCGCCGCGAGGCCGACATCGCGGTCCGGCCGACACCGGCGCCGTCAGAGCTGCTGGTGGGGCGGCGCGTCGCCGACATCGCCCATGCGGTCTACGGATCGCGTGCCTATCTTGCCCGGCGTAACGGCAAGGATCTGTCTGCACATGACTGGATCGGACTCGATGACGCGCTGGCGGGAACCGTGATCGCCGGCTGGATGCGCGACAACCTGCCTTCGGCGCGCTTGGCCTGCCGCGTCGACGCGCTTCCGACGCTGCGCGACGCCGCGGCGGCGGGAATGGGGCTGGCTCTGCTGCCGTGCTATGTCGGCGATCTCGCGCCCGCGCTGCGCCGGCTTGCGTCGAAGCCGCTCGCCGAGCCGCGATCGGCGCTATGGCTGTTGACCCATGACGATCTCAGGCGCACCGCGCGGATGCGCGCCGTGCTGGATTTCCTCGCCAAGGCGCTCGCGTCGGAACGCGCGCTGTTCGAGGGAAGGCGCGCCGACCGGGCGCCGCGTTAGCCGGCAAGCGATCTTGCGCGCCACTGGTTGTTCAGGACCCGGCAGCGACAGCGATGGTTCGGGTGTTCCCCGCTGCGCTCGCCGGCGGACGATGGTGCTCGCGAAAGGCGCTTGCCAATGTCTTCAAGGCCGCGCGCGACCTGGCGTCCGACAACGCCGACAGCAGCATGATCTCGGATGGGGGCAAAGCGGGGAGGCCGAACTTCTCGGTCACTTCGATTGTGCCGGGCGGCGCCACCCGGCGTGAGAACACCGAGATCGCTAGCCCCGCCGAGACCGCATCGGCGACGGCAAAAGCGCCGCAACCGAGGAAGGTTTCGGTCCACGGCAGTGCCGCTGCGTCGAGTGCACGCGTGGCGGTGTTGAGGATGCCGCAGGCGGGTGATGATGCTGCCAATCGAAACGGCTCTCCGGCGCGATGAAGAAAGTTCGGCGTGGCAAACCAGCCGAAGTGATCGGGGCCGAGAACGACGCCGTCGCGGCGATCGTCCTCCCGGAAAATGATCACGGCGTCGATCATTCCGCGATCGAAGGTGTCGAGCAGGTCACGGGCATCATCGAGGCGCACCTCGATCGTGAGCATGGGATCATGTGCATTCAATCGGGCGAGCAGGGTAGGAAGTTCGGGGGCGCCGACGTGGGTGGCGATCCCCAGTGAAAAGCGGCGGCGGGCTGACGACAGTCCGGCGACGGCGCGATCATGCGCGGCGAGCAGCTCGCGCGCGGGTGCAAGGAATTCGGCCCCCTGGGCCGACAGGCGCACCAGCCGCGGTGTCCGCTCGATCAGCCTGTGGCCGACCTGGCGCTCCAGCCGCTTCAGCTTGACGCTGATCGCGCCTTGCGTGGTGCCGAGCGCTTCGGCGGCGCGGGTGAAGCTCCTGAACTCGGCGATGGTCACGAAGGTCTTCACGGCGTCGATGTCGAGCGTGGTCATGTCAGTCATCCGGAATTGTTGTCTCTGAAATATCTAGTCATCCAATTCACCAATGCTCAAGACGTCACTAGCTTTGAGCCCTGAAGCGCCGTGGCCACCCGATTCCTGCCGCTGCTGCCTCAAACCATCGTGAGTCGATCGACCGACGCTGCTGCCAGCACCCTGGCAACAGCGTGCGGTATGCCGTTGGCTTGCCACAACAAAAGGCCTGATCATGTCTACTGAACTGAGCCGCCGCGGCGCTGTTGTCCTCTCCGCCGTATGCCTTGCCTGCCTGATGTTCGGATTGGAGATTTCCAGCATCCCCGCGATCCTGCCGACGCTGGAGCAGGTGCTGCATGCCGACTTCAAGGCGCTGCAATGGATCATGAACGCCTACACCATCGCGGTGACGACGGTGCTGATGGCGATCGGAACGGTGGCGGACCGCTACGGACGCAAGCGCATCTTCCTGGTCGCGATCGCGGCGTTCGGCATCACGTCGCTGATCTGCGGCGTCGCTTCGAGCGTGGAAATGCTGATCGTTGCCCGCTTCCTGCAAGGGCTGAGCGGCGGTGCGCTCTTGATTTGCCAGATCGCCGTGTTGTCGCACGAATTCCAGGGTGGCCGCCTGCGCGCGGTCGCCTGGGGATGGTGGGGCGTCATCTTCGGCATCGGTCTCGGCTTCGGGCCGATCATCGGCGGTGCCGTGGTCGCGGTGCTGAGCTGGGAATGGGTGTTCCTCGTCCACGTGCTGTTCGCAGCCGTCGCATTCGTGCTCACCATCGGCGGCGTGCATGAATCGAAGGACCCGAAGGCCAGCAGCCTCGACGTCGGCGGCATCGTGACGATGTCGCTCGCAGTGTTCTGTCTCGCCTTCTACATCACGCAGGGGCCGGATCTCGGCTTTGCCAGCCCGAAGGGGCTCGCGATCCTCGGCGTCTCCGCGGTGAGCTTCATTGCGTTCCTCGTTGCCGAGAGAATCAGCCGGCGGCCGATGTTCGACTTCTCGGTATTCCGGATATCCGCGTTCTCCGGCTCGATCGTCGGCTCGGCGGCGATGAACCTCAGCTACTGGCCGTTCATGATCTATCTGCCGATCTGGTTTCACGCCGGCCTCGGCTATGACAGCGTATCCGCGGGACTTGCCTTGCTCGCCTACACGTTGCCGACCTTGGTGATGCCGCCGTTTGCCGAGCGCCTGTCGCTGCGCTACCAGCCGGGCCTGATCATCCCGGCGGGGCTGTTCACCATCGGCACCGGATTCATGCTGATGAAGTTCGGCAGCGCAGCCGCGCAGCCCGACTGGCTGACGATGCTGCCGGGCTGCCTGCTTGCCGGGATCGGCCTCGGCATCACCAACACGCCGGTTACCAACACGACCACCGGCTCGGTCTCGAGCGATCGGGCCGGCATGGCTTCCGGCATCGACATGAGCGCGCGCATGGTCTCGCTGTCGGTCAATATCGCGCTGATGGGCTTCATTCTGGCGAGCGGCGTGCTCGCGCACCTGAAGGCCGTGCTGCCGGGGCTCGATGGCGTGCAACTCCGTGTCCTCGCCGAGCGGATCGCGTCCGGCGATGCCGCATCCGCGCCGGAACTGACCGGCCCGATCGTGCATCAGGCGCTGGCGAGCGGTTTCGGCTGGGTGATGCTTTATGGCGGTATCGGCGTCTGGATCATGGCCGCGATCAGCTTCCTGATCTTCAACGCACGGTTGGCGCGCCAGCCTGAAGTCCAGAGCACGAAATGAGTCTGTCGCCGCGCTCGCCCCAAGGAGAGGGGCGAGCAGGCGGGATCGATCACTTCACCAGCGTCAGCAGCGGCTTGTCCTTCTCGACGATGTAGGTCGCAAGCTCGCTGGCCGTGACGCTGCCGACGTTCTTCGCCGCATGGATCGTGCCCGCGGGAATGAACAGGACGTCGCCGGCCTTCAGTGTTGCCGGCGGTCTGCCGTCGACTTCGTATTCGAGCGTGCCTGTTAGCACATAGATGATCTCTTCCCCCGGATGGGTGTGTCGGCCGAATGCCTTGCCCGGCTCGATGTCGACACGCACCTGGACGGCTTCACGGCCGGGAGCACTGAGGTCGTGACGCTGCAGGTCGGTTCGCGTGAACCCTGCCGGTTGTTGCGCCTGCGCGGTAGGAATCGTCAGGAAACTTCCAGCGATCAACGCCGCCCTTGCGAGGAGGCGTGTCGTCTTCAACAGATTGCCGGTCATCTTGATCTCCTTGATTTTCGTTCTGGCCTCTCCGACCGCGGGCCCGCGAGCGGCCGGCCCGCGTCGGGAGTTGCCACGTGATCGTTCAGACGAGAGTGGTCGTGACGTCGATGTTGCCGTGAACCGCCTTGGAGTAGGGGCAGATGCCGTGCGCGGCTTCGATCAGCTGCTGCGCGACCTCGCGCTCGACGCCGGGGACGTGCACGTTGAGGCGCGCGCTCAGGAAGAAGGCGCTGCCGGCCTGATTCAGGTCGATCTCGGCGTCGACCTCGGGCTCGCTCGCAAGCTTGACCTTGCGCTGTCCGGCGGCGAGCTGGATCGCGCCGATGTAGCAGGCCGACCAGGCGGCGGCGAACAGGTTTTCGGCGGCCGGGTGCGGCTGCGGCAGCTTGACGTCGAGGAAGCCGTCGCGCGAGCGGGCGGCGCCGTTCGGGCCGGCGGTGACATGGGTATTTCCGGTGACGAGAACCTTTGCATTGGCGGTCATGGCTGACTCCTTTGGATTGAAGATAGATCGTATCTGATTTAATCGGATGCGCGTTGAAATAGACCCCGCGCCGGGCGATGTCAAGCTCTTCCGATTTAATCGGATACGATTTATATTGGCCGGACTTCACAAACTCCGGAGACGCCCGTGACCCGTTCCTCCAAGGCCGACACAAAGGGCCGAAAACTATCGAGTTTTCTGTGCTTTGCGGTCTATTCGGCCAATCTGGCCTTCGGCCGCGCCTACAAGCCGATCCTCGATGCGTACGGCCTGACTTACACCCAGTACATCGCCATGATCGCGTTGTCGGAAGCGGACGAGCAGACCGTCAGCGAACTCGGCGAGAAGCTGTTCCTGGAATCCAACACGCTGACGCCGATCCTGAAGAAGCTGGAGCAGAGCGGCTACATTAGCCGCACCCGCGATCCCGCCGACGAGCGGCAGGTGCGGGTGAGCCTGACGGCAGCGGGCCGGCGTCTGCTCGACAAGGAGATCAACGCGTCGCTGGTCGAAGCCACCGGGCTCGGCGACGAATTTCCGATCGTGCAGAAGAGCGTGGTCAGGCTGCGCGACAATCTGCTGCAACACACGCGCGGCGATCCGAAGAAGGGCTGATGCTGCGGCAGCGGCGTGCCGGTGCACCATGACGTGCTGCCTTCGGATTTGCCGTGTTGCCGCCGCTCAGGAATGAAAGCACTGATTCCAGCGTGGCCTGCATCTGGTCGTGCAAGGTCTCCACGCCTGCGCATCGTTCTCGTGTATTCGGATCTGAGCCGTAGCCGGGTGATGGGCATTCGCAAATCGTGACTGATGGCGGCGAGCATGCGTGTGCGGATTTTCATCAGCGTGGTAACCCGCTTATCGTGATCGTGCCCCTCAGAGGTCGCCACGGTCGCAAAAAAAAGTGAGTCACGGCGACCGTCTGCTGTCGGTTCCGCCTTGGTCCGTTCGTCTTCCACCCAGAACGAACTGCATGGGAGTTCCCGAATGGCCAATTCGACCTATCGTTGGGTGATTGTCGCGGCCGGCGGCCTGCTCGGCTGCGTCGCGATCGGCGGCATGTTCTCGTTACCCGTATTCCTGCAGCCGATGGCGCGCGAGACCGGCTGGTCGGTGACCGGGATATCGAGCGCGATGACGATCGGCTTCCTCGCAATGGCCTTCACCAGCATGGCCTGGGGCACGCTGTCCGACCGCTTCGGGCCGCTCCCGGTCGTGCTGACCGGATCGGTGGTGCTCACCGCGAGCCTTGCGCTGGCAAGTCGGGCACCATCGCTGCTGGCATTTCAGTTCATGTTCGGCGGGCTGGTCGGTGCTGCGACGGCCGCAATCTTCGCCCCGATGATGGCCTGCGTCGCCGGCTGGTTCGACACCCATCGCAGCATCGCCGTTTCGCTGGTGTCGGCCGGCATGGGCATGGCGCCGATGACGATGTCGCCGCTCGCGGCCTGGTTGATCTCCCACCACGACTGGCGGACCGCGATGCTGATCGTCTCGGGCGTGGTCGGCGCGATCATGATCCCGGTGTCGTTGCTGGTGCGCCGCCCGCCGGCGCTGCAAGATGACCACGTGGCGGTGGCTTCCGAGAACGGGGAGCCGGCGATGTCGCTGGCGCAGGCGCTGCGCTCGCCGCAATTCATCATCCTGATCACCACCAATTTCTTCTGCTGCGCCACCCATTCCGGCCCGATCATCCACACGGTGAGCTACGCGGTCACCTGCGGCATTCCGCTGGTCGCCGCGGTGACGATCTACAGCGTGGAAGGGCTTGCCGGCATGGGCGGCCGCATCGCCTTCGGCCTGCTCGGCGACCGCTTCGGCGCCAAGCGCGTGCTGGTACTCGGGCTGCTGGCGCAGGCATTCGGCGCGCTCGGTTATGTCTTCGTGCGCGAACTGGCCGCGTTCTACGCAGTCGCGGCAATCTTCGGCTTCATCTATGCCGGCACCATGCCGCTGTATTCCGTGCTGATCCGCGAGAACTTCCCGCTGCGCATGATGGGCACCGTGATCGGCGGCACCGCGATGGCGGGCAGTCTCGGCATGGCGACCGGACCGCTCGCCGGTGGCCTGATCTACGATACCTTTGCGAGCTACACGTGGCTCTATGTCGGCTCCTGGGCAACGGGCCTCGGCGCGTTCCTGATCATGATGACCTTCCGGCCGATGGCATCGGCGCGGCCCACTGCGGTGCCGGCGTCGGCGTAAGCTCGCTCAGCGCGTGGAGCGATTGATCGCTTTACGCGCGGCTGCGTTTCGGCCGCCTGATGGCGCGCACCTTGTTGTTGGTCGAGCCGCTGCCGCAGAAGAAGCGGTCCTTGCCGTCGGACTCGAGCCCGGAGACGAACACGCCCTTCGGCATTTCCAGCCGCTCCATGACCTCGCCGGTCTGCGGGTCGATCCGCCTGACGTCGCTCTGCTCCTCTTCCCAGGTGCCGTGCCAGAGTTCGCCATCGACCCAGGAGACGCCGGTGACGAAGCGGTTGCTTTCGATGGTGCGAATGACCTTGCCGGTTTCCGGATCGACCTGAACGATGGTGCGGTCGCGATACTGGCCGACCCACAGCGAGCCTTCAGCCCAGGCGAGACCCGAGTCGCGGCCGCCGCCGGGCGAGGGGATCGTCGACACCACGCGTCCGCTGTTCGGCTCGATCTTCAGGATGCGGTCCTCGGCGATCTGATAGAGGTGCTTGCCGTCGAAGGCGGTGCCGGCATGGGCCGCGATGTCGAGGCTGCGGGTGGTGTTGCCGCTGTCGGGATCGAACGCGACCAGCCGGCCGCCGGCCGCGAACCACACCTGCTCGCCGTCGAAGCTGACGCCGCCGACGCTCTCGACGCCTTCGAAGGCATATTCCCGGATGATCTCGGCTTCGGACGTCTTCATGCGGCGCTCCAGTTGTCTGATTTCATCCCGATGCTAGCCGTTCGGCAGCGGGGCAGGGAGTAACAACGTCGTCGTGAATCCCGGCACCGGGGGCGTCATCCAGCGCCGGGCGCGGGCGCGGCCGACCGACTGCACCTTGCCGGTGGCCGCCAGCGCGTCGAGCGCGCGCTGGACGGTGCGCTGGCTGGCGCCGAGCGCGACCGACAGCGCCGAGCTCGACCAGGCCTCGCCGTCGGCGAGGAAAGCCAGGACCGCCGCATGCTCCTCCTCGACCGGCAGCGCCAGCACGCTGACCTCGCGGCGGCCCCGCGGTGCCAGCACGAAGCCGTCGGGCGTGGCGTTGAGATCGGCAAGCGGCAGCAAGGCCCGGCGCAGCCGTCCGATCTCGACCCGCAGCCGCGCCCGATGCGATTCATCGGCGTGCTTGCCGCGAAACGCGCGCGCGATCAGCGTGCCGCGGGAGGCGTCCTGCGGCCAGGCTTCGCCCAGCGCGCGGGCGAGCGCGAACAGCACCGGACGCCGCGTCAGCGAGACCGTGGTCCTGGAATCACGCACGACGTAGCGGCAGGCATCGACGACGAGCGCCTTCGATGCCATCAAGGCCTCGACCTCATCGAGCAGCAACGGCCGCTGTTGGCCGCGCGCAATCAGGCGCGCCGCCGGTGTGGCGAGCAGCTTCGCGGTGCTCTCCACTTCGGCCGCAAGCCCGGCGATGCCGGCGCGGTGCGCGGCATCCCTGGCCCGTGCCAGCGCCGCGCGTGCCGGCTTGGTCCGTAGCCGCCGCATCGCGATCCCGGCGACGACCAGTTCATGGCCGACCCGCAGTGCCGGCGGGAAGGGCGATGGATCGAGGCCGTCAAGCATGCGCTCGGCCGCGTCGAGGCTGCCGATCAGCAGCAGGCGGCGGATTTCGAGATAGCCGGCGTGCGCGGCGTTCAGCGCATCGCCACGCGCGGCGAGCGTCGCGCGCGCAGCGGCGAGGCTCTTGCCGGGAAAGGAGAGGTCGCGCGACACCAGCGCGATCTCGGCCTCGGCTACCACGCAGCGCGCCCGCGCGATGGCTTCCCGTGGACCGAAGGCCCGGCCGGCGCGGCGCAACAGCTCCTTGGCGCGCGTGAAATCGCCGAGCCTTGCCATCGCGATGCCGCGCAGCGCCAGCGCCGGCGCATCGTCGCGCAGCGCCACCCGTTTCAGTGCGCCGAGGGGATCACCCGCCGCGAGTGCGCGCGCCGCAGCCGCAATCAGCGAGTCCATTCGAATCCCGACACACTTGTCACTCTCGCCCTCCGAGGCCCGGTCCTAATCTAGCACATGACGACATGGCGCATCTCCAGCGAGATCGAATGATGACCGGCTTAGAAACACATCAGGATTGGTTGAAGGGCCGGCTTGGCGGCCGTGGCGCGATCGCCGCGCGGTGGCTGTCGCTGGCGGCGGCGCCGACCTTCGCGGTGATGGCGCTGACTGCCGCGCTGGCGCCGGCCGACATGATCTGCGGCGCGATGCAGGGACCGCTTTCATTGCAGGGGATGGTCCCGATGTACGCGCTGATGAGCGCATTTCATCTGGCGCCGTGGTTGCGCCTGTTCCGATGATCGGCTCATCTCTCCGGCAAAGTGAAGACCGCACAGGGCCGCGCGATGCCGCGCAGCTCATGGGTGCCGAGCGCGACCAGCGGCATCTCGGTCTCGGCGGCGACGGCGTCCGAGACCAGCACGGTCTGCTGCAGCGGCTTGCACAGGCCTTCCAGCCGGCTGACCAGATTGACCGCGGCGCCGATCGCGGTGAAGTCGAGGCGATCGGCGGCGCCGATATTGCCCCAATGCACCTCGCCGAGATGCAGCGCCGCGCCGAAGGACAGTGCCGGCAAACCCTGCTTGCGCCGCTCGGTATCGAGATGCGCCATGCCGACGCGCGCCGCCGACACCGCACGCAACGCCGCCTCGCACGCGCTGCGAGCGCCCGTCGTGACCGGAAAGATCGCGAGCAGCCCGTCGCCGATGAACTTCAGCACCTCGCCGCCGAAGGCGTGGATCGCGCCGGCGATGCGGTCGAACCAGGCGTCGAGCGCGGCGATCACCTCGGCGGGCGGATGGCTTTCGGAGAGCGCGGTGAAGCCGCGCAGATCGGCAAACAGCAGCGCCGCGCGGATGGTTTCGCCGGTGTTGCGCCGCAACGGCGATGCCAGGACGCGCGCCGCGCTGCGCCGCCCGAGATAGGCCTCCAGCGCCGCGGTCAGCGTGGCACGCGCCGCGAGCGCGGCGAGCGGCGCGGCCGTGAAGCGCGCCGCCTCGCGCAATCGATCCGTCTCCGCAGGCGTGAAGGCGCGTGTTCCGATCCAGCCGAGGGTCGGGCCGTCCGGCCGCGTTCCAATCATGTCCTCGTGGATCGGGCCGGGCGCGAGACTGCCGAGCCAACGTCGGCCGGCATCGGCGGATCCGATCATATCGGGCATTGCAAACGGTTGTTCCGGCGCGAATCCGAGCGCCTCGATGACCTCGCCGTTGTCGGCGCGCCACAGCCAGGTGCGCCTGGCAATAAGGGGATGCGGAACCTCGAGCGTCAGGACACCGCCGGCAAGCGGCAAGCCATCCGTGATAAGATGGCTGCCGAGGTCTGCCAGCAATCGGTTGGCGCCCGCGGTCTCGGCGGCGGCGTCGACCAGCCAGCTCAGCGTCGAGGGCAAATGCATCACTCCATCATGGCGTTGACGTACCAGACTTGTCACGCGTTATCGCTACATCCGATCGTCCATGGAGGAGAGTTCGATGACCGAAGCTTTCATCGTTCAACGCGAGATGCAGATCGCAGCGCCGCCCGCGACGGTATTCGCCTTCCTGACCGATCCGCAGAAGATCGTGAGCTGGATGGGGCTGGAAGCCGAGACCGAGTTGCATCCGGGCGGGCTCTATCTGCTCAAGGGCGTCGCCGGCGATCGCACAAAGGCGGCACGCGGCGCGTTCCGCGAGGTCGTGCCGGTGCATCGTCTCGCCTACAGCTTTGGCTGGGAGGGAGGCGCGGAGGTCCCACCGGGATCCAGCCTGATCGAGATCGACCTGATGGCGCAGGACAACGGCACGCTGTTGCGCATGACCCATAGTGGCTTGCCCAACGCGGAGCAGTGCGCGAGCCATAGCAAGGGTTGGGCGCACTATCTTGCCAGGCTCGCGCTCGCCGCCGGGGGCCGAGCTCCAGGGCCTGACCGCGGTCCGCACGCCTGATGGTCGCCGTGGCTTGCGTCGGTCATTTCGAGCGGAGCATGATCGAGCAGAAGTTCATCCTCGTGTCGTTCATGTCCCTCAGCGCCAGCGCGTCGCTGGTCGATCCGGTTTTCGCAAATTGTGACGCCGTTCATGAAGCGGAGGCCTGATCGGGGATAGGGTCAACCTCACTGAAGTCGTAACCATTCACGCAACTTCTCCGAGAGGCCGCCATGGACGCGCTCACGCTCTTCATCATCCGTCATGCCGAGAAGCCCGGCGAGTCCTGGCCGGGGCCTGGCTTCACCGCGGATGGGGCGTCCGACACCGAGTCGCTGGTGCTCCGCGGCTGGCAGCGCGCCGGGGCGTGGACAGCCTTGTTCGGCACCGACCTCACCGGCGGCGATTATGCCAAGCCTGACGCGATCTATGCCGCGACACCCGGAAACGAGCCCAATCAGCCGCCGTCGAGCCGTCCGGCCGAGACGATCTCGGCGCTCGCAGCGCGTCGCGGCCTGACGCCGAACCAAGGATTCGGCAAGGGTGACGAGCCGGCGCTGATGAAGGCGATACTCGCGTCGAAGGGCGTCGTGCTGTTGTGCTGGGAGCACAAGGCGATCATCTCCGACATCCTGCCGCTGATCCCGGTCAGCAAGGGCACGCCGCCGACCAAATGGGAGGGCAGCCGGTTCGACGTCGTGCTGCGCTTCGAGCGCGCCAAGGGCGACGACAAGTTCGCCTTCAAGGAGCTGTTTCCAAAATTGCTGTTCGGCGATTCCAGCAAGCCACTCGGCGGCTGAGCCGCGCCGATCAGTCGAGCCCGAGCGCCTTGCGCGATTTCCGCGTCAGCTTGGCCGCGATCAGCGCATGGGCCTGATCGAGATAGGTCTTGAGCTCGGCGTCGGGCAGGGCATCGTTGCCGAGCAGCTGGACCCATTTGCCGCGCGCCAGATAAGGCGCCGGCCGTGCGAGCTGCTGCTCGATCAAGAGCTGATAGGCCATGTGCGAGGTCTTGAACATGAAGCCGCCGGACCGCTCGATGAAGCCGCCGGCCAGCGCGAACATCTTGCCGCCGACCTTGAACACTGACGTGCCCTCCCATTGCACCACCTTGGTGGCGGCGGGCAGGCGCAGGCAATGGGTTTCGAAGGTTTTGGGGCGCATGAGTCGAACGGACCGGAGGGTTCAAAGCCTTAAGCCCGCCGCGCGTCGGTCGACAAGCCCAGTGAGGGCCGACGATCCCAGGCTCGTTCCGATCCCCGCTGTATCCTCACGGCCTCACGAAAACGTGGGTTGTCGCCGTCCTATCTGTAGATATATCGTAAGATATGTTTTCAGTAAGGAAAAAGACAATGAGACGATCGATGTTTCGCGACCGGGACCACGAGGGCTTCGGATTTGGCTTCTTCATGGGACGGCACGGCAGGGGCGGCCATCGCTTTGGCCGGGGCGGCCACGGCTTCTTCGGGCGGGGTGGCGGCGGCGACTTTCCGGGATCGCGCCGACTCTCATCGCAGGACCTGCAACTCGTGATCCTGGCGTTGCTCGGCGAGCAGCCGGCGCACGGCTATGAGCTGATCAAGAAGATCGAGGAGCGGTCGGACGGCTTCTACAGCCCGAGCCCGGGCGTGATCTATCCGGCGCTGACCTTCCTCGAAGAGATCGGCCACGCCAGCGTCACCCAGGATGCGGCGCGCAAGCTCTACAGCATCACCGAGCAAGGCAAGGCGCATCTCGCCGAGAACCGTGCCACCGCCGATACCATTCTCGAAGCGCTGTCGCGGATCGGCCGCCGCATGGAGGAGGTGCGCGAAGCCTTCGCCGGCGTCAGCGATCTCGACGGTGAAGCGTCCGACGATATTCACCGCGCCCGTCATGCGCTGAAGAGCGCGCTGCGTCAGAAGCGCGGCTGCGATGCCGCCGAGGCGCGGCGGATCGCAAAGATCCTGGACCGCGCTGCGGCTGAAATCCTGCAGCAATGACGCAATCGCAAAGGAAGCCCTTCATGTACAATGCTGAACCGCACAGCGCGATTACCGATGCCCGCGTCATGGCCGTCATCGAGCGCCTGCAGGCCACGCGCCGGGCGCCGGTGAGAGGCAACCCGATGCAGAGCAGCAGCCGCGATCCACACGATTATGCCGAGCAGGGTTTCTCGATCCACCCGGAGCAGGGCGAGCTGATCTACCTGCTGTGCCGCGGCCTCGGCGCCAGGCGCGTCGCCGAGTTTGCGACCTCGGTCGGCATGTCGACGCTCTATTTCGCCGCGGCGTTGCGCGACAATGGCGGCGGCACCGTGATCGGCTCGGAGATCGTGCCGGCCAAGGTCGCGGCCGCGAAGCGCAACTTGGCGGAGGCCGGCCTGGCGGATTACGCCGAGATCCGCGAGGGCGATGCACGGAAGACGCTGCGCGATCTCGGCGGCCCCGTCGACTTCATCCTGATCGACGGCTGGCCCGGCGACAAGGGACCGACACTGGCACGCCAGGTGATCGAGATCGTAGCTCCCCAGCTTCGCGTCGGCGGCTACGTCATGAACGACAATGCCGAGGCGGATTTTCTGGAGTTCGTCCGCGATCCCCACAACGGCTTCGTGTCGATCACGCTGCCGCTGAAGGGCGGCACCGAGCTTTGCCTGAAGGTGGCGTAGCCGGGTTTTGCCAGCTGGCGTGATTGTGAGCCGCAATCACGTCACGCCGTGCTGGATTTTGCCGGCGCTTCTTGCTCTTCTTTGGAAAAATCAGGAGCGAAGCGCCGCATGTCCGAAGTTCCGCCACGCCATCCGCTTGATCGTCCGATCTGGAGCGCGCTGACCACACGGCAGCGCGAGCTGGCGGAAAGCGACACCGCTGCAAGGCGCTTCCCGCTCGCGATCGCGCCATTTGCCGACATGGTCGACATGTCACCGCAGAGTTTTGCCGCGCTCGGCGCGCTGTTGTCGGGACCGGACATCGCGGTGCTGTTCACGCCCGATCCGCTCGCCGTGCCGTCGGAGTTCAAGGTGCTGCTGGCCGAGACCGGTGAGCAGATGATCGGTGCGCCGGCGGACTTTTCTCTGTCCGGCGTCGAGATCGTCAGGCTCGGCGAAGGCGACGTTTCCGCGATGATGGCGCTGACGGCACTGACAAAACCCGGACCGTTCAGCGCGCGGACGCATGAGCTCGGCAATTTCTTCGGCATCCGCGTCGGCGGCGAACTGGTCGCAATGACCGGCGAACGGATGAAGTCGGGAAACTATACCGAGATGACCGCCGTCTGCGTGCATCCGGACCATCGCGGCCGGGGCTATGCGCAGGCGTTGCTGTCGGCGGTCGGCCGCCAGATCGTGGCGCGCGGCGAAATTCCGTTCCTGCACGTCTTCACCAGCAACGCCTCGGCGATCGCACTGTATCGGCGCCAGGGCATGGAGATCCGCCGCCGTCTGCACATCACGGTGTTGCAGAAGCAGGGTTAGCGCCGGGCTGAAGGGGGAGATCTCTACTCAGATAAATGGGGACGAAACAGTTCAGTTCAAGAATTGTCAGGCGCCCCTCTCACCGCGCATGTCCCGCCTCCCTCAAAGCCTGGGGATGGAGCGGGGAGCACAGCCATCGCAGTTGCGACGATAGACGGATTCGCCGACGCGCGGTTTTCGGCGGCGCGTGAAGCGTTCGAGGCCAATTTCGCCGATGGTGAGGAGCTCGGCGCGTCGTTCTGCGCCACGATCGACGGCGAGACGGTGGTCGATCTGTGGGGCGGTTTCGCCGACGAAGCGTGTCGGCGGCCGTGGACGCGCGACAGCATCGTCAACGTCTATTCGATCACCAAGACCATGACCGCGCTGACCGCGTTGTGGCTCGCCGATCGCGGCGAGCTCGACTTTGCAGCACCCGTTGCGCGCTACTGGCCGGAGTTCGCCGCGAACGGCAAGGTCGGCATCACCGTGGCGCAACTGATGAGCCATTCGGCGGGCCTCTCGGGCTGGCATCCCGCGATCAGCGGCGAGGATTTTTATGACTGGGACAAGGCGACCTCGACGCTGGCCGCGCAGGCGCCGCTGTGGGAGCCAGGCACCGCATCCGGTTATCACGTCTACACCTTCGGTTTCCTGATCGGCGAGGTGATCAGGCGCATCACCGGCAGGACGCTCGGCACGGTGTTTCGCGAGGAGATCGCGTCGCCTTTGAACGTGGATTTCTGGATCGGCCTGCCGGCATCGGAGGATCATCGTGTTGCCGACCTCGTGCCGTTCCTGCCGTCATCGGCCGCGACCGGCGTCGAGATGACGACGATCCAGAAGATCACCTTCAGCGACACCCGTACCGACGTGCCATCGACCCGCACCCGCGCCTGGCGCGGCGCCGAGATCCCGGCGGTGAACGGCCACGGCAACGCGCGTTCGATCGCCGCGATCCAGACCATCCTCGCGACCGGCGGAGTTGCGAATGGCCAACGTATCATGTCGGAAGCGGGCTGCCGCAGGGCGCTGGAGGTGCAGATCGATGGCCCTGACCTGGTGATGCGCGGCATCTCCGTCCGCTTCGGCCTCGGCTACGGTTTGCCGAGCCCGATCCTCAGCCTGGTGCCGCCCAATCCGAACACGCTGTTCTGGTCCGGCGGCGGCGGCGCGTTCGTGCTCATCGATACCGACGCGCGCATGACGTTTGCCTATGCGATGAACCGGATGCATCGCGGGTTGGTCGGCGATGCCCGCTCGTTCCGGATCATCCGCGCAATGTGGCGGGCGCTCGGGATGACGCCCTGATTGGAGAGCGTCGCGCGCTCAGGCCAGCCTGTTGCCGGCGAGGTGCACCGTGTGCTTGTCGCAGCTCGGATCGATCGCGACGGCAATCGTCGTGATGTGCCCGCGAGCGACGACGTTGTTGCTGATCTCGATATTCCTGGCGCGGCCGACGAAGATCGCGCTGTCGGGCTTGATATGGAAGAACTCGCCGGCCCCAAACAAATTGCCGCGCACAAATGTCTGGCCGATCGCATTGCCGGCGATCCTGGCGCCGTCGGCATTGCTGACGAAGATCGCGTAGATGTAGGAATCGTCGATGTGATTGCCCTCGATGATGACGCGCCGGTTCTGGAAATTGTTCTGGAAACCCGTTGCTCCTTCCGGCGGCACCATGCCGACATAGATCGTGCCGAGCGTTCCGCTGCCGCTGGTCAGTTCATTGGCGCCGTTGACGCAATGGCTGAAGCGGTTGTTGCGGAACACGAGGTTGTCGGCGAATCCGGACTCCGACCAGAAGCCGATGTCGCTCCCTGCCTGCAGCGCGACGCCGGTCGAGAAGGTGAACTGGCAATTCTCGACGATGGCGTTCGGCGCCTTCATCAGCACGCGGCCGCAGGCGTGGAAATTGCAACGCAGCACGGTGGCGCCGGATCCGATATGCGTCAGCGAGGTGATGGCATCGCCGACCTTGAGCGGCAGGTCCTGTTGCAGGACGACGTCGTAGATCAGGTCCGGCTGCGTGGTCGGGCTCCTGTTCTTCCAGAGCGGGGCGATCTTGGCCTTCAGCTCCGGCGCGTGACGCTTGGTCAATTGCGCGACCTTGCTGCGTCCGAGTGAACCAAACGTCGCGTGATCGCAGCTCTCGATATCGTCGCCGGCCACAAGGCCGACGTCCCATTTGGGGCTGAGCAGGAACCGCCGCGGCGCGGTCTTCGCCACGACGTAGTAGTAGAAGCCGTGCACGTTGATGGCATCGTCGGAGGTGTTGGCGAAACTGCAGTCCTCGATGGTCGGACCGTTCGCGACCGCGGTGAAGTGCGAACCATCGGAGTTGGTCGAGATCAGGCGGTCGGTTGTTGCGCCCTTCGGCCGGGGTCCCGGAACGACGGAGACCTTCTGCAGCATCATGGAGCCTTCGCCGCCGCTCTCGACAATGCCCATGCCCGGCGAGGCCAGAAGCTTCAGGTCGATCAGGCTCGTCGCAACGCTGGAGTCCACGGCGATGGCGTTCGCGCCGCCATTCGCGACGGTGACGACGTCACCGACTGCGATCGGCAGTTGGCTGGGAAAGCGATCGTTCGCGCTCCAGTGCAGGCGCACCTTGATCAGGCCGTCGCTGACGCGCGTGGCATGGGCCGGTGAGAGGAAATCCCTGGCACCGGTCTTCAGCGCCCGGTTGTGGCGATCCATCACCTTGAAGAAGCCATCGGTGAAAGTGGCGAGCAGCGCGGCATCATCGGGATAGCCGGGATCGACCTTGACCGTGATCTCGATCGCCTGCTTGTCGAACGCGGTGATCGTCCCTTGCGTGAAGGGCAGCGGGTCGTAGTCGATGGTGAGATCGCGGACGGTGAGGCGGTTGCAGCCGGAGATCGTCAGGGTGCCGCTGCGCGCCGTGTTGATCAGCTGTGCGCCATTGCCGTTGAGCTCGAAGCCGTGCAACTGCCGGAACGCAAGCGGCCGCTTGATTCGGTAGCTGGCGTTCTTTTCCAGGTTGAGCACGATATGAACCGGCCCCGCCTTGCTGGCGTCCGCTGCCGCTTTGGCGATTGAGGCCAGCGCCTTGGCGAAGGCCGCGTCGGCGTCGCCGCCTGAAGTGGCGGAGAAGGTCGCCATGTCGAAGCTGGCCGCGCCCGGGACCGGCAACGATTCGGCGCGGCTTTCCCTGCCAAGCAACGGGCTCGTTACAAAAAACGAGGCAAGCGTCAGCGCCCGCCGGCGGCTAATCGGCATGGTGCACGGCTCCCTGCGAGACCGGGATCGGTCGCGTGCATGGTCGGTTCGCGAAGATGAATTGGAGCCAAACGGCGTGGAGCCGGCGCGGCCGCTCGCGACATTGTGAATGACGTTGCCGCCGCTCGTGCGCTGCGCGAGCGGAGCGCTCGTCCGTCGCACCAAAAAAAAGGCCCGGGCGCATGCGCGTCCGGGCCCATTGTTGTCGAGCAGGCGTCAGTGCATCGTCTGTTCCGACGCCGCGATCCAGGCGATGACGGCCTCGGAGAAGCCGTCGACCCGCGTCCACGGGCCGTGTCCGACGCCGTGCTGGTAGGACGCCACGTTGACCATGTATCCGCGTCCCTTCGGGGCGGGCACCTGGTCGTGGCTCTGCTCGTCGGTGAAGACGATCAGGCGATCGCCCTTGCGGTCGATCTCCGTCACCGCCTTGCCGAGATACGTCCCGCCATGCGGCTGCGAGCCGATGATCGCATCGCGCAGCGCGAAGCCGCGGCGCGGCGGCAGCTTCACGACCTCATTGCTGAACGTGAAGATCTCCACCTCGTCGCAGACTTCGCGGGCGAGGATCGCAAGCCCGCAAGCCGCCTCCGCCCGCGTCATCTCGGACTGGGCCGAGAGCGGCGAGAACATCGATCCCGACACGTCGATCAGGAGCCGCGTGCGGCCATCGAGCCGCGCGTAGTCCTTGACCGACTTCAGCATCGCTGCCTCGAGCTCCGGCTCGAAGTCCGGCGCATACCGCGCCACCGTGATGAAGCGGTAGGGCAGGATGCGGTCCGTCCGCATTGCGTCGATCGCCTCCGCGATGGTTCGGCGCGGCACCTCAGCCTTCTGCATCAGGCGCAGGTTGCGGAGCAGCGCCAGCCCGCCGAGCCGGTTCTTGGCGATCAGGCGCTCGAAGGTTCCACGCTTGTCCTTGCCGGACGAGAGCGAAACCTCCCAGGTGTCGGGCGAGGCCAGCTCGCCGTCGACGAGCTGCTTCCACACCTTCTCCTGCGCGGCATCCTTCGGCTTGGCGTGGACCAGGAACAGCACGTCCTTGATCCGCACCGCGCCGTCGCGATCGTACTTCGCGAGCTGGTAGGCGTCGAACTTGGTCAGCGCCCGCGCCAGGCCCTTCTTGATCTGCGCCGAGACGGGCTGACGCTTGCGCTGCTGCTGCGGGCCGAGCGCATCCGCCCAGTAGATCGCAAGCAGCTCGGTCATCTCGTCGGGCCGCTGGATCACGCGAGCCAGCGTATCGGCAACGAGGCCGCGATGGGTCGGATGCCGCGCCATCTCGCGGACCACGAGCAGCGGCGCGTGCCTCAGCTTCATGGTCTCGCGCGCAGCGATGGCGAGTTCGGCCGTCCGCTCGGGCGCGACCAGCGGCACCAGCGCCTTGATGCGATCGGCGATCGCGACGCCGTCCTCGTAGAACTGGTTCTCCCACAGGAGGCAGTTCAGCAGCGCGCGCCGCAGCTCCATCTCGGGCGTGAAGCGCTTGCTGCGCGCGCCCTCGCGGGTGAAGGCGCGCATGATCTTGTTGATCGTGGCCATGATGGCCTCCTTTCTGGGGGAGTATGGATTGGAAAGTGGAGCCGGGGAACTGGCGAGGCTGGACTGCCCTTTTAGGGCGTCGCACGCTCTTCCATCGAGCCACGGATGTATCATCCGGAAGGAATCGAACCTTCTGCCTTGCGATCCGAAGTAACAGCACTCTTCACCACCTGCATTGGCGGACCACGACCCGGGAACAGGCGATTGCTGAGACCCCGTTCGGCAGCTTACCCTGCCAGTCGGGAAGCGCTCTACCACTGAGCTACCGGTGCACATGACACCGGGCGGGATTCGAACCCGCGACCTCTCGTTTCACAGACGATGTAACAGCGATCTTCACCACGGGGCGTGGAAGGGGTCGGCGGGGAACAAGCGATGCTGTTGCTGCCCTTGCGGGCGAACCGCCTTTCGGCGTGCGGGCCTCGAACCCGCTCGGCGCCGTAGCGCCTTCCCACGAAGTAACAGTCATCTTCACCACCGCCTGACCGGCGCATCTGCGCCGGTCGTCGATAGGTACGCTGGGGAACTGGCGATATCGGTGTCAGTGACGACAACACAGCCGCTCGCCTTGCGGACGAGAGACTGCGCCGGGCCGCACGCGGACCTTTGCCTGGCCGCATCCCGGTGCGTGTGTCACAGGCGGGATTCGAACCCGCTCTTTCCAGTGGAGCGAAGTATCCGACATCTTCACCACCAGCGTCGGTTGAGCCGCAGTGATGCGGCAAACCGTTTTGAAAAATTTCGTCGCGGCGCTGTCGATGCGCCGCCGATTGCGAACTCCTCGGAGTCCGCTCTGCCATCGGTGTCCGGCTCATCGCCTCGTTCCCTCCGGCAGGCCCCGCGCACTTGGGCACGCGCGTCTCCGCGCGAGCCCCGGGATCCGGGTCTCCCGTTCCGGCTTGCGCCGGGCAATTCGAATGAGCCGTGCTGCGGACAACAAAAAAACCCTCCGGAGCACTTGGCTCGGGAGGGTCCGTTTAGGCGGACTGTCGACCTCGCATTATGCGAGGTCGCTCCGATGAGCCGGGCACGCGCTACCGATCGGCCGCAGGCCGTTCGACAGTTGGCGGGATCTTTCAAATCCGTAGTGCATCATCTGGCTCATGTTTGATCGCGAACGGTGGTGCTCGCGAAGGTTGCGGGACATACGCCTCGCCGATGTCGATGTCAACAACGGAAAATGATGACGGCTGAAAATTCAGCGCCGCTTGCGCGGCTTCGCTTTGCTCGCGGGCTTGCCGCCATGCGCGGCGATCCGCGTCAGCGCATCTGCAAACACGCGTGCGGCGGGGCCGAGCGGCTCGTCGAGCCGGCGCGCGAGATAGGCCTCCATTGCAAGCGATGCGTTGCGTCCGAGTGCGCCGGTCTCGACCCTCACCAGGCGGCGTTCGCTCAAGTCGCGCGCCACCTGCCAGATCGGCAGCCGGCCCCAGCCGAGCCCGGCCATGATCATGGCGTGCTTGGTGTCCTGGTTGCTGACCCTGCAAATCTGCGGCGAGAGGACGCCGAAGTTGCGGCCTTCCGACAACGGCGTCGGGTCCGACAGCACGATCTGCAGATGATCGGCGAGGTCGGCGACGCTCTTGTGGCCGCGGCGCGCGAGCGGATGGCTTGCGGAGGCGACAGCGATGATCTGCACGGAGCAGATCGCGTCGAGCGCGAGGCGGGGATCGCGAAAATCCTCCCCGACCGTGACGGCGAGCGCGCTGCGCCGTTCGGTGAGGGCGGCGATCGGACCGCCCATCGGTTCGACCGCGAGCCGCACGCTCACCGATGGATAGGCCGCCCGCATCTCCGTCAGCGCCGCGCCGACAGCGGCGATCGGAAACAGCGTGTCGACGACAACAGCGAGTTCCGATTCCACCCCGTCGCCAAGGCCGTGCGCCCGCGCCCGCATCGCGTCGACCCGGAGCAGGAGATCGCGCGCATTGCCGAGCAGCGCCTTGCCTTCGGCCGTCAGCACCGGGCGATGGCCGGAGCGGTCGAACAGCATGATGCCGAGCTCGGCCTCGAGGTTGGCGATGGCGTGGCTGACCGCGGACTGCACCCGCGCCAGCTTCGCCGCAGCGGCGCGAAAACTGCCGGTCTCGGCGATGGTGACGAAGACCCGGATCTGATCGAGTGTGAGGTTATCGAGCATGATCTATGAAATCGATCAAATGAATGCAAAACATATCACTCCTGTTGATGGTCCGGAAACGCTATTTGTCGTGAGGTGAGCAGGGTGGGTGGACGCATGACGATCGAGACGGCCGTGGCGCGGCAAAGCGAGGCGAAGCGATGGGCGACGGTCGCGATCGTGATGGGGTGCGGGATCGGTGCCGCGCTGCAGGTCGGCAAGGTGCCGATCGCCGCGTCGATGTTGCAGCAGAACCTCGGCGTCGACCTCGCCGCGGTCGGCTCGGTCGGCGGCATCTTTGCGGTGCTCGGGCTGGCCGGCAGCGTGCCGGCAGGCGTCGTGATCGCAGCGGTCGGCGCGCGCCGGGTGATGCTGTGCGGCCTCGCCGCCATCACGCTCGGTGCGGTCTCCGGCGCGCTCGCGCCGTCACTTGTGGCGCTGCTGGCGTCGCGCATGCTGGAAGGGCTCGGCTTCCTGCTGGTGATGGTCGCGGCCCCCGCGTTGCTCGATCGTGCCGTCGATGTCGGTGCGCGCGACGTCACCATGGCGGTGTGGAGTTGCGTGATGCCGTTCGGGATCGCGCTGGCGCTGGTTGCCGGGCCGATCTTCGGTGGCTGGCGCGCGATCTGGTGGGCCAGTGCCGCGTTTGTCGCGTTGCTGTTCGTTCTCGCCAGCGTCTTCGTCCCTGAAGTCGCGTCGCGGAGCGGCCCGGCGCGTGCCGGCCTGATGCAGGAGGCCACGGCGCTGGCGCGTCGCCGTACTCCGGCACTGCTGATGGTGCTGTTTGCGCTCTACAGCCTGATGTTCTTTGCGCTGTTCAGCTTTCTGCCGATCCTGCTCACTGCGCGGCTCGGCGTCTCAAGCCAGAGCGCCGGCGGGCTCAGTGCGTTGGCAGCGGCGGCCAACGTCGTCGGCAATCTCGCCGCCGGCAATCTGCTGGCGCGCGGCGTGAGCCGCCCGTTGCTGATCGCGGTAGCGGCCCTGGTGATGGGCGCGTCTGCGCTCGGCATCTTCCTGCCCCTGCTCGGCGGGTGGGGGGCGTTCTTTCTGTGCCTGCTGTTCTCCGCGACCGGCGGCCTGATCCCGGCGACCTTGCTCGCGACCGCACCGGCGGCAGCGGGTTCGGCGGCGATGGTTCCGGTCATGATGGGACTGTTGATGACCGGCAGCAATTTCGGCCAGGTCACCGGTCCGATCGCGGTTGGGTCTGTGGTGTCGGCATGGGGCTGGGGTGCGGCCAGCGTCATGGTGGTTGCGGCGGCGATCCTTGCCGGTCTCGCGGCATGGCTGCTCGCGCGCGGCGCTCACAACGGCGCAAGTGAGACCAGGGACCCGGCTTGACGCCGCCTGCGCGGAGGGCGAAGGAGTGAAGCTCTCTCACGCCAACGACAACAGGAAAGTTTCATGACACGCGTGCGCTGTATCACCGAAATGGGCATGGGCGTCGACGTTCACGGCCGCGACGCCACCAAGGCCGCCAAGCGGGCGGTCTCGGATGCGATCCGCCATTCCAGCCTCGGCTTCTTCCGCATGCTCGGCAAGACCGCCAACGACATGTTCGTCGATGTCACGATCGCCGTGCCGAATCCCGAAGCGGTCGATACCGAAGCCGTCGCCAAGGAACTGCCCTATGGCACCAAGACCGTGAGGGCGATTGCGGGCGGCCTCGAAATTCCCTCCGATCTCGGCAACGACCCGATCCTGATCGCGAATGCCGCCGTCATCGTCAGCTTCGACGACGGGAAGTAAATGCGGAGGCGGCGACCGGTATGTTTGCGTTACTCGCCGGCTTTGAAATAGTCCGGCTTGCCGGTGGTCCAGGTCTCGCCCCAATGCTGGCCGCCGCCGTCGACGGTCAGCGTCTCGCCGGTGATGAACTTGCCGGAGGGCGCGGCGAGATAGACGGCGGCTTCCGCGATGTCCCAGGGCGTGCCCGGGCGCATCATCGGGTTGGAGCGCGGATAGGCGGCGCGCGCCGCCTCGCTGTACACGTTCCAGCCATCGGTCTCGATCGCGCCGGGCGCGATGCAGTTGATGCGGACGTTCAGCGGCGCCCATTCGACCGCGAGCGCGCGCGACAGCCCGATCACGCCGGAGCGTGCCGCGATCGAGTGCGCGATGCCGTAGAGGCCGTGCGTCGTGACCACGACGATGTTGACGATGCTGCCTTGATGCTTGCGGTCGCGCCAGCGCTGCGCCGCGGCCTGCATCATGTACCAGGTGCCGTTGAGGTTGGTGTTGATGACCGCATTCCAGCCCTTGATCGAGACATCGATCGCGGCCTGCGGGAACTGGCCGCCGGCGCTGTTGACGACATGATCGATGCGGCCATGCGCAGCCCACAGCGCGTCGAACATCGCACCGACCGCGTCGGCATCCCTGATGTCGGCGACGTGCGCGGATGCCTTCAGGCCGCGACGGCCGAGATGATCGACGAGGGCATCGAGCTTGTCGGCATTGCGTCCTGCGACGACGACATGTGCGCCGAGCCGGGCGAACAGCCAGACGATCGCGCGGCCGATGCCGCCGGCGCCGCCGGATACGACGACAACTTGACCGGCCAGCGCATCGGCCGCGAACACGGTCGGATGATCCGCGAGCTCGTCGTCGGAAAGGCCGAGCGTTGTCTGTTGATCCTTCATGACTGGTTGCAGACCTTGCGGCTTTCAATGAGCTCCGTACATTAGCCACCCAACAACAACCCTGCAAAGAATGTCTGACATGACCGACCTCACAGCTTTTCCCGTCACAAAACGCTGGCCCGCCCAGCATCCGGACCGCCTGCAGCTCTATTCGCTTCCGACGCCGAACGGCGTGAAGGTCTCGATCATGCTCGAGGAGATCGGGCTGCCCTACGAGGTCCACCTGATCGATTTCAACACGGACGACCAGAAGACGCCCGAGTTCCTGTCGCTGAATCCGAACGGCAAGATCCCGGCGATCCTCGATCCCAATGGCCCCGGCGGCAAGCCGTTGCCGCTGTTCGAGTCCGGCGCCATCCTGCAATATCTTGCCGAGAAGACCGGCAAGTTGCTGCCGGCGGATGCAGCGCGCCGCTACCAGGCGATCCAGTGGGTGCATTTCCAGATCGGCGGCATCGGCCCGATGTTCGGCCAGGTCGGCTTCTTCCACAAATTCGCCGGCAAGGATTATGAGGACAAGCGGCCGTTGCAGCGCTACGTCGCGGAGTCCGCGCGTCTGCTCGGGGTGATGGAGAGCCATCTCGACGGACGGCAATGGTTCATGGACGATGAATACACCATCGCCGACATCTCGATGCTCGGCTGGGTGCGCAATCTGATCGGCTTCTACGGCGCGCGCGAGCTCGTCGAGTTCGACCGGTTCAAGAGCGTCGCCGCGTGGCTGGAGCGCGGTCTGAAGCGCCCGGCCGTGGAACGCGGGTTGAATATTCCGAAGCGTCCCTGAGCAGCTACTTCAGCAACTCATAGACGACCGGATTGTCGGCGCAGGCGCCAAAGCCGCACTCGAGCAGGGTCGAGACCGCGTTCAGCGCCGTCAACCCGATCACGAGCCAGACGGCGCCCAGTGCGAATCCGTCGGGCACGGTGGCTTGTGCCGCGCGGTGTTCGAACTGGCGGTCGAACAGCAGCATGGCGGCGAGCAGCACGATCGCTGCGATGAAGGCGATCAGCGCCCACGTGTAATAATGATAGCCGAGCAGCGCCGAGCCGTAGCCGGCATCGCCGGGGAGGATATGCAGCAGCACCTGCCGGGTCGAGACCGAGGCGCCGACGACAGCCGCCAGCAGCGACAAGGCATAATGGCTCGGCCGTGGTCCGAAGCGGATGTTCAGGATCGGCCCGATCGCCAGCAGCGCGAAAAGGATGCGCTGCAGCAAACACAGCGGGCAGGGCAGCTCGCGCAGCATCAGCTGCGCCGCAAAAGCAGCAGTCAGCAGCAGCGAGAGGGCATAGAGCGCGAGCGCATTCAGGGTCACGGCCCTTGTGTCGGTCATTGCCGGCCTCAGAACGACAAGGTGAGACGGTCGGTGGCGTGATGCAGCAGGGTCGCGACGCAGGCGACCAGGATCACCGCGAACAGGCCGATCGCCAGGGGACGCGGACCACGCCAGGCCACCAGCATGGCGATGGTGATGGCGAGAAACAGTGCGGTGAATTCCATCCTCAGCCTCCGGGTGCGAGCCGGCCGCAGTCTATGACAGATTCGTGTGTGTTGGCGGCGGCGCGAATGGGCATTGTCGCTTGCGTGTTGCTCCGCCAAGATGGCACCACTCGTTGTGTCAAATCCTAGCCTCCCGGGACATCTCATGACCACAGACGCGATCAAGCCGGTTGCCCATCCCCGTCATCAGCCCTGGTACAAGATCCTCTACATCCAGGTGCTGATCGCGATCTTCGCGGGCGTCTTGATCGGGCATTTCTATCCCGGCCTCGGCAAGCAGTTGAAGCCGCTCGGCGACGGCTTCATCGCGCTGATCAAGATGATGATCGCGCCGGTGATCTTCTGCACCGTGGTGCACGGCATCTCCTCGATGGGCGACCTCAAGCGCGTCGGCCGGGTCGGGCTGAAGGCGCTGATCTATTTCGAGGCGGTGTCGACCGTCGCGCTCGCGGTCGGCCTTTTGATCGGCGAGCTGCTGCAGCCCGGCCGCGGCTTCAACATCGATCCCTCGACGATCGATCCGAAGGCCGTTTCCACTTACGTGACCCAGGCGAAGGAGCAGGGCATCGTCGCCCATCTGATGGCGATCATCCCCGACTCTTTCTTCGGAGCGCTGGCGCGCGGCGACCTCTTGCAGGTGCTGCTGATCTCGATCCTGTCGGGGTTCGCCATCGCCTTGATGGGCAAGCCCGGCGAGCCGATCGCCGAGGCGATCGACAAGGCGTCCAAGATGTTCTTCGGCATCATCCGGATGATCGTCCGCGTCGCGCCGCTCGGCGCGTTCGGCGCGATGGCCTTCACGGTCGGTGCCTACGGCCTCGGCTCGCTGGTCAACCTGGCGGCGCTGATCGCGACCTTCTATCTCACCAGCATCCTGTTCGTGCTGATCGTGCTCGGCGCGATCGCGCGGCTGGCGGGCTTTTCCATCATCCGCTTCATCGCCTATATCAAGGACGAGCTCCTGATCGTGCTCGGCACCTCGTCGTCGGAGACGGTGCTGCCGCAGATGATCCAGAAGATGGAGCATCTTGGCGCCTCGCGCTCGGTGGTCGGCCTTGTGGTGCCGACCGGCTACAGTTTCAATCTCGACGGCACCAACATCTACATGACGCTGGCGACGCTGTTCCTGGCGCAGGCCACCAACACCCATCTGACGATTTGGCAGGAGCTCGGCATTCTCGGCATCGCCATGATCACCTCGAAGGGCGCGTCCGGCGTCACCGGCGCCGGCTTCATCACGCTCGCCGCGACGCTGTCGATCGTGCCCGATATTCCGATTCAGTCGATCGCCATCCTGGTCGGCATCGACAAGTTCATGAGCGAGTGCCGCGCACTGACCAACCTGATCGGCAACGGCGTCGCCTGTATCGTGATCAGCCTTTCCGAAGGCGAGCTCGACAAGGACGCGCTGCACGAGACCATGGCGCATCCGCTCGAGCTCGGCGAGGCGCTGGAACCGGGCGGGACCGGGTAGGGCAGGATGACGTCGTCGGGCTGTCGCAGGGGGGCGTTGCCAAAATATGAAAAACAACCCCATGCAAAGGCGCCGGCGGCGGCGATGTTCGATCAGGCGACTGTTCGACCAGGCGACTTGACACGTCGGGCAACTCAGGGCTATTTTCTAATATTCCGAAATAGCGCGGGTGTCCGTTCGCCCCGCGGCGCCCACATCGCTGGCGAGCCCGTCGACCAGTTTGGTGAAGAAGATGCTCCTGGATACAGGTCTTCGCGGCGGGGCCCTCGCTTTGCTGGTGCTTCTTGCGCTCGACGCGCTGCTGCAGTTGCGCAACAGCCGGCTCGGCCGCATCACCCTTGTTTTCGACCTGTGCGGAATTGCGTTTCTCATTGAGACGGCTCCGCAATTTCGCGACAGCCAGGCAGTGTGGGTCCTCTTGCTGCGGCTGGCGAGCAATATGGCGGCTGCTGTCTTCGTGCTCTGGAGCGAGGAGGTGTTCGACGACACGGCGAGGCCGCCATGGATCGGCTGGACAGCGGTGAGTGCGATGGCGTTGCTTGCCACCTGGTCCGTGGTCACCGACTCTTCATGGGCCTGGCTCGCGACCCATGTCTGCGCTCTCGTGCTTGTGGTGATCGCGATCGGCCGCGTGCTGCTGGGCCGGGCCGACGACCTGATCGAGATGCGCCGCCGCGATCGGGTGGTGTTCGCATGGGGTCTGGGCCTCGCGATCGCGGGCTGCACGCTGATCGGGTCGAGCAATCTCGGGATGACACCTGCGCTTCCCGGTGTGGTGGCCATCGCGCTTGCCGCTGCCTTGCTGCGCATGCAGAGGGCAGGCCCGATCTCCGCGGTCGCTGCCGCGTCACCGGCATCGAGCCCGACCGCATCGACGTCTGAAATGACCGAGGCGGAAGCGGCCCTCTATCGGCGTTTGCTGACGGTCATGGAGGTGGAGCGGGCCTACCGCGACGGCAGCATGACGATGGCCAGCCTGGCCAAGCGGCTCGACACGCCGGAATACCGCGTCCGCCAGCTCATCAATCAGCGGCTCGGCTACGGCAACTTCGCCCGCTTCGTCAATTCCTACCGGCTGGCGGAAGCGCGCTCGGCCCTGGCCGATGCCGGCCAGGCGCGTGTCCCGATCCTGACGATTGCACTGGATGCGGGCTTCGAGTCGATCGGCCCGTTCAATCGCGCGTTCAAGGCGGTGACTGGGGAAACGCCGAGCACATTCCGCAAAAGGACCCTGGCCGGGCCGGTCTGAGCCACCGATTGTCGCAAACGGCCAGACTTTGCGGGTTTCGGCGACCCTGACTGCGACTTTCGGCGCGACCGGTCCGGCCTTGGCCACCATGTTGGTCGTCCCGCAAAGGAGACGCACATGGAACAGCCCGTTCGCCCAACGCCCCACAGGCTCCTGTATATCGACAATCTGCGCTGGTCGGCGATCAGCATGGTCGTGGTCATGCATGCCGCCGTCACCTATTCGCCGTTCGGAAGCTGGTACTATCGCGAACATCCACCATTGGGCCTGGGCACCCGGGTGGCCTTCGCGGCCTATCAGGCGTTTCAGCACGCCGTCTCGATGGGGCTGCTGTTCGGCATCGCCGGATACTTTGCCGCCGGCATGGTCGCCCGCCGCGGCGTCGTCGGCTTCTTGAAGGAACGGCTGTATCGGCTCGGCATACCTCTGCTGCTTTATATCGGGCTTATCGGACCGCTGACCGAGTACTACGTGGCGGGATCATGGTGGTCGCAGCCGCGCCGGGGTTTCATTGAGGACTGGTTGCGCCACGTCTCCGACGGGCAGCTTCTGGACGGCTCAGGCCCGCTCTGGTTCTGCCTCGTGCTGTTGCTGTTTTCCGGCTGCTTTGCCTTGCAGTGCAGATTCCGTCCGATCGGCCGGCCTTCCCCGGGACCGGTACCGGTACCGGGCCTCGCCGTTGTGCTCGGCTTTGTCCTGACGATGAGCGCCGTGACGTTCGCGGTGGGGCTGCTGGCGCCGGACGGCCGCACCATCCTCAACATCGCCATTCACGACGCGCCGCAATATCCCTTCATGTTCGCCGCCGGAGTCGCGGCATGGCGGGGCGATTGGCTGCGACAGATTTCGAGCAGTGCAGGGCGGCGCTGGCTTTTCTGCGGGCTGGCGGGGAGCATCGCGCTGTGGGCCGCCATCGTCGTGTTCGGGGGAGCCCTCGAAGGTCGGCTGGCCGACTACGGCGGCGGTTGGCATTGGCAGGCGGCTGGCATGGACTTTTGGCGGTCGGCGACGTGCGCCTCGCTCAGCCTGGGGTTGGTGGTGCTGTATCGCGACCTGTTCGACTGGCAGGGTCCGGTGACGGGATTCCTCAGCCGCAATGCCTTCGGCGTTTACGTCCTGCACGCCCCTGTGCTGATCGCGGTGACGCGCGTCATGCACGATTGGTCCGTTGCCCCGCAATGGAAATTCCTGCTGGCAAGCCTCATAGGCGTCGTCGCCAGCTTTCTGGTTGTCGGATTGCTGGCCCGGCGCGTTCCGGGGCTGCGCGCGGTGCTGTGAGCATTGCAGCGCGCATGCGCGGTGACGAATGATGTCTAAAGATTAAGCGGGTAGGGATTTTGCTCAATGATTGGTTGAGGTAGGTGCTCTTGTGCACCTAGGAATCATGCATTTTGCCGACTTCTTTTCCTCCAGCAGTATTCATGAGAGCCCTGCGTAGCGATGTCGAACCATTCTCGGCTTTCCCTTACCGAACGAGAAGCGTTGTTCGGCACGCGCAGCAGGTTTCGTATTTTAGCCGTCGAGAAAGCGGGCGACTCAGCTGTCATCGACATGGAGCAAGTCTAGCTATGAAGCAAGCATGGGTTGATAACAGCTCCACCAAAACCAACGGCGATGAGACAAGTTTTCCGAAGCTGCCGAGCAAGAAAAAAACGCGTTCTTCAAGCACCGCGAAAACCGTCACGGTGATCGAGACGGGCCTCCGACGAATTTAAAGAAGAAGATGCAATCAAGCGGCGGCTAGTCCGATTTACTTTTCGACGTGCCGCTGCTTTGCCGCGCTTCAAAGCCAGCGCCGCAATCCGATTCACCTAATCCCCATTCGAGACCCGGCGATTGTCCTCACGCCATGAGGTCACGACAGGTCCGCGCCAGCAATATGCTGGTGGATGCCGATCTCTGCGCGGCGCAGGTGGCTGAAATACTCCTCAGCCTGATTGGTGCAAGCGCCGTCGAGGCTGTATGCCTCCTCCTGATGGTTGATCCATCTCGAAAACGCTCATGCAGACCATACCAAGAGGTGGCTTCGTCGGCGTTGACGACCGTCCCCCTTGGCGATGCGCGCCTTGATGAATGCGACGGCTTGGCTCTCGGAGCCAAACACGGCCAGGACCGACTTGCGACCAACACGACCTCGCGCTTGCAGTGCTGGTTACGTGCAAAGCGCCGGTCAGTCCGGGACGCCGGCCGCCTTCAGCGTCTCGCGATAGGTCGCGGACATCGATTGCACCGGGAACGGAATCCGTGACAGGAATCCGGAGATCGAAAACTCCGGATCGACCTTGAGCAGCTCGCGTGCGATCTGGGTCGCGCGCGCGGTTTCGCCGGTCTTGACCAGCGCCACGATCAGGACGCGCAGCGCCACTGCGAAGCGGCGGTTCTGCGCCAGCGCCTTGTCGGCCCACATCACCGCCTCAGTAAAATCTCCGTCGAGCATTGCGCAGATGGCGAGCGCGGCGGAAGCGAACCAGCCGCGCGGGTCACGCGGGTTGAGCCGCTGCGCGCGCTCAATCATGGCGCGGCCGGCCTTCTGGTTGCCGCGCATCGCCTCGACCCAGCCGCCGAGCACCAGCGCCATCGCCGAGTTCGGATTGATCGCAAGCGAGCGCTCGAACAATTCGCGCGCGGGCTCGATCTCATCGGCCATGTTCCAGATCGCGAACGCCGCCATCCACAGCACCTGCGGATCACCGGGCGTAAGCTCGACCGCGCGCCAGGCCTGCGCGACCGCGCGCTCCCGGTAGGCGTCGTCAGGCTTCAGCCAGCCCTGGACATGGCGCATCGCATGGCAATAGGCCGACGCTGCAAGCGCCGGCGCGTAATTCGGATCGAGCGTCAGCGCCTGGTCGAGGCAGTCGAGCGCAGCTTCCATGCTCTCGGGCGTGAACTCATACCTCAGACTGTAGGCGCGCAGCAGCAGATCGTAGGCATCTAGTCTGTCGGGCGGCGCTGCGCGCACCCGCTCGGCCTCGGCGACCAGCATGGTCGGTTCGATCGCGCCGACCACGTTCTCGGTGATGCGGTCTTGCAGGTCGAACACGTCGGTCGCCGCGCCGTCGAACCGGTCGGCCCACAGATGCGCGCCGGAGCTGGCGTCGATCAACTGTCCGGTGATGCGCAGGCGATCGCCGCCGCGGCGAACACTGCCCTCGAGCACATAGCCGACGCCGAGCTCGCGTCCGACCTGGCGGATATCGACCGCCTTGCCCTTGTAGGTGAAGGCCGAGTTGCGCGCGATCACGGTGAGGCGGCTGCAACGCGCCAGCGCGGTGGTGATGTCCTCGGCGATCCCGTCGGCGAAATAATCCTGCTCGGGATCGCCGCTCATATTGGTGAAGGGCAGCACCGCGATCGACGGACCCTCGCTCGGCCGTGCCGGCGTGGCGCTGTCCGCGACCGGACGAACGGGTGCGGCGTCCTCCCTGACTTCGCCGACGAAGCGGAGACCCTTGCGGGGCAGGGTGCGGATCAGCCGCTGCTGCTCGCCATTGTCGCCGATCGCGGTTCGCGCGGCGTTGACCCGGCTGCTCAGGGTCGCCTCCGAGACGATCCGCCCGTGCCAGACCGCCGCCAGCACCTCGTCGCGGCTGACCACGCGGTCGCGGGCCCGGATCAGGAATTCGAGGAGGTCGAAGACTTGCGGCTCGACGGCCACCAGGGCATCGCCGCGGCGCAGCTCCCGGCGCTCGGAATCGAGGGTCAAGTCGTTGAAATGGTAGGTCAAATCGAAGAGTCCGGCGGCCGGCGGCTGAATCCGCGGCGGAACCTAGCACAGGCCGGGCGGAGCCAAAATCACGACGGTCTGAAGGACAAATCCACGTCCTCTCAAAGCGGACGGGTTCGGTCTCTGCAATATTCAATCCCGACACCAGACTTAAGGAGATCGCCATGTCCCAATCCATCAATCCGCACCGCCGCCGCTTCCTCGGCATCGCCGGCGGGATCCTCGCCGTTTCTCGGTTCGGCTTGATCGGATCGGCCAGTGCGCAATCCAAGCCGGCGCCAGCAGCGGTCAAGGCGGGCGGCCACACGACGATCGGTCCGGTCAAGCAGATCAATGCCGGCGTGCTTGACATCGGTTATGTCGAGATGGGGCCGGCCTCAGGTCCCGCCGTCATCCTGCTGCACGGCTGGCCCTACGACATCCACAGCTATGCCGACGTCGCGCCGGCGCTGGCCGAGGCTGGCTATCGCGTGATCGTGCCGCATCTGCGCGGCTATGGCACCACGCGCTTCCTCTCCAGCGACACGATGCGCAGCGGCCAGCCGGTCGCGGTCGCCGCCGACATCATTGCGCTGATGGACGCCCTGAAGATCGAGAAGGCCGTGCTCGGCGGCTACGACTGGGGTGCGCGCACCGCCAACATCATGGCAGTGCTCTGGCCCGAGCGCTGCAAGGCCATGGTCTCGGTCAGCGGCTATCTGATCGGCAGCCAGGCGGCCGGCAAGGTGCCGCTGCCGCCGAAGGCCGAGCTGCAATGGTGGTACCAGTTCTATTTCGCGACCGAGCGCGGCCGCGAGGGCTATGCCAAGAACCGGCACGACTTCAACAAGCTGATCTGGCAGCTCGCCTCGCCGCAGTGGAAGTTCGACGACGCGACCTACGACCGCAGCGCGGCCGCCTTCGAAAACCCCGACCATGTCGATATCGTGATCCACAATTACCGCTGGCGGCTTGGTGTCGCCGAGGGCGAGGCGAAGTACGACGCGTTCGAGAAGACGCTGGCCCAGGCACCCGTGATCACGATCCCGACCATCACCATGGAGGGCGACGCCAACGGCGCGCCGCATCCGGAGCCCGCCGCCTATGCCAAGAAGTTCTCCGGGCATTACGAGCATCGGCAGCTCGCCGGCGGCATCGGCCACAACCTGCCGCAGGAAGCGCCGCAGGCGTTCGTCCAGGCCATCATCGACGTCAGCAAGGTCTGACACGGACGATGCCGAGATCGGTGTGGAGACCTGATCGCTCCGATCTGGCGCTGCGATGGCTGCGAGGCTAGTTTGCCCGCTGCAATCGCATGCGGGGAACGGCTTTGACCATCACCATCTATGGCATCAAGAACTGCGACACCATGAAGAAGGCGCGCGCCTGGCTCGACGATCACGGCGTCGCTTACGACTTCCACGATTACAAGACCGCAGGGATCGCCAAGGACAAGCTCAAGCAGTGGAGCGAGGAGGTCGGCTGGGAGACGCTGCTCAACCGCGCCGGCACCACCTTCAAGAAGCTGCCCGATTCCGACAAGGAAGGCTTGAACGAGCGCAAGGCGCTGGCGCTGATGGCCGAGCAGCCCTCGATGATCAAGCGCCCGGTGCTGGATCTCGGACCGAAGCGCGTCGTCGGCTTCAAGCCGGACATCTACGCCAAGGAAGTGCCGGCGAAGGCGCGCCAGAAGGGCTGATGCTCGCTGCAAAACTGATGAGACACTGACCATGGACTTCGATAAGGCGGCAGCACTCGCAACCGCTTGGGTGGATATCCTTTTCGAGGGAGAGGCGCGCATCGTGCGTGAGGCCACGATCGCGAAGCCATATGGCTGGATATTCTTCTACCAATCCGCAGAATTTCTCGATGATGGCAATCCCTCAGCCCAACTCGTCGGCAACGCTCCGATCATCGTGAACAGAGACACGTGTGAATTGCGCGTAACGGGAGTGGCAAAGCCGCTTGAACACTATTTGGCTGAGTATGAGAAAACGTTCCCGCCAATTTCACTTCAACGAACGCCGCAGCTTCCAACTTGGTAGGCACATCTGAATTCAGACGAACGGCATTGCGGCACAGCGCCGTTGGTCGATCGCGACATTTGCTGCGGTTGCGCAAAGGCGGTCGGTGTCGGGACGAACCAGCCAGCAAACGGCTATGAGTATGCGTCCCGGAGCTAGATCAGCTCAACCGAATCCCGGCTCGCCGGACGATCCGCCGGCACGAACCTGCGGTCGATCACGGCCCGCACGGTGACGACCGGAACCGATTTCGCCTTCACGCCCATCAGGTTGTGCAGCCGGAAGCCGCCCTCGATGCTGATCGCCTTGTAGGAGCCGATGATGTGCTCGACGCGCTCGCCGCGTCCGAACGGCAGCAGCAGCCGTTCATAGGATACGTCCTTGCCGTCGGCGTCGGTGACTTCAGCGACGGTATAGGTCGGACGCTTGCGCGCCAGGCAGGCGCGATAGGACAGGATGACGCCGGCGTAGCGCTCCGGGCCGATCGCATCATCGAGATAGCGGTTGGTGCGCAGCTGAGGCTCGACATGCTCGTTGCCATAGGCGGTGGTCAGCCGCGCGCCTTCCTGCGTGATGATGAAGCGGGCGTCCTCGCCGCTGCCCTCGACGTCGAAGCCCATCATGTCGGCGCGCTCCTCGGTGCTGCCGTCAGTGTGGAAGTCGCACAGCAAAGGAAGGGTGTCCGGCATGCGCAGCGCGCGCAACCAGGCGTTCAGCAGCACCCGCTGCGTGATCGATTTGATCACTGATGGATCGGCACTCGCGAATGGCATTGGCTAACCGAACTGACGCACATCCCGGGGCGGGATGCGAGGGGTGGCCTGGCTGCGGACATAAAGCCGCAGCCGCGTGCTCAGAAGGTCACGTTGTTGGACCGACTTGATGGCCGGGGAATTGGTGCTTTCGAAATGCAAGGCTCTAGCCGTTCATCATGCAATGGCCGGGAGTTTCGGCGAGAGGCGGAAATATTCTATGAAAGGGAAAGTCCGGAGCAAAACAGGCTTAATGGTGACTTTCCGAGGCGCAAAGCGCGCTCGAATGCCATTCGACTAAGGATCAACAGGAACCGCTTGTGCCGATACTGCACCGCACAGCTTTCCACCTTGCGTAACCGCCGCAGATGACGGCATATTCCGGCCCGGAGGCGACAGGCCCCGGACGGTTTCCAAGACGTGCGGACAACCTGTCGGACATGAAAAAAGCTGGCCACGCGGGCGAGGGGCTTCGCGGCGATGGCGTATGGGGGAATCTATTTGGCCGATGAGTTCATCCTCGAAACCAGCGGATTGACCAAGGAATTCGCCGGTTTCTTTGCCGTTCGCGACGTCGCGCTCAAGGTGCGTCGCGGCAGTATCCACGCGTTGATCGGGCCGAACGGCGCCGGCAAGACCACCTGTTTCAATCTGCTGACCAAATTCCTGAAGCCGTCGGGCGGGCAGATTCGCTACAAGGGCCAGGACATCACCGCGATGCCGCCGGCCGACGTGGCGCGGCTCGGGCTGGTCCGCTCGTTTCAGATTTCGGCGGTATTTCCGCATCTGACCGCGCTCGAAAACGTGCGCGTCGCGCTGCAGCGCCAGCATGGCTCGTCATTCGATTTCTGGCGTTCGAAAAGCGTGCTCGACCGCTTCAATCCGCGCGCCCATGAGCTCTTGAACGACGTCGGCTTGAGCGAATTCGCCAACACGCCGGCGGTCGAGATGCCGTACGGCCGCAAGCGCGCACTTGAAATTGCAACGACGCTGGCGCTCGACCCCGAGATGATGCTGCTCGACGAACCGATGGCCGGCATGGGGCACGAGGACATCGACAAGATCGCGGCGCTGATCAAGCGGATCTCGGCCAAATACACCATCCTGATGGTCGAACATAACCTCTCGGTGGTGGCCAATCTCTCCGACATCATCACCGTGCTGACGCGCGGGCAGGTGCTGGCGGAGGGCAATTACGCCGACCTCTCCAAGGACGAGCGCGTGAAGGAAGCCTATCTGGGAGCGGGTCATGGCTGAGGCAAAACTGGCGGAAAGGCCCGTGGCTGCGACCGGCGCCGAGGTGCTGACGATCCAGGACCTGCAGGCCTGGTACGGCGAATCGCACATCCTTCACGGCATCAATTTCAACGTGAAGGCCGGCGAGGTGGTGACCCTGCTTGGCCGCAACGGCGCCGGCAAGACCACCACGCTGAAGTCGATCATGGGCGTCATCAACAAGCGCTCCGGCTCGATCCGCTTCGACAACAAGGAGATCATCCGCGCCACCTCGGACAAGATCGCGCGGATGGGAATTGCATTCTGTCCCGAGGAGCGCGGCATCTTCTCGAGCCTCGACGTGCGCGAGAATCTGATGCTGCCGCCGGTGGTGCGTCCGGGCGGCCTGCCGCTCGACCAGATCTTCACGCTGTTTCCGAACCTGAAGGAGCGTCTCAACAGCCAAGGCACCAAGCTGTCCGGCGGCGAGCAGCAGATGCTGGCGATTGCGCGCATCCTGCGCACCGGCGCGCGCTTTTTGATGCTGGACGAGCCGACCGAAGGCCTGGCCCCGGTCATCATCCAGCAGATCGGGCACACCATTGCGCGCCTGAAGTCGCAGGGCTTCACGATCCTGCTGGTCGAGCAGAATTTCCGTTTCGCCTCGACGGTGGCCGACCGCTACTACATCGTCGAGCACGGCAAGGTGATCGATGGCTTCGCCAATTCGGAGCTGTCGGCCAATATGGACAAGCTGCATACCTATCTCGGCGTCTGAACTCGCTCGAGCCAGAAAATTTAGAACTGAGGAAATACCCATGAAGAACACGATTTCTGCGCTTCTGCTCGGCACCGCGATCGCGCTCAGCGTCGGCGGCGTGGCCTCTGCCGACGACAAGGTCGTCAAGATCGGCGTGTTGTCGGATCAGTCCGGCCTCTATGCGGACCTTGCCGGCCCCGGCTCGACGCTGGCGGCCCAGATGGCGATCGAGGATTCCGGCCTCAAGGCCAAGGGCTGGACCATCGACCTGGTCTCCGGCGATCACCAGAACAAGCCCGACATCGGCACCACCATCGCGCGCCAGTGGTTCGACGTCGACAAGGTGGATACCATCGTCGACGTGCCGAATTCCGGCGTCGCGCTCGCGGTCAACAACGTCGTCAAGGAAAAGAACGGCGTCTACATCAATTCGGGTGCCGCGACCTCGGATCTGACCAACGCGCAGTGCACGCCGAACACGGTGCACTGGACCTACGACACCTACATGCTGGCGCATGCCACCGGCCAGGCGCTGGTGAAGGCGGGCGGCGACACCTGGTTCTTCCTGACCGCGGACTATGCGTTCGGCGCCGCGCTGGAGCGCGACACCACCGCGGTCATCACCGCCAATGGCGGCAAGGTGGTCGGCGGCGTCAAGCATCCGCTCAACACCGCGGATTTCTCCTCGTTCCTGCTGCAGGCGCAGGCCTCCAAGGCCAAGATCATCGGTCTCGCCAATGCCGGCGGCGACACCACCAACTCGATCAAGCAGGCCGCCGAGTTCGGCATCGTCAAGGGCGGCCAGAAGCTCGCCGCGCTCTTGCTGTTCCTCACCGACGTCAAGGCGATCGGGCTCGAGACCGCGCAGGGCCTCAACTTCACCGAGACGTTCTACTGGGACCTCAACGACAACACCCGCGCGTTCTCGAAGCGCTTCTCCGAGAAGTTGAAGAGCGGCGCGCCCCCGACCATGGTGCAGGCCGGCGTCTATGCGGGCCTGCTGCATTATTTCAAGGCGCTGGAAGCGCTCGGCGGCAATCCGCATGACGGCGCCAAGGTGGTCGCGAAGATGAAGACGATCCCGACCGACGATCCGCTGTTCGGCAAGGGCGAGGTCGAGGCCAACGGTCGCGTCACCCACGACGCCTATCTGTTCGAAGTCAAGAAGCCCTCGGAGTCCAAGGGACCGTGGGACTTCTACAAGCTGGTCGGCACCGTGCCGGGCAACCAGGCCTTCACGCCGCTCGACAAGAGCACCTGTGCGCTTCTGAAGAAGTGACGATCACGCCCGCCGGGCCATGCGCGTGGCCGGCGGGCTTCATCTATTTAAGCGAAAGCTCATTCGATGCAGGCTCTCTACGCACAGCTTCTGGTGGGACTGATCAACGGCTCGTTCTACGCGCTGCTCAGTCTGGGGCTCGCCGTCATCTTCGGCATGCTCAACATCATCAATTTCGCGCACGGCGCGCTCTACATGATGGGCGCCTTCGTGGCGTACTTCCTGCTCAATCTGGGCGGCATCAACTACTGGTGGGCGCTGATCATCGCGCCCGTCATCGTCGGCATCTTCGGCATGATCCTCGAACGCACCATGCTGCAATGGCTCGCCGGGCTCGACCATCTCTACGGACTGCTGCTGACGTTCGGCATCGCACTGATCGTGCAGGGCGTGTTCCAGAACTATTTCGGCTCCTCGGGCCTGCCTTACTCGATACCCGACCAGCTCAAGGGCGGCGTCAACCTCGGCTTTATGTTCCTGCCGATCTATCGCGGCTGGGTCGTCATCTTCTCGCTGGTGGTGTGCCTTGCCACCTGGTTCCTGATCGAGAAGACGCAGCTCGGCGCCTACCTGCGCGCCGCCACCGAGAATCCGACGCTGGTGCGCGCCTTCGGCATCAACGTGCCGCGCATGATCACGCTGACCTACGGGCTCGGCGTCGGCCTTGCCGCGCTCGCCGGCGTCTTGTCGGCGCCGATCAACCAGGTCCGTCCGCTGATGGGCGCCGACCTCATCATCGTGGTGTTCGCGGTGGTCGTGATCGGCGGCATGGGCTCGATCATGGGCTCGATCATCACCGGCTTCGCGCTCGGCGTGATCGAGGGACTGACCAAGTTTTTTTATCCCGAAGCCTCCAACACCGTGGTGTTTGTCCTGATGGTGGTGGTGTTGCTGGTGAAGCCAACGGGACTGACGGGACGGGCGGCCTGATATGTCAGCATTGACCGACGATACACTTCCGATGACGCCGCGCGCGATGCGCGACGAGATGATCGTATTCGCCGTGATGGCGGTGCTGCTGGCAATCGTGCCGTTCACCGGGATCTATCCTTTCTTCGTGATGCAGGCGCTGTGCTTTGCGCTGCTCGCCTGCGCCTTCAACCTCCTGATCGGCTATGGCGGCCTGCTGTCGTTCGGCCACGCCATGTTCCTCGGCACCGCCGGCTACGTCTCGGCGCATGCGCTGAAGGTGTGGGGCCTGCCGCCGGAACTCGGCATCGTGGTCGGCACCGCCGCCGCCGCCTTGCTCGGCCTCGTCACCGGCTACATCTCGATCAAGCGGCAGGGCATCTACTTCTCGATGATCACGCTGGCGCTGTCGCAGCTGCTTTACTTCCTCTATCTGCAGGCGCCGTTCACCCATGGCGAGGACGGCATCCAGGGCATCCCGCAGGGCCACCTGCTCGGCATCTTCGACCTCTCGAAGCCGATGGTGCTCTATTATGTCGTGCTGGCCGGATTCCTGGCCGGTTTCCTGCTGATCTACCGGACCATCAACTCGCCGTTCGGCGAAGTGCTGAAGTCGATCCGCGAGAACGAGCCGCGCGCGATCTCGCTCGGCTACAAGACCGACCAGTACAAGCTGCTCGCCTTCATCCTGTCGGGCACGCTGGCGGGCTTTGCCGGCTCGCTGAAAGTGTTCGTGGCGCAGAATGCCTCGCTCACCGACGTGCACTGGTCGATGTCCGGCGAGATCGTGCTGATGACGCTGGTCGGCGGCCTCGGCACCATCTTCGGTCCCGTGGTCGGCGCATTCGTGATCATCGCCATGCAGCAATATCTCGCCGGTTTCGGCCAGTGGGTGACGGTGATCCAGGGCGTGATCTTCGTGGCCTGCGTGCTGCTGTTCCGGCGTGGCCTGGTCGGCGAGCTGGCCCATCTGCTGCGGCGGTCGCTGTAGGACGGGCGGGCGAATTTCGGCCGATATAGCGGTGGACGACCGCCCGTTCGGGCGGTCGTGTCAGGTGTTTTCCCAGCCAGATGCTCTATGACAGTTCTGTGACAGTCGCTAAAAGGGCTGTCCCGGAATGATGGAACTTGAGTCATGCTGCGCTGGTTTCGCGCCTTTCTGCCCAAGGAAGAGCGATTTTTCGACCTGTTCGCCCGCCACGCCCAGACTTCCGTGCAGTGCGCGAAGGCGCTGCAGGACATGCTGCGGGGCGGCGAGGAGACGCCGGTCTTCTGCCAGCGCGTCAACCAGTTCGAGAACGACGCCGACAGCGTGACCCGCGAGGTGCTGACCGCGGTCCGCCGCACCTTCATCACCCCGTTCGACCGCGGCGATATCAAGAACCTGATCACCTCAATGGATGACGCGGTCGACCAGATGCAGGCGACCGCGAAGGCGGTCATGCTGTTCGAGGTGCGCGAGTTCGAGCCGCCGATGCGAGAGATCGGCACCCTTATCGTGGAATGCGCCAATCTGGTCGTCCGCGCGCTGCCGCTGCTGCAGTCGATCGGCCACAACGTCTCGATGCTGACCCAGATCACCGAGGAGCTGACCAAGCTCGAGGGCCGGGTCGACGATCTTCATGACATCGGGCTCAAGGAACTGTTTCTGAAGCACCGCGACGCCAACACGATGGACTTCATCGTCGGCGCGGAGATCTACGATCACCTCGAGAAGGTGGCCGACCGGTTCGACGACGTCGCCAACGAGATCAACTCCATCGTCATTGAGCAAGTGTAAGGCGGGCCATCACGTGGACGCCACGCTGGGTCTTCCGGTCCTGACCATCCTGATCGCGGTCGCGCTGCTGTTCGACTTCCTGAACGGCCTGCACGATGCTGCGAACTCGATCGCGACCATCGTCTCGACCAGGGTGCTGCGGCCGCAATATGCGGTGTTCTGGGCGGCTTTTTTCAATTTCGTCGCCTTCGCGGTGTTCGGCCTGCACGTCGCCAATACGATCGGCACCGGGATCATCGACCCGTCGGTGGTGGACGCGACCGTGATCTTCGCGGCGCTGGTCGGCGCCATCGTCTGGAACGTGATCACCTGGGGCTTGGGGATTCCGTCATCGAGCTCGCACGCCCTGATCGGCGGCCTGGTCGGCGCCGGCATGGCCAAGGCGGGCATTTCGGCTGCGGTGTGGAGCGGGCTCTCCAAAACCTTGCTCGCGATCGTGCTGTCGCCGCTGGTCGGCTTCCTGCTGGCGCTGGTGCTGGTCGCGATCGTGTCCTGGCTCTCGGTGCGCTCGACGCCGTTCGCGGTCGATCGCGCCTTTCGCATCCTGCAATTCGCCTCGGCCTCGCTCTATTCGCTCGGCCATGGCGGCAACGACGCGCAGAAGACCATGGGCATCATCGCCGTGTTGCTCTATTCGCAGGGCCATCTCGGCGACAGCTTCGAAATCCCGTTCTGGGTGGTGCTGGCCTGCCAGAGCGCGATGGCGCTGGGCACCCTGATGGGCGGCTGGCGGATCGTCCGTACCATGGGGCTGCGGATCACCAAGCTGACGCCGATGCAGGGGTTTTGCGCCGAGACCGGCGGCGCCGCGACGCTGTTCATCGCGACCTATCTCGGGGTTCCCGTGTCGACCACCCACACCATCACCGGCGCCATCGTCGGCGTCGGCGCCGCACGGCGTCTCTCCGCCGTGCGCTGGAACGTGGCGAGCTCGATCGTCTATGCCTGGGTGATCACGATCCCGGCGTCCGCCGCGGTCGCGGCTGCGAGCTATTGGGCCGTGCAGGTATTGAAGTGATCAGCTGACCAGCTTCAGCCCGACGATGCCGGACACGATCAGCCCGATGCTTGCGAGCCGCATCGCGGTCGCGGGTTCGCCGAGAAGGATGATGCCGAGCGCCGCGGTGCCGACCGCGCCGATGCCGGTCCAGACCGCATAGGCGGTTCCGATCGGCAGCGTCTTCAACGCGATGCCGAGCAGGAGGATGCTGCCGGCCATCGCCGCCAGCGTCAGCACCGACGGCACCAGCCGAGAGAACCCCTCGGTGTATTTCAGCCCGATCGCCCAGCCGATCTCGAGCAGGCCTGCGGTGAACAGAATGGCCCAAGCCATAACAAACCCTCCGGATTAGGCAGGGTCGTCCCCGCAGATGGTATGGTGAGGAGAAGGTCGTCCCTCTCATGCCTATATGGGGTGGTGTGGCCACGGCGCATTGCGACAAAACGCCCTTGATTGCGCCCGTTTTCCCTGTCAAACGCTGCCCCGCCATGTCCGATACCGCTGCAACCACCGAATCGCCGTCCCGCTCGCCGCTGTCAGAAGAAGTAGCGCGACGGCGCACCTTTGCGATCATCTCGCACCCGGACGCCGGCAAGACCACGCTGACGGAAAAGCTGCTGCTGTTCGGCGGCGCCATCAACCTCGCGGGCCAGGTCAAGGCCAAGGGCGAGCGGCGCAACACGCGTTCGGACTGGATGAAGATCGAGCGCGAGCGCGGCATCTCAGTCGTCACCTCGGTGATGACCTTCGAATTCAACGAGCTGGTGTTCAACCTGCTGGACACGCCGGGCCACGAGGACTTTTCGGAAGACACCTACCGCACGCTGACCGCGGTCGACTCCGCGGTCATGGTGATCGACGCCGCCAAGGGCATCGAGGCGCGCACCCGAAAGCTGTTCGAGGTGTGCCGGCTGCGCGACATCCCGATCATCACCTTCATCAACAAGATGGACCGCGAGAGCCGCGACACGTTCGAGCTTTTGGACGAGATCGAGAAGACGCTGGCGCTCGACACCACGCCGATGACCTGGCCGGTCGGCCGCGGCCGCGACTTCCTCGGCACCTACGACGTCGTCAACGGCGGCGTCCGGCTGCTCGAGGGCGGCGGCGCCAAGACCGGCGCCACCGAGCAGATCGACATCGCCGATCTCGGCAAGCGCAACCCCAATCTCGACGTTGCCGAAGTCAAGGACGAGCTCGCGCTGGCGTCGGAGGCCTGCAAGCCGTTCGAGCTCGCGGCGTTCCGCGAAGGCCATCTGACGCCGGTCTATTTCGGCAGCGCGCTGCGCAATTTCGGCGTCGGCGACCTGCTTGAGGGGCTCGGTAAGTTCGCGCCCGCGCCGCGCGCGCAGGATTCCGATCTGCGCAAGGTCGAGGCGGCCGAGCCGCGCATGAGCGCGTTCGTGTTCAAGATCCAGGCCAACATGGATCCGAACCACCGCGACCGCATCGCGTTCGCCCGGCTGTGCTCGGGTAAGCTCAGTCGCGGCATGAAGGCCAAGCTGGTGCGCACCGGCAAGAACATGAGCCTGTCGAGCCCGCAATTCTTCTTCGCGCAGGACCGCTCGGTGGCGGACGAGGCGTTCGCCGGCGACGTCGTCGGCATTCCCAATCACGGCACCTTGCGGATCGGCGACACCCTGACCGAAGGCGAGGATCTGACCTTCGTCGGCGTGCCGAGCTTTGCGCCGGAAATCGTCCGCCGTGTTCGCCTCACTGATGCGATGAAGGCGAAGAAGCTCAAGGAAGCCTTGCAGCAGATGTCGGAGGAGGGCGTCGTGCAGGTGTTCCGCCCGCGCGACGGCGCGCCGGCGCTGGTCGGCGTGGTCGGTCCGCTGCAGCTCGACGTGCTGAAGGCGCGGCTCGATGCGGAATATTCGCTGCCGGTCGAGTTCGAGGTCTCTGAATTCTCGCTGGCGCGCTGGATCTCATCTGACGACCGCAAGGCGCTCGACGCTTTCATCTCCGCCAACAATTCCGGCATCGCCGACGACGTCGACGGCGATCCGGTGTTCATGGCCAAGAACGAGTTCTATCTCGGCTACACCCGCGAGCGCGCCGAGGGCATCACCTTCTCCAACGTCAAGGACGTGAAGAAGAAGGCGTGAGTCCACATTCACCGCCGTCGTCCCGGCGAAAGCCGGGGACCCATAGCCACCGATGGTCATTGTTGCGCGATGGTGGGACGACGAGTCCCTTCAACAGCATCGGCCGCGGCGTATGGGTCCCGGCTTTCGCGGGACGACGCGTGGAACAAGCCGTGCACTTGCGCACAATCCACTCGTCGGCCCCGGCTCGACCGGGGGACCCAGTACGCCTCGGCTTCTCCCTTCAATCACCGCCGTCTCTGGAATACTGGATCGCCCGGTCGAGCCGGGCGAAGACAGTTGAGGATGGGGCTGACGCGCGCAGGGAATTGAACACGGCCCCGCTTGCTCCGGTTCGGCTGCGGTACCATTTTCCCCGGAACGCATCCCGGGTTTTGGCCGCATGTTCCGACGCGTCGTCATCTGCCTCGCTTTTGCCGTGTTGGTCTTCGGCCTCGCGGGCACCGCCGGCGCCCAGCAACGGCAGCAGACCAACCCGGCGCCGTTCGCGCACACGCCTTGCAGCGTGCTCGACGAAGGGCCCTGCACGCCGTCCACTTGCAGCGTGCTCAATCACGGGCCCTGCTTTCCCGAGATGGATTATCCGTACGGCGAAAATCTTCAGCTCACGATCCTGACTGTGCCGCCCGAGGGGCAGGCCGAGAAGTACCGCAAGCCGGATCATGATCTCGATACCATCGGCGATCTGTTTGCCGCGCTGCGCGCCTGCTGGGCGCCGCCGCCGTCGGACGACGCGCGCGAGGGCATGCAGATGTCGGTGCGCTTCAGCTTCAAGCGATCGGGCGAGATGATCGGCGCGCCGCGGCTGACCTTCTCAACGCGGGGCATCTCGGCAGGCACCCGAACGACGTACCTCAACGCCATCAACGCCTCGCTTGACGCCTGCCTGCCGCTCAAATTCACCGGCGGGCTCGGCGGCGCGCTGGCCGGCCGGCCGATCATGATCCGCTATGTCGACAATCGGGAGCTTGCCAAGCCGGCCGCCGATCCCTCCAAGCCTGCCGGCAACCCGTGAACCGCGACCCGGCGTGACGCATTGCGTACCGCCCGGCGAAGATGTTACGCGAAGGCATTAATCAATCAGGGAGGAACATCGTGGGACTGCTCGTCATGATCCTGGGTCTCGTGCTGTTCCTCGGCATCCACGTGCTGAGCAGCCTGCGCGACCTGCGCGGCAGCATCGTCAATGCGATGGGCGAGGGGGCCTACAAGGGCGTCTATTCGCTGGTATCGTTCGCCGGCCTCGCCCTGATCATCTGGGGCTTCGGCCACTACCGCGCGACCGGCTGGATCGACGTCTGGACGCCGCCAACCGCGTTCAAGCACATCACGGTGGCGCTGATGCTGCCCGCCGTCATTCTCCTCGTCGCCGCCTATATCCGCGGCCGCATCTACACCATCGTGAAGCATCCGATGCTGACGGCCGTGAAGCTGTGGGCGTTCGCGCATCTGCTCGCCAACGGCGACCTCGGCTCGATCATCCTGTTCGGCTCATTCCTCGCCTGGGCGGTCTATGACCGCATCTCGCTGAAGCGCCGCACGGATGCCGGCGGCCCGCCGATCCCGGTGGGCGGCCCGACCAACGACCTGATCGCGATTGCGGTCGGTATCATCGCATATCTGGCGCTGGCGTTTGCGTTCCACCCGGTCGTGATCGGCGTGCCTGTCATGGGAGCCTGACGATGTCTGTTCAATCCGCCATCAAGCGCAAGACCGCGCCGGATCTGCGCGCCCGCAAAAATGGCGAGCCGATCGTGATGCTGACCTCATACCACGCGCACACCGCGGCGTTGGTCGACCGTCACTGCGACGCGATCCTGGTCGGCGATTCCCTCGGCAACGTCATGCACGGTTTCGAGACCACCGTGCCGGTCACGCTCGACATGATGATCCTGCAGGGCCGCGCCGTGATGCGCGGCTCGCAGGCCGCGCTCGTGGTCGTGGATATGCCGTTCGGCTCCTATGAGGGCTCGAAGGAGCAGGCGTTCCAGTCCGCGGTGCGGATCATGAAGGAAACGCTGTGCGGCGCGGTCAAGCTCGAGGGCGGCGCGCGGATGGCGGAGACCGTGGCGTTCCTGTCCGAGCGCGGCATTCCGGTGATGGGGCATATCGGGCTGACGCCGCAGTCGATCAACACGCTCGGCTCGTTCCGCGCGCAGGGCCGCGAGGAGGAGACCTGGGCGCCGATCGAGAACGACGCTAGGGCGATCGCGGAAGCCGGCGCCTTCTCGATCGTGGTCGAGGCGGTCGCCGAGCCGCTCGCGCGCAAGATCACGCAATCGATCGCCGTCCCCACCATCGGCATCGGCGCAAGTGCTGCCTGCGACGGCCAGGTGCTGGTGCTGGAAGACATGCTCGGCCTGTCGCCGCGCGCGCCGAAATTCGTCCGCCGCTACGGCAATCTCGGCCCGGCGATCGAGGAAGCCATCGCGGGCTATGCGCGCGACGTCAAGAGCCGCGCCTTCCCGGGGCCGGAGCACGTCTACGGAATGAAGAAGAGCTGACGAGGGGCGCATGGACTGGTCGCAACACGCACTGCCGCCGATGCGGCCCGAGCCGCGCTTCGGCGATCGCGTCGTGCCGGCATTCGCCGAGCGGCCCGGCAGCCTGTGGGCGATGATCGCGGACGCGGTCGCAGAGAACGGTGACGGCGAGGCGCTGGTCTGCGGCACGACGCGGCTATCCTGGCGCGAGGTCGCCGAGCAGTCAGCGAAGGTCGCGGCGGGTTTTTCAAAACTCGGCCTTGCGCCCGGCGACCGCGTCGCGATCCTGCTCGGCAACCGCATCGAATTCGTGCTGACGATGTTCGCCGCCGCCCATGCCGGGCTGGTGACGGTGCTGCTCTCGACGCGTCAACAGAAGCCCGAGATCGCCTATGTGCTGAACGATTGCGGCGCAAGGTGTCTGGTCCATGAGGCCACGCTTGCCGATCGCATCCCCGATGCCGCCGGCGTTCCCGGCCTTGCGCATCGCATCGCGGTCAGCGACGACGGCGCGTCGCAATTCGCTCGTCTGCGCGACAGTGCAAAGGCGCAGGCGCCGGCGGAGGTGAGGGAAGAGGACACCGCGATGATCCTCTACACCTCGGGCACCACGGGCCGGCCGAAGGGCGCGATGCTCGCTCACTGCAACATCATCCACTCCTCGATGGTGTTCGTTTCCTGCCTGAAGCTGACCAAGGCCGATCGCTCGATCGCCGCGGTGCCGCTTGCGCATGTCACCGGCGCGGTCGCCAACGTCACCACGATGGCGCGCTGCGCCGGCGCGCTGATCATCATGCCGGAGTTCAAGGCGGCGGAATACCTGAAGGTCGCGGCACGCGAGCGCGTCAGCTACACGGTGATGGTGCCGGCGATGTACAATCTCTGCCTGATGCAGCCGGATTTCGACAGCTACGATCTGTCGAGCTGGCGCATCGGCGGCTTCGGCGGCGCGCCGATGCCGATTGCAACCATCGAAAAGCTCGACGCCAAGATCCCCGGGCTGAAGCTCGCCAATTGCTACGGCGCGACCGAGACCACTTCGCCCTCGACGTTGATGCCGGGCGAACTCACCGCCGCCCATATCGACAGCGTCGGCCTGCCGTGTCCCGGCGCCGAGATCGTTGTCATGGGACCCGACGGCCGCGAGGTGCCGCGCGGCGAGATCGGCGAGCTCTGGATCCGCAGCGCCTCCGTGATCAAGGGCTATTGGAATAATCCGAAGGCGACCGCGGAGAGCTTCACCGCCGGCTTCTGGCATTCCGGCGATCTCGGCTCGGTCGATGCCGACAATTTCGTCCGCGTGTTCGATCGCCAGAAGGACATGATCAACCGCGGCGGGCTGAAGATCTATTCCGCCGAGGTCGAGTCGGTGCTGGCGGGCCATCCGGCCGTGGTCGAGAGCGCGATCATCGCAAAACCCTGCCCGGTGCTCGGCGAGCGCGTGCACGCCGTGATCGTGACGCGCGCTGAGGTGAATGCCGAGAGCCTGCGCGCCTGGTGCGCCGAACGCCTGTCGGACTACAAGGTGCCGGAGACCGTGGCGCTGACGGCGGAGCCGCTGCCGCGCAACGCCAACGGCAAGGTGATCAAGCGGCAGCTGCGGGAGGGCTTGTCTGTGTCCTAGTCTTTCACCTCTCCCGCTTGCGGGGGAGGTCGGATCGCATCGCCAGATGCGATCCGGGTGGGGGCTCTCTCAACATCGTGGCTCTCTCAGCAATCCCATGTGCGGAGCTACCCCCACCCCAACCCTCCCCCGCAAGCGGGAGAGGGAGCCCACGCAGTCCCGTCGCAGCTACGTCAAACGTCCCCGGTTAACGCTTTGATCCGCCTTGCTTTGCCTTGCCTCTGCCACACCGTTAGGGTAACGCCGCCGCGACGTGGGGATCGGGTAGGGGCCAGGCTCCACCGAGATTCGCGGTCCCGAGGGGATGGGATAGCTTTAAGTGTCTGAATTATTTGACGAAGTAGACGAGGAAGTCCGTCGCGATCAGCTCAAGAAGCTGTGGGACAAGTACTCGATCTTTATCATCGCGCTGGCGCTCCTGGTGGTCGCCGGCGTCGGTGGCTGGCGCGGCTACCAATATCTCGAGGCCAAGAAGGCCGCCGAGGCCGGTGCGGCGTTCGACCGCGCCGTCGAACTGTCGGACCAGAACAAGCATACCGAGGCCGAGGCCGCCTTTGCCGATCTGATCACCAAGGCGCCGTCCGGCTACCGCAATTTGGCACGGCTGCGCATGGCCGCCGAGGTCGCGACCCGCGATCAGCCGGCCGCTGCGAAGCTCTATGACGAGATCGCAGCCGACCGCAGCGTCGGCGGTCCCGGGCAGGACCTGGCGCGGATCCGCGCCGCGCAGATTCTGATGGACACCACGACCTATCCGAACATGCAGCAACGGCTCGAGGGAATGGCGACGTCGAAGGACTCGACGTTCCGCCATTCCGCGCGCGAGTTGCTGGCGCTGTCGGCGTGGCACGCCAACGATGCCACCGCCGCGCGGCAGTGGCTGGACCAGATTGCCAATGACGGCGAGACGCCGCCGAGCCTGCGTTCTCGCGCCGAAGCGCTGCAGGCCTTGTTGCCGCCAGTTGCGAAAAGCTGAGCTGGCGCGAAACCCGAGTTTGAGTGAGAGATCGACCATGCGCCGCTCGCAACGCCTGATCGCAGCCGCAGTTCTCACCGCGCTTTGCAGCGCGTTGGCCGGCTGCGGCGGTGGCGGTATGGCCAATTTCGATCCGAGCGACATGCTCGACTTCCTCGACACCAAGAAGAAGCTGGCTGGCGACCGCAAGCCGGTATTCCCCGAAGGCGTGCCCGGCCTCGAGCAGGGTGTGCCGAAGGAATTGTACAAGGGCTCGCAGCAGGAGCAGCTCGACCAGCAGAACGCCGCGGCAGCCGCCGCCCAGCCGGCTCCGCCGCCGGAGCCGCCGAAGGGCGCCAAGAAGCACACCAAGCGGGCCGCGCCGGCAGCGGATCAGGCGGCCGCTCCCGACGCCGCGACCGAAGAGGGCGCGCCCGCCGCGGTGCCGCCGGACCCGAAGCCGAAGAAGATCGTCCGCCGCCGCACCACCGCGCCGCCCGCCGACGACCAGCAGGCGCAGCCTGCGGCACCGGCCCAGCAGCAGACCCAGACCACGCAACAATCCGGCGGCGCGTTCCCCGCGCCGCTACCGAGCGGCGGATTTAGCCGCTAGTCTCTTGCCTCATTTTCATTGACGTGCGCCGCGCCGCGGCGCCTGGATCATCCATGTCTTTTACCATCGCCATCATCGGCCGGCCCAATGTCGGAAAGTCGACGCTGTTCAACCGGCTGGTCGGCCAGAAGCTAGCGCTGGTCGACGACGAGCCCGGCGTGACGCGCGACCGACGCGAGGGCCAGGCCAAACTCTACGACCTCGACTTCACCATCATCGACACCGCAGGCCTCGACGAGGGCGCCAAGGGCTCGCTGACGGCGCGGATGCAGGAGCAGACTGAAACCGCGATCGAGCTCGCCGACGCGCTGATGTTCGTGATCGACGCCCGCGTCGGCCTGACCCCGACCGACCGCGCCTTCGCCGACTTCGCCCGCAAGGCCAACAAGCCGGTGGTGCTGGTCGCCAACAAGGCCGAAGGCAAGCATGGCGAGATCGGCGCGATGGAGTCCTACGCGCTCGGGCTCGGCGATCCCGTGCAGATCTCGGCCGAGCACGGCGAGGGCATGGGCGATTTGCACGAGGCGCTGAGTGCGCTGGTGCCCGAGACACCAGGGGAAGACGACGAGGTCGAGGACGACGAGGACATCTCCGAGGAGGAGGCCGCGCAGCGCCCGATCCGCGTTGCCATCGTCGGCCGGCCCAATGCCGGCAAGTCGACGCTGATCAACCATCTGCTCGGCGAGGAGCGGTTGTTGACCAGCCCCGAGGCCGGCACCACGCGCGATTCCATCGCGGTCGAGATCACCTGGCAGGGCCGGCAGTTCCGGGTGTTCGACACCGCCGGCCTGCGCCGCCGCTCGCGGATCGAGGAGAAGCTGGAGAAGCTCTCGGTCGCCGACGCGCTGCGCGCGGTGCGCTTCGCCGAAGTCGTCGTCATGATGATGGATGCGCAGAACAAGTTCGAGGAGCAGGACCTGCGCATCGCCGACCTGATCGAGCGAGAAGGCCGCGCCATCGTGCTCGCGGTCAACAAATGGGACCTCGTCGAGCGCAAGCCCAACCAGATTTCGCAGCTGCGCACCGATGCCGACCACTGGCTGCCGCAGGTCAAGGGCGCGCCGATCGTTGCCGTCTCCGGCCTGATGGGCGAGGGCATCGACCGCCTGATGATTGCGATCCAGGAGGCCTATGCGGTCTGGAACCGGCGCCTGCCGACCTCGGCGCTCAATCGCTGGTTCGAGCAGGCGATCCAGGCCAACCCGCCGCCGGCGGTCTCGGGGCGCCGGCTGAAGCTGAACTACATCACGCAGGTGAAGGCGCGCCCGCCGAGCTTCGTGCTGTTCTGCTCGCGTGCGGATGCGATCCCGCGATCCTATCTGCGCTATCTCATCAATTCGCTGCGCGAGACCTTCGACCTGCCAGGCACGCCGATCCGGATCACGCTGCGTGAGAAGGCCAACCCGTTCGCCCACAAGCGCAAGCGTCCGTCGTGAACGGAGACGTGGGGGCTGAAACGGCCACCGCCGCCGGTCCGCAACCGCGCCGCGGCGCGGTGGTCTTCATCTTCATCACTCTGCTGCTCGACATGCTGGCGCTCGGGATCATCGTGCCGATCCTGCCCAAGCTGATCGAAGGCTTCGTCAGCAACGACACCGCCAACGCGGCGCGCATCTTCGGCCTGTTCGGCTCGATCTGGGCGCTGATGCAGTTCGTCTGCTCGCCGATCCTGGGCGCGCTGTCGGATCGCTTCGGCCGCCGGCCGGTGGTGCTGCTGTCGAATTTCGGCCTCGCCGCCGACTATGTGCTGATGGCGCTGGCGCCGAACCTGATCTGGCTGTTCATCGGGCGGGCGATCTCGGGCATCACCTCGTCGAGCATCTCGACCGTATTCGCCTACATCGCCGACGTCACCGCGCCGGAGCAGCGCGCCGCGATGTTCGGCAAGATCGGCGTCGCGTTCGGCGCCGGCTTCATCATGGGGCCGGCGCTGGGCGGCCTGCTCGGCGAGATCGATCCGCGGCTGCCGTTCTGGGCGGCGGCGGGCCTGAGCTTCGTCAACGGACTCTATGGCCTGTTCATCCTGCCGGAATCGTTGCCGGTGGAGCGGCGCGCGCCGTTCAAATGGAAGAGCGCCAATCCGATCGGTGCGCTGCGTTTCCTGCGTTCGAACCGGACGCTCGCCGGGCTGTCGCTGGCGACGTTCTTCGGCCAGCTCGCCCATGTCGTGCTGCCGTCGGTGTTCGTGCTCTACGCCACCTATCGCTACGGCTGGGACACCGGCACGGTCGGCGCGACGCTGGCGCTGGTCGGCCTCTGCGGCATGATCGTGCAGGGCGCGGCGATCGGCCCGATCGTGCGGCGGCTCGGCGAGCGCAACGCGCTGTTCCTCGGGCTCGTTTGCGGCGCCCTGGGCTTCGTGATCTTCGGCGCGGCGCCGTCGGGCCAGCTGTTCTGGATCGGCATTCCCGTGATGGCGCTGTGGGGGATTTCCGGCGCCGCGACCCAGGCGCTGACGACGCAGCTCGTCGCCGCCGACCAGCAAGGCCAGTTGCAGGGCGCGACCTCGAGCGTGCAGAGCATGTCGGAGTTGCTCGGCCCGTTTTTATTCACGCTGACGTTTGCCTATTTCATCGGCGACGACGCGCCGCTCAAGCTGCCCGGCGCGCCGTTCTATCTGGCCGGCGCGCTGCTGCTGCTGGCGCTCGCCATTGCTGCGCGGGCGACGAGGACGACCACTTAGCTAGGTGGTGCACCCCCGCTACAATCCCGGCGATCGCGCCGCCCAAGCCTTGGTGGCCTGGCAGCTTTCCATCGCCCTGACATAGGCAGGGCGCGCCGTCGTGCGGGCGAGATAGTCCCGTTCGGCAGGACCAGGGACGTAATGGCCAGTGCGCAGGCCGAGCAGCAAGGCGTAGCTCACCGAGATATCGGCGGCCGTGAAGCGATTGCCAGCGAGATAAGGGCAATCGGCGAGGCGGCGGGTCACCAGACCCAGCCGGCTCTCGAAGGTCTCGAGGGCCCAGCGGGTCACCCGGACGTCTCGCTCGGCCTCGGGCGCCAGGTTGCGACCGACAATGACGCCGTTCATCGGCCCAGCGAGCCCGGCCTCGCCCAAATGGAGAAATTGCAGATAGGAAGCGAAGGCGGGCTCGTCCGGTGCGACCGCAAGCGAAGCTGAGTCGTGGCGGGCGAGCAGGTACTGAAGAATCGCGACCGACTCGACCATGATCGTCTCGCCGTCCTGCAGGACGGGAATGAAGCCGGCGGGGTTGATTGCGAGGAAATCGCGATCATGCTCGACCGCAAACAGATCGACTGGGCGCAGCCGGTAAACCAATCCCAATTCCTCGAGCAGCCAGACAACACGGAAGCCGCGACCTTCGCCATAGACGGTGAGCATCGTTGAGTATTCCTGGATTGGGTTAGATATACCAACTCGTAGGGGTCAGCCCGTCGAAGCGGGTGCTTCCCGTTTGATGGGTTCGCGATCTAATCCGTCGCCGGCACCGAATGGTGCTCATGCGTGATGCGCCATTCGCCGCCGACCTTGCGCAATCCGATCGTCAGCCTGAACTGGAACGTGGCGTCGGGCGGGCCGCACCGCATCACCATCACCGCGAACGCCACGTCATCGCCGGCCGTGATCGCGATCTCCTCGATATTGAAGGCGTGGGACGGGCGGTAACAGCTGTAGAACAGGTCCCACGTCTTCCTGTACGCGTCCAATCCGCGCGACTGCAACGGCGGCGGAACGTCGAACATCACGATATCCTGATCGTGATGGGCGAGAATGCCCGGATAGTCCTGTCGGCGGACCGCGGCCGCCCAGGCGTCGATGAGTGACCTGATTTCGGTTTCCGCCGTCGGTTTCTGCTGTGTCATCGCTTGCGGGTTCCAAGTTGATGTGGATCGATGCTTCGAGGACGAATGCGACTGCGCCGGTCCGACACAAGCGGACAGGCCGCCTCGATGACGATTGCGTTATCTTGGCTATTTACAAACCATCCGATAATCCTTCCCGCTTGGAACGCTCCCGCAAGGCCGCGCTCGATGCTGCCATCACCATCGTGACGCGCGACGGGTCGGGATGCCTGACGCCGGATGCGATCGCGCGCGAAAGCGGGCTCAGCAAGGGCGGCGTGATGCATCAGCTCCGCATCAAGGAAGCGGTGCGGCGCGCCTCTTCTCGAACAGCGGATGACGCATTTCGAGGCGTTCTCGAACCGCTACCTCGAGAAGGTGCGCGCACGCGCCGCAAAGTCGGCCTCGGCGCGCATGCGGAGCCGAACTTCTCGACCTGGAAAACGCAACGCCGTCCAAGCGGAATATGATCGCTTGGCGGCGTTGGATCGGCACCGGGCCCCTGAAATCCCCCGGCAATCGGTCCGGTATCACAAGAGATATCTCGGGTTTGTGACAGCGCGGGGCCGTCATTCGCGAGGCCGCCCCGACAGGCTTCCCCCGGCGCGCCTTTCCCCGGCGTTTCGGCCCCCGAATTTTCTGACGAGTTTCCCAGCGATGGCCCAACTTTACAAACCGCCTGGCGACAAGGAATGGGCGGCGTTGCCCGCGCAGGCGAAAGCGAAGTCGGCGGCGAAGTGAGAGAGTCGGGTGGGCAAAGAGCAAGCGTGCCCACCATCGCGAGCACGCCGCAAATGGTGGGCACGGGGCTGGCGCGCCTTTGCCCACCCTACGATAGTTACGATAGCTCGCTTACTTCTTCACCAGCGGACAGTCGCTGGCCTCGAGCGGCTTGGCGGCGTCTTCCGGCGAGATGGTGGCGATCAATTTGTAATAGTCCCACGGATATTTCGACTCTTCCGGCTTCTTCACCTCGAACAGGTAGGCCGGGATGATGCGGCGGCCGTCGATCCGCAAGGGACCCTTGCCGAACAGCGGGTCGTCGGTCGGGATCTCCTTCATCTTGGCGACGACCTTGGCGCCGTCATGGGGATTGACGCCCATCGCGTCGAGCGCCTTCAAATAATGCAGCACGCCGGCATAGACGCCGGCCACCGTCATCGACGGCATCGAGCCCTTCGGCGAGACCTTCTGGAAGCGCTTCGACCAGGCGCGGGTCTGGTCGTTCGCGTCCCAGTAGAACGACTCGGTGAAGGTCAGGCCCTGGGCGATCTTGAGGCCCAGCGCGTGCACGTCGTTGACGAACAGCAGCAGCGCCGCGAGCTTCTGTCCGCCGGTGGTGATGCCGAATTCGGACGCCTGCTTGATCGCATTGGTGGTGTCGCCGCCGGCATTGGCGAGGCCGATGACCTTGGCCTTGGAGGCCTGCGCCTGCAGCAGGAACGAGGAGAAGTCGGCGGTGTTGAGCGGGTGCTTGACGCCGCCGAGCGACTTGCCGCCGTTGGCAGTGACGACCGCCGTGGTGTCGCGCTCCAGCGCATGGCCGAAGGCGTAGTCGGCGGTGAGGAAGAACCAGGTATCGCCGCCGGCCTTGGTCAGGGCCTGGCCGGTGCCGTGGGCCAGCATATAGGTGTCGAACGTGTAGGAGATCGTGTTGGCGTTGCAGGCCTTGCCGGTGAGATCGGCAGTGGCGGCGCCCGAGTTGAGCACGATCGAGTTCTTCTCCTTGGCGAGGTTGCTCACCGCCAGCGCAACGCCGGAGTTCGGCGTATCAGTGATGATGTCGACCTTCTCGTTGTCGATCCAGTTGCGCGCGATGTTGACGCCGACGTCGGGCTTGTTCTGGTGATCGCCGCTGACCACCTCGATCTTCCAGCCCTTGGCGCGGAGGCCGGAATCCTCCACCGCCATGTTGGCCGCAGCCACCGAGTTCGGGCCGCCGATGTCGGCATAGAGGCCCGACATGTCGTTCAGCACGCCGATCTTGACGTTCTTGTCCTGGGCGAAGGCAGGGGTTGTAAGGCCGAGTGCAGCGCAAGCAAAAAGCACGGCGTGGCGCCGCGCGAGCGTCGTCGTCATCAGACATTCCCTCCACTGTGATTTTTCCGGACGGCCCTCTTGCGGGGCCTCGCGCCGGTCGTTCGAGTTCCCGCTTACCCTGTCCGGGCGGACGCGGCAATCCGCATAAAGCCGGATGAACTGCGTCCAAGCGTCATCCTTTGGTCATCTCTACTTCAGCGCGTCCGAGGTCAGCTTGAACTTCTGGATCCGCTTGCCCTCGACCTCGCCGGTGTAGACATTGCCCTTCTGGTCGACCGCCATGACATGGAGCAGGGCGAATTGCCCGGCATTGCGGCCGCTATGGCCGAAAGTGCCGACCACACTGCCGTCGTCGCGCTTGAGCACGCGGATCTCGTTGTTGGCGCCGTCGGCGTTGAGCAGATAGGTCTGCTTCGGATCGGGCCACAGCGCGAGATCGAACACCGCGCCGTCGCCGCGGGTGTTCTTCTCGTAGAACCATTCCCTGACAAAGGTGCCGTTCTTCTGGAACACCTGGATGCGGTCCTGGCTGCGGTCACAGACATAGACCAGCCCGTCATTGGCGATCTTGATGCAATGCACGGGATTGCCGAACTGCTCCTGCACCGCGGCGCTCGGATCGTATGGCGGCTGCTTGTCGTCGGTGGGCAGCTTGCCATAGCCGCCCCAGTGCCGCTTGTAGGCGAGCGTGGTGGCGTCGAACACGATGACGCGGCGGTTGCCGTAGCCGTCGGCGATGTAGAGTTCGTTGGCATCCTTGTCGATCGCCATCTCGGCGGGGCGGCCGAGCTGCGTGGTGTCGTTGCTGTTGGTGCGGGTTGCGATCTTGCCGATCTGACCGAGATATTTGCCGTCGAGCGTGAACTTCAGGATTTCGCTGTCGTCATCGGCATTGCCGCCGATCCACACGAAGCCGCGCTCGTCGACCTCGATGCCGTGCTCGCGGCCGACCCATTGATAGCCGTCGCCGGGGCCGCCCCACGATCGCAGCAGGTTGCCGTCGACGTCGAACTCCAGCACCGGCGGCGCCGCTACGCAGCATTTCGCGCGCGGCGGCGTGAGGCTCGCCGCCTTCTCGCCGTCGGTCAGCGAGCGTGGCCGGTGCACCACCCAGATGTGGCCCTGCCAGTCGACGGTGATGCCGCCGACCTGGCCGATGATCCAGTTGTTGGGCAGTTGCTTCGGCCATGACGGGTCGACCGCGAAGGTCGGGACGTCGCCCGCCCGGGCGGGCGCGGGCGGCATGAGAAGCGCTGATGATGCGATGCCGGCGGAGAGAAACAATCCAGTGAGAATGGAGCGCGCGCGATTGAACGTCGGCGTCATGATGCCTCCCGAGATTTTTCTTGGCGGTGGTGCCGCTGGGAGGGCAGTCAATCGCGGGGCGGGGACGGAGTCAATTGCATGGCAGAGGCAAGCCGACGCGTCACAGGTGTCATCGCCCGCTCGACCGGGCGATCCAGTACGCCGTGGCCCATCGGCTCAAGCACGGACGTCTCTGGAATACTGGATCACCCGCTTTCGCATGCGCGGGTGATGACAGTCGAAGGCGCGCTCGCTGTAACCGACTCACGCCGGCGGCTGAAATGTCCGCAGCGTGCGTGCCTTGTAGTCGTAGAGCTTGCCGGTTTCGGTCCACTCCGGCGAGCACATCGGGACGATGAATTCGGCGGCCATGTCGGGCGTATCGAGCGTCATCGGGTCTTCGCCGGGAAATACCTGCGCGCGCATCCGGGTGCGGATCGGGCCGGGGCTGAACAGATTGACGCGCAGCGCCGTGTTGGCGGTCTCGTTGGCCCAGGAGCGCACCAGCGCGTCCAGGGCGGCCTTCGAGGCGGCATAGGGCCCAAGATAGGCGCTGGCCTTGTGCGCCACGCCCGAGGTCACGAACACCGCGCGGCCGGCGTCGGACTGGCGCAGCAGCGGGTCCATGCAGCGGATCAGCTGGAAGTTGGCGGTGACGTTGATCGCCATCACGTCGTTCCACGGCTTCAGCTCGATATGGCCGAGCGGCGACGACGGTCCGGCCGTGCCGGCATTGCCGACCAGGATGTCGAGCTTGCCGTGGCGCTCATGCAGCGCGAGCCCGAGCCGCGCGATGCCCTCGTAATCGGTCAGCGACAGCGGCACCAGCGTGGCGCTGCCGCCGTCCTTGCGGATCTCGTCGTCGAGCTCTTCCAGCCCGCCCTGCGTGCGCGCCACCGCCACCACATGCGCGCCGGCTTTTGCAAGGGCGACTGATGTCGCATAGCCGATGCCGCGCGATGCGCCGGTCACGAGGGCAATCCGGGAGGCGAGGGGTTTTGTCATGTCTGTCTGTCCGCGTCTTTGCCGGGGGTATTACAGACAGAAATGGCCGGGACAAGCCCGGCCATGATGAATTCCAACACCACCGAAGCTCACAAACCGCCGCCTTGATCCATATTGGCGCTGTTGGTCCCGTTGCCCGAGCTGTCGGGTGTCACCTTCATGCCCTGGCGGAAGGCAAATACGATGAAGCCAACCAGCAGCACCCCACAGAGAATGCCGATGATCGGTTGCATGGCCTTGTTCCGTCAGCTGGCCTCCGCCAGCAGCGAGAGCTGGCGCGGCGAGGGCTCGGTCTCGCTCTGGTCGGTGAGATGGGTCGGATAGGCGCCGGTGAAGCAATGGTCGGCGAACTTCGGGCTGGCGGGATCGCGTCCCTCATAGCCCATCGCGCGGTACATGCCGTCGATCGACAGGAAGGCGAGCGAGTCGGCGCCGATGATGTCGCGCATTTCCTCGAGCGAATGGGTCGCAGCCAGCAGGCCACCGCGATCGGGGAGGTCGATGCCGTAATAGTCGGGATAGAGGATCGGCGGCGAGGCGAGGCGGAAATGCACCTCGCGGGCACCGGCGTCGCGCATCATGCGCACGATCTTCTTCGAGGTGGTGCCGCGCACCAGGCTGTCGTCGATCAGGATGATGCGCTTGCCCTCGATCGCGGCGCGGTTGGCCGAATGCTTCATGCGCACGCCGAGCTCGCGCACGGTCTGGGTCGGCTGGATGAAGGTGCGGCCGACATAGTGGTTGCGGATGATGCCGAGCTCGAACGGCACGCCGGAATACTGGCTGTAGCCGACCGCGGCGGGCACGCCGGAATCCGGCACCGGCACCACGACGTCGACCTCGGGATGGCTCTCGCGCGCAAGCTGGGCGCCGAACGCCTTGCGCACGTCGTAGACCGAGCGGCCGCCGACGATCGAATCCGGCCGCGCGAAATAGATGTATTCGAAGATGCAGGGCCGCGCCGGCTTCGGCGGGAACGGCTTGTGGCTGTGCGCGCCTTTCTCGTCGAACACGATGATCTCGCCGGGCTCGATGTCGCGGACGTATTTGGCGCCGATCATGTCGAGCGCGCAGGTCTCCGAGGTCAGGATCGGATGGCCGTCGAGATCGCCGAGCACGAGCGGTCGGATGCCGAGCGGGTCGCGCGCGCCGACCAGCTTCTTGTTGGTCAGCGCCACCAGCGCATAGGCGCCCTCGATGGCGCGCAGCGCCTCAATGAAACGATCGATGAAGCGGGTGCGCTTGGACTGCGCGACCAGATGCAGGATCACTTCGGTGTCGGTGGTCGACTGCATCAACGCGCCGCCCTTCACCAGCTCGCTGCGCAAGGTCAGGCCGTTGGTCAGGTTGCCGTTGTGGCCGACCGCGAACCCGCCGGCATTGAGCTCGGCGAACAACGGCTGCACGTTGCGCAGGCCCGTGCCGCCGGTCGTGGGATAGCGGACGTGGCCGACCGCGGCGCTGCCGGGCAGACGATCGATCACCTCACGGCGGGAGAAGGCGTCGCCGACCAGGCCGAGGCGGCGTTCACTGTGGAAGCGGCTGCCGTCGAACGAGACGATGCCGGCGGCTTCCTGGCCGCGGTGTTGCAGAGCGTGCAGGCCGAGCGCGGTGATCGCGGCGGCCTCGGAGTGGCCGAAGATGCCGAACACGCCGCATTCCTCGCGGAGCGTGTCGCCATCGAGATCGGGGTGGTAACGGAAATCGTTGTCCCGGAGATGTTCCTGCAATTCCGTCGGGCCGAGGTCGAGATCCATCTGGTCGGCATGATCGGAAGGGGTTTGCATCTCGTTCATCGCCTCTCGTAAGGGCCCAAATAAGTTATCGGCCCGCGGGTTTCTCGATCAGCTTTTTCAAGCTGTCACGCGCAGGTTTGCTATAGCCATCACCCGACGCCGGCGTCGCCTGATCGTTGGTATCGGCCGCAGAATCGTCGTCTGGCTTATTCTTCTTGAACTTCTTTAAGATGGTGTTCTCGGGGTCGTCAGGCAAGAGCGACATCAGCCAATCCCCGGTTCCCTGCAGCACCACCCGGGACTTCGCCCCCGTGACCCAGTCGGGCCGCTGCTTGTCGGGAACCAGCCAGGTGAAGAACATGAACGCCACGACCACGATCAGCAGGCCGCGGGCGAGGCCGAACAGGAAGCCGAGGGTGCGGTCGAGCGCGCCGATCCGGGAATCCAGGATCATGTCCGAGATCCGCACCGTGATGATCGAGACCACGATCAGCGTGCCGATGAACACGCCGGCGACCACGACCACGGCGGCGACCGTGTCGTTATTGAAGTAAGTCTTGGCGGTGGGCAGCAGCTTCGAGAAAGCATACAGCGTGACCAGCGCGGCGGCGCCCCAGGCCGCGATCGACAGGATCTCGCGCATGAAGCCACGCACCATGGCAAGCAGGCCCGAAATCAGCATCACGCCGAGCAGGACGAGATCGAGTATCGTTATGGGCATCGGCTGGTCAGGTCCGCTGGTGCGTTTCGGTACGCTGTTAAGGGCTTACGCTGTTAAGGGCTCTCGCGAATCGGCGTCTCGGTGCCGTCCTAACTGAGGCGCATCGGGGGCATCCGGCAAGGCCGGAGCGCCGCCTGTCCCGCGCGGCGGATGTATAGCGGCGGGGCGCTGTTACGTCACGCCCGCTTTAGCTGGTCTCGCGACGGAATCGGGCCGGTGTGGCATTTTTCTCAACGGCATCAGTGCCCCCCGAGGCACCTTGGTCGCCTCTCGGCGTAGCCCGGCCGCCGCGAGGCGTCCCGCGCGCGGCAATTTCGGCCACCAGCGTGGTCAGATTGCCGACGGTGTTGAGCGTGAGGGCGGCGTCGCCGCCGCCATCGCCGCGGGCCGATTCGGGCAGAATGGCGCGGCCGAAGCCGAGCTTGAGCGCCTCCTTGAGCCGGGCCGGGGTCTGCGCCACCGGGCGGATCGCGCCGGACAGCGAAATCTCGCCGAAATAGACCGCGTCGGTCGGCAGCGGCGCATTCACCAACGAGGACACCAGCGCGGCGGCAGCGGCGAGGTCCGCAGCCGGCTCCTGGATGCGCAGGCCGCCGGCGACGTTGAGATAGACGTCATGTCCGGACAATTTGACGCCGCAATGCGCTTCCAGCACCGCCAGCACCATCGATAGCCGGCTCGGGTCCCAGCCGACCACGGCGCGGCGCGGCGTGCCGAGCGAGGTCGGCGCCACCAGCGCCTGCAGCTCGACCAGCACCGGGCGGGTGCCCTCGATGCCGGCGAAAACCGCCGTGCCGGGACTGCCGAGCTCGCGTTCACTGAGGAACAGTTCGGAGGGGTTGGTGACCTCGCGCAGGCCGAGCCCGGTCATCTCGAACACCCCGATCTCATCGGTCGCGCCAAAGCGGTTCTTCGCCGAGCGCAGGATGCGGAACTGCTGCGAGCCTTCACCCTCGAACGACAGCACCGCGTCAACCATGTGCTCGACCACGCGGGGGCCGGCGATCTGGCCGTCCTTGGTGACATGGCCGACCAGGATGATCGTTGCCCCCGTCTTCTTGGCGAAACGAATGAGCGCCTGCGCCGAGGCGCGGACCTGGGTCACGGTGCCCGGCGCTGATTCCACCGTGTCGGTCCACATGGTCTGGATCGAATCGATCACGATCAGCCGCGGCACCGCGCCTTCCGACAGCGTCGAGACGATGTCCTCGACCGAGGTCTCGGACGCCAGCTGCACCGGCGCATCGGCGAGCCCGAGCCGCTCGGCGCGCAGCCGCACCTGCGCGACCGCCTCCTCGCCCGAGATGTAGACCGCGCGATGGCCGGCGCGCGCCATCATGGAGGTCGCTTGTGTAAGGAGCGTCGATTTGCCGATGCCGGGATCGCCGCCAACCAGCAGCACCGAGCCGCGGACAAAGCCGCCGCCGGTGACGCGGTCGAGCTCGGTCATGCCGGACGACAGCCGCGGCGCGTCCTGGGTCTTGCCGGACAGCGATTCCAGCGCAAACGTCCGTCCCTTGCGCTTGCTGCGGATCGAGACCGGCACCGAGCCCGTGGTGTCCTCCTCGGCCAGCGTGTTCCACTCGCCGCAGGAGTCGCATTTGCCCTGCCAGCGATTATACGCCGCGCCGCAGTTCTGGCAGACGAAGGAGAGGGTGGATTTGGCCATGGGGGAGAGCTCGATTCCGTGTCTCCTCCATAGCACGGATCAACAGGGCGCAACGTGCGACGGCGCAGCCGTGCCCTGGCATGTTCGGTCAAAATCGAGTCAGTCGGCCGGCGCCGGTCGCTGCTTCAAGACCCGCACCGCGATCGAGGGGGCAGGCCAGAGTTGCAGCCGGTAGTGATCGTCTCCCTCCAGTCCGTCCTCCGACAGCGTATCGAGCGCGCCGTACGAGACCCGCAGCCGGTAGGTCCCCGGAGCGACGTCGATGCGCGCGGCATCGGGGAAGTAGTCGGTGCAACCGGCAATCGCGATGCGCCCCGATGCGACGTCCAGGCTGGCTTCGACGATGTGATCCCAGCCGGCGGAGTCATCGTCCGGCTCGCGTTCGAGGATCTGCACGGAGACCGGGACATGCATGTTCCGCGCGGTACCGATCCTGACGATGCCCGATCCTGCTGCAAGCATCCGGTCGGTCGTCTCCGGCGTCCACTCCGCTGAAAGCTCGTCGGCTGTGGATTCATCCTGGATGTAGAATTGGGAGTAGTCGGCGAACAGCGAGAGTTCGAGAGATTTCATGATTCAGTTGCGCCTTGGTGGAACAGTCTATCGGTAGCGTTGAAAAGTGACAATGGTTCGCGTGTTGCCGCTTCCTTGGTTCAGCCGGACGTGGCGTTCGTGGGGCAGTCCTCTAATGCGCGGCCGCCGACCACAGCAGCGCAGTGCCCGCCGCCAGCATGATGCCGTCCATGATCAGGCGGAACGCCTCCGGCTTCATCTGCAGCACGAAACGCTTGGCGATGAAGGCGCCGGCCATCAACGAGGCGCCGGCGATCAGGCCTTTCAGCGCGATATCAGGCGTCAGCGCGCCGAAGCGTTCGAACGTCACCGACTTGCTGACATAGAGCCCGAGCGAGCTTGCCGCTTCGGTGGCGAGGAAGGCGCCCTTGTCGAGGCCGTAAAACAAGAATAGCGGCACGCTGAGCGGGCCGGTCGAGGCGACGATGCCGGTGAGATAGCCGATGAGCGCGCCGCCGATCATCAGATGCCAGAGACTGGCCTTGAGTTTGTGTTTGGCCAGCCAGTGCCGCACCGGCACCATTGCGATCAGGAACACGCCGATCGCGATATCGACCGCGCGCGAGGGCAATGCGAGCAGGGTGCGCGCGCCGAGGGCGGCGGCCGGAATGCCGGTGATCGAGTAGGCGAGGCAGGCGCGCCAGTCGACCTCGCGCCACCACGCCAGGATGCGCGACAGATTGGCCATCACGGCGGCGACCGCCATGATCGGCACCGCCTGCTTCGGCCCGTACTGATACACCAGCACCGGCATCAGCATGATCGACGAGCCGGTGCCGACGATGCCTGAGATGGTGCCGGCGACCAGGCCGACGACGAGGACGAAGAGGAAGCCCACCTGCGCGCTCCGGTGAGGTGCGATAGACGAAATGTAAAACTCGGGCGCATCGCGCGCGATTGCGGATTTTTGTCCCGCGGTTGCGCAACATACTCGCTGTCGTCCTGGCGAAAAGCCAGGACCCATTACCCCAAACATTAGGCGTTGTACGACGCTGGAGCCACGATCCCATTTACAATCAAATGCGGTGGTTATGGGTCCTGGCTTTCGCCAGGACGACGATGGTGTGTGCACCGTGACCCCGAACGCTGATTGTTACGAGGCTTGGCAACCACCGATCACTTCAACATCACCCACGCCGGCGCATGATCGCTGGCACCTTCCTCGCCGCGGATGTCGCGGTCGACGCCGGCTTTCTGAAGCCGCGCCGCGACCTGTGGACTGAGCAGGAGATGATCGAGCCGCAGGCCGGCATCGCGCGGCCAGCGCTGGCGCTTGTAGTCCCAGAAGGTGAACATCGGATCATCCGGATGCAGCGTGCGGATCGCATCGCACCAGCCCTGGTCGACCAGCGCCTTGAACGCGGTGCGGCTCTGCGGCTGGATCAGCGCGTCCTTGTCCCAGGAGCGGGTCGGATAGATGTCGAACGGCGTCGGCGCGACATTGTAGTCGCCGGCGAGCACCACCGGCACGTCCTGCTTGAGCAGCTTGGCGGCATGCGCACGCAGCCGCTTGAACCAGGCGAGCTTGTAATCGAATTTCGGTCCGGGCTGCGGATTGCCGTTCGGCAGATAGAGGCTGGTCACGACGATCCCGCGGACCGCGGCCTCGATGTAGCGCGCCTCGTGATCGGCGGCGTCGCCGGGCAGGGCGGTGCGGATCAGCACGGGATCCGCCTTGCGCGCGAGGATGGCGACGCCGTTCCAGGTCTTCTGGCCTTGCCACACCGCGCCGTAGCCGGCTTGCTCGATCGCGGCTTGGGGAAACTCGGCGTCGCTGGCCTTGAGCTCCTGCAGGCTGACGACGTCGGGCTTGGCCGATTTCAGCCAGCGCAGCAGGTTCGGCAGCCGGCGGTTGACGTTGTTGATGTTGAATGTCGCGATCTTCATGCGCACTTGCAGTCGCGACCGGCCATGTCGTCAGGTGGACGGAAGTGGCGGCGGTGCCGCCGCGGGCGCGGCTGTCGGCAAGGTCGGCGGTGCGGCTTGGGCCGCGGCCGGCTCGTTCTTCTCGGCGACGCTGTCGCTCGCCGCGACCGCGTCGCCGCCCTTGTAGATGCGCACGAAGCGGCGGCCGAGGCTGGTCAGCACCTCGTAGCCGATGGTGCCGAAATGATGCGCGAGCTCGTCGACAGTGATGCCTTCGCCGATCAGCGTCACCATGTGGCCGCGCCGGACCGCATTCTTGTCGAGGTCGGTGACGTCGACCGCGATCAGGTCCATCGAGACCCGGCCGGCGATCGGGCAACGCTTGCCGGCGACCACAACCTCGGCACCACGGGTGCCGTCATTGGCGCTGGCGGCGCGGAAATAGCCGTCGGCATAGCCGGCCGCAATGATCGCAAGCCGGGTCGGCCGCCGCGCGGTCCAGGTGCCGCCATAGCCGACGGTCTCGCCGCGATCGATGTTGCGGATCTGCACGATGCGGGCCTTGAGGTCGACCACAGGCTGCATCGGGTTGTCGGCCTCCGGCGTCGGATTGACGCCGTAGAGCGCGCAGCCCGGCCGCACCATCTCGAACTGGAACTGGGCGCCGAGAAACACGCCGGAGGAGTTCGCCAGCGAGGCCGGCACGCCGGTGAACAGGCTCGCGATCTCGCGGAAGCTCGCCAACTGCTTTGCATTGGCGGGATTGTTGAGAAGCTCGGCGGAGGCGAGGTGGCTCATGACCAGGGTGATGCCGTGGTCGCCGGCATTGATGCGAGGGATGATGCCCTGCGCCTCGCTGACCGTGAGGCCGAGGCGGTTCATGCCGGTGTCGATATGGATGGCGGCGCCGCCGGACCAGCCGGAGCGGCGGCAGAACACGTCCCATTCGGCGAGCTCGTTGAGATCGCCGATCACCGGCTTGCAGTCGATCTTGGCGTAGGCGTCGCCGGTCTGCTGGAAGAAGCCGCCGAGCGCATACACGGTTGCCTGTGGAACGGCCGCGCGCACCACGGCGGCCTCCTCGACGGTGGCGACGAAGAAGGTCTTGCAGCCGGCCTTGGCCAGCGCCCGCGACACCTGCTCGGCGCCGCAGCCATAGGCGTTGGCCTTGACCACGGCGGCGCATTCCGCCGGTACCGCGGTCTTCTCGAGTTTGCGCCAGTTGGCGATGATGGCGTCGAGGTCGACGGTCAGGATGCCGGTGGCGGTCGGATAGGCCGCCAGCAGATTGGCTTCAGGCGTCAGCTGCGATTTCGCGTCGGTCACGATGTTCATGGCGCAGTTGTACGCGTCGCGCTTGCGGCGTTCAACCGCGCTGCGGAATCAATGAGAGTGATCCGGAATTTGACCGTCGGGTGCGAGATCGCCGAACCTGGTGACGCTGGCCTCGAAGTGCAGTTCGACGGTGCCGGTCGGGCCGTGGCGCTGCTTGCCGATGATGACTTCGGCCTTGCCATGGGCCAGTTCCAGCTCCATCTGCCATTTTTCGTGCTCGGGGGTGCCGGGGCGCGGCTCCTTGTTGGCGAGGTAGTATTCCTCGCGATACACGAACATCACGACGTCGGCGTCCTGCTCGATCGAGCCGGATTCACGCAGGTCGGAAAGCTGGGGGCGCTTGTCGTCGCGGTTTTCGACCTGTCGCGAGAGCTGCGACAGCGCGATCACGGGTACGTTCAGTTCCTTCGCCAGCGCCTTCAGATTTGTGGTGATCTCGGTGATTTCCTGGACGCGGTTGTCATTGCCCTTCTTGCCCGAGCCCTGCAGCAGCTGGATGTAGTCGATCACGATCAGGTCGAGGCCCTTCTGCCGCTTGAGGCGGCGGGCGCGGGCGGTGAGCTGCGAGATCGAGAGGCCGCCGGTTTCGTCGACATAGAACGGCAGCGACTGCAACTCGATCGAACAGTCACGGATCTTCTCGAAATCGAGTTCGGAAATGCCGCCGCGGCGGATATGGCTCGACGGGATGCCGGTGCGTTCGGCGAGAATACGGGTGGCGAGCTGCTCGCCGCTCATTTCGCAGGAGAAGAAGCCGACACAGCCGCCGTGGATCGCCTTTGTGGTGCCGTCCGGCTGGACCTCGCCCTGATAGGCCTTGGCAATGTTGTAGGCGATGTTGGTGGCGAGCGAGGTCTTGCCCATGCCGGGACGACCGGCGAGCACGATGAGGTCGGACGGTTGCAGGCCGCCCATCCGGGCGTCGAGGTCGCGCAGGCCGGTCGAGATGCCGGACAGCTTGCCGTCGCGCTGGAACGCCTTTGCCGCCATGTCGACGGCAATCGTGAGGGCCTGCGAAAAGCGCTGGAAGCCGCCGTCATAGCGGCCGGTTTCGGCGAGGCTGTAGAGCTGCCGCTCGGCATCCTCGATCTGCGCGCGCGGGGCAAAGTCGACCGGCGCATCGTAGGCGACGTTGACGATCTCCTCGCCGATCTGGATCAGGTTGCGCCGCAGGCTCAGGTCGTAAACGGTACGGCCGTAGTCCTGCGCGTTGATGATGGTGGTTGCTTCGGCAGCGAGACGGGCGAGGTATTGACTGATCGTCATGCCGCCAATGTCGGTATCGGCCGGCAGGAACGTCTTCAGGGTGACGGGGGTCGCGACCTTGCCCATCCGGATCAGGGAGCTCGCGGTCTCGTAGATGGTCTGGTGCAGCGGCTCGAAGAAATGCTTCGGCTCGAGGAAATCCGAGACGCGATAGAACGCGTCGTTGTTGACCAGGATCGCACCCAGGAGGCCCTGTTCCGCTTCGATGTTGTGCGGCGCACTCCGGTAGGCCGGGGACGCGGCATCGGGCGCGAGCTTGTGGACGTTCGAATCAATCAAGGCCATGGACGAGCTTATTCTTCTGATTTCGTCGTTACTGAGATTTTCGGCTGTGGGGCGGCGATCAAGCGCCAGCCCCGCACGAAGCGAAAGGACGGATGTTTCTTATGCACGATTCACACAACGCGAGGTGTGAATCCGCGACGGCCGGGTGCATTCCGCTTGACGCGGTTTTGCCCGCAACCGGGCGAAGCCGGGCCGGTCAACGATGTGATTGGCAAAAATCCGGCGCGGCCTGAACCTTTTTCCGGGCTGCCGCGCCCAACCAGCAGCGAGGTCGGTGCTGGCCTTGCTCAGATGAGGATGAGAAAGGCCAGCGCGATCAAGGCGGCCGCGACGCCCGTTGCGATCAAGGCGTAGTCGGTCACGAGGTCGCGCTGCGGATCCAACATCGTCTGATGCGTTTCTGGGGTCATTCCGGACCACTACGACAGCCCGGAACGGACCTCTGTGAAGCAGATCACATCTGCCGCATTTTCTTTGCGGCGGCTTCGCGGGAACGACCCGGCGGATTCCGGGTTGTCTTCGCCCACGGAAGATACGGCGTCGATGGCTCAAGAGTTTCGGACTGCGCGATCAGGACTTGGCCGGGCGGGCGGCATCGACCGCCGCTGGCTGGCGGCGCTTGTCGACACGATGGAGCAGGCGGCGCGTCCGGAGATCCGGAACGTTCCCTGCGATGTCGGCCTGGTTTCCGCCGCCGCGGCCCATCTGGCGCGTCCAGCCCCAAGCTTTGCCCATTGCGGGTCGGCTTACAGCCTGCGCAACTAGCAGCACCATCTGTCGCGCATTCACTCGCCGGCGAGTTGCAGCCGGGGTTTCGCGGCGCCGGCTTCCTTGAGCCGCAGCCGGCCTTCCTCGCGCCCGATATAATCGCGGGTCATCGGCACGATGCCCTGGCGCTTGGTGAGTTGCAGCTGGAAGTTCATCATGTTCTGGACGCGGAACGACATCTCGGAGGCCGCCAGATAGAACTCCCACATCCGGGCGAAGGCCTCGTCGTAGAGCCGGACAGCCTCCTCGCGCCGCGCCATGAAGCGGTCGCGCCACGCCTTCAGGGTCTCGGCGTAGTGCAGGCGCAGGATCTCCATGTCGCAGATCAGCAATCCGGCCTTCTCGATTGCTGGCATGACTTCGGAGAGCGCCGGGATGTACCCGCCGGGGAAGATGTATTTCCGGATCCAGGGGCTGGTGACGTCGGGACCGGTCGAGCGCCCGATCGAGTGCAGCATCATGATGCCGTCATCGCTCAGCAACTCGGCGCAGCGCTTGAAAAAGGTTTCGTAATAGGCGACGCCGACGTGCTCGAACATGCCGACCGAGACGATGCGGTCGAACGGGCCGGGGATATCGCGGTAGTCCTGCAGCACAAAGCGCGCCGACTGCGTCAGGTTCCGCTCGGCCGCCCGGGCGTTGGAAATCTGCAGCTGCTCGGTCGACAACGTGACGCCAGTGACGTCGGCGCCGCCCATCTCGGCGAGATAGAGCCCAAGACCGCCCCAGCCGGAACCGATGTCGAGGACCCGGTGGCCAGGCTCGAGCAGGAGTTTTGCGGCAAGATGGCGCTTCTTGGCGAGTTGGGCATCGTCCAGGGTCGCGTCCGGCGTCTCGAAATAGGCGCAGCTGTATTGCTTGTCCGCGTCGAGGAAGAGGGAATAGAGGCGGCCATCGAGATCGTAGTGCCGGGCGACATTGCTTCTGGACCGGCCGCGCACATTGATCTGCTGGGCGCGCCGTCCGAGGAAGCGCAGCCAGGCCTGCAGCCTGGCGAAGTTCGGCAACATCGCCGCCTGGCCCATCAGGACAGCCAGCACATCGGCGATGCTGCCTTGCTCCACCACGAACGTGCCGTCCATGAAGGCTTCGCCGAGATAAAGTTCGGGATCGACCAGGACGCGGACTTCGGCCGCCCTGGACATGAAGCGCGCGGCGACCGGAACACCGGTGCCGTCACCACAAGTGAATTGAGCGCCGCTCGCGGTCGTGAACGTGATCGAACCGCGGCGGATGAAGCGCCCCAGGAAATATCGCAACAATCGGTCCATCGAAACACCAACGGAACGGCGAGCTGCACACCGACACCACCGGAGCTGATCACTCCGATGTGTCCCCAAACAAAACATAGGCAAGGAATTGGATCGCGCTATTGCGTTGTGCTCAAAGCCGATATTCCAAAATGTGACAATTGCGTGGATGCGTCACGGGCGCGCTTCCATTCGCGCGATAATCGTCTAAAAGGTGACCGCCGCGGCCGATCCATGAGGCGCAGGCGGCGATTTTTCCGGAATCTGGAGACTTAAGGAATGTTGAGCCGAGCCCTCAGTCTGGCGACGGTCGCGCTTCTGATCGGCCTGTCGGCCGGATTGGCGCGTGCGCAAAACCTCGAGGCCGGCAAGAGCCCCTCCCAGATTTTCGGGAGCACCTGTACGGCCTGCCACAAGAGCCCGCGCGGCCTCTTGAAGACGGTGCCGGCCGGTTCGCTGCCGGGCTTCCTGCGCCAGCACTATACGACGTCGAGCGACATGGCCGGCGTGCTGGCTTCCTATCTGATTTCGAACGGCGCCAACGACCCGCGCTACCAGGCCAAGGATCAGCCCAAGGGCGCCAAGCAGGGCGCGAGGGACGGCCGCCAGGAGGCGAACCAGTCTCCGGAGCAGCCGGCCGAACGTCCGTCTCGCCGGCAGCACCAGGGTGCGGCGCCGCAGGAAGGCGCCAAGGATGGGGCCAAGGACGGATCGAAGCCCGACGCCGACGGTTTGAATCCCGAAGGACGTCCCGCCCACCGCGGCAAGCGCATGGCGCGCCCGAGCGAGACGCCGGAAGGTGCCAAGCCGGACGATGGTCAGATCCCGCAGGCCGCCGGTGAAGCCAAGCCGTCGCGGCAGAAGCACGGCCGTCGCGGCAAGCCGGTCGAGCAACAGGAGACGCCCAAGGGCGAGGCGGCAGGCGATGAGCCCAAGGCCGAGACGAGGCGCGACGACAGGGGCGAGGCCGTGAAGCCGGCGAAGCCTGCCGGCCAGCCCGACACGGCCAAGGTCGATGCGCCGAACAGCAGCAGCGAGCCTTCCGCTGTGCGTTCCGATCCGGTTCCGCAGGTCAGTCCGGCGCCAGCCGCGTCCGAGCCGGCCGCTGCGGCGTCTCCCGCACCAGCGCCCGGCGCGCCGGTGACCGCGACCGCACCGCCACCCCCGACGACGTCAGGCTCCGGTACGCCTGACGCTCCAAGCTCGAAGTAACTGCCGACGCCGGGCCAGTGAGGTCCGGCGTATTCATTTGACTGCCTCTAGAGTAAAACTCTAGAGTAATGATCTAGTCAACGAAATGTCAGGCAGGCGCAGTGAGCACGGCGCGCGAAGATCTGCTGGCGGCGGGATTGGCGGTGTTCGACCGCGACGGCTTCGAAGGCGCGACGGTGGCCGAGATCCGCTCCCGCGCCCGTGCGTCCAACGGCAGCTTCTTCCATTTCTTCGCCTCGAAGAAGGAGCTCGCCGGAACCCTGTTCCTGGAGATCCTGCAGGCCTATCACGCGGCGATCATCACTTCGGTCGACGAGACCCGCGGCGCGGCTGAGGGCGTGGCGCGGCTGATCCACGCCCATCTCGACTGGGTCGTGACCTCCAGGCGCGAGGCGCGCTTCCTGTTCGAGATTTCACGCAGCGAGTGGAGCGCGGAGGTGCGCGGCGCTCAGCGCGCCGAGAATGCGCGGCTTGCCGACGGTATCGAGCGCTGGCGCGCGCCGCTGCTCGCGCGCGGCGAGTTGCTGCCGATGAGCGCGGTGCTGTTCTTCAGCCAGGTGATCGGGCCGGCGCAGATCTTCTGCCGCGCCTATCTGTCGGGCCGCGAGCACGGCGATCCGCGTGAACAGGTCGAAACGCTGATCGCCTGCGCGATCCGCGCGGTGGTGGCGCCGGGGGCGCCGGAGCGAACAGGAGGGACGTCATGAGCGAGACCGATCCGGACTTTACGCCGATCGAAACGCGGATACGCGACAATGTCGGCCGTCAGGGCTTCATGGGCCTTGTCGGCGCTGAAGTGGCCGAACTGTCGCGCGGAACATGCACGCTCGCGGTCGATCGCCGGCCCGAATTGTTGCAGCAGCACGGCCTGTTTCACGGCGGGGTGACGGCGTTCCTGGTCGACAACGCCACCACGATTGCGGCGGCGACGTCGCGCGGCCAGCCTGCGCTGACGGCCGAGTACAAACTCAACCTGCTGTCGCCGGCGTCGGGTGATCGGCTGATCTGCCGGGCGCGGGTGATCAAGCCGGGCCGTCAGGTCGCCGTCGTGGCCGCCGATGTGTTTTGCATCATCGACGGCAAGGAGAAGCACACCGCGACCGCGCTGGCGTCGATCGCGATGCTCGACGATCAGGCCGCGGCACGAATCCAAAGCCCGGCCTGATGGGGCCGGGCTTCGTAGCGTTTTCGAGCGAAGTGGATACCGGTTCGCGTGAAGAAAGCGCGTCAAAACCAGAATCGAAAGCATCGGTTCTGAACCGATGCTCTCGTCGGTCGGACGATCGCGAGAAGCTTACTTCTCTTCGGCGGCCGGAGCCGGCGCGGCTTCGTCGTCGTGCTGGGCTTCCGGATCGAAGAACTCGCCTGCGGCGGCGAGCGCCTCGGCGGCCGCGTCCTGGTCTTCCTGGCGGGTCGAGATGTCCTCGCCGCGCTTGATCCGCTCGGCCTCTTCGGCGGAACGGGCGACCGTCACGGTGACGCTGGTCTCGACCTCGGGGTGAACCGCGATCGTCACCTTCTGCTGGCCGATCACCTTGATCGGCGAGTCGAGCCAGACCTGCGGACGGGCAACGGTCACGCCGTCGGCGGCGAGCGCGGTGACGATGTCGCGCACCGTGACCGAGCCGAACAGCTGGCCGGATTCGGAGGCCTGGCGGATGATGACGACGTCGCGGCCGTCGATCTTCTCGGCGACCACGGCGGCTTCGCCCTTGGCCTTGATGTTGTTGGCCTCGAGCTCGGCCTTCATGCCGTCATACTTGGCGCGGTTCGCCTCGGTGGCGCGCAGCGCCTTGCCGCGCTTGAGCAGGAAATTGCGGGCGAACCCGTCCTTGACGCGCACGACTTCGCCCATCTGGCCAAGCTTGGCAACGCGTTCCAGCAGAATGACTTCCATTTTCGTTCTCCTTTAGAGGCTAAGTATCGGTTTGAGTGGTTGGATCGAATGTCAGGCCGCGGGCAGAGGCGGCGGTCGTGTTTGCAGATAGCGCTGGCGCAGTCCGAATACGGCGTCGGCAATGCCAAGCGCGAAGATGGCGACGATCGGCCAGCCGAACATGACGACGACGGCGTAGATGCCGCCGAGCCAGAAGCCGCGGCTGTTGAGCGACAGGGTCAGCGTGTGGAGGACCGCAAAGCCGACCAGGGCATAACCGATCACGAGCGCTGCGGTGACGATCTGGGCGAGCAGCGCAAGCATGCCGCCGACGAAGCTGAGCGCCGCCGCCACCAGCAGCGCGACCAGCGTCATGGAGGGAAGCGCGGTGCTGCGCAATTCCGGCCAGGGTCGGTTGAGCCGCCCGGAGGTCTGCGTGATCTTGCCGGCCAGCCATAGGTTCAGTGTCAGCGTGACCATCGAGAGGATCGTCGCGGCCAGCGGCGCGAGGATCACCAGCATGTCGACCAGCCGTTCAATCTCGACGCTGCCTTGGCCGTCGCCGGCGCTGAGCACCTTCAGCAGGCCGCGTCGCAAAGCTGCGGTGATGGTGTCGGTGTCCGCGCCGAGCGTGAGCAGCGTTGCCGTGGTGGTGATCACCGCAAAGGCCGCGATCCAGAGCAGGATCCTGCCGACGGGATACCATTCGAGCGCAGGCGGCTGCTGGGTGGCGCCATCGCCGGCTGCGCCCTCGATCGGCCGTCCGAGCAGGGCGAGGTGGCCGAGCCACCAGCCGGGAACGGCCACCATCATGGCAAACGCGATGCTGTAGGGAAGCCCGAAGATCGCCCCGAGCACGGATGCCGCACCGACGCCACCAATCGCGGCGGCGAGGGGGCCCCAGCCGAACGCCGCCACCATGATCGGCAGCGGGGAGAGATAGAACAGCAATATCGAGATCAGCGCGCCCGAACTGATCGAGGCGAACATCAGCGCCGACGCGGCGCCGGCTGCAAGTGCAACAATGAGGATCGCGATCATCAGCTGTCCCGCCCCCTTTGAGCGGTTAGGGGTCCTCAATCGAGAACCCCAACCATCGGCGACCGGACGACCCGGAAGCCTTATGAGAATGAGCGGCCGGCGGGGTATCCCGCCGGCCGGAAACGCTTAGCGAATGACGTAGGGCAGCAGGCCGAGGAAGCGCGCGCGCTTGATGGCGCGGGCGAGCTCACGCTGCTTCTTGGCGGACACGGCCGTGATGCGGCTCGGCACGATCTTGCCGCGCTCGGAGACGTAACGCATCAGCAGCTTGGAATCCTTGTAGTCGATCTTCGGCGCATTCGCGCCCGTGAACGGGCAGGACTTGCGACGACGGAAAAACGGACGGCGGGCACCAGCATCAGCCATGATTCATTACTCCTCGGTCGCAGCTTCTTCGTCGCGCGGACGGCGCGGACCACGGTCGCCACGGAAGCCACCTTCGCGATCGCCACGGAAGCCACCGCCTTCGCGGTCGCCACGGAAGCCACCGCCACGATCGTCGCGCTCGCGATCACGGTCGGCCTTGCGCATCATCGCGGACGGGCCTTCCTCGTGCTCTTCGACGCGCACGGTGAGGTAGCGGATGACGTCTTCGTTGATCCGCTCCTGGCGCTCGATCTCGGTGACGACAGCCGACGGAGCGTCGATGTTCATCAGCACGAAATGCGCCTTGCGGTTCTTGTTCATGCGGTAGGTGAGGGAGCGCACGCCCCAGCTCTCGGTCTTGGTGACCTTGCCGCCGCCCTGTTCGACGATACCCGTCATCTGGGCCGTCAGTTCATCCACCTGCTGGGTGCTCGCATCCTGACGCGCGAGAAAAACATGCTCATAAAGAGGCATGGTTGTCCTTTCCTGTGTTGGCGCGGGTTTCCGGCGACAAGCCCTTCGAGACCTTCGGAAAGGACTCGAGCTGCTCAGAAGGCGGGAGCACGGGACGACGGGCCGACTGGCCCTGCCACATCAAAATCAGCGGGTGAGTTTGCTGAGACCGTCCGTTCAGCTCCCGGCCGGAGCCCACGAATGGCGCGCTTTATACGGATTTTGGCCGCGAAGGCAAGGGTCCAGGCAGGTCTGGACCCCGGGGATTTGCAAGGCGGCGTAGCCTGTCAGCGCTATCAACGCAAGTTCCGGCCGTTTTCGGTTGTTTTCTTTGTTTGTATGTCATACAAATATCTCAGGGAGGACACCAGATGGGTTCGGAGACCGCCGGCGGCATGTCTGCGCCCGATCCGAAGCACGCGGTGCGCGCGACGCGGTCGGCGGGGCGCAAGATGCGCTCGCTGCTGCTTGATGCCGCAAGCCGCCTGTTCAAGGAGCGTGGGCTCTCCGGCACCTCGATCTCCGACATCGCGGCCGCTGCGGACGCCTTTCCGAGCCAGATCACCTATTACTTCCGCACCAAGGAAGCGCTGTTCGTCGAAGCCGCCAGCCGCGACATGCTTTATCTCGCGCGCGCGACCGAGCAGGCTGCCCTGAAGGCCCACACGCCGCGCGAATACAGCCATGCTTTGGCCGAGACCGTGACCGCGACCGACACGGTCGCCTTCTTCGCCGAGGCCCTGACCCTGACGCGGCGCCGGCAGGATCTCGCGCCATTGGTCGAACGCACCATCGAGCGTCTGCACAGCGAAGGCGCGCGCGCCTATGCCGGCCAGGTCGAGCGGCACGGCTGGCGCTCGCTGCGCGCGCCCGAAGAGAGCTCGCGGCGGTTCTGGGCGATCGCGATCGGCGTGATCGTCGAAGGTTTTGCGATGGGCCGCGGCGCCGAGGAGATGTGCCGCGAATTGCTGCGCGCGCTCGGCGAGCAGGCCACCGCGACAACGGCGTCGGCCAATGATGGATCGCGCCTGCGCCTGGTCGGCGACCGCGATATTTCACCCTCAACGGACGGGGAGACAAGCTCATGACCACGCTGCGCATGCGTGCCCGCGATTTCCTCACCGAAGACGAACTGGTGGCGGTGCGCGAGCGCACGACGTGGAAGGGCGTGGCCCTGATCGTGCACGCCTGGGCGCTGATCCTGGGCGCGATCGCGCTGGTGGCGTGGTGGCCCAATCCGCTGACCTACCTGCTGGCGGTTGCGATCATCGGCTCGCGCCAGCTCGGCCTTGCCATCCTGATGCATGACGGTGCGCATGGCTGTCTGTCGGCCGACGAGAAGACCAATCTGGCGCTGAGCCAGTGGTTCTGTGCCTACCCGATCTTCGCCGAAACCCGCGGCTATCGCCGCTATCATCTGCAACATCATGCCCGCACGCAGCAGGAGGACGATCCGGATCTCGTGCTGTCGGCGCCGTTCCCGATCACGAGGCTGAGCTACCGCCGGAAATTCCTCCGCGACATCACCGGGCAGACCGGCTACCAGCAGCGCAAGGCGCAACTGCTCAATGCGATCGGGCCGAAGGAGTGGTCGCTGTCGCGGCGTGCCGCCAATTTCTGGCAGAAGCTCGGGCCGCAATGCGTCACCAATGCGCTGCTGTTCGCGGGCCTCGCCGCCGCCGGCGTGTGGTGGGCCTATCCGCTGCTGTGGCTGGTGCCCTTGCTGACCTGGATGATGGTGATTACGCGGATCCGCAACATTGCTGAGCACGCCGTCGTGCCCGACAGCGCCGATCCGCTGCGCAACACCCGCACCACGCGGGCCAACGTCCTCGAGCGGCTGTTCATCGCGCCGTACTACGTGAACTATCACCTCGAGCATCATCTGCTGTTCTACGTGCCGTGCTACAACCTGCCGCGCGTCCACCGTATCCTCTGCGGAAGCCGTTATGCCGAGCGGATGGAGGTGCAGCCGGGCTACGCCGCCGTGCTGCGGCTGGCGACGGCCAGGCCCGCCCACGAGGACCGCCCGGGGCAATTGGTCAACAGCGCCCGCCGGGCGCAGGCCGGCGCCAGGGTTAACGCCGACCAGAATGCCGGTGGATTCTAGGGCCGAACCGGTTCGGCATCCCCAGGGGTTCCGCCCGCGCGGCTTGACATCGCGCCCCCCAACGGTGTCTTACGGCCCGGTCTGAGGCCGTTTGCACGACTTGGTGCAGGCGATTGGCCCGGACCCGCTGTGGCGCGTTTGGCGCAACGCGGATACCGTTTTCCCCTGCGGCAGGCGCGAAGCGCTTGCGCGGAGATCACGCTCAACAAGGTAGGGATCGCCGATGACGGCAGCATTTACGTTTCCCGGGCAGGGCTCGCAGGCGGTTGGCATGGGCAAGGCGCTGGCCGACGCCTTTCCGGCCGCGAAGGCGGTGTTCGACGAGGTCGATGCCGCACTGGGCGAGAAGCTGACCGCGATCATCTGGGATGGTCCGGCGGAGACGCTGCAGCTCACCGAGAATGCCCAGCCGGCCCTGATGGCGGTCTCGATCGCCACTTTGCGCGTGCTGGAGAGCGAGGCCGGCTTCTCGGTCGGCCGCAATGCGGCTTTCGTGGCCGGGCACTCGCTCGGCGAATATTCGGCGTTGGCCGCCGCGGGCAGCCTGACCGTCAGCGACACCGCGCGGCTGCTGCGCACCCGCGGGCTTGCGATGCAGAAGGCGGTGCCGGTCGGCGCCGGTGCGATGGCCGCGCTGCTCGGCCTCGATTACGAGGCGGCGGTGGCGGTCGCCAATGAGGCGGCGCAGGGCCAGGTCTGCCAGGCGGCCAATGACAATGGCGGCGGACAGGTGGTGGTCTCCGGCGACAAGGCCGCGGTCGATCGCGCCGTCGAGATCGCCAAGACCAAGGGCGCCAAGCGCGCCATGCTGCTGCCGGTGTCCGCCCCGTTTCACTGCAAGCTGATGCAGCCGGCGGCCGATGCGATGGCAGAGGCGTTGTCCGGCGTCACCATCAAGGCGCCGGCGGCGCCGCTGGTCTCCAACGTGCTCGCTTCCGCCATCACCGATCCCGACGAGATCCGCCGCCGCCTGATCGAACAGGTCACCGGCACCGTTCGCTGGCGCGAGTCGGTTGCCTATATGGCCGGGCAGGGCGTGATGCGGTTCTTCGAGATCGGCGCCGGCAAGGTGCTGAGCGGCCTCGTCAAACGCATTGCGGACGGCGCGGTCGGCGTGTCCGTCGGCGGTCCGAACGATATTGCTGCGGCCAAGGATGCGCTGGCAGCGTCGGCTTGAAGCCGGGAGGGGAATTCGATGTTTGATCTGACTGGCAAGACCGCGCTCGTGACGGGCGCAACCGGCGGCATCGGCGGCGCGATCGCGCAGGCGCTGCATGCGCAGGGCGCGACGGTGGCGATCTCGGGGACCCGGCGCGAGGTGCTGGACGGCTTCGCCGCCAGGCTCGGCGAGCGCGTTCACGTGCTGCCGTGCAATCTCTCCAGCAAGGAGGATGTCGAGGCGCTGGTGCCGGCGGCGGAAGCTGCGATGGGCCAGGTCGACATTCTGATCGCGAACGCCGGCATCACCCGCGACAATCTGTTCGTGCAGCTGCGCGACGAGGATTGGGACGACGTGATCGCGGTCAACCTGACCGCGACGTTCCGCCTGGCGCGCGCGGCGACCAAGTTGATGATGCGCAAGCGCTTCGGCCGCATCATCGCGATCACCTCGATCGTCGGCGTCACTGGCAATCCGGGGCAGGGCAATTACACCGCGTCGAAGGCCGGCATCATCGGGCTGATCAAGACGCTGGGCGCCGAATACGCCAAGCGCGGCGTGACCGCCAACTGCATCGCGCCGGGCTTCATCAAGACGCCGATGACCGACGCGCTGAACGACAAGCAGCGTGAAGCCATCCTGGCGAAGGTTCCGGCGGCGCGGCTCGGAACGCCCGAGGATATCGCTGCGGCAGCGGTCTATCTGGCCTCGAACGAGGCCGCCTACGTCACCGGACAGACGATTCACGTCAACGGCGGGATGGCGATGATTTGAGCTATTTGCCGGTTCTCGCAATGCGGCGAAAGGCCGTTTTCGGGAGCCGGTTCAGGCGTGTAGTCAAGGCTTTGGAAGTATGGTAGCTGAACCCCCCGTGGATGGGCGAAGAACGCCATTGCAGGATTTTGAAACCCTGTATATTGGCGTGGCGACGCCTGCCGTTCGCCGGGGCTTTAGTCGGCTACGACCGGGCCGAATCAAGACTATGCGCGATTGAGTAATCGAGACGACCACGATGGCTCGTATCGTCTTGGGGTCGGGTCCAATGGAACAACGAGGTTGAACGATGAGTGAGATTGGCGAGCGGGTTAAGAAGATTGTGGTCGAGCACCTTGGTGTCGAACCCGAGAAGGTGGTCGATAGCGCGAGCTTCATCGATGACCTCGGCGCCGACAGCCTCGACACGGTCGAGCTCGTGATGGCCTTCGAAGAAGAATTCGGTTGCGAGATTCCGGACGACGCGGCGGAGACGATTCTGACCGTCGGCGACGCGACCAAGTTTCTTGAGAAGAACGCGAAGAGCTGACGCCGATCGCGAAGTTGACGGGGCCGGACGGACCGCGATCGAGCGGTCCCCCGGCTTCTTACTATTAGCCGCGCATTGTTGGCCGGAGACGTGGAAATGAGACGGGTTGTCGTCACGGGGCTGGGCATGCTTACACCGCTCGGCTGCGGCGTTGACGCAACCTGGGCGCGCATTCTCGCCGGCGACAGCGGCGGCAAGAAGATCGACACCTTCGAGGTGTCGGACCTGCCGAGCCAGGTCGCCTGCTACATTCCGCGCGGCGACGGCTCCAATGGCACCTTCAATCCCGATCAGTGGATGGAGCCGAAGGACCAGCGCAAGGTCGACGATTTCATCCTCTATGCGATGTGTGCGGCCAAGCAGGCGCTCGACGACGCCGACTGGCATCCGAAGTCGGACGAGGACCAGTTCGCCACCGGCACCATGATCGGTTCCGGCATCGGCGGTCTCACCGGCATCGCCGACACCGCCGTGCTGCTGAAGGAGCGTGGACCGCGCAGGGTTTCTCCGTTCTTCATTCCGGGCCGCCTGATCAATCTGGCGTCCGGTTACGTCTCGATCGAGCACGGCCTGAAGGGCCCCAATCATTCGGTCGTCACGGCGTGCTCGACCGGCGCGCATGCGGTCGGCGACGCGGCGCGGCTGATCGCGCTCGGCGATGCCGACGTGATGGTCGCGGGCGGCGCCGAATCGCCGATCTCCCGCATCGGCATTGCCGGCTTCTGCGCGGCGCGCGCGCTGTCCACCGGCTTCAACGACACTCCGGAAAAGGCATCGCGGCCCTACGACAAGGATCGCGACGGCTTCGTGATGGGCGAGGGCGCCGGCGTTCTCGTGCTCGAGGAGTATGAGCACGCCAAGCGGCGTGGTGCGAAGATCTACGCCGAGGTCACCGGCTACGGCCTGTCGGGCGACGCCTTCCATATCACCTCGCCGCCGCCGGACGGCAATGGCGGCTTCCGCAGCATGAGCATGGCGCTGAAGCGCGCCGGCCTTGCGGCGTCCGATCTCGACTACATCAACGCGCACGGCACCTCGACGCTGGTCGGCGACGAGATCGAGCTCGGTGCCGTCGAGCGCCTGCTCGGCAATGCAGCCTCGAAGGTCTCGATGTCGTCGACCAAGTCCGCGACCGGACATCTGCTCGGCGCCGCCGGTGCGATCGAGGCGATCTTCGCGATCCTGGCGATTCGCGATAACGTCGTGCCGCCGACCATCAATCTCGACAACCCGTCGGTGCAAACCGCGATCGATCTCGTGCCGCACACGTCGCGCAAGCGTGACGTAAACGTGGCGCTGTCCAATTCCTTCGGTTTCGGCGGCACCAACGCCTCCGTGATCGTGCAACGCGTGATCAATTAGTAGGTCTTTGGAGCGTTTTCGAGCGAAGCGGGGACCGGTTCGCGTGAAGAAAACGCGTCAGAATAAGAATCCAAAGTCGCGTTCCGATGCGATCGGAACGTGACTTTAGAACTAGTCCACCGTTTTGCCGTATTCCGCGGTGACTCCTAATAGCGGGCGTATGCTATTGGCAGGGCAGGGGTTTGTCCGGCCACGATTCAACCGGCAGGATATTGGTTTGCATCGATGAGTGAGAGGCCGCCCATTTCACCGAGGAGTCCACGTGCCGCGCTGGAGCCCGAACAGGTTCCGCCGCCGCCCAAGCGCTCGGATCGCGCCCGCAATCCATTCGTGATCGTCGGCAATGCCATCTTCACCATCCTGATCATCCTGATGATCGGCGCCGGCGCGACTTACTATTACGGCAAGCAGACGCTGGAAGCGCCGGGGCCGCTGCAGGAAGATAAGATCGTCAACATCCCCGCGCGCGCCGGCAAGCGCGACATCGCCGACGTGCTGTCGCGTGAGGGCGTGATCAACGTCAATCCGTGGATCTTCATCGGCAGCGTGTTTGCGCTGAAGGCGAGTTCCGACCTGAAACCCGGCGAATACTCGTTCCAGAAGAACGCCAGCCTGCGCGACGTCATCGCCACCATCGTCGACGGCAAGGTGGTGCAGCACGCGATCACGATTCCGGAGGGGCTGACCTCCGAGCAGATCGTGTCGCGGCTCTCCGACAATGACATCTTCACCGGCTCGGTGCGCGAGATTCCGCGCGAGGGCACGCTGCTGCCGGAGACCTATAAATTCCCGCGCGGCACTACGCGCGACCAGGTGATCCAGCGCCTCCAGCAGGCGCAGAAGCGCGTGCTTGCCGAGATCTGGGAACGCCGCAACACCGATACGCCGCTGAAGTCGCCGGACCAGCTGGTGACGCTGGCCTCGATCGTCGAGAAGGAAACCGGCCGCGCCGACGAGCGCAGCCGCGTCGCCGCCGTGTTCGTCAACCGCCTGCGGCAGCGGATGAAGCTGCAATCCGATCCGACCATCATCTATGGGCTGGTGGGCGGCAAGGGAACGCTGGGGCGTCCGATCAAGCGCAGCGAGATCACGCAGCCGTCGCCCTACAACACCTATGTGATCGACGGCCTGCCGCCCGGACCGATCGCCAATCCCGGCCGCGCCTCGCTGGAGGCGACCGCCAATCCGGCGCGCACGCGCGACCTGTTCTTCGTTGCCGACGGAACCGGCGGCCACGCCTTCACCGAAACCTACGACCAGCACGCCAAGAATGTCGCCAAGCTGCGCGCGTCGGAAAAGCAGATCCAGAACGACACCGTCGAGCCCGTGGACGATCCGGCGCCTGCCGCCGCGGCACCCGGGACGGCGGACACCAATCCGACGGCGACCACGCCGCCGAAGCCCACCAATCAGAAGAAGCCGCCGCGCAGCGGTCGCCAGGGCGCAGCCCAGCAGACCATCTCGCCGCCCGTCGTGCAGCGCTAGCTTCTCGTTTCCCGGAGGTGGACGTAATTCCACTTTCACGGAATCCGTTTTAAGATCGCATCGGCCCCTCACGAGTCCCGCAGGCTCGGGGTGAGCCTCAAATCATTCTGTTGGAGAGTTCACGCGATGGCGCTGTCGAGCATGACTGGCTTTGCCCGGAGCCATGGCGCGAGCGGTCCCTATACGTTCGAGTGGGAGCTGAAATCGGTCAACGCCAAGGGCTTTGACTTGCGGTTGCGGCTGCCGCCCGGCTGGGACGAACTGGAAGCCCTGGCCAAGAAGCGCGCCGGCGAGCTGCTGTCGCGTGGCACGGTCTACGCCAATCTCACCGTCAAGCGCAGCGATGCGGCGCAGACCATCCGCATCAACGAGGACGTGCTCGCGGCCGTCGTGAAGGTCGCGGGTGAACTCGCGCAGCGGATCGACGCGGTGGCCCCGAGCATCGACGGGCTGCTCGGCATCAAGGGCGTCATCGAGGTGGTCGAGCCCGAGAGCAACGAGGACGAGGACAAGGCGGCACGCGAGGCCGCCGCGAAGGCCTTCGAGCAGGCGCTGACGAGCCTCGTCGAGATGCGCCGCCGCGAGGGCGATGCGCTCGGCCAGATCCTGATGCAGCGGATGGACGAGATCGAGCGGCTCGCCAAGCGCGCCGAGACGGCGCCCGGCCGCAAGCCCGAGGCGATCAAGGCGCGGCTCGCCGAGCAGATCGCCGCGCTGCTGGAGACTTCCGATCGCTTCGATGCAGACCGGCTCAGCCAGGAGGCGATCCTGATCGCCACCAAGGCCGATATCCGCGAGGAGCTCGATCGCATCGCTTCCCACATCGGCCAGGCGCGCGAGATGATCGGCAAGGGCGGCCCGGTCGGGCGGCGGCTCGACTTCCTCGCCCAGGAGTTCAATCGCGAGGTCAACACCTGCTGCTCGAAATCGAACGATGTCGAGTTGACCAACACCGGGCTCGAGATGAAGAACGTGGTCGAGCAGTTCCGCGAACAGGTCCAGAATCTGGAGTGAATGATGACGGCGCAGGGTTTTGACGGCGTCGAGCGGCGCGGACTGATGTTCGTCCTGTCGTCGCCCTCGGGCGCCGGCAAGACGACGCTGTCGCGCATGCTGCTCGAGCGCGAGCCGGGCCTGAAAATGTCGGTGTCGGCGACGACGCGTCCGAAGCGGCCGGGCGAAGTCGAAGCCCGTGACTATTTCTTTGTCGACAAAAAGAAGTTCGAGACCATGGTCGAGCAGGGTGAGCTGCTCGAATGGGCGACGGTGTTCGACAATCTCTACGGCACGCCGCGTGCGCCGGTCGAGGCGGCGCTATCGGTGGGACAGGACGTTCTGTTCGACATCGATTGGCAGGGCACGCAGCAGTTGCACCAGAAGGCCAGCGTCGACGTGGTGCGGGTCTTCATCCTGCCGCCGTCGGCCGCCGATCTGGAGAAGCGGCTACATACGCGGGCGCAGGATTCGGAAGAGGTCATCCGCGGACGGATGAACCGCGCCAGCCACGAACTCAGCCACTGGGCGGAATACGACTACATCGTCGTCAACCAGAACGTCGACGACGCCTTTGCCGAGGTGCAGTCGATCCTGAAGGCTGAGCGGCTGAAGCGCGAGCGCCGCACCGGCCTCACCGAATTCGTGCGCGGCTTGCAGCGTCAGCTGGAGAAGTAGTCCCGGAGTCATGATGCGATCCGCCGAGCGCATCATGACTTCTGCGTTTCTGAGCGCCGTTTAATTCGCCGCGCTGCGCGCCAGCCGCTGCAACATCGCCGCGATCTGCTTGTTGTCCTGCTCCGTTTGATCAGGCTCACGCGGCATCTCGCGGCGAGCGACAGGTGTCTCGGCGCGGCGAGGAACCGGTGTCTCTGATCGGCGCGGCGCTGCCTCCGACAGGCGCAGCGGGCGGTCGCGGCTGACGACCGCCATCGGCGGCGCCGGCTCGGTGTGCAGCGAATCCCAGGGCGCCTGCCACTCGTCCTTGATCTCGTAGGGCGGCGTCCGCGTGCGCGTCAGGCGGAACACCAGCGCGCTGACGAGGCCAGCCAGTGCGAGCGCGCCGACCATCACGATCAGCAGCATCTGCGTCGAGGACGATGTCTTGTCCGTGCCCGCCTCGGCCGCGGCAGGGGCGGCTGGTGCCGGTGCGGCGGCTTGCTGCGGTGTCGTGTCCGCCTGCGCGACCGCGGTCGGCTGGTCTGCGGCATGCCGAGTTCCGTTGGTTCCGGCCATGCTCGATGCGTCCAGCCACCTGGCGTTCACGTCCGACGGCTGGGCGTTGGCGCCGGCGGGCGCGGCAGACCCCACCGGATTTGTCGTGGCCGCGCCGGCCTGACCGGCATCGGGGCTTGCGACGACGGGCGCCGCGGCGGGTTGCGGCGATGGCCACTCGGCATGGGCATTGGCAACCGATTTGCGCATCGCCGGCTGCGGCGCCGGCGCCGGCTGGCTCTGCGGCAGCGCTGCGTCGGCTGTCGCGGTGTCGGGCGCGGCTGCGGGCTGCTGCTGCGCCGCGGTGGTCTTGGCGACGACCTTGTTCCTGGCGTCACCGAGGTACCAGCACTTCTTCTGGGTGCTGCGGTCGAGGTGGTAGAACCAGTGGCTTCCCGCTGGCGCGATTCCCTTCGGCGCGGACTGACAGGCGTCGGCCGTCTTGGTATTCGCCGTATCGGTTGCCGCCGGAGCGGCGGCGTTCTGGGCTACGGCGCCGAAGTTGGCACCAGCCAGCAGGCTGACGGCAAGCGCCGCAGCGAATTTCGCTGAACGATTTGACATACGCGTCCCCGGTATTCTTTTTTACGCAAACGCTGGTGACGCCAATCTCGGTAAAGAGTTGGGTGGCAATGCGCCGCAAATCCGGAACGGGTAGGGCTTAATTGAGGCTCGCGGCGTGCCGCAATTGCGGCGAGCCGGTGGCAGGAGCGCGCGCTTGATGATTGCGCCGTCCACGGTCGGGTTCCGCGGGACGATCATTGCGTTGGGGCTTTTAAAACGTTACGTCCCGGCGGCGATGGCAACGCCGGCGGGACGTCTTGTCTGTACATGATCTTCGTGGAAGCGCTGCGTGTCGGTCGTGGGCAAACCGCGGCCCACGTTCCCCGATCATGCCTAGTTCTTCAGTACGATGCGTCCCACGACTTTTCCGGCGCGCAACTCGTCGATCCATTTCTGGACGTCGGCCATCGGCTCTTCCTTCATCGGCGTCGGCTTGATCTTGCCGGCGCGGGCGAGTGCCATCAGCTCCTGGCCTTCGGCCAGCGTCCCGACCATGAAGCCCTCGATGGTCATGCGCTTGTAGACCCACTGCACCATCGGCAGCGAGAAGTTGCCGCCCATCAGTCCGGACACCACGATCTTGCCGCCGCGTGCCACCGTCGACACCGCAAACGCCATCGACTTCTCGTTGCCGGCAAAGTCGACGACGCCGTCGAAGCCGCCGTCGCTCTCCTTCAGCATGCGCTTGACGACGTCGGGCTCTGCGGGATCGTAGGCGGCGGCCGCGCCGTTCTTCAGCGCGGTCTCACGCGCCGCGGGGCTGAGATCGGCAACCGTGATCGGCTGCTTGAACATCGCCTGCGCGAACGACAGGCCCATCATGCCGACGCCGCCGAGGCCGATCAGCAGCAGGTTGCGCTGGCGCGGACGATCCACCAGGCGCTTCAGCGCGCCATAGGCGGTGACGCCGGAGCACATCAGCGTGGCGGCCTGGTTGACCGGCAGCGGATCGTAGTCGAGCAGGTACTTTGCGTCGGGCACCAGCACGTGGGTCGCAAAGCCGCCGTCGATGGAGACGCCGAGGAAGCGCTGCTTGACGCAGAGATTCTCGTCGCCGGCGAGACAGTCGCGGCACTGGCCGCAGCCGATCCAGGGGAAGACCGCCTTATTGGTCCCGACCAGATCCTTCGCCGCATCGGGGCCGACCTCGTCGACAACGCCTGCGATCTCATGGCCGAGCGTGAAGGGCAGCGTCATGCCGCGGGTGGTGTCGAGCTTCTTGCCCCCGCCGAGATCGGCGTAGCCGTCCTGGATGTGGAGATCGGAATGGCACAGGCCGCAGCGCTCGATACGCACGAGCACTTCGCGTCCCTGCGGCTTCGGCGTGTCCACGATGGTTTCGCACAGCGGTGCATCGAACTTGACGAGGGATTGGCGAACCATACGCGCCATTACGTTTTCTCCTGTTGTTCTATTTTGTGGACCGTATATCGGCCAATTCACGTGCCATGGCAACAAAGCCTGTGACCGGAATGGTCTCGGCGCGCCGCGTCGCGTCGATACCGGCTGCGGCCGCAAGCCGCGCCGGATCGACCGACAGCGATTTCAGGCTCTGGCGCAGCATCTTGCGGCGCTGGCCGAAGGCGGCGGCCGCAACCTGTTCGAGCATGCGGCGGTCGCACGGCTCGGGCGCAGCGCGCGGGATCAGGCGGACCACCGAGGACGTGACTTTCGGTTGCGGCACGAAGGCCGCGGGCGAAATGTCGAACAGGATCTTGGTCTCGGCGCGCCAGTTGGCGAGCACCGCGAGCCGGCCATACGCCTCCTCGTCCTCGTGGGCTGTGATGCGCTCGGCGACCTCGCGCTGAAACATCAGCACCATGGTGTCGTACCAGGGCGGCCATGGCTCGATCGACAGCCAGTCGACCAGAAGCTGGGTTGCGATGTTGTAGGGCAGGTTGGCGACGATCTTGGCCTTGCCGCCGTCAAGCAGGGGACGAGGATCGAAATGCTGCGCATCGCCATGCACGATCTCGATGCGGCCGGGGTAGCGCTTGACGATATAGCCCAGTGCGTCGATCGCACGCTCGTCGCGCTCGACCGCGATCACGCGCCTGGCGCCCATCGCAAGCAACGCGCGCGTCAGTCCGCCGGGGCCGGGCCCGACCTCGATCACGGTGCAGTCTTCCAGCGGGCCCGCGGCGCGGGCGATCCGCGCGGTGAGATTGAGATCGAGCAGGAAATTCTGGCCGAGCGATTTGCGCGCCGACAGCGAGTGCTCGCGGATGATGTCGCGCAACGGCGGCAGATCGTCGATCGCGCTCACTCAGCTTGACGCCGCGGCCATCCGCGCGGCGAGCCGCAGCGCGGCGATCAGGCTCGAGGGATTGGCCTTGCCGGTGCCGGCGATGTCGAATGCAGTGCCGTGATCGGGCGACGTCCGGACGAACGGCAGGCCCAGCGTGACGTTGACGGCGTCCTCGAACGCGACGGTCTTGATCGGGATCAGCGCCTGGTCGTGATACATGCAGAGCGCGCAGTCATAGGTTTTTCGCGCCGCGGCGTGGAACATGGTGTCGGCCGGCAGCGGGCCACGGGCGGCGATGCCTTCGCGGCGCAGGATCTCGACCGCGGGCGCAACGATCTCGACATCTTCCATGCCGAGCGTGCCGTCTTCACCGGCATGCGGGTTGAGGCCGGCGACGGCGAGCCGCGGCGAGGCGAGGCCAAACCGCGCCTTCAGGTCCGCAACCACGATCCGCGCGGTCGACACGATCAGGTCGGTCGACAATTGCGCCAGCGCCTCGCGGACCGACACATGGATCGTCACCGGCACGACGGCGAGCGCCGGCGACCACAGCATCATCACCGGCTGCGGCGCGGCTCCGCCGCGGGCGGCGAGCTCGGCGAGGAATTCGGTGTGGCCGGGATGACGGAAGCCGGCGCGGTACAGCACGTTCTTGGCGATCGGATTGGTGACGACGGCGCTGGCCTTGCCGGCGGTGACGTCGGCGACGGCCTGACGGATCGACGCCAGCGCGGCATCTGCGCTGCTCCCGTCTGGCTTGCCCGGTCGTGCCGTCGCCGCGTTGCCGGTCGGAACGACGGGCAGGGCCCGTTCAAATGCCGCGGAGGCCTCTTCGGCGCTGACCTCGGCCAGCTCCACGGCAAGCCCGAGCGTCTTGGCGCGCTCGGCCAGGGATGCGAGGTCCCCAAGCAGATAGAACGGCGGCAGATCGAGTTCGCGGCGGCGCAACCATGCGGCGAGCGTGATGTCGGGGCCGATGCCTGCGGGCTCGCCGGATGTCAGTGCAAGAGGTTGAGCCATGCGTCAACGATAGTCGATCACCGCCCGCCTGGATATTCGATCATCGCGGCTTTTCGCACTTCCTGCAGGTAGGCCTTCGACTTCGCCTCGTACTTCTGCACGTACATCTTGTCCCGCATTTCACGCTTCTTCGGCGTGTCCACCGTGGTTGCCTTCCGACCACAAAGGGCGACCATCTCGATGCCCTGCTTGGTGAGTTCGGGCGGGGTAAGGTGGCCGACCGGGGTCTTGTCCAGGATGTCGCGCAGCGACTGCGGCAGGTCCGCCGACGTCTTCACGACGATCTCGCGGATCGCTGCGTTGCGCATCGACTTGAAGAAGGTGTTGGCTTCCTCGCAACTGGTCACGCGCTCGCGCAGGGAGTCCGCTTCCTTGCGGCGAGCCTCGAACTCGGATTGCGGCGAGCCGCGGGGCACGATCAGCACGACCGGCTGCATCCTGTATTCGAAAGCTTCGGCGTCGGGGGCCTCGCCGGTCCCCTTGACCGCGGTGTCGACATCCTTTTCTCCGACCTGAAGGCTCTCCTTGAAACGGCCGCGGACCAGGCTGGTCCAGACCATGTCGGCCCGGATGCGCTGCTTCAGCGTATCGGGCCTGATGCCCTTGCTCTCCAGCACCTTGGTCAGCTGATCGTTGTTCAGTCGCATCCGCTGCGCCATGCCGCCATAGGACTGTTCGATGTCGTTGGCAGTGGGATCGACGCCGAATTTCTTAGCTTCCTTGATCTTCAGCTTCTCGTCGATCAGCTCGTCGAGGATGGCCTTTCGATCGGGGGACTTGCCGCCGGTCAGTGCGTTCAGCTTCGCGCGCTGCTCGATGTCGAAATTGGTGATGGGTTCGCCATTGACCATCACGGCGATGGTCTGGGCATGCAGGCGCGCGCCGCCCCCCAGCAGGAGGAAAAGAGCCAGCAAGAAACTCAACAGGAGCGAGTGGCGGCGCGTCGGCGGGCTAGCGGTCGTTGGTGTGGTCATGTCAGCCGTTTAAACCAATTCAAGCCGGGGCCAAGGCCCGCGGGCAATACAAGCCCCCCTGATAGGCCCCTCACGCACTACTGCATGCCAGCCGAACTGCTGGTCGTGGAGGTCTGGGCGATCGTCCGCAGCCCGATCTGGAACATGAACGCGTGGCTGAGGACGGGCGGCTGCGAACCGGCTTGGTAGGTATAGGACGTGACATAGTTGGCAGCCAGCACGAAGCAGTCGTCCACATAGCCCGCGCCCAAGGCATACTGGTTGATCTTGTTCGCTTCAAGGTCCCAGCGCGCCGCACCCTGAACCACCCAGTTCGACGCCACCTTGATCGAACCGCTGGTGAGGATGCCCTCGCGGCGCGTCAGATAGCCGAGTTCCGGCTGCGCCGCATAATCGCCGTACGTCACGGCGACCGACCAGCGGTCGAAGTTCGCGCTTGCCGTCGCCTCGAACCGGTTGATGTTCCAGGTCGCCTCATCCATCCGCGTCCGGACGCTGAACGTATAGGTGCGGTTGGGCGAATAGGCGAGGCTTGCGACATAATCCGAGCGCGGGTTCTGCAAGCCGGAGTCGATGCCTGTGTTGGTGACGTCGGCGACCGCGAACGAGTTCAGGCCGAACATCTGGTAGGACTGTCCGAACATCCCCTTGATGCTGCCGCCATGGTCGAACTGCGTGGTGGCCTGCACGCCGACATTGGCGCGGCTGCCGCCTTCGACGCGGTCATAGCCGGAGAACTTGTCGACCGAGAACAGGTTCGAGGTATCGAACACCAGGCTCTGCGCGTCCTCGTTCGGAAGCTTGCCGGCATTGGGCTCGTTGGGCCGGATGATGACCTGCGCGATCGGCTCGACCGTGGTCGTGCCCCACGGCTGCACATTGATGAACGGGTAGCGGTATTCGAGGCCGACGGTCGGCATCAGGCGGACCGTCTGGGTGTCGCCGACCGGCAGATAGCTGGAAACGCCCGGCTGGTTCGAGACGTCGGCGTTGATCGCATCAGCGCGGACGCTGGCGAACGGCGTCCAGATCTGGCCGAACGGGTCGGTGTAGGACTTGCGCCACTGCGCCTCGGCGGTCAGGCGGGTGTAGGTGCCCGGCATGCCACGCAGCAGGCACTGCGACGGCGTTCGCGCCATCGGATCGGCCGACGTGGTCAAGCACAGGCTGTTGGTGTTGGCGGTCGTCGTGATCGGATCGAATACCGCGGTCTCGCGGGTCAGGTTGACGAAGTTCGTCTTGTAGCTGAACTCGCCGCCCAGGATATTCTGGTTGATCACGTTGTTGTAGTCGATGACCGGCGCGACCACCGGAACCTGGTTCTGGTTACCCGAGTAGCTGAGATAATAGATCGCGCGCGCATCGAAGAAGCTGCGGTTGCCGACCCCGGTCAGATAGAGCTGCGAGATCGCTTCCGTCGGCAGCGACAGGAACGATCCGAACGGGTCCTTGTACTGGGCGAGCCGGTAATCGGACATGAAGAAGTAGTCGGACAGCAGCACGCCGTCCCAACCCCAGACCCATTTGTCGTTCAGCGCGAACTGGCCCTTGGTGTCGACGCCCCAGCGGAACTGGCGGTCACCCGGCTGGCCGGTAAACTGCTTCTGGTCGAGCTGGTCGATGCCGTAAAGCCGGATCTGATAGGCGCCGTCATTAAAGCGTTGGCGGAATTCGGTCTGCAGCAGCACGCCCTGCTTGGACGTGATGCGCGGAGTGAAGGTCGCATCCATGTCAGGCGCGATCGCCCAGTAATAGGGCATTTCGACGCCGTAGCCGAATGCCGTGTAGCTGGTGAAGCCCGGCATCAGGAAGCCGCTCTTGCGCTTCACGGTCGGGTCGGGCGTCGAGAAGTAGGGCAGATACGCCATCGGAACGCCGAAGAATTCGAGCTGGGCGTTCTCGAAATAGAGCATCTTCTCGGTCTGGTTATGGATGATGCGCGCGCCCTTGACCTGCCAGAGCGGTGGCTTCTTCGGATCATCCTTACAGGGTGCGCAGGCGGTATAAACGCCGTTGTCGAACACCGTGTAATTGCCGCTCGACCGATCGGCGCGGGTCGCCGCCATGCGGGTCTGGTCTTCGGTGTCGACGCGCAGCGAATCGACGAACCCGTCGCGGTAGTCGTCGCTAAGGTCCATGATGTTGGCGTAGGTGATCTTGCCTTCCGCATCGGTCATGCGGATGTTGCCTTCGGCATGAAGACGCTTGGTCTTCTGGTCGTAGATGACCTTGTCGGCCTCGACGCTGGTGCCGTTGTAGAACATCTGGACGTTGCCGACCGCCGAGATGCGCGAGTTGTTGTAGTCGTAATCGACCTCGGTCGCCTGAACGAGCATCTGCCCGTCATTCTTGGCCGGCGGACGGACCGGCTTCGGCGGACGCGGATTGTAGGTGAACGCCTGCGCAGCAGCCGGCGTCGACACGACCACGTCGAGCGCGCTGACCACGACGAACGCGGCAAGCAGAGCGGAAATCGAAACGCCAAACGCGGCCATGCGGCTCCGTTGACGGCGCAGGGCACTGCGCCGCCCGAATGCAGGCGACATCAACTGGCGGGCGGCGACGGTAGCCACTACCCGTCCTCCTGGTACAGCAAGGCTAAGAAGCCGGTGAGGCTACCCACAACGACAGGCAACCACGCCGCAGCGATGGGATGCATCAACTCAGCCTTGCTCAAATCTTCAGTTACTTTCGACAGCACGTAGAGCAGAAAGCCTGCGCCCACGCCACTCAAAACCATCTTCTGCACGCCGCCCATCCGAAAGAAGCGGAGGCTCACAGAAGCCGCCAACATCACCATCGCAGCCAGCAAAAACGGCTGTGCGATCAGCTTGTGATACTGCAAGCGATAGCCAGCCGTCGCGAACCCTGAGCTCTCCGACGAGCGGATGTAGTTCGGCAGTTGCCAAAAGGACACAGTTTCGGGGGTGGAGAAACTGTTGCGCACCTGTGCCGGGGTGAGAGTGGTGGTCAAATAGAAGGTGTCCTGGTCCACCGGCGCCTTGTCGAGGGTGTATCGACGTACTCCCGTGAACACCCAGCGGCCTTCTTCGAGCGTCGCTTCGCGCGCTTCGATTCGCTCCTTGAACTGCAGCGCCGTATCGAATCGGAACACCGTCAGGCCGGTCAGCCGGACGCCCTGCTGCTCGCTGCGGGCCGCATTGATGATCGCCTGACCCTCGTCATTGATCTGGTTGAGCCAGAAGCCCGACGCGTCCTGAATGCCGCCGCCCGGCGCCGAGCCGAACAGTTCGGCCTCCATCCGTTTCGAGAGTTCGCGCAGATTGGCCGACACCGGATTGTAGGCGGTGGTCGCAAAGATGCCGAGTACGATCGCGCTGGCCAGCGCCGGCGAGATGAATTGCCAGGCCGAGACGCCGGCGGCGCGCGCCACGACGAGCTCCAGCCGCCGCGACAGAGCGAGATAGCAGGTCATCGCGCCGATCAGCACGCAGAACGGCATCAGCTTTTCAAGCAGTTGCGGCACGCGAAACAGCGAAGTCTCGGCGACGGTGATGGCGGATGCGCCGACCAGGCTGGATGTCTTGCGCACCATCTCGATGTAATCGACCAGCACGAGCAGCACGAAGATGCCCGCGAACACGCCGACCGCCGCGATCACGAATCGGCCGGCGAAATAGCGCCCGAGCGTATTTGTGACCATGCTCATGCGGTTGCCTGCCTCCGGAACAGCCGCGCAATGCGCTCGTTGTTTCTGTTGATGGCTTCCATCAGCCGCGGCGGCGGCTCGACGACGACGCCGCCGATGATCATCCAGAGGCCGACGCCGATGCCGGCGAACAGCATCAGATATTGCACGAGGGCCGCGATCGGCGTTTTCACCGCCATCACCGAGCAGGCGAATCCGACCATGCGCAGGCCGAACACCGCAAACACCGAGCCGCCGATCGAGAAATTGCGGCTCTGGCGCGTGGTGCGCGGCGCGCCGAGAAAGGCAAAGGTGAGGGCCGCGAACGCAAACGGATAGATCGGCGCCATGAAGCGATCATGCAGCTCCGCGAAGAACTGGCCTGACAGCTGCTGATAGGTCTGATCGTTCTCGTCCGGCCACATCAGCTCCCAGAGATAACGCTCGCGAATTCCGAGCGTGACGTCGCGCCCTTGCGAGAATTTCGACATGTCGAAGGCGTAGCGCTGAAACACCACCAGCGTCGGATCGCGCTTGCCGGCTTCGAATCGCTCGAGATTGCCGTCCTCCAGCACGAGATATGAGCCGCTCTCGTTCTTCAGCACGGTGCCGTGGTCGGCGACGATGGTAACGCGCTGCTGCGGATCGCGGCGATCGTCGACGAAAACGCCGCCGAGCACGCCGCCGGGCAGCCGTTCGCGGATCCGAATCGTCAGGTTCTGATCGAGTTGGGCGAAGCGGCCGGGTTGCAGGATGTTGGTGAGGACGTCGGCGGTGATCTCGGCATCCCATTGCTTGATCCGGCGCATGCCGTCGGGGGCGAGATAGGCGCCGATGAAGGCGACCAGCGCGGCGACCACGCAGGTGGCATAGAAGAATGGGTAGAACAGCCGGAACGGCGAGAAGCCGGCTGCGTTCATCACGATGATCTCGGAATCGGTCGCGAGCTTGTTCAGCGTGTGGGAGATCGCGATCATCAGTGCGATCGGGGCGATGATCAGGACCAGGGCCGGGATCACGAGGCCAGTGATGCCGAGGAAGGTGAGGATGGTCTGACCCTGGCTGGTCATCAGGTCGATGCCGCGCAACGCCTGGGTAATCCAGATCACCCCGGTGAGGCTGACCAGGACAAGCGCAAACGACGACAGCGTCGTTTTGAAGATGTACTTGTCGATCGACCCCATCGCTACCGCACGACCCCCACGACCCCCCTGGCGCAACCAAGCGCGCGGCTTTCGACCAATCCCGTCAACCCGGGTTCCCCTATGGTCGAGCCGCGGACCCGTCCGGCTCACTCTCGCTTCACACTCTCACTACCATCCCTTTGATCCGTCAACAAAATGGCCGAGCCAAGGCACGCTAAATTTATGGTTAATTAATCGCTTTTGTGGCCTTCCGGCCACTCCGGCGCTTGGCAGCGGCGCAGCCGGCAGGTCATAGTGTGGTCACAAGCCCGGTCCGGGGTGTTCCGGACCGCCATCGCAATGCTCACCCCGCGTGCCGGAAGGACCGCCTCAGGTCCGAGCAACACCCTGAGTTCTGGAGGATTTTCCTATGTCCGACGCCGTCAAGGTCGGCTTTGTCCCATTCTCCGCGTCCGCTCGCGGCATCCTGGTCGCCTTTTGCGACGAGCAATTGAAGCTGGGGGCTGCCACAAGGAAGGCGCTGGGAGCTGCCGCGGAGACGGTCAAGCGGGCTGCTGCCGCCAACCAGTTCAAGGGCAAGAGTGGGGGAGCGCTGGATATCCTGGCTCCGGAGGGAATCAAGGTCGAGCGGCTGATCGTGATCGGCACCGGCAAGGCGGCCGACCTCAAGGAGAAGGATCTGCTCAAATTCGGCGGCGTGGTGGCCGGCAAGCTCAACGCCGGCAGTGCTGCGATGACCGTCCTTGCGGAACTGCCCGATGCGGCGATGACCGCGGGGCAGGCAGCTTCAATCGCCACCGGCATCCGCCTGCGCGCCTACAAGTTCGACCGCTACAAGACCAAGAAGAAGGACGGCGAGGACGGCGCCGTGCGGGCCGACGTCTCGATCGCCGTCGACGACGTCGCTGCCGCCAGAAAGGCCTTTGCGCCGGAATCGTCGATCGTCGACGGCGTGAATCTGGCGCGTGAACTCGTCAACGAGCCGCCGAACGTGCTGTACCCCGAAGAGTTCGCACGCCGCGCCAGCCAGCTCCGTAAGCTCGGCGTCACCGTCGAGGTGCTCGACGTCAAGGCGATGACCAAGCTCGGCATGGGCGCGCTGCTCGGTGTCGGGCAGGGCTCGGCGCGGCCGAGTCGCACCGTGATCATGCGCTGGAACGGCGGCAAGAAGAGCGAGGCGCCGGTCGCGTTCGTCGGCAAGGGCGTCTGCTTCGATACCGGCGGTATCTCGATCAAGTCGGCGGGCGGCATGGAGGACATGAAGGGTGATATGGGCGGTGCAGCCTGCGTCGTCGGCCTGATGCACGCGCTCGCGGCGCGCAAGGCACGCGTCAACGCGGTCGGCGCCATCGGCCTTGTCGAGAACATGCCCGATGGCAACGCACAGCGTCCCGGCGACATCGTCACCTCGATGTCGGGCCAGACCATCGAAATCATCAACACCGACGCCGAGGGGCGGCTCGTGCTCGCCGACGTGCTCTGGTACGTCGCCAAGAAGTGTAAGCCGAAATTCATGGTCGATCTCGCGACGCTGACCGGCGCGATCATGGTCGCGCTCGGCACCGATCACGCCGGCCTGTTCTCCAACAATGACGAGCTTGCCGAGCGCCTCGCCAAAGTCGGCGTCGAGACCGGCGAGAAAGTCTGGCGCATGCCGCTCGGTCCCGAATACGACAAGCAGATCGACTCGCAATTCGCCGACATGAAGAATACCGGCGGACGCAACGGCGGTTCGATCACGGCAGCGCAGTTCCTTCAGCGTTTCGTCGACGGCACGCCCTGGGCCCATCTCGACATCGCCGGCACCGCGATGGGCGCTCCGAAGACCGAGATCAACCAGAGCTGGGGTTCGGGTTACGGCGTCCGGCTGCTCGATCGGCTGGTTTCAGAGTATTATGAAGCCAGGAAGTAAGAGAGTGTCGGCGCGCGCATGACCGAGGTTCTGTTCTACCATTTGCAGAACATGACGCTGGAGAGCGTGTTACCGCCGCTGCTCGAGAAGTCTCTCGAGCGCGGCTGGCGCGTGGTCGTGCAATCGACGTCGCAGGAGCGTGCCGAGACGCTCGACGCGCATCTGTGGACCTACAGCGACGATTCGTTCCTGCCGCACGCGAGCGCGCGCGTAGCCGACGCCCAGGACCAGCCGATCGTCCTGTCGATCGAGGAGAGCAATCCGAACCGGGCCAATGTCCGCTTCCTGGTCGACAACGCGGCGCTCCCGGCCGATTGCGACAGCTACGAGCGCCTGGTCCTCGTGTTCAACGGTGACGACCCCGATGCGGTCGCCGCGGCCCGGGAGAACTGGACCGCTTGCAAAGCCCGCGGCTTCGAGGTCACCTATTGGCAGGCCGACGAGCGGGGACGCTGGCAGCGGCGCCAATAGCGATATCGACTAATTAATGATAATTCGACCTTTCCCGGGGCGGGTCACGGTCATGCCGCAAAGTGATGTTCGGACAACCCCTTAGGTAAAGGGGTTAGGAGCCTTGTCGATCGTGCGAGACGGAACATTCAGTCGGAATTCGCTGCTGGCCTTGCTGGTGCTTGCACCTGGCCTTGCCGGTTGCTCGGGCGCATCCGACATTTTTTCGCGCGATGCAGACTGGTTCTCGCGTCCGGGGCGCGTGTTCATCCGCAACATCTCGATCGAATCGCCGCCGCTGACGCCGGACAAGCCGGTCACCAACGACGATCTCGTCAGTGCTGACGGCAGCTGTCCGGGCATGGCGCCGCCACCGGGCGCCGCCGATGCGAATGCGCAGGCGACCGGTGCACCGCCGCCGCAGCCGACCGGCGGCAGTGTCGCACTCGGGCACACCGAATGCGACGTCGTGCGCGGCATCGGCGCCCCCGACAGTGTGAACCTGTCCAGCGGGCCGGGCGGCGAGCGCGTTGCGGTCGTGACCTGGTCGCGCGGAGCGCGCGCCGGCATCTATACCTTCAGTTCAGGGCGCCTGACGTCGGTCGAGCGCGGCCCGGATGCTGCGCCGGAGCCGAAGCCCGCAAAGCCGAAGAAGAAGCCGAAGAAGCCGGCGACAACCTCGAACGGTTGAGTTGTAAGTCCGCAGAGCTCTAGTTCGCGGCCTCGTCAAGTTCGGCGCTGGCTTCCAGCCATTCTTCCTCGGCGCGTTGCAGCGCGGCCTCGGCGCCGGCGCGCGCTTTCGTCAACTGCGCGGCCTGCTTGGGATCGCGCGTGAAAATATCGGGCAGGGCGAGCGCGGTATCGATTTTGGCAATGATGCCGTTGATGCGCTCGATCTCGGACTCGGCTTGGGCGATCCGCTGCCGCGGTGAAACGCGCCTTTCGTTGCGGATTCGCTCGGGCTTTGCGGCGACCTCCTTGGCGCGCTCGCGCGCGGCCGCGCGGCCGTCATTCGCCGACAGGATCATGCGGCGATATTCGTCGAGATCGCCGTCATAGGCCGTGACGGTCTGGTTCACCACGACCCACAACCGGTCGGCGCAGGCCTCGATCAGATAGCGATCGTGCGAGACCATGATGATGGCGCCGGGGAATTCGTTGATCGCCTCCGCGAGCGCCGCGCGGCTGTCGATGTCGAGATGGTTGGTCGGCTCGTCCAGGATGATCATGTTGGGGCCGTAGAACGTCGCAAGCCCGAGCAGCAGCCGCGCCTTCTCGCCGCCCGACAGGCTCTTCACCAGCGTGTCGCCCGCCTTGCCGGAGAAGCCGATCGCGCCGACGCGGCCGCGCACCTTGCTCTCCGGCGCCTCGGGCATCAGCTTGCGGATGTGATCATAGGGCGAACCGTCGAGATTGAGCTCGTCGACCTGGTGCTGGGCAAAATAGCCGACCGACAATTTGTCGGCTTTGGTGATCCTGCCCGCGAACGGCGCGAGCTTGCCCGCCAGCAGCTTGACCAGCGTCGACTTGCCGTTGCCGTTGGAGCCGAGCAGCGCGATGCGGTCGTCGGGATCGACGCGCAGCGTCACGCGGTTGAGCACGGGCTTGCCCGGCTCGTAGCCGACCGAGACGTCGTCGACCGCGATGATCGGCGGCGACAGCAGCTTCTCCGGTGCCGGAAAGGAGATCTCGTGAACGTCCTGGGTCACCAATGCGGTGACCGGCTTCATCCGCTCCAGCATCTTGACGCGCGACTGCGCCTGCCGTGCCTTGGACGCCTTGGCCTTGAAGCGGTCGACGAAGTCCTGCAGGCGCTTGCGCTCATCGGCCTGCCGCTTGGCGTGCTTGGCGTCGAGCAATTCGCGCGCGGCGCGCTGTTCCTCGAAGGAGGAGTAGGTGCCCTTGTAGAGCGTCAACCTGCCGCGATCGAGGTGCAGGATCTGGTCGACCGACGTGTCTAAGAGATCGCGGTCGTGGCTGATCACGATCACCGTGCGCGGGTAGTTGGCGAGGTGGTTCTCGAGCCACAACGTGCCTTCGAGATCGAGATAGTTGGTCGGCTCGTCCAGCAGCAGCAGGTCGGGAGCGGAGAACAGCGTCGCGGCCAGGGCGACGCGCATCCGCCAGCCGCCGGAAAATTCCGCACATGGCCGCGCCTGGTCTGATGTCGAGAAGCCGAGGCCGGAGAGGATCGCCGCCGCCCGGGCAGGAGCGGAGTGGGCGTCGATGTCGACCAGTCGGGTCTGAATCTCGGCGATCCGGTGCGGATCGTGCGCGGTCTCGGCCTCGCGCAGCAGCGCGTCGCGCTCGAGGTCGGCCTTCAACACGACGTTGATCAGGCTTTCCGGCCCGTCGGGCGCTTCCTGCGCGAGGCTGCCGATCCGCCAGCGCGGCGGCAGCGCGATGCTGCCGCTTTCGGTCGGGATGTCGCCGCGGATGGCATGAAACAGCGTCGATTTGCCGACGCCGTTGCGGCCGACAAATCCGACGCGGGCTCCGGGCACAATCTGCACAGAACTGTGATCAATCAGCAGCCGTCCGGCGATCCGGACCGAGATGTCAGTGATGGAGAGCATGCAGCGTTGTCACCGGACCCGCTGCCAAACGCAACCCGTCTGTTGGTAAAATCTGTCCGGGCGACGGCCCCGGAAACGCGTTTTGGGCTGCCGGTCAGCCCAAAACATCTAGTGGCGATCGCCTTCCCGTCGATGCATCTCGTCGAGGAGTTGCTGCAGGCGGGACGACAGCGCGGGCTCCGGCCGCATGTCTTTCTGAAGCCGTTCACCCACCGCATCGCAGATGTAACGGCAGGTCTTGTGGTCGATCTGATCGGCGTCGTTGTCGATCTTGGTCATTGTCATCGTCATGGCTGATCTCTTGGCAAACCTCTTGGATGTTTCTTGGCGAGTTCCACCTCGCGTCTTCGGTCAATCGTTGCCATGACAAGTCGCGACCCCGAATTTGGTTCGGTTCCGCCTTACTCTCGCCTTCAGGTGGTGGGGCGCATCGCGCCGCCGGGTTCCCGGGTGGGCATGAAAAAAGCCCCGGCGCGAGGCCGGGGCTGAGTCAGTCAGGGGAGCAGGCGATAGAGACCAGATGGATCAGTAGCAGCGGTTGACCAGGCGCCAGCGCGGACCCCAAGGGGTCGGCACCACGCGGCGCACGTAGCAGCCGCCATAGCCATATCCGTACCCGCCGTAATAGGCCGGACCACCGACGATGACGCGCGGGCCACCCCACCAGCCGTGGTGCCATCCACCGTGCCAGCCGCCGTGCCAACCGCCCCACGCAGAGGCAGAGGTCGGGGCGAGAGCGGCGGCACCGAGCGAAATCGCGGCAACGGCGGCGAGCGAAATTTTGCGTAACATGATCGTCTCCTCGAGCTATGGGCGCGCGTGGCGCGCCGCGGTGACATCGTTTCCCGAGACGTCCTGTGAAGCTTGCGGATGGGTCAGCAAGGCGTCCGATCGATGCAGAGCCTAGGCGGCGACAGCTGAACGGCGGCGGCACGGCGCTGACAGAATGGGTTCACCTAGGTGAAATCGCGGTAAGCCAGCCGAGCCGGTGGCGCTCGCGAGACCGCCCGGATGACGGTTTTCGTCGTGAAAATCCATCAAAACTAAAGGCTAACGCGTCACAGGGTCGCTTGCCGTTGTCCCATCGCGTCGATATAAGCCCCGGCAACTCCCAGCCACCGTTTACAAGGACGAAATCATGGCGATTGAACGCACCTTTTCGATCATCAAGCCCGATGCCACCGAGCGCAACCTGACCGGCGCAGTTAATGCGGTGATCGAGAAGGCGGGCCTGCGGATCGTGGCGCAGAAGCGCATCCAGATGACCCGCGGCCAGGCCGAGACCTTCTACGCGGTCCACAAGGCGCGCCCGTTCTTCGGCGAGCTGGTCGACTTCATGACCTCGGGCCCCGTGGTGGTCCAGGTGCTGGAAGGCGAGGGCGCCATCCCCAGGTATCGCGACGTGATGGGCGCGACCGATCCATCGAAGGCCGCCGAGGGCACCATCCGCAAGCTCTATGCGAAGTCGATCGGCGAGAACTCGGTGCATGGTTCGGATGCGCCGGAGACCGCGGCGATCGAGATCGCGCAGTTCTTCGCCGGCAACGAAATCGTCGGCTAACGACGTACAACTGAAAGTGACACGGTCTCCTTCAGGAGACCGTGCCGGAATAACTGGGGAGCAGGGGCGGCCGCAAGGCCGAATAGGACGCGCTGTGGACTGGCTGTGGCAGATCTTTGATCCGGCGTACATCGGCGCGTTCTTCACCCAATTCAAGAACGAGATGGCGACACCGACCTTCTGGGTCGCCGTCGGCAAGATCATCTGGATCAACGTCCTGCTGTCGGGCGACAACGCGCTCGTGATCGCGCTCGCCTGCCGCGGGCTGGCGCCGCGCCAGCGCCTGTGGGGCATGATTCTCGGCGCCGCCGCGGCAGTGCTGCTGCGCGTCATCTTCACCGGCATCGTCGCCAGCCTGATGGAGCTGCCCTACCTGAAGCTGGTCGGCGGACTGGCGCTGATCGTGATCGCCGCCAAGCTGCTGGTGCCGGAGCAGGAGGACGAGGACGGCGTGCAGACGGCCTCGCATCTGTGGGCCGCGGTGCAGATCGTCGTCGTCGCCGACATCGTGATGAGCCTCGACAATGTGATCGCGGTGGCCGCGGCCGCCAATGGCAGCGTGCCGCTGCTGGTGCTTGGGCTCGCGATCAGCGTTCCCCTGATCGTTGCCGGTGCGGCGCTGATCATGGCGCTGCTCACCAAGCTGCCGGTCCTGGTCTGGGCCGGCGCCGCGCTGCTCGGCTGGATCGCGGGCGACGTCATCGCGACCGATCCGGCCGTGCATCCGAAGCTCGATGCGCTGTTCGCCGGATCGCTCGGCGCCAAACTCGATTCCTGGCTGACGTCGATCGGGATGTCGCCGCAATTCGCGCATGGCGGCAATGGCGGCGAGATCACGCTCGCGGTGCTCGGCATCGTCGTGGTGCTGGTCGTCGGATCGCTCTGGCGCCGTCACGCGCTCCGCAAGGCCAAGCACGCCGCCAAGGCGGCGTGATTCTTCCTAAAGCGCGATGAGATTGGGTCGAATCGTCATCGCGCTTCAGCTCTTTGTTTGAGCATGATCTTTTCGAAAAACCGCTTCGCACTTTTCCGGATCATGCTCTAACGCCGCACGATCGAGCCGACGCGGCCGACCAGCCGGGCCAACTGCCTGAAGCGGCTGCCGACCCGGTCGGCGACCAGATCCACCATCCGATGTTCGAACACCAGCATCAGCTTGCGGCCCTGGGTGCGGAAATGGGTCAGCGGCAGCACGCCGGTGCGTGCCGCCGTGATCAGATGCGCGACGCGGAACGCAGCGCCGAGCACGCGCGCGCGCTCGTCCATTGCGGGCGTCACCAGCGCGCGGATCTGCGGCGGCGGTTCGTTCTCCTCGCTGAGGCCGGCGTAGCGATAGAACACCGACAGCGCGACGAAGGCGCGGCCCTGATGCGTGATCGAGCCGAAATTGCCGTTCATGATCAGGCTGAGGGTTTCCTCGCCGCGATGATCCGGATGCACCCGCCAGCCGATATCCGAGAGCAGGCAGGCGACGTGCCGCAGCCTGCGGTCTTCCTCGGTCTCGCGCAGCCTGACGACGCGCACCAGGCGGTCGGTCCAGGCGGTCAGCTCCTGGGCATGGCGGGCGGAGCGCGACAGCAATTCGTTGAGGTTCTGTGCAGCGCAGGCGAGGCCGTCCTTGACCCGCTCGGCCGGCGGCAGCATCTCGTAGAGCAGGCCTTCGCGCACGCCGAAGGTCGAGAACACGATGGTCTTCGGCTGGGCCACGCGGATGATGTATTCGAGCACGAGCGCGGCGTAGGCCAATAGCGGCCGCCGCGCATCGGCGATCGATTCGATGTTGGCGAGCATGTTGGTGGCTGCCAGCCGCCGCAGCCGCTGCGCGAAGTCGAGCGCGTCCGCGGCCGGGATCGAATAGCCGTGCATCACCTTGAGCGGGTAGCCGCTCTGGATGATGTGGATGCGCGCCAGCGCACGCCAGGTGCCGCCGACCGCGTAGAAGGTGCGGCCGCGGCCGGTCTTGAGCTGGGCGACGCCGAGCAGCTCGTTCTTGACGATGCGTTCGGCACGCTTGAGCGACTTGTTCGAGAGGTCCTGCAGCGCGAGGCTGCCGAGCGGCAGCGTCACGCCGCTGCGCACGCGGCTGCCCTTGACGTCGATCAGTTCGAGCGAGCCACCGCCGAGATCGCCGACGATGCCGTTCGGATTGTGCACGCCCGAGACGACGCCGAGCGCAGACAGCTTCGCTTCACGCGGTCCGGTGAGAATCTCGATCTTAGCGCCGCAAATGCGCTCGGCCTGGGCGATGAAATCCGGACCGTTCTTGGCGTCGCGGCAGGCCGCGGTCGCGATCGCGTAGACGCGGCCGACCTGCTGGATCCGGCACAGCGCGCGGAACCGGCGCAGCGCGGTCAGCGCCTTGTTGACCGCATCGGTCGCGAGCAGGCCGGTGCTCTGCACCTCGCGCCCGAGCCCGCACAGCGCCTTCTCGTTGAAGATGGTGATGAGGCTGCGCGCCATCGACTCGTAAACCACGAGACGAACCGAGTTCGAGCCGATGTCGATCACAGCGACGCTGGAAGCGCGCTTCCGCGGCCGCTTCACCGGTAGGCCCCCTTAAGAGGATGGCTGCTGACGTTCGTTGCGACGCGTGAGACGGCGCGGTGAAGATTCCTTGAGAGACTTACCACGGCCGGACAGACTCGGATTTGTCATAAAATAGTCATGCAGGTTGAAAGGCTCTTCGCCTTTCGCGGCCTTCATACGCGTTGACGATCCGTCCGGCAACAATTGCCAGCTTTGCTCGGTGTCCTTCAGGTTCGCGACCATGATCTGTTCGAGAACCTGCTGATGCACCGTGGGATTTTGCAGCGGACAGAGAACCTCGACGCGGCGGTCGAGGTTGCGCGGCATCATGTCGGCGGACGAGATATACACAGCAGCTTTTGTGCTCGGCAGGCCCTGACCCATGCCGAAGCAGTAGATTCGGCCGTGTTCCAGGAACCGGCCGATCACCGATTTCACGCGGATATTCTCCGACAATCCGGGCAGGCCGGGCCGCAGGCAGCAGATGCCGCGCACCACGAGCTCGACCGAGACGCCGGCCTGCGAGGCCTCGTACAGCGCGTCGATGATGTCGGGATCGACCAGCGCATTCATCTTCATCCAGACCGCGCCGGGACGACCGTGTTTGACGTGGGCGATCTCGTCACGGATGTGCTCGATGATCCGCTTGCGCAGCGTCAGCGGCGACACCGCCATCTTCTCGATGTCGCTCGGCTCGGCATAGCCGGTGATGTAGTTGAACACCCGTGCGACGTCGCGGCCGATGATCGGATCCGAGGTGAAGTAGGAGACGTCGGTGTAGATGCGTGCGGTGACCGGATGATAGTTGCCGGTGCCGGTGTGCACATAGGTCGTGAGATTGCCGCCTTCGCGGCGCACCACCATCGACAGCTTGGCGTGCGTCTTCAGTTCGATGAAACCGTAGACCACCTGCACGCCGGCGCGTTCGAGATCGCGCGCCCAGCGGATATTGGCTTCCTCGTCGAAGCGGGCCTTCAATTCGATCAGCGCGGTCACCGACTTGCCGGCCTCGGCGGCATCGGCGAGCGCGCGCACGACCGGCGAGTTGTTCGAGGTGCGATACAGCGTCTGCTTGATCGCGACCACGTCGGGATCGCGCGCTGCCTGTTGCAGGAACTGGACGACGACGTCGAAGGATTCGTAGGGGTGGTGGACCACGAGGTCCTTCTGGCGGATGGCGGCGAAGATATCGCCGCCATGGTCGCGCACGCGCTCGGGGTGGCGCGGCACGTAGGGCGGGAATTCGAGGTCTGGGCGATTGAGGCGGGTGAGCTGCGACAGCTCGTTCATCGCGAGCACGCCGTCGACCAGGATCACTTCATCGTCCGCCGCCGACAATGCGTGCTGCACGAAGACGCGCAGCTCTTCGGGCATCGAGGCCTCGATCTCGAGCCGGATCACCGATCCGCGCCGGCGCCGCTTGAGTGCGGTCTCGAACAGGCGAACGAGGTCTTCGGCCTCTTCCTCGATTTCGAGTTCGGAGTCCCTGATGATGCGGAACGCGCCCTGGCCCTTGACGGTGTAGCCGGGGAACAGGCGGCCGATGAACAGGCCGGTGGCCTGTTCGAGCGTGATCAGCCGCGCCGGCGCGCCTTCCTTGTTGGAGGGGATGCGGATGAAGCGGTCGATCTTGCCGGGCATGCGGATCAGCGCGTTCATCGCCTTGCCGTCGGAGATCCGCGACAATTGCAGCGCGACCGTGAAGCCGAGATTCGGGATGAACGGGAACGGATGCGCCGGGTCGATCGCCAGCGGGGTCAGCAGCGGGAAGATGTTGTGGAGGAAGTGATCCTCGATCCAGGTGCGTTCGGACTTGGTGACGTCGCGGCCATCGACCAGCTGGATGCCGACCTTGGAGAGGATATCCCGCAGGTCGCTCCAGATCGCCTGCTGGTCGGAGGCGAGCTGCGACACGGTCTTGTTGATCATCACGAGCTGCTCGGCCGGCAGCAGCCCGTCCGGGCTGCGCTCGGCGATGCCCTCGCGGACCTGCGCCTTGATGCCGGCGACGCGGACCATGAAGAACTCGTCGAGGTTGTTCGCCGAAATCGACAGGAAGCGGACCCGTTCCAGCACGGGATGGCCCGTGTTGACCGATTCCTCGAGCACCCGGCGGTTGAAGTGCAGCCAGGAGAGCTCCCGGTTGATGAAACGCTCGGGGCTGGTCGCGATCGCGGGGACGGGCGGGAGTTCCGCCTCTTTCTCTTTGATTTCAGGAGCTTGTGCCGAGTCCATCAAGTGCTGGTCCAATTCGGGGCAGGGGGCCGGAGCGGTCTAGCCGAAGGCCGCAGAGACCATGTGATATTGCGATGACGTTTCGATGACATTGATGTTCCGCCAGCCCGCGCCGTCAAGCCGCAGGTCGGCTCAGGCGTCCCGCAATAGCTCCGCCGCCAGCGCCCGCGTGACCGGCCGGCCGAGCCGCAGCGCCTCGGTATCGAGCAACTCGACCGCCTGGCGGACGGCGGCATAGGAGCGCTCGATCCGGCTGGTCAGGTAGCTGACCAGCGGCTCGTCCACGCTCATCTGGCGATCGGCGCAGAATTTGACGATCAGGCCGCGGAACAGCTGGTCGTCGGGCGGCAGCAGCGTCACGGTCGGCACCGCGCGAAGCCGCGACCTCAGATCGCGCAGCTCGATCTCGAATGCCGACGGCGGGACGCGCGCCGTGATCAAAACGAAAGCATCGTCCTGGCGCGCCAGATTCATCAGGTGAAACATCGCGCGCTCGTCGAAATCCGATGGCCGCAGATCCTCGATCACCAGCGCGCCGGTCGCAAGGGCCGTGGGCACCGCCTCAGCGGTCAGCGCATGCGCGGCGGTCGAGCGGGCGCCGGCGCTCTCGGCCCAGATCGCAGCGAGGTGGCTTTTGCCGGAGCCGTCGGGCCCGATCAGCAGCATGATTCGGTTCGGCCAGTCGGGCCAGCCGTCGATCAGCGCCAGCGCGGCTTCGTTGGCGGGCCCCTCGAGGAAATCGTCGCGGGTCAGCTTCTCCTCGTGCGGCAGGGCCAAGGCCAATTGACGAGGTTGAACGCTACCGGCCACGCAAGTCTCCAAACCACTTCATTCTAGCATGATCCCTGCGCAAACGCTTCGCGTTTGTCGCGGGAAAACCGGTTTCCACTTTTCCGGATCGTGCCTACCGAGCCTCGATCGTGCTCATGTGCCGCACCCACTCCACGAGATAGAGGGACACCGAACCCAAAGTAAAGATCGTCACCAGACCCATCAGGATCAGGTCGTAGGGGTGCGGCTGAAAGCCGAAGCCGAGCGAGGCCAGCACCAGGGCCGCGAACGCGACCTGTGCCACCGTGTTCAGCTTCGACACCATCAGCGGCTTCATCTCGACAGGCTTGTCGAACAACCATGACACAATCACGGCGGAGACGATCATGATGTCGCGCGACACCACGAGAATCACGATCCAGCGTGGCACTGCGCCCCAGATTCCGAGCGCGACATAGATCGACACCAGCAGCGCCTTGTCGGCGAGCGGGTCGAGCAGGGCGCCGAGCTCGCTCGTCATGTTGAAGCGCTTGGCGAGGAAACCGTCGACCGCGTCCGACACGCCTGCGATCACGAAGAGCGCAAATGCGATCTCCATCTGGCTGGACACGATGGCCCAGACGATCACCGGCACCAGGATGATGCGGGCAAGGGTAATGATGTTTGGAATGCTCAACTTGAATCGTTTCCCGGCTATAAGCCTGATTTTACTCGATATCCGGCTCTTTTCAGCTGCGGCCTTGTGTTATCTACATAGTATCGCGGCAGCATTGCCGCGAGCCATTGCGCGGGGGCGGAATTCCTCGTAACCAGCCCCTTATCATCTGGAATTGGGCATGACCGAGCGCAAAAACGGGCTCACTTACGCGGATTCGGGTGTCGATATCGACGCCGGCAATCGTCTGGTCGATCTGATCAAGCCGATGGTGCGGGCCACCGCACGACCCGGCGCGGACGCCGAGATCGGCGGATTCGGCGGGCTGTTCGACCTCAAGGCCGCGGGCTTCAAGGATCCTGTCCTGGTGGCAGCGACCGATGGCGTCGGCACCAAGCTGAAGATCGCGATCGAGACCGGCATCCATAGCGGCATCGGCATCGACCTCGTCGCGATGTCGGTCAACGACCTCGTCGTGCAGGGCGCGGAACCCCTGTTCTTCCTCGATTATTTCGCCTGCGGCAAGCTGCATCCGGAGGCCACCGCGCAGATCGTCGCGGGCATCGCCGAGGGCTGCCGCGAATCCGGCTGCGCGCTGATCGGCGGCGAGACCGCCGAGATGCCCGGCCTCTACAAGGATGGCGATTACGACCTCGGCGGCTTCGCGGTCGGCGCGGCCGAACGCGGCACCTTGCTGCCGACCGCCGATATCGCGGCCGGCGACGCCGTGATCGGCCTTGCGTCCTCGGGCGTGCATTCCAACGGCTACTCGCTGGTGCGCAAGATCGTCGAGCAATCCGGCGTTGCCTATGACGCGCCGGCGCCGTTCGCACCGGTCATGACGCTCGGTGCGGCACTGCTGACGCCGACCAAGCTTTATGTGAAATCCTGCCTGCGCGCGATCCGCGACACCGGTGCGGTCAAGGGCCTCGCCCACATCACCGGCGGCGGCTTCACCGACAACATCCCGCGTGTGCTGCCGAAGCATCTCGGGGTCGGCATCGACCTGGCGCGGCTGCCGGTGCTGCCGGTGTTCAAATGGCTGGCCGAGCAGGGCGGCATCGCCGAGCTCGAACTGCTGCGCACCTTCAACTGCGGCGTCGGCATGATCGCGATCGTCAGGCGTGATGCGGTCGAAGCGGTGACCGAAGCCTTCACCGCCGGCGGCGAGACCGTGACGCTGCTCGGCGAGGTGATCGAGGCCAAGGGTGAGGATCGGGTGGTCTATAACGGTCATCTCGATCTTTCGCGATGAAGCGCCGGGTCGCCATCCTGATCTCCGGCCGCGGCTCCAACATGGCCGCGCTGATCGAGGCTGCGAAGGCCGTGGATTTTCCAGCCGAGATCGCGGTCGTGATCTCCAACCGCGCCGACGCGCCCGGGCTTGAAAAGGCTGCCGCGAGCGGCATTCCGACCATCGTCATCGCGAGCAAGCCGTTCGGCAAGGATCGCGCCGGCTTCGAGGCGGTGCTGCAAAAGGCGCTCGACGACAACAAGGTCGAGCTGATCTGCCTCGGCGGCTTCATGCGGCTGTTCACCGCCGACTTCGCCCGGCACTGGTACGGCCGGATGCTCAACATCCATCCCTCGCTGCTGCCGTGTTTTCCCGGCCTCGATCCGCACGGCCAGGCGCTGCGTGCAGGGGTCAAGCTGTCCGGCGCGACGGTGCATTTCGTGATTCCGGAGACCGATGCCGGACCGATCGTGATGCAGGGCGCGGTCATGGTGGCTGACGACGACACGCCCGAGACGCTCGCCGCACGCGTGATCACCATCGAGCATCGCATCTATCCGGAAGCGCTGCGGCTGCTGGCGAGCGGGCGGCTCAAGCTCGACGGCGATCGCTGCAGCACGCAAGGCAGCATCGCAACCGACGGCGCGCTGATCGCGCCGGCGCCCTAGGGTTTGCCCGTGCCGCTGGAAAATCCCCCGGGTGATGCGGCCGGGGAGGCATCAGGACGAATTCCGCCGAAAGCCGCGTTCAGTGAACCTTGAGGTTCTCTGCCGACGCCTTGCCGCGGTTCTCCACCAGCTCGTACTCGACGGTCTGGTTCTCGTTCAGTGTGCTGAGACCTGCGCGTTCGACCGCCGAGATGTGCACGAACACATCCTTGTCGCCGACGGCCGGCTTGATGAACCCGTAGCCTTTGGTCGGGTTGAACCATTTGACGGTACCCTTCGGCATCGTCTCTCTCCTAGTCTAGACATAAAAAAGACGCGGCCACGTTTTCCACGTGCCACGCCACAAGCGGGCCTTCCGCTGTCTGTTCAATTTCCGGGTCTTCAGATCCAAAGTCTTCAAGTCCGAAGTTTTGCCTCTCGAAGCCTTGGATAAAACGTCGTGAAACGCACAGTCGAACGGCAGCAATCCGATTGTGAAGGGATTGCAACACGAAAATTGCGCCTTAGCAAGCGCGGTGGTTTTGCCTGACGCAACCTCAGCCTGTGCCGGTCGAACGACAGGCCCAAGGCGTTCGGCCACTGGCCGGCGGTCGGATGGAACCTGGCGCGCTAGCCCCGGTCCACCCGCACCACGCGGCCCTTGTCGATCGCGAGCGCGAGCTGGCCGTGCTTGAGCTTGAGTGCCGCCTCGCCGAACAATTCGCGCCGCCAGCCATGCAGGGCGCCGACCTCGGCCTGATCGCTGGCCGCGATCTGCTCGAGGTCGTCGACGGTGGCGATCACCTTGCTGGCGACGCCGTGGCGCTCCGACGTCATGCGGAGCAGCACCTTCAACAGCTCGACGGTCGCCGCCCCGTTGGAATTGTTTCTGGGTTTTTCCAGCTTGGGGAGCGTCGCCGGGTCGCGGGCCAGCCCGCGCTGCACGGCGGCGATGATGTCGGCGCCCCATTTCGAGCGCTCGAAACCCTTCGGCAGCGAGCGCAGGTTACCGAGCTTCTCCAGCGAGGTCGGCGCATGGGTGGCGATGTCGCCGACCGCATCGTCCTTGAGCACGCGCGAGCGCGGCACGTCGCGGCTCTGCGCCTCCTGCTCGCGCCAGGCTGCGACCTCGATCAGCACCGCGAGCTCGCGCGGCTTGCGCACGCGGGTCTTGAGCCGCTCCCAGGCGCGCTCGGGGTGGAAGTCGTAGGTCTTCGGCGAGGTCAGGATCTCCATCTCCTCGCTGACCCAGTCGCTGCGGTCGCGCTTGCGCAAGTCGGCGTCGAGCGCCGCGAACACTTCGCGCAGATGGGTGACGTCGGAGACGGCGTAATGCAGTTGCTCCTCGCTCAGCGGACGGCGCGACCAGTCGGTGAAGCGATGGGTCTTGTCGGGGCGGTGGCCGGTGACGCGGTCGACCAGCTGGTCGTAGGCGATGCTGTCGCCATAACCGAGCACCATGGCCGCGACCTGGGTGTCGAAGATCGGATGCGGGATCGTGCCGGAGAGGTGCCAGACGATTTCGATGTCCTGCCGCGCGGCGTGGAACACCTTCAGCACGGCCTCGTTCGACATCAGTTCGAAGAACGGCTTGAGGTCGATGCCGGGCGCCAGCGCGTCGACCACGACGGCTTCGTCCGCGCTTGCCATCTGCACGACGCAGAGCAGGGGATAGTAGGTCGTTTCCCGAAGGAATTCGGTGTCGACGGTAATGACCTTGTGCTGGGCGAGCCGATCACAGGCGGCGGCGAGGTCGGAGGTCGTGCTAATCAGATCCATGAACTATCCATGACGGCTTGACCCCACGCGTTCTGCCGAAAGGGCAGCTATGTCAAGGGTCTTGCAGGGATTTTGGCCCTGCATGGGGTGAGGGACGGGTCATTTTTGAATTGATTGGGCGTGATTCGAGGGCGTTTTCGGCCTGATCGAGCTGCGAATTCGCCCGTCCTCCAGCCGGAAGCCGGGACCCATAACCACCGAAGTTCGTTCGCGGCTCCGGCCTCGTGCGGTCTTGGGCACTGGGGGTGATGGGGCCTGGCTCCCTTGCGCAATTGCGCACAGGCCCGGCTCGCCGCCTCCGCTAAAGCTTCGGCGCGCAGGGGCGCTTGACTTCGTCGAAGCCTTGGCGAAGACCGGCCCGGGCGATCCAGTATCCCAGGGACGCCGGTGCTGGAATCGAGAAGCCGCGGTGACTGGATCGTCTGCATGCGCGGGCGATGACAGTTGAAGATGAGGACGCCATGTCTATGATCATCTCCCGTCGACCCGGATTTGCTGTCGGCTAACGCATTCCAGCCCGACGCGATCAAGGCTCCGACGGGTGCAGCTTATCGCGATCTCAGAAACAGCCTAGCGAGGATCGTCCCGATGGAGCCCCACCACGCGCATCAGATCGAGGAAACGATCGAACGCGATGTTCGGCTTGACCTGTTCAGAGGGCTCGGGTTGTGGATGATATTTCTGGATCACATCCCCAACGATGGAGCCATCGGCTGGATTACGCTGCGCAACTACGGCTTCAGTGACGCTGCGGAGTTTTTCGTTTTCATCTCGGGTTACCTTGCCGGTTTCATATACGGCCCGATCATCGCTTCAGGTTTCCTGCTGTCTGCAGCGAAGCGGCTGTGGACGCGGGCCGCGCATATCTACGCGGCGCATATCATGTTGTTCCTGATCTTTACGGCCCAGGTCGCGAGAACCTCCCGACGGCTCGACAATCCGATGTATGAAAACGAGTTCAACGTTTTCAATTTTCTTCAGCATCCGGATATCCTGATCGGACAGGCACTCACCCTGCGATACAAGCCCGTGGATCTCGACGTGCTGCCATTGTTCATTGTCTTGCTGCTCGCGTCCCCACTGGTCATCTGGGGACTGGTGCGTCGCCCCAATCTCACCTTGCTGGCTTCTATTGTTCTCTACGTGCTGGCGCGATGGTTCGATTGGAACATCGCATCATATCCACCGGGCACAACGTGGTACTTCAATCCATTTTGCTGGCAGTTGCTGTTCGTTTTCGGCCAGTGGTGCGGGGTGGGCGCATTGTCCCAGATTTTCAGGCTGATCAAGTCGCGGATCGTCGCGGCGGTGGCGATTGCCTGGCTGATCTTTGCGTTCCTGATCGTGATGACCTGGCATTTCCATGCGCTGGAGACGTTCATACCGGGATGGATGATGAAGTTCATCTACCCGATCGACAAGACAGATCTCGATATGTTGCGCTTGACCCATTTCCTTGCGCTCGCCGTCGTCGTCCATGACCTGATTCCGCGGGACTGGCCGCCGCTGAAATCCCGATCATTGCGTCCACTGACCTTGTGCGGCGAACATTCGCTGCCGATCTTTTGCCTCGGGGTCTTGCTGTCGTTCTCCGCCCATTGGGTCTTGACCCAATACAGCGGCGCGGTCATCGCACAGCTCGTGGTGAGTGCGGCCGGAATCGCGATCATGGTTGTCGCGGCATGGTTGCTGCATCGCGCCGACAACATTCCGAATTTGTTCGTCGATGTGACGACTGCAGAGCTTCGACGGAAAATTGGCGACCGAACTGGAATAATAAGCAACAAGGAGCTGCCGTGATCGCCCCGCAGCCGGCGGCCGTTACCAGCGAGCTGTTTCAAATCGCCTCGGATGTCCCGGAGCATCGTCGCGACGCTGTGCTCGACGACATCAACAGCATCATCGATACGAACTGGCTGACGGAAGGAAGATTCTGGTCGCGGCAGCACTCGCCGTTCAAACCCGACCACGGCATCGTCCTGCTTCACCACGGCGGTGCATGCGTGGCCTACATGATCATCCAGCGTCTGGCCGTTGGCGGCACGCCGGTGATCTATCTGTCAGGCACCGCAGTCCGCGACGCCTATCGCGGCAGCGGCTTCTTCAAACGGATGTTCGAGACCGCGATGGCGGCGGAGTTCGCCGACCCGGCGGCGCCGGCGGAATTCTGCCTGTGCTGGCGGACGAGGAATCCGGTCATCTACGTGCTGGGGCGCGCGCAATGCCGCAGCGTCGTGCCGGCCATTCCAGCCGCGACCAACGGGGGCGATCTCGACGCGCTTTGTCTCAGGCTGGCTGCAACCTTGTACCCTCATCAGACCATCGAGAAGCAGACGATGGCGATGCGCGGCGCCTATGGCCAGCTGCGCTATCGCGACGAGCCGACGACCCAGACGTCACCGGACGTCGACCGATGGTTCTCGCAGACCATTCCCGACTGCGCCGACGCAGTCTTCTGCGCCGGGTGGGCTGGTAATCGCTGGTCGCGGCGCTGAGCGGCGAAGAATTGCCTTGGCAACGACTGGACCGCCGCTGATGTGCGCCGCCGGGCAATCAGTGATAGCGGCGCGCCTCCATCCTTCGGTCATTCCGGGGCAGCCCGAAGGGCTGAGCCCGGAATCCATTGGGCCGCGCGAATCGAGGATGAATGGATTCCGGGCTCTCGCTTCGCGAGCCCCGGAATGTCGAGGGAGGCTGCCGTGCGGACTTGCGCCCTTGGGCAACTCAGCGATTGGCGATCCGCCCGGCCTCGACCGGCGTGGCGATGTTGCCCTGATCGATCCGCGCTTCGCCCGCACGAACGCGCGACGGCCATCCATATCGCGAGGCCAGCATCGTGAGTCGGTCCCTGACGCGATCATGCGCGGGACGTTCGAGGAAGCGCCAGACGAACCACGCCAGCAGCACCATGCACGCCACGACGAACGTGGTTGAGAGTGCATTCGGCGTTGGTGTGATCAGGAGCAGGATCACGTAGCCGAGCTGCAGATGCAGCAGGTAGAGCGGATAGGTGATGCCGCCGATGGCCCTGACGAGCCCGCCTGGCAGCGGCACGGACTTGACCCGGGTGGCCGCGAACACGATGCCGAGCGAAACGATGCAGATCACCGTCACGACGCGCGGATCGAAGCTGCCACGGGTGTGGACGCCGAGCCGCTCCAGCTTGTGCACGGCCTGGAACGTCGCCGTTCCCATCGCCAGCGTCAAAAGGCTGTAGAGCCTGCTGTCGCGCCGTCCACGGTAGTGTTCGTAAATCAGGAGGCCGACAGCGAAGAAGCCGCTGTCGTCGGCCATGAACAGCTTCTCGAACAGCGGAATGTCGAGCGTCAATTCGTTGGCGAAGGTGACGGCGATCCACGCCACAATGATGGTGTCGATCCGCCTCGGGAAGATGCCCCAGGCCAGCAACAGCGCGACCCAGGCGTAGAACACGACCTCGATCACCAGCGACCAATAGGCGTCATCCATGTAGGGCTGGCCGAGCATCGGCGCCGCGATGAACAAATTCGCCAGCCATTGACCCCACGTCACCTGAAACCAGGCGTGGCCGGCGAGCAGCGTCGCGAGGAAGGTCAGCGTCATGCAGATGACGAAGGTCGGATAAATGCGGCTGAAGCGCGCGATGGCGAAGCCGACCGGGGTGCGGCCCTCGGCCGAATAGGCGATGACGAAGCCGGAGATCGCGAAGAACACGGGGACGCCGAGGAAGCCGTATTGCGCGATCGGGGCCAGATACGGCATCGCCACCTCCTGCAAGCCGTGCGACGCCGGGCCCCAGAAGCCGTAATGGTAAAGGATCACGGCCCCGACCGCAGCGAGCCGCAGCAGGTCCAGCACAGGAACCCGGGTCGGATCCGGTTGTTTGGCAACGCTCGGCATAGGCCCGTTATCATGGCGGCGAGGCATGAAGGCGTTCTTAATCCGGCCGGCGAGGCGGCCGGCGCGGCCGTTCACGATTGCAGAAGCCCCGTTGCGATGCCGGCGGCGGCGCTGAGGACGACCACCACGAGCGGCGGCGCCCGCCAGGCCGTGAGCAGCACGAAGCCGGCCAGCGCAATGCCGAAATCGAGCGGACGGTGGACGCTGCTGGTCCACACCGGATTGTAGAGCGCGGCGCCGAGGATGCCGACCACCGCGGCGTTGACGCCGCGCATCATCGCCTGCGCCGCCGGCCGCCTGCGGAATTGATCCCAGAACGGCAGCGCTGCAAGCAGGACGAGAATTCCGGGCACGAAGATGCCGACGAGGCCCGTGATAGCGCCGGGCACGCCGCCGATCACGGCGCCGAGATAGGCCGCGAAGGTGAACAGTGGGCCCGGCACGGCCTGCGCCGCGCCGTAGCCGGTGAGGAACGCATCGTCGCCGATCCAGCCCGGCGTCACCACCGCTTCGCGCAGCAGCGGCAGCACGACATGGCCGCCGCCGAACACCAGCGCGCCCGAGCGGTAGAACGCCTCGAACAGGCCGAGGCCGGGCCATGTCCGGGCGAGGAGCGGCAGTCCGACCAGCAGGGCGATAAACAGGATCAGCGCACCGAGGCCAACGCGGCGTGACACCGGCATCGCAATATGGGTGGCGCCATTGGCCGTTTGCGCCCGGCAGAGCCAGAGGCCGGCGATGGCGCCGAGCACGATGGCGCCGATCTGCGCGATCGACGAGGCGCTGGTGAGAATGACCAGCGCCGCCACCGTCGCAATCGATGCGCGCTCACGATCGGGGCAGAGCGAGCGCGCCATGCCCCAGACGGCCTGGGCCACGATCGCGACTGCGACCAGCTTGAGGCCATGCACCAGTCCGGCGCCGGCCGGCCCGCTCAATCCGCTGGCGCCATAGGCAAACAGCACCAGCGCAATCGCCGACGGCAACGTGAAGCCGGTCCAGGCGGCCAGCGCGCCCAAATATCCCGCGCGCATCAGGCCGAGCGAGAAGCCGACCTGGCTGCTGGCCGGGCCGGGCAGGAACTGGCAGAGCGCGACTAGATCCGCATAGGCCTGCTCGTCGAGCCAGCGCCGGCGGGTGACGAATTCGTCGCGGAAATAGCCGATATGGGCGATCGGGCCGCCGAAGCAGCTGACGCCGAGCTTGAGAAAGATCAGCAGGACCTCGAGCGGCGAATGCGCGGCGGCGGGCGTCGTGGTCGAATGCTGGATGTCGGTGTCGTTCAAGCGCCGTCAATTCCCTGGCTTGCGTCCGATGTCAGGACTCATCAGGGCAAGGATATCGCGATTTGGTGACGCCTGAGCGCGATTTCTGGCTACGGCGAGAGAAATGTCGGACGGGACGACCGGCACGTCGGTGGATATGGCGATAGCTCACTCGTAGCGCATGTTCTTCGACGGCCGGCGCGCTGCGGGCATCGCCAGCACGACGAGGCACAGCGCGATCATCGCCAGTCCCATAAATTCGAATGCAAATGCGTCCACGGGCCGTTCTCCCCCATTTGGAAACATTTAGACTTGTTGGGGGAGCGTTGACGCGCTGTTAAGCCTTATGGTTACCGCCGCGAGCCTCCCGGCATGGTGGAGAGTGAGTTAACGCTTACAACGGGCGAGATGCGTAGGATGGGTAGAGCGAAGCGAAACCCATCAACTTCGCAGCTCCGGGAGAGATGATGGGTTTCGCTGCGCTCTACCCATCCTACGAAGCGACAATCTTGCCTTACGTCCCGCAGAACGTCTGCGTCACCATCTGCTCGGGCAGCGGCGGATCGGCGTAGGCGGCGAACTGCGTCTGGTCTTCGTACGGCTTCGCCAGCACCGTCAGCAATTCCTCGAACGGCGCGTAGTCGTCCGCGTTCACCGCAGCCGCAATCACCGCCTCGATGCGGTGGTTGCGCGGGATGAAGGCCGGGTTGACGGCGGCCATCGCGGCCTTGCGCTCGGCTGCGCTCTGCGGCTCCAGCGCGAGGCGGGCGCGCCAGCGGTTTGCCCATTCGTCGAACGCTGCGGGATCGGTGAACTGCGCGCGGACGTCGGCGGCGTCATCGGCTGCGGCGTTTCCGAGATGGCGGAAGGTCAGGGTGAAGTCGGCCGCGTTCTTGGCCATCGCGTCCAGCAAGTCCTGGATCAGCGCCTCGTCACCATCCTGCGCGGTGAACAGGCCGACCTTGGCGCGCAGCCCGGCCTGATAGGCCGCGGTGAATTTTTCGGGGAATTCGCCGAGGATCGTCTGCGCCTGCTCGATCGCCTTCTCCTGCTCGCTGTCGAACAGCGGCAGCAGGCACTCGGCGAGCCGGGTCAGATTCCACAGCGCGATGCGCGGCTGGTTGGCGTAGGCGTAGCGGCCCATCTCGTCGATCGAGGAGAACACCTGCGCCGGATTGTAGGCGTCGAGGAAGGCGCAGGGGCCGTAGTCGATGGTCTCGCCGGATATCGAGGTGTTGTCGGTGTTCATCACGCCGTGGATGAAGCCGACCAGCAGCCAGCGCGCGACCAGTGCGGCCTGGCGCGCGACGACGCCGGCGAGCAGCGCGTGATAGGGCCGGGCGGCATCCCTGAGCTCGGGGTAGTGCCTCGCGATGACATGGTCGGCGAGCGCGCGCACGCCGTCGGTGTCGCCGCGGGCAGCGAAGAACTGGAAGGTGCCGACGCGGATGTGGCTGGAGGCGACCCGGGTCAGCACCGCACCCGGCAGCGCGGTCTCGCGCATCACCGGCTCGCCGGTGACGACGGCAGCGAGCGAGCGGGTGGTCGGGATGCCCAAGGCGAACATCGCCTCGCTGACGATGTATTCGCGCAAGACCGGACCGAGCGCGGCGCGGCCATCGCCGCGGCGCGAGAACGGTGTTGGGCCACTTCCCTTGAGCTGGATGTCGCGGCGGAGGCCGCCCTTGTCGATGACTTCGCCGAGCAGGATGGCGCGGCCGTCGCCGAGCTGGGGAACAAAGTGCCCGAACTGGTGGCCGGCATAGGCCATGGCGATCGGGTCGGCCCCCTCGGGCAGCCGCTTGCCGGCGAGGATTTCGGCGCCCTCAGGTGTTGCCAGCAGGTCCGGATCCAGCCCGAGCTGGACCGCCAGCGGCCGGTTCAGCTTGATCAGCCGGGGGGCGGCCACGGGGGTCGGCGCGACGCGGGCAAAAAAGTTCGCCGGCAGCGCCGAATAGGTGTTCTGGAACGGAAAATGGACGGTCATATCGCAAAGATAGGCCGGCAGGCCGAATAGGCAAACGATTGGCTGCGTCGGTGCCGAAAATCTGCGGTTTGGCCCGAAACGGCCGCGTTCCATTGGTTGCCGCACCCGGCCTCGTCGGGTAAACCCTCCGCAACTTCGGACAGGGCATTTTGGCGCTGTCGCGATTCGACCCTCCGACATCAGTTTTGGAACGAAAATGCATCGCTACCGGTCACACACATGCGGCGCGCTCCGTGAGAGCGATATCGACCAGACGGCCAGGCTGTCAGGCTGGGTCCATCGTGTCCGCGACCACGGCGGCGTGCTGTTCGTCGATTTGCGCGACCATTACGGCATCACCCAGTGCGTGGCCGATCCGGACTCGCCGGCGTTCGCCGAGGTCGAGAAGTTCCGCTCGGAATGGGTGGTGCGGATCGATGGCCGGGTGCGCCGCCGTCCCGAAGGCACCGACAATCCGGAACTGCCGACCGGCACGGTCGAGGTCTACATCAAGGAGATCGAGGTGCTGGGCCCGGCGGCCGAGCTGCCGCTGCCGGTGTTCGGCGAGCAGGAATATCCCGAGGACATCAGGCTGAAGTACCGCTTCCTCGACCTGCGTCGTGACAAGCTGCACCAGAACATCATGACCCGCGGCGCGATCGTCGACTCTATCCGCAGGCGGATGAAGGGGCAGGGCTTCTTCGAATTCCAGACCCCGATCCTGTCGGCGTCCTCGCCGGAAGGCGCGCGCGACTTCCTGGTGCCCTCGCGCATCCATCCCGGCAAGTTCTACGCGCTGCCGCAGGCGCCGCAGCAGTACAAGCAGCTCTTGATGATGTCGGGCTTCGACCGTTACTTCCAGATCGCGCCGTGCTTCCGCGACGAGGACCCGCGCGCCGACCGCCTGCCGGAGTTCTACCAGCTCGACGTCGAGATGAGCTTCGTCACCCAGGACGACGTGTTCGCGGCGCTGGAGCCCGTCATCACCGGCGTGTTCGAGGAATTCGCCAATGGCAAGCCGGTCACGAAAAACTGGCCGCGGATTCCGTTCGCCGAGGCGGTGCGCAAATACGGCTCCGACAAGCCGGACCTGCGCAACCCCATCGTGATGCAGGAGGTCTCCGAGCACTTCCGCGGCTCCGGCTTCAAGGTGTTCGCGCGGATGCTGGAAGACCCGAAGAACCAGGTCTGGGGAATCCCGGGCAAGGGCGGCGGGTCGCGGGCGTTCTGCGACCGCATGAACTCCTGGGCGCAGGGCGAAGGCCAGCCCGGCCTCGGCTACATCATGTGGCGCGAGGGCGGCGAGGGCGCAGGCCCGCTCGCCAACAACATCGGAGCGGAGCGCACCGCTGCGATCCGCGACCAACTCGGCCTGAAGGAAGGCGACGCTGCGTTCTTCGTCGCCGGCGATCCGGAGAAGTTCTGGAAGTTCGCAGGCCTTGCACGCAACAAGCTCGGCGAGGAGCTGAACCTGATCGACAAGGACCGGTTCGAGTTCGCCTGGATCGTCGACTTCCCGATGTACGAGTACGACGAGGAGAACAAGAAGGTCGACTTCTCGCACAACCCGTTCTCGATGCCGCAGGGCGGCCTCGAGGCGCTGCAGTCGCAGGACCCGCTCACGATCAAGGCGTTCCAGTACGACATCGCCTGCAACGGCTACGAGATGGCGTCCGGCGGCATCCGCAACCACAAGCCGGAAGCGATGGTGAAGGCGTTCGAGATCGCGGGCTATGGCGAGCAGGAGGTCATCGACCGGTTCGGCGGCATGTACCGCGCGTTCCAGTACGGCGCCCCGCCGCATGGCGGCATGGCAGCCGGCATCGAGCGCATCACGATGCTGCTCTGCGGCACCAACAATCTGCGCGAGATCTCGTTGTTCCCGATGAATCAGCAGTACGTCGACCTGCTGATGGGCGCGCCGTCTGAGGCGACGCCGAAGCAGCTGAAGGAGCTGCATATCCGGCCCAACCCGCCGGCTAAGGGGTAGGTGGCCACCTCGCCCCGCAAGCAGTCGCTTGCGGGCCGGACGGTACTTGCGCGATTTCGAAATATTAGAAATATATCTCCGATTTGCCCGACGTGTCAAGCTGGCGGCCGCTATCGACAGCTGGCGGCCGAACACCAGTAGCCGCCGGCTCCTTTGCATGGGGTTGTTTTTCGATATTTGGCTTACAGCCCCGTCGAGGCCTCGATCTTGAATTGCGCCAGCGCCGATTGCGGATCGGTGTTGAGCAGCTGCATCAGTTGAAGCGCCGGCGCCTTCGCGCGCGGGGTCAGCTTGATGACCAGCGTCTGCCCCGGCGTCTCGATGAACTGGCTGATGGCGGTGATGAGGGCTGTCGCATCCGGATTGCCTACGCCGATCGCATCGCCCTGCGCCTGGATGCTGTCGAGGATGGCCTTGCGCGCCTCGTCGCGGCCGACGTTCCGGGTGCGGGCGAACTGGGCGACCGCGAGGTCGATGACGCCGAGGTCGTGGACAACAAGCTCGATCGTGCCGGTCTCGATCTGCGCGGCCGCGCCGAGGGATTCCGCTGCACTGGTCGAGAATGCCTCGCGCGACACGTTGTCGAGCGCCACCCTCGCCGACGCATTGAGCAGGCCCGCCATGTCGAGCTTGACCGGCTCGAGCGCGAACGAGCGTGACGTCTCGGTCCAAGCGGCGCCGAGATCGGCATCGACCGCCATTCTGTCGATCCCGGCGGCGACCAGCGCCTGCTGCTGCGGATCGGCTGCATCCAGCGGTGCAGCCATCTTCGCGACCAACCTCAGCTTGCTGGGGATCGTTCCGACGAACTGGCCCCAGTCAAGGCTGAACACATCGATGTTGACCGGCTTGCCGGTGGCCTTGTAGGGCGAGGTGACACCCTTGATCTCAACGCCCTCGATCAGCGGAAACAGCGCCAGCGCCTGTTCAGGCGACGGTTTCTGCCCGGCGAACTGTGCCGACAGCCGCATGAGGCTCGCGACGTCGAGCGCCTTCAGCGCGAAGCGTCCGACCTTGAAGGGGCCGTTCGGCGCATTGCCGTCAAGTCCCTCGACCGCGAGCTCACCGATCTTGCCGTGTTCGAAGTTGAACCGCATCGAGGACAGCTTGAGCGGGCCCTTCGGCGTCTCGACCGAGAGCCCATGCATCTCGGCATTTCCGATGGCGGCGCCCGAGTAAAGGCTGGCGACCTTCTCCAGCAGTTCACGCGCCTGGGCCGGAGACGGCGGCGGGCTCCCGGGAGGCGGGACCATCGTCAGCAGCGCCGGCAGCTGCATCCGCGACGGGTTGATCCTGACGTCGTCGATGGCGATGCCGTCGAGCCGCATGTTCAGGCCACGCGTGGCTGTGACGGCATCGGGCGTCACGGTGATGACATAGGGACCCGCCGAAACATGCCCCTGAACCCGATAATCCCGGTCGTCGTTGGTCTTGGCCGGATCGAAGATCGCCGCCGTCGCGCCGACGTCGATATCCGTCGCGACGATATTGGCGAGCTCGCCGGTCATCTTGATCGGCTTGCCTGCGGCCGTCTGGTTGATCGTGAACGCCACCTTGCCGGTCTTGCTCGACGCGATCTTTCCGTCCTTCATATTTTCGATGGCAAGGCCGGAGTAATCGAATGTGCCACCGGCACCGTCGCCGACATGGGCGGCGGCACTGAACGCCATCGATCCAGTCAGGCTGGGGGCGGTGACCGATGAGGCGTTGATGCTCGCGAGCTGCGCGAACCCAAACCGGTACAGTTCGAAGATCGACGACGAGGCGGGGAGCTGCGGCAAGCCGGCCGGACCGGAATAGTCCTTCACCGTGATCCGCGGCGCCTTGTAGGTTATGGAGGCGATCGTGGGCGTCGGGCTCGTCACCCCGATCTCGACGTCGCCGAATTCGACGTTGCTGGCGGAGACCCGCGCCGCGTCGGTTTGACCGAGGCCTGCCATCGTGAGGCTGGCGATCTTGACGCTGACCGGAGATTGCGTCCCCGACTCAGTGGTGATGTCCGAAATCGTGAGGGTACGGCTCTTGGTGTCGAAGGCGATCTTGCCATGGCTCGCCTTGGCGCCGGCGGCACGGATCTGCTCGAAGGCAGCCTCGACGTCGCGCGTGACCCGGCGTTGGGCATAGAGGTCGAAACCGAAATAGCCACCGGCCGCGATGACTGCGACGGCGATCAGGCCGAGCAGAATTTTCTTCATTCGGTCAACTCCGGATCATCAAGGGAAAAAAATTGCCAACCGGCGGTCGGAAGGTGCAGCATCGACGGACGGGCCTGCCCGGGCCTGTTGACGGGGATTGTATCCGATGTTGCATCCAAGCGGCTGGACATGCTTCACATCCAGCTCGATTTGCCGGACAACTGACTTTTGCCTGGATTAGCACAGAAACAAGAAATTTGGGCCGGAAACGCGGGGAGCATGCATGTCGTCATCGTCCGAAGAACTCCATAATGCAGCGCTCGCTTACCACCGGCTGCCGCGGCCGGGTAAGCTCGAGATCCAGGCGATCAAGCCGCTGGCCAACCAGCGCGACCTGGCGCTCGCCTATTCGCCCGGCGTCGCCGCCGCCTGCACCGAGATCGCCAACAACCCGGCCGAGGCGGCGACGCTGACCGCCCGCGCCAATCTCGTGGCGGTGGTCTCGAACGGCACTGCGGTGCTCGGCCTCGGCAATATCGGCCCGCTGGCCTCCAAGCCCGTCATGGAAGGCAAGGCGGTGCTGTTCAAGAAATTCGCTGGCATCGACGTGTTCGACATCGAGATCAAGGCCGACACGATCGAGCGCGTGGTCGAGACCGTCGCCGCGCTGGAGCCGACCTTCGGCGGCATCAATCTGGAGGATATCCGCGGGCCGGAGTGCTTCGAGATCGAGACCCAACTCAAGGAGCGCATGAAGATCCCGGTGTTCCACGACGACCAGCATGGCACCGCCATCATCGTCGCCGCCGCGATCGTCAACGGCCTACTGCTGAACGGCAAGCAATTGAGCGATGTGAAGATCGTCTGCTCCGGCGCCGGCGCTGCCGCGATCGCGACCCTCAACCTGCTGGTCTCGATGGGAGCACAGCGCAAGAACATCTGGGTCTGCGACATCGACGGCGTGGTCTATGACGGCCGCAACACCACGATGGATCGCTGGAAGGCGGTCTATACCCAGAAGACCGACGCACGCGTGCTGGCCGATGTCATTCCGGGCGCGGACATCTTCATCGGGCTGTCGGCGCCGGGCGTGCTGAAGCCCGAGATGGTCAAGCAGATGGGGGACAAGCCGCTGGTGATGGCGCTTGCCAATCCGGTGCCGGAAATCATGCCGGAAGAGGCGCGCGCGGCGCGTCCTGACGCGATGATCTGCACCGGCCGTTCGGACTATCCGAACCAGGTCAACAACGTGCTGTGCTTCCCTTTCATCTTCCGCGGCGCGCTCGACGTCGGCGCCACCGCGATCAACGAGGCGATGAAGCATGCCGCGGTGGATGCGATCGCGCAGCTCGCGCGCGATCCGCCGTCGGATGCGGTGGCCCATGGTTTCGAGAGCGGTGAGACGCAGGGCTTCGGCCCGGGCTCGCTGATCCCGAGCCCGTTCGATCCGCGCCTGATCCTGCGCATCGCGCCGGCCGTGGCGAAGGCGGCGATGGAGTCCGGGGTTGCAACGCGGCCGATCAAGAATTTCGACGAATATTGCGCCGAGCTGCAGCGCTACGCGTTCCGATCCGGCCTGACCATGAAGCCGGTGTTCGCCAAGGCCAAGACCCAGCCGGTGCGGGTAATCTACGCCGAAGGCGAGGATGAGCGCGTGCTGCGCGCGACGCAGGTGGTGCTGGAGGAAAAGCTGGCGCGGCCGATCCTGGTCGGCCGCCCATCAGTGGTCGAGACCAGGATCAAGCGCTTCGGCCTGTCGATCAAGGCCGGCCGCGATTTCGACCTCGTCAATCCTGAGGACGATCCGCGCTACCGCTCCTATGTGCAGTCCTATATCGACCTTGCCGGACGTCGCGGCGTGACGCCGGAGGCTGCGCGGACGGTGGTCCGTACCAACAACACGGTCATCGCGGCACTGGCTGTGTCGCGCGGCGAGGCCGACGCGATGCTGTGCGGCGTCGAAGGCCGCTACATGAGCCATCTGCGCCATGTCCGCGAGATCATCGGCTTCCTGCCGGGGGTCAGCGACTATGCCGCATTGGCGCTGATGATCACCTCGACCGGCGCCCATTTCCTCGCCGATACCCAGGTCCGGCCGAATCCGAGCGCGGAGGAACTGGCGGAAGTGGCCTCGCTTGCGGCGATCCACGCGCAGCGCTTCGCCTTCAAGCCGAAGGTCGCCTTCGTGTCACATTCCGACTTCGGCAGCTATGATACGGACTCCTCGCGCAAGATGCGGCGGGCCACCCAGCTCCTCAAGGACAAGCATCCGGAGATCGAGGCGGACGGCGAAATGCAGGGCGACACCGCGCTGTCGGCCGCGGCGCGGCGCATGGTGCTGCCGCAATCGCGGCTCGAAGGCGAGGCCAACATCCTGATCATGCCGAACCTCGATGCCGCCAACATCGCCTATCAGATGATCAAATCGCTGGCCAATGCGTTGCCAGTGGGGCCGATCCTGATCGGTCCGGCGCGCCCGGCGCACATCCTCACGCCCGGCGTGACCGCGCGCGGCATCCTCAACATGACCGCGGTCGCCGCGGTCGAGGCCCAGGAGCGTGCCGGCCGCGCGCAGCCGACACTGTTCGGTTGAGCAGGGGACTCAAGACGGATTCGATTTGATCGAAGCAGGCTGGGCGGCCATAATCGTCGCGCCTGCTTCGTCTGATTTCTGCCATCCAGTGAGGCCGACCCATGCCAGCATTGATCACCTTCGGGCGGATTCTGTTCGCCGTGCTGTTCCTCTATTCGGGAGCAAGCAAGCTGTTCGGCATCCAGGCGACGGCGGACGTGCTCGCGGCCAAGGTGACGATTCCTGCGATCGTTGCGCCCTATGCGCAGCAGATCGAGACCTTTGTCGGCATGCCGTTCATGCAGCTGCTGGCGATTGCGGTCGGTTGCTTTGAGATCCTCGCCGGGCTGATGATCGCGGTGAACGTACTGGCGCGGTTCTTCGCGCTGCTGCTGATCATCTTCGTGTGCGTCACCACCTTCTACTTCCACGATTTCTGGAATCAGCCGGCGCCCGACAACCTCAGGACGCTGATCGACGCGCTGAAGAACCTGTCGCTGATCGGCGCGCTGTTCATCATCGCCGGCTACGGCCGCGGCCCGCGCCGCGACGATCCGGCGTATGGGGATGTGTAGGACAATGCGCAATTGCGTAGGGCGGATTAGCGAATCGTAATCCGCCGACCGGCACATTGGGTGCGAGAGGCGGCGGGTTACGCCTTCGGCTAACCCGCCCTACGAGAAAGTCTTCAACCTGCCCGCCGCCACGGTGTGACGCTGACGTCGTGCTCTGCGTCGATCAGCTGCGGCGCGCCGGGGTGCAGGCCGTGCGCTGATAGCACCTGCTGCGGGGTGCGCGCAGGCACGCCAGGAAAGCACGGCTCGCCGTCGGGGATGCGCACCTTCCACGCGACCGAGAGCCAGAACGTGTCGTAGCGGTCCATGAACATGCCGAACACGCGGGGACCGCCGATGATCGCGACCATGCCCGAGGTCACGCCGGCCTCGCGGCGCGCCGTGTCGAACGGGCAGCCGGCAGGATTCCACAGCAGCGCCTTTGGATTGGTCGGATCGGACGCGATCGCCGCGACCTTGCCGGTCAGGATCAGGCGGCGGCGCTTCGGCGCGTTCGGCTGCTCTTCCTGGGAATGGCGGCCGTGCACGACGAGGTCGGCGCGCTCGAGCGCCGCGGTGAAGAATTCCTTGTCGCCTTCGATCTTGAGTTCGTCAGGCATCACGTTGTGCGCATTGGCCAGCCGGCCATCGGCCGAGACGATGACGAAACCCTCGATACGCAACTCAGACACCGAGACGATCGCCGGCGCTTTTACTGATCGACGGTGGTGACGACGCTGTTGACCGGCCGCGAGCTCACGGTCGGCAGCTTGACGTCCTTGGCGAGATCCTGCTCGTATTGCGGCAGCACGGTCGCCGGGAACTTGGCGCGCATCGCGACCACCTTGAAGCCGCCGGCCTTGAGCTGCGTCAGCAGCGTCGGCAGAGCTTCCGCGGTGTGCTTCTGGAAGTCGTGCATCAGGATGATGCCCTTGCCGAGCTTGGCGAGCTTCTTCATCACGGTGTCGACCACCTGTTGCGAGTTCTTCGACTTGAAGTCGAAGGAGTCGAGGTCGCAGGAGAAGATCGCGATGTTCCGGTTGCCGAGATAGGTGACCATTTCCGGCGGATGCTGCAGCGCCGGGAAGCGGAAGAACGGCGAGGGTGAGGTCTCGAGCGCCCACTTCACCGCAGCGAGGCCGCGCTCGATCTCGTCTTTCTTCTGATCCTCGGTCAGCTTCTTGTTGTTCAGGTTCTCGTGCGACCAGGTGTGCGAGCCGACGGTGTGACCGGCGGCATAGACCTGACGCAGGATTTCAGGGTGATAGGTGGCGTGCTTGCCGATCGGGAAGAAGATGCCCGTGGTGCATTCGTCCGCCAGCGCCTTCAGCACCGCCGGCGTGTTGCCCGGCCAAGGTCCGTCGTCGAAGGTCAGCACCACTTCATGGTCGCGCAGGAAGTCGAGCTGCTTGAAATGCTCGAAGCCAAAGCCCGGTCCGCCCGTCGTGTCGATCTCGACCGTGCGGGCAACGCCGAGCGCGTTCGGATTGTTGCAGGCGGCACGCGCCGGCTGAGGCGCTTGCTTCGGCGGCGCGGCTGCGGTGGCTGGCGCGGGCGCCGCCGCGGCAGGCGCTGGAGCGGCGGCCGCGGGAGCCGCTGCGGCGCCCTTGGCCGGCGGCGTCTGCTGCGACCAAGCCGCGCTCGACGCGAGCAACGATACGGTCCCTGCGAAAATCAGACCTGCTGCAATGCGCATGGCGTGTTTCCCTGCTGATCGCGTTCCGGGTGGCGGCCTTGCCGCGACCGGGCCGCTTTCGCCCCCAACTCATCGTACCCTAGTCGCAGTGGCGGCGCCAAGGCAATGAACCTGGCGGGGTTGTGTCCGAAATCCCAGTTAATTCCGGGGATTATCGGTGCTTCTCAAGCCGCCGCCAAAGCCCGTGCGATCCCGGTCTTGATACGGGTGTCGTCGGGCGTCACCGACTCAGGGAAGGCGTCGGCGATGTAGCCGTCGCGGCCGATCAGGTATTTGTGGAAATTCCAGCGTGGCACGTCCTTCGGACGCGCTTCCGCCGCCCACCGGTAAAATGGATGCGCGTTTGGGCCCTTGACCACGGCTTTCGCCGCGATCGGAAAGGTGACGCCGTATTGATGCTGCGCGGTCTCGGCGATCTCGGTCGGGCCGCCGGGTTCCTGGCTGCCGAAATCATTGGATGGTACGCCGATGATGACGAAGCCACGATCGCGGAATTCGGTCCACAATTGCTGCAGGCCGGCATATTGCGGCGTGAAGCCACAGAGTGAGGCCGTGTTCACGATCATCAGGGGATGGCCGGCATAGTCGGCCAGGCGAATGTCGCCGCCGGACAATGCCGGAAATGAGAAGGCATAGGCGGTGATCCGGCTCATCGCGGGCTGCTCGGCATGCAGCGCGCGGGAGCCTGCGGCGGCGGAGAAGGCCGCCATGATCAGTGTCCTGCGGTTCATCATGGTCTCGTCCCCGGAACGGATGCGGGGCATCATAGTCCGGCGGGCAGGCGCAGGCATTCAACAAGCCGTTATAGAGGGGCTCAGCGCAGCGGCAGGATGAAGTCGGTGCCTTCGCCGGTCTCGCCCTGGTTCACGCCGAGGTCGGAGACGATGATCGAACCGCCGGTGCCGAGCGCTTCATTGATCCGCGCCATCACGTCGGATGGAATCGAGATGCGGTCGAGTGCTTCGGCCGGGCTGTTGGTCGCCGGCTGCGGCTTGGCCTCGACCGGTGCTGCGGCCGCGACCTTGCGGCGATGCGAGGCGCGCTCCTCGACGTCGATGCGGGCGGCGTTGCGGGCCGGCAGCGTCACCACCGACCAGCGCAGCAGGTTGGCATCTGATTTGTCGGCTTCCGCGGTGAACACATGGGTGCCGAGCGGCCGATCGCTGGCCGCGATCGTCACCGGCACCTCGAACAGCGGCGCAAAGTTCTGCCGCACATAGAGCTTGGAATCCTTGCGGCTGATGAACACCGCGATCTGGCCGGCGCGCTTCGACACGTCGATCTTGGCGATGCCGGGCAACCGTGCCGGATCCTTGGCCGGATCCTTGGCCGGATCCTTGGCGATATCCTTGTTGGCGTCGGGCGCATCGGCCGCGGTTGCGGCCTCGGCGGGCTTGTCGGCGCTCTTGGTCGCGCCGGCCTTGGAAGCTTCGCTGTTGGGCGCCGCGGCGACATCAGGCTTCGCAGCATCCGGCTTCGGCTCGTCGGCCTTGGCTTCGGCCTTCGCCGGGTCGTTCGCCGAGACCTCGGTCTTTGGAGTGTCGGTGCTGCCGGTGGTTTCGCCGACCGTCTTGTCGTCGGCGGCAACGCTGCCGTTGCCGGCGGAATTGGTCTCTGCCGGCTTGTCGGCTGTCGCAGTCGCGGGCTTCGTCGGCTGCGACGGGTCCGCTGCCAGCTTCTCCGCGATGGGATCGCTCGCCGCGGCCGACGCGTCGGACATCGTCACCGACGCGCTCGCCGCCGGCATCGCGCCGCTGGCGTCGGCGGTGTGGGTATTGTCGCGCAGCGACGCGGCGGCGGCATGGCCGACGCTGCTGCGCAAATCGAGACCGGTCTGCGGCTTGTCCGCGCCCTTGTCGCTCTTGACGCCGAGCGGCGCATCCATCTTCAGAATCTCGTCCGCCACCGGCTGCTGCGGCGCGACCTTCTGCGTCACCAGCAACGGGTGCGAGAAATTCTCCGGCGAGATCGTGCCGGGCGTCACGAACACGCGGGCGCCCATCCGCGTCCAATTGTACATCTTGACCGCGAACGACATCGGCATGCGGATGCAGCCATGGGAGGCCGGATAGCCGGGCAGTACACCGGCGTGCATGGCGATCCCCGACCAGGTGATGCGCTGCATGTACGGCATCGGCGCGCCGCTGTAGATGTTGGACTGGTGGTACTTCTGCTTCTGGATGACGCTGAAGACACCCATCGGGGTCGAGTGTCCCTTCATGCCTGTCGACACCGGGCTCTCGGCGTAGAGGCCGTTGGCGTCGTAGACGCTGACCCGCTGGTGGTCGATCGAGACCGAGATGATCAGGGGACCCTGCGGCTTGCTGCCGGCCTCCTTCTCGATCGCCGGAGTCTTCTTGGCCGGGTTGCGCTTCGGCTTTGGCCGAACCGGCTGCGGCATCGGCTCGACATCGCCGTAATAGGCGGAGTCACGGTTCCAGTAGAACAGCGCTGCATCGGCTTGCGAGGAGGCGGCAATGGTGCCCGCCGCCGTCAGAATTGCAAACTGCCAGAACCGCCCATTCGCAGAATCAAAAATAGAAATCCGATGTCCGCTTGCGCGCATATTCCGAATCCCAGTCCAAACTATTCCTTGGTTGTCGCAGACGCGGAATGCGTTCACCAGCGCAAGCGATCTAACCCTTCCGTGAGCGGCGAATTTTCGACGAAAGAGTAGCAAAAAAGCCTCACAAGAGGTTAAAGCGCCCGGTCTGATCACCGAACTGTCAGCGCCTTCCTGTGCGGCGTTTGCGCACTACATAGGCGAGACCCACCCGCGGAGACCTCTATGACATCGAGAACTGTGAGCTTGTGTGACGTGCGTCGGATGTCTCGACGGGGCTGTGCGGCGCTGCTGGTGTTGCTGACCTCGTTGGTGACCCTGGGGCAGGCAGTTCCCGCGATCGCAGCCGACGAACCGGACCTGATCTTCCGCCGCTCGACGGTGTTCAAATGGGTGAGCCCCAACGACAAGCTCGCGACCTATGGCGTCGACGACCCCGAAGTCGACGGCGTCGCCTGTCACTTTACGGTGCCGGAGAAGGGCGGCTTCAAGGGCTGGCTCGGCCTCGCCGAAGAAGTCTCCGATATCTCGCTGGCTTGCCGGCAGATCGGGCCGATCCGCTTCAAGAACAAGCTCGGCCAGGGCGACGACATGTTCCGGCAGCGACGGTCGCTGTTCTTCAAGAAGATGCAGATCGTGCGCGGCTGCGACGCCAAGCGCAATGTGCTGGTTTACATGGTCTATTCGGACAAGCTGATCGAGGGCTCGCCGAAGAACTCCACGTCATCGGTGCCGATCATGCCATGGGGCGCGACCGATGCCGCCGTGCAGAAGTGCGGCGAGTTCATTCAGTAGCAGAAGCAGGGGCTTGGCCCGGGTGGTTCAAGCAACTGGCGAGCTAGCGCTTGGTTTGCCCGAACTGGTTCGCGCGCATGCTGAAGCCCGGCTTGAGCTTTGAGTCGCGGCAGCCGACGAGGCGGACCAGCTTCTGCGGCGCGCACTCATTGTCGCCCATCACATGAGCACCCTGCTGCGGCATCGCGGCGGTCATCTGCTGCCGCTGGCCGGACTTGCCGGCCACGGATTCATTGCCAACACCGATGTTGCCATTGCCCACGACTGACATCCCTCGTTGGATTGGATCGTTGGATCACGATCATGACAACGTGCCACCGCGGAGATGGTTGCACGGTGCCCAGATGAGTCGACCGAACCGTCCGCTGGTTCACGCCGCCCTTCTGCGCTGCTTCCTGTCTCAGCAGAGGAAAGTTAAGAAAGCGCGGTAGCCCACTCAATTCGCAGGCATAATCGAACCACCGACAGCCGGGTCGGTTGACCGCTCGAAATCTTGATCAGGCTGCTTTATCGAGCGCCACCATTGAAAGCATTGGGATTTTCCGCCGAATGTTTCGTCGAGCATCGGCCGACGAAACAATTCTCATTCCGACGAAACCATTTTCGGCTTGTTCCGCAGAACTCCCGAAACGGCAGATCGTTATCAATCCGTCAACACAACGGCGCCAGGCGCCGACCCGAATGACGGAGACTGTCAGATGCGGACCATGAGCCTTATCCTCGCCTTCGCCTTCGTGATGGCCGGTTCGTCGATGGCCGGGACCCCCGACAACGGTTTGCCCGGCATCGGCACCTTCTCCTATAACGGCTCGCCGGTCGTCACCTCGGCCCCGATGGTGGTGGCGCAGGCCAACTGATCGCGACGCGCAAAACAGAAACGCCGGTAAAGGCTTCCCATGTTGCTCCGAATTTGTTCCGCCGCGATGTTCGCATCGTTCGCCTTGACCGGCGTTTTGGCGGGTTCCGCGCAGGCCCAATCCCAACTTCCGCTCGAATCGATGCAGATCCGGTCGCTGTACCGGGTGCCTGAGCCGCGCGACGAATTCGTGCGCCAGTGCGCGCCGCATATGCTCGGCCGCTGGGCGCATCCGGAAGCCGTCTGCGGTTGCCTGCATGACCACGCGGCTGCGACGGTGGACGATCCCGATCTGCGCCAGGCGCTGTTGCGCGGAATCAGCGAGACCGGCGTGCCGACCATCGAGACCGATTGGGTGCCGCCCTCCAAGCAAAGCGAAATCGGCCCGACGTTCACCAAGATCGCCAAGCCGACCCTGCAATGCATGTTCGAGCCGATCTCGAACTGAGTAGCGTTTCGATGTTGGGATGAAGGAAGCGCCTCCCGACAGCGAGGCGTTTTACTTTTTGGCGAGCCGCGGCACGCAGGTGAGGGTCCGAACCACACCGGTCTCGCTCAGCCTGGAGCCGATGACCTGCTTGATCTGCCCGGCCGGGCACGAACCATCATCGACGAGGACCCGCTGACCGACCCTCAGGTCGACGATGTCGCCCTCGCGCATCAAGGCCTGCTGCGCAGAGGCGGAGTGAGCGATCGCACCAAGTGCGACGGCGCCGACCAGCGCGACCAGCCTCATGCGCAGCATCGCTGTCTCCTTCACTTGTTCTGGATCTTGAGCCCGTCGGGGCCGACATTGATCTGCAAGCCTTCGGGTTGCTTCTTCGCCTGATAAAGATTGTAACCGAGCATGCCTGCGATCACGACCAGCGCGCCGATCACGAGATACAGGACGTTGCGATTGGGCATCCGGTATCTCCTTGGGCGGACACTGACTGAACGAGCGGCGACCATAGTCAGGCGGCTCCGATTCTCCTAGAGCATGATCCGGAAAAGTGCGAAGCGGTTTTCCGAAAAGACCATGCTCAAACAACGAGCTAAAGCGCCATGACGATTCAATCCAATCTCATCGCGCTTTGGGACCTCGCGCCTTCGTGGATTGCTTGCGCGTCGCGCGCAGCGCTGTCAGCGTTGTCTTCGCCAGTTGTTCCGCCGCCGCGACGAGTTGCGGAACCGGATGACCGGAGAATCCCAGCACGAAGCCAGGCAGTGGCCGCGCGCGACGATAGGTCTCGGCGAGCAGCCAGCCGCCGACGCCTGCGGCTGCCTTTGCCTGCGCAGCAACCAGCGGGTCGGTTGCGGGATCGAGCCGCGCCACGAGATGCAGGCCCTGTGACGGCACGGGAACCGTGAGCTCACCCTCCGATGCGTCGGTAAGTGTCGCGGCCAGGACGTCGCGCGCCTCGCGATAGAGCTTTCGCGACTTGCGCAGATTGGCAGCGAAGGCACCGGAGTTCAGCATGTCGGCAACCGCGCCTTCCATCAACGTGCCGGGAAAGCGGTCGAGCGCGGCGCGCGCCGCCGTCACCGGACCGATCAAGGCCTCGGGCAGGGCGCAGTAACCGATCCGCAATCCCGGAAACAGCGTCTTGGCAAACGTGCCCATGTAGATCACACGGCGCAGATGATCGATGCCGGCAAGCGAGAGCAGCGGCGCGCCGTCATAGCGGAACTCGCTGTCGTAGTCGTCCTCGAACACGAAGGCGCCGGCGTCCCTGGCCCAGTCGAGCAGTTCGAGCCGGCGCGGCATCGACATCTGCACACCGAGCGGAAACTGGTGCGACGGCGTGACATAGGCGGCGCGCGCCTGCGGCCCGGAGATGCGCCCCTTGTCGATGCGCATGCCGGCGCCATCGACCGACACCGAGACCGGCCGATAGCCGCAATGCTCGATCGCGCGCCGCGCCGCCGGATAGCCGGGGTCTTCGCACCAGACCTTGTCGCCAGGCTTGAGGATGGCCCCGAGCACGATGCGCAGCGCGTGCAGCGTGCCCGAGGCCAGCATGATCTGGTCGGGGTCGCAGCGCAGCCCGCGCGCCGACAGCAGATGATCCGATATCGCGGCGCGCAACTCGCTGCTGCCGCGGGGATCGCCGTAGTGCAGATGCTCGGACCCGAAGGCGCGTAGCCTGCGGCCGGCAAAGGCGCGGAAGCGCTGCAGCGCGCGCTCGTCGATATGGGTGCAGCCGAGCGAGAGCGCATTGTGCTGCGGCGGCTCGATCTCGATCTTGGTGCGTCGCTCTGCACCGGCCCGCGCCGGAATCCGCGGCGCGACGAACGTACCGGAGCCAGTGGTCGCCACCGCAAAGCCGTCGGCGATCAGGCGCTCATAGGCCGTGGTGACGGCGTTGCGGCGAAAGCCGGTTTGTTTGGCCAGCATGCGCGACGGCGGCAGCGGCTCGCCCGGCTTGACCAGGCCGCCGACGATGGTGTGGCACAGAGCCTGATAGAGCCGCTGCTGCGAGGCCGCGCCCGGCGTCACATGCGGGCCGGTGAGGTCGAGCGGCAGCTCCGGCTTGCGCGCCGCTGGTTCTCGGGAATTGGTCGGAATTTTTCGCATGGAATTGGCACTATCGCAGACCAAATGAACAGCTACAACTCTGGACAGATTCCAGATTTCAATGAGGCGAGCCGTGACCGAAGGCGCATCCACTCCGTCCTATCCCAAGTCGTCCTACCCAACGTCGTCCCGCAACCGGGTCAAGCGTCGCCATGACCGCGGCTTCTACGATCATGCCACCGTGCACAGGATCCTGGACGCTTCGATGCTGTGCCACGTCTCCTACGTGATCGACGGCCAGCCCTATTGCACGCCGACCTTCTTCTGGCGCGAGGGCACCAAACTCTATTGGCACGGCTCGAGCGCGAGCCGCATGCTGGAGAACCAGTCCGAGGGCCAGCGCGTGTGCCTGACGGTTGCCCATCTCGACAGCCTGGTGCTGGCGCGCTGCGGTTTCAATCACTCGGCCGACTATCGCGCGGTGATGGCGTTCGGGTCGGCCTATCTCGTCACCGATCCCGAGGAGAAGGAGCGGGCGGTCGTCGCGATGGTCGATCGCTTCTTTCCCGACCGCACCGCGGGCCTGCGCGCCAGCAACAAGCAAGAGATCAAGGCGACCTCGTTCATCGCGATGGAGATCGAGGAGGCCTCGGCCAAGGTACGCGCCAAGGGCGTCGCCGACGACGACGAGGATTACGAACTGCCGATCTATGCCGAGCGGATTCCGGTGCGCACCGTGCTCGGTGCGCCCGAGCCGTGTCCGCGGCTGCTCGACGGCGTGACGCGGCCGAAGACGCTCGATGGCTATTCCGAAGGCCGTCTGCTCGAAGATGCATTGCGGGATGCCTATTTTGCGCAATACCCGGCCGGGTGAAAGCAGGTTACGCTGCGGCTCCCACCTTGTCTGATGTCCCCCCATGGAGCTGCCGCATGACTGCCGAGACGCAACAACGAATCCTTGCCGCCGTTGACGAGGGATTCGATGCGCAGCTTGCGACGACGCAGGCCTTCGTCGCGATCCCCTCGACCCGCGGCGCCGAGGGGCCGTGCCAGGACATGATCGGCGATTTGCTGCGCGAGCGCGGCTACGAGGTCGACGACTGGCACATCAATCTCGACGATCTCAGAGATCTGCGCGGATTCGGCCCGATCGAGCATGATTTCTCGAAGGCGCGCACGGTGGTCGGCACCTACCGCCCCGCGACCAATGCCGGCAAATCGCTGATCCTGCAGGGGCACTGCGACGTTGTGCCGACCGGTCCATTGGAGATGTGGGAGACGCCGCCGTTCTCGCCCGTCATCAAGGACGGCAGGATGTACGGCCGCGGTGCCTGCGACATGAAGTCCGGCACCATCGCCGCGCTCTATGCGCTGGATGCGATCAAGAAGGCCGGATTGAAGCCGACCGCGCGGATTCATTTCCAGTCCGTGATCGAGGAGGAGAGCACCGGCGTCGGCGCGCTCTCGACCTTGCAGCGCGGCTATCGCGCCGATGCCTGCTTCATCCCGGAGCCGACCAACGGCAAGATGATCCGCTCGCAGGTCGGCGTGATCTGGTTCCGCCTGAAGGTGCGTGGCTTCCCGGTGCATGTGTTCGAGGCCGGTGCCGGATCGAACGCGATCATGGCGGCGTATCACCTGGTGCACGCGCTGGAGAAGCTCGAGATCGCCTGGAACGAGCGCGCCAAGGCCGACAAGCATTTCAAGGACGTCAATCATCCGATCAACTTCAACCCCGGCATCATCAAGGGCGGCGACTGGGCCTCCAGCGTGCCGGCCTGGTGCGACGTCGACTGCCGCATTGCGGTGCTGCCGGGCTGGTCGATCACCGAGTGCCAGAAGGAGATTCTGGCCTGCGTGTCGGCGGCGGCGCGCGACCACCGCTTCCTTTCCAACAATCCGCCGCAGGTCGAATGGTCGGGCTTCCTGTCGGAGGGCTACGAGCTGGTGAATTCCGAGGCGCCGGAAGCCGCATTCGCCAGGGCGCACCAGGCGGTCTATGGCGGGGCGGTGGAGGATCGCGCCTTCACCGCGCTGACCGACACACGGTTCTACGGCCTGAACTACGACATCCCGAGCCTCTGCTTCGGCGCCAGCGGCGCGGCGATGCACGGGTTCAACGAGTATGTCGAGCTGGACTCGCTGCGGCAAGCGACCAAGGCCATGGCGCTGTTCATCACGGAGTGGTGCGGGGTGGAGAAGGCGTAGCCTTTCTGCATTGCGGGCCCGCCGCGCTATCGCTCCGTTTGCCGGGGAGGGATCGGGCGCGGGTCAACCAGATGCTTTAGGTTTAAAATAAAGGCTGGGCGAACAGCCGCGCCGGTGGCAAAATGGCGCCTGATCGACGGCGAGTCTCCGAGGAGCCACGATGCGCGATTGGGATGATGCCTACGCCAATTCGGCCCACGTGCCGGGGTCGGATGCGCTGCCGGCGCGGTGGGCGGAGCGGGCTGCGGCCTATCGTGCCGGACTTAAATCATTCAAGGCGGATATTGCCTATGGATCGGGAGAGCGGCAGCGTCTCGACCTGATCCTGCCGGACGGCGACAGCAAAGGTCTCGTCGTCTTCGTGCATGGCGGTTACTGGATGCGCTTCGACAAATCGTCATGGACCGACCTCGCCGAGGGTGCGCGAAGCCACGGCTGGACGGTGGCGCTGCCGAGCTACACGCTGGCACCGGCCGCGCGCATCTCGGACATCACGGCCGAGATCGCGGGCGCGATCGCTTCGGCTGCTGCCCAAGTCTCCGGGCCTATTCGATTGGTCGGTCATTCCGCAGGCGGCCATCTCGTTACGCGCATGCTGTGCGACGATAGCCGTCTCGAACCTGAGGTCTACGACAGGATCGTGGCGACGCTGTCGATCAGCGGTCTGCACGACCTGCGACCGCTCCTGAAGACGGCAATGAACGGGACGCTGCGGATGAACATGGGCGAGGCGGCGCTCGAAAGCGCCGCTTTGCATCTGCCACGAGGCAAGTCGCCGCTGACCACCTGGGTCGGCAGAAGCGAGCGACCCGAGTTCATCCGTCAGGCTGAGCTGATGGCTAACATCTGGACCGGATTCGACGTGCCCACGCATCTCGTCGTCGACCCCGGGCATAACCATTTTACTGTTGTCGATGGGCTGAAGGATCCATCCTCTGCCATCACGAGGTGCCTTCTGGGCCTTGCTTGAGGCGGAGATCGATCGAGAGGATGTGTCATGAGCAGCAACGACTACGATCCCGCGGTCGAGGGCGCCGAGACCGATTTCGCCCGGAAAATGTCGTATAGCGACTATCTGCAACTCGATGCGCTGCTCGGCGCCCAGCACCCGATTTCCGACGCGCATGACGAGATGCTCTTCATCATCCAGCATCAAACCTCCGAATTGTGGATGCGGCTCGCCATCCACGAGCTCCGGGCCGCCCGCCACGCCATCGCCCGCGAAGAAGTGTCACCGGCGATGAAGATGCTCGCGCGTGTCTCCCGCATCTTCGAGCAGTTGAACAATGCCTGGGACGTGCTGCGGACCATGACGCCCAGCGAATATACCCATTTCCGCTCGCGGCTGGGACAATCCTCGGGCCTCCAGTCGTATCAATACCGGCTGATCGAGTATCTGCTCGGCAATCGCAACGGCGCGATGTTGAAGCCGCATGCGCATGACTCCGAGGTGACGGCTTTGCTCAAGACCGAGCTTGCGACGCCGAGTCTTTATGACGAGGTGCTCCGGCTTGCCGACCGCAAGGGGCTCACCATGCCCGCGACCGTCCTGTCACGCGACGTCCACGAGACCCATCACTTCGACCAGGGCGTGATGCAAGCCTGGCGCCGCGTCTACGAAGCTCCGGAGGCCAATTGGACGCTCTACGAGCTCGCCGAGAAACTGGTCGACTTCGAGGATTATTTTCGCCGCTGGCGCTTCAATCACGTGACGACGGTGGAGCGTGTCATCGGCTTCAAGCGCGGCACCGGCGGTACTGGCGGGGTCAGCTATCTCAAGCGGATGCTCGAGGTCGAGCTGTTTCCCGAACTGTGGCGTGTCCGCACCGTCCTCTAGGCGAATTGTCATGATCGAAGCGAAATCGCAGCTGCGCGTCTACGACGACACCAAGGCGATGTTCCATCTGCCTGCTGACGTCATCTATCTTGACGGCAACTCGCTTGGTGCGCTGCCACTGGGCGTTGCCGAACGCGTTGCGCATGTCATCACGGCCGAGTGGGGCGATGAGCTCATTCGCGCCTGGAACAGTGCCGGCTGGTATGTGCAGCCGCGCCGCGTGGGCGACCGCATCGCTCGCCTGATCGGCGCCGCGTCCGGTACGGTGATGATTGGCGACACGCTGTCGCTCAAGGTCTATCAGGCGCTTGCGGCCGCACTCGAGATGAACCGGGAGCGCAAGGTCGTTCTGTCCGACACGGGTAATTTCCCGACCGATCTCTATATGGCGGAAGGCCTGATCGCCACGCTCGGGCGCGGCCATCAATTGCGGCTGGTGGCCCCGGAGGAGGTCGAGCCATCGCTGTCGGACGAGGTTGCGGTGCTCTATTTGACTGAGGTCGACTACCGCACCGGCCGTCGCCACGATATGCGGACCCTGACGGCGAAGGCGCATGCGCTCGGCATCGTCACGGTCTGGGATCTGGCCCATTCGGCCGGCGCGCTGCCGGTCGACCTCGCCGGCGTCGGCGCCGATTTCGCAGCCGGCTGCACCTACAAATATCTCAACGCTGGACCCGGCGCGCCGGCCTTCCTTTACGTCGCGCCGAAGCATGCCGATCAAGCGCGCGCCGCGTTGTCGGGCTGGATGGGGCACGCAAAGCCGTTCGCCTTCGATCTTGGTTATCAACCTGCTGATGGCGTCGAGCGCATGCGTGTCGGCACACCGCCGGTGCTGGCGATGGCCGCGCTGGAGGCATCGCTCGACATCTGGGATCGTGTCGATATGGGCGAAGTCCGCGCTCGCTCGCTCGCGCTAGGCGACCTGTTGATAGCTGAGATCGCGCGACGCTGTCCGTCGCTGAGGCTGGTAACGCCGCCGGCGCATGCGCAGCGTGGGTCGCAGGTTTCCTTCGCCTTCGCCGGCGGATATGCCGCCATGCAGGCGCTGATTGCCCGCGGCGTGATCGGTGACTTCCGGGCGCCTGATATCATGCGGTTCGGGATCACACCGCTCTATATCGGCGAAGCGGAGGTGCTGAAGGCCGCCGAGATCATTGAGGAAGTGATCAATGGCGAGGTGTGGCGCCGGCAAGAATATCAGGTCGTGAATGCGGTGACGTGAGCAACGAGCGCTATCCCAAAGCCTTATACTGATTGAGGCGAGTAATCATGGGTGCCGCGACCACAACGCATTGACGATCGCATCGAGCCCATCGGTCAGCGCGGCGGGGCCGGGCTGCAAAATGATCGGCGACTTGATCTCGACGATGCGATCGTTGCGGACGGCCGGAATGTCGCTCCAGCCGCCACGGGCCCTGATGCGGTCGACCACGACCTTCTTGCCGCACCAGGATGCCAGGATCACGTCGGGCATCGCTGCGCGCACGGCATCTGCCGAGACGATGCGATCCCTGGCGGCCTTGTGCGCACGCAGGTGCGGCAGAGCGTCCTCGCCGCCGGCGATCTCGATCAGTTCGGACACCCAGCCGATGCCGCTGATCAGCGGCTCGTCCCATTCCTCGAAATAGACTTTTGGCCGCGGCGTCGGACGTGGCGTTGCCGCAATCTTGGCCAGCCGTTGTTCGAGGCCTTGCGCGAGCCGCTCGCCGCGATCGGCCGCGCCTACCATCGCACCGAGGCTGCGGATCATTGCGAGGATGCCGGCGACGTCGCGCTGATTGAAGACATGAACGGCGACACCGGCGCGCACGAGATCGGCGACGATGTCGGCCTGCAGGTCGGAGAAGGCGAGCACCAGATCGGGGTCGAGCGCCAGGATCTTCGGTATGTCGGCGGAGATGAATGCCGACACCCGCGGCTTCTCGCGGCGGACCTGCGGCGGGCGCACCGCGTAGCCTGAGACCCCGACGATGCGGTCCTGCTCGCCGAGCAAATACAGCGTTTCGACCGTCTCTTCGGTCAAGCAGACGATCCGGCGGGGAGGGAAGTCGCGCATCGACGACGGTATGCAGGCTTGGCGGCCCGTTGTCACCGACGGCATAACGTCATGGTCGCCATTACCTCGGACGTCATTGCCGCGCCCGGCCGGTCCATCCATCATGCCGGTACGAAGGCTACAAAGCAGGGAGTGCCCATGACGCCGCTCGAAAAGATCCAGTCGATGAAGATGCCGTTCGCGGAACTGAAGGGCGTCATCTTCACCGAGGCCAGCCAGGATCGCGTGGTCGCGCGGATGGTGGTGCGGCCAGACCTCTGTACCCTGCGGAACACGATCCACGGCGGCGCAGTGATGGCCTTTGCCGACTCGGTCGGCGCGGCCGCCACCGTGATCAACCTGCCTGAGGACGCCAAAGGCACCACGACGCTGGAGAGCAAGACCAACTTCATCGGCGGCGCCAAGGAGGGGAGCACTGTGATCGCCACGGCGACGCCGGTTCACCGGGGCCGCCGGACCCAGGTCTGGCAGACCAGGCTGGAAACCGAGGATGGGAAACTGGTTGCGGTCGTTACCCAGACGCAGCTGGTATTATGATGTGGCAATGATGTGATTTTCTGATCACATCACTGTTTATTTAAATGAATCTAGACACTTGAATTATATGGTGCGGCGCACAATATAGGACGGGTTAGGGAGTCGACGCCTCCTCGAGGGCTACCAAGAGGAGTTATGAAGTGAACCACGATTCCATCAGTTCGACATCTGCCCGAGGCACCGTGCGGACGTTGAGCCAGCAGGAGGAGCTTCCTCTGCTGCGCGATCATCTGCTGAGACTGGATCGAACCAGCCGTCATGATCGTTTTCATGGCTTCATCGACGACAGTTTCATCCGCCGCTATGCCGAGCGCTGCGCCAACGACGGCACGGTCATCATCGCCTATTTCGAGGATGGCGTGGTTCGCGGTGCGGCCGAGCTGCATCCGCCGGAGCAGTCGCCCGACGCGCAGCCCGAGATCGCCTTCAGCGTCGAGCGGTCGGTGCGGCGCAAGGGCGTCGGCAGCACGCTGTTCCGCAAGCTGATCGCCGAGGCGCATGCCAAGGGCTACACAAGCCTGCGCATCACCACCGGCGCGCAGAACGACGCGATGCGCGCGCTTGCCACCAAGTTCGGTGCGCAGCTGACGTTCCGCCACGGCGAGTCGACCGGCAGCATCGACCTGACCGAGCAACACCAACCCGTGCCTGCGCCGACGATCGCCCCGGTGACAGCTGTCGCGGCCGCGTGCGCGCTCGTCGACATGAACCGGGCCTATTGGCGAATGGTGATGCAGATGTCCGGCTGGGGCCGGGCCGCCTGAGCTCAAAAACTCAGATCAAATACAAAAAGGGCAATCCGCTCAGCGGATTGCCCTTTTTCTTTGAACCAACGGATGTTGCTTTTCAGGTGCCGGTGCGTTTGTCGATCGCGAAGCGGCGGACCACGCGGCGCTCGACCACGACGGAGCGCTGGGCGCCCTGTTCGCCGGCGATCACGCGGGTTGCGGTGCCGGTGCGGGCGCTGACACGCGCGGTCTTCTTCACCTCGGCCAGCACCTCGTCATAGGGCAGGCCCATCAGGGACGATGCGATCTCGGCCTGGGCCTCCACGTCGTCGGTGATACCGATGGCGGCGAAGATTGCCTCTTCCAGCGTCGGCGGATCGTGCCGCACGCGCCTAGTGCCGTATTTGGTGTTCCAGTCTCCGCTCATCGCCGCCTCATCCTTGAATCGCGGAAGATACGTAAGGTGCCCAATGTTGCATTGCAATATGAATGTAGGATGGCAATACAGCCATGCAGCTAGAGTCTCTCAATCTTGTGAGCGTCATAAAGTTCGATGGTGGTCGTCGCAGCTGCCAGAGATTGCAGGGAGCGGACGAAATCGCGCGATGCGGGGACCGCGAAATGCGCCGCCAGCGCGGCGCGGTCGGCCCATTGCTCGAAAAACACCAGCCTGAGCGGATTCTCGCAGTCGACATGGACTGCGTGCGAGATGCAGCCGGGTTCGGTGCGTGAGCGATGCACATGCTCGAGGCTCAAACGCTTCACCTCGTCGAACGAGTCGGGGCGGGCGGTGACGCTGCCGGTGACGACAATCATGATCTCCCCCAGTTGGTTAGTTACGGGGCAGCTTCTGCCCCTGACGTACCATTCGGCTGCTGCGGCCAGCGCTTCAGCGCGGCGCGGCCGGCATCGGTCAGCACATAGATGCCGCGCTCGGCGCGATCGAACCAGCCGTAGACATTATGCTGCAGGATCTTGCCGGCGTCAGGGCATTCGGCCCGCAGGTCCTTGACGCGCCGCGGTCCATCCGACATCGCGGAGGCGCAGGCCAGCGCCTGCTGCCGATACGCGGTCATGATCGGCGCACGCGTCGATCCGCCCATTGCAGGATCGCCCTTGCGCTTGCGATGCTCGGTGATCAGGCGCGAGCGCTTCTTCGGATTGCGCCGTGGTGTCGCGGTCGGCGGCGGCACCAGCACCTCGACGTCGCCGCGGTCGGTGACGCCGAGCATGCCGAAGCCGAGCCGCCGGCACAGATTGCGATACCGCGCGTCGCTCTCGCGGCCCTTGCCGCGGGCCGAAACCTTGGCCGCGATCCATATCTCGTCGGCAGCACCGGCGCGATCGACCGCCTGCAGGATCAGTTCCAGATTGAAGGCGAGCTTGAGCTCTCCAACCACGACAACGGGCGGATCATCGCCGCTCAGCGCCACGAGGTCACAGCCGCCGATCTCGCCCTTCACCGTGAAGCCGAGCTTTTCGAGGAAGCGTTTGATGGGCGGATAAAGCGTGGTTTCCAACAGGCAGGCTCCTGCGGCATCCGGCCGCGACTCGGTGCCGCAGCATAGCGCGGAATTGCGCCCATTGCGGCGGATCGAATTTGCCCAGAGCGCGGCCGAGCGGCTATTGTCGGGCCGGGGACAATGGCGCGACCATTCGCATGATCCGGAACGGGCTCTATCACATCACCGTCGAATTTCTCGACGGCGTCTCTGGCGGCAACCAGGGCGTCATGGTGCTGCGCGACGGCCAGATGCGCGGCGGCGACTCGTTCTTCTTCGCCTATGGCAGCTACACCGCGGCCGACGGCAAGTGGAAGGGCGAGGTCACCAACGAGGAACATTCGCCGACCTATGGCGAGCGTCCGATCTGGGAACGCAAGGTGGTGACCATCGGGTTTACCGGCTCCTACACCGATGAGACCGCGGAGGGCGAAGGCATAGCGCTCGCCGGCAAGCAGAGCATCCGCTTCAGGTCGAAGCTGCGGCTCTTGGTTGCGGACTAGACCCGCCCGTTGACCGGCAGCAGCGCGCCGGTGACGGCACTCGCGGCGTCGCTGGCGAGGAACAGGATCACCTCGGCGAGTTCCTTCGGCGTCACCCATTTGGAGATATCGGCCTTCGGCATCGCGGCGCGATTGGCGGCAGTATCGATGATCGACGGCAGCACGGCGTTGACCGTGACCTTGCCCTTGAGCTCGGCGGCGAGCGACTCGGTGAGGCGGTGCACGCCGGCCTTCGAGGCGGCGTAGGGACCCATGCCGGAGGCGGCCTGCAAGGCGCCGAGCGCGCCGATATTGATGATGCGTCCGGCGCCGGATTTGATGAGGTGCGGGATCGCCGCGCGCGAGGTGTTGAATGCCGTCATCACGTTCATCGCATACATGCGTTGCCAGGTCGCGGGATCGCCGTCGCTCACCGCCTCGAAGGTGAAGCCGCCGGCGATGTTGATCAGTCCGTCGAGCCGGCCGAAATGCGCGGCCGCCTTGTCGATCGCAGCGGTCGCATGCACGGTGTCGGTGAGATCGACGCCACCGAGCTCGATACGATCGGCGGTTGCCGCAAGCTGCGAGGCGGCGTGATCGATGCCGGCGACGCGCGCCCCGCGCGCGAGGGCTTCTTCGGCGACCACTTTGCCAAGCGCGCCAAGGGCGCCGGTGATGACGATGGCTTTTCCGTTCATGGCGGTCTCCGTATCAGCAACAGGTTCCTGTCCACTATGATCAGGCGGATTTCATTTGCAATGCAGGGCCATTTTGCGGCGAGATATGCAACGTGAGATGGCGCCAACGAGCGAGTATTTCAAATGGTTGATAGTTTGATGTTTGCCGATCTGCCTGCCGATGTCATCGGTTTCAAATACAAATTGCCTTGCCTAGCTAGGGCAATCGCCGGCGGCGGTCCGATCAAGATCGTCGCTATGGGATCGTCGTCGACCGCCGGTAGAGCGGATGTCCTGCCGTATCCCTATTGGCTCGAGATGTATTTGCGGAACGATCCGGCGACCCACGGCAATGCGCGGATCGATGTTATCAATCGCGGCCGAGGCGGCGAGGAGGCCGACAAGGAGTTCGATCGCTTTCAGGAGGACATTTTCGAGCTCGAGCCGACGTTGGTGATCTGGCAGGTTGGAACCAACGCGGTCTTTCACCGACAGGACTACAACATCGAAGCCGTTGCCCAGAAGATCGAAGCGGGACTCGATCTGTTGCGTGCCAAGTCGACCAAGATGGACGTCATGCTGATTGATCCGCAATATGTCACGGCCATGCTGAAGGATGACAAGGCGGAGCTCTCGGAATGCATGGTGAAGCTGATTTCGAAAAAGGCAGAACTCAAGGGTGTCAGCGTTTTTCACCGCTGGGCGCTGATGCGGCATTGGCACGTGCATAACAATATCTCGTTCGAGCGCATGATCGATCCGACCGATCCGGACCAACTGCACCAGAGCGACGCAAGCACGCAGCGGCTCGCCCGCGGGCTGTGCGACACGATCCTGAAGGCGACCCAGAGCGCCGAAACCTGACGTGCGGGCTTCACTACGTAAGACTACGGGGAGGACAGGTTCGATAAAATTTGCGGCAGTTCTGTAAGTCGTTTGCAGAACCCTTTCCGTACAAGCGGAACCTCAGCCAAGGTAGGGGTTTGCAATGGGATATCTTCCGGATCACGGTTTACCGCTCGTTCAGCTTAAGGAGCAGCGGCGTGACCTCGTCGTGGCGCTGCAGAATCGTACCGGACCGGTGAGCAGCTGGGAATTGATGCAGATCGCGGCGATCCAGCAGGCCATCTCGGCCTTCGAGGACGTGATCGCCGATCTCGATGCGGAGCTCGAGCTTGAGGCCGCGGCGGCCTGAGCCAAGTCTACTGATCGAGCGACCTGATCAGGTCTGCAGATAGCGGCCTTCAAGCGCCTTCCGCTCGGCCGGGCCGAGCCCGAGGCCATCGCGGAAATAGCCGTCGAGGCTGCCATAGTCGGCATCGATCGCCTCGAACGAAGCCTCCAGAAACGCCTCGCGCACGGTGCCGAGCACCTGCTTGACGTCGTCGGGCAGCTCGGTGCTGTGAGCCGGATCGCGCTTGTAGAACCGGTTGGTCAGGAGATAGTCGTCCGCGATCACCTGCTCGGACACGCCGAGCGCGTGCAGGATCAGCGCGCAGGCAAAGCCGGTGCGATCCTTGCCCGCCGTGCAGTGGATCACCAGCGGCGCGCGGTCTTCGAGCAGATGGGTAAACAGCGTGCGATAGCGCGGTGTGTTGTCCTGCACATAGCCGCGATAGGAATCCCGCATCACGTCGATCGCGTCGGCTTCGGACAGCTCGCGGTTGCCAGCGATCTTACGCAGCGCGGCCACTACCGTCGGCTCGACGGGCAGGGAATGCACGGTGACGTCATTCATGCCGCACAGCGCCTCGGCGCGCTCGGCGACGCCGCGGAAATCGAATGCGCTTCTGACCCCGAGGCCACGCACCACGGCGACGTCCTGCTCGGTGAGATGCGCCAGATGATTGGAGCGGAAGATCTGCCGCCAGCGCACTGTCCGGCCGTCACGCGTCTGGTAGCCGCCGAGGTCACGAAAATTGCTGGCGCCGGCGAGATTGAGGTGACGGGCAGGAGCTTCTGACATCGGGCGGGCCTGTTGATAAGATCTTGATCCAGGACGTCTTGGCGCACGAGTATCGGCGCGGAAGGTCTATAACCGGCCTCTCGGGGGGAGAATATGACTTATCGCGGGGATGCCGTTGTCATCGGCGCAATTCTTACAACGGTCTTTGGTTCCTCGGCAGCGCCGGCGCAGTCCGACTTCCGGAATTATCGTTGTGCCGACGGCACGCAGTTCATTACAGCGTTCTTCGATGGTGACACGCGTGCGCATCTGCAAGTCGACGGCAAGGCGGTGACGCTGACGAAGCGGCTGTCGCTGACCGGCACGCGTTACAAGGGCGGTGGCGTCACGCTCGAGATCGGCCGGGCCGGATTGACCAGGCTGCGGCATGCGAAGCGGCCGGTGACGGCCTGCGAGCAGGCATGAAAAAAGGGCCGAAACGCTGCGTTCCGACCCTCTCTTACTGCTCTGTCGTCTGACGTTTGTGTATCACGCCTCTCTGCCTGATCGACATCAGTGATCGCGGCTCGGCTTGGCGTCGTCGATGGCGGCCTGGTGGTACCAGCTCTCGCTGCATGCCGAGGTCTCGACCTCAGCGGCAAGATCGCGCGCCATCCGCACTTCGCCGTAGCGGCGTCCGCCGAGAGCCGCGCGGCCCCCTGCTGGGAATTGATAGATCGTTGCCGATCCCTGATTTTGGCCCGTGGTGATCATGTCAAAGTCTCCTTTGGCCGGTGCGAGCCTCCATGGTGCGCCCGACCCATTCGCGTGTGGTTACCGTGCTTTCAACATCGGTCCGGGCTCGGCAGGGTGCAAGTGACCAAGAAATAGTCAGGTTTTGTCCAATTCGTGTGCAAATCCCGGTTTGCTTCCTGCGAGGCAGGATGCAGCTGACCAACGCTTGGGCCGAGCCGATGGTTGCCGGGCACCGGGCGGTTGGACACGAACTGTCACACGGCGCTGCCGCCGCATTAATCGGCGGATGATGCCGTAGCCGAATTTGCTGCAGAAACGGGCGGCTGAGGGGACAGAGAGAAGATTTTGGCTGACCGTGGCGCATGTTTGCCGCGCTACTTTGTCGCAGCAAAAAATGCGATGCCCGCTGTGGACATCCGCAGGCTGGGCGGTGCCGCAGTGCAGCGACTGGCATTTTAATTGCTTAGTAAGAGCCGGCCGATGGTGGCCGGGTACGCGTGCGGCGGCCGACTGGCTTTCGGTTCCTCACGGATTTGCATCATCAACAGAGAGGTTCAATGACCAAGTACAAGCTCGAGTATATCTGGCTCGACGGATATACGCCGACGCCGAGCCTGCGCGGCAAGACGCAGATCAAGGAATTCGCGTCGTTCCCGACCCTCGAACAGCTTCCGCTGTGGGGCTTTGACGGTTCGTCCACCCAGCAGGCTGAAGGCCACAGCTCTGACTGCGTGCTGAAGCCGGTTGCCTGCTATCCCGACGCCGCGCGCGAGAACGGCGTGCTGGTGATGTGCGAAGTCATGATGCCGGACGGCAGGACGCCGCATGTCTCGAACAAGCGCGCCACCGTTCTGGATGACGAAGGCGCCTGGTTCGGCTTCGAGCAGGAGTACTTCTTCTACAAGGACGGCCGTCCGCTCGGCTTCCCGGAAGAGGGTTATCCGGCGCCGCAGGGCCCGTACTACACCGGCGTCGGCTACAAGAACGTCGGCAGCGTCGCCCGCAAGATCGTCGAAGAGCATCTCAATCTCTGCCTCGCCGCCGGCATCAACCACGAAGGCATCAACGCCGAAGTGGCGAAGGGCCAGTGGGAATTCCAGATCTTCGGCAAGGGCTCCAAGACCGCCGCTGACCAGATGTGGATGGCCCGCTATTTGATGCTGCGCCTCACTGAGAGCTACGGCATCGACATCGAATTCCACTGCAAGCCGCTCGGCGACACCGATTGGAACGGCTCGGGCATGCACGCCAACTTCTCGACCAAGTACATGCGCGAAGTCGGCGGCAAGGAGTACTTCGAGAGCCTGATGAAGGCCTTCGACAAGAACCTGATGGACCACATTGCCGTCTACGGCCCGGACAACGACAAGCGTCTGACCGGCAAGCACGAGACCGCTCCGTGGAACAAGTTCAGCTACGGCGTGGCTGACCGTGGTGCGTCGATCCGCGTGCCGCATTCCTTCGTCAACAACGGCTACAAGGGCTATCTGGAAGACCGCCGTCCGAACTCCCAGGGCGACCCCTACCAGATCGCTTCGCAGATCCTGAAGACGATCTCCGAGGTTCCGACCGGCGCCAAGGCCGCCGCTTAATGGCCGCAACCTAGCGCTATCGGACCCGGATGGAGCCATCCGGTACCCCAATGGGGTCCGCCAGGGCAACAGCCTTGGCGGACCCTTGCATTTTAACGACTGTCTTTGTGGGCGGCCTTCGGCCGAAAGCGGTTTCGCTGCGTTATGAACCAAGCTAGATAACGATTGCATGTTGGCTGCCGGGGACACGGCGCTTGTTTGAAGGGTTTTACAAGGTCCGGTTCGAGCTGGGCGGCGCCGTCGGCCGCAGCGTGATGTATGTCGGTGGCGGCAAGATGCTCGGCGGCAACTCGGCCTTCGCCCATATCGGCACCTACGAAAAGCACGGTGAGGATGTCGCGGTCGAGATCCAGACCGTCCGCCACAACCCCGATCCGAACTACCGCGCGATGGCCGGCACCGATGACGCGACGCTCATTGCTAAGGGTGCGCCCGATGGCGAGCTCTATCGTTTCAAGGGCGAGCTGAAGGAATTGCCCGGCGTGCCGTTCCAGTCGGTGATGACGCCGATCACCGAGGACGAAGTCCCGATCGCAGGCGGGGTCGGCGAGGGTGGTATCGTCAATGGTCTCTACTCGATCCGCATCCACGTGCTCGACGGCGTCGATGGCGGCCTGACCGGCGTGATGCTGCTGAACGACGGCCGTATCCTCGGCGGCGATGCGTTCTTCTACTATCTCGGCACCTATACCTCCGAGAAGGGCCGCTGGAAGGGCCAGATCCTCAACCAGGAGCACACCTCGGCGATGGGCGAGAACCCGGTCTTCGGCGGCCATGAGGTCGGCATCGGCTTCGCCGGCACCTGCGATGCGGAAAGCGCCGTGCTCGAAGCGACTGCGCTGGCCGGCAAGCGCAGTCTTCGCCTGACCGCCGCGCTCAAGCTGATGCGGCGGGCGTAAGCGAAATGGACAACACGGTTCGTGTGCTCTCGACGCTGGCGCTGAAGGGCGCGCTGGTGCGCCTTGCCGCGGCGTATCAGGCGGCGAGCGGGGTGCGGATCGATGCGGATTTCGCGCCGACGTTGGCTCTGCTCGAACGCCTGGCTGGCGGCGAGGTGGCCGATCTCGTGATCCTGACCCGCGAAGGCCTCGACGCGATGATCGGTGAGGGGCGCATTGCGCGAGCAAGCGCGATCGACCTGGCGCGCTCCTATGTCGGCGTCGCGGTGAAGGCTGGAGCTCCGCATCCCGACATCGCGACCGAAGCCGCGCTTCGTACGGCGCTGCTCGGCGCGCGCGCGGTGGCCTATTCGCGGCTCGGTGCCAGCGGCATCCTGTTCGCGCAGCTGATCGCGCGTCTCGGCATCGCCGGGGCGATCAATGCGCGCGCGGTAATCATTCCGATGGGCTTCACCGCGGAGAAGCTCGTCAGCGGCGAAGCCGAGCTTGCGATCCAGCAGATCAGCGAGTTGAAGCAGGTCGATGGCGTCGAGGTCGTCGGGCCAATTCCGCTGGATTTGCAGACCCCGGCAGTGTTCTCGGCAGGCCGCATGGCCGCCACGCGGTGCGCGGAGGCCGCCGAGCATCTGCTACACTATCTGTCGGCACCCGAGGTCGCGCCGGTGCTGCGCGAGACCGGGCTCGAGCCTTGAATTTGCCTGCACCGCGACGCAACCTGATGTCCATGTTCAGACCCCTCCAAACCATTTTCGTTGTTGCAGCGCTGGCAGCGCCGGCATTTGTCCATGCGCAGTCGGCCGACCTTGTGCTGTGCGACCGGCTCGCCGCCGATCCCACCGATCCCGACAAGCCGGCCGACGTGAAAGGCGTGCCTGACGTCGCGCCGGCCGATATTGCGACCGCGATCAGGTACTGCGCGGTGGCGGCAAAGTCCTCGCGCCGCGCGATGTATGAACTCGGCCGCGCCTATGCCGCCAACAAGCAGACGCTGGAGGCAGCAAGCGCCTGGCGCAAGGCCGCCGACAAGGGCTCGACGTCGGCGATGGTCGAGCTCGGTGTGCTCTACGGCAACGGCACCGGCGTCGCCAAGGACGAGGCGCAGGCGCGCAAACTGTTCGAGCGCGCGGCGCAGGCCGGCAACGCGCGCGGTGTCAGCAATCTCGCGGCGCTCGGCGGCAGCACGGCATCCGACCCGGCACGTGCGCGCGAACTGCTCGCGAAATCCGCCGAGACCAATGCCGAGGCGCAATACCAGCTCGGCCTGATGCTGGCGGAGGGCAAGGGCGGCGCGCAGGACGATGCCGGCGCGCGGGCATTGTTCGAGAAGGCCGCCGCGCAGAACCATCCGGGCGCACTGGAACGGATGGGTGCCTTCGCGCAGGCCGGCCGCGGCGGGCCGAAGGACAGCGATGCCGCCAAGGCCTATTACGAGCGCGCCGCCGCGCTCGGCGATGAGGAAGCCAAGAAGGCACTGGAGCGGGCACGCTGTCCCTACGTGATCAAGGACAAGCGCGGCAATGCCGTGACCAATCTTTGCTTCTGATCAATCAGGAACGCTCGTTCTCGCGTATCGTTGGCCCGTGACAGGCATTGGCGAGGCGACGTCATGATCCGCAAGCTGACTTCCGGCGAGTACCGGCTGTATTCCCGCAAGGTCAATCCGAAGACCGGCAAGCGCCGCAATCTCGGCACCTTCAAGTCACGCGCCGCGGCACAGAAGCACGAGCGTGACGTGCAGTACTTCAAGCGCCACTAGCCGGTGGCGTTGTCATGGCGCCGGGCAGGCCGCACCGGTCTTCACCCAGGCCTCGACCAGCGCGCCGGCCTGCGCCTGCGTGCCGGGCGCCGGCGAGCGGCCGAAGCCGGGATGCCAGGCCCAACCCACCAGCGTGTCCTTGCCGATATGCTCGATCAGGTCCTCGACCTTGCGGCCGCCGTTGCGTGCGGGGTCGCGGAGCTGCGCGCAGATCTCACCGACGGTCTTGCCGGCCCATGCCATCTCGCGCGGCGCGAGGTGCCATTCCGGGTGACCCGGTACGCGGCCGGGATCGAAATTGGCGTGCTGATGGCAGATCGAGCAGCGCATTGCGCTGGTGCCGTGACCATCGGCGCCGCGCGTGACCGGCGGCTGGTGGATGCGGCTGATGTCGCCCTGCCGCGGGCTGTCACCGGCAGGATGGCAATTTGTGCAGCGCGGATGGGTCAGGACCTTGCGGAGCTCGGTGAAGATCGCAGCGGAGCGCTGCTCGACATTCTCGATCCCGGCAAAGCCTTCCGGCGAGGCGAGGGCGTGGCTTGCGCTCTCCGACGCTGCGTAGCCGGCGCACAGGCTGGTCGCGAGAGCCGTCAGCACCGCAATGATCCGAAACCGCGTTTCCGATGTCATCGCGGGCTCACTTGTTGGCGGTCAGATAGCGGTTGGAATCGGCGAGGATCACGTCGCGCACCGCCTGGTGATATTTGATGTAGCCGGTGCAGCGGCACAGATGGCCGTCGAGCGCATCCGCGATGACGGTCTCAAGTTGGTCCCGCGCTACCGGCGTCTTCGCAAGCCGCTCGAGCAGCACCTGGCCCTCGTTGAGGAAACCCGCCGTGCAGTAACCGCACTGGAACGCGAAGTGGTCGATGAACGCGCGCTGCAATGCGGAGAGCTCGCCGTCCTTGGCATGGCCTTCGACCGTGCGGATCGCCTTGCCGTCGAAATTCGCCGCCGGCACCACGCAAGTCGGCGTGGTGTAGCTGGTGCCGTCAGGGTTATCGATGATGACGGCGCAGCTCAGGCACTGCGCGGCGCCACAGCCGAATTTGGTGCCGGTCAACCCGAGCATCTCGCGCAGGAAATCGTTCATCGAGAGGTCGTCGCGGATCTCGATCGGACCATGCTTCTGGCCGTTGATGGTGAGGCTGAGCGTCGTCACGCAAGCGCTCCCTTGAGCAGGCTCGAGGTCACCGGCAACGAGCGGAAGCGGTGGCCGGTGGCATCGTTGATGGCGTTGAGCAGCGCCGGCACGATTGGGATCATCACCACTTCGGCCATGCCCTTGGGCGGTTCGTCCGGCGTCAGCTGCGGCAGCATCTCGATCTCGAGGTCGTGCAGCGGCAGGTCGGAGCCGCGCGCAATCAGGTACTGGCCGAGATTCCACTGCCCGTTGCCGGGACCGCCTTCGAATGGTGGCAGGGTTTCCAGCAGCGCGTAGCCGACGCCCATGGCGAAGCCGCCATGGGACTGGCCGAGCACCACTTCAGGCACCAGCGCCTGGCCGCATTCGAACACGCTGTAGGCCTTGGCGATACGCAGGATACCGGTCGCGCGCTCGATCTCGACGCGGACCAGCGTGCCGCACATCGAGGTGTAGGCGGTGCCGATCCGGTTGTTGTCGGTCGGTGGAAACTTGACGCTGACGCGATCGATCCTTTCGAACTTGCCGCTACCGCGGCGGATCGCCAGCGCATCGATCTCGGCACGAACCTGCTCGCCGAACAGCGGGAAGCGCGCGCGCGACCAGGCCCAGCGCGAAAAGCTGTGCGCGATTGCGCCGGTGACGAAGCCGCGCGCATGCGCGGTCGCGGCAAGCTTGGACAAGGGCAGCGGCGCGAGATCGTCGAGCACGAGCTGGCCGTCCTGCCAGCGTGCTCTGTCCCATTGCCGGGCGCGCGGATCGGCCTTGGCGATGTGCCAGAGCTCGAGCGCCGCCGGCCACAGGCCGAAGCGGAAGATGACGCGCGCCGCCTCGGCCGCCGAATGCGTGCCGACATGGGCACCGATCGATGCGCTGGTCGCCGAGCTGATCGCAGGCACCCAGCACGGGTTCTTCTCGGCGAGATCCTGGGTCTTCTGATCCATCGTGTAGGGATCGCCCGAGGTGACGAGCCCGAGCGCGTCGTAGCTGTCGACCCGGGAGACCGCGACCTCGTCGGCCACAGTGCCGAGATGGCCCGCGACCCGGTTGGCGAGCGCGGTGCCGATGCCGTTGCCCATCTCAACGTGATCGCAGTGGATCGCGATCCGTCCCTCCTGATCGATCTCGACGCGGCCGAGCGAGCAATCCGCGCCGGCTCCGTAATCCTTGGTGACGCAAGCGAGGCCGGTGCCGACCAGCCGCCCCTCCGGCGCCTTCTGCTTGAAGTCAGCGCGCTGCTGCCAGACCGGATGCTTCTCGAGCTTGTCGAGGATCTCAGGCGTGCGCACCGAGACGATGTAGGGATTGCCGGTCATGGTCCGGCCGTTCTGCTTCAGCGCGTTGTTGCGGCGGAACGCGATCGGATCGACCTTGAGCTCGCTCGCCGCCTCGTCGATCAGCACTTCCAGCGCGGTCATGGTCTGCAGCGTGCCGTAGCCGCGCATCGAACCGGCGGTGACGCCGCGCGAATGCACCGCCACAGTGGTGACGTCGACCTTCGGGATGTCGTAGATGCCGATCGCCGCGGTCGCAGCGACGGTGGCGACATTGGCGGAGAAGTTGGCAAGCCCGCCGCCGTCGAGCACATGATCGGCGGCGAATGCCGTGATCTTGCCGCTCTTGCGATCGATCCCGATCCGCGAGCGCATCTTGATCGGGTGGCGTTTGATGCCGCCCTGGAACTGCTGGTAGCGGTCGTGCGCCAGCCGCACCGGCCGTCCCGGGAAGAACATTGCCGCCAGCGCCACGTAGAGCACGAACGGGGTGTGGTCGCGGCCGCCGAAGCCGCCGCCGACATGGGCGAACTGGGCGTTGATGTGCGCGGGCCGTAACGGCGCACGGGCCTTGCCGAGCATGAAGGCGATCGACTCGGTCGCCTCATAGGGCGACTGCACGCCGAGCACCAGTTCGAGTTGGCCGTTGTTGTCGCTGTACCAGGCGAGCCCGCTCTCCGGTTCGAGGAACATCGGATCGACCGACTGGGTCTCGAACTCGCGGTCGAGCACGAGTTGCGAGGGATCATCCTTGGCAAGCTGGGCGCGGATCTGCTCGCCATGGGTCGCAGCCTTGGCGTAGTCGGCCTTGGTCTCCTTGGCGAGCGGCAGCCAGACCGGCAGCGCCGCGTTCTGGATCCGGCTCGGCGACACCCAACCCGCCTGGATCGGCGAATAGACGTCGGGCGCATCTGATGTCGCGCCGGCGACGCGCGTGAAGCGATACGCGCCGTAATCCGGCAGGATCACCGGCCCGGTCTCGTCGCCGAACTTGACGAAGCCGACGTCGCGCAGCGCGAGCCGCGCGCGATCGTAGGCGTCGAACTGCTCGAAGATCAACAACGCGACCGGTTGTCCGAGGTAGAGCGGGGTCTTACCGACGGGACAGAACAGGTCGCCGGTGTAGAACTCCGGCACCCGCGTGCCGATCCGGTCGAGGTCGGCCGCCGTCACGATCATCGAGGGTTTCGCCGGACCGTCGAGGCGGGCGAGGTCCATGCCGGCATAGACATGCGTTGCGTCATTGGCGCGGACCAGGATGGCGTGCGAGGTCGTCGCAGGCCAGCCCGGCAGGTCGGCGGCACGAAAGTCGGAAGCGTAAAGCTTTGCGCCGGTGACCTTGGCCACACCGTCGACGCGGCCGGCGCCTTTCGCCGCTGGATTGAAATGGCCGCGCCCCGGAAGCGTCTCGCGGCTCCCGAATGCCGGCTCCTTCGCCAGCGCCAGATGCGACAGGCTGACCGAGATGCCGCCTGCCGACAACCACTTCACGAATTCGCGTCGCGAGGGCCGCATGGTCCGATCTTTCATCGACACCTCGACGGCGTATCGCGCCGGGGTTTAACAATATTTGAAATACACGTGAAAGTATTGCGGCAAAGCGAGTGCAACGGCAATGCCGGAATAGGTCGTAGCTTCACTTGAGGTCGGCGATCGTTGCCGGTCCAGGGCCCGGCGTGATCAGGGTCGGCCATTGTTTGGAACCGAACGGCACCAGCGGCGGCAGGAAGGCCGTCATGCCGCGCTTCCTGGTCTCGGCGATGATCGCCTCGCGCGCGTCGCCGCCCATCAACTCATAGTCCATCAAGTGATAGCTGCCGAAGAACAGCGCGCCCACCGAGCGGTCGGCGATGATCCGGGTCAGCGATTCCAGCATGTCCGAGGGCGTCGTGGTGAAGGAGATGGTCTCGATCAGCATCAGGCGGCTGTTGATGGCGTCAGGCCCGAAGAACTGCGCCAGCACGCTGAAGATCACATTGTTCTGCCGCGCCACATAGATCGTGTTGCTGGCGGCATAGGTCTTGTCCCAGTCGGCGCCGAGCTGGGTTTTCCAGTCGGCCATCACGGTCATCCAGTGCGCGACCTGGGTCTGCGCCGCCCAGGCGACGTTCCTGGCGAGCAGCGGCGCTTGCTTCTTGCCGAAGGCCTCGAGCTTCACGAAGGGGATGGCGCCGGCGGCGAGGCATTCGTCCATGAAGGCGATGTTGTTGGTGAGGATAGCGCGGTTGTTGTCCCGCCAGTCCGCCTGCATCGGCGTCGCATCGAGCCCGTCGAGCGCCGACTGCATCCGGCTGCGATAGGCCAGCATCGACCCGCGCCACGATTTGTCGTCAGGATTGTCGACATAGGGGCCGACCACCTCGGCCAGCGCCATCGTGCTGTGGCCGACCGACTTGAGCAGCTGATAGACGACCGGCACCTGCGGCGCCTCGGTCGGCGGCTTGCCCGGCCGGTACAGGATCAGGCGGCCGCCGGCGCCGGAGAACAGGCCGAGGATCACCGGGTGCTTGTAGAGGATGTTCTTCTGGAAGATCCGCGCCGCATCGCCATAGAGCTCGAACATGCCGGTGTTGAGCGCGAGCACGTCCTTGGTCGCGACATCGGCCGGCGTTGACGTCGTTTTGCCCGAGATCGGCGCCATGTAGTCGGGCATCGACTGTGCCGGCGCAGCGCCACCGCTGCCGAGCAGCAGCGCCAGCGCAGCGGCCAAGCGAAAGCGATTGATCATGTGATGCACCTCGAGGCCTCGGGCCAACGTCGCGGCCGCGCGAACATTAGCGGAATGCGCAAATGCTTGGACGCAATGAACTGGAGAGTGGTGAACAGGGGGTGTAGATCCCGCGCAACGCAGCACAACGCGAGCGGGTGCCTACAGCTAAGTGACGAATCGGCGGGTGTCCACACTTCGATATGACGCGGGTGGTTGCGTCATCACGTCACGCGATGCCGGATTCAGCGAAGCTTTCTCATTCAGGGAATCATTCGCGTCGACGGGCTCGTCGATCGCCTCAATCCTTGATCAGAAGCACGCCGCCGATGATCAGGGCGATGCCGGCCAGCCGTGAAATCGATACCGGATGCTGCGCCAGACCGAACACGCCGAAATGGTCCATCGCGATGCCTGCGATCATCTGGCCCGCGACCACCAGCGCCAGCAACGTTGCGGCACCGAGCGAGGGCAGCAGCAGGATCATCAACAGGATGAACACGCCGCCGAGGATGCCGCCGCTCCAGGCCCACCAGGGCACGGCCGTCACCAGTTTCCATGATGGCACCGGCTCCCGCGTCGCGACCAGCACGACCGCCATGGTCAGGAGCCCGCCGAGATAGCTGATCAGCCCGGCCCAGGCGGGGGAGTTGAGGGCGGACCGCAAATTGCCGTTCAGGACCTGCTGCGTGGCCACGCTGATGCCGGCGCCGAGTGCGAGGAGATAGAGAAACCAGACTTGCATGTGATGCCCCAGACCCGATCACCGAAGGATGTCATGTCATATTCCATCGGCCATGATCGTGGCATGCATGCAGCACGGCGCAAAACCCACGGGAATGGGCTTCCACCCACGTCCCAGATCGAATAAGAGGCCGGAAACCCTCAATTCTCCAGTATTCGAATGATCCGCCTCGATAACGTCTCCAAGCAAGTCGGCCACCAGATCCTCTTCATCGAAGCCTCCGCGGCGCTCCAGAAGGGCGAGAAGATCGGCCTTGTCGGCCCGAACGGCGCCGGCAAGACCACGCTGTTCCGGATGATCTCGGGCCGGGAAATCCCTGATGAAGGTCAGGTCTCGCTCGATCGCGGCATCTCGATCGGCTATTTCAGCCAGGATGTCGGCGAAATGAGTGGTCGCAGCGCGGTCGCCGAGGTGATGGACGGGGCGGGGCCGGTCAGCGAGGTCGCGGCCGAGCTCCGGGAACTCGAGGCCGCGATGGCCGACCCCGACAAGGCCGACGAGATGGACGACATCATCGCGCGCTATGGCGAGGTGCAGCATCAGTTCGAGGAGCTCGACGGCTATGCGCTCGACGGCCGTGCGCGCGAGGCGCTGTCTGGCCTCGGCTTCAGCCAGGAGATGATGGACGGCGACGTCGGAAAACTCTCCGGCGGCTGGAAGATGCGCGTCGCGCTTGCGCGTATTCTGCTGATGCGACCAGACGTCATGCTGCTCGACGAGCCGAGCAACCACCTTGATTTGGAAAGCCTGATCTGGCTCGAGCAGTTTCTGAAGGGCTATGAAGGCGCGCTGCTGATGACCTCGCACGACCGCGAGTTCATCAACCGCATCATCAACAAGGTGGTCGAGATCGACGCCGGCCAGCTCACCACCTATTCCGGCAATTACGAGTTCTACGAGCAGCAGCGCGCGCTTTCCGACAAGCAGCAGCAGGCACAGTTCGAGCGGCAGCAGGCGATGCTCGCCAAGGAGATCAAGTTCATCGAGCGCTTCAAGGCGCGCGCCTCCCACGCGGCTCAAGTGCAGAGCCGGGTCAAGAAGCTCGACAAGATCGAACGGGTCGAGCCGCCGCGGCGGCGCCAGACCGTGGCGTTCGAATTCCAGCCGGCGCCGCGCTCGGGCGAGGACGTCGTCAGCCTCAAGAACGTTCACAAGGCCTATGGCAGCAAGCGGATCTATGACGGGCTCGACTTCATGATCCGCCGCAAGGAGCGCTGGTGCGTGATGGGCATCAATGGCGCCGGCAAGTCGACGCTGCTGAAGCTGGTCGCCGGCTCAACCGAGCCGGACGACGGCGCGGTCGCGATCGGCGGCAGCGTCAAGATGGGCTATTTCGCCCAGCATGCGATGGATCTGCTCGATGGCGAGCGCACCGTGTTTCAATCGCTGGAGGACGCGTTTCCGCAGGCAGGCCAAGGCTCGTTGCGCGCGCTCGCCGGCTGCTTCGGCTTCTCCGGCGACGATGTCGAGAAGAAGTGCCGCGTGCTCTCCGGCGGCGAGAAGGCACGCCTGGTGATGGCCAAGATGCTGTTCGATCCGCCGAACTTCCTGGTGCTGGACGAGCCGACCAACCATCTCGATCTCGCCACCAAGGAGATGCTGATCAATGCGCTCGCAGAGTTCGAGGGCACGATGCTGTTCGTCTCGCACGACCGGCATTTCCTCGCCGCGCTCTCCAACCGCGTGCTGGAGCTGACGCCGGACGGCATCCACCAATATGGCGGCGGCTACACCGAATACGTCGCGCGCACCGGTCAGGAAGCACCGGGCTTGCGGAGCTAGCTCAAGTTCGCCACCGCGCGCAGAACGCTTCGACATCGCCGGACTGAAACTCCGGCAGGCGCTCCCAGATGGTTTCCGGCGGCCAGTTCCACCAGGCGATCTGCGACAGCTCGGCCGCGATCTTGCGGCTGAACCGCTCCTTGATCGGCCGGGCCGGCACGCCGCCCACGATGGTGTAGGCGGCGACGTCGCGCGAGACCACCGCGCCGGCCGCCAGCACCGCGCCGTCGCCGACGGTGACGCCGGGCAGCACGATCACACCATGGCCGATCCAGACGTCGTTTCCGATCACGACGCGATCTGCGCGTCTGTTCTTGAAGAAGTCATGATCGCGCTCGGCGGTGTCCGTGTAATATTCCGGACAATAGGTGAAGCGATGCTGGGAAGGGCGCTCGAGCGGATGATTGGGCGCGCCGATCCGGACCTGCGCCGCGATCGCACAGAAGCGGCCGATCACGGCGTCCGCGACCATGCAGCCGCTGCCGAGATAGGAGTAATCGCCGAGCTCGGTGTATTCGATTGCGGTGTCGCCGAGCACTTCACAGCAACGCCCGACCTTGACCTCCCGCAGCTTGACCGTCGGCTCGATGACGGTTTCGGCAATCTTGGGGCGGGAAGGCTTCGGATCGGCCATGAATCTGTCCTCGATGCGGCGGGCCGTTTCAGTCGCACGATTTCTATTACGGCGAGATGACAGGAGAAGAGAGCAGGCACCTGCTGTCTGGTTTTTCAGTGCGTCGCCTGCGGCAATCGCCCGCACCATCGCGTCCTTAAGCACCGCGCTGTTGGCAGGGTTCGACTGGCGCTTTCAGCGATGCAAAGCAGCATGGCACGCTGCGTGCTGCTCGGCTTGTGAGGCCAGGCGTCGCCCGCTACGCTTGAACAAAAAAGCGGGAGCGAGACGGCCATGAAGCAGATCAGGATCGGCGACATCACGATCGACGCGGTGATCGAGCGCGAAGGACCGTGGCGGCGGCCGCAGGACTTCTTCCCGACCTATGACGACGCCGTGTTCAAGCATCACCTGAAAACGATGGAGCCCGAAGTCTTCGATGCCGCCCGCGGCATGATGGTGATCACCTACCAGACCTTCGTGGTGCGGACGCCGCGCTACACCATCCTGGTCGACACCTGCACCGGCGAGGACAAGGGGCACCCGCCGCCGTTCGACTTTCCGGGCAAGGAGCGCTGGCGCAACGAGCTGTTCGCGCTCGGCATCTCCTATGAGCAGATCGACTACGTGTTCTGCACCCATCTGCATATCGACCACACCGGCTGGAACACCACGCTGCGCGACGGACGCTGGGTGCCGACCTTCCCGAACGCGAAATACGTCTTCCACAAGGGCGAGTATGCGGCCTGGGAGGCCGAGAACGCCAGGGGCGCCAATCCACCCGGCACGGTGTTTCGCGACAATTGCCTGCCGATCGTCGAGGCCGGGCAGGCGCTCCTGGTCGACGACGACTATGCGCTCGACGATACCGTGACGCTGACGCCGACGCCGGGCCATTCGCCCTGTCATTGCTGCGTCAACATTGTCTCGAAGGGGCAGCGCGCGGTGGTCGCGGGCGACCTGATGCACCACGCGATCCAGTGCCGCGAGCCGGAGTGGTCGGCGAAGCCGGATTGGGATCCGAAGCAATCGGCGGTGTCGCGGCGGAAATTCTTTGCCTCCGTCGCCGGGACCGACACGCTGATCCTGCCGATCCATTTTCCTTCCCCGACCGTCGGCCTGATCAAGGCGGACGGCGACCGCTTCGACTACCGCTTCAAGCGGGAGTAGGCGTCGCGAACGTTCGGGGCAGCGTCACCCGGACCGCGCCTGCGCATCGTCGATCGTGGCTGGCGGGTTTGCGGGGGCGCGGGCAGTGCTGGCGTCGATGGCGGCGCGGATTGCATGCTGGATGCCGGGGCGTGCCAGCTTGAGTAGCCGGGCCTGCTGGCGCGGCGTGGATCGCATCACGAGGTCGGCAAGAACGCGGTCAGGCAGGTCCTTGCGCGCTATCAACGCGCCCGCCATGCCCTCGTCGCGTTCGGCGGCATCGACCATCATGGCAAGGCCTGCGCTGGTCATATCAGCGCCGGGGTTGCTCGCGAGCACGCGAAGCACACTGCTGTCGCCACGCATCAGCAGAATATCCGTGAGCTCCTGGCTCACGGCCTTGCGCCCTGCGATCGCGCCGAGGTGTCCCTCGGCCCGCATCCAGGCAATGTCGATCAGATCAGACTCCGGAATGCATTCGCATCTCCGCAGGATCGGAGCGGCAACGTCGGCGTCGTCATGGTTGGCGAGGCGACGTGCGAGTTCCCGCGGCACCAGATGCAGGTCGGCGAGGGAGCGGCTGAGTGTGGTCAGGGTCCGCAGCTCGACGCTCTCGGTCAGGCGGATCAGGATATCGTCGAACACCTCGACGTGGCGCGCACCGAGGCGATGTGCGTCCTCGAGAAACAGCCCAGCCACCTCCTGCAGCATCCGCGTGCGCAGGTCAGGGGAGCCGGTTTTCAAGACGTGGTCGAGCTTGGCAATCAGATCGGAGGCAATAACTGTCATGGCGGTCCTAAAATGTTCCGCGACAAGGGAACGTCATTGTTCCCGACGCCAATCTGCTCCCCGAATCTCCAATAGGGGTATAGAATCTGAGGGATGGCTGGTCTCGACGGTGGATATCCCGGCAAACACTATCGAAATTCGGCAGCGACGATACTTGCCTGCTGGTCCAGCGCGACCAATGGCCCGCATTTTTCCCGATTGAAATCGTCAGACGATTCGCATTTGCTGCATGGACATTATCGATAACGCCGGCGCGCCGGTCGCGGCGTGGTGCAAGATATTTCGAGAAGAACATTTCATGGGAGCGGTCATTTGACGGCGCCGTTGCTGGTGCCGAGAGTCTTTCGTTTTGACGATGTTGACGCATTCCGGAGTTCGATCCGAAATCTGGATGTCGATTTCACGCCACTTGCGCGGAAGATTTCGGCCGAGCAGGTCATCCTGAGCTTGCCGGGATGCGAGCTCAACTACACGCAGTCGTTTCCGCGGATCGTCGATGCCCAGCTTGCGCCGCGTACGACCGCGATCGGCTTCACGATGGACGACGGCGTGCCGATGCGCTTCAACGGCGTCGAGCGCGACCGCGCGGTGATCGTGCTCGGCGGCAGCGGCGCGTTCTACACGTCCGTCGAGGAGACACCCCGCCGGTACGCCTCGGTGATGTTCACGCCCGAGATCCTTGACCGCGGTTGGCCGAACCCCGGTCTCCATTTCAGCATTCACGAAATCTCACAACGCGCGCAGGATCTGCTGCGTGAACTTGTGAGGCAGGCGTTGCTCGTGACGTCGGACCAGGTGACGATAGCCGAGTTCGCCACGGGTGCATCGATCAAGGAGACGCTGCTTGCGGCGATCGACAACGCGTTCGCCGAAATCGTGCCGGCCAGATGGGCGACGCGCGCCAACACGACGCGCCAGTTCAAGGTGTTCAACGACGCGCGCGCCATTCTCGCCGGCGACGTCGCGCATCCGATCTATAGCGGCGAACTCGCCAACCAGATCGGCGTCTCGGTGCGCACGCTGCACGACGCCATCCAGCGCTACCGCGGCGTCAGCCTGCATCGCTATCTGCGGCTGCGCCGGCTGTGGCTGGTGCGCAAGCAACTGCTCGCCGGCGCGCCTAGCGTCAAGGCCTGTGCGCTGGCTTACGGGTTCTGGCACCTCAGCGACTTCTCGCGGAGCTACCGGTCGCAGTTCGGCGAAGCGCCGTCGGAGACGCTAGCGGCCTCCCGCGCGCGCCCCGATTCGTCATCGGGCAGACACGAATCGTAACAATCCGTCTGAACGGAATCTTAACGTGGGCCGGGGAATCTGTCGGTACGATTCCACCAGAGGCGGCCTGATGCATCCCCGGCGATTTGCGCGTGTTCGACCGTCGGGTTGCGTCTCCAGTGTGGTCAAGCTCCAGCTGGACCCGAAGACGCCGCTGATCGAATGCCGCCTGGTCGACTATTCCGCCGGCGGGGCCTGCCTGGAGTTCTCCAAGCCGATCCAGCTGCCGGAGCGTTTCGAGATGTTCCACGGCAACACCCGGAAGCGTTGCCGGCGGGTCTGGACCAGGGGCGTCAGGGTCGGCGTCTCGTTCTGAGGACCCCGGGCCTTCGCCGACAACGTACGGCCACCCACCAATAATCATCGGGTCGCGCCCGGCGCGACCCGATGATCTGTCCCGATTGAGGGGAGAAACGCGCCGGCGAGCGGCTCAGGCGCCGCTCTGGCACTTCTTCATGAACGAGGTCTTGGCCGCGCCGGCGAGCTTCTTGCCGTCGGAGCCGACCGCCTTGGTCTCGCAGGCGTCGGTCGTGCACTTCTTCATGAACGAGGTCTTGGCCGCGCCGGCCAGCGGCTTGCCGTCCTTGCCGACGGCTTTCGTCTCGCAGGAGGCGTCCTGCGCAAATGCCGAACCGGCGGCAAAGGTCGCGATCACGGCCGCCAAGAAAATCCGCTTCATCTGGGTTCTCCCTAAACCAAATCAGGGCCGAATTGGATATCGGATTCTTGGCCCGATCAAGTTCCCACAGCCGATTTTGTCTATAAAATACCCGGATAGCCGCGGAAAAATTCCGTGTGCGGCGCGGAACAAAGTGGGGGAAACGCGGAATGGAATTCGAGACGCTGGTACAGACACGCAAAAGCGTGCGCGGGTTCAAGAAGCAGCCGGTGTCCCGGGCGACCATCGAGGAGATCATCGAGGTGGCCAAGCGGGCGCCGTCCTCGATGAACACCCAGCCCTGGCACGTCCACGTCCTGACCGGGGCGCCGCTGGAGGAAGTGCGCCGCCGCAACATGGAGGAGATGGTCGCCGGCGCCAAGGCCAAGCGCGACATCGTCAGCCATGGCGAATACCAGGGCGTGCACCGCGGTCGCCAGGTCGACATCGCCAAGAAGCTGTTTGGCGCCATGGGGATTGCCCGCGACGACAAGCCGATGCGGCAGGATTGGGTGCTGCGCGGCTTCCGCCAGTTCGACGCCCCGGTCTCGCTGGTCCTGGCCTACGACCGGATCCTCGATCCCGGCGCGGTCTGCCATTTCGATCTCGGCGCGCTCTGCTACGGCATCGTGCTGGCGGCCTGGGATCGCGGCCTCGGCAGCGTGATCAACGGCCAGGGCATCATGCGCTCCGACATCGTGCGCGAAGTCGCCAATATCCCCGAAGACCAGGTGATCATGACCTGCGTTGCGATGGGCTACCCCGACGACAGTTTCGCCGCCAATGCGGTGCGGTCGGACCGCGAGGCCAACAGCGACTTCGTCCGTTATGTCGGCTTTGCCGAGTAGAGCGTTTTCGGGCGAAGTGGATATCGGTTCGCGTGAAGAAAACGCGTCAAGACAAGAACCGAGAGTCCCGTTCCGATTCCATCGGAACGGGGCTCTAGCCGCGAACTGTTCGCGCGATTTCGCTGCTACTCACCGCGTCGCGGGATATTGAATTCCGCACCATGAAACCCTCGCGCGACGGTGAGCGTGAGCGCGCGTTTCGACTATTCTTGCCGACAAAAAATGCGCTACTGGTTTTGTGAAGCGAAACAGCACAGGTGAGGAATCCCAGATGAGCGATGACGAACAGACAGCCATGATCCGCGAGACCGTCGCGAAGTTCGTCGATCGCGAGCTGATCCCGCTCGAGCCGCAATATCTGAAATCGAAACTGCCCGGCAGCGATCATCCCGAACTCACCTCGGAGCAGCGCAAGCGGCTGCGCGACGTCTCCAAGGAGCTCGGGCTCTGGGGCCTCGATGCACCGGAGGATCTCGGCGGTCATGATTTGCCGACGCGCACGATGGCGGCGGTGCATGAGGAGCTCGGCCGCAGCTGCGTGCCGTTCGTGCTGCCGCCGGATTCGCCGAACCTGCGCATGCTGCAGGCGGTCGGCACCGAGGCGCAGAAGAAGAAATACATGCAGCCCTATATCGAGGGCCGGATGGTGTCGGCGATCGCGATCTCCGAGCCCGGCGCCGGCGGCGATCCCGCCGGCATGAAGACGCGCGCCGTGCTGGAGGGCGAGCAATGGGTGCTGAACGGCCGCAAGATCTGGATCAGCAATGCGCGCGCCGCCGATTTCATCATCGTGATGGCGCGGATCGGCAACGACCAGCGCCAGGGCGGCATCACCTCCTTCATCGTCGAAAAGGGCACGGCGGGCTTCATCATCGAGCGCGAGATCCCGATGGTCGGCGGCGGCTCGACCTATGAGATCGTGTTCGAGGATTGCCGCATCCCAAAGGACTCCGTGCTGGGCGAGGTCGGCAAGGGCTACGCGCCGATGCAGCTGCGCCTGCGCACGCGGCGGCTCGAGATGGGATCGACCTGTGTCGGCATCACCAAGCGCGCGCTCGACATGATGTGTGAGCACGCCAAGCAGCGCGAGACCTTCGGCGTCAGGCTCGCGGAGCGCCAGGCGATCCAGTGGTGGATCGCCGATATTTCCACGCGCATGCATGCCTGCCGGCTGATGGTGCGCGAGGCCGCCGACAAGACCGATCGCGGCGAGGATATCCGCCACGAGGCCTCGATGATCAAGGTGTTCGCGACGGAGATGGCCTATGACGCCTGCGACCACGCCATGCAGACGCTCGGCGCGCTCGGCGTGACGCTGGAGTTGCCGCTCAACGCGCTTTGGCAGAAGGCTCGCCTGATGCGGGTGTATGAAGGCCCGAGCGAAGTCCATCGCCAGGCGATCGCCCGCCGCGTGCTCGGCCTGCGGGGAGGCTAGGGGCTAGCAGGCCCTCAAGCTCATGCCGTCATTGCGAGCGCAGAATGTAGGATGGGTAGAGCGAAGCGAAACCCATCATCTCGCCGCGCCAGCGCAATTGATGGGTTTCGCTTCGCTCTACCCGTCCTACGGATTTGCGACTACGCCGCCCGGACGTCTGACAGGAAGCGGTTGACCTGGCCGGCGAGGTCCTTGGATTGCGTCGAGAGTTGCTCGGCCGCGCCCAGCACCTGGGTTGCCGCCGCGCCCGTATCGTCGGCGGCGCGTTGCACGCCGGAGATGTTGGAGTTGACCTCCTGGGTGCCGCGCGCGGCTTCCTGCACGCTGCGCGAGATCTCCTTGGTCGCCGAGCCCTGTTCCTCGATCGCGGCCGCAATCGCGGTGCCGATCTGGTCGATCTCGGTGATGACGTCGACGACGTTCCTGATCGCGGTCACGGTCTCGTCGCTCGCGGTCTGGATCGCGGTGATCTGCTCGGAAATCTCGGTGGTGGCCTTGGCGGTCTGGCCGGCCAGCGATTTCACCTCCGAAGCGACGACGGCAAAGCCGCGACCGGCCTCGCCGGCGCGGGCCGCCTCGATGGTGGCGTTGAGCGCGAGCAGGTTGGTCTGCGCCGCGATGCTCTGGATCAGGGTCACGACGTCGCCGATCTTCTGAGCGCCCTCGGCCAGCGAGCGCGCGGTGTCGCCGGTGCGGCGGGCATGGTCGACGGCGCGCGCTGCGATCTCGGTCGAGGTCGCGACCTGGCGGGCGATCTCCGAGATCGAGGAGGTCAGTTCCTCGGTCGCGCTCGCCACCGTCTGCACGTTGGTCGAGGTCTGATCCGACGCTGCGGCCACCACTGCGGCCTGGCGATTGGTGGCGGATGCGGTGGCCGACATCGATTGCGCCGTGTCCTCCATGACAGATGACGCCGCGGACAATCCGCCGACCAGTTCGGTGACCTTGGCCTCGAAGGCGCGGGTCAGATCGTCGAGCGCGCGGGCGCGGCGCATCTTGACGTCGTTCTCGGCTTCCTTCTCGGTGGCGAGACGATCGGCTTCGATCTTGTTGTCCTTGAATACCTGCACCGCGGCGGCCATCGCGCCGATCTCGTCATTGCGCGCAGCGCCCGGGATGGCTTCGGCGACTTCGCCCGCGGCGAGACGCGACATGCGGCCGGTGAGGGCGGCAATCGGGTTGAGGATACGGCGGCGAACCATCACGATGAGGCCGGCGCTGCCGGCGATCACCGCGAGCAGTCCGACCAACGCCACCACAAAGCTGAAGCGCGCCGATGAATAGGCGGCGGCAAGGCCCTGCTCGGCATTCTCGTAGAACGCATCACGCACGGTGACGATGGAGGCGAGGCCGAACTGGGACTCGGCATAGTAGGTCTCGACGTCCTGCTCGTACTTGCCCGAGGTTGCGCCTTCCTTGGCGAATTTCAGCGCCTTGCCGAAGCGTTCCACATAGTCGGCCTGCATCTTGCCGAGCGCCGTCATGACGTTCGCCGGTGTTGCGGGGTTGTTGCGCAGCTCCTGCAGCGTCGAGAGGATTTGCTGGGTACGGCCGGTAGAGCGATAGAGCTCCATTTTCTCGGGCTCGGTGGCGACGCGCTTGGCGCCGACCAGGGCCTTGTGCAGGCTGGCGTCGAGCCCGCCGATGTCGCGCAGCGTCCAGGCGACGTTGGCGTAGCTGGCCTGGCGGTAGGCATTGCCGTCGAGGCCTGCGAGGCGGCGCACCTGTTCGTCGAGCAGCGTGGTGACACCGGCATTGAACACGGAATTGTCGGCGACGATCTTGGCGGCCGCCGGTTTGCGTGCGTCGAGGGGGCCTGCGATCGCCTTCTCGATCGCGTCGCGGAGTGCCGCGAACTTCGCCTTCAGCGCGTCGATCGCGCTCGCGACCGCTTCGCCATCGTCGAGCGCGCCGGGCAGCGCAGCGCGGACCTGATTGACCTTGGCGAGCGCACCATCGGTCAGTTTGCGCAGCTTGTCGAGATCGCCGATCTGCTTCTGGTCGATCGCGCCGGTGCTGAACAGCAGGTTGGTGGACATGCCACGCTCGGAGTTCATGTAGCGCGGGATATCGCCGACGGCGCGGACGATCTCGAGCCGGCTCTGCGCGGTCGAGACCTTGTCCATGGTCTGGTACTTGGTGACCGCGACATAGGCCGCGAGCCCGCCGCCGACCGCGGACAACGAGACGATCGCGGCCGTCAGGAGAGTACCAATTTTCATGGGATGCGCGCCATTTCTTGACGAGGGAGGGAGAGGCCTCAACCGTACCGGGTGCGCATTAAGCTTGGGTTTATGATACGGGGCCGCGGTGGTCCCAGCGGTCCCGATCATTTGAAACGCGCCGCACCGCCCCGATCGCGACAGGCCGGCAAGGCTCGGCCAGGGCAAAGGGCCAGGCGTGACGGTTCAGTGCTCGTCGTCGTCGGCGCCCTTGGTCGCTGCGCGGTGCTGGGTCGTGCCGCCCGAGCCCGCCTCGCCGCAGGGAAGCTGGTTCCAGGTGCCGTCAGGGGCTTGCTGATAGGCCTGGCAACCTGTCGGCGTGGCGGTGGTAGACTTCTCGTCGGGCTTCTGCCGCTCGGCATTCTTGCCCAGCGCCGGTGTGGCGATGGCGGCAATGGCGGCGAGCGAGCCTGCAAAAAATAGCCTTGCGATCGGCATGTCGGTTCTCCTTTCTCGAAGCGACGACATATCCAGAAAACAAATCTGGCGATTTTTGGCCACCGCGGCAGGCGTGCGACCAATTGCTTAACGCCGGGAAAATACGCGGGGGCGGCGGTTAACATCTGCGCGCCGGGTCTTCGCGCTAAGTCGCGCGACGGCCGTCGCAGGGCCATGCTAGGATCGGCGCATCATGACCCACCGCATTCTCGTTCTCTACGGCTCCTATCGTTCGGATCGCATGGGCATCCGGCTGGCGCATTTCGTCATCGACGGCCTTCGCGGGCGCGGCGACGACGTCGAGTTGATCGACGCCAAGGAGGTCGGCCTGCCGATGCTCGACCGCATGTACAAGGAACATCCCAAGGGGCAGGCGCCGGCCGCGCTCGAGGCGCTCGCCGGCAAGATCCGCGACGCCGACGGCTTCCTGTTCGTCACCGGCGAGTACAATTGGGGCATCCAGCCCGGGCTGAAGAACCTGACCGATCATTTCCTCGAGGAATGGTTCTGGCGGCCCGCGGCGATCGCGAGCTACTCGGCCGGGCGGTTCGCCGGCGCGCGCGCCGCCACCGCCTGGCACGGCACGCTGTCCGAGATGGGGATGGTGGTGGTGTCGAGCACGATCAGCGCAGGACCGATCGCGCAGACTCTATCCGCAGAAGGCAAGCCGATCGGCGAGGGCGGCAAAGCGCTCGAGCGTGCCTTTCCACGCTTCGCCGACGATTTCACCTGGTGGATCGAAGCGGCCAAGGCCCAGCGCGCGCGCAAGGCGCCGCCGTACTGAGCGCCGTCTTCCTCACGCGAGCCGGTGCCGACTTCGCCTGAAGATGCTTTCTATTCCTTGCTCCTGATGTAGCCCGCGAGCCGCGTCTTCTGGTCCTGGCACCAGGTTGTCATGCTGCCGGCGCGGCGCTGATCGAGGTCGGTGGTCTGGGTTGCGATCGCGACTTCGGTCATCAGATCGTCGGCCTGCTTCTCGCCCATCTTGCCGCCGGTGTGCATGTAGGCGATCGCCTTGCGCACCTGTTCGGTGGTGCCGTCGGGCAGATGCATGTCCTGCGCGCGCTGCACGAGGTCCTGATAGACCAGATCGGTGCCGGGGCACTCGACCTTGGCGGCAAAGGCCCGCAGCACCATCGTGACATAGGCCGCGCGCGGATCGGCGTGGGCCGGCGTCGCCGCGACGATTAGGCCGCCGATCAGCAAAGCGTAACGCATCGAATTCCTCCCGATGTCTTAAGCATTTTGCCGCAAGGCTAGCGTCCGCGGGAACCGACTGCAACCGCAAGGACACACTTGCCGAAGGAACCGATCAAACAGCCGTGTTCCAAACGGTACCGCCACGATTTCAGCACGATTTCGGCAGCAAGTGCCACAAGTTGACGCAGGGGAGAATGATCGTGTCGAAGTTGGGGCTTGCTGCGGTGCTGGTTGGTTCGCTTGCGCTTGGCGGCTGCATGCAGGCGACCTTGTCGCCGGTGACGGATGCCGCGATGACGCCGCGTGATCGGCAATTGCTGGCGCATCCGCCCTATGCGGAGGCCAAGATTCCGGATCAGTTCCAGCGCCACATTGTCGACTACACGCGCAAGGAGCAGCCGGGGTCGATTCTGGTCGATACCGACGCGCGCTATCTCTACTACGTGCTGCCCGGCGGCAAGGCGATCCGTTACGGCGTCGCCGTCGGCGAGGAGGCGATGGCGTTCTCCGGCGTGGCCACGGTCGGCCGTCTGGCGGAGTGGCCGGATTGGGTTCCGACCAAGGATATCCAGGAGCGGCTCGGGCCGTATCCGGCGCGTGTCGCGGGTGGGCCGGCCAATCCGCTCGGGGCCCGCGGCATCTACCTCTACCAAGGCAACAAGGACACGCTGTACCGTATCCACGGCACCAACCAGCCCGAATATATCGGGCAGGCGATCTCGTCGGGTTGCATCCGCATGAACAACGCCGACGTCATCGATCTCTACCAGCACGTCAAGCCGGGCGCCACCGTGGTCGTGCTGCCGCCGGGACAGAGCGCGTAATTCGCACGCGAAGTGCAAAAGCGGCCGATCGCGTCATCGCGATCGGCCGCTTTTTTTATAGTTGTTCAGCCGTCAGCGCAGCGGCATCGGCGGCCGAACCACGGGGCCGTTGTCATCAGCATCGACGATATTCGACTGCTGCTGCGGCAGCACCGGCCGCGGTGCCGCAGCTTGCGGCGCGACTGCGACGGGGGCCGGCAGCGGCGCTGCTGATGCCGACGGAGGCGGCGGCGGGATATAGGCCTGCGCCGGCCGACGGATCGGCGGTGGAGCAACGGCCGCATGCGGCACGGCCTGAGGTGTGATCGCGGCGCGCGGGCGCGGCGCAACCGGCCGTGGTTCGACGGCCCTGGTCTCGGTCGTTCGCGCGACGCGCTGTGACAACTGATCCTGGCTGGCCTTGAGCTGATCGATGCTGGTCTTGAGCTGTTCGATCTGCTGCCCCATCGACGCCAGATCGCGCGCCATCGACTGCAGCAATTGCGTCTGGTCAGGTGCGGCTGCGGCCGGCGCTGCCGCAACCGGCGCCGCGACGGCAGCCGGGGCCGCTCCGGCGACGTTCTGCGGCGCCACGGCCGGAGCGGCGTCAGGCGGCTGATCAGCCGCCGCCGCTTGCGCGACGGGCGGGCTTGCCTGGTCGGACGCGGGAGCCGCCTTGCCCGGCAGCAGCGAGGTCAGGGCCTCTGCCTGCGGCACGTACTCGGTCACGATCTGCTTGACGCGATGTCCGTAGTGCTGCCACGCCGCGGTGCCCATGGCGCCGGCTATCGCGAACAGGAACCAGAACGCGCGGATCGCCCATTTGTTGGTGGGACGCGGCGCGCGCTCCAGCCGGATGTCGTCCAGCCTGCCGTCATGGCTTGCAGCGCTGTATTCCGGCACAGCCGGCGTCACCGCTACCGGCGTGACCGGCGGCACCGAGGCGACCGGCGCAACCGGTGGCGTGGACGAGGGCGCGAGGCTCGGGCCGAACCACGGCTCGCGCTGTCCGGATGATGCCTCGTCGGCTGCCGCAGGCGCAGCGGCATGGTCCGGCCGGGCCGGAGCGAAGCTGGGTTCGATCGCAAAAATATCGTGCGGATCTGCGTCTTTCATCGTCGATTGCATGGCGGTCCCCGTTTCAGTCCAAGGTCAACCGCAAATGGGCGGCCGGCAAATTTCGCTCTGTATCGACCCCTGGCCCGGTCCCCACAACTCCAGTCGGGTTTGACCAAAGCAAGGCGAGAGGGTGGAGAGGTTGAGGAGTTTCGGGAACCGGAGCCGGCAGCCGGGGTCGCCAGGACTGCGTGTCCGGTGAATCTCCTCGGGTTGTGTGGCGTGTCCACCACACCTGAAGGGAAATCGCGCGACGTGCGGCGCGTCTGATCGCGCTCCGCCACCGTTCCGCCCTGTTTGGATTCGGCTCATTAGGCTGGTGTTGGATTTTCGGCTTGGGCTGGGGCGCGAGTTGGGGATGCAACATGACACGCGACGATGCAGTCATTTCGTACGTCGACGTTATCTGCCGCGCGCGCGGTGCCGCGCCCGCGATCCGGTTTGCCCATGCGCGAAAGCCGCTGCGGCTGTTCGCGGTGGTGATCGGCGCGGCCTCGCTCGCGGCTTGCGCACAATCATCCGTCGTCAGCCAGCGCTCGCAGGCGCTCGCGAGCCGGCCGGCATCGGCTGAGCCGACCCGGGCCGCGTCGTCCGCGGTGCGCACCCATGTGGCAACCGCGCACAGGCACGCGCCCTACGCCGCGCGCAAGACCGGTGACAGCAAGATCGCATCGCAAGGCGTTGCGAGCTTCTACAGCGACGAGCAGGAGACCGCGAGCGGCGAGAAGTTCAACGCGCACGAACTGACCGCTGCGCATCCGACATTGCCATTCGGTACCAAGCTGCGCGTCACCGACGTCAAGACCGGCCGCTCGGTCACCGTGCGCGTCAATGACCGCGGGCCCTACGTTCCCGGGCGCATCGTCGACGTCTCGTATTCCGCGGCCCAGTCGCTCGGCATGATCGGCAAGGGCGTCGCCAATGTCAGGCTCGATGTCGTGCAGTGAGCTGCGCCGCACGGCCGAGGCTCGGGATTTTTTGCCGGCCGGATCGGGAAAAAGTCCCGATGTCATACGCGCTTTAATCCTGTTGTCTGAACCACCCAGCCCAATAGAATTGTCGCCGCTACTTCCCCGCGCTCGCTTTTTCCAGGCGCGTGGATTTCTACCCAACGAACCTTTCCCCGCCTTGGATTGTCCCGCCAAGGCGGGATTTTTCGTTTTAGGGCCATGCGCGCCGCATGCGTTGACAGTGCCGGCCGGAGCCATAACCTCCGTTCTGCTTTCGGAGGACGGCCCATGCCAAACGACAATCAGGAAATTGACGGCGTCACATCAGGTCAGCCGTCACGGCGCGGAGCATTGCAACTGTTTCTGGGCGGAGCCGCCGTGCTGTTCGCGCCGGACGGACAACTCGGCACCATGACGACGGCACAGGCCGAGACCGGTGTTGCCGACGGACTGTCGCGCGGCAGGCCAGAAGAACAAGGCGTTGCGCCATCAGCGATCCTCGACTTCCTTGATGACGTCGACCGCCAGGGCTACGAGCTGCACAGCTTCATGCTGTGGCGTAACGGCCAGGTGATTGCCGAGGGCTGGTGGTCGCCGTATCGCGCCGATCGCAACCACATGATGCATTCGTTGACCAAGAGCGTCACCGTCAGCGCCGTCGGGCTAGCGATGGCCGACAAGCGCTTCGGCCTGCAGGACAAGGCGGTGTCGTTCTTCAAGGACAAGCTGCCGCCCGTCGTCGACGACAAGCTCGCGGCGATGACGGTCGAGGATCTCCTGACCATGCGCACCGGCCACGCCGCGATGACCTCGGGATCGGCATGGCGGCCGATCAAGACCAGCTGGGTCGCCGAGTTCTTCAAGATCCCGGTCGTGTACCAGCCGGGCACGAAATGGGTCTACACCTCGGCTGCGACCTATCTGCTGTCGGCGATCGTCACCAAGACGACCGGCGAGGCCGTCGCAGATTATCTCAAGCCGCGGTTTTTCGATCCTCTCGGAATCTCGGGCTATGAATGGCCGGTCGGGCCTGAAGGTATCTCGCCCGGCGCCAACGGGCTGAGCTGGAAGACGGTCGATTGCCTCAAGCTCGGCATCCTTTACGCGCAGAACGGCATCTGGAACGGCAGGCAGGTGCTGCCGGCCGATTGGGTGGCGGCGGTGCAGCAGCCGCACGTCAAGGACACTTACGGCTATCAATGGTGGATCGGGCCTGGGACATTCTACGCCGACGGCCTGTTCGACCAGCTCAGCTTCGTCTTTCCCAAGCACAATGCGGTGCTGGCGATCACCGCCGGCATCCCGCAGCGTAGCGGTTTCAACAAGCTGGTGTTCCGGCATTTCCCGGCGATGTTCTCTGCCACCGCGGCGAAGAACGATGCCGAGGCCGACAAGCTGAAGGCGCGCACCTCGGCCCTGCAGTTGCTACCGCCGCTGGTCGCGGCATCATCGCCGGTTGCAGCGGAGATATCCGGCAAGACCTGGCAGATGCCGGAGAATGCCGACGCGATCAAATCGGTCAATCTCAGCTTCGCCGACAAGACCTGCACGTTCACGCTTGAGGACGGCAGGGGCACGCACACGATCGAGGTCGGCCTCGACGCGCCGCGCGAGGGCACCACGACGATGACCGGCAACAAGCTGCATCACGAGTATCAGCCCGATGTGATGCGCGTGGTCGCGAGCGGTACCTGGCGCGACTTGCGCACCTTCGTGATGACATGGACCTTCGTCGAATCGGCGTTCCGCGACACCGTGACCTGCACCTTCGAGGGACCGCAGATGCGATTCGCGCGCAGCGTCAATGTCAACTCGTCGGCGCTGGATATGCCGACCCTGATGGGCAAGTTGGCGTAGCCGCGACCACAAATTGCGCTCTGCCGCATCTTGCGGCAGGCTTCCACCAAATTGTCACACTCCCAGCGAAATGCAGCCCAAAGCCACTGCCAACACACCGCCGGAATGGATGATGTCGGCGAGGGACAAGCGTTGGCCTACAAGATGATCGCAGAACGCGAGAACGAAACGGTCAGGATCGAGCGGGAGAGCTCCTTCATCATCATCGCCAAGGCCAGGGTCTGGGCCAGCGAAGGATGGCAGGTGGTGATCACCGACAAGGACGGCAAATCATACCCGCCCGAGGAATTCGACAAGCTGCTCGCGGCGTGAGCTAGAGCATGATCCGGAAAAGTGCGAAGCGGTTTTCGGAAAAGATCATGATCAAACAACGAGCTAAAGCGCGATGACGATTCGACCCAATCTCATCGCGCTTTAGCGCTGCGCCGATACCAGCAGCATCATCGGCCGCTCGAGCTCGTCGGCCAGCTCAGGCATCGCCCTGATCTGCTCGCGTGTCGGGGAGAATTCCTCGACATGCCGCAGCGAGAAGCCGGCGCCGATCAGCGCATTCAGCGTGGTGCCGATGGTGCGATGATATTTCAGCACGCCCTGCACGTACCAGTCGGTCCGGCGTTCGCCTTCGATGAAGTAGCGGTTGACCGGCCAGGTCTTGCGGCCGTCCTGATCCTGTCCCCAGTCCGGGCGTGTGGCTGCCATGTAGATCGGATGTTCGATGGTGAAGACCAGATGTCCCTCCGGGACGAGCGCGCGGTACAGCATGCGCGCGAGCCGATCGAAGTCCCCGACGTAATGGAAGGTGAGGGCGCTGTAGGCGAGATCGAACGTCGCTTTCGGCAACTCCAGCGTCTCGAGGTCGGCGATCTCGTAGGTGATGGCCGGGTCCTGCGTCATCGCGATGGCGCGGGCGATCATGTTCTGGGAGAGGTCGACGCCGAGCACATCGGATGCACCTTGCCCCCGCATCCAGCGCGACACCCAGCCGAAGCCGCAGCCGAGGTCGACCACGCGCTTGCCCGCGATATCGGGTAGCATCGCGCGGATCGCGGCCCATTCCGGCGCGCCGAGCAGTCCGCGGACCTGCCGCGGCAGTTGGCTGTAGCCGGCGAAGAAGCCGGGATCGTCGTAGATGTTCTGAGCCATGGTCACGGCAACCCGGGAAGGTACGGTACTCGCTTCTAGCCGCCGCCGCGGCGCGTGGGAACCGCTGATCGCATCGCGGTTTGCGGCGGCGCTGGAACCAGACACGGCGTTCAGCGGTTCTGATGTCAGCCCGCGGGATGCGCGGTCACGCCGTTCCTGCGGCATTTGACAGCCGAGGAGAGCGCCATGATAGCCGAGATGCAGATCCACACCATCGCGCGGCAGATGCTGCAGAAGCACGGTCCGCAGGCGAGCGCGCAGGCTGCGCAGAACGCCGTGGCCTGCGAGAGCAAGGGCGAGACCGAAGAGGCCCGCGAGTGGCGTCATATCGAGGACGCCATGAAGATGATGCGCGGACCGCATCAGAGCTGACGGCGCAGCTCGCTCTTCCGGATCGAAATGAGCCTGGCGCTGCGCGCTGGACCATTTGATTTATGCCCCAGTGCCGCTTGCCTTTGCCGGAAATTCCGGGAACTCTGTTCAGGCAATCAGCAAATAAATTCTATCTGGGGGAATTCGCCGTGACCTTTTCACTCTACGACGCGACTGTCGCCAACTATCTGCAGATCCTCGGCTCCGTCTCGGGCTTTCTCGAAAAGAGCCTCACGCATTTCAAGGACAACGGCATCGATCCGGCCGAGATCGTCGAGACCCGATTGTTTCCCGACATGCTGCCGTTCCGCTTTCAGGTGGTCTCGCTCGCGCACCACTCCCGCGGCGCGATGGAGGCGGCGAAGAACGGCGTGTTCGTCCCGCCGTCCGGCAAGCCCGATCTGGACTACGCCGCATTGCAGGCGCTGGTGAAGGACGCGCACAGCGAGTTGTCGGCGCTGACGCCAGATGCAGTCAATGCGCTGCTCGGGCGCGACATGACATTCAAGGTCGGAGACCGGTCGATGCTGTTCACGGCCGAGGGATTTTTGATGTCGTTCTCGCTGCCGAACTTCTTCTTTCATTCGACCACGGCCTACGACATCCTCCGCCACAAGGGCGCGCCGCTCGGCAAGCGCGACTTCATCGGCCGCCTGAACCTGAAGAAGTGACCGGTCGCCGCGCGCAGCAAGATCGGGCGCGCGCGGCAACAAGCGCGATCGTCAGTACTTGAGGCCTGCCGACGCTAGCCGATCCTGCGCCACCGCGGCACGGGATCGAGCGGCGTCCGGTAGAGTTCGCGCCGATCGATGTCGGTGACGCGCACGGCGCAGCCGCGCGCTTTCAACTCCGGCTTGACCTGCGACAGCTCATTGGCGAGCTGATCGGCGCGATCGGATGCGAGGCTGATGTCTTCGAGGATGATCGTTCCTTGATTGCGGAACTCGTCCCCCACCACGAGATCGAAGGTGTAGTACGGCATTCCGAAGCTCTCCGTTTCGGTTTGCATCACAGGGTAACACTGAGTCGTGCATTCCCTAAGATGCGTGGCGCACAATCGTCGAGCGATCCGCGCAAAAACGATGTGCAGCGCGTCAGGCACGATGAACGATCAAGCACGCGCGGCACGGCGAAGGGGTCCTTGATCCAGCTCACCGCCATGCCGTTAAGATTTGATTAAAATTGTCGGCGCAAGCTCGAGCCCAAGCAGATCGCAACGGAACCGGGCTCCGGGAACCGGCAGTTGCAGGAGAAGGCCGGTGGCGTAACGCCCGCCGGCCTTTTCTCATCGCGGATGCGCGAACTAGTCGCGCAAGGCGGCTTGCCGCCTGGCGCGGCATTTCGGGCCGGGCCCGCGCATGTAGTACAGTTCAGGCCGATAGGGATTGATGACGCCGTCGAGCAGCGCGACGCAGCGCGTGACGAGGCAGGTGAGGCGGCGGCGCCAGGGCTGCAGGGTGAGTTCCATCGAATTCATGGCACACCCTCAGTGCAGTTCGCCGAGGACGGCGGCGAACGGAAGCTCGAAGATCTCGGTCCCGATATCGTCGGTGACGTGGACCGCCCAGTTGCGCCAGTCCTCCGCGCTCGGTGTCATGACAAAGCTGCGCGCCAGCTGCTCCGCATGCACCCATGCTTCCGAAAGGTCCATCGCGGCGCCGGTGCGATCCAGGATGACGTGCTTGTCGTCAGAGCAGTGAAAGAAAACTGCGGACATTTTCCGATTCCCATGCCGAAGCGATTCTTGCGCGTTGGAATAGCAGCGCGCGCTGGCATCGAGAATCCGGATCATCCCCCATCGGTAAACTACGGGGATTCCAGACGATTTGAATCACGCGGCCGTGATCGGCCTCAACGTCAGGATGATCGGTCAGAAGATCGGCTCGCCGACATCAACCTCGCTGCGCGGGCCGAGCACGATCACCTGGCCACCGATGTCCTTGGCGCCGAGGATCAGCAGTTCCGAGGTGAAACCGGCAATGTTCTTCGGTCCGAGATTGCAGATGCAGACCACCAGCGAGCCGACCAGCGCCGCCGGCTCATAATTCGTGATCTGCGCGCTCGACCACATGATCCGCCCGGCGCCGACATCGACACCGACCTTGTAGGAGGGGTTGCGGGCGCGCGGAAACGGCTGCACTTCGACGACCTTGCCGATCCTGATGTCGAGGCGGGCGAAGTCGTCATAAGTGGCTTGCGGCTTGAGCGGAGACATCAGCGCTCCTGAAACGCAAGGCGGATGCCGAGCGCGATATAGATCGTGCCGACCACGCGGCCCTGCCACTGCCCGATGCGGCGGTGCCGCCTGATCCACGGACTGATCTGGCCGGCGGCGAGCGCGAGCAGCGAGGTGTAGGCCGCGCTCATCGCGACGAAGATCAGGCCCAGCGTCGCGAATTGGGCGACCGCCGAGCCGTGACCGGGATGCACGAACTGCGGCAGGAAGGCGAGGAAGAACAGCGCGGTCTTCGGATTGAGCATTTCCGCCCAGATCGCCTGCCGGAACGCGCGCCGCGGATCGACCGGCTGCGCCGCCGGCAGATGCAGGTCGTCATTCGTCTCGAACAGGGCGCGGATGCCGAGCACGATCAGGTAGATCACGCCGGCATATTTGACGATCGAGAACGCCAGCGCCGAGGTCATCAGCACGGCCGACAGGCCGAACGTCGCCATCGCAGTGTGAACGAGATCGCCGAGCGCGATGCCGAACCCGGTGGCGACGCCGACGCGCGGCCCGCCGGTCACCGAACGCGCGAGCACCAGCAACACCGCCGGCCCGGGGATCAGGAACAGGCCGAGCTCGACGGCGGCGTAGGTGAGCAGGGTGGTGGTGTCGATCATGAAGGTGTCCCGGATGTCAGGATGCAGGGAGGGCGACCGCCGCGAAGCGTGGCCTCGGATCAAGCATCACGCCGGCGCTTTCGACAATACGCATTTCCTCGGTTCCCCGCTCGGCCGTGCGCACCAGCACGCCGTGGATGCCTGACGCAGCGTGGCTGAGCGCGTCCGGTGTCGCGAGGCCGCGCATGCGGGCGGCGGCGAACAGCGCCGCGAACAGGTCGCCGGTGCCGGACGGGCTGATCGGCACCCGCGGGGTGCGCACGCGCCAAGCCGCAATGCGCGCGCCTTCCGTGCGTTCGATCGCCAGCGTCTCGATTTCATTGTGGGGCGTGCCGGCAAGCTCGGCGCTGGTGATGACGATCGTTGCCGGACCCCGCGCCATCAGCGCGCCGGCCTGGGCGATCACGTCGTCGATCGTCGTCACGCGCGCGCCGCAGAGGAACTCGAACTCGAAATGGTTCGGCGTGATGATATCGGCGAGCGGGCAGAGTTGGTCGCGCACCAGCGGCGGGATGTCCGGCCGCACGAACATGCCGCGGTCGCGATCGCCGAGCACCGGATCGCAGCAATAGAGCAGGGCCGGGTTCGCGGCTTTCGCGCGGGCGACGAAGTCGGCGACGTCAAAGCCGATATCGGCCGAGCCGAGATAGCCCGACAGGATCATCCGGGCCGCCTCGACCGCGCCGCGCTCCTCGATGCCGCGCAACAGATCGGCCACCAGCTGCACGTCGAGCACCCGGCCGCGGATCGTCGGATAGCCCGGCCGGTTGCTGAGCAGCGTGGTGGGCACGGCGACGACATCGATGCCATGCAACTGGATCGGAAAGGTGGCGGCGCTGTTGCCGACATGGCCGAATGCGACCTGTGACTGGATCGAGATGACGGTCATGGTGTCCGCATCACCCGAACAGGGCGGCGTAGATCACGTAAAGCCAGCCCAGGATACCGTGGATGATCGCCCACAGGATCGAATGGTTCTTGGTGTAGGAGATCGCAATCGCCAGCGCCGAGCCGAACCCCACGCCGTATTTCGCACCCTCGACGCGGACGCCGTAATATCGATTGCCGTTCATGGTGATCCTTCCAGCGGGAGGGCGTGAGGCGGGTGACAGCGTAACCCGCGAGTTGCGGTGAGTTCAACGGCGGACATTGCCTTCGAGGGGTCGGTGCGTCCATCAGCCGGGCGCCGGGCATCCTTCGGGGCTCGCCCCTTCCAATCGTCGTCCTGGCGAAAGCCAGGGGACCCATAACCACCGGCGTTGGTCGTGAGAGGAATTGGGCCCAGCGTCGCGCAACAATGTGGGCATTCGGGGCAATGGTCCTGGCTTTCGCCAGGACGACGGTGAAGGTCGCTCTCGGTCACGCTCCAATCAATCGAATGTGTCGAACTGAGCCACAGCACCTGCAAATTCGTTGCGTCGTCACGGAATAATCGGGGAGCGCCGCCCGTCATGGTTCTAGCGAAAACGCTTCGACAGGCCGGTGAGATGATCCCCATCCTGTTGATCCAGCAGGAGACGCTCGATGACCACGATCAAACACGTCGCGGCAGGCTTGCTGGCCCTTGGCATGCTGACGACGTCGGCCATGGCGCGGGAGGTCCCGGCCGGCCCATCCGCGTTCTTGAAGGGACATGCCGCGGCCGCCGGCCGCTGGGGCGGCGGGCCGCCGCGCGTGGCGGTGCCGCGCTTCGGCGAATTCGAGACGCTGCCCCGGGATCAGCCCGGCGGCGTCTGCGACCACGGTGACAACGCCATGATCTGCTGAGCCGGACGGTGCATGGCGGTGATCTCCGGCAAAAGTTGCGCTAGCCTCGCTGGGTCGTCTCCCCCCAGCCGCGAGCGCCACCGCCATGCACATCCTCCGTCCCCAGTTTCGCATCGAGGACGACCACGCCCTGGCCTTCGCGGCGGCGCGCGGCTTCGGCGCCATCGTCGCCGCCGACGCACGCGGCCCGCGAGCGTCTCATGTTCCCTTCGTGATCGCGCGGCGCGACGATCGCGTGATCGTGCAGCTCCATCTCACCGCGAGGAATCCGCTGGTCGAGCTCGCCGACGGTATCAGGCGCTTTCTGCTGATCGTCTCGGGCGACGACGCCTACATCTCGAACGACTGGTACGTCTCGCGCGACAACGTTTCGACCTGGCTCTACGAGGCGGTGCATCTGTCCGGCGTCGCGCACCTGCGCGATCGCGGCGAGAATCGTGGTCACGGTGACGCGCTGCTCGCGGTCTCCGAGGCGCGGCTGCCGAAGCAGCCCTGGGACCTCACGCAGATGGAGCCCGGCAAGCGCGAACAGATGCTGGCGTCGATCAGGGTGATCGATCTCGTCGTCGACGAGATCGAGGGGCAATCGAAACTCAATCAGCACAAGAGCGATGCGGACTACGTCGCGCTCGTCGACCGCCTGGCGCAGGCGGAAGAGACCGCAAGCCAGAGACTGGCGGAGAAGATGCGTGCGCTACGGCCGGAGCTTGAATATGACGTTGGACGGAGCCTGGGGCGGGGTAGCCAACGGGTCCGTCCGTAGGACGGCCCGATGACAGGCTCCGCGTAACCCGCCATCTTTGCTGATGGCGGATTACGCCTTCGACAAATCTGCCTTGCAAGCTTGATCAACGTCGCGATCGCAAACGTGTTGTTAACAATTGCTCTGTGCTGATTTGCTCGATTCCGATTCGTTCCCTGCGAACAAAATGGAGTCGGATGGGGAACGATTACGGTGCGGACTCCAGGAAGCCCAGAACCTCACTGTTGAATCGTTCCGCCTGCTCGACATTGAGGATGTGAACGCCGGGCAGCAGGACGAGTCTTGCACCGGCAATCGTCGTCGCGATCGCTTCGCTGTGATTGGGGCGCGTGACGGTGTCGCTCTCGCCGCCGATGACCAGGGTCGGCGCCGCGATCAGCGCGATGACGCGGCGAAGATCGACATCGCGCAGTGCGGCGAAACACCCGGCAAGGCCGCGCGGCGAGGTGGTGAGTACCATGTTGCTGAATTCGTCGACGATCTCGTTCGGCGCGGCCAGCATCGTCGCGGGAAACCAGTTGCGCATGAAGCCGTCTGCGATCGCGTCCATATCGCTCGCAGCCAGCACCGCGTGGATCTGGTCGTCGAAATGCAGCTCCGCGGCAAGATAGGGCGCCGTGTTCGAGAGGATCAGGCGATCGATGCGGTTGGGCGCGAAGACGCCGAGCCATTGCCCGATGAACCCACCGAGCGAAAGGCCGAGAAAATGTGCCCGATCGATGTCGAGAAAGTCGAGCAGCTCGACCACGTCGCGGCCGAGCCGGTCCATCGAATAGGGACCCGCCGGCGCGTCCGACCCGCCATGGCCACGGGTGTCGTAGCGGAGCAGGCGAAAGGAGCGGCCAAGCGCCGCCACCGATCGATCCCACATGTGCAGGTTCGTGGCGATCGAGTTCGACAGCATGAGCACCGGCCGATCGACGGGGCCGTCGATCCGGTACGCAATCCGGCAGCCATCTGCCGTCGTGAAGTGTTGATCGCCGCTCATCTCGCTGGTCCCTTCTGCTGGTGGAAGCCGGCGGCTTCGCATAGCGCCAGGCTAGGGCTCGCGCCCAGCAAGAAAAATTACTAAGATTGACAAGTCTCTGTAGGTTTTATGGATAATGGATCGGATCAAGCTCCACGATCTGCGCTGCTTCGACGCTGTCGCGACCAAGGGAAGCTTCCAGGCTGCCGGCGCCGCGCTGAACCGATCGCACCCATCGGTGTTCGTGGCGGTCGCCCGGCTCGAGCAGCAGCTCGGCCTCACGCTGTTCGATCGCAGCGGATACCGTGTGGGGCTGACGGAGGCGGGGCGGACGTTTCTCCTCCGGGCGCGGGCGACGTTGCGCGAGCTCGATCTGCTGCAGGCCTATGCGGAGCAGCTCGTCAGCGGGGAAGAGGTCGTCCTGCGTCTCGTCATCGGCGACCTGGTTCCGCGGCCGCCGATCCTGCAGATGCTCTCGGGGTTCTTTGCCCAATATCCCAACACGCGGCTGCACCTGGAATATGAGGCGGTCGGGGGACCTCTCGAGCGCTTGATCGAGGGGGAGGCGGACCTGGTGTTTCATCGCGCCGACCCGTCGGACCCGCGGTTCGAGCAGATCAAGCTCTCGACGACCGCCATGGTGCCGGTTGTCGCGCCCGGGTTCTTGCCGTTTGCGTGGACCAGGCGGATCACGCCGGAGCAGATGCGTCCATTCACGCAGTGCGTGATACGCGATACTGCGCGGCGACCGTCATCGGAAGCCTTCTTCCTGATTGACGGCGCCCATCAGTGCACGGTGCCGGACCAGATGATGAAGAAGGAGCTGATCCTGCATCGTCTTGCATGGGGCCATCTGCCGGCGTGGCTGATCGAGGATGAGCTCGCCGACGGCAGGTTGATCAGCATCGCGGGACCGAACTTTCCGGGTCGCGACGAAAATCTGGCGGTGATCCGGTATCGCCAGCATCCGCACGGACCTGTCGCGGAGGCGCTGTGGCGTCACCTTGGGGACTGGCGGCGGACGCAGCATCTCGGGCGGGTTGGTACGCGCGTAATCCGCCGCTCGCGTTCGCCGACGGGTGGCCGACGACGCTCGCGCTGATCCGCTCTGCAAAGTTGCCGCAACATCGAAGTCGCAAATGTGTTGTTAAGAATCGCGCTGCGCTGATTTTTCGATTCCGATTCGTTCTTCGCGAACGAAATGGAGTCGAACGGGGAACGCGGCGGCGCTGCCGTCTGTCGCACAAATCCGGCAAGCCGGAGCATCAACGGGTCTGAAGGATGTGCGAGATTGCACGCCGAGTACAATAATCCCACCGTGGTACAACATTGATCGCTTGGGTGCGGTGCGTGCATGCAGGTTGTTAACGTTTGAGCCTCGGCGATTTTGTCGATTCCGATTCGTTCCGCGCGAACAAATTGGAGTCAGATGCAGAACGCGGCTGTGGCGCGCAATGCGTTTCACTGCTCCACTCGGAGCGCACAAGAGAGAACCGATCGATGGCCAAGAAGGCAGCCAAGAAGACAGCCGAGAAAACGAAGAGGCCCGCGTCGCGGCGCACGGTGCTCGCGATCGACATCGGCGGCACACATGTGAAGGTCATGACCGACAAGGACCGAATCCGGCGCGAGTTCGAGTCAGGTCCGACCTTGTCCGCCACCGAGATGGTGCGGCAGGTCAAGGCGCTGACCAGGAACTGGTCCTACGATGTGATCTCGATCGGCTATCCCGGGCCGGTGGTGCACAACCGTCCGCTGACGGAGCCGCACAATCTCGGCCGCGGCTGGGCCGGGTTCGATTTTCACGCAGCGTTCGGCCGGCCGGTGAAGGTCGTCAACGACGCATTGATGCAGGCGATCGGCAGCTATCAGGGCGGGCGGATGCTGTTTCTCGGCCTCGGCACCGGGCTTGGCTCGGCGATGATCGTCGACGGCGTTTTCGAGCCGATGGAGCTCGGCCACTTGCCGTATCGCAGGGACGGGACGTTCGAGGACTATGTCGGCGCCGCCGGTCTCGAGCGGCGCGGCCTGAAGAAATGGCGCAAGAGCGTCGAGGACGTCATCGCGCGGCTGTCGGCGGCGCTGGAGCCCGACTACATCGTGCTCGGCGGAGGCAATGCCGACAAGATCGACAACCCGCCGCCCAAGGTGAGGTTCGGCGACAACGCCAACGCATTCGAGGGCGGTTTCCGGATGTGGAAGAAGGCGGCGCGCAAGCCGCGCAGCGCCCGTTGATGAAAATGGAATCGCCACCGAATTGCCGCAACTGCCGAAGGTTCGCGCTGCTCCGTGGTCGCCGCTGCTGGAACTGATCGGGGGCGCCGCTCGTTTTATGCGGCATGACATCCCGTTCCATGAGGAGTGAACCATGCGAAAATTCTTGATCCCTGCAGTCGCGGCTTTGGCGATTGGTGCCGCGACACCGGCGCTGGCCTATGATTCTGCCAGCCAGCTCTCCATGCAGGCGGCGCTCGACGTCGCGACCAGCATCGGCATCGTGACGGTGTCCAACACCGAATTCCTCGGCGACGAATGGGAGATCGAAGGCCGGGATTATCGCGGCCGCTGGATGCAGGTCGATGTCGACGCGCGCACCGGTGAGGTGCGCAACGTGGATCGCAGCTGGTAATCGCGTCCTCACCCACGTGCGAGCTTCCGAACGGCCGGCGGCGCAGGGCGCGCGCCGGCCGTCGTTATCCAGAACTGCGTGGCGCCGGGCTTTGGCCGAATGGCACAAAGCTGGAGTATGCTCGGTCGCATCATTCCGGGAATCGCCGCCGGCGCGGTGGTCTCGCGAACAGGAGACCGGCCATGACAAAACCGTTTCCATCCAGAACCCACATCGGCAACCATCTGCTGCATCCGGAAACCCAGATGCTGAACTACGGCTACGACCCGCAATTGTCGGAAGGCGCCGTCAAGCCTCCGGTATTCCTCACCTCGACCTTCGTGTTCCGCACCGCCGAGGACGGCAAGGACTTCTTCGATTTCGTCGCGGGCCGGCGCGAGCCTCCGGAAGGCATGGGGGCGGGGCTGGTCTATTCGCGCTTCAATCATCCGAACAGCGAAATCGTCGAGGACCGTCTCGCGATCTATGAGCGCACCGAGAGCTGCGCGCTGTTTTCCTCCGGCATGTCGGCGATCTCGACCACGGTGCTCGCCTTCGCGCGGCCGGGGGATGTGATCCTGCACTCACAGCCGCTCTATGGCGGCACCGAGACGCTGTTCACCAAGACGCTGGCGGCGTTTTCGATTCAAGCCGTGGGCTTCGCCGACGGCCTCGACGAAAGCGTCGTGCGCGCCGCCGCCGACGAGGCGATGAAGAAGGGCCGCGTTGCGATGATCTTCATCGAGACGCCGGCCAATCCGACCAACGGCCTGGTCGATATCGCGCTGACCCGGCGTGTCGCCGACGCGATCGGCAAGGCGCAGGGCTTCACGCCGATCATCGCCTGCGACAACACGCTGCTCGGGCCGGTGTTCCAGCGCCCGATCGAGCACGGCGCCGATCTGTCACTGTACTCGCTGACCAAATATGTCGGTGGCCATTCCGATTTGATCGCGGGCGCGGCGCTCGGCTCGAAGAAGCTGATGAAGGACGTCAAGGCGCTGCGCGGCGCGATCGGCACCCAGCTCGATCCGCATTCCTGCTGGATGATCAGCCGCTCGCTGGAAACGCTCAGCCTGCGCATGGAAAAGGCCGATCGCAATGCGCGGATCGTCGCCGACTATCTGCGCGACCATCCCAAGGTGGCGACGGTGCATTATCTCGGCCATCACGACCCGGGCTCGCCGGCGGGCCGGGTGTTCGCGAGCCAGAGCTCTGGCGCCGGTTCGACCTTCTCGTTCGACATCGTCGGCGGGCAGGCGGCCGCGGAGGCGTTCCTCAACAACCTGCAGATATTCAAGCTCGCTGTGAGCCTCGGCGGCACCGAGTCGCTCGCGAGCCTGCCGGCGACCATGACGCATTCCGGCGTGCCCGCCGATATCAGGACAAAGATCGGCGTGCTCGATACCACGATCCGGCTCTCGATCGGGATCGAGCACCCGTCCGATCTGGTCGCCGACATTGCGCAGGCGTTGACCAAGGTGTGACTTGTAGGATGGGTGGAGCGAAGCGATACCCATCGCTTCGTATCCGCGGCGCAAAGGATGGGTATCGCTGCGCTCCACCCATCCTACGCCCTACGGCGTGATCCCGCCGGCTTTCGCGATCAGCTCGAACGAGCGCAGCCGCTGCTGGTGATCGTAGACGTCGGACACGATCATCAACTCGTCGGCGCCGGTCTCGGCGACCAGCGCGTCCATCCCGGCGCGCACCGTCTCGGGTGAGCCGATGATGGAGCGCTCCAGCATCCGCGTCGCCTGGACCTTCTCCTGTGGCGACCAGTAGCTCTCGATGTCGTCGATCGGCGGCTGACTCAGGCCGCGCGTGCCGCGGAAGATGTTGGTGAATGACATCTGCTGCGTGGTGGCGAGGCGTCGCGCTTCGGCGTCGGTATCGGCGGCGATGATGTTGACACCGACCATGGTGTAAGGCTGCGCGAGCTGCTCCGACGGCTTGAAGCGGGCGCGGTAGATCTGCAGCGCCTGGAGCAACAGCTCGGGCGCGAAGTGCGAGGCGAAGGCGTAGGGCAGGCCGAGCTCACCGGCCAGCATCGCACCGAAGTTGCTCGAGCCGAGGATCCACAGCGGCACGTCGGTGCCCGCAGCCGGCACCGCCTGGATGCGCTGGTTGGGGCCGGCGGCGGCGAGAAAGGCCTGCACCTCGAGCACGTCCTGCGGAAAGTTCTCGGCCGATTCCGGCGTGCGGCGCAGCGCGCGCAAGGTGAGCTGATCGGTGCCCGGTGCGCGGCCGAGGCCAAGGTCGATGCGGTCCGGAAACAGCCGCGCCAGCGTGCCGAACTGCTCGGCAATGACGTAGGGCGCATGGTTCGGCAGCATGATGCCGCCGGCGCCGACCCGGATGGTGCTGGTGCCCGCCGCGATATGCCCGATCACGACCGACGTCGCGGCGCTGGCGATCCCCGCCATGTTGTGGTGCTCCGCCACCCAGATCCGGCGATAACCCAGGGCCTCGGCATGGCGGGCGACATCGCGCGCATTGTACAGCGCGCCGCGCGCGTCGGTGTCCTCGGTGACGCGGACGAGATCAAGGATGGAGAGGGCGGCCACGGCGGCTCCGGAACGTTGCGGACTGGAGCCGGTGGTATCTGGCTGTGTCCAGGTGAGGGCGAAACGGCGCGGGCAGCCGATTCATGCAGATGCATATGGATACGGTCCGCGTGCGGGTCAATCGGGCGGATGCGACCGGGGGTATTCGCCATTGATGGCGACGGCGCGAAGCGACGCGTCCCAAAATATCGAAAACAACCCCATGCAAAGGGCGGGCGGCCGCCGGAACTCCGAAAAGCGACTTGACCCGTCGGGCAACTCAGCGATACATTTCCATTATTCCGAAATCGTGCGGGTGCCCGCCGTTTGCCGGCCACCGCCGGAGAACCGTCGCGTCACGCCCCAGACGATCGCGGCGGCGAAGGCGATGTGCTCGGTGCGGCGCACGATAGAAAATGAGCAATGTTCAAGCTTTATCTTGGACGAACGGCGCGGAAGCTTCACCTCTCCCATGGGAGCCCCGATGGGGAGAGGTGAACCGGGATCGCGCCGAGCCGATTCAAGCCAATCTGATCGCGCTTCGACTGCTCACGTCGCGGCTCAGAGCGCGCAGGGCGTCTTGGCAGCGCGCGACTTGCCGAAAATGTGCTGATGGTGGCGCTTACGCCTGCGGCCGATCCAACCTACCTTTGCCGGGCGCCGACCGCCCAGCCTTAACCGATCCGATCCGGAGCGTGACCAATTCCCCAACTCATTTTCGGCCTGACCAGCCTCTTGATCCTGGCCCGTTTCATCTGGCCGCTCGACTGGCCGCTGCCGGCTAAGATCGTCGCAGCCTTGCTCGTGCTGGTCGCCCTGCAGTTTCACCGCTGGAACAGGCTGTCGTCGGGATCGGAATTCTCGCCGGAGTTTCCGCGTCCGGTGGTCGCGCTGTTCAACTGGGCGTTCGGTGCGGTGATGCTGCTGGCGCTGCTGCAGCTGGCGCTCGATGCTGGATTGATCGTCGCCGCGGTGATCCATGGCGGCTTTGTGGGGGCGCCGGACGGCGTCCGCTACGCGCTTGCCGGCGTGGCGGCCGCAGCCGCCGCGATCGGCGTCCATCAGGCGATGCGCATTCCGCCATTGAAGGATGTCGAGGTCGCGATCCGCGGACTGCCGCCAGAGTTCGACGGCTACACCATCCTGCAACTGACCGACCTGCACATCAGCCGGCTGTTTCCCGCGTCATGGGCGCGCGAGGTGGTCGCGCGATCGAACAAGCTCGACGTCGACCTGATTGCGATCACCGGCGACCTGATCGACGGCAGCATTGACGCGCGGCGCAACGACATCGCGCCGCTGCAGGACCTCATGGCCGCCGACGGTGTCTACGTGATCTCGGGCAATCACGAATATATCTTCGGCTATGACGCCTGGATGGCGCACTACGCCGCACTCGGCCTGCGCTCGCTCGAGAACAGCCGCATCACGCTCGAACGCGGCGGCGGCCGCCTGGTGATCGCGGGCATTACCGACCGTGCGTCGCGCCGCAGGAAGCATCCGGTCCGCGATCTTGCCGCGGTGCTCGCCGGCTCGCCTGAGGGCGCGCCCGTCATCCTGCTCGATCACCAGCCGAGCGATGCCCGCAACGCAGCTCGGCTCGGCGTCGCCCTGCAACTCTCCGGGCACACCCATGGCGGATTGATCATCGGCATCGACCGGCTGGCCGCGCCCGCCAATGCCGGATTCGTCTCGGGCCGCTACGACGTCGACGGCATGACGCTCTACGTCAACAACGGCACCGCGCTCTGGCCGGGCTTCGCCGTGCGGCTCGGCCGGCCGTCCGAATTGACGCGGATCACGTTGCGGGTGGCTGATGATGCCTGAGTGATGTGTGACGGATGCGATGATGCTATTGCGAGGTCGGTGTCATCACCCGCGAAAGCGGGTGATCCGGTATTCCAGAGACGCCGGCGCTGGAGCCGAATGGCCGCGGCGTACTGGATCGCCCGGGTGTAGGTGAGGGCACAGCTTCGCGTTCTCACAACATGATTTGTCCGAGCTGTGCTCCTCGTCTCGTTGCGAGCAAAGCAATGTATGGTTCAAGCTATCAACAAACCGCCGCGACGCCGTTTGCTTAACACATTGGTCATCTCTTTGCTCGCATTTTCACGACCTCATTCAGCAGGAGGCACCATGTCCGACATCACCATTCCCGGCGGAAAAATTCGTTCCTTCGTCGAGCGGATCGAGAACCTGGACACCGAGATCCAGGAACTCAGCGAGCAGAAGAAGGAAGTCTTCTCGGAAGCGAAGGGCGACGGCTTCGACGTCAAGATCCTCAAGGAGATCATCAAGCTACGCAAGCAGGACCAGGACGAGCGCGACGAGCGCGAAAGCCTGCTCGATCTCTATATGCGCGCGATGGAAACCGCGCCGGCAGAGGACAAGACCGCGAAAGCGGCGTGACGCCTTCCTCGAGCACGATGAGTTTGAATTGAATCGGTTCGGCTCCGCACGACTTCACCTCTCCCAAGGGAGAGGTGGTTCGCCGCCGTCGATCCCGGTTCAACCTAATCCCGTCCCACTCCGGTCAGCGGAGCGACCAGGCGATGCCGAGGAGGGCGGCGGAGAGAAGCCCGAGGGCGACGAACCATCGGTGGTATCTCTCGATCAATTGCAGTAATCGCGATCCCAAAAGCCGGACCAGGGCGGCAACGATCGCAAAATGCAGCAGGCGGCCGAGCACGGCCGCGACCGTGAAGGTCCAGAGGTTCATCGACGCCACGCCTGCGGCAATGGCGATGAACTTGAACGGAATCGGAGTGAAGCTCTTGGCGATGATGATCCAGACTCCCCAGTCTTCAACGAGGTTCTGGTAGCGCCGAAAGTTGTCGGCCTGGCCGTAGATCTCGACCAGCGTCTGTCCGACCGCCGTCCAGGCAAAATATCCGATCCCATAGCCGACCAGGGCTCCGGCCGATGACGCCACGACACAGACGGTGCACAGGAGCAAACTCCGCTCCGGACGTATGAGCAGCATCGGGACGAGGAGCAGGTCGGGCAAGACAGGTAGAACCGAACTGTCCGCAAACGCGATCAGCGCGAGCAGTACGAGGCCGGTCCGACTGCCTGAGAACGCTTCAGCGCGGCGTCGCCAGACGTCGCGGTTCGTGGAAAACAGACGCATGATCATCCATCGACCAGCAATGCGCACGCCACGCAAGAAAATAGTTCGGCATCGCGTGCCTCCAGTGTACGTCCATCCCCGCTCGAGGTGAAACAGCGCGAGCTCATCCAGCTGCAAAAGTCGGGAATGTTCCGGTCTTGTGGGCGCTACCCTGGATCGATCGGACGACACGCGGCGTCGCCGAACCGAAACTTGCTCGCCTCTGCTGACATTGCGGCATAAGCGCACACAATCGCGTGTCGCGGGCAAGGCAGCGAAATTATCTGGCGCATGTAAGGACGGTGTAAGTCGGCGACCGTATGACATATCGGCGGCGGTCCCTGCGGCAAGACGACTGCAAGGCTGCGCTTGAGGACATGGACGAGCCTCACGCGGCGTGCCGCTTGCGATGGTCCAAATCAGGAGCCCGTGCGGCGAAGCTGAAATGCGAAGTGGCGTGCAGGTGGCGTGCATCACTGCCTTGGCTTGGTCGGCATCTGGCGGCTCCGCGCAAGCAGCGGAATGGCGCTATTGCCTTGCGCTCTCTCAGGCCGAGCAGAGAGTCTACATGTCGTACCCGTTCCAATGCGCCACCGACGATTTTCAGAAGCTGGAGCGCGTGCTTCGAGAGTCACTTACCCGTGCGGGCGTTCCGGTCGACACCGTGCAGTGTCCGCGGGGCGGCGATGAGCGCAGCATCCTGGCGATGCGCGACCACGCCATCGCGTTCAATCGACAGACGCAGATCACCGCGGTCGATGTCAAATGGCGTCCCGGCGCGCGTCTTTGCGAATGAGAGTGCCTTGCGGCTCCCGACGCTCCGGCTGACGTGCCCACGAGCGCGCTTGATGCGCAGTCGAGATCAACACGCCGAGCAAGCAGCACAGCGAACGGGAACCAATGGCTAGCACCTGCACGCAAGGAATCGACACGGGCTTCGTCGCGCTCGGCTATGGAAAGGTTGCCGCGCTCGGGGTCCTGCAAGGAATAACCGAGCTGCTGCCGATCTCGTCCACGGCGCACATGCGGCTGGTGCCGGCCGTTCTGGGTTGGCCGGATCCGGGATCGGCGTTCTCTGCGGCCATGCAGCTTGCCGCGGTTGCAGCCGTCGTCAGCTATTTTTGGCGGGACGTGCGCGCCCTTGCGACCAACTCCGTTGCCGCAATGGCGCGGGGACAATTCCAGGACCGCTGGTTTCGTCTCGCACTGTGGATCGTTCTGGCAACGATCCCGATCGCCGTCGCGGGATTGCTGGCGTCCGGGCTCCTGAACGCCTGCAATTCGCCGCTTCGCAGCGTCGTGGTGATCGGTTGGGCCTGCGTTGCGATGGCGCTGCTGCTCGGTGCGGCGGAGATCCATGCCAGGCATCGGCGGACGATCGGCGAAGCCGGCTTTTTCGATGCGATGCTGGTGGGACTGGCTCAGGTGGGCGCTCTGATCCCCGGCGTCTCGCGTTCGGGTTCAACCCTGACGGCGGCGCTTGCGCTCGGCTTCAAACGGGACGAGGCCGCGCGCTTCTCGTTTCTGCTGGGTTTGCCTGCGATCACCCTGGCCGGCCTCAAGGAATTGTGGGAGCTGTACCATCTTCATCTCGACCTTCATGCCTGGTCGGTTCTGATTGTCGGCCTCGCGGTTGCCTCCGTCTCGGCATTCGTCGGGATCTGGAGCCTGATGCGCGTGCTTGAACGCTTCTCCAGCTGGCCTTTCGTGATCTATCGCTTCGTCCTCGGCCTCGTCATCCTCGCAGGCGCAGCGGCGGGAGTTCTTTGAGCTGGAGTGTGGGGCAGGCTGAGCGCAGATCTCCGGTGCATCATTCCTTGATCTCATTTCGGACGCTTTTGTGCGGCGATGGTTGGCGAAAGACACAAGGCAGGGTGATCGGGACATGGTGATGCTTTCGCGAAGGCCCGTCATTGTCGCGGCCATGCTCGTGCTCGGAGCTTTACCGGTCTGCGCGCAGCAAAGCGCCGAGTTTGATGCATGCATGGACAAGGCCGAGGGGGTGTCGACCAAGATGCTCGACTGCGGCAAGGCCGAAATCGGCAAGTGGGACACGCGGCTCAACACCGCCTATCAAGCCCTTCTCGCCGGCTCGAAGGGCGACGCCCACGCGCAATTGCTGACCGAGCAGCGGGCCTGGCTGAAGCATCACCTCAGCGAAACCCATCGCCTCGCCGCGGATCCCGACAACGGCTCCGTCGCGTTCCTCGATTCCCAGGCATTCGAATTGAAGGACATATCCGACCGCACGCTGCTGCTCGAAAAGCGCGTCCAGGCTGCGCGGTAGACGGCACCGCTTTGATCGTCAGCGAGAAGGGCGGGCGGGCGACTTGTCCGCCGTAGCCCATTGAGCGAAGGCGGAAGCGTGAGGCGTCTTCGGCGACCGCGCTCAATTCACCATGTCACCGGTCGTTTCCTTTCAGCGCCTTGCGCGGCAGATGGTTAACGAAGCAGGACGCGATGCCCCTCCGAACCGGAGGTCAGGCCGAAAGAACGGCGTCGAGTTCGGTCGCTGCGCATCGATCGCGATCCAGTTTCTCTATGGCCTGCTTCCGTGACCTGAAACGACGCGGGCGAAATTGCTTTACGATTAATCATTCGGCGACATTTGGCTTTCAAAGAGCAGGGTACGTGTCGTACCGTCAGCCTGCAGCGCGCTCTGACGCGGCTGGCAGCAGGTTACCGCGAGCGCAATGCGCTCCATGTCGAACGAGCAACCATCAAGCCGCGCACTTCAATGTCTGCTTCGGGTTGCGCGACGCTCCAATAGAGTCTTCGATAAAAAATGACCGCAAACAAGCCCGTTAGCCCAACTGCGTACCTGGATCTGCTGCGCGCCGTCGCAATCGTCCTGGTGGTCAATTCGCATTTGGATGATCTCTACCCGATTCACCAACTGGGCACGGGCGGCGTATTCGGCAATGAGCTGTTCTTCTTCATTTCGGGATACGGGCTGTATTTGAGTTATCAGGCGAGCAAGGAGCCGATTGGAGGCTGGCTCATCCGACGGCTGCATCGCGTGTACGAGCCGCTCTTTGTCGTCGCGACTTTCCTTGTGCTGGTTGGCGACGCTCCCATGCACAGCTTCGCCGACTTCTTCTGGCTGTACGTGATACCGCTGCAATTCTGGTTTCTTCCAACCATTGTCGGTTGTTACGTTCCGGTCTACCTCATCATGTCGAAGATGGAGACGAAAAGGGCTTTCGCGTATCTCTTCGCCGCATTGGCCATTGCATATGTTCTTCTATTCTCGATCTTTGCTGAAAAGACCAGCTGGCTCACCGAGCACTACAATGTGCAGACGGAAGTAACTCTTCCACTGCGCATCATTTTCTACTTCGGCACCATGGTCATGGGTGTTTATGCAGCCCGGTTTCATGCCAACACCAAGGGCAAGATCACCGATCTGGTTTGGCTGCTGATCTCTATCGCCGGCTTTTATCTCTTCGTGGGCAGCCTTGGGCGTTTCATCCCATTCGAAGTGCAGATCCTGGATCGGATTCCGGCGCTTGCGTTCGTTGTTTTCGCTTTCCGTTTCGCGCGCTATCCATGGCTCGAGCAGTTTGTCGCCAACTATCTGAGTGCTCCTGTCACGCTTCTGGCTGGAGTTGCACTGCAAATCTACCTCACGCACGACTTCATCCTTCGCCAGGATGCGCTTCGAGAAATTCCATTTCCCGTCAACATCATGGTCTTCTGTGTAGCTACGCTGGCGCTGTCGGTTCTATTTGAGAAGCTCAGCCTAAGGCCGAGGAAGAAAAGGCAGCGACTTAAGGAGCCGTCGCAGGACGTGGCAACGATGGGTGCGAACGTCGGTCCCGGTGCCGGACAAGGCCAGACCTCCTGATGTCCGCCTTTTGAGCGCGCCGCCAACTGGGTTAATGGAGCGTTAACTTGCTTGCCGTATCCCGTGCGGATTGAGGTAGGGCTCGGTTGAGGCGCTCATGTCGGCCAAGCAGAAGCACGGCGTTGTTGTCGGCGGCCATACGATCTGCGTGACGGGCGCGGCGACCCGGCCGGGAAATCACCTCGGTCCGTGGCGGGAAGCGGACGGCATGTACGCCGCGAAGGCACGACAGCGCCGATGACAGACGCCGCCGCCTCGATTTCGCGCCCGCCGCCGATTAGAACGGTCAGGCTCGCTTTGCCTTTTGCCGGCCGACGCATCCAGGCGATGCTCGCCGTCTATGTCGTCGTTCTCTTTGTATTCTCGGCGACAGTGCTTGATTTCATCGGCTACGACTATTCGGCGATTGAAGGGACGCAGATCACCAAGATACATCCGTCGACCTATCTCCTCGCCATCATATTCTTTGCTTTCGTCGTTACGTACCCCCGGAAAATCGATCTCGCGCGCTACTACGTCGCGACCAAACTCGGTGCGATCTTTTTCTTCTGCGCGACGACGTTCGCCATTATCAACATCGTCGTCGGTGGACGAAGCGGTTTCGGAATGTATTTCGACACCGACCTGCATCTCTTCCTTTGCTGCATGTTGCTGCCGTTTGTCCCGCCGGAGCGCATGATCGAGCTCGAGCGGTTTATCCATTGGTTCTTTGCAGCGAATGCGGTTCTCGGCATTTTCGAACTTGCGTCGGGGTTCAATGTTTTCCCGCTCACGACCTTTTCTCCCGATGGAACGACGACCATCGAGGCTCGGTCGGTCGCGCTTCACGGCCACCCGCTACACGCCGCAACCATAACAAGCGCATACATCGTGAGTTTGCTGGTCGGCGGCGGCAAGCTGTTGCCGCCGAAGTGGCGGGTGCCGATGATGGGATTGCAGGCGACGGCCATGATTGCCTATGGCGGGCGCACAGCCTTGCTGACAACCATCACGATCCTCGCTCTCGCTGCCCTATGGCAAATCTTGAGATTTGCCGGAGGCAAGCGGTTTTCCCGCGGCGCAGTGACGGCCGCCGCTGCGGTGATTCCGCTCGGAATAGGGATCGTCTCTGCTTTGGCCTTGGCGGGCTTCTTTGATCAACTGCTTGAACGGTTCTCCAACGATGGCGGCAGCGCCCGCAGCCGCTTGGTGATGCTGCCGCTATGGACGTCGTTCAGCGGAGGCGACCTTCTGTGGGGCCCGGATCCGGACTACATCAGATCGCAGACGTATTCCTTCGGATTGGAGTGGGGCATCGAGAACCCCCTGGTCCATATCAGCATCTATCAAGGAGTGTTCGTCACGGCTCTCATCGTGCTGGGGCTGCTGCTCATCTTCGGTGAAGCGTTCAAGCGTCTCGAGCCGCGAGCGATATTTCCGATGATCGTCTACCTTCTGCTCATCAATTCGTTCGGATCGTTCGCCGGACGATTCCTCAACATGACGATCTTCCTGATCCTGATTTCCGCACTGTTCCGGCGAGAGAACGTTTCGAGCGACCACGTCGTCTAGACGGCAAGAGCTCGGGGCTGTCGCGAGCGCCTGCCCCGCGAAGCGCCAGGGAGGTGAATACCTTGCCGGTCTCCGCACCGCTATACCCTCCAGCAACAGGGCAATCAGCGTAGGTCCCCACCCGCCGACCCAATTCGCGTGGAGTAGCGAAAGACCAAAAGCTACTGCATCGCGTTGGGAAGCCCGTCGGTCAATACTTCGGAAGACGGCCCGTCCAGCAAAAGCCCCGAGCTCAAAAGGATTTCCGCCGTCGCATTGATGTCGGCCTGTATGGCGGCTTCCGCCGCCACCGGATCGCGTTTCCGCAAAGCCTCCAGAATTTCGTAGTGATACGAGATCATTGCCCGGCCGCCTGCATTGTAAACCGCGGCGATCAACGGACCCATGCGAAGCCACATATTCTCGATCAATTCCTGCAGCGTTGGCATTCCCGCGATCTTCGCGATTTCCGCGTGGAAAAGCCGGTTGAGCTTCACGGCAGCAACCCTGTCGCCGTTCGTGCGCGCCGTTTCGTTCTCTTCAAGGATGCGGGTCAGTAAAACTTCGGAGGTCCGGTCGATCCTGCTGGCCGCGAGTTGGGCCGCCAGCCCCTCGATGCGCAGGCGAATGAGGCGCACTTCCTGAAGCTGATCGATGCGCATTCGCGGAACGCGGATATCCTTCAGGCCGCGCATTTCGAGTGCGCCTTGCTTCACGAGCCGGAGCAAAGCGTCCCGGACGGGTGTGACGCTCACACCGAGTTGGTCGGCGAGGGCCCTGATTCTCACCTTGTCGTCGGGCTGGAGTTGTCCCTCGATCAGAGCCAACGCGATCTGCGAATACACCGTCTCGTAGAGGCTGGTGTGATCAAGCGTCGAGAATACGTCTTTCACCCTGGGCGTCTCTTTTCGGTTCGCGGGGCCACGTGCAGCGCTCGGGTCGGTATAGCACTTCGCCCAATTGGGCGCCAAGTGATGATATTTGATGCGTCAAAACACACTTGACGCATGATGCATCAAAAATTTAGGGTGCGAGCCGCCGGAAAACACAAGCCACCTCAAGCCGAGCGTTTTACGCAGGGAGAACGAACACTATGGCTCAGCCACAACCTATACGCGCCGCGCTGGCGGCGTTTTTGGGTACTGCAATCGAATGGTACGACTACTATATCTACGGTACCGCCGCGGCTCTTGTGTTCGGCGAGGTGTTTTTCGCCACGAATGACCCCTTCATGGGTGTCCTGGCCTCTCTGGCCACTTTCGCCGTCGGCTTTGTAGCGCGCCCATTCGGCGCTCTCGTGTTCGGGCATCTCGGCGACAAGGTTGGTCGCAAGAAGAGCCTCGTCATCACTCTGGTGCTGATGGGCAGCGCGACGACCGCCATCGGTCTCCTGCCAAGCTTCCACTCGATCGGCGTAACCGCGACCATTCTTCTCGTCATTCTTCGCTTGGCTCAGGGTGTCGCAGTAGGGGGCGAGTGGGGCGGTGCGGTTCTCATCGCTACCGAACACGCGCCGGAAAAGTGGCGGACCTTTCTCGCCGCGGCTCCGCAATATGGAAGCCCTGTCGGCCTGATCCTCTCCACCCTGGCGTTCCGAGCGGTTTCCTCGTTGCCGCAGGAAGACTTCGCAGCCTGGGGCTGGCGCATTCCCTTCATCCTCAGCGGTCTGCTTGTCATCGTTGCATTCATCATCCGTGCGGGTGTCAACGAAAGCCCCGAGATGGTCGCCCAACTTGAACGGGACCGCAGCTATGAGATGGTTCCGGTGCGAGAGGTGCTGAAAACCAAGAAGAAAGCCGTCGTACTCGGTGTCGGCCTGAGCCTGCTGGGAATCGCGGGTTTCTACTTCATCACCACCTTCATGATCAGTTACACTACAACCTACCTGAAGATTCCGAAGAGCCAGATCCTGGACGTGATCTCCTGGATCGGCGTGGTCCAGCTCTTCGCGACGGCAACCGGCTCTTACATCGCGAGCAAGATCGGCGAACGTTTGTTGCTTCTCATCGCAACGGGCGGCGCGGTCATTTGGTCGGTTCCGATGATGATGCTCGTGATCACCGGCAATATCTCGAACATTGCCGCTGGCGTGCTGGTCGCAACCTTCATGATCGGCATGTACTACGCGGTGATTGCCGCTTATCTGCCCCGCGCGTTCCCCGTACGCATGCGCTACACCGGCATTTCGCTTAGCTTCCAACTGTGCGGCGCGATATTCGGCGGTACTACCCCAATCGTCGGCGTCTGGCTGGCCCACACCTACGGGCTCCAATGGGGACCTTTGGCCGCGCTCTTCGCGGTAATCGCCGGCGGCGCATTCCTGTCGATCTATTTCCTCCCGATTGAGAAGGCCGAAACGGCGGTCGAAGTCGGTTCGGCGGCCGGACAGCCTAGCTACGCCGCAAATCGATAACCGGCAAAACCGGAGAGCCGCATCCGCCGAGAAGGCGGTGCCGCTCTCCGGAATTCCTACTCTCACGACAGGACTATCGAATGGCCTCGGTTCCACCGCTGAGAAGCCCCGCAGCGGGTGACGCTCTGTCTTCTCACTGGACACTTCTGCCGCTTCGTCAGGTTCAGGACGTTGTTGCGCATGTTTACGGCATTCGTGGCACCGTGACCCGACTTTCCAGCGAACGGGACGAGACGTTCAAATTCGTTGCCGAGGATGGCACCAACTACATTCTTAAAATCGCCAACCCATTCGAAGACGCAGCTGTGTTGTCCTTTCAGGATGGCGCACTGCTTCATCTGGAATCGGTCGGGTCGTCAGTTCCTGTCCCGAGACTGATCGCGACCGAAGACGGAAGGCGCAGTTACGATCTCAGGCTTCCGGAAGGTGGTAGCACTCGCACCGTTCGTCTGCTCAGTTATCTCGCGGGCGACCAACTTTCCCGATTGCCCCCCTCAGTGACGCGCAATCGCAATCTGGGTTCGGTTCTTGCCGCACTCGGAAAGGGGTTGGAGAGCTTTGAAGGCCGTCCTCCTGCCGGGAAGCTGCTCTGGGACATCAGCCACACCCTCGACCTCGACAATCTGATCCAACACGTCGGAGCCGAGCGGCGCAAACTGGTATCGGACGTTCTAGCCGAGTTTGCGCGAACCGTTCCTGGCGTCAGGTCGTCGCTCAAAACGCAGATCATTCACAACGACTTCAATCTGCACAACATTCTGGTCGATCCGGCAGAGCCGTTGGAGATCGCCGGGATCATCGATTTTGGCGACATGGTGTTCGCTCCGCGCGTCAACGACCTCGCGGTCGCGCTCGCTTATCATGTGAGCGACGACGATTGGCAGGGATTGATGGGCGCGATGCTCGGTGGCTATTGCGCTGAGACTGCATTGGAAGAGGCCGAGATTGCACTGCTCCCGGTGCTCATCAAGGCGCGGCTGGCCCTTACGATCATCATTCCGGAATACCGGGCTGCGAGCCGACCGGAGAACCGCGACTACATCATGCGCAATCATGGTGGCGCGCTGCTCGGTCTACAGCGCCTCTCCGCAATGTCCGAGTCGGAATTCTTCCGGTTCGTCGCGTCCAACTGCAAGAGGTAAAAACCATGGCGATGGTCAACGCATTCACCGCTGAAGATTTCGCGCGTCTGGATACCGAAGACCAGGCGCTCATTGCGCGCCGCGAGCGTGTGTTGGGTCCGGCCTATCGTCTATTCTATGAGCAGCCGCTGCATCTCGTGCGGGGCGAAGGCGTGTGGCTGTTCGACGCCAAAGGCAACCGCTATCTCGATGCCTATAATAATGTTGCATCGATGGGACATTGCCACCCGAAGGTCGTCGAGGCGATCGTCAAGCAGACCGGGATTCTCAATACTCACACGCGGTATCTACACGAATCGATCATCAACTACGCGGAAGCTCTAACCGCGACATTCCCGTCCGATCTCAGTCAAGTGATGTTCACCTGCACCGGGAGCGAAGCCAACGATCTGGCCGTCCGCATCGCGCGACATGCGACAGGCGCCAACGGTATCATCGCCACCAAGCTTGCCTACCACGGCCTGACCAGTGCGGTGGCGGAGTTCTCTCCGTCGCTTGGCGAATTCGTCGATCTCGGCACCCATGTGCGCACCGTCACGGCGCCGGATTCATACCGTATGGCTCCGGAAGAGATCGGAGAGCAGTTCCGGAAGGATGTGCAGGCGGCCATCGACGACCTCAAACGTCACGGCATCAAGCCCGCATTGCTGATCGTCGATACGATCTTCTCCAGTGACGGCGTGGTCGGTGGGCCGAAGGGGTTCCTCAAGCCGGCAGTGGACGCTATTCACGCAGCAGGTGGTCTGTTCATTGCCGACGAGGTGCAACCGGGATTCGGACGAACCGGAGACGCAATGTGGGGCTTCATGCGCCACGGCGTCGAGCCCGACATGGTCACGGTCGGCAAGCCGATGGGCAACGGGTACCCGATGGCGGGGGTGATCATGCGCCCGCAGGTCGTTGCCGAGTTCGGCGAGAAGGCGCGTTATTTCAATACATTCGGCGGCAATCCTGTCGCCGCAGCGGCGGGTATGGCCGTACTCGACGTTATCAAAGCCGATAACTTGCAGAACAATGCACGAGATGTCGGCGCCTTCATGCAGGATGAATTCCGGCAGCTCGCGGCGGAATTCGCGGTGATCGGCGATGTTCGCGGCGCCGGACTGTTCATCGGTGTCGAGATCGTCTCCGATGCAAAGTCGAAAACGCCCGACGCGGCGACGACGAGCCGCCTCGTCAATGGTCTGCGTGAACGGCGCATCCTGATCAGCGCGTCGGGCCCGGCCGCAAACGTACTGAAAATCCGACCGCCATTGGTTTTCTCGCGAGAGAACGCCGGGATGCTGGTAGCCGGCATGCGCGAGGTTCTGGAAACGCTCTGAACAAGACCTCGATCGGAATTCTCGGAAATCTGGAGCAATGCGGTGAGCAATAATCTGTCCAGTCTGCGCGTCAATCATGATCGCCTGTGGTCTTCTCTGATGGAGATGGCCAAGATCGGCGCTACAGCCAAAGGCGGATGCTGCCGCATTGCCTTCTCGAAAGAGGATGACGATTCGCGCGATCTCTTCGTCGCCTGGTGCGCTGACGCCGGTCTTGCCGTGGAACGCGATCGCTTCGGCAACATGTTCGCGACGAGGGCCGGGCAAGCCGATCTGGCGCCGATCGTGATCGGCAGTCATCTCGATACCCAGCCGACCGGCGGCCGCTTCGATGGCATTCTGGGCGTGCTGGCGGCGCTCGAGGCCGTGCGCACGTTGAACGATGCCGGGATTGCGACACGGCGTCCCATCGTGATCGTGAACTGGACCAATGAAGAGGGCGCTATTATCAGGCCGATGATCGGCTCAGAAGTCTTCACCGGCGCGTTGCCGCTGGATCGCGCGCTTGCTATGACCGACGATGCACAGACGCCGATCAGCGCGTTGCTGGCCGGTATGCGCAATGGTGCCGGTCCGAACGACGTCGGATTCCCAATTGAGAAATACATCGAGCTCCACATCGAACAGGGGCCGATCCTGGAGGACAACGGCGATCAGATCGGCGTAGTAACCGGCGGCATTGGATTCCGGCGCTACGTCATTGAGTTCGAGGGGCGCGAAGCGCATGCCGGGCCGACCCCGATGGAGAGCCGCAAGGACGCCGTGGTGGCAGCGGCTCGCGCGGTGTTGGTCGCAGACGACGTGGCACGCGGCATCGAGGGCGCCAGGTCCACGGTTGGTCAGTTGCGCACCCGATCCGGCTCGTCGAACACTGTGGCTGCCGACGTTGAGCTGTCGCTGGATCTGCGGCACGGCGAACTTGCGACGTTGAACGAGCTGGAGAAAACCATCTTCGCCGGATTGCAGTCGGCAGCGGCGGCACAAGGTGTGTCCGTGAAGTGGCGCGAAGTTGCCAATTCCCTGCCGGTTCCGTTCGACAAAGAGCTCATTGCAGCCGTGTCGGATGCCGCCGATAGATTGGGTTATCGCAAGGCTCGGCTCCAAAGCGGGGCAGGGCATGATGCCTGCAACATTGCACGCAAATATCCGGCCACGATGATCTTTGTGCCTTCGCGCGACGGTCTTAGCCACAACGAAGCCGAATACACTTCTCCCGAAGATTGCACTGCCGGTGCCAACGTTCTTTTGCATTCGGTTCTCGCATTCGCAGAACCGAATTGAGTGCGAAGACGCATCCGGCAGACGCCTAGCTGAAGAATACGAGGAGCAAACCCATGTCGCCCACGCAGACGCAAAGGCTTCAGATCATCGAGGCCGTCGATGCCCTGTTCGACGAACAGATCGAGTTCTTGAAGGACATCGTGCGAATTCCCTCACAGCGCGGTCTGGAGGAACAGGCGCAAATGTTCATGGCCGACGCCATGGCCGATTTGGGCCTGCAGGTGGACAAATGGGTCATCGATGTCGAGCGAATCAAGGATCATCCCGGCTTCTCGCCGGTGTCGATCTCCTATGAGAATTCCTGGAACGTTGTCGGTACGCACCAGCCGAGGAACGCCAGCGGTCGCTCGCTTGTCCTGAATGGTCATATCGACGTGGTCCCGACCGGTGCGGCAGAACGGTGGACGTACGGACCCTATGAGCCGGAAATCAAGGACGGCTGGATGTATGGCCGTGGCGCAGGCGATATGAAATCCGGCCTTTCGGCCAACCTATACGCCTTGAAGGCTCTACAAAGTATTGGGCTCCAGCCCGCCGCCAAAGTCTATGTGCAGTCCGTGGTGGAAGAGGAGTGCACAGGCAACGGCGCGCTCGATTGCGTGTTGCGCGGCTATGTAGCCGACGCAGGGTTCATTCCCGAGCCGCTTGAGCCGAAGCTGCTGCGCGGGCAGATAGGTCCGATCTGGATTCGTGTCGAAGTCTCGGGCGCGCCCGGTCATGCATCAGGCGACTTCGGTCTCGGCGCGGATGCAATCTACAACGCCATCCAGTTGATCCAGTCGCTTCGGGAACTGGAGGAGCGATGGAATGCGCGCAAGAAGGACTATCCGCCGTTCCAGAACCATCCTCATCCCATCAACTTCAATGTGGGGCGGATCCAGGGAGGCGAATGGACGTCCAGCGCACCATCTGCTTGCGCGTTCGAAGTGCGTGTGGCCGTCTTCCCCGGACAGTCGCCTGCCGAGATCTGCAAGGAATTCGAGGCATACATCGCCGACGTGTCGGCCCGCAATCCGTTCCTTGCCAAGAACCCACCACGCATCAGCTATCCAGGTTTTATGCAGGAGGGCTATCATCTGACCGATGCCGACCAGCAGGAAGCGATCTTGGGAAAGTGCCACGCGGAAGTCTGGGGCGACAAATTAGAAGAACATGCGTTCGCCGCCACCACGGATGCACGGCCTTTTGGGCTTTACGGAAACTGTCCGACGCTCGTCTACGGCCCGTATTGCCGCAATCCGCACGCTTTCGATGAATGCGTCGATCTGGAGTCGGTCCGCAAAGTCACGAAAACGCTGGCGCTCTTCATCGCCGATTGGTGCGGCGTCGAGGCGATGCGTTGAAGGAGGATGTGTTTCGGCGTGGAACAAGGGCTCTGACGCAATCTTGGTACAGCTCCGATTATTCCGCGCCGATTGGTCTCGCTCGAAGCAGATCGAGTTCGCCGCGGCCGTACATCTGACGTCTGACGAGCTTGAGGCGCTGATCTGACTTTCGGTCTGGCCATTAGACCAGGGCAAAGTGATTGCTACCCGGACCGCTGCTTCGTCCACTGGCGAGCGAGGCGACTAGACTAGCGCGGGCGCGCTCTATCCACGTCATGAGACCCACCTGTGTCTTGCGCCGGATCATCAGATGGGATTCGGCAATGATCTCGCGTGCCTTGACCAGGGTTGGCACGCCAGCCGCGATCGCCGCGATCGTCACGGTCTCTGCTTTCGTGAGCAAGTCCCGCCCGATTATCATTAGACGCGCGATCGTTCTGGTCGACGGAGATCGTTGCATCCCGCATGCTGACATCGAGCTGCGGCTTCGGCGCTCTCTGCAACTAATGGTGTCAAGGTGCGTCTCAAAGTTGATTCACGATTCGTTCGTTGAATGATTTTGCGGCGAGCCAGAAGGCCGCCGCGAAATCCGTTGTTCTCGTTCGTCCCCGCAGTGTCGAGTACCCACACTCTGTCTCTGGGTGCGACTGCGGTTGACGACTTTCGTGGTGATGAATGCGGCGATGATCACGGCAATGATGATGCCGGCGAGCCCTATGCCTTGGTCGACTGTCATTCGTTTATCTTTTCGCCAAACATTAAAGGTTGCGCAATCACTGTTTGAACCGAACATCGAGGAACGGCGGTTTACGCTTGTTAGATGCTGAGAGCCTTGAGTAGCGAAAGCCCTCGTGGTGACAGCTTAAAGGAGAAGCTTCCGTTAGCCGCTTGCTCTACGCATTTTAGATCGAGGAGGTAGAGGACGGAGGTTGCGGTGTCGTTCGAGTCAAGATGTTGTGCTTGAGCAAACGAATTCGGACTTGTGAAATTGCCAACGGCAGCCAGTCTTTGCAGTATAAGCGCGTCAAGAGGATTGAGCTGCTTCAGTACCGTTATGAACTCTATGCGGACGTTCTTTTGCGTCGTTGCATCCATCGCATTCGCGAGCAGCCGGGCCCATAATTCTTTCAGCTCGTCCCGAGTTTCGTCCTGGGCGGCTTCGAGGATATCGAGTGCAATGCGCGGCGGCGCGCCTCTTGGCTTTGGTGTATTTCGCTTTGCAAGTATCTCGTCGACTCGCTTGCTGTACCAGTCGAGAGATATGATTCGGACAAACCGAAGCGGGTCGGCTACCGTTATCCCAACAACATCGGCAATCGGATTGCCGAGCACACGATTGAGGAATTCAGCCGCACCTCTCGCCGCGTCGATCGCATTGTCAGCAGTCTTTGCTAGCTCTTGAGCGGCTTTCGCCGTCTCTTTGCCGAATGGTTCTGGCCCGTCAATCATTGTGCATGGTCCATTGAGAAGAGCCCGCCCTCTTGGAGGGCGGGCTCTTCATTATTATTGCTGTTGTGAAAGACACGCAAAGTCGTCCGCCGGAGTGCGCAGAAACCCAGTGTTTATTGGGGTTTTTAGAATCGTGTGATGATCGAAATGGCCAGTGGCGTCGACCAAGTTGGCCACTGAGGACGCGCTAATCTCGCAGCGGTAGCCGGCTTTAGAAGGAAATGCCACGGACCTGTCGACTTCGATTGATCGCGTGACGCAAAAAAGGAGCCCTTGCGGGCTCCTGATTCCGTTTCTTCAAGGCAGTTTGTGCCTAACGCAACCCTTGATACGGTGGCTGGCCCATTCGCACCATCGGATATGGATCGGCAGCGGAACCTAATACTCATCCACTACTAAGGGCGGCAGGCCGTCGCGAAACGCGACCCGCTTCTGACGCCCTGCTCCAGGAGGCGGGCCAACGTCCTCTTGGAACAATGCGGTTTCAGGTTGATCGCGATCGCTTGGTCTCAGCCCTGGTCATTCCGTGGCACGGATGCTGTGTCATCTGGGAACCCTTCTTCCTGTTTATGGGAGTAACCTGCCGGGGTGGCCATCACTTCTGGACGATGGCTACGGTCGAGCGGATGTCCTCGACGCGCTTGCGAAGGTCGGCCGCAGCCTCGCGGTATTGACCCCGGCGATATTTCACACCCGTTGCCTCGGTGGCAGCACGCAGCATATTGGTCGGCGTATAGGACGTGTTGGCCTTGATGCCGGTTTTTGCGTACAAGTCCAGCGCGCTGGCAATCACGGTAAGCCTGTACATTTCGATGCCACTTCCTTCGAATACAGTGGCGCCGCTCGATGTCGTGGTAATGCGGTCAGTCATGGATATTCCTCGACTACGCTGAACTGAATGATGATGAACATCCGCTTGCGATCGGACGTTGCTGCGAGGCCTAAGTATTCCGGAGAAGATTTGCTGGCACAAACAAAACCGTTTTTGTCAAAATGACTATATGTGGAGAACGAACTTAAACTCTGTGAACAGTCTCACTTAGGCGGATCGAGTTGCCATCATTGGCGCTAATAAATTGACTCCCTTGCATGGGGAAGCGCCGGCATTTTGGCCGCTCGCTACTCGATGAAGAGCCAATCCTCCTGTTCGCCTTCACCCGGGAGTACATCTACGCCCCCAAAAGCGCTCGCCGCCTCATGAAGCTTGTCGCCGACTTCGCCGAGCCCGCGATCCCAAAATCCCGTGCCATGTCCGTTTCTGGATAGGAAGAAGTCATGGCCCGCGTCTGTAACATCGTAAAGACGTATGTGTCCGTAGCCATCCCGCGTCATAGTTTGATAGGCCTCGTTTAGGAGTTCCTCGTTTTCTCGCTGGAAACGGTCGCAATCCTGCAAGATTTTGGGATAGCAGCCCGGCCACACGTCGGCATCGCAATCTTCGGGCTTCTCGGCCCATATCGCGGTGTCGAAGTATGAGTCCGAGAAAGCATCCCACTCCAACGCCTCAATCTTTGGCGCGGGCGGTTTGTCTGGCTTTTTTGCTTCGACCTTCTTCGGCCGGGGAGGCGGTGCCTTTACTTTAGCGCTGCGCTTCGAGACTCGGATGCTTGCCTTCTTTGCCATTCCTGTACTCCTACGCCTGTACTGACTCTGACTTCGCTCGTGTAGTGGGGTAATTCAACCACCACGAGCGCGGTTTCCCCATGTTTACGAGGGGATGTCGGCGCGCCTGAAGAAGGTGGCGCCGACGCCTTCAAACTGAGGAACCGGCTGGATTCCCTGGGCCCGTAGTTCACGAAGCAGCACGGGCATGTGCTTGCCGGAGCCGCGAGCCAGCAGGAACAGGCTGACGAACTCCTCCTTGAACCTCTCGATCTCCTCGAACGGGATGACGACCTGCGGATTGCGCTTGATCGGGTGCGGCTGGATGACGGTCCGGAAGGCGCCGGCCTTGAGCAAGCCGGCCATAGCCTTGCAATTGACCCGTAGTGGACGGATTGCATCTGCCGGGGTGAGGCCGCACAAATCCGGCAGCCGGGTGAGGGGTCGGATTTCTTCGACATCCACCAGGATGGCGGCAAGTCCATGGATCTCCGTTAAGCGCCCGACCCAAGCCAGTCGGTCGTTGACAATGAGCCGGACGATTTCGGGGAGCGAGCAATTTGCCCGATGGGCGGCCGTCCTCATCTCGCAGGTCCCCGGAGGCGCGGTTGTTACGGGTTCGGCCTTTGCGAAGATGCTGGCAAGGAAAGCGTCGAGTTCTGATTTGAGAAGGAAATCGTTTAGCGCATCGCTCCCGGCCGAGTGCCGCCGGAGCAGGCCTGCTTCAAGCAGGACCCGCGGGATCGGGCGCGGCGCATTGATGTACGTTTCCACCTGTTTCAGCGCGATCGAGTCGCGCTCCCGCTCGAACAGGCGGTCCGCGATCGCAGCATCGAACAGGACGTCGCGATTCTTGACATCGGATCCGGCGGGAACGAGCCCTTCGGCTTCGATAAGTTTCCGCAACCGCTTGGGGTGCATTTTGTAGGCAAGTGAAGCAGTGCGAACGCTGTGGAAACGACGCACTTCGACCGGCTTGCCGAACAGTTCGTCTTCAGGACCGAGGGGGAAGTTGGCCAAGATGTGCTTGGCCATCGTCGTCCGGACGGGGTCGTAGGAGGGATCCGCGAGGCCCTGCGCGAAGCACATGAAAAGTTTCCCGTACGTCGCTTGCGGACCGTCGGCCGATCCGTTCTTCTTGGGGATGTGCTCGCGCTTCAGCCGGGACATGAAATCGTCGATGCCTGCGGCGCCGCCCTTCGTAATGTCGAAGCCGGCGGCACCTGCGCGATACATTTCGTCTTCGCCGAGCAGGTCGAGATTCACGCGTTTGCCGAACTCGGCGACCGCACCCACGACCTCCGTCGACCACGCTGCGGCGGAGAAAGGGAGCCGGTCCAGCCAAGGATAGTCAGCGCGCCCCTCGATGCGGTCGAGCAGGTAGGTCTCCAGCCCGGAGGCCGGCCGGCGCGTCGCTTCGTCGGCCAGGCGATCTATGGCCGGAATGGCCGCCGCAACGTTGCGGCTGAAGTCATGGTATTGGCCCGGCTGCATATCACGGGCGACCTCGACGAGGGCCACCTTATGCTTCGCACAGGTGCGGATGAAGCCGATCGCCCAATCGAATCTGCCGTAGGCGGCCAGGTTGGCGGACAGTTCCGACGTCGCGATGTCGCCTTGGATACAGATCGGGCAGACATGTACGCGCGCGCGGCGCATGGCAACCTTGGTAATATTTTGGCCACGAAATTCGAACGCAGTGCCGGTATTGCGGATCGCGTTCGCCAGCAGGTCCTGCACGTTTACGCCGCCGAGGTCGGCGAGCTTGCGGATTTCGACCGGGTCGCCATCGACGACCTTCTGAAACGACAGGCCAAAATCCTTCGCGAGGTCACGGGCGCTCACGAAGTTGCGGAGGGCGAGGCGGGACGCGAAGCTTGCCGGCGTCTCGCGCTCGCCGGCGCCGATCGTGAGGCTGAGTTTCAACATGGCGGTGCTCGCTGTTCGGATTGCAGTTGGGAATGGCCGGCGTCGGCCTTCATCCCGACGCCGGCGGTCGAGTCGTCCTATCGGGCGGTGGGCGAGGGAGGGCCTGCCGGGTTTGCTTCCTTCACCGACGTCCGGCAGACGATTTCGTGCCAGCGCTCGGCGACGAATGGGTTCTCGGGAGCACATTGGCCAGTTTTCGCGGCGTAGACCGAAGCGAAGTGCTCGCGGGTGAGCGTCTGATCGCCCTTGCGCTTGCAGTACGCGATTGCCCCGATCGTATTTTCGATCGACAGCCCCAACGCATAGAGTGACGAGTGCACCAGTCGAGCGAACAAGTCGTCGCTATCCGTGTATGCGATCTGGAGGTCTGCCTCCTCGACGTACGCATGGACCATGTCGGCAACGAGATCGAAGTCCTCGGGCGTCAGCCTCCGGAAGTGGACTTTGGTCATCCGCCGGTCGAGCTGAGGATCGAGCGCAATGAAGGGAACCAAGGTCTCCACGCCGCTCAGGATCAGCGTGAGACGTTCGGTCTCCATCAGGTTTTTCAGCGTATCGGCAACAGTTTCCTGGTCCTTTTCGGAAACGTTGTGAACGACGTGCTGAAACTCCTCGATGCAAAGCACGATCTTCCCCATCGAGTTCAGCCGCTGGCCTACGAGTTCAAAAAGCCTGTGGGCCGGCAGCTCTCGCTCGAGCGGGTAGCCCGACTTGATGAGAATGCGCCTGCCCAATTGGATAAGCGTGCAGGGGCTGGGAGCGCTGATCCACAGGAGCGGTGACGACGAAGCGGGATCGCGGTACCCCGCGAAGACAGCATGGTTCTTGAAGTAGTCGCGCAGCGAGGTCGTCTTGCCGACTCCCGTGGGGCCTATCAGCGCGAGACCCCTGCCTTCCACCCGGTTCTCGAGGGAGGGAGGAAGGCTCGGATCGCGGCACTGGACGGCGTTGTTGATGAGGAGATTCATCTCCTCGGCCAACCGCGTCTCGCGGTCCGTGCGCATGAATTTCAAGCGCAGGGTTTCGATGGCGCTGTACTGCGCGCTGAACTCCGGGGGCAGGGAATCGCGAAGGCGCGTGACGGCGTCGATGGGCTTGTTCATCATGGCTCAGCTCTCCAGTTTCGTGTTGGTTTTGCGGGTGCGTACGGTCGGCGTGTTGCCGGCCGGGGGCGGCGTGGTGGCGTCGTTGTCGGACGCATTCGTCTCGCCGCTGGAAACGGGACGGTCGAGAATCGGAGTCGCGTTGGCGAAGCGGTCGCGATTGCCGTCGCTGTCGCGGTTGGCAGTCACCGGGCCGTCGGGGGCGTCGTTTCCGACGATGTCGAACCCATAGAGCAATTCGCGCTCATGCCGCGCTAGGTCTTCCGCGGTGATGGTCGGGGCCGCGATGTTGGCGCGTGCCATGGCCAGGTTGCCCATGGCCGAGATTGCCCGGATCGCGTCATCGACGTAGTGCTGGGACAGGCCGGCCTTGACGAGATTGCGGCGACGCAGATCCTTCATGGCTTCGGTCCAGACCTCGAGGTGGACGCCGTCGAAGTTTCCGCGCATGGCAGGTACCGAAAGCCATCCTTCATCGACCCAGATGCTGACGCGGCCGAGGTCTTCCGGGTCGAACTTTGCCGCCACCACCGCGTCGCCGACTTTGCGGCGATATTCCTGTAGCTTCGGCGACTGGTAGTGGATACCCGCGACGCGGACTCCGCGGTGATCGAGCGCACGCTCGATCCGGGGTCCGAAGATGTTGCGGAGTTCATCACGACCCGGCGGCGGCAGGATGCCGTATTTGTCTACAAGCTCATGCCATTTGTCGTACGGCGTCATGCCTCCGAGCGCGGAGTGCGGCGTGTGATGGTACTTGTCGACGATATACCTGACGAATGCGAAGCCGACGTTGTCGGAGAACATCGAGGCTTGTGCGCCCGGATCGTAGTCACCCTTGGCCGTGACGTTTTCGAATGTCCTTCCTGAAAAGAACGGCAGCATGCCGCGATCCAGGGTGCCGAAAGAGCGCTCAGCGTGGCCGCGCATCTGAGGCACGCCGACCGGGGCCGTTTCCAATGTGGCGCGGAGGTCGGCAACGGATGCGCGAAACTCCTCAGCAATCCAGGCCGAGCCGGTGTCGGTGTGTACCGAGCCCGGCCGCGCCGCCATCGGCCAGTCGCTCTTGCATCCGGCCGCTAAGGCGTATTTCGACTTGTCGCTGACCGACATTCGCAAGGCTGCGCCGGCGGCTTCCTTGTTCTCGGTCTTCGAAAGGCGGAACCCGGTGAAGCATCGGCTGGCCGCGCACAAGGACCCGTGCAGCACCAGGCGTTCGCGATCGGCGTCCTTCTTCTCCTTCGTCGACATGGCGTCCCAGTCACCGATCTTGATCGCGATGGTGCTGAGCTGAGTCCGCCAGCCGTCCATGATCAGGCGTTGAAAGGCGCGGACCGACTCCAGGCCGCCGCCGACGATGTTGAACTTGCGCTTCGCGGCGGCGATGCCGTGACGCCCGGCGTACGCGTCGAACGCCGGGATCTTCTTGATGACCCTGCAAAAGGTTGCCTTGGCCGGGATAGCCAGGGGCGGGACGCCCCTCTGCTCGCGCTTGGCGTTCAGTTCGCGGATTTCCACGGATAGCTTCAGGTACTGCAGGGCCATTGTGGGCCGGCGGTTGTCGGCCCAGCCGTTCGCGTGCTTTTCCATCAAAGCGACGATCTCGGGATCGAGACTGGAATACACGTTGCCGCTTCGGTGATGACCGTCGCGTAACGCCATGGGATCCAAGCCGCCGTCCTCGTAGGCCTTCAGCCAGCGCCTCACGGTGCGCGCGGACGGAGGCTTGGACATCGTAAACTCTTGGTCGCATCGCGGAGTCTTGTCCTCCGCTGCGCGCGCAATGTTGCGCGCGCAGATCGTCCCGTAGATCGTCACCATCGCCTCTCCGATCGTCTTGTCGGTCCGGACGAAGGTGGGATCGGTCGCCTCCCGGCGAAGCAGCAGGTCGAGCATTTCCTGCTTGTCGAGCGCCTTCTTGCGCTCCTCGGGCGAAAGGTGGAAAAGCGATGTCATGCCGCCGTTGCGCAGGCGCGTGTTCGCCCTTGCTTGCTCGTAGTAGCCGATCTCGTGCTGCATCTCGTCGTGCTCGGCCAGTTCGTCGAGCTCTTCATGCGTGAAGCCCTCGGAAACCGGCTGGCCGACGCCCGATACGGGTGTCAACACGTGTCCGTGCTCGTCGGTTTCGAGCCAGCGGTATTCGCGCCCCTTGACGATGATCCTGTCGAGCGGGCCGAAGACGAAGCGGCGGGCCTTTTTCTTGAAAGCGTACATGGTGGTCTCCTGAATTCATTTGGCGTCTAGGACGAAGCCGGCGGCTTCGACTGCTTCGAGCCCGGAATGTCGTCGGTCGATGCGGAAGAGCGTGGGGGGAACGACACCGTGACGATCCGGACGCCGGCATCGGCGTCAGCCAATGCCGAGTCGTCGCTGCGGAGCAGACGATGGTGCCGTTCCCAAAGGTGATGTCGTCGCGAGGCTGAAGACGAAATGCATGATGGTACGATCCTTTGGCTTGGAATCAGCGGGAACGCGGCTTGGTCGACGCGTTGGAACCCGCGGGTTCGTCGTAGCGAGCAACGACGTTGCGGAGTTCTTCGCGGAACGTGTCGCCGGTGAAGGCCGGTCCGAAATCGGTGACGAAACGGGCGGGGATGCCCTTGGTCGGGAAACGGTGACGGACGATGGGCATCGGGTGGCGTCGTAGGTGGCGGAAAGCGGTCATGCTGTTCTCCTGCGGGTTGGCGGTGGGTGAAGGGGTCAGGACCTGCGGATGCGCGCGTCGTAGTCGATGCGGCTCTGCGGGTCGGCGAGCCGGAAGAAGCGGTCAGCGATCAGCCGGACGACCGCGCGGAAGCCGGCGCCGGCGAGTCCGCTCATCGCGACGACGTCGCGCACAGTTACGCTGCCGTTGATGTCGGCGGCGAACTCGCGAACCTGCCTGTCGTGCTGCGGCGCGGAGTTCCGACGCGTCTCGTGCACGAGCTCGGCGTTGAAGCGTTCGGCCGGCGAGAAGTCGAGTTCGGTCATGAGCGCGATCTCGTCGGCCGCGCCGCGGCCGGCCTGCTCGGAGATGAGCCTTATGACGCGCCGAACGCCGCTGCGCTCTACGCGGGAGCTATGCTTGATGGCGACAAGCGTCCGCCGGGAACAGCGCCGCACGGTGTAGAAATCGAAGGTATGGTGACGCCAGGCTGCGCCGTCGCGGTATGGAATGCGCGGAGGCTGTTCGATGACGTGAAGCATGTCCGGATCAATCACGAACGTCTCGCCTGCGAACTTTTCGGGGCGGCTTTCGAAGTTCAGGATCCGGTCGTCCTGCACGATGAAGCCGGTGGACGATGCCCTGGAGCGCAGGGCCGGATCGCGGCTTCCCAGGCTGCGCGCGACCGGTTTCCAGATGTCGGGGTCGATCGCCGGCGGGGCACCGACGCCGGGAGACTGGACGTGCGAACGCAATTGCATTTGTAGACCTCCGGCCATGGAGGAGCGTTCGCGGACTCGATATCCGACGTGTTGCGCTCCGGGAATTTTCGGTGGGGGTCGACGAAAGCCAAAAGCCGATACGTCACGCTTGCGACTTGTCGCGCGGCATGCGAATCTACGATTGTCCGGCTAGGACAGGGTTTGGCTTATGTCGACCCGACGAACGCATGCCTCCGTCAAGAGGTGTGCGTTCGTGTCCGGGCTAGGCGACGGTGATGGACATGACATTGAACTCCTGTGTTTCGATTACGGCGTTGATTGCCATCTCGAGCTTAGCTTCGTTGCATAGGCAGCAAATCGGAAGGCAAAAAAAGCCGGCGTGCGAAAAAAAACTGAGTCGTTAGAATCGTTTAGTGGAAGAAGCTCAGAATAAGATTCGACTTTTGCCGCCGATGCTCTGCAGCGGCGGTGGCCTCCAAAGTAATTGAACCACACGGACGGCGCGATTCATTCGGTGGCGATTGAGGATTCCGCACCTCTCCCCCCGAAGGCGACGAAACCCGCCGACCCAGGCTTGCCCTGGCCTTTCGGGCTCGTCCGCCGTTCGAGCCAACGACGGCATTACCGGCGACGTTCAGTTATATTAGGCTTCCTTCACTGATCTGTGATCGGTTGGCCTTCGCGTCGTTGGTGGTCTGCCGATTACTGGCCCGCAAACGCAGGGCGACCGGCAGGATGCCGATTGGCGGCTAGAGCGGATCGCTTTCTGCCTCTGCAGCTGCCGCTGCGGCCTTGGCAATCAGATGCCAGACGCTCTGTCGCCGATCGTGGTTCTCGACGACCGCGCTCATATTTCGCGGCGGAAGGTCCGCCAAATGGTTCCGACCTTCCATCGCTTCGATCCTATAGTCGGATTGGTCGGCCAGATTGGACTCGTTGGCGATCGTCATGCAGGCGATCGTGCGACGAAGCGGGGTGAATCCGCCGGGTATCAAATCGACAACTACGCGCAGCATTCATGCTCCTTTCGGGGTGGGAAGTGCGTTGCAAAGCCCTAAGCGTTGCGATCAGCGGTCGCAGCGGTTAACTGCGCCGCTTCTGCGGAAACGGGATACTGCTGGAGCAATGCGCCGATCGCGGCGCCGTCGAGGTACCCCGTGGCCTCCAGCCGCTTTGCGATGGCTTCGACCGCTTCACGGTTGCGTTCGATCAGATCGCGCGCGCGAGCCCCGCATTTGTCGAGCCGCTTCTTGACCAGGCCGACGACCGACGCGTCGCGAAGCAACATCTCTATTGCCCGCTCCGAGAAACGTACGGGCCCCAATACGCCGAAGCCGTATCTCAGCTCCAGGTCGATCGCGCATTGGGTCGCTCTTGCGAGATCGCTGTTGGTCTCGCCGACGCCGGCCCCGACGGTCCTCTGCGAGGATCCGAGCACGACTTCCTCGGCGGCACGACCGCTCAGGAGCATGGCGATCAGGTTTTCAATGCCAAGCTCGGTCTGGTGGTTTGCACGCGAGATCGACGCGAGCGTGATCCCGCCTTCGTCGAAGATCGTCAGCGCGCGGGGTTCGAAGACGTCCAGCGCGACACCGACCACGAGATGGCCGGCCTCGTGCAGGGAGCAGACCCTGCGAAGGACATCCGGCAGTCCCTCCTGCCCGCCGCGGATTTCGTGCAGGAGATCATCGAAAGTAAGTTCCCGGTGCTCGCGGCGGGCGCGCGACTTTGCTCGACGGACCCACGCTTCGACATCCGCACCGGTCCCGCCTGTGGCCGCGAGCGCCGCGGGCATCAGATCAACGGTAGTCAAGATGTCGGGACCGAGATGAAATCGGAAAATCTGCGCGAGACTCTCCGCGTCCGGAAGCTCGATTTCGATCGTGCGGTCTAAACGACCCGACCGCCGGATTGCGGGATCGATGCGATCGGGGAAATTACTCGCACCACATAGGATCACGCCGGTATTTTCTTCCGACATCATTTCGAGCAGCAAATTGACAATTTGGGTCCAAAATTCCCTGTGTTCGCTGGTGGCTAAAAATTCGCGCGATGAAATTCCGTCCAATTCGTCGATAAATAGAACGGCGGGCGCGAGTTGACGAGCCTGTGCGAAGCAGGCTTTGATTTGTTGGAGTGTGCCCGACAAATAATTCGCCGAGTTCCAATTTGCAACGCTCGTGGCGATCAGCGGCACGTTTAAGCTTTTGGACAGAGCACGAAAAAATTGCGTCTTGCCTGTGCCCGGCGGGCCTACAAGCAGGAGGCCTTTTTCCGACAACGAGCCCCAATCCAGGAGCCCGGCTCGATACAATTTTAAATCAGCGATCAAATTTAGTCCAAATTCGCGCGCGGCGCCGTAGCCCGCCAGCTCTTCGAGGCAGGGTCCGTGATGATCGAAAATGTTCTTGTTCGAGACAATCTTTTCGAGTCGCCCGATACATTCGTCGGCGCTGCGATCCGCGCGGATCGACAATGCCAAATCGGAGACGTCGACGGCGCGCACCAGCCGGTCATCAATCAGGACGGTCGGTACGGATCCGGTGACAGCTTCCACCACCAAGGCGATGGCCGACGCGTCGAGCTGGTTGAGCGACAGGTGGCTGTCGGCGGCGCGGAGGAGGTCGCGGGGCAGGTGGCGGCGCGGGTCCGGAGCTACACCGAAGATGGGCGCTCCGGCGTGCAGCGCTTTGGCGATCGCATCGTTCCCGCGGTCGCTCTTGTGATCGTTCGCGGTCCCGTCCCGCGCCAACAGAAGTACTGGCCGGGTGTAGCCGTCGTCGAACGACTTATCGTCCAGAGCCTTGGCTTCGCTGCCGAACGCACACGCTTTTAGCACTTGGCGGACCAGCGCCACGATGTCGGCGCCATGCGTCGTCATCGAAACGACCGGACGGCCGCGGCGCAATTCTCGGGTGAGACCGTCAACTTTTTCTATAGCACGCGCGACCAGAACGGCTGCCGCCGCCAGGTCGGCACGGATCGAAGTCCGTCCGGCGGATTGCGGCGCAGCAGTGAGGTCGTCGATCAGGAGTTCGATCGGGTCGTCGGGATTCCCGCTACGCAGCAACGGGCTGCCGTTGGTGCCCGCTTCCGCCCCCAACATGTCGAGGTATGCGCGCGCCAGGAGATCTGACTTTTTCGAAATCTGCAGGTTCATCAGCGGGATCACCAAGGTTTGGAATTAGCGTCGGGCGCGGACCACCGTGCGGGCGCCGATCGGGCGATCATCTAGATCGATCTCCACTAGGTCTGCGCACGCGAGCGCGCACAGCGCCGATCCGACGTCGGACGAGGTGGGCACGATGTCCTGAAGCGCCATGATCGACTGAGGACCGTCCTCCGAGAGCGCGGTCATGATGTGCAGCCGGTCGCGGATGGATACCCGAAGGTTCTTGCAGCCCCAGATCTCGCGGGCGTTACTAAGGCGGGGCTCGCGCCTGATTTCGTCGATGTCGACCTCGAGCAACGACAGGCCGATCGATTGCAGGCCCTGGGCGAGGGTGTTCTCTTCGTCGACATCCCGGAGCGGACGCCGGCCCTGGATTTCGACCATGAAGTTACCGTCGTCGCGGCGGACAACGATGGAGTTCACGGTGAGCGCCACGTCGCCGAACCGGATTTCAGGGAGAAATTCGATCGACCGCACGTGGACGTCGAGGGCGCTTTGGATGAGGAAGTCCCGGTGAACGGCGCTCCTAACGGGAATGGCGGACCGGAATTTCGGACTGCTGACAAAGTTCTGTGACGTCGATCTGCGGAGTTGGGTCATGCGCATAGGTGAAGCCTGCTGTTCTATAATGCCGCGAGAGGGTGATGGCGGTGAGGGCGGTCGGCCCGCAGCAGTGCTCGTCGTCGGTCATGTCAGACTCCGGTTTTAGAAAGTGAACGTGAAGCGCGGGTCGAATTCGGGGTTCTGCCAGAGGTCTGTCACCCTGTTCGTGAACGGGCCGTAGCCTTTCGGATTTGACAGCAGTCTGGTCTTGCCCACGAAGCGATCACTGCTCTGATGGATGTGGCCTGACAGCCAGTAGTCGGCGTTGAGCTCGCCCACCAACCCGAGGAGGCGGCTGGAATAGGCGGACGCGACGAGATCGTCGCGGATGGCGACCGGCACGTTGAAAGGATCGATCGAATGGTGCGTTACGATGACCCTGCGGCGATCCGGATCCTGCGCACAATGCTCTCGAAGGATTGCTACGCTTTCCTGATGGAGTGCCAGCGTGTCCGATGCGCGGAGCCGGCGTTCGTAGTTGTTCTTGCGGATGCGCTTGTAGTCGTTCATCCGGTCTTCCGCGACCGCCATGGCCGCCGGCACGGTCGCGTCGCCGAACAGCGCGAAGTTGGTCCACAAGGTGGCCCCGACAAACTCAACACCACCGATCTCGACGGCCTCATTCTCGAGGACGTGAACCAGACTTCCGATGGCGGCCTCGCGCGCCTTCTTCAACGTGATGTCGTAGTCGGCGCCGTACCTTTCGTGATTGCCGAGCACATAGACTATGTGCGAGTTCGGAAATCGCTTAAGCAACCATTGCACGCCGCGTTCGGCTCGCGGGATAAGGTCACCGGCGATGACGAGGACATCGAAGCGCGGACGGTCTTGGGGTAAATCCCAAACCGACATCTCAAGATGCAGGTCTGACAGCAACCAAATAAGCAAGCGCGACCTCAAAACTATCGGCGAAGAAATCACGACCCGGAACTTTCGCGCCGGGCCGTCCTTGATGTGTAGGAGGCGTGCCCTTTAGCGGATACGCCGAGGGCGGTGCACCGTCCTGGTCCGCGTAAAGCGCGACCGGTCCGGCGACGTGGCCTGCATCATTGCGCTCCAGCCGAAGACCGCCCAACCCTTGAGTGGCGGGCCGCGAAAAGAAGCCTTCGGATGCGCGTCCCCGGAGGGACCGAGACTCAAGCCTACCAAGTCGTGTTCGTCGTTGCGGGACATGCAATTCCCTTTCGTTGACCCGTCCACTCGGCTTATAGTATATGATAAATCATATAAAGTCAACCGAAGATATCTAGATATCCGGATATCCTGATTTCCGAGGAGTCAGAATGAAGCGGTCGGAGAAGAAGTCGGGCAGGGACAAGACCACCGAGGAGAAAGCAGACAGGCCGGACGGCAGGCGTATGACATCTTTGTATTTAAGACCCGATATCATGCCTGCGCTGAAGAAGGCGGCGATCGACGAGAGAACGAATGCCTATGAGATCGTCGAGGAACTCGTTCTTGCGTACCTGAAGAAAGCAAACCGGATCTGAGTTGTTATAGGCCGAGCCTGGCTGCCACGGACCCGACCTTTCAGGGCAGGATCACTGCTCGAGACCATCTAGCAGCGGAACATCGAGAGCACGTATTTCCGGCATCGCCGTGCCCGCGATCGCTTGCAGATCACCCACCATGCCTACAGTCGAATCGATTACCGAACCGATCTGCGTTTCCCGCTTTGCCCACTGCCGCATCAAGAACTTGCGTTCCTTGTCGAGGTCCTCGCGCATTTCATTGAATTTCTCGACGACTGCCTCCACGCGTTGCCGGAATTTGGTGCCGGTCAGGTACTCGTAGACTTGCTCCGTTTTGGTCTTTTGTCCTTGCTGGACGAGACGGGTGCTGTGTACTTCCAACAGTGCCTGGCGAAGGGCGATCGCCAGGGGGATGGCACAGCGGGGGTGGGCTACCCAGACTCCACCGATCAGGTCGAAGTGGTCGCAGTGCTTGGGGAGGGCTTGCGAAACGATCAAGGCTGAATCGGCCGCGCAGCGTCTCTGGTCGTCGCGCAGCTTCGGCAGCCACGCGTCGTTCCAAGCCTTTGTGCGTTTGGACTCCCAAAGGATTGTGCCGGCGGGATGGCCGATTCCACCGTTGACGCGTTGCACGAGATCGGCGCCAACCTCTCCCTTGCCGACCGGGTCGATGGTATCCGTCGGGAAGCGCCCACGAAGCAGTTCTTCCAGATCGAGTTCGAGCACCTCGCCCTGGGACTGTTGCGAACCTTGCTCGGCCTTCCGCTTGAGTTCTTCGATCGTGCGGGCCATGGAGTCGATCGTTTTGTCCCTTTCCATCACGCGCAGGCGAGCCGCTTCGTCTGCTTCCTGCTTGGCTTTTGTGCGAACTTGTTCCACCGACGCTTGAACTCGTTTCTCCACGGTGAGATCGAGCTCGCGCGTTGCCTCTTCGAGTTCGCGCCCTTTGCGCAACACTCCCGCGTGCGCCTGCTGAGCTTCGGCCAGTTTCGCGTTGTTGGTTTCCAGCGCAAGTCGTAGTTCGGTGGCTTCGGCTTCTTTCGCCCGCAGTTCGGCGGAGGCCGCTTCGCGGGCCTTCCTTGACTCGGCTGCGGCGATCTGGCCCCGTTCGGCCTGGAGCTTTTGAGCGACCTGTTCGTCGATCTGATCACGTGCCTTGGCGAGTTGTTCGCGTTCGTTTCGGACCAACTCGAGATTGCGGGCTACCTCCGCATCCTTGCTTGCAAGCTGATCCTGAAAGCGCTGGCGAGTTTCCTCGATCAGCGGTGCGGCCAATGATTCCGTTAGCCGGATTTCGTGACTGCAGTTCGGACAAAGGAGGGTCGGCTCGTGGGTAAGGTTGGCAGCAGAGGTCTTGAGGTTCATTCACCGTTCCTTCTGTATGCTGCTCCGGTGGCAGGGGTGCCGAGATGGAGTTGCACTATGCCGGTGCGGCCTCGGACCTCTGGTCTTCGGCTTTTTCCACAGGAGCTGAATTGACTTCGCGGGGAGCTGCTTGAACTGAGTCGGTGCCTTGGAACGCCGCCGCAGTTCTATGACTTCACAGGGAAGGGGCGCCCTTTACAGGGAAGGGGCGCGCAATATGGTGGATTCCATGACTCGCTGAGCTCTCGGTAATATCGGGCTCGGGGAGGTGGGTATTCCCACGCCCGATGTCAACAGTCATCCAATGATGGCTGTCTTTTTCGTGGCGAAGGCAGCGCTTGATATGCGGCCAATGGATGGAGGAGGAGGCGGAGCCGTCCTCATTTCTTCTTTGTTCGTCCGGACTTTGATGGAGTTTGGAAAAGCTCGGCGAAAGTTACTCCGAGAGTGGCTGCGAGCGCTTCCAGAAAGGCGAGCGTCGGATTGGCGCGGCCGTTCTCGAGCACGCTTATCGCGGGCTGCTGGAGACCCATTTCGTCGGCGAGCTTGCCTTGCGTCCAGCCCTTGGCCTCGCGTAGCCGCTTGACGGTAGAAGCCAACAATAATGCGACCGCAGAGTCGCGGTTTGGGAACCTCTTGTCGAATTCTGACGGTGGCATGGGCCCCACCGTACCGCCTGGGTCCGCATCATGACAGCAGGCGCGGCATTTTTCTTGGGGATTGGTACTGTTTCTGGGGCAGCGGCGAGATCCGCTGCGCGTCCTCCCCGGACCTCGGCGGGTTAGGCACCGATTCGGCGAAGTCTTCTGGACGGCTGCAGCCTCGGCTAAGAGTGGCGTTCACCTGGGGTTGCCCGGAAAGCTTGGCCTGGTGCGGGACCGCGGACTCGCTCGGCTCGCGTACCACAGCGGAATTCGACCGTCTGGTATCGATGCGATCTTCAATTCCGGGTGTGCAAGTAGCCCACATGGCTGAGAGAACACCGCGGCCGCCCCCAGTCAGTGATTCAGGCGTCCGAGTTCCGAGGTGTGGCGCTCCATTGCCTTGGACACCAGCGGGCCCCGCTGCAGAAGGCCCAGCCGGCCCGGACGCTCCAGCGATCAAGCGACCGGGAAAATTCCATCTCCTACATGCACCTCGCCTCCCTCAAGAACGAGTGCGGTCAGACCTCCGTGGCCGCGAACCGCGTTGTAGCCACCCGATCCGAACTCCTGTTCCATACGACTGCACGGCGCGCAGTCACCCGTACCTTCCAGAAGAACCCTGCCGACGCGAAATCGTCGACCTTTCAAGGCGACAAGGTTTATGCCACTTGTGACGAGATTTCGACGTAATCGTTCCGGTGCCACCTCAGTTTCACCCAGAAACGAAGCAATCGCGACCAGGTCTTCGGCGGCGATGAGCGTGACCTGACGCCGGCCGTCCGGGCTGGCGTAATGATCGCCCTCGATCCCGCGCCCAGCAACGAACAGCGCGGATGAAATCGGCCGCAACGCCTCGCGCCGGCCCGGCCTCACACCGATCCAGACAAGTTCTCCGTTGCGCACGGTTGCATGTGTAAGGCGGCCAAGAAGGCTGTCAGGCGAGATGGCCATTAATAGTTATCCGTTGAATGCTTCTGCGAGGTGTAGTTGCACTCCGTCACCAATGAACCCTGCTTGTGCCGAGACATGCATAGATGCTTTCGGGTCCCCAGCAAGTTCGGATATTTCGATAGCGGAGGTCAACGCCGCCCGTTCCGGCCAACCCCGCAAGGATAAGTTTGGATCCGAAGCCCCGGCGGGTTGGATTGCAACCGCGGGAGGAAACCGAAGCATGCTTTACGTAGCAAGTCAGCAGATTCTGGAAGTTCCGACGGTCAAGGCGGCTGCCCGCCAGCATGACTATCGAAACTATATCACCCGGCTATTGGATATGGCCGAAATCAGCCTTCATAGATGTCCGCGGAACATGAGCTCTCATGTTGTTTCGGGACACGGACTTGAACGAAGAGCGAACCGTGTTGCTTAGCCGTGGCATTTGGCTTTGAAGAAGATCTTGAAAATCGCGTTCGGTTCCGGTGACTTTTCGTCCGAGCTCCATTTACGTATCAATGAAGGAGTTTGAGATGGGCATGATCGGGCGACGGGCGCCAGAGCTGCGGGTGCGGCGATGGATTGGCGGGAATGGCGAGGCGCTCGACACGCCGTTGAAGCTCTCGGATCTCGGTACGGGCGTGAAGATCCTGTTCGCGTTTCAGCACTGGTGTTCGGGTTGTCATTCACACGGCTTTCCCACTTTGCAGCGGTTTTACAGCATCCTGGCCCCAACGGGGATTGGCTTCGCTGCGATACAGACGGTTTTCGAAGGAGCCGATGAGAACACGCTCGAGAAACTGAGTTTGAACCAGAGAAAATATGGGCTTTCCATCGCCTTCGGTCACGATGTGCCTTCGACAGACGCCGCGTATCCGTCATTCATGGAGGACTATCAAAGCCGCGGCACACCCTGGTTCACCGTTATCAATGCGGATAACCGAATAGTGTTTTCCGATTTCCACCTTGATGCAGACTGGCTTGCGAACGAGCTGAAGCGGGCATGATTTGCGTCCTGACAGCTCATCCGAGCGACACACAGCTGGAGACACTGATGAAAGCCGTTGGGTACAAGGTTCCGGGACCCATCGCCGAGGATGCCGCGCTGGTCGACATCGATCTGCCTCGGCCTGTCGCTGCGGGATTCGATATCCTGGTTGAGGTGAAGGCCGTCTCGGTCAACCCGGTCGACTATAAGATCCGCAACGGCACACCGCCCGCCGACGGCGATTGGAAGGTGCTGGGATGGGATGCCGCCGGGATCGTGCGCGAGGTCGGCCCCGACGTGACGCAGTTCGAGTCAGGCGACGAGGTCTATTATGCTGGATCGATCACACGGCCCGGCACCAATGCGCAGTTCCATCTCGTCGACGCCCGGATCGTCGGTCGCAAACCCGCGTCGCTCGACTGGGCGGAAGCGGCGGCGCTGCCGCTGACGGGGTTGACGGCCTGGGAGGCGATGTTCGACCGCCTGGACGTGGCGAAGCCCGTCCCCGGTGCGGCGCCGGCGATCCTCATCATCGGTGGCGCGGGCGGGGTCGGGTCGATCGCCGTCCAGATCGCCCGACAGCGCACGGACCTTACCGTCATCGCCACCGCCTCTCGACCGGAAACCCAGGAGTGGGTGAGGGGGCTCGGCGCTCACCACGTCATCGACCATTCTCGGCCGCTCGCGGCACAGATCGCCGAACTCGGCATCGGCGCTCCCGCTTTCGTCTTTTCGACCACGCATACCGAGCAGCATGTCGCCGACATCGCCGAACTGATCGCCCCGCAAGGACGGTTCGTATTCATCGACGATCCCAAGGGATTCGATGTCATGCTGTTCAAGCGCAAAGCGGTGTCGATCCACCACGAGCTGATGTTCACACGGTCGATCTACGGCACGCCCGACATGGATGAGCAGGGCAAGATCCTCGATGCGCTGGCCGTGCTGGTTGACGACGGCAAAGTCGTCACGACGCTGACCCGGCGACTGTCGCCGATCAATGCCGCCAATCTGAAGACGGTGCATGCGCTGATCGAAAGTGGCGCGGCAAGAGGCAAAATCGTCCTCGAAGGCTTCTGATGACCGCCACCGCCAAACGTCTATTCCCATCCTCACGAACGGAAATCCCATGACCAAATCAATTGTTACCGCCTCGATCAACCGCGAAACCGCAGTCGCCCTCATCGACGCGGCGATCACCGCGGCCCGTGCAATTGGCATCCCAGCTGCCGTCGCCGTCGTCGACGCCACCGGTTACCTGCGCGCGTTCGAGCGCACCGATGACGCGCCGTTTCTCACCGTTGATGTTGCCGTCGATAAGGCTTGGAGTTCCGCCTCGTTTGGATTCCCGACCCATGTCTGGAACGACTATGTGACCAACGATCCAAAAGTGGCGCCGCTGGCCTATCGCCCCCGGATGGTCGCTGTCGGCGGCGGCTATCCGATCTTGGAGGACGGGAAGTTGATCGGCGGGATCGGCATCTCCGGAGGCACCTATCAGCAGGATCAGGATGCGTGCGTCGAGGCACTCAAGAAAATCGGGTTCCAGCTACCAGCCTGACGACTGTCAAGCCATTGCCGGCGGCGATGGCCGGCAGATCTGACCTCGTGAAATATCCCATGATGTAAGCGTTCGTCGTCGTCACGCGAGAACACACCATCGATCCGGATGCACTCGCAACCTATTCTGTGCTCCGGGCTGCGCGGTCGAGGCGGCGATCAGGATTCGAGCTGACGCAGTTCGGCGTCGATGGGACAGTCGGCGCAAGCGTCGTGGCCACAGAGGCGGCAAATCCTATACATCTGCTCGGGACTCTTCAGGCGCGCGCGCAGAACGCGTTCAGATATCGCAGTTAATGTCGCCAGTTCTTCATTGCTGAGACTGGATAAACCCTCTGCGATGATCCGGTCCCTTGCATCCAGGACCTTCCTGCTCGCTCTCCGCCCGGTTGCCGTAAGATAAAGCGATCGTGTCCGTCCATCAGTGGCATGGCCTCGACGTTCTACGAGACCGTCGGCCACAAGCCGATCGACCAGACGCACCGTTCCGGCATGCGAGAGGCCGACACCAATCGCAAGCGTCCGTATGGAAAGCCCAGGCTCATGGGCGAGAAGCGCAAGCGTCGAGGCGGTCGGGCCCGCCTCGGGCGCATGTGACGAGGTGACACGAACGATATCGTCGCTGATCAAGAGCGCAAACGCGCCGAAGATGTTGCGGTTTCGAGGTGCATTCATACCCGCTTTATATATGCGTGGGACATAGATTCAAGCCGATAATGGGTTGGTTCGGGCCATGTCCCCAGATTGCGGCTGCCAACTCGCAAAAGCCTGCCGCTGATTTGCTATTGTGGAAACCTCAGGGGGGTTGCACCGCAGCCGGCATCGCTGGTTCGCCGGTGTCGGCCTGCTTACGCAATATCTCCCCACGTGCAACGAGCCGATTGAGATCGCTGTCGTCATCGGCAGATAGGCGGCAGTTCGACCCGGAACGAGGTCCAGGATTGCTGCGAGGATGAGTGAGGCAGTCATGGGACCGGCCTGGCACGTCTCTCGGAGCGCCGATCGTTCGCAACGCTGAATTGGCGAGTTCAGGAATGGGGCGATCGCGATCGCCCGTCGCTTGCTTCTCTGGTCCAACCGCAATCATCAGGGGTAGGTACGTCCTCCGAGTCGGATCTCACGACGTATTCACCGGCGCTATCCGCAAGCTTGGATGACTTGTCCAATACTCACCCGGTATAGTTTTCATAGCTTCGCGACCGGCATCATGGTGCCGCTTGGAAAGGAGCCGCCGTCTCCTTGCCGGAGTCGGTGCTTCAGGGGCGCTTAGCTTGCCAGCCACAGCCTTTCGCGGCCGCGACTTTCAGCCGACGATCGCATGCAGGCATATCGTTGCTATTGAAACTATACCGGCAGTGCATTGGAAAACTTCATTGCGCGATGCAATAAGGTAGTACCTCTGGTGCTGCATTAACCGATCCACACCAAAGGGGGCCTGGACGGGCATAACTCAACGTCGTGGAGAACAGTCATGGAAAAGAAAAGTGTGCGCATTGGTCTTTTGATCGTTGGAGCGGCTGTCAGCATGGCTGCTGCAACGGCCGTATTCGCCCAGTCGAAGTCCAAAGAAGATAACACGATCACGCGAACGCGCTATCTTCCGGAGTACACCGCTTCGGGTGAATTGATTTTGCCAAAGAATTTCAGCGAGTGGGTATACGTCGGCTCGCCGCTAACTCCCCATGCGCTCAACGGCGGCAAGGCCGGCTTTCCCGAATTTCACAACGTCTACATCGAGCCAGTTTCTTACGAAATCTACAAGAAGACAAATGTGTTCCCGGAACAGACGATCTTCTTCAAGGAGCTGCAGTTGACGCTCCCGGCCGAGAATCCGGATGGGTCGCGCACCGAGCCGTCGGGGCGGGGGTACTTCCCCGGGAAGTTCAACGGCGCGGACGTTACGGTCAAGGACTCCAAGAGATATCCTAGCGGTTGGGGTTACTACAACTTCAATCACCATGAACCGAAGGCGAAGACGGCCAAGCTGCAGGCTACATCCGATTGCGGCTATTGCCACGAGGCGAGCGCGAAGAAGGACCAGGTCTGGACCCAGTTCTATCCGCTTCTGGACAAGTAACGTCCACGGCCCACGCTACTTTGTTCGCCACTAGGAAATAGGTAACAGCACGATGAGATTTTTTAGTGCCATGAAAGTTGCCTTCGTCGGCTTGGTCACCATTGGTGCTGTTACCGCCTACGGACGACTAAGCGCGGACACGCACTACGCCGGCGCCACTGCGGCGGTCGTTGACGAGAAAGGAAGCATGCGCGTGCCTTCCGAATATCAAACGACCTATCAAATGTTGGGGACTTGGGCGGTCGCAGCTGACGGTACTCCGGGTTCAAAGGAGATGCACGTGGTCTATGCCTCGCCCGGAGGCATCGTTTCGTTTCGAAAAGACGGGCGCTTCGCCGATGGCACCGTTCTAGTGAAGGAAGTCTACGAGGCAACGACCAGCGAAATGACAACGGGATCTGTGAGTACCGCCCACCGTCTCAAGGGCTGGTTTCTTATGGTGAAAGACAGCGTCGGACGGTATCCGGGGAACAAACTCTGGGGTGATGGCTGGGGCTGGGCCTGGTTCGATGCATCAGACCCCCTGAAGACTACATCCACCGACTACGCGACGGACTGCCAGTCCTGTCACGTGCCCGCACAGGCGTCGGACTGGATCTACACTAACGGTTATCCTCCACTAAGGCGATAAGCAGAACGATTCAGCAACATCGAACCTCCGCGCGGGCGGAGGAGGGATGATCCGTGTCGACAGAAGCGGCAAGCTAGAAGGAACGATATGATGGAATCAAAAGCGACGCCCGGGCGAGATGCGTCCGAGAAACATCTCTACATGCAGACCAATGAGGTCCGCAACGCGATCGTTCACTATCGGCGCGACGCCGACGGCACGATCGAACTCATCGAGCGCATCGAGACCGGCGGGGCCGGTTCGGGTGTGTTTAAGCCAATCAGCGGGCAAGAAAGCGCGCCTAACGCATTCGAGGGTGCGAGTAGCGTTATCCTCGCCGAACGCGAAACCCTTCTGTTTACGACCAACGGCGGCGACAACAGCGTGACGAGCTTTTCTGTGGCTCCAAACGGCAGGTTGACTTTAATCGATCGTCAATCGACAGGCGAGCCCGTAACCGGGCGCAGTGGAACGGCCAAATCTCTCGCGTATAGCCCGAAATGTCGTACGCTATTCGTACTCCATGCCTTCGGCCCCAATCATCTACGTTCCTATACCGTGGCCGATGATGGCAAGCTGACACTGCGTCCCGAGCAGCACACGGTGAACACTGCGGCGAAGACGGATCGCGTATCGACGCAAGTCGTGTTGTCGCCGGACGGGAAGTTTCTGCTCGTCGATATTTTGTTCGATGCGCGTCCGGCCGTGAACCCGGACGGTTCGGCGAACCTTATCGTAGCGAATGCGCCCGACCCGGACGGGCTCGTTGTGTTCCCTGTGCGCGAAAACGGCACGCTCGGCGACGCTGCGTTCGTCGATGCAGGTGGTGCGGGGCCGTTCTACATTGGCTTTCTAAACGGAAGCAACGACGTCTTCCTAAACGGCGTTGCCGTAGGTGACGGTGTTGTGGTGAGTCGTATCGATCGCGAGGGGCGCGTGACCAACGGTCCATTGGTGGCGATTGACACGTCGCAAGGCAAGCCGTCAGAGCTCTGCTGGCTGCAGGTGACCTCCGATAACTCGGTCGTGCTGGCGACCAACTTCGGCTACGGAACGGTTTCGACCTATCAGCTCGAAGAAGGCCGTTTGAGCATCCTGAAGGATCCGGCGAATATCGCAATACCGGGTGACGGTACCTTCCGCGCTGTGAACGGCCTTGTCAGTAGCGGACCTAGCGATAGTTGGCTGGCTCCGGACGATCGATATTTCTATCAGATTTTTGCGAATGCCTCGGTTCTCGTCAGTTACCACCTCGATAAGAGGAGCGGCAAACTGACGGAGGTTGGTCGAAGCCTGATCCCCTACAATAGTCCGCAAGGTCTCGCAGGATTCTAGGCGTTGCCTACAGAGCGCACTCGACGAGGCAAGATCCTGTAATCCCCATTCCTGGATTTTGTTCGTCGAGACGCTCCGGCGGAGCGCGCTCGGAAAGACAAGATCCAGTTTTTCCATTTCAGCGATCCAGTCTGCCGAGTGGCGCTCCGTCACAATTGCGGTCTGCCGCGCCGATTAGTTAGTCGCTAGGATACCGGGATAATATGACGCAGAGCGGTGTTCGCGATCAGAGCTTGGCCTCTCCCATTCTTCGCAATGCTTCGGAATGGACCGAAGAATTCTTTGCGACGCGCCTCGACACGTTGAAGGCGGAGGGGCGATACCGTGTGTTTGCCGAACTAGGGCGCCGCGCCGGCGACTTTCCGCGCGCCCTGGAACATCGTCTCAGTTCCGAGGTGACAATCTGGTGCTCCAATGACTACCTGGGCATGGGGCAACATCCAGAAGTGCTGACGTCGATGCAGCGGGCAATTCAGGATAACGGTGCCGGGGCGGGCGGCACCCGCAACATCTCCGGTACGACCCACCATCACGTCCTGTTGGAGGCTGATCTTGCCGATCTGCACGGAACGGAAGCCGCGTTGGTCTTCACGTCGGGATATGTGGCGAACGAAGCGGCGTTAGGAACGATCGGCCGCGAAATCCCCAACTGCATGATCTTCTCGGACGCGCTGAACCATGCGTCCATGATTGCAGGAATCCGGCACAGTGGCGCTGAGAAGCATATCTTTCGACATAACGATCCGGAGGACCTGGACCGATTGCTGAGAAAGGCCGATCCGGACCGGCCGAAGCTGGTCGCCTTCGAGTCGGTTTATTCGATGGACGGGGATATTGCTCCGATCGGAGCGCTCTGCGACGTGGCCGAGCGTCACGGCGCGATGACATATCTCGACGAAGTGCATGCGGTCGGGCTCTATGGCGCACGCGGCGGGGGCATCTCGGAACGGGACAACCTGGCTCACCGCTTGACGGCAATTCAAGGGACGTTGGGTAAGGCCTTTGGACTAATGGGCGGCTATGTGGCCGGTTCCCACGTGCTGGTCGACTTCCTCCGAAGCTTCGCGCCAGGCTTCATCTTCACCACGGCTCTTCCGCCCGCCATAGCGGCTGGAGCACGAGCCAGCATCGAGATTGTTAAAAATTCTCCGGCGATCCGATCGCGGCACCAGGATCGCGTGACCCGCTTGAAAGGGCTGCTCGCAGACGTGGGTCTGCCAATCTTGCCGTCGCCCAGCCATATCATTCCACTCATGGTCGGTGACGCCGCCGCTTGTCAGAATATCAGTGAAAACCTGCTGCGCCGCCACGCCATTTATGTTCAGCCAATCAATTATCCCACGGTGCCACGTGGAACGGAGCGGCTACGCCTAACGCCAAGCCCTGCGCATTCGGATGAAGACATGTTCCATCTTGTAGAGGCTTTGAAGGAGAGTTGGATTCGATGCGTCGATCCCCGCTTTGGCCAAAGGGCATCCCCCATACGCGGGAAAACCAGGTTTGCATCGCGATCACTCAACTCTGCCGCGTCTTAAGTAAGCGCTGGAGTGGGATCGCGTCGAGAGCACAGCACGGTGTGTCGGTACACCCGACCGGCTGCGTCGAGTATAAACTTCAACATAGGTGCACACAAATTGAGAATGCGTAACTCTGATAGTCCGGCGCAAACACCATGGCGTTGATCGATCTCGCCAATCCAACACGGTTCCTTGCGTTTGTGACGCGTGCGCTGCCATGGCTGGTGGCTACGACCGTCTTGCTGCTGACGACCGGGCTCTATCTCGCCGCACTGGCGCCTGACGATTATCAGCAGGGCGCGACCGTTAAGATTATGTTCATCCACGTCCCCAACGCTTGGCTGTCGATGTTCGTCTGGGGCGTAATGACTGTGGCTTCGTTGGGCACGCTGGTATGGCGGCATCCGCTGGCCGATGTCGCGGCAAAGGCCGCTGCGCCTCTCGGCGCCTCCTTCACATTCTTGGCGCTGGTAACCGGCTCGCTGTGGGGTCGGCCGATGTGGGGCACCTATTGGGAATGGGACGCGCGGCTCACATCCGTCCTGCTGCTGTTCCTGATGTACCTCGGCTTGATCGCACTATGGCGCGCCGTCGAGGATCCATCGCGCGCGGGTCGTGCAGCCGCGATGCTTACGCTGGTCGGTGCCATCAATATCCCGATCATCAAATTCTCGGTCAACTGGTGGAATACGATACATCAGGGCGCATCAGTGGTACGGGCCGGCGGCCCTTCCATGGATCATGCGTTCCTAATCCCCCTGCTCATCATGGCTGCGGGCTTTTCGGCGCTGTTCGTGACGCTGCATTTGGCGGCCATGCGCAATGAGATCTTGCGGCGGCGGGTGCGCAGCCTTCAAATGATGCAGGCCAGCCGCCAAAATTCCACGAATGACACGGATGCCTTTCCGCGCAAGCAGATGGCTTCCGGAACCGGCGCAATGTGACGTCATGATGCTTGGCCCCTACGCTTATTTCATCGTGATGTCCTACGCGCTTGCCGCCGCAATAGTGTTGAACTTGATCGGTTGGATTGCATACGACTACCGGAGCCAGAAGGCCCGATTGCGCGCTCTCGAAGCCAACGGCATCGCCCGGCGCTCGAACGGTACGACAGAGCCCCGATGATCGTAGCAACTGAAACCCCGCGCGCTCGGCGCTGGCTCTTTGCGCTGCCGCTGGTCGTGTTTGCGGTGATAGCCCTGCTATTCTTGGTTCGACTTCATGGCGGCGATTCCTCGCGATTACCCTCCGCACTGATCGGACGACCGGTCCCACAAACGGCTTTGCCTGCGCTTCCAAACCTGCAGCGAGATGGCGTGCAGGTGCCCGGGCTCCATCCGTTCGACTTCAAAGGGAATGTCAGCGTCGTCAACGTCTGGGCTTCATGGTGCGTGCCATGTCGCGAAGAGGCGCCCCTGCTAAACGAACTTGGCAAAGACAAGCGCCTGCAGCTCATCGGCATCAATTACAAGGACTCGTCCGATAGCGCTCTTCGCTTCCTAGGCGGTCATGGCAATCCGTTTCATATTGTCGGCGCCGACCGCAACGGCCGCGCTGCAATCGAGTGGGGTGTTTACGGCGTGCCGGAAACGTTCATCGTCGGGCGAGACGGCAACATTGTCTACAAGCTCGTGGGCCCCGTGACGCCCGAAAATTTCGAGCGGGTGCTGAAGGTCCAGATCGAACAAGCACTGAATTAATTCTACGCAATTCGCCGCGGCCGGCTTGAAAGGCAACCGAGCACTGATGTTCCAGGTGATCCAGACACATGAACCGATGAGGTATTAAGATACCTATAGATAAATATGCATCGTGCATATAGACAGGCCTCGACTTACCAACTATATGCGCCACGCACACATCATAGGTCGGCGCGACAGCGCTTTCCAAGTGGTAGCGGGAAACATCGTGATTTAATCGGGCCAAAGCTATGGAACTCAATCAAGTGGAGTACTTCATCAATTTGGCGGAAACGCTAAATTTCACTACTGCAGCGCGATTGAGCGGCGTCTCGCAACCCAGCTTGACCAGAGCCATTCGTCGTCTGGAAGAAGAGCTTGGCGGGCCATTGATCTATCGCGATGGCAAAAATAGCCGACTGACCGCGCTGGGGCAGGAGATCGAGAAAGATTTCAAGCAGGTGCAGCTTGCATTAAGGAACGTGCGCCAGCGCTCGCATGATTGGGCCCTTGGTAGTCAATGCGTTCTCGACATCGCGGTGGCGCCCTCGGTAAGCCCAAATGCATTCACATCTTTCTTCCAGCGCGCATTGGAGGAGAACCCAACGGTCTGGATCAAGATTCATGCTCTTCAATCCAACGAATACACGGCAGAAATCCTTTCGGGCAAGTACCACGCCTGCATCTTGCCGCGTGAGCCGAAACCTGATGCGAAGCTTGACGTACGTCCGCTCTTCCGGGAACGTTTCGTGCTTGGCTGCGCTGCGCAGCATCCGCTCGCCAGCGTCGATGTCGTGCGTGCCGCAGACCTGGCCTCGTTTCCTTACGTCGACCGCCTCCGGTGCGAGTTCAGGGACCGGATCCAGGAGCACTTTTTCCGTCAAGAGATCCTGATGCGGCCACGCTTTCGGGCAGAGAGGGAAGACTGGGTGCAGCGCGTCGTCGCCGATGGCCATGCAATATGCATCTTGCCGGAGCACTCGGGCGCGGTACCAGGGCTTGTCACACGGCCTATCGAAGGCCTGTCCTTGGAGCGCGAACTGGTGATTGTGACGGTCTCCGGATCGACTACTCCGATCGAGATGCGAAAGATCGCACAACTTGCCTCACGTTACGCGTGGTAGTGAAGAAAACAGCGGCGACGTTTCCGTTGCTATTAAAACGATACCTGCGGCGCATTGGAAAAGAAATCTCTGCGTCGCGATAACCAAAGATGACTCGCGTACCTCCGGCTCCGACAGCGACGCTGTCAGATCATCATCGACGGCGTCGTCCCCGGGGCAAGCCACGGCTGCGACGTGGATGCCGACGACCGGGGAAGCCTGCGGGCAGACCGGCTGTATCAGCTGGAGCGGTAGGCGGGCCCGGTGGGCGAGCATACGTTCGAGGTCAGAATCCCTTGATCCGGGCGTCCACGCCTACGCCTTCACGTTCGGATAGGATGGCGTCCTTGCTTTCAGAGACGGGGGCGTCCTCTATGCTGGGGGGCGCACCGTCTCGAGGTGCCCGGCACTTTCCTGAGGGAGACAGAAGATGAAAACGTCCGCTGTGTCGTGGCGACGCCGGGGGCGGATGGCTCTCGACTATGCAGTTGCCGTCGTAGCGGTTGGAACAGCAGTGATCGCCGGGCTCGTGTTTCATCGCATTTCCGGCTTTGCGCCAGCGGCCTCGCTGTTCTTCTGCGGCATCATGTTTGTGGCGTGGTTCAGCGGCACCGCTCCGGGCATTGTTGCCACCGTGCTCACCATTCTGGCTTTCGATTACTACTTTTTGCCGCCGTTCTATTCGTTTGCGGCGCCGCTGAAAGATGTTTTACAACTAGCTGTATTCGCCGTTGGTGCATTGTTTGTTGTTGCTCTAAGTGCGGCGCAGCGCCGGTCGGCCGATGCGCTGAAGCGGGTGCGCGACGAGCAAAAGGCCGCTCTGCTGCACCTCGAACAGGCCAATGAAACGTTGCGCGACGAAAATGCCGAGTTAAAGCTCGCCGAGGAGCGGGCGCGTCGGGCGGAAGAAATACTGAGGGTGACGGTCGATACGATTCCGGTGCTGGTGGCGCGTTACAGTCCCAGCGGCGAGAACGAATTTGTCAATCAGACATGGCGCACGTATACCGGGCGCTCGCAGGAGATGTTTGAGGATCGCGGCATCCTCAACGCTCACCCCGATGATCGGGCAAGAATCGATCGTGCGTGGCGGCATCATGTGGAGACGGGCGAAGCGTTCGAAACGGAGCAACGCCTATTGCGGTCTGACGGCGAATATTACTGGTACTCCCTACGCCGCGTTCCACTGCACAACGAGAGTGGCGACGTGATCGCCTGGTACAGCGTCGGTTACGACATCGAATATATCAAGCGCGCCGAAACCGCCCTGCGTAGCAGCGAGGCGCAACTTGCGGAAGCGCAGCGGGAACTCCAGCTCACGATTGATAGCATTCCCGCCATGGTTTCCACGTATCGGCCGGATGGCGTGCATAGCTATGTCAACAAGATCTGGACCGACTATGTCGGTATGACCTTGAAGGAGGCTGTCAGCGACCGCGGCAATAGCCTGTTCCATTCCGACGATCCCGAGCGCGCTTTGTGGCGCGCCTGCCTGCAAAGCGGCGAGCCGCTATCGACCGAGGCGCCGATCCGCGGCGCCGATGGAATGTTTCGATGGTATTCCATACGCCGCGTGCCGCTGCGCAATGAGGAGGGAAAGATTGTCAAATGGTATTCCATCGGCTTCAATATCGAGGATCGGAAGCGTGCGGAAAATGCCCTGCAGCGAAGCGAGGCCTATCTGGCCGAAGCGCAGAAGCTCAGCCGGACCGGCAGCTTTGCATGGGACACGGCCGGAGACGAGCATTTCTGGTCCGATGAGACCTTTTTGATCCTCGGCTTTGACCGGGCCGTCAGGCCCTCCATTGACCTCATTCTGCAGCGCGTACACCCTGACGATCGCAATTTGATGCAGCAGGGACTGAGTAGCGCTTCCGACGGATCGCGAGAACTCGATTCCGAAGTGCGGCTGTTGATGTCCGATGAACAGATCAAGCATGTCCGTGTGGTCGCGCGCCGCCTGGCCTACGGGTCGGACAAGGAAAGAGTGGTCGGCGCACTCATGGATATCACCGGCGCGCGAAAATCCCAGCAGGCCTTGCTCGCCGCCCAGTCCGCGCTGGCCCATGCCAGCCGGGTGGCGACGTTGGGCGAAATCAGCGCCACCATTGCCCATGAGGTTAATCAGCCGCTTGCGGCCATCGTCGCCAACGGGCAGGCGTGCCTGCGCTTCCTTCATCACGACGATCCCGATCTGGATGACGTGCGCGGCGCCGTAGAATGGATCGTCAAAGACGGAAATCGTGCGGCTGATGTCATTCAGCGAGTCCGTAGTCTGATGAAAAAGGCGGATACCCGGATGCTGCCGCTGGACATCAACGTAGCCATCCAGGAGGTGGCGGCACTGTTGCAGCGTGAGTTGACCGCGCAGAATGTCGAGCTGCGGCTGGAGTTGCAGCCGGGAATGCCGGCGGTCGTGGCGGATCGCGTTCAGATCCAGCAGGTCATCATCAACCTCGTCATGAATGGCATCGAAGCGATGCAGGCGACCGACCGATCCCGCATCCTGGTGATTCAATCCCGTCCGGATGAGGCAAGCCGGATTCTTGTGGCCGTGAAAGACTGCGGGGCCGGCCTGGATGAAGCCGCGGCGGATCGCGTCTTTGAGGCGTTCTTCAGCACCAAGCCTGGCGGTCTCGGCATGGGGCTGTCGATCTGCCGTTCCATTGTCGAAGTCCATGGCGGCCGCCTATGGGCGACGGGCAACGGCCGGGGGCCGGGGGCGACGTTCCAGTTCGCCTTGCCCACCGTTTAGGCATGCATGGACCATTGAATTTCCCATATGGTTCGTTTTGGCGGTAGACACCGACCCGGCAAGGGGGCGTGCTGTAGGCGGTGCCGTGTCGGTCGGACTGGTAATCGATCATGAACAACAAGACCGATCCGCAGCAAGTCGTACTCGTAGTGGACGATGACGAGTCGATGCGTGTGGCGCTGACCTACCTGTTCCGTTCGATGAAACTGGCGGTGAAGGTGTTTAGTTCGGCGTCCGCGCTGCTGGACAGCAAGCTGCCGGACGTGGCCAGTTGCCTGGTACTGGACATTCGCCTGCCGGGCGTCAGCGGCCTGGAATTTCAGGATGCACTGGCCAAAGCCGGAAACCATATTCCCATCATCTTCATGACCGGACACGGCGATATTCCCATGACCGTGCGGGCTATGAAGGCGGGAGCCATCGATTTCCTGCCCAAGCCGTTCCGCGATCAGGACATGCTGGATGCCGTGACTCGGGCGCTTGCGCAGGACGGTAGCAGGCGAGCCGGCGTGCAGGCCGCCTCCGCGCTGCGGCAGCGTCATCAAGCGCTGACGCCGCGGCAGAGCGAGTTGTTCTCCTTCGTCACGTCCGGACTGATGAACAAGCAAATTGCAGCCAGGCTGGATGTCAGCGAAATCACGGTGAAAATCCATCGGGGACATATGATGAGGAGGATGGAGGCGCGATCGGTGGCGGACTTGGTCAGGATGGCAGAGGCACTCGGAATCGACAGGACAAATTCGTAAACCAAAACGTTAGTATGAGTGCGTCGAAGCACATCATGGCGCAATCTTGGCGCGAAATATCTTGCTTCGCTCAGTATCCAGGATTGATCGATTTGGTTGAAGTTCCGGTGATCTCGGTCATTGACGACGATGCTTCTGTCCGCACCGCCATCAGCAATCTTGTGCGCTCCCTCGGATACGCGGTTCATGCGTTTCCCTCTGCGGAAGCTTTTCTGCAGTCGGTGCAACTGACGCAGTCCTGGTGCGTGATCGCCGATGTGCGGATGCCGGGAACCAGTGGGATCGAGCTCCAATCCTGGCTTCGGGCCCAGGGCAACCGGATGCCGTTCATCTTCATCACGGCCGTTCTCGAGGATAGGGTCCGCGCCCGAGCGCTAAAGGACGGGGCAATGTGTTTTCTTACAAAACCCGTGGATCAGGATCACCTGATAGGTTCTCTCGCAAGGGCAATCGCGCAGCACGACGATCGGACAGGAAACTAGAATCGTAGCTTTCGCTGCACAGAGATCGGTGCACCCTAACGCTCGCGCAGCCGAATGGCTGCTATTGGCGGCGAGTTCAAGCGGTGGTTCAGGCCCGGTCGGCTTTTGATTCCGCTGATCCCGGGCGACCGGATGGATCGTCGCATGCCCCGCTGCGCGCTGGGGCCCCGGAACGAGAGCCGGAAACCAGCCATGAGTGAGCAATATTGACCACGTAAAGTCATCTGCATGGGGAAATAATGCGCAGTTTCTGGGAATTCGCGACGCGGGATCATCCGCATCCCCAACCTATCATACCTAGGTTTACGTAGACGAACCGCATAGACGATTGGTCAAGGGTACGGAGGCGCGCACCTTCGCTCGCGGAGATGGACACTAGACCGTCAATCAAGGGCGGCCACTTCGCGGCATAGAAGAACCGGAGCTATTCAGTAATTGAGTCGCAAAGGTAGTATATTTAAATATATGCGCCATGCACATAGACAGCGGCCCTTCCATCACCTATATGCGCTATGCACACATAATTCCGAGCCCGCCTGAGAGCGCATTCCAAGTGGTGGCGGGATGAAACATTGTTATTTGAACGGGCTGCAAAGCTATGGAACTCAATCAGGTGGAGTACTTCGTTAATTTAGCAGAGACGCTAAATTTCACCACTGCAGCGCGATTGAGCGGCGTCTCGCAGCCCAGCTTGACCAGATCCATTCGTCGTTTGGAAGAAGAACTTGGCGGGCCATTGATCTATCGCGACGGCAAAAATAGCCGACTGACCGCGCTGGGGCAGGCGATCGAGCTGGATTTCAAGCAGGTGCAGCTTTCCCTAAGGATCGTGCGCCAGCACTCGGATAGTTGGGCCCGGGGTAGTCAATGCGTTCTCGACATTGCGGTGGCGCCCTCGGTGAGCCCAAATGCATTCACGTCGTTCTTCCTGCGGGCAATGGAGGAAAACCCAACAGTCTGGATCAAGATCCATGCTCTTCAACCCGACGAAGACACGGCAGAAATCCTTTCGGGCAAGTACCACGCCTGCATCTTGCCGCGTGAGCCGAAACTTGACGTCAAGCTTGACGTGCGTCCGCTCTTCCGGGAACGTTTCGTGCTTGGCTGCGCTGCGCAGCATCCGCTCGCCAGCGTCGATGTCGTACGTGCCGCAGACTTAGCCTTGTTTCCTTACGTCGACCGCCTTCGGTGCGAGTTCCGGGACAGGATCCAAGAGCACTTTGCCCGTCAAGAGATCGTGATGCGGCCACGCTTTCGAGCAGAGAGGGAAGACTGGGTGCAGCGCGTCGTCGCCGATGGCCATGCAATATGCATCCTGCCAGAGCATTCGGGCGCGGCACCTGGGCTTGTCACACGGCCTATCGAAGGCCTGTCCTTGGAACGCGAACTGGTGATTGTGACGGTCTCGGGATCGACTACTCCGATAGAGATGCGGAAAATCGCACAATCTGCCTCAAGTTACGCATGGTAGTGAGCAGAGCGGCGGGTTGCCGCAGCTATTAAAACTATACCTGCGGCGCATTGGAAAAGAGACCTCTGCACTGCGATAACAAAAGATAACTTGAGTACCTTCGGAGCCGACAACGACGCTGTCAGTTCAAATCAGGCAATGGACGTTCAACATGCAGTTCGGACAATCTCAGAAAGCGATCGACCGGCTCACGGCCGAGCAGCGGCGTGTCACCCAGGATGCGGGCACCGAACGCCCGTTCACAGGCGAGTACAACGACCACAAGGATCCGGGCATCTACGTGGACATCGTCTCGGGCGAACCCCTCTTCGCGTCGACCGACAAGTATGAGTCGGGCTGCGGGTGGCCGAGCTTTACGAAACCTATCGCTTCCGAAAACATCAACGAGTTGCGAGACAATTCCAACGGGATGGTCAGGACCGAGGTGCGATCGACTTATGGCGACAGCCACCTCGGTCATGTTTTCCCGCGCGGGCCGGCCGCTGACGGTGGCTTGCGGTATTGCATCAACTCCGCGTCGCTCCGCTTCATCCATCGCGACGACATGGAGAACGAGGGCTACGGCGAATATCTGGACCAGGTCGAGGAGGCCTAACATGCATCAGCGCGCTGTACTTGCCGGTGGATGCTTTTGGGGCATGCAGGACTTGATCCGGAAGCTTCCTGGGGTTGTCTCGACCCGCGTCGGTTATACCGGTGGGAACACTCCGAACGCCACCTATCGCAACCATGGTGATCATGCAGAAGGAATCGAGATCGTCTTCGATCCGACAAAAACGAGTTATCGGCGCATACTCGAGTATTTCTTTCAGATCCACGACCCTACGACGACCAATCGTCAAGGTGGTGATATTGGCAGCTCGTATCGTTCGGCGATCTACTACGTCGACGACGATCAAAAGAACGTCGCCGATGAAACCATAGCCGACGTGGATGCGTCCGGCCTTTGGAAGTCCAAGGTCGTGACGGAAGTAGAGCCCGTCGGAGCATTCTGGGAAGCCGAGCCGGAGCATCAAGATTATCTCGAAAAACGACCAGAGGGGTACACCTGTCACTTTCCGCGTCCCAACTGGGTCCTCCCAAATCGGGAGAAGGTTGGTGCGACCCTGGCAGCTCCTGCTGACGCCGGCGTGTAGGCGTCCTCCAAGGACACGGCGCTTACTTTCTTGAACCAGGCGGTACACGGCAGCCTTGATGGTCGATGCCACGGCTCAACATAAAACCACGTTCTCTGCAAGAGGACGTACGGCTCGTTTGCACATCGCTGCTGCACCCATCATCCGATGGACACAGTTGGCCGTCTTCCATCAGTTGAACACGACGGAGCCGAGAAGCTCTCCATGAGAACGTGTACGCCAGAAAAGGGCTCGAAATGACGAACTTTACAAAGGATCTCCATTTTCAGGTCGCCGAAAATGGCGCCGGATCGTTCAGCTCCCTGGCTCTGCTCAGATGGGCTTTGGTTGTCGTCTTCATCTGGTTCGGCGGAATGAAGTTCACCGCATACGAGGCAGCCGGTATCGCACCGTTCATCGAACACAGTCCGATCATGAGCTGGTTGCATACTCTTTTCGGAATTCGAGGCGCGAGCTCCTTGCTAGGTGTGATTGAGTTATCAACCGCAGCAGTTCTCATTCTAGGCGCTTTCCATCCAATCTGTTCAGCGTTGGGGGCGGCGATGTCCGCAGCGACCTATCTTATCACGTTGACGTTCTTCTTGAGTACGCCTGGCGTAGCCGAAGCGACCGCTGGCGGTTTTCCAGCCATTTCCGCGATGCCTGGGCAATTTCTTCTCAAGGACCTCGTCCTGCTGGCTGCATCGCTTTCTCTACTCTCGGCGTCCGTCCAGGACTCACGGCCCAAGGGTCTTGAGGTGGGTCTATAGGCGCGGGGGCATGTGCCACGCATCTCGGGGATCCGTCTGATGGTTTTGTGGTCTCTGTTCGCCATCATGACGCTCGCAGCGAGCGTTGCCGTGCTCTGGCCGCTGATATGGACTTTTGCATCGCAGGTCGGGGGTAACGAGGCTGCAGTGTACAAAGATCAGCTAACGGAGATTGATCGTGATGTCGTCGCCGGTCTGATCGGAGTACCCGAAGTCGAGGCCGCGCGGCTGGAGATCGGCCGGCGCCTATTGGCCGCCGTGGATGGAGGCAGCGATCCGTCGTCCCAAACGGACTCTAGCCGACGTCGGGTCTCGGTCGTCTTGGCGACGGTGTTGGTGGCAATGCCGCTCGCCGCGGCCGCTTTATACTCGTCGCTCGGATCGCCGTGGCTTAGCGACTTCCCGATGGCTTCGCGCTTCCGCACCGTGGATGCCACTCAGGCACGCGACATCTTGTCGGCACAGGTTGAAGAATACCTGGCGGCAAACCCGACTGTCGGGAGCGGCTCGACGGTGTCAGCGCCGGAATTACGATCGTCACTAGCACGGGTCAGCGGACCCGTCGCACCCGCTCTTTCGAGCGATGTGATGGCCGGCGCCAGGGACATGAGCGAGGATCAGCGCAGCACCATGGTTCGCAGCATGGTTGATCGTCTGGCGATGCGATTGAAGAAAAATGGAGACGACGTAGAGGGATGGGTTCGGCTCGTGCAAGCGTATCTGGTGTTGGGTGAGCGCGACAAGGCGGCGAACGCACGCAGCGAGGCGCGTCAGGCGGTGGGGGGCGATGCCAAGCGCCTCCACCAACTCAATGACGGTCTGAGGCCGTTGGGGTTCGGCGGATGATAGCCGGATCAAGGTGTGACGACGAAGGATTTGCATGACCCGTAAGCAACGGCGTTTGATCATGATTGGCGGTTCGTTTGCAGTGCTCGCAGTAGCGGCGGGGTTGGTGCTGAACGCGATGCAGGACTCGATCGTGTTCTTCTCGACGCCGACCATGGCGATGGAGAAGCCGGCGCCGGTCGGCAAGCGGTTTCGGCTGGGCGGCATGGTGGAGCAGGGCTCGCTGGTGCGCGGCGACAATCTCGCGGTCTCCTTCAAGGTGTCGGACGGCGGCGCGACGCTGCCGGTGACCTACAAGGGAATTTTGCCGGATCTGTTTCGTGAAGGGCAGGGCGTGGTTGCCGAAGGCGCGCTGGATAGCGCGGGGGTGTTCAAGGCCGATACCGTGCTCGCCAAGCATGACGAGAACTACATGCCCAAGGAAGTCGCCGACGCGCTGAAGAAGCAGGGGCGCTGGCAGGAAGGCTTCGGCGGAAAACCGGTGGCGACGCAGGGAGCCGCGCGATGATCGCCGAAGCGGGCCACTACGCCTTGGTGCTGGCGCTGGCGCTGGCACTGATCCAGTCGACGGTGCCGGTTCTGGGCGCGCGATGGCGCGATCCGGCGCTGATGAACGTTGCGCGTTCCACAGCGCTGGCGCAGTTGCTGTTCGTCGGGCTGTCCTTCGCGGCGCTGACCACGCTGTATATCACCTCGGATTTCTCCGTCGCCAACGTGGTGGAGAATTCGCATTCCGCAAAGCCGCTGCTCTACAAGATCACCGGCGTATGGGGAAACCACGAAGGCTCGATGCTGCTGTGGGTGTTGATCCTGGCGCTGTTCGGCGGTCTCGTCGCCGCGTTCGGCAACAATCTGCCGCTGTCGCTGCGCGCCAACGTGCTGGCGGTGCAGGGCTGGATCGCCAGCGCCTTCTATCTGTTCATCCTGATGACCTCGAACCCGTTTCTGCGGCTTGCCAATTCGCCGATCGAGGGCCGCGATCTCAATCCGGTGCTGCAGGACATCGGCCTCGCGATCCACCCGCCGATGCTCTATCTCGGCTATGTCGGCTTCTCGATCTCGTTCTCCTTTGCTGTTGCGGCCTTGATGGAAGGCCGCATCGATGCGGCCTGGGCGCGCTGGGTGCGGCCATGGACGCTGGTGGCGTGGATATTTCTCACGCTGGGCATCGCGATGGGCTCCTACTGGGCCTATTACGAACTCGGCTGGGGCGGCTGGTGGTTCTGGGATCCGGTGGAAAACGCTTCGCTGATGCCGTGGCTGGCCGGCACCGCGCTGCTGCATTCCGCGGTGGTGATGGAGAAGCGCAATGCGCTGAAGGTCTGGACCATTTTGCTGGCGATCCTGACGTTCTCGCTGTCGCTGCTCGGCACTTTTCTGGTGCGCTCCGGCGTGCTGACCTCGGTGCATGCCTTCGCGACCGATCCGACGCGCGGCGTGTTCATCTTGATGATCTTGTGTTTCTTCATTGGCGGCAGCCTGACGCTATACATGTGGCGGGCGTCCGCGCTGAAGCAGGGCGGGCTGTTCGCGCCGATCTCGCGCGAGGGCGCACTGGTGCTGAACAATCTGTTCCTCACCACGGCGTGTGCCACGGTGTTCATCGGCACACTGTATCCGCTGGCGCTGGAAGTGATCACCGGCGACAAGATCTCGGTCGGCGCGCCGTTCTTCAATCTCACCTTCGGGCCGCTATTCGTGCCACTGCTGCTGGCGGTGCCGTTCGGGCCGCTGCTGGCGTGGAAGCGCGGCGACCTGGTCGGCGCGGCCCAGCGCTTGATAGTGGCGGGCATCGCCGCGCTGGTTGCGACTGCGATAGTGTGGGCGTGGACCTCCGGCGGCGCGGCGCTGGCGCCGCTGGCGATCGGACTCGCGGTGTTTGTGATCGGCGGGGCAATCATCGACATCGTCGAGCGCATTGGCCTGTTCCGGACGCCAGTCGTCATCGCCATGCGCCGCGCGCGCGGTCTGCCGCGGTCGACCTGGGGCACGGCGTTCGCGCATGCCGGCGTCGGCGTGGCGCTGATCGGCATCGTGTGCGAAAGCACCTGGAACAGCGAGTATATCGGCACCCTGAAGCCGAATGACGTGGCGAAGTTGGCCGGCTATGAGCTGAAGCTCGACGATGTCACGCAGCTCCAAAGCCGGAATTTTCGCGAGATGCTGGCAAAATTCACCATCAACCGCGGCAGTGAGAAAATCGGCGAGCTGACGCCGTCGAAGCGCAATTTTACCGCGCGGCAGTCTTCGACCACCGAGGCGGCATTGTTGTCGCGCGGCTTCAGTCAGCTCTACATATCGCTCGGCGAGACCGCCGCGGATGGCGGCATCGCGGTGCGCATGTATCACAAGCCGATGGTGCTGCTGATCTGGTTCGGCCCGATACTGATGGCCTTTGGTGGCGTGCTGTCGCTGTCGGACAGGCGTCTGCGCGTCGGCGCGCCAAAGCCGGCCAAGGTGCCGCGAGCGATGCAGGCGGCGGAGTGATGGTTTTGAACCGCGTTCTTTCCAGCCTTGTGGCGATTGCGCTGATCATCGGCGCGTCGACGGCGTACGCCGTGCAGCCTGACGAAATCATGGCCAACCCCGTGCAGGAATCCCGTGCGCGCGAACTGTCACGGGAGTTGCGCTGCATGGTGTGCCAGAACCAGTCGATCGATGATTCCGATGCACCATTGGCGCGCGACTTGCGGCTTCTGGTGCGCGAACGGATCGCGTCCGGCGACAGCAACAGCCAAGTGATCGAATTTTTGGTGGCGCGCTACGGAGACTTCGTGCTCCTGAGGCCGCGCTTCATCGGCGTAACGCTGTTGCTGTGGTTTCTGCCGCCGCTCGTCCTGTCGGGCGGAGGGTTGGCGCTTTGGCTCAATAGCCGTCGGCGCCTGCGGCCGTCTGACCATAGCAGTCCTAACCCACTCGAATTGAGCGAAGAGGAGAAGGCTCGGCTCGAGCGCCTGATCGGCGGACCTGCATGAAGGAGGTCTGGCGCGCAGGCGTGCCGAAGTTTCGCATACAGATAGTGCCACCTCGCAGAGCTTTCTTGCGGGGATCGAATGGGAAGTAATTGGCTCGCTCACAGGGTGCGCGAGCGGTCAAAGATCTGAATCATCCTGGCGTCGCTTTGTAGAGTGCCGCGGATTTTGAAAAGGAGAACTGAATGCGAGGACTGTGGATGGTGGCTCTATTCGCCGCTTGTTCGGGTGAAGCCGGTGCGCAGGATGCCGCGGCGGGAGAGAAAATCTTCGTCGTATGCAAAACTTGCCATCAGATAGGAGAAGGCGCGAAGAGCGGCATTGGTCCATCGCTCAACGGCGTAATCGGCCGCAAAGCCGGCACTCTCCAAGGTTATTCCTACTCGGCAGCCAACATTGGGTCCGGCCTCACCTGGGATGAGGCGACGTTCCGAGAATACATCAAGGATCCGAAAGCGAAGGTTCCCGGTACCAAGATGTTCTACGCGGGATTGAAGGACGAACAGAAGACAAGCGATCTGATCGCCTTTCTCAAACAGTTCGATGCCGATGGCAAGAGAAAGTAAGGGTCGCCGAACGAGCCGCTTCTGCAGAGAATGCGCGTCCCCACCCGTTTCAGACGGCTCCCTGCCGGGTTCACCAGTCGATCGCGCCGAATCAAGGCCCGGCGAACGGGTACCGTGTATTGGTTTTGCAACGATCCTTGGAGGTCTCATGCGCTTCTTTTTCAACATTCAAGACAATCTCAAGATCGAAGACGAGGTGGGACGCGAATTTGACTTGGCGTCAGAAGCGGTCGTGTTCGCCAAGCAACTTGCCGCGGACATTCGCTGCCTTGAAACGACCGTCAGGCCCGCGCTCGCGATTGAGGTGGTTGCCGAAAACGCTGAGCGCATTCATCGGGAAGCGGTCTTTGCATGAGCAGTGCGGAGGCCGCGCAGGTTGGACAACGCGCTCCGCAGTACGGGCTCGCTTCTGCAGAGAATGCAGTTCCCGGAAGTCGCGACAACGATCGCCTACGACCGCATCGCTGAGTGATGGGGCCGCTACGTGACGATACTGATAGTCTGCATGCTCGCGTTTTGGATGGGCTACTCCGTCAATCAAGGCGGGACCTGTGCCGTCGCGGCTGCGTACGAGATACTCCATCATCGTCGGCCCCGTCTGTTCATCAGCCTCCTGGCCGCCTCGGCCGCCGCAGGCCTCGTCGCCGTGCCCTTGGTGTGGTTCGCCGTCGGGTCGGCCATGCTTGCCGGCACCGTCGATGTGAGCGGCACCTTGTTGGTCGGGGCGGTGGTTTTCGGGATCGGCGCCACCATCAACGACGCATGCTTGCTCGGGTCGCTCGGCCGTCTGGGAGAAGGGGAGCTTCGGCTTGTCGTCCTCCCGGCCGGTCTGGCCGTCGGTTTTTTTGCGGCCGACAGCACCAGCATAGGCAAGACCCGGCACATCCATGATAGCATACTGTCCGTGCCGAGCATGACCGGATACGTGGCCTTGGCGGCTTTCGCGGCAACGCTCGGTTTGGCGCTTGCACTCGTCTCGCGCGGTCGAATTGGCCGCCCACCGGGACATTGGTCACTCGGCTTTTCCGTGCTGGTGGTCGGCGCTACCGGAGGCGCGCTCTATGCGATCGCGCCCGCCTGGACATACGCGGATCTGGTTCATCGCAGCCTGCCGCTTGCGATGAGCCTGGAAAATGATGTGGCTGCGTTGACGGTGACGGCTACAATTGCGGGCGCGGTCGCGGCCGCCCATCGCCGCAAGCGGTGGCGTCCGCAGAGAGTGACGGTGTCCAATGCGGCGAAGACGACTATCGGCGGTTTCCTGATGGGGTTGGGGGCGGCGGTGATTCCCGGCGGGAACGACGGGCTCATCCTCGCCGCCTTGCCTGCGCTTTCCGTCGGCGGCGCAGTTGCCTATGTCGTTATGCTCGCAACCATCATGGCTGCCCTAGCGGTCAAGCGCCGTTGCATGGGTGAGTGAATGCATCGGACCAAGCCTGACGGGGAACTGGCGGAAAGAGCGTTCGCAAGCGTTTATGGCAGTCGGCTCGGTCGTTCGGTCTTGCAGATTTCCTGCGGCATCATGTTCGTGGAGTGGGTCGACGGCACCGGCCCAGCAAGCGGCGCTGTTTACGGAGCGCGGGCCATCGGCGAGGTTGCTCGGCAATGACGACGGAGAATTGACATGGAAACAATCGGCCGAGACCTGAACGAAATGCAGCGTGTGCCTCTTGCCGAGTCCCACGTAGCGGCGCTGCGGGTTGCAGGCGCCGTTGTGCATTATCCAGCTGGCAAGGTCATCGTTCAGCCCGGCGACCCGGTGGACCGGTTCATCTATGTCGAGGATGGCGAGATCGAGGCGGTCAATTCATTCACGGGCGAGCGGCTCCTCCCGTCCTCGCTTGGGCCAACGCAATTCATGGGAGAGATTTCGCTGCTGAACGGCGGGGCCTGGTCGGTTTCTATGCGCGCGGTTTGCGACACGCGTGTCATCGAAGTGCCGCGGGCCGGAATACTGACGCTGATGTCTCAGATTCCCGAGATGTCGGACATCATCATAACGGTTCTGGCAGCGCGTCGTCGCCGTCAGTTGGACGCCGGCTTCGGTACGCTCGTCCTGATCGGCGAGGAAGTCGATCGCGATGTTAGGCGCATCAGCGACTTTGCCAGCCGGAACCGTCTGCCGTACGCATCCCACGCGATGGGCAGCCCGGAGGCGCAGAAAATTGCCCGCGTTTGCGCCGTGGCCGCCGATACGCCGGCCGTCATCTTCGGTCGCGAACAAGTCAGCGAACCAACACCTGACAAGGTCGCGCGGCTGCTAGGCGTCGGCCGGGATCTTCCGGAGGACGAGGCGTTCGACGTGCTGATCGTCGGCGCCGGCCCCGCGGGCGTCGCCGCGGGCGTCTATGCGGGGGCGGAGGGTCTGCGGGCTCTGGTGGTCGAGGATTGCGCGATCGGCGGGCAGGCCGGCACGTCGAGCCGGATCGAGAATTACATGGGATTTCCCACCGGCATCTCCGGCGCAGACCTGGTATGGCGCGGCGAAGTCCAGGCGATGAAGTTCGGCACGCGGTTCGTCATTCCACGGCGCGTGGCCAAGCTGGAACCGCTCGGCGACGGCTTCTGCGCTACGTTCGACAATGGCCAGCGGGTCCGCAGCGGAGCGGTAGTCATCGCCACTGGCGTGCAGTACCATCGTCCGCAAATCGACCGGCTGGCTGAACTCGAAGGCGCCGGCGTGTATTACGCGGCGACAGAGAATGAGGCGCGCCATTGCAAGAATGCGACTGCCGTCGTCATTGGCGGCGGCAACTCGGCGGGGCAGGCGGCAATGTTCCTCAGGCGTTCGGCCAGCCATGTCCGGGTCATTGTTCGCGGGCCGTCCTTGGCCGCATCCATGTCGAATTACCTGTCGAGTCGCCTTGAAGCAGATCCGACGATCTCGATTGAGTACAACGCCGAGGTAATCGCACTGCATGGCGAGGACAAATTGCATGCAGTTACGATCCGCGATACCCGAGAAACGACCATCCGCGAGCTTCCCAGTTGCGCGGTCTTCATCATGATCGGCGCGAAGCCAAATACGGCTTGGCTTTCGGACATGGTCGAACTCGACAAGAACGGATTCGTGCTCACGGGAGCGGAGGCGGGGGCAGGGTCCCCGTACGCGACGTCGCGGCCCGGCATCTTTGCCGTCGGCGACGTCCGGGCCGGGTCGGTGAAGCGAGTAGCTTCCTCAGTCGGAGAAGGCTCCGTTGTGATTTCAAAAGTGTGGGATCATTTGAAGAACTAGATACTTCGTAGGCGGCGACCTCCGTCGCTCAGGTCGTTCGCCAAGCGTCACAAGCGGCAGGTGATGGCGAAGATGGGCGCGCGGTCGCTTCCCGACCTGGTTCTGATCGCCGAGCAACTCAATATCGTGGCGATCAAGAAGCGGTAATGCTCCTTGGTAAGCTGGTTAGCTTGATGCTTGGTGGCCGAGGTCAACAGCACCATCATCGCTCGGACCCAGATATACGCTAAGGTTTTGCCAGACCTTCGACGGCGCGGATCAGGGGGGCGGCCTGAGCGCTTCGGATCGTGTATCGGGGCGATGGAAGGAGATGGCCCGGTCCTAGCCGTCTATGGCTGTAACCCTAATCTCTACCCGCATGTCGGGAAGTCCCAATGACTCTACGCCAACCTGTGTCCAGATAGGCGCACGGTCAGGCATGTATTGCCGAAAGAGGCGTGTCATGGTTTCGTTGACCACAGGCGGAAAGCCTCCGACATGGTAGGAATTGACGTGGACAACTTGCTTCCACTCAGCGCCTGCCGTAGCGAGCGTGCGCTCCAAATTGCGGAACGCCAGTTCGATCTCATTCTCAACCTTTTCCGGGATCTGGAAATTATCTGACCAGCCGCCCTGACCGGATGTTTCGATACGGTCTCCGATGCGTAGGGCTTGGGAGTAATGCAGCCGTTCCAGCATATGCTCGCCATAGCCGGGGGTAACGAAGAGTTCTGGCTTAACCATTTTTCTGTCCTTCATTCTGAGGTTTCGACGAGGCACCCGCTGTCGCTTTTCTCATGCGATCGGCGGGACGCGAATTAGCTTGCGCCGTTAGCCACCGTAGCGCTCGGTCTTGATAATGGAGGCGTCCAGGCCGGCCAGCAGCGCGCTCTCCGTCGCGAGGTTGACAAAACCGTTGGAACCGCAAACGAATACTTGTGTGGGCTTTCGGTGAAGCCGGGCCAAAATTTCTTGGACCGTCACGCCGTCGATCCGTCGCGCAAAGTCCGACGCGCGGATCGGTTCTTCGCGCGTAATCGCAAGCGCCAAGACGAATGCCGCATCGCTGATTTCGATGGAATGAAGTTCTTCTGAAAAGAGAACGTCCGCAGCGGTTCGCGCGGACAGGAGCAGCGCTGTCGGCACGGCCGGGGAAAGTGCGCCGCGCTGTCGGATCATTGCCATCAACGGCACGACGCCGGAGCCTGCCCCGATCAACAACACCGCGCCTACGGCAGGTTCAGGCCATAGGAAATGGCCGCCGAGCGGACCACGAAGCTCGATTTCGTCGCCGATCGCCGCGATATCGTGAAAGAACGACGAGACCTCGCCATCCGGCAGCCGCTCGATGGCGAGCTCGATGGTCGGGGACGAGATCGCCCAGGACGCGATCGAGTAGCTGCGCATCGCGCTGTAGCCATCAGGCGCGGTAAGCCGAACATCGACGTGCTGACCCGCGATGTGCGCGAACGGTTTGCTCAACCGCAGGAAGAAGCTCTTGATGCTCGGTGTCTGCTGGACGATTTCGTCGATCACGCATGACTGCCACGACGCGGTTTGCGCGCCGTTCTCAGTCATTGGTGTATCGCTGCTCGCGCCACGGATCGCCGTAGATGTGATAGCCGCGCAGCTCCCAAAAGCCCGCCTCGTCACGCGTTGTGAACTGCAGCGCATTCACCCATTTGGCGGACTTCCAGAGGTAGAGGTGCGGAACCAGAAGACGCGCCGGCCCTCCATGATCGCGCGCCAGCGGCTTGCCCGCATAGGTGAGGGCAACCATCGCCTTCCCCGAGAGCAGATCAGCAAGCGGCACGTTTGTCGAATAACCATCATAGGAATGCGCCAGGACGAAATCTGTGGGCCGATCGAGCCCTGCATCTGCAAGGACGTCCTCGACGAGCACGCCCTCCCACGCGGTATCCAGCTTGGACCAGGACGTGACGCAATGGATGTCCCGGGTGACCTTGGTCTTCGGCAGGGCGTTGAACTCGCTCCAATTCCACACTTTGGCGGGCTTCGGACCGATCTTGACGGTAAATTTCCAATCGGACGCCTCCACGTGCGGCGTGGGTCCGGCTGTCAGGACGGGGAAATCTTCCACGAGATGCTGACCTGGCGGAATCCGGTTTACCTGGTCGCCGCCCGAGCCGCGGCCGGTGAATCCTCTGGTGACCATGGCGCTCCCCTGCTTGCCGAGATAGACCGTAACCAGCTTCACTTCACAATCCCGTGCAAAATCCTTGCACGCGCGACCGCCAAACGGACCGATTGACAGAAACCTAAAACACCGAATGTTCCATCAGAATAGCTATGATCTCGCTCACAATGAGGCGTGAGTATTGCGTATGGAATATAGCTCCACGCCAATCTGATTCCCTAATACCCTGTCGCTATAGTTTTTATAGCTTCGCAACAGCGTTACAGGGCGCCGCCGTGGTCCGCAGGCGGAAAGAGCGTGCGCAAGCACATGCCGACGCGCATTCTTGCCGGGGGCGATGCCCACCTCGTCATGGGGGCGTCGGACCACACGCACCCGATCCGATTTCGCGTCACCATCAATGGCGCGCCACCCGGCGCCGACGACGGCTTTGATGTCGATGCGGACGGATGGGGGAGGGTTTCCGACGAGCGGCCTTACCAACTGGTGCGGCAGGCAGGGCCGGTCGGCGAGCACACGTTTGAAATCGAGTTCTTCGGCGCAGGCGTCCGCGGCTATGGTTTTACGTTCGGATAGATCCCGGCCGGCCAGGGATGCTGACGCTGCCGGCGCTCTTGCTTCCGGACGCGTGCGGGGCGTTAATGCGGCTCGGGATGGATGGGATCATGGATCGCAAAGGTGCCAGGATGAGATCAACCGCTGTTTCATGGCGGCGCCGGGCGCGAACGGCTTGGCATTATGCAATTGCGTTTATGGCAGTCGGCTCGGCAGTTCGGTTTTGCAGATTTCCTGCGGTTCGTGGCGTGGTTCATCTGCACCGGCCCAGGCATCTTCGCCACCGCACGATCGGATTGCGGATTGGCGGGTGGCTGCGGTGCCAACCAAGCGCTGGCAAACCTTTGCGGCGTCCGCGGCCCGTGGACAGGATGGCAGCGTTGCTCATGAAACGAACGGGCATCGATGGGCAGTAATGCCGATAGGTCAACAACGCAGAGGATCACAGGAAAATGCGCTCAAACGACCCATACATAAATGACCAATGAAAACTAGCGTCGATGGAAGTAGAAGCGCCTCCTCTCGCTACGGCGTCGCCGCCCAGGCCTTCCATTGGCTGACCGTGGTGCTGGTTCTCGCTGCCTATGCGTTGAGCAAGGGCGACCAGGATTCGCTCTATTCCGCCGCCGCGGACGGGCTCCGCAGAATTCACGAGGCGCTCGGGGTGCTCGTCTTCATTGTCGTCATGCTGCAACTGGTATGGCGGCTAATCGACAGCAAGCCCGCGAAGCAGCCGGTGCCGCGATGGATGGCTGCGGCCGCGAAGCTCGTCCACTTCGCGCTTTATGCGCTCCTCATCGCGATTCCAGCAACGGCAGTGCTCGGCACCTGGCTCGTGGGAATTCCCGTCACCCTTCCTGGATTCGACATCGCCCCCCCCGATTGCGAAGGCGCATCGACTGGGGCAGCTGATCATGGAAATACACATCACCCTCGGCGACGCAATCCTTTGGATTGCAGGCGTACATGCAGCCGCGGCTCTCTTTCACCACTTCTATCTGCGCGACGAAGTCTTTCAATCGATGGCTTCCGGCCGGATGAATGATTAGTCCGAGCCTTTGGGGCAGGGCGTTTTCCGTCTACATCCGGCGAGGTCCAGGAGCGCTGCCCGAGCATCCGGCCCAAGCGGCGGTCTCACCGTAAGGCTCGGTGGGCTGCCATCCCATCCCCGGATCGCTCGCGAGCACGACCACGGATCGATAACCCCTGCGACTCAACCAGAAAAACGGTAAAGTTGTCGAAATAGTCTAGGTTCCGACGACTGCAGGCCGCAGGCATTTTCAAAATGATAGATCTGCACGAGCGTCTCTCCGAATTTTCGTTCGGATACGGCGTTACCCGCGAGGTCGAAGGCCTGCTTGCAAGCGTAGGCCTCCGGCCGACTCCTTTTCTTCCAAGTCTCCTACACGAAGGCGAGCTCGGTTTCGACGTGAAATTCGAGGATCCGGGACGCGTCGTAGTCCTTCAGTTCAAGCTCGGACAAGAGCTGGGGCGCTTTCACCGCGCCACGCCCTCGCAGTCGATCCCATTGCTCCACCGGCCGTTCTGGAGGTACCGCGTCGATACGACTGGTCATCAATTCCAGCTCCTGGTCGACTACGAGACGCGGCAGTCGGACGTGTATTACGTCGCTCCGCGCTTCTCGACCTGGCAATTCTACGAACAGGCCTTTCAGGAGAACGTGCTGGAGAATTCGCTCCTGCTGAAGCCGTCCGAGATTTCGCGGGGGATCTCGGCCCAAGCCGGGGCGCCGGGCGTTCACCGCATCGTCTACGACAGACTGGGGCGATACGTCTGCTCCGATCCGGTAGAACTCCATGAACAGCGCCCTCGAGAATTGGCGGCCGAGATCGCTAAGAAGGTGCGTTCCACCGAGACATCCCTTCGGCATCAAATCGAACGTCTGATTTCGAGACCGGCGACCGACGATGGACCTAGGTTCGCCCCGGTCCGCCGAGAGCGCCTCTTCGCAAAGGCGAAACGGCCGATTGATGCGATGGCCGCAATGGTCGGTATCGAAGCCTGGAGCCAAGGCGCCCAGGTCATTTTCGTGAGCGATCATGATTAGTCGCGCCGGGTGCAGGATGATTTGCTCGCCTTGCTTTTCGCCATGAACCTCCACGGGAGCCGATAATGCCGAAGAACGCCCCTTTGCTGCATTTCGCTTCCGAACTTGCAGACAGGCTAGAACAATTCGGGTTCCGCAAGGGTCCGGCGGATATCGGAACAAGTGGCCGCGAGAGGTATCGCACGGTGGCCCGCCTCAAGGTCGCCGGCGCGCGCTCGAACGTTTACGCGTTTCAAGGCCCCTACCTGGGAGGCAAGCCGTCGCTTTGGGCCGGATTCGGGACGCGGTCGGTGGAAGCTTTCGGTCTCCTGACGGCTGGCATGGATGCGGCCATCAGCTTCTGTCCGGTCGGATACGACGAGTGGCTGAAGGACTACGTCCTGCCGCCCTCGATGATGCGCAAGTTGGCGCGGTACCAAAATCATACCTGTGAGGACTACCGCAAGGAGACGAAATGGATCTGGCTCGGTCGGTATTTCGTGCCGCATAAGGCCGCCGCTTCGAAGGCCGCCGCCTTCATCGTTCCCGCCGCCAGACCCTTGCTCTATGCCGACGAACGCAGCACACCCGCGGGCGGCGGTGCGACCGAGACGAAGGCCGAGGCCAAGCGCCGCTTGGTCCAGACGGCCTTCCGCCGGGAAGTCGAACACAGGGCGAAGGGATGTTGTGTGGTGACAGGATGCACAACGCCGGCCGCGCTGCGCGCCTCGCACATCCTTTCCTGGAAGGAATATCCCGAGCTGCGCGCGGATCCCGACAACGGATTGTATCTCGTGGGAACCCTTGACGCGCTCTTCGACCGCGGCCGCATCTCTTTCGACGCAAAGCACCGGATCATCATCAGCGACGTCATTCCGGCAGAAGAATGGAAGCGCCTGGGCTTGACGAAGGATCTGCGCATCCAGGTTAAGCCCACGCCCCGTCAGGACCGGTTCCTGCGGAAGCACCGGGAATTGAAATTCCTGAAGTATTGAAATCATGGCAAAGAGTGCGGACGGTTTCGAATTGAAATTAACCGATCGCGGCAGCTGGATGGTCCGGCGGATCACCCGCGGCCGGGAAGTCGACATGGTGCCGGTCGCTTGGGCCAGGGATGTCTGGATCGATGCGGACAGCCGTCGCAAATTTCAGAAGGTGAACTACTAGGATGCAGGACATGGAAGCCCGCCTTCACGATCCATCGCCGATCATCTTGGTGCTGGCCGAAGCCGTGGATTACGCCAGGCATCTTCACACCGTGAAGGCGTTTCAAGGCGCATACTAGGCGTCGTTACCGGGCGGACCTTCTCGGAACGCGGCATGGGGGTCGAAGTCCTGCGGCGACTGAAGGTGGATTGACCGAGGCGCTGCGCGGTGGACCCCGTATCGGAATTGGACCTCTAGCACGGGCAGCGTCGTCGGAGGGAAGCGATGGACGAGATCGACCTCGAAATAGAGATATTCCGCACGGAGGAGGAGCAGGCGCAGCAATATCTCTTCGCCTATCTGGGTATTCGGTCGCTGCTGGCCGAGCGTCCCGATGTGGTTACCATGGTAAACCGGAATTCAATGTTCTGGATCACCTCGCATCAGGCGCTGCTGGTAACGGCTTTCATCGCCCTCGGCCGTATCTTCGACCAAAGCTCCAAGCACAACCTCGACCGGCTCCTCAAGGCGGTCGAGCGCAATCTTCCCGCTCTTAACCGCGAAAGTCTCCGCGCGCGAAAGGAGCAGGTTATCCCGCCGGCCCTGGCGGCCGAATACGCGGCGGACAAGCATGCGACGACGATGGACGACGTTCAGGCCATGCGGGCGCAAGTCAAGAAATGGCGGAAAATATATGAGGCGGTCTACAGGCCGGTCCGGCACAATTTCGCGCACAAGAGGACTTCCTCCATCGCGGACGTGAACGCGCTGCTCGCGAAAACCAATATCGAAGAGATGAAGGCCATGTGCGGCTTCCTGCACTCGATTCACGAGGCGCTGCGCGGGCTGCACCTGAACGGCCGCAATCCGCTCCCCCTCCCGGACGTCGCGTTCGTGCTTCCTCCGGATCCTAAGCCGCAGCGCCAATACCATCCCGGTGAAAAGGCATACCGGGAAGCCCAAGCGGTGCTGTTGTCCATGATGCCGCCCGAGATCCGGTGACCGGGCGCGAAAAGTCGAGGGCCCTGTGCTTCGGCGTAGCGCGTCGTTACAACGCAAGGAAGGGAGACCCCAGCCGTCATCGGCGGCAGGCTGCCCGAGCAGCGGGCCTTGGGAGAACGGCGACGGTTCAATCCAATCGGTTGAGCGTAATCAAGGGCAGGGCGCCGATGGTGCTGTCGGCCCGCCGCGGCGGCGTGCCGAGGCCTTGGGTCCCGACCACGGGTGATTGGCCGTCGAGCGTAAGATTTCAAAACTGGGGCTTCCTACGGCGCTGCGGCCGATTCGGTGTTGTAAGCAGCCAAGAAAACCTGGTTCGATCGCCCAATTTGCCGATAGTAGCGCGGTGCGTGCCGAGCGGCCTTCGAAAGAGCGCCGATTGAGGGCTCAGCGCAAAGGGATCCAGGTCTCCCTCTTGGGGGGCTATCTGTGGTCGGCAGAGAGCCTCGCTGGAAGACTTCAAGAGACGAATGCGACCGACCATCGCGACTGGCCCCGTTTCCTGTCCTACAGGGCTCCCTGCCGACGACGACGCGGTCCGCGGAACGTACTGGCGCGCCATGACTGGGTTCGGAAGGCTTGGACCTACTCGTCGTCGATTTTACGGTCGAGCGCCTCCGAAAATACCGGCGAGCGTTCGATTTCGTGCCTTCTGGAGCAGGTGCTAAGGGAAGCTAAATCGGCTTAGCTTCCCTTAGCTTTTTGGACGCATTTTTGTCGGTCTCGACCCAGCAGGACGGTGCGCAGCGAGGCACTGCCGGTCTCGTCCAGTGCCTTGGCCGTGCGTGATCGATGGTGCCGACAACACATTCCATGGTTTCGCGACCAATTTCCTCGATTACGCCATGCTCGCTCAGGGCGGACGCGCCGAACCGCAGAAATTGTCTCCCGAGCGAACCGGCGGCGCCGAGATGGATTTGCGGATCCCGACTCAATCGAGCTTAGGCGTTCGGACAATGCGTTTCATGGGCATGATTCGCGACTTCGCACGCAAAGCACAAAGAGGCTCGCTGCCAGTTTTGAGGAGCCAGCGCGACTAGCTCTTCGATTTCACGTCTTTGAAGCGGGAGCGGGGCCCCCGCCGCCGTCGTCTGGTGCGGTTGGCACTGTGGGCCCTTTCGCCGGTCGCCAATTATCGAGCCCGGGACCTTACTATCAGTTGTATGTCGTGCAAATGTCGCCCAAAAAGGCTGCGGGGAGCCGGAACGCCGGCCAGATAGCAACACGGTTTTCATGGCCAGGCGGTGGGGAACTTCTACAGGCGGAACGGTCCTGTTGATCTTAGTCGGCGCTCTGATCGCCGGGGTTTCGGCCGCCTATCGCTTCGTATTGGAGCATGCGGCGGCGATCGGAGCGATTGCCTTGCTTTGCGGGCTTATCGCAATTCCTTACCTTATCTCTCGCGCAAGGTCGGGGCAAAACCCCCTCGCTACAGGTAAGTCGAGATCCCCGGATACCAGTAGCCGAACCAGGCCTGCCGCGAGCCGCGCTGCCCCATCGGTCGGGCGCGTTGCTCCCGCGCGATGGGTTCGGGTCGGCGATTCCGTCAAATTCGGTAATGTCGAGCTCCGGGGGGGCATGTTCTATTACGGCGACTGGGTACCGGTGGCTGATGGCGGCACCCGGCAATACGCCATCAACCCGAGACTACCTGCGTCAGGCGCAGCGGACGTCGAGGGCCGAACAATGCCGTACTGGCCGTCTTATGCGGAGATTTCTCCGGCCGCGCGACGCGCCTTTCTCGATTGGATGGCTGGGGGCAGGCGGGATCCCGCCTATGGCGTCGGACTTGTATTTCTTTTCTTCTACGGCCTGGAGCACCGCCTGTTCGTGGAAGGAGGAGACGATGCGCCCCTGGTTGTCCGGGAGGTCGAGAGGCTTCTGACAATCTATGGTGCCAACAACTCATTCCACGGTTACGCGACCAATTTCCTAAATTGCGCCAAGCTCGCTCAGGGCGGCCGTCCCGAACTGCAGAAACTGTCTCCCGAGCGAACCGGCGGCGTCGAGATGGATTTGCCCACCCGGGTCTACCTCGGCGAACGCCTGGCCGCTTCATCGGTATTGACGGGCGAGGATGCGTTGCGCTGGGTTCTGGCGGCGCCGGACACGTATCTGAGGACGCCGGCGGTCCGCTGTTTCGACGAATTCGTCGAGTTGTGGCGGTTGCGGTTTGCTCAGCGATTTCCCTCAGGCCTTGCAGTAACCGGAAAGGAGAGGATTTCGTTGCAGTACCGGGCGTCGAGCGGTGCGTTCGACGTCGAGGTCCGCGGTCCGCACAATCAGTACGTCGATATAAGTCGGATCACGAAACCGGTGTCTGGCCTGCAGAAGATGGTCGCGGACTGCACCGACGAGCTCGATGCGTTCAGCCGCCTGGTCGGTCGCAAGCCATCTGCCCGGAATTCGATGGTCGCGGCGACGTTGCTCCCTACGGACCTGCGGCAGAGCACAACATCGGGCGCGATATCCGACTTCCGCCGTCAAATCGAGACGGTCATGGGCGATCATGGCCGTGGAAGCAGTACGGCGCAGATCATGTTGGAGATGGCGGGCATCGATGTCTCTGCCGACGGTAAGATTTCCGCTGCGTCGGCCGACGAACTCGGACGGGCTCTCGATTCGATCGGAGTGGCGATCGAGCCCGACAGAAGATACGGGAGCAGCGTCCCGCGGGCGGACGAGCAGGTGTTCGTATTCAAGGCGCCGAACGGCGGTCCGGTCGATCCCGCCCGACCGCCATTCAGGGCGATGCGGGCACAAGTTGAGGTCGCGGTGTTGGCCGCCGCGGCCGATGGAGAGGCCTCCTACGAGGAGCTGCAGCGAACGATCGCAAGAATTCGTTCGACCTCGGATCTGTCCGGCGTCGAACAGGCGCGTCTGATCGCTTTCGCGGTGACGACCTTCAACAGCCCGCCGAAGCAGGCAAGGGTGATGCGCAAGCTCGCCGAAACCACCGAAAGCGAACGTCAGGCGATCGCGGATGCTGCCGTAGCCGTGATCGGGGGCAATCGGAACGTGGACGCAGGCGAAGTCAAATTCCTGGAGCGGCTTCACAAGTCGCTAGGTCTGCCGAAAGAGCGCGTCTACTCGGGGCTCCATAGTGCGGCCGCCGAGCGTGCCGATGATCCCGTGCCCATTAGCGAGGAAGATAGGGCCCCAGGAGTACCGATACCAAAAGAGCCACCCTCGACTGTTCCGCCTGTGGTTGCGGCAAAAGGCATTTCCATCGATGCCGCACGGTTGGCCCGAACGCGCCGGGATACTGAGACTGTGTCGGCTCTGCTTGCGGATATTTTTGCCGAGGAAGTCGTCGTGCCGCCGGCCCCGGTTGAACAGGCCGTCCTCGAAGGGCTGGACGGCCCGCACGCCGAATTGGTCGAACTTTTGGAACTTCGCGGATCGATGACGCGGTCGGAATTCGACCGACACGCGAAGGAGATGCGGCTATTACCGGATGGCGCCATCGAGCGCATCAACGATTGGTCGTTCGACCGATTTGAGGAACCGTTGATCGAAGACGGTGAGGAAGTTGCCGTGGCACCGCATCTCAGAGGCAAAATTGCAGAAATGAAAGAAAAAGCCGCATGAGCAAATCCGCCAAGACGATACGGCCCAAGGAGCGCGATACGATCATCCAGGCGCTGTCGGCCGGCGTGGTGCCGCGCTTGGGATTGGCCCACATCCAGGTGGGCCGAGCCGCCGAGATCGCTGCGATGCTGCGTGACATCGACCGCATTGCGGACTCCGGCGCGGCCGTGAGGTTCGTTATCGGCGAGTACGGTGCCGGAAAGACCTTCTTTGCAAGCATCGTGCGCCTCATCGCCCTTGAACGGAAATGCGTGACGATGCATGCCGACCTGTCGCCAAACAGGCGCATACATGCCAGCGGCGGCCAGGCGCGAGCCTTGTATTCGGAAGCCGTGACCAACATGGCAACTCGCAACAAGCCCGAAGGCGGGGCCCTCCAGAGCGTCATCGAAAGGCTCGTTATCGATGCCGCGAAGGAGGGGGCCGAAAAGAGCGTGCCGGTCGAGAAAGTAATCGACGAGAGGCTGGCGCCGATCACCCAGTTCGCCGGCGGATACGACTTCGCAACCGTATTGAAGGCGTTTTGGCGGGGGAGCGAGGAATCGAACGACGCCCTGAAACAGTGCGCCATCCGGTGGTTGCGCGGCGAATATTCGACCAAGACCGAGGCGAAAAAGGACCTCGGAGTGAGGACGATCATCGACGACGAGAACGTCTATGACTCGCTGAAATCGCTGGCGTGCCTTGTAAGGGTTGCCGGTTATGCCGGCCTATTGGTGATGTTCGACGAGATGGCCAACATCTACAAGCTGCAGAATTCGCAGGCCCGGAAGCAGAATTACGAGCAGCTTTTGGACATCGTGAACGACTCGCTCCAGGGTACAACGTCTGGTATCGGGTTCATCATGTGCGGGACGCCCGAATTTCTGCTTGATACCCGTCGCGGGTTGTTCAGCTACGAGGCGCTTCAATCGCGGCTTGCGGAAAATACGTTTGCCAGCGGCGGTCTTGTCGATCTGTCCGGCCCCGTCGTTCGACTTCAGAGCCTTACGCCCGAGGATCTGCTGGTGCTGCTCGGCAACATCAGGATGGTGTTCGCAAGCGGGGATACGTCGAAATTCCTGGTGCCGGACGAGGCGCTGACCGCGTTCATGGAACATTGCGACCGCAAGATCGGGGAAGCCTATTTTCGCACCCCGCGATCGACCGTGAAGGCATTCGTCCACATGTTGTCGGTGCTCGAACAGAATCCGGGCACCAGGTGGGAAGATCTTCTGGACCGGATACCGATCGCGCCGGATGCGCCGGACGTCTCGGTGGATGCCGACGGGAACGGAGACGGCGATGAGCTCACGAGCCTCCGACTCAACTCTTGAAGGCGCCTACGACAAGCTTCATCCGACGATCCGTCGATGGATCAGGGATCAAGGCTGGGACGAGCTTCGGGAAATCCAGGCCCGCACAATAAATTCGGTGCTGGACGGCGATCGTGACATCCTGATTGCGGCGACTACTGCGGCCGGAAAGACGGAGGCCGCGTTTCTGCCGATTCTCACCAGGGTTTCCGAGCGGAAAGAGCCGGGATTTTCCGTGCTGTACATCAGTCCGTTGAAGGCGCTCATCAATGATCAGTTCAAGCGCCTGGACGAACTTTGCGAAAACATGGGAATTCCCGTCGTGAAATGGCACGGGGATGCACCGCAAGCCGAGAAGAAAAAGGCGCTATCCAAGCCGCAGGGTATCGCTCTTATTACGCCCGAGTCGATCGAGGCAATGTTTACCCGCCGTCCGACCGACGCCGCGCGGCTCTTGTCGGCGGCGGCGTTCATCGTGATCGACGAACTTCATTCGTTCCTGCAGGGACCCAGGGGGCTTCATCTGGCAAGCCTGCTGCGCCGTATTGATGCGATGTCGCAACAGCCCGCACGGCGCGTCGGTCTGTCGGCAACGATCGGCGATCTTCCGCAGGCTGCGGCTTGGCTTCGTCCGACGGTGCCTCACTCGGTCGAAATCCTAGAGGCGAAGTCCGACGCACCGGAGCTAAGGCTTCAGGTTCGGGGCTACGTCGAACCCCCTGAATTGGATGATCCGGATCACGCCGAGGGTGCTTCCGGCACGGAGGAAAAGCCGAGAAGGATAGCACTGGATGATATCGCGGATCATCTGTTTGCGACGCTTCGCGGGACAAACAATCTGGTTTTCGGCGGTTCGCGCCGGACCGTGGAATCGGCCGCCGACAGGCTTAGGAGACGGTGCGACAAGGCGAAGGTTCCGAACGAATTCTTTCCGCACCATGGCAGCCTCTCGAAGACCTTGCGGGAGGATCTCGAAGTTCGCTTGAAGGATGCAAAGCTGCCGACGACGGCGATCTGCACGTCGACCTTGGAACTCGGCGTCGACATCGGATCCGTACAGTCGGTGGCTCAAATAGGCTCGCCGCGATCGCTGTCCTCCTTGAAGCAGCGTCTTGGACGGACCGGTCGGCGGCGAGGAACGCCGTCGGTCCTCCGGGTTTATGTACGCGAGCCGAACATCGATCAGGAATCAGGCGTAATAGATAGGTTGCGGCCTAATACGATCCGATCGGTCGCCGTGGTCCGGCTTCTTCTAGAGAGGTTCGTCGAGCCTGCAGGTCAGGTTCCAGAAATCGCATCCACGCTCATCCACCAGATACTGTCGGTGATCGCCGAACGAGGAGGGATAAGGGCGCGACCGTTGTACGATCTGTTGTGCGGCCCGGGTCCGTTCGCCTCGATCTCGGTGTCCGAATTCGCCGACCTGCTTCGACACCTCGCTTCGGAAGCAACCAAGTTCGTCGAGCAATCGAGCGACGGCACCATCATGCTCGGAAAAGAGGGCGAGCGGATCGTCCAGTCGCGCAATTTCTTTGCTGTCTTTGAGTCCGCCGATGAATGGCGGCTCACTGCCGGGGGAAGGATGCTCGGTACCCTTCCGATTTCATTCCCGGTTCACAAGGACAGTCTGGTCGTCTTTGCCGGCCAGCGCTGGATCGTGCAGGACCTCGACGAGAAGACGAACACTCTTTTCGTGGCACCGCATCCGGGCGGGGTGGTGCCCAGGTTCGAGCGAGCCGACGGAGAACGCCTTCACGATCGCTTGGCGGCGGAAATGCGGCTGGTCTACCTGTCATCTGACGAGCCGGCCTATCTCGACGACAAGGGGCGCACCCTGTTGGCTGAAGGAAGGGAAATGTTTCGATCTCTCGGTTTGGAGACAACGACCTTCGTCCAAGAAGAGAAAGATCTCCACGTCTTCCTCTGGCGAGGATCCCAGGCGACCGCCGTATTCGGTGCCGCGGCCGCCATGGCGGGGTTACCCGGAGAGGTTCACGATCTGGGGCTTACGCTTACCAAGACAAACTCCCCCGAGGCGTTAACCATGTTGAAGAAACTGACTGAGACAGACTCGATCGACGCTACCCAGGTTGCAGCCTTCGTTCAGAATATTGCGGCGGGGAAATTCAGGGAGCAGGTCCCCGACCGTCTGGCTCGGTCGTTATGGGCCCGACAAAACACTTCCGAAATCAATGGAATAATCGGGATGGCGCGGACCTTATGCTAGGCGCGTTCGTCGGAAGCGTTTCATGAACCGGCAACGCGTTCCAACTCCAGAGGGTAGATGTACAAAGTCGCGGGAACGCTCAATCTCAGTGCTGGCGATCTGGTGGGGCACCTGAACTGCCGCTATCTGACCGCGCTCGATCTCAGGGTTGCCAACGGCGAATTGGCTAAACCGAAGATTTGGGATCCTGTGCTCGAGGTGCTGGCGGAGCGCGGAACACTGCACGAGCAGGGGTTCATCGAGCACATCGAGGCAAGCGGTCTGACGGCCACCGTCGTCGAAGGTGTGGGTGTCGACGCCAAATCGATTGCCGCCACCAATGCCGCGATGGCCAGGGGAGATGCGATCATCGTTCAGGGGGCGCTGCGGGCTGGACGCTGGAACGGCCGCACCGACGTTCTTCGGAGGGTGGAGACGCCGAGCCGGTTCGGGCCTTGGTCCTACGAAGTGATCGACACTAAGCTCGCTCGCGAGACGAAGGGCAATACGGTCCTTCAGATATCGCTCTACTCTGACCTGCTGTCGGAGACCCAGGAGGCCGAGCCGACTTCCGCCTTCGTCGTTACGCCGGGTACGAACTTCGTCCCCGAGGCGTACCGGATCGCCGATTATGGCGCATACTACCGGCACGTCCGGAGCAGTCTTGAGAGTTCTGTCTCGGGATCCGTCGCCGGCGACGCCTATCCTGAGCCGATAGAACATTGCGAGATATGTCGTTGGCGCCGTCACTGTGACGAGAGGAGGAGGGCTGACGATCACATGTCGCTCGTCGCCGGCATCAGCAAATCCCAGATCGGCGAGTTGAAGAGACACGGCGTCGAAACCACGGCGGCGCTCGCGGCTTTGCCGTTGCCGCTTCCGTGGAGGCCCGATCGGGGAGCGGCCAAGAGCTTCGAGAAGATCCGAGAGCAGGCCCGGATCCAGGTCGAGGGGCGCACGAGCGGTTCGGTGGTTTACGAGACCTTGCTCCCGATCGCCGACTTCGGTCTGTCTCGCCTTCCGGAGCCCTCTCCGGGAGATATCTTCTTCGACTTCGAGGGCGACCCGTTCGTCGGCGACGGCGGCTTGGAATTCCTGTTCGGGTATGTCTACTCGGGCGAGGACGGCTCCGCACAATACGTCGGCGATTGGGCTTCCAATCGGCAGGAGGAGAGGGCTGCATTCGAGCGTTTTGTCGATTTCGTGACCGAGCGCCTGACAGTCCATCCCGGCCTGCATATCTACCATTTTGCTCCCTATGAGCCGGCGGCAATGAAGCGCCTGATGGGACGCTATGCGACGCGAGAAAACGAGGTCGACGGCTTGTTGCGGGCACAGATATTTGTCGATCTCTTTGCCGCCGTGCGGCACGCCATTCGTGCGAGTGTGGAGAGCTATTCGATCAAGAAGCTCGAGCCGCTCTATTCGTTCGTGAGGATCGTGCCGTTGGAGGACGTGGGCGGGGTGATGGCTCGCACGCAGGCGCGTCTCGAATTGGCAGACAGCGCCGGTATTCCCGAAAGCGACAAGGCGACGATCAGGGGCTACAATCGGGATGACTGCGCGTCCACCGAGGCCTTGAGACGCTGGCTGGAAGCTGTTCGAGCGGACCTCATCGCTGATGGCGCCGTCATCGATCGGCCGGCGGCGGCAACGTCCGAGATCAGCGCCGAACTGGACGAATGGCAAAAGAAGGTAGCGGCGCTTGTTGCGCGTCTGACGGACGGCGTGCCCGACGACGTCGAGGAACGCAGCGCCGAACAGCATGCGCACTGGCTCCTAGCGTTCATGTTGGATTGGCACGGGCGCGAAAAGAAGGCCGTCTGGTGGGAATACTTCCGGCTTCGCGATTTGTCCGCCGCAGATCTTCTCCATGAGCGCGCCGGCCTGGCAGATCTAACGTACGTGGAACAGGCCGGCGGCACCGCCAAGGCGCCGATACATCGCTACCGGTTTGCGCTGCAGGATACCGACATCCGAGCCGAGGACGACCTCAGGAGCATCGGGGGCGACAAATTCGGACGCGTGGTCGCCATTTCGCACGACGGGCGCACCATCGACATCAAGAAGCGTGGAGACACGGCAGCCGTTCATCACGAGGCAGTATTCGCCCATAACTTCGTCGATACGCAGGTGCTTGCCGATTCGCTGATGCGGATCGGCGTGTACGTGGCGGATCATGGAATGTCCGGGGAAGGAGACCACCGTGCTGCCCGCGACCTTTTGATGGCCGTGGCGCCTCGTCTTCGGGGGCAGGAACTACAGGTGGACGGCGAGGCGACGCTGGCAGCGGCGATCCGCATAGCGCTCAATCTCGACAGCAGCGTTTTTCCGGTACAGGGGCCCCCCGGTGCAGGGAAGACGCATACCGGTGCTCGCATGATCTGCGCCCTCGCAAAGGAAGGGAAGACCGTCGGGATCACGGCGAACAGCCACAAGGTCATCCGCAATCTTCTCGATGAGGTCGTCATCGCGGCCAGCGAACAGAATATTCCGATCAGGTGTATCCAAAAGCTCTCCGACAAGGAGGACGATCGTCCAGGTCTGCGGTTCACCACCGACAACACGGCTTTTCTCGGTGCTCTGCATTCCGACTGTAGGGCGGGGGGCGGGACGGCTTGGTTTTGGGCGAGACCTGACGCCGCTCGAAGCGTCGACGTGCTTTTCATCGACGAAGCCGCGCAGATGTCGCTTGCGAACGTACTGGCCGTCTCCCAGGCCGCTGAAAGCATAGTGTTGTTGGGTGACCCTCGGCAGCTCGAACAGCCAATCCAAGGAAGCCATCCCGACGGTGTCGACGTCTCGTCGCTCAACCATATTCTCGGCTCTCACGCCACGGTGCCGGCCGACCGAGGTCTATTCCTTCCGGAGACTTGGCGCCTGCATCCGCTGATTTGCTCGTTCAACTCGGAGCTCTTCTACGACGGCCGATTGCACCCCCGCCCAGGCCTTGAGAACCAGGCGATCAAGTCTAAGAGCAGGCTTAGTGGCGCGGGCCTTCGCTATCTCCCCGTGACACACGATGGGAATCAAAGCTCGTCGCGGGAGGAGGCCGATGCGATCGACAGCCTCGTTTGCGAAATCCTGGCGGGCGGGACGACTTGGATTAATCGTGAGGGAGTCGAAGGGCCGGTCGGATTGGACGATATATTGATCATCGCTCCTTATAACGCACAGGTGTTCGAGCTTCAGGAGCGCATTCCCGGCGCCCGGGTGGGCACGGTCGACAAGTTTCAGGGGCGCGAAGCGCCGATCGTGATCTATTCGATGACCACTTCAAGCCACTCGGACGCCCCGCGCGGCATGGAGTTTCTTTACAGCGCCAATCGTCTGAACGTCGCGACTTCGCGTGCAAAGTGCATCTGCGCCGTCGTCGCATCGCCCCGCTTGTTCGAACCGGAGTGCCGTACGCCGCGCCAGATGCAACTTGCAAATGCGTTCTGCAGATATCTGGAGTTGGCCACTCGCTTGTGATCCAGATTGAATGACAAGGTAGGCGAAGCTAATCGGAATGGCGCTAGAGTTGGTACTGTTGCGAGTTGACCATGGACCATGGTCCGACCAGTAGGATCCGGAAACCGGCAAAGTGTCCGCGACGAGGGAGTAGGCTTGGCGCCCAGGTGGAACTCGACAGAAGTGAACAACGTCTCGGCTTTCACACTCGCATCCACCGCGATCGCAGGGCGTCGACTTCAGTGCGACTCTTATGCCTTTGCGGTGTTCAGGACTTTGCCGTCTTGGCGGCGCGTTTCGCTGGCGTCCGCACGGCCAGCGCGGGTGTCGAGGTCTTGAGCGCGAGCACGGTCGTGACGAAACGGATTCCGTAAGTCGCGGCCGAATGCCTTACGATGATGTATTGGACAATGAGCAAAGCGCAGTAGATCGCTAAGACTCTGGGTGGGTGGACGCTAAAGAGCGCAACAGCGCCGAAGCCAACAAGGAACAGGGCTGCAAGGCCGGTGTAGTCGCGCAACAACAGGAATTCACGATGGACCTGTTGCACGCTCTGGTCATTGTGCACCTCCTTGTAGAGGCGGTACCATGCGGCGTTTTCAGCCTCGGGAGCTGGCAGCGACTTCATGTCGATCAATTGGGCGAGCTTGTCCTGGTCGATCCGCGGATCGCGGTGCGCGTATCGGCTGAATGCGCGGTTGCCTGGCAGTGCGTGATGCCATCGTAGGAAGACAAGCCTTGCCTTCATGTCGGCATCGAGCAGTCCGTTCGCGACGGTCGTCACGACGGTGGCGAAGCCGACAGGCAGAAGCTGAGTGGCGCTGTTGACCAGCGCCCGGTAGCCTGAGCTTTCGAAGTCGCTGAAATTGAGCGCGGCGTAGAAGACGGCTGAGTTCACGGCGATAAGCAGCCACAAATGCCAGCGGTTCTGGTCCTTCAACGACTTCGAGTTTCCGGCCGTGGTCATGAGTATTCCTCGACCCTGGTGAAGAACGGCAGCCCGTCGACGCTGGAGTAACCGGTCCGCATCGGGAAGCCGCCGCGGTGGACCTTGGTCGAGCCCTGCGTGGCGATGATTATGCCGCCCCGGCGCTTGAACGCGTTCAAGACAATCTTGCGAGGGTGGTTCGTATCGTCGGCGGGGGCGGAGACATACGCCGAAAAACGCGGATCGGCGTACTCCGGCTGTACCGGTCCAAGCAGTCTTGTCAGCACGGTCGGCCCGACGTTCCGGCGGCTTCCGTGGTGCGGGATCTGCACGAACGTGAACCGCTGGAGCGGCAGGCCGACTCTGACCGCGTAGTCGGCGGACCAGGTCAGGGCATTCACGCCGGCGTCGCCGGTGAGGAGAACACGCTGCTCGTTTTCGAACGCCCCGTACAGGACGACGCTCGACTCGTTGCTGGCGCTGGTCTGTCCGCCGTCCCGCAACCGCTCCTGAGCCCAGGTTTCCGTCGTCCAGTTTTCCACCTTCGAGCGGGCGGCTTCGACGAGTCTGCCTATGAAAGAGGCCTTCCCAAGCCACATCGACGCCGCCTCGATCGCTGTCTGGTCCGGATCCGGCGTTTTCTCGAACTGGGGCAGCAGGTGCAGATAGACGGCCCGGCTCGGCGACAGGACGTGGAAGGGGCCGATGTTCTGCCCCTGGAACGGCTGGTTGATGGTGACGCGCCTTGCCAGCGCCAGATCGACGATCTCGCCGATGATGTCGTACTCCTTCTTCACGGCGGTCTGGAGGCCGAGCGGCGTCCAGCGGGTGTCCGCAAAGAGGTGCTTCACCTCGGGCGCCAGAAGCCACGGTACATGCAGCCAGAGATTATCGACCGGAATCTGCGCCAACACGGTCCGCAGTCCCGATGCGTGATCCGCGTCGGAGTGAGTTAGGACGACGTGTTCGAGTTTCGCGCCGAGCCCGAAATGCTTCCGCAGATGCGCGACAATCTCGTCGCCGGTGTCGGCGGTGCCACCATCGATAAGCATCAGCTTGAAGTCGACGGGTGTGCCGTAGCGCAGGATGATGGCGTCGCCGGCCTTGCTGCCAGTGCCGACGGGCATGAACTCGATTTCGCAAATCACTTAACGACTCCATCGTTGGGCGCCGCCGGTGCGCCGGGATAATACTTCGCGAGATTTTCGTGGTCGGACAGATTTGTCGGGCGGTACGGTGCGCGGCTGTAGAAATGCGGGACACCGTCGGGCGCATCGAAGCGCTTGTAGACCGATGAATGCAGGATGCCGCAGGGCTCGACCTTGCGGTGGCCTTCCGTCCACTTGAAACGCCCGCCGAAGTATCCTGGCTCGCGTGCGTCGTGCTGCGGCCCGAACGGGTCGGGATTGAGTTGCAGGAAGCGGTCGTCGACCTTGATGCCGTTGCCGGTCGGGGTCTTGCCGTCGGGCAGGTTGACCGCGGCGTGGACCATCCAGCCGAGCGAGATGTCGGAGAGGCGCGCCTCGTTCTCGGGATAGCTGCCGCCGACATCGGAATGGTTTCCGGAGAACCACACCTGCTGCAGCCAGTCGGGGTATTCGTCGGGTCGTCCGGGACCCTTGTTGTGAACGCCACCCCAGATCACCCGGGCGAAGTCAGCGCGGTTCTCGTCGATCGACAGCGCGTGCCAGACCCTGTTGTTGAGGTGCAGGTCGTAGAACTTCATCTTCGGTGACGCGAAATGCCAGCGCTGCCACCAGTGGCCCGGCAGCCCGGCGGCGAACTTGATATGTGTGACTGCGTAGCCGATCGCCGCTGCGAGCGCGCTGATCCCGGCCAGCGTCAGGAAGGTCGGCAGAAACGCAAAGAGGAGAAACGACTGCGCGAAGCTGATGCCGGCGAGCACGGCGGCGGCGCCGGCGACTAGCGCCGCCGACAGCAGGTAGCTGCCCAGCGACGCGACGGTGTCGAACACACCGATGAAGAACGGCACGATGTTCGGCTCGCCGTTGTCGTCGGACCCGTACTTCTGCCGGAAGTTCGCCGCGAGCGCCTTGCGCTGCTCCACATAGGCAGTGTCCTTGGGCGAACTGACGAACTGATAGACCCCTTTCACCGCCTCCTTGGCTATCGCCGTCGAGCCGCCGACATCGCGCCGCAGCGGTGTGCCGACCGGCATCCGCGTCGGAACGCCGCAAAGTGAGAGCACCGCCGCAAGACACCTGATCGTGTAGGCGCCGCGGCTGAAGCCGAACAGATAGATGCGATCGCCGGGCTCGTACACCCGCACAATCCAGGCGTAGCAGTCGATGATGTTGGTGGTGATGCCGAGGCCCGTCGCCTGGCTGGCGACATTGTGCAGCCAGCGCCAGGCACGCGTGATGAAGAAGGCACCGTGGGGCGGCTGCGACCCGAGGCCGGCGTCGTAGAAGGCGATCTGTTCGCCGGCGCTGATGTTGGTGTCCGGTCCGCAGCGCGTGGCGCGGAACATCTTGTAGATGTTCGACCGGTTCTCGTCAGGGGTCAGACCGCCGGCCTGACCGGTGCCGTCTGAAAATACCAGGATGTTCTTCGGCATGGTGTCCTCGTCGCATACGTTGCGATCGAGGAAGCGGCGGCCTTGGCGATCGGGTGGCTGGTCCTAGCCGTGGCCGCGCGGGCATGAAGAATCGCTACATCGATCTTTCCAAATTTTGCCGTCCGGTCAGGGCGGCATTAACCGTACAGATAAATCTGACGCTTGCGATTGTCAAGACGAGCGCTATAGAATCGTCCAAGTGAATCTTACGGTCCGAAAATGCGGGCCTTTTGAGAGGCTTACGATGTCATTAGCCACCAAGTTGAAGGAGTTGAGGGTCCGCCGGAAGCAGTCGCTGCAGGATGTCGCCGATGCCATCGGCGCCTCGAAGACCCACGTTTGGGACCTGGAGACCGGCCGTAGCAGCAATCCGTCGGTCGATCTGCTGACCAAGCTGGCCACTCATTTTCAGGTCCGGATCGCCGACCTTGTCGGTGAGAACCCCAACTCGGCCGACGAGGACGAGAAGCACGTCGCCTTGTTTCGGGAACTCAAGCAGCTATCTGATCCCGACCTGGAGACCATTCGCATCCTGATGCAGCGGTTGAAGGACTCCGATCGAAAGTAGTTGCGATGCAGATCTCGCGCATGGACCTTGCCGATAAGGGATCCCCGGAGGGGATCGTTATGGCCATCCTGAAGGCTGAGCCGAACCTGCCGATTCCGGTCCCGATCGAGGAGTTGTGCCGGCAACTCGACATCATCGAGATCCAAGCGCTCATCACTCAAGGCTTCGAGGGCGGTCTGCTGACTGACCGCGAGCGAAGCCGTGGCATCATCCTAGTGAAGAAAGGGGTGTCGCCGCAGCGTCGCAGGTTCACGATGGGACATGAACTGGGGCATTTTCTGATGCCATCGCACATGCCGGACGAGGAAGGCCGTTTCCTTTGCTCGCAGGCCGACATGACGCTGCTCAAGCCGAAGGAGGGCGACCGTCGTGCGAAGATGGAGGTCGAGGCAAATCGGTTTTCGTCGCTGATCCTGATGCCGCCGCCAGCATTGCGGACCGAGATCGGGAAGAAGTCGGCGCCGAGCATAGAGCATATGCTTTCGCTGGCGACGAAGTTCGACGTCAGCAAGGACGCCATGGCCCGGGCCTACGCGGAATATCATTCGGAAACGATTGCCTTCGTGGTGGTCCGCGACGGCAAGGTGGGCGCGACATACCGCAACAAGACGAGATTTCCATTCATTACGGCTCTACGCGGCAAGGCCGTGCCCGAGAGGTCGTTGTTCTATCGCAAGTGCCTGCAAGTCGGCGTGCCGAGCGACGTTGATACGCGATTGCCCGAAAACTGGATTGACGTCGAGCGCGGCCGACAGGCCCCGACGATGAGCGAGCAGGTCTATCTGCAGTCCAACGGCTTTGCCCTCATTATGTTGTGGTACGAACCCGCGGACGATCCGGACCACGATGAAGACGGTGAGCGCACAGCCAAGGAACGATTGAAGCATAGACAATCGCGGTACACCTGATCCGACGAGGCGGTCTGCCTTTCTTTCAAGGCTTCACGGTAAACCACCGTTCTACAGTGAGTCCTTCAACCATTGAGGAACGTTTGGATTGGCCTGAATGCGCCCGATAAATCCGGTGTCGTCCACGGCGGTCATGGGTTCGATTGCCAGCGGATCGACGTCATCGGGGCCCGGTAGCGTCGGCGCCGCGAACATCGGTCCCGCTGGGCGATCATCGTAATCCGGCACCGGGCGCCAGTGATCGACTACACCTTCCATCATCGGCGCGAGTGTGTGGGCTTCGCGAGCAACATCCTTGAGGTTAGCGAGCGCGTACGTCATCGTTGCGATGGCGCTGCTCAAGGACGTTCCTCCCAGCGGATGCGTCTTCGATTCGATGATGTCGAGGACGAGGTTTTGTTGCGCGATGCGGATGAGTTCGGCGTCTGCAGACCCCGGATCGATCAAGGTAGCGCGCCCCGCGCGCGGGCGGCCGTCGATAATGACTGCGATGATGTTAGACTCGTCTGCGTCGATAAGCTCGCGGTAGGGATCTCCGCCGGCGGTATCGATGATCATGAGGTCGGCGGTCCTGTCGGCTTGGATGGATCCGACATACGGCGCCCATCCCAACATGGCCGCCGGCGTTCGCGTGACCGCATCGACAAGTTCCCGGTCGGAAAAGATACCGCCCTCGTGATCGCTGACGATCTTCGCGATCTTTAGTTCGCCCAGCAGGTTTTTCGTCCCGCTCGGAGCCCAATCGCATCCGATGGCGATCGGGACGCCCGCCGCTTTGGCGCGCGCGACCTTGGTGGTCGCTCCATACAACAGCATGTTGCTCAGGGGCGACCAGACCAAGCCGCCGACCCGGTTCTGCGCCAGCGTTCGAAATTGAGGGTCATCAAGCGCGACGCCGTGTATCGTGACGAGCGAAGGTCCGATCAGCCAGGTGCCGTCGCCTTTTTGCAGGTAGTCGAACTTGGCTCGCGTTGTGGCATCGACGCCTTCGCAGAGATGGATGATGTAGGGTGTTCCCGCGGCTAGTGCCGGGCCGGCGCGGTTCTCGGCATCCTGCGCCGAGGTAAAGTCGTTGATGTAGTCGTCTGCTACCGGCCAATTTTTCACGGGAAATTCGACATTGCGTACAAGGCCATCGTAGTAGGACCTCATAGCGCTGCCGTTTTGGTAGAGGATGCCTTGCGTTGTTGTCACGCCCCCCAGTATCGCCCGGCACTCGACGAAACGGACGAGCGCCTTCGGGTACGTGGCAACCGGATGATTGCAGAGCAGATAGTCGGTATTCGAGACCCAGCGCTTATAGCCCGGATCGTTTCGCCAAATCCCCCGGTTATCGAAGTGCTGGACGACCGGCCACATCGGAATGAAATTGTATGACGGGTGGTTGTGCAGTTCGATCAGTCCCGGATAGATGCTGCCGCCGGTCACAATCAGCTTCGCCGCGTCGAACGGAGCCGGCAGGCCGTCGGACCACGCGCCGACATGGACGATGGTCTCATCGGCTACGCAGACGAAGCCGTCGGGGATGACATCGTGGGCGGCATTCATGGTGACGACGCGCCCACGGAGGACATATCGCTTTACCGCACCGGCTAAGCCGGCTTTTTGCAGCACCGTCAGCCGACTGGTCTCTTCCCGAAAATAGGCCATGTTTCCCCCAAAGCTGTTCTCGCGTCTACCGCGCAGCATAGCCTAATTGAGCGCCCGGATTGAATCGAGTCGGGAGTTGCCTTTTTGCCCGTGCGCCGGTCGCCGAAGGCTGGATTTGCGCACAAAGGGATGCGAACGGCGTTCCTTGGCTTTGCGTTTCCAGTTCAGTTTCCAAGAGCTACATCGAGAGCGCGGGCAAGCCGGACGGCCGCTTTCTGAAGTTGCTCTTTCACGACGGGCTCGTTTGCCTCGAGATATTCGGCGCCGATCGCCACGCTATTGCTAGGCATGTCGCAGGAGTCCGCGCGCATCTCGCAGTATCCCGTCTTGACGGCTTCAGAGATTGAGAAGGATTCGTTTGCCCAGTCCCTCGGTCCGGAGGACGCCCATCGGGCCTGCCTTTCGGGAGAGATGCCACCCATCAGCTCCGTTACGGCGTCCGAAGTGTCGGGGCCGACCGCATATAGAACGAGGCAATTGTCCCATGCCGAGTGCAGATTTCCGGCGCCTGCCCGGTTACCCTGATGGTATTGCCGCCGCGATCGTCTTCGAAGGAGACGTGCAATGGTTGATGGATGTCGCCGACCCAGTGGCCCAGTGATTTCAGGGCAATCAGTCTGTCGGCATCTGTACTGGTCTTCGACGAAAGCACCTTGGAATCGTCCAGGATCGCAGTGACTACGCACTTTTCGGACTTCGGGCAGTGGTCCGAGGTGAGACCCTTGGAATCTCGCGCCAAGTTCACATAGTGCTCCGTCGAGCGGATACGCGGCAGCCCGCGGATAGGGTGATCCGGGTAGACGCAAGAGTCGGCAAAGGTTTTGAATTCGGTATCGAGTTCCATCAGCTTTTGAATTGCGGCGCGCGTTATTGGTTGAGCAAGCCTGAAAGCAATTTCGCAGATAATTTTATGTCCGGGGTCACTCCACGCCCGAGCCTCGGCGCTAAGCAGGATGCAACCCAACGCGACGAGTGCAAGGCTGTGCAACATGGCCTTCACGCTGCGGACCGATCTTCCTTGTCGGCGCCACGGGCGACGATCGACAACGCATCGTCGGGTAGTGGCCGCTGAAGGGCCTTGGCTTCGTCCCACGGTGCGCGCATCCAGACGTCGCGCTCTTCGTCGGTGGTCAGGATCACCGGCATGGCCTTCGGATGGATGGGCTCGACGACCGCGTTCGGCGACGTCGTCAGGAAGCCGTAGACCAGGTGAGGGCCGGGGACCGGCTTGGACTTGGTGCCCCGGTCGCCCTTGAACTCGGTCCAGATGCCCGCGAAAGCGAACAGTGGTCGGGACTCGTCGAGCGCGAACCAGACGACGTCCTTTTTCTTGGTCTCAGGGTTCGGCTCGGGTGCGTATTCCGAAAAACTGTTCGCGGGTACCAGGCAACGATTTTCCGGCTTCAGCCAGCCTCGCCAGTGCGGCGACGACGTGTTCCGGATGTTGGTGACCGGTGGGCCGCCGAATTTCGGCGGTGGCGGCATTCCCCAGCGCATCATGGCAAGCTCTCGTCCAGCGTCGGCGTTGCGTACGACAGGCGCGGGGTAGTCCGGAAACACGCCGGGAATGGGAGGGAGATTTCCGACGTACCTGTTCACGACCCTGAAGAGACGACTGACAGCCTCTTGGTTAGTCGTGATGCTGTACAGATTGCACACCGCTCAGTCCCTCGCTTCTCGCGAATCAATTTTGGGCAGTTCGCAGCAATGTATGTGCGCCAACTTCAAGCCTTGAGCGCCGAGATTTCCAGGCAAACCGTGCAGCTCCGCCTGACCCGCCAAGGTGGCGGAGATCGCCGGTTCGAGCGCTTGACACCTGTAGAACAAAATGAGAACATTCTTGGGATTTTGTCAACTGGAAATCTGGCTTGTCGCAGCGCGCGCTTCGTGCGTTGAAGGTTTAAACCAAGTAACGGCTGAACTCGATTGAGCAGGAGCGAGGAACATGGCCGAGGTCACGTACTACGTCGCGCTGCCATTCGTCGCAAGTGATGATGGCGTTGCGGCCGGCGAGCCGACGGAGTGCTTCAATCCGAACGCCGCGGTGATGCGCGCGGGGTCACTTTCGCGCAAAGAGGGCCACGTCGGTGCGGTCGCGTTCAGTCGGACAGGGGACCCGGCGACGGGGGAGTTCAGCGACGCTTGCGTAATTCGGAAATTCGGCGACGTACCTTACGATCTAAGCGCGCTTTGAAATTGGAGTGGAAGTATGCTTGCGAACGACCTAAAGGAGCGATTCGATTGGGCTCTCTATCTGAACCTTGAGGCCTACGAGGAGCTGCCCGACGGGAGATCGTTCGTGCGATCGGACGAAGCTGAAGCGGCGATCGGGATTTTCGAAAGCCTGCATGGCTCGGTTGAGAAGATACCACCTGCCTTGCTCGCGGCCTCGGAAGCGCTTCGCCTGACGACGCCGGATTTATTCGAGGCGGCATTGACGCGCCGCGTGCAATTGGTTGGATCCGACTTCTCGCCGGTCAGCGCGACGGAATTTGTCAAAGCGCTGAACCGAGATGTTCAACGCGAAGGCGTCCCACTCTTGACTAGCCAAGCGGCAGGCTAGGGCCTGGCGGCAGTCGAAAACGCCGGAGGCGTTGCGTCGTATGGCGCGAATTGAACGGCGAAATCTGCAAGTCGGCATAGTCGCGCGTGCAGATCGACGAAACGCGTCAACGCATCGCATGTGGTGTCGGCACCGGGACGCGTGTTAATAGCCATCGCAATTGCTCTGACGGGCCCCGTCGGGCTGTCGCGCTCTTCGACGACGAGCCATCGCGCCATCGCCCCAATATGCTCGCGGTGCAGGAACAGATTTCGGTACTCGCCGATGTCGCGCAGCCACGGGTCGGCCGCGGTTTCATCCGAGTCTTCAAGAAGGCGCTGCACTAGCGCATCGCTCAGCACCGCCGAATTCACCGGCCGCTCTGTCCATTGTCGCAGGCGCGCGAGAGCGTCGATATTGTCCGGTGCATTGACACGCAACCTTGCCACTCGCGCTAGGTAATCCCGCGCGCTTGCCATTTCGGAAAGCAACGCGTGAAAGGCGAGATGCAGATCGTCCATTGCGAGGTTGGAAAATCTAGTTCCGACTTGTTGGCCCCTGGCCAAGGCCGCCTCAAGTTGCTTGTTGTATTCGTCCGATGCGTTTCGCAACTGCAGTCCGGCGGCCCGCAGGCTGACCGACAGGCTGCGCGCAAGCCTGGCGTACACTTCATTGCCGGCGGCCCGAGCGCTTGACGAGATCATTGCCCATGAATCATTGGCCGCGTGCGCCAGCCTTGGCTGGCCCAAGAGCGGCGTCCAGGTCCGCGCCGGCAAGTTCGGGTCGGTAGATATAATCTCGTCCCCGCCGAACAGGATCAGACCCAGTGAAGCACCGAGAGCCTGAATCTGACCTTCTGGAACTCCCCTTATCGCACCTGTGCGATCCGGGGAGAGCGGCCCGAGCTGCAAGCCGCCGGGACCTCTCACCGCACGGAGACCGCCCGTGAAATGCAGGACGTCGGTGACGGAAACCCGGCTCCGTGTCAGTCCGGTGATCAGCGTGGGTGATGTTGCCATTGTTGATTCGGTGAGGTGGAGCGAGTGTTGTAAGGTGAGCTATTGTTCGGACTGTGGCGAGCGCGAGAGTGCAGGAATCTGCGCGCGGAGTCCGAAGAAGATGCGCGCCCCTGGGGCGAGAAATTAGCTGAATGGAAGTCCGGAAGATCATCCACATTGACATGGATGCGTTCTATGCGTCCGTCGAGCAGCGCGACAATCCGGAATTGCGCGGCAAACCGGTCGCCGTGGGGGGCTCCCGCGAGCGCGGCGTCGTAGCGGCCGCAAGCTATGAGGCGCGGAAGTTCGGCGTGCGGTCCGCAATGCCTTCGATCACGGCGCAGCGGCAGTGTCCCGATCTGATATTCGTGAAACCGCGCTTCGATGTCTACAAGGCGATCTCTTTGCAGATCCGAGCTATCTTTGCGGAGCACACGGAGGTCATCGAACCGCTTTCGCTCGACGAGGCCTATCTCGACGTTACGGAAAATCTGCAAGGGATCCCGCTGGCGAGGGACATTGCGCTCGCGATCAGAGCTAAGATCAAGACTGAGACCGGCCTCAACGCTTCGGCGGGTATCTCCTACAACAAGTTTCTTGCCAAGCTGGCGTCCGATTACCGGAAGCCGAACGGCCAATATGTCATCACGCCTGAGATGGGACCGGGTTTCGTCGAGACGCTGCCGGTCGGCAAATTCCACGGCATCGGACCCGCAACCAATGCGAAGATGAACGCACTAGGTATCTTCACGGGGATGGATCTACGCCGTCAGGAACTGGCGCTTCTAGAGGCCAACTTCGGAAAGGCCGGGGCCTACTATTATTCGATCTCCCGCGGGATAGACGAGCGACCGGTGCGGGCCAACCGCATCCGGAAATCTGTCGGTGCTGAAAACACGTTTGCGACGGACCTGACCGAATTCGAGCCGATGGCCGCAGAGTTACAGCCTTTGATCGACAAGGTTTGGCGGCATTGCGAAAGCACCGGAAATCGGGGTCGGACAGTTACGCTGAAGGTGAAGTTCGCAGATTTCGAGATCATTTCGCGCAGCCAATCACTGCCCGGTCCCGTCGATAGCCGGCTTGAATTGGAACGCGTGGCGATCGAATTGCTCGAAAAACTGATGCCGACGCCGAAGGCAGTCCGCCTGCTCGGGGTATCGATATCCGCTCTGCAGACCGACCGCGCTTCCGAAGCACCGCAGATGCTGCTGGAACTCTGAGCGATGCTACGACGTTCACACTCTGTGATGGAGCTTCCGGATTTTGGGCCTCGGGTCGTGGGCGTCATCCCGACAGGCCGGGCTTCGCGGCACGCAACAGGATAAATGGCCTTTTAGTGAAAGGCTCAATATACTCGCCTCTGTAGTTTGGTTTTTTTGAGTAGCTTGATGGTTAAGCGTGCCCCGATCCGCGTCCAGATCCCAGGCTCCAAGCCTTCGGAAATGCCAGGATTCATCAAGCCGCAACTGGCAACGCTTAAGTCCAAAGCCCCTAAAGGGAATTGGCTGCACGAGATTAAATACGACGGCTACCGGGTTCAAATCCATCTGAATAAGGGGAAGCGGAAGGTCTACACCCGCAACGGGCTGGACTGGACAAAGCGGTTCTCCTTGATAGCTGGCGCCCTCGACCTATCCGGCCAGGCGATCATCGATGGGGAAGTGGTAGTCATCCACGAGGGGCGGACGAACTTTTCAGAACTCCAGGCCGAACTGGCGCGGGGTGATCAGGATCGGCTCATTTTCTACGCGTTCGATCTCCTGTACCTCAACGGATATGACCTTCGCGGCACGCCTCAGATTGAGAGGAAGCGGGCACTTCAGAAGCTCCTGCAGGACATCGAAGTTCCGGTTCTGTACGGCGAGCATCTGATAGGTGACGGCCAAAAGATGTTCGAACATGCCGCCAAGCTGAATTGGGAAGGGATCGTTTCCAAAAACCCGGACGCGCCCTACCGGTCGGACCGGAACGAAGCCTGGCTAAAGATCAAAACGGTTCAAAAAGGGAATTTTCCGGTCGTTGGATTTGTGAAGGACCCGACCGGTGTCGCTGCTCTGTATCTCGGGAGGAGGGACGGGAAAGACCTCGTTTATATGGGCAAGGTCGGGACCGGCTGGTCGCGGACGGTGTCGAGCCGAATTCGAAAACAACTCGATACCGTAGTGAGTCCGAAATCCAAACTCACCAAACCAATAAAGAAGCCTAAGGCAGTGTGGGTCGAGCCTGCGTTCACCGCCGAGGTCGAGTACCGGGACATTACCTCGGAAGGGCTGCTTCGGCAGAGCTCATTCAAGGCATTGTCGAAAAAAACTGGTCGGTAGGGGCCGGCGGCGATAACCCTCAGCGTGGACTACCTGCGCCGACAGCGGGAGGGCCGACGAGCGCGCCGATTACGTCCTCCGTCATAAGACTGGAAGCAGGAACGTGCCGGTCGTATTCGTTGGCGATGTCCAACCAGGTCTGAACACCCAGACGCTGGGAGAAATCCCTGCCTCCCAAATCGCGCGGCAACCGGTTTGGGCAGGCGATCGCCCAACCGAAAGGAAGCTCGTCCAGCTTCTTGAACGAGATGTTACCGGAAGGGCGACGTGTTGCGGCTCCGACGGAACCATGACGTCTCGAAACTGCCGGTGACTCACGTACCGCCTCCCGGCGCGCCGCGCGCAAGAGTGGACTTGACGAATACAAATAGTATGCGACCATAGGTTGTTAAGGACGGGAGGTAGCAATGGCCAAAAAGCCCAAAGTGAGTCTGATCGTCTCTGACGACAAGAACGTCAAACTGAAGGTCCGACCAGGCAAGCTCAACATCGTTCAGGTCGAGACGATCACTCCGGACCTCAAGAAGGCCGGCCGTGTTGGGGCGCGACTTTGCGGGTACGGCACGAATATGTGCCTCGCCATCATCGATATCGACAAGTGACGGCAGGGCGGCATCGTCTGCGATCGTCACGATACAGCTTTTGCGTTCCGATTGGCGACGACAGCGTATTGTATAATGCGGTTACGGGAGCCTCCGTCCGGATGGCAGGCGGCGACGCGCGCGAGCTTGCGCTGCTCCTCTGTGGTCCTCCACGGAAGGTGGCGACCAAAAACATTCCGAGCGCACTTCTGACTACTCTGCGGCGAGGCGGGTTTCTCGTCGAGCACACTTTCGACGAACTCGCGACGATCCGCGAGCGTTACAAGCGTGCGCGCGGCCGGACTCCGATGGTTCTTACGTTAACGACCACGCAGGATTGCAACCTCGGCTGCTACTATTGCTACGAGGAAAGATCCCGCGACGCCCTGGCCGAAAGCGATGTGCCCTCGGTGGTTGGCTGGACCCGGCAGCGTCTTGCAGCGTCGGGAAAAGACAGTCTTCACGTCGACTGGTATGGAGGCGAACCGCTCCTCAACATCGACTTCATCGATGCTGCGTCTGGGGCACTCCAATCGCTTTGCGAAGAAATGGGAGTCAGCTATTCCGCCTCCGTTATCTCGAACGGGACATGTTGGCCCGACGATGTCGCCGGGTTCGTCCGGCAGCACCGCATTCGACAGGTGCAGATCTCGTTCGACGGGCTCAAGGCAAATCACGACAAGAGAAGGCGATATCGAAAGGGAAGGGCGCCGGATCCGTCCGTTTCCTCTTTCGAGCAGGCGGCCGCCGTTGTCGATCGACTGCTCGACGTAGTGCGCGTCGACCTGAGGTTCAATGCCGACCACGGAAACCAGGGCGATCTGGAGGCCTTCATCGAATTCTGCAGGGATCGCGGTTGGTTCGATAGGCCCTTTCCTTGCATCTTCCAGCTCGCCCGGATATCTGACTTTTCCGAGCGCGCGGGCTTCCTAAGTCGCTCCAAACTTCCCGAGGAGGAGTTCGAGAGGCTTCGCGAAACATCTCGCCAGATGGTCCCGCATGAGGCGATGTTGGACGAGACGACGACTCGCTCACTCTATCCGCTGCCACGGACCTCGGTCTGCGCGGCTCTCGCGGACGATTCCATCGTGATCGGAGCCGATGGCAACCACTACCGATGCGGGCTTCAGGTCGGCGAAAAGCAACGGCCGGTCGCCATACGCGGGGCCGAGGGTGAAATGACGCCAGGCCGCGACGCGGAGTGGTGGACCGCCTTCGACCCTACGCTCCAGCCGAACTGTAGCCGCTGCTCGTTCCTGCCGGTCTGTTGGGGTGGCTGTCCGAAGAAGCACCTTGAAGGAGATTCGCATTCCCTACATGAGCAGAGCCTCTACTGGCGCAAGGCGCTGCCACAGAAAATCGCCTGGCAGTTTGGTGTGGCCCTGGAAGAGAGTACTTTCAGTTTCACCGAAGCCGATCAGTTTCGACCAGTTTTGCTCGAAAGGTGAACGGGGCCTGATTTCGCTTGGCCTACCAGAAACGGTGTACTGCCACATTCCGCGCATGCGGGTGCCGATATCCACCTTGGGTCCTTGGCTCAGGCACGTGCAGCGGTACCGGCCGGCGCGAGCGGCCAAGCCGTGATCGCAGCCTAGACGTCCCCTCGAGGATGACGTGGCTGCCAACCAAGTTGGAGCAAGGTCGCGGAGGGCGCCGCCCGGCCTTGGCGCACTTGCGGCAGCGCAGGCGGCTTGCAAGATCGTGCACGAAGGTGGTCGGCGGATGCTTGAGGGCTGCCAGATCGACGTCGTTCGGGGTCTTGCACCGTGAACACTGGATTTCCAGCCAGGGAAAGCCGCCGTTGATCGCCTGATCAATGGTTGGCGAGGGGTCGATCGGCTCGCCATCGCTCCACATCCGCTCGTTCCAGCTTTCGCAGAGCAATCTATCGGCCTGCTGGATCAGCGCAGCGCCCTTGGTTCGCATCTCGGCTGATTGCGTAGCCAGTATGCCGGTCATCGCGCGTGCTTTCCCTAATTCCTTCGTCAGAGCCTTTCGGTCTCCGCCTGACAGCGGTGTGGGGTGGTGTTTTGACGCCATCCGGACATCCAAGCGCAGACCAAACTCGGGGTGCAGGCTAGGTCATGTCAAATCCCGGCCAGCACCCGTCTTCTTCGTGTCTTCCGGTGCGCTGCTGGCAGGTGTTGTCGAGCAGTCGCTGCGCGACGTCCTTCCAGACCGCTTTGCCGCCATACAATCGGACTGCATCGGCGGTCTGGATTTCGACGGTCCGCTCGCAGCGGCGGCAGGAGATCCGCAGCACGTGGTGCTGAATCTCGGAAAGACGTCGCTGCCGCATCTGGGCGCCGGTCGCATCGGCGCGAGGGTCTTTGAGGACCGATTCCCAATATTCCGCCGGGAGGGGAGCATCCGGAGCCGCAGCGGAGGAGCGCCGCCTGCGGACGGCTTCAGCGGCCAGCTTTTCCATCTGCTTTGGGGTCGGCATGCGCCAGCTCGCGGGTCGGTCGGACATTATGAATTAGAACATAAAGAGAACGAAAGTCGAGTCTGATCGAGCCGCTCCGTGAAAAAAACCTCCTGTTGGAAAGGTCGCGATGTCGGAACCAAGCCAGGCCATTCGTCTTGAATCCGACATCAGTAATGGAGTTCCACCGCAATGGCTCCCCGAGCTAATTGGAAAGGCTTCCTGCGTCTTTCCCTCGTCACCTGTCCGGTAGCGCTCTATCCGGCCACGTCGGAATCCGAAAAGGTCTCCTTCAACCAGCTCAACCGGAAGACCGGCCATCGCATCAAGTACGCCAAGGTGGACGCCGACACCGGCGAGGAGGTCGCCAACGAGGACATCGTCAAGGGTTACAAGGTTGACACCGACACCTTCATTGAGCTGACGAAGGAAGAGCTTGAGAACGTCGCGCTGGAATCGACGCGAACCATCGAGATCGACGAATTCGTCGACCGCAGCGAGATCGATCCGCGATATCTGATCCGCCCATACTATTTGGTGCCGGACGGGAAGGTCGGCCACGACGCCTTCGCCGTCATACGTGAAACCATCCGAGAGATGAACAAGGTCGCGATCGGGCGCGTGGTGCTGACCAATCGGGAGCACATCGTCGCGCTCGATCCGCTCGGCAAGGGCCTAATGGGAACGCTGCTGCGCTATCCCTACGAGGTGCGTTCTGCGGACGAATATTTCGACGACATTCAGGACGTAAAGGTCACAAAGGACATGCTTGATCTCGCCAGGCATATCGTCAACCAGAAGACGGGCCACTTCGAGCCGAGCAAGTTCGAAGATCAGTACGAAAATGCCCTCATCGATCTCATCAACCAGAAGCGCGCCGGCAAACCCATCACCGCGAAAGAGCGCCCCCGCGGGGAGAACGTGGTGGATTTGATGGACGCGTTGCGCAACAGCATCGGCGGAGAAGCAGCCCGGCTTGAGCCTTCAAAAAAATCGGCTAAGAAGCCCAAGAAGGCAACGCCTGGTCAGAAGGAAATGCTCATGCCGATCGCCGGCAAGAAAACGGCGAAGGAAGCCGCGGCAAAGAAGCCGGTGGCCAGACCGCAGCGGAAGTCAGCCTAGAGCTTGTCGATTCCAACTGAATACTACCGGCATGGCATTTCGTGTCTTGATCATCGGTGGACGGGCATGTAGCGGCTGCGGTGATGCATGCGTTGGCTGCTGACCCCGGAAACGTCTTATGGCGAGAAAACTGAAGACCTACCAGACTTCGCTGGGGTTCTTCGACCTGGCGATCGCCGCCCCATCGATGAAGGCGGCTCTGGAAGCATGGGGTGCCGACAGCAATCTCTTCCATCAGGGTGCGGCGAAGGATAGCGACGATCCGGACGTCATCGCTGCAACAATGGCGAAGCCTGGCATCGTTCTCAGGCGGCCCGTTGGGTCTAGCGGATCTTTCGGGGAGCGTGCCGAACTGCCCAGAAATCTGGGTGAGGGCGGAAGACCGACGAAGGCCGCCGGCAAGTCGAAAGGCAGTAAGACGAAGAAGGCTTCCTCTCGTCCCGTCGACAAGGCGGCGGGGCGAAAGGCCGCTCTCGCATTCGAAAAGGAGCAGAAGCGGCGCGAGCGCGAACGGGCGAGCGAAGAAGCCGCCAGGCAGAAGGAGTGTGAACGCCGGCAGCAGGCGGTCGACAAGGCACAGGCGGCGTTGGAGAAGGCCGAGGAAGTGCACACCAGGAAAGCCACGAACATCCAAGTCGAGGTGGAGGCTCTCGAGAAGAGATCGCGAGAGGAAGACGCCCGCTGGGAGAAGGAGAGGGAGCGATTGGAAGGCGCGCTGCGGCGCGCACGGGGCTAGGCCGCTCTAAGGGCCGGCCACTGGCTGTCGGCTTGGTCCGCACGGATGCGAGGTCTCAGTCGCTTCCTGCAGGTCAACGACCGACCGAGCCGCTATGCAAGGCCATGTGCATAAACGGCTGGTCCGATTGCCTAGGTATTGTGTCGTCTCTCAACCACGGACAAATCGCCGAGCATGTGGCCTTGAGAGACTTTTCAGATTCCGAAATTACTTTTTCTTCTTAGCGGTCTTCTTCTTCGCAGCCTTTTTCGCCTTCTTTGCTTTCTTCGCCATAATGCCCTCTCGATGTTGCCTCGAAGGCGGCGCTGAGAATCAGCACACGCGCAAACAGATTACACCAAAAGGCTTAAATTTCATTGATGGCTCGGCCCGCGTGTCTCGATGCGGAAGTCCCAAGTAGTTGCGCGGTACGCTGCGATCTCGCATCTACCCGTGCTCCTCACATTCCCGGATTGCATCCGCTTCCAACAGAACCGATAAAGCCCACCGTCCAGCGAGCGAAACGCGGCCCGCCGCTCCTTCATAACCGGCATTGAATCACGCCTCTCGCCACTCGATACGAAACCTTGAGGGCGCGAACCGTTCGGCTGGTAACACATGGCAGGGATTCGAAATTGGAGTGGGTCGAGCGGCCAGAGGGCTCCGAGGACCGTCGAGCCCGAGCCCCCGCTTGAAGCACTTAGACGGCTTTGAGGCGTTCCGCCAATGATAGGCGTCCCAGCTTCTTTGCGGCGCCCTCTAGGCACGCGCAAAAATTTGTCTTCTCCATCAGGTGCGAAATCTCATGCTGTGGGTTTTGGGCTGCCGCATGCTCCGCGAGGGTTCGCGCTACCTCGCGCTCGTGATATTCCGAAGCAATACCGTCCCGTTGGAGGTAGAACATTGCCTCAAGTTCGGCCAGCGCCTCCGGCGATAGCCGTACCGCAATCGACTTCTGCACCTCTTGGAATGCCGCCGCTGCTTCCTTCATGCCATCAAACCGTTTGGGGTCGAAGTAGTCCAGGCCAAGATCGCCATCATCCTGGGCCCGCGGAGGGTGCAAACGCCGCCACTGTTCGACAACCCATACGGCGTCGTCGTCCGTGAGATGCAAATGGTTGCTCTCAATCCCCAGAACCGATCCCATTTCGCGATTCTGCTGGATCTGATCGAGCGCGATTGAGAATTGCTTGTTGCTTAGGCCATAGCGTTCTTTGATGGCCGCCTTTTGCTCGTCGAAAGCTCCCGTATTCCATGCTTCGCGACGCGGTAAGAGGCGCGCAATTTCAAGCAGATCGGCTCTCGAGCAGCGGTTCGTATATGCACCGGTGGCCCGCTCTCTGATGTAGTCCACCGTCCGGTACTTGAGCGCTGACAACAGTCTCTCTAACGCCAGCAGGCTCGCTCGAATGAGCTGCAGATTGGCGGTCCCGTAATTCGCGAGGCTCGGATCATCATCCCGGTTCCGGTGGTATCGCAACTCCTGCCCATCGGAATCGATCCGCGACAGGCTTTCGACAAAGGGCTTGAGCGCGGTGACAGTCTTGGACAGATTCTCGTCCCCAATTTTGCTGTTGTGCAGGTGATCCCAATACGCCTTGATGTTGTGACTGAGTTTGCGCCCATCGTCCGCTATTACGCCTGCTTCGATAAAATGCTCCGTCGAGAATTTGAGGGCCAGCTCGACCGCATGCCGTGCGTTGTAGAGTATCGGCAAGACCAGCGTGTCACGCTTGCTAAACATTTGCTTTTCGATGATTGCATCCGCGAGTTCAATCGCGGCCTCTATGAATCCATCGAGATAGTTCTCTTCATGCCCCTGCCTACCGATAAGGGCATTCCACTGTCCGTCAAAGACTCGCTTAAAAAACGGATCATTTTCGTAGGGATCTGGCTCTTCGACTTCTGCATCATCCGGCTTGTTCCGTGCTACCACTTCCTTCTTTTCCTCGGTCGCACTGCTCTGTCGGGGAGCGTCCATTCCTGTCGTGTTGACGAACTTGCGAAATTCGGAATTTGCCTTCTCACTTTCGAAATGGAAGGTCATGTATCCGCTGCGAATTTCTACGAAGCGGTCGGAGTCGCCTGCGATTTTCCTCGCCTCATCAAATAAGACGGAAAATTGTGGCGTGTCTGCTTCGACTCGAGTTACGTGATCGCAGTTTCTGGGCAAATTCCGGCTCTCCAGTCCTGGCGCTATTTTGCATCCACAATGAAATTTAGGCTGGCAAGTTCTTCGTTTGTTAGCGCGAAAGCGCCGGCTTGAGTGGCGGCTACGAGTTGGGTCTCACTTTTCGCTCCCGGAATGACGCGAATTTCTGGCGCTTTCGACAAGAGCCAGGCGAGGGCGACTGTAGCAGGTGCTACGGCTCTCGACGCGGCGATCTGCCAAAGCGGCGCAAGATGGTCGGTTATCGAGGCCAGCCTCTCAGACGCGAACCGCTCGTCGTTTCGACGATAATCGGTCGATACCCGATCGTCCTTCGCTGCTCCGTTGCCCGCCAGTATCCCGCGTCCTAGAGGAGAAAAGCAGACGAACTCGGTCGCGGCTTCACGCAAGCGCGGTATCAACTCCTTCTCCGGCCTACGTCGGATCAAGGAGAATTCGTCTTGAACGAATGATATGGGATGTATGGCGCGCGCGCGTTGGAGAATTTGCCAATCGATGGCGCAAAGTCCCAGAGCCAACACCTTTCCCTCGCGAACTAGCTCCGACATGGTCCCGACAACGTCCTCGATTGGTACCCTTGGGTCTAAGCGGTGCTGGTAGAGCACGTCGATGTGGCCACGGCGCAACCGTCTTAGCGAGCCCTCGACGCTGTGCCGGATTGCCCGCGAGGTACTGTCCAAGCCAACGATCTTACCGTTTTCCAAGCAATAACCGAATTTGGTCGCTATTTCGACCGCGTCTCGATTGCCACCCAGGGCTTCGGCCAGGAGTTCTTCGTTGGCGTAGGGGCCGTAGAGCTCTGCCGTGTCGAAATGAGAAACGCCGAGATCCAAGGCCCGGCGGATGAGATTGAATGCTGTTTCACGCGGAACAGGGCCATAAATGCCTGTAAGAGCCATGCAACCGAGTCCGATACGACGCAATGACGGGTCGGGAAGTGGGTACATTAGGACGCTGCAGTCGGAAGTCGTGAAATGATGAACATGACGGTCTGCTTCAATACGTCTCTCCCGTTGGAAGACGTCAGCCTCAGCGCGTCCGGCGTAAGCTCGGAAACAAGCATGTTGATATGACGCCCGGCGGCGTCGCGAAATTCGGTGTCCGGGTCCCGCCCTTTGCCGATCTCGACACTTTTGTCGAGGAATGTCGCGATAAGAAGGTCGTAGTCGGGTGTGTGTGCCTTGACGATTGTGGCCAGTTCGTCGAGGCGCCGCTCATCGAGCTCTCGGTGCGACACCTGCAGCGCGGCGCGCAAGTAACCCAGCGCATCGATAACCGGGCGATCGACGAGGATAACGTCGCTGGTCAGTGACGCCTCGGTCTCTCGGCGCATGCACTCGGCCATGATCCACAAGGTGCTTTCGAACGTGTGCTTCGTCAGGATCGGAAAGCCGAGCGATAGCGCAGCCCGCGCGATATCGGATATCCGACAAACAATCAATCCCGAGCGTTTAAGCTCCTGCTCAAGCGCATCGAAAAACGTGCTCTTGCCAGTGGAGTGGGTGCCGGTTATGCCGATTTTGATCGGCGGCCTGATCAAAACATTGATCCTTGTCTGGGATCGAGGATATTCGCCTCTTGAAGCGCCTTGGCGCGACGCTCGCTCGGAAGGGGTGACAGCAGATCGATCAGGATCAGGGCCGTTAGCGTCGCATCGTAAAGCGCGGAGTGGTGGCTCCGGCCGCTGAGTTGGGCCGCCTGGTCCGCAAGGCCTAGTTCAGTTCCCAGGTTGGCTAGTCCGTAGGAGGGCAGACCCGGTCTCAACGCCTTTGCAAGTTTCAAGGTGTCGATAGCAGCCGGAGGTGACCAATCCGCGATCGACCTGGAAAGAATGTCAACCTCCACTCTGACGTTGTGGCCGACGATCGGCGTACTCTCGATCCATTGGAGGATGTCGTCGGCGATGTCCTCCATCGAGGGAGAGCCGAGTACATCGTCGTCTGTTAAGCCGTGTATTCGGGTTGCCGCCGGATGAATCCCGTGCTCCGGGCGTACAAGCCAATGGCGTTGATTCCCGGTCAAGGCAAGCTGCTCGACTTCCAGCATGGCGAGTTCGACGATCTCCGGTGGCGTTCCGCCGCTGCCTTCGACGTCGATAACCCAGATACGATCGGTTGCTATTTCCATCCGAGCTCTGCCCGTCCGTGGCGCCCAAGAAGGTGGGGATGGGCGCGGTCGTGTACCTGATAGTTCAAGGTGTGCTGGATAAAGTAGCGTTGCTGTTCCGAACTGCCGTCCAGTTCGATTTTGCGGTGATCCACGGAAATCCCCTGGGGATCCAAGCCGGCGAGTATTGCGAGTTCTCTTACTTGAGCGCGTTCCGGCATGCGGTGCGCAGAAGCACATCGCGAAATTTGCTCAGCGGGACAGATATCGCAGATTTCCCGTATGCCATAATGGCCATTATAGTCTGTTGTCCGATGAGCGAAAGCTACACCGCAAGAGGTCTTTCGAAAGAGCGGCCTTCCGGTGAATGTGGCTAGGACTCGCCGTTCCGTTTCCGCCGGGAGGATTTTTCTGCGCGCGATTTCGGGGTAAATATCGGGAACGCCGGCGAGACGGAAGTGCTCGCGGATTTCAGCCCGGTGGAACAAACCGGTGAACACGGTGGCATCGGCGAGAGAGGACAATGCCGACGCCCGGTCTAAGTGCACGTCGCTGTCGTTAAAACCCGAAATCAGAGGTCGCCAGTACAAGATCGACTTTGTTCTCGACGCATGCTTGTCGAGGACACGAAGCGAGTCTTCGGCGATGGCGCTGTCGACGGGCTCTATCCGATTATCGTCGATTCCGGACCAGGTCACCAATACCGTCAGCTGGAGATTCTGTAGACGCTCCAGACGCTCGACGTCGGACGGCAGGATCTTCCATCTCGTGATCACTAGGACGGGGTTTGTGAGGCCTCTTAGATCCAATTCTTCGAGTGTTGCAAAGAGATGATCCTTTACGCCAGGCAGGAAAGGATCGGTCGCACGATTGAAGATCTGTATGGGAGTGGTACCGACCCGGAAGGCCCAGTGATCCACTAGTTGAGTCACCGCCCGACAATCGTCCAGCACCAGATGCGGTTGTTTCATTTCGTAGTTCTGGAACAGGTGACGCACGCAGTAACCGCAGTCGAGCGGGCATCCCACGACATGATTCAGACTGAGGCCGGACTTTCGATACTCGACCACGTTCCGAAGTGCGTCCGGAAGGTCGGTTGGGGCTGGTCGAAGTCCTTTCACGGTGCGCAGTCCGATCGTAGGTAAGAAACGGAAAGCCCGACGCTCGCGCCGGCTAACACCTCGCGCGCAACGCGAGAGACGTCATAACACTAGTTACTAGAAGTTGAGAAATACGCAATAGACTTACTGGCTCTCGCTTCAAATGCTGACGTGGAGCAAACTCAATTGGGCCCACCAAACTCAGGTTGAGCTTCGTACTCGGAGCGGCGGCGGCGGACATCTAGTCAGTATAGCGCAGGTTAGTATTCCATGTTTGCGTGCCGTTCCCACTCGTGTCCCCACCTATCGACGAAGGCAGTCAAAGCGTGTTCGGACTTGATTGCCTTGGCATAATCCAGCCTCGACGCGGGGTCACATGCCGGATCGACGCCGGCGTCAATCAGCCTGTGCGCCCGCTTGACCGGTCCGCCGGACATGTACTCATCGAATCTGTCGAACAGATCGCAAACCGATTCAAAGAGTGCCTCGTCGACTGGCAAATTAGCGAACCGCACGCTGTGCTTGATCGCACTAAAATTGGCGGGGACGTTACCGATGCCGGGAATGTAAATTTGCATCCAGCCCATGTCGTTTTCGACTCCGCCGTGCGAAAATGGATTCCGGACTCTTTCTTTGAGCGAACGCAGTTCAGCATAGAGTTTCTTGAATGTCTTGTCGCTCTCGGCGTCGAGCACGGCCTTCAGCTTCTCGTCCCATTTTTTCGACATGCGCGCGAACACCGAATCCGTGCTGTCACTTGGCAGAAATGCGATGAGCAGGATCGCTTGATGCTCGAGCCGGCTAAAAAAAGCGTCGATCATCGCCGTTGCGTTGAAGAATCCGGCTACCTGATGCTTCCGGACGCGGTTTAAGTCCGATGTCAACATGGATGACAGAGAATCTAGCGACTTGCGGGTGGCTTTGGACGCACCTGGTTTCGAGGGCTTTCGACGCGCGCGCTTGTATGCCGTTTGCGCTTGTCCGCGGAAGAAGCGGTACCTTATGTCGAATTCTGCATACCTGTTTGCTATCACAAAGTTGTCAGCTTCGATTTCCTGCTTTGCCAGCGGCTCGATCAATCTTTCGACGGCCTGAGCGGCCTTTTGCAACTGTCCCTCGAGCCGGGACAGGAGCGCCCCCGCGAGCTCGGGGTCATGCGAGATTGAGAAGCCGAACTTACGAAGTGAGACGGAAGCACGCTTGCCGAGAAAGTCGAAATATACCGTCCACCGGCATTTCTCTTCAGGACCCGACCAAGGTAGGCCGAGCAAGCGAAGCGCGAACAAGAGAAGTTCTGGAACTGGAAAATCCGCAGGGGAGGGTCTGTAGGTGGAAGCCGAGAAGTCGATGTAACCGCTAGAGGCAGGGGGTGTCAGCCCCTTTGTCAGCTTTAGCAGCCGCTGCTTGGTAGCTTCGATTGCGCTGTCTCGTTCTTTTTCATCAGACATGGCGGCTCAGGACCTGCGAGTAGTTGCCCTTGCAGGGGGTCTTTCGCCGGACTGTTCCCGTCGCGAATGAGGTCGTCCTGCCGCTGCGACGATGCTTCCCGCGAAAGAAATGTTCGCCGCGTCGCTATCCGTAAAATCCAATCCCGCCGCGCGAATGCGTTTAGACCATGCCCGCGCGAGATCGTGTCCCGCCTCTGGAGTGAAATCGACGGGAACTCGCCAGGCTTTCGGGGCACCGACCTTGCAGACCATGATCGCGTCCCATGATATGGAGCGGTCCCTCTTGTGTAGCCGCGTGCCGCAGTCACCTAAAAGCGGAAAGGCACAGATGGGAATCACGCCGCTCGTCGCCATCGCATTCGCGAGAGCTTCCCATCCCCGGCCGTCTAGGTTCTGGTACGTGAAGACGATTCTGGCGTCGTCCTTGCACACGCGGCGAATTTCCTTGAACGCCTTCGTCATGCCGGTGGTGAAATGTTCGATCGCCGCAGGTGACTTCGATCCTGCCGCCAGTTGATGGGCGGGAAAGCCTTCAAGGCAGGAAGCGGAGATCAGGCCGAAGTGCACCATCCATGGAACGAAGAAGTGGCCGAGTTCAGAGTAAGAAATGTAGTCGAAGTAGGGAGGGTCGGTAAGGACCAAGTCGATCGCTCGGTCGCGTAGGTGGGACATGTCCTGCGCATCTGCGCACCGTAAGTCCCACGACCCGGACGCTTGGTCTTCGACGGGACGGACCGATCCGGCCCGCGTAGGTTCTTGAGGAACAAGCAAGGCGGCCGCGGCCCGCTGAACGGATCGCACAGCGTTGGGAAATGTACCGCGCCCGTTTCTTCGGAGCCAAGGATTGATCTCGACAGGCCTGGCAATGTGCCTGAACGCCCGGATCGAGAACAGGGGGCTGAGCCTGCGCCAGTCGCCGGCGTACCCGCAGAGGAGGTTGTTGGTCGTCAGGTGGTCGGAAAAGGCTATCGCGAAGGCTTCGCGCACGGGCCCCTCCAGCTTTTCGATCGCTTGGGCCAGCAGCGCGAGGTGAAGCTGCTGTCTTGCAGAGAACAGGTCCGAGTAATTGACGTAGCCGTAGCGGAAAAGCCTGTCATCGATCCGCCCCACGCGCGGAATAGGCGAGGGTGGAATGATATTGGGTGACTGCGCCTTCAAAGCAGCGAGAGCTCTCGCAGCGTTAGAGTACATTCTGCGGTCGAAATCCGTCGCAGTTCTGATCGTTCGTTCGTTTCCAATGTAACGCCGCTCCACGCCATCCGGGATAACCTCCACGGCGAAAAGTTCGAACGTCGGCCGCATGGTCGTCGTCGTGGCCTCGTCAATGAGCTTCTGTCGATGACCGCACGACGGGCAAACCGCGGTCCCGGAATCCACGTGCCCATCTTCGCAAGTCGTTCGTACGCCACAGGCGCACCGACCGGTCTTCGATCCGAACTTGTTGCAGATAATGCTGCTGCATTCCCGGCATGCGATCCACTGCTTGCCAATTCGGACGTCGGAGCCGAGGCGGAATTTTGGATGCGCGTGGAATTGATGAGAGCAGTGATCGCACGATACTGATTGGACCCAGAATGCATGCAGCAGGAGTTGTTTTTGCCCGCTCGCATCCTTCGCGCGATAATAGGGCGCGAGCCGGGCACCGATGTCGGCGCACAGGGCGTCAAGCACGGGTTCGAGCGGTGGCAGCGTTCGCAGGCGTCCCTGAAAGGACGATATTGCCGTCGCGACGGGCTCGACGTCGAGCCCGTGGATGTCGGCGCCGAGGCGCGAAGCTTCCATGACCATCACGCCGCCGCCAAGAAACGGGTCCAGAACCTTCAAGCCTTTGTACGACGGGCCTTGATAATACGACTTCCAAAATGACTCGCCGGAGGGCGTGCCGGCGGCCACCAGCAACGATCGGGCCGTCACCGCCAGACGTCGGGCGAACCACTTATGCGACTGATAGACGTCCCGGGGGCGGACGCTTTCGCGATAAGCGAGGCGGGCGAGCCCGATAAGCGGGACGTCTCCGTCGTCCAGCAACGATCGTTTCGGCAGTTCATTACTCATCGGGTACGCAACTCGCACTCGCCCAGACCCGGCAGCGATATTGGAACGGATCGCTGCAAGAAGCCATCGGCATAATGTTTGATGAGGCGGGACTGATGGAGGGCCACCTTGTCGGTCGGAAGGTGATCCAACAATCTGCGGCTCATAATGGCGATGAACTTGGCCTTGGCGCGCGATGCCGTGACGTTGAACCGATTGAGTTGGAACAGGAAAGTTTCCTCCGCCGCGATCTGATCCTTATCACCCAGACCGAAGCTGGCGATCATCACGGTCTTTTCCTGTCCCTGGAAACGCTCGACCGTGTCGACGGCGGCGAAGATTTCATTGGCGTCGACACGTCCCGCGAGTTCGGCGGCCAGCCTTTCGAAGACGGCGGCCTGCTGTGCCCGATGGGGCGTCACGATGCCGACGCCCTTACGAAAGAAGTCGACGGGGGACAAAGGTGCCGCGTTCGCGGCGTCGATGTTCATCAATCGGCTCTCGAACAATGCTAAGACCAGGCTGGCAACGAGGTCAGCCTCTTCCTGGTTGCGTTGGCTACTGAAACGGTCGTTATGGATGACGGCTGTCAGTGGTTTGCCGGGGTCGAGGGTCTGTGCATAGGCCGGCGACCAGATCAGGCCAGCCGGCCACAACGCCGGCGCCTCCGGCGTCAAGGGAACTTCCGTCGCGAACCTCAGATCCTTGCTTTTATCGCTGGCGTGCAGATCCTGGTAGCCGGCGAGCCTGACGAAGTCGACAATCTCCGAATTCGAACGGAAACTGCGATCCAGCATGATCCGGTCAATCCCGGGGTCGGCTTGGCCGCGTCGTCGATAATGGCGGTAGAAATCGAATATCGAGCCGACGAGATGCTCGGCGCCGACGGGCGGCTCGATGGGATGAATTGGGGCCATCTGCAGGTCGTCGCCGACCACTGTTAGCCGCGCGCCGGGCGCGAGCTTGGTAAATGCGACGATGGCATGGGCGACATCGACCTGCGACGCTTCGTCGATCAGCACGAGGTCGAACAGGGGAGCGATCACCGACCCGCCGAGCTTCGCGATCTGCTCGACCGTGCTTGCGACCAGGACGAGCGAGTCTCGCGCAGAGAGAGCGGCTTCCAGGTCCTGACGATCCGGCGCCCCCCGATCATTCATCGGTAGCACAAACCGTTGAAGCTCGGGCGCGACCGACTCGAGGGATCCCGCACCCGAAGCGAGACGCACCAGGCGTATCCGGTCGGTGATACCCAACCGGGCAAGCAGTCCCGGGAGTCTTTTGGCGACGTGATCGATGGCGACCCACGTGAAGCCGGTGACTGCGATACGCAGGCCGGCGCCGGTGTCGGCCGCATGTTTCAGGGAAGACGCGAGGTACGCTTGCGCCGTAGCGCTCTTGCCGGTTCCTGGCGGTCCCCACCAGATCGCCAATTGGCGTTGAACGGAGCGTTCGATAGCCTCGCTTTGCTTCGGTGTGATGTCCGGAGCTATTGAGCGGGCGATGGCGACCACATCAGCCGCGGACAGCCCGGTTGCCGTGCTCGCCGCCACGTCGGCGTTCCAAATGAAGGTTTCGGCCGGCACGCTCGCCGAGGCTCTGGGATTCAGCCGGCCGACATTGGCGATCCTCGCTTGAAACAAGGGGCGGCTGAGGGCCAACGGAGGATTTCTGATCCCGGGCGAACCCCACTGGCCGGTGCGGCCGGACAGCGCATCTCTCAGCCGGCGTGAAAAGAAATCAAGGACGACCGGATCGACCACACCGAAGCGCCCCTGACGCGGATTGAAATCGAGGTTCGCGATGCCCAACCGAATTGCCGTCTGAAGGAGCGCGGACGCCTCGATGATCAAGCGGCGGTTTGCCCTGTCGATCTTCCTGACCGAAACTCGCAGCGAAGCTCGCGCAGAATCCTGGTAGTCGCCGCCCTGGATCGGAAGCGTCTGTTGCAGAGCTGGAAACTGCGTCTTGAACCCGGCCGCTGTTTCGTGCTGAACCTGCGCCAGCAGGTCCTCGGGCGCGAACGAGAGGAGAAAGTCACCATCCTTAATGCGGACCTCGCGCGATGCCTCCCTGAGTTCGAAGGCATAGACCGAGGGATTGGCGATCGAGTTTCCGAGTCCATAGTGCCGAAGGCATACAGCGCGTTCTTCTCCGATCAATGTTCTATCGACTCGGGCGCTCATGAAGCGGGCTTCACGCTCATGGGCAGGCATCGCCAGCAGCAGGTCATTCTCAAGTTTCTGTGCGGCCTGCATCAGGCGTGTGTGCTGATACAGCATCTGACCATCGAAGCCGACGCCGGTCAGTGGTTGTTCAGGCCTGAATATCTCGCCGACCGTTGGCGCTTCTGCGCTGAGCGTGTCGCGCAGACGGCGACTGATGCCGTCGACGATCCACGATAGCGCCCGCAGTTTGTCGCGTACGACGCGTCTCGTTTGCTCCTGATGCCACTGAAAGTCCTGCGATCGGAACGGCGACTTCCTTTGCCAGATCTCACTGCCGCGCTCCGACGGAATCTGGTCTGAGAGGGGGTCGAGGTAGAACTTGTTGACGTTGAATGCCCAAGTCGATCCGTCGGTCCGGGCGCGGCGGTCGGCGTCTAGGTCGTTGGCCAGGCTAACCAGACCGTAGTGATGGGGGACCGCCGCCGCGACGAGGCTGTTCACGATCTCAGAGACGATCGTGAGCGGGGACGACACGCTGGTGTACCTGGCGTCCTCGAGTACGGTTTCTGCCGGAAACAGCCAGGACATTGGGCTGACGTCGGTGCCTCCGATGCGAACGGGAGCTTGCACGATATCGAGATGCCTGCCCATGATGCGGCAAAGGTGATTGAAGACCAGTCGATCCCAGATATAGAACTGGATCGTGACGTCTCGCTTGTTGGGATCGAACAGCCGATAGCCCGCCAGCGTATCGGCCCGCGCGCGGGCGATATCCTGCATCATGAACTCGAGCCACTGACGCAGGATCTCTCCCTCGGCGTCAACCGAACGCTCCAGGACCAACAAGGCGCGGTCGCGATTGGTGAACGCTCTGCCATAGCCCGCATTTGCGGTACGTGGTGCGTTCGGCACGCCGTAGGAGATGTTGTATCCGAACGCGAATGTCAGGCCCGATCCGACGTCAAAGTCCGCGGAAATGTTGACGCGGATGTCGGAGAAGCTTGGCAAGACGGCCGATGTGCCGGCTCGATCCGGTATGGCTGCGGGCAGGGTGTTCACCAAAGTCAAACCGCGCGCGACGAGCACTGTTCGCTTTGCGCGGAGGGTTTGATGCGATTCGAAGACGATGTTGCCCGCCGATGCTGCTGAAAGGCTTTGAACATTCGCGATCCCGCCTTCGAGAAGCTTGCCGCGCGCACCCTCGGTCAGGCCGGCCACGCGGCTGGGATGGTCCAGGTCCTTTGCCATAGTCCAACAGTAGGCCGACTGTGCCTGTTGGGCGCGCGCCGGCGGGGTCGGGATCGCCGCGGCGGCATCCTCCTCGGTCGACCATTTGTAGCCGAGATAATCGCAACCGGAGCATCGGTGATCGACATGCCATGGCAGGTCGCGCCAATCCGGTTCGCTCAGGATCTTGCGTAGGTCGTGTCGCAAGAATCTGGCGACGCGCCCCAGAACGACCTCCGGCGGCATCGTTTCCAGGTCAACGGCCAAGGCAGCCAAGTATTTCTCCTGATGCCGGTCCGTTACGTGATCCTTCACGTCCTGGCGCAACTGGATTTCGATACTGGACGCGTCGTGGCGGCCTGGCCAGATTGCGGCTTCTGCGAGGACGAAGAAGCGGTCGCTGAGACCATTGGCGTCCAACCAGCCCGCCAGCGTCATTCCGTAATAGGCGAGCTCCGAGAAATGGGCGGGCGATGCCTCGCCTGAGATCTTCACGTCGATCACTTTCAGCCCGAACCTGTCGTCGACAACGGGCGTGATCGCGCCGTCGATCAAGATGGCGCGGCGCCGTCCGCCGCTGGGAGGTACGACGTGAATGATGTCCGGACGGACCGCTGAGAATTCGAGGTGGTTGGCCCCGTTGAACGCTTTGCCATCGGCGAGATCGGAGAGCCCGTGGGCAGCCACGAAGGCTGGAGTGACCTGATACTCCGCCTCGATCAGCAACTGGTTCGCGACGACGCTGGGAAGGTGATCGCGAAGCAGAATGGTGCCGAATGCACGCTCTTCGCCCTCCGTAAACGCGGTAGGAGCCCCGTGGATCACCAAATGCGGTAGCACCTCAGACAGTTCGGCAAACTTCTGCCGCTCGTGATTTCGGCCGGCTTGGGTGATAAGCGCGAAACCCGGACGAGCTGCATCCCGTTCGGGTGCTCCGGCCGCTGCGCGATCGGCTGCGGTGCTGTAGAGATCGAGTCGAAGGCGTCGTTGGCAATCCGTCCGGATGTATTGCGAAATGGCTCGCTTTCCCAGTCGGTACACCACGTTGTCGCTCCGGTTGACGGTGGGAGCAGCAGCAACCCGACCACCCGATGCGATCTATTCAGCGGGAAGTAGATTTGGTCAACAAGGCATTGGTCGATAACAAATATTGTTCACAAATGCAGTGCGGGACGTGTGCGGTCAGGCCCAAGGACGCCGGCTTCGCTGGTATCTGAACTCGGGTTCGAAGAAGTCTCGGGCGCTCAATTTCCGCCGCAGCACCGGAATGCTCTGCCCCTTCACCGGCACGTGTCCCAAAGTGTATTTTTGGGCGTGGACCAATGAATTCACGTCGTGAGCCTTGATTTGCTGCCAGAGGAAGTCGGCAAGGCGTCGCGACAACCCGACCTCCCAATCGACAAGGAGTCGAAGCGTCCTCGCGATGGCGCCGAGTGGGTTGGGGTTTTCCTCGAGATTGATGGTCACCACGCCGCTGTGGATCCGGTCGAAGTAATCGATGCTGCAGTGCAGCGCACTCTCCGCCGGGATATAGACCGCGGCATCCCAATCGAAAAAGGTGGTCTTCGTCAGGTCTGCCAGTCCCGATGCCCCGACCAAACCTTCCTTGATGGCCCAAGTGTCGTGAAGGGCCCAAACGTCGAATTTCACATGACGACCGCTCAGGCGGTAACCCCCGAAACGATTGCGCTCGGCACGGCAGCCGGCGACGGCCTTGGCCAGCCCTTCGGTATCGCCGTCGACCACCAGGTCGATATCGGAGGCGAAGGCTTCGCTGCCCGACCTGGCGATGTCACGCACCATACCGCCGAAGATACCGACCTTGCCGACCGTGCTCAGCCGTTGAATCAATTCCCCAGCCTCGACGCCGCGCGCGTCGGACTTGAGGAAGGTATTTATCCTTCGTCCCAGTTCTCGTTCGTTGCGGGCGAGGGCCTGCATCGTCATCCCTTCAACGAAACCAGCTTGCGACAAAGCTCAACAGCGAACGAATCGGTCATGCCGGAGATCATGTCGGTCATCAGCTGAAGTTCTCGATAACGCATAGGCATTTCCGACATCTGCGCAGCGCGCCGGTAATTTTCCGAGATGCGCGAATAGACATAGGCATCGTAGGGCTTCGTGCCACGGGGGTTCACGAAATCTTCGGCACCCCGGTTCCGGATGGCCTGCCAAAACGCGTCCATCAACGCGTGAATGGTGCGGTGCCCCTCCAACTCGACCTCGATCACGCTGCGATGGGAATAGACGTGCTCCCGAGCGAAGCCTTTCAGGGCTTTCCAAAGGGCCTCGGAGCGCGATCCTGCCAACAGCTCGCCGTGGAATTTTCCGGCCATGATTGTATCGCGATTCGCGACGAAAGCGGCAGTCACGGCATTGACCATAAGGCCGATAGCTTGGACCCGCAGCATCTGCATCGAGATGTCGGAGAGCTCGGCTCCGGACAATTGGGATTGGCGGTAGTCAATCTCACGGTTTCGGGATTGCTCACAGATATCAAGGATTTGCGGGTCATCTTTAGCGTCGTGGTTCAAGGAAGCGATCAAGTCGTGGAACGAGATCAGGCCCTTCTTGGCAGCATCTTCCAGGTCCAAAACCGAATAGGCGATGTCGTCGCAGGCTTCCATCACAAGGGTCAGGGGGTGGCGCACGCCTTCTTGAAGGCCGGTGTTCCGCCACACTTCGTCGACGATCTTTGCCTCCGACTGGAAGAAATTGAACTTCTTCCGCGATTGGATCTTTTTGTCGATCTTGCTGGACGGGACGGGATATTTCATGAGAGCCGCGAGGGCGGCGTAGCTCATGTTGAGACCGTAGCCATCATTGATGATCTGGAGCCGAGTCAGCAGACGGAGCGCCTGCGCATTGCCCTCGAACTTCTCGAAATCCCGCCGCTGGGCAGCAGTGAGGTTGGCGCCGGCGAAAATGTCGAACGAGTTCTGATCCTTTCCCTTGGGTACGGAGTGGCCCGCGATCCAGGATTGCATGGCATCTTCGCCTTGGTGACCAAACGGAGGGTTCCCGAGGTCGTGGGCGAGGCCGATCGCGCCGAGCAGCGACGGCACCGAACGAGCGGCATCCGGAATGGCTGCCAAGCCGAGCTCTTCCCCGTGATTGTAGACGAGGGTCGTGCCAATGCTCCGCGCAAGGTTCGCGACCTCGTGGCTGTGCGTCAAACGAGTCCTGACGCTGTCGTTGCGCTCCAGCGGGAAGACCTGGGTCTTGTCGGCGAGTCGTCGGACGGGCGTGGAAAAGAGCAGGCGATCATAGTCCCGTTCGAGGGGGATCCGCTGCTCTGGGCCCTTCTGCGGACTTGGTGCCGATGGTGGCTTACGCCGATGGCCGTTGAGCAGCTTTGCCCAATCCAACTTGCGCTGCGCTTTAGCCATCACAGCGCTCCCCGGTACGGAAACACGCACCTAAACATTCACTACAACCTATAGTATGAAATGAGCTTCACATGCTCGCAAAGATGTAAGAGCCCAATTCGTTCAGGAGCGATTCTGGTGAGCGGTCAGACACTGACTGGCAAGACGGGTCCGCCGACGATAACCATAGCAGGGACCGGCGGAATACGCACGCCCGGAATCTCCATTGGCCGACGTTTCCACCTGCTTTTTCAAGCTTTTAGACCAGAAACGATGATGGTTTCGGAATCGGCCGACGAGCTGCGGCGAGGCCGCCACAACTCGATCGTATCTTGCTGCTGCTGACCTATCCCAATGACTGGATACGCTTCGCGATTTCATCAAAATCTGGCCAGAATGCCGGCTGATCGAATTTATGGTCCAGGCAAATTCCGTCGATGACGTCGGCCAGATCGTCTCCAGAAAGGCGGGTGGCCCGGGAACTGACGATCCGAACGGACACTGCGAAGGCCTGGTTCGCCTCATCGACGATGCGCCGCCAGATTTCTCGGCGCCCGATCCCTTTTTCCAGATGATTTTCGCCTTCGAACTCCCCGAAGAACGTATCCTTTTTCAATTCCGTGATCACGTCGTCGCCGCTTCCGAAGTCGAAACGCCATCGGGGAAACGCAGCGGGCGTCGGCGGCGCGAACGGGGTGCTCCGATAAAGGTGATGATTCATTTTTCGAGCGGCAAGGATTTTATCGAGCACGGACGCCAGATCCTTCTCGGATTCGAAACGATCGTGCGTCGCATTTTCGAAATCAATTGCACTCACGGTGTACGCCACGCGAAACAGCGCCAAGGGCACTGAAAACGCTTCGCTGGTTTTGATCATTTGATCGGACGAAAGATAGGACATCGGCTTCTCTTGCTTGTTGAATATGAAAGGAGGGGGCGGTTGGCGAGAGGTCGACGGTGTAAAATCGCTTGCCGCATACTGCGCGCAGTGCGATCGTCACTATCGTCCGGGTGCAAAATCGGACTGGTTGTTCGTCGACCGAGTGCCCGTCTTTCCAGAGGCGGGCACTTTTCGGCTATTCGGTGATGATCGTCATTTCTGATGCTCCAGCTCGTAGCGTCCGACGGACGTTTGCCGGCTTTATTGAACACCCAGGCTGCAAAAGAGTCTTGATGCAATTTCGCGCGAAGGCGAAAAACATAGTGGTTTGAATCGCTTAGCAGGGCTGGACTTTTGCAGGTACTGCGAAACGGCGCTTCCGCGTAACGCCTTGTGTCGGATGCCACACGAAAAGCCGAGACCCCGACTCCGGACTTGCTGACTTGTTCTGTAGAGAGCCCTTCGGAAAGAAGACTCTGGAAGGGCCCGAGGCTCATGTGCGACTTCGCGGACCTGCACTGCCTGTACATCGAACGAATTCGACGGCCGTATCGGGGACGGTTCGCCACGATTGCCACCGCGATTCCGAGCAGCAGCCAAACCGGCCGATGTTCGCACTGTGGCGGCCAGCTTCGTGTCCACGGCAAGAAAAATACGACTTACCAGGACGTACCGGACCAAGGCGGGACTGTCGCTATCGTTGTCGAACGGCTCCGGTACCGCTGTGCGCTTTGCGGCACCACCTCGCTACAACCCGTCCCGGAGATGGATCATAAATTCCGCATGACCGAGCGATTGATCGATCGAATCCGCATGGAAGCGGTTCAACGTCCTTTTTCCACAATCGCAAAGGAGGTTGGGATCCATGAAAAGACGGTGCGTCGGATCGTTAGAGACCGGATTCCCGCGCTAACCGGGTCACGTTCGCGCGGACGACACGTGGTGGATTGACCCTGTCTACACAGAAGCTTCACGGCAGCCGTTTATACGGTCGTCGCTCGTCTTGGCGTTCGCGAGAGCCCATCAGGCGGACGTAAGTCGCCATGTCAGGGCGAAACGGTAGCCCGGCGTCCGAGGCGCACCTGAATGCTGTAGAAGATAATCAATCGGACCACACAAAAAGCCGACCGGCGGAGTGTGCCGTTCGGGCGTTCGTCAAGCGAAAAACATGGAAAACTAGGCGATGGCGGGAGATACGGTCAGTTACATCACACGAAAAGCCGAATGGCCGGGTTCGACGGCTTATCCGCGCTCTATGCGAGCACTACCGTTTCTCAGCGGAAATCGGCTCCCCCGCGCGCGACGCTGAAGATGCCGCAATCCTAACATCCCGTCGGTGGATCGCCTCCGAGGTCAAAGGTAAGCAAGATCTGCGGCTCGGAGCGACTTCGTGGTGTTCGCAGCGCTCGCGGATGAGTTCGGCGAGCGTGACGTAGCTCCGTCGGAAGGCGTCGATCTCGCTACGGGGAACGCGGCGACCTTGTGGCCGGCCCGTTTGCGGACGGTGGACTTCACGATGCCCCGCTTCAGCAGGATCTGGGCGGCTGCTTCTTCAGGTCGACCTGCCTCACGAATTCGTTGACCGAGAGCGTGTCCGGATCAAGGCCTGGATGGCGGCATCGACCTTGGAGAACTTGACGAGGATCGACGGGAAATCGCGCTTTCCACACGATATGCCGAAGGCGAGCCAACTAGCGGGAGTTCAGACCTTCCGCGACGCCATATGTCTCGTAAAGATCTCAGTATGGGTCAAATCGATGCCGGCATGGACCGAAACGGCCTCCGGAGAAGGGAGGCGCCATGCCGAGTCGCCGGCGAGGAACGCGGTCGCGAACAGACCCGCCTGCCACGCCGACGAACACGCTCCTACGACCCGCTCGAAGCAGGGCCGCGGCCGGCCCAAATGTTCGAGAAGGACAGCCGCGTGCAGGGTCGCATTTCCCAGACCGCGGGCGATGAGGAATCGAGCCTCTCCGTCTCCTAAGAACGCTCGGTGTCGGACGTGCCGCGGCACCATGAGGACGATCTCGGTTCCGTCAAAGGTGGGCCGGCAAGATTCGGCGGGCAGTTCCTCATTTGAGACGATTTCGAGCCGAAAACGTCGCGTGCCCGACATCGTCCAGAGCTCCTCGGCCGCCTCCAAGCAGCCCAGAAGGTCGATCCGATCGGCATTGTGTCTAGCCAACTGGTGCCGTTGCGCTTTCGCGATCTCCCAAATCTCGGACGAGTCCAGGGCTGGGACACGGAACACTTCTCGCATTTCTTCTTCCCTTTCGACGCCAACAGGGCGTTCATTCCCAGATCATCGAGTTGGAATCGAACTCGCCGGCGGTTGCTTCGAACCGCCGGCGAGGGAATAGTTTTCTTCAGGCAAACAAGTGTGTGTCGAACGGTCACTGAAGTATGCGGGATGGACAAGTATCCGCAGACTTCACAGCTGTCTGGTTCCGCTCACGAACACCCCGTCGTGCTGCCGCACGTATCGCACTTCATGCAGGTCCCGTTCCGCACCAGCGTGAAGTTGCCGCACTCCGAGCACATCTCGCCCTCATAGCCCTTGGCCTTGGCTTCGGCGCGACGCTCCGCCTTGGATGGGGCGGCGGCTGCGGCGCTGCCGGGCTTGCTCCACTGTTGCAGGGCCTCGAGCTTCTCGGTGGGCGAGAGGTCGTGGCTGACTTCCTGCTTCAGGGCGACGGCGCCTTCGATGGTGTCGGAGACGCCGCGTCCGGTTGCGCCGTGCGAGGCCAGTGAGGTCACGCGGTTGCCGCCGGCGGGGGCGTTGTCGGCGTTCTGGCTCACCGCGGCCGAGCCGCCGCGCATGATGACGAGGTTGTCGGTGCGCGAGCGGGTCAGGCCACGCGACAGATACTTCGTCGCGTGGTGGTGCGGAGCCTCTTCCGGCTGCTCCTTGCCTTCCTCGACGCCCTTGCCGAGCGCGTCGAAGCCACTCTCGTTCGGATCGACATGGGCGAGGTCGAAGCGCGACATGTAGCTCACCGCGAGCTCGCGGAAGACATAGTCGAGGATCGAGGTCGCGTATTTGATCGAGTCGTTGCCCTGCACCGGGCCCGCGGGCTCGAAGCGGGTGAAGGTGAAGGCGTCGACATACTCTTCCAGCGGCACGCCGTATTGCAGACCGAGCGACACCGCGATCGCAAAATTGTTGATGAAGGAGCGCAGCGCCGCGCCTTCCTTGTGCATGTCGATGAAGATCTCGCCGAGCCGGCCGTCGTCATATTCGCCGGTGCGGAGATAGACCTTGTGGCCGCCGACCACAGCCTTCTGGGTGTAACCCTTGCGGCGATCCGGCATCTTCTCGCGCTCGCGCATCACGACGATGCGCTCGACCAGCTTCTCGACGATCTTCTCCGAGACCTGGGCGGCACGCGCCGCCATCGGCTTCTCGTAGAGCGCTTCCACCGCATCGTCCTCGTCCTCATCGTCGGAGATGAGCTGCGAGTTGAGCGGCTGCGACAGCTTGGAGCCGTCGCGGTACAGCGCGTTGGCCTTCAGCGCCAGCTTCCACGACAGCAGGTAGGCGGACTTGCAGTCCTCCACCGTGGCGTCGTTCGGCATGTTGATTGTCTTGGAGATCGCGCCCGAGATGAACGGCTGCGAGGCCGCCATCATCCGGATGTGGCTCTCGACCGAGAGATACCGCTTGCCGATCTTGCCGCAGGGATTGGCGCAGTCGAACACGGGGTAGTGCTCGGCCTTCAGGTGCGGCGCACCTTCCACCGTCATCGCGCCGCAGATGTGCACGTTGGCAGCTTCGATCTCGCGCTTGGTGAAGCCGACCGTCTGGAGCAGGTCGAAGCCGGGGGCCGCGATCGCCTCGGCACCGATGCCGAGCTGGTCGCGGATGAAGTCCTCGCCAAAGGTCCACTTGTTGAAGGCGAACTTGATGTCGAACGCGGTCGGCAGCGCCTTTTCGACCTTGGCGATGGCTTCGTCGGTGAAGCCTTTTGCCTTGAGGGTCGAGGCGTTGATCCCGGGTGCATTGGACAGCGAGCCGTGGCCGACGGCGTAGGCCTCGATCTCGGCGATCTCGCTCTCGCGATAGCCGAGCGCGCGCAGCGCCGACGGCACCGCCTGGTTGATGATCTTGAAGTAGCCGCCGCCGGCGAGCTTCTTGAACTTGACCAGCGCGAAATCAGGCTCGATGCCGGTGGTGTCGCAATCCATCACGAGGCCGATGGTGCCGGTCGGCGCCACGACGGTGGTCTGGGCGTTGCGATAGCCGTTGACCTCGCCGAGCGCCAGCGCGTCGTCCCACGCCAGCTTGGCGTGCGCGACGATGTCTCCTTGCGGGCACGAGGCGTGATCGAGCGGCACCGGGTTGACCGCGAGCGCCTCGTAACCACCGGCATTGCCGTGGGCTGCGCGGCGGTGGTTGCGGATCACGCGCAGCATGTGCGCGGCGTTCTTCTTGTATCCCGGGAAGGTGCCGAGCTCGGCCGCCATCTCCGCCGAGGTCTTGTAGGAGATGCCGGTCATGACCGCGGTCAGCGCGCCGCACAGCGCGCGGCCTTCCTTGCTGTCATAGGGCAGGCCCATGGTCATCAAGAGACCGCCGATATTTGCAAAACCGAGGCCGAGGGTGCGGAACTCGTAGGACAGCTCGGCGATCGCCTTCGACGGGAACTGGGCCATCATGACCGAGATTTCGAGCACGATGGTCCAGAGCCTGCAGAGATGCTCGTAGGACTCGACGTCGAACCGCTTGGTGGACGAGTTGTAGAACGTCAGCAGATTGGCGGAAGCGAGGTTGCACGCCGTGTCGTCCAGGAACATGTATTCCGAGCACGGATTGGAGGCGCGAATGTCGCCGGACGCCTTGCAGGTGTGCCAGTCGTTCATGGTGGTGTTGAAGTGCAGGCCGGGATCGGCGGAGGCCCAGGCGGCGTAACCGATCTTCTCCCAGAGGTCGCGGGCCTTCAGCGTCTTCGTCACCTTCTTCGTGGTGCGGCCGACCAGATTCCAGTCGCCGTCGGTTTCCACCGCGCGCAGGAAATCATCCTTCAGCGACACCGAATTGTTGGAGTTCTGGCCGGAGACGGTGAGGTAGGCCTCCGAGTCCCAGTCGGTGTCGTAGATGTCGAACGAGATCTCCTTGTAGCCCTGCTTGGCGAACTGGATGACGCGCTTGATGTAGTTGTCGGGCACGAGGTTGCGGCGGGCGAGCTTGATCTCGCGGCGGAGCGCCGGGTTCTTCTCGGGATCGAAGCAATCGTCGCCAGAGCCTTCGCAGTTGACGCAGGCCTTCATCACGGCCTTGAGGTGCTTCTGGTTGATCTTGGAGCCGGTGACGAGCGCTGCGACCTTCTGCTCCTCCTTCACCTTCCAGTCGATATAGGTCTCGATATCGGGATGGTCGGCATCGACCACGACCATCTTGGCGGCGCGGCGGGTGGTGCCGCCCGACTTGATCGCGCCGGCGGCACGGTCGCCGATCTTCAGGAAGCTCATCAGGCCCGACGAGCGGCCGCCGCCGGAGAGCTTTTCGCCTTCGCCGCGCAGGCTGGAGAAGTTGGAGCCGGTGCCGGAGCCATACTTGAACAGGCGCGCCTCGCGCACCCAGAGGTCCATGATGCCGCCCTCGTTGACGAGGTCGTCGCCGACGCCCTGGATGAAGCAGGCATGCGGCTGCGGATGCTCATAGGCCGACTTCGATTTTGTCAGTTTGCCGGTCTTCCAGTCGACGTAATAGTGGCCCTGGCCGGGGCCGTCGACGCCATAGGCCCAGTGCAGGCCGGTGTTGAACCACTGCGGCGAGTTCGGCGCGACCATCTGCTTGGCCAGCTGGAAACGCAGCTCGTCGAAGAAGGCCAGCGCATCTTCTTCCGACGAGAAGTAGCCGCCCTTCCAGCCCCAATAGGTCCAGCAGCCGGCGAGGCGATCGAACACCTGTTTTGCGCTGGTCTCGCCGACGATGCGCTCGTTCTCGGGCAGCGACGCCAGGGCCTCGGTGTCGGGCACCGAACGCCACAGCCACGACGGCACGGTCTCTTCCTCGACCTTCTTCAGGCGCGCGGCGACGCCGGCCTTGCGAAAGTACTTCTGCGCCAGCACGTCGGAGGCGACCTGCGACCAGAACTCCGGAACCTCGACGTTCTCGGCGCGGAACACGACCGAGCCGTCCGGATTGCGGATCTCTGAGGTGGTCAGGCGGAAATTGATCCCGGCGTAGGGAGATTGTCCGCTGGTGGTGTTGCGTCGTTCGATTCGCATGGTCGAGCCCCGTCACTTCTTCTGCCCGGTCCCGCGTTTTCCCGCAGGTTGCCGGAATGTTATCTGTTCGCGGAGTTCGGAACACGTGTGGGCACGCCTCCCGTCATCCGCAGCTCAGCCGGTGGATCCGGCCTGTTCTCTCATCCGCTCGGCGCCGGTTTGGCCCGGCCCGGCAGTGGCACGTTCCCGATGGCACCCGACTGGGTCGGTTCCTTCGGGTCATGCATTCAACGCCCCAAACGCTTCACGCGACACATCACGCGTACGCTTCTCGCGGGCCGGTTACGGCCTCTGTTTCCGGGTCCTTCTCGGCCCGTTCTGTCACTCCGACGGCGGCCCAAAATCAGGGCAGCAAAGCCCTTCACCCGCGGCCCGAAGGCCTGGCGGAGTGGTCATTTTGGAACCCTTGTGGGAGCGACCGGCGGGGACCCAAACACACTCGCGCCGAACAGGTTGGAAGCTAGGCCATGTCCGTCACGCCCGTCAAGGACTAGTACGAGTTTCTGAATCAAACACTAAATATGGTGGAGGGGAGGGGGATAACAGGGGGCGGTGCCGCGCCTGTGATCGCGCCAACTATCGGTGAGTCCTGAGGGATTCCCAAGCCAAAAAAATTCGTGGCGCCTGTGGATTGGCGTTTCGCCCCGCTGTTCACAGGCGAAGTTTTTATTCGCCGCGCCGGATTGAATTTTGGGGACTCACGTAGGCCTACGGGCAAACTACGGATCAGGCATGTCAGAGGCGTGATGGTCGGGCGACAAAATCGCGGGCAAGGTGCGGGCGACTCACATCCTTTCCACCCCCTTGCCGGGCTCCATGACAGATCCGAATCCCCCTGCGCGGACGCGCCTTGCGCCCGCCGGCCTGATGTTCCTCGCCATCACCTCGGTGGGCTGGGGATTCAACTGGCCGTCCACCAAATTTCTGCTCAGCGAGCTGCCGCCGCTGACCTTGCGCGGCGCTACCGGGGTGATCGGCGCCGTGCTGCTGGCCGTGCTGGCGCTGATCCGCGCCCAGAGCCTGCATGTCGAGGCCAGGATGTGGCCGCGGCTCGTGCTGTTTGCGTTGCTCAACGTCACCGGCTGGATGGTGCTGATGGGGCTCGCGCTGCTCTGGCTGCCGGCGAGCGAGACCGCGCTGATCGCCTACACCATGCCGGTCTGGGCTTCGCTGCTGGCCTGGCCGGTGCTCGGCGAACGACCGACGCTGCTGCGGACCATCGCGCTGGTGATGGCGTTCGCGGGGCTCGCCGCGATCATGGGCGGCAACGGTATTTCCGCAAGCAAGGAGAAGCTGCCGGGAATCATCATGGCGCTCGGCGGCGCGTTCGGCTTTGCGCTCGGCACCGTGCTGGCGAAGAAATATCCGCTGGTGATGCCGCCGATCCCCGCCGCGGCCTGGCAGATCGGCCTCGGCTGCGTGCCGATCGCCATCGTCGGCCTGCTGATCGAGACCACGCATATCGACCGCATCACCACCGTCGGCTGGTGGCTCCTGGTCTATTCGACGCTGATCCAGTTCTGCGTCGCTTACGTCGCCTGGTTTGCCGCGCTCGCGCGGCTGCCGGCTTCAGTCGCGGCGATCGGCACCATGGCGGTGCCCGTGATCGGCGTGATCGCCTCCGCAGTCGCGCTGCACGAGCCGCTCGGGCCGACCCAGATCATCGCGCTGCTGTTCACGCTGGCGGGCGTCGTGCTGGCGACAAGGTAGTTGTGCTTGCGGATTTTTCCCCGTCGTTGCGAGGCGCGCAGCGCCGCGGCAATCCATTGCCTCCACAAGCGGCGAAAGGGATTGCTTCGCTTCGCTCGCAATGACGAGCGCTTACATCACTCGCCGAGCGCCTGCTGCAGCATGCTGGCGAGCTGCGCCTTGCGGTAGGGTTTTGCGAGCAGCAGCACACCCTCGTCGAGGCGGCCGTGATGCACGATCGCGTTCTCGGTATAGCCCGAGGTGTAGAGCACCTTGAGGCCGGGCCGTCGCTTTCTCACTTCATCGGCAAGCTGGCGGCCGTTCATGCCGCCGGGCATGATGACGTCGGTGAACAAGAGGTCGAACTTCTCGCCCTTGTCGACCAGCGCCAGCGCGGCGCGGGAATCGGGCACGGCGATGGTCTTGTAGCCGAGGCTGCCGAGCTGCGTGACCACATAGTTTCGGACCAATTGGTCGTCTTCCACCACCAGGATCACTTCGCTGCCGCGCCGCGGCGGCTCCGGCGCGGGCGCTTCCACCTCGGCCTGGCCGCGGGCAGGGGGCAGGTAGAGCTTGATCGTGGTGCCGTGGCCTTCCTCGCTGTAGATCTTGATATGGCCGCCGGACTGCTTGACGAAGCCGTAGACCATGCTCATGCCGAGACCTGAGCCCTTGCCGACCTCCTTGGTGGTGAAGAACGGCTCGAACACCTTGTCCTGCACGGCGTGCGACATGCCGGTGCCAGTGTCGCTGACCGCGAGCAGCACGTAGCGGCCCGGCGTGATGTCGGGATTGACAGCCGCATAGGCTTCGTCGAGCACGATGTTGCTGGTCTCGAACAACAGCTTGCCGCCGTTCGGCATCGCGTCGCGCGCATTGATCGCCATGTTGAGCAGCGAGTTGGCAAGCTGCGACGGATCGATATGGACGCTCGCGACATCGGGCGCGAGCACCGAATTGATCTCGATCTGCTCGCCGAGCGTCGGCCGCAGCAGCTTGGCGATGTCGACCACGGTGCCGTTGATGTCGACGGTGCGCGGCTCCAGCGGCTGGCGGCGGGCGAAGGCCAGCAGATGCTGGATCAGCTCGCGGCACCGCTCGGCGGCGCGGTCGATCAGCTCGGCGGTCTGCGCCAGCTTCGGCTGCGAGCGCAGGCTGTCGACCAGCGTCTCGGTGGTGCCGGTGATGACCGTCAGCATGTTGTTGAAGTCGTGCGCGACGCCGCCGGTCAGCTTGCCGATCGCGTCGAGCTTCTGCGCCTGCTGCAGCTTGTGCTCGGTTTCGCGCGAGGCGGTGATGTCGTGGTAGATCAGCGCGGCGCCGGTGATGGTGTTGTCGCCGTCGCGCAGCGGCCGGCCCGACACCACGAGGTGAACCTCGGGCGCGCCGCGCACCGGTCGTGCGACGAACTCCAGCCCGTCGAATTCCTCGCCGCGCAGCGCCCTGGCCGACGGCATGTCCTCGACCTGCATCGGCGTGACGCCGTCGGACTGGAACACGTTGCTCAGGTCGCGCAGCTGCCGGACCGTCATGCCCGGCCTGTAGCGCAGCATCTTCTCGGCGGCCGGATTGGAGAGCAGCACGATGCCCCCGGTGTCGATCACCAGCACCGCTTCGGCCATGCTGCGGAATGTGGTTTCCATCACCGATGTTGACCGGCGCAGCCCTTCGAGCGCGGCGCCGAGATCCTTGGTGCGCTCGGCCACCTTGCCCTCGAGCGACAGATTGGTCGCCTTGGTCGCGCTGAGCGCGCCCTGCAGTTCGCGGCTGGCGCGGCGGGCCGTCACCGTCAGTGCGACCGCGAGCAGCAGGATCATCGCCACGCCCGCGAGGTCGATCGCCAGCAACAGCCGCCCATTGGCCTTGGACTGGTCGGTGCGAATCCCGAGCAGACGGCGCTCTTCGGCGACCAGCCGATCGAGCGCGGTGCCGACCTTGTCCACCAGCGAGCGGCTCTCGCCTGTGGAGATCAGCGCCGCGGCGCCGGCCGTGTCGTCCGCCGTGCGCAACCTGATCAGTTCGGCGCCGAGCGCGATGGCGCGCTCGACCTGGCCCCTGGTGCCCTCGATCAGCTGCGCTTCCTCCGGGGCCGCCTTCACGGCGTTCGTCAACTCGTCGAAGGCGGCGGTGAGGGCGGTGCTCTGCTCTCGGAACTCGTCGGCGAAGGTCGCATCGCCGGTCAGCGCGAAACCACGCGCCGCGCTCTCGACGGCGCGCGGCAGCGGACGCGCGTCCGAAATGCATTTGAGGATGCGGAGCGTGCGATCGACCGAATCAATCTCGCTGCGTGACTTGACGTCCAGCCCGATCGACGCCGCGCTGATGACGAGGAGGATCGCAAGGCCACTGCCAAGAATGAGACGTTGGGAAGCCATCGACGATTAGTACGAGCAATTATTTCGAAAGACGAGCAGAAGGAGCCGACTTCGCAAGACATTCGTTAACGGCGGCCACCAGCGCCTGCGGGGTAAACGGCTTGCGCAGGCAGGCGGACGCCCCGAGCTCGATCGTCATCCGCAGGAAGTCCGGCGCCCGGTCGGCATTGGCGAAGTCGTAGCCCGACATCGCGATGACCGGAATGTCGGGGGCGCGCTCGTGGAAGATGCGGATAGCCTCGAAACCGCGCATATGCGGCATGAAGACGTCGACCAGCATGACGTCGAACGTTGCCTGGTCCAGCGCGCGCATGCCCGCTTCACTGCCGTCTGCGACGGTGACGTCGAAGCCCTGGCGCTGCAAACACACCTCGATGGCAACGCACACCATCGGGTCGTCATCGACCACGAGAACGCTCGGCACGATGCATCCTCTTGCTGCGGCCTCGCGTGCCCGCGACTCGCTTGGCCCGTCCGCCGATTAAGGCGGAACCTGGACGGAAAGTCTGTATCATAGAATGCATATGCTGTTTGCTGACAAGCAGATTTCCAGCTAGCCCTGATCCCATCACTTGTATTTGTCCGCCCACATTACGACAGGTCCATGACCTCAGTTCCCGTCGCCGGCCGCGCCCCGCTGTCACCGCTCGGCCTCGCATTCCTGGTCGTCGCCTCGACCGGCTGGGGCCTCAATTTCCCGATCATGAAATTCCTGCTCACGGAGTGGCCGCCGCTGTCGTCGCGCGGGCTGTGCGGCGTGGTCGGCGCGGCCGGGCTCGCTCTGGTGGCGGTCGCGCGCGGACAGCGGCTGTGCGTTCCCGACGGCATGTGGTTGCGGCTTGCCCTGGTGTCGACGCTCTCGATCGGTGGCTGGGTCGCGTCGATGGGTCTCGCTCTGATCTGGCTGCGGGCCAGCGAGGCGGCCGTGCTCGGCATCTCGATCCCGGTGTGGGTCGCGCTGGTGGCCTGGCCGGTGCTCGGCGAGCGCGTGTCGCTGCCGCGGGCGCTCGCGCTTGGGGTGGCGCTTGCCGGGATCGCCGTGCTGATCGGCGGCGGCGGGATCGACGCCAGCCTCGGCAAATTGCCGGGCATTCTGTTCGCGCTCGCAGGCGCGCTTTGCGTCGGGCTCGGCACGGTGCTGACCAAGTCCTTCAAGCTCGCGATGCCGCCGCTGTCGCTCGCAGCCTGGCAGCTTGCGATCGGCTGCGTGCCGATCGCGATCGCAGGTGTGCTGATCGAGCAGCCGCAGCTTGCTGCGTTGTCGCAACTCGGCTGGGCGTCGATGATCTACATGACGCTGATCCAGTTCTGCCTTTGCTATGTCTGCTGGTTCGCCGCGCTCGCGCGCCTGCCGGCGGCGACCGCGTCCATCGGCACGCTGCTGGTACCGGTTGTCGGCGTGCTGGCGGCAGCGGCCATGCTGCACGAACCGCTCGGCGCGAGCGACATCACGGCGCTGCTGGTGACGTTCGCGGCCGTCGCGGTGGCATTGCGGACATGAAAAAGGGCGGCGTTGCCGCCGCCCTTCGCTAGCCGGGGATTCGAGCCGCCACTACGGGCAGGGGTGCCGCAGGCCGTCAAAGCCGAGATAGGTGCCCGAGGCCGGATCGTAGGACCTGTAGCGCTGCGCGCAGTAGCTCGCGTCGCCACCCGGGGCGGCTTCGACGGCGACAGGCGCGCTGTCGTCGTAATAGCCGTAGCTGTCGTCATAATAGCCCGGGCCGTAGCCGTAATAGCCGGAGCCGTAATAGGCGCCCGAGGCGAGGGCGCCGCCGACGACTGCACCCGCCACCGCGCCCGGCCAGAAGCCGCCGCCACGATGGTAGCCACCGTGCCAACCACCGCCGCCGCCGCGCCAGCCACCGCCGCCACCACCGGCCCATTGGCCGCCGCCGCCACCGCCGCGCCAGCCACCGCCACCTCCGCCGCCGATGTGGCCACCGCCACCGCCGCCGCCACCACCACGGGCTCCACCGCCACCGCCCATCGCGCCCATCTGCGCGGCGGACTGGGCGAACGAAACGGTCGGCGCCACGGCCAGCGGCAGCGCAAGCGCCAGCGCCGCGGCAGTGCTCAGAACCTTCATATTGATCATGTTGGACTCCATCAAAACGGACAATGTCTAACCATTTCTGCGGTTGGACGTTCCAGCGCGCGACATTGATTATCCGTCATCTTTGTTTGACCGGAGGCGCATGTACGGCAGGTGAACAAAACTCTCCGTGACCGCGTCATTTGGTCGCCAAACCGGCCCATCATTGGGGGCGATTCCGGGAGTGCCGGGCTACCTTGGCGGTGGCTGGACATTTGCGGATTCAGGTGGCATCAGAGCCGGACTGCCTCGAACCGATGACCGGCCGCGCATGAAACAATTCCTGCTGAAATTCTTCACCTGGTGGAATGGCCAGACCTTTGGCACGCAATTGTGGACCTCGCGATACGGCGAGCTGGTCGGCGAGGACGAGCAGGGCAACCGATACTACCGCACCAAGGGCGGCGAGATCGACCCGACGCTGCATTTCGAGCGCCGCTGGGTGGTCTATAACGGCTATGCCGAGGCGTCCCGGATCCCGGCTGGCTGGCACGGCTGGCTGCACCACACGGTCGACGTGCCCCCGACCGACGAGAAGTACGTCGCCCGGGAGTGGGAAAAGCCGCATCTGCCGAACCTGACCGGCACTGCCCAGGCTTACCGTCCGTCCGGCTCGACGCTGGCAAGCGGCCGCCGCCCGAAGGCAACTGGCGACTACCACGCCTGGACCCCGGGAAGCTGACCTTCACGCATTGCTGACCCCGTGCACGTGCGCAATTGCGCGCGTGCAGCGCACGCGTGGACGTTGCAGCGCAGGTGCGCGGCTGTGGACAACGGTGACAGCGGGGACAGATCGGCCGTCGCCGATGCCGTCCACTTGCGCCGTGCGCAGCTTCGCGGCTCAATGAAGCCATCTTACGGAGATGGGAAACCATCGCGTCGGATCGGGCTCCAGATCGCGACTGTCCCGATGAGCAGCGGCCTCCGAGTTGGACGCGGCCGGGAGATAGGCCCCCGGTACAGATGTCCTGAAATCGCCCGCAAATGTGAGGCTGCCGTGAGACAGGAAGGGCCGCTCGGGAAACCGGGCGGCCTTTTTCTTTGTGGCGATCAGGTCACGACAGCCGCGCCGCCGCGCGGCCCATCAATTCGCCGCGGCGCGCATGTGCCGGTCCCATCCGCTCCTTCATCAGGGCGAGGATCTCGGCCGGTGCGGTGTCGGGCGAGCCGGCATTGAACGGCGGCGCCGGATTGTATTCGAGCCGGAGCTGGATCGCTTCCGCGGTCTTGCGATCGACGAGTTCGGACACCAGCGTCAGCGCGAAATCGATGCCGGCGGTGACGCCGCCGCCGGTGAAGCGGTTGCGGTCGACGCAGACCCGCGTCCTGGTCGGAATGGCGCCGAAGCCTGCAAGAAAATCGATCGCACTCCAATGCGTGGTGGCGCGGTAACCCTTGAGCAGGCCGGCGGCGCCGAGCACCAGCGATCCCGTGCAGACGGACGTGACGTATTTCGCACCCGCGGCCTGCTGGCGCAGGAAGCCGAGCATCTCGTCGTCGCCGACCATGTCGTCGGTGCCGGCCCCGCCGGGCACGCAGATCACGTCGAGCTGCGGACAATCGGCAAAGGTCGTGGTCGGCGTCAGGACCATCACGGAATCGGTCGGAACCGGTTCGATCCGTTTCCAGATCAGATGCACCTTCGCGCCGGGGACCGAGGAGAACACCTGCAGCGGACCGGTCAGGTCGAGCTGGGTCACCTTGGGGAAGACGAGCAATCCAATCTGCAGGGGGGCGGACATCGGAGGTCTCCAAAATTGCGCTTGACGGAACCAGAATGTCATGATGGCCTCGCGTCCAAAATGGCGTAATTCCCTCAATTTCGGACATGCGCTACCACACGCTCAAGATCATTTGAAACGTGGCCCCGGCTCCGAGGATTTGGCGATGATCGGCATCCTGATCTTTCCCGACTTCCAGCTGCTCGACGCGGCCGGCCCGATCGCGGCGTTCGAGATCGCGGCGCGCTTCGCCAACAATCCTCCCGCCATCAAGACGATTGCCGTGAAGGCCGGGCCCGTGCGCTCGTCGTCGGGTGTCGAGATGCTGGCACGCGGCCTCAAGCCGTCGGCAGCGATCACGACGTTGATCATCGCGGGCGGCAACGGCGTGCGTACGCCGGCGAGCTGTCCGACCACGCTGTCGTTCGTGCGGCGGATGGCGAGCCGCGGCGTCCGCGTCGCCAGCGTCTGCTCAGGCGCCTATGTGCTGGCCGAGGCGGGCCTGCTCGACGGCCGCCGCGCCACCACGCATTGGCAGCGCACGCCGCATTTCGTGAAGACCTATCCGAAGATTAAGCTCGAGCCGGACCAGATCTTCGTCCGCGACGGCAATATCTGGAGCTCGGCCGGTATCACCGCCGGCATCGATCTCGCGCTCGCCATGATCACCGAGGACTATGGCGACGAGGTCGCGCAGAACACCGCGCGTCAGCTCGTGCTGTATCACCGGCGCAGCGGCGGCCAGTCGCAATTCTCCTCGCTCTTGGAATTGAAGACGCCGAACGGAAGGTTCGGGCCGCTGCTGGCCTGGGCGCGGGAAAATCTCGACGCGCCGCTGACCGTCGAGGACCTCGCCGACAAGGCCGGGATGAGCTCGCGGCATTTCACCCGCGCCTTCATCGCCGAGACCGGCACCACGCCGTCGAAGGCGGTGGAGCGGCTCAGAATAGAAGTCGCGCGGCAGCGCGTGCAGTCGTCGGGCGAGGCTATCGAGCGCGTCGCCGAGATCACCGGCTTCCGCGATCCCGAGCGGATGCGCCGCGCCTTCATCCGCGCCTTCGGCCAGCCGCCGCAATCGCTGCGCCGTGCGTCACGCGCGGGCTGAACGACGCAATGCCTGCGATACGCGTCAGCCGGCGGGCGAGCGGTCGCGATGCGGTGTCCGCGGCGTACGTGCCGCTCGGTCTCCGCGACCCGCGCGCAACATGTTGCGGCGGCGCCGAACATAGATCGCGCCCCAGCTGAGTCCGAGCATCGCGGAGACGAGCGAACCAAGCAGCACTCCCAATTTTGCTGCGTTCAACAGCGTCTCGTCCGCGAACGCCAGCATCGCGATAAAGATGGACATGGTGAAGCCGATGCCGGCCAGCAGGCCGACCAGGCAGACGCCGCCCCAGGAAACGCTGGGGGCCAGCCGACACCAGCCGAGCCGGACCGCAAGCCAGGTCGTACCAATCACGCCGACGGGCTTTCCCACGACGAGTGCAAAGCCGACACCCAGCATGACGGATTGAGCGCCGGCCGAGAGATCAATTCCAGTCAGGCTGACACCGGCGTTGGCCAATGCGAACAGCGGCATGATGCCGTAGGAGACCCAGGGATGCAGTGCAGTCTGCACGCGCACCACGGGCGGCAGCATCTCGCGTTCCGCGAGGCGAAGCTGTCGCCGCGGTGACGCCAGGTGGTGCGTATCCTTGCTTCGCAGCGCGTCGCTGCCTTGCAGCTCCTTGGCGATGCGCGCCAGCATCTGCAACGGATGTTCCCGGAGCGGCATCGAGCGCACCGGGGTCATCAGGCCGAGCGCGATGCCGGCGAGGGTCGGATGTGCTCCGCTCATCAACAGCCCAGCCCAGACGATCGCGCCGGGCACGACATAGCCGAGCGCCGAGCCGATCCCGATCCGCTGCATCGCCAGCACCATCAGGATGCCGAAGCCGGCGACAAGCAGCCCGGCCAATCCGAGGCCGCCGGAATAGAAGAAGGCGATGATCAGCACCGCGATGACGTCGTCCACGATCGCCAGCGCCAGCAGGAACACGCGCAGATTGACCGGGATCGACCGTCCGAGCAGCACCAGCACGCCGACGGCAAACGCGATGTCAGTCGCCGTAGGGACGGCCCAGCCCTGGCCGCGCACCGCATCGGTATTCAAGCTCAGATAGATCAAGGCGGGTGCGATGACGCCGCCGGCCGCGGCAATCACGGGCAAAGCTGCTTGGTCGAACCTGCTCAGCGCCCCTTCATGGGCTTCTCGCCGGATCTCCATGCCGACGACGAGAAAGAAGACCGTCATCAGGGCGTCGTTGATCCAGAAGTGCAGCGGCCTGGAGAAGACAAACGGGCCGACCTGGATCGAGACCGGTTGATGCCAAAGGGCGTGGTAGCTGTCGGCAAGGGGGGAATTGGCCCAGACCAACGCCGCCACGGCAGCCATCAACAGCACGCAGCCGCTGACGGCCTCGACGTGCAGGAAGCGCTGGAGTGTGGCGAAAGCTCGCTCGGCAAGCAGTTGGGGCGAGGGCAGGTCTTCGGTGGGCGATCGTTCATTCATCGGGCATACGCTTCCCGCGTGGTGGCCCGACCATCGCTCAACCTGTCACTGCTCCATGCAGACAACACCCGTGCGCGGTTTCGCACGGCAACAGGAGCAAGGCAACCCTGTTCGGGCCCGACAACGGCCTGGTGGCGAGCCGCGTCCAGGCGTCAAAATAGCGCAGGTCCGGCGGTCTTCAATCGGAACCCACTGGCGCTTCGCCCGGCTCACCTTGAACCGAAACGCGCCATTCTTGTTGAGCTCCGGTTGGCGATTTCGATCGAGAAGGAACGTCAGCCCAGCGACTTCAGCCACGCGCTGATCTCGGTCACCGCGACATTGGCCTGATTGAGCAGCTTGCCCATGGTGAAGAAGCCGTGGAACTGGCCGGAGAAATGCCGGTAGGTCACCGGCACGCCGGCGTCCTTGAGGAATTTCGCATACTCGTCGCCTTCGTCGCGCAACGGATCGGCGCCGGCGGTCAGCACATAGGCCGGGGGCAGGCCGGCAAAGTCTTTCGCGCGCGCGGGCGAGGCGCGCCAGTCGCTGCTGTCGGCATCGCCGAGATAATGGTTGCCGAACCAGCCGATCACCGAATGCGTCAGCAGGATGCTGGTCTCGGGCTCGCGGTGCGAGGGATGCTGCCGCGAGAAATCGGTCGCGGGATAGACCAAGAGCTGGGCCGCGAGCTTCGGTCCGCCGTCGCGGGCGGTCAGCGCAACCACCGCCGCAAGATTGCCGCCGGCGCTGTCGCCGCCGACGGTCAGGCGCGCGGCGTCGATGCCGAGATCTCCGGCGTTGGCGGCGACCCATCTCGTTGCGGTGACGGCGTCGTCCACCGCGGCAGGGAAGCGGTGTTCGGGCGCGAGGCGATAGTCGACCGAGATCACGATCAGCTCGCCTTCATGGGCGAGCTTCTGGCAGACCACCTCATGGGTATCAAGATCGCCGATCACCCAGCCGCCGCCGTGGAAGAACACCAGGCAGGGCGCGAGCCCGTTGATCTTGCGCAGCGTCTTCGGGGTGTAGATGCGGGCCGGGATCGTGCCGTGCGGCGCCGGGATCGCCAGCGCCTTGGTCGATTCAAGCGCGGGCGGCTCGGGATTGGAGACGATTCGGGCGGCGCGATAATATTCGCGTGCTTCCGGCGCGGTCAGTGTCTCGTAGGCGGGACGGCCTGCCTCCTGGAACGCCTTGTAGACGGCGGCGGCATCGGGATCGAGAATGACGGGCATGGACGACAAAACCTTGTTCTGATGTTGAACTGAAATGTCAGGCGGCGGTGCGGCCGCCGTCGACGGTGTAGGCGGAGCCGGAGACGTAGCTCGCCTCGTCGGAGGCAAGGAACGCGACGATGGAGGCGACCTCGCTGGCAAGCCCGAGCCGGCGCGCCGGGATGCGGTCGACGATCTTCTCGACCGGCGGCGGCGCGTTGCCGCCGGAGCGGCCCTGCAGGATGGTGCTCAGCATGCGGCTCTCGATCATGCCGGGGCAGACGCAATTGACGCGCACGCCGGTGCCGGTGCATTCCCACGCCGCGCTCTTGGTCAGCCCGATCACCGCATGCTTGCTCGCGCTGTAGACCGCGATCATCGGCGATCCCATAAGACCCGCGATCGAGGCGGTGTTGATGATGCTGCCCTTGTTCTGCTTCAGCATGACGGGCAGCACGTGCTTCATGCCGAGGAAGACGCCGACGACATTGACATCGAGCACGCGGCGGAAGCTCTCCAGCGAATACTCAGGGATCGGCCTGACGTCGCCCTCGATGCCGGCGTTGTTATAGAACGCGTCGACGGTGCCGAAGCGGTCCACGGCGGCGCGGACATAGTCCTTGACCTCGTCCTCATCGGTGACGTCGGCTTCGATCGCGTAGGCCTCGGCCGAGGCGGGGAGATTCTTGATGGCGGCCGCGAGATCGGCGCCTTTGCGGTCGACTGCGACAATCCGTGCGCCGCGTTCGGCGAGCAGGTGGAGCGTGGCGGTTCCGATGACGCCGGCAGCCCCGGTGACGACGGCGACCCGGCCGTCGAGCCTGATGCGATCGGGCATGTTGGGTTTCCTCTGGCTGGTCCGGTTCGATCCGGATTTTCCTGGTTTTCACGCGGGGTCGCGCGGCTTCAGCGTGAGGACTATCACACGTGTTCCCGGGAGAGACCAGAGGGCTGGGGAAGGGCACCGGAGGGGTCCTGGCGCCCTTTCCCCGCCGTATTCGGCGTGTTAACCGGTGCCCTGCGAGCGGCCGATATCAAGGTAGACTGTCGCGAGCCCGATTCGCCCTCTAAAGCCGCGCGAGATGCTTCGAACCGTTGCCCTGACTGGCTTTGCGGCCTTGGTTGCCGCCTCAACCATCTCGCTTGCGCCGCCCGCGCGTGCGCAGATTGGAACGATTTTCTCCGATCCCGCACCGCGTCCGCCCGGCTCGATCCCGCGTGGCCAGGTGGCGCCGCCCAGCGACGACGACGAGGAAGTGCCGGAATTGCCGCGCGGCCGCCTGCTGCCGACACAGCCGCGGGCGTTGCCGCCGGGGCAGGCGGTGCCGCCGCCCGGCAGCGTGCAGTCGCAGCCCTTGGCGCCGCCGCCCGGTTCCACGGTGGCTCCGCCCGGCGTCGCCGTGCAGCCGCCGCAGCCCGGCGGCCCTGCCGTCGCCAACACGCCGCCCGGTGCCAACCCGCTGCCGCCGGGGCAGCGTCCCAAGGGCGCGCCGCAAGCTGCGCCTCAGGGCGCGCCACAGGGCACCGCGCCGCAGACGCCGGCCGCGTTGCAGCCGGGTGACGAGGTGGTGCAGGAGCCGCCTTCGACCAAGATCACCAACAAGAAGGCGAGTTTCTCCGGCCTCGACAAGATCACCGGACGCATCATCAATTTCGACGAGGATATCGGCGAGACCGTGCAGTTCGGCGCGCTGCGGGTGAAGACCGATGCCTGCTACACCCGTCCATCGACCGAAGCCGCCAACACCGACGCCTTTGTCGAGGTCGACGAGATCACCTTGCAGGGCGAGGTGAAGCGTATCTTCTCCGGCTGGATGTTCGCGGCGAGCCCCGGCCTGCATGGCGTCGAGCATCCGATCTACGACATCTGGCTGACCGACTGCAAAGGGCCGGACCAGACCATCGTGACCGCCGCGCCGGATCCGCCGAAGGCGCCGACCCCGCCGCCACCGCCGGCCCAGAAGCGCGCGCCGCCGAAGCAGGCCGCGCCGCGTCCGCCGCCGCAGCCGCTGCCGCAATATCAGCAGCAGCCGCCACCTCCGCCGCCCCAGCAGCAGCGGCCGGGCGGGCTGTTCGGCGGCTTGTTCGGAAACTAACTGGCATCACGTAGCCCGGATGGAGCGTCAGCGAAATCCGGGTTCTTTCTGAGCGGATCGTGCGGTCCCGGATTGCGCTTCGCTGCATCCGCGCTACGTCATCGTCTGAATTCAATTGCGCGCGGCGATGATCGCCAGCGCGTCGGCACCCTTGACCGGTTGCGTGGCGTCGAGCTTGAGGAATTCCGCCGGCGCGCCAGCGATCGCCTTGTCGAGCAGCGCGCGATAGCGGCGGCGCGAGATCTCGACCGCGCCGAATGTTTTGAGATGCTCGGTGACATATTGGGTGTCGAGCAGTTCGAACCCGCCGGCGATCAATCGGGCCACCAGATGCACCAGCGCGACCTTCGATGCGTCGCGCACGGTGTGAAACATGCTCTCGCCGAAGAAGGCGCGGCCGAGGCTGACGCCATAGAGCCCGCCGACCAGATTGTCGTCCTGCCAGACCTCGACGCTGTGGCAATGGCCTGACGTGAACAGCCCGAGATAGAGATCCCGGATGCGCTTGTTGATCCAGGTGTCGTCGCGGCCGGGCTGCGGCGCCGCGCAGCCGGCGATCACCGCCTTGAACGCGGTATCGACGGTGACGGTGAAGGCATCGGAGCGCACCGTGCGCGCCAGGCGGGAGGCGACGCGAAAGCCGTCGAACGGAATCACGCCGCGCAGTTCCGGCTCGACCCAGAACAGGGTCGGATCGTCGGCGCTCTCCGCCATCGGGAAGATTCCGCAGGCATAGGCGCGCAGCAGCACCTCGGGCGTGATTTCGGAGGAGGCGGAGTCGCGTGACGTCATGCCGCGAAGATAGCAAAGCGCGGGCGGTCTTGCGATGGGGGCTGCTACGGGGTCGCGACGTGTTGACGAAGCGCGCCGGTTCCTCCACAAGCCGCGCCATTCCGCCGCAGTTTCCCGAGACCGACTGCGCGGCCATGCTACATTGCCACGAAAAGAGGGCGCTGCCGTCCGGGACATAGCGGGGACTTGGCGGCTTGCGCGCCGACAATCGACACGGGTGAGGGGGACGCTGCATGAAATCGTCATGGCGGACGTTTGCGCCATTGCTGGTCTGGCTGGTGATCTATCTGGTCCCGGTGCCATCAGGGCTGAACGCCAATCAGTGGCACTATTTCGCGGTGTTCGCCGCCGTCATCACCGGGCTGATCCTCGAATCGATGCCGGTCGGCGCGGTGGGCCTGATCGGCCTGACCGTTGCCGGCGTCGGCGGCTATGTCGAGCCCGATCCGAACAAGTCGCTGCGCTGGATGCTGAGCGGCTTTTCCGAGAGCACGGTGTGGCTGATCGTCGGCGCCTTCGTGTTCTCGATCGGCTACCGCAAGAGCGGGCTCGGCCGACGGCTGGCGCTGCTCTTGGTGCGCGGGCTCGGCCGCCGCACCATCGGGCTCGGCTATGCGGTGGCGTTCTCCGATCTGGTGCTGGCGCCGGCAACGCCGTCCAACACCGCGCGCTCGGGCGGCACGATCTATCCGATCGTCAGCAACATCCCGCGCATCTACGGCTCCGAGCCGGGTCCGACCGCGGGCAAGATCGGCACCTTCGTGATGTGGACCGCGTTCGCGACCACGGCCGTGACCAGCTCGCTGTTTTTGACCGCGCTGGCGCCGAATGCCGCCGCGCTCTCGATCGCCAAGAAGCTCGTCAACATCGAGGTCGGCTGGTCGCAATGGTTCATCGGCTTCGCGCCGCTCGGCATCCTGTTGCTGCTGCTGGTGCCGCTGCTCAGCTACGTGGTCTGCCGGCCCGAGATCAAAGAGAGCCCGGAGATCGTGACCTGGAGCGAGGGCGAGCTCGCCAAGATGGGGCCGCCGTCGCGGCACGAATGGATCATGGCGGTGCTGGTGGTGCTCGCGATGTTCCTGTGGATCTGCGGCTCCAATCCCAATATAAGCGTGCCGCTGCTCGGTTCGAATTTCATCAACGCGACCACGGTGGTGTTCGTCGTGATTTCGCTGATGCTGCTGTCAGGCGTGATCGCGTTCGAGGACATCGTCGCGGAGAAGGGCGCCTGGGAGGTATTTTTCTATTTCACCTCGCTGCTCACGCTGTCGTCGGGGCTGAACGAGATCGGCTTCATCAAATGGGTCGCCGAAGGCTATGCCAAGCCGCTCGCCGGCACCTCGCCGCTGGTCGGCATGATCCTGCTCGTCACGTTCTTCTTCTGGATCCACTATTTCTTCTCGAGCATCACCTCGCATGCCGCAGCCGTGCTGCCGGTGGTGCTGGCGGTCGGCTCCAGCATTCCCGGCCTGTCGGTGCAGACCCTGACGCTGCTGTGCGTCTATTCGCTCGGGCTGATGGGCGTGATCTCGCCCTATGCCACGGGACCGGCGCCGATGTATTACGGCAGCGGCTATATCGGCAAAGGCGACTTCTGGAAGTTCGGGCTGATCTTCGGCCTGATCTACTTTGCCGGATTGTTGCTGATCGTGTTGCCCTGGTTACAATCGATCGGGTAAAATAGCCACAATCCAGCGTGAAACAGCGCTCGACCGGGAAGGAGGGGCCATCCTTTCCGATTCTTAACGCGCTTTGTCAGAGGGAAGCGTTCAAAATGCTTCCTCGAATGTGGCGCGCGCGGATTTCAGGGGACACATAGAGCCGCGCGAGCTCGTTCGTGTTTCTTCGTGGGCAAGTTTATGGACCAGCATATCAAAGACCCGTCGATCGTCGCCCCTGGACCTGTCAGGCGAGCGTCGCGTTGGCCGGGGTTTCTGACCGGATGTTTGGTGCTGGCGGTGCTTGCCGGCATCGTCTGGTGGACGCGGCAGCAGGCGGCTCCGCCTCAGGCCGGTGGCGGGCGCAATGCCGGGCCAATGTCGATCGTGCCGGAGACCATCGGCAAGGGCGATATCGGCGTCAGCCTCAACGCCCTCGGGACCGTGACATCCCTCGCCACCGTGACGATCAGGAGCCAGATCAGCGGCTACCTGATGAAGATCAGTTTCAAGGAGGGCGACGAGGTCAAGAAGGGCGACCCGATCGCCGAGATCGATTCGCGGACCTATGAGGCGACGCTGGCGCAGGCCAAGGGCACGCTTGCGCGCGACGAAGCGCAGCTGAAGGGCGCCCAGGTCGATCTTACCCGCTACCAGAACCTCGCCACCCAGAACGCCGTGCCGCATCAGACGCTCGATACCCAGGTCGCGCTGGTCGCGCAGTATCAGGGCACGGTGGAGGCCGACCGCGCCGCGGTGAAGTCGGCCGAGGTGAATCTCGCGTATTGTCATATCGTGTCGCCGATCAACGGGCGGGTCGGGCTGCGCCAGGTCGACCTCGGCAACTATGTGACGCCGGGCGACACCAACGGCCTCGTCGTGATCACGCAGCTCGAGCCGATCAGTGTGCTGTTCACGCTGCCGGAGGACAATCTGCAGGCCGTCAAGAAGCGACTGAAGGAGGGCGCCGTGATGCCGACGGCGGCCTATGATCGCAGCGGCGCCAACAAGCTCGCCGACGGATCGCTGCAGACCTTCGACAGCCAGATCGACCCGACCACCGGCACGATCAAGCTGCGCGCCCAGTTCGAGAACGAGGGGCGCACGCTGTACCCGAACCAGTTCGTCAACATCCGCCTGCTGCTCGACACCCACAAGGATGCCACGACGATGTCGACCGCCGGCATCCAGCGCGGCGTTCCCGGCACCTTCGTCTATCTCGTCAACGCCGACAGCACCGTCTCGGTGCGCCCCGTCAAGCTCGGCGTCACCGACGGCGACCGTGTCGAGGTGCTGTCGGGCCTCGTGCCCGGCGATCGCATCGTGATCGACGGCGCCGACAAGCTGCGCGAGGGCGCCAAGGTCGTCGTGCGCTCCGCCACTGACGCCGCAAACCCGGCCGGTACGGCCAAGGGGACGGCGAGTGGCGCGGCCAATGGAGCCGCCAAGGGAGATAGCAAGGGAGATAGCAAGGCCGGCGCCGATCCCGACAAGGCGGGAGGCGGCCAGCACAAGCGGTCCGAGGACGGGCAGACCAAATGAACCCGTCGCGGCCATTCATCCTGCGGCCGGTGGCGACGACCCTGATGATGATCGCCATCATGCTGTCGGGCATGCTGGCGTTCAGATTCCTGCCGGTCGCGGCACTGCCGGAGGTCGACTATCCGACCATCCAGGTGCAGACCTTCTATCCCGGCGCCAGCCCCGACGTGATGACGTCGTCGGTGACGGCGCCGCTCGAGGTGCAGTTCGGCCAGATGCCGAATCTGAATCAGATGAGTTCGGTGAGTTCGGCCGGCTCGTCGGTCATCACGCTGCAATTCGGCCTGTCGATTTCGCTCGACGTCGCCGAGCAGGAGGTGCAGGCCGCGATCAATGCCGCGGGCAATCTCTTGCCGTCGGACCTGCCGGCACCGCCGATCTACGCCAAGGTCAATCCGGCTGACGCGCCGATCCTCACCCTCGGCCTGACCTCGAAGACGATGCCGCTGACGCAGGTGCAGGATTTCGTCGACACAAGGCTGGCTCAGAAGATCTCGCAGCTGCCCGGCGTCGGCCTCGTCAGCATCAGCGGCGGCCAGCGGCCCGCGGTACGCATCCAGGCCGACATCCGCAAGCTCGCGGCCTATGGCCTCAACATCGACGACCTCCGCACCACGCTGGGCAACGCCAACGTCAACACGCCGAAGGGCAATTTCGACGGCGCGATGCGCGCATACACCATCAATGCCAACGACCAGATCCGCAATGCCAGCGACTACCGCTCGCTGATCGTCGCCTACAAAAACGGTTCGCCGGTCCGCCTCAGCGACGTCGGCAACGTCGTCGACGGCGCGCAGAACGACAAGCTCGGCGCCTGGATGAACGAGACGCCGGCAATCATCCTCAATATCCAGCGCCAGCCCGGCGCCAACGTGATCTCGGTGGTGCAGGGCATCAAGGACCTGCTGCCGCAATTGCAGGCCACGCTGCCGGCGGCGATCGACCTGAACATCCTGACCGACCGGACCGTCACGATCCGCGCCTCGGTCCGCGACGTCGAATACGAGCTGTCGCTCGCGGTAATCCTGGTCGTGCTTGTCATCTTCGTGTTCCTGCGCTCGACCCGCGCCACGCTGATCCCGAGCCTGTCGGTGCCGCTGTCGCTGGTCGGCACGCTTGGGGCGATGTATCTGTTCGGCTTCAGCCTGAACAATTTGTCGCTGATGGCGCTGACCATCGCCACCGGCTTCGTGGTCGACGACGCCATCGTCGTGATCGAAAACATCTCGCGATACATCGAAGAGGGCGAGTCTCCACTCGAGGCGGCGCTCCGCGGCTCCGAGCAGATCGGCTTCACCATCATCTCGCTGACGGTGTCGCTGATCGCGGTGCTGATCCCGCTGCTGTTCATGGGCGACGTCGTCGGCCGCCTGTTCCGCGAATTCGCCATCACGCTGTCGGTCACGATCCTGATCTCCGCCGTGGTGTCGCTGACGCTGGTCCCGATGGCCTGCGCCAAGCTGCTGAAGCCGGAGGCCATGTCGCGCGAAAACACCTTCCAGCGGCTCAGCCGGGAAGGTTTTGACCATGTCATCGCGATCTACGCGCGGATGCTCAACTGGGTGCTCGATCGCCAGACCTTCGTGCTGCTGATCGCGCTCGCCACCTTCGGCCTGACGGCGCTGCTCTACGTCGTCATCCCCAAGGGCTTCTTTCCGGTGCAGGACACCGGCGTGATCCAGGCGATCTCCGAGGCGCCGCAATCGGTGTCCTATGCGGCGATGGCCGAGCGGCAGCAACGGCTCGCCAGCGCGATCCTCAGGGATCCCGATGTCGAGAGCCTGTCGTCGTTCATCGGCGTCGACGGCACCAACACCACGCTGAACAGCGGCCGCATCCTGATCAATCTGAAGCCGCATGAGCAGCGCAAGGCCGGCGTTGCGACGGTGATGGACCGGATCAAGGCCAGCACGGCTGATCTGACCGGCATCACGCTCTACATGCAGCCGGTGCAGGACCTCACGATCGAAGGCACGGTGAGCCGGACGCAATACCAGTTCATCCTGCAGGACGCCGATCCGAACGAACTCGCGGAATGGACGCCGAAGCTGGTCGACAAGCTCCGCGAATTGCCCGAGCTCAGCGACGTCACCAGCGATATCTCTGCCCAAGGGCTGTCGGTGTTCGTCGACATCGACCGCGACCAAGCCGCGCGGTTCGGCATCACGCCGGCAACGATCGACAATGCGCTTTACGATTCCTACGGCCAGCGCATCGTCTCCACGGTCTTCACCAATTCCAACCAGTACCGCGTCATCCTCGAAGCCGATCCGTCGTTGCGGAACTCGCTGGATTCGCTGTCATCGATCTATCTGCCGTCATCGGTTGGCTCGACGCCGGTGCCGCTGTCGGTGATGGCCAAGATGCGGGTGGAGACCGCGCCGCTGCAGGTCTCGCATCTCGGCCAGTTCCCGTCGGCGACCGTGTCGTTCAACCTTGCCCCTGGCGCCTCGCTCGGCGGCGCAGTGACCGCGATCAAGCAGGCCCAGGCCGACATCAACCAGCCGCTCGGCATGGTCACGAGCTTCCAGGGTGCGGCGCTGGCGTTCCAGTCCTCGCTCTCCAACCAGCTGTTCCTGATCCTGGCCGCGATCATCACGGTCTATATCGTGCTCGGCGTGCTATATGAGAGCTTCATCCATCCGCTCACCATCCTCTCGACGCTGCCCTCGGCCGGCATCGGCGCGCTGCTGGCGCTGATGATGGCCGGGCAGGATCTCACCATCATCGCGATCATCGGCATCATCCTCCTGATCGGCATCGTGAAGAAGAACGCGATCATGATGATCGACTTCGCGCTCGATGCCGAGCGCAACGCGGGCAAGCCGCCGCGCGAGGCGATCTACCAGGCCTGCCTGCTCCGGTTCCGGCCGATCATCATGACGACGATGGCGGCTGTGCTCGGCGCGCTGCCGCTGATGATCGGCAGCGGCGCTGGCTCGGAGCTGCGGCATCCGCTCGGCATCTCGATCGTCGGCGGCCTCTTGGTGAGCCAGCTGCTGACGCTGTTCACGACGCCGGTAATCTATCTGTGGTTCGATCGCCTGGCGCTGCGGTTTGCCGGGCGGGCAGACGAGGTCGGCGAGGCGAGCGGGTCGCGTTGAGTCATGGGTCCGTCGACGCCATTCATCCGCCGGCCGGTCGCAACCACGCTGTTGACTTTCGGACTTGCGGCAGCCGGCATCGTCGCGTTCTTCAAGCTGCCGGTGTCGCCGCTGCCGGCGGTCGATTTCCCGACCATCTCGGTGCAAGCGACGCTGCCCGGCGCCAGTCCGGAGGACGTCGCCACCACGGTGGCAAGCCCGCTGGAGCGGCATCTCGGTCAGATCGCCGACGTCAGCGAGATGACGTCGTCGAGCTCCGTCGGGCAGGCACGGATCACGCTGCAGTTCAACCTCAACCGTGACATTGACGGCGCGGCGCGCGACGTGCAGGCCGCGATCAACGCGGCGCGGGCCGATCTGCCGACCAGCCTGCGCAGCAATCCGACCTACCGCAAGGTCAATCCGGCCGACGCGCCGATCCTGATCCTGACGCTGACGTCGGATACGCTGACCCGCGGCGATCTTTACGATGCGGCGTCCACGGTGCTGTCGCAGAAGCTGTCGCAGGTCGAGGGCATCGGCCAGGTCGTGGTGGGCGGCAGCTCGCTGCCCGCCGTCCGCGTCGATCTGATCCCGCAGGCGCTCTACAAATACGGCATCGGCCTGGAGGACGTGCGCGCGGCGCTGTCCAACGCCAACGCCCACAGCCCCAAGGGCGGCATCGACGTCGGCGACCAGCGCTACCAGGTCTACGCCAACGACCAGGCCAACAAGGCCGACGACTACCGGTCGTTGATCGTGGCCTACCGCAACGGCGCGCCGGTCCATCTCTCCGACGTCGGTGAGGTGGCCGACGGCGTCGAGAACCTGCGCAACGCCGGGCTTGCCGATGGCAAACCGGCCGTGCTGGTCATCCTCTATCGCCAGCCCAATGCCAACATCATCTCGACCGTCGACCTCGTGAAGGCATTGATGCCGCAGCTGCAGGCCTCGGTGTCGCCGGCGATCGATATCGGCCTTGCGGTGGACCGCTCGACCACGATCCGCACCTCGCTCAGGGATGTCGAGCGCACCCTGATCCTCGCGGTGCTGCTGGTGGTGTTCGTGGTGTTCGCGTTCCTGCGCAGCGCACGCGCCACCTTCATCCCGGTGGTCGCGGTCTCGGTGTCGCTGGTCGCCACCTTCGGTGCGATGTACCTGTTCGGTTACAGCCTCGACAATCTGTCACTGATGGCGCTGACGGTTGCGACCGGGTTCGTGGTCGACGACGCCATCGTGGTGCTGGAGAACGTCACCCGCTACATCGAGGACGGCATGAGCCCGCTCGAGGCGGCGCTGAAGGGCGCCAACGAGGTCGGCTTCACCGTGCTGTCGATGAGCATCTCGCTGATCGCGGTGTTCATCCCGATCCTGATGATGTCGGGCATCATCGGCCGCCTGTTCCGCGAATTCGCCGTGACCATTTCGATCTCGATCCTGATCTCGCTCGCGGTCTCGCTGGCGACGACGCCGATGATGTGCGCCGTGCTGCTGCGGCCGGATACCGGTGGTCACGGCAGGCTCTATCAGCTCAGCGAGCGCTTCTTCGATGCGATGCTGGGCTTCTACCGGCGGACGCTGACCGGCGCGCTCGAACATCCGCTGAGCGTCGTGCTGATCTTCTTCGTCACGATCGGACTGACGGGCTATCTGTACGTCGTGATCCCGAAGGGCTTCTTTCCGCAGCAGGACACCGGGCGGCTGGTCGGCTCGATCCAGGCCGACCAGAGCGTGTCGTTCCAGCTGATGCAGCAGAAGCTCGCGCAGTTCGTCGACATCATCAAGCGCGACCCGGCGGTCGAGACCGTGGTCGGCTTCACCGGCGGCGGGCAGACCAATTCCGGGTTCGTGTTCGTGTCGCTGCGGCCGCTCGACCAGCGCAAGCTCGGTGCCGACGGGGTGATCGCGCGGCTGCGCCGCCAGATGTCGGCGGTGCCCGGTGCGACCCTGTTCCTGCAAGCGGTGCAGGATATCCGTGTCGGCGGCCGGCAGTCCAACGCGCAGTATCAGTACACGTTGCAGGGCTCGACGCTGGAGGAGCTCAATGACTGGACGCCGAAGATCGCGGCGGCCATGCAGCGCGATCCGAACCTTGCCGACGTCAACAGCGACCAGCAGAACAAGGGCCTCGAGTCCGACCTCGTGATCGACCGCGACGCCGCAGCGCGGCTCGGCATCACGGTCAGCCAGATCGACAACACCCTCTACGACGCCTTCGGCCAGCGCCAGGTGTCGACGATCTATGTCGCGCGCAACCAGTACCACGTCGTCATGGAGGTGGCGCCGCGCTACTGGCAGAATCCGGAAACGCTGAAGGACGTCTATATCAGCACCTCGGGCGCATCGGTCGGCGGATCGCAATCGACCAACGCAGTGGCCGGCACCGTCGTGGCGCCGGGAAACTCGGGCGCGGCCAGTTCGGCCAACGCGCAGGCCGCGCGCAACCAGGCCACCAACTCGATCGGCTCGACCGGGAAGGGCGCGGCCTCGACCGGATCGGCGGTCTCGACCAGCAGCGAGACCATGATCCCGCTGTCGGCGGTCGCTGCCTTCAAGCAGGGCGCCACGCCGCTGGCAGTCAATCACCAGGGCCTGCTGGTCGCCAACACCATCTCGTTCAACCTGCCGCCGAACGTCTCGCTGAGCACCGCGGTCGCCAGCATCGAGGCGACGATGAACCGGATCGGCGTCCCGGCCACGATCCGGGGTACGTTCCAGGGCTCCGCCAAGGCGTTCCAGGATTCTCTCAACAACCAGCCGTTCCTGATCCTGGCCGCGATCATCACGATCTACATCGTGCTCGGCGTGCTCTATGAGAGTTACGTCCATCCGCTGACCATCTTGTCCACATTGCCCTCGGCAGGTGTGGGCGCCTTGCTTGCGCTGATGGCATTCAAGACCGAGTTCAGTATCATGGCGCTGATCGGCGTCATCCTGCTGATCGGCATTGTGAAGAAGAACGCCATCATGATGATCGACTTTGCGCTAGAGGCGGAACGCGGACGCGGGCTGGAGCCGCTCGAGGCGATCAGGGAGGCCAGCCTGTTGCGCTTCCGCCCGATCATGATGACGACGATGGCCGCGCTGCTCGGTGCCGTGCCGCTGGCGATCGGCATGGGTGACGGCGGCGAGCTGCGGCAGCCACTCGGTATCGCCATCGTCGGCGGCCTGATCCTGAGCCAGGTTCTGACGCTCTACACGACGCCGGTCATCTATCTCTATCTCGACCGGTTCCGCCTGTGGGTTCAGCGCGTCCGCCAGGGTGCCGCATTGCGGCCGGGCTCCTCACTTCAACCGGGCGAGTAAATGCCGACAGGTACAGCGTTGCATAGTCTTCAAACATTGCGGAAGCCGGTCCGGTTTTTGCGGGGGGCGGCGTTCGGCGGCCTCAGTCTCGGTCTGGGCCTTGCTCTGTCCGGGTGCATCCCCGGGGTGGAGAAGCCCGAACTCAGCCTCGAAGTGCCGGCGAGCTATCGCGCGGCCGCCAAGGGCGATGCCGACGCCGCCGTTCCGGCGCTCGCCTGGTGGCGCGGCTTCCGCTCGGCGGAGCTGACCGGGCTGATGGAATCCGCGCAGCAATACAATCTCGATATCGCGGTGGCGATCGCCCAGATCGTGCAGGCCGACGCCCAGGCCGGTGTGTCCGGTGCCGCGCTGCTGCCGTCGATCTCGGGATCGGCGAATGCCGAGCGCCAGCGGGTGGCCACGGGATCGACTACATCGCTCGGCGGGGGCAGCACCTTCTCCCAGTACAGCCTCGGACTGAGCGCGAGCTACATCGTCGATTTCTGGGGCAAGAACCGCGCGACGCTGTCGGCGTCGGAGGAGAGCGCAACCAGCGCCCGCTACAATCGCGAGGTCGTCGCGCTGACCACCATGGCGACGGTGGCCAATACCTATTTCCAGGTGCTGGCGGCACAGGACCAGATCAATGTTACCCGCCGCAATCTGGCAGCAGCCGAACGAATTCTTGCGCTGATCAAGTCGCAATTCGCCGGCGGCACCGCCTCGCAGCTCGACTTGTCGCAGCAGGAGGCGCTGGTCGCCACGCAGCGCGCGGCGATCCCGCCGCTCGAGGTGACGGTCGGGCAGAACATCGCCGCGCTCGCCGTGCTGGTGGCGCGCGCACCGGCCGATTTCAAGGTGCGCGGCGGCAGCACCACGCAGATCGCCATACCGCGGGTGACGCCCGGGCTGCCGTCGGAATTGCTTTACCAGCGGCCTGACATCCGTCAGGCCGAGGCGCAGCTCGCATCCTCCAACTTCAGTGTCGACGCGGCGCGCGCGGCGTTCTTCCCGCAGATCCAGCTGACCGGCACCACCGGCTTCCAGAGTGCGGCGCTGGCCTCGCTGTTCGCACCCGGCGCCTGGTACTACACGCTGGCCGCCGGGCTGACCCAGCCGCTGTTCGACGGCTTCCTGCTGGAGAGCCAGTTCAAGCTCGCCAAGGGGCAGCAACTGCAATACCTGCAGGCCTATCGCAAGGCGGTGCTGTCGGCTTTCGCCGATGTCGAGAAGGCGCTGATCGCGCTGCAGAAGTACACGTTGCAGGAGCGCCTGCAGTCCGACGTCGTCGCCGCCTCGCGCAAGGCGTTCGAGGTCGCCGAGACGCAATTGCGCGGCGGCACGGTCAACCTCATCACGGTGCTGCAGGCGCAGCAGACGCTGTTCACGGCCGAGAACAATCTGGTCACGGTCAGGCTCAACAAGCTGCTGGCGGCGAGCAGCTTGTTCCAGGCGCTCGGCGGCGGCTGGACGCCCGCCGGCACACTCGCGGCGGCAGTGCCATGAGGTCGGTCATGCAGCGGTTCGTTACAGCCTCCGTCATGGCCCTCGTCGTCACGCTGGGCGCGCCTGCCGGCACGGCCCGCGCGCAGCAGCGGCCGCCGAACAGCGTGCCGCTGGCCTTCGGCATGAATGCGGACCAGGCCAGCCGGTCGCTCGGCGTTCCCCTGAGCTACGTTCGCGGTACGCCGGGCAATGAAATGTTCGTGGCGCTGCCCAATGTCAAGGGCAGCGTGCTGTCGCGGCGCAGTGACGCGCTCTATCTGCAATTCGGCAGGGGTCGCCTGATCGCCTGGAAGGGCGACTGGGGCACCAATCCGCAATGAGGGCTGTGACGATGACCGCCACCAGAGCATTGATCGCCTGCGCCGCCATCGCGCTCGGCTCGGTCGCCGCATCTGCCCAGCAATTGGCTCCGCAACGGCCGCTGCGCTACGGCAGCACCGGGGGAGCGTATTTCGACGGCAGGAATGACGATCGCGATTTCCGCAGCAACGGCTCGTTTCCGGGCAGCTTTGCCGCCGATCCGTTCAGCGCGGGTTTCGGTGCGGCCGGATTGTTCGGCTCGACGCCGTATCACTCGCCGCGGCCGTATCCGTCGCAGGTGATCTTCGGTGCGCCGTGTCAGGACTGCCGTCCGTACCGCCCACGGCGGCACCGCGACAGGTACGAGTGATGTTCGGAAGCGGGGCGCGTCTCAAGAGCTTGACGCGTCTTCTTCACGCGGACCGACAACCACTTCGTTCGGAACGCTCTACCCCCTGAGCAACAGGTCGTCGATGATGCGCGGCTTCATCCAGCCGACCTTGTCGATGATCTCCCTGCGCAGCTCGTCCTTTTCCATCTCATATTGCTCATTCACGACGCGGACGCCGCTTTCGGGGATTCCGAACGCCTTGAGCAGGCCGTTGTGCCGTGCCTTCCACTCGATCACATGCTCGGTCATGATCTGCGTCTCGGCCGGAAGAAAGCCGGGATGCGCAGCCAGGCCGCATGACGCGGTGGTCTGCGGATCTGAAGCCAGCATGATCACGTTCCACTCGTCGTAGCCGACCAGGTCCATCTGCGCGTAGAGAAATGCGCCGTGCGGCCCGTCCCAGATCTTCTGGTCGATCACCAGGAACGGCATCGCGTTGCAGTGGCCGTGGCGCGCCGCCATGTCGCGGTTGAAAGCCTCTGTGCGCTCCTGCAGCCGCTCATTGGCCGCAGCGAACACGGCAAGGCGATTGTCAGCCGTCGGCGCGATGCTGCCGGCGTCGTCAGGCGCGAAACCGGCATCACGCAGCATCGGCCCGATCCGTGGATCATCCCACTGCGTCTTGTGAAACGCAGGCACCGCGACGTCGGCGCCCCGTACCGGACGCTCGGCCTCCTTGAGCTCGCCCAAGGTCTCCTGCTTCTTTCCGAAAACCACCCTGCGCCCGAACATTGCGTGTCGTTCCTGCCAAGCTGGGGGAAAAGCCTGGCAAACAATGCCGAGATTTCCCTTAACTGGTCAGGGCAGCCGGTGGCGATCAAACAACAAGGTGACGCGGCAGTTAAGGCCAACTCGAAAAATCGATCAATCGGCCGCCCGCAGCCGGGCTAACTCGCGGCGGCGCTTGTCGATTTCGCCTGCGCCGGGCTGACGCGGGCGAACCGCACCACGAAGCGGGTGCCCTTTTGACTCGGGGCGCGCTCGACGCTGGCGGCGAGCTTGACGGCCATCGCGGCGACGATGCGCTGGCCCATCCCGGTGCCGCGCGGGTCGGCCTTGTCGGAGAAGCCCACGCCTTCGTCGCTGATTGCAAGCTGCAAATCGTCCGCGTGCTGCTTCAGCTCGACATGGATCGGGCCGGCGCCGTGGGGATAGGCGTATTTCACGGCGTTCATCACCAGCTCGTTGACGATGATACCGATCGCGACCGCGCTGTCGGGATCGATCTCGACCGGGTCGGCTTTCAGCGTCAGCCGCGACATCCGGTTGCCTTCGGCCGATCGCCTGAGGTCCTCCAGCAGCGCCTCGAGATACTGGTTGAGCATCACCGTCTTGAAGTCGTGCGAAGTGTAGAGGCGGCGATGCACCTGCGCGACGGCGGCGACCCGGCCCATCGCGTTGGTGAGCGCCGCCTTGACATCCTGCTGGCTCGCGGAATTGGCCTGCAGATGCAGCAGCGAGGCAATGATCTGCAACGAGTTGCCGACCCGGTGGTTGACCTCGCGCAGCAGCACCTCGCGCTCGGCGGCGAGCGCGGCGTAGCGGTCACGCGAGGCGTGCACCTCGGCCTCGGCCTCGTCGCGCGCTTTCTGGATCGCCGCCCGCCGGATCGCGCCGTTCACCGCGACCTGGAGCAGGGGGATGAATTCACCCCTGACGTCCTTGACCAGATAGTCCGCCGCGCCGGCCTTGAGGGCGGTGACGGCAATCGCCGAATCCTGCGAGGCCGTGACAAACACGATCGGCGGCGCGTCTGGAATCTTGAGGATTTGTTCCAACGTCTCCAGCCCGTCGAGGCCGGGCATGTATTGGTCGAGCGCGACGACGTCGATGCCGCCCTGGGCGAGCCGCTCGAGGCCTTCCTGACCGCTTGCGGCGTGCACGACCTTGTAGCCCGCGCGCGTCAGCCCGCGTTCGACCAGGCGCGCCAGCGCCGCGTCGTCGTCGATATAGAGCAGTGTCGGCGTTGCGCTGGTCATATGGAAGCTGGCGGCACCTGAATCACGGAAAAGAACAGGCCAAGCTGGCGAATGGCGTTGGCAAAGCTTTCGTAGTTCACCGGCTTGGTGATGTAGACATTGCAACCGAGTTCGTAGCAACGCTTGATCTCCTGGCTGTCGTCCGTGGTGGTCAGCATGACCACCGGCGTCGCCTTGAGATGTTTGTTCTCCTTGACCCGCTTCAGAATGTCGATGCCGGTCATGTCGGGCAGATTGAGATCAAGCAGGATGAGCAGGGCCTGGTTCTTGCGGTCGACCGCGCTGCCATCCTTGCCGAACAGGTAGTTCACGGCCTCTGTACCGTTGGTGAACGGGACGATCTCATTGTTGACACCCGAACGCCGGATATTCCGCTCAATCAGGCGGGCGTGGCCCTCGTCGTCCTCGATCATGATGATGGTGACTGGATCGCTCATGATTCCCTATCCCGGTTCTTGTCTGAGGTCTTGCCTGACCAATTGATGGGCAGCGTGATCGTGAACGTGCTGCCGTTGTGAAGTTCCGATGCTACCGACATGGTGCCGCCCAGTCTGCGCACAAGTGCGCGGACATGGGCAAGCCCGATGCCCTGACCCGGCTTGTCCTGGGTTCCGGCGCGGCGGAATAGATCAAAGATGCGCTGGTGGTCCTTGGGATCGATGCCGCGGCCGTTGTCGGTGACCTCGAAGATCGCAAAGCCCAGCTTGGTGCGGCCCTTGACCGAGATCTCGCCGGGCACGCCGTTCTTGAGGTACTTGACCGCGTTGTCGATCAGATTGGAGAAGATCTGCTCCAGCGCGAGGCGGTCGCTGACGATATTCGGCAACGCGCCGACCTCGATGGTCGCATGCGCCTCGGCCGCCTGATGCGCGATCGTCCTGACGATGCCGTTGATCAGCTCGCTGAGATCGATCTGCTCCAGCTTGAACTCGCGGCGGCCCTCGCGGGTGAGATGGAGGATGGCACTGATCAGGCGGTCCATCTTGGCGATCGACGATTTGATGAAGCCGAGCGACTCGCTGAAATCGTCGGATAGCTGCTTGTCGGAGCCTTCGAGCTCGGGCTCGGCCACGTCGGTCGCGTCTTCCATCGCCGGCGCCAGCGACGCGGTGCGATTGAGCGTGGCGATCCGCCTGAAGATGTCGCCGCGCAATTCCTCCAGCTCGCTGGTGAAGCCCATGATGTTGACCAGCGGCGAGCGCAAATCATGGCTGACGATATAGGCGAAGCGCTGGATCTCCTCGTTGGCCTCGCGCAGGTCGGCGGTCCGTTCGTCGACGATGGTTTCGAGATTGACGTTGCTGTCGCGCAGCTTGGCCTCGGCCTCGTCGCGCGCCCGCGACGATTGCCGCACCAGCACGAGAGAGAGGGCGGCGAGCACCAGCACCAGGCAGGAGCCGGCGATGGTGACGGAGGAGGCGAGCACCTGGGTCCTGTCGGCGGTCGCGGTGCGCGCCGCCAGCAGGCGATCCTCCTCGGCGCGCATGTCGCGGCCGATCCTGGCGATCGCTTCCAGCGCGTCGGTCGATGTGCTGTTGCGCAGGACGTCGATGCTGGTCGCGGTGTCGTTGTTCCTGACGCGCTCGTTGGTGAGGGTGAACTCCGCCAGCCGCTGCTCGACGGCGGCCTTCAGCTTCGCGGCATTGGCGACCTGCGCCGGATTGTCGACGGTCATCATCTGGAGATGGCCGAGCGCGGCGGGGATTGCCGCCGCGGCCGACTGGTACTCCGAGAGGTATTGTGGTGCTGATGTCAGCAGATAGGCCCTGGTCGCGCTTTCGGCGCGCCTGACGTCAAGCAGCAGGTTAGCAACCTGGCCTTCGACCTCGACCGTATGGACGACCCAGGCGTTGTCCTCGCGTGCCTTGTTGACCAGCAGGACCGACGCCACGCTGACTGCGACCAGCACGAAAAATCCCGCCGAGAGCAGCAGGATTTGCAACGTGGACCGGCGTCGTGAAATCGGGGTCACGACGGTCTCTTCGTGGCAGTGGGATTCAATGCGTCCCCGTGGAAAGCCAATACCCCACTAGTACGCTTGAACAGGTGGTTGGGTTCCAAAGAGTTCCAACTATTTCGGGGCGTCGGATGGCTGGCCGGCGAGATACTGCTCCAGCCAGTGGATGTGATAGTCGCCCTCGATGATGTCGGGCTCGCGCACCAGGGCGCGGAACAGCGGCAGCGTCGTCTCGATGCCGTCGACCACCATCTCGTCCAGGGCCCGGCGCAGCCGCATCAGGCATTCGCCCCGGGTCTTGCCGTGCACGATCAGCTTGCCGACCAGCGAGTCGTAATAGGGTGGAATCACGTAGCCCTGATAGACGGCGGAATCGATCCGCACGCCGAGGCCGCCCGGCGGATGGAATTGGGTGATCCGTCCCGGCGAGGGACGGAAGGTCTGCGGGTTCTCCGCATTGATGCGGCACTCGATGGCGTGGCCGATGATCGCGATGTCGCTCTGCTTGGCCGGGAGTTCGCCGCCGGCGGCAATCCGGATCTGCTCAAGCACCAGATCGATATCGGTGATGCTTTCGGTGACGGGATGCTCGACCTGGATGCGCGTGTTCATTTCGATGAAATAGAACTCGCCGTCCTCGTAAAGGAATTCGATGGTGCCGACGCCGAGATACTTCATGTCCTGCATCGCCTTGGCGCAGGTCTCGCCGATCCTGGCGCGGGCCGCTGCCGCCAGCACGGGCGAGGGGCCTTCCTCCCAGACCTTCTGGTGGCGGCGTTGCAGCGAGCAGTCGCGCTCGCCGAGATGGATCGCGCCGCCGCGGCCGTCGCCGAGAATCTGGATCTCGATGTGGCGCGGCTTCTGCAGGTATTTCTCCAGGTAGACCGAGGCATCGCCGAACGCCGACTTGGCTTCGTTGGCCGCGGTCGAAAGCGCCAGCGCGAGGTCGGCCTCGGTGTGGGCGACCTTCATGCCGCGGCCACCTCCGCCGGCCGCCGCCTTCACCAGCACCGGGAAGCCGATCTCCTTGCCGATGGCGAGCGCGTCGGTCTCAGAGGTCACTGCGCCGTCCGAGCCGGGCACCACGGGGATGCCGAGGCGCTTGGCGGTCTTCTTGGCTTCGATCTTGTCGCCCATCAGGCGGATATGCTCGGCCTTCGGGCCGATGAAGCCGAGATTATGGTCGGCGAGGATCTCGGCGAAGCGCGCGTTCTCGGACAGGAAGCCGTAGCCGGGATGCACGGCGTCGGCGCCGGTGATCTCGCAGGCGGCGAGCAGCGCCGGTATGTTGAGGTAGGAATCCTTCGACGGCGGCGGGCCGATACACACGCTCTCGTCGGCGAGCCGCACATGCATGGCGTCGGCGTCGGCGGTGGAATGCACCGCGACGGTGGAGATGCCGAGCTCCTTGCAGGCGCGCAGCACGCGAAGCGCAATCTCGCCGCGATTGGCTATGAGGATCTTGTCGAACATCGCAGCGCCTGACGTTGACGGAAGCTATTCAATGATGACGAGCGGCTCGCCGAATTCGACGGGCTGGCCGTCCTCGACGAGGATCTGTGTCACGGTGCCCGCGCGCGGCGACGGGATCTGGTTCATGGTCTTCATCGCCTCGATGATCAGAAGCGTCTGGCCGGCGCTGACCTTCGAGCCGACTTCAATGAACGGCTTGGCGCCCGGCTCGGGCGACCAATAGGCGGTGCCGACCATCGGCGAGGGCACGGCGCCCGGATGCTTGGCGAGGTCGGTCGCAGCCGCAACGGCGGCAGCAGGTGCTGCGACAATGGCCGGCGCGCCAACCGCGTGGACGGCAGCGGGCACGGATGCCGCGATGCTGATGTTGCGTGCGACACGGACGCGCAGGCCGGCACGCTCGATCTCGATCTCGGTGAGGTTGGTCTCAGCAAGCAGCAGCGCGAGCTCGCGAATGAGGACGCTGTCGTCGCTCTTGGAGTCGCTCTTGGATTTTGCGGCTGATTTGTCGTCTGGCTGGCGCGCCATGTTGTTTGATCCGAAATCTCTATCTGGTGACGGGGAACGTCAGGATTGACGATTAAGTCTTTGCCTTTGCATCGATCTTGGCACCGATCTTGGTGGCGAGGCCGATGATCGCAAGCCGGTAGCCGTCGATGCCGAAGCCGCAAAGTGACGCGAAGGCGGCTTTAGCAGTGAACGAGTGGTCCCGGAAGCTCTCGCGGGCGTGGATGTTGCTGACATGAACCTCGACGGCGGGAATCCTGACCGCAACCAGCGCGTCATGCAGCGCGATCGAAGTATGGGAATAGCCGCCGGCATTGATGATGATGCCGACCGCCTTTTTGGCATGGGCTTCATGGATGAAGTCGATCAGTTCGCCCTCGCGGTTGGACTGCCGGCAGTCGGCGGTCAGGGCGAACTGGCGTGCGGTGTCCGCGCACAGCTTCTCGACATCGGCGAGCGTGGCGTGGCCGTAGGTCTCCGGCTCGCGCGTCCCCAGCAGATTGAGGTTCGGGCCGTTCAGCACGTAGATCGTTCCGGCAGCAGCCATTGCAAAAGATTCCTGCCAAAGGTTCCGGCCAATAGGTCCGACAAGGGGTCCGAGGGGTTCCGGCGAGGGGTGAAGTGGGCCGGGTTATAGGTAACAACCGGCCGCAGGGGAAGCCTTTAGGTGAAATCGGAACGCCTTCAGCGGCTTCCTCCAGCCTATTAGGTAGCTGGCGTAACCTGCGGAAATTGCTGGTTAACCAAACCTCATGGAAGGCGTGTCGAGGGGGCGTCCCGGCCAGCCGTCCACCGCCATCTGCCCGATACGGCGAACGAATAGCCCCGCCCGTGAGGGGCGGGGCTGAGAATGGGGGCGAGGGCCCGTCGTGGCACCCTCGCGCAGAGGCCGGCTTAGCCCTCGATGATGTAGACGATCTCGTGGGTCTCCGGCTGCACGATGATGTAGCGGCCGCCGACCAGGATGAAGTCATAACCGCGCCACTGCGGATAGATCGTCACGACCCGTTCCGGCAGAGGATAGAAGTGCACGTCGGCCGGGATACGGGTGCCGACCGCCACGTTGAAGTTCACGTTGGTGACTTCGGTGACGTGTTCCGACTTGATCGCGGTCGAGATCTCGGTGCGCTTCTCGGCCGGCGGAGCCGCGGTGGCCGACGTCGCCGCGTTGCCAGTCGTGGTCTGGGTGCGGCTGGTGTCGTTGGTCTGCGCACGGTTGGTGTCGGACGGGCTCTTGGTCTGGGCGTTCTGGTTGGTGGTGGCGCCGTTCTTCTCGCGGCTCTCGGCGTTCATGTTGCCGTTCTTCTCACGACCCTCGGCTTTCATGTTGCCGCTCTTGTCGCGGCTCTCGGCCTTCATGTCCTTCGAGCTTTCGTTGCCCTTGGTGGTCTCGTTCTCCGAGCTCATGCCCTTCGACTTTTGGGTATTTTCCTGGGCGCCCTTGGTGGCGGGTCCGGCCTTGTCGGACTCGGCGCCCTTCATGCCGGGCGATTCACCCTTCATGCCCGAAGAAGACTCACCGGTCGTCGAATGCTCGGAACCCTTCATGCCACCCGAATCGTGCTGCATCGCGCCCGACGACGCGCCACCTGACGGTGCAGAGTGCTGCGTGGTCGCGCCACCGCCGGCCCCGGATTCCTTGTTGGCGCCGCCCGCGCCCTGTGCGTTCGCGAAACCGGTGCCGGCGAGCAAAGCCGCCGCAGCGACCGAAATCAGAAAGCGTTTAGACATCGAAATTCCTCCTCGTTTTTCAGCATTGCCCGCGCCGACAACGAGAGAGGATGTGCGATGTTCCTGTAGATTTGCGGTTCCCCGCGGTTTGTTTCCTGTGTGAATGCGCGATGAACAGCGCGCGCTTCAACCGCAGGCCCAGTCGAACTCCATGCTCGCAAGATCGAGCTGGCCGTTGCCGCCGCCGAAATTGAACCCGCCGAAATGCTCTTCGATCTCGAGATAGGTCGCGCTGTATTTCGGCGTCCACTGATTGGGAAACATCGTGCCGCCGAGATGGTTGCGACCATGCAACCGGTCGAGGCCGCGCGCAGTGCCGACCTCGCTGTAGGGCGCGATATAGTCGCCGAGCTCGCCCTTGTGCAGCAGATGATCGCGTGGCGGCTTGCCGACATTGGGATCGTCGTCGCGCGGCGCCAGCGCGATGCCGTACGCATGATGTCCGGTCGCGGGGACGTGGCCGAACAGGCGATACCAGTGGGTCTTCTCCAACTCGTCGATCCGGGTACTGCGTCCGACATTGACGTCGAACGCCGTGCGCGCCGCGCCCTTCAGGAGCCAGCGCGGCGGCGGATTGGCTTCCAGCAACGGATTGCCGGCAAGCTCGGGTGGTTCGCACAGCGGCCCCGCGAACTCGGCCTCCGTGAGCCAGATCGCCGCGAAATTGTGGTCGATGATGTCCTTCATCCGGAACTCCATCGGATGACGGTTCTGTCGGTACGCGAAGTACGGCAACAGATTCGGATCTGACGGACGTTCGATGGTCTCCGCCGCGAGATATTGCGCGACCGCGTCGATCTCGACGGGTTCGTCATATTGCTGATCGGCGAACATCGCGAGCGCGACATAGGTATCGCCCTTGGCGCGATACTGCGCCGGGACGCGCAGCGTGAAGCAGTGCTGCATCGGAAAGCCGTCGTGGGGGCTGAGCGGCCACTGCTCGGCGCGTATGCCTGATGGCAGGCCGTAGCACCAGCCGTGATCATGGTCGGAGCCACGCTGTGGCGCCGTCTTCAGGAGCGTGAGGTCGTAGCCAAGGGTTGGCGGGGCCAAGGGCATCGCGCGGCTTCCATTGTTGGTGATGGCCCTTGGTTGCAGCCGGCGCGGACGTGGTTCGGTGCCGCAACAAAAAAATCCGGCTGCCAGGCAGCCGGATCTTGTCGAACGACCGGATATTGTCGAACGAAATGAGCGCTGTCGACGCTCAGCAGGTCGCCTTGCCGCAACGGGCAATGCCGATCTTCTCCTTGAGGCCGTCGACGCCGACCGCGCCGATCACGACCTGCTTGCCGATCACGTAACTCGGCGTGCCGTTCATGCCCATCGATTCGGCGAGGCGGAAATTCTCCTCGATGGTCGCCTTGACCTCGGGGCTCGCCATGTCCTTCTCGAGCTTCGCTATGTCGAGGCCGACGTCCTTGGCAACTGCAAGGGCGCGCGCCTTGTCGGCTGCGCCGCGGCCGCCCAAGAGCTTCTGGTGAAATTCGAGATACTTCTTGCCGGTCGGATCCTGCATGCGCACGGCGACCGCGACCTGCGCGGCCTCGACCGAGCCCTGGCTCAGCACCGGGAATTCCTTCAGCACCACCTTCAGCTTCGGATCCGACTTCATCAGGTCGAGCATGTCGGACATTGCGCGCTTGCAGTAGCCGCAATTGTAATCGAAGAACTCGACGAAGGTGACATCGCCGTCCTTGTTGCCGATCATCACGCCGCGCGGCGAGTTGAAGATCGTGTCGGCGTTCTTGGCAACGCTCTGCTCGTGCTTCTCGGCTTCGGCGGCGGCCTGCCGCTTGCTGAGCTCGTTCATCGCCTCTTCGAGCACCTCGGGATGCGCGATCAGGTAATTGCGCACGATGGTCTCGATGTCGCCGCGCTGGGTGTCGCTGAAGCTCTGCGCGGACGCGGTCAGCGGCGCGGCGCAGATGCCGAGCGCGAGCAGGGCAGGGGCGAGGAAACGAAGCGCTGGCATGGACGAAATCCTTGTTCGAGGTGGCCCGAAATACGGCACGGCCGTGGGCCGGTTTCGGTGATCGTTGTATGGAACTACGGTTTATTTCTAGTTGTTTTTCTGACCCGGCATCGGCTTGGCGCTCACAATGTCGTCAGCTTTGACCCAGCCGGGCGTGCCGATCGCGAACCGCGTCTTGGCGCGCGACGCAAGTTCGCGGGCGGTCTTGGTGTCGCCGCGGAGATAGGCGGCCTGGGCCGAGGCAAGGTCGGCCTGGGCATAGTCGCCCTTGCGGCCATAGGCCATCGCGAGCTGGGTGTAGCCGAGCGGCGCCTCGGGCTCGCGCGCCACCGCGGCGCGCAGCATGTTGATCGCCTCGTCGGTGGTGGCCTTGTTGTCGGAGGCGACCAGCGCCTGTCCGAGCAGCATCTCGATCAGCGGCGAACTATTGGAGAGCTGCACCGCGCGGCGCAGCGGCGCGATGGCCTCCGCCGGCCGGCCGCCTTCGAGCAGGGCCTGGCCGCGCAACTCGTAGAAATAGGGATTGTTGGGCTGGACCTGGATCAGCCCATCGATCTGCGCGATCGCCGAACGCAGATCGCCGTGCAGATAGGTGGTGATCGCGCGTGCATAGCGTGCCGGCAGGCTGGTGTTGGACAACGGATAGCGGCGATAGACAGTGTCTTGCCGCTCCATGAAGCCCGAGATCTTGGCGCGCATCATGTCGTGACGCAGCTGCAGCGCCGGATCGTCCTTCTTGTCCCAATAGGGGCTCGAGCGCGCCAGTTCCTGGAGCGCGGAGACGCGATCGACCGGCATCGGATGCGACTGCAGATAGGGGTCGGCGCCGCGCGCGGCGAACAGGCTCTCGTCGGTGAAGCGCTTGAACGTCTCGTACATGCCCCGTGCCGACTGCCCGGTCGCAGTCAGGAATTTGACGCCGGCGCGATCGGCGTTTTCTTCCTGCTGGCGCTGGTACGACAACAGCGTGCGCTGAATGACCGATTGCGGCGCCGAGATCGCCGCGGCGCCGGCGCTGGACAAGCCGTTGCCGGCGCCCCGGCCACCCGCGCCCGCGGCGAGCGCGCCGACGCCGAGCAGCATCGCAATGATCATCTGGGTCTGTGCCTGCGTCAGTTGCTCGCGCATCTTGGCCAGATGGCCGCCGGCGAGATGGCCCGTCTCATGCGCCAGCACGCCGATGATCTGGTTCGGCGTCTCCGATTGCAGCAGCACGCCGTAATTGACGAAGATGCGGCGGCCGTCGGCGACGAAAGCGTTGAACGAACTGTCGTTGATGATCACGATCTGGATGTTCTGCTTCTCCAGACCGGCCGCGCGCAGGATCGGCCTGGTATATTCGCGCAGCAATTGCTCGGACTCAGTGTCGCGCAGCACCGGCGGACCGTTCTGCTGGGCTCGCGCGGGGACGACCGGACCCACGGCGAGCGCGACCGCGGTCAGCAATGCGGTCAGCTTGAACCCTCTGGTGCGGAGCGTGAGGCGAAACAGCATGGGCGATCTATCGGCGATAGGGAGCTGCGCCGCGGCAACGTCCGGTTCCTGGCCCGACTGGATCAGGCGCGTGGCGCAGTCTGTTGTTTTTGCAGTTCTTCTTCACGCGAACCGGATATTCACTTGGGGTATTCACTGAGCCTGAAAGCGCTATAACGAGCCACCGAATGCGGCCAGTCTGGGGCAGTAGCGGTAACGGGAACCCAAATCCGGCAGCGGCCGTGCAATAGCAGAAATCCATGCGTGAAGCGACACCGAGAGACCATGTGAGCAGCCTTTTGACGGCATCCGGGCGCAGCGATGTTCCACCGTTCATGGTGATGGACGTGATGGCCGCCGCGGAGCGAATCGAGGCCGCGGGTGGCCATGTCATCCATATGGAGGTGGGGCAGCCCGCCGAGGGCGCGCCGAAGCAGGCGATCGCCGCGGCGCAGGCGGCGCTTGCCAGTGGACGGATCGATTACACCTCCGCGCTCGGCATCCCCTCGCTGCGCGCGCGCATCGCCCGGCACTATCGCGACACGTATCGCTGCGCGGTCGATGCCGAGCGCATCATCGTCACGACAGGCTCGTCCGGCGGGTTCATCCTGGCGTTCCTAGCGATGTTCGAGCCGGGCGACCGGGTCGCGGTCACCGTGCCGGGCTATCCGCCGTACCGGCACATCCTGACTGCGCTCGGCTGCGAGCCGGTGCTGATCGAGACCTCCGGCGACACCCGCCACGCGCTGACCGGCGAGGCGCTGCTGGCCGCGCATCGCAAGGCGCCGCTGAAGGGCGTGCTGGTCGGCAGCCCCGCCAACCCGACCGGCACGATGATGTCGCGCGAGGCGCTTTCGAACCTGATGGCGGCCGCCGACAGCGCCGGAATCCGCTTCATCTCCGACGAGATCTACCACGGGCTCGACTACGCGTTTCCCGCCGTGACGGCGGCCGAGCTGTCGCCGAACGCGCTCGTGATCAACTCGTTCTCGAAATACTTCTGCATGACCGGCTGGCGCGTTGGCTGGATGGTGGTGCCCGAGGTGCTGGTGCGGCCGATCGAGCGGCTGCAGCAGAACCTCTCGATCTCGGTGCCGACCTTGTCGCAGATCGCGGCCGAAGCGGCGTTCGAGGGCCGCGCGGAGATGGAGGCGATCAAGCGTGGTTATCAGGAGAATCGCCGCATCCTGATCGAAGGCCTGCCCAAGGCCGGGTTGACCAAATTCCTGCCGGCCGACGGCGCCTTCTATCTCTATGCCGACGTCTCCGACTTCACCTCCGACAGCTTCGCCTTCGCCAGCGAGATGCTCGAAAAGGCGCATGTCGCGGCGACCCCGGGCGTCGATTTCGATCCGATCCACGGCCGAGCCTTCATCCGATTTTCCTATGCGCGTTCGGCCGCGGAGATGCAGGAAGCAGTTGCGCGGATCGCGCATTGGCTTAAATAGCGCGCAAACTTCAAGAGCCTTCCGCGTTCGTCGGGTCGATCAGATCGGTTTCGCAAGCGGCGCCTTGCTGCGGGGTACGCGGCAGATCGTCGCGGACAGACGGAAGGGCCCACACAGTTCCATTTGACTTGAACGGCCAAGTTGATCTTGGCTGTTTCCGCCATTTCTGAGGGGGAGTGAAACATGGCAACGGCAACCATTGCCACGGCCGCACCGGCGAGCGCCGGCGGCAAGCCGTGGTACAAAGTTCTCTATGTCCAGGTCCTGATTGCGATCGTGCTCGGCGCGCTGGTTGGCGCGTTCTGGCCAGCGCTCGCCACCAACGAGTGGATCAAGGCGCTCGGCGACGGCTTCATCAAGCTGATCAAGATGGTGATCGCGCCGATCATCTTCTGCACCGTGGTCTCGGGCATCGCGCATATCCAGGACGCCAAGAAGGTCGGCCGCATCGGCGTCAAGGCGCTGGTCTATTTCGAGGTCGTCTCGACCTTCGCGCTGGTGATCGGATTGCTGGTCGGCAATCTCGTGAAGCCCGGAGCGGGCTTCGGCAATGCCGCAGCGAACGCGCAAGCGGTCGCCGGCTATGCCAAGCAGGCGGAAGCGCAGAAGAGCGTCGACTTCGTACTGCACATCATTCCGGACACGGTGGTCGGCGCCTTCGCGCAGGGCGAGATCCTGCAGGTGCTGCTGTTCTCGGTGCTGTTCGGCTTCGCGATCATGGGCCTCGGCGAGCGCGGCCACACCATCCGCTCGTTCATCGACGACGCCGCGCACGCGGTGTTCGGCGTCATCTCGATCGTGATGCGGGCGGCGCCGATCGGCGCGTTCGGCGCGATGGCCTTCACCATCGGCAAGTTCGGCACCGGCGCGATCCTCAATCTGATGGGGTTGATCGCGACGTTCTACCTGACCGCCGCGCTGTTCGTCCTCGTGGTGCTCGGCGTCATCGCGCGCATCGCCGGGTTCTCGATCTTCAAGTTCCTGGCCTACATTAAGGACGAGCTCCTGATCGTGCTCGGCACCTCGTCCTCCGAGAGCGCGCTGCCGTCATTGATGGAGAAGCTCGAACGGCTCGGCTGCTCGAAATCCGTGGTCGGTCTCGTGGTGCCCACGGGCTATTCGTTCAACCTCGACGGCACCAACATCTACATGACGCTGGCGACGTTGTTCATCGCGCAGGCGCTGGGCTACGACCTCTCGTTCAGCCAGCAGCTCACGATCCTGGTCGTGGCGATGCTGACATCGAAGGGCGCCTCCGGCATCACCGGCGCGGGCTTCATCACGCTGGCCGCAACGCTTGCGGTGGTCGATCCGCGGCTGGTGCCGGGCATGGCGATCGTGCTCGGCATCGACAAGTTCATGAGCGAGTGCCGCGCGCTGACCAATCTGTGCGGCAATGGCGTCGCCTGCGTGATCGTCGCCTGGTGGGAGGGGGAGCTCGACCGCGACAAACTGAACGCCAATCTCGCGCGGCAGATCGACCCGACCGATATGGAGACCGCGCTGACGACCGACTAAAGCGGGATGAGTTTTGGTTGAATCGGCTTGGTGCGGTCTCGGTTCACCTCTCCCCGTTGGGGAGAGGTCGGATCGCGAAGCGATCCGGGTGAGGGCTCTCGCTCTCTCGATAGACCGTAATCCCTCACCCGATTTGCTGCGCAAATCGACCTCTCCCAAGGGAGAGGTGAACTCGACGCCGTTCCAGCTCAACCTGATCTCATCAGGCTTCAGTTCAACGTCAAAAGCGGTCTATCCGATACGGCGAGGTGTCCACCGAGGATGCCTCGCCGTTCATCGTTTCGGCGAGCACCCGCGCGGTCGCCGGGCCGAGCGTGAAGCCCTGATGGCCGTGACCGAAATTGACCCACAGCCCACGATGGCGCGGCGCCGGCCCGAGCACCGGCAGCATGTCGGTCGTGCAGGGGCGGGTGCCGAACCAGGGTTCGGGCTCGACGCGACTGCCGATCTCGATCAGTTGCCGTGCGGCGGCTTCGGCGTAGCCGAGCTGGATCGGCGTCGCGGGCGCGTCCGGACTGGTGAGCTCCGCGCCGGTGGTGATGCGGATGCCTTTGGTCATCGGCGCCATCGCGTAGCCATTGGCGCTGTCCACCAGCGGCAGGTCGAGCGAGCGGCCGCCCTGATAGTGCATGTGGTAGCCGCGCTTGCGCACCAGCGGGATCCGGTAGCCGAACTTGCCCAGCAATTGCGGTGACCACGGTCCCAGCGCGACCACGACGTTTGCGGCATCGATCCGGCCGCTATTGGTATCGACCGACCAGCCGGCGGTCGTCTCGGTCAGCGTCTGCGCGTCGCCGTGCAAGAGCGTGCCGCCGAGACGTTCGAACAATCCGGCATAGGCGGAAACGAGACCGCCGGGGTCCGACGTGGTCCACGGCCCGAGCCAGTGGATGGCGCCGGGCAGGTCGTCGCGCAGCAACGGCTCAGCCTTGGCGAGCTCGCGGCCGTCGAGCACGCGAAACTGCACGCCGAACTCGCGCCGGTTCTCTTCTGCGACCGCGATCGCCTGCTCTAGCGCAGCCGGGTCGCGATGCAGCAGGCGATAGCCGGCGCGGCGGATCAGATTGTCGGCATGGGCATCGCGGATCAGCGTGTCGTGCTCTGCTGTGGCGTGGGCGATCAGCCGCGCCCAGGCGAGGGTGGCTTCGCGGTGCCGCTCGGGCGTCGAGTTCCACCAGTAGCGCAGCAACGGGCCGGCATGCCGCGGCAGTGAGGCCAGGCGATAGTGCACGTCGTTGGTGCGCCCCATCGCGATCCTGGCGAGGACGGCCGGATCCCGCGGCATCGGGTAGGGCCGCACTGCTTCGCTCTGGATGATCCCGGCATTGCCGTAGCTGGTCTCGCGGCCCGGCTCCTTGCGGTCGACGAGCGTGACTGACCAGCCGCGGCGCTGCAGATGCAGCGCCGTGCTGACGCCCACCATGCCGCCGCCCAGAACGATCGCGCTTTGCATTGCATCCGTCTCCGTCAGGCTCCGTTACGCCTGACGAACGGAAATGCCTGTCCAATAAAAACGCCCGGCGTGAACCGGGCGTTTTGACTTGTAGCTGGCGCTAGTTGCCGCCGCCGAAGCGGCGCGACCACCAGCCTTTGCGGGCCGGCGCCTCGGCCGCAGCGGGCTCTGCGGCAGATGTTGCGGGCTCAGGGGCAGGGGCCACTTCTTCCGCCGCGCTCTGGACCAGGGTGGGCGCCGGTGCCTCGGGTTGCGGACTCGACGCGAAGCTGACCTTTTCGCGCACCGTTGAGCGGCGGCGCTGCGAGCGGTCGCTTTCGGCGGCCGTATCCTCCGCGGCAGGCGCTGCAACAGGTTCGGGCTCGTGTGCTGTGGCCGTCTCGACAGCAATGGTCTCGACCGGCTGCCATTCCGTCGGCGGCGCGACCGGCTCGGGCTGCGCCAGCGAGGGCGCCGGCTCCGCGTCATGGCCGTCCAAATCGGCGACGGCGTCGGCCGCCTCGGGCGGTGCGATCGGGCCCAGCTCGTCGGAGATCGATCCGGCGAGACCGTCATCTGGTCCGCCGCTGCCGCGCCGGCGGCGTCCACCGCGGCGTCCGCGGCGGCGCGGACGGCGATCGCCATTGCCGGCCTCATCGTCGCGGACTGCGCCCTGCGCTTCGTTGGCTTCGTCCTCATCGCCTTCGGCATCGGCGGCGGCAACCGCCTCGGTGCCCTCGGGCAACACGTGCATCAGGTCGCCGTCCTCGCGCGGCGCCGGAGCGCCTTCGCGGGCCTCGTTGCCACCGCGGCCGCGGCGGCGGCGGCGGCGCTTGCGGCGCTGGCCGTCGCCTTCGCCCTCGGCGGAGCCGGATTCTTCGCCGGCCGCCCGGTCGTCGGCGAGGCCTTCGGTCTCGTCGGTCTCGATCTCGGCCTCGTATTCGAACAGCTCTTCCTCGTCGTCGGCCTCATCGACCTGCGCCGGCGCGGCGGCCGCCTGCGCGGCAAGCAGCGCCTTGGCGGCTTCGAGCGTATGGACCTGCTCACCGCGATCGATGATGTAGGATTGCTGGCCGTGCACGGTGGCGTCGGCGACGATCGACAGCGAGACGCGGAAGGCGTCTTCGAGGTCGCGCAGATGGCCGCGCTTGTGGTTGAGCACGTAGAGCGCGACGTCGGTGCGGGTACGGACCACCAGATTGTGGGTCGCGCCCTTCATCAGGATTTCCTCGATGCCGCGCAGCAGCTGCAGCGCAACCGACGAGACCGAGCGGACGTGGCCGGAGCCGCCGCATTGCGGGCAGGGCTCTGTCGAGTTCTCCAGCATGCTGGCGCGGATGCGCTGGCGCGACATTTCCAGGAGGCCGAAATGCGAGATGCGGCCGACCTGGATCCGCGCACGGTCCTGGCGCAGGCAGTCGGACAGCTTGCGCTCGACCGCGCGGTTGTTGCGCTTCTCGTCCATGTCGATGAAGTCGATGACGATCAGGCCGGCGAGGTCACGCAGGCGCAGCTGTCGCGCGACTTCTTCCGCGGCTTCCAGATTGGTCTTGAGCGCGGTGTCCTCGATATGGTGCTCGCGCGTGGCGCGGCCGGAGTTGACGTCGATCGAGACCAGCGCCTCGGTCTGGTTGATCACGATGTAGCCGCCGGAGCGCAGCTGCACGGTCGGCGAGAACATCGCGTCGAGCTGGCTTTCGACGCCCATCCGCGAGAACAGCGGCTGGCCGTCGCGATACTGTTTCACCGCGCGCACATTGGCCGGCATCAGCATCTTCATGAAGTCGCGTGCTTCGCGGTAGCCGGCTTCGCCCGCCACCTGGATCTCGTCGATCTCCTTGTTGTAGAGGTCGCGCAGCGAGCGCTTGATCAGCGAGCCTTCCTCGTAGACCAGGGTCGGCGCCTGCGACTTCAGCGTCAGGTCGCGCACCGTCTCCCACATCCGGATCAGGTATTCGAAGTCGCGCTTGATCTCCGGCTTGCTGCGGGAGGCGCCGGCGGTGCGCAGGATGATCCCCATGCCCTCGGGCACGTCGAGATCCTGCACCACTTCCTTGAGCCGCGAGCGGTCCTGGGCCGAGGTGATCTTGCGGCTGATGCCGCCGCCACGCGCGGTGTTGGGCATCAGCACGGCGTAGCGGCCGGCGAGCGACAGATAGGTGGTCAGCGCGGCGCCCTTGTTGCCGCGCTCCTCCTTAACGACCTGCACCAGCATGACCTGCCGGCGCTTGATCACTTCCTGGATCTTGTACTGGCGGCGCGGGCGGAACGGGCGCTCCGGAACCTCCTCGAGCACGTCGTCACCGCCGACGGACTCGACGACATCCTCTTCCTCGCCTTCTTCGCCGTCATCCTCGTCATCATCTTCGCCAGCTTCGTCGCTGCGCGCGGATTCGGGGGCGACTTCCACCAGCGAGGCGTATTCGGTGACCGCATGCTCATCGGCCGCGGCGTGGACTTCTTCGGCAGCCACATACGGCGCGTCATCGGCGTGGGCGGCGTTTTCCTCGACCTGTTCCTCATGGGCCCGCTCGGGCTCATGATTGACCTCGACCGGCTCGAAGGCCTCCGGGGCGGCTGATGCAACCGAGGCTTCGACCGCCGCGGCGACGGGATCGGTCGGAGCATCGGCAGCCGGCGCCTCGCTCACGACCGGGGCACGGTCGTGATCGTCCGCATGGTCATGGTCGTGGTGGTGATGATCGTGGTGGTCATGATCGTGGTCATCGTGGCCATGATCGTGGTGGCCGTGATCATCATGAGCGTGACCGTGCTCATCATCGTGGTGGTGCTCATGGTCCTCATGATGCGCATGGTCATGCGCCTCATGCTCGTGCCCCTCATGGGCGACCACGCCGTGCTCGTGATGCTCGGCATCGACCGGATGTTCGTGGGCCTCGGCTGTCGGCAGCGCCTGCGCGTCGCCGGCGCCTTCGATCACCTCGCTCTGGACACGGTCGCCGTGGCCGCGGCGGCGGGCATTGCGGTGGCGCGAGCGGCGGCGATGGCCGCGGTTCTCGTGCTCTTCCTCGGCCTCGCGATGGGCGCGCTCGTCGGCTTCGATCAGCGCCTGACGGTCGGCGACCGGGATCTGGTAATAATCGGGATGGATTTCGCTGAAGGCCAGGAAGCCGTGCCGGTTGCCGCCATACTCGATGAAGGCAGCCTGTAGCGACGGCTCTACGCGCGTGACCTTGGCAAGGTAAATGTTGCCGCGCAGTTGCTTGCGCTGGGCGGTCTCGAAATCAAACTCTTCGACGCGATTGCCGCGGACCACGACGACCCGGGTCTCTTCCGGGTGGGTGGCATCGATCAACATCTTGTTGGGCATTTTGGAGCTCTTGACGGCGGCGGGCGCGGATCATGGCGCGCGCAAACTGCGCCGCCCGGTGACGCGACGGTCCACCTGATTCGGGGGTGAGGGGAAGGCCAAAACGCGTCTCGCGGCGCAGCGCCGGACGGGAACTCACCGGGATGATGCGACGGGCGAGGTTTTCACCTCGCGTCAGCGCGAGCATTCGGGGGATCCTGGTCGGCAATGCAGTCTGGCGCATTAAGCGTCGGCCCGTCTAAACATGTTGGCGGCGAAATTGACCGCCGTATCTTTTGCTGAAAGCCCCGTCCGGCGCCGAAGCGCCTGCCGGCGATCGCATATCGAGGCCCCAAGGAATCCCCCAAGGAACCGGATAATCGGTTACGCCGTGTCTCAAACCGTCCCTCTGGCGAGGGAGTGTGTCTGGGACCGGACGCCGCTCGGGCTTGAATCCGCCACTCCGTGTCAGCCGCGCGCGGCGCTGGCTGGGGAGGGACCGGAAAAACACGGCGGGATCTTCGACTTGGAAGGTTCCACCGCTGCACCAAGAGGCTGAACGCGACACAACCGGGAGTACTAGCCGTCAGCATTCCGTACATACGTGGATTGACCGTCGCGTGCAAGGGAAGCGTCACGCCGCCGCAACACTCGGTTCTTTTCGCTCCGATGTCATTAGGGCACGATTAACCGTGTGGTTCTAATGCGGTAAGAAGCAGCTGGGAGGCTCCGAATCGGGTGGAGAACCGCGCAAAACACCTTGTTTTTCTGGGATGCGGGCTGTTGTGCGCTGCAGCATTGGTGGTTGCCGTGGCCAGCGCCCCGAGCGCGGCCGAAGGCCCGCAGGCCGGTGCATCCGCGCCGGACGCCAGCACCGCGAACTTCCCGGTCGCATCCGGCGCCAGGCTTGCCGGCGACGGCAAGCAGACCCGATTCATCCTCGATCTGGATCGCAAGATCGAATTTCGCGCCTTCCCGTTGGCCGACCCGTACCGGGTGGTGGTCGATATCCCGCAGGTCAATTTCCAGCTCGCGGCCGGTACCGGCTCGGCTGGGCGCGGGCTGGTCAAGGCGTTCCGCTATGGCCTCGTGATGCCCGGCGGTTCCCGGATCGTGTTCGACCTGACCGGACCGGTGAAGATCGCCAATTCCTACGTGCTTGACGCTGCCAATGGCCAGCCGCCGCGGCTGGTGCTGGATTTCGAGGAGGTCGATCGCACCAGCTTCGTGCAGTCGCTCGCGCCCGAGAGCCGTCCCGAGCTGAAGCCTGCGATCTCCGAGTCGACCACGGCGGCCATACCGGCCGTCACCACGGCGGCGTTGCCGCCGGTTGCGGTCACCGACTCGCGCCCGTTGATCGTGATCGATCCCGGCCACGGCGGCATCGACAACGGCACCCAGTCCGGCGATCAGACCGAGAAAAACCTGGTGCTGGGCTTCGGCCTTGCGCTGCGCGACCGGATCGAGAAGTCGGGCAAGTATCGGGTGATCATGACCCGGTCCGACGACACCTTCATTCCGCTCAACGACCGGGTGAAGATCGCGCGCACGCAATCCGCGGCGTTGTTCGTCTCGATCCACGCCGATGCCTTGCCGCGTCGCGAGGGCGATGCCCAGGGCGCCACGATCTACACGGTGTCGGACAAGGCCTCCGACGCCGAAGCCGAACGGCTGGCGGAAGCGGAGAACAAGGCTGACGCCATCGCCGGCGTGAACCTGACCGACGAGCCGACCGAGGTCGCCGATATCCTGATCGACCTCGCGCAGCGCGAGACCAAGACCTTCTCCAACCGCTTCGCCCGGCTGCTGATGGACGAGATGAAGTCCACGGTGCGGATGCACAAGCATCCGCTGAAATCGGCCGGCTTCCGGGTGCTGAAGGCGCCCGACGTGCCGTCCGTGCTGGTCGAGATCGGCTACGTCTCCAACAAGGGTGACCTCGAACACCTGGTGTCCGAGAACTGGCGGAACAAGGCCGTCGGATCGATGGTCCAGGCGATCGACACGTTCTTCGCCAAACGGCTGGCAACCGCTGGACCGGCCAAGTGAAATTGTCCGGCTGAAAAGCCGGTGCCGTTGCGCGGAAGCCCTAGTTTGGCCACAGCGGCAACGGTATAGACAATCGACCGCAGGTCCGCAGAATCGACCATATTGTCCGGCGGCTGTTGTTTTTGTTCGCATGCGCAAGGCGGCTCGCCGGGCCAAGGCCTTGTTGTGGAAAGTCCTCGTTGTGACGGGGCTTTGTTGTGAGCCTTGGTTGTGCGAGGCTTCGCACTTTTGGACAGGCGCCTCTGACGACTGAGCGCCGGAGGGTAGGAACGGAACGTCGATAATGCGCCTGCTCGTGCGGTTTATGGGTTTCTTGTTCGCCGCCGGAACCGTCGTGTTCCTGGTCGGTGTCGCCGCCGTCGCCGGCGCCATCTGGCATTTCTCCAAGGATCTGCCCGACTACTCGCAGCTGCAGGACTACGAGCCACCGGTGATGACCCGTGTGCATGCCGCCGACGGCGCATTGCTCGGTGAATATTCCAAGGAGCGCCGGCTCTATCTGCCGATCCAGGCAGTGCCGAAGCTCGTGATCAACGCGTTCCTCGCCGCCGAAGACAAGAACTTCTACGAGCACGGCGGCATCGACTATCAGGGTATGGCGCGCGCCGCGATTCTCTACGCGCAGAATTACGGCTCCAACCGCCGCCCGCAGGGCGCCTCGACCATCACCCAGCAGGTCGCCAAGAACTTCCTGCTGACCAACGAGGTCTCGTTCGCGCGCAAGATAAAGGAAGCCCTGCTGGCGATGCGCATCGAGCGCGCCTATTCCAAGGACCGCATCCTCGAGCTCTATCTCAACGAAATCTATCTCGGGCTCGGCGCCTACGGCATCGCTGCGGCGTCGCTGGTCTATTTCGACAAATCGGTCAACGAGCTAACGATCGCGGAAGCGTCCTATCTCGCCTCGCTGCCGAAGGCGCCGGCCGCGCTGCATCCGGTCCGCAACCGTGACCGCGCGATCGAACGCCGCAACTATGTGATCGACCGCCTGCTGGAGAACGGCTGGATCAAGCAGGCCGACGCCGACAAGGCGCGCAAGGACGCGCTTAACGTCACCAACCGCTCGAACGGCGCGCACATCTTCGCAGGCGAATATTTCGCCGAGGAAGTCCGCCGCGACATCTTCGAGCGCTACGGCGAAAAGAAGCTCTACGAGGGGGGCCTCTCGGTCCGCACCACGCTGGATCCCAAGATCCAGGTGATGGCGCGCAAGACCATGGTGGCCGGCCTCGTCAACTACGACGAGGCGCAGGGCTGGCGTGGGCCAGTTCACAAGCTCGACATCTCCGGCGACTGGGGCGTCAAGCTCGCCGACGTCAAATCGCTGTCCGACATCTCGCCATGGCGGATGGCGGTGGTGCTGGAGACCAGCGACCAGTCGGCGCGGATCGGCTTTCAGCCGGGCCGCGAGCTCGGCGGTGCGGTCAGCAAGGAACGGCAGACCGGCATCATCACGATGGAGGGCGTGCGCTGGGCCAAGTCCAAGGGCAAGGCGCCGACGGCGGTGTCGCAGGTGCTGCAGCCCGGCGACGTGATCTATGCCGATCCGCTGGTGACCAAGGACGGCACCGCGGTCGAAGGCCAGTACCGCCTGCGCCAATTGCCGGAGGTCTCCGGCGCGATGGTGGCGATGGACCCGTGGACCGGCCGCGTGCTCGCGATGGTCGGCGGCTTCTCGTTCGACCAGAGCCAGTTCAACCGCGCGACGCAGGCCTACCGGCAGCCCGGCTCGTCGTTCAAGCCGATCGTGTATTCGTCGGCGCTGGACAACGGCTATACGCCGTCGACCACGGTGATCGACGCGCCGATCGAGATCGATCAGGGGCAGGGCGCCGGCGTGTGGCGACCGGAGAACTATTCCACCGGCAAATATTACGGCCCGACCACGCTGCGCAACGCACTGCAACGCTCGCTCAACACTGTGACGGTGCGGCTCGCGCAGGACATCGGCATGCCGCTGGTCGGCGAGTATGCGAAACGCTTCGGCGTCTATGACGAATTGCCGAACTATCTGTCCTATGCGCTGGGGGCCGGTGAAACCACCGTGATGCGGATGGTGACGGCCTATTCGATGTTCGCCAATGGCGGCCGTCGCGTGAAGCCGACGCTGATCGATCGCATCCAGGATCGCTACGGCCACACCATTTTCAAGCACGATACCCGCGAATGCCGCGGCTGCGACGCGCCTGGCGGCTGGAAGAGCCAGCCGGAGCCGCAGCTGGTCGACCGCCGCGAGCAAGTGCTCGATCCGATGACCGCTTACCAGATCACCGAGATGATGGAAGGCGTGGTCCAGCGCGGCACCGCGACCGTCGTCAAGGAAGTCGGCAAGCCGATCGCCGGCAAGACCGGCACCACCAACGACGAAAAGGACGTCTGGTTCGTCGGCTTCTCGCCGGATCTCGCGGTCGGCGTCTACATGGGCTACGACAAGCCGCGCAATCTCGGCCGCGCCGCCACCGGCGGTCACGTCGCCGCGCCGATCGCCCGCGACTTCCTGAAGCTTGCGCTCGCCGACAAGCCGCCGACGCCGTTCAAGGTGCCGGCCGGGATCAAGCTGATCCGGGTCGATGCCAAGACCGGCATGCGTGCCGGCCCCGGCGACGGCGGCAACACCATCCTCGAAGCCTTCAAGCCGGGCACCGCGCCGCCGGAGAATTACTCGGTCATCGGGGTCGCCGATGCCGACGGCCGCGGCCCGGCGCCGCAGCCGTCGCAGGGAGGCGGGCAGCCTGACAGCGGCTTCTTCATGCGGCCGGGAACCGGGGGGCTTTACTAGCGGCCGATGCGACGAATCGCCGGGATAGTGCGGCCAAGCCGATTGCGCTTTGCCGCGCCGGTCGCTACATCCCCCGGAACCTTTTTGCCAACACCTGAAAGACCATGCGCGCGGAAATCGAACGCCTTGTTGAAGAGATCAAGCAGTCAGTCGGGCTGCTGAGGAGGCATCTTTGACGTCGAACAATCGACGGCACGCCTCGCTGAGCTGAACAAGCTCGCAGAAGATTCCAATCTCTGGAACGATCCCCAGAAGGCCCAGCGGCTGATGCAGGAGCGCACCTCATTGGAGGACGCGCTCTCGGGTATCGGCAAGGTCGAGCGCGAGCTCGAGGATCAGGTCGGCATGATCGAGCTCGGCGAGGCCGAGAACGATGCCGGCGTGGTCGCTGAGGCCGAGAAGGCGCTCAAGGACCTCAAGAAGGAGGTCGCCCGGCGCGAGCTGGAAGCGCTGCTCTCGGGCGAGGCCGACAAGTTCGATTCCTATCTCGAGGTCCATGCCGGCGCCGGCGGCACCGAGAGCCAGGACTGGGCCCAGATGCTGCTGCGCATGTACACGCGCTGGGCGGAGAAGCACGGCTTCAAGATCGAGTTCCTCGAAGAGTCCCAGGGTGAAGAGGCCGGCATCAAGTCCGCCACCATCCAGATCTCCGGGCACAATGCTTATGGCTGGCTGAAGACCGAGGCCGGCGTGCACCGCCTGGTGCGCATCTCGCCGTTCGACTCCAATGCGCGGCGGCACACCTCGTTCTCGTCGGTGCAGATCTTTCCGGTGATCGACGACAGCATCAAGATCGAGATCAAGGAGAGCGACGTCCGCACCGACACGATGCGGTCGGGCGGCGCCGGCGGCCAGCACGTCAACAAGACCGAGTCGGCGGTGCGCCTGACACACATTCCGACCGGCATCGCCGTGGTCTGCCAGGCGGGCCGCTCCCAGCACAAGAACCGGGCACAGGCCTGGGACATGCTGCGCGCACGACTGTACGAAATCGAGCTGAAGAAGCGCGAGGAGCAGGCGGCTGCCGATCAGGCCGCCAAGACCGATATCGGCTGGGGTCACCAGATCCGCTCCTATGTGCTGCAGCCCTACCAGATGGTGAAGGACCTGCGCACCGGTGTGCAGACCTCCGACACCTCGGGCGTGCTCGACGGCGACCTCGATGAATTCATGGCGGCGACACTGGCGCAGCGTGCGTTCGGCACCGGGCCCGGTTCCGTCGAGGATGTGGATTAGCTCATGCCGCGCGTCGCTTTCATCGGATTGGGACGCATGGGCCACGGGATGGCCGGCCGTTATCTCGAAGCCGGCTTCACGGTCGCGGTTTGGAACCGGAGCAAGGCCAAGGCCGAGGATCTGATCGCGCGCGGCGCGCAATGGGCGACCTCGCCGGAGGATGCCGCGATCGATGCCGATGCGGTCGTGACGATGGTCGCCGACGATGCGGCATCGCGTGATGTCTGGCTCACCAGGGATGGCGCCGCCGCCACGATGAAGGCCGGCACGCTGGCGATCGAATGCTCCACGGTCTCCTACCAGCACACGCTCGATATGGCGCGCGAGCTGCAGAGCCGCGGCCTGATCTACATCGATTGTCCCGTCACCGGGCTGCCGGAGGCTGCGGCCGCCGGCAAGCTGACGCTGCTGGTTGGCGCTGACAACGCCGACCTCGACAAGGCACGACCGTTCCTCACGCCGATCGGCAGCACGATCCGCCATTTCGGTGCGGTCGGCACCGGCACCGTGTTCAAGCTGATCAACAACCTGATCGGCGCGGTGCAGATCGCAAGCCTTGCCGAAGGCGTTGCGATCGCCGAGCAGGCCGGCCTCAACATGCAATTGGTCGCCGAGGCGCTAGGGACCGGCGCGATCGCCAGCCCGCAGGTGATCCGCCACAGCAAGCGGATGATCGACCGCAACTTCTCCGGCGCGTCGTTCACGGCGGCGCTGCGTCACAAGGACGCGGAATATGCCGTGCGGCTCGCCGAAACGTTGCTGCCCGGCGTGCCCGTGAGCCGCGCCGCGCTCACCGCCTACGACAAGGCCAGGGCTCATGCCCCCGACGGCGACGAAGGCCAGATGATCGAGATCGTATCGCGGCCGAAATAGGCGGGCCAGCCATTCCGGGAAATCGGGTGGGAATATTTGCGGCGCCGCGCTAGTCACCTCTGCCAGTGCAGCCGGGTGCCCGCCATGCCTTCCGTCGACAACAGAATCGATCGCCGCGACTGGGGCCTGCTTGGCCTGCTGTCGGTGCTGTGGGGCGGCTCGTTCTTCTTCAACGGCATGATCCTGCGCGAATTGCCGCCGCTGACGCTGGTGCTGCTGCGCGTGGTGCTCGGCACGATCATCCTGCTGCCGCTGCTGCGGGCCAGGAAGATCGAATTCCCGCGCGGTGTGCCGGGGTGGGCGCCGTTCGTCGCGATGGGGTTGTTCAACAATGTGCTGCCGTTCTCGCTGATCGTGTTCGGGCAGACCTACATTCCGAGCGGGCTGGCTTCGATCCTCAATGCGACGACGCCGCTGTTCGCGGTGGTCATCATGGCGGCGGCCGGCGAGGAGAGGCTGCAGGCGCGTCGCGTCGTGGGCGTGGTGGTCGGGCTGATCGGGGTCGCGATCCTGCACGGCGATGCGCTCGGCTTCGAGAGCCGCCAGGGCATCGGCATCGCGCTGTGCCTTGCCGGCGCCTTCAGCTATGGCATCGCGGCACTGGTCGGGCGTCGGCTGCCGCAGCGCGTGCCGCCGCTCGGCACGGCGACGTTCCAGATGCTGGCATCGGCCGTGATGATTGCGCCGATCGCCGCGGTGGCCGATCGGCCCTGGCTGCTGCCGATGCCGCAGGCGACCACGTGGCTCGCGGTGCTCGGGCTCGCGGCGCTGTCGACGGCGCTGGCCTACATCGTGTTCTTTCAGATCCTGCAACGCTCCGGCGCGACCAATGTGGTGTTGGTGACGCTGCTGATTCCAGCCACCGCGATGCTGCTCGGCTATCTCGTGCTCGGCGAGCCGGTCTCGTGGCGCGAGGTGACCGGCGCGCTGGTGATCGCGAGCGCGCTGCTGCTGATCGACGGACGTGTGTTAACGTTCGGCCAGCGCAAACAGCGTCCGGTCGGCTCGACGACACGCTGACATCTTGCGCCGCAAATCTTTGTTTTAGCGCTGCGAGATCTAAAGCGCGATGAGATCATGTTGAATCGTCACTGCGCTTTGGATTCTTGTTTAAGCATGATCTTTTCGGAAACCGCTTCGCACTTTTCCGGATCATGCTTTAGTTCGACGCAACGGCATCCTTGATGAAAGATTGCGTTTTCGCGGAATAGGTTCCGAGCTCTTGCGCGTTGAACTCCGGCGACTTGAGGTAGTCGCCGTGATGCTTCATCAACATCTTCAGATTGCGCGTCCAGGCACCTTCTTTCGGATCAAATTCTAGGAGTTCCTCGGCCGACCAAAGAAGATAGCCAACCAACCATTTGTAGCGCTCTAATTCTTCTCCCTGCAGTTGACTGAAGTCACCTTGAGAAAGCTTTGGGTATTGGACGGCAAGCTTGAGATACTCTCGGAGGGTCGCTTTTGCGGTCGTCTCCCGATGACTTATTCGATTAAGGGCGAGTTGCCGCCCGGCTATTAGTACGGCGAGAAGCGCGACAACGGGTACAAATCCTGGAGAGATTTGAGCCCAATCCTTCAAAAGGTCGTACATCGGCTCCTCCAGTCGCTAGGTTGCCGCGGTCCTTGGATATTCCTGCTTCCACGCCGCATACCAGCCAGTAAAACGACCGCTGTCGCGCTCGCCGCCGTGCCAGGCGGCGTAGGCGGTGCCGTCATCGGCGACCAGCACCACGGCATCGAGCCCCTTGGAGCGGCGCAGCGTGTCCATTGCTTGCACCGGGGTCTGCGCGATCGGCCCCGCAACGTTGAACGAGGTGTTGACCGACATCTCGACGCCGATATGGCGGCCGAGCGCCTTCAGATAGGCGTAGGTAAGGGGATCGTCGGCCTCGCGCACGATCTGGATGCGGCCGGTGCCGTCGGCGTGCACCACGGCCGGTATCTTCGCGCGCGCCTCCGGCTTCGAATGCGCCGTGAGCACCATGTAGTTGTAGGCGTTGTAGTCAGCGTCGGAGGCGCCGTCTTCCAGCTCGAAATAATCGCGTGCGGCCTCAAGCGTCGCCATCGGCGCCAGCGGCCGGATCGCCTCGCGGTACTTGACGCGTTCGTTGAGCCGCTCGCGCACCTCGGGATCGCAGGGGTTGGCGAGGATCGAGCGATGGCCGAGCGCGCGCGGGCCGGTCTCGGCCGCGCCCTGATAGATCGCGATCACGCCGCCTTGCGCCACCATGCTGGCCATCAGATCGGCAACGGCATCGCGCCCCTCTGATGTCGTCACATTGCCGATCACGATCGAGGCGACGTCGTCGGCGTTGAGTGCCGCAGCGATGTCGGTGTTCGAGGGCGGCAGGCCGCAGTAGAACGCATGCGACAGCGGCGCACCGCGCGGCGCGCCCGCCATATGCGCAATCAGCCAGGCCGCGCCGATCGGCACGCCGGGATCGCCGGGCACCGGCGGCACCCACATGTGCAGCCGCGTCTTGCGCTGCTGGGCCTGTTCGAACCACGCCTCGTCAAAATGCTCGAGCAGCCGCATGTTGCCGAGCGCGTTCAGCGCCACGCCGCCGGTCAGCACCAGGCGGTCGGTGCCGGTGATGCGCAAGAGATGATCGATGACGTGGATCATCGCGTCCTCGAACACCAGTTGCGTCGCAGCCGCCTTGTCGACGCGGTCCTTGGTGTCGGGGCGGTGGTTGATGTCCTCGACGCGCAGCACGGCATCGGGATTCCAGAGCTGGTCGGGCCGCAGCGGCGGGCCGAGAATGTCGATCAGCGGCTGCTTGTAGGGATTGTCGGCAGGATCGGCAAACCAGTTGGCCATCGCGCGATTGAGCTGCACGCGGCCTTCGGGGCCGAGCTGCAGCACCGCCTTCAATCGCTGATAGTAGGGATTGGTGGCGCGGTTCATGTCGCCCCAGGCGGCCGCGCCCATGTAGCGGCCTTCGCTGGAGAGCCAGGTCCAGCCGCCCTGGCTCGACGAGATCACGGTGTAGAAGGCGCCGAGCGAATCGAACAGGCTCTCATTGCAGTACAGCCGCTTCATCTCGCCGTTCTCGGCGACATAGAGCGAGATCGAGCCGACGTCGCCGGTGCCGTCGAGCACCGCGATCGCCACACGTTCGCGCAGATCGGCGAACGGCGAGGCGGTGAACGAGTACCAGGCGTGATTGTCGTGATGCGGCATGCAGATCAGCGGCAGCTGCTCGCCAAGCCCGTACATCTTGCCGAGCCTGCGTGAGATGCGCCGCACCTGGTCCATCTGTCGCAGGTTGATCGCGGGCGCGATCGGTGCGCGCAGCAATTTAATGCTGGCCGGCGCTTCCTCGAGCGAGGTGCGGATCAGCATCGGCAGCAGTGCCGGATAGTCCCATGTCGTGACGAAGGCTGCGACGTCGCCGATGTCGCGGCCCATCCGCCGCAGCACCTTGCGCATGTCGTCGAGCGCGTGTTGTGGAAACTCGTTGGTATGCTTGTTTCCGGAAAAGCGCTCTTCCTCGTTGTTGACGATCAGGCGCGGGCCGTCCTTCTGGGTGACCTCGACCAGCGCGACGCCGGTGTTGTGCGTGCCGGGGCAGGCGAGGCCCGCGATATAGATGGTCTCGCCGCGCTGCAGCCTCTCGCGGATCGAGGCGATCGTGGCTTGCGCGAACTCGCCGTTAACTTTGTGGAGGCCACGACTGGCCAGCGCACGTTCGCTGAGGCGGCGTGTGATTTCATAGCCCGCAGCCGCAATACGCGGATGCCGCGGACCGGTACGAATGTCCGGTTTACGCAATCAAAACGCCTCGACTCGTGATCCCCAGATCGACCTTCAATCATAAACAGCGCCAGGCAACAATGCCGTTTCGTCCAACGGAAAAACCCGGCGCTTGCCAGCACATGCGTCTCTTGCGAGACTTGCGTCAAAACCACGACAAAAATCGGGAGAAAACGATGCCGGCTCGTCCTGGATATATTGGCGCAATCGCGGCGTTCGCAAGTGTGGCACTGATCGCGACATTGGCGTATGCGCAGAAGAAATACGATCCCGGCGCGACCGATACCGAAATCAAGATCGGCAACATCATGCCGTATAGCGGCCCGGCGTCGTCCTACGGCGTGATCGGCAAGACCGAGGCCGCGTTCTTCAAGATGATCAACGAGCAGGGCGGCATCAATGGCCGCAAGATCAACTTCATCAGCTACGATGATGCCTATTCGCCGCCGAAGGCGATCGAGCAGGCGCGCAAGCTGGTCGAGAGCGACGAGGTGCTGTTGATCTTCCAGGCGCTCGGCACGCCGTCGAATTCGGCAATCATGAAATACATGAATGCCAAGAAGGTGCCGCAATTGTTCGTCGCGTCCGGCGGCACCAAGTTCGGCGATCCGAAGAACTTTCCCTGGACGATGGGCTTTCAGCCCAACTACCAGAGCGAGGGGCGCATCTACGCGAAATATATTCGCGACAAGTTTCCCGACAGCAAGATCGCGGTGTTCTGGCAGAATGACGACGCCGGCAAGGATCAGTTCAAGGGCTTGAAGGACGGGCTCGGCGACAAGGCGGGCATGATCATCGCCGACAAGTCCTACGAGGTCTCCGATCCCTCGATCGATTCGCAGATCGTCGCGCTGCACGATTCCGGCGCGGACATCTTCTTCTCCTGGGCGGCGCCGAAGGGATCGGCACAGGCGATCCGGAAGGTGGGCGAACTCGGCTGGAAGCCGAAATTCTTCCTCGCCAACACCGCGACCTCGGTCGCCTCGGTCCTGAAGCCGGCGGGGCTCGAATATTCCAAGGGCATCATCTCGACGGCCTATCTGAAGGACCCGACCGATCCGACCTGGGACAAGGATCCTCCCGTCGTGAAATGGCGCGCGTTCATGGACAAGTATTATCCCGACGGCGACAAGGGCAACGCCAACAACCTCTATGGCTATGTGCAGGCCGAGGCCATGGTCCAGGTGCTGAAGCAGTGCGGCGACAATCTGACGCGCGAAAACGTGATGAAGCAAGCCGCCAATTTGAAGAACTTCCACTCCGACCTGATGCTGCCGGGCGTCATGGTCAATACCTCGCCGGACGACTACTTCCCGATCGAGCAGATGCAGCTGATGCGGTTCAACGGCGAGGCGTGGGAGCTGTTCGGCGATGTCATTACCGGCGAGGTGGGGCACGACGCGACGCGGTAAGCGCTCGCCAGTCACGCGATTGCTCGTGCCAACCCACCGCTGTCGTCAGTGCTTTCGCAGGGACGACACCGAATCTTCTCCGGTCGGCGGGCGCGGTGCGCCTGGTGGCGGCGGCCCGTCAGGTAGGAGCGGCCCTGCGCCCGATTCTCTCAGCGGAGCAACAACCGGCCCCGGGCCGGGCGGCGGCATGGGCGATGGCGGTCGTCGCTGAGCCACAAACGAGATCGGCGCAAGCGAGGGCGCTTGCGCCGATGTTCAGATCGATCGTCGTGAGGCGAGGCTTAACCCGCGCTGAGCCGGATGCCGGCGCGGAGGAAGCGCTGCGGATCGACCGCTTCGCCGTCGATGCGGGTCTCGTAGTGCAGATGCGGACCGGTGGAACGGCCGGTCGACCCGACCGCGCCGATCACCTGGCCGATCTTGACGTATTCGCCGACCTTGACGCCGATCTCGGAGAGGTGGCCGTAGCGGGTCGAAAGGCCGTTGCCGTGATCGACCTCGACCATCCGGCCGTAGCCGCCGGCCCAGCCCGCCGACACCACCTTGCCGTTGGCGGTGACGCGCACCGGATCGCCTTGCGCGGCGCGGAAGTCGAGGCCGGTGTGCATCGCCGGCCGGCCGAGGAAGGGATCGCTGCGGACACCGAAGCCGCTGGTGAATTCGACCTCGCCGACCACGGGCTTGCGGTAGGGCACCAGCGCCAGCGTCTGGTTGAGGCGCTGCATCTGCGCGCGGTTGATGTTGATGCGGTAGAGCTGGCGCTCGAACGCGCCGGCGTCGGGCGCGAGCTTCACCGGCACGAACGGGCCACCCATGCCGGAGCGCGGCACAGCGGCTTCGAGTTGCGACATGTTGAGGCCGAGATCGCTGATCACGCCGCGCATCCGGCGCACCCGCGATTCGATGCCGTCCTCGACCGAGGAGAGCGCGGCGACCTGACGGCGCTCGACCTGGTCAAGCGAGGTCTGCAGACGGACCAGCACGTTGTCGACGCCCTGGGCCTTGGCGAATTGGTTCGGCTGCGTCTTGGCGATCAGCGGTGCGCGAGATTCCAGCCGCGCCTCGCGATCCGGCGGCGCCACGAAGATCACGGTGTCGCTGATCGGGGAGGGCTTTGGCGTTCCGGATGACGGCGCAGATTCGGCGCGGCCCTGCGGCTTGATCGATCCGGTCGAAGTGGCATCGGGCATCGCGCCGAGCGCAGTGGCGCGCGATTCCAGCGTCGACTGCCGCTTCATAATCTGGTCGAGCTTCTGGTCGAACTGTTCCTGGTCGAGCAGCTGGCGGCTGGTGGTGCGATCGACCTTGGCGCGCAGCTCGGAGATGCGGTCCTCATAGGCGTATTGCATCTCGGCCTGGCGCGCGATCAGGCGGGTCAGCACGTCGTCGCGGAACGCAAAATAGGTCGCGGTCGCCGCCGACCACATGCCGAGCAGGACCACGGTTCCGACCGCAATCCAGAACACGACCGGCCCGAACCGGACCTGCTTGCCGGCATGGACCAGCGTATAGCCCTCGCCGGATGCTGCCGCCGGTGCGGCGTGATGGGCGGCCGGACGGCGCGCCGGTGCCCGGCCATGGTCCTGGGGATGATGGTGTTTCAGGTATTCCTGGTGATGACCGGACCGGCTCGACATCGGTACTCCCGCGGCCGGTCGGACCAAGCTCCGCACGGCTACTTTGCGGGGCCGATTTGAGCCCGCCATGGTTAATTTTCAGGAAACGGAACCCTCCCGTCAGAGCTCCCGGGTGGCCTCCAATACCGCTTCGGCGTGGCCGTCGACCTTCACATGGCGCCAGATCCGGGCGACTTTTCCACCGGAATCGACCAGAACCGTGGTGCGAATAATTCCCATGAAGGTCCTGCCATACATGGATTTTTCGCCCCAGGCACCGTATGCCTCGAGCATCTCATGGGCGGGGTCCGAGGCCAGCGGCACCGACAGCTGGTGTTTGTTTCGAAATGACTCCTGCGCCTTAACCGTATCGGCTGATATGCCGACCACCTCGGCGCCTGCTGCTGCGAACTCGCCCTTGAGCCGGGTGAAGTCGATTGCCTCCCTGGTGCAGCCGGGGGTGTCGGCGCGCGGATAGAAGAACAGCACCAGCTTCTTGCCGGCGAAATCCTTCAGCGAGACTCTGCCGCCGCCATCGCGCGGCAAGTCGAAGCCAGGCGCCGCGGCTCCCTCGGCAAGTGTGACGGCAGACGACTTGATCACGGTCGCGGCGGGCTCCGGCTTTAACGGTTTCGATGCAGCCTTGTGCGAGGCTTTGACTTGAACACCCGCTGCGGTCTTGGCTTTCGCTGTTTTGGCCGCTTGCTCGGACGCCTTCTTGGATGCGGCCTTTTTCGCAACCGTTGTGCGGGTTTTCGTCGCGGACTTCCCAGTGCTTGCGCTTCTCGCGCGCGCAACCTTTGTTGCGGCCGGCTTTCCGGTTGTATTGGAGGATTTCTTGCGCGTTTTCTTGGACATACGCCTTCCTTTCGTCGCTTTCCGAAGCTCAACCATTGGGGTATTGCGGGTCTTGTTAGCGGCGGCCGGATTCGCACCGGCCGCTGGGCAAGTTTGATGGCCGCGGAGTATGGTGACAAGGAGTTCGACGCGTAACCCGTCCGCTTGTTGAATTGGCTTTTGATTGGTTGGTCTGGTCCGTTCTTTTGGGGCCGATCTTGGGGCCATCGGCGAGTGACATGATGAGGCGAGGATAGGCGGCGATGCCGGCACGGGAGCGCTCGATAGTAGTCGACGGGCGCCCTGATGACGGCAAGCAGCTTCGCCGTCAGCACCGAGAGGCAATGGCAAGGAACACGTCGCCGCAGGGGCCAAATCCGCGCGCCGGGGCTGACTTCTCTCAATGGGAAGACGACGCCGCGTGGGACGAGCAGGATGAGGCGGCGGGCAACCGTGCGCGGCAATTGCTGGCGCGTTCCAACAACAACCTGCATCGCTTCACCGATTTCTGTTCCGGCATGCAGCGCTGGCTGCACGGCGAGCGCTGGATCCGCCGCATCGGATTGGTTCTCGTGGTGCTGGTCGTGCTGTTCGCGACCTGCTTCGGCGCATTGTGGTGGCGGCTCGGCGCCGGTCCGATCAATCTCGATCTGGCGACGCCATGGCTTGCCGCGGCGATCGAGGAGAATATCGGCCACGGCAACACGGTCGAGGTCGGCGGTACGCAGATCGAGCGCGCCGGCCGGGTCAGGATCGCGGTGCGCATCCGCGACATCATCGTCCGCGACCGCGACCATGCGGTCGTCGCCAGCGCGCCGAAAGCCGAAGTGCGATTGTCCGGAACGGCGCTTCTGATGGGCCAGCTGCGGGCGGAGAGCCTCAATCTGGTCGATGCGGAACTGTCGGTGCGCATCACGCCCGACGGCAATGTGACGGTGTCGGCCGGCGACACCGCAAAGCCGCTGGCCACCGGCGTCGCCTCCAAGCGCGACGCGGGCCTGCCGCCGACATTCCCGCGTCCGACGCCCACGGCCCCGCCGCCGGTTGCGTCGCCGCCCGCCGCCTCCGAGCCCTCGGCGGCCTCGCCCGATTCGGCCCAGAGCGGGCTTCTTGCCGGTCTCGACTGGCTCGACAGCCTCAGCATGACCGGCCTCGACGGGCAGAACCTCAACGAGATCGGCCTGAAGAACGGCAATCTCGTCGTCGACGACCAGCAGCGCGGCAACAAATGGAGCTTTGAGAATATCAGCCTGAGCCTGCGCCGCCCAAGCGGCGGCGGGGTTGCGCTCAGCTTCGGCGAGGAGGGCGCCAAGCCCTGGTTGGTCCGCGTGCTGGTCGGACCGCAGCAGAACGGTGTGCGCTCGGTCGACGTCAAGGCCGACAAGGTGTCCACCCGGAACATCCTGCTGGCGATGCGGACCAAGGATCTCACCTACACCGCCGACCTGCCGCTGTCGGGCGAGATGAAGGGCGAACTCGGGCGCGACGGCCTGCCGACCTATTTCCGCGGAAAGATCAATGTCGGCGCCGGCAACATCATCGACACCGACACGCCCGACTACCCGATGCCGGTCGATTCGGCCGAGATGAGCGTGGAATGGGATTCGGGCCGGCGCGTGCTGCTGGCGCCGATCAAAATCGTCTCGGGCGCCAACCGCATCACGCTGCTCGGGCATCTTGAACCGCCCAACGACAATGTCGCCGACTGGCAGGCGGGGCTATCCGGCGGCACCATCGTGCTGGCCGGCGCCGACAAGAATGAACCGCCGCTGATTTTCAATCGCATCAATATAGGCTTCCGTTTCGACACCGAGAAGAAGCGCGTGCTGCTGACCCAGGCCGACATCTCCAATGGCGAGATCGGCGTCGCCGGCACTGGCAGCATCGACTATTCCGGCGAGCCGCGGTTGCAGCTCGGATTCGCCGGCACGCCGATGTCGGCCTCGGCCCTGAAGCGGATGTGGCCGATCATCATCGTGCCCGAGGTGCGGGAATGGGTGCTCGAGCGGATCGACCGCGGCACGCTCCAGCGCATCGATGTCGGCGTCAATTCGCCAGTGCATAATCTGTCACGCAAGGGCCCGCCGATCCCCGATGACGGTCTTTCGGTCAACATCGTCGCGTCCGGCGTCACGGTGCGCCCGGTGGATCAGATGCCCGCGGTGCATGATGCGGATCTGAAGGCGAGGGTGACCGGCCGCACCGCGACCGTGTCCATCAACCAGGGCATCGCCGACACGCCGGCGGGGCGCAAGATCACGATCTCGGATTTCACCTTTGAGGTGCCGGACATGGCACCGAAGCCGTCGCCGTCGAAGGTCAGGTTCCGGGTCGACTGCCCGGTGCCGGCCGCCGCCGAAATCCTCGCATCCGACCGGCTCAGCGATCTCTCCGGTCCGCCGATCGATCCCAACGCCAGCAGGGGCAACGTCACCGCGACCATCAATCTCGGCATGCCGGTAAAGGGCGAGCTCACCAAGACCGACACGCAATATTCCGTCAATGCCGACATCACCGGTGTCGCGGTCGACAAGCTGGTGATGAACCAGAAGCTCGAGGCCAACACGCTGAAGCTGGCCGCCAGCAATGCCGGCTTCCAGGTCAAGGGTGACGTCAAGATCAACGGGCAGGCGGCCTCGCTCGACTATCGCAAGCCGACCGATGGCGATGCCGACGTCAAGCTGCAGGCAACGCTCGACGATGCGGGCCGCGCGCGCCTCGGATTAGATCTCGGTCCTGCCGTCTCGGGCGCGATCCCGATCAAGCTCTCCGGCAAGATCGGCAGCGGCGACAATCCCGCCACCAAGATGGGCGTCGAGGCAGACCTCACTCAGCTCAAGCTCGACAACATCCTGCCGGGGTGGGTCAAAGCGCAGGGCCGGGCCGGCAAGGCGACCTTCAACGTGGTGCCGAAGGGACAATCGACGCGGTTCGAGGATATCTCGATCGAAGGCGCCGGCGTCTCGATCAAGGGCGCGCTCGAGGTCGACCAGAACGGCGATCTCATGAATGCGAACTTCCCGACCTATGCGCCGTCGGAAGGCGACAAGACATCGCTGCGGGCCGATCGCGGACCCGACGGCGTCATCAAGGTGACGATGCGCGGCGATGTGTTCGACGGCCGCGGCTTCCTGAAATCGGCGATCTCCGGCCGCGACAGCGATCCCAAGAGCAAGACCAGGACCACCGATTTCGACGTCGATCTGAAGCTCGGCGCCGTGGCCGGTTTCAACGGCGAGGCGCTGCGCAGCGTCGATGCCAAGATCTCGCGCCGCAACGGGTTCTTCAAGGCGTTCACGCTGAGCGGCAAGGTCGGCCGCGACACGCCTGTTACGGTCGATATGCGCGGCCGTCAGCAGGGCCGCGAGGTGATTTACCTGCAGACCGGCGACGCCGGCGCATTCCTGCGCTTCATCGACACTTATTCGAAGGTCGTCGGCGGCCAGCTCACGCTGGCGATGGAGCCGCCGATCCCCGAGCCGAGCCCGAGGGAAGGCCTCATCAACATCACCGGCTTCTCGGTGAAGGGCGAAACCCAGCTCGACCGCGCCGTCGCCGGCGGGCCGGTCAGCACCCAGAACGGAATCGGGTTCGATGCGCTGCGCGCCGAGTTCACCCGCCAGAGCGGCCAGCTCTCGATCCGCAACGGCGTGGTCAAGGGACCGAGCATCGGCGCGACCATCGAGGGCAGCATCGACTATGTCGGCAATCAGGTGCGGATGAACGGCACCTTCATTCCGATGTACGGCTTGAACAACATGTTCGGCCAGATCCCGTTCTTCGGGATTTTCCTCGGCGCCGGCAGCAATGAAGGCCTGATCGGCGTGACCTATGAAGTGGTGGGAACACCGAGCGCGCCGGTGCTGCGCGTCAACCCGATCTCGGCGCTGGCGCCCGGCCTGACGCGGAAGATCTTCGAGTTCAAGCAGTACGGCCCGAACGACCTGCCGACGACGAACAACAATTAGGGGAATCGATTGGCGGGAAGAGCGTTCACTTCGACGAGTTCGAACGCATAGCCGTTCACAGCCAGTCGCGGACCTCCTGAAAAACGGCGTCACCGCCGCAGCGCCGGCACCACCAGGAACGGGATCAGTCCGAGCACCACGTTGACCAGCGCGAACGCGATCAGCGGATTGTAGCTGTGGGTCCAGTCGTGGATCAGGCCGCCGCCCCAGGAGCCGAGGCCGGAGCCGAGACCGCTGCCGATCATGATGGTGCCGTAGATCGTGCCGACGCGTTCGCCGCGGAAGATCTTCAGCGCGGTCGCGGTGATCAGCGGGCCGCGTGAGCCGATCATGCTGCCGAAGCAGATGATGAAGCCGGTCAAGAGCCAGTAGTTCGGGTACCACTGCAGCAGCCAGAGCAGGATGATGCCCAGAATCGAGACGCCATAGCTGAACAGCACGCTGGGCCTGCGGCCGATGATGCCGTCGAGCGTGGAGACGCCGAGCATGCCGACGAACAGAGCGACGCCGGAGAAGCCCCAGGCGGTGGCGGCCTGCAGCGGTGGAAAGCCGACATCGATCAGATAGGCGACGATCTGCGCCGTCAGCGCGTACATCGCAATCGCGGTGAAGAAGAAGGTCGAGAACAGCGCCCAGAAGGCGTGATGGCGCATCGCCCGCAGCAACGTCCAGCCTTCATCGGCCAGATTGCTCTCGGCCTTCTTCACGATATGCGGCGAGCCGCCGGCGAGCAGGCGCCACGGCAGCAAGACCAGCGGAATAAGCAGGCCAAGCGCACCGATGCCGAACACCTGATAGGCCTCGCGCCAGCCGATCCGGTCGATCAGCACCTGCGACAGCGGCAGCAGCAGCAAGAGGCCGGCGCCAGTCGCCGAATACATCACGGCCATCGCGGTCGGCAGTCGCGGACCGAACCAGCGGCCGAGCAGGATCGAGTTCGAGACGTTGCCGATCAGCGCGGTGCCGAATCCGACGCAGAGGCCGACGCTCAGTTGGAATTGCCAGAGCTGCTCGGCGCGCGAGGCGACCAGGAAGGCGCAGCCGAGCAGCGACAGGCCGAGCGCATAGACCACGCGCGGACCGGAGCGGTCGAACAGTCGTCCGACCAGCGGCGCAGTCAGGCCACTGGCGAGCCAGGTCAGCGAATAGACGGACACGACCGAGGCACGGTCCCAGCCGAAATTTTCCGAGATCGGTTTCAGGAACACCGTGAAGCTGTCGCTGAGGCCGCGCCCGAGCACCGACAGCACGAAGCACAGCGCGAGCACGTTCAGCGCGGTGCGCGATTGCTTCGCCGGTGCGGCAAGCGTGTCGTTCGGAGGCGTGGTCTGGTCCATCGGTATGCAGGGAGCGCGCTTTCGTCACCCCCTGCAACCGACAAATGCGAATGCGCCTATGCAGGCTTCAGCAGAACATGGCGCTTCTTGCCGAGCGACAACTTCACCACGCCTTCCGGCGTGAGATTGGCCGGCGTCAGCAGCATCTTCTCGTCGGTGACGGCAGCGTCGTTGACGCGCAGGCCACCGCCCTTGATCTGCCGGCGCGCTTCGCCGTTGGAAGCGACGAGCTCGGCCTTGACGAAGGCGGCGAGCACCCCGATGCCGGCTTCGAATTCGCCGCGCGGAATTTCCACCGTCGGCAAGGTTTCGGCCAGCGCACCTTCCTCGAAGGTGCGACGCGCGGTCTCGGCGGCCTCATTGGCCGCATCGCGGCCGTGGAGCAGGGCAGTTGCCTCGGTCGCCAGCACCTTCTTGGCCTCGTTGATCTCGCTGCCACCGAGAGCGGCGAGCTTGTTGATCTCGCTGATCGGCAGGATGGTGAACAGCTTGAGGAACTTGACGACGTCGGCGTCCTCGACATTGCGCCAGTACTGCCAGAAGTCGTACGGCGAGAACTGGTCGGCGTTGAGCCACACCGCTCCCTTGGCGGTCTTGCCCATCTTGTCGCCGGAGGCGGTGGTGAGCAGCGGCGTGGTCAGCGCGAACAATTGCGGCGTGCCCATGCGGCGGCCGAGATCGACGCCGTTGACGATGTTGCCCCACTGGTCGGAGCCGCCCATCTGCAGCCGGCAGCCGGCGCGGCGTGACAGCTCGACGAAATCGTAGGCCTGGCAGACCATGTAGTTGAACTCGATGAAGCTCATCTCCTGCTCGCGTTCGAGCCGGAGCCGCACCGAGTCCATCGTCAGCATGCGATTGACCGAGAAGTGCCGGCCGATGTCGCGCAGCATCTCGATCCAGTTCAGCTTGGTCAGCCACTCGGCGTTGTCGAGCATGATGGCGTCGGACTTGCCGTCGCCGTAGCGCAGCACCTTGGCGAACACGCCGCGGATCGAGGCCTTGTTGGCTTCGATCTCGGCGACCGTGCGCATCGCGCGGGTCTCGTCCTTGCCGGAGGGGTCGCCGACCATCGTGGTGCCGCCGCCCATCAGCGTGATCGGCTTGTTGCCGCTCTGCTGCAGCCAGTACAGCATCATCATGGTCAGGAAGTTGCCGATGTGCAGCGACCGCGCGGTGCAGTCATAGCCGACATAGGCGGTGGCCTCTCCCTTCGCGGCAAGCGCGTCGAGGCCCTCGAAATCGGAGCACTGGTGAACGAAGCCGCGTTCCTGTAGAGTGTTCAGGAAATCCGATTTAAATGCAGTCATTTGTCGGCGAGCCAGATCATTCTTGTTTTACGGTTTTTGCATCTATTTGCGGAACCCTGATGCTTGAGGCTGCCGCAGGCGGACGCGCAGTGGCATTATAGGATGTACTTGTTTGAGACAAGCCGGGGGTTCCCGGCTGGGGCGCTTCTACGATGATGTTAACGGCACTCGGTCTGATGAGCGGGACCTCGCTCGACGGGGTCGACGTGGCACTGATCGAGACCGATGGCCGCCAGATCAGGGCCTTCGGACCCACGGGCTATCGGCCCTATACCGAGAGCGAGCGCAGCCTGCTGCGCCAGGCCCTGACCGAAGCCGTTCATCTGTCCCGGCGCGACGCCCGGCCGGGGATCCTGCGGCAGGCCGAGCAGGCGGTCACGACAGCTCACGCCGAGGCGGTTGCCGCCTTCACGGCGCAGCACCGGATCTCGGCACAGGACATCGACATCGTCGGGTTCCACGGCCAGACCGTGCTGCATCGCCCCGAGCGGAAGCTGACGGTGCAGATCGGCGACGCCTTGGCGCTCGCCAAGGTGATCCACATTCCGGTGATGCATGATTTCCGCGCCGCCGACGTCGAGGCCGGCGGGCAGGGCGCGCCGTTCGTGCCGGTCTACCACCGTGCGCTGGCGCAATCGCTGAACCGCGAGGGGCCGATCGTCGTCGTCAATATCGGTGGTGTTTCCAACATTACATATATCGACGGCCCGGACACGCTGATCGCCTGCGACACCGGGCCGGGCAATGCGCTGCTCGACGACTTCATGTTCCGCCACATGCATCAGCCGTTCGACACCGCCGGCAAGTTCGCCGCGCTGGGCAAACCGGACGAGGCCTGGATCGCGCAGGCGCTCAGGCTGCCGTTCTTTTCGGTTCCACCGCCGAAATCGCTCGACCGCAACGACTTCGCGAGCCTCAAGCTCGGCGCCGTGGCACCGGCCGATGGGGCCGCGACGCTGACCGCGTTCACAGCGGCCGCGATCGCCCGCGTCGTGCCGCTGCTGCCGAAACGGCCGAAGAGCTGGATCATCTGCGGTGGCGGCGCATCCAACCTGACGATGCTGCGGATGCTGCGCGAGCGCCTGGCGCCGGCGACCGTCGAGCCCGCCGAGGCGCTCGGCTGGGCGGCGGACGCGATCGAGGCGCAGGCGTTCGGCTTCCTGGCCGCGCGCGGCATGAAGGGGCTGCCGCTGAGCTATCCCACCACCACGGGGGTGCCGATCCCGATGACCGGGGGCATCATCGCGCGACCGTGACTTAGATGCAAATGCATCTACCTTGACAGTTCCATGCCGCTGCATTTAATTCGATGCAGTTGCATTGAACGCGAGGTTCGTCATGGCCGCCCTGAAGCTGATCAGCCACAAGCTCTGTCCCTATGTGCAACGCGCTGTCATCGCGCTGCAGGAGAAGGGCGTGCCGTTCGAGCGAATCGACATCGATCTCGCCAACAAGCCGGACTGTTTCCTGAAGATCTCGCCGCTCGGCAAGGTGCCGGTGCTGGTGGTGACCCGCGACGACGGCAAGGAGGTCGCGCTGTTCGAGAGCAATGTGATCTGCGAGTACATCGAGGAGACGCAAGCCGGCGCGAAGCTGCATCCGCAGGATGCGCTCACCCGCGCGGAGCACCGCGCTTGGATGGAGTTCGGTTCGGCTATCCTCGGTGACCTCTGGGGGCTCGAGACCGCGACCGATGCCGCCGCCTTCGAGAGCAAGCGGCAGGCGGTGGCCGCAAAGTTCGCGCGCGTCGAGGCTGCGCTCGGCGCGGGTCCTTTCTTCGCGGGTGACAAGTTCAGTCTGGTCGACGCAGTGTTCGCGCCGATCTTCCGCTATTTCGATCTGTTCGATCAGTTGACCGATCTTGCGGTCTTCACCCACACGCCGAAACTCCGCGCCTGGCGCAGCGCGCTGGCGCAGCGGCCGAGCGTGCGCAGCGCCGTGTCACCCGATTATCCCGCGCTGCTGCACGCGTTCCTGGTCGGCCACCGCGCGCATATGCTGAAGCTCGCCGCGTAAGCCATGTCGCATTCCGTTGCCTGGGTCGCGCTGGTCATCGCCGGTCTTCTCGATGTCGGCTGGGCGATCTCGATGAAGTATGCCGAAGGCTATACGCGGCTCGGCTGGACGCTGGTCTCGCTGCTGCTGCTCGCCGCGTTCGTGTTCCTGCTCGGGCGCGCGCTGCAGGTGCTCGGCGTCGGCGTCGCCTATACGGTGTGGACCGGCATCGGCGCCGCCGGCACGCTGACCATGGGCGTGCTGCTGTTCAACGAGGCGCTGAACCCGATGAAGGTCGCGGGGATCGTATTGGTGCTGGTCGGGATTGCGGCGTTGAAGTTCGCGCCGGAATGATCAGGCTTACGTGCCTTGAAAACGTTCCAGCGAATCCTCATGGGCATCCTCGGCCACTCCGTCCTCATATTCGACGGAATAGACGACGCCCGGTGGAAACCTGTCAAAGTAAGTGCCGGATCGATCTTGGGGACGAACGACCAAGACTACCCAAGCCTTGTGGCCTCGACGGAGCGGGTCAGACGCGTCATCCTTTACCCGCACGATGTCGCTATAAGTGAACTCGCCCGCCGTGTTCGCGGGCGACGTCACTGCCGCTTCACCGCACGTTGGCGAGACGCATGTCGAGATAGCCGGTCACCGTCTCCATCAGCGGCTCGAGCTTGCCGTCGAAGAAGTGGTTGGCGCCGGGGATGACCTGCTGGTCGATCACGATGCCCTTCTGCGTCTTCAGCTTCTCGACCAGCGTGTTGACGTCCTTGGGCGGCACCACGGCATCCTTGTCGCCGTGCACGATCAGGCCGGACGACGGGCAGGGCGCGAGGAACGAGAAGTCGTAGAGATTGGCGGGCGGCGCGATCGAGATGAAGCCCTCGACCTCCGGCCGGCGCATCAGGAGTTGCATGCCGATCCATGCGCCGAACGAGAAGCCCGCCACCCAGCAGGCGCGCGCCTCGGGATTGATCGCCTGCGCCCAGTCGAGCGCGCTTGCCGCGTCGGACAGTTCGCCGGTGCCGTGGTCGAACGAGCCCTGGCTGCGGCCGACGCCGCGGAAGTTGAAGCGCAGCACCGAGAAGCCGCGATGCGCAAACGCGTAGTAGCACTGGTAGACGATCTGGTGGTTCATCGTGCCGTGGAACTGCGGATGCGGATGCAGGATCATCGCAATCGGCGCGTTCTTCTGCTTGGCCGGATGATAGCGGCCCTCGAGACGGCCAGCAGGGCCGGTGAAAATCACTTCAGGCATTGTGTTCCCTTGATTGACGCGTTCCCTTGATTGACGTCGATCAATCAACCGGTTGGAGCCATCTTCAGCGACGGGGCGCGAACAGGGCGGCTCATGATGAAATCGGCACAGGCGCCGCCGCGCGGCACGCTGGTGGGCCTTCTAGCATGACGCAAGGGGCAAAAATCAAGGAAATTGTGCCGCTTGGCCGGCGTGAATTCGCGCGGCGGCGCGCGATCCGGATCGACATGCCGAATCGTTCGCTAGCCACCTGAAGTTTTGCTTTGTCATATTGCTATCGTGCTCGCCACGAACGGATGTCTTGCCTGGCAACACAGGTGTGGTTTTCGTGCGCGCGAAAAACCGCTCTTGCCGGCGACTCTGATCTGGTCTCGGTGCCCGACTGTCGCTATGTCGCAAGGGAAGGCCGCAACCACGGTGATTACGGCGGGCAAGCTCGATGGCCGATCGCGTCTATCTCGACTGGAATGCCACCACGCCGCTTCGCCAGGAGGCGAAAGCGGCGATGGCGGCCGCTTGGGACTTGAGCGGCAACCCGTCCTCGGTGCACAGCGAGGGGCGCAGCGCGCGGCGGCTGGTCGAGGATGCGCGCAATGCGGTGGCGAAGGCGGTCGGCGGCCGGCCTCAGGACGTCGTATTTCTCTCCGGCGGGACCGAAGCCAATGCACTCGCATTGACGCCGGGATTGCGCCGCGGTGCAGGCGCGCCGGTCGAGCGGCTGTTGGTGTCAGCGATCGAGCACGCATCCGTGCTCGCCGGCGGGCGGTTTCCGCGCGAGGCAATCGGCGCGATCAATGTTACGCAGGCCGGAGTGATTGATCTCGATCGTCTGCGTGCGCTGCTGGCTGATAGTCCGCCCGCACTTGTCTCGGTGATGCTGGCGAACAACGAGACCGGCGCCATTCAGCCGGTGGGCGACGTCGCAGACATCGTCCATGCCGCCGGTGGTCTGCTGCATGTCGATGCGATCCAGGCGTTCGGCAAGATCCCGTTCGATCTCGCCTCGACGAAGGCCGACCTCGTGACGCTGTCGGCGCACAAGATCGGCGGACCGAAGGGCACCGGCGCGCTGGTGCTTGCTGAGGGCGTTGATGGGCTGGAGGCGCTGCTGCGCGGCGGCGGGCAGGAGCTTGGACGGCGGGCAGGGACGGAGAACGTCGCGGGGATCGCAGGCTTTGGTGCGGCCACGAAGGCTGCGATGGCGGTGTTGAAGGCCGACGCCGCCCGCGTCAGGGGATTGCGCGACCGGCTCGAGCACGGGCTGCGGCAGACGCCGGACGTGCTGGTGTTCTCCGACGACGTGAAGCGGTTACCGAATACCGTCCTGTTCACGGCACCGGGTATGAAGGCCGAGACGGCCGTGATCGGATTCGACCTTGGGGGGGTAGCGGTCTCGTCCGGCTCCGCCTGCTCGTCAGGCAAGGTCCAGCCGTCGCATGTCTTGGAGGCAATGGGATACCGTTCAGAGGTGTCCCAGGGAGCGGTGCGGCTCAGTCTTGGCTGGTCTACCACGGAGACAGACGTGGATTTGACCCTCAAGGCTTGGCGAAAGCTCGCCGATAGCCTAGTTAAGGGAGAGCGACGAAACACAGCTTGAACTGTTCTAAGCGGGTGATTTCGCGTTCAAAGCATCGTAAGAGACTTTTCGGAACTGAGATCCACCGCGGTCCTTGAAACCGCGAGCGGAGGATATGAATGCCTGCAGTACAAGAGACGGTCGAGCGCGTCCGGCGCATCGACGTCGACCAGTATCGTTATGGGTTTGAGACGCTGATCGAGTCCGACAAGGCTCCCAAGGGGCTGTCGGAGGACACCGTCCGCTTCATCTCCGCCAAGAAGAATGAACCGGCCTGGATGCTGGAATGGCGCCTGGAGGCGTATCGCCGCTGGCTGACCATGACCGAGCCGACCTGGGCGCGCGTCGAATATCCGAAGATCGACTACCAGGACATCTACTACTACGCGGCGCCGAAGCCGAAGAAGACGCTGTCCTCGATCGACGAGATCGATCCGGAGATCCTCAAGACCTATGAGAAGCTCGGCATCCCCTTGCGCGAGGTTGCGATCCTCGAGGGCGTCGAGCCGCCGCCCGGTGGGCCGCAGACGCCGAGCCGCAAGATCGCGGTCGACGCCGTGTTCGATTCGGTCTCGGTTGCGACCACCTTCCAGAAGGAGCTGAAGGCGGCCGGCGTGATCTTCATGCCGATTTCGGAGGCGATCCGCGAGCATCCCGAGCTGGTGCAGAAATATCTCGGAACCGTGGTGCCGACCTCCGACAACTATTTTGCGACGCTGAACTCGGCGGTGTTCTCCGACGGTTCGTTCGTCTACGTGCCGCCGGGTGTGCGCTGCCCGATGGAGCTGTCGACCTATTTCCGCATCAACGAGCGCAACACCGGCCAGTTCGAGCGCACGCTGATCATCGCCGACAAGGGCTCCTACGTCTCCTATCTCGAAGGCTGCACGGCGCCGCAGCGCGACGAGAACCAGCTGCACGCTGCCGTGGTCGAGCTCGTCACGCTGGACGACGCCGAGATCAAGTATTCGACGGTGCAGAACTGGTATCCGGGCAATTCGGAAGGCAAGGGCGGCATCTACAATTTCGTCACCAAGCGTGGCGACTGCCGCGGCAAGAATTCCAAGATCTCCTGGACCCAGGTCGAGACCGGTTCGGCGATCACCTGGAAGTATCCGAGCTGCATCCTGCGCGGCGACAATTCGAGCGGCGAGTTCTACTCGATCGCGATCTCGAACGGTTTCCAGCAGGTCGACTCGGGCACCAAGATGATCCACCTCGGCAAGAACACGTCGAGCCGGATCATCTCCAAGGGCATCGCCGCCGGCAAGTCGCAGAACACTTATCGCGGCCTTGTCAGCGCCCACCGTAAGGCGACCGGCGCGCGCAACTACACGGCCTGCGACTCGCTACTGATCGGCGACAAATGCGGCGCGCACACCGTGCCCTATGTCGAGGCCAAGAATTCCTCGGCGACCTTCGAGCATGAAGCGACCACGTCGAAGATTTCCGAGGACGTGCTGTTCTACTGCATCCAGCGCGGGCTCTCGCAGGAAGAAGCCGTCGGCCTCGTGGTCAACGGGTTCGTGAAGGACGTGCTGCAGCAACTGCCGATGGAGTTCGCGGTGGAAGCGCAGAAGCTGATCTCGATCAGCCTCGAAGGTTCGGTTGGTTAATCCATCCCGTGTGAGGGCGCGGCCGCCGCGCCTCCCGGATGATGTTCAGGAAAAATCAGATGTCTCTGCTTGAAGTGAAAGATCTGCAGGTTCGTGTCGAGGAGCGCGAGATCCTCCACGGGCTGTCGCTCACGGTGAACCCGGGCGAGGTGCACGCGATCATGGGGCCGAACGGTTCCGGCAAATCGACGTTGTCCCACGTCATCGCCGGCAAGCCGGGCTATGAAGTCACCGGCGGCCAGATCCTGTTCAAGGGCGAAGACCTGCTGGAGATGGAGCCCAACGAACGCGCCGCCAAGGGCGTGTTCCTGGCGTTCCAGTATCCGGTCGAGATCCCCGGCGTCACTACCTGGAACTTCCTGCATGCGGCGCTCAACGCCCAGCGCAAGGCGCGCGGCGAGGACGAGATCTCGTCGCCGGCGTTCCTGAAGAAGGTCCGCGAGGTCGCCAAGTCGCTGAACATTCCGCAGGACATGCTGAAGCGCGGCGTCAATGTCGGCTTCTCCGGCGGTGAGAAGAAGCGCAACGAGATCCTGCAGATGGCGCTGTTCGAGCCGGCCGTCTGCATCCTCGATGAAATGGATTCCGGCCTCGACATCGACGCGCTGCGGATCGCGGCCGACGGCGTCAACGCGCTGCGCTCGCCGGAGCGCGCGATGGTGGTGATCACCCACTACCAGCGGCTGCTCAACTACATCGTGCCCGACGTGGTGCACGTGATGTCGAAGGGCAGGGTGGTGAAGAGCGGCGGCAAGGAACTGGCGCTGGAGCTGGAAGAGTCCGGTTACGCGCAGTTCGAAGACGCTGCCTGACAGATACGGGTTCTCAGATGAACGTTGTCGCAAAGACTGAGACCGGGCGCGCGCTGGGCGATGCATTCGCCGTCGCGCGTGACCGCCTGCCGGGCAAGAGCAAGATCGCCGATCAGCGCCGCCAGGCGTTCGAGGCCTATGAGCGCTCGGGCCTGCCGCATCGCCGGATCGAGGATTGGAAATACACCGATTTGCGCGCGCTGATGCGCGAGGTGCTGCCGCTGGCGCCTGCGCCGGATGCCGCAGCTCTGGGCCGCGCTGCTGCCGCCATCAAGCTGCAGGCGATCGACGGCGTGCGCCGCCTGGTGCTGGTCGACGGCGCGTTTGCGCCTGATCTGTCCGATCTCGGCAACCTCGACAAGGGCCTCGGCATCCAACCGCTGCGCGAAGTGCTCGACGCCGGTGACGGCGTGCTCTCCACGCAGGCCTTTGCGACCGACATCTCCAATCCGATGATCGCGCTGAACGGTGCGATGGCGACCGATGGCGTTGTCATCGAGATCGCCGACGGTACGGTGCTGGCGCAGCCGCTGCACATCGTGCACGTCGCATCCGGCACCGCCCCGGCCTCGATGTTCACGCGCTCGTTGCTGCGGCTCGGACGGGATGCCAATGTGACGTTGGTGGAGAGCTATCTCGCCGGCGAGGGCGCCAAGGCCTACCAGGCGTACGACGGGCTGATCGTCGCGATCGGCGACAATGCACGGTTGGACCACGTGCGTCTGGTCGAGGACAGCATCGATGCCTTCAACATTTCCTCGGCGACGGTGTCGCTCGGTGCGCATGCCCATTTCAACACCTTCGGCCTGACCTCGGGCGGTCATGTCAGCCGCTACCAGCTGACGGTGACCTGCGCCGGCGAGGGCTCCAACGTCGAGACCAACGGCCTCAATCTGATCAACGGCACGCAGCATGCCGACACCACGCTGTTCATGGATCACGCGGTGCCGCACTGTGCGAGCCGCGAGATCTTCCGTGCCGTCGTCGACGACCGCGCGCATTCGGTGTTCCAGGGTCGCATCATTGTCCGTCCGGACGCCCAGAAGACCGACGCCAAGATGATGACCCGTGCGCTGTTGCTGTCCGACGACGCGGAAGCCGACAACAAGCCGGAGCTCGAAATCTTCGCCGACGACGTCACCTGCGGTCACGGCGCGACCACCGGTGCGCTCGACGAGAGCCTGCTGTTCTACATGCGCGCCCGCGGATTGCCCGAGAAGGAAGCGCAGGCGCTGCTGATCCAGGCCTTCGTCGGCGAGGCGATCGAGAGCATTGCCAGCGACGCGTTGCGCGAGGTGGCAATTGCCACCGCGCAGCGCTGGCTGGAAGCGAGGGCATGAGCATGCATAAGGCGGTCGCCAACGGTTCTTACGACGTCGCTCTCGTGCGGCAGGATTTTCCGGCGCTCGCCATGCAGATCTACGGCAAACCGCTGGTCTATCTCGACAACGCCGCATCGGCGCAGAAGCCGAATGCGGTGCTTGACCGCATGACCGAGGCCTACAAGAGCGAATACGCCAACGTGCATCGCGGCCTGCACTACCTCGCCAACGCTGCGACCGAGGCCTATGAGGGCGCCCGCGGCAAGGTCGCGCAGTTCATCAACGCGCGCCGCAATGAGGAGATCATCTTCACCCGCAACGTCACCGAGGCGATCAACCTCGTGGCATCGTCCTGGGGCGGAGAGAACATCAAGGAGGGCGACGAAATCGTCCTCTCGATCATGGAGCACCACTCCAACATCGTGCCGTGGCACTTCCTTAGGGAGCGCCAGGGTGCCGTGATCAAGTGGGCGCCGGTCGACGATGAAGGCAACTTCCTGATCGAGGAATTCGAGAAGCTCCTCACTCCCCGTACCAAGATCGTCGCGATCACCCAGATGTCGAATGCGCTCGGCACGCTGGTTCCGGTCAAGGAGGTGGTGCGGCTGGCGCATGCCCGCGGCGTTCCGGTGCTGGTCGACGGCGCGCAGGGCGCGGTGCATCTGCCGATCGACGTCCAGGACCTCGATTGCGATTTCTACGCCTTCACTGGCCACAAGGTGTACGGGCCGACCGGCATCGGCGCGCTCTACGCCAAGCACGAGCATCTGGTGGCGATGCGGCCGTTCAACGGCGGCGGCGAGATGATCCGTGAGGTCGCCAAGGACTGGGTCACCTATGGCGATCCGCCGCACAAGTTCGAGGCCGGGACGCCGCCGATCGTCGAGGCGATCGGGTTGGGCGCCGCGATCGACTACGTCAATTCGATCGGCAAGGAGCGCATCGCTGCGCATGAGCACGAGCTGCTCACCTACGCGCAGGAGCGCCTGCGCGAGATCAATTCGCTGCGGGTGATCGGAACCGCCCGCAACAAGGGGCCGGTGATCTCCTTCGAGATGAAGGGCGCACATCCGCACGACGTCGCGACCGTGATCGACCGCCAGGGTATCGCCGTGCGCGCCGGCACGCATTGTGTGATGCCGCTTTTAGAGCGGTTCAATGTGACGGCCACCTGCCGCGCATCGTTCGGGATGTATAATACAAAGGAAGAAGTCGACCATCTGGCGCAGGCGCTGATCAAGGCGCGGGAATTGTTCGCATGACCGATACAGCCGAAGTCAAGACGGCCACCATGGAAACCACCTCGGCACTGCCGGCGGAGGAGACCGAGCGCATGAGCGGCGAGATCGTCGCGGCGCTGAAGACGGTGTTCGATCCGGAAATCCCGGCCGACATCTACGAGCTCGGCCTGATCTACAAGGTCGACCTCAAGGATGATCGCTCGGTCGACATCCTGATGACCCTGACCACGCCGAACTGCCCTGCTGCCGGCGAGCTGCCGACCATGGTCGAGAACGCGGTTGCCAGCGTTCCCGGCGTCGGTGTCGTCAACGTCAATCTGGTCTGGGATCCGGCCTGGACGCCGGACCGGATGTCGGACGAGGCGCGCCTCGTCCTCAATATGTGGTGATGTGTTAGCGGATTGGACTTAGGCTCGAGACAATGGGCAATTGATTTGCCGCTGGGACTGACCACATGAGTGACATGACCCAAGTTTCACCAACCCCAGCCAAGCCGAAGCGGCCGCGCCCGCAGGTCATGAGGCTGACCGATGCCGCGGCGGAGCGGATCACCGAGCTGACCAAGCGCGCCGATTCCGAGATCGTCGGGCTGCGCGTCGGCATCAAGAATGGCGGCTGCGCCGGACAATCCTACACCGTCGAATATGCCCACGAGATCCGTCCGACCGACGAAGTCGTCGAGGACAAGGGCGTCAAGATCCTGGTCGATCCGAAGGCCGTGTTGTTCCTGCTCGGCACCGAGATGGATTACGTCGCCGACAAGATGCAGGCCCAGTTCGTGTTCAACAACCCGAATCAGGTCTCTGCCTGCGGCTGCGGCGAATCGGTGCAGCTGAAGCCGGCCACGGTCTGATCGCTGCCGCACCGGCGAGTGTGCAATCGCGCTCGCGCCCTTTGATCAGATACAACCATCGTTGCGTGTCGACGTCCTCGTCGACCATACTGCGTAGCCAGCGGGCTGCGGCAGGCGTGTCCGGTCGCGCTGCAATGAGGGTGGGCACATGGACCGTGAATTTCTCACCGACCTGTTCGTCGATTTCGGCCCGGTCACGCTGCGCCGGATGTTCTCCGGCTACGGCATCTCGGCCGACGGCACCAATTTCGCGCTCGCCTTGCGGGCCGGGCTCTACTTCCGTGCCGACGAGGTGACCATCCCGCAATTCGAGGCGGAGGGCTGCGGGCCGTTCCAGTACCAGACGAGTTCGAAGACGGTCACGGTGAACTCCTATTGGCAGCTGCCGGCGCGGCTGTTCGACGATGCCGAGGGGCTTGCGGTCTGGGCGCGCTCGGCGCTCGGCGCCGCCCAGCGCGCCGCGCTGCACAAGCGGCCACGGAAACGACCGGCTGCGCGAAAGGCGAAGGCGCCGACGAAGAAGGCTGCAAGCAAGAGGGTTGCGGCGAAGAAGCCCGGCGCGAGAAAGCTTTCAGTCAAGAAGACGCGTGTGCCCGGGAAACGGTCGTCGTCCTGAGAGGAGGCGAACTGATCACGCCACGCGGGTCTGGCTCTCGGCGCTGAATTCCGGGTCGGCTTCGCAGATCACGCGGTTGCGGCCGGCGCGCTTGGCGGCGTAGAGGCAGGCGTCGGCGCGCTCGATCAGCGAATCCGTATCGTCGGCAGGCTTCAGCATGGAGACGCCGACCGAGATCGTGACCCGGCCGAGGATCTCGCCGGTCGACTTCTTCTTCAACTCCTTGGCCATCACGGCGCGGCGGATATGGTCAGCGACCGTCAGCGCCTGGCGCAGCGCGGTGTTGGGCAGCACGACAGCGAATTCCTCGCCGCCGTAGCGGGCGGTGATGTCCTGGCCCTTGATGGTCTGCTTCAGCGATTGCGCCACCAGCCGCAGCACCTGATCGCCGGTGAGATGGCCGTAGGAATCGTTGAACGACTTGAAGTGGTCGATGTCGAACATCAGCAGCGACAGCGGCTCGCTGCTGGCCAGCGCGGCCTGCACCGCCATGTCCATCGAGCGGTCGAAATATTTCCGGTTGCCCAGGCCGGTGAGCGGATCGGTCAGGCTCTCGGCGCGGATCGCCTCGAGGCTGTGTTGCAGCTCGTTGATCTCCGACTTTGACAGCGCGAGCCGATTCTCCAGCGCCTGATTGGTCTGGCGCATCTCTTGCGTCGACTTGGCGACGCCCTCGACGATGGTCTTGATCTGATCGCGGGTCGTCGCGGTCGAGAGGCGGTCGCTGGCGCCGACGAGGCTGGCGTCGTAGGTCGCGGACACGCCGAGCGCGTCGGTGATCAGCTTCATGACGGCATCGATCTCGCCGATGACGCGCGCCCCGACCTTGTCGATGCGGTCCGAGGTCTTGATGTGCGAAAGGTAGGTTTCGTAGATCTGCTCGAGATCGGATTCGTTGAGCTTGCCGCTGCGCGCCAGCGTCTCGTTGATGACCTTGTTGAGCGGCGCGTTGTATCCGGTCGCGTAGACGTACCAGATCTCATAATTGCGGGGAACGGCGGTCTGGCGAAGCGAGCGGATCTGGCCAAGCGCGACTTCAGCGAAGGCCAACGTACGTTCGTGCTCGTCCAGCAGCTTGACCACTGTTACGTCCCCAATGCACGCAATGTCGGCTGTGTCCGACAGCAATGACTAAACTATTGGGCGAGGGTACGGGACGAGAGTGAAGGCAAGGTAAACAGTAGAATTACGGGATTTCGGTCGCGACCATGGTTGAATGCGCCTGGCGCCGCCGGGTTCGCACGCAGCGTTGGCTTGCCCGCCAACGCGATGCGAAAACTGCGCGCATTTGCTTCAAACGCTGGGGATCAACGTCCGCACGGGCCGTCGACGGCGACATCGAGTGCCCGGAATACCGCCGCGGGCGCGGCGTCAGCACGGCGAGCCCTAAGCGCGTGCGCGCACAGGTCGCAGCAGGAAGGCCGGCAGGTGCGAATGATCGGCGGGCTCGTGGTCGACCTCGTGCTGCGGCCGTCGCGGCTCGGCACGGCCGATCGACGGCACATGCGACGGCGCGGCCTGAGGCGAGGTGCCGCGTCCGTGGCGCGGTTCGCGCTCCGGCTTGGCTGCGCGCTCCTGGCGGGGCTCCTGGTCGTGACGCGGCTCGCGCTCACCGTGACGCGGCTCGCGTTCACGCCGCGGCTTGCGGCCGCCACGGGCGCCGTCGCGCGAACCTTCGCGGCTGCGAGAGCGGCGGGGCGCGGCGTCCTCGTCGGAGGCCTCGCTGTGAACGGTGTAGTCGCCTTCAGCGCGCGGGATCGGCTGGCCGATCAGCTTCTCGATCGCAGCCATCGACTTGCTATCGAGCGAGGTGACGATGGAGATCGCGGTACCGGTCCGTCCGGCGCGGCCGGTACGGCCGATGCGGTGGACGTAGTCGTCGGGGTGGTGCGGCACGTCGAAATTGAAGACGTGGCTCACCGCGGGAATGTCGAGACCGCGGGCGGCGACGTCGGAAGCGACGAGCAGCGGAATCTCGCCCTTGCGGAATTGGTCGAGGGCCGCGGTGCGAGCTGACTGATCCATGTCGCCGTGCAAGGCGCCGACACTGAAGCCGTGCTTCTGGAGTGATTTGTGAAGGACGGCGACTTCGCGCTTGCGATTGCAGAAGATAATCGCGTTGTTGAGATCCTTGGCGTCGCGCAGCAGGCGGCGGAGGATTTCGCGCTTGTCGTGGGCTTCGCGACCGGCCGGGACCTGCAATTGCGTCACGGTGACGGCGGTGGTTGCGGGTTTGGAGACTTCGATCCGGGCCGGGTTGTGCAGGAAGGCCTCGGTGATGCGGCTGATCTCCGGGGGCATCGTCGCGGTGAAAAACAGCGTTTGCCGCGTGAACGGGACGAGCTTGCAGATGCGTTCGATGTCGGGGATGAAGCCCATGTCGAGCATGCGGTCGGCTTCGTCGATCACCAACAGCTCGACGCCGGTGAGCAGCAATCCGCCGCGTTCGGTGTGGTCGAGCAGGCGGCCGGGCGTTGCGATCAGGACGTCGACGCCGCGCATCAGCTTGGAGTCCTGGTCGCCGAACGAGACGCCGCCGATCAGCAGCGCCACGTTCAATTTCTGACCAGCGCCGTATTTGTCAAACTGCTCCTTCACCTGCGCGGCAAGCTCGCGGGTCGGCTCGAGGATCAGCGTGCGCGGCATCCGTGCCCGGGCGCGGCCTTTCTCGAGGAGGGTGAGCATCGGTAGAACGAAGGCAGCTGTCTTGCCGGTGCCGGTCTGGGCAATGCCGAGGACGTCGCGCCGGGCGAGGACGTGCGGGATTGCCTGTTCCTGGATGGGAGTGGGGGTGGTGTAACCGGTGGCCGCAACTGCGGCGAGGACCTTATCGGACAGGCCTAGATTGGAAAAAGACATTGAGCCTCTGGTCGAAACCGCCGTTCGGCATCGCAGGTAAAAGGCTGTCGCGTTCGGCCCCGAAACGGCTCGCTTTTTGATAAAGCTCGGGGGCTCTGACTAACGCTGACGGACGGCAAACCTGACGAATCGCGTTTCGATCCGAGGGCCGCGTTGCCCCGCAACATAGGGGCGAAACCGGCAAAGTCAATCTTGGAACCAGCCGGATGACCGAAAAACCTTAACGTTTTCGCCAAAATAACCGTCCTTTCCGTCATTTGGCGGTCAAATGAATCACCGGTTCCGGACCCGATGACGAGGCCCCCGGCAGAGGCTGGTGCCACCTTTGCGGGGGAGGCGAGCTGCCAAAATATCGAAAACAACCCCATGCAAAGCAGCCGCGGTGGCCCGCGTTCGACAGGCCAGTTGACACGTCGGGCAACTCACGAGTACGATTCTAATATTCCGAAATCACGCAGATGCACGCCCACCGCAGGTGCATTACCATGCATAGCGGACCACGCCCTTGCCGGCATAGGAGCGGGTCACGTTGGAGAACTCGCCTTCGAAGCTTGCGAGCGCCGACCAGCCGTTGGCCCATTTCAGTTCGGCGGAGGCCGTCGTGAGGGCGGAGTCACGGGCCTGCGCCGCTCCGTTCACGACGAAGCTCGCGCCGGGCAGGGTCTGGAATGTCGCGGCGATGCTGCGGTCCGGGTTGAAATCATGCGCCCAGGCGGCGCGGCCGCGCAGCGTCAGAACTGAATCCGAGAGCGCGAAGGATTTGTCGGCGCGCAGGCCGAGCTCGCTGCGGCTGTCGGTGACGCTCTTGGCGTTGGTGGCCAGCGCAAAGGTGTTGGCGCCGACGATCGCCTGCTCGGCATAGCTCGGAAGCTGGAACGTCGTGAACTGGCCGGCGGCATAGGGCGTCAGGCCAATGCCGCCGATCCATGGCGCGACGAAGCGGTAGCCGCCCTCGGCGCGGCCCGACCACGCATTGGCCTTGAACTCGGCACGCAGGCGATCGATGCTCCCGACCGTCACGGTGCGATCCGTCGTGACGTCCTGCCAGCCATAGGCCAGCGCACCGGCAAGGTACGCAGCGCCGACATTGTGCCTGATGAAGGCGCCCGCCTGGAACAGGTCGGAGCGGCCGCCGCCGCTGTTGGCGACGCTGAAATTGGTGCCGCCGCCAGCGAGCGCAAAGCCGGCGATCGTGTTCGGCGAGAAGCGGTAGTCGGCGCCAATGGCGGTGCCGAACACCTGGCTGGTGGTGTTGTTCGAGCCGAGCGCCGTGTTGCCGTCGGTGGACTGTGAGCCGCCGTAGGCCGCTGCCCACATGCTCCAGCGCGGATCGTAGCCCTGCGCGATCGGCGCCTTGTGATAAATCGCAGCGGCGGCGTCGCTGGTCGGATGCTTTGCTGCGTAGGCCAGGGAATTGTCATCTGCGTAGGGCGTGGCGCCGGCCGGCATCGCCGTCGCGCCGCGGCCGTCGATGAAGGGATCGAGCATCGTACCCATGAACTGGTTCATGGCGTTGAACGTGGTCTGCTGCGATCCGGCCGCGCTCTCGCCCGAGAGCTGGGTCAGGCCGTTCAGGAGATTGTCTCCCGACAGGTTGAAGATCGCGCTGAAGGCGTTGGAGAGATTGGCGCCGCCGAGCAGGCCGTTGTCGATCGCACCCGCGACGCTCCTGTGATTGATGCCGGCATTGGCCGGCAGGATCGGGGAGAGCAGGCCGGGATCGACCGACAGCAGCACGTCGTTGCCGACGTAGCTCAGCACCGGATTGCGCGCGAGGTTGTTGGCGAGCAACAGGCTTGCCGAGCCGAACGTGCCGCTCAGCGTTCCCGCATTGACGATGGTGTAGGTGGTCTTCCTGGTGATCCGTTCGAGCGGCTGCACGATGACGTTGCCAGCGATGTTAGCGGTGCCCGTCACGATCGCCTTGTCGCTGATCGTGTTGGTGACCTGCACCAGATAAGTCGCCGCCGCGGTCATGGTCAGGCTCGCCATCGTGATGGTCCCCGGCGAATTGCCGGGCGACAGCGTGCCGCTGATCACAGTGTTGCCGATGGTGGCGTTGCCGCCGAGCGTGCCGTTCGGGCCGACCGTGACGCTTGCATTCGGCATCGCGCCGTTGAGGATGAACACGCTGTCGACGTTGACAGACCCGGCAAAGTTCGAGTTGCCGGTAAAGCTCCAGTTCGAGCCGGCGAGAATCCCGAAATTGGCGAAGCCGCTGCCAAGTTTCGACAGGTCGAAACTCGACGCGGTGGTTCCGCCGAACTGTACGATACTTGTGCCGCTGCCGACGATGTTGCCGTTGAACACGGCGCCGGACTGGACTTGCAGCACATCGTTGGTGCCGCCGAACTGGACGGCGGTGCCGCCGGTGCCGGTGATGATGCCGTTCGCGATCAAGGTGGTGGTGCCGCCCGACGTCGTGATGCCGGTGGTGCCGGTGACTGATGTCCCGGTCGTGATGAAGATGTTGCCCGGTGTCGAGCGCGATGCGGCAATGCCGACACCTGAGCTCTGCACGCCGGCGAGCGCATCGATCCTGATATCGCCGAGACCGTCGCGCTGGGCGAAGATGCCGTAGCTGCCGGCCGCCGTGCCGCTCGCAATCACGTTGCCTTCGGCGCGCAGCGCCAGCGTCGCGGCGTTGTCGGCGCCATTCACCATGACGCCGCTGATGCCGATCGCCGCCGCGCTTGCCGAGGTGGCGCTCACGGTCCCCTTGGTGTCGAGATCGATGCCGCCGAGTCCCGCGGTCAAGGCCGCGAATCTGGTGCTGCCGCGGCTCAGCCCGATGCCGGTCGCGCCGCCATCCGAGGTCGCGCTCACATCGCCATTGGCGTGAACGGTGAGGATGCCGGTGTTGATGTTGCTCGGAGCAAAGCTGCTGCCTGAGGCGTTGATGCCGGTGGCGGTGCTGCCAGCGCCGATCGCGGTCGCCGTCACGGCGCCGTCGGCGGTCAACCGGACTGTGCTCAGATTGTTTTGTCCCACGCTGACGCCGACGACTCTCGACACGGTGTCGCTGATCGACGTGGCCGTCACGGCGCCGTGCAGGTTGAAGTCGACCGGGACCTCGCCGAAGGCCGACAAGGCGGCCCCCGTCACATTTGCGACGGAGCCGGACCTTGTCATGCCGGTGATCGCAATCGATCCATTGGCGTTCAGTGTCGCCGATCCATTGCTGGATGTACTGCCCAGCGCGGCCGATAGGCCTGCGACGCTGCCACCGGCCGATTTGGAGGGCGAAGTCCTGGTGTCGAAGGTTCCGGAAATATCGCCATTGAAGGTCGCGGTGTTGGTGCCGCTGGCCGCAGAGAAAGCGACGGACGCCAGGGCGCCGTAGTAGGCCGTATCGGGGCCGCTTCCCCTGGCAATATTGCCGTCCACGACAAGGCTGTTGTTGGCGCCGCCGGCGGCGGACACCGAAAGTGTCCCACCCGTGATGCCGTGCGTTCGGACCGTCGTGGTCCCAGTGCCGTAGTTCTGCAAGCTCACGGAGCCGCTGACATCCTGGTTGAGCTTCACCGTGAACGCGTTGGCATTGGCCGAATTGTTGCCCTCGACGGTGATGTTGCCCGAGACGCTCGCATTGGTGGTGAGGTCGACGGTCCCGACGCCGCCGTTCTGGAGATAGATGCCGCCGACGATCGCGCCGTTGGTGGTGACGGAAAGGTTGCGTGCAGTATTAAGGCTCTGTCCCATCCGGACGTAGATCGCGCCGCCGGCTTGGGTTGTGATACCGGTGACTGCGCCTGTCGCGATCGTGACGTCGGATTGGCTGCCGTCGGTCACGACGAAGATTGCCTGACCGGCCACGATCCGGCTGCCGATCGAGTTGATGTTGACGCTGGCATTCGGTCCGCTGCCCACGGCCTGGATGCCGGTGCCGCCCCTGATCGTGCCGGCGGTCTGCGTAATGGAGGTCAGACCGTTGCCGATCCGGGCAGTGATCGCGTACCCGTCGGCGGTGACGTCGGCAGATCCCGTGTAGGTGATCGTGCCGAGGGCGGAGAGTCCGATGCCGTTGTACAGCTGGAGCGCCGTGATGCCGGCGGGGTCGTTGTGATTGACAGTGAGGTTTCCGCTGCTGCTCGCGGTCACGCCGCGGGTCGTGATCCCGGCGCCGGCGTTGATGTTGACCGTGAGATCACCGCGCAAAACCGTGTTGAGCCCGCCGTCCGACGGATGGGCGGCGTCGCAGAGCACGTTGGCGGTGCCGACGCCCGTGCAGTAGACCGCAGCCTCGGCCGCGGAGCTCAGCGCGATCAACGACGCCGAGCCGAGCAGCGCGCCGCGCCACATCGTCAGCCTGCCGCCGATGCCGATCATGACCTTGCCCCCAAGCCCCGATGTATCTGTTTGTTTCTCGCGCAATGGTCGTGCGGTGTCTTCTCAGTGCGCGCATACTGTCGATCCAAAGCGCGCCTGCCGCGAAAATGCAGCCAACTGTGGCCGCAGGGCCTCAGCGGAGCGTCGCCGCGGCTAGAGCCCCGCGGCGCGGTATTCGCCGGGGGTCAGACCCTCGGACGCGCTGAAGATCCGGTAGAAGGTTGCGAGGCTGCCGAACCCGCAGGTGAGGGCGACATCGGCGATCGGCCGCGGCGGCTTTTCGGACAGCAGCCTGCGGCTTTCGCTCAGGCGCTGGGCGGTGACGGTCTGCGAGAAGCTCGCCCCGGTCGTTTCGAACAGGACATGCAGGTAACGGACCGAGACGCCGAGCATGTCGGCGACCATGCCCGGCGACAGCGCCGGCTTCGCGAGGTGGCGGGTGATCAGACGGCGCGCGAGGCTGAGCCGGCCGACGCGCAGCGCCTGTTGCGCGCGGCGGCTGCCCGGCCTGATCGCGCCGCGCTCGATCAGCGCAAGGTCGGCGATGATCTTAACCAGCGCAGGAATGCTTGCGGTGTCACCGGCCTCCGTCGCGTCCTTGAAGTCGGCGAGGCAGGCCTCGAGCAACGGCGTCCAGCCGCGATTGCCCGTCGCCGGCGAACCTCGACGCGCCAGTTCTGTCGCTGCGGCCTCGTCCACGGCATCGGAGCTGCGCGCACGAGTCGGGCCCGTGGATGGCGTGTGTGGGCTGTCCTCAAGCTTTGTGCGCATCGTGCATGACCCCTCGCTCTGCATCAGAGCGCGCGTCGCCGGGCATGAAATCGGCTGTGCCGAGACCGGGCGAAGCGCCAGCGCGGTTCTGGCGAACTCGACGGAAATTATCTTCTCAATGCGCGCAGGCTGTTCACTTCGGTCCGGAGAATGCCGGATCGCGCGACGATCGGCCGCGTCGTCCGTTTGCCCCATGTCAGCCATTCGAGACGCCTCCAAAAGCCTTTCGATGCAATATCGTATATTTCACATAGTCGCGTAAAATATGAAATAGATAACATGCGTCAAAACTTGTCGGTGGACAGGCGGAGATGGCCCGGCCGGCGCCTGACGGTCGATTGTCGGGAGGATTTGGGGATCGACGACGGCTGCCGCGCAGGCCGTCGCGTGAACTACCTGCGCTTCGGCATCACGGCGCAGCCGTAGAGCACCATCGCGCACATCTGGCGGTAGCGGGCCGAAAAGCCGTCCCGGGCGATCGGCGGCAGTGCCTGGTTGACCGCGCGTCCACCATCGGCAAGCGCCTGCGCGATTTGCGCCGCGGTGAATTCGCCGTTCAGCTTCAGCAGCCGTGCAGCCTGCAATTCGATCACCAGATTTTCCAGATCAGCCTGGAACGAGACGGCGGATTTGATCATCAGATCGCGGCAGCGCCTGAAGGCCTCGGCATTGAGCTCGACGGTGTGCGGCGAAGCGGTGACGCGGCGCCGCGTCTCGCCGTAGCGGACGTCGAGTATCGTCGCGAAGATATCCAGCGCGCCGCCGCCCTTTGCCCGAACCGATCGGCCGGCCTCCAGTGCAAGAGCGACGTCCTCGACGTGGCGCCAGGCGATCACGGCGCGAAACGCCTCTTCCTTGTTGCTGAAATAGTAATACAGCGCGCGCTGCGTGAAGCCGCAGGCCTTGGCCAGCCCGACCATCGACAGCCCGCCATAGCCGTAGTCGAGAAAAGCCTGGTTGACCTGCGTCAGCAGGTCGGGTCCAGGCTTGATCATCTTCTTCGACATCAGGAGTCCGGGGAGGACGAGGGGCGCCGGGTGACGCCGGGAAACTCGATTACGGGCATCAACGCGCTTTAGCAACCCGCAAAGAGCCAGGTCTACCCAGCGCGTCCAGACCGACGATCAGGCCAATCGGGCCCGGTAGTCGCCCGGCGTCATCGATTCGGAGGCGCTGAAGAGGCGGTAGAACGTCGCAAGGCTCTCGAAGCCGCAGGCGAAGGCGACCTCGGCGATGGTCCGCCCGGACTGCTCGCGGAGCAGGCGGCGGCTTTGTGCAAGCCGGAGCGCGGTGACGGTCTCCGAGAAGCTCATCTCCGTCTCCTCGAACAGGATGTGCAGGTGACGGACCGAGATGCCGAGCAGGCCGGCAATCAGGGTTGGCGCCAGCGCCGCGTCGGGCAGATGCCGCCGGATCAGGCGGCGCGCCAGCGACAGATGGGCGGTTCGCAGCGCCTGCTGTGCGAGCCGGCTCTTTGGCCGCATGATGCCGCGCTCGATCAGCGCGATATGGGCCAGCGCCTGCACCATCGGGGCCGGGTCCGGCGCCGTCGTGTCGTTGCCTTCGACAAGGTCGCGGAAGCATGATTCCAGCAGCGGCTGCAGCGCAGTCTCATCCTGCACCGGCCGCGGGACGAGTTCGCCGAGCTCGGCGCCCGGCGGCACGATGTTCGTCACCGGGATCTTGATGATGCGCAGGTGGAAGCCGTCGTCGTGCAGCGGGACGGTGCGATAGGGCAGGTCCGAATAGCTGGTCGCGAACATGCCGTCGCGCACCGCGAATTCATCAAGCCGTGCGCCGCCGAACCAGCCGCCGCCGCCGAGCTGCTGGTAGACGCACAGGCTGTCGCTGCGGGCGTCGGCGATGTCGCCCGCGCCCCGCTCGACCCGGTAGGGCGAGGCCCGCAGCTCGACCAGGCCGGCATCGCCGAGCTTGCGCAGCGAGAACTCGCCGAAGAAGTTGCGGCGGTGCTCGGGCTCGAGTTCCGCGGTGACGCCGAACAACCCCTTGGCACGCACCTCGCGCCAATAGTCGAAGCGATCCCGGGGATCGACTTGCTCAGTGGACCATGTGTACACGGAAGAGCCTTTGGGACCTGTGGAGAGCTCGCGCCGGAGTGAGGCCCCGAATCTATCACGCGGGCTGTAAAAAGAAACTTGGCCTGGGGCGGACGGGACGCCCCATGGTGGCCGGGACGGGCGCCAAGAGGCGCTCACGACGGCCGTCCATCGCCGGTCTTGAACCGGCCAAACGGCTGACCCGACTATTAGGCGGGCGCGCGAGCGGCGCACTTTCGTGCAGGCGGGAATTGGGATGAAGAGCTGGCTTTCGAGACTTTCAGCGGCCCTGTTGGCGGTCGTATGCGTCGCATCGGCGGCGCCCGCCCAGGCCGAAAAGCGCATTGCGCTGGTGATCGGCAACAATGACTACCGGAACGTGCCCAAGCTGCAGAAGGCGGTCAACGACGCCCGCACCATGGGCGACACGCTGAAGCAGCTCGGTTTCAACGTCATGCTGGCCGAGAATTTGAACCGGCAGGCGTTTTCCGAGACGCTGCTCGCCTTCGACCGCGCCGTGGAACCCGGCGATACCGCATTCTTCTTCTACGCCGGTCACGGCTTCGAGATCGCGGGCCAGAATTTCCTGCTGCCGACCGACGTACCGGCGGCGACCGAAGGGCAGGAGGAGCTGGTGCGCGACGCCTCGGTTCTCGCCGACCGCATCATCGAGCGGTTGCAGAACAAGAAGGCGCGCACCTCGATCCTGGTGTTCGACGCCTGCCGCAACAATCCGTTCGAGCGGGCCGGCACGCGCGCGGTTGCCGGCGGTGGTGGCCTCGCCCCGATGACGCAGCTGCCGGAAGGCGTGTTCTCGGTGTTTTCGGCGGGGCCGCGCCAGACCGCGCTCGACCGGCTGTCGAACGACGATGCCAATCCCAATTCGGTGTTCACGCGAACCTTTGCCGGGGAGCTGCTGCAGCCCGGCGAGAACCTCGTGCAGGTCGCCCAGCGCACGCGGCGCCTGGTCAGCGAGATGGCCGAGACCGTGAAGCACAAGCAGATCCCGGTCTATTTCGACCAGATGGTCGATGACGTCTTCCTGAACGGGATTGCGAAAGCCCAGGCCGAGGCGGCCAAGCCGGCCACGCCTGCGCAGCAGGTGGCCGCGCTGCCGCCGGTGTCGGTGCCGAAGCTGCCGAAGGAGGACTCGATCAACGCGCCGATCGCGAGCTTCTCGCGCCACAATGGCGGCTGGACGGTCGTGTTCTCGATCGCCGATCCGACGCTCGGCATCTCCTGGCGGATCGGCGACCGCGGCGACTTCCGCGAAACCGGCTTCATGGACACGCTCGATCCGCGCACGCGCAAGCGGATGCCTAATCCGTCGATCGAGCTGCCGGCCGATGCGCCGGCGGCGACGATCGAGCTTCGCTATGTCGATACCCAGGGCGAGATGCAGGGGCCGTTCCCGATCAAGTTCGATCCCGACGCCGCGCTGATCCGCGACCAGCGCAAGATCCTCGACATGACGGCGACAAGCTGGCTGTCGTTCCGCGAGTTCAACGGGCTGCTCGTCTATTATACCCACCTGATGTCGTATCGCTGCGCGATTCGCGAGGTGCGGATCGGCATCGACACCGCGGTGCCGGACAAGGTGCTGAAGATGCCCGCCTGCAATTCGCGCGATCCGAGCGCGATCCCGTCCGACGCGCAGCCCTACCTGAAGCTCGCGCCGCAGACCAAATCGGTCTCGGTGGAACTGACCTATCGCGACGGCAGCGTGTCGGAGATCAAGACCTTCAGGCGATAGTCTGCATCCTTGTCGTCCGACCCGCGTTACCAAGGGAGCGGCGAGACAACGGTTAAGGACGGCATCATGGATGCGGGCAATCCGGCAGGACCGAACACAGGTCAGATGAAGGTGCGCTGCTGCGTGGTCGGCGGCGGGCCGGCGGGCATGATGCTCGGCTATCTGCTTGGACGCGCCGGGATCGACGTCGTGGTGCTGGAGAAGCACGCCGACTTCTTCCGCGACTTTCGCGGCGATACCGTGCATCCCTCGACCCTGCAGGTGATGGACGAGCTCGGTCTGATCGACGGCTTCCTGAAGCTGCCGCACCAGGACATCCAGAAGCTCGACGGCATGTTCGGCGGCACCTCGGTGCGGATCGCGGACCTCAGCCGCCTCAGCGTCAAATATCCCTTCATCGCGATGATGCCGCAGTGGGACTTCCTCAATTTCCTGCGCGACAGCGGCAAGCGTTTTCCCTCGCTGCAGGTGCTGATGAGCGCCGAGGCGACCGACCTGATCCGGCGCGGCGATGCGGTTGCCGGCGTCCGCGTGACGACGCCCGACGGCACGATCGACATCGAGGCGGATCTTGTGATCGGCTGCGACGGCCGCCGTTCGATCGTGCGCGAGCGCGCAGGCCTTGCCGTCGAGGAGATCGGCGCGCCGATCGACGTGCTGTGGTTTCGCGTCGGGCGCCATCCGGACGAGACCGAGAATTTGTTCGCCCGTGTCGACCACGGCAAGATGATGGTGACGTTCGATCGCGGCGACTATTGGCAATGCGCCTATGTGATCGCCAAGGGGCAATACGACGCCGTGAAGGCGAGGGGCTTGCCGGCGCTGCTCGACGACGTGCTGCGGCTGGCGCCGATCCTCAAGGCCGGCATTGGCGACGTGAAGAGCTTCGACGACGTCAAGCTGCTCACGGTCGCGATCAATCGGCTGACGCGCTGGACGCTTCCCGGGCTGCTCTGCATCGGCGATGCGGCGCATGCGATGTCGCCGATCGGCGGCGTCGGCGTCAACCTCGCGGTGCAGGACGCGGTCGCGACCGCCAACATCCTGGCGGCGAAGCTCGCACAAGGCTGTCCGTCGGAGCACGAGCTCGATGCGGTGCGGCGCCGCCGCGAATTCCCGGTGCGCGTGACGCAGCGCATGCAGGTGATCGCGCAGGACAACATCATCAGCGCGGCGCTGAAGGGAGGCGATCGACCGGTGCCGCTCGCGCTGCGGTTGATCACGGCGATGCCCTGGCTGCAGGGCCTGACGGCGCGTCTCGTCGCGGTCGGAGTGCGCCCGGAGCACGTGCATTCGCCGGCCGCAGGCTGAAGCGTCACGCGTGCCGGCGAACTTCTCCTGAGCGAGCAGGATGCGAAGGGCCCCGGCCGCTCCAGCAGGGCCCCTGTGTCTCAGGCCATGACCGAATAGCCGCCGTCGACCGGGATCGCGGTGCCGGTGACGAAATCCGACGCGGGCGAGGCCAGGAATACGGCGATGCCGGCGAAGTCGTCGATGGCTCCCCAGCGCGCCGCCGGCGTGCGCGCGAGCACGCGCTCATGCAGCCCGGCAACCTGCTGGCGTGCGCCCTTGGTCAGGTCGGTGTCGATCCAGCCGGGAAGGATGGCGTTGACCTGGATGTTGTCGGGCGCCCAGGCGTTGGCGCAGGCGCGGGTGTACTGCACGATGCCGCCCTTGCTCGCGGCATAGGCCGCAGCGAAGCTCGCGCCGAAGATCGACATCATCGAGCCGATATTGATGATCTTGCCGTGGCCCGACGCCTTGAGCGCAGGATAGGCCGCCTTCGAGCACAGGAAGGCGCTGGTGAGGTTGGTGTCGATCACCTTGCTCCACTCGTCGAGCTCGAGCTCATGCGGCGGCTTGCGGATGCTCATGCCGGCGTTGTTGACGAGGATGTCGATCCGGCCGAGCTCGCCGATGACCCGCTCGACCATGGCCGCGACGGCCGCCTTGTCGGTCACGTCGGTCGCCACCGCGATCGCCTTGACGCCGCGCTTGCCCAGATCCTCGACGGCAGCAGCAGATTTCGCCTCGTTGCGGCCGACCACGGCAACCGCCGCGCCGGCATCGGCGAGGCCGCGCGCCATGCCGAGCCCGATGCCGCCATTGCCGCCGGTGACGATCGCGACCCTGCCCGAGAGATCAAACTGTCCGTTTCTCATTGTTGTTGTCCGCTGTGGTTTGAATCTGGTCGCGAGAGTGCCCGATCGCCACCGCGCTGACCAGATCGGGCGCGGCCGGTTGGTCCTGCGCCGGGAGGCGTGCGCGAGATCGCTCTCGAAGGCGTTCAGCAACAAAAAAAGCCCCGGACGATGCCGGGGCTTTTGGTCTGCCTTGTCAGCAGAGATCAGTACTTCGCAACAACCGGACCGGTCCAGTTGAAACGGTAGACCAGCGAGGTGCTGATGGTCTGAACGAACGGCTTGAAGGTGATGTCTCGGCCGTTCGAGATGTTGGTGACGTCGGCGAGTTCCGAGATGTTCTTCTTGTCGTAGTAAGCGGCACGATACTCGGTCTTCATGAACCAGCCCGGCGCGGTGATGCCGAAGATGTTCAGGTTGTTCTCGACGCCGCCGCCGACGAACCAGCCGCTGCGGTCGAAGCCGTTGGTGTGCAGGCCCGACGGGAGAGCGCTCGCGGTGTTGAACAGCGTGGTGCCCTTCCAGTGCGAGCTGGAGTAGCCGGCATTGACGTAGGACAGAACGTTCGGAGCGATCAGATAACCGAGGCGCGCACCGGCGGCCCAGCTGTAGTCGTTCTTGATGTTGCCCGCGACGAACGGACCCTGATCCTGGATGGTGCCCTTCAGGCTGCCGAACTGACCGTCGGCGAACACGCCGATGACCCAGCTGTTGGCGGTCTGCCAGTCGTAACCGGCACCGACGGTGCCGAACCAGCCGTCGCCGCCCTGGCGCTGGTTGAAGCCGAGGATCGGCGCGCCCGTGACGGTCGACTGGACGCCGGTGTCAGCGTCCCAGAGGCCACCGCCGCCGCCGCCGAAGATGTAGAAGCCGGTCCAGCTCGGCGCCACCGCGATCGGGGCCGGAGCCTTGGTGTAGGGGCGGGCGGCCAGATCGGCAGCCGACGCGGAACCCGTCATCGCAGCAACCGCGGTCAGAGCGAGCAAAATCTTCTTCATGTCCAAATCCTCGACTAGCGTTCGATCGGGTCGCTGACCGGGGTGCGCTGGCACCGATTCCCGAAACTCATGCTTGGACTATACGTGCTTCCGCCGGAAAAGCTGTTGCGGGTGAGACACAACCGCTCGAAAACGAAGCCGCTGGCAGCCTTCGACAGGGCTCAATGAAGAACGGCCGCCCCGTTCTGGAGGCGGCCGTAAAATCGTTTGAAATCAGCCGGTTGGGCCTAAACGTCGAGCAAATCGTCGCTGGCGAATTCGGCCTTGTCGGAGATGAAGGCAAAGCGCGCTTCCGCCTTGGTTCCCATCAGCCGCTCGACCGAGTCGGCGGTGCCCTCGCGATCGTCGGCGAGCAGCACCACGCGCAGCAGCGTGCGCTTGGCCGGATCCATCGTGGTTTCCTTGAGCTGCGCCGGCATCATTTCGCCGAGGCCTTTGAAGCGATTCACCTCGACCTTGGCGTTGGCGTTGAACTCGTTCTTCAGCAACTCTTCCTTGTGCGCGTCGTCGCGCGCGTAGACCGACTTGGTGCCGTGCTTGAGTTTGTAGAGCGGCGGCACCGCCAGATAGAGATGGCCCTCGTCGATCAGCCGCGGCATCTGCCGGTAGAAGAAGGTGATAAGGAGCGATGCGATGTGCGCGCCGTCGACGTCGGCGTCGGTCATGATGATGATGCGCTGATAGCGCAGGTCCTCTTCACGGTAGTGCGCGAGCGTGCCGCAGCCGATCGCCTGCACGAGATCGGAGAGCTGCGCGTTGGCGGTCAGCTTGTCCTTGCCGGCGGAGGCGACGTTGAGAATCTTGCCGCGCAGCGGCAGCACGGCCTGGGTCTTGCGGTCGCGCGCCTGCTTGGCGCTGCCGCCGGCCGAGTCGCCTTCCACGATGAACAGTTCGGAGCCCTCGGTGCCGGCGTCGGAGCAATCGGCGAGCTTGCCGGGCAGACGCAGCTTCTTGCCGGCGGTCTTGCGCGCGGTTTCCTTTTCCTGGCGGCGGCGCAGCCGCTCCTCGGCGCGGTCGATCACGAAATCGAGCAGCCGGTTGGCCTGGTTCGGATTGCCCGACAGCCAGTGATCGAACGGATCCTTCATCGCCTGTTCGACGATGCGCTGCGCTTCGGCGGTGGCGAGGCGGTCTTTCGTCTGGCCCTGGAATTCAGGTTCGCGCACGAACACCGAGAGCATGACGGCTGCGCCCACCATCACGTCTTCCGAGGTGATGGAGGCTGCGCGCTTGCCTTGGCCGGCGCGCTCGGCGTGATCCTTCAGGCCGCGCAGCAGCGCGCTGCGCAGGCCGGATTCATGCGTGCCGCCGTCGGGTGTCGGCACGGTGTTGGTGTAGGACGACAGGAACCCGTCGGCATCGGCGGTCCAGGCGACCGCCCATTCGCAGGCGCCATGCGCGCCGCTGCGGCCGGATTTGCCGGAGAAGATGTCCTGATGCACCAGCGTGTCGGCGTGGATCGCCGCGGCGAGGTAATCCTTCAGGCCGCCGGGGAAGTGGAATTTGGCTTCGGCCGGGACGTCTTCGACGCCCTTCAGGAGTTCCTGATCGCAGTGCCAGCGAATCTCGACGCCGCCGAACAGATACGCCTTCGAGCGCGTCATCTTGAACAGGCGCTGCGGCTTGAAGGCGGCCTTGGCGCCGAAGATTTCGGTGTCAGGCTTGAAGCGGACCCGGGTGCCGCGGCGATTGCTGACCTTGCCGAGGTCCTCGAGCTTGCCCTTGGGATGGCCGCGCTCGAAGGTCATGCGATGCAACTGTCCGCTGCGCGCGACTTCGACCTCGAGCCGGGAGGAGAGGGCGTTGACCACGGAGACGCCGACGCCGTGCAGGCCGCCCGAGGTCTCGTAGACATCGGAATTGAATTTGCCGCCCGAGTGCAGCGTGCACATGATGACTTCGAGCGCCGACTTCTTCGGGAATTTCGGATGCGGGTCGATCGGAATGCCGCGGCCGTTGTCGTTCACCGACAGGAAGCCGTCGGCCGTCAGTTCGACCTCGATGAAGGTGGCGTGGCCCGCCAGGGCCTCGTCCATGGCGTTGTCGATCACCTCGGCGAACAGGTGATGGAGCGCCTTCTCGTCGGTGCCGCCGATATACATGCCGGGGCGCTTGCGCACCGGTTCCAGGCCCTCCAGGACCTCGATGCTCGCCGCCGTATAGCCGGCTTCGGCGTCCTTCACGGGCTTGGCTGCAGCCTTCGCGACGGCGCGGCCCTTCGGTTCCGGGGCTCCGAACAGGTCGTCAGCAGATTTGCTTTTGGCGTTCGACTTCAATGATTTGGCCATGTTTCTTCAAGTGGCGCGCCAATCATGGCGCGGCGAATCGGTTGCTCTGACTATGCCACGGATGGGCTGCCAATGGGGACGACCGCACCTCGGGCCCGGCCGTCCCTCTAGATAGGAGCCTGCGATTACGCCCGCGAGGTACGGAATACAATGACCGTGAACAGGGCCATGGCGACTGCCACCATCAGCGGTCCGACGATCGGGGCGGCCACGAACGAGGGTCCCTTCAGCAGCACGGCGGCCACGCCAGCCGGAAACAGGATGCCGCCGATGATATGCAGCCAGCCCTGGATCCTGGCGAGCAGCATCCTGCCCGCGGCCGTCATCAGCCGGTAGTAGAGCCCGAACAGGAACAGCAACACACCGCCGACGAGATTGAGATGCGCGTGCGCCGGCCCCAACGTGAAGCCGTGCTGGATGCCCATGGCGATGCCCGCGAGCATTCCGAACAGCAGGGCGAGAACGCTTACGCACATCACCAGTGGCCCGATCATCCAGTGATTCGTTTTTGCGAGGGAGGTGCCAGCCAGCCCGGACCGCGGGGGCTGATGGGAAATCACGTTTGATCCCCGCCTTTGTGACTTGATGTCACGCAATGGGCTGGCTTACCTGTTCTTAGGCTGCGTGCCGCTAGAAAGGTTCATTCGAGGTTCAACGGAGCGGAAGGCACACGACGAGATGGAAGACCTTACGCGGGCCCTGGCCGAATTCGTTCGCCATCACCAGGTCTGGGCCGCTCCGATCGTCATGTTGCTGGCGTTCGCTGAATCGCTCGCCTTCATCTCGTTGCTGGTGCCCGCCTGGGGTGCGCTGGTTGCGATCGGCGCCCTGATCGGCGTCAGCGGGATCAATTTCTGGCCGATCTGGATCGCGGGCGGCATCGGCGCCGCACTCGGCGACTGGGTCTCCTACTGGTTCGGCTACCGCTACAAGGAGCAGGTCGCGCAGATGTGGCCGCTGTCGCGCTATCCGGAGATCCTGCCGCGCGGCGAAGCCTTCGTTAAGAAATGGGGCGTGCCCAGCATTTTCATCGGCCGCTTCTTCGGCCCGCTGCGCGCCTCGGTGCCGCTTGCGGCCGGCATTTTCGAGATGTCGTACTGGCAATTTCAGATCGCCAATTTCGTCTCCGCGCTGGTCTGGTCCGCGGCGCTGCTATTGTTCGGCGACGTCATTGCCCAGGCCCTCGAATGGATATGGCGGGTGGTGTAGCGAGTTTCGGAATAAGGCCGCAGTTCAGGGGGTAGGCGGGAGAAGCAGGACCGCGCGCAGCCGTCATCGCGCGGGCATCGAAACGCTGATACAACCTCGCTCACCAAGCACGGACTATCGGGCGCCGTCTCACTGGAAGGACAACACATGGAATTGACACGACGTCACGCTCTTGCCGGTGCTGCCGGCATTGCCGCCGCGCCGCTGCTGCCGGCAGTCCCGGCCGGCGCCGCAGCGCCCGCGGCCGACAGGCAGGCGCCGAGCTTCTATCGCTACAAGGTCGGCGACATCATGGTCAGCGTGGTGTCCGACGGCAAGAACGTGTTCAAGCTGGAGGACGCCTTCATCCCCAATGCGAAGCGGGACGATGTCAACGCGGCGCTGGACAAGGCGTTCATGCCGCGCGACATGGTGACGATCTGGTTCGCGCCGCTGGTGCTCAACACCGGCGGCAAGCTGGTCGTGATCGACACCGGCAACGGCGCATTGGCCAAGGCCAGCTCCAAGGGCGCCAACGGCCTGTTCGCCGACAATTTCGTCGCCGCCGGCTTCGATCCCAAGAACGTCGACATGGTCGTGATCTCGCATTTCCATGGCGATCACGTGAACGGCCTGCTCACTGCCGAGGGCACGCCGGCATTCCCGAATGCCGAGGTGCTGGTGCCGGCGACCGAATGGAAGTTCTGGATGGACGATGGCGAGATGAGCCGGGCGCCGGCTGGCCGCATGCAGGGCCTGTTCAAGAACAACCGCAACATCTTCGAGGCTGCGCTGAAGAAGAAGGTCACGCCCTACGAATGGGGCAAGGAGATCGCGCCGGGCCTGACCTCGGTCGAGACCGTCGGCCATACGCCGGGCCACACCTCCTACGTGTTGGCCTCGGGATCGGAGAAGGTGTTCATCCAGTCCGACGTCACCAACAACCCGGATCTGTTCGCGACCAATCCCGGCTGGCACGCGTTCTTCGACCAGGACGCCGACGTCGCCGAGCAGACCCGCCGCCGCGTCTACGACATGATCGTCGCGGAGCGGCTGCAGGTGCAGGGCTTCCACTATCCGTTCCCCGGCCTCGGCAATGTGGTGAAGGACGGCAGCGGCTACCGTGTCGTGCCGGCGCCGTGGAATCCGGTGATCTGACGGTTTTCCTTGACGCAAAGGGGGCGCGGCCTTATAGCCGCGCCCATGATCAACGCCGCGACCATCATCATCGCCCGCCGCCGCCGCATTCTCGCGGTATGGGCGGTCGCTCGCGTTTAAGACCATCGCCTCTGCCGCCGGATCTGATCCCGCGGCGCTCTCCTCAAAAAGACACGCGGTTCGATCTGGCGGCTCCTTCGTCAAGCAGGAGTATTCGACCATGTATACGCCGCAACCATTCAAGCCCGACCGCGCCGCAAGCCTTGCCTTCGCCGAGGCGCGCGGCTTCGGCCTTGCCTGCGCGTGGGACGGCGGCAAGCCGGTCGCTTCCGCGCTGCCGTTCTATCTGTCGTACGCCGCCGACGGCACGCCGCGGGCGCTGTTTCATGTTGCTCGTCACAATCCGCTGGTAAAGCTTTTGGGTGGAGCGCCCTGGCTGCTGGCCGTCACCGGCGCCGATGCCTATGTGTCGGCCGACTGGTATGTGTCGCCCGACCAGGTGCCGACCTGGCTCTATCAGGCCGTGCATCTGACCGGGCCGGTCCGGCCCCTGTCGGGTGAGGAACTCGCGGTTCAGATCGACGCACTGACGGCCAAGTTCGAGGATCGGCTGTTGCCGAAAAAGCCGTGGGTGTCGGGCAAGATGACAGCGGCGCGGCTCGATGCCATGAAGAAGGCGATCGTGGGCCTTGAGATGACGGTGGAAGAGGTGGAGGGCAGCTTCAAGCTGAACCAGCACAAATCCGAGACCGACTTTGCGGCGGTCGCGGGTCACCTTGCCGCGCGAGCCGACGCCGGCGCGCAACAGATCGCGCAATTGATGCGGCAGGCGCGGCCGGAAGTCTTTGCTATCAAAACCAATGAGCTCGAAAGGACCGTGCCATGACCTTGACTGACACCAACCAGCCGAAAACCAAGAGCGGTGCGACCAAGGCCGTGTTCGTCGATGGGGCGTCGGGCACCACCGGCCTCGGCATCCAGGAGCGGCTGCATTCGATCGGCGACGTCACCGTGAAGCACATCGCCGAGGACAAGCGGAAGGATGCCGGCGCCAAGCGTGCGCTGATGGAGGAGGTCGATCTCGTGATCCTCTGCCTGCCTGACGACGCGGCCAAGGAGACCGTCGCGCTGATCGACACCATGGGCAATGCTGCGCCAAAAGTGCTCGACGCCTCGACCGCCTATCGGGTCGCGCCGGACTGGGCCTATGGCTTTGCCGAGCTCGCGTCCGGCCAGGCCGACAAGATCCGCAACGCGCCGAAGGTCTCCAATCCCGGCTGCTATCCGACCGGTGCGATCGCGTTGCTGCGCCCGCTGGTCGATGGAGGGCTGCTGCCTGCCGATTATCCCGTCACCATCAATGCGGTGAGCGGATATTCGGGCGGCGGCAAGTCGATGATCGCGAGCTTCGAGGACGGCTCGGCACCGGCCTTCCACCTCTACGGCCTCGGCTTCGAGCACAAGCACGTACCGGAGATGCAGCTGTATTCGCATCTGACGCGGCGGCCGCTGTTCATCCCGTCGGTCGGCAACTACCGGCAGGGCATGCTGGTGTCGGTGCCCCTGCAGCTCGACGCGCTGCCGGGCAAGCCCGATGGAGCCGACCTGCAGGCCGTTCTCGCGAAGTGGTATGCCGGCAGCAAATACGTCACCGCGATGCCGCTGCAGAACGAAGCCGCCAAGGGCGGCAAGATCGAGCCGGAAGCGCTCAACGAGACCAACCAGCTCGAGCTCTACGTGTTCGCCAGCGACAAATATCGCCAGGCGGTGCTGGTCGCCCGGCTCGATAATCTGGGCAAGGGCGCCTCGGGGGCCGCGGTTCAGAACATGCGGCTGATGCTCGGTCTGGCCGACAGCTGACGGCCAGGCGCACCGTGGACGACGCCACGCTGCAATTCTACCGGCGCAATGCCGAGGCCTATGCCGGGTGGGCGAAAGCACCGTCCACCCGGCTGATCGGCTTCCTCAAGCTGTTGCCGCCGGGCGGCGCGATCCTCGAACTCGGCTGCGGCGCCGGCAATCACGCTGCGGTCATGCTTGCCGAAGGCTTCGTGCTGCGCGCGACCGATGGCTCCCCGGAGATGGCCGAGGTAGCTTCGCGGCGCATCAATCATCCCGTCGAGCCGATGCTGTTCGACGAGCTAAGGGATCGCGAGGCCTATGACGGCGTCTGGGCCAGCGCCTGCCTGCTGCATGTGCCGCGCGACGAATTAGCCGGCATCATCGGCCGCATCCACCGGGCGCTGAAGCCCGCCGGCATCTTCTACGCGAGCTACAAGATCGGCCATGGCGATGGCCGCGACAGCATCGGCCGCTATTACAATTATCCGGAGGCCGATTGGCTGGCGGCGACCTACGCCGCCTCGGGGGCGTGGACGCAGGTCTCGTCCGACACCAGCGAGATCAAGAGTTTTGACGAGGCGCCCGCGACGATGCTGCATATCGTCGTGCGCAAGGGCGCGTAGTTGGCGGGCACCGGCGCTGACGCCGCAACCGGCGGCAAAATCTAAAGCGGGATGAGTTCTGGTTGAATCGGCTTGGCGCGGTCTCGGTTCACCTCTCCCCGCTGGGGAGAGGTCGGATTGCGAAGCGGGTGAGGGCTCTCGCTCTCTCGATAGACCGTAATCCCTCACCCGATATGCTGCGCAAATCGACCTCTCCCAAGGGAGAGGTGAACCGTCGACGCCGTTCCAGCTCAACGTAACTTCATCACGCTTTGGTTCAGAGCGCCTTGAAGACCGCGAGCGCCAGCACCGCCTGGGCGAGGAAGCCGACCGTGAAGGCCAGCGTGCGGAACACCGGCAGGCCGAGCGTGTAGACGATCAGATGGGCGACGCGGGCCCAGAAATAGACGGCGCAGGCGAGCACGGTCCATTTGGTGGAGTAGTCGGCTGCGTTGAGGATCAGGACCAGCGGCGCGAAGATCACGAGGTTCTCGACCGCGTTGTCATGCGCGAACATCAGCCGGTTGGCCCACTCGGCATGCGGCTTGTCGGTGCGCGAGGGGTTGGCCATAGCGCCCGAGAGGCCGCGCACCTGGCAGCGGTTGATGGTGTAGGGGATCCACAAGATGCCGGTCAGGATCACCGTCAGCGACAGCCAGAACAGTTCGCGCGTCATCGTCTCCCCCTCACGTCAATCCGATTCCCGACCGCCGGGATCGTCTGTTTATAGCTGAGCGGAACAGCTCGCGCTACGCGCGGACGCGGACATAGCTGCCCGGCGCGTCCTCGAGCACCGGCGTTCCGTTCGCGCCTACGATACGCGCCGGGACTGTTTCCGGATCGTGGCTCTCCAGCCAGGCGCGCCAGTCCGGCCACCACGAGCCCTTGTGCTCCTCGGCGCCCTTCAGCCAGTCGGCGAGCTTGATGTCCTTGATGTTGTCGTTGGTCCAATATTGATATTTCTTCGCCGCGGGCGGATTGACCACGCCGGCGATATGGCCGGAGCCCGACAGCACATACTTCACGGGGCCGCCGAAGAACTGCGACCCGTACAGCACCGATTCCGCCGGTGCGATGTGGTCCTCGCGTGCGGCGAGGTTGTAGATCGGAACTTTCACCTTCGACAGATCGAGCAGCGTGTTGTCGAGCACCATGGTGCCGGTCGACAGCCGGTTCTCCAGATAGCAGTTGCGCAGGTAGTAGGAGTGGTTCGACGACGGCATCCGCGTCGCATCCGAATTCCAGTGCAGCAGGTCGAACGAGGAGGGCGGCCGGCCCTTCAGGTAATTGTTGACGACATACGACCAGATCAGGTCGTTGGAGCGCAGCATGTTGAAGGCCATCGCCATCTTGCTGCCTTCGAGCACACCGGATTCCTGCATGTCGCGCTCGAGCGCCGAGATCTGGTCCTCGTCGACGAACACCAGGAGGTCACCCGCCTGGGTGAAATCGACCTGCGCGGCAAAGAACGTCGCCGACGTCACGCGCTGGCGGCGCTTCTCGGCGAGATAGGCAAGCGTCGAGGCGAGCATGGTGCCGCCGACGCAATAGCCGGCGGTGTGCACCTTCATCTCGCCGGTGACCTTCTCGATCACGTCCATCGCCGTGAGCGGGCCCTCGGTCATGTAGTCGGCCCAGGTCTTCTTGCCGAGCTCCTTGTCCGGATTGACCCAGGAGATCACGAACACCGTGATGCCCTGGTCGACGCACCATTTGATGTAGGATTTCTCAGGGCGCAGATCGAGGATGTAGAATTTGTTGATCCAGGGCGGCACGATCAGGAGCGGCGTGCGCAGCACGTTCTCCGTCGACGGCGAATACTGGATCAGCTGCATCAGCTCGTTCTGGTAGATCACCTTGCCCGGCGTCGTCGCCATGTTGACGCCGACCTCGAGATTGCTCGAATCGGACTGGCGGATCTTCAGCGTGCCGTGGCCGGCCTCGATATCCTCGGCCAGCATCTTCATGCCGCGGACCAGATTGTCGCCGTTGGTCTCGACGGTGGCGCGCAGCACTTCCGGATTGGTCAGGACGAAATTCGACGGCGCCAGCGCGTTGGTGATCTGCTGGACGTAGAATTCAGCCTTCTTGCGCGTGTGCGGGTCGATGCCGTCGGCGTCGTTGACCAGCTGCTGCGCCCATTTCGAGGTCAAGAGGTAAAGCTGCAGGATGAAGTCGAAGAACTGATTCGACTTCCACTCCGGATCCTGGAAGCGCTTGTCGCGCGGCGCCGGCGCGATCGCGGGCTTGGCATCGGCTTCGCCGGCCATGCGGCGCACGGCCGAGCCCCACAGATCGAGGTAGTCCTTGCCGAGCTGCATCTGCAGCGAGGAGGCGCGCTCCTTGTCGGACAGCCAGTATTCGGCGATCACGCTGAAGGTCTTGATCACCTCGCCGAGCTCGTTCGGCGGCTTGTCGCGGACCTCTCCGGTCTGGCGCGGCTTGAGATAGGCTGCCAGCGCCTGGCCGCTGCTCTCCATCGCCCGCGCGATGTTCATGGCAAAGGCTTCGCTGTTGAATTTCGGGGCGGCTTGGGTGTCGGTGCTGACGTTGCTCATCTGAGGGACAATATCGAGTCGTTTGGGGGGCGTCATCGCGCGGTGCGGCAACGAAAATCAGTGAAAATCAGATGTTTCGTTCTGTTGCGGTGCGACAAAAGATCTTTGTTCCGTCATATTGAAGCCTCAGGGGTCGCTATTGTTCTTCACGCTTTAAGCGTTTCGGGCGACAATGGTTTGAAACGACTGAAGCCAGGATTAACGCAGCGGGGACGCTGCAAGGCTCGTACCAGTGCGACCCGTGTCGGCAACCGTGCCACGTGCGCGCTAGCTTGTTGGGGACAATTCGGCGCATGCCGATCGATCGAATGAACAGGGGGCTCGCGGCCGCAGTGCTGCTCGCGTCGTTGCTGGCGCTGGGCGGCTGCTCGAGCACGATCGCCGATATGGCGATGCCCGCCGACGCGCCGGCGCGGCAAAAGGATGCCAACGGTTACCTCCCGGTCCATGACCTTCCGCCCGACCGCGCCGATCCGACGATCAAGCCGGCGGATCAGGCCAAGATCGAGCAGGAGCTGATCGCGGCGCGCGCGCGCCAGGCCTCGACGGCGGCCCAGGCCGGCAAGTAAGGCCGCAACCTGGCGGCCGATCAGCGCTGGCGCCGCCCGGCGTCCGTGCTAAAAGAAATCCAGTTCAACCGCAGATCCGGCCACAGCCCCCAGATCGTGTCCCTGAATTCGCTCTAAGTCATTGATTTGGTGTGATTTCTGGAAGAGGCCGTTGAGGCTTCCGTAAAGCCAATAAAGGGGGCGATTCTGGCATTGCGGTTGTCGGAGCAAGGGTCCCATGGAAGATTTTTACCGCATTCGCCGTCTGCCGCCTTACGTCTTTGAAAAGGTAAACCAGGCCAAGGCGGCCGCGCGCAACGCCGGGGCCGATATCATCGATATGGGCATGGGCAATCCGGACCTGCCGACCCCGGCGCATGTCATCGAAAAGCTCAAGGAGACGCTGGGCAAGCCGCGCACCGATCGCTATTCGGCCTCGCGCGGCATCAACGGCCTGCGCAAGGCCCAGGCCGCCTATTACGCCCGCCGCTTCGGCGTCAAGCTCAACCCCGACACCCAGGTCGTGGCCACCCTCGGCTCCAAGGAAGGGTTTGCCAACGTCGCGCAGGCGATCACCGCACCCGGTGATGTCGTGCTGTGCCCGAATCCGAGCTATCCGATCCATGCGTTCGGCTTCCTGATGGCCGGCGGCATGATCCGCTCGGTGCCCTCGGAGCCGACGCCGCAATTCTTCGAGGCGGTCGAACGGGCCATCATCCACTCGATCCCGAAGCCGATCGCGCTGATCGTCTGCTATCCGTCGAACCCGACCGCCTATGTCGCCGATCTCGACTTCTACAAGGATCTGGTCGCCTTCGCGAAGAAGCACGACATCTTCATCCTGTCCGATCTCGCTTACGCCGAAGTCTATTTCGACGAGGATAAGCCGCCGCCGTCGGTGCTGCAGGTGCCCGGCGCGCTCGACGTCACCGTCGAATTCACCTCGATGTCGAAGACGTTCTCGATGGCCGGCTGGCGCATGGGCTTTGCGGTCGGCAATGAGCGCATCATCGCAGCGCTGGCACGGGTCAAATCCTACCTCGATTACGGCGCCTTCACGCCGGTGCAGGTGGCGGCGACCGCGGCGCTGAACGGTCCCGACGATTGCATCCGCGAGATGCGCGACACCTACCGCAAGCGGCGCGATGCGCTGGTTGAGTCATTTGGCCGCGCCGGCTGGGACATTCCGCCGCCGCAGGCCTCGATGTTCGCCTGGGCACCGCTGCCCAAGGCGTTCGAGGCGGTCGGCAGCATGCAGTTCGCAACCCTGATGGTGGAGAAATCCGGCGTCGTGGTGTCGCCAGGCGTCGCGTTCGGCGAGCACGGCGAGGGCTTTGTCCGCATCGCGATGGTGGAGAACGAGCAGCGCATCCGGCAGGCTGCGCGCGGCGTGCGCCGCTTCCTTGAAAGCGGCATCGAAACGTTGCACAACGTCGTTCCTCTCGCCAACCGACGCTGATCCTTCCAGGTTGCTTAATCTCATGATCGCACCCCTGAACGTGGGCATAGCGGGGCTCGGCACCGTCGGTGCCGATGTCGTCCGCCTCATCGAAACGCAAGGACGCGCGCTGGCCGAGCGCAGCGGCCGGCCCGTCCGTGTCGTCGCCGTCACGGCGCGCTCGAAAGCCAAGAAGCGCGGCCTCGATTTGCGCGGCATCGCCTGGGCGAAGAGCCCGCAGGCGCTGGCTGAGGATCCCAATATCGATTGCTTCGTCGAACTGATGGGCGGCGCCGGAGATCCCGCGCTGTCGGCGATCGAGACGGCGCTGAAGGCGGGCAAGTCGGTCGTGACGGCCAACAAGGCGCTGATCGCCAAGCATGGCCTGCGGCTTGCCGCGGCCGCCGAGAAGCATGGCGGCGCGCTGAACTTCGAGGCGGCGGTCGGTGCGGCGATCCCGGTGATCAAGACGCTGCGTGAGGGCTTGGCCGGCACCAGCGTCAACCGCGTCTACGGCATCCTCAACGGCACCTGCAATTACATCCTGACCCGGATGGAGCAGGAGGGCTTGTCGTTCGAGGAATGCCTGAAGGACGCCCAGCGCCTCGGCTATGCCGAAGCCAACCCGTCGTTCGACGTCGATGGTCACGACACCGCGCAGAAGCTCGCGATCCTGGCGAGCCTCGCCTTCGGAACCAAGGTCGCGGAAAGCGCCGTCTATGTCGAAGGCATCTCCTCGATCACGCCCGAAGACCTCAAGGCCGCCTCGGAACTCGGCTACCGCGTCAAGCTGCTCGGCGTTGCCGTCCGCACGGCGAAGGGCATCGAGCAGCGCGTGCACCCGACCATGGTGCCGAAATCATCCTCGATCGCCCAGGTGATGGGTGTGACCAACGCGGTCGCCATCGACGGCGAGGGCATTCCGCCGATCACGCTGGTGGGCCCCGGCGCCGGCGGCGATGCGACCGCCTCGGCCGTGGTCGCCGACATCGCCGACGTCGCCCGCGGCATCCGCGCCAAGCCGTTCGGGCGTCCGGTCGAGCGGTTGCGCGACACCACCAAGGCGCCGATGGAACGCCATGAGGGTGGCTACTATATCCGCCTGATGGCGCGCGATCTTGCAGGCACTGCCGCAACAATCGCCACCCGGCTCGCGGAACAGAAGATATCTCTGGAATCCATCGTGCAGCGGCATCCGGATGGCGTCGATGTTAACGGTGCGGCCAAAAAACCTTCACCGGTTCCGGTCATTCTGATTACCTATGCGACCAGCGAGGATGCCGTGCATCGGGCGTTGGCCGCAGTGCAGCGCGATAAGGTCATCAGCGGCAGGCCGCAGGTGATCCGGATCGAGAAAAACTAACGCATGGCCTGAACGGGTCGGGCGTGAGACGATTCATGCGGGCAGGCTGGCCTGTCCCCGAGGCTTAAGGAGTACGCCGATGTCGACCCATATTTCCGTGCCGCCGCAGATGCTGCTCGAGCGCATCCTGACGCTCGAAATCGTGCGCGTGACGGAGCGCGCGGCGGTGTCGGCCGCGCGGCTGCGCGGCCACGGCCAGGAGAAGGCCGCCGACAAGGCTGCGGTCGACGCAATGCGGCGCGAGCTCAACAAGCTGCCGATCGAGGGGACGGTCGTGATCGGCGAGGGCGAGCGCGACGAGGCGCCGATGCTGTTCATCGGCGAGAAGGTCGGCCTCAACGCCGGTCCCAAGGTCGACATCGCCGTCGACCCGCTCGAGGGCACCACGCTGTGCGCCAAGAACATGCCGGGCTCGATCGCCACCATGGCGATGGCCGACGGCGGCACGCTGCTGCACGCGCCCGACGTCTACATGCAGAAGATCGCGATCGGTCCTGGCTACGCTCGGAACGTGATCGAGCTCGATGCGCCGCCGGCCGACAACGTCCGCCGGCTCGCCAAGGCCAAGGGCGTCGACCCGACCGCCATCAACGTGCTGGTGCTCGACCGTCCGCGCCACGCCGACATCATCAACAGCGTGCGTTCGACCGGCGCTGCCGTGCAGCTGATCACCGACGGTGACGTCGCCGGCGTCATCCACTGTGCCAAGCCCGACGAGACCGGCGTCGACATGTATATCGGCACCGGCGGCGCGCCCGAGGGCGTGCTCGCGGCGGTCGCGCTGCGCTGCATCGGCGGCCAGATGCAGTGCCGCCTGATCCTCGACACCGAGGAAAAGCGCGAGCGCGCCCACAAGATGGGGGTCACCGATCCGAAGATGATCTACGGCATCGAGGACATGGCGAAGGGCGATTGCCTGTTCGCTGCCACCGGCGTCACCACCGGCTCGCTGCTGACCGGCGTCAAGTTCAAGAAGGACGTGATCGAGACCGAGACGGTCGTGATGCGATCGGTCACCGGCACCGTGCGCTACATCAAGGCCGAGCACCGCCAGCTCGAGAAGTTCCACCTGGATTGAGAACGGGCCCAGCAGTGGTTGTCATTCCGGGGCGCGCGAAGCGCGAGCCCGGAATCCATAACCACGACAATGAATATGGATTCCGGGCCTGCGCCAGGAGGCGCATCCCGGAATGACGAAGAGAGAGTGTGACGCAAGCAAGAATAACAAAGCGGGAGGCAACCCATGTCCGATCTGTCCGGTGTCAAGGCCCTGATCTTCGACGTGTTCGGCACGGTGGTCGATTGGCGCACCAGCCTGATCAACGACTTCACCAAGTGGGGCGAGACGCGGGGCATCAAGGCCGACTGGACCGCGTTGGTCGACGGCTGGCGTGCGGTCTATACGGCCTCGATGGATGAGGTGCGCAAGAACCCGCAGAACGGCTACGTCATCCTCGACGTCCTGCACCGCCGCTCGCTGGAGAAGCTGGTCGCGCAGCTCGGCATCAACGGGCTGACCGAAGCCGACCTGAATCATCTGACGCTGGGCTGGCATCGCCTGCACGGGTGGCCGGACAGCGTCGCCGGCCTGACCCGGCTGAAGACCAAGTATATCATCTCGCCGCTCTCCAACGGCAATGTCGCGCTGCTGACCAACATGGCGAAGTTCGCAGGCCTTCCCTGGGACCTCGTGATGTCGGCCGAGCTGTTCGAGCATTACAAGCCCGATCCGGAAACCTATCTCGGCGCCGCGAAGCTGCTGTGCCTGCCGCCGGAGCAGGTGATGATGGTTGCCGCCCACAATTACGACCTCAAGCACGCGCAGAAGCATGGCCTGAAGACCGCCTTCGTGGCGCGGCCGACCGAATACGGTCCGTTGCAGAAGGTCGATTTCGAGGCCACCGGCAGCTGGGACATCGTGGCCAAGGATTTCGGGGAAATCGCCGGCCGGATGGGCTGCTAGAACTGGCCTGGGATTCACTGAAGCGCTACGATTCCTGGTGATTGGATAGGGAATCATGACGCTCCACGCATCCGCACTGCCGATCGAGGCGCCGCAGGCGTTCCTTGGCGTGACGCGGTCGTTGACCGGAAAGCTCTGGCGCGACCGGCTCGATGCACGCGGGGCGGCGCGGGCGCTCGCGATCGTGCAGCGACACAATTTGCCGGAAATGCTGGCGCGCGTGCTGGCGGGGCGCGATGTCGCGATCGACGAGGTCACGGACTTCCTCGACCCGACCATCCGCAAGCTGATGCCGGATCCGCACACGATCACCGAGATGGAGCAGGCCGCCAGGCGCATCGCGGATGCCGCTGTTCGTGGCGAGAAGGTCGCGATCTTCGGCGACTATGACGTCGACGGCGCGACCTCGGCGGCACTGCTGACCTGGCATCTGCGCCATTGCGGGCTCGACCCGCTGATCCACATTCCGGACCGCATTTTCGAGGGTTACGGGCCGAACGTCGACGCCGTCCGCGCGCTGGCGACCAAGGGCGCGACGCTGCTCGTGACGGTCGATTGCGGCACCACCAGCATCGAGCCGCTGGCGGAGGCGAAGAAGCTCGGCATGTCGGTCGTCGTGATCGATCACCACCAGACCGGCGATGAACTGCCCGAGGTCGATGCGCTGGTGAATCCGAACCGGCCCGACGATCTCTCCGGGCTTGGCCATCTCGCCGCCGTCGGCCTGGTGTTCGTCACCCTGGTCGCCGTCAATCGCGAGCTGCGCCAGCGCGGCTTCTGGAGCCGCGAGATGCCGGAGCCGGACCTGCTCAGCGTGCTGCATCACGTCGCGCTCGGCACCGTCGCCGACGTCGCGCCGCTGATCGGGCTCAACCGCGCCTTCGTCGCAAAAGGCCTGATCGCGATGCGCCGCCGCGATCATGTCGGCCACACCGCGCTGATGGACGTGGCGCGGCTCAACGGCCCGCCGGAGGCCTGGCATCTCGGCTTCATGCTGGGGCCGCGCATCAATGCCGGCGGGCGGATCGGGCGCGCCGATCTCGGCGTGCGGCTGTTGCTCGAAGGCGATGTCTCGGAGGCGGCGCGGATCGCGGCCGAGCTCGACCGCCTCAACACCGAACGGCGCGTGATCGAGCAGGCGGCTGAAGCCCAGGCCGAAGCGGAGGCATTGGCTTCGCTCGGGCTCGAGGACAAGGGCGCTGTCATCGTCACTGCGGCGGAAGGCTGGCATCCCGGCGTGGTCGGGCTGGTCGCGGCGCGTCTGAAGGAGAAGTTCGCGCGGCCGGCGTTTGCGATCGCGCTCGAGCCGGGCGGCATCGGCACCGGATCGGGCCGCTCGATCGGCGGCGTCGACCTCGGCAAGGCGGTGCGCCAGGCGGTGCACGATGGCTTGTTGATGAAGGGCGGCGGGCACGCGATGGCGGCCGGCGTGACGCTGCGCAAGGAGAAGCTTGCCGAATTCCGCGCCTACATGGAAAGCGCGCTGGCGGCCGACGTCGCCAACTCGCGCCACGAGAACGAGCTGTTCATCGATGGTGCCGTGACCGCGCGCGCGGTGACGCCGGAATTCGCCGCGACGCTCAACCGCGCAGGGCCGTTCGGCAGCGCCAATCCGGAGCCGGTGATCGCGCTGCCGTCGCACCAGCTGGTCTATGCCGACGAGGTCGGGCAGGCGCATTTGCGGCTGCGCTTCAAGTCCGGCGACGGCTCCATCGTCAACGGTATCGCATTCCGCTCGGTCGGACAGAAGCTCGGCAGCGCCTTGACGCAAAATCGCGGTCAGCAATTGCACGTGGCGGGCTCTCTTGCAGTCGACCGTTGGCAAGGCAACGAACGTGTGCAATTCCGTGTCCTGGACGTCGCGGCACCGGATCAGGGCCCGACGGTGATCCGATAAGAAACGTTTGGAGAGGACATGGCAGGACAGGTTGAAGGCAAGGTCGCGCTGGTGACCGGCGGCGCATCGGGGATCGGCGAGGCGATCGTCGAATTGCTGGCGCAGGAAGGCGCGACGGTGGTTGCGACCGATATCGACGAATTGAGGGGACCCGAACTCGCAGCGCGGCTGAGCAAGGCCGGGCGCAAGGTGAGCTTCCTGCCGCAGGACGTCACCAGCGAGGAGCGCTGGATCGAGGTCGTCGCCGAGATCGGCAAGCGCCATGGCCGCCTGGATATCATGGTCTCCAACGCCGGCATCGGCATCGGGGCGCCTTCGATCGTCGAGATGTCGCTGGCGGATTGGCGCCGGCAGACGGCCATCAACATCGATGGCGTGTTCCTGTCGGTGAAGCATTCGCTGCCGCTGATGCGCAAGCATGGCGGCGGTTCGATCATCATGATGTCGTCGCTGGCCGGCCTGCGCGGCGCGGCGACGCTCTCCGGCTATAGCGCGACCAAGGGCGCGGTCCGGCTGTTCGCCAAGTCGATCGCGATGGAATGCGCGCAGGTCGGCGACGGCATCCGCGTCAACTCCGTGCATCCCGGCATCATCGACACGCCGATCTGGGGCAAGATTCCGACCGGCCCGTCCGGCGCCGGCCAGAACGCGCCGATCGATCCGGAGGAGCGGGCTAGGTTCGCGACGCCGCTCGGCCGCGCCGGCCAGGCGATCGAGATCGCCCAGGGCGTGCTCTATCTCGCCTCGGATGCCTCGCGCTACGTCACCGGCAGCGAGCTCGTGATCGACGGCGGCATGAACGCCGGCGGCGTGGTGCGGCAGCCGAGCTGATTTCCGTTATTGCGAGGAGATGAGCGGCGCATTTGCATCCCAACCGCGGTCGTCTCTGCGAGCTACCCGCCTTGCCGCAATCGCGCCAGCACCTTGAGCCCGCCGTAACCATCGGCGGGCAGCAGGCCGGCCTTGATCTGAAAATCCTTGATCGCCTTCATGGTGTCGTTGCCGACGCGGCCGTCGGTGCCGCCGGTGTCGAAGCCGGCCTTGGTCAGCCGCGTCTGCATCTCCTGCACCTCGGCGAGCGTCAGCGCGCGCTCCGAGCCCGGGAAGGGCTGGATGAAGGGCGGTCCGCCGAGACAGCGGTCGCCGAGATGGCAGATCGCCAGCGCGTAATTCATCGAGGGATTGTAGCTCTTCACCGAGTTGAAGTTCGGGCCGAGCAGGAAAGCCGGGCCGCCGGCGACCGGGATCCAGAGCTGCGCCGACGCGTTCGGCTGCGAGAACGGCTGGCCATCGGCTCTGACGACGCCGGCGCTGGCCCAGGCCGCATAGGTGCGGCTGCCGCTGGCGCTGCCGCCGGGCGCGCGGACCTCGTAGCCCCAATGCTCGCCACGGTGCCACTTGCCGCGATTGACGAGATACTTCGCCGTCGAGCCGAGCGCATCGTCGGGCCGGCCGAACGGCGAGACCTTGCCGTCGCCGTCATAGTCGAAGCCGACATTGAGCCAGACTTCCGGCATCCACTGCGAATGGCCCATCGCGCCGGCCCAGGAGCCGTTCATCTCCTCGGGCGTGCTCCAGCCGCGCTGCACGATCTTCATCGCGTTGATCAGCTCGGTCTCCCAATAGGCCTTGCGGCGCGGCTCGTTCCAGGCGAGCGCTGCGAGCGAAGGAAACACCGGCGTCATGTGGTTCTGCTGCACCAGCGGATCGCCATAGGCTGATTCAACGCCCCACAGCGCGAGCAGCGTGCCGCGCTCGACGCCGAAGTCGCGCTCGATCCTGGCGAACAGCGCCTGATTGTTCTTCAGCGCTTCCTTGCCATGAATGATGCGCCAGTCGGAGACGCGGCGGTTGATGTACTGCCAGATCTGCTCGTGGAATTCCGGCTGGTTGCGCATCTGCTTGAACACGCTCATGTCGGGCTCGATCCGCCCCATGCAGCGATTCCAGGTCGCCTCCGATATGCCTTTCGCCAGCGCGCGGGCGCGAAAATTGTCGCGCCATTGATCGAAGCCCGGAGGCGCCGCCGCCAGCACGCCGAGCGGGTTGGTCAGTGTCACGCCTGCGGCGAGCGCTGCCTTCAGGACAGCGCGGCGCGCGGGGGAATTCGGAGAATCAGGCTGTTTCATACGTCCAGTCTAGCGGCGCCGATCGAGCGAGCCAAAAGCCACGCCGCCGCAGGATCATTGTTTGAGCATGCCCTTCTCGGAAAACCGGTTCCCACTTTTCCGGGGCATGCTCTAGCTATCCTGCAAATCTGTGGCGATTTTTGACAGCCATTGCCGGACCACCTGTTCCGATCTGGCATCGAGGCCGGCCGCGAGCCGGCGCTCCTGGGCCTGGGCGATATGCCGGCATTTCTCCAGCAGCGTGGTTCCATGGCTGGTCAGGGTCCATTGCAGCACCCGACCATGGACCGGATGCGGCGACTTGCGGATCGCGCCGTCGCGCTCAAGGTTGCGGATGATCACGCTGACGGTCTGCGGCGTCAGCAGCGCCACCCGGGCCAGATCGGCCCCTGAGAGCCCCGGATAGGCCTTCAGCATCGTGAGCACGACGAATTGCGGCGAGGTGACGCCGAGCTGCGCCAGCGCACGCTCCATCGACAGGCGTGAAGCGGCATGTGCCTGGCGCAACAGATACGCGAGATAACCCTGTTCGCCGCGCTTGCCTTTGCCGGGCGGCGGGACGGCGGAGGCGGGCAGGGCGTCTGCGGCCGGTCCTGCCCCGATCGCCGCCTTGCGCGCCACCGCGTTCCCCGCCGGGCGCCGCTCGGCGCTGCCCGATTTCCCTCGTTTCTGCATCCCCGCCATGTTGCCTTCGCGAATGTCTGCGTCTTGCTCAATATCAGAGCTCTGATAATATGTCAGTACACTGATAACATGAGGCCAAGCCGATGTCACATGCCCGCAAGGAATACACCGACTTCGAGAAGCTCGCCCCCGATGTCTTCGCCGTCGTGCGTGACCTCGGCCAGTTCGCGGCGAAGGCCGGTCTCGACAAGCAGTTGCTGGAACTGGTCAAGCTGCGCGCCTCGCAGATCAATGGCTGCGCCTTCTGCGTGCAGTATCACATCCTGCAGGGCGAGAGCCTCGGCGTGCCCATCGACAAGCTCAATCTCGTCGTGGTGTGGCGCGAGGTGCCGCAGTTCTCGGCGCGCGAGCGCGCGGCGCTGGCCTGGACCGAGGCGCTGACGACCTTGCCGAACGGCGTCTGCGACGAGGTCTACGCCGAAGCCGCCGCCGAATTCTCCGAGAAGGAGCTGACCTACCTGACCTCGGCGATCGCTTCGATCAATGTCTGGAACCGGTTCGGCGCAGCCTATCGCTGGACGCCGCCACCGCGCCGGCAGCGGGTCGCAGCCGCGACATCGTGAGAAGAATTCAACAGCAATCGACAGGGGAGAACGACCGATGACCTCGATGGCGATGACAGAATCCTTTTCATTCGTGCGGCCGCCGCGGCCAGTCTTGCTTGCCGCGATCGCGGGATTGGCTTCGGCCTTCGTGATCGGCAAGGCGCTGCCGCCCCCGCTCGACGCGATTTCCTCGATGATCGCGCCGCTATGCGCCAGCGCGAATGCGGCGTCGCCGCTCGACAAGGTCGAGGTCATCACCTCGCATGCGTTGCCGAACGTACAGGGCAAGCGCGTCACCGTGGTGCGCGTGTTCTACGGTCCCGGCGGCTTCACGCCGCCGCATCGTCACTCCGGTTCGGTGACGGCCTACATCACCAAGGGCGAAATCCGCTCCCAGCTCGGCGGTGGGCCGGTCGAAACCTTCCATGTCGGCCAGTCCTTCTTCGAGCCGCCGGGCTCGACCCACATGGTGTCGGCCAATGCGAGCACCACGGAGCCAGCGGAGTTGATCGCGGTGTTCGTCGCGGACGAAGGCGCGCAGCTGACGACAATGCTCGAATAGTCGCACCCCACGCAATTTCCAGGGATCGCGAGATCTGTGGCGCGCTGGACCAGTTTGCTGTGAAGTCTGCAGCAAACTGGACCTTGCAACGGGTACTGCGCACGGCGATTGATGGCGTGGCGGCCACGGCCGGAATGCGATTTCGCCGTTCGCGCGGCGGCACCGAACAGGAGCAATCAATGGTCAATCTCAAGGGGCTTTCCGCGTTCCCGATCACGCCCTCGTCACGGGATGGGCAAGTCGATGCCGGCGCGCTTCGTGCCTTGCTGGAGCCCTTGCTCGCCGCGAAGGTGGATTCGATCGGGCTGCTCGGAAGCACCGGTTCATATCCGTATTTCAGCCGTGAAGAGCGGCGCCGCGCGATGCAGGCGGCTGCAGCGCTGGCGGATGGCAGAACGCCGATCCTGGTCGGCGTCGGCGCACTCCGCACCGACGATGCGGTGAAGCTGGCGCAAGATGCACGTGACGCCGGCGCTGCGGCCGGCCTGCTGGCGGCGGTTTCCTACACGCCCCTGACCGATGATGAAGTCTTCGAGCACTTTCAAACGGTGGCGCGTGAAAGCAGATTGCCGATCTGCATCTACGACAATCCGGGCACCACGCATTTTCGGTTTACGCCGGCCTTGATCGGCCGCTTGAGTCGAGTGGACGGGATTATTGCGGTGAAAAGTCCTGCGCTGGATGCGTCGACCTTGTCGGGCCATGTCGCGGAATTGCGGGCTGTCGTGCCGGGCGGTTTCTCGCTCGGTTACAGCGCCGACTGGAATTGCACCGAGGCGCTGCTGGCGGGCGGCGAGACCTGGTACAGCGTCCTCGCCGGAATCTTCCCCAAGGTCTGCCTCGACATCGTCCGCGCCGTGGCAAGTGGCGATGCCGCCAGGGCGCGGCAGCTCGATGCGCGGCTGCAACCGGTCTGGCAGTTGCTCAAGACATTCTCGAGCCTGCGCGTCGTCTACGCGATCGCCAATCTCAGGGGAATCTGCGCGGCCGAGCCGCCGCGTCCGATCCTGCCGTTGCCGCCGGACGCCCAGGCGAAGGTGGGCGAGGTGTTGGCCGCAATGGACATCGGTTGATCGCTCTGAGGTCGCCGAGCTTCCATCCGCGCATAAAATCGGCATAACAATCGCTGGGCGTGCGCGCTGACTGGGAGGCGTTCGATGCGATTGCCGGTGGCTCTATTGACGATTCTGATTCCCGCGGTGGCGTGGGCCGAGGAGCCTGCAACCGATGCGCCGGCACTGTGGGGCAATCCCACCGTCGACAACGGCGCCTGCTGCAGGACGCTTGGCGAGGTGCGCGGCAACATCGACCGGCTCGACCGCGAGATCGTGCGCCTGATGGCCGAGCGCGGCCGCTACGTCCATGAGGCCGCCCGCTTCAAGGCCAACCCCGCGCAGGTCGAGGCGCCCGAGCGCGCCGAGGCCGTCGTGAAGAAGGCGATGGCGCTCGCCGATGCAGACGGGCTGTCGCCCAAGGTTGCGGAAGCCGCTTACCGCGCCATGATACGCGCCTTCATCGATTACGAGCAGGGCGTCTTCGCGGACGCCGCGGCGCGGGGCGACGCGCCCTGGAAGAAGTAGTCGAATGCCGGTGGCGCCGCAGGCGCTAAAGCGGGATGAGTTTTGGTTGAATAGGCTTGGCGCGGTCTTGCTTCACCTCTCCCCGGCGGGGAGAGGTCGGATTGCGCAGCAATCCGGGTGAGGGCTCTTGCTCTCTCGGTAGACCGCAACCCCTCACCCGATTTGCTGCGCAAATCGACCTCTCCCAAGGGAGAGGTGAACTTTCGACGCCGTGCCAGCTCAACCTAATCTCATTATGCTTTAATTGCCGCCGCCTTCCTGGGTGTCGATGCGACGCACGACATCGTCGGACAATGCGTGCGCCACGGCCGCTGCGGGGCCGGGCTCCGGTCCGATCTCGCGGCCGCGGCCGTGGATCAGCCGCTCATAGGCCGACACCAGCGTGGTGTAGGGATTGACCCAGAGCCAGCCGTCGCGCGTGAACACCTGCACGTCGAAATGCAGGTGCCGTGACGTGCCGTTGGGATGGTCGAGATAGTTCGACACCACGCCGATCTTCTCGCCCTCGCTGAGGCGGCGTCCGTTGAGCAGGCCGTCGGCGTCCATCACGGACGGGTTCATGTGCATGTAGCGGAAGCGGACATGTTCGGTGCGGGTGTTGACCTGCAACGTCGCGGCCTGCTGCTGCGCCGAGCGGATCACGATGCTGTCGCGCACCGCGACCACCACCTGCTGCCTGGGGTCGCAACCGTCCTTGCCGTCGCCCGGACACGCGCCGGGCCTGATATCCTGGCCCTGATGGCCGAAGCCGCTGGCGCATTGGCCGACCTCGAAACTGCGCGCCTCGCAGAAATTGTCCTGCCAGGGATATTCGTCGACCCGCCCGCGCTTCGGAAACGACTGCGAATGGGCGAAGGCCGGCGCCTTCTCCAGCGGAAAGCGGATCTGCGAATAGACCGTGAAGTCCGGATGGCCGCCCTGCTGCCGGCGTCCGCCGCTGCCCGCGATGATGTCGCCGCTCGGGCGGTAGGTGAAGTCGGCCGATTGCACGATCGGCCGCTCGGCGGAGTCGGCAGCCGTATCGTTGCGCGGCCGCGACGGCTGCCCGCCGGCGATGCGCAACGCCTTCAAAAATCGTTCGGCCACCGGGTAGGTCTCGCGGCACGCCAGCCGCTTCGATCTCGGCGCGCTGTCGAGGCACTGGATCGAGACGACATAGGGGATCCCGAAACGCGTGAAGGCGTAGCGGACATAGCCTTCGCGGATGAAGCGGCGCAGGTCCGGAAACTGCGTGACCAGAGCCTTGACCGGTTCGCCCTTGCCGCCGAGCCGGTCGGCGAGGTCGTAGACCAGGATCGAGCCCGAGATCTGCACCTCGACCGGCTTAGCAAACGTCCGCAACGGCATGCCGTCGCCCGCGCCGGGATCGAGCGAGAACACGGCGTCATAGCCGGACGCGCCGGCATGGAAGACGTCGGCCGCGCGGAAATCGGCCTGGTAGCGCGCGACCGGCAGGCCGTCTGGCGCGCTGCCTTGCCGGGCTTCGAGATAGCTTGCGGGATCGAATGGCAGCAGCACCGGGATCGGGCTCTGCGCAATGCCGGGGAATAGCGGCGAGGTCAGAGCGTTCAGCTGCACCAGCGCGGGCATGGTGCGAGGATCGGAGGCCGGGACGCGGCGCTGTGCCGCGAAGCTGAAGCTGGAGACGATGGCCGGACGGGTGGCGATCTCCTGCCGGAGCTGATCCAGCACCGAGCGCCATTCGACCCGCATGGCCGAGATCGAAGGCGTCCGGAATTCGTCGGCATGAGCGCCGGGAGGAGGCGAGACCAGGGCTGCCAGCCAGCAAGTAATGAAGCTGACCACCTTCCTGTTCACTGCACCCCCCGGTTCGAGTCTCCAGAGAGACTAGCGCCTAATCCTTGCGCCTAATCCTTGGCGCGTTCAACGTAGGAACCGTCCTCGGTCATGACAACGATGCGGGTGCCGGTGGAAACATGCGGCGGCACGCCGGTGCGGATGCCGTTCGACAGCACGGCGGGCTTGTACGACGACGAGGCGGTCTGGCCCTTGGTCACGGGCTCGGTCTCCACCACTTCCAGCGTCACGCGCTGCGGCAGCTGGATCGCGACCGGATTGCCGTCGTGCATCGACAGCTTGACGGTCATGTTCTCCTGCAGATACGGCGCCGACGAGCCGACGATCTCCTTGGAGACCTGGACCTGGTCGTAATTGTCGTTGTTCATGAAGTGGAAGCCGTCGGCGTCTTCATAGAGGTAGTTGTAATTGTGGTCCTCGACGGTGGCCTTCTCGACCTGGTCGGTGGTCTTGTAGCGCTCCGACACCTTCACGCCGTCGCCAATGCGGCGCATTTCGATCTGGCTGACGGGGGTGCCCTTGCCGGGATGAATGTTTTCGGCGGAGAGGACCACATAGAGCTTGCCATCCTGCTCGATGATGTTGCCCTTGCGGATGGAACTGGCGATGACTTTCAAAGGTGTTTTCCTGAATTTGAGAACGTGAGGGTGCCAACCGGTTCGGCAGCGCCTCGGCCGTGGCGACGATTTCGGGCTGCAACATACTGATTTGTCCCTGAGATGCCAGTCTTTTGCGGCCGAATTCGGCAGGTTGCCAACCGTTCCGGCCACGCGGGATCGGCTCCGCTTTCGGGCCGGATCGGGCCATCCGCTTCGGTCCGGCCGCGGTGGCGCATGGACAAGGCCGGCATCTTTCGACAAGAAGGGATCAGCTTTGCCGCGTTCCCGGTGACCAAGGCCATACCGACCATGAATCTGCTTCGAATCAACTGGTTATGTCCGACTCCTGAGCCGGGGTGGGGGCTTGTTGATGTCGATTCCATGCGGACCCGCTGGCGATGACGGGTCAGGACCAGCCCTCGCCCTGGTGGACGCCGCGGCGCTACGCCGACCGCAGGCCGTTCCTGCAGGCGCGGACCGCGATCACGCGGGCGCTCCGGGCGTGGTTCGAGGAGCAGGGCTTTGCCGAGGTCGAGACTGCGATCCTGCAGATATCGCCGGGCAACGAGACGCATCTGCACGCGCCGCGGACCGAGCTCAGACAGGCCGATGGCTCTGCCGCGACGCGCTATCTGCGCACCTCGCCGGAATTCGCATGCAAGAAGCTGCTCGCGGCCGGCGAGCCGAAGATCTACGAGTTCGCGCGGGTGTTCCGCGATCGCGAGCGCGGCGACCTGCATCTGCCCGAATTCACCATGCTGGAATGGTATCGGGCCGCCGCCGGCTATGACGCCATCATGGCCGATACCATCGTGGTGATCGCCCATGCCGCGCAGGCGACCGGGATCGGGCGGTTTTCGTTCCGCGGCAAGACGGCCGATCCGTTTGCCGAGCCGGAGCTGCTGACGGTCGCGGCAGCTTTCGAGCGCTTGGCCGGCATTGACCTTTTGGCGACGATCGCGGGCGGCGAGGGCGACCGCACAGCGCTGGCGGCGGCCGCGGGCGCGCGGGTGCGGATCGCCGATGACGACACCTGGTCGGACATCTTCAGCAAGGTGCTGGTCGAGCATGTCGAGCCCAATCTGGGACAGGACCGTCTGACGGTGCTGTTCGAATACCCGTCGCCGGAGGCGGCGCTGGCGCGCACCAAGGCGGGCGACCCGCGCGTCGCCGAGCGCTTCGAGGTCTATGCCTGCGGGGTCGAACTCGCCAACGGCTTTGGCGAGTTGACCGATGCGGCCGAGCAGCGCCATCGTTTCACCGCAGCGATGGACGAGAAGGCCCGCCGTTACGGCGAGCGCTATCCGCTCGACGACGATTTCCTTGCCGCGGTCGGCCGGATGCCGGAGGCGAGCGGTGTCGCACTCGGCTTCGACCGGCTGGTGATGCTGGCGAGCGGCGCGCCGCGAATTGATCAGGTGGTCTGGACGCCGCCTGCGGGAGAGCCATGAACAGGATCGATCCGAAACTGGCGGCGACGCTGCGCCAGCCGCGCGAGCTGATCGATGCCGGCCTCGCGCCGGTCGACGCCGTTGCCGAGCTCGAACAGGTGGCGGCGCGCTATGCGGTCGCGGTGACGCCGGAGCTCGTCGCGTTGATCGACCCGGCCGATCCAGCCGACCCGATCGCGCGGCAGTTCATCCCGAGCGCCGACGAGCTCGTCGAGCAGCCCGGCGAGAACGCCGATCCGATCGGCGACGACGCTCGTTCGCCGGTCGGTGGGATCGTGCATCGCTATCCGGACCGGGTCCTGTTCAAGCTCGTCCATGTCTGCGCAGTCTATTGCCGGTTCTGTTTCCGCCGCGAAATGGTCGGGCCGGGAAAGGCCTCGGCATTGTCGGACGATGCCTACCGCGCGGGGCTCGACTACATCCGCAGCCATCCGGAGATCTGGGAGGTCATCCTGACCGGCGGCGATCCGTTGATGCTGTCGCCGCGCCGGCTCGCCGAGATCATGGCCGATCTCGCCGCCATCGATCATGTGAAGATCATCCGCATCCACAGCCGCGTTCCGATCGCCGATCCCGAACGTATCAATCCCGAGATGATCGCGGCGCTGCGGGTGGAAGGGGCAACCACCTGGATTGCGATCCACGCCAATCATCCGCGCGAATTCGGTGCCAATGCCCGCGCGGCCTGCGCACGCCTCGCCGACGCCGGCATTCCATTGGTGAGCCAGTCGGTCCTGCTGCGCGGCGTCAACGACGATGCGGCGACGCTCACGGCGCTGATGCGCGCTTTCGTCGAGTGCCGGATCAAGCCCTATTATCTGCACCATGGCGACCTTGCGCCCGGCACCGCGCATTTGCGCACCACGATCGAAGCCGGGCAGGAGCTGATGCGGGCCCTGCGCGGGCGCGTCTCCGGACTTTGTCAGCCGGATTACGTGCTCGACATTCCCGGCGGTCACGGCAAGGCGCCGATCGGCCCGACCTATTTGTCGCAGCCGGTTTCCCGCGAACGTGAAGATGGCGCGGAACGGCGGTACCGTATCGTCGATTATTGCGGTGACGTTCATTCCTACCCGCCGCAATCCTGAGGCGGCAATGGGCGGGGCCGCGGCATCGAAAATGCTGTGATGTTCGGCTTCTTTGCGGTGCTGGTCGCCGCAGGAATCTGGCTCCTTGGCACCATGGCCGATATACCGAAGGGACAGGATTGCGCAGCGCAAGGGCGGCGCAACTGTGCTACCGTCGAGGTGCCGGAACGGGCGCGATAGGGTTGAGAAGCGGAGACGCGAGATGCGGAAGACAGTTTTGTTGATGGCTCTGATGACGGTTGGCCTCGGAACGCCCCAACTGGGAACGTCGCTGGCCTGGGCGCAGCAGCAGGGCGGATCGTCCTCCATGCAGAAAAATTCGGGGGTGCCGGACGCGCCGGTCGGACATCGTCAGCCGCGCCGCGGCGACGTTGGCAACGAGAAGAACATCAGCGATCCGAACAGCCAGGCCAACAAGGAAGACGCGGCGCTCGACAAGAAGATCAAGAGCATCTGCCGCGGCTGCTAAACCACGGAAGAGACCGGCGGAGCGCGGTATCCGCCCCGCCGGCAACGCTCAATCCGTCCGGCCGCGTCAGGCCGAACGCTCTTGCAAGCCGTCACGCCGCACGCCGCGCCGTGCGTCGACGGCATCGGCCAGCTGCTTCAAGACGTCAGCCGTCGTCGCGAGGTCGATGCAGCCGTCGGTGATGCTCTGGCCGTAGGTCAGTGGCTTGCCCGGCACGACGTCCTGGCGTCCCGCGACAAGGTTGCTCTCGATCATCACGCCGATGATGCGCTGTTCGCCTGCCGCGACCTGCTTTGCGATGTCGGCGGCAACCAGCGGCTGGTTCTCCGGCTTCTTGCTGCTGTTGGCGTGGCTGGTGTCGATCATCAGCCGCGCCGCGACCCCGGCGCGGCCGAGCTCGGTTGCGGCGGCATCGACGCTCGCGGCATCATAGTTCGGCACCCGGCCGCCGCGCAGGATGACGTGGCAGTCCTCGTTGCCGCTGGTGGCGGCGATCGCCGAGCGGCCGCCCTTGGTGACCGCCATGAAGTGGTGCGGGTGCGACGCCGACTTCACCGCATCCGCCGCGATCCGCACGCCACCGTCGGTGCTGTTCTTGAAGCCGACCGGGCACGACAGGCCGGACGCCAGCTCGCGATGGATCTGGCTCTCGGTGGTGCGGGCGCCGATCGCGGCCCAGGAGACCAGATCGGCGATGTATTGCGGCGTTGTCATGTCGAGGAATTCGGTGCCGGCCGGCAGGCCGAGATTGTTCACCGCCGACAGCACGTTGCGGGCGAGCCGCAGGCCCTTGTTGATGTCGAAGCTGTTGTCGAGGTCGGGATCGTTGATCAGCCCCTTCCAGCCGACGGTGGTGCGCGGCTTCTCGAAATAGACCCGCATCACGATCTCGAGGCGGTCGGCGAGCTGTTCGCGCAGGCCGGCGAGGCGCTCGGCATAATCGACGGCCGCCGCGGGATCGTGGATGGAGCAGGGGCCGACGACGACCAGCAGGCGGTCATCGCTGCCGTTGAGGATCGCGTGGATGGCATTGCGGGCGCCCATCACGACGCGTGTCGCCGTCAGGGTGCGCGGGACCTCCCGCATCACCTCTTCAGGCGTACTCAGTTCTTTCAATTCCTTGATGCGAAGATCGTCTGTCGTACTCAACACGGCTGGCTCCTTTGGAGTTTTGGGACCTGCCGGCAACAAAAAAGCCGCCAGGTCTGGCGGCTTGTTTTGGACGTCTGCTGCAATTCTTCAGATTGAGCGCGATCCTCCTGCCGCCAGCGAGCTGTCGTAGCTAAAGTACCAAAAATAGCTGGTGGCGACGGTGATCATGGGCGGCTCTATAGCGCAGGGATTTGGGGCTGTCACTACCCCAAATCAAGACCCCCGGCAGTTCGCCGTCAGGTGTTGCGCGCCGCCAACGCCATGCCGATCAGGGTCGCCCCGCCGAACATCAGGTTGAGACCGACGAGGAGGCCGATGGCCCATCCCGCCGACTCCGGCAGCCCCGCGATGATGAAGAAGGCGACCAGAATATCCATCAGGCCCGCGATCAAAAGCCACGACCAGCGTCCCGACAGTTCGCGGCGATGCTCCAGCGCGTACATGATGGTGGCGATGCCCTCGGCGACGAAATAGGCGCCAGTGACGATGGTCAGCGTCAGCACGCCCTGCATCGGGCGCGCCAGCAGCACCATGCCGGCCAGCACGGCGAGCGTGGCCGAGATCAGCGACCACCAGAAGCCCGGCATGCTGCGCGCCCAGAACGTCACGATCAGCCCGCCGATTCCGGAGATCAGGAACATCCAGCCGAGGAAGATGGTGACGGCGAGGCTCGCGAATGTGGGCACGATCAGCGCTGCGATGCCGAGGATCACGAGCAGGATGCCTTCGAACAGGAAAGCTTTCCAGTGCGCCTTGACGGCGGCCTTCATCTCGGATCGCAGCTTGTCGAGGTCGTTGGACAGGGTCATCGCGGCTCTCCCAATCTGCGAACGTAGGTATCCTAACCCTGGCCCGGCGCGGACGGAAAGCCTTCCGAGGCGGTCCGCATCCGGTTGCGGCCGAAGAAGTAGACGGCGGTGGTCGCGACCAACAGCGCCAGTCCGATCAGGATCGAGGTGAAGCCGATCGGGATCAGGATGAAGGACGCATTGCGCTCGGGATTGACGTACCAATGATGCAGCGAGGTGAGCAGGAAGGCGACCCCGGCAAAGCCGGTGCCGCCGCCGATCAGCAGCAGCGCCCACATCCGTCGCAACTGGCTCAGCCGCTCGCGCGCGACATCTGTGCGCGGGGCATGATGCCTGCCGAGGCGGCGCACCAGGCGGACCGCAAAGCCGATCGAGGAGAAGCCGATCAGCACGCTGGCCGTGCCGAGCAGCAGGTGTGTGGTCGAGCTGAGGTCGGGGATCCGCTGCAGCGCGAGCAGCGGGAAGTCGAACGCCGCATGCAGCAGGACCGGTGCGACCAGCACCAGCGCCCAATTGGTGATGCGCGCCCAGTCGCGGTGACCGCGGTAGGCGCCGAGCGCGCCGCCGGAGCGCGCGATCGCAAGGTAGGCGCCGGCGATGATGCCGAGTGCGCCGTGGAACGGTACGGTGAGCACGCTGCGCAACGCCGCGAGCGCGCGCCACATGTCCTTGTGCTGGACCAGATAGGCGAGGTTTTCATAGGCGGCGAAGCCGAGGCCGGCAGCCGCGCCGTACACCACGGTATCCATCGGGTCGGCAAAGGCGCGGCGCCGCGTCGAGATGGCGACGATGACGAAAACCTTGACGATCTCCTCCGGCGCCGCGACGCCGAACAGGGCGCGCACCGCCTGCGTCGCCCAGGGATTGTCGGGAATAGCGAGCAGCGCATTGAAGGGAATGCGTGCCAGGCCGAGCAGCGAGATGCTGGCCGCGCCGAGCACGAAGGCGAGCCATACCTGCACCGGCGGTCCGGGGCGCTCGTCAGCGGCGATCACCAGCCACAGCACCAGCAGTGCTGGTGCGATGGCGGCGGCGCCGATCACAGTCGGAAGCGACTCAAGCAACAACATGAGCCGAACGGGCCCCTTCAATGGCACCACAGCGGTGCGCTCCGAAGAAATGGCAGCAAGTTCAGCGGATTGCAAATGGACGATTGGAGGAATCGGTTCGGCTGGCGCCGTTCTCGTGTCCAATATGTCACGGTGCCTGCGAAAGCGCGGCCGAAACGCGTCGATCAGATCAAGAAAGAGCGGTCGCCGGAAGGTGCCTGACGGCGGAAGGGGACCGGGCACCGCGCCACGACTGCAGCACCGATCCGCCGATTGCGGCGAATTTGCACGGCAGGTGGCGTCGGCCTCTGCCGGGCAAAACGAAGTGCTACGCTGTCGCGGCGCGCTCAGGGCGCTTCGCAAGGCCTTCGCAAGTTTCGGGCACTGCGTGCCCTTCGTTGAGTTATAGTACAGCGGGGAGTGACTGATCCGGTAAAAGCCAGAGATGCCTTCGATTGATTCTGCTGTGATCGTTCTTGCCGCGAGCGCTCTGTTTGCGGCCTTTGTAAACGGTGCGCTGGGTTACGGGTTCTCGTCGCTGACGGTGCCGGTCGCACTCGTCTTCTACACCAATCGCGTCCTCAATCCCGCGATTGTCATCGTCGAAGTCGTCGTCAATCTATGCGTCCTTTGCATCAACCTGAAAGGCGTTCCGGCGGTGTGGCGGCGCATCCTGCCGATCCTCATCGGCATGCTGCCCGGCATCGCAGTCGGCGCCTTTGCGCTGACGTCGCTGCAGCCCAGCTGGATCAAATTCGCCACCTATTCGATCATTCTGCCGCTGATCCTGCTGCAGGCCGCCGGCTGGCGGAGGCCGATCCAGTCGAAATGGCTGGTCGGCTTGCCTTTTGGAACGATGCTGGGCGTCCTGTACTCGGTCACGACCATTTCCGGGCCGCCGCTGGCGATCCTCTTCAACAACCAGGGCCTCGTCAAAGATGAATTTCGGGCCGGCCTCGCGCTGGTCCGGGTGACGGAGTCCGGCCTGACCGCGATCGCGTACTACAACCTCGGTCTGTTCATCGAAGAGAGCCGGAGCATCTTGTTCGTGCTCGTTCCTTGCGTCGTCGTCGGCATACCGCTCGGCGCCTTTCTGATCCGGCGGCTGGATGCCGAAACGTTTCGCCGGATCTGCATGAGTTTTGATGCGTGGGTCGTGGGGTTTGGCCTGTCACGCGTGTTGATCGAAGTGAAGCTGATGGAAAGCCCGTGGGCCTACGGCGTCATGGTCGCCACGATCCTGATCGACGTCTGCTTGCTGTACGTCTTCTTCACGGCGAGGCGAGGGACGGTACAAAGTTCGCACGCGCTGGCCTCGCTGAGATCCGGCAACCGGGGCGGTTCGACCTGATCGCGGCGTCGCGATGAAGCGGCTAGCCGGCCAGCAGCCGCCGGCAGGTGTCGACGAACACCTCGGCGCCGGTGACGATGTCGGCGTCGTCGGTGTTCTCGCTCCAGTGATGGCTGATGCCACCGATCGACGGCACGAACAGCATCGCCGCCGGCATGAGGGTGGCGAGGACCTGGGCATCATGGCCAGCGCCGCTCGGCATGCGGATGGATTTGCCGCCGGCGCAGGCCGCGCTCGCGGCCTCGATCGCGTCCTGGAAAGCGGGTGTCATCATCGCGGGCACCCCGGTGCGGATGCGCTCGACCTTGACGCTGCAACGGCCCTGCGCCGTCGCCTCGTCGGCCATCCGGTGCAACTGCGCCTCGAGACGCGCGATCACCTCCGGATTGTCGTCGCGGATCTGGAACAGCATCTCGGCGCCGCCCGGGATGATGCTCGGTGCGCCGGGGTCGAGCGTGATGCGTCCGGTGGTCCACACCGTGCGCGGTCCGCACAGGGCAGGGAAGCTGTCGTCGATCGCGACGCAGAACCGCGCCAGTGCCAGGCCCGCATCCTTGCGAACGGCCATCCGTGTGGTGCCGGCATGGTTCTGCTCGCCGATGAAGCTGATGCGATATTGCCAGATGCCTACGATCGAGGTGACGACGCCGATCTTGAGCCGGCTCGCTTCCAGCGTGTCGCCTTGCTCGATATGTGCCTCGAGATAGCCGATATGGCGGCCGGCTTCGGCGGTGAGGCGCGGGCGCCCGGCAAAGCCGGCGTCGCGCAGCGCCTCACGCATGGTGCGGCCGCTGGAGCGATCGCGCGCTGCATCGATATCGGCTTCGGTCACGGCGCCTGCGTAGGAGCGGCTGCCGAGGAAACTGCCGAAATGACCTTCCTCGTCGCACCATGCGGCGACTTCGACCGCGCCGTTGATGCCGGGATCGCCGTTGATGACGCGCGCGGCTTCCAGCGCATAGACCACGCCGAGCGGCCCATCGAGCCAGCCTGCATGGTTCTGGCTTTCGAGATGCGAGCCCGCTAGCAGCTTCGGCCCCGCTTTCGCACTGCTGCCGAGCACGTTGCCGATGCCATCGATCGTGGCGACAAGATCAGCATCGGGCAGGCGGGACGCGAGCCAGCCGAGCGAGCGCAGATGCGGCTCCGAGAATGTCGGCTTGTGCACGCCGGTCTTGTAGGCACCGATCGCGCGCAGCGCATTGAGATCGGCGAGCACGCGCTTGCCGTCGAAGCGACCGTTGATGCCTGGCATGGATGGACTCCGGATTTGCGTCTTTTGATTTGCGTCTGGATTTTGCGGCTTGGCGCCGCAATCCCGTCTTGATGCCGTCGTGGTTGAATGCGACGGAACAATCAGGGTGAACGATTTCTTAGCGGTTCTGCTCTTAGGTCGCGGTACTGGTGTCGCGGTACGAATAGCGTGTGAGTGTGATCATGTCTGCATTCCGGAACTGGGCTCGCAAGGCCGCTGTGCTGTTTCTTCCGATCGCGCTCGGCGCCTGCGCGCAATATTCGCAGCAATACAGCATGACCACCCCGCCGTCCGGAACCGGGCCATTGGCCTGGGACGGCGCCGGACAGGATCCCAACGCCCCGCAGCCGCGCCGCCATGCGCGCAATGTGTCACCGGCGGCGGAGACGCAATTGTCGGATGCAGATGCCGACGACCGGCTGGCGCGCAAGCTCGTGATCTGCAGCACCTGCATCAAGCAGGCGCCGGCGGTGGCGGCGGCGCAGCAGACCAATCGTCAGGACGTCGCCAGCAATCACTAGCCGCCGGCGCGGTGTGTGTTGCCGCCGGCCTGAGGCCTTAGTTAGGCCACGATGTCGGCCGATGCGCACCCCCATGTCGTTCCGAAGATTCATTGTTCCCGCCGTCGTCGTCGCGCTAGCCACCGTCATCCTGATTCATGTGGGCGGTTCGCGGGCCCACGCGCATGTGCCGTCGCATTGCGGCTTCTGGACCTCGATCGAGGCCGGATTGTCTTGCAGATGACCTCCTAGAGGTGATCCGGCGGCAATCCGGGAAAAGCGTTCTGGACGCTTGCCCGGCCGGCCAATCGCCACTATACGTTCGCCCGTCGCGGCCGTTCGCCGGTAGCGGCCAGTCCGGCCTATCTCACGTTTAACGTATTGATTTGCCGGGAGTTTTGCTCCCTTCGTCTATCGGTTAGGACGCCACCCTTTCACGGTGGAGAGAGCGGTTCGATTCCGCTAGGGAGCGCCAGCTTGATGTAAGCTGTTGTTATTCCTGCAACCCCTTGCTAGGCAACGATTTCTTGGCCGCCTCTGGCACAGCGAGGTGGTACAGAATGGTAGTTCTACGCATGTCCCGACCGTGGAAGCATCCAGACAGCGATGTCTACTACTTCCGCAAGGCCGTTCCCGACGATTTGCGCGAGGAAATCGGCTGGGAAGTGAAGCGCTCCCTCAAGACCAAGGACCCGGCTGAGGCGCGCCGCAGGCACACCGAGGAAGCAGACCGCGTTCAGCAAGAGTGGGCCGAGCTGCGCCGGCGCAAGGCCGCCCCTCTGCTCGACAGTCTCGACCCCGCCACCATCAAGCGCGCTGGCGACGCCTGGGTATCTTCCGCGAGGGCTTAAGGCTCAACGCGAGCAGCTTCAGCTTGCCGCCGAAAACCGCAAGCGCCACGACGCTCCATCGATCTCGCCATACATTGCTCCCGCAGTCCTGGATCCGTTCGCTGACGACATCGACCCCGACGAGCTTGAAGATCAAGCGCTCGCAGAAGGCAGGACAGCCGGCGAGCTTGAAGGACACGCAGCGCGCCGGTATAGAGCACGCGAAGGCCACCAACGAGAAAGCCTAGAGGGGACGGAAGCCGACCTTTGATCGCGCTCAGTTCACCGCAGTGATGGATATGGCCGCGCAGGGCATCAACGTTGCCGAGATTGGCAGGGCTAGCGGGCTGCAGCGGATGGCTGTGTCCCGGATCAAGACCGACCCCGCAAGCGCGGAGCGCATGTTGCAGACTTGGGGCGAGTGAGGGCCGCCGCGTAAATCTAAGCCCGTGAGAGTGCCCCTGTCTAAGTTTTTTCGGCACCTCTAGCTGCACGCTGGGTGCACGTTCGGTTGCGCGCTAGTCTGCCGGCTGTTGAAGGGGAAAGGGCGAGTGATGGTGGTTCGGTACACTGATGAGAGGCAGGACAAACTAAGCGACTTTTTGGGGGAAACATACGATCAAGCCCTCGCCCAGGCGGAGCGACCCGAGTCCACCGAACAAACAACGGCGGTGGTGCGTATGATGCACGGGCAGGGCGTCGCGCTAGAGCACGTCATCAGCAGACTCCGCGACGTGGCTGACATGATCGATGAGACACAAGCGAAGGCCGCGCGGCAGACTGCGCAAGAGATCAGACGGCTTGGCACTATCGTGGCAATGAGCAGTTTCCTCATCATTTTGGTGTTGGTGTCCCAACGCTGGCACTAAGTGCACGTTCAAGTGCGGCCCGAGCTGCAATGCCAAATTGGAGGCGCAAGGGGAATGCTCGACTAGCTCAAAGCGTGCTCTACAACCCACGTATCTAGGTCGGACGCTTGGCAGGCCATCGCGGTGTAGACTGCAATCTGCGCAGGCGAAGTGACGATACGGCACTTTTTCGCGAAGGCAATGGAAGCCGTGAAAAGCTCGACGCTGTCGTCGTAAGCTCCTCGTGGGAAGCCAGAGTTTAATTTGTCCGCGATGCGGGCGGCGCCAACATAGTATGCTCGTTTCATTATTATCCGAGTGGAAACAAAGGACTTCAACGCTTCCGCTTCATAGGGATAAAGCTCCTCAAACTCCTTCCAAGCACACGCCGGCACCCCAATGAGACCGCTTTGGAGATGGCTGAGAAGGACGGTCTTCAGGTTGCCCGACGCAGCAGCAATACCGTGCAGTCCATCGGTATCGGCGATGCACAAGTATTCCGCATCGCCTTCACTCATCATCAAGCTCCAGCGTGTGGAGCTGGTCAGGCGTGAGAGACTTAACGTAGTCGAAGTACTGCCTCTGATACTTCGGCTTTAAACCCGTTGAGCGATAAAGGTTTACCTCGCTAATGAGGCCTTGGCGAAGCAACGAGTCGAATGCGCGAGCGAAAGAGAAGCCGTACTTCGACAGCTTGATTTTTTCTTGTGGGGGCGGTTCGCCTCCCGGTGGTCCGCCGCGCTTCTCGAAGTAATCCGGGTTGCGGCCATGCACCAGCGCCTTCCATCGGTCGTAGCTACCGGCTGTGTAAATGCCGAGCTGCTCTAGTCTGAAGACGGTAGCCTCTTGGCTTATCTTCAATCGACGGGAGGCCCATTTGACGTCTTCGTCGTCAGGCTGAGTTGTGGTCGGCCCCTTCAGGAGTGCCTGAACATACAATTTGGGTACGAGGAAGCTTCCTGCGAAGCGATTGCATATCCGCTCGACTGAGTTCCTTGTGATGAACGGGTCGGAGATGCCGGTCGACCGCATGAGGACATGCGCAAGTTCGTGGATGAGAGTGAAAAGACGTCGCCCCTTCGTCTGCTTTCGGGTGTTGACCACGATCACTGGATGGCGAGGGTGCGAGAGACAAAAACCGCTACCATCCTGTTCAGGAAAGCTGTCGTGGAGGACAAAAATCCCGGCGTCTTCAATCTTCTTTCTGCAGACAAGATAGAACGCGTTTGCGTCCTTTGCGTCGAGCTGATCTTGAAGCGAAATGCTCAGTAGCTCGCGCGCCGCCAGAGCGAACGCGTCGACCTCGGCGTTGCCCTTTGCTGAGAACTGAGGCAGGTCAAGTTTCACCCAGAACTGTTCGAGAGCGCGCTGGACACCTTCAGCAAATTGAATGGATTGGACCGTTTCTTTCATCTTGGCCGCTGGCTTCGCGGTCGAGGAGCGAAAGTCAGGCAATACATCATGGAGCGCGGGTGCTTTCTCCATGAAGAAAGAGTAGGGCGGTACCCCAAGCTCCTTTGCAATGCGATTGAGGATGCCTTGTCCCGGCTCAGGTTCTCGGTCAAGCTCGCGAGAAAGTTCAGCGGGTGCAATTTGAAGGCGATCAGAGAGTTGCTCGGTACTAAGAAACCGAGTGCTCAAAATCTTTGAAAGAATATTTGGATTGTAAGCCACGAAAAGTCCTTGGGGAGTCGGACTTATGAAGTATGGGGATTTTTCTAGCGTCGTGCAACTAGGGGTAGGCCTCCATGTAGGGACTGTCGTTCTCCAGCTTTACGGGGACATCGGCCTTCAGCCTCTAAACCGCGCCTTGGCTAGACTGCGAAGCCTGTTCCTGGCTCCAGAGCACGAGCGTCCCCCAAAAGAGTTTGAGGATGAGCTTTTGGGTATTGAGGGCAGGTACGAAATCTTCAGAATTCGCCTGTCGAGGGAGTTCGAGAAGTACGTTCTAGGAAACTCGCTTGTTGCAGCTGCGCTGGCGATCATACTGACCGTCATTGCGTTCAAGGCCGATGACCCAATAACCGAGGGTTGGGAGATGGTCCCCATGTTGCTCGTTGGACTTTCGCTCCTGCCTGCACCGGTCAGCCTCGGGGTGCTTTGGTTCGACGCGGATCGCCAAGTAAAGCCGCTCCGACAAGAGGCGGATGCATTGGAAAGAAGGGCGCAGGGCGAGTTCCCAAAAGCGTAGTAAGCCACCGCATTCAGCCGCGCACCTCTGTCCACTTCAGGAACACGTTAAGGGCGCCCCTTGCCGAGGGTACAGTGAATTGGGTGACCAAGAAATTCTACTGTGAAATCAAGGGTAGGTAGCGTTCCTCACGCCCTCCGCTAGGGAGCGCCAGCCTCGTTGCATCTCAACGTGACGCTGTGCGTGTCCGGCGCCGATTGACCTTTCGCCCCCGATTGACGATTGCCGATGCTGCGACCGCGGTGAAGCAACGCAATCTGGTCATTTATGGCGGATGGTTCCGGCCATCTCACCGCCTCCACAGGCAAGCGGCGGGGCGGTGCTCGTCATGTCTCCCATCGGAGTCTAAGCCGCTGCCGTTCTCGACGAAGTACCAGGGGCTTGGTTCATCGCTCCCGGAGGTCGGGATTCGACCTCCTCAAAGGGTACCAATTCCCGATCCTTCAGGCTGCCAGCCGGCCGTGGCCGAGAGGGCGCGAGCATGGGCGAGCAAGGCTCTCGCCGTCGCGCCCTTCAGATCGTCGTCGAGGATACCGATCGGTCCCATCATCGTGATCGCCGCGATCATAAATCCGGTCTGATCGAAGATCGGTGCCGACAAAGATGTGAAGTTCGGCAGCAGCGCGTCGCGGCACCGGCTGATGCCGTCGTGCCGGATCGTTGCGACCATGTCTTCCACTTCGGCCTTGGTTGCCGGCGCGTCGTCGATCCTGGCGTGCCGTGAGCGCTCTTCCTTGAGCTCCTGGTCGAGCATCTGCTCCGTGATGGAGCGCGGCAGATGCGCGAGGAAGTTGCGGCCGAGCGCCGAGCGCAGCAGGCTGAGCACACTGCCGACGCGCAGTTCGATGATCGGCCGGCTGGCGCCGCCTTCGACGCGATAGATGATGGTGGGTCCGCGGTTGCCCCAGACGCCGAGAAAGACCGTGTGGCCGATGGTCGTCGCCAGTTCGGTCATCGCGGGGCGGGCGGCGGTGAAGACATCGAATTGCTCGATCGCGGCCATGCCGAGCTTCAGCGCGTAGGGTCCGAGCGCATAGCAGCCGGTGTCGGTTTCCTGCCGGACGATGCCTACGGCTTGAAAGCTTACGAGATAGTAGTGGGCATTGGCCGCCGACATTCCGGTGTTGGCGGCGATCATCTTGAGCGGAACCGGACGCAGCTCGGTGCGCAGATAATCAAGGATCCGGAAGCCGATTTCGATCGACTGGATGCCGCGCCGCCCGGTGCGTTCCGCCTTGGCCGCTCCTTCAGATTGGGACCTTGCTGCCGCAGGCAGCGGCTCAGGCTGCGGGGCTCCGCGCGTCCTTTTCACTGAAAGTCCTTGTGAATCATAGTGTTAATGGATTCGCTCCTGAGCCGCATTATTGGGCGCGTCCCGCCGGACATTCAAGCTTGCCATATTTGATAATATCATATCTATCTGACTAAATAAGAAATGTCGCTTCGAGGCTGCTGTCAGAGCGGGGGCTCGCGGGCCGTAAAACAGGGGAATGGCGATGGATGCAGTAACGGCGACGGCAGCAGTCGATCACGATCTGACGCGCAGCGAGGAGCGGCAGGTCGTCCTGGCCTCGACGCTGGGCACGGTGTTCGAGTGGTACGACTTCTTCATCTACGGCTCGCTGGCCGTGTTCATGAGCTCGGTGCTGTTCCCGCCGGACAATCCGACGGCTGCCGTGCTTGCGTCGCTCGGCGCGCTTGCCGCCGGATTCGTCATCCGCCCGATCGGCGCGGTGGTGTTCGGACGCATCGGCGACCTGGTGGGCCGCAAATATACGTTCCTCATCACCATCGTGATGATGGGCGGCAGCACGGCGCTGATCGGCTTCCTGCCGACCTATGCGACGGTGGGGCACGCGGCATGGATTGCGCTGGTGGTGCTGCGCCTGATCCAGGGTCTTGCGGTCGGCGGAGAGTATGGCGGGGCTGTCGTCTATGTCGCCGAGCATTCGCGTCCCAACCGGCGCGGGCTTCTGACCGGCTGGATTCAAATCACCTCGTCGATTGGTCTGGCGCTCTCGATCGCCGTCATCATCGGCACTCAGAGCCTCATGAGCGACGCCGACTTCAAGGCCTGGGGCTGGCGTGTTCCGTTTATCATCTCGATCGTGATGCTGGCGTTCTCGATCTATGTCCGCGCCAGGCTGCACGAGTCGCCGGTGTTCGCTCGTCTCAAGGCCGAGCGGCGCCTGTCCAAGAACCCGATCCGCGACACGTTCGGCCGCTGGTCGAGCCTGCGTCTCGTACTGATCGCGTTGTTCGGTGCAACCGCCGGCATGGGCTCGACCTACTTCACGGGGCAGTTCTACGTGATGATCTTCATGCAGCAGGTGGCGAAGATCGATCTGCAGACCTCATACATTTTGATGGCAGTTGGTCTCATCATCGGCGCGCCAGCCTTCATATTCTTCGGCTGGCTGTCCGACCGGATCGGCCGCAAGTGGCTGATGATAGCGGGCCTGTTGCTCTCGGCACTGTGCTATCGGCCGATGTTTGCCTCGCTTCTGGAAGCGGGCAATCCGCAACTCGTGGCCGCAACCCGGACTGCGCCCGTCAAGGTGCATGCGGACAGTTCCAGCGAAGCCTGCAGGTTCGGTCTTGCGGCCGCATTGCTGAGCACCCACAGCGATCACGGCAAGCCCTGCGTTCAGGCCAAGAAGCTGCTGATCTCGGGCGGTATCAACTTCAGCTACGCTGCGCCGATCGGCGGCCAGGCTGTGGCGATCACGGTGAAGGGGACGACGATTCCCGGCTACGACCCGGCAGCCTATCGCAAAGCTCTGGTGGACGTGGGGTACCCGGTTAAGGCCGATCCGGCCAAGGTATCGTCCGGTCACATCATCTTCCTGCTGGTGGTCATGACCATCATCGTGGCGATGATCTACGGGCCGGTCGCCTCGTTCCTGGTCGAGGTCTTCCCTGCGAACATCCGGTACACGGCGCTCTCGTTTCCGTACCACATCGGTGCGGGTATCTTCGGCGGTTTCCTGCCGTTCTTCGCGACCTACCTGTCGCTGGCGGTCGGCGATGTGTTCGCAGGACTTTGGTATCCGGTCGTCATCTGCGCCGCAGTCGCGGTGATCGGTTCGATCGTGCTGCCGAACCGGCCGAAGCTCGAGACCGATGACTAAACCCACGACACTATTCACGGGCAGCCCGAGAGCAGCCCGTGTTTCCTTGCATCGTCATATTCCGGATCGGCGTCATGACTTCCCGAAAAATCAGCAGCTACAAGGCGGCCGTCATTCAGGCGGGGGCATTTCCGAACGACACCCTCGCGTCAGCTCGGAAGGCCGCAAGCCTGATCGAGCAAGCGTGCAGGGCCGGCGCGCGGCTGACGGTTTTTCCCGAGGCCTTTCTCGGCGGCTATCCGAAAGGTAGTTCGTTCGGTGCGCCGGTCGGTCTGCGCAAGCAGGAAGGGCGCGAAGCCTTCCGGCTGTATTGGGACCAGGCGATTGATCTCGACGGTCCCGAGGTCGAGACGATTGCGGCGGCAACTGCGGCCACTGGGGTCTTCGCAGTCATCGGCTGCATCGAGCGCGAGCATGGCACGCTGTACTGCACCGTGCTGTTCTTCGATGGCGCGAACGGCCTGGTCGGCAAGCACCGCAAGCTGATGCCGACCGCCGGCGAGCGGCTGATCTGGGGCTTTGGCGATGGCTCCACCATGCCGGCTTTCAAGACCGCGCTGGGCATCATTGGCGCCGTGATCTGTTGGGAAAACTACATGCCGATGCTGCGCATGCACATGTACAGCCAGGGCGTCAGCATTTACTGCGCGCCCACGGCTGACGATCGTGACACCTGGTTGCCGACGATGCAGCACGTTGCGCTTGAGGGCCGCTGCTTTGTGCTGACCGCCTGCCAGTACCTCAAGCGCGGCGCATTTCCCGAGAACTACGAATGTGCGCTCAGCGACGATCCCGAGACCGTGCTGATGCGCGGCGGCAGCGCCATCATCGACCCGCTTGGCAAGGTGCTGGCGGGGCCGCACTTCGACGGCGAAACCATTCTCTACGCCGACGTCGATCTCGACGACGTAGCGCGCGGCAAATACGACTTCGATGCGACCGGTCATTATTCGCGCCCCGACGTATTCCAGCTCATCGTCGACGATCGGCCGAAGGCCGCGGTGTCGACGGTCAGCAGTGCGCAGACAAGGACTTGAGGCCAGGATGTTCTTCGATATGGGCCAGCTTGCTGCGGACATCCGCTACAAGATCCTTACTGCGACCGTTACCCCGCGACCGATCGCATGGGTGACGACACGGTCCGCTGACGGTGTCGTCAACGCGGCGCCGTTCAGTTTCTTCAACGTGCTGGGGCACGAGCCGCCGACGGTTGCGCTCGGTTTGCTTCGCCATCCCGAGAAGGGATTGAAGGACACCGCCGAGAACATCCTCGCGACCGGCGAGTTCGTCGCGCATCTGGTGCCGCGGGGCATGGCCGATGCCATGAATGCCACCTGTGTCGATGCGCCGCGCGAGGTCGATGAGCTCGCGCTCGCCGGCTTGCGGACGGTGCCCTCGCAGATGGTTTCGCCGCCACGCATCGCCGACAGCCCGGTGGCGTTCGAATGCCGCAGCCTCTCGACTCATGAGACGGGTCCGCGGCAGGTTGCCGTGATCGGCGAGGTCGTATGCGCCCACGTCTCGGACGAGTTCGTCCTCGATGCCGGCAAGGGCTACATCGACACGCTTGCCCTCGATCTCATCGCCCGCATGCATGGGAGCGGGTGGTATGCGCGTCCAACCAACCTGTTCCAGCTGGAGCGGCCGGCGCCGATCGGCCGAGGGGACCATGGTCGGCCCGGGCCGAAATGAGTTAGTCGGGGCGAAGGGCGTGTGCACAATTTCCGGATTATCAAATAATGCTCCTGCTTTGCCCGACGTGTCACGTCGCGTCGTCGAGTGCCGGCAGCCGGCGGCTCCTTTGCATGGGGTTGTTTTCGATATTTTGGCAGTGCGTGCGCGATGCCGTCAGCGCCAAATAGGAAATCCAGTAAACTCAATGCATTATCCCGCGCGACCAAGCCCTGCCGCGCCGCTGCGGGGATGTGCACAATCTCCGGGATCGCGACAGTCCGCTAATATCTCGTAACCCTTTGTAAAGCGACCGGCGATACCCGTGATCCCGGGGATGATGTGATGGCTCTAGGGTCCAAGAAGCGCGAAACGCGCAAATCGCTGCGTCAGTCCGGCTGGATCACGCTCGACGGCGGATTCGCCGCGCGGCCGTGCGTGGTCGAGGACATTTCCTCGTCGGGCGCAAAAATCACGGTCCAGGACAACAACTCGCTGCCGGCCAAGCTGCGGCTGGCGTTTTCGCGCGACGCCCGCACCGGGCGCGCCTGCGAGGTGGTCTGGCGCGAGGGCAAGACGTTCGGCGTCAAATTCGTGCGCTAGCCTCTTTTTGCTGCGCGCGATACAAGGGGCGGATGCGCAAGACCTGTTTTGCCGTCATCGCCGTCCTGCTCCCCGCCACCGCGTTCGCGCAAACCGGCGATCGCCGCAATTTCCAGACGCCACCCGATGCCGGCAAGATGTTGCCGTCAAAATCCGCGACGCGGAGCAATCCCTGCGCGTCGTACGGAGCGGGCTTCGTCAAGGTCGAAGGCACCGACACCTGCGTGAAGCTCGGCGGCGGCATCAGTGTCGGTGCGGGGATGTCCAGCGGACGTTGAAGCATGATCCGGAAAAGTGCGAAGCGGTTTTCCGAAAAGATCATGCTCTAACGCCTTGCCGCTCAGGACATCGGCGGTGCGACGATGCGCACGAAGGCCGGCCGCTGCGCGATCTCGCCGAACCAGCGTTCGAGATGGGGCAGCTTCGGCTTGGTGACACCCTCGACGCCGAACCAGCGCCGCGCGAAGGCGCCGAGCGCGATGTCGGCGATGGTGAACTGTTCGCCCTCGATGAAGCGACGGCTCGCCAGCTGCGCCTCGGCAACGCGCCACACCACGCCCCCGGCGTCGGCGTCCTTCTGGATCTGAACCATGTCGCGCTGCTCCGGCGGCGTGCGCACCAGCCCCCAGAACACCGGGCGGTCGACCGGCTGCAGCGTCGACAGTGTCCAGTCGAGCCAGCGGTCGACGGCAGCGCGCGCCTTCGGCGCCTGAGGATAGACCGGCGAGCTCTGGCCGTAGGCCATGCAGAGATAGCGCATCACCGAATTGGATTCCCACAGCACATAGTCGCCGTCGACCAGCGTCGGGATGCGGCCGTTCGGATTCATCCCGAGATAGTCGGGCTGATCGTTCTTGCCGAACTGCATGCCGGCGTCGATGCGCTGATAGGGCAGGTCGAGCTCGGCGAGACACCAGAGCACCTTCTGCACATTGACCGAATTGGCCCGGCCCCAGATCGTCAGTTGCGGCTTGCTGTCCATCACGCGATTCTTCCCGCTGTCGTGCTTTGCGGCGTTCTTAGCCGAAACGCCGTGGAAAAGCGCGGTGTGAATTGTATCGAGAGCAAAAAAGAAGGCCCCGCCGCATTGCGGCGGAGCCTCGTCGAATCGCACGCGTCAAAACGCAGTCAGTGACCGAACAGCAACCACAGCACGATGATCACCGGGATCGGCACACCCAACAGCCAAAGCAAAATTCCTTTTCCCATCTCGTTGCCTCCTCGGGTTCAATGCATGAGGAGGCAACTTCAACGGTTGCGAGGGGTTCCTAACGATCGCTCCGCGCCTGACCGACCGCGAAAGACGGACAGGAACTTGCGCGTGGGCGCGGCGTTTACTTTCGCGTCTTACCAGTGACCGGTGTTGGGCATCGAGGCCCACGGTTCGGCCGGCGGCTTCGGATCACCCTTCTGCAGGATCTCGATCGAGTGCAGGTCGGGCGAACGCACGAACGCCATGTTGCCGTCGCGCGGCGGGCGATTGATGGTGACGCCCATCTTCATCAGCTTCTCGCAGGTCGCGTAGATGTCGTCGACCTCGTAGGCGAGATGACCGAAATGGCGGTCCTCGCCGTATTTCTCCTCGTCCCAATTATAGGTCAGCTCGACCAGCGGCGCGCCGCGGCTCTGCGGCAGCGACTTGAGCAGATGGAGGTCTTCTTCCGCGCAGAGAAACACCAGCGTGAAGCGGCCCTTGTCATTGTCGATGCGGCGCACTTCCTTCAGCCCGAGCGCGTCCTGATAGAATTTCATTGCGACGTCGAGATTGCGGACGCGCAGCATGGTGTGCAGATAGCGCATTTTTTCCTCCTGGCAGATTCAGAGAGTCTTGCAGAGATGCTTGGCGGGATGGTCCGGGAGGGAAAATAGCAGCAAATCGCATCAAGGGGCAGCTCTAACCTGCGGATCTGCCCTGCGGGCGTTCGCGCTTTCCCGCCACTCATTCGCGATTGTGTGAAGGCCTTATCCCTAGGTCAGCGTCGGCCGGTGGGCCTTACCGAGCCTCGGCGCGCTGAGCGATGTTCCGGATCACGCAGGCGATGAACCAGATGACGAGAGCGAACAGCAGTCCGGCGTACAGGCCGAAGAAGGGGCGGTAGGTGTTGCCGCTCAGATATCGCGCGATCTCGGCGAACTGAAAGAATGCGATGCTGCCGAACCAGATCAGCCGCACCAACCATTTCCACATGATCGGCGCGAGATCGGCTGACCAGTGGTCTTCTGACATGCGCTGCCCCTGTTGCGACACCTTGCTAGCACTCAAGTGGTTGCCGCCCGATTGGCGCGGTAGCTAAAGCTTTATGCGCCGCCGGCATCGCCGCAAGCATATGCCGCAAGCGATACGAGAAAGCCCCGCCCGGGAAAATTCCGGAACGGGGCTTTCGTGGTCGAGCCTTGGAGGCACTCGCTTCTATCCCATCGAATGGCCACGACTGCCAATCAAGGACGCGCGAGGTTGGACATCCTCTAGAAAGCAAAAACCCCGCGAGCGGGCTCGCGGGGTCTGATGCCGACCGGCCTTGGGGTGATCATGCCGGCAACGGGACACCCAACGGTGCTCGTGGCGAAAGGTTCCGGCATCCGAAAATAGAAAGCCCCGCAGGCTGGATGCGGGCTTTCCCAGTTGACGGACTGGGGATCTCTCAGGGCGTGAGCCGTCAACTGTTGGGGACCAAACTTAAGGTTGAATTTGTAAAATGCAACAGCGCCGCGTAGACGGAATATCCTCGTCCCACAGCGCTGCGCCAAACGCTGGGCCCTGAAATCCCCCAGCGCAATTGTGTCTTCGCACGGCGCGAAAGGTTCAAAGGAAAGACCGGGCGAGCGGACGTCGTTGCCCGCTTGCGACCTCACACCTTGATGTCGAGCATGGCCTCGACGGCGTCGCGGTCGGCCTTGTTCTTGGCCGCGAAGACGTCAAGCACATCGGCGCTGATGATACGCGGCTGCTCCTTCGCCGTCTGATCGACGACGAGCTGCACCCTGGCGTGTGTCACTTCGGCAGGTACGGGGTAAATGAGCATGGCTCGCTCCCTCCGGCGGTCGAACCTTGTCAGGGCTTTCTTAACGGATTCTTGACGTCCGGTTCCGCGCTTTCGGCCCGAATCGGCGGCCGGACGGTATCGGCGTGCTCGTGCGCCGCCCGGCTTGGCGTCATACTGCGGACTTTCGCGACCAGACGACGCGATCGGTGCGGAACGGGCCCTATTCGATCCATATCCATATGACCGACGGCGTGCGTGGCCGTGATAGCGGCATCCTGAACCTGCGGGACGGTCTTCTGATCGGCGGGGGGCCGTATTTCTGGTCAATCGGTCCCTACAGGGCCGGCGAGGGCACCTGGAAGGGACACCTCAGGACCAACCAGCATTCGACGTTTTCTGATCCGTTCACCCGGCTGCTGTTCGCCGGGCAGGAGGTGACGAGCGGCTTCTCCGGCACTTTCAGCGGCGACCGGGCAGAGGTGTTCGGGCCGGTGCCGGTTGGAATCCGCAGCCTGAGCTTCCAGGCGACCCCGAAGCACCTGGCGGACGTTTGATCGGGCTGGCTGTGGACGAGTGCGCAGCAAGAGCCGGGGTCCGTTGAGGAAACGGGCCCTGCGCCCCTGTGAATTTGCTGCGGACAAGCGTGGGATATGTTGTGGATTCCACGGCAGGCCGGCGCTGCAGGGCATATCGCCCGCGGCGCCGTATCGGACCACCGCTAACCCTACCGAGTTAGGTTAAGAGTGGCATGGCGTTGCCACCACCTGCGATTGCAGTTGAGATGGCTGCAGGTGACAGCCATGATGCCATCGTTCCATAGCGCTGATCGACCGACCCACCGGCGCGTGATGATGGTGGGCTTGCTCTTCTGTTCCGTCTTTGTGGTGATCAGCTTCTGGCTTAGGCCGCAGCCCGAGAGCGGCAAGGTGCTCGCGAAGGCGGACCGGCTCGTCCGGACGGCGGGAGAGGCGCGCAAGGCAAATTGAGGCTGCCAACGGAGAGGTCCGGCGGTCAGTCTGGCAGCTTCCCGTTCGGATGCTTGTGATACATCGCAATGCCGATGAAGCCGGCAAAGGCCATCACGTTCAGCAGCAGTTCCATCCACGCCGGCATCGATGCCAACCTCGCTCACATCAGAGCTAATCACTGAGGTTGTGTTTTTGTTCCGGCGCTAACCGATGGTAGCTTTGCGCTATCGCATGGCTGGGGTACCGGAACAGACTTTTGCAGCAACCATCCCCGTCCGGCCGCGTTGGTGCACATCACCACGTGAGGAGGTTGCGCATGAAAAAGACATTGGCAGTTCTGGCGACCGTTGCGACGGTTGGCGCAACGATGGTCACCGCGCCGGCGCAGGCGCGCGGCATCGGTCCCGGCCTGGCTTTCGGTCTGGCCGCCGGTGCACTCGCGGCAGGCGCGGCCGGCGCGTACTACGGCCCACGCTATTATGGGCCCGGCTACGGTTATTACGGCCCGCGTTACGGTTACTACGACGACGGTTACGCCTACTATCGCCCGTATTACCGGCACCACTACTATCGCCATTATTGGTAACGGCGGCGAGCCCGGAGCACATCGCTCCGGGCTTTCTCAATTGCGCGTCACGACGTGATCGCGGGCGAACGATCGTATCGTCGCGGTGGTCGGCGCGGCATCAGGCGCTCCTGCGCTGAAATCCACTCCAGACATTGCCGAGCGTGTTGTCGTAATACTCCTGGCGGTCGCGCTCGAACCTCTGCTGCGTCGCCCTGAAGCTGGCAACGCGTGCGACGATCTCCTCGCGCTCGCGCGCGGCACTGTCTTCCCGATCGGTCATTGCCCATCCTCGTCGTATTGGTCCTATCCCACGCGCATTGGCATCATTGAATTGGGCGTCAATGCGGAGCAGGCAGTGCAGGAATGTGATGATGCTGGGGCGGAAGCGACCGCGCCGGTGCCATCGCCCTCGAGCTCGCAATCGGTCAAGCCGTGCTATAATCGCGGCCGCCAACCGGAATATTTCCAGTGATCGCAAAAGACTCGATTGCAAAAGACTTGCGCAGCGGCGTCGAGCGGCTTGGCGACATGATCGCCGAGGCATCGTCGATCGTCCCCTTCACCGGTGCGGGTATCTCCACCGAGTGCGGCATTCCAGACTTCCGCTCGCCCGGCGGGCTGTGGACGCGCAACCGGCCGATCCCGTTCGACGAGTTCGTCGCCAGTCAGGAGGCGCGCGACGAGTCATGGCGGCGCCGCTTTGCGATGGAGCCGACATTTGCGGCAGCCAAGCCCGGGCGCGGGCATCGTGCGCTCGCCTCGCTGTACCGGGCAGGCAAGATTCCCGGCATCATCACCCAGAACATCGACAATCTGCACCAGGCGTCGGGCTTCAAGGCCGATGACGTCATCGAGCTGCACGGCAACACCACCTACGCCCGCTGCATCGGTTGCGGCAAAGCCTACGAGCTCTCGTGGGTGAAACTGCACTTCGACAAGACTGGCGCTGCACCCGACTGCTCCGAGTGCGGCGATCCGGTGAAGACCGCGACGATCTCGTTCGGACAGTCGATGCCGGAGGATGCGATGCGCCGCGCGGCGGAACTCGCCAGGGATTGCGACCTGTTGCTGGCGATCGGGTCGTCGCTGGTGGTGTGGCCCGCCGCGGGTTTTCCGATGATGGCCAAGGAGAGCGGCGCTCGGCTCGTGATCATCAACAACGAGCCGACCGATCAGGACGACATCGCCGACCTGGTGATCCGCCACGACATCGGCGACACGCTTGGTCCTTTCGTAGGCAATTGATGCCCGATTGATTCGCGGCTGTGCAAGCCTGTTCATAGTTCCCGATAGAATCGTTTTTTAGCTATGCCCCGCAAGCGGGAGTGTTATCTTTTGGTTGAGAGATTCGCGCAGCGTCCAAACGAGTTGGTGATGGAGAGCAGCGTGTACAGGGTGCGCCGCAATGTCGGCGCTCCGCATTTGATGTGTGGGGTCCGGGGTCATGGGGTCGGACGGATTTGAGTCCAAGAAGCTCGGCGGACCGCCGATCGGCGGAGTTGGGCAAAGCAGGATTGGACAGGGCGAGTTCGGCAGCGCGCCGCGCGATCCGGCGATGGATGCCTTCTCCGGTCTCGGCGATGTGGCGGCCAACCTCGTCGAAGTCTCCGGCGTCATCAAATGGTTCGACGCTTCGAAGGGATACGGCTTCATCGTCCCTGACAATGGCTGGCCGGACATCCTGCTGCATGTGACGGTGCTCCGGCGCGACGGCCATCAGACCGCCTACGAGGGCGCGCGCCTCGTCGTCGAATGCGTGCAGCGTGCGAAGGGCTATCAGGCCTTCCGCATCGTCTCGATGGACGAGTCGACCGCGATTCATCCGGCGCAGATGCTGCCGCCGCGGACCCACGTCACGGTGACCGCGACCAGCGGGCTCGAGCGCGCGCAGGTCAAGTGGTTCAACCGGCTGCGCGGCTTCGGCTTCGTGACCTGCGGCGAGGGCACGCCGGACATCTTCGTGCACATGGAAACGCTGCGCCGCTTCGGCATGACCGAGCTGCGTCCCGGCCAGTATGTGCTGGTGCGGTTCGGGCCCGGCTCCAAGGGCATGATGGCCGCCGAGATCCATCCGGAGACCGGCCCGTCGGCGCTGTCGTCGCACTGAGCATGATCCGGACCCGGAGGGCCGCGTTAGCGCAAAGTGCGAAGCGGTTTTCCGAACAGATCATGCTCAAACAAGACCTCCGGTTGTCGTCCTGACGGAAACGTGAGGCGCCGGCGAGCCTCCAGGGCTCTGGCATTTGCCGCAATCATCGGGTTAGGGTCCGCCGGAAAAATCTTCCCCGGTGTGAGTATTTGTCGATGAATTTCGATCGCATGGTTGGGCGGCTTCGCCCGTGGCTGGTGGCCTCCCTCGTCATGATGTTCGGCGCGCTGGCGCCGGCCGCGCAGGCTGCCAGCGTCCAGCCGCTCGAAATCGTCACCAAATCAGGGGTGCACGTCTTCTCCGTCGAAATGGCGACCACCGAGCAGGAGAAGGAGACCGGCCTGATGTACCGGAAGGAACTCGCGGACGGCAAAGGCATGCTGTTCGACTTCACTCCGGAACAGGAAGTGTCGATGTGGATGAAGAACACCTACATCTCGCTCGACATGATCTTCATCCGGGCCGACGGGCGCATCCTGCGGATCGCCGAGAATACCGAGCCGATGTCGACCAAGATCATTTCGTCGCGCGGGCTCGCCAGGGGCGTCCTCGAGGTGATTGCCGGCACGGCACAGAAATACGGCATCCAGCCCGGCGACCGGGTCGGCCATCCGCTGTTTGCCGGCCACTAAAGCGTTTTCAAGCGAGGTGGATACCGGTTCGCGTGAAGAAAACGCGTCAAAACAAGAATCCAGAGCCCCGTTCCGATTCAATCGGAACGGAATAGGCTCAAGGTTCTTCGAGGCGATTCCGGCGCAGAAATGGCTGCCAATTTCGCCGCGGGAAGCCCGGCACCGGTGCCTTGCTGGCGCTGGCTGAAGCGTGTATCCACGGGGCTTCTCGGAAATGTCGGGGTATAGCGCAGCCTGGTAGCGCGGCAGTTTTGGGTACTGCAGGTCGTTGGTTCGAATCCAGCTGCCCCGACCATCCCATCCCATCGCATAGCTTCGTCGAGAGAACCAACCGGGCGGGCCGTAGCCCGGTCGCGCGGAACTGCAACAAACTTCGATCGAGATCGTCTTGCCTGACGCAACAACGCCGCCTGGACGGAATATGTTCGTCCAGACGGCGCCGTCGAATACTGGGCCCTGAAATCCCCAGTGCCCATGGGTCGCCCCGGCGGCAAATAGGTTCAACATTGCGCCGCCTTGCCGCAGCCCAGCCCTGACGTCGTCAGCCGCGATCCCGAGCGGATGTGGCTTGCCGATCACGCGCGCGGGCTGGCAGGTTAGTCCCGCCTGACAAGACCAATCCGTGAGGAGGCACCATGGCGCGCAGACTGATCGATATCTCCGTTCCCCTGCAGAACGACGTTCCGGCCGATCCGCCCGGCAACCACCCGACCATCCAGTACATCGACCATCAGCAGGGGCTGCCGCGCATGCTGCAGTTCTTCGATGGATTGAAGGCTTCGGATCTGCCGGACGGACAGGGCTGGGCCGTCGAGCAGGTCTCGCTCTCGACGCACAACGGCACGCATCTCGATGCGCCCTGGCATTTCCATCCGACCATGAACCGCGGCGAGCGATCATGGACCATCGACGAGGTGCCGCTGGAATGGTGCTTCCAACCAGGGGTGAAGCTCGACTTCCGGCATCTGCCTGACGGCTATGTTGCGACCGCCGGCGACGTCGAGGCCGAGCTGAAGCGTATCGGCCATTCGCTGTCACCGCTCGAGATCGTCGTCGTCAACACCAGCGCCGGCGCGAAGTATGGTCAGCCTGACTACGTCAATTCGGGCTGCGGCATGGGCTATGAGGCGACGATGTATCTGCTCGAGCGCGGCGTGCGGCTGACCGGCATCGACGGCTGGAGCTGGGATGCGCCGTTCGTTTTCACCGCGAAGAAATATGCCGAGACCAGAGACGCCAGTCTGATCTGGGAAGGCCACAAGGCCGGGCGGCACATCGGCTACTGCCACATCGAGAAGCTGCACAATCTCGAGCAGCTGCCGTCGACCGGGTTCATGGTGTCTTGCTTCCCGGTGAAGATTGAGCGTGCCTCGGCGGGGTGGACGAGGGCAGTTGCCATCCTCGACGATTAGAGCGTGACCGCAGCGGTTTTTCGACGGGCGATGGAACCGGTGGAAAGGCGTTCATTCCGGTGGGTTGTTGCGGCACGGCTACAGCCTGAGGCAGCAGAATCTGCTTTCATGCACGCAGTAGATGCACTTGGGTGATCGGGCCGACGGCTCGGCCTCGCGTCCGATTTCTGAAGGTTCTCTCCCGTGACTGGAGCCCCGGCGTCTCCCGGGGCTCTTTCTTGCGTGCCGCGGGTTGCTGCGTGTCAGGTCCTTGCGTGGCGCAGGTCCGTGCGCGGCCCAAAAGACAATACCCAAAAAGAAAATCAGGTGCGCCGGAACCGACGCACCCGATCTATGTCTTCAATATCGCTTGTGTCGGCCGCTTGGTTGTTACCACCGGCAAACGCGAACACCACGCGGGGTCCACCAGCAACGGGGACCGACGTAACCGCCGTAGTAGCCATAGCCACGGCCATAGCCCCATCCGCGGCCGCGACCCCAGCCGCCGCGATAGCCATAGCCGCGCCCGCGCCATTGCGCTTGCGCAGACGATGTGGTCGCGCCAACCAGGATGGCAGAGGTGCTTGCGACATAGACGAACAACAAAGCGACTGCTGCAAGGCAACGAGTCAGGATATTGTAGCGTTTAGTCATTCTGAAGATCTCCAGTCACTTCCAAACATCTGAACTGATGCTGGCTGTCTCGCTTAGACGCGCGACACCGACATCCGGTTCGAGCATGCCTAAGACAATATTTTCACTAAGGTTCTTGCGAGCTTTAGCGACTCTATTGAGACCAACAGGTAAGGTCAAGTTACAGTCCCGCCCGCAAAGGATGATGTGGTTGCTACACTCATCTTGTCGTTCATCCGCCGTTCATTCTGTTCATCTTGCATTGCATCGACTTCGTGCCGATTTGATTTGTGCATCGCAGAAGCGATGATTTGCGAGTCGCGAAAAATGCCGTCGAGAACTTGAAGTCGACACGATCATGTTCTCTGAGCGTTTCAGAATCCTCCCTGAAGAGTGCCCATGCCGAAACAACACACCTACGTCCTTGGTCTCAACGCCTACGACCATGACGTGAGCGCCTGCCTGCTGCGTGACGGCGCGATCGCCTACGCGATCTCCAAGGAGCGCATCACCCGCGAGAAGCACGCCTCCGGCTTCTACAAGGAAGTCGTCGACTACTGCCTGTCCGCCGAGGGCATCACGCTCGACGATGTCGATCTCGTGGTGCGCAACAGCTACATCCTTCCGGTGCCCGAGATGGAGGAGCGGATGCTCCACCAGGACATGCCCGGCTTCCTGCCGATTGCCGAGCGCAACGCGGCCATCAAGCATCCGCTGTTTCGTTCGAAATCCGACAAGGTGGTGTCGATCTCACATCACCTCGCGCATGCCTACAGCGCCTTCGCGGTGTCGCCCTTCAAGGATGGCGTCGTGATGATCGTCGACGGCGTCGGCAGCTACCAGGCCGACGCGATGGAGGCCTATCCCCAGGAAGGAGCCTCGCCGCTCGCCCGCGAGTCCGAGAGCTACTACAGGTTCGACGATACCAGGCTCGAATGCCTGAAGAAGGTCTTCATGGAGCCGGCGCGCGGGTTGTTGTCGGACGAGTTCTACAACATGCCGGGCTTGGGTGCGCTGTACAGCCGGGTCTCGACCTATGTGTTCGGCGACTGGAACAAGTGCGGCGAGCTGATGGGGCTTGCGCCCTATGGCCGCCACGGGCAGGTCGGCAGTCTCCTCGAGATGAAGGACGGCCGGCTGCACGTGCCGTTCTGGGGCGACGACAACAAGCAGCCCTTCGTGCTCGACAGCGGCAGCTGGGACAAGAGCCCGACCATGCGGCACTGGGAGGACATCGCCTGGCGGGTGCAGGACGACACCGAGAACGTGCTGCTCGAGCGGGCGCGCTGGCTGCGCGAGAGCACCGGCGCGAAGAACCTGTGCATCGCCGGCGGCGTCGCGTTGAACTGCGTGGCGAACGGGCGGATCGCACGCGAGGCCGGCTTCGAGAACGTCTGGATCCAGCCCGCCGCCGGTGACGACGGCATCGCCATCGGCTGTGCCTATTACGGCTGGCTGGAGATTCTGAAACAGCGCCGCTCCTTCGTGATGGAGCACGCCTATGTCGGCCGACGCTACAGCGACGCGGAGGTGGCGGCCGCGCTGCAGGGCTTCCTGGTGCGCATCCAGGTCGATGCGAAGCGCAGCGACAACATCTGCCGCGACACCGCCAGGCTGCTCGCCGAGCAGCGCGTGATCGGCTGGTTTCAGGGCCCGTCCGAATTCGGTCCGCGCGCGCTCGGCAACCGCAGCCTGATCGCCGATCCGCGCAGGGCCGAGATGAAGGACATCCTCAACAGCCGCGTCAAGCACCGCCAGGCGTTCCGGCCGTTCGCGCCGATCGTGCTGGCCGAGCGCATGAAGGAGATCTTCGAGGGCGAGGAGGACTCGCCCTACATGCTGATCGCAAAGCCGGTGCGGCCGGATTGGCGCGACAGGATCCCGGCGATCGTGCATGTCGACGGTTCGGCGCGGGTGCAGAGCGTGCGGGAAGAAACCAACCCGGTGCTCTATCGCCTGCTCAAAGAGTTCGAGGCGCTGACCGGCGTGCCGGTGCTGATCAACACTTCATTCAACGTCAAGGGCGAGCCGATCATCGAGACGCCGCAGGATGCGGTGAGCTGCTTCCTCACCACGGGTATCGACCACCTCGTGCTGCACGACACGCTGGTGTCGAAGACCGCCATGCACAAGGTCGTTACGCCCGTGATGACGACGTTCGGAGACGTCGCCACCATCGTGTCCTCGACCACCCAGGACGGCAGCCGCGGTGGAAGTTAAGGCATGGCCCGGAAAACCGCGAAGCGGTTTTCCGACAAGGCCATACTCAGATATTGAGCGTCAGGCCGCCTTGGCCGGTGCCGCGGGTTTCGGCGCTGGCGGCTTGATCGGCTTGTCCTGCCGCTTCGACCACGAGATGTAATAGGCCACGATCGTCATGATCGCGATGCCGGAGATGCTGACGAAGATCTGCGCGAACAGCGAGCCCGAGCTCATCGAGAGCTCGAAATGTCCGACAAAGGACAGGAATACGCCGACGCAGAACACCGCGAGCGACTGCTGGCCGCAGACGATCAGGGGATCGAACACCTTCCATTCCAGCGCCGACCAGTCCTTCGGCACAAAGCGGATCACCAGCACCGTGATCACCACGAAGTGCAGGAAGCGATAGGGCGCGAGGTTGGTCTTGTCGTTCGGATTGAAGGTCGAATACAGCCAATCCGGGAACATCGCGCCGAATTCCGGGAAGCGGCCGGCCATCGTCATGATCAGCGCGAAGACCAGATAGGCAATACAGAACCACAGCGTGTAGCGCGAGTTGATGATGTGCATGTTGGCGCGCGCGCCGCCCATCGCGCACCACGAGCCGAACACGAACAGCACCTGCCAGGCGAACGGATTGAAGTACCAGGTCCCGGCCGGGTAGGCGGGCAGGTTCCAGCCGAAATGGCGCGAGACCAGCCACAGCGCGAGCGAGGCCAGCATGGTCCAGTTCGGCTGCCGCAGCATGAACCACAGCACCGGCGGAAACAGGCCCATCAGTACGATGTAGAGCGGCAGCACGTCGAGATTGACCGGCTTGAATTTCAGGAACAGGCCCTGGCGCAGCGTCTCGGTGGCGTTGTCGACGAGGCCGGCGACATTGAACTCGTTGATGATCTCGGAGTCGCCGAAGCGCAGCGCCAGGTAGCTGATCGAGGCGATGTAGATCACGAACAGGATGATGTGGGCGACATAGAGCTGCCAGACCCGCTTGGTCAACCTCGTGGCGCCAACGATGAAGCCGCGCTCCAGCATCATCCGGGCGTAGACGAAGGAGGCGGTGTAGCCGGAGATGAAGACGAACAGGTCCGCGGCGTCGCTGAAGCCGTAGTTCCGCGTCGTGATCCAGTTCACGATGTTGTCGGGGATGTGGTCGAGGTAGATCGCCCAGTTCGCGATCCCGCGGAACAGGTCGAGCCGGAGGTCACGTCCTTTTTCGGGCAAATGAGCGTGGATTTCCATGGGACGCCGTTTCCTCGAGGTGATGCTGTCGAGAAGACCGCACCTTGGCAATCTGGCCGCGCCCCGAGGGACTGCAAAGGGAAGCCTCCCGGGGCCAGATTGTCACAGCGCGGTAGAATGACTATACCGGTCCGGCGAAGGCTGCCTCCGAGATCGAGGAATCACCGATCAGTTCGTTGAACGGTGTCTCTATACTATCCCGACGGTTTCCTTCAAATCGCTTCCATGTTGCACATCCCACGGGGCCGACCATCCATGACCGCACGCATTTTTAAGCCCGCCAAAAACGCGATGCAATCGGGACGTGCCAAGACCAAGGCGTGGCAGCTGGATTATGAGCCGGAGCAGCCGCGCACCGTGGAGCCCCTGATGGGCTGGACCTCGTCGTCGGACATGAAGCAGCAGCTCACGCTGCACTTCGAGACCAAGGAGGAGGCGGTGGCCTATTGCGAGCGCAAGGGCATCGCCTACCAGGTGATCGAGCCGAAGGATTCGGCGCACCGCCAGATCGCCTATGCCGACAATTTCGCCTTCCGGCGCTGGGAGCCGTGGACCCACTAGGGTCTACGATCAACTCGCGGGGCTTGGGACGAGGGCCGCTGGAATCGGCAGCGGCGCGTCCTTGGAGACCCCGAGCACCGGAAAACTCCTGATCCTGCGCACGTTGGGCAGGCCGGCGAATTGTAGCAGCTGCCGGCGCATGTCGTCGACGCTGGGCGCGACACACCGAAGCATGAAATCGGCGTCGCCCGAGATCCGCCAGCACTGCAGGAAGCGCGGCACCGCCGCCACTGCGGCCTCGAACGCCTCGATCGCGACCAGGTTCTGGCTGTCGAGCTGGATCAGCACGAAAGTCGTCACCTCGTAGCCGAGCAGCCGCTCGTCGAGTGTGGCACGGATCGCCTGCACCACGCCGCGGCTGCGCAGCGCGCGGACCCGGCGCAGGCAGGGCGGGGCGGTGATGCCGACCCGCTCGGCAAGCTCGTTGATCCTGATCCGGCCGTCGCGTTGCAACTCGGTGAGGATCCGCAGGTCGATGTCATCGAGCTGTGGGCGCTCTGTCACAGTCACGAACCCGCCACCGCGGTTCGCGGGCCTTTACCGCCGTTCTGGACCCGACCGATCGCAGCCTGCGGTGCGACGCCCGACAGCACCAGCTTCTCGTGCGCTGCGATGATGGCGTCGCGGGTCAGCCGGCCGCCGGGGCGGTACCAGGTACAGAGCCCGGTCAGCAGAGCGATGATCGCAAAGGTCGCGACCTGGATGTCGACTACCTCGAACACGCCGTCCGACACCCCGTCGGTGAGGATCTGTGCCAGCCGCTGCTCGTAGGCACCGCGCAGCGACACGACGGCGTCGTAGTTTTTGGCATCGAGGCTGCGCAGCTCGGAATTGGCGATGAAGACCTCGCGCTTGCGGGTCATGTGATAGGTGACGTGGAAGGCGACGAAGGCGCGCAGCTGTTCGACCGGATCGGCCTTGCCCTCCAGCGCCAGATCAAGCTCGCGCAGCAAATCGTTGATATGGTCCTGCACCAGATCGAACAGCAGGTCCTGCTTGGTTGAGATATGGTTGTAGAGTGAGCCCGCCTGGATGCCGACTTCGGCGGCGAGCTGGCGCAAGCTCATGGCCTCGTAGCCGTGCTCGAAGATCAGGCGCACGCCAGCCTTGCGGATCGCCTCCAGAGTTGTGGGGCCATGTGAACCGATCGTGCGTGCCATCGGGGCCTCGGAGGGGGTGTCGGCTTGCCAGGAAAGTTAGGAAACAAGCGAACGACCGTATGTTTATCGCATGAAATCCCAGTGAATTCAATGAACTGCCGATTTCATGCACGAACCATAGCACAGTCGCTTGCGAAGCCAAGAAAAAAACGTATGATCGTTTAATTGCAAGATGAATCTCATGGGAGGGATCATGGCCTCGAACCGGGCGGCAATCTTCAATTTCGACCTTGGCGAGACCGCGGATGCGATCCGCGAGACGGTGCATGATTTCTCGACCAACGAGATCGCACCGCGCGCCGCCGAGATCGATCGCTCCAATACCTTTCCGCGCGACCTCTGGCCCAAGATCGGTGCGCTCGGCCTGCACGGCATCACGGTCGAAGAGGAGTATGGCGGCTCGGGCCTCGGCTATCTCGAGCATTGCATCGCGGTCGAGGAGATCTCGCGGGCGTCGGCCTCGGTCGGATTGGCCTATGGCGCTCATTCCAACCTCTGCGTCAACCAGATCCGCCGCAACGGCAACGAGGCGCAGAAGCGCAAATATCTGCCGAAGCTGATCTCGGGCGAGCATGTCGGCTCGCTGGCGATGTCGGAGCCCGGCGCCGGCTCGGATGTGGTCTCGATGAAGACCCGCGCCGAGAAGAAGGGCGACCGCTACGTGCTCAACGGCAACAAGATGTGGATCACCAACGGCCCGCACGCCGAGACGCTGGTGGTCTACGCCAAGACCGACGTCAACGCCGGCCCGCGCGGTATGACCGCCTTCATCATCGAAAAGGGCATGAAGGGATTCTCCACCGCGCAGAAGCTCGACAAGCTCGGCATGCGCGGCTCCGACACCTGCGAACTGGTGTTCGAGGATTGCGAGGTGCCGGAGGAGAACGTGCTCTCCGAAGTCGGCCGCGGCGTCAACGTGCTGATGTCTGGTCTCGACTACGAGCGCGCGGTGCTCGCAGCCGGGCCGATCGGGATCATGCAGGCCTGCATGGACGTCGTGCTGCCTTACGTGCACGAGCGCAAGCAGTTCGGCGAGCCGATCGGCTCGTTCCAGCTGGTGCAGGGCAAGATCGCCGACATGTACACCACGATGAACGCCTCGCGCGCCTATGTCTACGCGGTGGCAAAGGCCTGCGACCGCGGCGAGACCACACGCGAGGACGCAGCCGGCGCCATCCTCTATGCCGCCGAGAAGGCCACCCAATGCGCGCTGGATGCGATCCAGCTGCTGGGCGGCAACGGCTACATCAACGAGTATCCGACCGGCCGTCTGCTGCGCGACGCAAAGCTCTACGAGATCGGCGCCGGCACCAGCGAGATCCGCCGCATGCTGATTGGCCGCGAGCTGTTCGCCAAGACGGCTTGAGCTTCGCGCCGGCGGTCGCGCCATGGCGCGATCGCCTGACGTCCCCGATCCTGTCAGCTCCTCCAACGAAACGTGCAACACAGATGCCGCTTCATTCGACCATCGATCCGACATCTTCCGAATTCGCCCGCAACGCCGACGTGATGCGCGGCCTGGTCGCGGAGCTCCGCGACAAGCTCAACCAGGTGGCTGGCGGCGGGGGGGAGACCTCGCGCAAGCGCCACACCTCGCGCGGCAAGATGCTGGCGCGCGACCGCGTCGATCTGCTGGTCGACCCGGGCACCGCGTTCCTCGAATTGTCGCCGCTCGCTGCCAACGGCCTCTATGGCGGTGACGTGCATTCGGCGAGCGTCATTACCGGCGTCGGCCACATTGCGGGCCGCGAATGCATCATCGTTGCCAATGACGCCACCATCAAGGGCGGCACGTACTATCCGATGACGGTGAAGAAGCACCTGCGCGCCCAGGACATCGCGCGGCAGAACAATCTGCCCTGTGTCTACATGGTGGATTCCGGCGGCGCCTTCCTGCCGTTGCAGGACGAGATATTTCCCGACGAGCGGCATTTCGGGCGCATCTTCTACAATCAGGCCCAGATGTCGTCGCAGGGCATCCCGCAGATCGCGATCGTGATGGGCTCGTGCACGGCGGGCGGCGCCTATGTGCCGGCGATGTCGGACGAGAGCATCATCGTGCGCAATCAGGGCACCATCTTCCTCGGCGGCCCGCCGCTGGTGAAGGCCGCGACCGGCGAGGTCGTCACCGCCGAAGAGCTCGGCGGCGCCGATGTGCATTCCCGCCAGTCCGGCGTGACCGATCACTACGCCCAGAACGATGCGCATGCGATCGGCATCGCGCGACGCATCGTCGGCACGTTGAAGCAGCCGGCGAAGGCAACGCTCAACATGCGCGCCGTCCAGGAGCCGCTGTTTCCCGCCGAGGAGATCTATGGTGTGGTCTCCGCCGACGGGCGCAAGCCGTTCGACGTCCACGACATCATCGCGCGGATCGTCGACGGCTCCGAATTCGACGAATTCAAGAAGCTTTACGGCACCACGCTGATCTGCGGCTTCGCCCATATCTGGGGCTATCCGGTCGGCATCATCGCCAACAACGGCATCCTGTTCAGCGAGAGTTCGCTGAAGGGCGCGCATTTCATCGAGCTGTGCTGCCAGCGCGGCATTCCCCTGGTGTTCCTGCAAAACATCACCGGCTTCATGGTCGGCAAGAAATACGAGGCCGGCGGCATCGCGCGCGACGGCGCCAAGCTGGTGACAGCGGTTGCGACCGCCGGCGTGCCGAAATTCACCGTGGTGATCGGCGGCTCCTACGGCGCCGGCAACTATGGCATGTGCGGCCGCGCCTACAGCCCGCGCTTCCTCTGGCTGTGGCCGAACGCCCGCATCTCGGTGATGGGCGGCGAGCAGGCCTCGATGGTGCTGAGCCAGGTCAAGCGCGACGGCATCGAGGCCAAGGGCGAGAGCTGGTCGGCGGAAGAGGAAGACAAGTTCCGCGAGCCGATCCGGGCGCAGTACGAGAAACAGGGTAATCCCTATTACGCCACCGCGCGGCTGTGGGACGACGGCGTGATCGATCCCGCCGACACGCGTTTGGTGCTCGGGCTCGGCCTGTCGGCAGCGGCCAATGCGCCGATCGAACCCACCAAGTTCGGCCTGTTCAGGATGTGAGCCAAGGATCTGATCATGGACCGCTCAAAACTCTACCGGCGTTTCCGCACGCTGCTGATCGCCAACCGCGGCGAGATCGCCTGCCGCGTCATCCGCTCGGCGCGCGCCATGGGGCTGCGCACCGTCGCCGTCTATTCCGAGGCCGACCGCGAGGCGATGCATGTCGCGCTCGCCGACGAGGCGGTGCTGCTCGGGCCGGCGCGGGCGCGTGACAGCTATCTCAACATCGAGCGCGTCATCGCGGCGGCGAAGCAGACCGGCGCGGAGGCGGTGCATCCCGGCTACGGCTTCCTGTCGGAGAATGCCGAATTCGCGCAGGCCTGCCTCGACGCAGGTTTGGTGTTCGTCGGCCCGACCGCCGGGATGATGACGGCGATGGGGTCGAAATCCGGCTCGAAGGCGCTGATGGAGAAGGCCGGCGTGCCCTTGGTGCCGGGCTATCACGGCGAGGCCCAGGACGAAGCGATTTTGGCGGAAGCCGCCAACCGGATCGGCTTCCCGGTGCTGGTGAAGGCGTCGGCCGGCGGCGGCGGCCGCGGAATGCGCGTGGTCAATTCGGCGGCCGAGCTCGCGGCCGCGATCACCAGCGCCAAGCGCGAGGCCAAGGCGGCGTTCGGCGACGACCGCATGCTGATCGAGAAATACGTGCAGAATCCGCGCCACATCGAGGTGCAGATCATCGGCGACAGCCATGGCAATCTGCTCTCGCTGTGGGAGCGCGAATGCACGCTGCAACGCCGCCATCAGAAGGTGATCGAGGAGGCGCCGTCGCCGACCCTGAACGCTGCGCAGCGCGAGACGGTCTGCGAGGCCGCCCGCAAGGCTGCCGGTGCAGTCAACTATGTCGGCGCCGGCACTATCGAGTTCGTCTCCGACGGCAAGGACGTGTTCTTCATCGAGATGAACACCCGATTGCAGGTCGAGCATCCGGTCACGGAGCTGATCACCGGCGTCGATCTCGTGGAATGGCAGCTTCGCGTCGCGTTCGGCGAAGCGCTGCCGCTGAAGCAGAATGAGATCAGGTTGAACGGCCACGCCATCGAAGCGCGCGTCTACGCGGAGAATCCGCAGAAGAACTTCATGCCTTCGGTGGGCCGCATCAAGACCTGGCGGACTCCGCCGGACGGCGACGGACTGCGGATCGATGCCGGCTATCGCAGCGGCGACAATGTCTCGCCGTATTACGACGCGATGCTCGCCAAGGTGATCGCCTGGGCGCCGACGCGTGAAGGCGCGATCGAGAAGCTCAACCGTGGGCTTGAGCAGACCGACGTCCGCGGCATCGTCACCAACATCCCGTTCCTGTCGGCGCTGGTGACGCATCAGGCGACCAGGACCAATGCTATCGATACCGGCTTCATCGAGCGCGAGCTGAAAAACCTGACAGCGGGGCAGGGCGCGGCCGGCGATTTCGAACTGTGCGCGGCGGTGGCGGCGATCGTCGACGACGAGCAGAAGGCGGCGCGGCGCGAGGCCAACTCGCCCTGGCAGGCCTTCGGCTGGATGCCGGTCGGCCGCCGCCAGCGGGTGTTCTCGTTCAAGCAAGGCCATGAACCGCCGCAGACCATCACGCTGCACTATGGCAACGGTCCGTCGACGCTGTCGGTCGGCGGCCACGAGCTTGCCTTCGCGATCTCGTCATCCGGCGAGGATGGCTTCGACCTGACGCTCAACGGCCTCAAGTCGCGCGTTGCATCGGTCATCGAGGGCCACGAGCTTTATCTGCGTACCCGCAACGGCCGCTTCGACCTGCATTGGGTCGATCCGTTCGGCGGCGAAAGCGAGGAGCAGGTCGGCGAGGACAAGATCGTCGCGCCCTTGCCCGGCACCGTGGTGGCGCTGCTGGCCGAGGAGGGCGCGACGCTGGAGAAGGGCGCGCCGATCCTGACGCTGGAAGTGATGAAGATGGAGCAGACCCTGCGCGCGCCCTACGCCGGCGTGCTGAAGAAGCTCAAATGCAAGGTCGGCGATATCGTCGGCGAGGGTGTCGAGCTTGCGGAAGTGGAGCCTGCGGCTGCGTCATGAGCGATCAGGTCAAGATCATCGAGATGGGGCCGCGCGACGGCCTGCAGAATGAGAAGACGCCGGTCAGCGTCGCGGCGCGCATCGCCTTCGTCGAGGCGCTGGTGGCGGCGGGGCTCAATACCGTTGAGGTCGGCGCCTTCGTGTCGCCGAAGGCGATCCCGCAGATGGCGAGCTCCGACCAGGTGCTGTGCGGCGTCAGCCATATCAGGGATGCCGAATTCCACGTGCTGGTGCCGAACGAGAAGGGCTATGACGCCGCGCGCGCGGCCGGCGCCCGGGTGGTCTCGGTGTTCGCGGCGGCCTCCGAGGGCTTCTCACGCGCCAACATCAATTGCTCGATCGCGGAATCGATCGAGCGCTTCAAGCCGGTGCTGGCGCGTGCCAAGGCCGACGGCGTCAAGGTGCGTGGCTACGTCTCCTGCGTGCTCGGCTGCCCGTTCGACGGCGAGATCAAGCCGAAGGCGGTCGCCGACCTCGCGGTGACCCTGTGGGAGCTCGGCTGCTATGAGATCTCGCTCGGCGACACCATCGGTGTCGGCACGCCGCTCAAGGCCAGGGAGATGCTGCGCGCGGTCGGCGCCGAGCTTCCGGTCGCCAACCTTGCGATGCATTTCCACGACACCTACGGCCAGGCGCTCGCCAATCTCTATGCCGGCATGGAGGAGGGCGTCCGCGTCATCGATGCCGCCGCCGGCGGCCTCGGCGGCTGCCCCTACGCGCCCGGCGCCACCGGCAACGTCGCGACCGAGGATGTCGCCTACATGCTGGAAGGCATGGGCGTGACAACCGGCATCGACATGGACAAGCTGCTGGCCACGACGAACGAAGTTGCCACCTTGCTCGGCCGTCCGCCGGTGGGCCGTGTCGCCTCCGCGCTGAACGCGAAACGGAAGCGGCTCGGCGGCTCGTGAGCCTACGAGCGACGTCCGTCCGTCGCCATTGCGGGCATGCGCCAAGGCACGCTCCGGAATGACGGAAATCGGACGGGCTGCGACTTGACGCGGGGCCGCCCAATGGAACCCGCATTGCGGCGCACACGCCTTGTCATGGGGTTCCCGACCAAAATGCTCGAAAAGCATTCATGGCTTGGTGACTCAAAGGTGCTGAGGTGAGCGAGCTCGCAATTGCTCCAGGTGGCTCGCCATGTCCGGACAGGTGTCAGCTTCTCGTGGCCGAACGTTCTTGGCCGGAAAGATCGTTTTCAACTTCGGTCGGTCAGCGTTCGATTGCACGGTCCGGCAGCTCACCGATGCCGGGGCGACCGTGGAACTCGAAACCACGATCGGCATTCCCGACCACGTTCAGTTGTTGCTCGTCGGCACCAACCAGGTGAGGCCGTGCAAACGATTGTGGCAATCGGACCGGCAGCTCGGCCTCGCGTTTGAGGAGCAGCGGGCGAGCGCTGCAGCTTCGGCAGCCGCGCCGGCTTCCGCACCTGCGGGTCCCGCACCGTTCACCATTCCGGAGCGACGCAGCGGCGACATTCTGCGCGGGCACATGCTGGCGCTGCGCGCGGCGCTCGATCTGATCCCGGTCGGCATCCTGCTGCTGGATGCCGAACTGAAAGCCCTGTTCATCAACCGCGCGTTTCGGAACATGTGGGTGCTTCCGGACGCGGTTGCGGACCGCACCCCCAGCTTCACCGATCTGATGCGTCACGGTTGCAAGACCATGGCCTATGATCTGCCGGCCGAGCAGCTCGAAGCCTACCTTGCCGAACGCGTCCGCCTCGTGAGCATAGGGGACACAAACCCGATCGATCTCAGGCGCAGCAATGGTGATGTCATCCGATGTCAGTGCACGCCGCTGCCCGACGGCGGCCGGATGGTGAGCTACACGCCCGTAACCGACATCGTGCGCGCGTCGGACAAGCTGAAGGTGCTGACCGGGGCGCTCGAGAACGTGGAGGACGGCGTCGTGCTGCTCGATCGCGATCTCAATGCGGTGTTCCTCAATCGCAGGATGCGGGAATTCTGGGAGGTGAGCGAGGAGGAGGTCGCGCGGCATCCCGCCTATGTCACGCTGATCGCGCGCAATCGCCGGGCAGTCCCGACGGGCGCAACGGCGGAGCAGATCAAGGCCTTTCCGGCGAAGCGGATCGCGGAGATCAAGGCGGGCGACCACAAGCGCGACTTGCAGACGCCGGACGGCCGCAATATCCGGGTCCATTGCTCGACGATGGCAAATGGCGGCCGGATGCTGACCTTTGTCGACGTCACCGATCTTGTCCGCAATGCGCGACAGCTGGAGGTGCTCGCGACCACCGATCCACTCACTGGACTGTTCAACCGCAGGCACTTCCTCATGACGTTGGATGCGGAGTGGAGCCGGTTCCAGCGCTACTATCGTTCGGTCTCCGTCCTGATGGTCGATATCGATCACTTCAAGAGCATCAACGACCGGTTCGGCCACGCGATCGGTGACGAGGCGATCAAGGCGGTCGCCGAGATCTGCACGCGCGGCAAGCGCAAGTCGGACATTGTCGGCCGCATCGGAGGCGAGGAGTTCACGGTTCTGTTGCCGGAAACGACATTGTCGCGCGCCCGAACTGTTGCCGAGCGGATTCGCAGGCGGGTCGAAGGACTGACGTTGACGGCGGACGGCCGTCCGGTGTCCGTCACGGTGAGCATCGGCGTTGCCGAAGCCCTCACGAGCATGTCCGGGATAGACGCCCTGATGAAGGCCGCCGACGCCGCGCTCTACCAGGCCAAGGAAGGCGGCCGCAATCGGACGCAGTGCTGGCTGCCGCCGGCGCCGCCGAAGCTGGCGGCGGAGTAGGCCTGAGTTGCAGCTTGAACGAGCTTAGTAACATGACTGCAACTAAACAGCTACTTGGTCAGGCGCCCGTCAGGTTCCCATAAGGACTGATAATACATGGTTGCCTTACGGACACGATTGTTGCGTCGTTGCAACGGTGTCGGAACATTTAACCCTAAAAGCAGCCCATCCGTAGTCGCGCCGCTTTTTGGCCACACCCTGACATGAAAGGATATTCACCTAGCTGAATAGCCAGCGCTCCGACGACGGGACATTTTATCGGTTCCAGCGTTGATGGAGGAAGGGCGCAGGAAAAAGAGCGCCGGAACAGGGTCGCGATGGACGTCAAGACGAACATCAAGAGCAGGCTGCCCAGCCGTCACGTGACGGAGGGCCCCCAGCGCGCGCCGCATCGTTCCTATCTCTATGCGATGGGGCTGACGACAGCCCAGATTCATCAACCCTTTGTCGGCGTTGCTTCATGTTGGAATGAAGCGGCCCCCTGCAACATTTCGCTGATGCGCCAGGCGCAGGCGGTGAAGAAGGGCGTGGCTTCGGCCGGCGGTACACCGCGCGAATTCTGCACCATCACCGTGACCGATGGCATCGCCATGGGCCATGACGGCATGCGCTCGTCGCTGCCGTCGCGCGAATGCATCGCCGATTCGGTCGAGCTGACCGTCCGCGGCCACGCCTATGACGCGCTGGTCGGGCTCGCCGGCTGCGACAAATCGCTGCCGGGCATGATGATGGCGATGGTCCGTCTCAACGTGCCCTCGATCTTCATCTATGGCGGCTCGATCCTGCCGGGCAACTTCCGTGGCCAGCCGGTGACCGTGCAGGACATGTTCGAGGCGGTCGGCAAGCACTCGGTCGGCGCCATGTCGGACGAGGACCTCGACGAGATCGAGCGGGTGGCGTGCCCCTCGGCCGGCGCCTGCGGCGCCCAGTTCACCGCCAATACCATGGCGACTGTGTCCGAGGCGATCGGCCTCGCGCTGCCGTATTCGGCCGGGGCTCCGGCGCCGTATGAGATCCGCGACTCCTTCTGCGCCGCCGCCGGCGAGAAGGTGATGGAGCTGATCGAGAAAAACATCCGGCCCCGTGACATCGTCACCCGCGAAGCCCTTGAAAATGCTGCGGCCGTGGTTGCAGCCTCAGGTGGTTCGACCAATGCTGCGCTGCACCTGCCGGCGATCGCCCATGAGTGCGGCATCAAATTCAATTTGTTCGACGTTGCCGAAATCTTCAAAAAGACTCCTTACGTCGCGGATTTGAAGCCGGGCGGCCGTTATGTTGCCAAAGACATGTTTGAAGTAGGTGGCATTCCGCTGCTGATGAAGACGCTGCTCGACCATGGCCACCTGCACGGGAATTGCCTCACCGTCACTGGCCGAACGATCGCCGAAAACCTCAAAAGCGTGAAATGGAATCCGCACCAGGATGTGGTGCGGCCCGCCGACAATCCGATCACCGTCACAGGTGGCGTTGTCGGGCTGAAGGGTAATCTCGCTCCGGAGGGTGCGATCGTGAAGGTCGCGGGAATGTCCAACCTGAAGTTCACCGGTCCGGCCCGGTGCTTCGACCGCGAGGAAGACGCTTTCGAGGCGGTGCAGAAGCGCACCTACAAGGAAGGCGAAGTGATTGTGATCCGCTACGAGGGGCCGAAGGGCGGTCCCGGGATGCGGGAGATGCTGGCGACCACGGCGGCGCTGACCGGGCAGGGGATGGGGGGCAAGGTTGCCCTGATCACCGATGGCCGGTTCTCCGGCGCCACCCGTGGCTTCTGCATCGGACATATTGGACCTGAAGCGGCCGTCGGCGGGCCGATCGGGTTATTGCAGGACGGCGACATCATCGAGATCGATGCGGTCGCCGGCACACTTGACGTAAAATTGAGCGACGCCGAGCTCGCAAATCGTAAGACCAAATGGGCCCCTCGGGCGACTAACCACACATCTGGTGCGCTGTGGAAGTACGCCGAGCAAGTGGGGCCGGCGGTGGATGGCGCAGTCACCCATCCGGGTGGCGCGCACGAGAAACAGTGTTATGCGGACGTTTAGGCGTACGATTTTTGCGTTTGCGTTAGGGGCCATTCCGGTGGCGGGCCCTGGATTCGGATTCGACGGAGCCCCGGTCAACCCCCAGGATACCGTTCTGCCGGTGGTCGCGCCGCAGCCGGGCTCGGCGGCTGCGTTGAAGCGGGCCACGACGCCGGTTGCCCCGACGGCGACCGCGCCGACCTCGTCCTTCAGCACGCTGCAGTATCAGGCCGAGGGCGGCCACCCCGTGGCGCAGTGGAAGCTCGGCAAGATGTACGCCGAGGGCGACGGCGTGATCCAGGACGACATGCGCGCCTTCGAATATTTCAGCCGGATCGCCAATGCGCATGCCGAGGATTCACCGTCGGCGCCGCAAGCCTCGATCGTGGCCAACGCCTTTGTCGCGCTCGGCCGCTACTATCTGAACGGCATTCCCAATTCCAAGGTGAAGGCGGACACCGAGCGCGCGCGGGAGATGTTCTCCTATGCGGCGTCCTATTTCGGCAATGCCGACGCCCAGTACGACCTTGCCCGGCTGTATTTGAAGACGCCGGATGCATCGCGGGATGATTTCCGCTATGGCGCGCGCTGGCTGGGCCTTGCCGCCCAGAAGGGCCAGCATCAGGCGCAGGCGCTGCTTGGCCAGATGCTGTTCAACGGCGACCGGCTGCCGCCGCAGCGGGCGCGCGGCCTGATGTGGCTGACCCTGGCGCGCGACAGCGCCACGCCCGACGAGGCCTGGATCAAGGAAAGCTACAACCGGGCGATCGCCAAGGCGTCGGAAGACGACCGTGCGATGGCACTGCAGATGCTCGAGCACTGGGTGCAAGGTCGTCGCGATTAGAGGCCGCCGCGACTGAGATCGCGGGCGGCCCTTGGAACTCGCTCGGGGCTCAGGCGGTCTCGAAATCGAGATCGGCCCAGACCGGGACATGGTCGGACGGCTTCTCCCAGGCGCGGACATAGCTGTCGATGCCGACATCGATCAGCCGGTCGCTGGCCTGCGGCGACATCAGGAGATGGTCGATCCGCAGCCCCCAGTTCTTCTGCCAGGCGCCGGCCTGGTAATCCCAGAAGGTGTACTGGCCGGGCTCGTCATTGACTGCCCGCAGCGCATCCGTGAGGCCGAGGCCGAGCAGGGACTGGAAGGCCTCGCGGGTCGCCGGGCGGAACAGCGCGTCGTCGGCCCATGCGGCCGGATTGTAGACGTCGCGGGCCGCCGGGATGACATTGTAGTCGCCGGCCAGGATCAGCGGCTCCTCGGCCTTAAGCCGTTCCTTCGTGTACTCAAGAAGCCGCGACATCCATTTGAGCTTGTAGGGATATTTGTCGGTGTTCGCGGGATTGCCGTTGGGCAGGTAAAGGCATGCGACCCGTACCACGCCCTGTTTCAGCGTCACGACGCCTTCGAGGAAGCGGGCATGGGCGTCCTCGTCGTCGCCGGCGAGGCCCGATTTGGTCTCGTCGAACGGCAGCTTGGAGAGCAGCGCGACGCCGTTGAAGGTCTTCTGCCCGTGGGTGACGACATTATACCCGAGCGCCTCGACCTCGAGCCGAGGGAAAGCGTCATCGACGCATTTGATCTCCTGCAGGCAAACGATGTCCGGAGAGCACTCCTTCAGCCAGGCGACCAGCAGTTCGATCCGTTGCCGGACCGAGTTGACGTTCCAGGTGGCGATGCGAACTGTCATCGGAAGTCCCTTATTTCATGACGCTTTCGCGTCACTTGATGCCTAGACCAAGCGTTTGCGCATCTCGATGTGTGGGATGCCGGCTTCCTCGAACTCGTCGCCGCACCGTTCGAACCCGGCGCGCGCATAGAACGGCTCCGCGTGCGTCTGAGCGTTGAGGATCAGTTCGGGATAGCCGAGTTCTGCCGCCTTGGCCATCAGCGCGTCCAGTACTCGGGCGCCAACGCCCGTGCCACGTGCCGTTTCGAGCACGGCCATGCGGCCGATATGGCCGTCGGGGAGCAGCCGGCCGGTGGCAACGGGTGTGCCGTCATCGGTAAACGCCAGCGCATGCCAACTCGACGCGTCCATCTCGTCCCATTCCAGTTCGACCGGCACGCCCTGTTCTTCGACAAAGACTTTGTAACGGATGGCGCCGGAGCGTTCGCGGGCGTCTTCCCAAGTGCAGATCAGGACGGAGGTGGACATAGGGCGGCGATTGGCGGGCGCCCGAGGAGGCGCAGTATTTCACTTTCGTGGCATACCATATGCGGTCCGGCTGTGCTAACCCTCTCCGGAAACAAGGCGTAACAATTGCCGATGGGGGAGTCGCGAAGCGTCCCGCCTTCAAGGGAAGGGGCGGCGCACGTGCAAAATTATGAAAAAACGCAGTTTGGTTCTGACTGTCGCGGTCCTCGGCATTGCGGCCGGGGCGGCCTACATGATCCGCTCTTCGTGGATGGGCGGCGGTTCCGCAACCACGCAAGGGCCCCCGCGGCCGCGGGTAGTCTCGGTGGATCTGGCCAAGGCGGAACGCAGATCGGTGCCGGTCGATGTCGATGCGATCGGAACGGTCACGCCGATCTCCAGCGTGGCGCTGAAATCGCGGCTGGAGACCACCATCGTCTCGGTGCATTTCGAGGACGGCGCCAGGGTCAATGAGGGCGACCTGCTGTTCATGCTCGACGCGCGACAGATCGACGCCCAGATCGAGCAGGCCGAGGGTGTCCTAGCCCGCGACCAGGCCCAGCTCGAGGGCGCACAGCGCGACCAGCGCCGCTACACCGAACTGGTCGGCAAGGGCGCGACCACCCAGGTCAACCTCGACAACGCCAAGACCCAGTCCGACGTCCTGATCGGCACCATCAAGGCCGACCAGTTCGCGCTGGAAAATCTCCGCGTCCAGAAGAGCTACACCGTGATCCGGGCGCCGTTTGCGGGCCGGATCAGCGCCGCCAACGTCAAGGTCGGGAACTTCGTCCGTCCCGCCGATACGCAACCGCTCGCGATCATCAACCAGATGGCGCCGGTTTATGTCACCTTCGCAATCCCGCAGCGGGCGCTGGTCGATCTGCGCGACGCCATGGGAAAGGGTGATCCCAAGGTGATCGCGACCATTCCCGGCCACCAGCGCTCCGAAAGCGGCAAGGTCGCCATGGTCGAGAACGCCGTCGATGCAACCACCGGCATGGTGACCGTGCGCGGCGTCATGAACAATGCCAGCGAGACGCTGTGGCCGGGCACCATCGTGCAGACCAAGCTGATCATCCGCAGCGAGGACGCCGTCGTGGTGCCCACGGTCGCGGTGCAGCGCAGCCAGAACGGCAATTTCGTCTTCGTGGTCAGGGACGGCGTCGCCAAGGTCCAGCCCGTCAAGGTCGATCGCACGTTCCAGGGCTCGTCGGTGATCTCTGACGGACTGGCGGGCGATGAAAGCGTCGTCGTCGACGGCCAGCTGCTGCTGTCGGAGGGATCGCGGGTCGAGTTGCGGGCGCGCAAGGCCGGAGCCTGACCTATGACGCTGTCCGAGCTCTGCATCCGCCGCCCGGTCATGACGACGCTGATCACTGCGTCGATCATCGCCTTCGGCCTGTTCGGTTTCCGCCTGCTGCCGGTCTCGGCGCTGCCCAAGGTGGACTTCCCGACCATCGCAGTCACCGCGACCCTGCCGGGCGCCAGCGCCGACACCATGGCGGCCTCGGTTGCAGGGATCATCGAGCGTCAGCTCTCGACGATTGCCGGCATCTCCTCGATGTCCTCGAACTCGTCGCAGGGCACCAGCGTCATCACCATCCAGTTCGACCTCAACCGCAGCATCGATGCCGCGGCGCTCGACGTGCAGACGGCATTGACGATCGCGCAGCGCCGGCTGCCGATCGAGATGACGATCCCGCCGAGCTTCCGGAAGGTGAACCCGGCCGATTTCCCGGTGCTGTTCGTCTCGCTGGGGTCGGCGACGCTGCCGCTGTCGGCGGTCAACGAATACGGCGACATCACGATCGGGCAGGCGCTGTCGCAGCTGCCGGGGGTCGCGCAGGTCCTGATCTACGGCGCGCAGAAATTCGCGATCCGGGTCCAGGCCGATCCGGAGGCCGCGGCCGCCCGGGGCGTCTCGATGGAGGACATCCGCGCAGCGGTGTCGCGCGCCAATTCCTCCACCCCGGTCGGCACGCTGAACGGTCCCAAGCAGGACGTCGCGCTGCAGGCCTCCGGCCAGATGGACAAGGCGGCCGACTACCGCCAGATCTATGTCGCTTGGCGCAACGGTTCGCCGGTCCGACTCGACGAGATCGCCAAGGTCTATGACAGCGTCGAGAACGACAAGATCGCGACCTGGATGAACGACGAGCGCGCGATCGTGCTCGCGATCCAGAAACAGCCCGACGCCAACACCGTCGCCGTCGTCGACGCCGTTCTCGCAAAGCTGCCGTCGCTGCGCGCCGCGATCCCGCCCTCGGTAACGATGCAGGTGATGATGGACCGCTCGGTCTCGATCCGGCAGGCGGTCAGCGACGTCGAGGAGACCCTGCTGATCGCGATCGGGCTCGTCATCCTGGTGATTTTCCTGTTTCTGCGCTCGGCGTCGGCGACTTTCATTCCGGCGCTCGCGGTGCCGATCTCGCTGTTCGGCACCTGCGCTGCGATGTACGCGCTGGATTACTCCATCAACAACATGACGCTGCTGGCGCTGACGCTCTCGGTCGGCTTCGTGGTCGATGACGCCATCGTGATGCTGGAGAACATCGTCCGCCATATCGAGCATGGCATGAAGCCGTTCGAGGCGGCACTGAAGGGCGCCCGCGAGATCGGCTTCACCATCATCTCGATCACGTTCTCGCTGATTGCCGTGTTCATCCCGGTGCTGCTGATGGGCGGCATCGTCGGCCGCGTGTTCCGCGAATTCGCGGTCACGATCTCGGTCGCGATCATCGTCTCCGGCTTCGTGTCGCTGACCCTGACGCCGATGCTGTGCGCCCGCGTGCTGCGCGCGCATGATGCGACCAGGCGGCCGAACATCGCGCTGCGGGCGTTCGAGGCGATGTTCGAGGCCTGGCTGCGCGCCTATGAATGGGCACTGGACTGGGTGCTGGCCAAGAAGGCCTTGATGCTGGTGGTGACGCTCGCGACGCTCGGCGGCACAGTCTATCTCTACATGATCGTGCCGAAGGGCTTCTTCCCGCAGGAGGATACCGGCTTCCTGATCGGCGTGACGGAAGCCGCGACCGACACCTCGTTCGAGGCGATGAAGGTGCGCCAGCAGGCACTGGTCGACGTGCTCAGGACCGATCCGGCGATCGACTATGTCAATTCCACCGTCGGCTCCGGCGGTCCCAATTCGACCACCAATTACGGCCGGCTGTTCATTGCGCTGAAGCCGCAGAACACCCGCGACAACGCCGCTGTCGTGATCGGGCGGCTGCGCCAGAAGGCGCGCGAGATCCCGGGCATGCAGGCGTTCTTCCAGAGCGTCCAGAACCTCAACATCGGCGGCCGCATCTCCAAGAGCCAGTATCAATACGTGATGCAGAGCGGCGATACCGAGGCGCTGTACCGGCTGGCGCCTGAGATGCGCGACAAGATCGAGAAGATCCCGGGCCTGCTCGACGTCACCACCGACCTCTACATCAAGAACCCGCAGATGACAGTCGACATCGACCGCGAGAAGGCGGCGGTGTACGGCATCACCGTCGACCAGGTCCGCAACCAGCTCTACAACGCCTATGGTTCGCGGCAGGTCGGCACTATCTACATGCCGTCGAACGACTACCAGATCATTCTCGAGGTGCAGCCGCAGTTTCGGGTCGATCCGTCAGACCTCTCGAAGCTCTACATGAAGACCGCGAGCGGCCAGACCATTCCGCTGGATGCGGTGGCCCGGCTGGTGCCGACGGTCGGACCGCTGCAGATCAACCACCAGGGCCAGCAGCCGGCGGTGACGATCTCGTTCAATCTCGCGCCGGGCAATTCGCTCGGCTACGCAGTCGACAAGATCACCGAGCTCGAGCAGAATTCAAGCCCGCCGCCAACGATTGCGACCGGCTTCTCCGGCACCGCGCAGGTGTTCCAGGATTCGCTGCGCGGGCAGGGCGTCCTGATCCTCGCCGCGGTGTTCGCGGCTTTCGTCATCCTTGGCATTCTCTACGAAAGCTTCATCCATCCGATCACCATCATCTCGGGCTTGCCGTCGGCCGGTATCGGCGCGATCCTGACGTTGACGCTGTTCGGGATGGAGCTGTCGGTGATCGCAATGATCGGCATCGTGATGCTGGTCGGCATCGTCAAGAAGAACGCGATCATGATGGTCGACTTCGCGCTGGAGCGCCGCCGCGTGGGGTTGAGTGCCGAGCATGCGATCCGCGAGGCCGCTCTGCTGCGCTTCCGCCCGATCATGATGACGACGTTCGCGGCGATCTTCGGCACGCTGCCGATCGCGCTCGGTGCCGGCGCCGGTGCGGAGCTGCGTCAGCCGCTCGGCGTCGCCGTGGTCGGCGGCCTCTGCGTCTCACAACTGCTGACGCTGTTCATCACGCCTGTCATCTACATCTATCTCGACCGCATCGACCGCGGCCTGCGGCGCAAGCTCGACCCGCAGGCGGACGGTGACATCGAACGGCCGCAGGTGGTCGCGGCCGAGTAGCAGGCGGCGGTTAGATCGAGAAGCTGGTGCCGCAGCCGCAGGAGGCGGTGGCGTTCGGATTGACGACGCGGAACGAGGCGCCGATCAAATCGTCGACGAAGTCGACCTCCGAACCCGCGAGGAACGGGACCGAGGCGGGATCGATCAGCACCACGGCGCTGTCGCGCTCGATCACGAGGTCGTCATCGGCCTGGGTGCGCTCGACGTCGAACTTGTACTGGAAACCGGAGCAGCCGCCGCCCTCGACCGAAATGCGCAGCTTGGCGCCGTCGCCTTCCTTGCTGAGGATCTGCCCGATCCGGCGGGCGGCCCGTTCGCTGACGGTGATGGCAGCAGTCATATCGGTCTCCGAAACCTTGATTCGAGGCATGGTCGGATCGGATCATGCCCGGCGTCATAGCCAATTCATTTGGTCAGCCGCCTCAGGCATAGTTAAGTGCGTCGGACCATGGAATCAAATGGATAAGGACTAAAATACTGTGTCGGTCGGAATGGCTGCCCCCCGCGCGCCTTATGCCTGCGACCCCGACCACAGCCGCGGCCGGCTGGTCGCGGAGCCGCCGAGCCGGACCCGGAGCCCGTTCCGGCGCGACTGCGACCGGGTCATCCATTCCACCGCGTTCCGCCGCCTGAAGCACAAGACCCAGGTCTTCGTCTTCCACGAGGGCGACCATTACCGCACCCGGCTGACTCATTCGCTGGAGGTGGCGCAGATCGCCCGCGCACTGGCGCGCCAGCTCGGGGTCGACGAGGATCTGACCGAGACGCTGGCGCTCGCGCATGACCTCGGCCATCCGCCGTTCGGGCATGCCGGGGAGCGCGCGCTCGATGACTGCCTCAAGGATGATGGCGGCTTCGACCACAATGCACAGGCGCTGCGGGTCGTCACCTTGCTGGAACACCGCTATCCCGAGTTCGGGGGGCTGAACCTGACCTGGGAATCGCTCGAGGGGATCGTCAAGCACAACGGCCCGCTGACCGAACGCAACGGTGCGCCGGCCGGCCGCTACCTGGACAGCGGCCTTCCGGTCGGGATCGCCGACTACAACAGGACCTACGACCTCGAGCTCTGGAGCTACGCCTCGCTCGAGGCGCAGATCGCCGCCTTCGCCGACGACATCGCCTATGACGCGCACGACATCGACGACGGCCTGCGCGCCGGCCTGTTCGCGGTCGACGACCTCAAGGAGATGCCGCTGACCGCTGAAATCATCGCCGAGATCGATCGCCATTACCCCGGGCTCGATGAGGTCCGGCGCGGTGCCGAGCTGGTACGTGAGCTGATCTCACATTTCATCAATGCCGTCTTCAACGAGGCGAGCCGGCGCCTTGCGGCCGCCCGGCCGCAATCGGCCAAGGACGTGCGCCATCACAATGCGCCGCTTATCGCGTTTCCGGCCGAGGTGGCGGAGCAGGAGGCGGCGATCAAGGCGTTCCTGTTCCGGCGGATGTATCGCCACCAGCGGGTGATGATCGTGATGCGGGAGGCGGAGCAGGTGGTCCGCAATCTGTTCGAGCGCTACCGGCAATCGCCCGGCGACCTGCCGGCGGAATGGATCGAGGGCAGCGTGCAGGAGACCACGAACGCGCGGAACAGGCGGATCGGCAATTTCATTGCCGGGATGACCGACCGTTTCGCCCTGATCGAGCACCAAAGGCTTTTTGACTCGACCCCGGATTTGCGTTAGCGCCCTGCCATGGCCGACACCACTGCTTCACCACACCTTTTTGCCGACATGCTGACGCGCGTGCACGCGATCTGTGCCGCGGTCGGAGCCGAGGATAACTGGCCCGCGGGCATCGACCTCACACGCGTCGTGGTGGAGCCGCCGCGCGATGCCAGCCATGGCGACATGGCGACCAATGCCGCGATGGTGCTCGCCAAGGACGCCAAGGCCAAGCCGCGCGAGCTCGCCGACAAGATCGCCGCGCGGCTGCGCGCCGACGCGCTGGTGGCCTCGGTCGATGTCGCTGGGCCCGGCTTCATCAACCTGACCCTGAAGCCGCAGGTCTGGGCAGACGGGCTGCGCGCCGTGCTGGCCGCCGGCTCCGCTTACGGACGCAGCGACATCGGCAAGGCCGAGAAGGTCAATGTCGAATACGTCTCGGCCAATCCGACCGGACCGATGCATGTCGGCCATTGCCGCGGTGCCGTGTTCGGCGACGCGCTGTGCAGCCTGCTGCAATTCGCCGGCTTCGACGTTTGCCGCGAATATTACATCAATGATGCCGGTGCCCAGGTCGACGTGCTCGCGCGCTCGGCGTTCCTGCGTTACCGCGAGGCGCTGGGGCAGGACATCGGCGCGATCCCGGAAGGGCTCTATCCCGGTGATTACCTCGTGCCGGTCGGCGAGGCGCTCGTCAAGGAATACGGCGAGAAGCTGCTCGACATGACCGAAGCCGCGTGGCTGCCGATCGTGCGCGACAAGGCGATCGCCATGATGATGGAGATGATCAAGGGCGATCTAGCCGCGCTCAATATCCATCACGACGTGTTCTTCTCCGAGCGTTCGCTGATCACCTCGGGCAACAACAAGGTCGCCGAGACCATCGATTTCCTGCGCGCCAAGGGCGACATCTATGAGGGCCGGCTGCCGCCGCCGAAGGGCAAGCCGGTCGAGGATTACGAGGACCGCGAGCAGTCGCTGTTCCGCGCCACCGCGTATGGCGACGACGTCGATCGTCCGCTGATCAAGTCGGACGGCTCGTACACGTACTTCGCGTCCGATATCGCCAACCACCGCAACAAGTTCGAGCGCGGGTTCACCAACCTTATCGACGTGTTCGGCGCCGATCACGGCGGCTACATCAAGCGCATGCAGGCGGCCGTGAAAGCGGTGACCGCGGGCAAGGCGACACTCGACGTCAAGATCGTGCAGCTTGTGAAGCTGCTGCGCGACGGCGAGCCGGTGAAGATGTCGAAGCGGTCAGGCGAATTCGTCACGCTGCGCGAAGTCGTCGACGAGGTCGGCTCCGACGCCGTGCGGTTCATGATGCTGTTCCGCAAGAACGACGCGGTGCTCGATTTCGACCTCGCCAAGGTGATCGAGCAGACCAAGGACAATGCCGTCTTCTACGTCCAGTACGGCCACGCCCGCGGCCATTCGATCTTCCGCAATGCGCGGGAAGAAGCGGTTCCGGACCTGCCGACGTCCGACGAGGCCCGGCTCGCCTATCTGCGGAGCGCTGCGGTCGAACGGTTGACCGACCCGGCCGAGCTCGATTTGCTCAAGCGGCTGGCGCTTTATCCCCGGATGATCGAGGCCGCGGCGGTGGCACATGAGCCGCACCGAATCGCTTTTTATCTATATGATTTGGCCAGTGAATTTCATGCGCTTTGGACCAAGGGGCGCGATTTGCCCTATTTACGCTTCATTATCAATAATGATGCAGAGATCACGAGGGCGCGACTGGCAATGGTTCAGGGCGTCGTCTCGGTTCTGGCATCGGGCTTAGCTGTTCTAGGCGTCCACGCTCCGACCGAGATGCGGTAGGCAGGGGCATTTGGCCCTCACGAGTGGGGATTTGTGAGGGCATCTGGCAGGGGCCAACTCGTTCGGACCGGCTGTGCCGGCGATCTTGGCGCTGTCCCGAAGGGGATGCATCATCACGATGGCTGATCGATATCAGGACCGAAATTTTTCCGCCGACACGGCCTCGAGGGCCGACAGCGATCCGCTTGCTGAACTGGCCCGGCTGATCGGCCAGACGGATCCATTCGGCACCGCCAACAAGCCGCCGCCGCGTCCGCTGCAGTCGCGCGCCAATGCGCGGCCGCAACAGTATGAGCCGCAGGCGGAAGAGGACGAGACCCCGCCCGCAGGCCCGCCGCCCTGGATGCAGCGCGCGCGGCAGGAGGCGGCCCCGCCGCCGCCCGTGCAGCACACCGAATACGAAGAGCCGGAGCAGGACTATCAACCGAAGCCGGTGCATCCGCTGCACCGCTATGCGGCCCAGCAGGCACAGCCGCCTGCGCCCGCGCCGGTCGCGACCTATCGGCCGGTCGAGCCCCCCCGGCAGCCTGAGGCCTTCGACGAGGAGCCGCATTATCAGGCCAACGATCAGGGGCACGATACGTCGCGCTATGACGACGCGCTCTACGGCCAACTGGAGGCCGGTGAACAGGATCTGCAGCGCGATCCGTCCTATCCGGACGATCCCTACGCCTATGATGCCTATGAGGAAGAACCCGAACCGCGCAAGCGGAGCAGCGGCCTGATGACGGTCGCCGCGGTCGTGGCACTCGCGGTGGTCGGCACTGGTGGCGCGCTCGCCTATCGCAACTATGTCGGCTCGCCCCGAACGGGCGAACCGCCGATCATCAAGGCTGACAATACGCCGACCAAGGTGTTGCCGGCCCAGGCCGATGCGCCGGCCAAGACGCCGGACCGCATGGCGACGGGGGACGGCACCGAGAAGATCGTGTCGCGCGAGGAGACCCCGGTCGACGTCAATTCGAAGACCGCCGGTCCGCGCGTGGTGTTTCCGGCGCTGAACGCCAATGCGAATCCGCCGCCCGCCGCCAGCGTGCAGACGGCGCAGCCCGCGCCGGCGCCGATCGCCGCGAACGGGACCCTGCCGAACAATGAGCCGCGCAAGGTCCGGACGTTGTCGGTCAAGGGCGATTCGCCTGACGGCGCACAGGCTGCGGCCGCCGCGCCGGCCAAGCCGGCCGCAGCGAAGCCTCCAGTGTCGCGCGGCAACCCGTCGGCAGCCAATGCCAGTGTGAACGCGCCGATGTCGCTGACTCCGGGCGGCCAGCCCGACCCTGCGCCCGCCGCACCTCCGACCCGAATCGCGTCGACCTCGACGGCCTCGGTCGGTGGTGGCGGATACCTGGTGCAGGTGTCGTCGCAGAAGAACGAGGCCGACGCGCAGTCGTCCTATCGAACGCTGCAGGGCAAATATCGCAGCGTGCTCGGTTCGCAGCCTTTGGTGGTCAAACGCGTCGATCTCGGTGAGAAGGGCGTCTATTACCGCGCCTTCGCGGGCCCGTTCGCGTCGTCGGAAGAGGCGAGCCAGCTGTGCAAAAGCCTGATGTCGGCCGGTGGGCCGCAGTGCCTCATCCAAAGAAATTAACGGCCGTTTCCTTGACCCGTGAGCCGCATACGGCCTAATCGGCCGAATGACGAACCGCGGATTCATCACGGGCGTATCCGGCCTGATCCTCAACGACGCTGAACGCGAATTTATTCGCGCCGAGCGGCCATGGGGCTTCATCCTGTTCAAGCGCAACATCGAGAGTCCGGCCCAAGTGGCGGCTCTTATTGGGGAACTCCGGAAAGCGGCTGGCATGGCCGAAGCCCCGGTTCTGATCGACCAGGAAGGCGGGCGGGTGCAACGGCTCGGCCCTCCGCATTGGCCGGTCTATCCGCCCGGCGCGAGCTTCGGCGCGCTCTACGACATCGACCCGAAGCTCGGCCTTGCCGCGGCGCGGCTCAGCTCGCGGCTGATCGCGGCCGACCTGATCGACCTCGGAATATCAGTCGATTGCCTGCCTTTGGCCGACGTTCCCGTCGCCGGGGCGGACGCAGTGATCGGCAACCGAGCCTATGGAACCGAACCGGGCAAGGTCGCGGCGATCGCGCGTGCGGTCACGGATGGGCTGGAACAGGGCGGCGTGCTGCCGGTTCTCAAGCACATCCCCGGCCATGGCCGGGCCACGGCGGACAGCCATTTCCGGCTTCCAACGGTCGATACAGCCAGAGATGAGCTGGAACGGACCGATTTCGCCGCGTTCCAGCCGCTGGCGGACTTGCCGATGGCCATGACTGCACATGTTGTGTTTAGCGCGCTGGACCCCGTCCATCCGGCGACGACTTCTGCGACAATCATCGAACAGGTGATTCGCGGCCTGATCGGGTTTCAGGGTTTGTTGATGAGTGATGACGTGTCGATGAATGCGCTGGCCGGATCGATTGCCGAGCGGACCCGCGCCATCGTCAGCGCCGGTTGCGACATGATCCTGCACTGCAACGGCAATCTCGACGAGATGCGCGAAGTCGCGCGGGAAACGCCGGAACTGACCGGCAAGGCGCTTGAGCGCGCCAAGGCTGCGCTCGCTGTGCGGAAGCAGCCGGAGCCGCTGGACCGGCAGGCGGCGCGGGCTGAACTGGATGCGTTGTTGGATCGGGTAGGGACGGCATGACCGCTGAAATTCTATCGTTCGATACCGGGCGGCCGGCCGACCTTGCTGATGGCGAACCGGCGCTGGTGGTCGACGTCGAGGGCTACGAGGGCCCGCTCGACCTGCTGCTGACGCTGGCTCGGCAGCAGAAGGTCGACCTGTCGAAGATCTCGATCCTGGCGCTCGCCGACCAGTATCTCTCGTTCATCGAGGCAGCGCGCAAGATCCGCCTCGAACTCGCCGCCGACTATCTGGTGATGGCAGCCTGGCTCGCCTTCCTGAAGTCGCGGCTGCTGCTGCCGGAACCGCCGACCGCTGAGGGGCCGAGCGCCGAGGAAATGGCGACCGCGCTTGCCAACCAGTTGCGTCGTCTCGAGGCGATCCGTGAGGCGGCGAACCGGCTGATGAACCGGCCGCAGTTCCAGCGCGATATCTTCCCGCGCGGCAATCCGGAATCGATCGCCGAGATCAAGCATCCGAAGTTCACCGCGACGCTGTACGACCTGCTGTCGGCCTATGCCACGCAGCGCGCGTCGCGGGTGCTGACGTCGGTGCATCTGGCCAAGCGGACGGTGTGGTCGCTTGCGGAAGCGCGCGCCTCGCTGGAGCGGCTGGTCGGCATCGCCGAGGACTGGAGCTGCCTCGACGAGTACCTGATGAGCTACGTCGCCGATCCCACCCAGAAGGCGACGGTGTTCGCATCGAGCTTCGCCGCCGCCCTCGAACTGGTTCGCGAGGGTGAGATGGAAATCAACCAGAAGCAGGCGTTCGCGCCGATCTATTTCCGAAAGCGTCCAGCGCAAGCCGCAATGGCTGCGCCCGACCTGTCGGTTGAGTAAGTGGAAGAAGGAGAGCAGGCCGATGGCAAGCTTGGCGGAAGTGCGCAGAGACGAGCCCGAGGAGGAGGTTTCTCCGATGGATCATCCGGTGGCGCGGCCTGAGGAATTGCGGCTCCTTGAAGCCCTGTTGTTCGCATCGGCCGAGCCGATCGATCAGGCAACGCTGGCCAAGCGCATGCCTGACGGCGTCGACATCAAGCAGGCGCTGGCACAGTTGCAGGCGGAATATGCGCCGCGCGGCGTCAACCTGGTGAAGGTGGCGAACAAGTGGACGTTCCGTACCGCGGGCGATCTGTCGTGGCTGATGACGCGCGAGAGCACCGAGACCCGCAAGCTGTCGCGCGCGGCGATCGAGGTGCTGGCGATCATCGCCTACCACCAGCCGGTGACCCGCGCCGAGATCGAAGAGATTCGCGGCGTGGTGACGTCGAAGGGAACCATCGACGTGCTGCTGGAAACCGGCTGGATTCGCCCGCGCGGCCGCCGCAAGACGCCGGGCCGGCCGCTGACCTTCGGAACCACCGACGGCTTCCTGTCGCAGTTCAGCCTGGAAGCGCTCGGCGACCTGCCGGGGCTCGAGGAACTCAAGGGCACCGGCCTGCTCGATTCGCGGCTGCCGACCGGATTCTCCGTTCCGTCGCCATCTGACGATGCGACGCTGCGCGAGGATGAGGAGCCGCTCGAGCCCGGCGATACACTGGAACTGCTGTTGGCCCCGGCCGTCGAGCCGGAGGCCAAGGAACCGACGGCTGAGGTCGAGGCCGAAACCGAGGCCGCTACCGAGGTTGAAGCGACGGCCGAGACCGAAGCCGAGGTGGTCAGTGAGGCAGAGGCAGGCGAGCTTGACACTGCCGAGCCCGATGCCGATGAACCCGACGCCGACGAGCCGGACGATCGCGCTGACGACGCGGGCGATCACGACGGCGCCGAGAAGGGCGAATAGGGCGGAATATTCCCGGTTAAGCCTAGCAATATTACGTAGCCGCGACAGCGATTTGCCGCGGCAGAGGTCCTTGTTTTTGACACCCCGCGGGCCTAACTTCCGGCCATGTTCAGGCCGGTCCGCCGGCCATTTCTGGAGGGTTGCAGGATGGGTTCGCTTAGCATTTGGCACTGGATCGTCGTGATCGCAGTGGTCCTGCTGCTGTTCGGACGCGGCAAGATTTCGGACCTGATGGGTGACGTCGCCCAGGGCATCAAGGCCTTCAAGAAGGGCATGCAGGACGACGACAAGGTCGCAGACAAGACCGAGCCCACCAAGGCGATCGATCACAATGCGGCGCCGTCGGCAGCGCGCCAGGACGTCGGCAGCAAGGCCGTCTAAGGCGCTTGTACTGACGTGTATTTTCGACGTTTTTCTTCGCGCGAAACGGTGACGCCGTCGCACAGACGCGCTATGGACGCCGATTGAGAAAAGGCGCCGGCGGCCCCACATCCTGTTGGGAGCGATGGGGCCGATGGCGGCGCGCTTAGGCGGAACAATTCATGTTCGATATCGGGTGGAGTGAACTGGTCGTCATCGCGGTCGTCGCGCTGATCGCCATCGGCCCGAAAGAACTTCCGGGCGTGCTGCGCATGGTCGGACAATGGATGGGCAAGGCGCGCAAGATGGCCGCCGAATTCCAGGGCCAGTTCCAGGAAGCCATGCGCGAGGCCGAGATGGCCGACCTCAAGAAGAGTTTTGATGAGGTCAGGGAAGCCGCAACCGGCATCACCAGCGGCAACATCATGACCTCGCTGCAGAAGGACGTCACCGACGCCCTGCAGATCGACAAGCCGGTCGATGCGCAGGTCGCTTCCGCAATCGACGCACCGGTGACGTCAAGCGACGCACCGGTGACGCCCACAACGCCGGCCGAGCCGACGCCGGAAACCTTCGTCGAGGCCGAGACGCACGCGGCCGCCGGCGAACCGCTCGCGATCACCAATGAAGTGAAGCCCGAGCCTGCGCCGCACGACGTCACCCCGGCACAGCCCGACGTGCTCAAGGACGCGAGGGCGTCATGAGCGCCGAAGACATCGAGGCCTCCAAGGCCCCCTTGATGGATCACCTGATCGAGCTGCGCTCGCGGCTGATCAAGGCGCTGCTCGGCTTTGCCGTGGCCTTCATCATCTGCTTCTTCTTTGCCAAGCAGATTTTCAATGTCCTGGTCTGGCCGTTCATCTGGGTGGCGGGACCGGAGAATTCGAAATTCATCTACACGGCGCTGCTGGAGTATTTTCTCACCCAGCTCAAGCTCGCAATGTTCGGGGCCGCCTTCATCTCGTTCCCGATCGTCGCCGGACAGGTCTACATGTTCGTGGCGCCTGGGCTCTACAAGCACGAGCGCAATGCCTTCCTGCCGTATCTGATCGCCACGCCGATTTTCTTCGTGATGGGCGCGATGCTGGTCTACTTCGTGGTTTTCCCGATGTTGACGCGTTTTTCGCTCGGCATGCAGCAGACCGCCGGCGCGGAGACCGCGCAGATCCAGCTGCTGCCCAAGGTCGGCGAGTATCTCTCGCTGATGATGTCGCTGATCTTCGCCTTCGGGATCGCCTTCCAGCTTCCGGTGATCCTGACCTTGCTCGGTCGCATCGGCATCGTCACCTCGAAGATGCTGAAGGAGAAGCGGCGCTACTTCATCGTGATCGCGTTCATCATCGCTGCGGTGCTGACGCCGCCCGACGTGTTGAGCCAGGCCTCGCTGGCGATCCCGCTGCTCGCGCTCTATGAGGGCGCCATCGTCGCGGTCCGGATCGTGGAGAAGAAGGCAGCGACCACCTCGTCGACTGCGCCGTCGGCGACCAACCCCGCCGAGTAGGGCGGTTCAGGCCGCACATCCGCTGTCATACCCCGCGAAAGCGGGGTATCCAGTACGCTGGCGCCGCTCGGTGACGCACTGACGTCTCTGGAATACTGGATCGCCCGCCTTCGCGGGCGATGACAGTTGTGCTAGTTGAGGCACGCTGCAAAACGTTGACATACAACGGTATCTGCAAGTGCGACGTTAGGACCCCGACTCCCATGCACGACATCAAAGCGATCCGCGACAACCCGACAGCCTTCGACGCCGGCCTGAAGCGCCGCGGACTTGGGGCGCTGTCGCCGTCGCTGCTGGCGATCGACGAGAGGCGGCGTGCGGCGATCCTGGCCTCCGAGCAGGCCCAGGCGCGACGCAATGCGGCCTCCAAGGAGATCGGCGACGCGAAGAAGGCCAAAGACGAGGCGCGTGCGGCGAAGCTGATGGCCGAGGTCGCCGAGCTGAAGACCACGATGCCGGAGCTCGAGGCGGCGGCAAAGACGGCCGATGACGAGCTGACCAGAGAGCTCTCGTCGATTCCCAACCTGCCGCTCGATGAGGTGCCCGACGGCACCGATGAACACGGCAACGTTCAGCACCACGTGTTCGGCAAAGCGCGCGACTACGGCTTTGCACCGAAGCTGCATGACGATCTCGGCACCGCGCTCGGCACCATGGATTTCGAGGCGGCGGCCAAACTGTCCGGCGCGCGCTTCGTCGTGCTGAAGAAGGGACTGGCGCGGCTCGAACGCGCGATCGGGCAGTTCATGCTCGACCTGCACACCGGCGAGCACGGCTACACCGAGATCAACCCGCCGCTGCTGGTGCGCGACGCCGTGATGTTCGGTACCGGCCAGTTGCCGAAATTCGAGGACGACCAGTTCTGGGCGATCAAGGGCGAATTGCTCGCGACGCCGAATGCCGATCTGCGCAGCGAGCGGCTCGGCCTGATTCCAACCGCCGAAGTGTCGCTCACCAACCTCGCGCGCGAATCCATCCTCGACGAGAAGGAGCTGCCGATGCGGCTCACCGCGCTGACGCCGTGCTTCCGAGCCGAGGCGGGTGCAGCCGGCCGTGACACCCGCGGCATGATCCGGCAGCACCAGTTCACCAAGGTCGAGCTGGTGTCGATCACGACGCCGGAAGCCAGCAAGGACGAGCTAGAGCGCATGCTGTCCTGCGCCGAGGAAGTGCTGCGCCGTCTCGACCTGCACTATCGCGTGATGACGCTGTGCGCCGGCGACATGGGCTTCTCCGCGCAGAAGACCTACGACATCGAGGTCTGGATGCCGGGGCAGGGCGACGGTGGCGCGTATCGCGAGATCTCGAGCTGCTCAGTGTGCGGCGACTTCCAGGCCCGCCGCATGGATGCGCGCTACCGCGGTCCCGACGGCAAGCCGCGCTTCGTGCATACGCTGAACGGCTCCGGCACGGCGGTCGGCCGCGCCTTGATCGCGGTCATGGAGACCTACCAGCAGCAGGATGGCTCGATCGCGGTACCCGATGTGCTGCAGCCCTATATGGGCGGGCTCAAGGTCATCGAGCACGGCATGTAGAGCGAGGGCCAGTGCGATGCCGCTCCACCGTGACATCCACTGGCTTGGTCGACAATGGGCCGTCACCGGCCATGGTCTGCAACTGATCAATCAGAAGCAGATGGGCTACTACGACATCGAGGCCGCGCGCTTGTGGGAAGCCCGCGTCAGCGAGGTGCAATCGAAGGCGTGGATCGACCGGCCCGACTTCGACAAGGCGCTGGAGATCGCGCGCGGCAAATTCGCCCAATTGGCGCCGGCCGATTGGCCGCCGCCGGCAGCGGTTGCCGCACCGCCGTCTCCGGTCCGTCCGGCGGCGCCGCGCACTCACCTTGACGCAGCGTCGGTGCCCTCGATCGAGGAATTGCTGGCGCGGCTGAAATCGAAATCGGCTGCGCCGCCGCCGGTCGCTGGGCCGGCCGAGGTGGCACCCGCGCCGCCGCAGCAACCTGTGTCGCCCAAGCTTGAAACGACCAGGCCTGACACGCGCATGCCTGAGACGCCGACGCTTGAGCCTCGCAATGTCGAACCCGTCGGATCCGAGCCCCTCAAATCGGAGCTTCCGAAGCCGCCCCGGCCTGAAGCGCGCAGGGTCGAAACGCCCAAGGTTGAAGCTGAACCCGCCGAAGCTGAACCTGCCAAGACGGAGCCTGCCTACGCTGAGCCTGCGCAACGGGAGGCTCCCAAGCTTGAATCTCCGGAGCCCGAGCCGGTCAGGCCAGAAGCTCTCAAGGGCGATCTGCCTCAGGCGCCGGCGAGAAAGCTTGAGCTGCCGCCGCTGGTACCCGTGATAAAGAGCATTCGGAAGCCGGCCTGGCCGGTATTCGACCGCAAGATTGCCGGCAGCGGCAAGTTTCTGCAGCCGTGGCGCGTGACGTCGGCGAGTTGGCGCGGGCCTTCGTCGGGTTTGCCTCGGCGGCCCTAGCCGGTTAAGACGGCAGTCAACGCAAGAAGCCGCAACTCAAGAAACCGGCGTCGAATCAGAACAAGAGGCACTTTGACGGATGCGAATTCTCTGCACCAATGATGACGGCATCAACGCTCCGGGCTTGAAAGTCATTGAGCAGATCGCACGTGCCCTGTCCGACGACGTCTGGATCGTTGCCCCCGAGCTCGATCAATCCGGCGTTTCCCACTCGTTGTCGCTCAACGATCCGTTGCGGCTGCGCGAAGTCAGCCCGCGCCATTTCGCGGTGCGTGGCACGCCGACCGATTGCGTCATCATGGGCGCGCGTCACATCCTCGGTGACAAGCTGCCCGATCTCGTGCTGAGCGGCGTCAACAAGGGCCGCAACGTCGCCGAGGACGTGGTCTATTCCGGCACCATCGCCGGCGCGCTGGAAGGCACCATCCTGGGTTTTCCGTCATTCGCGTTGTCGCAGGAATTCTCGATCGAGACGCGCAACGCGCCGCTGTGGGACACCGGGCTGAAGTTCGGACCCGACATCATCCGCAAGGTGATCGGCGCCGGCGTGCCCAGGAACACGGTGATCAACGTCAACTTCCCGTCCTGCATGCCTGATGATGTCAAGGGCATCCGGATCACGCGGCAGGGCAAGCGCAATCAGGGCTTTCTGAAGATCGATCGCCGTCACGACGGACGCGGCAATCCATATTTCTGGATCGGCTTCGAGCGCGCCGCGATGATGGATACGCCGGCCGAGGGCACCGACCTTGCCGCGCTTGCTGCGCGCTACGTTTCGGTGACGCCGTTGCGGCTCGATCGCACCGATGAGGTGTTTTCGGAAACGCTGGTCGATACGCTGAAGTGATCTCGTGACCTAGACCGGCGCGCTGCGCATCGCGCTGGAGATCGCCTGGGCCAGTGTTTCCAGCTGGAAGGGCTTTTGCAGCGCCGGCCGGTCGCGATATTCCGGGGGCAGGCCGGATGAGCCGTAGCCGGTCGCGAAGATAAACGGGCGGTTGCGGGCGTTGATCAACTCGGCGACCGGCGTGATGACCTTGCCATTGACGTTGACGTCGAGGATCGCGAGGTCGAATTCGGTCGATTGCGCGAGCTTGACCGCCTCGCCGATTTCGCCGGCCTCGGCCGCGACACTATGGCCGAGCTCTTCCAGCATATCGGCGACCATCATCCGGATCATGACCTCGTCCTCCACGAGGAAAACTGAACAGCCCGCCGGCCGTATCGCTGTCATGATGGAATCCTTGCCCGTCCCTGAAATAGGCTCGCAAATAACACTACAGGGCGCAATGCAAACGTTTGAGGATTAGTCGGTTTCCGGCACGCGCCGCTGCGTCGCCTGATCGTCCTGACTGACTCGTTGCGCGAGATTCGTCCAGACTTTGGGCGGGGACAACGGCTCAACCGCCGCCCGCGCATCGTGGTGCTATCAGCGCGTCGCTACCGATTATATGGGAAGCTTGCGGATCGGCGCCAAGACGAATCGGAGCGCCGGTTCCTGACCGGGAACAAAAGGTGACGGGAAATTTTTCCTTAACGCGGTATTTCGGAATTCAATGTCATCTAGCAGGAGCAAGATTCCGCGCTGCTGCCCAGAGACGCTGATGAACATGGCCCTGAAGCCCGACCCCACCGAGAAGATGATGTTTCAGCTCACCCTACGGCGGCGAGGGGTCAGCGATCAGGCGGTGCTGCGTACCATGGAGGAGGTGCCGCGCGAGATGTTCGTCGATCCGCGCGATCGCAACGAGGCCTATCGCGACAGCGCGCTTGCGATCGCCTGCGGGCAGACCATCAGCCAACCCTTCGTCGTGGCCTACATGACCGAGCAGCTGCAGTTGCAGAAGGACCACCGCGTGCTCGAGATCGGCACCGGCTCCGGGTATCAGGCGGCGGTCCTGTCCCGGCTCTGCAAGCAGGTGCTGACCATCGAGCGCTACCGGACACTGGCGGATAGCGCGCGCGAGCGCCTTGAAAAGCTCGGCTATTACAACATCGAGGTGCTGCTCGGCGACGGCTTCGACGTTCCCCCGGGCGCGGGCGATTTCGACCGCATCATCATAACCGCGGCAATGGAGCAGATCCCGGAGAAGCTGCTGGAGCGGCTCGATCCGGGCGGCATCCTGATCGCCCCGGTCGGGCCGCATCAAGGCACCCAGACCCTGATCCGCGTGGTGCGGACCGAGAACGGCTTCGATCGCAAGGAGCTGGTCGACGTCCGCTTTGTGCCGGCGCTGCCGGGAATCGCGCGCGAATTGTGAATTCGGCGATTTGCTGCTTGGCACCAACGCCTTATTCGCAGGGTTAAGCGGTTATTTACTCGCGACGTGTTTACTCAAAACAGTCTTTTGTTGCGTACGAGTGAGTAACCATGTCTGGGGTAGTTGAGTTGCTTCGCTCGCGTCGCGTACCGCAGGTTGCGGTGCTGGCGCTGATGTCCATGGCTTTTGCCGGTTGCAGCGCCGATATGTCGTCGCGCTTCTCGCAAAACTCCTATTCACAAAATCCGTTTGCGTTCGATCCGCAGCCGACCGGCACTGTGCAGCAGGCGCCGCGCGAACTGCCGCAATACGCGCGGCCGCGGACCCAACCGCAATATTCGCAGTATCAGTCGCAGCCGTTGCCGCCGCCCGTTGCGGCGCCGCAATCCTATCCGGTCGCCGGAGGCGGCGTCTCCGGCGGAGGCCGTGGGCTTTCGTCCTACACCCCGCCGCCTGCACGCCCGCAGATCGAAGCCACCGGAAGCGTGCCGCATTCGGTCGCCGCAGCGCATGGCGGCACCACCATCATCGTCGGCACCAGCGACACGCTCGACGTCCTTGCGCGCCGCTACAATGTCTCGACCGCCGAGATCCTGCGTGCCAACGGCTACAAGGGACCGCGCGCGCTGTCGCCCGGCCAGCAGCTGATCATTCCGCGTCCAGGAGCGGTTGCCGCGGCACCTGCAATGGCCGCGCCTGCCACGCGGCCCGTCGCGGTGGCGGCCGCGCCTGCCGGCGTCCACTATGTCAATCGCGGCGATACGCTGCACAGCATCGCGCGCCAGCACCATATCCCGGTGGCCGAGCTCGCCCGTGCCAACAACCTCGATCAGTCGGCCAGGCTCGGCCTCGGCATGAAGCTCGTGGTGCCCGGCGCCAAGACCGCGATGGCGGCTCCCGCGCCGGTTGCGCAACCTATTGCCGCTGCACCGGTGGCTACGGCGGTTCCGGCCCCGGCCGTGGCCGCCCCGCGGGTGGTCGCCAGTGCGTTGCCGCAGCAGAGTGCCCGGCTGGTTCAGCCGACCGCCAGTGTCGAGCAGCCCGCAGCCGTCGCGGAGACGCCGGCGGCCAAGCCGGCCGAGACCACCAGTGCGCTGCCGACCTTCCGCTGGCCGGTGCGCGGCAAGGTGATCACCGCCTATGGCTCGAAGACCAACGGCAAGGTCAACGATGGCATCAACGTCGCGGTGCCCGAGGGCACGCCGGTGAAGGCCGCCGAAGACGGCGTCGTCGCCTATTCGGGCAACGAACTGAAGGGGTACGGCAACCTCGTGCTGGTTCGCCATTCCAATGGCTACGTCACCGCCTACGCCCATGCGAGCGAGGTCCTGGTCAAGCGCGGCGACACCATCAAGCGCGGTCAGGTAATCGCCAAGTCGGGCCAGACCGGCGAGGCCGGCTCGCCGCAGCTCCATTTCGAAATTCGCAAGGGATCGTCTCCGGTCGATCCGCTCCAGTTCCTCAACGGCGCGTAAGCGACGCGCCGGGACTTCCAAGTCTCACAACAAAGACAACGGGGGAAGCGCAAGCTTCCCCCGTTTTGTTTTGGGCTAAAGCATGATCCGGAAAAGTGCGAAGCGGTTTTCCGAAAAGATCATGCTCAAACAAGGAGCTAAAGCGCGATGACGATTCAACCCAATCTCATCGCGCTTTAGAAGTCGAAGGTCATGCCGGTCGTGACCGCACTTGCCTTGTTGCCGGCGACCACGTTGTTGTTGGCGTCGCGACCGCACACGCCATAGCCGTGACCGCTCACGCCGAGGCAGTAATGCGCGCCGGGGCCGTTGCGCAGATAGCTGCCGACGAGATACCAGGTTGCGAACGGGCTGAAGTGGTACTTGACGCCTGCCGCATACTGATCGGCGCTGCTGTCCACGCTGTTGAGCGCAAAGTCCGCCGAGCCGGCCGCCGGCGTGACGGTGTAGTTGTTGAACACGCCGGTCCCCGGCGAGCCGGGCGAGGCGTTGGCGTGGGCCCAGGACGCGCTGACGTCCCAGGCGCCGACCGATTGCGTGGCGCTGATGAAATAGCCGTCGCGCGATCGCTCGTTGAAGTCGGCAACGGTGTGCTCGCGGCGCATGACCTCATAGATGCCGTAGAGTTGCAGCTTGCCGATGCCGTCGTTGAACCCATAGCCGGCGCCGAGCTTCGCGGCCCATTCGTTGGCGATGCCGACCGCCCCGGGCGGCACGATCAGCACGCCGCCGGTGCTGAGCGGCGTCACCGCCTCGTCGCCGGTGCGGTTGGTGCCCTCATGCAGCTCATAGGCTGCGACTGCGGTGAACGGTCCCTGATTGTAGGTCAGCGACGCGCTGTAGAGGTTGCCGTACGAGCCGTCCGTGCAGCCCTCAGGCGCCGCGGTCAGCGGGAAGCCGCTGCCGCTGCCGCGGGAGGACGTGGCGGGACAGTTGAAGTCGCCGAGCGCGAAATCGCTGTTGTCGCGCGCCGTGTTCTGTCCCGGCGAAGCCATCAAGGTTGCCTGGAAGCCGTTCCAGATCGGCGACTCGTACCAGACTGCGTGCGCCGCGCGCCAATCGAACTCGGCGCGCAGGTCGCCGCCGGTGTTGCCCATGATCGAATTGTAGTCAGCAAGCGTGGCCGAGAACGGATCGAACTTCGCGGTCGATTTCTTGTACGGCGTATCGGCCTTGCCGGCCTTGATGGCGCCCCACGGCGTTTCCATGCCGATGAAGCTGTCGCGGGTGCCGAACGCGGCGCGCTCGGTCGGCGTTGCGGCGACCTCGACCAGCGATTCGAACTGGGCCACGGCGGCCCATCCTGCGAAGCCGTACGGCTCGAGATTGTGCCGGGCGCGAACGCCGAAGTAAGTGAGGTTGCTCGCAACGCCGAACTTGTTGCCCTGATCGAACACACCGGCGTTGAAGAAGTCGCCCGAGAGGTCGACGTGGCCGTAGAGCGTGACGGTGGTGTTGTCGACGAAGGCATTGGTGCCTGTCGCCTTGGTATAGAGCGGTGCGCCACCGATGCTGACGACTGCATGTTCGGGAGCAGGTGGCGTCGGGGAGGGGGCCACGGCCGCGTGCTGGACCGGATTGCCCTTGGGCGTTGCTGCCGCGGTTGCGGGAGGAACGGGGTGGCTCGTGATGTGGTTCACGCGGTCCCTGAGTTGAGCGTTCTCCTTGGCGAGTTTCGCATTGTTTCGTTCGAGTGCATCAAGACGCGCCATGACGTCGTCGAGCGTCGCCGCTTGCATCGGACCTTGCATGAGCGCCAGGCACACCGCTGCGGATGCTGTTCCTGCGAGAAGTCTTTTCTTCATTCATTCCCCCATTTGCCAATTGCCTCGGCGGGGTGCCGAGGCTGCAAACGGTCGGAAAGCCTAAGGTATACGAAATGCCAGATACACGGGTGTGGAGTGGCCTGAAGATGATAAACACGTCGTGTGACATAATGGGTACTATAATACTGTTGCAGTGCATCAATTGTCGCACAGCAGTTTTGGGAATAAAATTTCACTTACTTGCTTGGAGCTGAAGTTATTGATGCAATTACTCTTTGCAAACTGTGTCAGTGTTGCTGACAAGTTATGACCGCAACGCAACATCACGCAGTGAAATTGGGATAATGAATGCCAATTTCGGGCAAGAATGGACGCCATTGATGGTTCAATATTACCGCGTCGGATCAAGGCCGGCTGAGATCCGCTCGACCATTTCGCGCAGGAATTGCGGTGGCCCATGCGCGTGCCATTCGCCGTCGGATTGCAGCAGCAGCGGCCGCCGCATGTCACGGCTGAAGGCTTCGAGCCAGGCACGCGCCTTTTCCTTCGGGCGCGTGCCGACGGCGACCGCGACATCGACGGGGATCGTCCGCCAGACGAAGCTCGCGGGAAGGAAAATGAGATCGGACCTGTCGGGACGCATCCAGTCGGGCAGCGGACTTGTCGGCGTCAGCCAGCCGCAGACGAAATTCCGGCAGGGATCGACCGGACGCTCGGCGTAGATCGTGCAGCGGCCCGCGCTGCTGAACGGGCACGGCTGCCCCGGATGGACGTCGTGGTCGCGAATCCGGATCTTCAGCCAGCCGTCGCAGCAAGCGGTGCACTCGCCACATCGTCTTGCAGTCGTGCTGGGGTCGGCCGGCATGGGGCGAGTGTAGCCATGCCGCGCCGAATTCAGAAGGCCCGCGGTTCGATCAAAGCGCTCGCTTGCGCTATGCCCCGCTCAGCCGCACGCCGAGCCGTCCGGCGAGTTCCTGTGTGTACTGCCAGGCAACGCGGCCGGAGCGCGAGCCGCGCGTGGTCGACCATTCGAGCGCCTCGCGCTCGAGCTCGTCCTCGGCGATCTTGATGCCGTAATGGGCGCAATAGCCCTTCACCATCGCGAGGTACTCGTCCTGGCTGCAGCGATGGAAGCCGAGCCAGAGGCCGAAGCGATCCGACAGCGACACCTTCTCCTCGACCGCTTCGCCCGGATTGATCGCGGTCGAGCGTTCGTTCTCGATCATCTCGCGCGCCAGGAGGTGGCGCCGATTTGAGGTCGCATAGAGGATGACGTTGTCGGGGCGGCCTTCGATACCGCCATCCAGCACCGCCTTCAGCGACTTGTAGGAGGCGTCGTTGCCGTCGAAGGACAGGTCGTCGCAGAACACGATGCAGCGGAACGGAGAGCTGCGCAAAAGCTCCATCAGGCCGGGCAGGCTCTCGATGTCCTCGCGGTGGATTTCGATCAGCTTCAGCCGGTCGGCCGGCTTGCGGTCGGCATTGATTGTGGCGTGCGCCGCCTTCACCAGCGACGATTTGCCCATGCCGCGGGCGCCCCACAGCAACGCATTGTTGGCGGGCAGTCCGTTGGTGAAGCGCTCGGTATTCTCCATCAGGATGTCGCGCATCCGGTCGACGCCCTTGAGCAGCCCGATCTCGACTCGGCTGACGCGCGGCACCGGGGCCAGGCGGCCGTCCGGGTGCCAGACGAAGGCGTCCGCGGCGCCGAGCGACTCGGCTGGATCGGCGGCAGCCGGGGAGGCGGCCGCGAGGCGGCTTGCGATGGTCTCGAGGGCGTTCGCGATCCGCTCGGCGGTGGCGCCATCGAGCGGCATGACCGGGCGTTTTGTCGCGGCGTTTGCGGCTCGCTTGGCGGCAGTTTTGGGGGCGGTTTTGCTGGTTGTTTTTTTGGCTTTTTTCGGCATTTGTCCAGTTCCTGACGGCGCAGCCTTATCGGGCTGGCGGCGGTCCCGCAAGCGCCCTAAATGAAGGTCCGTTAACGTTGCAATTGGGACCGCGGCCGCTATAGTCCGCGCGAATTTGTCCGGACCGCCATACCGCCCCGAAGGTCGAGGGCACTGCCGGTTCTTTCCCGTCTTATCCGAGGATCGTCCGAATGCTGATTACTCCTGCGTTTGCTCAGGCTGGAGCAAGTGGTGACACCAACAGCATGTTGATGTCGCTGCTGCCATTCGCGCTGATCTTCGTCATCATGTACTTCCTGATTCTACGCCCGCAGCAGAAGAAGGTGCGCGACCATGCGGACCTCGTGAAGAACATCCGCCGAGGCGATACCGTGGTGACCTCGGGCGGCCTCGTCGGCAAGGTGACCAAGGTGGTCGATGACGACCAGATCGAGTTCGAGATTTCGGACGGCGTCCGCGTGCGGCAGATGCGGCAGATGATTTCGGGCGTGCGGACCAAGGGTGAGCCGGCGAAGGGCGACGCCAAGGACGAGGCATCCGCGAGCTGATCGCCGCGGAAGCCTTTTGCCGAACCTGACAGGTCAATTCGATGTTGTATTTCACGCGGTGGCGAGCGCTGGGGATCATCCTGACAGCGCTGGTGGTCTGCCTGTGCGCCGTGCCCAATTTCTTCCCCGAAGCGCAGGTGAAGACCTGGCCGGCCTGGGCGCAGCGGCGCCTCGTCCTGGGCCTCGATCTGCAGGGCGGCTCGTATCTGCTGCTCGAGGTCGACTCCAACTACGTGAAGAAGGAGAAGCTCGAGCAGGTTCGCGACGACACCAGGAAGGCGCTGCGTGACGCCAGGATCGGTTTCACCGGGGGCATCACGATCCGCAACGACGCCGTCGAGGCCCGGATCGCGAAGGAAAGCGATGTTCCCGCGGCGATCACCAAACTTCGCGAGGTCGCGCAGCCGATCGGCGGCTTGCTCGGCTCCAGCGGCCAGCGCGACGTTGACGTGACCGATGCCGGGGGCGGCCTGATCCGCCTGACCGTGTCGCAGCCCGCGATGATCGAGCGGATGCGCAAGACCATCGAACAGTCGATCCAGATCGTCGAGCGCCGCGTCAACGAGCTCGGCACCGTCGAGCCTGTGATCCAGCGTCAGGGCACCGACCGCATCCTGGTGCAGGTGCCGGGTCTGCAGGACCCGACCCATCTGAAGGATCTGCTCGGCAGGACCGCAAAGATGGAATTCCGCATGGTCGACACCTCGGTGTCGCCTGACCAGGCCCAGCAGGGCCGGGTGCCGCCGGACTCCGAGCTCCTGATGAGCGCGGCGCCGCCGCCGGTTCCGTATGTCGTCAAGAAGCAGGTCCTGGTCTCCGGCGGCGAACTCTCCGACGCCCAACCCGGCTTCGACCAGCGCACCGGCGAGGCGATCGTCAGCTTCAAGTTCAACACGTCGGGAGCGCGCAAATTCGCACAGGCGACGGCGGACAATGTCGGCCAGCCGTTTGCGATCGTGCTCGACAACAAGGTGATCTCGGCGCCCGTGATTCGTGAGCCGATCACCGGCGGACAGGGCCAGATCTCCGGCAGCTTCACCGTGCAGTCGGCCAATGATCTGGCGATCCTGATGCGCGCCGGCGCGCTGCCGGCGCCGCTGACCGTGGTCGAGGAGCGCACCGTCGGTCCCGGCCTCGGGCAGGACTCGATCGAGAAGGGCGAGCTCGCCGCTTATGTCGGCTCGATCCTGGTCATCGTGTTCATGCTGCTCACCTACCGGCTGTTCGGCGTGTTCGCCAACATTGCTGTCGCAATCAACGTCGCCATGATCTTCGGGCTGCTGTCGCTGCTCAACGCCACGCTGACCTTGCCCGGCATCGCCGGCATCGTGCTCACCGTCGGCATCGCGGTCGACTCCAACGTGCTGATCTATGAGCGTATCCGCGAGGAACTGCGCGGCGGCCGCAACGCGATCTCGGCGATCGACGCCGGCTTCAAGCGGGCGCTGGCGACCATCCTCGACTCCAACATCACCACCTTCATCGCCGCCGCCGTGCTGTTCTACATCGGCACCGGGCCGGTGCGCGGCTTTGCCGTGACGCTCGGCATCGGCATCATCACCACGGTGTTCACCGCCTTCACAATGACGCGCCTGATCGTCGCCGCATGGGTGCGGTGGAAGCGGCCGCAAACCGTGCCGATCTGAGAGGCCTTTCGTGACCCATACCGTTCTCATTGGCCTTGGCATCCTGATCGCCGTGCTGACCGTGGTCGCGGCGCTCGGCCTGCTGCCGTCGCTGCGCATCGTCCCCGACGACACACATTTCGACTTCACGCGCTTTCGCCGCATCAGCTTCCCGATCTCGGCGCTGCTCTCGATCCTTGCCATCACGCTGTTCTTCACCCACGGCCTGAATTTCGGCATCGACTTCAAGGGCGGCACGCTGCTGGAGGTGCGGGCCAAGTCCGGCACTGCAGATATCGCCGCGATGCGCACGACCCTGAACGGCCTTGGTCTCGGCGAGGTGCAGTTGCAGCAACTCGGCGGCTCGGGCGAGGGCGACGTGCAGATACGCGTCGCCGAACAACCGGGCGGCGACAAGGCGCAGCAGGACGCGGTGGGCAAGATCCGCGGCGCGCTCGGCGAAACCGTCGACTACCGCCGCGTCGAAGTGGTGGGGCCGCGCGTCTCCGGCGAGCTGCTTGCCTACGGCATGCTCGGCCTGATGCTCGCGATCGTCGGCATCCTGATCTACCTCTGGTTCCGCTTCGAGTGGCAGTTCGCGCTCGGCGCCATGATCGCCAACGTCCACGATATCGTGCTCACGATCGGCTTCATGTCGATCTCCCAGGTCGACTTCGACCTCACCAGCATCGCGGCGCTTTTGACGATTCTCGGCTACTCGCTCAACGACACCGTCGTCATCTACGACCGCATCCGCGAGATGCTGCGGCGCTACAAGAAGATGCCGATGCCGCAGCTCTTGAACGAATCGATCAATTCGACGCTGTCGCGTTCGATCATCACCCACGTTACCGTGACGCTCGCGCTGCTCGCTCTGCTGTTGTTCGGCGGCCAGGCGATCCACAGCTTCACCGCCGTGATGATGTTCGGCGTCGTGCTGGTCGGCACCTACACCTCGATCTTCATCGCGGCGCCGATCCTGATCTATCTCGGCGTCCACACCACGCGAGGTGAGGCGCAGGATGCGCCGGCCAAGAAGCCGGACACGGCGGCAGCCAAGAAGTAGCCGGTCATGAGCAACCCCTCGGACGCTCCCCATCTTCCGAGGTCGGCGCCGATCGAGGCCTACGGCAAGGGCGGCTTCGCGTTTGCCGATATGTCGCATCGCGGCTCGCTGCTGTGCCTGCCGGACTCGATCTGGGCCTGGCCGGTCACGAGGCCGCAGGACATCGACGAATATTCGCTGCAGAAGGTGTTCGCGGCCGCCAACGCGATCGACACGCTGATCGTCGGCACCGGCACCGAGGTCTGGGTGCCGCCGAAGGGCCTGCGCGAGGCCTTGCGTGCGGTCCGCGTCGTGCTCGACCCTATGCAGACCGGTCCCGCGATCCGCACCTACAACATCATGCTGGGCGAGCGGCGCCGGGTCGCGGCGGCGCTGATCGCGGTGCCATGAGCGCGACGGAGGCGCCGAGGGATGGCGCGGCCTTCTGCGCCGATCTGGTGCGGACCCATGACTTCGTGCGCTACGCGTCGACCTTGTTCCTGCCAGGTCCGGAGCGCCGGGCGCTGCTCGCGATCTACGCGTTCAACATCGAGGTCTCGCGCGTGCACGAGCAGGTCAGCCAGCCGCTGCCCGGCGAGATGCGGCTGCAATGGTGGACCGATATGCTGGCAGGCGCCGGGCACGGCGGCGTCGAGGGCAATCCGGTCGCGGCAGAGCTGCTGTATGCGATCCGCAATCACCGCCTGCCGGTCTCGCCGTTCTCACAGCTGGTCGAGGAGCACCAGTTCGATCTCTACAACGATCCGATGCCGTCGCTGGTCGCACTCGAAGGCTATCTCGACGCCACGGCCTCGGCGCTGTTCTCGCAGGCGACGCGCGTGATGGCGCGGCCATCGGAGGCGATCGATCACCTGGCCCGCCATGCCGGCCTTGCCCAGGGCATGGCGCAGGTCATCGCGGCCCTGGGCCGCGACGCATCGCGGCAGCAACTGTTCCTGCCGCTCCCGCTGCTGCAGCAGCACGGCAGCAGCAAGGAAGAGGTGTTTGCCGGCAAGCCGACGCCGAACATCCGCGCTGCGATCGACCAGCTAGCGGACGAGGCGCAAAGCCATCTCAAGACCGCATTCGGGCTGCTTGCGGACGTGCCATCCGGCGTGCGGCCGATCTTCCTGCCGCTCGCTCACGTCAGGCGCGAGCTCAACCGGATGAGGAGGGCCGACAACGATCCGTTCCTGCCGAAGCCGGTCTCGCGCCTGCGCACGCTGTGGACATTGTGGCGAGCCGCGCGCACCGAGGAGTTCGGCAGCTAGCTCCTCGCTTTCGCGATGTGCTTGGTGAAGATGCGGACCGTTACGCCCTTGACCATCGGGCCGCTGTCATAGATGTCGGATGCGATCTGCTCGACCGCGTCGCGCAGCGCAACGAACTGGGCTTGTCGCGCCATGCTCGCAGTTCCACGCGTGCCGGCGAGCTCGTCCATTGCAGCGTCGCTGATCTGGCATTCAACTTCCTGGTCGCCGTTCATCATGGTGAAGCCGAACGCGAGACGTTCGGCATCATATCCCCCGATACGGCCACGGGTGAGTGGCATTAAGCTCGTCCCTTGAGCGCGCTAGCCCACGCAAAGAGTGGTGCTTCGCAGCGCGTTTGTCGAGGGCTGCGCGCCCGGAAGTGCGCATGGTCTAGCGCAGCTGTCGATCCATCTCGGCGACTTCAAAATTGAAGCGATCGCGCAGGTTCTTGCGTTGCTCGAGGATGTCCTTGAGGAATTCGCGATCGGCGTCGCTGCGCATCATCGGCTCGATCAGGTCGATCTGGTTCATGGCGACGAGCTGCAGGATTTCGGTGCGCGGCTTGCCGGCCGCATCGCGCGGCAGTGCATGCACGATCTGGATGTGTTCGGGCGGCTTGACGCCCTTGGCTGCGGTGAGCTCGTTGCGCAGCGTCTTTTCCAGCGCGGATTGGTCTGCCTCGACGAAGGCGTACAGCCCGACGCCGACGCGCCGGTCGGCAAACGCGACGATCGCGGTGTCGCGCACGTCGGGATTGCGGCGGATCAAATCGACCAGCACCGGGGCGTCGTTGACCAGCCGCCGGCCGCCGCCCTCGCGGTCGGTGAAATTGAAGATGCCGCGCGTGATCGCCTGATAGACCTTCTTGCCGGTCTTCAGCCAGACGCTGGCGACCGCGGACTTCTTCGCCAGCACCTTGCGCTCTTTCGGCGTCAACGCCTCCGGGGCGTAGCTGCGCTTGTGCTTCAACAGATGCCGCAGATCCTCATAGGCCGCGAGGCGGAACAGCCGGCTTCGGCTCTTGAAGCAGGCGGCGAGCTGGAAGTCGGTGAGGTAGGCGCGGCCATCGCGGCCGACCAGCCAGTTCTGCTCCTTGGCGAGGTCGTTGTGGCAGATGCCGGCGCGATGCAGCTTGCGCAACGCTTGCTTGGCGGAGCGGAAATAGGCGACGTCGCCATGCGGCTTCGCCAGATGCAGCGCCGCGCCGTCGATGAAGCCGCGCACCAGCGCGCGTCGGCCCGCCCACAACAGCTTGGGTCCGACGTTGAGGTCGCGCGCCAGGGTCAGCGCACGGCGTTCACGCGAGAACAGATGCAGCGCCACGGCGAACGACCAGAACGGCACCTGGTCGAGCCGGCGCAGCACCCCGTCGACCTCGCCGTCATCGCCGCGGAATCGGCCGCGCTCGACGGTCGAGAACACGTCGCGCTTGAGCAGCACGCCCTGGCTCCATCGCGCCGACAAAGTGGCGTCGTCGTCTTTCGGCAAGCTCATGACGGTCAGGCCGCTGCTGCAACGCGCAGGTGCTCTGCGATCCAGTGATCGAGGTCGGCGAGCGCCCGCGCGCTGATCGCCTGCTTCTTGGCGACCGTCTTCTCGTTGCCGCGCAGCCGCGAGCCGTCCGGCTTCTTGGTCGGAGCGCTGGCGAGAGGCGGGAACAGGCCGAAATTGATGTTCATCGGCTGGAACGAGCGCGCACCGGCATCGATGGTTTCGATGTGGCCGCCGGTGATGTGGCCGAGCAACGCGCCGAGCGCCGTGGTGGCGGGTGGCGGGGGCAGCGCCGCGCCGCGCATGTCGGCGGAGGCGCAGAGGCCGGCGATCAGGCCCACGCTGGCCGACTCGACATAACCCTCGCAGCCGGTCATCTGGCCGGCGAACCGCAGCCGCGGCTGCGCGCGCAGGCGCAGTTGCGCATCGAGCAGCTTCGGCGAGTTCAGGAAGGTGTTGCGATGCAGGCCGCCGAGGCGGGCGAACTCCGCGTTCTCGAGGCCGGGGATGGTGCGGAACACGCGCTGCTGCGCGCCATGCTTCAGCTTGGTCTGGAATCCGACGATGTTGTAGAGCGTGCCGAGCTTGTTGTCCTGCCGCAACTGGACGATCGCATAGGGCTTGACGGTTGGATTGTGCGGATTGGTCAGTCCGACCGGCTTCATCGGCCCGTGGCGCAGCGTCTCATGGCCGCGCTCGGCCATCACCTCGACGGGCAGGCAGCCATCAAAATACGGCGTGTTGGTCTCCCAATCCTTGAAGTCGACCTTCTCGCCATCGAGCAGCGCCGCGACGAAGGCATCGTATTGCTCTTTCGTCATCGGGCAGTTGATGTAATCGGCGCCGGTGCCGCCGGGACCGACCTTGTCGTAGCGCGACTGAAACCAGGCCACCGACATGTCGATGGAATCCTTGTGCACGATCGGCGCGATCGCATCGAAGAACGCCAGCGCGTTCTCGTCGGTCAGCTGCCTGATGGCGTCGGCGAGCGGTGCCGAGGTGAGGGGACCGGTCGCGACGATGACGTTGCTCCAGTCAGCCGGCGGGAGCCCTGCGACTTCCTCGCGGCTGATCTCGATCAGTGGGTGTTCGTTCAGGGCCTTGGTGACGGCGGCGGAGAAGCCGTCGCGGTCGACCGCCAGCGCGCCGCCGGCGGGCACCTGATTGGCGTCGGCCGAGCACATGATGAGGGAGCCCAGTCGCCGCATCTCGGCGTGCAGCAGCCCGACCGCGTTGTTGGCAGCATCGTCGGAGCGGAAGGAATTCGAGCAGACCAGCTCGGCGCAGCCTTCGGTCCGGTGCGCTTCGGTCATCCGGTGCGGGCGCATTTCGTGCAGCACGGCACGGATGCCGGAATTGGCGACCTGCCAGGCGGCTTCCGAGCCGGCGAGCCCCGCGCCCACGATGTGCACGGGTTGGGAAGAGGAGTGATGCGGTGTCATCGCGCAGCGTTAGCGCGTTTCGAAACCATATGCATCTGAAACCGCACCACAAACGATAACGCCCGCTGCAGGAGCGGGCGTTATCCGTTCATCAATTGGCTTACGGCGGATTAGCCGTTGTAGGTACCGGCGGCAACGCGCGGAATGTCCGAGCGGTCGAGGCCGATATCGGCCAGTTCACGATCGCTGAGCTGGGACAGTTCGCTGACATTGCGCTGATAATCCCGGAAAGCCTGGATCATGCGGATGAGCGAGAGCAACATGATAGTCTCCTAGTAGTTCAGATTCAGCTTTTCCAAAGCCTCATCGTTGAAGTGAATATAGATGATATAGTGCAGTGCGGTAGGTTCAATGTTGCGATGCAGCTAGGCTCAAAACGCATGGCGAAGGTAAGTTCCGGTTAACCGTTTGCGGCTTCGGTCGGTGGCCCGGAGGTGAAAGTTCCCTCGGTGGTGCTGGTCGTGATAAAATGTTCTATAGATCAGTAGGTTGATGGGGCTCTACTGGTCTCTGCGGTGTCCTCCATGTGGTAATTAAGGACCGCGCAATCAAGCTGGAACGCCCTTGTGGGTGAGGGATCACTTCGATGTGTTCCATGCGTGATTCGCATGCGACATCTTGGCATTAGAAGTGAGTTTGTATTCATAATATGTCGCTGCGGAGACGCCGACGGACGTAGCGTCAATCAGCCGCATTGACTCCTGAGGTAATTCAGCACTCCGGGATGCGAATTTCTGCCAGGGAGCAAGACGCTGCTAAGGGCGTCTGCTGATTATCGGAACGGCGCTTTGATTGAAGTGAACGTGCCCGACCATGCTAATGCGGCGCTGCTTCCTTACCGGCTTGTAATCAAAACATTATGCAACGCATGCGCGATCCGCGTGCAGCGCCGATCACATTCGTCTCGCGTGAAGTTCATTCTGAACGGTGCCGGGAACAGCGAATAATCGTTCCGCAGATTCCGCAATCACGCTGGATTCTGTTCAAGAACAAAAGATGGAACATCCCATGATCAAGACATTGATCGCAGCGGCCAGCATGGCTGCCGTCGTTTACGCCGTCGCTCCGGCTCAGGCCGCTCATCGTCATCATCATATGGGCGTCGGCTGCAGCGGTGCCAATTTCGGCAAGACTGAAGCTGCCGTCGAAGCGATGGCTGACAATGAGGTCAAATTCGCGGCGGAGAAGGAAGTCTCGCTCGCCCAGGATGCGATGCTGAATGACAAGTGGGGTGCATGCGGCGCGCATCTCAGCAAGGCTGCCGAAGCCAGCATGGCGAAGTAAGCGTTGATCATGACGATATGGGCCGATTGCCTGGGGCAATCGGCCCATATTATTTGGCTGGAGCGCGATCGGTCCGGATTGGATCAAGGCCATTGTTCGCGATAGGCCCTTTTCGCGCCGATTCACGCACATCTGAAGGGGGCGCGCCGTATTGGCGGCGAAAGGTGCGGTTGAAATAGGACAAGTCGCCGAAACCAACCTCAAAGGCGACCGCGCTCACAGGCCGATCGGCGTGGCGCGGATTGACGAGCAATCGATGCGCTCGCGCGAGACGGCGTCCAAGCACGAATTGGGAAAATGAGGTCCCGTCGTCTTCAAACATCCGTTGCACCTGGCGCGGAGTGACGCCGTGCCGCCGCGCGACAGCGGCCACCGTGAGGCTGCCATGATTGAGATGGTCGATGATATCGGCCTTGATGGCGCGCAGCCGTGCTGCGCGGACGCCCTGCCCACGGGCAACAGCCGCGGCGTCTCTCGTTGCGCCGAGCGCTACAGCGATCAGATCGTGCACATGCGAGGCCACGTCGTGCCTTAGCTGAGGCGTTGCAAGCGAATAATCCTCCTGCAGCGCCCCAACATAGCTCACCAGCAATTTCAGCGCTTCGGTGGAGCGTGCAATAGGCTGCATCACGGAGGAATCGACGCTGCTCACCAGCGGCTCCAGCGCCGGCCGTGGAACGTGCAGGCACAGAATCTTCGCCGGGGCGGGGCAAACCATCGCGACCGGATCCGCCGAGCTGAGCAGCAGCCCATCGCCGGCGCTCCAAGAGACCTCGCGTCCGCGCTGCACCATCGTGGCATCGTGCGACCCCATCACCAGGACAAGCCCGTCGTTGCCGTCCGCCAACTGTTCGGCACCCCGCTCGTAGCGAAACGCCGACATGCTGGCCGACGTGATGGACAGCCCGGGCAGCATCCGCACGGTCACGTCCGCATGCAACGAATGATCCGGCAACGGCACGAGGTCGGCCTTCAGCACCAGCCGGCCGTACAGATCACGCCATGCGGCCATACGGTCCCGCTCGGCAAAATCTGCCAGGGAGAACCGGGAAAGTGCAACGTCGTCGGCCGTCGAGGTCATCGGGAAACTCAGGGTGTCGCAACATGTGTCGGCGAACCGCCGCGTCTCGTTCACCGGGGCGCCCCGGTTCGGCAACAAACGCTCGCAACGCAGGGCTTCTAGCCAATGACTTGGCTCTGTCAAAGCGCCTATGTGTGTTCCATCCCCGGTTCGCCCCTGCGGCAGGTGCAGTCCGAGGTGGAACGCACCTCCCATTGGCCGAAACGTATTCCGATTGAAATGGCGACCCGTCAGGTCGTTTTCATCCAAGGTGTTTGTCGCGCCTGTCCTAGCCGGCGGGCGGACAAATCAGTAAACGCTATAGCGCTGGATCGGACTGCTTGCAGAAGGATAAAGGGTGATCTTAGTACTACTTTTGCGCGTCCATACCGCGCACGTCGACGTGAGGCTTGCAATGGGCATCATTGGCGTGCTGGCCGTGTTCCTCGGAATGTTGCCGTTTGCTCGAATCGTGTACCGGACCGCATCACCCGAGACGTCGCCGGCCGGCGTGGCAAAGCAGACAGTTCGAACCTCATGCGCGCACTGATCGCCGCGTGGCTTGTCCTCGTCGCGGGAAGCAACGCATCAGCCGCCGAAGGTGCCGCAACTTCCTGCCAGCTGATCAACGGCAAGTCGATGATGCAGGCCGAACTGTTGTTTGGGCGTCAGATCGCCGGACATGGCCGCGTGTCGGACGCCCAGTGGTCGGACTTCCTCAAGAGGGAGGTGACACCGCGCTTTCCAGATGGCTTCACCCTGCTCAGGGCGTTCGGCCAGTGGCGCGACCCGGAAACGGGCCGAATCACGCATGAGCCGTCCTTCGTCGTGCGCGTCATCGCTGCCGAGACCCCGGAGACCTTGGCGCGCTTGAAAGAGATCGGCTCCGCGTACAAGCAGCGCTTTCACCAACAGTCGGTGGGCCTCACGCTCTCGGTCACTTGCGCATCGTTCTGACCACTCGCTGTAACAACAATTGCGGCGACATACCTTATGGCGCCTTGGCGAGTTGGGTGGCGAAGTAGCCGATCGTCTTGGCGTACACCTCGCTCTTATTCCACTGCTGGATGACCGCAAAATTCTCGCTGCCGGGCTCCCAGCCCTTGCCCTTCTTCCAGCCGTAGCTCTTCAGGAAGTTCGCCGTCGAGGCCAGCACGTCCGGCACGTTGTGCAGGAGGTCGCGCTTGCCGTTGCCGTCAAAGTCGACCGCGAACTTGATGTAGGACGACGGCATGAACTGGGTCTGGCCGATTTCGCCGGCCCAGGCGCCGTGCATCTCCTGCGGCGCGAGATCGCCGCGCTCGACGATGCGCAGCGCATCCATCAGCTCGGCCTTGAACATGTCGGAGCGGCGGCAATCATAAGCCAGCGTCGCCAGCGAGCGCAGGGTCGGAAACTTGCCGGTGTTGACGCCGAAATCGGTTTCCAGCCCCCAGATCGCGACCAGAATTTCGCCGGGCACGCCGTAGGTTTCCTCGATACGCGACAGCACCGAGCCGTAGCGCTTCATCATGTCGGAGCCGCGATTGAGCCGCGGCGGTACCATGCGGCCCGAGAACTGCTCGAAGGTCTGGCTGAACACCTGCTGCGAATGGTCGCGCGCCAGGATCGCCTTGTCCTGCGTGACGCCATTCAATCCGGCCTGGATCGCGTTCTGTGAAATCCCCTTCGCCACAGCCTCTTTCTTGAAATCGTCAAGCCAGGACTCGAACGTGCCCGTGCCGCATTGGGCGGCGAGCGCAGACGCGGTCGAGGTCAGAAGCCACGCCCCAACGGCGAGCGTGCGAAAGGACAAGCGAGAGGTCATAGGCAATTTCACTCCGAAGTCTGCGTTGCCAGCGATGGGTCGCGGAGGCGGCGGGTATGTTCGCGGCAACAGCGGCCAAAACAAGGCTCGTGACCCGGGCCGCCTTTCTCAGGTCGCGCTGCAAATGCCACGCCAATTTCACATCCATTTGACGATCCGGGACGACAAACCGCCGGCCGATCATATCGGCCGGCGGTTGCTGTGACGTTTACGAGCTCAGGTTGACTGGCGTCTATCCGCGACCGCTGCGCCGCCAGGGGAACAGGTTGGCCGGGAAGTCGGCGGCGGGCTTGCGCTCGCGCGGCTCGGGGATCACCGGCCGAGCGTTCGGATCCTTGACGATGACCTCGCGATAGAGATGCCAGGTGGCGTGGCCGAGCAGGGGGATCACGACGGCAAGCCCGAGAAAGAACGGGATCGTGCCGAGCACCAGTAGCACCGCGACCGTCAGGCCCCAGGCCGCCATCGGCACCGGGTTTTGCGCGACGGCGCGCATCGACGTCACCATGGCTTCACCGGCGGTTGCTTGGCGGTCGAGCATCATGGGGAAGGCAACCACGCTGATGCAAAGCGCGACGAGCGCGAACAGGAAGCCGACACTGCAGCCGACCACGATCAGCCACCAGCCTTGCGAGGTGGTCAGCACGCGTTCGACAAAATCGGGAATATTGGCCGCGGTCTCGTAGCCGAACACCGCCGTGTAGATCGCCTGTGCGGTGGCGATCCAGGTCACGAACAACGCGAACAGCAGCGTTCCTACCCCAAGCATCGCGCCGAATGACGGCGAACGGAATACCTCCAGGGCGTCCCATGCGGATGCTTCCCCGCCGTCTTCGCGGCGGCGGCTCATCTCGTACAGGCCGACGGCGGCAAACGGGCCGAGCAGGGCAAAACCCGCGGCCAGCGGAAACAACAGCGGCAGCACGGAATAGCCGTGCACGGTGCGCGCAAGCACGAGGCCGAGCACCGGATAGATCAGACACAGGATGATGGCGTGGCTTGGCACCGCCTTGAAGTCTTCCCAGCCGAGACGCAGCGCTTGATGCAGATCGGACAGGCCGATGGTGCGGATAATGGGTGCAGATGCGGCGCCCTGTCCGCCCTGCGTCATCGATGTGACATTGCCTTGGTATTGCGTGGCCATGGTCGTTGTCTCCCTCTGGGCGGTCGCATTCTGCGCCCGGCGCGCGGGCACAAACGTACCGCCTCTCGAAGCGATCACGAGCAAGCCAGACGCGAAAGACAGAGCAGGAACTGGCCGTGTCGCGAACTGTTGGGTGAGGGTACTCCCAAACCGCGCCAAAAGCACTCACGCTTAAGTGAATGTCGCATTGGCAAGGTATTGAGGGGGCGATACACTTGAACTGCGACCTCGGTCAGCCGGCGCACTGCCGTGTGGCCTTCACATCTCAACTCTCTTGGGAGCGAACGATGAGCATTTTCGGAAAAATCATGGGCGCGATCTTCGGCAGCAGCGCCAGCGCCGCGCCCGCCGGCGGAACGGCCACGAGCGCAGCTCCCGCCGGTGGATCCAGCAGCGCGTCGCCGTCTCCCGCTGCTGTGCCCGCCGGTGCCGCGCCCGCGCAGTCCGTGGACGTCGCCCCCATCCTTGACAAGGCGGTTGCCGCCAAGGGCGAGAAGCTCGAGTGGCGCACCTCGATCGTCGACCTGATGAAGGCGCTCGACATCGACTCCAGCCTGTCGGCGCGCAAGGAACTCGCCAAGGAGCTCGGCTACACCGGCGACACCAACGATTCCGCCAGCATGAACATCTGGCTGCACAAGCAGGTGATGACGAAGCTCGCCGCCAACGGCGGCAAGCTGCCCCCCGATATCAAGCACTGACGGGATCGTCATCCCGCGCACGGCCAGGGCCCGCGCCACCGCGGGCCCTTTTTTATGGAGCGGCGAACATCTATAGATCGGCGGACAAGAAGGAGAGCGCCGATGAAAACTCCTGCAAGAACTGCCGTGACCGATCTCGATCGCCGGACCATGCTTGCGACCGGCGCCCTCGCATTGGCCGGCGCCGCCGCCCAATCCGTGCCGGCCCACGCCGAGGTGGCGCCGAAGGCGATGTTTCCGGTCGCGGCCGTGACGATCCCGATTGTCGGCGCCACCGAGGTGTTCCAAGTCCGCCGCATCTACTGCATCGGCCGCAACTACGCAGCCCATGCGATCGAGCGCGGCTCCGATCCGACGCGCGAGCCGCCGTTTTTCTTCCAGAAGCCGACCGATGCCATTCAGAATGTCGCGATCGGCACGGTCGCCGATCATCCCTATCCGTCGCTGACCAAGAACTATCACCACGAGGTCGAGCTGGTCGCGGCGCTGAAGTCCGGCGGCACCAACATTCCCGCCGACAAGGCGCTCGAGCACGTCTATGGCTACGCGCTTGGCCTCGACATGACGCGGCGCGATTTGCAGAACGGCATGGCGGCCGAGAAGAAGCCGTGGGAGATCGGCAAGAGCTTTGACCATGCGGCAGTGCTCGGGCCGATCCATCCGGCTGACAAGACCGGCCATTTCACGCAAGGGGCGATCTCGCTTGCGGTCAACGGCACGGTGCGGCAGAGCTCGGATCTGAAGAACATGATCTGGAGCGTCGCCGAGCAGATCGCAAAGCTCTCCGAGGCGTTCGAGCTGAAGGCCGGCGACATCATCTATTCCGGAACGCCGGAGAATGTCGGTCCCGTTGTGAAGGGCGACGTGCTGCTCTGCAAGCTCGAGGGCTTGCCCGACATGTCGATCAAGATCGTCTGACGTTGGATCGAAAGTCAGCCGGCAAGGTCCGCATATTCCGGGTGCTTGTCGAGATAGTCCAACACGAAGCCGCAGCCTGCGATCACCTTGCGGCCGTCGGCACGGATCAGCTCCAGCGCGCCCTTGACCAGCTCCGACGCGATGCCGCGGCCACGCAGGGCGCGCGGTGTCTCGGTGTGGGTGATGATCACTGCCGATGGCGTCCGACGGTAATTCGCAAAGGCCAGCCCGCCCTCTGTTTCAAGCTCGAAGCGGTTTTGGTCCCTGTTGTCGCGGACGGCAGCCATCGCAGAATCCCGGTTGATGCACTGGTCTTGATTTAAGCGCGCCAACCCGCCGCTGCAAAGCCGCGACCAACCTGCAAATTGGTGTCTGTGGTTTGACGAGATGCGCATTCTGGCCTGCCTGCTCGGCGCTGCCCTGACGCTGCCGAATCTGCCAAAAGGGCCGTCGCGGCATGATCCGGCTGTTCCAGCGCGACAACAAGGGCGAGCTCGCCGATTACGACAAGGGCGCTGCACGCTGGCGCGCCTCGGCGGGGCGCGGTGATGGACGATGCCAGCCGTTGTCGGCCTTGCCGCATCGCACACAGACGATCGGGCCTTGCGAGCCGATGCAATTCGATTAGGCTTGCGCTGAGACATACGCCCGTGATGCGGCCCGAAGGTCGTCTGGTGCGGAATGGCAGGACCGGCCGCTGACGTATGCCCCTTGTCGCAAGGAGGTTCGTCATGTCGGACAATCGTTTCTTCGGCACACACCGCCCCTGGGAGGACTGGCTCGGCATGCTGCTAGGCGTGCTGATCATGGTCTCGCCCTGGTTTCCGATGCAGGTGAGCGACGTCGTCGACGTCGAGCGCAGCCACCTGGTGCTCAACAGCTTCGTGGTCGGCATGCTGGTGCTGGGCCTCGCCCAGCTCGAATATGTCGCGCTGCATCGCTGGGAGGAGGTGGCAAGCATCCTGCTCGGCCTTTGGCTGATCGTCTCGCCGGTCATCTTCGGCTACTCCGAGGACCAGGCGCTGCAGCTCTGGCACATCCTGCTCGGCGCGCTGGTCGTCATGATCGGCGCGTTGCAGCTCTGGCAGGACTGGAACCTGAGCGAGCAGGACCTGGCCAAGTACCCTCAGTAGCGGTCTGGGCCAAGGCAGATCGGGCTGGCTGACACCGGTGCGCGGTATCATCGCGCTCCGTCCGGCAGGCCTTGCCGAGGCGCGCTGCTTGGCGATAAACCGGGTGGTACCAACCCCTTGCGGCGCTTGAAGACGCCCGGTTCTGACCAAGGAAACACCCGATGACCGTCCTGACCATGCCCTGTCTGTTGTGCGTATCGGCGGGGCGGCAATGAGCGGGACGGCCGGGACCGCCCCGCGCGGCGGGATCGCGCGGGTGTCGCGCCGGGTGATGAACCTCGCCTACATCCTGACCCAGAACGCCCGCCGCCATGGCGATCGTCCCGGTTTCATCTGGAACGAGAAGGCCTGGTCCTGGCGCCATATCGACCAGAACGTCTCGGCGCTGGCGGCGGCACTGGCCGCGCGCGGCATCGGCAAGGGCGACCGCATCCTGGTGCATTCCAAGAACTGCGACGAGATGTTCTGGTCGATGTTCGCGGCGTTCCGGCTCGGCGCGGTCTGGGTGCCGACCAATTTCCGCCTGATGCCGGACGAGGTCGGCTATCTGGCGGCTGCCTCCGGCGCCAAGGCGTTTCTGTGCCACACGGACTTCCCCGAGCACGCCAGGGCGGCCGCCAATCCAGCGCTCGAATTCGTCTGGCGGATCGGCGAGGAGGGGACGTTCGGCGAAGCGACCGTTGGTGACGTCATCGCCAGGCATGCGGGCGCCTCGGTCGAGAACGCGCCGGTCGAGTACGACGATCCCTGCTGGTTCTTCTTCACCTCCGGTACCACGGGCCGCTCCAAGGCCGCGGTGCTGACCCATGGCCAGATGGCCTTCGTGATCACCAACCATCTCGCCGATTTGATGCCCGGCACCACCGAGGACGACGCCTCGCTGGTGGTGGCGCCGCTGTCGCATGGCGCCGGTGTGCATCAACTGGTGCAGACCGCGCGCGGCGTGCCGACCATCCTGCTGCCGTCGGAGAAATTCGACATCGCGGAAGCCTATCGCCTGATCGCCAGGCACCGCGTCAGCAACATGTTCACGGTGCCGACCATCCTGAAGATGATGGTGGAGCATCCCGCCGCCGAGCAGCACGACCATTCCTCGCTGCGCTACATCATCTATGCCGGCGCGCCGATGTATCGCGAAGACCAGAAGGCCGCGCTGAACAAGCTCGGCGGCGTGCTGGTGCAGTATTTCGGTCTCGGCGAGGTCACCGGCAACATCACGGTGCTGCCGCCCGGCCTGCACGATCCCGAGGACGGCCCGCATGCACGGATCGGCACCTGCGGCTTCGAGCGCACCGGCATGCAGGTCGCGATCCAGGGCGAGGATGGGCGCGAGCTGAAACCGCACGAGACCGGCGAAATCTGCGTGATCGGTCCCGGCGTGTTCGCGGGCTACTACGACAACCCCGAAGCCAATGCGAAGGCGTTCCGCGACGGCTGGTTCCGCACCGGCGACCTCGGCCACATGGACGAGGAGGGGTTCGTCTACATCACCGGCCGGGCCTCCGACATGTACATCTCCGGCGGCTCCAACATCTATCCGCGTGAGATCGAGGAGAAGCTCCTGACCCATCCCGCGGTCGGCGAGGTCGCGGTGCTCGGGGTGCCGGATCCGTTCTGGGGCGAGGTCGGCATCGCCGTCTGCGTCGCGCGCGAGGGGACGGAGGCGGTCGCCGAGGCGGAGCTTGCCGCCTATCTCGCGCCAAAAGTGCCGCGCTACAAGATGCCGAAGCGCTTCTTCTTCTGGGAGGCGCTGCCGAAGTCCGGCTACGGCAAGGTGCCGAAGCGGCTGATCCGCGACGAGCTCGAGGCGCGCGGGCTGCTCGAGGCGATCGCCAAATCGCCGGGCGCGTGAGGCGATGCGCAGCATCGCTCAGCCCGGCGCTCCGGTCACCGAGCGCATCCAATGGGTCACCGCGCGCGGCCGCGCCTTCTCATTCGTGCTCGAGGCCGGAATTCCCCTGCTCGAGGCCGTGCGTCGCGGCTTTGCGGCGGAGGGGTTCTCGGCCGGCGTGCTCAGCGCCAAAGCTGGCGCGCTCGGGCCGTTCGCCTATGTGATGCCGGCGCTGTCGAAGGACGGCGCCAACGCCGCGTTCTACAGCGACACGTTTCGTCCCGAGGGTGTGACGCGGCTCAAGCTCGCGGCGCTGACCTTCGGCGAGCGCGACGGCGCGCCGTTCTTCCATTGCCACGGCTTGTGGACCGAGGCCGACGGCCGCTTCAACGGCGGACACATGCTCCCCGATGAGACCATCGTCGCCGAACCGTTCGAGGTCGCCGCATTCGGAATCGATGGCGCGACGTTCCTGGCCGAGCCCGACAGCGAGACCAATTTCAAGCTGTTCGGTCCGGTCGCCCGCGCGCCGGCTGGTGCGAAGACCACCAGCCATGCCTTTGCGTTACGGCTGCGGCCGAACCAGGATTTCGCCTGCGCGCTCGAAGGCTTCTGCCGCCTGCACGGCATCCTGCGTGCACGGCTGCATGGCGGCGTTGGTTCCACCATCGGTGCCGTTTTCACCGATGTCCACGACGTGGTGCCGTTCGCGACCGAGCTTGCGGTGACCGCGGGGCAGATCGCGGCCGACGAGGATGGCCGGCTGCATGCCGAGCTCGACATCGCGCTGGTCGATTATCTCGGCGGTACCGCCGAAGGACGTCTGGTACGGGGCGACAATCCGGTGTTGATGACGATGGAGCTGGTGCTCGAGGTGCTGGAGGAGGCGGAGCAGCCGTAGCGGCTGTGCGATCCATCCGCATCGTCGTCCCGGCTACGGTACTGCTTGTGAGACGGGCACCAGTGCCGTTGGACAAATCAGTGATTGAGCCGAATAGGTCGCTCGGGAACCGCGCTGAATATTCAAGCTGCCTCTGAAAATCGCTACACGTTAGAATTGAGTTGATCGAAGAACGCCTCTATTGTTGCGGCATTGCACCGACAAGGCGAGGTCGGGTTGATTTTGAGCGGAACATATTGGGAGAGTGTCGATGGCCAAATTGCTGGTGGCGGGCGGCCTGTACGAGAAGGATGAGACAGGGCCCTTGCGACGGCGCTTCGCCGAGGCGCTTGGTCGGCAGACGATCCTGCGAGGCCATACGCTGCTCGGTGGCTGTCGCACCCAACTGGATCTCGTCGTTGCGCAGGCTGCCTCGGCCGCGGCTCAATCCAGGAAGCTCGACCCGAACAAGATGATCCATTCGTGGGTCACCCGCAGCACGACGCCGATCCACAAATTCGGCGAGATCACCCGATCGCAGCTGGGCGACTGGTCCGAGGTCCCGCGCGGATTCGCGTTTCCCGAGCCGGTGCGTGAATGCGATGCGATGATCATCATCGGCGGCTGGGACGGGACGCAGCACGCCGCGAGCTGGGGCCGGTTCGCGAACAAGCCGATCCTGTCGGTCGCGACATTCGGAGGTGCCGCAACGGATATCTATGTCGACGAGCTGGCGTCGTTTGAGCGAAGAGGGGTGTCGAACCTGTCGCGCGAGGATTACCAGGCCTTGAACCGCTTCATGACCGACGAGAACGACGAGGTGGTCGACCAATACGCGGCCGAGGTGGTCACGCTGGCCGAGCGCGCGATCCTGTCGACCGAAGTGTTCGTCGTGATGTCGTTCGAGAACGTTCCTCACCTGACGGATGCCTATGCAACCTTCGGTCGGGTTTGCAAGGAGAAGGGTTTTTCGGCGGTCAAGGTCGATGACCATCTCGACAGCAATGAGCGCATCGTGCCGGCGATCTTTGCCGGAATTCGGCGCGCGGCGTTTGTGATCGCCGAGGTCAGCGGCGCACGTCCGAATGTCTTCTACGAGCTGGGCTATGCGCGCGCCAGCGGCAAGGCCGTGATCCAGACGGCCTATAGCGGGACCAAGCTGCCGTTCGATGTGTTCGACGTGCCGACGCTGTTCTGGGGCGGTCAAAGCGAGCTCGAGGGCAAGTTGAAGACCGCGATTGATCAGTTCATGGCCAAACCGGGACGCTTCATCTAGCCCGAAGGCCGCGCATCGCGATCACCTCCGCTTGCGGACATGGATGTTGATATCGAGGTCGATCGCGCTGACGCAGGTCTGTTCGGCGCGATGCGAGCCGCCCTCGTGCCAGGGGCCCTTGCGCAGGCGGACGTCGCTGACGTGCGCAAGGCGCAGGCAGCGCCATTGCGGCAGCTTGCCGGAGCTCTCGCCGGCGAACTGCCAGGCCAGCACGACTTCTTCGCCGCTTCTGTTGTGGCCGATGATGTGCGGGCACAGCTCCCGCGGCCGGCCGGCATAGACACAGACCACCTGCTGCTCGGTGAGGATTGCCTTGCGGAAGCGGGCGTAGGCCTTGCTGGGCATTCGGACATCGAACCATCTAGGATTGCCGCGGGCTCGTATCATAAACTGGGCCACCCGCCGTTGTTTCCCCGGATTCGCGCACATGGCCAGACGAAACCGCCCGATCAAGATGCCCGCGCCGTACCTTCGGCGGGTCTGGCTCGATCCTGCACGAATCCCGAACCGCAAGGCCTATCCGTTCGTGCTGCCGCTGCTGGGCGATGATTTCGAGCTCGGCTTCGACAAGGCGATCACCATCATCGTCGGCGAGAACGGCACCGGCAAGTCGACGCTGCTGGAGGGCATCGCCGTGATGGCCGGCTATGACGATGCCGGCGGCGGCAAGGGGTATCGCGCGGTCGACCACGGCCGTGCGCTGGAGAAAATGGGCGGCTCGCTGGCGTCGGCGCTGCGCGCGAGCTGGCTGCCCAGGATTACCAACGGCTGGTTCTTCCGCGCCGAGAGCTTCTTCTCGGTCGCACGCTATCTGGACGAGGCAGCGATGGACGCCCGAGGCACGCCGCCGGACTTCCTGTCGCATTCGCACGGCGAGGGCTTCCTGCGCTTCTTCGAGGAGCGCTGCCAGCGGCAGGGCATCTTCATCTTCGACGAGCCGGAATCCGCGCTGTCGCCCGCGCGCCAGATCGAATTCCTCAAGCTGCTGCACCGGATGAACGGGACGGGCCATTGTCAGGTGATCATGGCCACGCATTCGCCGGTCCTGATGGCCTATCCCGACGCGACGCTGCTGCGGCTGACGAAGTACGGCCTCGAACCGGTGAGCCTGAAGGACACCGATCACTTCAAGGTCATGCGGGAGTTTTGCGACGACCCGAAGGGGTTCATCGAGGCGGCGATCGAGGAGTAGGGCGGAAAGGCTTGTCCCGCGGGGAAGTTTTGACTTCGCTCTGGTGCAAGAAGCCGCTTTCCATCCGGTGCAGAATACCGAAACATAAGCTCCGGCAGGCGCCTGGTGCGCGGACCGGAAAAGCGGGGAGACGAGGATGAGGCTGACGATCGCGAGGGCTGGCGTCGTGGTGGCGGCATTGGCCGTGCTGGGGGCGGCATGGGCGCATGGGCCGACCCGTCAGAAGGTGCGGGAATCCATCGAGATCGACGCGCCGCAGGCCAAGGTGTGGGCGGTGATCGGCAATTTCCAGGACATGAGCTGGCTTGCCGGCGTCAGCAAGACCGAGGGCGAGAAGGGCAACGAGATCGGCGCCACGCGGCGGCTGACGCTGGCTCCGGGCGTCACCATCGAGGAGGAGCTCTCCAAATACGAGCCCGAGATGATGAGCTATTCGTACCGGATCACCGCGGTCGACGTGAAGGTGTTGCCGGTGACCAATTATTCCTCGACGCTGGAGGTGTCGCCGGCGCCCGGCGGCAAGGCGAAGCTGGAATGGTCCGGCGCGTTCTATCGCGGCTACCCCAACAACGATCCGCCGCCGGAGCTGAACGACGAGGCCGCGATCAAGGCGGTGAGCGGGCTCTACAAGGCCGGGCTGGAAGCGCTGAAGAAGAAGATCGAGAGCGGAAGCTAGCGCATGCTGCGTGCGATCGCGCTGCCGGCCTCGGCAGCGCGCGCATCCCGAAATATCGAAAACAACCCCATGCAAAGGAGCAGGCTGCCGCCGGCAGTCGGAAAATCGACTTGACACGTCGGGCAAATCAGCGATACGTTTCTATTATTCAGAAATGGAGTATGCGTGCCCGCTGAAGGGTTTCGCGACATGCGGGAGTGGTCAATCCGTCCGATCAACTCGCCCGGATATCGCTACGTGCATCCGGGCGAGTTGCCGATCCGCCTCCCGAAATCGAGACTCACTGCTTGGTTTGCAGATAGGCGATCACGTCGGCGCGGTCGCGGGCATTGCTGAGCCCCTTGAAGAACATCTTCACGCCGTGAACGTCGCCGCGGGGGTCGGCGAGGTAGGCATCGAGCGCCGTCACGTCCCAGGGCGCCTTGTTGCCGCGCATCGCGTCCGAATAGTCGAACCCCTGGACCGACGCCGGCTGGCGACCGACGACGTGCCACAGGCTCGGGCCGACCTTGTTCACGCCGACGTCGATCGAATGGCAATTCTGGCAAATGCGCTGGAAGATGGCCTGGCCCGCGATCGGGTCACCGTCGAGCGCCCAGGCCGGCGCAGCCGATGTCGCGAGCAGAGCGGCGGCGAGCGTCATGCTGCCGACGGCGCAGGCCATTGCGAATTTCGTCCCCATCATGAATTTCTCCGGAAACAGTTTGGATTGCAATTGGAGGGATGTCGGGTCGATCTCATCTCTTGGTTTGAGCAGGATGTCCGCGAGGGAAACCCGGTCTCCACATTCCGGGTCATGCTCTAATGCCGCTCGGCTTCAGCCTCCTTCTCCAGATCCATGATGTGGGCGCGCAGCACGTCGAACCGCGCCTCGGTCGCATCGCTGAACAACGGGTCCTTGTGCGGCGAAAGCGTGGACTCGATGTCGGCCCAATCTTGCGGCGTCAATGCCTTGACCGCGGCGGGAAAGAAATCGCGGTCTTCCATCATGATGTGGCGCCGCTCGTGCGCCAGGAAATCGCGGATGACCGCGTCGACATTCTCGCGCGGAATCTCGCCGCCCGCGCGCACATTGGCGACCGCGTGGGCGACGCGGTGCAGGCGATCGGAGCCCTTCTGATGCTCGCGCGCGAGATCGCCCATCTTCGCCGCGGCCGCAGGATCGCGATGCCTGAGCTTGGCGAAGATCAGGTCTTCTTGGCGATGATGGTAGAGCTCCGTGTAGACCTCGAAATAGGCGATGATGCTGCCGATCACTTCGTAATCCGGGCGGCCGGCGTGATCGAAAATATCCAGCTCATGCTCGAGAACGTTGAGCAGCCGCTCGATGTTGCGGTGTTCCCGGGACAGAATGTCGATGATCATGGCACTGATCCAGGCAGGAGGCTGGATCAGTCCATAGACGAAAAGACCGTCACCAACTTTGCGCTGGATCAAGGCGCAAGCCGAATATGCGCGATGGTTCGCGCGAAGCGCTGCCGGATGGCGCCCCAGCCGGTCGCTGCGCCGGGGTTTGCCGGTTGGCTCACCAGGCCGAGGGGCGTATGATCCGCGGCAAATACGAGGAAATACAGGGAGGATGCCATGCATCATACCTTGGTGCCCAGTGACCGGGTCGAGCACGTCTGCGTCTTCGGGCGCGACGGTTCAAAACTCGGTTCGATCGAGCGGCTGATGCTCGACAAGGTGAGCGGCACGGTGGCCTACGCCATCATCAAGACCGGCGGCGTGCTGAGCACCCATCACCACTATCCCGTCAGATGGACCGCGCTGCACTTCGATCCCGCGCGGCAGGCCTTCGAGGCCGAAGTGACGCTGGAGGATCTGCGCGCCGGGCCGTCGGAGTTCGACGGCGACGAATTCGACTGGGGCGACCGCTCGCAGTCGTATACGCACCCGAATTATTGGGCGGTGTAGCTGGAGCGAGTAGGGCGGGTTAGCCCAACGGGTCCGCGCGACGCGGGGCCCGATAACCCGCCGAGCTTGGCGATAAGATGGCGGATTACGCTTCGCTAATCCGCCCTACGCTTGGTGCTATCGTGGTAGTCTTGATAAGCGACGCATCGTCGTCAAAGTTAGGCGCATGACCCAATACAAGCCCGTCGGCTGGCCTTCCGTCATACCGAGAATTGTCACGAGCGACTTCACCGGCTTGGCCGGATTCTTGAAAAACGTCTTCGGTGCCGAAGGCGAAGTGCGCTCCGGAGCGCCAACGGAAATCCGGATCGGAGACTCGATCATCCTGATCAGCGACGGCGGAGGCATCCGCGAGACGATGCCGTCCTTCCTCTACGTCTATGTTCCGAACACCGACGAAACCTACCACCGCGCGATCGCGGCAGGAGCTGAATCGATCGAAACCCCCGCGGATACGCCTTATGGCGACCGACGAGCGATGGTTCGGGATTCCTGGGCAAACGTCTGGCAGATCGCCTCGTACCGCGGGAATCGAGACAATGTCTAGTGTAGGTTAGCCGGAGGCGTAACCGCTACAATGTCGCAAAAGGATCGGTGAAATGCGCTACGCCAATTCGCCTACGGACCTCATTCTGGCTACCTGCTAAGCCTTCCTTTTAGGCAATGAGCTACGTACAGCCTCGTTCATTCGCTGCAGCCGGCTGCGAAGCAAGCTAGCACAAGTGCGGAGGGTGAGCGGGGAGTAATGCGTCACGTTCGTCGCAAGAACGGCAAATTATGCACCCCGAGTCGACGCGGCAAGTTTTTATAGTCCAACTCGACATGAGCATCTATTCAACGTTACGTTGTGCCTCGCGGAGTTGAGTTTGCTGGAGGAGCAATGACAATTAGCGAGACTGAAATACGTAGAGCTTTAGAAAAGCTAGATTCCCGGTGGATAGCACAGGAACTGACGGCGGGCTCTGCGGAAGACAACGCCAAAGCCTTACTTGAACTTGCAATGCGATCGGGACAGTTATTTTTTAAGTATCCCAATAAGCGGGAAGGCGCGCGGAACCTCTTTTTCTCGGAACTGCAAAAGCTTTTCGCCAAGACTCTTAGCGCGGGCCTGCAGCAGAGTCTGACGGATGTCGTCACGACAGTTAGAAGGGTAGAAGAAGGGTATCGTAATGTTCTTCACATACTAAACAAGCTACCCGCGCGCAGTCGACCTCCGACGACGCAAGTCTCGGCAGCGCTAAAGTTAGCTTCGCACTATCTCGACTTCGTCGAGCGGCGGGCGCGCGAGAGCATCAAGAAAAAGAAGAGATTGAGTGTTCCGGATGAGCCGACCGGTACGCTCGATGATGGAACGCCTTTCCTGATAGATTCTGCGACAACATCGTTGATTGAAAATCTAGGTGCGACGCTTGAAATGTTCGCGCACGAGAACGGATGGATATCAAGGGACGGAAGAATTGTCTTTCCGGAATTGCAGGAAGTTTCGGATGAAGAATTGAGCGAAAGCGTTGCCGTTGCGACATTGGCAACGAGTTGGATCAGATGGGAGAGAGTGGAACAACGTCGTCGATATTGGGGTGGAGAATTCGTAGAGATCGAGAACGGAAGAGCGATCGAGGGAATGCCTGGGGAGGCACGCGCGTACTTTGAGTACGTTCCTTCCGGCGAAGAACACTACGACTGGATCGCCAACGAGCGCCTCAAGGAACAGTTACAGCAGATCGTTGCAGAGTTGATGTTCGAAACGCCGGCACTGGAGCAAGAAAAAGACATTTCAGATCAACCTAAGCTACTTCCTGACGAATTCGTCAGTGTCCGTGAAGTTAGCTCTGCGATGTATCTATCGAGGGTACTGGGCGCGGACGTTAGGACCGACCGAGGAAAATATGCGGGATTGAAGATCATCGAGTGGCTCCGCGGGTATAGCGCTCTCAACAAATTGGCGTTGGAGTGCTTTGAACGGAACGTCGATCCCTTGGAAAGATGCTTGCCAGCGTTCGATCGAATGGAACTTCAACATAGGCTAGAGCAAGCTGGCCTCTCGTCAGAGGCGGCTACGGCGTTCATCGCACAGGTTACCTTCTGCACCCGAAGTGAAGATCTGTTTGATTGCCCGCTGTTACAGATGTCTGGCGGCTCACTTTTGTTTGTTGCGCCAGCAGCAATTCACGCCGATCCCGGTATGACGACCTATTCTAACTTACTGTCGTTGGAAGAGCGGTTCGATGGCAAAGGAAAGAGGTTTGAGGCCGAAGTCCAGCAGTTCTTCCAGGCAATGGGTCTTAATGCCTTTAGCATTGATACGAGCCGTGATGGAGAGCCCTACGAGATCGACGTTCTTGTACCGTGGGAGAGCCATCTCTTTATTTTCGAATGCAAGAATCGCGGCTTGTCAAATCATCACCCAATCCAGTCCTATTACTTCCGAAAAGAGCGTGACGCCTTCATTAAACAAATCAAACGGCAGCTGAATGGATTAGCCATGTACCCTGAGATGGCGATTGAGGCTGGAGGAGTAGACCCGCGTCAAATGCAGATTGTACCCATTATCTTGTACGAAGCTCCTTATGCTGAAGGCGGTGCGCATGACGGGATTTATATTGCAGATTGGTCAAGCATTGGCCGTTTTTTCAAAGATCGGTACTTGAATTCAAAGACCCCGCACGTTCTGCATCGAAAGAAGCGTCTCATACATCGGTCGGGCTTATATTCTTTCTGGCAAGGTAAGGAGCCGGCACCAAACGATTTGATGCGTCAACTCTCTGATCCAGTGCAGGTTCGGATAATGCAGAGTCGGATAAAGGAGATTGAAAGCGTTTTTGTAATTGACGAGAATCGGCTCGGAGTCAGTCGGGAGCTGCAGCGGGGACCTTTCATTTTGGAGAGAGTTGGCAAGCTTCTCGGATTTGATGCCGCGGGGGTCAAGTCCGAGGAAAGAAAGGCAAGAAGGCAAGTCGCCGCTCTTAACAAGGCTCTCGAGCAGAAGGAATTAAGGCAGCAAACAAGAGCCTTTCGGGAAAGGCAGAAGCGAGCAGAGAAATGACTCCGGCTACTCCGCCGCCTCGCTCGCTGAACTCTTCCGCGGCTTGCTGTTCGCCTTCTTTAGCACCGGCGCCAGGAACTTGCCGGTGTAGCTCCTCGGCGCCTTGACGATGTCCTCCGGCGGGCCCCAGGCGACGATCTCGCCGCCGCCGTCGCCGCCTTCGGGGCCGAGGTCGATCACCCAGTCGGCGGTCTTGATGACTTCGAGATTGTGCTCGATCACGACAACCGTGTTGCCCTGGGCGACCAGCTCGTGCAGCACCTCGAGCAGCTTTGCGACGTCGTGGAAGTGCAGGCCGGTGGTCGGCTCGTCCAGGATGTAGAGCGTGCGGCCGGTGGCGCGCTTCGACAATTCCTTGGCTAGCTTGACGCGCTGGGCTTCGCCACCGGACAGCGTCGTGGCTTGCTGGCCGACATGGATGTAGTCGAGACCGACGCGGTGCAGGGTCTGGAAGGTCTCGCGCACGCGCGGCACCGCCTTGAAGAACTCGGCGGCTTCCTCGACGGTCATGTCGAGCACGTCGGCGATGCTCTTGCCCTTGAACAGCACTTCCAGCGTTTCGCGGTTGTAGCGCTTGCCCTTGCAGGTGTCGCAGGTGACGTAGACGTCGGGCAGGAAGTGCATCTCGATCTTGATGACGCCGTCGCCCTGGCAGGCCTCGCAGCGGCCGCCCTTGACGTTGAACGAGAAGCGCCCGGGCTCGTAGCCGCGCGCCTTCGCTTCCGGCAGGCCGGCGAACCATTCGCGGATCGGCGTGAAGGCGCCGGTATAGGTCGCGGGGTTGGAGCGCGGGGTGCGGCCGATCGGCGACTGGTCGATGTCGATGATCTTGTCGATGTGCTCGAGGCCCTCGATGCGGTCGTGCGGCGCGGCGCCCTCGCTGGCATTGTTCAGCTTGCGCGCGATCGACTTGTAGAGCGTGTCGATCAGCAAGGTCGACTTGCCGCCGCCGGAGACGCCGGTGACGCAGGTGAACAGGCCGAGCGGAATCTCGGCCGAGACGTTCTTCAGATTGTTGCCGCGGGCGTTGATCACCTTGATGGTGCGGCGATGGTTCGGCGGCCGCCGGTCGGGCACCGGCACCGAAAGCTCACCGGTGAGGTACTTGCCGGTCAGCGATTTCGGGTTGCGCATGATCTGGTCGGGCGTGCCTTCCGCGACGATGTTGCCGCCATGCATGCCGGCGCCGGGGCCGATATCGAGCACGTAATCCGCCAAGCGAATGGCGTCCTCGTCATGCTCGACCACGACCACGGTGTTGCCGAGGTCGCGCAGCCGCTTCAGGGTATCGAGCAGCCGGGCATTGTCGCGCTGGTGCAGGCCGATCGACGGCTCGTCCAGCACGTAGAGCACGCCGGTCAGTCCCGAGCCGATCTGCGAGGCGAGGCGGATGCGCTGGCTCTCGCCGCCGGACAGCGTACCGGAGGAGCGCGACAGCGTCAGGTAGTTCAGGCCGACGTCGAGCAGGAAGGTCAGGCGCTCGCGGATCTCCTTGAGGATGCGCGCCGCGATCTCGTTCTGCTGCGCGTTCAGCGCCTCCGGCACCGTCTCGAACCATTCGCCGGCGCGCTTGACCGAGAGCTCGGAGATCTCGCCGATATGCTTGCCGCCGATCTTGACGCACAGCGCCTCCGGCTTCAGGCGATAGCCGTGGCAGCCTTCGCAGGGCACGTCGGAGAAATACTTGCCGAGCTCCTCGCGCGCCCACTCGCTCTCGGTCTCGCGGTAGCGGCGGTTGATGTTGGTGACGACGCCCTCGAACGGTTTCTTGGTGTCGTAGGAGCGCACGCCGTCCTCATAGGAGAACTTGATCTCGTCGTCGCCGGAGCCGTGCAGCAGCGCGGCCTGCACCTTCTTCGGCAGATCCTTCCACTTGGTGTCGAGCGTGAACTTGTAGTGCTTGCCGAGCGCGGTCAGGGTCTGGATGTAATAGGGCGAGGACGATTTTGCCCATGGCGCGATCGCGCCCTTGCGCAGGGTCAGCTCCTTGTCCGGGATGACCAGGTCCTCGTCGATATGCTGCTCGACGCCGAGGCCGCCGCAGGCCGGACAGGCGCCGTAGGGATTGTTGAACGAGAACAGGCGCGGCTCGATCTCGGGGATCGTGAAGCCGGACACCGGGCAGGCGAACTTTTCGGAGAACAGGATGCGCTCGGGGCCGCTCTTGTCGTGGATTTTTGCGGTCTTCTTCTTGTCTTCCTTCTCGCCGGCAGCCGCCGCCGGCGTGTCGGCGTATTCGATCACCGCGAGGCCATCGGCGAGCTTCAGCGCGGTCTCGAAACTTTCAGCGAGGCGCTGGGCCAGGTCGGGGCGCACCACGATGCGGTCGACCACCACGTCGATGTCGTGCGGGAATTTCTTGTCGAGGCTAGGGGCCTCCGACAGCTCATGGAAGGTGCCGTCGATCTTGACGCGCTGAAAGCCCTTCTTGAGGTATTCGGCGAGCTCCTTCTTGTACTCGCCCTTGCGGCCGCGCACGACCGGCGCCAGCAGATAGAGGCGGGTGCCTTCGGGCAGCGCCAGCACGCGGTCGACCATCTGCGAGACGATCTGGCTCTCGATCGGCAATCCCGTCGCCGGCGAATAGGGCACGCCGACCCGCGCCCACAACAAGCGCATGTAGTCGTAGATCTCGGTGACGGTGCCGACGGTGGAGCGCGGGTTCTTCGAGGTCGTCTTCTGCTCGATCGAGATCGCCGGCGACAGGCCGTCGATCTGGTCGACATCAGGCTTCTGCATCATCTCCAGAAATTGCCGCGCATAGGCCGACAGCGACTCGACGTAGCGGCGCTGGCCCTCGGCATAGATGGTGTCGAACGCGAGCGACGACTTGCCGGAGCCGGACAGGCCGGTGAACACCACGAGCTTGTCGCGCGGAATCTCGACGTCGATGTTCTTCAGATTGTGTTCGCGCGCGCCGCGGATCGTGATGGCGCGCGATGAGGAGCCGGCGTTGTTTTGGCGCTTCGCCTTGAGCACTTCATCCATTGCGACGGTTCCGGGCGCATGATCGGGCGCCTTTTGGGCGCGCATCGCCGGTGATGCCGGGAGCTTGCGCCGATGGGGTGTGTGAAGACTGGAACGTAGGTAGAACGGCCGACAATTTCCAGTGCTGAATGGCGTCCATCAACGGATAGTTTAGCCGATGGCAGCAGCCGTCAGCAGGATCGGTTCCAGATTTCCGTTTTGACGCGTTTTCCTGGCGCGAACCGGCATCCATCCCGGATCAAGTTCCGGGACAGGCTTCGCTCGAAAATGCTTTGACGAAAAAAAGGCCGGCGCGAGGCCGGCCTTTCCGAGACCTTGGGGGGCTGTCTTTCGCTTAAAGCGAGATGAGTTTTGGTTGAATCGGCTTGGCGCGGTCTTGCTTCACCTCTCCCTGGTGGGGAGAGGTCGGATTGCGCAGCAATCCGGGTGAGGGCTCTTGCTCTCTCGATAGACCGCAACCCCTCACCCGATTTGCTCCGCAAATCACCTCTCCCAAGGGAGAGGTGAACTTTCGATGCCGTTCCAGCTCAACTTAATCTCATCAGGCTTTAGTACTTCGCGACGATCGGGCCGCCGAAGTGATAGTTCACGCCGAACTGGACGGTGTGCAGGTTGATGTCGGCCGACCGCACGCCGAAGTAGGTCTCACCGCCCAGGCTGCGATACAGGTATTCGCCCTTGATCGACCACTGCGGCGCGATGAACGCCTCGATGCCGGCACCGACGGTCCAGCCCGAGTGGAAGTTGCTCTGCGAGACGCTGACGCCGCCCGCGCTGAGGGAGAGCTTGTTGTCGACCCAGGCGTAGCCGCCGGTGCCGTAGAACAGCACCTTGTCGACCGCGAAGCCGATGCGGCCGCGCGCGGTGCCGAGCGCGTCGATCTTGCTCGTCGCCGTGATGCCGAGCGCAGTGGCGGAGGCGTTGACGTCAGCCCATGCGCCGTCGGCCTCGAGGCCGTACACGATGTTGCCGGCCTGCCAGTTGTAGCCGATGGTGCCGCCGCCGAAGCCGCCTTCCATCTTCGGGTTGCCCGAATTCTCGCTGGCGTAGCCACCGAAGCCGCCGATGTAGAAGCCGGTCCAGTTGGTGAACGCGACCGGCGGCGGAGCCTTCACGTAGGGCGCGCGAGCCGCCATGTCGGCGGCCATCGCCGGTGCAATTGCGCTGAGGGCAAACATGCCGGCCGAGGCCAGCAGAACATTCCTGATTTTCAAAGTCCCAGTCCCATTTTCTTGTTGTCCCTTCAAACATTGAAGGGAAACGCCAACGCGGTGTCGCGTGACGTTCATGTGTTTCTACCTAGAAATCTTGGAAGTTGTGTATCCGTGAAACCACAATGCACGGAAAACGGCCCACGCGAGCCGTGCGCTTGCCCGCAACGAAAGAGCCCGGCGCAAGGCCGGCTCCTGTCGTTCGCTGCACGGCTGCGGCGCGCGGCCGCAGGTCGCTCAGTACTTCGCTGACACCACCGGACTGCTCGGTGCGTTGAAGTGGTAATTGATGCCGAGCTTGACGGTGTGGAAACTGTCCTTCCACTCCGAGCGATCGTTCAGTGCCGGCGTGTACTGGATCGGCGCGACCTTGCCGAGATCGATGTAGTTGTATTCGAGCTTGGCCGACCAATTGGCAGCGAACATGTATTCGACGCCGGCGCCGGCGGTCCAGCCCCAGCGCGTGTCGCTGGCCGAGGCCGAGGGCGGCGCGAGCCCGGCATTGTAGCGGTGCAGGATGTCGCCGACCGCGGCGCCGCCGCTCACGAACCACAACGTGGCGCCGTCGGCGTAGCCGAGCCGGCCCTTGATGTCGCCGAAGCTGCGCAGCTCGGTGTAGTAGGTGTCGAGCACACTGGGCGGTCCGACATTGATCACGTCGGAGCGGCCGGTGACGGCGGCCCAGTGGTAGTCGCCCTCGATCCCGAACACGACGGGGCCGGTCTGAAAATTGTAACCGACCACGCCGCCGACAAAGCCGCCGCTGGTGTTGTAGCTCTGCGTGCCGATGAACGCCGCATCGTTCGGTGCGCCAAGGTAAGTCTCGTTGCTGGTGCCCCAGCCGCCGCCGCCCTGGGCGCCGAGATAGAAGCCGCTCCAGCTGGTCGCAGGCGCGACGACCGGCGCCGGTGCGGGGGCGTGCGCGGCGAGGTCAGCCGCCGATACGGACGAAACGCTCAGCGCGGCAAGGCCGGCCGCGGCAACGCAAAGCTGCTTCATGGAATCCATCCCGTTTCGAATCGATCAATGACGGGACAAGGCTACCAGCACAGGTTGCAAGCCAGCGTAGCGCTCCGGCCACACTGATAACATTTTGATTTTATTGGATATTGCACGATTTATTAAGATTTAACCACGTTTGATTCGTGGTTGTGTGCGACTGGCCGCTCGCGCGAGCCGGCCGACCCGCCAAACAAAAAGGCCGGCGCGAAGCCGGCCTTTGGTCTCGATCGAACCGGATCGCGCGATCAGTAGCGCGCGACCACCGGGCCACCCCACTTGTAGTTCACGCGGACGGTGACGAGGTCGACGTCCTGGCGGTCGCGGATGCTGCTGAACAGCGCGCCGGTCGGGGTGGTGAGGTTGTAGGTCTTGTCCTGCATGAACAGGTGGTCGTATTCGACACCAGCGGTCCAGTTCGGCGCGAAGCCGACTTCGATGCCGGCGCCGATGGTGCCGCCCCAGCGGGTGTCGCTGGCGCTGCCGGCGAGCACGCCGGTCGGCGTGAAGAAGGTCCTGTAACGATTGTCGGTCAGCGCCGCACCACCCTTGGCGTACAGCAGCACGTTGTTGACGGCGTAGCCGACCTGGCCGGTGAACAGGCCGAACGCGTCGATCTTGGTCTGGTTGGTGAAGAGGCCCGGGAAGATCGCGCTGTTGTTGCTGCCCTTCAGGTCAGCCCAGTCGCCCTGCGCTTCGAGGCCGAACACCCAGGCGCCGGACTGCCAGCGATAGCCGATCTGGCCACCGGCAACGCCGCCGGTCGCGTCATGGCAACCATCCGATCCGAGGAGCAGTCCACCCGGGACCTGGCTCCAGCAATTGTGGCTCGAGCCCCAGCCGCCGTTGGCGCCGATGTAGAAGCCACTCCAGTCATAGATCGCAGCAATTATCGGCGGCGCCTTGGTGTAGGGGCGTGCCGCGAGGTCGGCCGCCGCAGCGGGCGCTGCGAACGCAATCAGGGCAACCGTACCGAGCAAAAACTTCTTCATTTCAAAACTCCCAGCCGATCGGCTTCCAAAAGGGTCCCAAAGCCGATCTCAGACGCGAGCGCCCATCTGATGGTGGACATCTATACGCTGATTCAACCGGAAACGCCGTCTCCCAAAAGCCACACTTGCGGAAGAAGTGTGGCTAGTGCAAGTCATTGATTTACTGAATTTTTTCTAGCGTGGATGAGCCGGCGGGCCGCCGCGATCGAAATCGTCCGGCCGTTCTATCGCCCTGGTCGCCTCTACGGCTGGTTGTGGCGAACAAAACTGGAACATTGTCGGCTGCAGTGCTATATCCTCGATAGTCGTGGATAACCGCGCGCGGGCAAAGGCGGCGAGCCGGCGCCGGCGTATAGGGTCATCCACGACGCCTGCGATGTAAGTGGCGAAGGTTGAGAGTGGCGGCCGATGTCCGGACGCCCGGTTTTTAAGTGGAGATGATGCGATGGCAGGAAGCGTGAACAAGGTGATCCTGGTCGGAAACCTCGGCAAGGATCCGGAAATCCGGCGGACCCAGGACGGCCGTCCGATCGCCAATCTGTCCATCGCCACCTCGGAGACCTGGCGCGACAAGGGCACCGGCGAGCGCAAGGAAAAGACCGAGTGGCACCGCGTCGTGATCTTCAACGAGGGCCTCTGCAAGGTCGCCGAGCAGTATCTGAAGAAGGGCGCCAAGGTGTACATCGAGGGCCAGTTGCAGACCCGCAAATGGACCGACCAGTCCGGCGTCGAGAAGTACTCGACCGAGGTCGTGCTGCAGGGCTTCAACTCCAACCTGACCATGCTCGACGGGCGGGGCGGCGGTGGCGGCAGCTTCTCGGACGACGGTGGCAGCGATTTCGGCTCGTCCGGTCCGGTCAGCTCGGCGCCGCGCCGCGCAGTGGCCGCCGGCGGCGGCAGCCGCAACAGCGACATGGACGACGACATCCCGTTCTGATCGAACGTCGCATTCCCGGGCTCATACGAACCGCTCCGTGAAGATTCATTTCGCGGGGCGGCGGTGAGATGCGTGGTGCAATTATCCTCATGTGGATTATGAGGATAACGTCCGAGCTGCAAGCCTAGTATTAGGTTTTTGGGGCTGGCTGGCGCAAGTTCCCGCGACTTTGACACAGGTCGATGTGAATGATATTTACATTGGCTGGCGGCGGACGATGACTGGCCGCGAGTTCAATGCAAAGGCCGTCACCATGAGCCTCGCGCCACTGCTCGACGCCGCGCCTGCGATCCCGCTCCATGCCTTCGCTGCGATGGCCGCCTTCGTGCTCGGCTCGATCCAGCTCGCCGCGCCGAAGGGCACGCTGCCGCACCGGACGCTGGGCTGGATCTGGGTGATCCTGATGCTGGTGGTCGCAGGCAGCTCGTTCTGGATCCATCAGATCCGGCTGCTCGGGCCGTGGAGCCCAATCCATCTGCTGTCGGTCTTCTCGCTGGTCATGCTGGTGGTCGGCGTGACGGCTGCGCGCAGCCACAATGTCCGCAGCCACAAGTTCACGATGATCGGCATCTTCTTCGGCGCGCTGCTCATCGCCGGGCTGTTCACCTTGATGCCCGGGCGGATCATGCACGCCGTGATTTTCGGCAACTGATTGCGCGGTTGAGGGGCGTCGTGGGGCCAGCTCCATCGGCTCCCACCCGGCCTGCGATCGCGGCGCAAAGCCGGCCCGCGGCAAATCTACAATGTGGCTGGTAAGTCCATGAAAAAACGAAGGGAAAAACGGCTAGCCGGAGCCGCGTCGGGGTGGTTATCAGGCCCCCGATGGGCTATATGATTCCCCAGTAAAACTGACCGGATTTCCCCTTTGTCCGATAACGAAGATGACAAGCCCGGCGAGCCGCCGGCGCCCTCAGATATTCGTCCCGTTTCCATTCTCGACGAGATGAAGAAATCGTACCTCGATTACGCGATGAGCGTGATCGTGTCGCGTGCGCTGCCCGATGCGCGCGACGGGCTCAAGCCGGTGCACCGGCGCATCCTGTATTCGATGCATGAGCAGGGGCACACGCCGGACAAGAAATACGTCAAATCCGCCCGTGTCGTCGGTGACGTGATCGGTAAGTACCATCCGCATGGCGACCAGTCGATCTACGACGCGATGGTCCGCATGGCGCAGGACTTCTCGCTGCGCGTGCCGCTGATCGACGGCCAGGGCAATTTCGGCTCGATCGACGGCGATCCGCCGGCGGCCTACCGATATACCGAAGCGCGGCTGACCAAGGCGGCGCTCGCCGTGCTCGCCGACATCGACATGGAAACCGTCGATTTCCAGCCGAACTACGACAATTCCGAGCAGGAGCCGTCGGTCCTGCCGGCCCGGTTCCCGAACCTCCTGGTCAACGGCGCCGGCGGCATCGCCGTCGGCATGGCGACCAACATCCCGCCGCACAATCTCGGCGAGGTGGTCGACGCCTGCGTGGCGCTGATCGACAACCCGGCGCTCTCGATCGACGAGCTGATCGACATCATCCCCGGGCCGGATTTCCCGACCGGCGGCATCATCCTCGGCCGCCAGGGCATCCGCTCCGCCTATCATCTCGGCCGCGGCTCGATCGTGATGCGCGGCAAGGTGACGATCGACACCATCCGCAAGGACCGCGAAGCGATCATCATCACCGAGATTCCCTACCAGGTGAACAAGGCCACGATGGTCGAGCGCATCGCCGACCTCGTGAAGGAGAAGAAGATCGAGGGCATCGGCGATCTCCGCGACGAGTCCGACCGCGACGGCTATCGCGTCGTGATCGAGCTGAAGCGCGAGGCGGTGCCTGACGTCGTGCTGAACCAGCTCTATCGCTTCACGCCGCTGCAGACCAACTTCCCCGCCAACATGCTGGCGCTGGATTCCGGTCGTCCGCAGACGATGACGTTGAAGGATCTGCTCACCATCTTCGTCGCGTTCCGCGAACAGGTGGTGACGCGGCGGACCAAGTTCCTGCTCGGCAAGGCGCGCGACCGCGCCCATATCCTGGTCGGCCTCGCCATCGCGGTTGCCAATATCGACGAGATGATCCGGGTGATCCGGACCTCTCCCGATCCGAACACGGCGCGCGACACGCTGATGTCGCGCGACTGGCCGGCGCGGGACGTCGAGGCGATGATCACGCTGATCGACGATCCACGGCACCGGATCAATGACGACGGCACGCTCCGGCTGTCGATGGAGCAGGCGAGGGCGATCCTCGATCTGCGGCTGCAACGCCTGACCGCGCTCGGGCGGGACGAGATTTCCGATGAGCTCGACAAGCTCGCGGCCGAGATCGCCGACTATCTCGACATCCTGCGCTCGCGTGCGCGCGTGCAGGGCATCGTCAAGACCGAACTCGCCGAGGTGAAGCAGCAGTTCGCGACGCCGCGCAAGACCGTGATCATCGAGCAGGAAGGCGAGGTCGAGGACGAGGACCTGATCCAGCGCGAGGACATGGTCGTCACCGTCTCGCATGCGGGCTATGTCAAGCGCGTACCGCTCTCGACCTACCGGGCGCAGCGCCGCGGCGGCAAGGGCCGCGCCGGCATGCAGACCCGCGACGAGGATTTCGTCGCGCGGCTGTTCGTGGCCTCCACCCACACACCGGTGCTGTTCTTCTCCTCGCGCGGCCAGGTCTACAAGGAGAAGGTCTGGCGGCTGCCGATGGCGGCGCCCAACGCGCGCGGCAAGGCGCTGATCAACATCCTGCCGCTGGAGCAGGGCGAGCGCATCACGACCATCATGCCGCTGCCGGAGGATGAATCCTCCTGGGGCAATCTCGACGTGATGTTCGCGACGACCAGCGGCACCGTTCGCCGCAACAAGCTGTCCGACTTCGTCGACGTCCGCCGCTCCGGCATCATCGCGATGAAGCTCGGTGAGGGCGAGGCGATCGTCGACGTGCAGATCTGCACCGAGCGTGACGACGTGCTGCTGACCGCCGCCGGCGGGCAGTGCATCCGCTTCCCGGTCCCCGATGTGCGCGTCTTCACCGGCCGCACCTCGATGGGCGTGCGCGGCATTGCGCTCGCCGAGGCCGACAGGCTGATCTCGCTGGCGATCCTGCGCCATGTCGAGACCACCTCGGATGAACGTTCCGCCTATTTGAAGATGCGCCGCGCGGTGGCCGGCGAGGCCACGACCGAAGAGCCGGTCGAGACCGAGGGCGAGGAGACGGCGAACGATGCGATCCAGCTGTCGCAGGAGCGCTATGCCGAGCTGTCGGCGGCCGAGCAGGTGGTGCTGACGGTTTCCGTCAACGGCTACGGCAAGCGGACCTCGTCCTACGAGTACCGCACCACCGGCCGCGGCGGTAAAGGCATCGTCGCGATGAGCGTCAACAATCGCAACGGCAATCTGGTGGCGTCGTTCCCGGTCGAGGACGCCGACCAGATCATGCTGGTCACCGACAAGGGGCAATTGATCCGCTGTCCGGTGGCCGACATCCGCGTGGCCGGCCGCTCGACCCAGGGCGTGATCGTGTTCGACACCGCCGAGGACGAGCACGTGGTCTCGGTCGAGCACATTCCGGAAGAAGAGAACAGCGAGAACGGCAACGGCGGTTAGCAGGCGCCTCCGAATGTGGTTTTTCGCCACAGAGAACTCGACGGCGCTTCAGCGCCGTCGTTGACCTCTTCTAACAACGATCGGTGAATCGCAGGGAATTTTGCGCAAGTGCATACTGTGATATCGCGAGTAACGATCAAGTGGCTACGAAGAGACTTTGGTTAAAGGGTTTCGGAGAATGGCGAATTGTCGTCGCCCGTAGTCTGTAAGCTTCCAGAACCGCACTTTGCTGCGCCGCGCCAAAGAACTGTCAATTTGCTCCTCGTCTATACGGTCTATGAGATTCGCGGCGAACAGGGTCTCCCCGATCTCACGTAAGCTACGTTCTTCCAGGCTGTTGCCTTCGAATTCTTTCGTATTGGGTTGATACCGACTTAGAGCTTTGTAGAAGTTGGCAACCAAAAAATTCTCCTCGGAGAAGTTCATTATTGTCGTTGCGACTGCAAGGAATATCGTACCCCAACTCACCTCAATCCGGTTCCCAAATTTAACCGTCACATCGTATCCAATAAACGGCCTCTCCTCTGCTGCCTTTGAGTCAAGCACCTGCTTTTCCAAGTACGCTACCTTTTCGAGCAGTTCCGCATACTTCTTGTATTCGACCACCTCATCTCTCCTAACAAATCCCGTTCTCGGTTTTGTTCGCTTAAGATCTACAAAGCTGGTTGTTACCTCTGCGGCCAGCTGATGAGGGCTTGTGAACGTGCGCACCGGTCGCTTCCGGATCTTCGAAATGAAGGCGTCGAGCTTCTCGCGCATTTCTTGATTGTCTTCGGTCTTACTGAACGGAATGGCGCCTCGATCGCCGTGAATGAAGCCGATCGATGGAATTTCTCGTTCACGCGCATAGTTGAACTCTTTTTCTGTGAAGCTAACTCCGTCCGCAGCAAGGCTGCCGTATCGGCCGCCAACCAGCACAACGTAGTAGTCTGAGTCATCTATCTGCTGCTTGATGAACTCCCAAGTATCATCATCGGCCGCGGGAAAGAGCTCCATTCCTACCGGCAAGCAATTCAATTTCAGCAGAGCCTTCTGGACCTCGGCTCGTTCCTCCCTGAGGTCCGCAAATGTAGAGCTCACGAATACTTTGTATATCGGCTCCGACGCCATTGAGGTCTCCGCGTACATCTAACCTTGGGTGGTAGGGAGGTCGCGCCGTGTTGACGTTGGCTTCTGGTGGCAGTCGGCGGTGACCGGCAAGCTCTACTTTGGCCTTATCCCGCATAATTACACGCCTAATTGGTGGAACTCTCAAGCTCCATGGTGAGCCTGGGGAGCACGTCCGTCTTTCCGATTTGCGCGAACCAGCACCAGAGCTCCAGCGTGCAGGCGAGCCGGTAGAGCGCGATCGTGGCTTCCCAATCCAGCCGGTCGCGTGTGCCGTGGCCGGCGAGCAGGCCGTCGCGCTTCGGCGCGTCGTTTGGCGTGAAGTAGTACAGCGCCTTGGCGATATCCATCAGCGGATCGCCGGCCGTGCAGTTCTCGAAATCGACGATGCCGGAAAGCTCCGGGCTTCCTTCGGCGTTCACCAGCACATTTCCGGCATGGAAATCGTAGTGGCACAGGCGCGGCGTCTGGGCTGCGTCGAGCAAATGGTTGCGTGCGATAATGCTGGCCCGCAGCCGTGTGGCCAGCGCCGGGTCGCCACCGCGGGTGCAAAATTCTGTCAGCTTCCGCTCAAACTGGGCGGACATGTAGGCGCGGTTGCTTGGGTGAGGGGTCCAGACGCCGTTCGGGCCGATATAGCCGAAGCTATCGAGGGTGACGTCGTTGATCCTGCGCAGCGCCGCGCCCATCTCGGCGTAGATCGCAAACAGCTCCTGATCGCCCAGCTCCGGCTCGCGCTGGCCGAGCATGACGCCGTCGAGCTTGCTCATCAGCACGAAGCTGAGGTCGATCGTCGAATGCGTATCGTCGGCGAGGAGAATGTGGGGAACGGGAATAGCGACGTCGCGCAGCAGCCCGAGGACGTGGACCTCCTTCGCCATCTTCCATTGCAGCTGCGTCGGGTAGACCTTCAGGATGCAGTTGGGCGCGTCCGCCAGAACGATCTCGAGGATCGTGCTGATCTCGCCGCCGCGCAGTTCGATGACATCGTGCACGCGGGAATGCAGCGGTACGCGGTCGACGATGGCTTGAGCCTGCTCGATCGAGATTGTCAGCCTCGGTTTGAGCTGAAGCGGCGGATCGTTGGACATGCCCGCACATCCCACCGATGGTCTGATCGAGCGCGACACATCAGCCCTTGAAGCGACGTTACATAGACAACATCAGGGCGAATGACGTGGAGGCCAACCATAGCAGCATCGCGGCAAGACCCAGTCTTGTTGCCAGTTGCCAGAAACCCGAGAAATCCCTGAACACAGATGGCGAGAACATCAAGATGATGCCTTGCGCCAGAACCAACCAACCGAAAACCCAGACGTCGTCGCATCCTTGCCGGCACAGCAAGTCACCCTGGTGCCAGTACGTGAGCCGATAGCCGTCGACCAAGTGCAGCCCAGCATAAACCAAGAAAACGACGGAAATCGCAAGATAGAGATTCAGCAGCCAAGACGTTTTGCGCGCTAGCACATAGAGCACGGATTGCGCCAGCGGTGCGGCGACGAAGAACTGAAGATTGTCATATCCCGTGACTGGAAAGGCGAACGGTTCTCCATCCAATGTCGCGTCGTTCAGTCCGATCCAGAAAATGTAAAAGCATCCCCATGTGAGGCATATTCCAAGCAACGCCCTGATGTGTCCGGACGTGACGAACGCTCGGCTTTCGCCGGAACCATTTCCGCCTTGGTGGGGCGTTGGTCCAGCCGCTTGCGCCGCCGGCCCAAATGAGCTGCTCATGCACGTCCACTCCTAAATCTCGATCTCCGTGCCGAACTCCACGACCTGGCCGGTCGGCACGCCGAAGAAGGCCGCCGACCGCTCGGCATTGCGTTGCAGGAAGGCGAACAGCGATTCCCGCCACACCCACATGCCCGGAACGTCCTCGCGCGGGATGATGGTCTCACGGCCGATGTAATAGGTCACGTCGGAGAGGTCGATGCCGGGGAGCTTGCCCTGCCGGCAGGTGAGCTTCAACCCTTCATAGATGGTCGGATACTGCATGAAGCCATAGTGCAGGATGATGCGGGTGATGCCCGGGCTGATCTCCATGACCTCGGCGCGGTCCTCGTCGGAGATGCGCGGCAGTTCCTCGATCTGCACGGTGACCAGCAGCACGCGCTCGTGCAGCACGTGGTTGTGCTTGACGAATTGAGTCAGCGCCAGCGGCACCCCCCGGGGAGCCGAGGCCAGGAACACGGCGGTACCGGGCAGGCGGGCGCTGCATTTGTTGACCGCGGTCTCGATCAGATCCTCTTCCGGCTGACGCAGCTTGGCGCGAGCCTTCTCGACCAGCTTCACGCCGCCGCGCCAGGTCATCATCAGGAACGCCACCGCCGCGGCGAGCAGCAGCGGGAACCAGCCGCCTTCGAACAGTTTCTCGGTGTTTGCCGCAAAGAAGATCGCGTCGATGATGAAGAAGAAGCCGTTCACCGCGATCACGAGGATCGGCGAATAGCCCCACTGGATCGCGACCAGCGCCGCGAGCAGCGTGGTGATGGCCATCAGCAGCGACACCGCGATGCCGTAGGCGCCGGCGAGTGCGTCCGAGGTGCCGAAGGCCAGCACCGCGCCGAGCGTTCCCGCCGCAAGCAGCCAGTTCACCAGCGGCACGTAGATCTGTCCGATCGCATCGCTCGTGGTGTGCTGGATGTGCATCCGCGGCAGGAAGCCGAGCTGGATCGACTGCTGGGTCAGCGAGAACACGCCGGAGATGATGGCCTGCGAGGCGATCACGGTGGCGAGGGTCGCGAGCAGCACGAGCGGGTAATGCGCCCAGTTCGGGGCAAGTTGGAAGAACGGGTTGTCGATCGAGTTCGGGTCGTTGATCAGTTCGCCGGCCTGGCCGAAATAATTCAGCACCAGTGCGGGCAGGCAGACCGCGAACCAGGCGAGCCGGATCGGGAAGCGGCCGAAATGCCCCATGTCGGCATACATCGCCTCGCCGCCGGTGACGGCGAGGAAAGCGGCGCCGAGGATGGCGAAGCTGACGTGAAAATCCTGGTGGATCAGGAAATCGAACGCATAGAACGGGCTCAGCGCGACCAGCACGCCGGGCGCCTTGACGATGCCATGAATGCCGAGCGCCGCGAGCACGGCGAACCAGAACAGCATCACCGGCCCGAAGATCTTGCCGATGAAGCCCGTGCCCTGCTTCTGCATGAAGAACAGGCCGATCAGGATCACCACGGTGAGCGGCACCACCGCTGGCGTCAGTGAGGGCGCGTCGACCTTCAGGCCTTCGATCGCCGACAGCACTGAAATTGCCGGCGTGATCGCGCCGTCGCCATAGAGCAGGGCGGCGCCGATCAGGCCGACCACCAGAAGATGGGAGCGCCAGGTGCCGGGCGCCGCGTTGCGCGCCGAAAGCAGCGCCAGCAGCGCGACGATGCCGCCTTCGCCGCGGTTGTCCGCGCGCAGGATCAGCATGGCGTATTTGACTGAAATGATGAGGATCAGCGCCCACAGGATCAGCGAGACCACGCCGAGCACCGCGCTGTGGGTGAGGGGCCCGCCATGGGCGGCGGCCTTGGCGGCTTCCTTCAGTGCGTAGAGGGGGCTGGTGCCGATATCGCCATAGACGACACCCAAGGCACCCAACGTGACGGCAACCGGGATCGGGCTTGATGGAGGATGGCCAGAAGAAGCGATGGCGGGCGTACTGGTCACGGCAATCCCCCGATGGCTAGCGCCCGCCGGATCATCCGGTCGGGCGCGTTAGACGATAGTCTGCGACGGGACGTCGCAAATTACCATTGGGATTTGCGTGACAGCCTGACCTTTACGCGGGGCTGGACGACTTGCTGGTGCGCGCGATCTCCGCGCGAACCAGCAGCCGTCTCGCCTGGAAATTTCTTCTACGGCGTACGGTCGGCGGTGACGAGGCGGGCTTCGCGGACCATCGTCTTGCTGCCGGCGCTGCGCAGGCAGGAGGCCTCGAAATTCGGCCAGGCCTGCTGCGAGCAGCCCTTGCCCACCGGGTGGATGTCGAGACGGTCGCTCTTGGCCAGCGGCTGCGGGGTAGAGGCTTCGACCTGCGGCGCGAAGCCCGGCAGAACGGTGAGCGCGGCGGCAATGAACGCGGCAACAGCGATAGCGGAAAGTGCCTTGATCATGACGGTCCCCATATGAACGAGCCCCCCGGGGCCCGTCGTTTCGTTGTCCAATGTCTACCGGCCGCACGTTTCCTGGTGTCTTCGCCAGGGTCGAAAATGGTTTCATCGCAGGCCGGTTTTGTTTCGTCCGCCAACGGCCGACGAAACATTCACCCACATAGACGCTGGCATCCCAGGACTCGTTCACTGGGCGAGCAGGGATTTATTTTCGCTCGACGGGGGGAACCCGGGGCGGCTTGCCGGGGAGAGCCGGGCGGGTTAGGAGGGACCATGTCCCGTATCGCGCTCTACCCCGGCTCCTTCGATCCCGTCACCAACGGCCATCTGGATGTGGTCCGGCAGGCCGTCGGCCTATGCGACCGCCTGGTCGTCGCCGTCGCCATCCACGCCGGCAAAAAGCCGCTGTTCTCGACCGAGGAGCGGCTCGGCATGCTCCGCGAGGTATGCAGCCCGATCGCCCAGGCAGCGGGCTGCGCCTTCGACTGCACCACCTACGACAACCTGACGGTGACGGCAGCGCGCAAGCTTGGTGCCACCATCATGATTCGCGGCCTGCGCGACGGCACCGATCTCGACTACGAGATGCAGCTGGCCGGCATGAACGAGGCCATGGCGCCCGACGTGCATACCGTGTTCGTTCCGGCGTCGGTCGGCGTCCGCCCGATCACCGCCACACTGGTGCGCCAAATCGCCCAGATGGGCGGCGACTTCTCTGCATTCGTGCCGTCATCAGTCGCCGCTAGCCTGAAGGCCAAGTTCGCCGGCTGATCCCGGCGGCCTGCCACACCCCGAACGTTACAGAGATCCGGAGTTTCCATGATCCGCATTCTTGCATTCGTTGCCGCGTTGCTCTGCGTCGTGCCCGCGGTCGCGCAGCCGCTGCCCGCCAATCTCGACAAGGCCAATGCGATCGTGATCGACAGCACCAAGGGCCGCATCGTCATCAAGCTCCGCACCGACATCGCGCCCCAGCATGCCGAGCGCATCAAGCAGCTGGCGCGCGAGGGCTTCTACAACAACGTGCCGTTCCATCGCGTGATGGATGGCTTCATGGCGCAGACCGGCGACGGCCAGAATTTCAACGGCACCGGCGGCTCGAAATATCCGAATCTGAAGCAGGAGTTCTCGCAGGTGCCGTTCAAGCGCGGCGTCGTCGGCATGGCCCGGCGCGGCGACAGCGTCGACAGCGCCAATTCGCAGTTCTTCATCATGTTCGCCGACGGCTCGAGCCTGAACGGGCAATACACCGTGGTCGGCGAGGTGGTGTCGGGCATGGATGTGGTCGACAAGCTGAAGAAGGCATCCGCGGGCTCGCCCGGCGGCGCCGTCACCGATCCCGACAAGATGGTGAAGGTGCAGGTCGCATCCGACATCAAGTGATCGGCGATGGCGGCGCGCAGCAAGCCACTTGCCTGGTTCGCCGCGCCGCTCGTGGCGTGGCTCGCGCTGTCCGGACCGGCGGCAGCCGAGCCGGAGCAACTCAATACGATCAGGGACGTTGTTCTTGCCATCCACCGCTGCTGGCGGCCGCCGCCGCCGGACAAGGCCGGCCCGGTCGACATTACCGTCATTGTCAGCTTCAACCGTGAAGGCGCGATCCTCGGCCATCCCAGGATCAGCTATGAATCGGAGGAAGCGACCGACAACGACCGGATTGCATACCGGGTCGCCGTGATGGAGGCGTTGCAACGCTGCACGCCGATGCCATTTACCGAGAGCCTCGGCGGCGCGGTGGCTGGCCGCCCATTCGCGATCCCATTCAGGAATAAGAAATATCCACCCCGAAGCCAGGAGAAGCGAGCATGGCTGCTACCGAAAATACTCTGATCCTCGAAACCACCCAGGGCCCGGTCACGATCGAGATGCGCCCGGATCTCGCGCCCGGCCACGTCGCGCGGATCAAGGAGCTGGTGCGCGAGGGCTTCTACGACGGCATCGTGTTCCACCGCGTGATCGACGGCTTCATGGCGCAGACCGGCTGTCCGCAGGGCACCGGCATGGGCGGCTCCGGCAAGAAGCTGAAGGCCGAGTTCAACAAGGAGCCGCATGTCCGCGGCACCGCCTCGATGGCCCGCGCCGCCAACCCGGATTCCGGCGACAGCCAGTTCTTCATCTGCTTCGACGACGCCTCCTTCCTCAACGGCCAGTACACGGTCTGGGGCAAGGTCACCGAGGGCATGGAGAATGTCGACAAGATCAAGCGCGGCGAGCCGGTGCAGAACCCGGACAAGATCGTCAAGGCGCGCATGGCCGCCGACGCGGCTTGAGTTGAACACTCCGTCGTCACGGGATCACGCCGCGCGCGATCCCGTGACGGCAACGTTGAAGTAACAATCGCGCCATGCGCACCGATCTCTTCGATTTCGAACTGCCGCCCGAGAGCATCGCGCTCCGGCCCGCGAGCCCCCGCGATTCCGCGCGGATGCTGGTGGTGCATCCGGACGGCGTGCTGCGCGACGCCTCCATTGCGGACCTGCCGCACTGGCTGGAGCCGGGCGACCAGATCGTCGTCAACGACACCAAGGTGATCTCAGCCCAGCTCAAGGGCCGCCGCATCGGGCGCGAGACCGAGCCGAAGATCGAGGCGACCTTGATCAAGCGGCTCGACGGCTCGCGCTGGCAGGCGCTGGTGAAACCGGCGAAGAAGCTCGCCCCGGGCGATACCATCCGCTTCGGCAACGAGGGCAAGGTCTGCCTGCTCGGCAATCTCGATGCCGAGGTCGAGGCCAAGGGGCAGGAGGGCGAGGTGACGCTGTCATTCTCGTTCCATGGCCCAGTGCTCGACCAGGCCATCGCCGATGTCGGCGCCACGCCGCTGCCGCCCTATATCGCCTCCAAGCGTACACCGGACGACCAGGACGTCAGCGACTACCAGACCATGTTCGCAGCCAATGAAGGTGCGGTCGCCGCGCCGACGGCAGGGCTGCACTTCACGCCGGCGCTGGAAGCCGCGCTGCGCAATCGCGGCGTCACGCTGCACCGGCTGACGCTCCATGTCGGGGCAGGGACGTTCCTGCCGGTGAAGGTCGACGAAACCTCAGAGCACAAGATGCATGCCGAATGGGGCTGCATCACCGCCGAGACCGCCTCTGCCTTGAATGCAGCGCGCGCCAAGGGCGGCCGGATCGTCGCGATCGGCACCACGTCGCTGCGGCTGCTGGAAAGCGCGACGACACCGGACGGCGAGGTCCAGCCGTTCGCGGCGGAAACCTCGATCTTCATCACGCCGGGTTACCGCTTTCGCGCGGTCGATATCCTGCTGACCAATTTCCATCTCCCGCGCTCGACGCTGTTCATGCTGGTCTCGGCCTTCTCCGGCCTCGAGACCATGCAGGGCGCCTACGCCCACGCGATCAAGAACGGCTACCGGTTCTATTCGTACGGCGATGCGTGCCTGCTGTTTCGGGCGAATGAGCGGTAACAGCGACAGGTGGTGCTAAGCCTGATATACCCGCAGCAGGGGTGTATGAGGGGAAAACCATGGCTCTCACAATCGGGGAAATAGGCGGCGTCGTCGGCCTCATCAGCGCTGGGTTCGTCTTTATTGACCGCTATTATAAGGGGCGTCCTGTAGTGTCGCTTACAACAAAGGCGGAGGACGGTCGTATAAAAATCTGCATCAGAATTACGAACACGACGCCTTATGACGTTGCGATCATGGGCAACAAAGTCAAGCGAGGGTGGTTCTTTCGACCTTGCAAAGTATATTTTCTCTCCGATGGACAAAGCACTCGTGCTCTTTTGAATGCGCAGGCGGGCAGGCCACCGCAGTTCATGCTGAAGCCGAACGAAAGCCGAGAGCTGACAATTTGTCCCGCGTTCGAGAACAACGTGGCGTTAGAGGTCGCGGAGCCGGGCCGCGTTGATTTCTTTATCCAATGGCGTCGCGGGAACGCTACTTGGCTCCCCCAGATTCCATTACCTGTTTGCACAAGCACGGAAGCAATCAGACTTTACGGACTCGGAGACCAGAATAGCGGCCTCTAGAAGCGTGGGTGGGTTAGCTGCGAAGCTTAACCCACCCTACGAATCCAACTCGCTCCTCACGCCATCGCGCGTTCGGGCAATAGCTCCGCAATCTGCACCGCGTTCAGCGCGGCGCCCTTGAGCAGTTGATCGGCGGCGACGAACATCGAGATCGAGTGCCCCGAGGGATCGCTGAGGTCCTTGCGGATGCGGCCGACCAGCACGTCGTCCTGGCCGGAGGCGTCGATCGGCATCGGGAAGTAGTTCTTGGCGCGATCGTCGACGATCTTCACCCCCGGTGCCTGCGCCATGATCGCGCGGACCTGGTCCTCGGTGATCGGCTTCTCGCATTCGAAGGTGATCGCCTCGCAATGCGCGCGCAGCACCGGCACCCGCACGCAGGTGACGCCGACCGCGATCTTCTCGTCCTCGAAGATCTTGTGGGTCTCCTTGATGACCTTGGTCTCTTCGTCGTTGTAGCCGGTCTCCGGATCGACCGCCGTGTTGTGGTTGAACAAATTGAAGGCGTAGGGATGCGGCATCACCTTCGGGGTGTAGACTTGTCCGTTGAGATTGGCGCGGGTGGATTCGACGAGCTCGTCCATCGCGGCAGCTCCCGCGCCGCTCGCGGCCTGGTAGGTCGAGATGATCACCCGCTTGATGCGGTTCTTCTGGTGGATCGGCCACAGCGGCACCAGCGCGGTGATGGCGGCGCAGTTCGGGTTGGCGATGATGCCCTTGTGATCGCGGATGCTCCGCGCGTTGATCTCGGGGATCACCAGCGGCACGTTCGGGTCCATCCGGAACGCCGAGGAATTGTCGACCACCACGGCGCCGGACTTCACTGCAAGAGGCGCGAACTTCTTCGAGATGCCGCTGCCGGCTGAGAACAGCGCGATGTCGACGCCGTCGAAGGCGCGCTCGGTGAGTTCCTCGATCACCACCGGCTGGCCGCGGAAGCTGATGGTCTTGCCGGCCGAACGGGCGCTCGCCAGCGCCTTCAGCTTGCCGACGCGGAAGCCGCGCTTGTCCATGGTGGCAATGAATTCGGCGCCGACTGCGCCGGTGACGCCGACAATCGCGACGACGGGATCGTTACTCACTTTGTCCTCCATTCGAGATGTGTTGGATGTGCTGCAGACAATAAAAAAGCCCCGGACCTTCATCAGGCGGGGCTTCGGCTAGAGATGGTGCGGTTGACCGACTACGCGCGCACGCCTCCCGAGGCCCCGGAGAGCTCAGTGGTTTTGGTGGTGCGTTTGGTCGCGGTGATCATGGTGCCGACTTATGCGGGACAGATCGGCTGACGTCAACGGCCTTTGGGCGAAAATTCGGCAACATCGGCGCCGGCCTCAGCGCCTGCGTGCGCCCGGCGGCTCCAGGATCACCTCTTTCAGGTCGCTGCCGGCGACCACCACGATGACGAAATTGAGCTTGCCGCGCTCGCGCGTCAGGCCGCCGCTGATCGCCTTGCCCGAGGTGGTGTGTTCGGCAACCCGCACCGCATCGGCGAGGCGATGGCGGAGCGCCCTGAGCACCATCAGGTTGCCGCGGTCTTCGGCGTCGAGGGAGGTCAGCGGCGAGGCGGCCTCGCCCCCCACCACTTCGCCGGTCGCTGCATCGATGGCGTGCCGCCAGATCCGGTCCTGCTGCATGGTCTTGACCCGGTAGACTGCGGGAAACGAGGCGCCGTCGAAGCTGATGTCGGCAGTGATCGCACCGGCGTGCAGCGCCTCGGCGATCGCCATCGCCTTGCGCAGCGAGATCTGCGCGGCCTGGAAGCTGTCGAGCTCGCGGCGCACCGCATGCACGTCGAGCGCGCTGTCATCGTCCTGCGGCGTGAGCGCCGCGGCAGCCGAACTCGTGATCGCCTGGGCCGGCGACGCGAGCGTCGCGGTCAGCAGCGCAGCCGCGAGCAACCACGTTCCGAATCCCCAGTGCCGCAATCCGCGCAATCGTCCTGTCCTCATCGTCGAACCTGCATCGAAACTGAGCTCGCGCGTTGCCCGCGCTGTCGTGCGGCCATTGGTGCCGCGAAAATGCGGCCGACCCCCGTTAGTCAGAGGTCGGCCGCCGAACGTTCAGACGAAGCGATGGCGGCTGCTCCGTCGTGACGATCGAAGTTTACAAGGCGACACAAAACCGTTGGGGGGCTGAACTAGGTCCCGCGTCTCATTGCAACTAAACAATACGGTTTCGTTCTGTTTATTCAAGGTTCATCACGGCAACGTGTAAGACGATAAAATGATCCAAAATACCGTTCAGCGCGCGGGCCTGCGGCGTGCCTTCGTCCCTTCCTTCGTCCCTTCCTTGGCCCCGTTGCGGAGCCGGTCCCGCGGCCCGACGGCGCCGGCCAGGAACAGCCGGATCGAGACCTCCATCCGCGTCTCGGCCGCCTTCATGTCGATCGGTATCCCGAATGTCGCCATCCGGTGGGTGTGGCCGACCACCATGTTGAGGAAGGTCTCGGCCGCGATCGTGGTGTCCTCGAGATCGAGCACGCCCTTGTCGGCCAGATGATCAAAGAAATCGGCGGTGGTGGAGACGGCCTTCGACCAGCCCTCGTCGACGGCCAGCTTGGCGACCTCAGGGAAATTGATCGCTTGCGCGGTCAGGATCCGGCTGAAGGCGATGGAATCGGCGCTGCAATTCAGCACCAACAGCTGGCGCCCGAGGTCGATCAGCCGCTCCTCGGCCGAACCATCGCAGCTGCCGTCGCCCTGCATTTCCGCCGCGGCGGCAGCGAGCGGGGCGAGCCAGCGGGCAATCTCGCGCCGGAGCACTGCGGTGAACAGGCCGCGCTTATCGCCATATTGGCCGTAGACGGTGGGTTTGCTGACGCGGGCAGCCTCGGCCACCGCGTCGATCGACGTCGCCTCGAAGCCGCGTTCGAGGAACAGGCGGGTGGCGACCTCGATCAGCCGCTGGTCGCGCTCGATCGCGGCGTCCCGGGTCGGCCGGCCGCCGCGTGACTTGATCACGCCGCGCTTGGCCGCCTTGTTGGCCGCCTTGGCCTTGGTCGCCGTCAATCCCATGTGCCCATTCATCTCGTTGTGCGTCGGACGGGTCCGTCCGGTCTATAACCCGCGCGGTACGGATTCGTCCATTCGGCGGTACCAGGGGCAGGCGGGTCAGGGCGGCGTCGCGGTCCAGGCGCGTCCCGCGGCGGCCTTGTCGTAGCCGTACTGGTAGAGCGCACGCATATAGGCGGTGTCGAAGCCCTGGTTTTCCGACGCAGGATAGTCGCGCTCGATATAGGACAGATGGAAGCCGAGGCGGTTGCGCCGGGCAAAATCATAGGTCGAGAGAATGACGGAGCGGGTTTGCGCCTGGGTGATCGCAGAAATGCTGCGCGAGGCGACGTCGATCGTCGAGTTCAACACCAGCTGGAAATTGCCTTCGAGCTTCTTGTTGACGAGGATGTAGATGTTCATCCGGCCGTTGGCGGGCCAGGCCCGTTCGCGGAACATCAGCGCGTCCGGCAGCGTCAGCACGGGCGCGGTGACGCCGCCGTCGACATGCATCTCCTGGAAGCGCCGGCCTTGGCCCTCGGCATCGATCATGATCGGCGGAAACACCAGCGGGATGCTGGCTGAGGCGGCCATCACGTCGCGAAACAGCTGCAGCGCTTCGGGCGTGCCGACGGCTGCGATCCGTCCCATGTCCCAGATCACGGTGCGCTGGGTGTCGAGGTCGGTGGTGACGATCAGGAGCTTTCGGCCCTTGGCATTCTCGCGCGCCACCTCGCTCAGGATGTCCTCGCCGACATAACGCGCCACCAGCTCGCGCAGCCGCTTGTTGCCGAACAGGCCGGAGCCGAACAGCACCCGCATCAGGCTCGGGTCGTCCAGCAGGCTTTCGGCGATGCCTGACGTGTAGACCTCCTTCAGCGTGTCGTCGTAGCGCGAGCCGAGGAAGGCAAACGGCGCAATCAGTCCGCCGGTGCTGACACCGGAGACGACCGAGAAGCTCGGACGGTTGCCGGCTGCAGTCCAGCCGTTGAGCACACCCACGCCATAGGCGCCGTCGGCGCCGCCGCCGGAGAGGGCGAGATAGGTCTTGATCCGGGCGAGGTTGTCCTTCTCGAGCTTGAACCTGGACACCGGCTCGTCGGCATAGCGGCGCAGCCCGTCGAGATCGAGCACCCGCGAATTAACGGCGTCGGCAGCCGTGTAGGGCGTCCGCGGCAGCGAACTGCACGCCGCCAGCGTGAAGCCGAGCCCGCACAGCAGCGCCACTTGCCGCATCGCATGGGCGACTTTCGCCCGATGGCGGACGCGGTCAGGCCGGGCGCTGAAGAGGGAGAACATCTCGGTCTGGTTTCGCGCGGATTGCAGTCGCGGCGGGGAGGTCTGTCGCCTTATTGTTGACATAAAACGATACGGTTTCGTTTTGTTTAACCGACGTTCCATTCCGGGGCAAGCTCTGATCCGGCCGTTCGCGTTCACGAAGTCGCGCGGAAGCCGTTATCGGACGGGTTGATCGGGCTTCAGTGACACGCAATAAGCAGCCGCATGAATCTTCCCAATCATTTCGAGCTGCTGGCAACCGACGGTGCGGCCCGCACCGGGCGCCTGACCACACCACATGGCCTGGTCCGGACACCTGCATTCATGCCGGTCGGCACCGCCGGCGCGATGAAGGGCATGCATTGGCGCGAGGTGCGCGATGCCGGCGCCGACATCGTGCTCGGCAATACCTATCATTTGATGCTGCGGCCGGGCGCCGAGCGGATCGCAGGGCTGGGCGGCCTGCAGCGCTTTACCGGCTGGGGCGGGCCGATGCTGACGGATTCCGGCGGCTTCCAGGTGATGTCGCTGTCGGAGCTGCGCAAGGTCACCGAGAAGGCGGTGACCTTCCGCTCGCATATCGATGGCGCCAAGGTCGAGCTGTCGCCGGAGCGCTCGATCGAGGTGCAGCGGCTGCTCGGCTCCGACATCGCGATGCAGATGGATGAGTGCGTGCGGCTGCCCGCCGAGCGCGCCGACATCGAGCGCGCGATGCAGCTGTCGCTGCGCTGGGCCGAACGCTCCAAGCGGGCCTTCGAGAGCGCACCCGACGGCTACATGCTGTTCGGCATCGTGCAGGGCGGCGATATCCCCGATCTCCGTCACGCCAGTGCGCGCGGGCTGACCGACATCGGCTTTCACGGCTACGCGATCGGAGGCCTCGCGGTCGGCGAACCGCAGGCGGTGATGCTGTCGATGATCGAGGAGACCGCGCCGGCGCTGCCGGCCGATCGGCCGCGCTATCTGATGGGCGTCGGCACCCCGGAGGACATTCTGGAGGCGGTGGCGCGCGGCGTCGATATGTTCGACTGTGTGATGCCGACACGGAACGGGCGCCACGGCATGGCGTTCACCCGGTTCGGGCAGATCAATTTGCGCAACGCCCGTCACATCGACGATCCGCGTCCGCTCGATGAGGAGAGCCCGTGGCCTGCGGCACGCGACTATTCGCGCGCCTATCTGCACCATCTGGTGCGCGCTGGCGAAACCCTTGGGGCAATGCTGCTGTCCGAAATCAACGTCGCCTATTACCAGGAGCTGATGCAGGGCATCCGCGATGCGGTGGCCAACGGCACGTTCGAGGACTTCAGAACGAAAACGCGCGCCGGTTGGGCGCGCGGGGACATTGCTCCGAGATGAGCTTGTGTGATCAGTTGCACACGATCGGGATCGGTTTCACCGAGTGCTTGGTCACGAACCCGTAACCGCAATTATCGCAGGTCCAGAGATAGCTGATCAGATTGTCGAACAGGTACGCGGAAGCTTCTGCCGCGACCATTGAGTCAGCACACACCGGGCAGGTCGGCAAATCGCTGCCGCGCGGATCGGGTCTGGACGCGACGGTCGACCGAACTTCAGCAAGTGCTGGCATGTGCGCCTCCCTTTGCGTTCTGAGCTGCACCTGACGAAAGTATATAAGCCCATTTGTTTGACCTTGTCGCAACACAAATACGTAGGTTTTACGTTATTTGCGCAGGTTCTGATTTTGCGATGCAACGAATATGCGTTGCGGCGGTTTCTCACTTGCGCGTCATGATGCGCTGCTCCAAATGAGAGAAGACCGCATATTCCAGCATATCCCGCAACAGGAGCCGCCTGATGGACGCGCCGTCGACAACGAGTGCAGTGCAACCCGGACGCGGCCGCGTCTTTGACTCCATCGTCGATGCGATCGGCTCGACGCCGATCGTGCGGCTGCGGAGACTGCCGCAGGCGAACGGTGTCAATGCGACGATCCTCGCCAAGCTGGAATACTTCAACCCGGCGGCCAGCGTGAAGGATCGCATCGGGGCGGCGATGATCGTGGCGATGGAGAAGGCCGGTATCATCAATGCCGACACCGTGCTGATCGAGCCGACCTCGGGCAACACCGGTATTGCGCTGGCCTATGTCGCGGCATCACGCGGCTATCGGCTGAAGCTCGTGATGCCGGAGTCGATGTCGATCGAGCGGCGGCGGATGCTCGCCTTCCTCGGTGCGGAGATCGTGCTGACCCCGGCGGCGCAGGGCATGAAGGGCTCGATCGCGACCGCGGAAGAACTGGTGCGCACGACGCCCAACGCGGTGATGCCGCAGCAGTTCAAGAATCTCGCCAATCCCGAAATCCATCGCCGCACCACCGCGGAGGAGATCTGGAACGACACCGGCGGCAACATCGATTACTTCGTCGCCGGTGTCGGCACCGGCGGCACCATCACCGGCGTCGGGCAGGTGCTGAAGCCGCGCAAGCCGTCGTTGCGGGTCGTCGCGGTCGAGCCGGAGGAAAGCCCGGTGCTGTCGGGCGGCCAGCACACGCCGCACAAGATCCAGGGCATCGGGGCCGGCTTCGTCCCTGACATCCTCGACCGCTCCGTGATCGACGAGATCGTCAAGATCAACAGCGCGACCGCGATCGAGACCGCGCGCGCGCTGGCGCGCAACGAAGGTATCCCCGGCGGTATTTCGTCGGGCGCCGCGATCGCAGCCGCCTTGCAGATCGGCAAGCGGCCGGAAGCTGCGGGCAAGACCATCCTGGCGATTGTGCCGTCATTCTCGGAGCGCTATCTCTCGACCGCGCTGTTTGAAGGAATCTGAGACACAGGAATCCAGGATATGGCCGATCAGCCGAGGCGACCGCGAACCCTGAACGATGCCCGTAGCGAAGCCGAGGCGGCGTTCAAACGCGCCACCACCAAGGTCGCTGACGCGGTGCCAAAGACCGTGGCCGTCCCCGGCGTCCGGGAGCAGGTCACGCTGCGGATCGATCAGGACGTGCTGGCGTATTTCCAGGAAGGCGGTCCCGGCTGGCAGGACCGCATCAACGCGGCGCTGCGCAAGGCCGCCGGGAAGTAACTCGCTTCGCAAGCAAGGTAGCCCGGGATGATCCCCGGGCTTTTGCCGTCATCGGGTGGTGGCGTTGCAGATCGCGATACGCAGCGGTCAGCTTGCGCGCGTCCGCTTTGTTGCGCCCGGTTTCAGGTTCAACAGGTTGCCGGCCAGGATCATGGCCGCGCCGAGGACCGTATAGGCGTCGAGCCGCTCGGCATAAATCAGCCACCCGGCGATCGCGGTGAGCGGCACCCGGACGAAATCCATCGGGATCACCACGGTCGCGTCGGCGTGGAGCAGAGCGCGCGCCATGCAATAATGCGAGAACGTGCCGCAGAATGCGATCACGGCGAGCCAGCCCCAGGTCGAAAGCGGCGGCCAGGTCCAGACATAGAGCGCGGGCCCGATGCTGGCGAGCGACTGCACCACCAGCATCCAGAACATGATCGTCAGCGTCTGCTCGGTGCGCGTCAGCGATTTGACTACGACGACCGAGATGCCGAAACCGACGGCCGCGCCGAGTGCGATCAGTTGGCCCGGATTGATCGCTCCGGTCGCCGGCCGCACGATCACGATCACACCGACCAGGCCGAGCACGATGGCGACGATCTTCCAGGATGTCATCCGTTCGCCGAGGAAGCTCGCCGCGAGGATCGCGGTCCAGATCGGCATCGTGAATTCGATCGCGACCACCTGGCCGATCGGGATCAAGGTCAGCGCATAGAACCAGCCGAGTTGCGCGCAGAAATGGATCAGGTTGCGCGCGATGTGGATGTGGACGCGCGCGGTCTTCACGATCGCGAAGCCGCCATTGATGTGGATCAGCGGATACAGCATCACGAAGCCGAGTACGCCGCGCACGGCCATCAGCTGGAAGACGTTGACTTCGCGCGTTGCCTCGCGGCCCGCCACCGCCACGATCAGCATCAGCGCGAGCCAGCCGGACATCCAAAGTGCTGCGCGAGTCTTCGAGGGCGTGCGATCCATGATCGGAGCAGGATGAGGAGGGATTCCCGGTATCGGCGAGCCGTCACGAATTTGCAACGCGCAATTCCGTCGACTGGTGGTGCGCCGGCTGTGCGATCTCTGCTAAGCAGGTCGGGAATAACCCCATAAGGAGGATCTGCTCATGCGTGTCTTGCAACCGGCCGAATGGTCGAAACCCCGCGGCTTCTCGCACGGCGTCGCGTTCGAGGCGCCTGGCCAATGGATCGTGCTCGCGGGGCAGACCGGCGGCGACGAGAAGGGCGACTACGCGCCCGAGATGGCCGTACAGGTCGGCACCGCGCTGAAGCGCATCATCAAGCTGCTGAACGAGGCCGGCGCCGGCCCCGAGCATATCGTGCGTCTGACCTGGTACCTGACCAGCCGCAGCGAATACGAGGCTGCGGGCGCGGGCATCGGCGCCGCGTGGAAGGAGACGCTCGGGCGCAATTTCCCGCCGTCGACGCTGCTCTATATCGACGGCCTTGTCGATCAGCGCGCGAAGGTCGAGATCGAGGTCACGGCGTTCGTGCCCGCAACATAGGACATTCAGACATGAACAAGAGCAACATGCGAAAGGCGCCCGAGCTCCTCACGGGGTTTGCGACCGGCTGGCCGGAGCAACAGCCGGATATCATGGTGATCTCCATGACCACGGAAAAAGGCGTGTATGACTTCGCGGTCAACAAGGAGCAGGCGCTGTTGATCGCTCGCACCATCCAGCAGACCGCGGAGAATCTCGGCAAGCCACGCACCGCTTAGACCATGATGCGTTTCCACGGAATCGCATCATGGTCTCATCTCTTTGTTTGAGCATGATCTTTTCGGAAAACCGGTTTCCACTTTTCCGGATCATGCTCTAGCGATCGCATGGCCAACAAAAAACGCCCTCGAGATTTTGATCCCGGGGGCGTTGTTACGTGAAGGTCGGTTACTTCGACAGCGTGATATTGGCGCCGCGGAACTGGCTGTCGGCCCTGATCGTGACCGACTGCTTGTTGCCTGAGGTCCGCATCGAGATGTCAGCGTTGAAGCCGGGGGCGCTGGCCACGACCTGGAAGTTGCCGCCGCCGCCGCGACCGCGCAGGTCGCCGCTGACATTGCGGCTGGACTCGCTCCAGGATCCGCTGACCGCGCTGCCTTCAGCCTCCACGTCGGCCGCCAAGTTGAACTTGTAGGCGTCGCTGGCGCAAGTCAGGCTCATGGTCATCTTGGGTCCGCCGACGCGATAGGTCGCACGGCAACGGATCCGCTCGCTTGATCCGTCGTCCAAGGTGACCGTGCCGGCGCCCGACCAGGTGCCCGCCATGCCGGCGAACGGGCCGGACTGGGCATGGCCCGCGGTGCTCGCGAGTGCGGTCACGAAAAACGCGGCGGCTGCAAATGCGGGCCGCCGCGCGATGGCGAAGAAACGCGATACGCTGCTGATCTTACTGACGGGATGCTTCCCATCGGCCGCTGCACGGTACGCCAGCTGATGCCCCATTCCACTTCCCCGATCCGGAGTTGCCACTGAGTTGTCCGTTCGCATATGCACCATTGATCGAGACTCGCACAAGACCCCCGCTGCCGACGGTGCCGGAGATCGCCGCGCCCTGCGCCGAGATCTTTCCTTCGGCGACCGTGACGGTCGAGCTCTGCGACGGCTCGCAGCTGCCGGTCTTGGTGACCACAGTGACGTTCCAAAGGCCGTCATAAGGCTGCTGGGCGGTGGCGGGCGCTGCGGTGAGGGCGGCAGCGGAAGCGACCGAAGTGACCAAAATCAGGTCGCGAATGCGGATCGAACGCATGAATCAAATCCCTGTCATTTCGTGTGATGACGCGGCTTATCTTGTCACAATGTGTTCAAAATTTGCTGCGCCGCGGGAGTCCCCGAATGTTCCTGTAAACTCAAACACATCATGGTGAATTCGGTTCCGGCTCTGGAACGGAGAATCTGATCTCTTGCTCCCGATTTTTGGTATTTAGATACCGAGCTTCGATCTAGTGCTTGCCGGGGCTCAGATTGGGCGCCTTGGTCGCGAACTGCTCGTCCTGTGGCTTGGCCGGCAGCGCGCCGTTGACCTTGCCGTAGTCGATGACCTCGCCGAGCAGCCGCAGGCCGAGCGGCGCCAGCGCGCGCTCCCACAATTCGCGGGCGGTCTCGCCCTTCTTGACGAACACCCAGTCCTGCGCGGCGATGGCGCCGGCATCCATGCGGTCGGCGAGGTGATAGATGCTGCCGCCGGCGATCGGATCGCCTTCCTTGATGGTCCATTCCACCGCGGCGATGCCGCGATGGCGGGGCAGCAGCGACGGGTGGTAGCCGATGCCGCCAAGCTTGGCCACGGCAAGCGCCTCCTTGCTGACGCGGGCGTGGCTGTGGGCGGTCACGATCAGGTCGGTGCCGGGTGCGATCTCGGCGGCCGTCACCAGCTTGGGATCGGCCTGGACCACGACTTCGATGCCGGCCGCCCTGGCCGCGGCCGCCAGCCGGTCCTCGCCGTCATGCACGACCACCCTGACCAGCGTGACGTGGTGCTCGCGCAGCATGTTCAGGGTCGTCACGCCGAAATGGCGGGAACCGACAAGGGTAATGCGCATGGGGATCACTTCCGTGGGGCTTACTCTGGGATTTGCTCTTGGATCGCATGGGCTGCCGCTATGCCGATAGCACACCGCAGCCGGCTGTCTTGCTGTCCTGCCGGTTATCAACAGGGCGGCCGGTTGGCAATGTCACGCCACCGGCCGCTTGCTCGCCAGCACCTTGTCGATGCGCCGGCCGTCGAGGTCGACGATCTCGAAGTCCCAGCCCTGCGCAGCGATCTTCGCGCCGGTATCGGGGATCGCGCCGAACGCATGCAGCAGGAAGCCGGCCGCGGTCTGGTAGGGCCGCGGCGAGGGCAGCGCGATGCCGAGCAGTTCGCTGAACTCGAGCGCCGGCATCCAACCGGAGATTAGATAGGAGCCGTCGTCGCGCTTGACATAGGCGGGCTCGGCCGGGCCTTCCTCGGTATGGAAGGCGCCGACGATGGCCTCGAGGATGTCGGCGCTGGTCACGACACCCTGGAAGGTGCCGTATTCGTCGTGCACGAGGCCGATATGCACCGCGGAGTCGCGCAGGATCGCGACCACGTCGCGGGCGTCAACGGTTTCCGGGATGATCGGCGCATCACGCGTCAGCGCACGGATGTCGGGCGTCTGGCCGGCGAGGTAGACATCGAGCACGTCCTTGGCCTGCACGATGCCGAGCGCATGGTCGCGGTTGCCGTCGAACACCACGCAGCGCGAGTGATTGCTCTTTTGCAGGGTCGCCAGGATCTCGGGAGCAGGGGCGGCGAGGTCGATCAGGCTGACCTCGTGACGCGGCGTCATCACGGCTCCGACCGGAAGATCGCCGAGCCGCATCACGCCGGCGATCATCTCCTTTTCGCCGGGCTCGAGCACGCCGGCATTCTCGGCTTCCACCACCAGCGTCTTGATCTCGTCCTCGCTGACGCGGTCCTGCGCGTCTTCGCGGTGACCGAGGACCCACAGCAAGAACTTGCCGGAACGATCGAGCAGCCACACCAGCGGCAGCGACAGCCGCGCCATCACGGTCATCGCCGGAGCAACCCGCACGGCAACCGACTCCGGGTCGCGCAGCGCGATCTGCTTCGGCACCAGCTCGCCGACGATCAGCGAGGCATAGGTGATCACGCCGACGACGATGCCGACACCGGCCGCATCGGCGACGTTCGCAGCCAGCCCGAGTTCGAACAGAAATTGCGAAAGCCGCTGGCCGAGGGTGGCGCCCGAAAAGGCGCCCGACAGCACGCCGATCAGCGTGATGCCGATCTGGACCGTGGACAGGAATTTTCCGGGATCGGAAGCCAGCGCGAGCGCGCGGCGCGAGCCGCTGACGCCGCGTTCGACCAGCGCCGCGAGGCGCGCCGGACGGGAGGAGACGATCGCAAGCTCCGACATCGACAACAGACCGTTGACGACGATCAAGACCGCCACGATCGCAAGTTCCAGATAAAACACGGGAGTCCCTAAGCTTCGGCGGCGTTGGCCGCCCTACGACGCCAATATAGGCACGCCGGCGCTGTTTTGCTGTGCCTCGTCGGGGGGCCCTGCACAAGCAGAGGGTGCGTATGCCGAGCATGCAGTAGGAGATCGCGGCATTTTGGCGCGCCGGCCGGCATGCGGCCCCGAAATGCCGGCCGGTTTCCTGCTAGGCGAGGATCCGCAGCTCGGGCTTGGCGAACGTCTTGCCCGATGCGGCGGGCTGACTCAGCATTTGCCTGGAAGCGGCTTGCAGTTGCACGCGCAGATCGGCGTTGCATTGCTTCATCTGGTTGCGCAGTTCGCGGCGGGAGAAGGCGGTGAGCGTGGGGTCCGCAAGCTGCTGCCAGGCGTTGCGGAGCCATTCCTGCAGCTCGCGAATATTCTGATCCAAAATCTTCTGATCAAGGACGCTGGGCTGGGTCATGCAGCCAAATCCCACGAAGTGATCAGTTGCAAGATAACGCTGATTCGCGCCGCTTCACCTAGCGCTATGTTGCTTTGGGCGCGTGTTCAGCGGGGGATCGGATGCGGCAGGCGCCGCCATGGCCCGCGTCAGCGGGCGTTGTCGGCGCCGGCGCGCAGCAGGTCCAGTGCGATCGGCAGCGCGAGGAACAGCGCGGCCAGCATCGAGAGATGACGCGTCTGCGTGGCGGTCAGGCCGAGATTGTGCTGGGCGAGATAGGCAAGCATGATCGCCGTGTATGCGGCAACGCAGATTGCGACCACGATGCTTCCGAAATCGGTCTTGCTGTCCATGGCGCACCACTTCGTTGCGGGAGTGGTGTAGCGTGGCTCGCCTTCACCGACTATGAGCTGGATCACGGCCGCGAGGCCGCCAATCGGCTTGGCAGGTCTCGGCGATCGATCAGGCCTGCCAGCCGCAGAGCCGCATCGGTCGTGGCGATGCGCCCCAACAGGCCTAACGAGGCACGTTGCCTTCGGGGCGGCTTTCGCGCGGAAGCTTGACCGGGACGTGGGGCGACGTGCTCACCACGCGCGGGGCTCCGTTGGAATGGGTCTGGCCGTTGAGCAATGTCTCGAGCACCAAAAAGAACTTTTCAGAAAGCATGGGCGTAGCCCTCGTGGTCTAATGTTATGTCGCGGCGCTCCGCGGAAAATTCGATCAACTAAATGCGAGTCGCATCGACATGGCGATGCCGCGGCGCAGGGTCTTCAATACGCAATCCGCAAGATTACCGGTGCCCGCGCCATCAACGCATCGAGGCTTGCGCGAAATAGTTGCCAAAATCCTAACGATTGCTGGTGCAGCTCGTGATGGCACTCACCGTTCCTTCAAGGATGCACATTAACGATAGGGGTATGGATCGTGACCACGATATCGACGAAGGATTCGGATCGGCGCTTCGCCGCAACTACGGGCGACTGGCCTGGTGGATCGTGCGGCTCAATCGCGTGTTCGAGCCGTCGCGCGCGGCCGAGCCGACGCGCACCCAATTGCCGCCACGGCCGACCGTCCCGCCGAGGCGGCCGGTACCGCCACGTCCGGAATAGGCCCCACCAGAATACCATCGTCTGCTGTATCGGCCATTCGGCCGGACTGCTATGCATGCGCCATCCGCGGACCCCACGGTCCGCCGTTTTTGACGATGCGGCTGCGAGGCGGCCGAGCGACGAGAGGGATTGATACAATGATCGAGACGGTTGGCATCATCGGCGCCGGAACCATGGGCAACGGCATCGCGCAGATCTGCGCTGCCGCAGGACTGAACGTGACCATGGTGGATATCTCGGACGCGGCGGTGCAGCGCGGCCTGAAGACGGTCGGGGGCAGTCTCGATCGCCTGGTCAGCAAGGAGAAGATGACCGCGGCGGATCGCGACGCGACGCTTGCGCGGATCAACGCGACCACCGACAAGTCCAAGCTTGCCGCCTGCGATCTCGTGATCGAAGCGGCGACCGAGAACGAGGAGCTGAAGGTCAAGATCCTCAGGGATCTCTGCGCCGGGCTGAAGCCGAGCGCGCTGGTTGCGACCAACACCTCGTCGATCTCGATCACCCGCCTTGCGGCCTCCACCGATCGTCCGGACCGCTTCATCGGGATGCACTTCTTCAATCCGGTCCCGGTGATGGCGCTGCTCGAACTGATCCGCGGCTTGCAGACCTCGGACGACACGGTCGCCAAGGCCGAAGCCTTCGCCAAGCGCGTCGGCAAGGTCGCGATCACCGCGAAGAACAGCCCGGGCTTTGCGGTCAACCGCATCCTGTGCCCAATGATCAACGAGGCGATCTTCGCGCTGCAGGAAGGCATTGCGACCGCGGAGGAGATCGATGCCGGCATGAAGCTCGGCTGCAACCATCCGATCGGACCGCTCGCGCTCGCCGACCTGATCGGGCTCGACACCATGCTGTCGGTGATGGAGGTGTTCTACACCGGCTTCAACGATCCCAAGTACCGGCCGGCGCCGCTGCTGAAGGAGATGGTCGATGCCGGCCATCTCGGCCGCAAGACCGGGCAGGGCTTCTACAGCTACAGCAAGTGACGTCCGCGCGCGGCTGATCCCCGTAGTCATCCGGGATGGATCGCGCCGGAAGGCTCGCGTAACCACAACACCTGATCCGCCACGAGGCGGGGGACATCAGACACGAGGCCCGGACTCCTAGGCACACCGGGCCTCGCGGTCGAGGGCGACGGCGGCGAAGCGTCGTCGAAGCCGTAGCCGGCATTGCCTCGGGGATAAGGCGGGCGCTCCGATGTGGAAGCGGAACTGGCAGCGATGTTGGCAGACCTGGACGATCGACAAGCCGGCCGCGCTTGGCGACTGGCTCTGGCTGGTCCTGGTGGTCGAGCTCGCCGCCTTGCTGGACCGGCTGACATTGCGGAAGCTGATTGCGCTGATCCCGGTGGTCATCCTGATCGTCGCTTACCTGCACCGGATTCCGCTTCCGCCCGAATTGATGCTGGTCGGCGATATGCTGGCCTATATCGACGTCTTCTCGATGATCTTCCTGATCGGCTTGTTCACGCGCGTTGCGACCGTCCTGGCCGTCGTCAGGCGGGCCATTGCGTTGGTTCGCGATATCGCGGAGCGCGTGCCAAAGGCGTTGCACCGGTTCGACATGCGGCATCGCCGCGCAACGGACAGCGCGCGCCGCAGGCGGCTCGCACGGGCCGGGGACGACGATGATGACGGCGCCGTCCCCGCATACCTGGCCTGGGCCTAGGCGGTGCGGCGTTGAGGAACGCGATTGCGCGGCCTATCGGGACTGGTGGTGCAGCTGATCGCCGCCGCCCCGGTGCGATCTCGAAAGATCGGTCGGAACCTGCCGGGAGCGATGGAACGCGAAGCCCATCTGGACGCTCCAGATACCGAACATCAGCGCGCCTGCCACACATGCCGCCACGAAGGCCCAATCGCGCTTCTTCATCTGGTTCAACAATGCCAACTCAACGCCGCGCCACCGCACCCTTCGCGAAGATACCCCTGCACTGCGCTCAAGACGTTGCTGCGTCCGAAGCAAGACTCACGCATAGTGTAGCCATCGGGTGCGCTTGTCGATCAGCCCGGCGCGTGTCCGCGCCCGGCGCGCGCCCGCACTGGTCACGGAGCAGTGATTGTCAAATCATGCGTCCAGCAACACTCCGACCAGATAGTCCGGCGTTCGCAACAATCTTGCCAAACTTTCACTAGGCCGTTGGCGCAGTGAGTTCGAAGATGCTGAACGGAATCGGACGAATCGCAATGACCGAACTTGAGGAGCTTCGATACTTCGAGCACCAGTGCCTGGAGATGGCCAGGCAGTCCACGCTGCCGGATGCTCGACATGCGCTCCAGAGCCTCGCCCGCAACTACGCCACGGCGGCGGAAATCCTCGAACGGCGCGCGCAATCCGCCAACACGGCGCTCGCCCAACTGTTTCGACGCCTGAGGCTGTGACGAGGCAGAAGCAGCGGCCAAACCAGGCGAGCTGCGGGTTGCCACCCGCGCGAACAACGTTTCATTAACCCGACTCGCCCACGCTCGTATTGGGCCGTCTGGATGGGCCGCTTGCAGAGGGCCGCCACGGATGAGTTCCGTGGCGGCCCTTTGTCTTCTGACCGTGTTGAGGGAGACGACCGATGGACTACGGCGCCTTCACCGACGCCAGCCTGAAGATGATGTACGAGGCCGTCCGCGGCGCGCTCAAGGCCGACGATGAATTCGAGGCGAACGGCGAGGAGCCGAAATTCCGGGTCCGCGCGACGCCGGAGTGGAAGCGGCACGCCGGAAGCCTCGAAGCCGAGATGCTGAAGCGAGGGCTTCAGGTCGATATCATCGATTGGACGGGCGGGCAGGGCGAGCTGCCGCTGTCTTCTTGAACAACGTCAACTTCGATCGACCCTGATCTCCCCATTGCGCTGACGCGTGTCGATTGATTCCGCAGCTGTCCGGCTATCCTTTGGGAATGGGTTTCCCGCCCGCAGGGCCTATCGGCTTGGGACCCGCCAGGGGCGGAGGGCCAATGGACGGAAACGGAATCTGATCGGTATCGTTGGTTGATTTTGCCGGTCGTGTCCTGGGACGAACCTCGTCGTCCAATGACGGACAAGTCTTCTCCCAGCCTGGACCATAGGCCGTGTCGAGTGCGGCAAGGATGCAAGGCGCGAACCAGACTGCGACGGCCCTGGCAAATCTCATGTGCCAGTTCCTCACGCTTGAAGAACCACGGAAACAATCCGTGTGCGCATATTTGGCGGATTGCCGGCGCTGTTGCGACGACGATACAGAGATACAAGCGCAACGATGCTAACCAACCTGCATCTGAACCAGGATGGGGTTGTGTCGTGTCGGGATCTGATCAGTGGAACGCTACGAATAGCCCTTACTCGTCTGCCCAGGCGCCACTGCTGCGCGATGAGCAGCAGCAGTTCGACCACTATCACAAGTTCGACGATGCCATCGCGCGATCGGCGCAGAGTGGCTCGAAAACCGTGATTTGGGATCGCTACAATCCGCCGGTTCGTTGATCTGGCGGGTGGCCGGGCATCCCATGGGCGACGGCATGCTGTCCTGACCGTCCCGAAAAAGTACGCCGCCGGGCCCGAAATGGTTTGTCCCGACGGCGCCCTGTTTCAATCTGGGGACTGCAATCCCAGCACCGAGCGAAATCGCAAGTTCAGTGCCAATCGGATCAGCCCGGCTCAGGTCTACCGGCCACCGTTCATCACACCGGCTGCTAGCGCCGCGCGAGGTAGGCCAAGCCGAGCACGCCCAGTGTGCATGGTGTGGACGATCCGAACTGACCTCCGGCCGGCTTAGGTCTATTTCTCTCTTAAGTGATTGATTTAATTGGTGAGCGCGGAGGGACTCGAACCCTCGACCCCATGATTAAAAGTCACGTGCTCTACCGCCTGAGCTACGCGCTCACTCACCTGAACATCAGATCCGGACCAAGCGGTGAAACCGCTCCGGATCATGCTCCAGCCCGCGCTGTGTAGGGGGCAGGGCCCATCGGGTCAATAGCCGATGGGCAGTCAATTGTGCACCGTTGCGGCGGATTTGCCGTTCCAATGCCTGTGCTTAGGGCCGTTTCTTGAAGTGAGCTTCTTGTTGGCGCATGGTCTTTCGGAAAACCGCTGCGCACTTTTCCGGATCATGCGCTAGTTGTCGCGGCCGATTTCCGAGCCGACCGGCTGCTGCGGGGCGGCGACCGAGGGCAGGCTGACCGGTCGCAACCCGATCAGTTCCGCGGTGCGGATCGCGCTGTTGCGCCAGAACGCGAACTCGTTGATCCGCGAATTCTCCAGGATCGCGATCGCGACCGCCGCCAGGAACGGCAGGCTCTGCAGCACCAGGACGCCGGCGAAGATGTAGATCTCCCGCACCTGCTTGTAGCCGTTGGTGACGACCAGCACGATGGCGCCGATCAGGAGCAGCACGCCGATCACGGCCTCCCAGAACGCCTGGAATTCGATCGACATCCGCGACAGGCCGCCCTTGGAGGTGCGGGCGAAGGCGAGGTGCTCGGTGATCAGGCCCTGCGCCACCGCGCGCGACACCGTCCATTGCACGCTCATCGCCGCGATCATGGCGCCCAGCATCTGGCCGGCCTTGATGTTCACCCGCAGCCGGTAGAGCGCGACGAAATGCACCAGCGAGACGATGAAGGAGGCGATGATCGGAAGGGTCAGGATCTTGTCGGGGATCGCGATGTCGGCGAAGGCGACGATCGGCACCCAGATCAAATTGAGGATCGCGACCACGACGCCGAGACTTTCGGCGCCGAGCCAGTTGAGCCAGCCGAGCGAGAATTCGCGGCGCTGATCCGGCGTCAGCCGGCTCGCCCCGGGCAGGAAGCGGCGCCAGTGCTTCTTGACGATCTGGAAGCCGCCATAGGCCCAGCGGTGGCGCTGCTTCTTGAACGCCTCGTAGGTGTCGGGCAGCAGGCCTTCGCCGTAGCGCACATTGGTGTAGTGCGTGAGCCAGCCCGCCTGCTGGATCGAAAGGCCGAGATCGGTGTCCTCGCAGATCGTGTCGCTCGACCAGCCGCCGACCTTGTCCATCGCGGCGCGGCGGATCAGGCACATCGTGCCGTGCACGATGATGGCGTTGAACTCGTTGCGCTGGACCATGCCGATGTCGAAGAAGCCGGCATATTCGCCGTTCATGATGTAGTGCATCAGCGAGCGGTCGCCGTCGCGATGCTCCTGTGGCGCCTGCACCAGGCCGACGCGGGGATCGGCGAAGGCGGGGACGAGATCCTTGAGCCAGTCCGGATGCACGACATAGTCGGCGTCGATGATGCCGATGATCTCGGCATCCGCCGCGGTGCGTTCCATCGCGATCCGCAGCGCGCCGGCCTTGAAGCCCTGCACCTTCTCGGCATTGATGAACTTGAAGCGCTCGCCGAGCTGCCGGCAGTGATCCTGGATCGGCCGCCAGAACTCGGGATCCGGCGTGTTGTTGATGATGCAGACGCACTCGAAATTCGGATAGTCGAGCCGCGACACCGCATCGAGCGTCTGCTTCAGCATCTCGACCGGTTCGAAATAGGCCGGGATGTGGATCGAGACCTTCGGAAACTTGACGTCCTCGCCGATGGTGGCGGGCGCCAGCGTCGCGCTCTTGCCGATCAGCCGGCGTGGGCCATGGCCGAACGCCACCGCCGCGATCTCCTCGATCCGCGCCATCGCGATCAGCACCAGCGGCACCAGCAGCACGAGGCCGAGGCTGAGCGCGAAGGCCGAGCCCCAGACGAAATAATGCGTGGTCCAGTATGAGAACACGGTCGCAACCCAGGCGCCGACGCCATTGGCGGCGGCCGACAGCACCAGCGCCTGCATCACCGTCGGCTGGTCCAGCCGCAGGATCGGCAGCGACATGAACAGGCCGACGAGGACCGCGACCAGCGCGATCTTCCAGTAATTCAGGTCGGTGACCGGACCGGTCCAGGCGAACTTCGCCTCGCGGTCGGCATTGAGGATGCCCCAGTAGGGACCGACGCCGCCTTCGAAGTACTTCCAGGGCTGATCGATCGCTTCGACGATGTTGTAGTCCATGCCGATGGCTTCGGCGCGGGTGACGAAGTTGCGCAGCACGGTGGCCTGCTGGAACGCGCCCGGCTCGGCGTTGCGCAGATTGTAGCCCTGGCTCGGCCAGCCGAACTCGGCGATCAGGATGCGCTTGCCGGGGAAGGAGTCGCGCAACAGATTGTAGCGGTCGACCGCCTGGTCCACCGCCTGCTTGTCGGTGAAGTTTTCCCAGTAGGGCAGCACGTGGGCGGCGATGAAGTCGGACGAATTGGCGAGCTGCGGATGGTCTCGCCAGATGTTCCAGATTTCACCGGTCGTGACGGGAACGTTGACCGATTTCTTGACGCGCTGGATCACCTTGATCAGGCGGTGCACGTTGCTTTCGGCAATCGCCCATTTGACCGCTTCGCCGCGCTTGTCTTCGGGCTGCGTTTCCGCGTCGTGCAGGCGTTGCGCCTCCTCGCGAAGGATTCGTTCGGATTCCTCCGGCGGCACTCCGACTTCCGGAACCGAGCCGAGGTTTTCGAGCGGGACCTGCTCGCCGCGGAACACGGTTTCGTTGCCGACCACGATGCCGATGACGTTGCTGTTGCGCTTGGCAAGATTGATCGCAGCTTCGATCTCGCGGTTGTTGCGGTTGGCGTCCTTGTCGATCCAGGCGCCGACCGTGACCTTCATGCCGAACTCGGCGGCGACCGGCGGCACCAGTTCGTTGCCTTCGGTCGACGAATAGAGGCGGACCGCCTTGGTGAGCGTCGAGAGCTTTCTGAGGTCCGTGCGCACCTTCTCGGTGTCGGCGGCAACGTCCGCGACCGTGTGGCCCGACTCGAACGGGGCGTAGGACAGGCTCGGCAGCGTGCCACGGAAATCGGGCGCTGCCTGCTTCTCCTGGAAGAGACCCCACAGGGCGGCGTGAGCGGCGGTGACAAGCAACAGGACGGCGACGACGGCGCGCATCGCGGTTAAACCATACGGGGCCTGAGATTGAGGACTAAGCGAACCCGTCCCCTGGGTTCGACCAACATGGCGGCGGAGCGAAAGATATCTCCGCCATCCGATTTAACAACTGGTATGCCGCAATGGCGTTTTAAGGGCGCAAGCCGTTCCAGCCGCGAAAAAAATCGCGGCCGGTCCCGATCGCGCGGCGCGCTTATTTCGACGCCGGCGCAGGCGAGGCCGACGGGGTTGGCGCAGGCGAGGGTGACGCTGCCGGCGCTGGCGCGCCATTGCCGGCCGTCGACGGCGCCGGGGTGGGTGCAGGCGCGGCGGCGGCGGCCTGCGGCTGGGCGCCCGGATTGATCCAGCAGGCGTGGATGCGGCCGTCGAGGCTGCCGCGCACCTTGTCGTCGATCTGGGCGCCGAACCGGGTCAGGCAGCGGAACGCGGCCTGGACGTGGCCGCCGGGGCAGCCGAACCGGTCATAGAGGTCGAGATGACGGAATGCGGTATCGAGGTCGTCGTTCCACATCAGGCGGACCACGCGGCGGCCGAGCCAGACGCATTCCGGATTGCCGGCCGGACCATTGATGGCCTGCTGGGCCTCGACGAATTCCTCGACCTTGCGCTGGTTGGCTTCCCGCGCGGCAGTGGCGTCGGCCTGTCCGGGCTGCTGTTTGGCCTGGTCCGGCGGATTCGGTGTGCCGCTCTGGGCGAAAGCGCCGCCGTCTCCGGTCAGGAGCGCAAGGCCTGTGACAAGGCCCGTTACGGCAAGGTGGCGCAAAGCAGTGTTCTTCAACTCAAGCAGCCGTCGACGCATGTATTCCCCGATAATGTTCCTGCCCCCGCGGGATCATCCTAACGGCTCGCGTGATGCCGTCCAAATAGGTCTCCAGTGCGGCGGAGACTCTGGCGGAGTCAGATGACCGGAATTTGGTATTTTGTCCAGCAAACTCACAACTTTATCGTTCCAGAGCAAAACTGTCGCAGGACAACCATGGTATTGACCTAATCCTACTCTTGGCAGACGGGCTGTGACCGGCTAATTCGACGGTCCCCCGGAGGATGGAACCGATTTCGCTTCGTACGCCGCTGGCGCTTCTCCTGATCTCGCTCGCCGTGATTGCATCCGTGTGGTGGTGGCTCGCCACGCCGATTACGCTCGTGCGCGCGCCGATCGATCCTGCCGCAAAGCTGCAATGCGTGTCCTACACGCCGTTCCGCGGCGCCCAGACGCCGCTCGATCCCACCACGCAGATTCCGGTCGAGCAGATCGAGCAGGACTTCGCCGATCTCGCCAAGGTCACCGACTGCGTGCGCACCTATTCGATCGAGAACGGCCTCGACCAGGTCCCCGCCGTCGCGGCCAAGGTCGGGTTGAAGGTGATGCAGGGCATCTGGCTCAGCAGCAACCGTTTCAAGAACCTGCAGCAGATCGCGATCGCGGTGCGGCTCGCCAAGGAATATCCGGGCGTGGTCACCTCGCTGATCGTCGGCAACGAAGTGCTGCTGCGCGGTGAGATGACAGCCGCCGATCTGGCCGGCAACATCCGCGCGGTGAAGGCTTCGGCCGGCAATATCCCGGTCACCTATGCCGACGTCTGGGAATACTGGATAAAGAACCGCGAGATCTATGACGCGGTCGATTTCGTCACCATTCACATCCTGCCGTATTGGGAGGACATCCCGGTCAAGGCGAAGTACGCCGCGGCGCATGTCGACGAGATCCGCAAGAGGATGGCGGTCACGTTCCCTGGCAAGGAGATCCTGATCGGCGAGACCGGCTGGCCGAGCCAGGGGCGGATGCGGGAGGGCGCATTGCCGTCGCGCACCAACCAGGCTCGGGTGGTGTCGGAGATCCTCGACCTCGCCAAGAGCGAGGGCTTTCGCGTCAACCTGATCGAGGCCTATGACCAGCCCTGGAAGCGCAAGCTCGAGGGCACCGTCGGCGGCAATTGGGGCCTGTTCGATTCGGTGAAGCGGCAGGTCAAATATCCACCCGGCGTTCCGATCTCCAACTATCCGGACTGGAAGCTGCAGATGGCGGGCGGCATGGCGCTGTCGGTCGCCACCTTCCTGGTGGCCTGGCTGACATTGCGCCGCAGGCCCTGGACGCCACGGCCGTCGGCCTGGATTGCAGTCGCCATTTCGGCGACGACGGCGGGGGCGCTGCTCGGGATCGCCGGCGACAAGATGTATTACGAGAGCTACGGCACCAGCGGCTTTCTGCATTGGGGCGTGCTGCTCGCGGCCGCGATCATCGCGCCCTTGCTGACCGCGCATGCGCTGATTGCCGGGCGCTCGCTGCCGACCTTCCTGGAACTGATCGGGCCGCGCGACTATCGCGGCAAGGGCGCGATCGGCGCACTACTGGCGATCGTGCTTGCCGTCACCACCGTCATCGCCGCCGAGACCGCGCTCGGCTTCGCCTTCGATCCGCGTTATCGCGACTTCCCCTATGCCTCGCTGACCATGGCCGTGGTGCCGTTCGCGCTGCTGACCATGCTCAACCGCCCGAAGGAAGGCATCCGGCCGCTCGCCGAATCCGTGTTCGCCGGCCTGCTCGCGATCGCCGCCCTCTACACGATCTACAACGAGGGCACGATCAACTGGCAGTCGGACTGGACCTGCGTGATGTATCTGTTGCTCGCCGCTACGCTGTGGCGGGCGCGGGCCGCGCAAAACCCAGGATGAACAGGCCGATCGCAAGGCCTGACAACACGACGTTGTAGAGCACGATCCCGAGCCCGGCGGCAATCAGCCCGCCGGTGAGCAGCACGATCGAGGGCCGCATCAGGTTCAACAGCGCGATCACCAGCGCGGTGATGCCGAACACCGAATTCTTGAACAGCACGGTCGAGAGCGCACGCGCCTTGCAGAGCATGGTCTGCGTGCCGGCGTCGCAGGCCAGCGCGACGGGCGAGAACTCGATCGCCAGATAGCGCACGTAGAGCGCGTACCCGACAGTGACGAAGCCGACGACCATCAGGAACTGGACCTGATAGGGGGAGAGGCGGAACGGAGGTTTTGTCATCGCGGCACTATGGTCGGGAACGGGGGCTGGGACAAGGCTCGGTCAAAGCAGCGAAATCGGTTGAGAATTTGGCCGCAATCCTTTGCCGGACATGACTATTGGCTGTTTCGCCGGAACATCGACGAGATTGTCGCAGGCTCCGGCTTCTTTTCCTCGACGGCCGGTTGCGGCGGCGCGGCGAGGGTGCTGCGCTTCGGCGCCAACCGCCGGTGCGGCTGCGCCGCTCTGGCTCCGGCGGGCGGCTCGTTTACGGCCAGCCGCTGGCCGTCATAGATCGCCGTCTCGCAGGTCCGCTGGATCAGGCTGAGGCCGGCGCAGATCTTGGCAGCGGTGCCGGCGTCGTTCAGCGGTCCGGCGACCAGGCGCAGCTGCATGCCGAGTCCGTTGCTGTTTTCCTTGATGACGATGATCGGCCGCAGCGCGGCCAGCGGCGCGTTGGCCTTAGCCTTCAACAAGCCGCGCCATAATGCCCGTAGTCCGTTGACCGAATTTGCGGTGCCGAGATCGACGCCGAATTCGGTGCGGTGGATCTGAGCCTTCGGCGCGTCGTCTTCAACGTCGGAGTCCGGATCCGGTGTGATCACCAGCGGCGGTATCGGTGCGGCGTTGACGTCGTTGGCGGTCGGCGGCTTGATCGTTGCGGTCGCCTTGCTCGCCGCAGGTTCGAGCGATGCCACCCGCGGCTTCTCGGCAGGTGGCTTGTCCGCGACCGGCAGCGCCGCAAGCGCTGCCGCGGCCGCCTTTGTATCCTCGGCACTGGCTGCCGCAGCTGCGGCACTCATCGGACTGGCAACTGTTGCGGCGGGAGCAGGAGCCGGCGACGAATTGTCAGCCGCCAACGGCTTCTCTGTGGCAACCGGCGGCTTCGCCGAGGCGGGCGCCGGCTTCCTGTCAGCCGTTACAGGCTTGTCGGCCGCAGCAGCGGGCTTTTCGGTTGGTGGCGGCTTGCTGTCGGTGGCTGCCGGTACCTTGTCGGGCGTGACCGGCTTGTCCGATACGGCAGGCGGCGTGGTTGCGACGATGGCAACGGCTGGTGCGGCGGCGGACGCCGTATTGGCGGAGGTCGGCGGTGTGACGGGGGCCGCCGCCGAGGGAGGCGGTCCCGGCACAGGTGCGGCCGGCTGCTTTGCGATCGTGCCGGTCACGGAGTCGAGACCCTGTTCCAGCGTGGTGACGCGCGAATAGAGCCGGTCGCGGTCGCCGTTCAGCGTATCGATCGCGGAGGCGAGCCGGCGCGTCTCGTTATGGCTCTCCTTCGCCAATGTCTGCAATTGCTGGGCCTGGCGTGCGATGTCTGACGCGGCGACCAGGTCGCGACGCATCGTCAGTGCCGACTGGTTGGCCATCACGGCGATGGTGACGGCGCCGACCGCAGCTGCGCCCCACGAGCCGAGCCGCCACAGCATGCGGCGATCGAAGGCGTCCTCTTCGGCCAAAAAGCCGGAGGTGCTCTCGGTGTCTAAATCCGCCGCCAGACTGTCGCGATCTTTGGCCAAAGCCCGCTTGGCCCTCCTCAAGGCCCGCCGAATCACGAGGCAAAGATTAACAGGAAATGGACCGGGAACTTGAATCCGGAGGACCATGAGGGCGAAACGGTTTCTTCTGCCGGGGAAAACAATTAAAGACGGCCTCCAAGAAGGCTTTGAACGTAAGCTTTGGACGTTAGCTTTGAACGTAAGGTTGGCGCGGCGAACTTCGCGCGATATCGGGGATTTTCGAATGACTGCGCGAACGAGCCTGACAGTGGTGCTTGCGGCCGGCGAGGGCACGCGGATGCGCTCGTCGCTGCCGAAAGTGCTGCACCCCGTGGCCGGGCAGGCGTTGCTGGTGCATGTGCTCAATGCCGCCGCCTCCGGCGTGGGCTCGCAGCTCGCGGTGGTGATCGGCCCCGATCACGAGGCGGTCGCCGCCGAGGCGCGCCGGGTGCGGCCCGATGCCGGGATCTACGTGCAGCGCGAACGGCTTGGCACCGCGCATGCGGTGCTGGCGGCGCGCGAGGCGATCGCCGGCGGCGCCGACGACCTGCTGGTCGCGTTCGGCGACACGCCGCTGATCTCGGCCGAGACCTTTGCGCGGATGCGCGCGCCGCTGCGCGACGGCGCGGCGCTGGCGGTGCTCGGCTTCCATGCCGCCGACCCGACCGGCTACGGCCGGCTGGTGGTCGAGAACGGCACGCTGGTGGCGATTCGCGAGCACGCTGACGCCAGCCCCGAGCAGCGCACCATCACGCTGTGCAATGCCGGCGTAATGGCGTTCGACGGCAGGACCGCGCTCGCGATCATCGAGAAGATCGGCAACGCCAACGCCAAGGGCGAATACTACCTGACCGATGCCGTCGGCATCGTCAGGGACATGGGATTGGAGGCCGTCGTGATCGAGACCAGCGAAGACGAAGTGCGCGGCATCAACACCAAGGCGCAGCTCGCCGAGGCCGAGGCTGTGATGCAGGCGCGACTGCGCAAGGCCGCGCTCGATGCCGGCGTGACCCTGATCGCGCCGGACACCGTCCATCTCGCCGCCGATACCAAATTCGGCAACGACGTCGTGATCGAGCCGTTCGTGGTGATCGGACCGGGCGTCTCGATCGACGATGGCGCGGTGATCCATTCGTTTTCGCACCTCGTCGAGGCGAAGGTCGGCAAAAAGGTGTCGGTTGGTCCCTACGCGCGGCTGCGGCCGGGCACCTCGCTCGGTGACGGCGCGCGGATCGGCAATTTCGTCGAGACCAAGGCCGCGGTGCTCGAGGCTGGCGTCAAGGTCAACCATCTCTCCTATGTCGGCGACGCCCATGTCGGCGCCAATTCCAACCTCGGCGCCGGCACCATCACCTGCAACTATGACGGCTTCCTCAAGCACGAGACCTTGATCGGCGAGGGCGCCTTCGTCGGCACCAATACGTCGCTGGTCGCGCCGGTCACGATCGGCAAGGGCGCCTATATCGGCTCGGGCTCCGTCATCACCAGGGACGTTCCCGACGACGCCATGGCGCTGGAGCGCAGTGAGCAGTCGATCCGCGAGGGCGGCGCTGCGCGTTACCGCGCAGCGAAGCTGAAGGCGAAGGCGGCGAAGGGGAAGTGATCTTCTCCTGGTCTGATCGGGAGTCTGCCTCCGTCCCAAGACGTCGTCCCTGCGGAAGTGTTCGCAGGGCCCCATAACCACAGGGTTGTGTTGCTGGAGCAAGCTGCGGCCACAGCGCGGCAAACCAGTTGGCGCTCGTGGTTATGGTCCGGCTCAGGGCCGGGACGACACCGAATGTGCTGCGCGCTCAGTGAATCAGGCCGCACTCTTCGCCCGGGCAGGTTCGCTGGTGGTCGGCTGGACCGGTCCGAGCAGGATGCGCTGCTGCATCTCGTCGAAGGCGAGATCTGCGTTCTTCTCCCGGGTGACCAGCGACAGCAGGATCGCGACCGCGAAGGAGAGCGGCATGCTGATGATCGCCGGGTTGCGCAGCGATACGAACCACCATTGATGCTCGATCGCGGTGAGCTGCTTGCCGAGAATGTCGACCTGGATCGTCGGCGACAGATAGATCAGCACCAGCGAGCTCAGCGTGCCGACCAGAATGCTCGCCACCGCCGCGGGCGTCGTGAAGCGGCGCCAAATGATGGAGAGCACGAGCGAGGGGAAGTTCGCGGCGCAGGCGATCGAGAACGCGAGGCCCGCCATGAAGGCGACGTTCTGGCCTTCGAACGCGATGCCGAGCATGATGGCGAAGATGGAAATCAGAACGGTTGCGACGCGCGCGACCTTGAGCTGCTCTTGCTCGGAAGCGGCGCCGTTCCGGATCACATTGGTCCAGACGTCGTGACAGAGCGTGGCGACGCCCGACAGCGTCAGCCCTGCGACGACGGCGAGCATGGTCGCGAACGCGACCGCGCAGATGAAGCCGAAGAAAGCGTTGCCGCCGACGGTGAGTGCGAGCAGGGGCGCGGCCATGTTGCCGCCACCTCCGGCTTTGGCCACCGCGTCGGCGCCGACCAGCACCATGGCGCCAAAGCCGATGATGAAGACCATGAGATGAAAGACGCCGATCAGGCCGGTAGCATAGAGGATCGACAGCCGCGCGGCCTTGGCATCCTTCACCGTGTAGGCCCGCATCAGCACATGCGGCATCGCGGCAGTGCCGAACATCAGGCCGAGCCCGAGCGAGATGGCATCCCATTGGCCCGAGACCACCTTCGATCCCGGCTGCAGCACCTTGGTGCCGTATTTCTCGGACGCCGCGGCGAACAGCTTCAGTGGGTTCATGTCGAAATGGGTCAACACCAGGAAGGCGAGCAGGATGCCTCCGCCCATCAGCAGCGCAGCCTTCACGACCTGCACCCAGGTCGTCGCCAACATGCCGCCGAACAGGACGTAGACCAGCATCACGCTGCCGACCACGACGACCGACCAGGTGTAGGGCAGGCCGAACAGCAGCTTGATCAGCGATCCCGTCGCGACCATCTGGGCGATCAGGTAGAACAGGATGACGGCCAGCGTTCCGACGGCGCCGGCGAGGCGCACGGGGCGCTGGCGCAGGCGATAGGCCACGACGTCGGCGAAGGTGAAGCGGCCGACGTTGCGCAGGGGTTCGACGATCAGGAACAGAATGATCGGCCAGCCGACCAGCCACCCGATCGAATAGATCATGCCGTCGAAGCCGTTCGAGGTGACGATCCCTGCAATTCCGAGCAGGGCCGCGGCGCTCAGGAAGTCCCCCGCAAGCGCCCAGCCGTTCTGCCACGGCGTGACCTGGCCGCCGGCGGCAAAGAAGTGCTCGGTGGTGCGCGTGCGCCGCGCGGCCCAATAAGTGATCCCCAGCGTCAACGCCATGAAGGCGAAGAAGAACCCGATCGAAAGCGTGCTGCTGCCCATTCTTACTCTGTCCCCTCAGCGAAGCCTGCGAACGCCTGCGTCGAGCACCCGGTTCGCCCACAGCACGTAGACCAGGCAGAGCACGAACGAGGAGATGATGACGAGCGGACCGAGCACGATGCAAAGCGACAGGCCCGGCATCAGGATGGTGCCGAGCAGCGGCTTGTCGAACGCGAACAGCGCCATGAAGCCGAAATAGATCACGATCATCGCAACGCTGAGAGCGAGCGCGATGGTCAGCCGCGTCTTGGCGAGCTTGCTGGCCGATGCGACGCCACTTGGTGCCGGACCGGCATTGCCGGGAATAACCCTGTCCATATTGGCCCCCTAAGACTTGAGCGCGCTTTGCCTTGCGCCAATCGGACGAGCTTCAGCCGGACCACCACGGAAGGGAATTATGGATTTTTGCAATCTGCTGTGCGCGGCTGCGGCAGGGCGTCGGCCAGCGTGACCTGCATGTCGGGGTCCTGCTTCAGGGTATTTTTCAGGAAGGCGCGGACGGCGCGGATGCGCGGCGCAAATTGCAGGTCGCTGTGGACGTTGAGCCAGACCTCGCGAACGGTGCCGGCGAGGGCGGGCAGCACGGGGATCAGGTCGGGCCGGTCGCTGGTGGCAAAGCTCGGCAGCATGACGATCCCGAGGCCGCCCGCCGCGGCATTCATCTGCGCGATCATGCTGTTGGAGTGAAAGGCGATTTTCGGCTCTTCGATGACATCGGCGAGCCAGCGCACCGAATCCACCTGGATCAGATCCTCGATATAGGAAACGAACCAATGATCCCCGAGGTCGCGGAGCGTTGCAGGCATGCCGTGCGTGTCGAGATAGCTCCGGCTCGCGAATAGCCCGAGCCGAAACTTGCCGATGCGTTCCGAGATCAGGCCCGGGCCGGGCGGCCGGAAGAAGGACACGAACAGGTCGGCTTCGCGCTTATGGACGTAGACCGTCTGGGCGGACGTGACGAGTTCGACGGTGAGTTGCGGTGCGGTGCGCCGCAGATCGGCAAAGCGTTGCGCCAGATAGAGCGAGGCGATCCCTTCCATGGTGGCGAGCCGTACGTTCCCCACGAGCTCCCGGGTGTCGCTGGCGCTGGCCTCCTCGCGAATGGCGATGACAGCGCTTTCGACCCGCTCGGCGTGACGCAACAGCCGCTCGCCGACTTCGTTGAGCTTGAGCCCGGTGCGGTGGCGTTCGAACACCGCGATCCCGAGCGAGGCTTCCATCTGCGCGATGCGCCGACTGACGGTGGAGTGGTCCAGCCGCAGCCGCTTTGCTGTTTGGCTCAAATTCCCTGCGCGAGCGGCACAGAGAAATACCCGCAAATCGTCCCAGTTGATCGTATCGAACATGACCTGCCTCCGGATTACGGCCGTTGCCAGCAAAGCAATTCCCGTTCCAACGCGAGGTGGCTCCGATCCTTCGCAACCGACCATGCGACAATTCCGATGCATGCCTGCGAGGCAGGGATGATACCGCTTCGCTCCCCCCATCCTAGCCGGGATTTTTCATATGCTTGCTCGCTTCAAGGCTGCCGCCGTCCACGCCGCGCCCGTGTTCCTCGACAGCCAGGCGACCACCGAGAAGGCGATCTCGATCATGCGCGAGGCGGCCAGGGCCGGCGCCGAGCTGATCGCGTTTCCGGAAACCTACATTCCCGCCTTTCCGGTCTGGGCGGCGCTGTGGCCTCCGATCGACAATCACGACTTGTTCGTGCGCATGGCGGCGCAATCCGTGTCGGCGGACGGGCCGGAAGTGGCGCGGCTTTGTGCCGAGGCGCGCGCCCTTGGCGTCACCGTCTCGATCGGCATCAGCGAGCGCTCGGCCGTCAGCGTCGGGGGGCTGTGGAATTCGAACCTGTTGATCGGCGAGACCGGCGAAATTCTGGTCCATCACCGCAAGCTGGTTCCGACATTCTACGAGAAGCTGGTGTGGTCATCCGGGGATGGTGCGGGCCTTGTGGTCGCGGAGACACGGCAGGGCCGCATCGGGGGATTGATCTGCGGCGAGAACACCAATCCATTGGCTCGTTTCGCGCTGATGGCGCAGGGCGAACAGGTCCACATCTCGAGCTGGCCGCCGATGTGGCCGACCCGACGCCCGGCCGGCGGCGGCAATTTCGACAACGTCGCCGCCAATCGCATCCGGGCAAGCGCCCACTGCTTCGAAGCCAAGGTGTTCGGGATCGTCACCGCCGGCTACATGGATGAGCCGATGCGTGCCTTCCTCATCGAACGCGACAGAACGATCGCCGATGTGATCGACCGGACGCCACGTGCGGCGAGCTTCTTCGTCGATCCGACGGGGGTCGTGTTTGGCGATGAATTGCAGGATCAGGAGGGGATCGCCTACGCCGAGATCGATCTCAATCGCTGCGTCGAGCCGAAACAGTTTCACGACGTGGTCGGTTACTACAACCGCTTCGACATTTTTGGCGTGACCGTCGACCGCAGCCGGCTGACCCCGGCACGATTTCGCGATGAACGACAGCCAGGAGCGGAAGCGCAGGCGATCCTGTCCGTCGACGCCGACGCCGGATCGAACGGGCAGCGGGTCGGCTAGCCTTCAATCCAGTGCTGTTGCCAATGCGCGAATGTCTGACTACGCTTTACCGGAGGTAGGACCCCAAGCGCTCTCGGCCGGACGCTCATGCCCAAATTCCTCCGCATCGGAGTCCATCAGTCCAACGTCTCCGGATACACGTCCAAGGCATGGTGCATTCGGCGCACCGGCTCGACGGTCTTCCTGAAGTGGGGCGCCGTCGAAGTTCAGGGCGCTGGAGCCGGCCGAAAAGTCTACTGGACGTTTCCACCGCAGGAAAAGACCATTCGCTGCCGCACGGTGCAGCGTGCCCAGGATTACACCAAGGCGGCCGTCGCACGGCGGCGCAGCCATCGTTACGAACCGCTGACGGGAAACATCGCCAACCGGCGGTGGACCGCCGATCGAGGCTCGGAGCTCAAGCAGGCGCTCGCCACGATCCTGTTCGTCGACATCGTTCGATCCACCGAGAAAGCCGCACGGCTCGGCGATTCGCGCTGGGCGACGGTGATGAACCACTATTATGCCGCCGTCCGCAGGGAGCTGAAGGCCCTGCGCGGCAAGGAAGTCGTGACGACCGGGGACGGCGTGCTGGCGACGTTCGGCAAGCCGGCGGCCGGGATCCGCTGCGCGACCGCGATCCGCGAGGCCGTGCGCACGCTGGGGCTTGAGATCAGGATTGGGCTGCACGCGGGCGAGTACAAGGTGAGCGGCGCGGAGGTCATCGGTCTCGCGTTTCACATCGGCGCGCGCGTCGCGGCGAAGGCGCGTGCCGGCGAGGTCCTGGTCTCGAGCGCGGTCAAGGACCTGATGCTGAAGTCCGAAGTCCGCTTCAAGGATCGCGGCGCACATCAGCTCAAGGGCGTGCCGGAGCGCTGGCGCCTTTACCGGGTCGAGCCCTGAGCCGTCCTGCAAGACGGACGCCTGATGCTGCAATCAAGCAGCGCGTCTAGCCTTTGCGAACTCCGATGCTCTCTCGAATCCGCTCCAGCCAGCCGATGATGGCGCCGAGCGCCTGATCGCCCTTGCCGAGAAGTCCCGCCAGTTCGCGCTCTGCAGTGCCCCGTCTCGTGGCATCGGGTTCGGGCAATGGCGGCAGGATGTGGGCGTAGTAGGTCTTGTCCAGCAGCCGGTGCAGCAGGCGTTCGCCCGGGAACGGTTCGTTGTTGTTCAGCGCTCGGGCGCCCTTCAGCAGCGTGCGGATATCATATTGGGTGGGGCTGATGTCCGGGACCCGCTTGGGAAGGTTGAGAAGCGTGTAGACCGCGATCCGCGCTGTGCGCACGGAACTGTCCATCGTGAAGATGATGTCGTTCGCGGTTTCCACGAACTGCCCCATCAAGCCGAGATTGGTACAGCCGGCGGGAACCGGATGCGGGCGGTCGCCGGCGGCGCGCGGCATGAACATCGCGGTGATGTAAGGCATCAAGGCGAGACGGGCCTTGGTGTTCGCCACCACCGCATCAAGTTTATCCTCGATGCCGAGGTGGTAGCAAAGCTCTGCGATGATCTCGCGGCCGGTGCAGGCCGGCATCGGCTTCTTGACGTAGTTGCCCTCCTTGTCCATCAGTAACGCGTAGACCCAGACGACCAGGACGTCCTTCGGTTGGGTCGGGAAATGCGGCTGCCGATTGCAGGTGAAGCTAAGCACCCAATTGGAATCGGTGAAGGTGATGATGCCGCCGGTGACCGTCTTGCCGGAATAGGGGTCATTGACGGAAAGCTCCTTCAGCCGGTCGACGAAGGGGGACGGCCTGCAGGTGAGCGTGACCGATTCCCACATCGACTTGTCGACATTGCCGTAGAATTTCTCGGGCCTGCCGAAGATCGGTGATTTCTTCGCAAGGTTCGTCCACAGCGTCCAGTCGCTCGCTTCACCCGGATCATGCTTGCCGCGCTGCAGGACCGGGGCGTGGTCCATGTCGCCGTAGGCGGTGCCCTCGGTCATCGATCCCGTGAGCGCGAACACCAGGTCCTTCGGACCGATCGAAATGGTGCTATCGGCCCCGTTCACCTTGGCCTTGATCGCGGTGACCGTGCGCGTCGCGCCCTCGACCTTGATGTCGAGATCGTATGCGCGCGTGTCGAACTGCACCTTGACGCCGCGCTCGCGCAGATGCGTGACCAGCGGACGGACGAAGCTGTCGAACTGGTTGTACTTCGGGAAGATCAGCGCCGACATGTCGGTCAGCCCGTCGATCGCATCGAGGAAGCGATGCATGTAGAGCTTCATTTCGAGCAGGCTCTGCCAGTTCTCGAATGCAAACATCGATCGCCACAGGTACCAGAAATTGGTTTCGAGGAAGCCCGGGCTGAAATACTGCTCGATGGTGATGTCATCGAGGTCTTCCTTGCGCTTCAGCAGCAGCCGGATCAGTTCCCATTGCTGCGGCTTCGACAGGCCGAGCGTCGAGAAATCGCGGATCTGGCCGCGCTTGTGCATCAGCCGCGCCTTCGAGAAGTTCGGATCGTTGTCGTTGACGAGCCGGTACTCGTCGAGAACGCTGTAGCCCTTGGGCAGTTCGAGCGCCTGAACGTCCTGGAACATGTCCCAGAGATTGTCGTAGTTCCAGTTCATCTCGCGGCCGCCGCGGATGATGTAGCCCTTCTCGGGATCGCCGGCGCCGTCGAGCGAGCCGCCCTCGATGTGCATGGAGTCGAGGATGGTGATGTCGTCGCCCTTCATGCCGCCGTCGCGGATCATGTAGAAGGCCGCAGCCAACCCGGCGATGCCGCTGCCGATAATCCAGGCCTTGCGGGGCTCGGCCGTTCCGCTCAGCACCGGACGGTTGCGCATATAGGCGCCCATCATGTCGGGCGGAGGCAGGGTATCGTGCTTGCTCTTGTGCCAGTAACGCGCCGTCGCGTCCGCCTCGACTTCGAAGCTGCTGCGGGAGGGATTGGGAGCATCGGTCATGGCGGCCTCGCTGCATCGCGTTCAGGTGAGCCTGACCGTAGCGAGCCGACCTGTCAATTTCGTGGCCGTCGGGCGGTATTCACGGAAGCTGCAACCAGAACGCGATGCGCCGTCTCTGCAATCTATCATCGCCAGAACGGGCCGCGTTCCTGTCGCGGCCTACCGCGCGCCGAGGATGCGCTGCCACAGCGTGCCACCGACGACCTTCCAGCCGAGATAGAAATACGCAGCGATCAGTGCGAACAGCAGCAGCGCCGGAGCGCCGGTGAGGCTGAAACCGTCCTTGGTGGTCTGGCCAGTGGCGGCGCCGATGGCGTAGCCGCCGCCGAAGAACACGGTGATGAAATCGAGCAAGCCGGCAAGGCCGCGGCGCCAGAACGGTTTTGCGAGCGGCGGTGGCTGATCGTTCGACATCGCAAGGCTCCGCAGCCAACCACGTGATAATGACCGACGCCGCCGGTCAGGTGAAGGCGACCTCGATCCGGTTGTCGGCCTTTCCGGTGATCCGGCACGCGTGCGACAGCGCATCGGCGGCGATCGCGAGCTTGAACTGTTCGGGGATGCCGGAAGTCGACAGCACCTCGATCGTTGCGGTGTCGCGCGACAGGCCGCGCACCGTGCAGTCGATCGTGGAATGCCCGGCATTGAAGCTGATCGTGCCGGCCTTGAACACGCGCCGCGCGGTCGGCGCAATCGACGGCGCACGGTCGACCCAGGCCAGCGCCTGGTTGCGGCCGGCCTGCTTGGCGCCGTACATCGCAAGGTCGGCATTGCGCAGCATGTCGTCGAAGCCATTGCCGGGCGAGAGCGCGGCACCGCCGAGGCTGCAGGTGACGCCGATGGTGCCGGCCGGCGTCTCGATCCGCGTCGCCGCGACGGCCGCACGCACCTTCTCGAGCACGCCCATGGCGTTGTCGAGCCTGGTGTGCGGCAACAGGATGCCGAATTCCTCGCCGCCGAGCCGGCCGATCACGTCGGAGCCGCGCAGCGCGCCACGTGCGGCCTCCGCCACCGCGGCCAGCACCACGTCGCCGACCGCGTGCCCGTAGGTATCGTTGACCCGTTTGAAATGATCGACATCGAGCACCGCGCAGGCGAGCGGACTGAGATGCCGCGCCGCCAGCGCGGTCAGCCGTTCGCCTTCACCGCGGAAGGCGCGCCGCGATGAGCAGCCGGTGAGGGCGTCCTGCATGGACAGGTTCCGCAACATCAGTTCGTCGACGGCGACGGCGGCAAGATCGGACAGCATGCTGATCGCATCGGCATCGAAATCGCGCGGGCGCGTGTCCATCGCGCACAATGTTCCGATCACCGCGCCTGACATCTTGAGCTGCGCGCCGGCATAGAAACGGATGTGCGGCTTGCCGTGCACGAAGATATTGTCGGCAAGGCGCGGCTCACGCAGCGTGTCCGGAATGACGAGGGGATGGTCCTGCGCAATCGCCAGGTTGCAGAGCGCGGGCCCGCGCGCGGTCTCGCGGTCCTCCATGCCGTCGGAGGCCTTGAACCACTGCCGATGGCCGTCGATCAGCGTCAGCGTCGACATCGGCACGCGAAAGATCTTTCGGCACAGCCCGGTCAGTCGGTCAAAGGCAAGCTCGCGCGGCGTGTCGAGGATGTCGAGTTCGGCCAGCACATCGAGGCGCTGCGTCTCACGATCATGCGTGGTGTGCATCGGGGTACCTCCGGCGGCGGCACCCTCGCCGAAAGCCGTTAATGCTGCGTTGACGCGGTTCACGGCGTTTGCCCGCGGCGGTTTCATCGCGATCAAGCGGCGGCGAAGCAGAACACATCATGCGCAACTTTGCCGCGAGCGACAACCGGATCGGCTTCGTGCTGGCGTTCGCGCTCTATCTGCTTTTCATCAAGGCCGGACTGCACGGCATGCTGACGTGCCGCGACGTCCGGCTCCACGGTCGGGGTTGGGAACCGTGAACGACCTGCTCCTTTGTCTGGTCCAAGCATTGGTCGAAACGATCTTCACAAAGACCGGTCGCGGGCTGTGGGGCCTCGTGGGCTTGTTCGCCTACGTCAGGATGCACGGCGAAGGCCCAAGGTTCGGCTGCCGGCGCCGGTGCTGGCTGACGCACTCTTGCCAAACTGGTTAGCCCCGATTAACCAGCCTTTCGCATCAACCTTGCCGTTTAAGACTGTCGCAATCGGCAATAATTATTGAGTATCTTGCGGCCGGCGATTCCCGTTAAGGGACCGTGTCGCCGCTTCGGCAAATTTTCGGCGATTTTTGGGGACATTGAACCGCATGTGCGGCATCGTCGGCATTCTTGGACGCGCTCCGGTCGCGGAGCAATTGGTGGATTCGCTGAAGCGGCTCGAATATCGCGGCTATGATTCCGCGGGGGTCGCGACGCTGGAGAACGGCGTCCTGGCGCGGCGGCGCGCCGAGGGCAAGCTGAAGAATCTGGAGACCCGGCTCGAAGCGAAGCCGCTCGGCGGCCACACCGGCATCGGCCACACCCGCTGGGCGACCCACGGCAGGCCGACCGAGAACAACGCGCATCCGCACGCCACCGAACGCGTCGCCGTCGTGCATAACGGCATCATCGAGAATTTCCGCGAGCTGCGCGAGGAACTTGAAGCCAGGGGCGCGGTGTTCGCCACCGAGACCGACACCGAGGTCGTGGTGCATCTGGTCGACAATCTGCTCAAGGGCGGCGTCGCGCCGGTCGAGGCGGTGAGGGCGGCGCTGTCGCAGCTGCGCGGCGCTTTCGCGCTCGGCTTCATCTTCGCCGGCGAGGACGATCTGATGATCGGCGCCCGCAACGGCCCGCCGCTCGCGGTCGGCCACGGCGAGGGCGAAATGTATCTCGGCTCGGATGCGATCGCGCTCGGGCCGTTCACCGATACGATCAGCTATCTCGAGGACGGCGACTGGGTGGTGCTGAACCGCAAGGGCGCGACGATCTTCGACAAGGACAACGCCATCGTGCATCGCGAGGCGATCAAGCACACCACGGCGACGGCGCTGGTCGACAAGGCGAACTATCGCCACTTCATGGCGAAGGAGATCCACGAGCAGCCCGAAGTGGTCGGGCATACGCTCGCGCGTTACGTCGATATGGCGACCGAGCGCGTCACCATGCCGGTCAAGCTGCCGTTCGACTTCAAGGACATCCAGCGCGTCTCGATCACCGCCTGCGGCACCGCGAGCTATGCCGGCTTCGTCGCGAAATACTGGCTGGAGCGGTTGGCGCGGCTGCCGGTCGAGCTCGATGTCGCCTCCGAATTCCGCTACCGCGAGGCGCCGCTGCGCAAGGGCGATCTCGCGATCTTCATCTCGCAGTCCGGCGAGACCGCCGACACGCTGGCGGCGCTGCGCTACGCCAAGGCGCAGGGCACGCACACGCTCTCGGTCGTCAACGTGCCGACCTCGACGATTGCTCGCGAGAGCGAGACCGTGTTGCAGACACTGGCAGGTCCCGAGATCGGCGTCGCCTCGACCAAGGCGTTCACCTGCCAGCTGATGGTGCTGGCCTCGCTCGCGGTCGCCGCCGGCAAGGCGCGCGGCGAGCTGTCCGAGGCCGACGAGAGCAAGCTGGTGCACGGCCTCGTCGAAATTCCGCGCCTGATGTCGGAGGCGCTCACGTCAGAGCCGCAGATCGAGAAGCTGGCGCGCGAAATCTCGAAGTCGCGCGACGTGCTCTATCTCGGCCGCGGCACCAGCTATCCGCTGGCGCTGGAAGGCGCGCTGAAGCTGAAGGAGATCTCCTACATCCATGCCGAGGGCTATGCCGCCGGCGAGCTCAAGCACGGCCCGATCGCGCTGATCGACGAGCACATGCCGGTGGTGGTGATCGCGCCCTACGACAAGGTGTTCGAGAAGACCGTCTCCAACATGCAGGAGGTCGCCGCCCGCGGCGGCAAGATCATCCTGATGACCGACGCCAAGGGCGCCGCCGAGGCGACCATCCAGTCTCTGGTCACGATCGTGATGCCGGACATGGGCGCGACCTTTGCGCCGATGGTCTATGCGGTGCCGGTGCAGCTGCTCGCCTATCATACTGCCGTCGTGATGGGCACCGACGTCGATCAGCCCCGGAATCTGGCCAAATCGGTCACGGTCGAATAGTCGCAAGCCGGGCCGTCACGCGGCCCCTTCAAAAATGCGTCAGAATGGCTTAGCTGGGTGCTGGACAACGGCCGCTTCGACGCCGCTTCGACGACCTTGGAACCGCAATGACTTCCAACCAAGTGCCTCCTGTCGCTGGTGATTTGCCGCCGGACGCGCCGCGCGGGCTGATGGCGCGTTTCCGCAACTATTTCCTGACCGGCCTCGTGGTGGCCGGGCCAGTTGCGATCACCCTGTACCTGACCTGGTGGTTCGTGAACTGGGTCGACAATCTGGTCCGCCCGTTCGTACCCACGGCCTACCGGCCGGAGACCTATCTGCCGTTCGGGCTGCCCGGTTCCGGCCTGATCGTCGCGGTCATCGCGCTGACGCTGCTTGGCTTTCTCACCGCCAACCTGATCGGGCGAACGCTGGTCGATCTCGGCGAGCGGCTGCTTGGGCGGATTCCTGCGGTGCGTGCGATCTACCGCGGCCTGAAGCAGGTGTTCGAGACGCTGTTCTCCGGCAACGGCTCGAGCTTCCGCCGCGTCGGCCTGGTCGAATTTCCTTCGCCCGGGATGTGGTCGATCGTGCTGATCTCGCAGGCGCCGAACGCCGAGCTCGCCGCCAGCTTCCCCGGACAGGAGGAGCACATCTCGGTGTTCCTGCCGTGTGCGCCGAACCCGACCACTGGCTTCTTCTTCTACGTGCCGAAGAGCAAGGTCATCGAGATCGAGATGAGCACCGAGGATGCCGCGACCTTGATCATGTCGGCCGGCGTGGTGCAGCCCGGCACCAACGATCAGAAGCGCGCCGCGGCGCTCGCCGGCATGGCCAATGCCGCGCGGATCGCCAATCAGGCGTCGTTGCAGCCGGCGGCGCCGGCCAAGGTCGAGGGCTGATGCGCTCCGGCGAGACGCCGTCCGGTGAGGGCGCGCGACTGCTGTCGCCCGACCAGGCCAAGCGCGAGCTCGAGCAAGGCGGCATCACGCTGATCGATGTCGGCGAGCCCTGGCAGTTGCGCGAGCGCGGCACCATCGCGGGCGCGCGCAATATCAGCCACGAGGAGATCGCTGGCATCGCTGCGTCCGATCCCGCACTCGGCGATCGCGAGCAGCCGATCATCCTGACCTGCGGCGGCGGCGGCAAGGCCAAGCGCGCCGCTCAGGCGCTGCACGACATCGGATTTGCGCATGTCGCCGTGATCCAAGGCGGCTGCCGCGGCTGGCAGGCTGCGGGACATGAGCTGGTGCCGGTTTCATCGACCGAGGGTGATCGGCGCTGATTGACGCGTTGCTGTTTCACGCAAGATGCTGGCTGAACAGGTCAACCACGCTCTCGGGGGCGCGGTCGCCGAAGAACTCCTCCAGGTTCGCAGCGGTCTGTTCCGCCACATCAGCGCTTCGCGGGAATAGCTCGCTTTCATAGCGGGCCAGCGCGCCTTCGACGTCATCGGGAGTGGCAACAAGCGCCCGGGCGAGTTCCGCGCCATCGAGCATCGCAAGGTTTGCGCCTTCGCCGGCGAACGGCGACATCAGATGCGCGGCATCGCCGAGCAGCGTTGCGCCGGGCACACGCCGCCATCGATGTCCGACCGGCAGCGCATGGATCCGGCGCAGCACCGGATCGGTTTCACCGTCGGTGATCAGGGCGGTAAGTTGCGGGGCCCAGCCGCGAAATTGTTCGGCAAGATGCGCCAGGCCAGCTTTGGGGTCGCTGAAGTCGATCGAGTTGATCCAATCCTCCGGCTCCTTCAGGGCCGCATAAGTATGCAGCGTGCCATCGGCATAGCGATGCGCCAGAATACCCTTGCCGGGAGCAACGGCCATCAGCGTGCCGCTGCCGATCGCATCCGCGCTTGCCTTGTGGCGCGTGTCGCCGTCGAACAGCGAGGTCTCGATGAACGAGACGCCGGTGTACGCAGGTCTCGACTCCGACAGCAGCGGACGGACCTTCGACCATGCACCGTCGGCGCCGACGAGCACGTCCGATGTCACCGTCGCGCCATGGGCAAAGGTGATGTCGTGCCGTCCGTCACCGCGCGCAGCGATCGACGTGACCTTGTGTCCCCATCGAATCGCATTCGGAGGGATCGAATCGATCAGTATGCGCCGAAGATCGCCGCGGTCGACCTCGGGGCGCGTGCCGGTGCGGCTGCCGGGCTGGTCGAACAGGACATGGCCGTCTTTGTCGACGATGCGCTTGGCATCTTCACCGGGACGGACGAGCTCCAGGAACGCGTCAAACAGCCCTGCGGCCCTGAGCGCGAGCTGTCCGTTATGTTCGTGAATATCGAGCAGGCCGCCTTGCGTCCTTTGGCTCGCCGAAATCTCGGCTTCATAGATCGTTGCGGCGAAGCCGTGGAGATGCAGAACACGCGCGAGCGTGAGACCGCCGAGGCCGGCGCCAATGATCGTAACCGGATTTCGCATGGTAGCGCTCCTGTGGTCGCAAACATGCAGCGCGCGGCGGCGCTGATGGCTGCGATGGCCTGATAGGTGTCAGGCGATTGCTTTCGGAGACGCTGGCCGAACCACGTGAGTGCGTGGCTGACGTGTACGCGACGGCCTGCCGGGCTTGCCGGTTCAGGCGGTCGTTTTTCGCGGCGGCGGAGGGGTATACCCCTTGATCGGCAAAAGCAAGGCCGCGCCTGCCGTTGGCAGCTACCCCGCGCCGATCAGCGGCACGGCCTCGTCGCGTTCGTAGAGGTAGAGCAGGCAGCGCAGCGCTTCGCCGCGCTCGCCCTTGAGCTTCGGATTGTCCTTCATGATCCGCAACGCCTCGTCGCGGGCCTGGGTGATGAGCTGGCCGTGCACCTCGGAGCGCGCGATGCGGTAGCCGGGCAGGCCGCTCTGGCGGACGCCGAGCACGTCGCCTTCGCCGCGCAGCTTGAGATCCTCCTCGGCGATCCGGAAGCCGTCCGTGGTCTCGCGGATCACCTTGAGCCGCGCCTTCGACATCTCGCCGAGCGGCTCCTTGTAGAGCAGCAGGCAGGTCGAAGCCTCCGAGCCGCGGCCGATGCGGCCGCGCAATTGATGCAATTGCGCGAGGCCGAAGCGTTCGGCGTTCTCGATCACCATGATGGTCGCCGCCGGCACGTCGACACCGACCTCGACCACCGTCGTCGCGACCAGGAGGCCGATCTCGTGTGCGGCGAACTGCGCCATCACACGGTCTTTCTCGGCACCCTTCATCTGCCCGTGCACCAGGCCGACGCGATCGCCGAACCGCTGCTGCAGGCTCTCGAAACGTTCGGTCGCGTTGGTGAGGTGCTCGGTGCCCTCGGCCTCGGATTCGTCGACCAGCGGGCAGATCCAGTAGACGAGTTTTCCCGCGCCAAGCGCGCGGCCGACGCCGTCCATGACGTCCTCGATCCGGCTCATCGGCACTGCGCGGGTGTCGATCGGCTGGCGTCCCGCCGGCTTTTCGCGCAGCTCGGAGACGTCCATGTCGCCGAAATATGTCAGCACCAGCGTGCGCGGGATCGGTGTCGCGCTCAGCACCAGCACGTCGACGGCCTCGCCCTTGGAGGTCAGCGCGAGCCGTTCGCGCACGCCGAAACGATGCTGCTCGTCGACCACGGCGAGCGCCAGCGCCTTGTAGATCACATCGTCCTGGATCAGCGCATGGGTGCCGACCAGCAGATCGATTTCGCCGGCCTCCAGCCGCGCCAGGAGCTCGCGGCGCTCCTTACCCTTTTCGCGGCCGGTGAGGATCGCAACCCGCATGCCGGCGCGCTCGGCGAGCGGCGCGATGGTCTTGATGTGCTGGCGCGCCAGGATTTCGGTCGGCGCCATCAGCGCCGCCTGCTTGCCGGCCTCGGTGACGGCGGCGGCCGCGAGCAGCGCCACCACGGTCTTGCCGGAACCGACATCGCCCTGCACGAGGCGCAGCATCCGCACCGGCTGGCGCAGATCCTCCGTGATCGCCGCGACCGCCTCGCGCTGCGACCTGGTCAGCGCATAGGGCAGGGCGTCGATGATCCTGTTGCGCAGATGGCGGTCGCCCGCATTGCGCACGCCGGCGGGGCGGCGCAGCGTGGCGCGGATCAACGCCAGCGCGAGCTGGCCCGCCAGCAGTTCGTCGAACGCGAGCCGCGACCAGAACGGTCCATCGGGCAGGATGTCGGTCAGCTCGACCGGGACATGGACGCGGGTCAGCGCCTCCCGGATCGGCGGGAAGTTGCAACGGCGCAGCACCTCGGGGCTGATCCACTCCGGCAAATCCGGCAGCTTGGTCAGCGCCTGCGCGATGGCGCGGCGGAGCGAGCCGATCGCCAGCCCCTCGGTCAGCGGATAGACCGGATCGATGCCGGAGAGCTTTGCAAAGCCGGCTTCGTCGACGACGCGATCGGGATGCACGATCTGCGGGATGCCGTCATACATCGCCAGCGTGCCGGAGACGTAGCGCTTCTCGCCCATCGGCAGCAGCTTCTCGACATAGCCGGGCTGGGCGCGGAAGAAGGTCAGCACCACGTCGCCGGTGTCGTCGCTGGCATAGACGAGGTAAGGTGCGCGCGAATTGCGTGGCGGTGGCGGGCGATGGCGATCGACGGTGACCTCCAGCGTCACCATGGTTCCGACCACAGCATCCCGGATCTTCGGCCGGGCGCGGCGGTCGATCACGCTCGCCGGCAGGTGCAGCAGGAGGTCGACCAGCCGCGGCGTCTCGCTCCGGTCGAGCAAATAGCGCAGCAGTCTGTCCTGCTTCGGGCCGACGCCCGAAAGCGTCGTGACCTGGGCAAACAGCGGATTGAGCAAAGCGGGGCGCATCGCAGCCCTTTACACACGACTCACGTCATGCGCGCAAGGAAACCCCAAAAGGCGGCGAATGAGGGCTGACATCGGCCGCCGCTGTCGCTATATCAAGCGCGCCCGGCACGTCCGGGCTTTTCGCGTTGAACGGATTTTGGGACATGACGGGATCGACACGATCGAGCCAGGGGCTCGATGACCGCCGCAAGCGGCTTCTGTTTCGCTGCTGGCACCGCGGCACCCGGGAGATGGACCTGATCCTCGGCCGGTTCGCAGACGCGACCATTGGCGAGCTGTCCGATCAGGAGATCGGTGAGCTCGAGCACCTGATCGAGGTTCCGGATCCCGATCTCTATGCCGCGCTGACCGGTGACAAGGTGCTGCCTTCGGAATATGCGACCGCGCTGTTTGCCCGCATCAAGGCGTTCCGGGTTGCGGACCCCAGCGCATGAAGCAGCCGATGAAATCGCCGGCCGCGATGCTCGCACCCGGCCGGGTGCTGACCATCGCCAACGTCGCCGAGGGCGCCGAGGGGCTCGTCATCTCCGATCTGGCGCGCGCCATCGCCGCGCAGCCGAAGCGGCCGGCGGTCAGCCTCGCGGTGGTGTGCCGCGACGGCGCACGGATGCAGCAGCTTGCCCGCGCGCTGGAGTTCTTCGCCCCCGATATCGCGGTCATGCAGATCCCGGCCTGGGACTGCCAGCCCTATGACCGCGTCTCGCCGCATTCCGGTATCCTGGCGCAGCGGCTGACCGCGCTGGCGAAACTGTCGCGGCTGACGGGCTCCGACAAGCCGCTGATCGTGCTGACCACGGTGAACGCCGCCGTGCAGCGGGTGCCGGCGCGCGATCAGGTCGCGGCGCAGGCGCTGTCGGTCGTCCCCGGCAACGTCGTGCCGATGGACTCGGTCGTCGCCTGGCTGGAGCACAATGGCTACACCCGCTCGTCCACGGTGCGTGAACCCGGCGAATACGCCGTGCGCGGCGGCATCCTCGATCTGTTTCCGGCCGGCCTCGACCAGCCGGTGCGGTTCGACTTCTTCGGCGATAGCCTGGAATCGATCCGCACCTTCGATGCCGAGACCCAGCGCACACACCTGGACATGCGCGGGCTCGACCTGGTGCCGGTCTCGGAATTCCAGCTCACCACCGAGACCATCCGCCGCTTCCGCATGGGCTATGTCGCGGCGTTCGGCGCGCCGGAGCGCGACGACCAGCTCTATGAAGCGGTCTCCGAGGGGCGGCGCCATCCCGGCATGGAGCATTGGCTGCCGCTGTTCCAGGAGCGGATGGACACGCTGTTCGATTATCTCGACGGCGCAACCATTGCGATCGAGCCGCAGGGCGAGGACGCCGCGCGCGAGCGCTTCACCCAGGTTGCCGACTACTATGACGCACGGCGCGAAGCGCTGGAGCATCCGGGCAGCGGCGCGATCTACAAGCCGCTGCCGCCGGACAAGCTCTATCTGACCGAGGCCGAATGGACCAAGCTGCTCGGCGACGCGCCGCTGGCGCGGCTGACGCCGTTCGCGGTGCCCGAAGGCACGGCAGACGTGTTCGACGCCGGCGCGCGGCAGGGCCGCAATTTCGCGCCCGAGCGCGCCGACGGCAATGTCAACGTGTTCGAGGCGGTGGTCGGCCACATCGGCGCGCTGCAATCGCAGCGCAAGAAAGTGATCGTCGCGCTGTGGAGCGAAGGCTCGCGCGACCGCATGGGCGCGATGCTGCGCGACCACAAGCTGCTCAACACCACCAGCGTCAACACCTGGCGCATCGTGCAGGCGACGCCGCGCAACGAGACCATGCTGGCCGTGCTCGGCATGGAGTCCGGCTTCGAGACCGACGAGTTCGCCGTCATCAGCGAGCAGGATATTCTCGGCGACCGCTTGGTGCGGCCACGCAAGGCGAGCCGCAAGCTCGACAATTTCATCTCGGAGGTGACGAGCCTCGCGACCGGCGATCTGGTGGTTCACGTCGAGCACGGCATCGGCCGCTTCGTCGGTCTCCAGACGCTCGAAGTGTCCGGCGCGCCGCATGACTGCCTCGAACTGCACTACGCGGCGGAGACCAAGCTGTTCCTGCCGGTCGAGAACATCGAGCTGCTGTCGCGCTACGGCTCCGACAGCGCCAATGTCGAGCTCGACCGTCTCGGGGGCGGCGGCTGGCAGGCGCGCAAGGCCAAGCTCAAGAACCGCATCCGCGAGATCGCGGGCGAATTGATCAAGATCGCGGCGGAGCGGCAGCTGCACGAGGCGCCGAAATTCCCGCTGCAGCCGCACGTCTATGACGAGTTCTGCGCACGCTTCCCCTATGATGAAACCGAGGACCAGCTGGGGGCCATCAACTCGACCCTGAAGGACCTCGAAATCGGCCGCCCGATGGACCGCCTGATCTGCGGCGACGTCGGCTTCGGCAAGACCGAGGTGGCGCTGCGCGCGGCCTTCGCCGTCGCACTCGAAGGCAAGCAGGTCGCGGTCGTGGTGCCGACCACGCTGCTGGCGCGCCAGCATTCGCGCACCTTCACCGAGCGCTTCAAGGGCTTCCCGGTCAATGTCGCGCAGGCCTCGCGGTTGGTGTCGACCAAGGATTTGAACCAGACCAAGAAGGGACTCGCTGACGGCAGCGTCGACATCGTCGTCGGCACCCATGCGCTGCTCGGCAAGGCCATCAAGTTCAAGGACCTCGGCCTCTTGATCGTCGACGAGGAGCAGCATTTCGGCGTCAGCCACAAGGAGCGGCTGAAGCAGCTGCGCGCCCAGGTCCACGTCCTGACGCTGTCGGCGACCCCGATCCCGCGCACGCTGCAACTGGCGCTGACCGGGGTCCGTGAGCTCTCGATCATCGCATCGCCGCCGGTCGATCGCCTCGCGGTGCGCACCTTCGTCGCGCCCCACGACCCCCTGATGATCCGCGAGGCGCTGCTGCGCGAGCGCTATCGCGGCGGCCAGGCCTTCTACGTCGTGCCACGGATCGAGGACCTCGCCGGCGTCAAGGATTTCCTCGACAAGAACGTGCCGGAGATGAAGGTTGCCGTCGCGCACGGCCAGATGCCGCCGACCGTGATCGAAGACATCATGTCCGCGTTCTACGACGGCAAATACGATATCCTGCTGTCGACCACGATCGTCGAATCCGGTCTCGACATCCCGAATGCCAACACGCTGATCGTGCACCGCGCCGACATGTTCGGCCTCGCCCAGCTCTATCAGCTGCGCGGCCGCGTCGGTCGCTCCAAGCTGCGCGCCTACGCGTTGTTCACGCTGCCGGCGCAGCAGAAGATCACGGCGCAGGCGGAGCGGCGGCTCAAGGTGCTGCAGTCGCTGGAGACGCTGGGCGCGGGCTTCCAGCTTGCCTCGCACGACCTCGACATCCGCGGCGCCGGCAATCTGCTCGGCGAGGAGCAGTCCGGCCACATCAAGGAAGTCGGCTTCGAGCTGTACCAGTCGATGCTGGAGGAGGCGATCGTCAACCTCAAGGCCGGCGTCGTCGAGCCTGCCGCCGATCGCTGGTCGCCGCAGATCACGATTGGCATGCCGGTCTTGATTCCAGAAGACTACGTCAACGATCTCAGCGTGCGGCTGTCGCTCTATCGTCGGCTCGCCGATCTCGACACCGACGAGGACATCGACGCCTTTGCCGCCGAGATGCGCGATCGCTTCGGCGTGCTGCCCGACGAAGTCCGCTATCTGTTCAAGGTCGCCGCGATCAAGGCCTATTGCCGCCGCGCCAATGTCGGCAAGGTCGATGCAGGCCCGAAGGGCGCCGTGATCGCATTCCGCGACAACAGCTTTGCGCATCCGGAGCGGCTGGTGACGTTCATCCGTCAGCACGGCCGGGCCGCCAAGGTGCGGCCGGACATGAAGGTCGTGTTCTTCCAGGAATGGGACACGCCGGAAGAGCGGCTCGCGGGCACCACGGAGATCCTGCGCCAGCTCGCCAATCTCGCCGAGAGCAAGAAGGCGGCGTGAGGTTCAGCCTCCCCGAAGCGGAGGCTCGGCTCAGAGAGCGGGAGTGCGCTGGCTCGGATCGCGCGAACGCAATCAAATGCGCCTCTCCGTTCGCGATGGTGATCGCCACGTTCGTTGTCACGGCAGAGCAGATTTCGCCCAAAGCAAGCTCGATCGGCTCATCGTTGCACGGCGATTCAGGAGCAGCCCCGAGGAGGTACTAAGGTTTGGTTCGTTGACGAGGTTGTTAATCTCGCCTACCTTTTTGTTCACTTTTTGAGCAGTTCTTTTTATTTCAGGGCAGGGGTTTTTTTGTGAATGCGATTACCGTCGCGTCGGCGATCGCCGTGAAACGCCCGGCGAACCATTTAGCGGGACAACCTAAGGTAATCGTTGATCGTTCGACCGACGCCACGCCGGTCGAGTCGGAGGCTGTTTGGTCGAATGCCGACACCCCGAAGCCTGCCTATCCTGCGACCGCCAAACTGCCCACCCAGGTCGGTCCGAAAGGATTGCGGTCCGACTTCATAGACAAGGATTTCCTGTGGTGTTCGCGGCATGCGGATTCACCGCGACATTTTGAATGCGCGCGGCTGATTACGGCCGATCACATAGCGCAAGTTTTTCAGCGCATACCGGGATTTCCGGTCGGCGCCAATATGTAGCGCGTAAAGGGCGTCGACGCCGACGGGCATCGATGCTCCGAAAACGGGCAAATGAATTTTATTCTGGCCTGGAGGCGGAGCCATGCAGACGATTTCCAGCGGCGTGACCGTAACTGTATCTTCCGGTACTGAATCCGGCGATACCGTCCTGACTGGCGGCACGCTGATCGTTGTGTCCGGCGGCAGCGCTACTGGAACGACTTTGTCCGGTGGCAACGAAGTGATTTCGAGCGGTAGTGTCGACAGCGGCGCCACGATCCTGTCCGGCGGCAGCCTGAATATCTCGAGCGGCGGTGGCAGCGTCTCGGCCACGGTGGATGCAGGCGGCATGCTCAACGTCTCCTCGGGCGGTGTGGCGTCGTCCATTGCCGTGTCGTCGGGCGGCACGCTGAACGTTGCCGGAACGGTGACAAGCCAGGTTACGGTCTATGCGAGCGGCCTGGTTGTGATCTCTTCCGGCGGCATCGAGACGGGCGCTCCGGGCAGCAACGAGACGATCGTGTCGGGTGGTACGGTCAGCGTGACCGCGGGCGGCCAGTTGTCCTACTTCACGGTCAGGAGCGGCGGCCTTGTCACGGCCGACTTTGGCGCGACGATCCACGACTTCGGCGTCAGCAATGGCGGCATCCTCAATCTCGCTGGCGCTCAGACCAGCAATTCGGAGGTCTTCTCCGGCGGCACGGAGAATATTTCTTCGGGTGGCAATGCGCAGAACTTCGATGTGTCGGGGGGCACGCTGAACGTGCTTTCTGGCGGCAACGCGCAGTCCTTTACGGTGTCGGGAGGCTCGCTCAATGTCCTCTCCGGAGGCACGGCCGAGTTCTTCACGTTGTCGTCCGGAGCCGCGGCCGGCGTCGCAGCTGGCGCCACCGTTCATGATCTTACTGTATCGAACGGGGCAACGCTCAGCCTTCTGGGTACGGTGACGAGCTCCGTATTCATTGCGGGCGGCGCCACATTGAACGTCTCTGCCGGCGGTGCCATCAACGGATCATTGGATTCGTCCGGCTTCCCAACGGTCAACGTCGTCGGCACAGTGAACGTGTCCGCAGGAGCCACCGTCAGCGACCTTGCTGTCGACGGCAGCGGCGCGCTGAACTTGCTGGCCGGCGCGTCCGCGCACGACATCAATGTGAATTCCGGCGGCCAATTCAATCTCGCGGGAAGCACGACGAGTAACATCAACATCCGCCAGGGCGGCCTGGAAACCGTTTCGTCCGGAGGTGCCGCGAACGGCGCCACTGTCTTCGGCGGCGGTGAGCTCGACGTCCTTTTCGGCGGGTCGGCAAACGCCACGATGGTCAACGGTGGTCTGCTGAAGCTGTTCTCAGGTGGGTCCCTGAGTGGCGTTTCGGTCACCAATTTCGGCGCCGTAGAACTGGTCAGCGGAGCGTCCGTTTCGCAGCTTTCCAACACCACTTTCGGTAGCGGCACCAACCTCGAGGTGGGGCCTGGCGCCGTCCTGAGCGGCTATTCGGTGGGTGTTGGCCCGATCCTCGACGTTTTGTCGGGCGGCTTAACCTCCGCCACCACCGTCACCACGAGTGGCACCGAGAGCGTGTTCGCGGGCGGCACGGCCCTGGGCAGCATCGTTGGCGATGGCGGCTTCATGCAGGTCGGCGTTCCGTCGTCGAGCCAGGGACTGGGTGGTTCGGCGGGCGGAACCGTCAGCAACACGTCCGTGTCGGGCGGTCAGCTCAGTGTGAATTCCGGTGGCCTCGCAGTGTCCACCACCATCGTCAACAACGGCGGCGCGCAAGTCACCTCGGGCGGTACAGTCTCCGGGACAACGATCTCCAACTCCGGCGGCATGACGGTGCTGAGCGGCGGCACGGCGGCCGATACGGCGGTGCTGAGCGGCGGCTACTTCCAGCTCGGCGTAGGACCGATCAGCGGTAGTCCCGGTTCAGCCGGTGGCAGCGCGACGGGCACGATCCTGTCCGGCGGATTCGAGGCCGTCTTTAGTGGTGGTGTCGATTCCGGCGCCACGATTCTGTTGCATGGCAACCAGGTAGTTTCCGCCGGTGGCTTCAGCATTGGCGCCGCGGTTTCAAGCGGAGGTGTTGAAAATGTTTCGTCTGGCGGCCAGACGTTCAACACCACGGCCTTCGGCGGCGGCGTCCTGAACGTTTCCGCCGGCGCGACGGCACACGACGTCACGCTATCGGGTGGCACGCTCAACCTTGGCGGCAAGATCACCAGCAATGTTGTTATTCTAGGTGGCGGCCACGAAATCGTCTCTGCAGGTGGTTCCGTCACCGGCGTCGCCGGTTCGGGCACCGTAATTTCCGGGCTGGTCGACGTTCTCTCTGGCGCGTCTTTCGAATATGCGACCGTCTTCAATGGCGGTGACCTGAATGTCTCGTCCGGTGCGACGGTAGACCATATCTCCGTCTCGAGCGGCGGCATCTTCAACGTCGGCGGCACGGTTTTGAGCAATGTCGCGGTGTTTGCCGGCGGCGTCGAAAACGTACTCTCCGGAGGGGTGGTCACCGGCGTGACCGGTTCCGGAACCGGAATTTCGGGCGGCACGGTGAACGTGTCGTCGGGAGGCGCGCTCGATCACGCGACCGTCAGCGGTGGCGGCGTGCTGAACGTTGCGTCTGGAGCTACGGCGCACAACATCGCGGTGTCGAGCGGTGGCGCGCTCAACGTTGCCGGCGCGGTGACGAGCAACGTCGCGGTCTTTGCCGGAGGCAATGAGATCGTGTCCTCTGGCGGCTCCACGGGGCCGGTCACGATCTCCGGCGGCACGGTCGAATTGCAGACCGGCAGCGTCGCGAGCGGCGGCATCACCTTCAGCGGTTCCGGCGGTCAACTGAAGATCGACGGCACCTCCCTGGCCGGCACCACCATCAGCAGTCTGGTGCTGGGCGACAGCATCGATCTGACAGGCCTCAATTTCGTATCGGGCGGCTCGGCGACCTTGGGGGCCGGCAACATCCTGCATGTCACCGAGGGGGCAACTTCCTTCGATCTGCAGCTTGATGCGCTTCCCGGCGTGCGGTTCAGCGTCAGCGCGGATTCTGGCACCGGAACGCTGGTCACGACACGTGCCGATGTCGCACCGGTCACGTCAGCGTCCAACATCCATGCAGGCTCTGGCCAGACCTCTGTGCTGGCGTCCAGCCTCTTCTCCGTGACGGACGCAGATGGCGATGCCATCACCCAATATGCGTTCTTGGACACACAAGGTCACGGCCACTGGGTCATCAACGGCGTCGTCCAGGCCACCAATGCCGAGATCGATGTTGCGGCGGCCAACCTGTCGCAGGTGAGCTACGTGTTTGGTCCGAGCGGCACGACCGACACCCTTTCCGTGCGGGCCAATGACGGCACGCTTTGGGGCGGCTGGACTCAATTTACGGCTAAGGCATCTGGCGACAGCGCGCCAACCGTGAGCGCAGTCAACGTGACGGCGACCCATGGCGAGACGTCGACGCTGGCCACGAGCCTGTTCACCGCCTCGGATTCGGACGGCGACACCATCACCCAATACGGGTTCTGGGACACCGGCGGCAACGGTCACTGGGTGGTGAACGGCGTCGCGCAGGCAGCCGGCACCAACATCGAGGTGTCGGCGGCGAACCTGTCGCAGGTGAGTTACGTGTTCGGGCCGTTCGGCTCGACGCCCGATACGCTCTGGGTGCGGGCCAATGACGGATTCGCGTGGGGCGCCTGGACGAGCTTCACCGCAACCCCGGGACCCGACCGCCCGCTGGTCGTGACGGCATCGAACGTCACGGCGACCCATGGCGAGACGTCGACGCTGGCCACGACCCTGTTCACGGCCTCGGATCCCGACGGCGACACCATCACCCAATACGCGTTCTGGGACACCGGCGGCAATGGTCACTGGGTGGTGAACGGTGTCGCGCAGGCAGCCGGCACCAACATCGAGGTGTCGGCGGCGAACCTGTCGCAGGTGAGTTACGTGTTCGGGCCGTTCGGCTCGACGCCCGATACGCTCTGGGTGCGGGCCAATGACGGATTCGCGTGGGGCGCCTGGACGAGCTTCACCGCAACCCCGGGACCCGACCGCCCGCCGGTCGTGACGGCATCGAACGTGACGGCGACCCATGGCGAGACGTCAACGCTGGCCACGACCCTGTTCACGGCCTCGGATCCTGACGGCGACACCATCACGCAATACGGGTTCTGGGACACCGGCGGCAATGGCCACTGGGTGGTGAACGGCGTCGCGCAGGCAGCCGGCACCAACATTGAGGTGTCGGCGGCGAACCTGTCGCAGGTGAGTTACGTGTTCGGGCCGTTCGGCTTGACGCCCGATACGCTCTGGGTGCGGGCGAACGACGGATTGGCGTGGGGCGCCTGGACGAGCTTCACTGCAACCCCGGGACCCGATCGCCCGCCGGTCGTGACGGCATCGAACGTGACGGCGACCCATGGCGAGACGTCGACGCTGGCCACGACCCTGTTCACGGCCTCGGATCCCGACGGCGACACCATCACCCAATACGGGTTCTGGGACACCGGCGGCAACGGCCACTGGGTGGTGAACGGTGTCGCACAGGCAGCCGGCACCGAGATCGACGTATCTGCGGCGAACCTGTCGCAGGTGAGTTACGTGTTCGGGCCGTTCGGCTCGACGCCCGATACGCTCTGGGTGCGTGCGAACGACGGATTGGCGTGGGGCGCCTGGACGGGCTTCACCGCGACACCGGGACCCGACCGCCCGCCGGTCGTGACGGCATCGAACGTGACGGCGACCCATGGCGAGACGTCGACGCTGGCCACGACCCTGTTCACGGCCTCGGATCCCGACGGCGACACCATCACCCAATACGCGTTCTGGGACACCGGCGGCAATGGCCACTGGGTGGTGAACGGTGTCGCACAGGCCGCCGGCACCGAGATCGACGTATCTGCGGCGAACCTGTCGCAGGTGAGTTATGTGTTCGGGCCGACCGGCTCGACGCCCGATACGCTCTGGGTGCGTGCGAACGACGGATTGGCGTGGGGCGCCTGGACGGGCTTCACCGCAACCCCGGGGCCCGACAGCCCGCCGGTCGTGACGGCATCGAACGCGACCGGGCTTCACGACCATTCGGTCGCGGCCACGACCCTGTTCACGGCCTCGGATCCCGACGGCGACGCTATCACCCAATACGGGCTCTGGGACACCGGCGGCAACGGTCACTGGGTGGTGAACGGTGTCGCACAGGCAGCCGGCACCAACATCAACGTGTCGGCGGCGAACCTGTCGCAGGTGAGTTACGTGTTCGGTCCCGGCGGCTCGCCGTCGGATACACTCTGGGTGCGGGCCAATGACGGCATCGCGTGGGGAGCGTGGACGAGCTTCACGGCGACCGCAACCAACCAGGTGCCGACGGTGTCGGCCTCGAACGTGGTGACGGTCTCCGGCCAGACCTTCGCCGCATCGAACCTGTTCAGCGCGACGGACGCGGATGGCGATACCATAACGAAATATGCGTTGTGGGATTCCAACACGAACGGGGCCTGGATCGTCAACAGCGTAACGCAGCAGGCAAGTGCCGAGATCGATATCACGGCGGCGCAACTATCCCAGACGACCTATCAGGCCGGCCCGGGCAACGATCTACTCTGGGTCCGGGCCAATGACGGCATCGCGTGGGGGGCCTGGCAGCCATTCAACGTGACGGGGGAGAGCTCCAGCAATGCGACCATCGCATCGGGTGCCACGCTGGAATTGCCGGGGGCTTCGAACGCCACCGTGTTGTTCCAGAGCTCGACAGGAACGCTGAAGCTCGACAATTCGGCGAGCTTTAGCGGCACCGTCGCCGGCATGACGGGTTCGGACGCGATCGATTTCGCGAACATCAGTTTCGCGAATGTTCACACGCCGACCTTCAGCGGAAACACCACGCGGGGAACGCTCACGGTGACGGACGGCACCGTCACGGCAAGTGTTGCGCTGCTTGGCAACTATATGGCGTCCACATTCACGGCATCGAGTGATGGCCATGGCGGTACCCTGGTTGTCGATCCGCCGGCGACGCAGGTCAGTCAGCTGGCGCAGCCACAGCACGCATGAGGGCTTGAAGACGAGGCGTGCGGAGCCGCCACCGAGATAAGGTGGCTTCGCATGCAGGCGATGCCCGCGCAGCGATCGCGGCAACTGGTACGCGCCATGGAGCTTGTTACGAGGCCGCGCGCTCCGGCGTCCCGAACAAGCGGCCAAGCAGCGACATCGTTGAATCGCCCGGCAGCAGCGTTGCGACGCTGACGGCGGGCTCGGCTCTGACGTCGCGGCGGCCGTTCTGGGTATGGCGCATCACGCTCGCCAATCGCCGCGTGATCGCCTGCGCGTTGCGCAAATCGGTGCCGGCGAATGCCACGACGAGCGAGCGGTCGTCATAGACGGCACCGAAATCGGCCTGGCGCATCAGCCGGCTGATGATCCGCGCGCCGTCGAATTGCGCGCGGGGTTGCACGTTGTCGAAGGTGAAGCGCGCCACCGAGAGCGCGCCGCCGCGCTCGGCGGTGTGGTAGACGGCGGTCGCGAAATCGCGCTCGAACGCGGCCTTGGTCAGCAGTCCGGTGCGGGGATCGATCAGGCCCTTGGCGTCGATCGCCTTGAGCATGCGGCCGAGCCGCGCCTCGAAGGCATGCTGCCGGATCATCGGCAACGCCATGTCGGCGACCCGCGTCGGCCCGGCCGTGACGATCTCGAGATTGGGCAGTTCGTAACGCGGCGTCAGCTCGCCCGAGGTGACGATCACCGGCAGCGGGCGGAAGCGGACATCCTCGGTCAAAACAGTCAGGAAAGCGTCCATCACCCGCGGCGTGAATCCCTCGGCCAGCACGATGCCGTCGATGTCGCGGTTGGACAGATGCTTGGCCGCGGCCTCGATGCTGAGCGCGCCGACCACGCCGGCCCGTTCGCCGAGCGCGACCGACAGCGTCGGGTAGGCGCCGCCGCGACCGATCAGCAGCGTGGTGGCTTCGCCGACCGGATCGATATCCGTCAGTGCGACCGGGGCCGGCGGCACCAGCCGACGCATCACGGTCGCATGCAGCGCGCGAACGCGCAGGCTCGCATTGAGCCGGGCCACCAGGCGATCCGGCAGGCCCTTCTTCTGGAAGAACGCGATCACGGTGTCGGGCAGGGTGGTCGCGGGATCGACCGCGATCAGCGGCAGGTAGGGCGCGCGGGCGGCGGCGCGCTTGGCAAGCCCCGACAGGGTGACGAAGTCGACGCCCTCGGCGGCCGCGATGATCGCGGCCGGCTTGACCTGCTCGATGGCGCGCCCGACCTCGTTCCAGTCGGTGACCACGACCGGAAACAGCTTGGTTTCATCGAGGACCGTGGCAAACGGCGGCTTTGCCGATGCCGAGACGATGAGAACCGGACCTTGTTGAGACATTCGAACGCTCGAAACCAATGCTTAAGAACAGCAACGGCTGCGATGCTAGTTGGCTTGGCTTAATGCGGCGTCAACACAATGCTAAGACTAACGCAATGATAAGATTTTAAGGCATTCCGGTGCCGCTGCGGTCGCGAAATGCTTCGACCATCAACGGGTTAAGCCCAAGTTCTGTCAGGGCGTCGCGGGCCCGCGCATTGTCCTGCGCCCGTCCGGCCAGGCGGTGGCCGCTGAGGCGGTCCGGCAAAGCCGTCAACAGCGCGCCCTGGCCGAGCCGGCGCGACCATTCCTGCAACTCCTCGGCCAGGAAGCGGTAGCCGCCGACCGTCATGACCCCCGACGGCGGGGCGGTGATGTTGATGGCGCCGGTCGTGCGGTCGAGCCGGGCGGCATATTCGGTGTCGACGTAATCCCGTGGCGCCGGCGCGATCAGGCTTTCGGCCGGCGGCGACGAAGGCGCATAGGCCGCGACCGGCACCATCGGGCCGCGCAGGCCGAGCGTGCCCTTCGGGGTCAGCAGGACCTCGCCGGCGATCGATGCGCTGGGAGCTTCACGTGGCGCGCTGTGCGGACCGGGCTTGATCGGGGCCGGCGATCCGTCCTCGCCGGTACGGCGGGCGCCGAACAGCCCGGCCTCGCCGAACAGATAGACGTCGGTCATGGTCACCCGCCGCGAGATCCAGTGCGCGCTGGAGGCAACCTGCTCCGGCATCCGCCACAGACCGATCACGTTGCGCAGGCTGGGCAGCCGCTCCGACAGGCCGCGCTCGTCGAGCCGCAGCGCGAGCTGCGCCGGCGCGATCAGCGTGTCGCAGGCGTGATCGTTGAACTGGGCCTCGAACGCGTCCTCGTCGAACGGGTGATGCATGACGAGCGTTCCGCCGGACAGCAGCCAGGTCACCAGCGACGAGCAGATGCCGGCAAACGACATCGGCGCAAACGCCGACATGATGGTCGCGCCCTGCGCCAGGTCGCTCTCGAGCGACATCGCGAGCCCGCCGGCGATCAGGCTGAAATGCGCGCGCGGCACCGGACGAAAGCCATCGCTGGTAACGTCGAAGGAGATCAGCGCCGGCTTGCGGCCGTCCTGGATCATCGGGCGCGAGGTCCGGGAGTCCTCGAGAATGGCCTGATCGAGCGACGACATGCCTTCGGGCAGATCGGTCCCGAAGCCGCAGACATGGCGGATCGAGAACGCCTCGGCCGCAGCGTTCATGGCGAGGTCGGCGTAGGAGATGCCGTCAATCCTGCTGCATGTCACGATCGCCCGCGCCGCGGTGCGGTTGAGCACGGAGGTCAGCTCGGCCTGCCGCCACAGCAGCGGCAACGGCACCACCACGAGGCCGACCCGATGGGCGGCGAGCACCGTCAAGACAAATTCGATCGTGCCGGGAAGCTGAACCGCGATCACTGTATTGGCCGGCAATCCGATCTCGACGAAATGGGCGGCGATCGCCGAGATCGCGCGGTCGGCCTGCGCATAGGTCAGGCGCTTGCGGGTCTGTCCGGTGACGCGTTGCTTGTTGAGCGGGTCGACCAGCGCCAGCGCCTCGGGCTGCCGCGCCAGGGTGCGCTTGAACAGCGTATCGAGGGTGGGCGAGGTGATCGACTGGTTCACAGGTTCAACGTCGGTTGCATCGCTTCGATCGGACCAGGTCATGCCGCGTCGGGGCGCATCACCTGATCGATTGCTTGGCAGAACACTTTGGCAGATTACTTGGCAGACTATCTTGGCAGACTATTTGGATTCCGCGCCGGGCTTCTCCCACCAAGTCTCCGGCAGGTAGCCCGTCAGCGCCGTGGTCGAAGGCCGTTCTATCCGATTCCAGCGCGCGATCCATTGCTCTCCCAAGTTAAATAGGGGGATAGCGTAGAAGCCCGACGTCAGGGCCCGGTCCAGCGCCCGCACCGCCGAGACGAAGGCCGGCCGCTCCCGCGCCGCCAGCAGGGCGGCAATCGTGGCGTCGATGGCCGGATCCCTGGCGCCCATGTAGTTGCGGGTGCCCGGCACGTCGGCCGCCTGGCTGCCCCAGTAGAACCACTGCTCGTTGCCTGGCGACAGCGACTGGTCCCAGCGAACAGGGACCATGTCGAAATCAAAGGCAACCCGGCGCTGCTCGAACTGCACCGCATCGACCACCCGCACCGCGGCGTCGATGCCGGCGCGCTTCAGGTCGCGCTGGTAGGCGAGGGCGATCCGCTCATGCTCGCGTGTCGTCACCAGGATCTCGATCCGCAGCGGCGTTCCGGTCGAGCGCTGCTTCAGCACGGTGCCGTCGAGCGCGTAGCCGGCCTCGGACAACAGCGCGAGCGCGTTGCGAAGGATGGTGCGGTCGCGGCCTGAGCCGTCGGTGGCGGGCAGGCGATAGCGGCCATCGAGGATGTCGGGCGGGATGTGCGACGAATACGGCTTGAGCAGTTCGCGCTCGCGGTCGTCGGCGGGGCGGCCATAGGCGGACAATTCCGAGCCCGCGAAATAGCCGCCGGCGCGCGAATAGAGTCCGAAATAGTAATTGTGGTTGATCCATTCGAAGTCGAACAGCATCAGCAGTGCCTGGCGCACTTTGACGTCGGCAAATTTCGGCCGCCTGGTGTTGAACACCAGGAATTCGGACGGTTGCGGCGTGCCGATCTTGATGGCCTCGCGGATCACCTCACCGCGTTTCGCTGCGGGGAAATCGTAGCCATCGTGCCAGCGCAGCGGTTCGGGCTCGGTCCTGAAGTCATAGAGGCCACGCTTGAATGCCTCGAACTGGCCGTTGGCGTCGCGGTAATAGTCGAGCCTGATCTCGTCGAAATTCCACAGGCCGCGGTTCACCGGCAGGTCGCGTCCCCAGTAATCGGGATTGCGGGTGAAGGTCACGCTGGTGCCGGGCTTGACCGCCGTCACGCGATACGGGCCCGAGCCGATCGGCGGCGCCAGGGTGGTCTCCTCGAACCTGGAGACGTCGGTGGCATGACGCGGCAGGATCGGCATCAGGCCCAGAATCATCGGCAATTCGCGATCCGCGACACCGCCGAAATCGAATCGCACCGTGAGCGGGTCGAGCACCTCGGTCTTTGCGACTTTCGAATAATACTGGTGATGCAGCGGACGGCCGTGATCGCGCAGCAACTCGAGCGAGAACACCACGTCGTCGGCGGTGACCTCGCGTCCGTCGGAGAAGCGTGCCCGCGGGTCGATATGGAATGTCACATAGCTTCTGGCATCGTCGGTCTCGACGCTGCGGGCAAGCAGGCCGTAGAGCGTGAACGGCTCGTCATTGTTCCGCACCAGCAGGCTTTCGTAGACATAGCCGCGCTCATAGGCGTAGCCCCTCAGCTGCTGCACGGCGAGGCCCCGGACGATCAACGGATTGAGGCTGTCGAAGGTGCCTTCTCGCGGGCTCAGGACCAGCCGACCGCCCTTCGGGGCGTCCGGATTGGCATAGGGCAAATGGGTGAAGTCGGCCGCCAGCGCGGGGGCGCCGTGCATCGCGATCGCGCGGCTCTCGGCGGCCAATGTCGGGGCAGGTGCGCCCGTCAGCAGTGCCGTGACGAATGCCAGGACGAATGCCAAGACGAGCGGGACGGCGGCCGATGCGACGCGCCCAACGTGCCCGGGAACACGTGCGTGAGGCGCCGGATTTGATTCGCGAAACGTCACGACCGAGGTTTATCACAGGCCGCTGAAACTCGTCGTCACATAGGCGCAAATGCGGTTGTCGGCATTGATCTTTCCGCGCGCCGCTGTATTGAAGGCGTGCAATTCGAAGGCGGGAACGCCTGTCACGTATCCGCCTCAATTGACTAGGAGACAGCCGCGGGAGCAGCTGTGTTTCGCGGCTATGTGTCGGCGCCTGCAGCGGTTTCGGGTGCTGCCGTTCAGAAAGGGTTTTCCGCAATGAATTTCCGTATCTTGGCCGCCCCGGTCCGGCCGCATGGGCGAGTTGTTGCCCTGATGGCGGCGACGGCATTCTCTGCAGCGCTCCTGGTTCCTGCCGCGCAGGCCCAGCAGCCGGCAGCGCCGGCGCCCGCGGCACCGAAGGCCGCGCCCAAGGCGGCACCCAAGGCAGCTCCGAAGGCGGCTCCGGCAGCCCCGGCGCCCGCAGCCCAGGCACCGGCCGCAGCAGGTGCGCCGCCCGCCGCGGCCGCCGGCCAGCAGCCCGCCCAGGATCAGCAGATCCAGCTCATCTACGCCCCCTGGACCAAGTTCTGCCTGAAGGGCCAGGAAGCCAACGCCAAGCAGGTGTGCTTCACCGGCAAGGACGGCCGCATCGAGTCCGGCCAGCCTGTGATCGCCGCCGTGATCATCGAGCCGGAAGGCGAGCCGAAGAAGATCCTGCGCGTCACGCTGCCGCTCGGCATGCAGCTCGTGCACGGCACCCGCGTCATCGTCGACGGTAACCCGCCGCAGCAGGCGCCCTACGTGATCTGCTTCCAGAACGGCTGCATGTCCGACTATGAAGCAACCCCCGAGCTGATCGCCAACATGAAGAAGGGCCAGAACCTCGTGGTCCAGGCGATCAATTCGAACGGCGCGCCGCTGACGCTGCCGCTGCCGCTCAACACCGAATTCGCCAAGGCGTTCGACGGCCCGCCGACCGATCCGAAGGTGTTCGAGGAAAACTCGAAGAAGCTGCAGGAAGAGTTGCAGAAGCGTGCCGAAGAGCAGCGCAAGAAGCTGGAAGGCGCGGGCGCTGCCGGTGCGACGCCGGCTCCAGCCAACCCGGCGGCCAAGTAAGCGTTCAAGCGCTCACGCCGTCGCGAGATCATCGCAAATCAAAAGGCGCCCGGAAGGGCGCCTTTTTTGTCATGCGATACGGACTGGCTGATGGCAGCCTGCTGCGGTGGTGATTGCGCAGGTGGTGTGCGATGGTCACTCAAGGCAAATCGATCGCGCCAAGCCGCATCGCGGTTGCCTTGTCCGGACAAATCCTCGGGCGTCGAAGCACAATCATAAATCCGTCACGGGAGGCCAGACGAACGCGCGGAATGCGCGCTTTCGATGCGCCAAAGCGCGCGTGGTTCTCCCGCGGACCCTGGCCGCCGTTCGCAGTCATGGAAGTCGCCAATGTCCCAGCAAGTCAGCAAGCAGCGGCGGGAACCGCTCTCCCGGCCGAGGAACGAGGCTTTGCAGGCGGGCAGCCGGGCTTCGGCCGATGGCCGCGTCGACCAGGACAATGTTCCCGGCGCGTTTCATCCGGGCATCGTCCACCTCGCGCTGGCGATGGGCGGCTTCGCGATCGGCATCGCCGAATTCGCGACCATGAGCCTGCTGCCGTTTTTCGCCCACGACCTGCATGTCAGCGAGCCGCAGGCGGGCCAGGCGATCAGCGCCTACGCGCTCGGCGTCGTGGTGGGCGCGCCTGTCATCGCCGTGCTGTCGGCGCGCATGACGCGGCGGACGCTGCTGATAGCGCTGATGGGCTTCTTCGCGCTGATGAACGGCCTGTCGGGGCTCGCGCCCGACTATCACACCATGCTGGTGCTGCGCTTCCTCGCCGGGCTGCCGCATGGCGCCTATTTCGGCATCGCCATGCTGGTCGCGGCCTCGCTGGTGCCGACGGACAAGCGCACGGCGGCGGTCGGCCGCGTCCTGCTCGGCCTCACCATTGCGACGACGATCGGCGTGCCGCTCGCCAACGGGGTGGGGCAGGCGATCGGCTGGCGCTGGGCGTTTGCGATCGTCGCGGGCCTCGCGCTGCTCACCGCCATCCTGGTTCTGCTGTTCGCGCCGCGCGACGTCGCCAACAGCAATGCGAGCCCGCTGCGCGAGCTGTCCGCGCTCGGGCGCAAGCATGTCTGGCTGACGCTGGCGATCGGCGCGATCGGCTTCGGCGGGCTATTCTCGGTCTACACCTATCTCGCCTCGACCATGCTGGCGGTGACGCACACCTCGCCGGCGCTGGTGCCGGTGACGCTCTGCGTGTTCGGTGCCGGCCTGACCGCCGGCAACATCATCGTGCCGCGCTTTGCCGACCGTGCGCTGATGGCGACCGCGGGCGGGCTGTTGCTGTGGTCGGCGGCCACGCTGGCGCTGTATCCGCTGGCGGCACTGAATTTCTGGACGCTGAGTGCGGACGTCTTCCTGATCGGACTCGGCGGCGCGCTCGCCACCGTGTTGCAGACCCGCCTGATGGACGTCGCGGGCGAGGCGCAGAGCCTCGCTGCATCGCTCAACCATTCCGCATTCAACACCGCAAACGCGCTGGGGCCGTGGCTCGGCGGAATGGCGGTTGCGGCCGGCTACGGCTGGACCTCGACCGGGCTGGTCGGCGCCGGATTGGCGCTGGCGGGGTTCGTGGTCTGGGCGGTCGCGGCAGCGCTGGCCAAACGTGACGGGATATGACGCGGCCGGCCGAGCCGCGGTGCGGCGGGTCAGTTCAGCGACGGATTGCGCGGGCGGTAGCCGCCCGACTTGTCCTTGATGAAGATCTCCGCGACCTGCGAGTGCCGGATCGGTTCGCCGGACTCGTCGGGCAGCAGGTTCTGCTCGGAGACATAGGCGACGTATTCGGTCTCCGAGTTCTCCGCGAGCAGATGGTAGAACGGCTGGTCCTTGTGCGGCCGCATGTCCTCGGGAATCGACAGCCACCATTCCTCGGTGTTGTTGAACTCCGGGTCGATATCAAAAATCACGCCCCGGAAGGAGAACACCCGGTGACGGACGATCTGCCCGATCTGGAATTTGGCGGTGCGCGCTTTGATCATGGTTCGTCGATAGACCAACATTGTGGCCGATGCTAGGGGCTAAGCTTCGAATTAACCCCGGGTTTACCGATTCCAGACCTGCAAAAACGGCCCGAAAACCGGCCGAGAAACTACTTTCAGAATGATCGATATCCTCAATCTGGCGCTGCCGTATTTCGGCCTGATCTTCATCGGCTATGCCTGCGGAAAAGCCAAGGGTTTGCCCGAGAGCGGGCTCGCCTGGATGAATTTCTTCCTGCTTTACGTTTCGTTGCCGGCGCTGCTGTTCGGGATCATGTCCAAGACCCCGTTTGCGGAGCTGAACAACCCGCCATTCCTGATCGCCACCACGCTCGGAACCGTGATCGCGTTCTTCCTGGCGATGCTCGCAGGCAAGCTGATCGGACGCCTGACGCTGCGCGAGGCGACGCTCGCCGGGCTGTCGGGTGCCTACGGCAATATCGGCTATATGGGCCCCGGGCTGGCACTGGCCGTGCTCGGCACCAAGGCGGCGGCGCCGACCGCGCTGATCTTCTGCTGCGACAGCATCTTCCTGTTCTCGATCGTGCCGCTGCTGATCGAGCTCACCGACCGCGACCATCCCTCGCTGCTGCACGCATTCGGCGTGGTGCTCAAGCAGATCGTGCAGAACCCGCTGATCATGTCGGCGGTGTTCGGCGCGCTGGTCGCCGCGTTTCACGTTCCGATTCCGACAGCGCTCGACCGCACCATCCAGTTCCTGCAGAACGCCGCGGCGCCCATGGCGCTGTTCGCGCTCGGCGTCACCGTGGCGCTGCGGCCGTTCGAGCGGGTGCCGTGGGAGGTGCCGGGCGTGGTTGCGATCAAGCTGCTGATCCATCCGCTGCTGGCCTTCGGACTGATGCTGCTGTTCGGCCCGTTCGCGCAGCCTTGGGCGGCGACCGCGGTGCTGATGGCCTCACTGCCGCCGGCGCTCAACGTGTTCGTGATCGCGCGGCAGAACGACACCTGGATCGAGCCGGCGTCGGTCGCGGTGCTGATCGGCACCTTCGCCTCGGTGATCACGCTGACCAGCGTGATGTGGTTCATCCAGAGCGGGCGACTGGTATTTCCCTAAGCGCGCATGATGCTCACCGCCGCCAGGACGGCGCAAGGCCCTCGCGCATCGCCAGACGCCGCAGCGGGCCGAACGCGCCGAGCACGTGCAGGCCGGCGGCACGCGCGGTCTGCACGCCGAGGAAATCGCTCAGCAGCGAGCGGTTGGCGATGTCGATCGCCCAGGTCCGGCTGGCCACGTCGGGCCGCCGCGCGGCCTGGTAGCGTGCCAGCACGTTCGGCGCGCCGGGATCCTCGCCGCGGCCGATCGCCTGGCCCGCGATCTCGGCGATATCGGCGGCATCGCGCAGCCCCATGTTGAGGCCCTGCGCGCCGATCGGCGGCAGCACATGGGCGGATTCTCCGACCAGCGCGATCCGGTTCCTGGCGAACTGCCGAGGCCGCTCGATGGCGAGCGGAAATACATGCCGTCCGGGCTGCACCTCGACGCGGCCGAGAATCGAATGCGATTGCCGCTCGGCCGCTTCGGACAATTCCTCGTCGCCGAGCGCCTTCAGCCGCTCGGCCTCCTTGGGTGTCGAAACCCAGACCACGCTGCTGCGGTCGCCGCTGAGCGGCACGAACACGCAAGGGCCGTGCTCGGTGTGAAACTCGGTCGAGATGTTCCGGTGCGGGCGGCTGTGGGTGATGTTGAAGGTGAGGGCGGACTGCCCGAGCGCGCGGCTGACAACCTCGATACCGGCGGCCTCGCGGGACAATGAATTGCGGCCATCGGCGCCGACCACGAGCCGGGCCCGCAGCGGCTGGCCCTGCCGCGTCACCACGGTGACCCCGGCATCATCCGGCTGCACCGCGGCGGCCTCGTCGTCGAACCGCGTCAGCGCTGCGATCTCGCCGGCGCGCTCCTCGAGCGCCGCGACCAGCGCGCGGTTGTCGATGTTGAAGCCGAACTGCTCGCGGCCGATCTCGTCGGAATTGAACCGCACTTCCGGTGCGCGGATCAGGCGGCCGGTGTCGTCGACCAGGCGCATGGTCTTGAGCGCGGCCGCCTTGTCGCTGCAGCGCCGCCAGACGTCGAGCCGTTCCAGGATGTCGGTCGAAGCGCCGAGCAGCGCGGTGGTGCGGTTGTCGGCATAGGGCGCGCGGCGCGCCAGCAGCGCGGTCCGCGCGCCGGCATCGGCGAGTGCGATCGCAGCCGTCAATCCGGCCGGGCCGCCGCCTATTACGATAACGTCATAATCGAGCGAGCTGTCGGTCATATCTGGACATTTGACATGCTTGGCCCGATTTTCAAGCCATCGGTAACCACCAAGAGTTTCCAACGGTTTGCGCGGCCGAACGCCGCAAGACTGCATATGCAAAGTGGGCCGATTCCTGATAGCACTCGGCCGATGGAGCACTCGAGCCAGCCGGATGCGCTGCCAGAACGGATGCGGACCGCCGCATTCTCCGTTCATATTTTCACGGCACTCGGCGCCGGGGTGGCGCTGCTGGCGATGCTGGAGGCCGTGCGCGAGCACTGGGCCAACATGTTCGCCTGGCTCGGGGTTGCGCTGATCATCGACGGGATCGACGGCCCGCTGGCGCGCCGGCTCGACGTGGTTCGGCTGCAGCCGAACTGGTCGGGCGAGGTGCTCGACCTGGTGGTCGATTTCGTCACCTATGTGTTCGTGCCGGCCTATGCGATCACCGCGAGCGGCATGCTGCTGCCGCTGGCCGCGCCGATCCTCGGCATCGGCATCGTGGTCTCCAGCGCGCTGTATTTCGCCGACCGCCGCATGAAGGCCGACGACAATCATTTCCGCGGCTTCCCGGCGCTGTGGAATGCGGCGGCGTTCTATTTGTTCCTGCTGCATCTGCCGCCGGTGCTGTCGACCATCGTGGTCGCGCTGCTGATCGTGCTGACCTTCGCGCCGTTTCACGTGCTGCACCCGTTCCGCGTGGTGCGGCTGCGCTGGCTGACGCTGTGGCTGCTCGGCGCCTGGGCGGTGCTCGGCGCGTATACGCTCGCCAACGATTTCGTGGTTGGCGCGCCCATCACCTTCGGTCTCTGCGCCATTGCCGTCTACATTGTCGGCAGCGATACCGTGATCCGCCGGATGAAAGCCTTCAGAGCATGATGCAATTGATCAGCAGCCCGGAAGCCTGGGCAGCGCTGTTGACCCTGACTGCGCTTGAGATCGTGCTCGGCATCGACAACGTCATCTTCCTGTCGGTGCTCGTCTCGCGGATTCCGCAACCGCAGGCCAACCGCGCGCGGCAGATCGGTTTGCTGCTGGCGCTGGTGTTCCGCATTCTGCTGCTGTCGATCCTGGTCTGGCTGATCGGGCTGACCCAACCGGTGATATCAGTGCAGGACATCTCACTGTCGTGGCGCGACATCATCCTGATCGGCGGCGGCCTGTTCCTGATCGCCAAGGCGACCCACGAAATCCACGGCGAGGTCGAGGCGCGTGACGTCGAGGAGAGGGAGAAGCCGAGCCCCAACGCATTCTTCTGGGTGATCGTGCAGATCATCATCATCGACCTCGTGTTCTCGCTGGACTCGATCATCACCGCGATCGGTATGGCGCAGGACATCGAGATCATGGTCGCGGCGGTCGTGATCGCCTGCGCCATCATGTACATCTCGTCCGGACCGGTGGCGCGGTTTGTCGCGGAGCATCCGACCACCAAGATGCTGGCGCTGGCGTTCCTGGTGCTGATCGGCGTGGCACTGGTAGCCGACGGCTTCAAATTCCACATTCCGCGCGGCTACATCTATTTCGCGATCGTCTTCGCGGTCGCGGTCGAGATGTTCAACGTGCTGGCCAAACGCAACCGCAAGAAGGCCGCGCGCTAAGACATGATGAGATTGGGTTGAAGTGGATCGGCAGTGGAGGTTCACCTCTCCCTTGGGAGAGGTCGGCGCGTAGCGCCGGGTGAGGGGTTATAGTCCCTCGTTAGCGCTGCGGCCCCTCACCCGATTTGCTTCGCAAATCGACCTCTCCCCGATGGGGAGAGGTGAAGTCGCGCGTGGCCGAACCGATTCGATCCCAACACATCTTGCTCTGGGCCGGCTCCAGGCCGCTTGGTTGACAAGAAGGTGCCGATGGCATTCGCTCGGCAGGTCAGAATTTGAGGGGAGCGACGACATGACCAAGGCTGTGCGCGTGCACAAGGTGGGGGGACCGGAAGTCCTGACCTATGAGGACGTCGAGGTGGGCGCACCCGGGACCGGCGAGGTCAGGATCCGCCAGCATGCGGTCGGGCTCAACTTCATCGACGTCTATTTCCGCACCGGCCTCTACAAGGCGCCCGGCCTGCCGTTCATTGCCGGCAACGAGGCCGCGGGCGAGGTTTTGGCGGTCGGTCCGGGAGTGACCAATTTCCACCCCGGCGATCGTGTCGCCTACTACTACAACCTCGGCGGTTACGCCTCCGAGCGCGTCATCCCGGCCGACAAACTCGTCAAACTGCCCGACCACATCACCTATGAGCAGGGCGCCGTGCTGATGCTCAAGGGGCTCACGGTCTGGTACCTGCTGCACAAGACCTTCAAGGTCGAGCAGGGCCATCGGGTACTGATCCACGCCGCGGCCGGCGGCATCGGGCTGCTCGCCTGCCAGTGGGCGCGGGCGCTCGGCGCACATGTCATCGGCACTGTCGGCTCGAAGGCGAAGGCCGATCTCGCGCTCGCCAATGGCTGCGACCATGTCATCCTCTACAACGAGGAGAACTTCGTCGAACGCGTCAAGCAGATCAGCCGCGGTGAGCTCTGCGACGTGGTCTATGACGGCGTCGGCAAGACCACGTTCCCGGGATCGCTATCGTGCCTCAGGCCGCGCGGCCTGTTCGTCTCGTTCGGCAACGCCTCGGGCCCGGTGCCGCCGTTCCCGCTCGCCGAGCTCAACAACCACGGCTCGCTGTTCGCGACGCGGCCGAAGCTCAACGATTATGTCGGCACCCGCAAGGAACTGCTCGAAGGCGCCGACACGCTGTTCGCCGCCGTGATCAACGGCAAGCTGCACGTGCCGATCAACCACGCCTACGCGCTGAAGGATGCGGCGAAGGCGCATATCGACCTGGAAAGCCGGGCCACCACCGGCGCGGCAATTCTCAGGCCGTAGTTCTCGCCGTCATTGCGAGCGAAGCAATCCATTATCTCCGCACATGCGGATCGATGGATTGCTTCGCCGCTGCGCTCCTCGCGATGACGAGCGGGTTGGTTCTTACGCCACCCGCCTTGCTGCTCCGACCTTGGTCAGCACCGTATCCAGGCAGTCGATCATCAAGGCGATCTCCTCCCGTGTGACGTTGAGCGCCGGCATGAAGCGCAGCGTGTCGGGCTGCGGCGAGTTGACCAGCACGCCGGCCGCTAACGCCTCGGCCATCACAGCTGCGCCGATCGGCATCTTGAGGTCGAGCGCGAGCAGCAGGCCGCGGCCCCTGATCTCGCCGAGCCCGTGCCGCGCCGATAGCCGCTGCAATTCACGCTCGAGCAGCAGCCCGGTGTCGGTGACCGATTTCAGGAAATCGGGCTTGCCGATCTGATCGAGCACGACGAGACCCGCGGCACACATCAGCGGATTGCCGTTGAAGGTGCCGCCCTGATCGCCGTGATCGAAGCAGGAGGCATGTTCGGTTGCGAGCAGCGCCGCCAGCGGCACGCCGCCGCCGATGCCCTTGCCGAGCGTCATGATGTCGGGCGCGATCCCGGCATGCTCATGGCCGAACAGCTTTCCGGTCCGGCCGATGCCGGTCTGGATCTCGTCGACGATGAGCAGCAGGCCGCGCTGCTGGGTCAGCGCGCGCAACTCCTGCAGGAATGCGTCGCTCGCAGGCCAGACGCCGGCTTCGCCCTGGATCGGCTCGAGCATGACCGCGACCGTCGACGGGGAGATCAACTTCCGCACCGACTCGATATCGTTCAGCCGCGCTTTCCGGAAGCCCGAGACCTTCGGCTCGAACAGCGGCTCGAACGCCTTCTTGCCCGAGGCCGACATGGTCGCGAGCGTCCGGCCGTGGAAGCCGCCTTCGAAGGTGATGATCTCGTGCGCTCCGCCCTTGTACTTGGCGCCGAATTTCCGCGCGAGCTTGATCGCGCCTTCGTTGGCCTCCGCGCCGGAATTGGCGAAGAACACCTGGTCGAAGCAGCTGCTGTCGACCAGCGCCTTGGCCAGTTTCAGGCTCTGCTCGTTGTAGAACGCCGGGCTCGGCGTCAGCAGCCGCCGGGCCTGCGCCGCCAGCGCGTCGGCGACGATGACCGGCGAATGGCCGAGCGGATTGACGGCCCAGCCCTGCACGAAATCGAGATAGCGGTTGCGGTTGGCGTCCCAGAGATAGGAGCCGGCGCCGCGCACGAACACGACCTCCGGGCGGGCGGTGATGTCCATCAGCGCGTCGAACGGATGGGTGGCGTTGGTCATGTCGATCTCCTCTGGGGACAGTGTTGGGAAAAAGGGCAGGCCGAAAAGCGAGAAGGCCGCGCTTTGGGGGCGCGGCCTTCTCGAAAACCTCAGCTGATGCTTTTAGCTAATCAGCGCTGGCGTCGGACATGGCGCGACCCTTCATCGTCGTTGCGACGACGCTGGCAGGTGGCGCGGCGGTTGGTCCGGTTCAGCTTCATGGCGCGGGCTCATACAGCCGAACCGGCGGCGGTGTCAAGCGGGAGGTGATCTCGCACGCAAGCGGCTCGTGGAGCGTGTTAGGCTGCCGCCAGGCAATCCTGGAGGTGGCGCCGTGATCAAGCTGCTGATCGAACGAGATCTTCCTGCCAATTTCGATGTCACCGATGACGCGCAGGCGGCGCGGCATGCGCGCATTGCGCTGGACGCAATCATCGCAACGCAGGGCAAGATGCACTGGCTGTGCACCTACGCCACCGATGACCGCAAGCTGTTCGGCCTCGTCGTGGTCGAGAGCGAGGAGGTCATCGATGCCTATGTGCGCAACGCAGGCATCGGCAGCTCGGTCCGCATCCGTCGGGTACTGCGCACGCTGGATCCGGCGCTCGCGGCTCCGCCGGCCGCCAATTAGCCGAGGTCAGAATCCGGCGACGGTGCCGTGGAGATCGTATTCGTCGGAACGCTCGATCTTGGCGGTGACGATTTCGCCGACCTTCAGCGGGCGGCGGCTGCTGAGGTACACCGCGCCGTCGATCTCCGGCGCGTCGGCCTTTGAACGGCCTTTTGCCACTGTCGGACCGACCTCGTCGATGATCACCTGCTGGCGGGTGCCGACCTTGCGCTTGAGGCGGCGCGCGGAAATCTTCTGCTGCCGGGCCATCAGCGCGTTCCAGCGCTCCTGCTTGACCTCGTCGGGCACCGGGTTGCCGATCGCATTCGACGTGGCGCCGGCCACCGGCTCGTATTTGAAGCAGCCGAGGCGATCGATCCCGGCTTCATCGAGCCAGTCGAGCAGATAGGCGAAATCGGCATCGGTCTCGCCGGGGAAGCCGACGATGAAGGTCGAGCGCAGCGTCAGCTCCGGGCATTGCTCGCGCCACTTCTGGATCCGTGCCAGCGTCTTCTCCTGCGCGGCCGGACGCTTCATCGCGCGCAGCACGTCGGGGCTCGCATGCTGGAACGGGATGTCGAGATAGGGCAGCACCTTGCCATCGGTCATCAGGCCGATGACCTCGTCGACATGCGGGTAGGGGTAGACATATTGCAGCCGCACCCAGGCGCCGAGCTCGCCGAGCTCCTTTGCCAGATCGTAGAACTTCGCGCGCACCGAGCGATCCTGCCACGGGCTCTCGGCATATTTCAGGTCGACGCCATAGGCCGAAGTGTCCTGCGAGATGACCAGCAATTCCTTCACGCCGGCCTTCACCAGCTTCTCGGCCTCGCGCAGCACGTCATTGGCCGGCCGCGACACCAGGTCGCCGCGCAGCTTCGGAATGATGCAGAAGCTGCAACGGTTGTTGCAGCCTTCGGAGATCTTCAAATAGGCGTAGTGGCGCGGCGTCAGCTTGACGCCCTGCGGCGGCACCAGGTCGAGATGCGGATTGTGCGCCGGCGGCAGCGCCCGATGCACGGCGTCCAGCACGCTCTCATATTGCTGCGGTCCGGTGATCGAGAGCACGCCGGGATAGGCGCTCTCGATCTGCTCGGGTTCGGCGCCCATGCAGCCGGTGACGATGACCTTGCCGTTCTCCGCCATGGCTTCGCCGATCGCGGCGAGCGATTCCTGCTTGGCGCTATCTAGGAAGCCGCAGGTGTTGACGATGACGATGTCGGCCCCGTCATGCTTGCGCGCCAGCTCATAGCCCTCCGCGCGCAGCCGGGTGATGATGCGTTCGGAATCGACCAGCGCCTTGGGGCAACCCAAGGACACAAAGCTCACTTTCGGCGCGGCGGCCTCTTGCATATCGTCCCAAATCTGCCTGATTGATGGGCAGGAGCTAGTCCCAATTGCCGAGAATTACAACCCTTTCCCGGACCTTCTGGCGTGATATGGATGCAGTCGCCGGGGCTTAAGAGTTGTCGATGAGCGCAGAATCGTCTCCCAGGATCGTCATCGTCGACGAGAGCCCGATCCGCGCGGCCATCCTGGAGGAGGGGCTGCGGGAGGCCGGCTACACCGACGTGGTCCATATCAGCGAGATGCAGAGCCTGCTGTCGCGGATCTACGCGCTCGATCCCGAAATCATCGTCATCGACCTTGAGAACCCCAGCCGCGACGTGCTGGAACAGATGTTCCAGGTCAGCCGTGCGGTGCGCCGGCCGATCGCGATGTTCGTCGACCAGAGCGACGCTGCCTCGATCCAGGCCTCGGTGGAGGCGGGCGTCTCCGCCTATATCGTCGACGGCCTCAAGAAGGAGCGGATGAAGCCGATCCTCGATCTCTGCGTGTCGCGCTTCAATGCCTTCGCCAAGCTGCAGGATGAGCTCGACCGCACCAAGCACGCGCTGGAGGAGCGCAAGGTGATCGACCGCGCCAAGGGCATCCTGATGAAGGTGAAGGGGCTGACCGAGGAGGAGGCCTATGTGCTGATGCGCTCGACCGCGATGCGCGAGAAAAAGAAAATCGGGGAGATCGCGCAATCGATCCTGACGGCGTCGGAGCTCTTGAAATGACCACACCCTTGCGCATCGGGTTCATTCCTCTGGTCGACGCCGCCGCATTGATCGTCGCCGTCGACAAGGGTTATGCCGCGACTGAGGGCCTCGACATCACGCTGGTCCGCGAAGTGTCGTGGTCGAACGTCCGCGACAAACTGAATATCGGCCTGTTCGATGCCGCCCATCTGCTGGCGCCGGTCGCGATCGCCTCGAGCCTCGGGCTTGGCCACGTCAAGGTGCCGATTACAGCGCCGTTCAATCTCGGGCTTAACGGCAACGCCATCACGGTCTCGCCGGCGCTGCATGCCGCGCTGATGGAGGAGATCGACGGTGACCGCTTCGATCCGATGGCGACCGCGCAGGCGCTGGCCCGCGTGGTTGCGAAGCGGCGCAAGAGCGGGGCCGAGCCGCTGACCTTCGGCATGACCTTCCCGTTCTCGACCCACAATTATCAATTGCGATTCTGGATGGCTGCCGGCGGCGTCGATCCCGATGAGGACGTCCAGCTCGTGGTGCTGCCGCCGCCCTACATGGTCGACAGTCTCGCCAACGGGCACGTCGATGCGTTCTGCGTCGGCGCGCCTTGGAATTCGATCGCGGTTGATCTCGGCGTCGGCCACATCCTGCACTTCGTCTCCGACATCCTGCTCAGCGCGGTGGAGAAGGTGCTCGCGGTGCGCCAGAGCTGGTCGGAGAAGCATCCAGACGTCGTGGCGTCACTGGTGCGCGCGCATCTGCGCGCCGCCGAGTTCATCGAGCAACCGGAGAACCGGCCCGAGGTCGCGCGCATTCTTAGCTCACCCGAGCGGCTCGGCGTCGACGCCAGCGTCATCCAGCGCACGCTCGATGGTCGTTTGAAGATCTCGCCGGACGGCACCATGCGCGAGAGCAATCGCTATTTGCTGGTGGGGCGCGAGGCGGCGGCGCGGCCGGATCCCGCGCAGGCGGCCTGGCTCTACGCCCAGATGGTGCGATGGGGCCAGACACCGTACCGGCCGGAGGCGCTGAAGGCCGCCATGGCGGTGTTCAGGCCCGACCTCTACGACGCCGCGTCCGGTCGCCCGGCAGGCGCCTCCCACGCCATCGGCGCGTTCGCCGGTCCACCGTTCGATCCGGCCGACATCCCCGGCCATCTGGCTGCATTCAGGATCGGGCGCTGGAAGCCCTGAGTGCGGGTAGTGGCCGACGCCAGCGGGGGGCCTCCGACTCCTTTGCATGGGGTTGTTTTCGAGATTTTCGGTCACGCGGGACTGGCGCGGGTTCCCGACGCCTCGAATTGCGACGAATAACATTCTCGGGCGAGCCCGAGAGGAAGAAGATTCCTCCGGGAACCGGGTTCCTCGCGGGTGTGGCGTCGCTATTTTTGCCACCCGCTTGAATTGCGCCACGAACGATATTCCATATGCCCGAGAATGGGGCGTTGGAGATCGACCATGCGCGAACTATCGGCGGAAGCCCGCCTGCACTTTCACGCGCGGCAAGTTTCAAGAAAGTCCGGGGCCGGAATTCACACCGCGGCGCTGTACAGCGCCTTTGCTGTGATCGCGGCGATCGTGTTCGGCACGCTGTCCGTCCACCCGTTCTGAGACCTTCTGAACAGTCAAAAGCCGCCGTCTGATGTGATCAGGCGGCGGCTTTGTATTGGCTGGGTGTGGATCGCTCAGTAGCGGCCGTAGCCGTAGCCGTAGCCGCCGCAGGTGTTGCAGGTCTGCTGAACCGGGGCGTAGTAGGAATAGCCCGGCGAGACCATCTCGGTGCGTTCCTGGGTGGCGTATTGCGGCGCGATCCGCTCATAGGCGACGCCTTCGGGCGCGACCATCACGGTCTTCGGCACCATCACGGTGCGATACTGCGCAGGGGTGCGATGCGCGACGACGCGGCCCGGCGCCACCATCACGGTTTCCTGCACGGTGCGATACTGCGGCGGCACCGTCTGCACCTGATAGCAGGTCGTGCAGGGCTGGGGCGGCGGCGTATAGCAGCTGTAGCAGCCGGCGGATGCAGCGCTGGTGAAGGCGGCGGTGGCAACCGCCGCAATGGCGAGGGAGAGGCTGGTGCGGAACATGCTTTCGTACCCAATTTCCTGAGAGGACAATCAAAGGCTCGGAATCTGCACCTAGCAATCAAACGGCAAGTTTGGGTTTAAGAAGACTCTTAACGGAATCTAAAAGGGCCGGCGCGGTGGCCGGCCCTCGGTCATTGCGTGGGCTGTTCAGTGCGCGGTCTTGAACGGCGCAACCGTGATGCCGGCCTGCTTCAGCGCTTCGCGCAGGCCCTGCGCGATCTCGACGGCGCCGCGCGTATCGCCGTGAATGCATACGGTATCGGTCTGCATCTTGATCACCTTGCCGGTGACCGAGACGACCGCACCATCCTGCACCATCCGCACCACGCGCTCGGCGATCGCCTTGGGATCATGCAGCACCGCACCGGGCTTCTTGCGCGACACCAGATTGCCGTCGTCCTCATAGGCGCGATCGGCAAACACCTCATGCGCCATCCGTAAGTTGGCGGCTTCGCCGGCGCGCACCAGCTTCGAGTTTGCCAGCACCACGAACACGAGGCTCGGATCGACGGCCTTGATCGCATTGGCGATCGCCCGCGCGGTCATGTCGTCCTCGCAGGCGACGTTGGAAATCGCGCCATGCGCCTTCACGTGGGTGACCTTGTGGCCGGCCGCAGTCGCGATCGCCTGCAAGGCGCCGATCTGGTAGGCGATCAGGTTCTCGATCTCCGAGGACGTCAGCCCCGGCATCGGACGGCGACCGAAACCATGCAGGTCGCGATAGCCGGGATGGGCGCCGACGCTGACGCCGCGCGCCTTCGCGAGCTCGACCGTCTTGCGCATGATGTCGGCATCGCCGGCATGGAAGCCGCAGGCGACGTTGACCGAGGTCGCTAGCTCGATCATCGCCGCATCATTGCCCATTTCCCAGGGGCCGAAGCTTTCGCCGAGATCGCAATTGAGGTCGACGGTTTTGGTCATGACGATCGATCCGTTTGTTGTGTTGATTCAGGGTAACGCGACTTGCCAGGTCGATACATCCACAGCGCTGACCGCCTGGCCCGCGACATTCGCATCCCGCAGCGCTTCGATGTTGAGACCAAAATCCTCGATGCCGCGGAGGCGGTCGGGCAGTGAACGCAGCAGCGCGTGGAGCTTGATCGCTTCGGCCTGCGCTTCCGCCATCGTCACCGCTTTGAAGCGGAACGGCCGGCCGGCCGAGAGCTGCGCGAAGCGACCGAAATCCGCCGTGATCACGGTCGCTATCTTCGGATAGCCACCGCTGGTGCCGCGGTCGGGCATCAGCACGATCGGCTGGCCGTTGCCGGGCACCTGGATGCTGCCGTTCACGGTGCCGTCGGAGACGATGTTGTGGCCGTCGAGGTGCCTGATGACGGGACCCTCGAGACGGTAGCCCATGCGGTCGCTGGTGGCCGAGATCTTCCACTCGCTGTCGATGAACAGCTTCTTGTTGTCCTCGGCGAACTCGTCGTCCTGCGGGCCGAACACGACGCGGATCGGCGCATCGGTCTCCGCCGGCAACTCGATGCGGCGCTCGGCGGCGGCGCTGGCGGCTTTTGTCGTCAGCTCGTCGCCGCTCTGCAGCGGGCGCGGGTAGGGGCTGCCGAGCCCGGCGCGGGCATTGACCGCGAGGCTGCCGAACATCGGCTCGCCTTCGATGCCGTGCTCGATCGCGAGATAGCTGAACGAACCACCGCGCGCGAAGCCGAGATTGAGCGTCTCGCCCTCGGCGAGCGTCGCCGAACTGTCGAACGCGACCGGCCGGCCGCCGATGTCAGCGTTGCGCGATGCCCCGGCGAGCCCGACGCGCACCGCGCCGCCGCGTGCGGTGAAGGCGGCGCCGAACGGGCCGATTTCGACCGCGGCGGCGAACGGGTCGTTGCCGACCAGCGTGTTGGCGGCCGCCAGTGAAAGCCGGTCCATCGCGCCGCTCGGCACCAGGCCGTAACGCTGCGAGCCCGGGCGCCCGCCGTCCTGCACCGAGCTTGCCGGGCCGATCGAGGTGACGACGAGCTTGCTCATGGCGTCACCAGTTCCGCGACGACCTCGCCGGCCTCGGCGGCGCGGTCCTGTTCTGCAAAGGTCTTGGCGTCGATCGCCGTAAAGGTGATGGCATCGCCTGGCTCCAGCAGGAACGTCGGGTCGCGATGCAATTGGTAGGTTCGCACCGGGGTGCGGCCGAGCAGGTGCCAGCCGCTCGGGCCGGCCAGGCACTGCACGCCGGTCTGGATGCCGCCGATCGAGATGGTACCGGCCGGGGTCAGCAGCCGCGGATCCTTGCGCCGGGGCATGTGCAGGAATGTCTCCAGCCCGCTGAGATAGGACCAGCCGGGCGTAAAGCCGATCATGGCGACGCGATAGTCGCCGGCGACATGGCGGGCGACGATCTGGTCGGGCGTGGTCTTGAGGCTCTTGGCGACATCCTCGAGATCGATGCCGTGCTCGCCGCCATAGGTGACGGGAATCCGCCAGCGCCGCGTGCCGGTCTCGGTCGGCGGTGCCTTGGCGGCGCGCGCGAGCAGCTGCTCGCCGAGCGCGTCGAAGCTGATCTGCACGGGATCGTAATGCACCAGCAGCGAACGGTAGGTCGGCACGGTCTCGGTGATGCCGGCGATCGGCTCGGCTGCGATCACCCGGTCGAGCGCGAGCACCCGCCGGTTGGCGGCATCATCGATGGTGCGGCTGAATTCCACCGTGATGGCGGCATCGCCACTCGGCAAAAGGCGGGGAGGACTTAAGGGTTCGGCCATTTGGATCAAGCGGACTTCGTCGGCCATCAAGCTAGCGTGTTTCGTGACAAAACGGAATTCGCTTCGTGCAAAATGACGCAGCAACTTCAATAAATTAATCGGCATGCCGGCGATAAATTTGGCTGATCGCAGCATTTTCGCGCAGCCCTTGACGCACGCCCTTTGCCCGGCAACATGCGCCGGTCTTTCCCTCCCATCGGAGCAAGCTCTCGAGATGTCACTGTCCACTGAGGCGATCGCGACGCTGTCGCACGTGTCCACCGCCACCATCACCACGGTCCTGCTCAAGAAGGGCCTGCGCAATATTTGGATGCGCGGCACCAAGCCGTTGAAGCCCGGGCTGAAGCGGCTGGTCGGACCGGCCTTCACGCTGCGCTTCGTTCCGGCCCGCGAGGACCTGGCGACGCCGGAATCGTGGTCGTCGCCGATCTCGACCCGCACCGCAATCGAGGCGATGCCGGCGGGCTGCATCGCGGTGGTCGATGCCATGGGCATCACCGACGCCGGCATCTTCGGCGACATCCTTTGCGCGCGGATGGTCAAGCGCGGGGTGACGGCGCTGATCACCGACGGCGTGGTGCGCGATGTCGAGGGCGTGCTCGGCACCGGCCTGCCGGTGTGGTGCGACGGCTACGCCGCGCCGCCGTCGGTCGCAGGGCTGACCTTCGTCGGCTGGGGCGAACCGATCGGCTGCGGCGGCGTTGCCGTGTTTCCGAACGACGTGGTGGTGGCGGACCAGGACGGCGCGGTGCTGATCCCGCAGGCATTCCTCGATCACGTGCTGGCCGAAGGGCCGGAGCAGGAACGGATGGAAGCCTGGATCGTCAACGAGGTGAACAACGGCGCCCAGCTGCCCGGCCTGTATCCGATGAATGCCGATACCAAGGCGCGTTACGCCGCATCCAAGAAATAACGTCAAGAAAGGGAGGTAACCCGATGGATATCCACGTTTCCGGCTCGCGGCCGACCCGCCGCGCGCCGAAGGAGCATTTCACCGGCAGCGTGCTGCAGGATCCGATCAACATGGCCCCGGCGCCGGCCCGGCTGAACGCCTCGCGGGTGTCGTTCGAGCCCGGAGCGCGCACCGCCTGGCACACCCATCCGCTCGGGCAGACGCTCTACGTGATCTCGGGCATCGGCCGCGTGCAGGCCAAGGACGGGCCGATCCGGGAAATCCGCCCCGGCGACGTGGTCTGGATTCCGCCGAACGAGAAGCACTGGCACGGCGCTTCGCCCGACAACAGCATGACCCACATCGCCATGCAGGAAGCGCTCGACGGGGTGTTCTCGACCTGGATGGAGCACGTCACCGACGAGGAATACAACGGCAAGCTCGGCTGACCGGTCGTTGCCGGCCAAAGGCAGAAGCCCCGCTTGTGAGCGGGGCTTCTACTTTTTCGGGACAGGCAATCAATTCACCCGCGTCCAGGTCTGGCCGCCGCAGAACATGCCGCCGAACGCGCAGCCCTGTACGCGCAGCGTGTCGGGGCTCTTCAGCGCGATGGTGGAATCGTAGGTGCTGCCGCTGTTCGGATCGAAGATGCGGCCGCTCCACTTGTCCTTGCCCGGCTTCATGTTGATCAGAACCTGTTCGCCGTTGGCGTTCGACTTCTTGTCGACCGAGTAGCCGCAGAGATTGGCGCCGCATTGCTCGATGCGGACCTTGCCTTCCTTCTCTTCAGTCAACCAGACGCCCAGCGGCGAGTTGGCTGCCTGCACCGGGTTCGCTGCAGGCGATGCGACACCGACCGTTGGCACTGGGACCGGACTCGCCGCCGGCGCCGCGCTTTGCTGCACGACCGGTGGCGGCTGTGGTGGTGGCGGTGCGGTCGCTGCCGTAGCCGGAGGTGGTGCGACGCTCGTGTTCGCGGGCTCGGTCATTGCGGCTGACGGCGCCGCCGGGGCGGCAGCCTGATCAATCGTAGCCGGAGCGGGTGATGCAGTGGCAGCGGGTGGCGTGACGGGCGGAGAGGGAGAATCCGTCCTGGCGTCTTTCGGTGTCGTCTCGCGCTTCTGCTCGGCGTCCCTGTGCTTGGTGCGTTTGGAACTGCGGCTGGTGTTGTCATAGACGCCGGGGATCGAAACCGTTCCACGATCCGGATCGATGCGGATGGTGCGGCCGCCGTAATCGAATGTGTATTGTGCCTGCGCTGTCACGGTGCTCGCCAGCACGAGCGCGGCGATCGCCAGAAGCTTCTTCATCTCGATCTCCAGTGCAGGGAATCCCGTTCGCAAGGCTATCTGGTGGCTGCCTCGTTGAACGTGTCCCAGATCACGGTCAGAACATGAGTCGTGTCCTCGCGGCTTAGGTTCAAAGCATTGGATCGCGGTTCGGTTTCAGGCCGTGCGCATCAATTTTTCGGAGCCGGGGTCTGACGCTGCAGGTTATTCGAACCACGCAGCGTAGATCTTCGCGTAGCTGCCGTCTTCGCGCGTGATGTGAAGCCACTGGTCGACGAACGCCTTCAAGGCGACGTCGCGCTGCATCCAGTAGGCTTTCTCGGCGAAGTCGAACGGCTTGTCGGGATGCACGGCGCAGAGCACACCGAGGTGCAGCTTCTGCTGATAGCGCGTCTCGGAGGCGTCGGTCATCATCAGATCGGCGTCGCCCTTGGCGATCTCGTCGAAGATTTTGGTGTTGTCGCTGAAGACGCGGATGTCGGCGGCCGTCACATTGGCGCGCGCAAAGCGCTCGTTGGTACCGCCGGGATTGACGATGACGCGGGTGCCGGGCTTGTCGATCTCGGCGAGCGTCTCGAACTTGCCCTTGTCGGCGCAGCGCGCGATCGGCGTCTTGCCCTCGCGCATGATCGGCGTCGAGAACAGGCCCTTCTTCTGCCGGTCGTAAGTGATGGAGATGCCGCCCATCGCGATGTCGAAACTGTCGGCCTCGAAATCCTTCATCATTTGCGGCCATGATGTCGGCACGAACTCAACCTTGACGCCGAGCGCCTTGCCGAGCGATTGCGCCATGTCGACGTCGAAGCCGCGAAATATCTTGGTCTCCTTGTCGAGCGCCGTGAAGGGCAGATAGTCGCCGGTCATGCCGACCCGCAGCGTGCCGCGCGCGACGATCTCATCGAGCCGAGATGGCGCCGGCTGTGCATGCGCAGCCGACAGGAGCAGAACGAGAGCGAGACCGGCCAGCGCGCGAAACATCTGATTTCTCCGTCAATTCCGATGACATGTCGTTGCGGAGCATTTAGACCAGATGGGACGATCGAGCCAGTATTGCGGGGCAAAAGTGACCATCTCGCTCCATGACGCATCCGTCGGTGTTTATGTGCCGTATCTGCGCAATCTTTCCGCGCTGCTCGATCATGCCGAGGCGCACGCCAGGGCGCGCAAGCTCGATCCAGACGTGTTGCTCGGAATGCGGCTCGCGCCGAACATGTACAGCCTTCGCCAGCAGGTCGGGGAGGCGAACCGGCACGTCGTCCTGAGCTGCGCCTTGCTGGCGGGGTGTGCGCCGCCGGTCTTCCCTGACGCGTCAATCGACATCGCCGGGCTGAAAGCGCGGATTGCCGCTACGATCGATTTTGTGCAGGGCCTGCCGCGGGAGGTGATCGACGCCGCGACCGACATGAACGTCGTATTCACGTTCAGGAGCGGCGCAACCAGGCCATTCACCGGCAAGTCCCTGATCCTGACCTTCAGCGTTCCGCAGTTCTTCTTCCATGTCGCAACCGCCTACGACATCCTGCGTCACGCCGGCGTCGATCTCGCGAAGAAGGACTTTCTGGGACCGCCGCGGCCGCCGCAGGGCTAGGCCTCGTTGCTGTCCCGGCTCATCCGCAGGGCGGCCGCAGTGCGGCTGGCGATCTCGTGCTTGAAATGCTCGAAGCGCCGCCGCGCTTCGGCTTCGCGATCATCGACGAATTTGATCGCGGCATCCCGGCCCATCGGGCCATTGACCAGTGGGGCCGTTCCTTCGCCGACGGTCTCGTCGACATAGTACTGGGCGCCGTCCTGGCGCACCGTCCAGCGGAAGCGCAGCGCAGCCATCGGGCCTGGGCCGGACTTGGAATAGCCGTCGGCCTCGATCGGTTGGGGCGGCTGGATCGGCTCCGGCTCCGGCGCGCTCGGCTCGGGCTCACTCGTCGGCGGCTCACTGGGCTCAGCCTGTGCGACCGGCTGTGACGGTTCGGTCGGCGCCGGCTCCTCGATCGGCTCCGGCTCGACAGCCGCCGGTTCGGCGGGCGCGGCCTCGATGGTCACGGTCTTGATGGATACGGTCTCGACGGTAACGACTTCGATCGACGTCGGCAGGGGCGGTGGCATTGCGATCGAGACTGGCGGCGTCGGCTCAGCCGCCCCGTCGGTCGTGTCGTCCGGCGACTTGGCCTTCTCGTGAGGTGTCTTGGTCTGATCGAGAATGCTCGCGATCGCGGCAAGCGCATTGTCGGTCGGGTCGCTCACGGTTCGGTCTCCCAGGCACAACGCCGGCGGAATCGCGCCGACGCCCTTTCTATCTACCTGATCTGACTATCCTTTGTCAGCTAGGCGCTTCGCTTGATGGAGCTAGGCGCAGACCGGCGGTCGCTTGTCCTTCCAGGGACGAACCTGTTCAAGCTGGGCGGCCAGGCGGAACAGCAGTCCTTCCTCGCCGAGCTTGGCCGCAAACATCATGCCGAGCGGCAGGCCGGCCTTGTTCCAGGCCAGCGGCACCGACATCGCCGGCTGCCCGGACATGTTGAACATCGAGGTGCCCGGCATGTAGCGGCGCAGCACCGGCGCGATGTGGCTCAGATCCTCGGACATCGTGTTCAACTCGCCGAGACGAAGCGGCGGCGCGCACAGGGTCGGGCTCAGGAAGACGTCGCAGCCCTCGAAGAAGGTCGCGAGCCCGCGCGAGACCTGGAACGCCGCAAGCTGCGCCGCGACATAGTCGGCCGGCGTCATCTTCACCGAGTTCTGGCCGCTGGCGAGCGTCAGCCGCTCGACGTCGTCAGATGTCAGCGTGCGCCCGACCCGCTGCTCGAGCAGGCGAATGGTCAGGGCCGTGTTGCCGCCGACGATCGTGGTCATGAGCGCGGCGGGATCGGCTGCAAGCGGCGGCGCGCGCTCCTCGACATGATGGCCAAGGCCGGCCAGCAGCTTGGCGGTGTCGCGCACCGCCGCTGATATCTCCGGGTCGATGGCATCGCCATAGGGCGACTTGTCGGTGAAGCTGATGCGCAGCTGGCCGGGGTCGCGGCCGACTTCCTGCGAGAACGGCCGCTCCGGCGGCGGCGCGACGTAGAGGCTCGACGGCTCCGGGCCATGGATCGCATCCATCATCACGGCGCTGTCGCGGACGCTGATGCTGAGCACATGGCCGACCGAGAAACCGCCCCAGCCTTCGCCGCGATCGGGACCGCAGGGGTTGCGGGCGCGCGTCGGCTTCATGCCGAACACGCCGCAGGCGGAGGCGGGAATCCGGATCGAGCCGCCGCCGTCGCTGGCATGCGCGACGGGCAGGATGCGCGCGGCGACCGCAGCGCCGGCGCCGCCGGACGAGCCGCCGGAGGAATGCTGGAGATTCCAGGGATTGCGGGTCGGGCCGAACAGACGCGATTCCGTCGTCGGCATCAGGCCGAATTCCGGGCTCGCGCTCTTGCCGAAGATCGCAAGTCCCGCATTGAGGAAGCGCTGGGTCAGCGTCCCGTTGTGGTCTGCGACGAAGTCCTTCAGCAGGCTGGCGCCCGACGTGGTGCGGGTGCCCTCGAGCAGATCGAGGTCTTTCAGCAGGAACGGAACGCCGGTGAACGGGCCGTCGGGCAAGCCCTTGGCGATCTGGCGCTCGGCGTAGTCGTAATGCTTGACGACGACCGCGTTGATCTTTGGGTCGACGGCGGTGGTGCGCGCGACCGCCTCGTCGAGCAGCTCCTTCGCCGTCACCTCTTTCTTGCGGACCAGCTCGGCGAGACCGACCGCATCGTAGTTGCCGAATTCCTTGAAGGCCATTTGGGTACTCCGCATCGCCGGGCCGATCCTGCCGATCGGCCGCGGCGCCAACGAGAAAGCTGAAAGGTCAGCCGAGGACGTCCTGGTTGATTACATTCTGGCGCAGCGGATTGCCGTCCAGCACGCTCAGGATATTGCGCGCGGTCTGCTCGCTCATGCGATCGACGGCCTCGACGGTCACGCCGGCCACATGCGGTGCCATGATCACGTTGGGCAAGGCGTGCAGGGGCTGGCCAACCGGCGGCGGCTCGACCTCGAACACATCGAGACCGGCGCCGGCGAGCTTGCCCGACACCAGCGCGTCGTGCAGCGCATTCTCGTCGACGATGCCGCCGCGGGCGGTGTTGATGAGGTAGGCGGTCGGCTTCATCAGCCTGATCCGCGCGGCGTTGAACAGGCCGACGGTCTCGGGCGACTTCGGGCAGTGGATGGTGACGAAATCCGCTCGCGGCAGCGCCGCCTCCAAGCTCGGCACGGCCTCGCAGCCGGCCGCGGTGATCTCGCTGGCGGGCTTGTAGGGATCATAGACCAGCACGTTCATTTCCATCGCGAGGCAACGCTTGGCGGTGCGGGTGCCGATCCGGCCGAAGCCCACGATCAAAACGGTCTTGCCGTAGAGATCGAAGGGCAGCACGCCGAGCCGGCTCGCCCAGGTGCCGTCCTTGACCATCGAGTGCATTTCCTGCGCGCGCTTGGCCAGCGTCAGCATCATGAACAAGGCATGCTCCGCGACCGACGGCGAGTTCGCGGTGCCTGCGACCATCAGCGGCACCTTGCGGCGGGACAGCGCCGGCACGTCGACCGCGTCGTAACCAACGCCGATCCGGGTCACCACCAGCATGCCCTTGGAGGCCTCGAGCTCCGCCTCGCCGAAGCGGGTGGCGCCGAGCGCCACACCATGGACCGGCGCGTGCTGCTCCAGCATCGCCTGGAAGTCCTTGGCCGAGATCAGGTTGGGAAATTCGATGAGTTCGACGTCGTCCCGCTCGTTGAGGAGCGCCCGTGCCCCCGGTGACAGAGTCTGGGTGATGAAAATCTTCTTCTTGTTGGTGGCCATTTCCTGCCCTTGAGGTTTCTTGTAAGCCGTCAAAGGACGGCGCCGGTCACCTCGTTTAGCAAATGCATATTGTTGAGGTCCACAGCCAATCGGAGCGGGCTGCCATCCTGCGCGCCGGCATTGGGACTGACCCGGCCGCAGATCTGGCCGCCTTCGAGCGTGAAATAGACCAGGGTCTCCATCCCCATCGGCTCGGTGACGTCGAGTACTGCGTCGAACGGCTCGACGCCGGGCTCGGCATGCGGCCGCGCCTCCATGATGTGCTCGGGCCGGATGCCGAGCAGCAGCCTGTCGGTGCGCGAGAGGGCCTGGTAGCGCGCGGCGCGCGCCGGCGGCAGCGCGAAGGCGAGGCGATCGGTCAGCCGGACGTTGAGCTTGCCGCCGACGTCCTCGAGCCGGCACGGCACGAAGTTCATCGCGGGCGAGCCGATGAAGCTTGCGACGAACCGCGTCGCCGGCTTGTGATAGAGCTCATTAGGCGTGCCTATCTGCTCGATCCTGCCGTGGTTCATCACCACCACGCGGTCGGCCAGCGTCATCGCCTCGACCTGATCGTGGGTGACGTAGACGGTCGTGGTGCGGACCTTCTGATGCACCTTCTTGATCTCGATCCGCATCTGCACGCGCAGCTTGGCGTCGAGGTTGGACAGCGGCTCGTCGAACAGGAACACCTTCGGATTGCGCACGATCGCACGTCCCATCGCGACGCGCTGGCGCTGGCCGCCGGAGAGCTGCTTGGGCTTGCGGTCGATCAGGTCGGTGATGTCGAGCATCCGGGCGGCCTCGGTGACCCGGCTCTTGATCTCCGCCTTGGGGTAGTGCTTCAGCCGCAGCCCGAACGACATGTTCTCGGCAACGGTCATATGCGGATAGAGTGCGTAATTCTGGAACACCATCGCGATGTCGCGGTCCTTCGGCGGCACGTCGTTGACGACATCGCCGCCGATCATGATGTCGCCGTCGGAAATGTCCTCGAGGCCGGCGATCATCCGCAAGGTCGTCGACTTGCCGCAGCCGCTTGGGCCCACCAGCACCACGAACTCATGGTCGGCGATATCGAGGTCGATGCCGCGCACCGCCTCGACCTCGTCGTAACGCTTCACCACCTTGCGCAAACTGACGTCGGCCATGAATTCCTACCCTTGTCGCGTTCAACCCTTCGTCGCACCGGCGGTCAGGCCGGCAATGTAGTAGTCCATCAGGAAAGCGTAGATGATCAGCGGCGGCGCGGCGCCGAGCAGGGCGCCGGTCATGATCTGTCCCCAGTTGAAGACGTCGCCTTTGATCAAGGTGGTGATGATGCCGACCGGCAGTACGAGCTGATCCGTCGAGGTCGTGAACACCAGCGGATAGAGGAACTGGGCCCAGGAAACCGTGAAGGCAAAGATCGTGGCCGCGATCAGGCCTGGCAGGGCGACCGGGATGAAGATCCGGGTCAGCGTCTGGAACCAGCTCGCGCCATCGATGATCGCGGCTTCGTCGAGCTCCTTCGGGATCGAGGCGAAATAGCCGATCATGATCCAGGTGCAGAACGGCACCGTCAGCGTCGGATAGATGAACAGCAGCACGTACCAGCGATTGACGAGCTGGATGCCAGTCCAGTCGCCGAACACGGCGAACATCTTGAACAGCGGGATGAACAGCAGGCTGTCCGGGATGAGATAGGTGAGGAACACGCCGGTCGCGAGCGTCGCCGAGCCCCAGAATTTCATCCGCGCCAGCGCAAAGGCGGCCGGCACGCTGATCAGCATCGTGATGGTGACGACGATGATCGAGACCCAGGCCGAATTCCAGAAGAAGCGCAGGAACTGGTTCGAGGTCAGCAGCTGGACGTAGTTTTCGAGTGTGGGTTGATGCACCCACCACGGATTGGTCGCCGCTGAAATCTCCGCGCTACCCTTCAGCGACGTGATCAGCATGTAGAATGGCGGTGTCAGCGAGAAGATCGCAAACAGCGTCAGGAAGAAATAGGACCAGCGCAGCGCCCAGGTCCGGTCACGGCTCATGCTGCCGTATTTCACCTTGCGCGTCGGTCCCGCCTTGTCGATCGTCACGGTGCTCATCAGGATTCGTTGCCGCGTTTGGTGATGTCGCGCAGGATGAAGATCGCCGCGACAGCGAGGATCGGCACCATGAACAGCGAGACGCTGGCGCCGAGCGGAATGTCGCTGCCCTCGATGCCGACGCGGAACGCCCAGGTTGCGAAGATGTGGGTGTGGTCGAGCGGGCCGCCCGCGGTCAGGATGCGGACGATGTCGAAATTGGCGAAGGTCACGATCAGCGAGAAGAGCGTCGTGATCGCGATGATGTTGCGCATCATCGGCAGGGTCACGTACCAGATGCGCTGCCACCAATTGGCGCCGTCGATTGCCGCCGCCTCATAGAGCTGCTCGGGTACCGATTTCAGCGCCGCCAGATACATGATCATGAAGAACGGCGCGCCGTACCAGACATTGACCAGGATCACCGAGAACCGCGCCCACATTGCGTCGCCGGTCCACGGGATCGGCCCGATGCCGAAGATGGAGAGCGTATAGTTGAACGCGCTGTAGGACGGGTCGAACAGCCACAGCCAGGCCAGCGTACTCATCGCCGGCGGGATCACCCACGGCACCAGCAGCATGCCGCGCCATTTGCGCTGCTTGTTGGCGGGCACGTTGTGCACAAAATGCGCGACGATGAAGCCGATCAGCGCTTTGAAGATCACCGCGGAGATCGCGAAAATGCAGGATTGCTTGACCACCAGCCAGAAAGTGTCGCGCTTGAACAGGAACTCGAAATTGCCGAAGCCGACGAACTTCGTCATCGCCTTGTTCAGCGTCGCCAGATGCAGCGAATAGATCGCCGGATAGATCACCAGCACGGCGATCAGCAGGATCAACGGCAGCGTCATCAGGAACGCGGACATCGACTTGCGCCGCAGCGCGTTGCGCAGGCCGACCCGTCTACGCCCCGACTGGGCTGCAGCTGTGCGGTTGGACTGGAATGCGACATCGACCATAACGGAGGTCCCTCGCGCGGGTTGGTTGCACAGCTCGCCGGTTCGGCGGTCGGGGTACGAAAACGAGACCTCGCGCGACCGGCACTATCTGCGGCCGCGCGGGGCTCGATTGCCGTCAGCTTCGCATGAAGCCTTCGCACTCGCCCTCGGCCCAGGCTAGCGTCTTCTCCATGGCTTCACCCTGGTAGTACCGCAGGCACATCTTGGTCAGGGTGGCCTGGAAGTAGATCTGCTGCGCGACCTTGGGCGGTGCAGGCGAGGCCGCAATCGACAGCGTCTGGTGCTTGTAGGGGTTCGGGTAGTGATAGAGCGTGCCCTTGGGCGGGCCTTGCTCTTCCCAGACCTTCAATGTCGTGAGCTTCTCGTAGGCCGGCAGGTCGTAGCCGCCGCTCGCGACCACCATCTTCTCGATCGACGCAGGTTGCGACAGGAAGGAAAGCAGGCTCTTGGCCGCCTCCTTGTTCTTTGAGAACGACCAGATCGACCAGAAGAACGGCAGATAGGGCGCAAAACGTCCCTTCGGGCCGGCCGGGAACCCGTGCGTCCAGCATTGCTCCGCGACTTGCGGCGCGTCGCGCTTGGCAACCGCCCACGCGCTCGGCGGGTTCATGATCATCGCGCCTTTGCCCGCGACCAGCCATTTGTTGTTGGAGGCATCGTCCCATGCGGCGACGTCTGGCGGCAGGAAGGCGAGCAGCTTCTTGTAGAATTCGAGCGACTGGCGCACCGCGTCGGTCTTGACGGTCAAATTGCCCTTGGCGTCGACCAGCTGCGCACCGAACGACTGGAAGATCGCACCGGCGGTGTCGACACTGTCGCTGGTCTCGCCGAGGCCGATACCGAACGGGAAGCCGGCCTTGTGGCAGGCTTCGGCCGCTTTGAGGAACGTATCGAGGGTCCAGTTATCCGCCTTCGGCGGGCTCCCGGCCGGATACATTTCCTGCACATCGATGCCGGCGTGCTTCTTCATCAGGTCGATGCGCGAGCAGGGGCCCTTGATCTGGCTGCCGACGCTGGCGGGAACGCCAAGCCATTTGCCGTCGGCCTGGCCGAGATACTTCACCGTGCCATTGACCTCGCCATTCAGCTTGACGAGCGGGTCCATGATGTCGTTGACCGGCTCGAGCAGCTCGGCATTGGCCTGCGGCCACCACGTCGGCATCTGGAAGATATCGTGACCCGATTTCGCCTGCGCCTCGGCAGCGATGGTGACGATGTTCTTGTTGCCCTGGCTGGTGATGTAGTCGATCTGGACCTCGACCTTTTCCTTGGCGGCCCATTCATTGACCAGATCGGTGGACGCACTGTTCGCGCCCGGCACCCAGTGATCCCAGAAGCCCATCGAGAGCTTTCCGGCTGCGTAGGCGCCACGCACGTAGGGGGCTGTGATGAGCGCCGCCGATGACAGCGCTGTCGCTGCAACGAATTCTCGGCGTGAAAGCGTCTTCCGTGACATGGCGTTCCCTCCCTGGCGAGCCACCGGACAAAAGACTTTTCGAATCCCGTTGTCGTTTTTGTGCGTCGCGTTCGCGCGACGTCGCGGGATTTCGTTCACACTGATCAGAACAGAATTGCCGGCGGCTGTCGAGAAACGAGATGCCCTTGTCGCGTAGTACTAACGTTGTGGTCAAATCGCAGGCAGTGCCGGCGTCACCGCGGATTACAGCACCTGTTGAGATCTTGCTGCGGCGCACGCGAGACCTGCTGAACGCACGCGCCGACGGGTGCGCGGTTGAGCCGCAGCTCTCAAGTCTGCCTGACCGAACCCTGTTCCGTCATGTTGATGCCCGGTGCAGCCGATAGACTTGCCGAAGGGGGAGACGATAAAATTCGGATTCGTCGAGCCTGCCCGCCGCATCAACCCTGCAATCCACCATCGATCACGGAGACCCGATCATGCTCATCCCGGTAGCGAAGCTGCGAGCACGATGGAGATTGTGCGCCGCGGTTGCGGCCACCACCGTCACGCTGCTTGCAGTGCCTCATATGGTCGATGCGCAGATCGTGCAGGGGGTCGAGCAGGGCGCGCGCGAAGGCAACAAGGCTGCCGGACCGGTCGGCGGGGTTCTCGGCGGAGCCATCGGCGGCGTGGTCGGGGTCGTGACCGGCGTGACCGGGGTGTTGACCGGCAACAACGGCAACCCCAATGCCGGCAACAGCAAGAACGCACAGGCGCCGGCGTCCGGTGACAAGCAGGGCGCTAAGGCCGCCAAATCGGCCAAGGCCGCCGCCAAGGACAAGGGCGCCAAACAAGCGCCGACGGTGCTGACCCAGGCCGGCGCACCGCAGCTCACGGCCGAACAGATCGTCGCCAACAGCGACGCCAACATCGAGCGGATCAAGAAGGAGCTCAACCTGACGCCGGAGCAGGAGAAGAACTGGGCCGGCTTCAACAGCGCGATGCACTATCTCGGCCACAATGGCGCGGACCGGCTCAACCTGCGCATTGCACGCGCGCAGCGAGATCCGCCTGACGACATCATCGAGCAGATGCGCAACGAGGCCCAGTTCCTCAACGATCGCGCGGTCGATCAGCGCGGCGTGGCGGACGCCGCCGAGCCGCTGTTTGCGAGCCTCGACGACAAGCAGAAGCAAATCTTCATCAACGAAATGGTTCGCCTCAGCCACGAGCGCGGGCTCGACTAAGCGCGAAGTGGGGACGAATAGCCGGGCCACCATGCCCTGGGGTAGGTTAAAGGCGCAGCACCCGGCTATTCTGCCGCAGCGGCGCGGCCCGGTTAATTCGTCATTCAATGTTGAAGAAAAACCGACCGGATCACGCCCGAGTGATGGCCGAGTCAGGGCCTTGTCGGGAACCGCTTTCGCAATGGGAAATATTGGCCGGCGCTTTGCGTCGGCGATTTGTTGAGCAGGGAAATCCGCTTCAGCTCTTGGGGAAGTTCAGCTCCACGCCGACGCCGTCGGGATCGTAGAGGAATATCTGGGTGTCGCCGGTGCGCGGCACGATCTGCTCGCGGAAGCTGATGTTGTTCGCCTGGAGGCGCTTGCGTACGGCATCGACGTCGGTCGCGGCAAAGGCGATATGGTCGAGACGACCGGTGTCCTCATATTTCTTCTCCGTCCCACGCACGACGATGCCGTCGCGTGGCTTGCGGGTGCCCATTAAATGGACGGCGGCCTGGCCGCCGGAATAGAGCCAGTAGCCGGGGAAATCGAGCGGCGGCCGATCGCCATTCTCGAGCCCGAGCACGTCGCAATAGAACGCCTTGGTCTTCTCCAGATCCTGCGGCTCGATGGTGAAATGCTGCAGTCCGCCCAATGGCATGGTTCTTCTCCCTGAGAATTCAGATCAGACGAAGCTGAGGTCGGCATCGACGCCGAGCATCCAGGCGCCGACGGTCTCGAAATGGCTCAAGCGTCCCTGCAGCTGCTGGGTCACGGTGTGGATGTCGCGGAAGCGGCGTTCCAGCGGATGGCCGTCGAAGATCGCGGTGGCGCCGGCCGTGCTGTAGGCGAAGTCGACGGCTTCCCGCGCCTTGTGGATGGCGTGCGTTGCCGCCATCCGGATCGTCATGCGCTGCGCGACCGTGATGCTGTGGCCGGCAACCAGGTCTTTCCAGATGTCCGCCATCGACTGCAGCAGGAAGGCGCGGGCGGCGCGCAGACTGACCTCGGCCTGGGCGAGGCCGGATTGCACCACGGCATTGTCGCGCAAGGTCGTCTTCATGCCGCGCGGCACCTTGTTGCGGGCGACGTCGACGAAATTGTCCAGTGCGCTGCGGGCGATGCCGCAGGCGACCCCGGCGAAACCGACCTGGTAGCAGGTGTGGTTGCTCATCCGGTACAGCGGCCCGTTCTCGCGGCACTCGCGGTCGAATTCGCGGGTGATCGAATGGTCCGAGCGGACGAAGAAGTCGTTGAGCGCGAACTGGTCGCTGGCGGTGCCGCGCAGCCCGACCGTGTTCCAGATGTCGGTCCATTCGACGTCCTCGGTCCGCACCAGCATGGTGCGCTCGAGCTGCTCGCCGTTGGCGTCGCGGCGCGGCGAGCCGTCCGCGGCGTAGATCGGGCAGTGGGCGCCGAGCCAGGTGGCGTGCCGCCCGCCAGACGCGAATGACCAGACCCCGCTGACGCGGTAGCCACCCGCGCATTCGATCGCCTTGACCTTCGGGCCGGGGCCCCAGGCCAGCACGGCGCGCGGGTCGGCAAACATCTCCTGCGCGACCGGCAGGTCGAGATAGGCGGCCGACATCGCGCAGCCGCCGGCCTGGCTCAGGCACCACGCCGTTGAGGCATCAGCCTTGGCGATGGTCTCGATGACATGGAAGAAGGTGACGGGATCGGTCTCGATCCCGTTGGTCGAACGCGGCAACAGCAGGCGGAACAGCCGCGCCTCATGCAGCCGGTCGAGCAAATCGGGCGGCAGCCGGCGGGTTGTCTCAATTTCGTCGGAGGCGGCCGCAACCACGTCCCGGACCGCCTCGGCGCGGGCGATCACGTCACGGTCGCCGGCAAGATCCGCAGAAGTCGTATTCATGTCCGCCTCCCTCAGGCGCGCCGGATCGTTGCGGAGGCCGCGACGTCAGCCGCCGCGTTGAGCTCCCGGTCGATCTGCTCGATCGATTTGCCGCGGGTCTCAAGCCCGAAGAACAGATAGACCGCGCCCGCCATCAGGAACCAGCAGCCGAGATAGACGAAGGCGGTCGGGATCTGGGTCAGCGGCACGTCCGGCTTGAGATAGTTGCTCGAGCCGACGATCAAGGCGAGGCCGACCGGCCCGATGATCTTGCCGATGCCGCCGAAGCCGTAGGCGGATCCCATGCCCGTGGTGCGCAGATGCGACGGCCAGACCTCCGCGGCATAGGGGCCGACGATCGCAAAGCCGCCGTCGGCGAAGAAGAAGGCTGCGCCGAGCAGCAGCCAGAACGCCGACATGCCGAACAGCGTCGCGTCGTAGTGATAGCCGGCAATGATGGTCAGCGCTCCGGCGCCGAAGCCGAGCAGGCCGCCGGCCACGCGCCGTCCCAATAGCTCCGAGAAATACGAGAACGAGAGGCGGCCGAGGAAGCCGGTGACGCTGAGCAGGATCATCATCTTGGCAGCCTCCTGCGGCGTGACCTTGAGCAGCAGCACGAACAGCGCGGGCGCCCATAGCGTGATGCCGTAGACGCCGGTCTGCGCGCCGGCATTGCCGAGCCAGGAGACGATCAGGCTGCGCGGATATTTGAACAGGTCGAACCAGCTCGTCTTGACGATCGGGCCGGCGTCGGCCGCGCTCGGCAAAGGCAGTTCCGATGGCGGCACCTCGAGCGCCCAGGCGAGCGACTTGCGGGCGTCGTCGTAGCGTCCCTGCCGGCACAGCCAGCGCGGCGACTCGGGAACCCAGAGCCTGACCAGCAGCACCAGGACCGCCGGCAGCACGCCGATCGCAAACAGCAGCCGCCACTGATCGGTGCCCATGATCGCGCCCAGCACCGCGCCAAGGCCGACGCCGAGCGGGATCACGCAGGTGACGAGGCCGCCGACCCAACCGCGCTTGTGCGAGGGCATGAACTCCTGCACCAGCGGCAGGTCGACGCAATACAGGCCGCCGACGCCGGTGCCGACGAAGAAGCGCAGGATCGCCAGGTAAACCCAGCCATTGTCGGGGGTGAAATAGAGCAGGCCGGTCGCGATCGAGAAGTTCAGCACCGTGCCGATGAAGACGATGCGGCGCCCGACGCGGTCGGCGAGCCAGCCCCAGAGATAGGCGCCGATGATGGCGCCGATGCCGGAACTCATCAGCACGGTGGCCGACTGGCCGAAGGTGAGCTTCCACGGGCCGATCAGGAAGGCGAGCACAAAGCCGATCAGGAAGTAGTCGAAGAATTCCAGCGCATCGCCGATGATGGCCGCGGCAAGGATCTTGATCTGGTTGCCGGTCAGAGTCGTCCGGCGATCGAGAATCTCGAACATGGCGCGTCTCCCCATGGCGCCTGTTCATTGTTGTTGGGAGCGTGCGTTGCGCCAGCGCATCGCCCATAGGATGAAGCTATCCTTGCGCCGTCGCGAACGGCAAGCCCGCACCGACGCGGGGCTCATCTGCACGGACGCGATAAGCAATCCGGCTTACTGCTGCGCACAAATCGTAGTGCGAAAACCCGAAGTGGGCGGCACCAGCCGTTGACTCCGGCAATGCCGATCCCCCACGTTTGGGTACACAAAGCTTGGGGGGCAGGCCGGGTGGACGAAAAGCGCAAGCATCCGCGAACCGAGGTCAATGAACCCGGCTATGTCTCGTCGGGCGGTTCGGTCATGCATTGCACGATCGTGAACATTTCGCCGGAAGGCGCCGCCATCGAGGTCGAGAATCCGGCCTTCGTCCCGCACAGATTCCGCCTGATGATGGCCCGTGAGGCATCCGTCGTCTATGAGTGCCAGGTGATCTGGAGCAAGAAGACCCGGATCGGAGTGAGCTTCGTGGCGACCGCGTGAGCGCGGCGATCAGCAACTGTCCTAGCGGCGCGCCGGAGCCGCCTGGAATGGCCGTCTGCCGATTACGGACGGCGCGTTGCGCCGGCGGCTTCGTTCCGGGTCATGCGAAAATCCCTTGAACCCGTGTCAGCGCCACATGCCACGCATCCGGGCGCCGATGTCGATCGGCGGCGCGCGATTGGCGGTTGAGGCTTGCGCGGCGGCGGCGCGTGGCCAGGTGGTCCGCTCGAACATCGGCAGCAGTCGCTCCGGGATGAAGCGGGTCCGCGAGGCGTACATGTGGCGGTCGCCCCTGGCGGCCTGGCCGTGGACGAAGAAGCGCTGCGGCACCAGCAAATGCAGGTCGTCCTTGGCCCGGGTCATCGCGACATAGAGCAGGCGGCGCTCCTCCTCGAGTTCGGCCGAGGTGCCGGCACCGAGGTCGGACGGCATGCAGCCGTCGACGACGTTGAGCACATAGACCGATTTCCACTCCTGCCCCTTGGCGGAATGGATGGTCGACAGGATCAGGTAATCCTCGTCGAGCAGCGGCACGCCCGCCTGGTCGCTGGTCGCGTCGGGCGGATCGAGCGTGAGCTCGGTGAGGAAGCGTTCGCGTGACGGATAGCCGGCGGCGATCTGTTCGAGTTGGATGAGGTCGGCGCGGCGGACCTCGCTGTCTTCATGGATGCGATCGAGATGCGGCTCGTACCAGAGCCGCGCGCGCTCGATGTCGACGGGCCATTCCGAGTAGCGGAGGTTCTCGATCGCCTCGACGAACAGCCGCCAGTCGGCGCCGGCGCGGGGTGGGGCGGGCAGCGCTGCGAGCGCAGCAATCGGATCGGCGGCCTCGGCCATGCGGTCGAGTACGCGCTGTGCCGAGGCCGGCCCGACGCCGGGCAATAGATGCAGGATGCGAAAGCCCGCGACCCGGTCGCGCGGATTGGCGGCGAAGCGCAGCAGCGCCAGCATGTCCTTGACGTGCGCGGCGTCGAGGAATTTGAGGCCGCCGAATTTCACGAACGGAATATTGCGGCGAGTCAGCTCGACCTCCAGCGGACCGCTGTGCGAGGAGGTGCGGAACAGCACCGCCTGGTGCTTCAACAGCGTGCCTTCCTCGCGATTGGCCAGCACCTGCTCGACGATGTAGCGGGCCTGATCGGCCTCGTCGCGGACCGTGACCAGCAGCGGTTTGCGGGTCGAGGTGCGGTCGCTCCACAGGTTCTTGGTGAAGCGTTCCTTGGCGAGCGAGATCACGCCGTTGGCGGCCGACAGGATCGGCTGGGTCGAGCGATAGTTGCGGTCGAGCGTGACGATCTCGGCGGCCGGGCTGAACTGGCTCGGGAAGTCGAGGATGTTGCGCACGGTGGCGGCACGGAACGAATAGATCGACTGCGCGTCGTCGCCGACCACGGTGAGCCCGTGCCCGGCCGGCTTGAGCGCGAGCAGGATCGAGGACTGCAGGCGGTTGGTGTCCTGATATTCGTCGACCATGACATGATCGAAGCGGCCGCCGATCTCCTCGGCCAGCGCGCTGTCCGTCACCATCTGCGCCCAGTAGAGCAGGAGGTCGTCGTAATCGAGCACGTTCTGCCGCTGCTTGGCTTCGACATAGGCCGCGAACAGCTGCTTCAATTCACTGGCCCAGCCGGAGCACCAGGGGAAGAACTGGCCGAGCACGGCCTCGACCGGCAGTTCCGCATTCACGCAGCGCGAATAGATCGCAAGGCAGGTGCCCTTGGTGGGGAACCGGCTTTCGGTACGGGAGAAACCGAGATCGTGACGGACCAGGTTGATCAGGTCGGCGGAGTCCTCGCGATCATGGATCGTGAATGCCGGGTCGAGCGCGATACGCTCGGCGAATTCGCGGAGCAGCCGCGCGCCGATGCCGTGGAACGTGCCGGCCCAATTCAGCGCATCGGTCATGACGGAGGCGCGATCGCCGAGCACACGGCGGGCGATGCGCTCGACGCGGCCGGCCATCTCGGCCGCGGCACGCCGCGAGAAGGTCATCAACAGGATGCGGCGCGGATCGGCGCCGGCGACGATCAGATGCGCGACGCGATGGGCGAGCGTGTTGGTCTTGCCCGAGCCCGCGCCCGCGATCACCAGCAGCGGCGCGCCGACGATGCCATCGTCGCCGACCCCGTACTCGACGGCGCGGCGCTGCTCGGAATTAAGCGCATCGAGATAGGCCGTGTTGGCAAGATCAGGCACGAATCACCCCCAGGAAACGCCGGATGAAACGCTAACAGACATTGCGATTCAGTGGGGCAGGCGCAGCTGCGCGGACGCGGAGAAATTAGATTGACATTAACGCGCCGCGGCGCACAACCGCGCCATGGGTGACACTTCCAAATCCGACACGCCGCTGAAGGCGACATTCAAGGTGCGGCTGAATGGCGAGACGGTGACGCTCGCGACCGTCGGCCAGGCCTACCGCTTCATCAGCAATCTCAGCGCCGTCGAATGGATGGAGTTCCGCTCGCTGCACGACGACGCGCTGGCTGCGCTGGAGCGAGCCGCCGGCAACGCCATGCTGACCGTGCAGGCGACCAGCGCGCTGCGGGTGCTGTTCGTCCGCGCAAAATTGATTTGAAAAGAAATGGGCCGCCTTTGGCCCTCCGAGGCGGCCCGAGAGTGCGGCCGAAGTGCATGGTGCGCCCGGCCGTCGCGTGTACCGCCGTTACCTTGTTTGCGGCCATAACGACAAGGGCCGTACGCAACCACCGCCGATTCGGCTGTAGCTGCCGCGCCACAATCAGGAGCCGGCGTCGTCGACGAGGCGGTCATACACAAGCGCAGAGCGCATGTTGATCGTCGCGATCCTCAGGTAGCTGGGTTCGCGCATCGCGTTGTTGAACATCAGGATCGCCGTCTTCCAATAGCCGCGCTCGCGCTGATCCGCGTTCAGCGCTGACAGATAGTCCGCCGCGTCGCCAACCGTTGCGAGTATTCGCCCGTCCTTGAGCGTGATCGGGAACGCAAGCGGCGAGCGCTTCTCCAACTCGAGCACGAAAGACTTCCCCCCCAGATCAAGCAGCGGCAAAGCAGCAATAACAGAACAGACCCAGCTGCGCCGCTATATCAGAGCCTCAGGGGGGTGGCTCAGAACGAGTCCGCCAGCGCGATCTCCGCCCGGAGGGCGTCGATGCGCCGTTCGGCTTCCTCCGACGTCAAGTCGCGCGCGTACTGGTCCGGCTGATAAGCCTCCTCGGCCAGGCTCCTCAACCGCAGCGCCTGGGCGCGCGACATCAGACCGCCGAAGCGGTCCGCAACCCCGCCAAATCTCACCGCCGCTGTGCTCATGGTCCACCTCACTTGCCGGATCGTGACTTGACAATATGTTCTATTTTTGTTCTAACAACCCATGGACAACAAGATCAATGAAATTCGTCGCAGGATCAGCACTTTGCGGGCTGAGATGACCTTGATCGAAGCGTCGATCCGGGACCAGGTCAATCGCGACCTGGATTGCAGCGAAGCGTCATACCGGCTGATGGCGATGCGCGCAGAGGTCGCCGAGCTGATCGGCCGATGGAAAGCCGCCGGTGGCGGCGAGCGCCTCCCGACCGTTCGCGAGCGGCTCAGCCGAAGCTATGCGGATCGCCCGATTGCATCGGTCAAGGCGGACAAGGCCAGGCCGGACAAGCCTAAGCCCAAACCGGGCCACGCCAGGGTGTGATCCGGCCGCCCGGTCGAACCAGCGCGGACGCGCGCTTCGAGCGTAAATCGGGTTTCCGAGTCGGAACCTGAGCCGCAGGATCGGCATTTTCTTGTGGTGAGAGCCAACACCATAGCATTGCCCAGCGCCATGATCGCCGATCCGACCGCGCCACCGCGGGCATCGATGAATGACGATCGCAGCCCGCTGCTGACGCTGATCTCCTGCATCAGCTGCATCAGGACGATGCGGCTTGAGAGCAGCTATCCGGGCAGCGAGGGCAAGGACATCCTTCAATACCGCTGCGAACAATGCAGCCGCATCGAGCGGGTGCAATTGGTGCGGCGAAGCTGGCCGGCCGAACGCTAGTCCCACTCTGCGAAAAGTTACAATGCCGGGTCGGAACTTTTGGTTCCATTAGCGATTAAGTCACTCGGTTTGCGTCACAAATCGCGGTTTTGGCGTTTTCCCGCTTGAATCGATCAAGAGCAATCATTCTTATGGTCACACTGGCTTTTCCGAGTCTTTAGGATTCGTAAGCCAGTGCGTAGGGGAAATTACATGACCGATCTCGGTTCTCCGCCTCGTCCCCGTGCTGAAACACGCCGCGCTCAATCATCGAATGGAAGCCTCGATTCCTCGCACGATCTGCTGCAGTCCCTGCAGGCGATGCGCGGCGGCGATTTCTCGGTTCGGATGCGTGGCGATTACCTCGGTATCGACGGCAAGATCGCGGACGCCTTCAACGAGATCGCGACCGCCAACGAGCGCATGGCTCAGCAATTGGCGCGCGTCGGGCAGGTCGTCGGCCGCGAGGGGCAAACTCGCCAGCGCGTCAATTTCGGCCTCGCCAGCGGCGCGTGGGCCGATATGGAAAGCTCGGTCAACACGCTGATCGACGACCTCTTGTGGCCGACCCGCGAGGTCACCCGCGCGGTCGCCGCCGTGGCGCAGGGCGATCTGCTGCAAACCGTTCAGCTCGATGTCGAGGGCAGGCCGCTGCGCGGCGAATTCCTGCAATCGGCGAACATCGTCAACACGATGATCAAGCAGCTCTCGGTGTTCACCTCGGAGGTCACACGCGTGGCCCGCGAGGTCGGCACCGAAGGCAAGCTCGGTGGCCAGGCCCAAGTGCCGGAAGTGACCGGCGTCTGGAAGGACCTGACCGAGAGCGTCAACTCGATGGCCAACAATTTGACCGGCCAGGTCCGCAACATCGCCGAGGTGACGATCGCGGTCGCCAACGGCGACTTGTCGAAGAAGATCACGGTCGACGTTCGCGGCGAGATCCTGCAGCTGAAGGAGGCCATCAACACGATGGTCGATCAGCTGCGCTCGTTTGCTTCGGAAGTGACGCGCGTTGCGCGTGAGGTCGGCACCGACGGCAAGCTCGGCGGCCAGGCGATCGTGCCCGGTGTGGCCGGCACCTGGAAGGACCTCACCGATTCCGTGAACGCGATGTGCGGCAACCTGACCGCCCAGGTCCGCAACATCGCCAATGTGACCACGGCCGTGGCGCGCGGCGACCTGTCGCGCAAGATCACGGTCGACGTGTCAGGCGAAATCCTCGAGCTGAAAGACACCATCAACACGATGGTCGACCAGCTCAACTCGTTCGCCTCAGAAGTGACGCGCGTGGCGCGCGAGGTCGGCACCGAAGGCAAGCTCGGCGGCCAGGCCCAGGTGCCCGGCGTCGCCGGCACCTGGAAGGACCTGACCGACAACGTCAACTTCATGGCGTCAAACCTGACTGCGCAGGTCCGCAACATCGCCGACGTCGCGACCGCGATCGCCGGCGGCGACCTGTCGAAGAAGATCACGGTCAACGTGTCGGGCGAGATCCTTCAGTTGAAGGAAACACTCAACACGATGGTCGACCAGCTCAACGCCTTCGCGTCCGAAGTGACGCGCGTGGCGCGCGAGGTCGGCACCGAAGGCAAGCTCGGCGGCCAGGCCAACGTGCTCGGCGTCGCCGGCACCTGGAAGGACCTCACCGACAACGTCAACTTCATGGCCTCGAACCTGACCGCGCAGGTTCGCAACATCGCAGGGGTCACCACCGCGGTCGCCAATGGCGACCTGTCGAAGAAGATCACGGTGGACGTGCGCGGTGAGATCCTCGAGCTGAAGGACACCATCAACACGATGGTGGACCAGCTCAACGCCTTCGCCGGCGAGGTCACGCGCGTGGCGCGCGAGGTCGGCACCGAGGGCAAGCTCGGCGGCCAGGCCGAGGTGCGCGGCGTTGCCGGTACCTGGAAAGACTTGACCGACAGTGTCAACTCGATGGCCTCGAACCTGACGGCGCAGGTCCGCAATATCGCCGAGGTCGCGACCGCGGTGGCGAAGGGCGACCTGTCGAAGAAGATCACGGTGAACGTGTCGGGCGAAATCCTTCAGCTCAAGGAAACGCTCAATACGATGGTGGACCAGCTGAACGCCTTCGCGGGCGAAGTGACGCGCGTGGCGCGCGAGGTCGGCACCGACGGCAAGCTCGGCGGTCAGGCCGAAGTGCCCGGCGTCGCGGGCACCTGGAAGGATCTGACCGACAGCGTCAACTCGATGGCGGGCAATTTGACGGCACAGGTCCGCAACATCGCCGAGGTCGCGACCGCGATCGCCGGCGGCGACCTGTCGCGCAAGATCACGGTCGACGTGCGCGGTGAGATCCTTCAGCTGAAGGAAACGCTGAACACGATGGTGGACCAGCTCAACCGCTTCGCCGGCGAGGTGACGCGCGTCGCGCGCGAGGTCGGCACCGACGGCAGCCTCGGCGGCCAGGCCAACGTGCCCGGCGTCGCCGGCACCTGGAAGGACCTCACCGACAACGTCAACTCGATGGCCGGCAATTTGACCGCCCAGGTCCGCAACATCGCGGAGGTCACCACCGCCGTGGCGCGCGGCGACCTGTCGCGCAAGATCACGGTCGACGTGAAGGGCGAAATCCTCGAGCTGAAGAACACCATCAACACGATGGTGGACCAGCTCAACGCCTTCGCCGGCGAGGTCACGCGCGTCGCGCGCGAGGTCGGTACCGAAGGCAAACTCGGCGGCCAGGCCGAAGTGCCCGGCGTCGCCGGCACATGGAAGGACCTCACCGACAACGTCAACTTCATGGCGTCGAACCTGACCGCGCAGGTCCGCAACATCGCCGAGGTCGCGAGCGCGATCGCCGGCGGCGACCTGTCGAAGAAGATCACGGTGGACGTGCGCGGCGAGATCCTGCTGCTCAAGGACACCCTGAACACGATGGTCGAGCAGCTGCGCTCGTTCGCCGCCGAAGTGACGCGCGTGGCGCGCGAGGTCGGCACCGAGGGGCGGCTCGGCGGCCAGGCCGTGGTGCCCGGTGTCGGCGGCACCTGGAAGGACCTCACCGACAACGTCAACCTCCTGGCCGCGAACCTGACCACCCAGGTCCGCAACATCGCCGAAGTGACCACCGCCGTGGCGCGCGGCGACCTGTCGCGCAAGATCACGGTCGACGTGAAGGGCGAAATCCTCGAGCTGAAGAACACCATCAACACGATGGTGGATCAGCTCAACGCCTTTGCCGGCGAGGTGACGCGCGTGGCGCGCGAGGTCGGCACCGAGGGCAAGCTCGGCGGCCAGGCCGAGGTGCGCGGCGTCGCCGGCACCTGGAAGGACCTCACCGACACCGTCAACGTCATGGCGGCGAACCTGACGGAGCAGGTGCGCGGCATCGTCAAGGTGGTGACTGCGGTCGCCAACGGCGACTTGAAGCAGAACCTCACGGTGAAGTCGAAGGGCGAGGTGGCCGCGCTCGCCGACACCATCAACAACATGACCGAGACGCTTGCGACCTTCGCCGAACAGGTCACCAGCGTGGCCCGCGAAGTCGGAGTCGAGGGGCGGCTCGGCGGTCAGGCCAACGTGCCCGGCACAGCAGGCACCTGGAAGGACCTCACCGGCAACGTCAACCTGCTGGCGGCCAATTTGACCTCTCAGGTGCGCGCGATCGCGGAAGTGGCGACTGCCGTGACCAAGGGCGACCTGACGCGCTCGATCCAGGTCGACGTGCGCGGCGAGGTCGCCGAGCTCAAGGACAACATCAACACGATGATCGGCAACCTCCGTCTTACGACGGAGCGCAACACCGAGCAGGACTGGCTGAAGACCAATCTGGCCCGCTTCACCAACATGCTGCAGGGCCAGCGCGATCTTGCGACCGTCGGCCGGCTGCTGCTGACCGAGCTTGCGCCGCTGATCAATGCCCATATGGGCGTGATCTACCAGGTCGACAATCCCGAGAATGCGCAGCTGCGTTTGCTAGCGGCCTACGCCAGCGACAGCAGCAACCCGCATCCGCAAATCGTCCAGTTCGGCGAGGGACTGATCGGCCAGTGCGCGCTCGACAAGCGGCAGCGTCTCGTCTCGGATATTCCGGGCGATGCCGTACCGATCAATTCGGCCCTGATGCGGATCATGCCGAAGAACCTCGTCGTGTTCCCGGTGCAGTTCGAGAACCAGGTCAAGGCTGTCATCGAGCTGTCTTCGATCTCCTCGTTTACGACCTCGCAGATCAGCTTCCTCGAACAGCTCACCGACAGCATCGGCATCGTGCTCAACAGCATCGAGGCGACGATGCAGACCGAGGCGCTGCTGAAACAGTCGCAACAGCTCGCCGGCGAATTGCAAACCCAACAGAAGGAATTGCAGCAGACCAACGATCAGCTCGAGCAGAAGGCCCAGCAGCTCGCCGAACGCAACGTCGACGTCGAGCGCAAGAACCAGGAAATCGAGCAGGCCCGCCGCGCGCTGGAAGAGAAGGCGACCGAGCTGTCGCTGACCTCGAAGTACAAGTCCGAATTCCTCGCCAACATGTCGCACGAGCTACGGACGCCGCTGAACTCGATCCTGATCCTGGGCCAGCAGCTCACCGAGAATCCGGACGGTAACCTGACCGGCAAGCAGGTCGAGTTCGCCCGCACAATTCACGGCGCCGGTACGGATCTGCTGAACCTGATCAGCGACATTCTCGATCTGTCCAAGATCGAATCCGGTACGGTGACGGTCGATGCCGAGGAAATTCTGACGTCAAGTCTGCTCGAGACCGTCGGCCGGCCGTTCCGGCACGAGGCGGAGAACCGGCATCTGTCCTTCAGCATCGATGTCGATGCCAACCTCGCGCGCAGCATGGTCACCGACTCCAAGCGGCTGCAGCAGGTGCTGAAGAACCTGCTCTCGAATGCGTTCAAGTTCACCGCCGATGGCGGCGTCAGCCTGACCGTGTCGGCCGCGCTCGGCGGCTGGAGCGCGGAGCATCCGATCCTCAATGCCGCGCCCGCCGTCGTGGCGTTCGAGGTGTCGGATACCGGCATCGGCATTCCCCAGGACAAGCAGAAGCTGATCTTCGAGGCGTTCCAGCAGGCCGACGCCGGCACCAGCCGCAAATACGGCGGTACCGGTCTCGGCCTTGCCATCAGCCGAGAGCTGGCGAGCCTGCTCGGCGGCGAGATTCATCTGCGCAGTGCGCCCGGCAAGGGCTCGACCTTCACGCTCTATCTGCCGCTGAAATATGCCGGACCGTCGGTCGCATTGCGGCCGCAGGCTCAGCCGATACAAATGCCGCACACGGCGGCGCCGTCGCTGCAGTCATCGTCCGGTACCCAGGAGCGTGTGATCGAGCAGCTGCCGGATGACCGGCTCAATCTCGAGCCCGGCGACACCATCCTGCTGATCGTCGAGGACGACCCGCATTACGCGCGGGTGCTGATCGACCTCGCGCGCGACAAGGGCTTCAAGGTGCTGGTCGCAAGCCGCGGCGCCGAGGCGCTCGATCTCGCCAAGCAGTTCCAGCCGAGCGCGGTCTCGCTCGACGTCTTCCTGCCCGACATGCTGGGCTGGACCGTGCTCAGCCAGCTCAAGCACAATCCGCTGACCCGTCACATTCCAGTCCAGATCATCACGCTCGACGAAGATCGCCAGCACGCGCTGGCGCGCGGCGCGTTCTCTTTCGTCAACAAGCCGACCACGACCGAAGGCGTCAGCGCGGCGCTGTCGCAGATCAAGGAATACGCCAGGCCGCGCCGCAAGCGCCTGCTGATCGTCGAGGACAATGCGGCCGAGCAGCTCAGCATCACCGAACTCCTCGGGCACGAGGATATCGAGATCGTGACCAGCGGCACCGGGGCAGGGGCGCTGTCGACGCTGCGCGAAAATCCCTGCGACTGCGTCGTGCTCGATCTGCGCCTGCCCGACATGAGCGGTTTCGAGGTGCTGGATCAGATCCGCAAGGACGAAACGCTCTCCAATATTCCCGTTGTCGTGTTTACCGGCCGGGAACTTTCGGCCGAGGAAGATGCGGAACTGCACACGATGGCGCGCAGCATCGTCGTGAAAGGCGTGGAGTCGCCGGAGCGTCTGCTCGACGAAACGTCACTGTTCCTGCACCGTGTGATCACGGAATTGCCCGTCGAAAAACAGAGGATGCTGGAGAAGCTCAATAGTTCCGACGAGGATCTGATTGGCAAGACCGCGCTCCTGGTCGACGACGACGCCCGCAACATCTTCGCGCTGTCGAGCGTGCTGGAGCGGCGAGGTATGAAGGTGTTGACTGCGACAACCGGTCACGAGGCGATCTCGCTGGTCGAGTCCAATCCCAAGATCGCGGTCGTGCTGATGGACATCATGATGCCGCAGATGGACGGTTACCAGACCATCGGCGCGATCCGGCAAAACCCCGCCTTTGCGCGGCTGCCGATCATTGCGCTGACCGCAAAGGCGATGAAGGGCGACCGCGAGAAATGCCTGGAGGCAGGCGCATCCGACTATCTGGCGAAACCCGTGAACACCGAGCAATTGCTGCTGGCGATCCGCATGTGGCTGCACCGCTGATCGGCGATCGAACATGATGGACCATGAAAAGGTAAATATCCTTCTGGTCGATGACCAGCCGGCGAAGCTGCTGGCTTACGAGGTCATCCTGAAGGAACTCGGCGAGACGCTGGTCCCGGTTTCGTCGGGCCGCGAGGCGCTCGAGTTCCTGCTCAAGAACGAAGTCGCCGTGATCCTGGTCGACGTCTGCATGCCAGAGCTCGACGGCTTCGAGCTCGCCGCGATGATCCGCGAGCATCCGCGCTTCCAGAAGACCGCGATGATCTTCATCTCGGCCATCCAGGTCAGCGACATCGACCGGCTGCGCGGCTATGAGATGGGCGCGGTCGACTACGTCCCGGTGCCGGTCGTTCCGGAAGTGCTGCGCGCGAAAATCCGCGTGTTCGCCGAGCTCTACCGCAAGACGCGGCAGCTCGAACGCCTCAATGCCGAGCTCGAGGACCGGGTGCGTGCGCGCACCGCCGAGCTCGAGCAGTCGACCACACGGCTGGTCGAGAGCGAAGCGCGCCGCAGCATGGCGATCGCCGCAGGCAAGATGGGCTCGTGGGACTGGGACTGGGTCAACGGCGACTGGATGTGGGACGAAGGGCAGTACAAGATCTTCGGCGTCGATCCGAAATCCTTCGCGCTGACGTCGGACAATATCCAGCAACTGTTTCATCCCGACGATGTCGAGGAACTGCGCGAAGCCTGGGCCGGGTTCGGCAAGGGACAAACGTCCTATGAGGCCGAATTCCGCGTCATGCGGCCTGACGGCGAGGTGCGCTGGTGTGTCGGCACGGCTGCTGCCACCAGCGACCGGAACGGCAGGGTGGTGCGGGTCAGCGGCGTCACCGTCGACATCACCGATCGCAAGAAGGCCGAGGAACGGCAGAGCCTGTTGACCCGCGAGGTCGACCATCGCGCCAAGAACGCGCTCGCACTGGCGCAATCGATCGTACGGCTGACGCGCGCGCAGAACGTCACCGCCTATGTGCGGGCGGTCGAGGGCCGGATCACGGCGCTGGCGCGCGTGCACACCGTGCTGTCGCTGTCGAGCTGGCAGGGCGCCGAGATCCGCCGGCTGGTGACCGAGGAGATCGCACCTTATTCCGAAGCCGGACAGATCCAGATCGATGGCGCGGAGGTGCAGTTGCAGCCCGCGACCGCGCAGACGTTGGCGCTGGCGCTGCACGAGCTCGTCACCAACTCCGCCAAATACGGCAGCCTGTCGGTGTTGCCGGGCCGGCTCGCGATTACCTGGGAAGTGCAGGACGAGACGCTGATCCTGGCCTGGGTGGAGTCCGGCGGGCCTCCGGTGACCAAGCCGAAGCAGAAAGGTTTCGGCACGCGAAGCGTCATCGCCAGCATCGAGACCCAGCTCGGCGGCCGGGCTGACTTCGATTGGCGCGCCGAGGGCCTGATCTGCCGGCTCACGGTTCCTCTCAAGGCGATGGCTGGAGAAACCGCGGTCTATCCCGACCTGTCGGCGGCCGCCCAACGCAAGCCGATGGTCAGCTCCAGGGTTTGATCCCGCGCCCATCGATCATCAAGCCGGGTGATCCGACGCGCAGCGCCTCCAACGACAACGACGCAGACGACATTGTGACCGCAGCCGGCGGTCGAACCGCGCTATGAACTCTGCAACTGACGCAGACATCGCCCGAGGAGCACATGCCGAAGACGAATCTGGCCGGCGCAGGTCTGTCGGTCATTCTCCTCGCAGCCGCGATCGGTATCGGAGCGGCGGCGGCCGAGCCGGTCCTGAAAGGCACGGAGGCGTTCGGCGACTGGCAGCGCGACAGGCCGGGCACGGTGCGGCTGATCACCCCGCAAGACTTGCCCAGACCGGGGGCAACGGCCTCCAGCAGCAATGCGTCACGCGTTGTGCAGCGACCCGCCTCGGCATTGCCGCAGGTGCCGGCGGGGTTCAAGGTCGAGCTGTTCGCGAGCGGGCTGAGCGGACCGCGGACCATCCGGACCGCGCCCAATGGCGACATCTTCGTCGCGGAAACCGGTCCGGGCCGCATCCGCGTCCTGCGCAGCGCGGACGGCGCCGCAAAGGCTGCAAACAACGAGGTCTACGCAAGCGGACTGAACCGGCCGTTCGGCATCGCGTTCTTCCCGAACGGCGACAATCCGCAATGGCTCTATGTCGCCAACACCGACAGCGTCGTGCGCTTTGCCTACCGCAACGGTGATCTCAAGGCGTCTGGAGCGCCCGAGACGATCGTGGCCCGGCTGCCGCACGGCTACGGCCATTCCACGCGCGACATCGTGTTCACGCCGGACGGCAAGCGGATGCTGGTGTCGGTCGGATCCGCGGGCAACGCAGGCGAGGGCCTCGGCCGGCCCCCGGAAGGTATCGAAGCCTGGAGCCGCGACCACGCGCTTGGCGCGGCCTGGGGCGCCGAGACCGATCGCGCCGCCGTGCTTGCGTTCGATCCCGACGGCAAGAACCAGAAACTGTTTGCGACGGGTATCCGCAACTGCGTGGGCCTCGCGATCCAGCCGGGCAGCGGCACGCCATGGTGTTCGACCAATGAGCGCGACGGCCGCGGCGACAACCTCGTGCCTGATTATGTGACCCGGATCCGCGAAGGCGCGTTCTACGGCTGGCCCTGGTATTACATCGGCGCCAACGAGGATCCCGCGCATGCCGGCGAGCGGCCCGACCTGAAGGACAGGGTGACGGTTCCTGACGTCTTGTTGCAGGCCCACTCGGCCTCGCTTGGCCTGACCTTCTACACCGGCAGCAGCTTTCCGCCCGAGTATCGCGGCGATGGCTTTGCTGCTGAACACGGCTCGTGGAATCGGTCGAAGCGCACCGGCTACAAGGTCATTCGCATCAGGTTGAGGGACGGCGTGCCGACCGGCGAGTACGAGGATTTCGTCACCGGCTTCGTCGTCGGCGACAACGAGGTCTGGGGCCGACCGGTTGGCGTGACCGTGGCGCGCGACGGTGCTCTGCTGGTCTCCGAAGACGGCAACGGCACGATTTGGCGGATCAGCCACGAGTAGCCGTTCTGTCGGACGCCGCTACCCCAAGCCGTCCTTGAGGCCGTATTCCTCATAGATTGTCAGCGGATTGGTATCGGGAAACAACCGGCACTTCGCCTGCGCCAGATGCAGCGTGACGGCGCCGGCCTCGCACCGCGCAGTCAGAATCTTCCGGACATCCTCCATATGCGCACGCGGCTGGTGCTTCGACGGCAACTGTTCCAGCGCAACCAGCGCCGTGGCCAGGGCCTCGGTGACCACCCACTCGTCGTGTCCGGTAATTCCCTTCCGCGGCATCGCCACACCCTCCGTCGCACCGGCTGCGACATTGTAGCGCGAGAGGGGTAGGGGCTGTCATCAGCCAACATGGGCAGGGCAACGCGGAACCGGTTGGCGCGCCCCTGCCACGATGCGCCGCAGGGAACCAGCATGGCAGCGCGCAGCGGCAGTGATTACAACGACGGTCGCGCCCTTCACCACCCAGCCTGCCTGGATGTTTGAACCCTATCTCTCGGCCTGGAGCCTGGTCTCCGACGGCGACGTGATCGTCACGCACGCCGCACGGTTGCTGCCGGTGCGGCAGCACGGCGAACCGGCCATGCTCAAGCTTTCGCACGAGCCGAACGAGCGCCTCGGCGGCATCGTCATGGCGTGGTGGGATGGCGACGGCGCGGCGCGGGTCCTGGCCCGTGACGGCAAGGCGCTGCTGCTCGAACGGGCGATGGGTGCAGCGTCGCTGAGCGACATCGCCCGAACCGGCCGGGACGATGAGGCCTGCCGAATTCTCTGCGCAACAGCCGAGCGGCTGCATGCCCGGAGAGCAAAACCGAGGCCGGACTTGACGCCACTCAGAGACTGGTTTCGCGCGTTGTGGCCGGCGGCGAGAGCGCACGGCGGCATCCTGAACCGATCGGCCGACACCGCTGAGGCGCTGCTCGGCGATCCGCGCGAGATCGTGGTGCTGCATGGCGACCTGCACCATGACAATGTGCTCGACTTCGGCGCGCGCGGCTGGCTCGCGATCGATCCCAAGCATCTGGTCGGCGAGCGCGGCTTCGACTTCGCCAACATCTTCACCAACCCCGATCTTGCCGATCCGACACGGCCGGTCGCAACCGAACCCGGCCGCTTTGCGCGGCGTCTCGACGTCGTCGTGGAAACGGCGCGGCTGGATCGCCGGCGCCTGCTGTCATGGATCATCGCCTGGACAGGCTTGTCGGCAGCATGGTTCCTGGGCGATGGCGATCCGCTCGCCGAGATCGACCTTGCGATCGCACGACTTGCCGTAGCGGAGCTCGACCGGATGGCGTGAAGGCGCGCAGCGACTATGCCGCCGCGACGCTGGCCCCGCTCAACGACACGCTCAGGATCCGCCACTTCGAGATATCGAAGAAGTAGGCGGCCTTGATACGTGCGGACGCGGGATCCGGCGCCTGAATCGCCGTGTGGAATTGCCGCGTTCCATCGCTCAGCGAAATCCGGAATGTCTGCATTGGTCGAACCTCCACGCAGCCGATGCTGCGGCAAGGAGGGTTAAGATCCGGTTGCCGGTGACGGTGTCCGCGCCGCGCACGCGCGCCTTACGCGATGCCTTTCCCGGCCGAAGCCTGCGGCGACCGCACCATCGTATCTTCTGCACCGACGACGCGTCCGTCCTGTGCGCGCAGTTCTAGTCGCCGCACCGGCAACCCGTTCTTTCGATCGACCAGGAGCACATGCGCCTCGTCGGGCTCGAAGAAGAAATCCTCGCCCCACTGCCGGAGCGCGACGAGGAGCGGGAACAGCCCGCGACCTTTCTCGGTCAGCACATATTCCTGATACGCGCTTCCGTCCGCCGCGGGCACGGTCTCCATGATGCCGTGCGCCAAGAGATTGCGCAGCCGGGCGGAGAGGATGTTCTTGGCAAGCCCGAGGCTCTTCTGAAATTCGCCAAACCGGCGCAGCCCGTCGAACGCGTCGCGGACGATCAACAGCGACCACCAGTCGCCGATCGCATCGAGCGGCCGGGCCACTCCGCACATCGAGTCCCTGTGGCTCACTCGCTTGGCCATCGTGATCCGCCTGACGTCTTTCATCGCGGCGCGGCCCGAAAAGACCGCCCGATCGAGAACTCGATATATCGGTTGCAAAGTAAAACCTCAAGCGATACATGATGGTTTCAAATTAAAACTATCCGAGGCCCACCATGATCCAACCCGATGCAACGTTCGACGGCACCTTTCCCTTCACGCCGCATTTCAGCGCGGCGCTGGGCTTTCCGATGCATTATGTCGACGAAGGCCCGCGGGACGGCGAGGTGGTGCTTTGCCTCCACGGCGAGCCAACCTGGGGCTATCTGTTCCGGCATCTGGTGTCGGTCCTGCGCGCAACGCACCGCGTGGTCGTCCCGGATCACATGGGCTTTGGCAAGAGCGCAACGCCGGCGCAGCGCAGCTACTGGCTGCAGGATCATGTCGACAATCTCGAGGCCCTGGTCCTTGCGCTCGACCTCACCAATATCACCCTCGTGATGCATGATTTCGGCGGTCCGGTCGGCATGGGGTTCGCGGCACGCCATCCGGATCGGATCCGCCGCGTCATCTCGGCCAACGGACCGACGCCGTTCGGGCAAAGTGATCTGTTCGCGCGCGTCACCGCGAATGCGCAGGTCTCGCCCTGGTTTCAATGGATCGCAGCAGCCGAGACGAACGGCGAGCTCGAGCCGGTGCTCGGCCAACTCGGCTTCAATATTCTCAGCACGCTGAAGCTCAACGGCTTCGAGAACAACGCGGTCATCACCGACGCCTGGCTCGCCGCCTACGGGGCGCCTTTCGCGCGCCCGGCCGACTGCCTCGGCGCGATCGGATGGGCGAAGGGCTTTGCGACCGGGGCGCACCAATTCGAGGCGCCGACGCCTGCCGCCGATCGCGCGATCCGCAGCAGGCCGGCGCTGGCGATCTGGGGCGAAGCGGACCGCACGCTGCATGCAGACCATTTCCTGCCGCTGTTCTCCGCGATCTTCCCGGCGGCGCCGGTCAGGCGCCTTGCCGGCGTCGGGCATTACTGCTTCGAGGATGCGCCGCAGGACATTGCCGGCCTGATCGTGGAGTTCATTGCGCTGACTTGACGGCGGCCCGGCAAGACCTGGCCGTCGGGATCACGCAGCAGAGATCCGGGACATTGATTGGATTACGCCTGCACGGACGACGCGCAGGCCGTCCGCATTCCCATCCAAATCGGCGCGTAGCGGTTCAGCTCGCGCCGGCGAGGATGACGAGGTTGTTGATGACAGGCGTCGAGCAGAACGCCACGACAAGGGCAATCTTGGCAAGGCTTTCACTGCGCCACAGCAGCGCGATGACGAGATAGGTCAAGCCAAGTTTCGGGATCAGCCACCAGACGCCGAACCAGGCCTGGGCCATCTGCATGAACGGATTCGCCTCGCCGAATCCGAGCTCCAGAATCCTGTTGGTGGTGGCGAGGTCAGCGCATCCCAGAACCAGTACGGAAAGCAACAGCAGTGCCTTGACCCAATTCATCTCAACCTCTCGGTGCCGGACGCCGAACGGGCATTGCACCTACCATTCAAGCTGATTCGTTAATTGTTGGTTGGGGCAGGGAACTGCAACCGGGCCAGCTTGCGGAGGCGGTGAGCGTGGCGGAAGGGGTGTCCTGTCAACTCGGCTGGAATGATTTGGCATTTTGAATCATGGTCACCAAAAGCCACGGTATGAACTACGGTCAGCGACAGTTGGGGTGGGCGCGGATTGGTCTTTGCTGGCGAGCATCTGAGCATCGAGATTCTGCCATTCAAAATTCAGTCCTCGATCATCAGACCCGACGGCAAGTAAGCAAGTAACTTTCCGTCCGGCGGACCGTATCTCCAAAAGCGGGCGGCGCGGTGAAAGCCATCGATTAATATCAGAAAGCTGAACGAGCGGCCAAACGTGATCGGATCCGCAGGAAATTCATAGCTCGTTCCCTTGCGAAGCACGTTTCGAGGATCATCTGGATCGACGCTTGTCGTTGTCATGTATTCCTCGAACGAAACAAAGCGTCCCTCGCTTTCGGGATCCCACACATTTGGCGGCACGAACATCGAGCCCAATCTGGTCCGGCCAATTTCGATAACGTCGAATGAGAGCACTCCGGTCAGAAATGCGAGCAGGACGGGCCGAGCGCAAGCGGTACCAAAGGCGAGCTCATATTGTTCGGCTTCGGACAACTGCTCGAATGCCGTCCCGCTCGATCGCTTTGTGACGAGATGCTCCAGATGAGAATAGTGCCGGGCGGCCGCAGAATCTGTCAGCTCGCTGTAAGCCCATCGAGCTTGAACTTCCAACAGGGGCACGTTTTGCAGTCTCAAGTCATCCACTTTCTCTCGATCGAAATTGGGCTAGCTCTATCCAGGCCATTCCGCGATTGCGCCACATTGACAGTAATCGCGCTATTTGGTGCTCAGCCGGTCGCTGACACCATCGTCGCGCTGAACCACCAGGGGAGGGATGCAGACGTAGCTTTGCAATGTGGGATAAGCCAAGTTCATAGCGCCGTCGATCCCCTGATCCTGATCGACGATCGATGTTCCTGGAAACGGCACGAACTGCTTCTTGAGCGGCAGAACGCTGCCCAAGAGGCGCCTCGCTCCGCGTGGACTAATTGAGTATGCCTGTGTTCCGTAGGCGTGCCTGAGCCTGTGGGGGTGATAAATTGGTCGGCCGTCCGAAGTATCGCTCCAGGTAAAAGGTTCGGTTCGATCGTAAAACCGCATCTCCGAGGCGGAGAATCCAAGATCGATCCAGAGGAAAAGTGGATCGTAAATGAACCCCCACAATATTATATCCCAATCGGTTGGAAGCTGGGCCAGCACCGCCAGGCGGTGCTCATCGAATACAGGATGACTAAGCGCGTCGTCCTCGAAGATCGTCAACGGCTGGTCTTGAGACGCGGCCTTTTGCCAAAGCTGTATGTGAGACAGCGCGCAACCCAAGGCTCCCGCGCTGTAGTCAAGTTCAGGGGCAATGAGCCCTTGTCTTTCGAGGTCTAAGCGATCCAGCTTGCGGCCGTCGATCGCTGAAACTCGCTCAAAGTTGCCGAGCTTGGCATTGCGAGATCTGAACTTATCCCAGCGAGCCGTGCTTCGGTCCAAATTGATTACATGAATAGCATTCGCTGATTGCTTATTCTTTTGCGCCGCTCGAAATGGCGCGTTTGACCCCTTTGCTAGCAGGTACGAACCTAAGCCATTTGATACGATCGAGCGAGCCGCAGCCTCGGCGCCGATCGGATTTAGGTGAAATGCGTCTTGAAAAATGTCGGTACGGCCAGCCAATTGCGCTTCCAAATCGCACAGGGCGTGTTCTCCAGAACGAGCAGCCGCGCGAGTGGTCTCGTTGATCAGTACGCGAGTTCGGGCGATGCCGGGATCGATACTTTCGTCCCGCAGATGGGGAATAGTCGCGAACCAAAGCTCGATACCAAACGATCGCGCGGCTAGGGAAAAGAGATCGAGTAGCCGACGACGATCCGCGACGTTCGGCGCGGAAAGCAGGTTTTGGTCGCGCCACGAGTTGTTTGCATTAAGGTCGACGATCGGCTCGAGCCAACAATCGCGGCTCCAAAAGCTCGACTCGAGATTCGCAACATCCACATCCACAATCCCTGTCATCAGAATGACGACGTCAGGCTTGAGCGGTATGATCTTGTTGAGAAACAAGTTCAGCATATGGAGAGTGGTCGCACCGCTGTAGCCCCCGTTTCTCACGATGACATCTACAGCATTCTCGCTACGCAGAATGGTCTCTAGCTTTGCGCAAAATCGGTCATCGGGATCGAGGTACATACCTTCGACCACGCTGTCGCCGAGAACGATCACGGTTTGGGCCGCTGTAGTCGGGGACTTTGATCCACGAATGAAGCCGAGAGCGTCAGTCTCCAGAAGATATGGCTTTCGGACGAGAGTATGATTCCGACTTTGGACGTACTCATCTGAAGGTGTGTGAGAGAAGGACGCATTTGCCGGATACTCCTTCAATCGTATCGCTCTTTTCCCATCGCTGGCTGGAACGGTGTCCTTTCTCGGTGCTTCCCGTGCGGGCTTGGCGGCAAGTTCTCCGGCGATCAGCGGTCGGATTGCCTCCCCATCGGACGCGAAGGTCAGCCATCCGTAGACTTCGCGAGTGTCTAATATCTGTGAGATTCCCGCGCGTCGCGCGCTGTCGGCGAATACCACATATTCATACCGGCCCGATCCATCATCGTAGGTCAATTGCGGTATGGCGTCTGCGCGAACCAGATATGTGCAATGCACCACCGGCACCTCGTGGAGGCCCGGCGACGACCGGCTGAGAATAGTGTTGTATTCGTCGCTCGGAAGAAAATATCCGTTCGCGTCGATCTTCTGGTGATAGTTCGAGTACAGCGGCCGGTCGGCGTCGACACACTTGAGCAGCGGCGCTACGATCGGAAGATTGAGTTCTACAAGGTGCCGCAAGGTGAGGGGACGTAGGTAGTTGTCGACGTCGACCACGAAATAATAGTCGCATCCCAGAGCCAAAGTCTGGTTCATGCTGTGTTGGCGAATTCGACCTAGCACGGAGAAGCGAGTGGCATTCCACTCATGGTCAGCAAAGTCCTGAACGCGTTCCGAAACATTGCTATCGTCAAGTTCTACGTGCGAATATCGCGATCCGACACGCTGAAGCCAGTCCCGGAGAATTTCGGCGGTATCATCCCGGTTGTTGTTGGTCCGGACGTGGAGCGCGATCCGCTCCGACGGATAGTCGAGCGCTTCGATGCAGTCCAGAAACAGCGGCAAGTGGCCAGCTTTGCTTTTGGCAAGAATTGCTATCAGCACTTTGGGAAGCGGACGATTTCCGTCGGGTTCATTGAGTGCATTCGGTAGTTCGACCCTTTCGGATATCCGGTCCTTCGCAAAACGCAGATTGTCTTCTACGCGGCTTCTCAGGCCTTCATCGATTGACGGATTCTGAAGGATGCGAAGGCAGGCGTCCATGCAGCCTTGATAATCGCCAGCCCAAAAAGCGTTGACGGCGAATTCATCGAGTAGTCCGAACTCATAGATCCATTCCTCGGCGAACAGCGCTCCAACAGGCATCGGCAAATCAATGCCGCGGCGCGCGATATCAGCTCCCTCCTTGTTGCGACCCTTTGAACGGCAGTAGCGGCTGGCACCATGCAACGCCTCAGCTCGCGCGAGCTGAGAATCGGCGGCCCGCTGATAAGCCGCGATGACCTCGTGTTCAGGATGATCGAGCGCTTCCTTGAGCCGCGCCGCAGAATAGAGAGAAATAAAGACCTCTTCCTGCCAAAAGCCCATTTCAGCGCGCGCCAAGTAGTGGGGCAGCGCTTTCTCGGGCTCGTTGCAGTCACGATAGCTTTGAGCAAGGTAGAACGTGTAACGAGAGCGGAGAAACGCGTCCGTCTCGTTCTGCAGGGCGCCCTCCAGCAGCGCTGCATCTTTGCGGTATTTCTCGGGATCCTGGCTGCGTGCACCGCCGCCGCCAATCTGGATCGCAAAGCCGGAAGCGGTCTCCCGACCGCGAGCGTCGGCCGGCGCTTCCACGAACTCGTGCAAGACACCTCGAAAATAGAACTCCTTCTTGTTGCTGCAAAGCTGAGGCCGATGATGGCGGATGCCGTTGTGGTTGATGGCCACGTCATAGAGGTCGGCAGTCATGCCAGACTTGAAGGCGGCGACGTCAAACCCCGGCTCGATGGTGAGCGCGTCATCGGCGTCGATGATGAGGGCGTAGTCGACGTCCGGGTTCCGGCGCAGGCAAGCGAGCGCATGCGATCGGTTGTAAGCGAAATCCCGCCAGGGTTCGTCGATGACTTCGCCTGTCAATCCATTGCTGTCGAGCCACTGTCGTATGATGTCTTGCGTGCCGTCGGTCGAGCCGGTGTCTTCGATCAACACATAGTCGATCATCGGTCGAACGCTGTCGAGGCAACGAACGATAACCGCCGCCTCGTTCTTGACGATCATGCACAGGCCGATCGACTTTCCGTTTGGTTTCGACAATCCGGACTCCTTGACCACAGGCTCTTTATTGCTGCGCTCGTTCTCGCACCGCTGGGAAGACGGAGCAGCTGAAACCGCGGTTGGCGGCGCCGAATTGCCTTCAAGTGCAGTACTCACTTCGGCCGCCTCAATCGAGGCGATCCAGGATTCGCTATCGGCGACACCGTAAGATACGAGCAGGCGACGGCCGTCTGGATGCCAAGCCAGCCCCGCCGCGAACTCGACCCCTTTTTCCTTGAAATAGAACGGGCGACTAAGCCGGCGCAGATTATTTTCGCTATCGAACCATACAAAGCGATGCTGATAGAACCTTCGATCGTTCTGCCACTGAACTTCATGAACGAGTGCGAGCCATCCTTCGTCAAACTCAATGAGTTGTGTTCCGCCTCGGAACTGTTCGACGGCGAAGCCGGCATCGCTCTCTGAGACGGTTTCACCCCTGTCGTTTACGATCCTGGTCGGGTCGCATGAGTAGATGAAATGCAGACTTGCGCCCTTGGCTTGCGGCATCCAGTTCTTTTCATGGAGTCGTGGACCCTCAGGACGAAGCACGAGCCACTCAGCGAGTCGGGTTTCCGAATTGCTTCGTTGTTCAATCCGGGCGATCAACTGTTCGCACCAGCCTTCAGCATTCAACTCGCGGACGCATGAGCTGCCCCATAGCGAGCCATTCCAACTGAACAAACGAATATCCTCGAGTCCTTGCACTTCCTCGAATTGGGTTTTTGGGAAGTCGGCGGGCAGCAGAAGTTCGGCCGCAGTTTCCACCTCAAGATCCGCGTTCAACCGTAGCAGATAGTTGCGCGTTCGAATGGGAGCGCCGTTATCTGTCTCATAGGTGCCGTCTTTGAGCAGGCGAAAATTCACTGTCCGCTGCACGAGATAGAGGTCATTTCCATGACGCGAGACAGAGGGATTGGTTGGCCGATAGCCTTGAGGGACGTCGCAATCCACCTGTCGTGCAGAAAATGATCCAAATAGCCGCTCCGCCGGCTGCAGGTAAAAGAATAAGTTTGTCCGCGCGAGCTCACGTGGGGCGTCCGGAATTGCTCGGTTGAGCGCCAGGCTGTTGCAAATCGAGTAGCCACGGTCCCAGCGGGCGGCGTCCTGACTATAATTTGCGGCGATCGAGAATTCCTCGCGAAGGCCGGTCTGGTAGACGTCGGTTTCAATGAAAAGGATGTCGTTTTCGGGGGCCGATATCGAAAGGCCGAGCTCGGAAAAGTGGAGGCTTGTCTCATACCTGCCGCGTTCTCGATAGTATCGTGCCAGTTCGTAAAGGGGTTCCGCGCGTGTCGGCCTTTGCTTGAACGCTTCAAGTGCCTTGCTGACGAAGCCGTCTTCGTCGCCCAGGTCTCGCAGGCACCGTGCGTGCTGCAGCCGTGCCATCCACGCTTCTTCGTCCCAGCCTTCCATGTCCGCGCGCTTGGCAAAGGCTGCGGCGGCTTCGACATATTGGCAGGCATCTCGGTAGGACCACGCAAGATAAAACCAGTACCGAGCGTTGTCGGGCTCAAGGTCGAGCGCCGCTTTGAGTAGTCGGATATCCCGCTCTGATTTGTCGCCACGATTCGATCCATCGGCGTGATCGATGTACCAGGCGCCCTGCAGTTCAACGACGTCTCCCGGGACGTCGATATATTCGTGCGTCACTCCAAAGTACTTCGAACCACTGTCACGCCGAACCAGTCGGGTGTTCCAGTAGCTCAATCCGCCCGACGCGCGCTGCAAGAGGCGGTAGCCTGGACCGGAAAGGGACTTACGAAATTCGGCGTTGTCGACGATGAGCTCCATATCGGCGTCGTTGAACAGGACGTAATCGAACTCAAGCTCTGAGGCGCAGGCACGATCGAGCGCGTCGTTCCGAGCTTGTCCGAAATCGTGGAACGGAATTGTATGAAGTTCTCCCGGAAGATTGCGCCGGGCAAAGAACGTCTTGATGAAGTCCTGCGTGCCGTCAGACGAACCGGTATCGCAGATGACCCAGCAAGCGATGTGGTCAGCGACCGCCGCCAGGCAGCGCTCGAGATTTGCCACCTCGTTCTTGACGATCATGTTCAGGCAAAGGCGCTTATTTTCCACCACCGCCAAACTTTTTCGGTTTCCGCAAGCAATTGTAAAAAGTTCAAACCAGGAAATATTGTGCTCGACGCCCTAGGTCAGCGAACCCGTTGTTCCATCGAACGTCGCGAAACAATTTAGCTGAAATTGTTCGGGCAGCAAATTCAGTGAGTTGTGCGCTACATGCGAGGTCAGCCCGCTGGTTAATGGAAATGGGGAGCGAAATAATTTGATGTATTTTGATTTCGATCTTGAATTTTCTTGCGCTCGCTTTCTCAGTCTGCTTTACATCTTAAGGGATAATTAATTTTGCGGTCCGTCTGCGATTCAGGCGGGAACTTTTTGAATGACGTTCAATCTTGGAATGTGATCTTCAGCGCGTTTTTGGCGACTGAAGTGAGTGTAGCGGGTACCACCCAAGGTTGAACCACTAAATTGTGGTTGGTTCGAGCGTCGGTCTCCGGACAAACGTGCTCCGGGATTCGATCTCGTGAAATGCGTTGGGTGGCGCCGTATGGTTAAGTCAGGTCCGGCCGATAAGTCGGCCTCTTCCCGCAGCTCTGTTTCCGTCACACCTCCCTTAACGGGAGAAGGCATTGCCAAATATGCGGGGCTTCTCTCCGCGGGCATCTCAAACGAAATCACGGTAACCGGATCGTTGCCGCGTGGCGCGACCACCCAGAACATTACCTACTTCGTCGTCGATCGAGCCACGAAGACGATCGTTTCCCAGGTCATTTTACCAGACGCGTCCGATCGCTTCAGCGCGGTCGAGATGCGGATGAAGGTCGGGCGCTACGCGAGTGCCTACGACATCGGCACTTTTGATTCGAACGGCGAGTTTACGGTCTGTCCGTTTCTGTCCGTCCGAAGCTCTCTGAGTCTCTCATCACCAAGCGGACCAAGTAGCAAATAGTCTGAACGCACTACAGAGCGTCTGCACATTGATTTGGGCTGAGGCGGCAACCCGCGCTCGGCCTGACGTGAATTGTTGTAAGTCAAAACAGGACCAATTTCATGGCCCACAAATCAGAGCTTCTGTTCGTCGATCCGCTCGTTCCCGACCTGAACACGCTGCTGGAGAATCTCCGGCCCGAGGTTCGGGCTATTGTGCTCGACGGTGCAAGGCCTGCTGCAAGGCAGATGGCGGAAGCGCTGGTGGGGATCGAAGGCCTCGATGCGATTCACATTGTCGCGCATGGCGCGCCTGGGCGTGTTTGCTTCACATCCGGCGAGTGGTCAGTTGATACCCTGCCAGTTCACGCCAAGGACTTGGCCCGAATTGGTAGCGCTCTTGCTCAAGAAGGAGATGTACGGCTCTGGAGTTGCGATGTCGCTCGAGGCTCTTTCGGCGCGAGTTTCATTGGGGCGCTTGAGCATGAGTTCGGCGCTGGCGTTGCGGCGGCATGTGGGCCGATCGGCGACATGCGCCGCGGAGGGACGTGGCGCCTGGAAAGGTCAAATTGCAACGGGCAGTACTTGCCGTTTGCGCCGGAGATGCAGTCAACCTATGCGGGACTTTTGGCCGTTGTCGATGACTACGTTACGATCAGCGGCTCCGTAGGTAATGGCAGTGGTCACCTGTCGAGCGGCACCTACTATATCGAAACGACAATCGGTGGCGTGGTCACCGTTGTTGGCTCGTTTACGATCCCGAATATCACCAACGTTGCGTTCCAACTCAACGTACTCGTCAGCTCCACAGGCAATTACACCGTCGTCAATTTTTTCGGTTTGACGGTTGACGGTACGAGTAGCGGTGAGACCTTCACGCTGACAGGTCCCAACAGTAATGTGGGTCCCACCGGCGCCACGGGTTCGACCGGTTCAACTGGCGCCACCGGCGCAACAGGATCAACTGGCGCTACAGGTGCGACCGGCGCCACGGGCAGGACGGGCGCGACGGGATCGACCGGCGCTACGGGCGGAACGGGCGGGACAGGATCAACCGGCGCCACAGGTGCGACTGGCGCCACGGGCGGAACGGGCGGGACGGGATCGACCGGCGCCACGGGTGCGACGGGCGCCACGGGCGGGACCGGATCAACCGGCGCCACAGGTGCGACTGGCGCCACGGGCGGGACCGGATCAACCGGCGCCACAGGTGCGACTGGCGCCACGGGCGGGACGGGCGGGACGGGATCGACCGGCGCCACGGGTGCGACCGGCGCCACGGGCGGAACGGGCGGGACGGGATCGACCGGCGCCACGGGTGCGACCGGCGCCACGGGCGGAACGGGCGGGACGGGATCGACCGGCGCCACGGGTGCGACCGGCGCCACGGGCGGAACGGGCGGGACGGGATCGACCGGCGCCACGGGTGCGACCGGCGCCACGGGCGGAACGGGCGGGACGGGATCGACCGGCGCCACGGGTGCGACCGGCGCCACGGGCGGAACGGGCGGGACGGGATCGACCGGCGCCACGGGTGCGACCGGCGCCACGGGCGGAACGGGCGGGACGGGATCGACCGGCGCCACAGGTGCGACCGGCGCCACGGGCGGAACGGGCGGGACGGGATCGACCGGCGCCACGGGTGCGACCGGCGCCACGGGCGGAACGGGCGGGACGGGATCGACCGGCGCCACGGGTGCGACCGGCGCCACGGGCGGAACGGGCGGGACGGGATCGACCGGCGCCACGGGTGCGACCGGCGCCACGGGCGGAACTGGCGGGACGGGATCAACCGGCGCCACAGGTGCGACCGGCGCCACGGGCGGAACGGGCGGGACGGGATCGACCGGCGCCACAGGTGCGACGGGCGCCACGGGCGGGACGGGATCAACCGGCGCCACAGGTGCGACCGGCGCCACCGGCGGAACTGGCGGGACGGGATCGACCGGCGCCACAGGTGCGACGGGCGCCACGGGCGGAACGGGCGGGACGGGATCGACCGGCGCCACGGGTGCGACCGGCGCCACGGGCGGAACGGGCGGGACGGGATCGACCGGCGCCACAGGTGCGACCGGCGCTACGGGCGGAACGGGCGGGACGGGATCAACCGGCGCCACAGGTGCGACCGGCGCCACGGGCGGAACGGGCGGGACGGGATCAACCGGCGCCACAGGTGCGACCGGCGCCACGGGCGGAACGGGCGGGACAGGATCGACCGGCGCCACGGGTGCGACCGGCGCCGCCGGTGCAACGGGCTCGACCGGTGCAACCGGACGAACCGGCGCAACGGGAGCTACCGGCAATACGGGAGCAACGGGCTCGACCGGCGCAACCGGATCGACAGGGGCGACTGGACGTACCGGCGCGACGGGTGCGACCGGACCCAGAGGGCCGACAGGGCCAACGGGACCGCGAGGTAACACTGGTGCAACCGGTCGTACCGGTGCAACTGGATCCACCGGTTCGACGGGCGCAACTGGTGCCACAGGCTCGACTGGAGCAACGGGCTCGACGGGTGCAACAGGAGCCACAGGCTCCACGGGTGCCACTGGTGCTACCGGCGCAACGGGTGCTACCGGCGCCACGGGCGCAACGGGTGCTACCGGCTCGACCGGTGCAACGGGCGCGACCGGTGCGACAGGAGCCACAGGCTCGACGGGTGCCACTGGTGCTACCGGCTCAACCGGCGCAACGGGTGCCACAGGCTCGACTGGAGCAACAGGCTCGACCGGTGCAACAGGAGCGACAGGCTCGACGGGCGCAACGGGTGCCACAGGCTCGACTGGAGCAACGGGCTCGACGGGTGCAACAGGAGCCACAGGCTCCACTGGTGCTACCGGCTCAACCGGTGCAACGGGTGCCACAGGCTCGACGGGCGCAACTGGTGCCACCGGTTCGACCGGTGCAACGGGTGCCACAGGCTCGACTGGAGCAACGGGCTCGACCGGTGCGACAGGCTCGACGGGCGCAACTGGTGCCACCGGTTCGACCGGTGCAACAGGCTCGACGGGTGCCACTGGTGCAACCGGTGCAACGGGTGCCACAGGCTCGACGGGTGCCACTGGTGTTACCGGCTCAACCGGCGCAACGGGTGCCACAGGCTCGACTGGAGCAACAGGCTCGACCGGTGCAACAGGAGCAACAGGCTCGACCGGTGCAACAGGAGCGACAGGCTCGACGGGCGCAACGGGTGCTACCGGCTCAACCGGCGCAACGGGTGCCACAGGCTCGACTGGAGCAACGGGCTCGACGGGTGCAACAGGAGCCACAGGCTCCACTGGTGCTACCGGCTCAACCGGTGCAACGGGTGCCACAGGCTCGACGGGCGCAACTGGTGCCACCGGTTCGACCGGTGCAACGGGTGCCACAGGCTCGACTGGAGCAACGGGCTCGACGGGTGCAACAGGAGCCACAGGCTCCACTGGTGCTACCGGCTCAACCGGTGCAACGGGTGCCACAGGCTCGACGGGCGCTACCGGATCGACTGGAGCAACGGGTGCGACAGGCTCGACGGGCGCAACTGGTGCCACCGGTTCGAGCGGTGCAACGGGTGCCACAGGCTCGACTGGAGCAACGGGCTCGACGGGTGCAACAGGAGCCACAGGCTCCACTGGTGCTACCGGCTCAACCGGTGCAACGGGTGCCACAGGCTCGACGGGCGCTACCGGATCGACTGGAGCAACGGGCTCGACCGGTGCGACAGGCTCGACGGGCGCAACTGGTGCCACCGGTTCGACCGGTGCAACGGGTGCCACAGGCTCGACTGGAGCAACGGGCTCGACGGGTGCAACAGGAGCCACAGGCTCCACTGGTGCTACCGGCTCAACCGGTGCAACGGGTGCCACAGGCTCGACGGGCGCTACCGGATCGACTGGAGCAACGGGCTCGACCGGTGCGACAGGCTCGACGGGCGCAACTGGTGCCACCGGTTCGACCGGTGCAACAGGCTCGACGGGTGCCACTGGTGCAACCGGTGCAACGGGTGCCACAGGCTCGACGGGTGCTACCGGATCGACTGGAGCAACGGGCTCGACCGGTGCGACAGGCTCGACGGGCGCAACTGGTGCCACCGGTTCGACCGGTGCAACAGGCTCGACGGGTGCCACTGGTGCAACCGGTGCAACGGGTGCCACAGGCTCGACGGGTGCCACAGGCTCGACTGGAGCAACAGGCTCGACCGGTGCAACAGGAGCGACAGGCTCGACGGGCGCAACAGGTGCTACCGGCTCAACCGGCGCAACGGGTGCCACAGGCTCGACTGGAGCAACGGGCTCGACGGGTGCAACAGGAGCCAGAGGCTCGACGGGTGCCACTGGTGCTACCGGCTCAACCGGCGCAACGGGTGCCACAGGCTCGACCGGTGCAACAGGAGCGACAGGCTCGACGGGCGCAACGGGTGCTACCGGTTCGACGGGTGCAACCGGCTCGACGGGCAGAGCCGGAGCCACAGGGGCAACCGGCCCGGCGGGGTCGACCGGAGCGACCGGCTCGACTGGTCCACGTGGTCCAAGGGGGCCGACTGGTCCGCGAGGCCACCGTGGTCACACCGGCCCAACTGGTCCGACCGGCACTGCCGGAGCGACGGGAGCAACTGGTGCGACCGGCGCAGCAGGCGCTACCAGTTCGACCGGAGCTACCGGCGCGACGGGAGTTGGAGCGACCGGCTCGACGGGCTCGGCGGGTGCAACGGGAACGTCTGGTAATCATGATGATAAGACGTCGCTGACCACGACGATCAATCCCGATACGACCATTGGCGCGTTGAACCCGGTGCTGCTGAAATTGGAGGCTGCTGTCGCGGACCTGGCGCTTGCAATGGCGGGAGGATCAATGAATGGCCAGCAGTTGCAGGCCGATCTGACGACGATCAAGAGCTTGGCGCAGATGCTGTTGTCCCGCATGGGCAACACGGATGGCGGCTCGGCCTTCGATCAGAACCGTCCGGGTGGTGCCGGAACGATTGGTCAACTCGATCAATCGAACAGGCCCAACCTCAATCTGCCGAAACACGACTCTTAAGGTCGGCGGCTGAAAAAGTGATGGATGAGGAGGCCAGGGATCGCATCCCTGGGCTCCTCTCCGATCAGGCCGAGAATTGCCGATGGTAGGCACTACGAAAATCAATCGCCGACGCTTCCTCGTTCTCTCGGGCAGCGCGGCGGTTCTTAGCGTCGTTGGAATCGGGAGGGGCTTCGGGCGCGAGGTCGCCCCGACAGAAGACCTTCGAAGCGCTCCGATCGAACTGTCGGGCGATTGGCATGCGGCGCCGACCGACGCTGTGATGCGTGTACTCACGCGGATCCGGGAGGTCGATCTGTCGGGAATGCGATTGCTGTCGGATCGGCAACCCAGGAAGCTTCGTATCGAAAACCATAGCGAAGTTGCGCCGGCGATCTGGCTGCACAGCGATCAGCCCGACATGGCTTCGATCGTCGTGAACATCGGCTATGCCGACTGGTGCAGGCTCGCGTATCAATTCGGTCACGAGCTTGGGCATGTCCTCAGCAACAGCTGGCAATTTTCCGCAAAACCACAACCTCCGACACAATGGCTCGAGGAGGTGCTCGTGGAGACATTTTCGGTTCGCGGCCTGCGGCTGCTCGCCGATAGCTGGGAGAAATCGCCGCCATTTGCGGGGGACGCAGGTTTTGCCCGTGCTGTTCGTCAATATGGCTCCGCGCTGCTGGACAAATTCAAAGCTGACTATCTTTCCCCGCTCAAGTGGTTCCGGATGAATCGCGCGAAGCTGGAAATTGGATCCGGCAAGGACGTTCTGTGGGGACCCGCGGTGGTCGGTGTCCTCCAGATCTACGAGGACGTCAAACCTGGCAAACCAACCTGCCTCGATGATCTCGGAGCCTTGAACCGCTGGCCGGAGCGGACCTCCGTTCCGATCGAACGCTATCTCGATTTGTGGACAGAAAGCTGTGTTGCAATTGGCTCCACCGGCGAATTGCCGTCCCGGCTACGGCAATTGTTCGCGATCGCGTGAGATGTCGGTGCGAGCAGGGTCCAATCGCGTCAACCAACTGGAGGGATTTCGGTGTTGCGACCGGTCGAATTCGTCTAGATTGCCGCGATATAGTGAAGATTTTTATTCTGTTGTCGATTTAGGAGGGTGACCGTGGACCCGCATAGCGGAGCCTTTGGGGAGCCGGGACCTGGCAAGTATGTCCGCTTGCTGCAGAACGCAATTGACGATCTTGGTGCGGACGATGAAGCGTCGCGTGATGCGCTTTACAGCCGGGCACGTGCCCTTTTGGAGAGCCGGCTCGCCGCCAGAAGGGATATGTCGCAGGCACAAATCGACACTGAGAAAGGTGATTTCGATCAGGCAGTATGGCGCGTCGAAGGGCAGGTCCGACCCGGCGTAACGGCACCGGTGAGAACGCCATCGTACAATGTCCCCGGCGACCTGGATGTCATCCCGGCTCGGAGCGGTGACCGGTCACACGTTGTGGCGTCACGAGATATTCGTTCCGAACGCCCGCGAGGACGCTCACGCGCCGCCAAAGGGCCGAGCACCTCGCGACGTGCCTGGCAAACGGCGAAAGCGCAATTCGCGGCGCGATGGTCCGGTCTCCCGCGTAGATTCATGGATAGTCTCCGTGGAGGCGGCGAGCTAGTGACCGATCTCGGTGTCCGCGCATGCCACTCCGCACAACGGATTTGCGCGGAGCTCGCCGCAAAGGTCAACGTAGAGGCTCTGTCAAAGCCGCTTGCCGTTTCATCCGCACCGAAATTAACCGGGGTTGATCCGCAACAAGGGCATTCAATCAATCGCCTGGACGCGCAACGCAGTCCGCAATACCAGGCACGACTGCAGGCGGTTATTCAGGTGGCCCGTCATTACGGCGTCGAGCTTGATGCCAGCGAATTGAGAGCTGGTGAACCCGATATCTATCCATCGGCTGCCGCACTCTCGACCTGGGCACAGAACGCCGGTCTGTGGTCTCGTGCGGTACGAACCAGTTGGCGGCACTTGCAGGGCATGAGCGAGGCTGGTCCCGTCGTCCTGTTGTTTGCCGATGGCAGCGCCGCGCTCATGGTTGGCGCAAACGGCGATCAGAATATCGTTATGCTCAGGGATCCCGGCGCCCCGGCAGACGCGGCCGTGCCCGTCGATGAGTTGCGCCTTTCTCAGGTGTGGAGCGGTGAGGCCATCCTGGTGCGCGCGAGCCGAAGCGGCACTGCGGCCGACGCTCCGTTTGATTTGCGCTGGCTTTTCGATCTCGTTCTGCGCGAAAGGCGCTTGCTGCGGGACATCGGCATCGCCTCGCTCACCATCAGCTTCCTCACCATCTTCCCACCACTCCTGGTGATGACGATGGTGAACAAGGTCCTGCAATTTCACAGCACGTCGACTTTGGTGATGCTTGCGGCAGTCATGGCGGTCGTCATCATTTATGAATCCCTCCTGGGACATGCGCGACGTCATATCATTGCGGTCGTCGGCGCGAGGCTCGACGCAAAACTCAATCTGCACGTCTTCAATCGGCTGCTTCGCCTGCCACTGGATTACTTCGAGCGCCATCCTGCCGGCGAAACGATGTATCGCATCGCGCAGGTCTATCGCGTTCGCGAGTTTCTGACCGGCCGCCTTCTGACGACGTTTCTCGACCTGATGACGCTTTGCGTGCTGCTCCCGTTCCTGTTCTATCTAAGTCCGATCCTCGCCAGCATTGTTCTTGGCTGCGCTTGCCTGATCTTGCTGATCATCATCGCATTCCTGAAGCCGATGCGAGAGATGTATGGACGGGTCGCCACCGCCGAGACGTGGAAATCGGCGACGCTCGGTGAGACGATCGTGGGGATCAAGACGGTCAAGGCTTTGGCGCTTGAGCCGCAACGTCGCGCCCTCTGGGACGAACGCATTGCCGAGGCAGGAAAATGGCGGCTCGAATTCGGCCGCTTGTCCAATTGGCCGCAGACTTTGGTTACACCGATAGAGCGCTTGATGGTGCTTGGCACGACCATGCTTGGTGCATATCTCGCGATGAGCGACCAGTCAGGCTACATGGTCGGCGGATTGTTCGCGTTCCTGATGCTGAGCGCGCGGGTCGCCCAGCCGCTGGTCGGGCTGGCGCGACTGATCGAGGACTATGAGGAGGTTGGGGCCGCGATTGGAGAAGCGAGCTCCGTTCTCAATCGGCCCACTGAGAGCGGTGCGCGAGCGGGAGGCTTGAGGCCGAAGTTCGCAGGTGAAATAGCCTTCCAGGACGTCAGCTTCACCTACCTCAACACAACTGTCCCCGCACTCGACAGGATCAGCTTCTCCGTTCCTGCCGGATCGACGCTAGGGATAGTTGGCCGCAGCGGATCCGGCAAGTCGACGGTTACGCGCCTGCTGCAGGGTATTAATCGTGACTACAAGGGATTTGTGAAGATCGATGGCGCTGATCTGCGCGACGTTGATCTACGGCACCTTCGACAGAGCCTCGGTGTCGTCTTGCAAGAGAATTTTCTCTTTCGCGGTTCCATCAGAGATAACATCATCGCCGGTCGACCGGGGCTGACCTTGTCCGATGCTGTTTATGCGGCAAGGCTCGCCGGTGCGGAGGAATTCATCGAGCGGATGCCCAATGGCTTCGAAACCTACATCGAAGAGGGATCTCCAAACCTTTCCGGCGGCCAAAGGCAGCGACTGGCGATTGCACGAGCGCTCATTGCAGATCCACGCATCCTGATATTGGACGAAGCGACCAGCGCACTTGACCCGGAAAGTGAAGCCGTCGTGACGGCCAACCTTGAACGTATCGCCAGCGGACGGACAATGGTCATTGTTTCGCACCGGTTGTCGTCGCTGGTCGGCTGCGATCAAATTCTAGTTCTCGATCAAGGTAAGATCGTCGACTGCGCTACGCACAACGTTTTGGTGGAGCGTTGCACGATCTACCGACAACTTTGGAACCAGCAGAACCGGCACGTCGAACCGACGCGCCAGTCGGTTACTCCGAAGCTGGTCACGGGCGGAGCGAACGCACCATGAGCGAAGTGCAGGCCAATTTGCTGCCGCTACCGTTCAGATCGAAGAAGAGCGATCCGACGTTGCCAGTGATTCTTGAATTCCAGCAACCGTCAACGGCGATTGTTAATGCACCTGTCCCGCGCGCAGCCCGTGGCACCGTCTGGATCGTCTCCAGCATGGTCGCTGCCTTGGTTCTAGTTGCGGGTGTATTGCCCGTCGATCAGGTCGTCACAGCGCGCGGCCTTGTGGTTTCGCAATCCTCCACCGTTCTCGTGCAGCCACTTGAAACCGCAATCGTTCGTTCAATCGACGTCAGCGAAGGCCAGCGCGTGCGGTCGGGCGACGTGCTGGCACGGCTAGATCCAACCTTCGCGGAAGCAGATCGAGTGGCTTTAGAGGGGCAACTGAACAGCCTTGAGCCCGAACTTGCGCGTCTGCGCGCTGAGGCAGATGGACAGCCGTTCACGTACTCCGGCAATGATCCAAATTGGACCTTGCAGGCCTCGATTTTCAACCATCGAAAGGCGCAATTTGATGCCAAGGTCGAGAACTACGAGCATCGCCTGCAGGAACTGAATTCCGTTATAGCGAGGGCGGACTCTGATGCTGTAGGCTATCGTGATCGCCTCGGTGTCGCCCAAAGCATCGAGGATATGCGCCGGCAACTGGAGGCGACCCAGACCGGAAGTCGGCTGAACTCGCTGATCGCAAAGGATACACGCGTTGAAATGCAGCGGTCGCTTTCCAACGCTGTTGCGACAGGGGAGGGGGCGAAGCGCGATCAAGCGGCACTTGCTTCCGACCGCGACGCCTACGTTCGTGGCTGGAAGGCTGAAGCATCGCAAAAGTTGCAGGAGATCACCGTCAAGGCGGCCGATACACGCGAGCTGCTGACCAAGGCGAACCTGCGACGCAAGCTGGTCGAGATCCGCGCCGGGCTGGACGCGATCGTGCAATCGGTCGCAAAGGTCTCGGTAGGATCCGTCATGCAGTCGGGCCAGCAATTCATTACGCTCGTGCCGGCAGACGCGCCGCTTGAGATCGAGGCCAACATCGCGGGCAAGGATAACGGCTTTGTGCACGTCAAGGATCCCGTGGCCATCAAGTTCGACACGTTTCCATTCTCTCAGTACGGTATGGCCGAGGGTGTCGTGCGCATCGTGAGCCCGGACAGCTTTAATGCTCAGGTAGAGGCGCGCAATCCGACCAGTGCCATTCCGACGACGAATCTGGAGCCATTTTACCGAAGCCGCATAAGTATCGATCGGGTGGCCCTGCACGACGTGCCGGCCGGTTTCCAGCTCACGCCAGGCATGCCCGTAACCGCTGATATCAAGGTGGGGCAGCGCACCGTACTAAAATACATGCTCGGCCTGATGCTTCCGGTGACGCAGGAAGCGATGCGCGAGCCCTGATCGAGATGGCTTTGCTGTACGACCCGACGGAGCCTTCTGGAAATGCTCTTTGATCGCTTGATCGGAAAGGCGTCACCCGAAACGGGGCTACGCCGGGCGATCGCTCTTATCGAGAAAGAGCGGTTTGCTGAAGCGTTGCCGCATCTGGCCCGAATGGCAGAGGCCGGCAGCGCGGAAGCTGCATATTTTATCGGAAAGCTCTACCTTCAGGGCGGTGGCGTTCCGTTCAGTCGAACGGAGGGCGCGCGTTGGCTGGAACGCGCGGCGTTGGATGGCCACGTGGAAGCGCAGTCCCTGCTGGCGGCGCTCTTGCTCCAAGGGCTCGGCCCGCAATCGCGTGAAAGCGGCGATGCTGCCGCGCGATTGTTTTCGCACGACAGCACGGCGAAGCCGGATTTCGAAGCCGCCCTGAAGTGGGCCCGTCTAGCGGCTGACGCCGGTTCTCCCGATGGGCAAGCTCTATTGGCTTACATTCTGACCTATGGTCCGCCGCCGCTCAGAGACCTCATACAGGCGAGGGAATGGTATCGCCGCTCCGCCGCCGCGGGCTGCGCGCAAGGACAATTGGGATATGCGCTGTCGCTTGCTGGAGACCCGAACCGGGCCGTTCATCGGGACGAGGTCGTCGAAAACATGCGAGCGGCGGCCGCCGCCGAAATTCCGACGGCCGTCTTCATGCTGGGTGTCCTGACCGAAGGTGGGATCAGTGGCCCGCATGACCCGGGCGCCGCTGCTGAGCTGTACCGCAAGGCCGCAGAATTGGGACATCGCGGTGCGCAGATAAAATGGGGCACCTTACTGATTGAAGGCACGGTTGTTGCGAGAGACCTTGTTTTGGGAGAGACGTGGCTTCGTCGTGCGGCCCTGGCAGGCGACGTTCGTGCAGCGGAGTTGGTCGGCGACCTCTATGCAAAGGGCGGAGCACTACCGCCGAATTACGTGGAAGCGGCAAACTGGTATCGCCGCGCAGCTGAGGGGGGCAATGCGGCGGCGGCTCGGTCGTTGAGTTCATTTTACATGACCGGAGCCGGAGTACCTCAGGACAATCATGAAGCGGCCCGATGGTTGCGCATCGCTGCCGAGGCCGGAAATGTAGATGCTCAAGTCGACGTCGGAAATGACCTGCTGGAACGAGCAGTCAGAGGAGAGGAATGCCCGCCGGTAGCGGATTGGTTCATGAATACAGCGCAACGCGGCAATCTTGTCGCCGCGTTCAATCTTGGCGTATGCCTTCTCCAGGGCATCGGCGTTGAGCGCAACGAACAGCAGGCGGCCGTCTGGTTGCGGCGCGCTGCCGAAGGGGTTCCGGAGGCGCAGTTTATGATCGGTCGCCTATTTGCCGACGGCCGAGGTGTGCCGGCCGACCTGAAAGCAGCACGCGGTTGGTTCGCGCGTGCGGCGGAGGGAGGGATCACCGATGCTCAGGTTGCCCTGGCCGAGATGCTCGTGAACGGTCGAGGGGGACCACAAGACACTCCTGCCGCGCTCAAATTATGCGAACAGGCCGCCGCGAAAGACCACGCTGGAGCAATGTTTGCACTAGGCGCAATGTATAGCGGCGGCCATGCCATTGCCGTTGATCGAGCCAAAGCCGAGCATTGGTTTCGCGCAGCCGCAGAGCGCGGGCATGGTCAAGCTCAACTCATGCTCGGGCGCTATTTGCGTAGCGGTGCGGCTGGCCATAGTGACCCTAAGGAGGCGAGCTACTGGCTGGAGCTGGCCGTTGCCCAAGGCGTCGTAGATGCAGACGCAGAGCTGGCGGAACTGACAAGAACTGCTTCAAGATGATCTCGCGAACGGACCCGCCGTTCTAACAGTATGTGAAGCTCAGCTCGGCAAACAAAATCGGACCTATCATCAATTCCGCCACGTCAGTGGACGTTCTGAATGAGGTCACGCAAAGCCAGCAGGGCGGTGGCGCGACGTCCGACCTAAGCTTTGGGGCAAAGCGGACGATCTGCGCGAGGCTTCCTTTGCGACGCCGTCAACCAAACCTGTAGTGAGCTGTGGGCTTCGGTCCGCTGCCGCCTTCGCCTCTTGGCGAGCCTCACGGCGCTCCTGCACGATGTCTATGCCGGGCGTGTTGCGGTCCCCCTTCACGCATAGACGAGCTGCGTCTCGTGCGAGCCTAGCGTTCTTAAGGGATACATCCCTGAAGGAGCCGAGGCCATGCCATCGCTCCTTGCCGTCCTTCCAGTAACGATAAGACCAGCTCTTCGCCGCGGGACCAGTTACGATCAGGTAGAGCCCGTCGCCGTCAGCATACTTTCCGGGCTTCGTTTCGCGTTCGACGTCGAGCGGCTTGAGTTTTCCAACCACGTGTTCCTCCGATGAAAACCATCCTCCGAACCCACGGTCCCAAGCTACGGTTTGCGCTTTGATTGTGAGGAACGAGGCGAACTAGGGAATACAGTTCGCCGACGAAAGCGCTGATTTTACTGGGGATTCCGAACGGTGGAGAACAACGGAGAACAGTGTACTGGCGGAAGGGGTGGGATTCGAACCCACGGTACCCTTGCGGGCACGCCGGTTTTCAAGACCGGTGCCTTAAACCACTCGGCCACCCTTCCGGATCGATCAGGCCCTTAGCGTAGGGCGACGCCTAACGCAACGCGAACTTGATGAGAACGCCGGGGCGAAACGGCCGTTTGCGCGGTCCGCCAGCGGCCGGCGGACTGATCTGAGCGCGAAGACGAGTTCACTTTCCGGCGATCCAGCCGGGCGGCAAATCGCCGCCAGAGAGGCATCATCGTTGACCCCGACCGCCGGCGCCAGTCATCATGCGCCGATGAAGCGTGTCCTGTTCCTTTGCACCGGCAACTACTATCGCAGTCGATACGCAGAAGAGCTGTTCAATCATCTGGCAAGAGCCGAGAACCTGCCGTGGCGCGCCTTGTCCCGAGGCGCAGCCGAACGGGGCTCGCCCGACAATGTCGGAGCCATGTCGGTGTTTGCGGATCGGCGTCTTCGCGCCAGCGGCATCGTCCCGGAGGGCGCGACGCGCTATCCGCAACCCTGTTCGCTGGCTGACTTCGACGGCGCGGACCTCGTGATCGCGCTCAAGGAGGCCGAGCATCGCCCGCTCGTCGAGCGGCGGTTCCCTGAGGTTGCCGAAAGAGTGACGTATTGGCACGTGCACGACATCGACGTTGCCGATCCCGCCGTTGCGCTGCCGATGATCGATGACCTCGTGCGCGGGCTGGTTTCGTCACTCAGCTAGTTCGCGCTTCAGGAATATCGCCAGCGCATACTCCGCCGGGCGCGCGAGCCTGCCGCTGAGACGTTCGAGGTCCTCGACCGCGACGATCTCGAGGCGGCCTTCGGTGACCCTCAGCCGGTCGATCGGAACGTCGCGGGCGAGGAACACCTCGCCCCGAAGGCTGCCGCCCGGGGTCGAAGGATCCGGTCCGGAGTAACTCCCGATCAGCTCAAAGCGCTCCGGCGGCACGTAATGGCCGATCTCCTCGTGGATCTCGCGAACGACACATTCCAGGAAAGTCTCGGTGCCCTCCCGCCGCCCGCCAAACAGGCTAATCTTGCCGGGATCGGAAACGTGCGGAAGGTCGTCGCGCAGTTGCATGAGCAACCGGCCGTCTGTGCTGACGAGGAGTGCCGACGTTCCCTCCCTCGCTGAGCCGGTCATTCGCCAATCCTCTCGCTGGAAAGGTGGAGGGGGCGTCAGGACTGGGCTGATGCCGACGTGAGTGAGATCGGCGAGGGACGAGGTGAGGGGTAGGCGAGCGGGCGCAGATGGCGCCCCGGAGCATCGCATCTTTAGCCGAAAGCGAAGGCCAAGAGGCTCGAGCACAGCAGCACGAGGCTTGCTGCGGTCAGGGTTAGAAATCCGTCGGAGACCAAATCGTGATTACGCATGACACACCTGCTTTCAATCGATGCTCATCCGAATTGATTAAAGCTTTCCGAACATACTCTCCTGGAAAGAGGTGACGCGTCTTTCCGCCTTCAACGGACTGTCAGGCCCGGTACCGATAGCCTTCCACGGCGTGCGCCAAGAAGATCGCCGCACTCACCAAGCCCATCACCGCTGTAACCGTCTCGATCATCGCAAACTTCCTTTGCGCCCCACGCTGAAGAGAAAACGATTGCAGCCTTGCACAGTCAAAAAGATTCAATTGTTGGAATTCAAGATGCCGACCCACTGATGATTTACTGCAACAGTGTGTCTGATAGCGGGACAGGCGAGCGCGTTTCGGGTGGCCGAGGCTCCGTAGAACAACTGAGGAGGCGCAACAGGCGGTTTACCAAAGTGCCATAGGGTTAAGGCTCTCCCCATTTCCGCCGTGTTCCGGTTGCGATATCGTCAAGCTCTGGTGCGGAGGTGGGCCGCGCAGTGACGAAAATGATCCCGACGCCTCGGAGTAGGCGCGGGTCCGGCAGAATGGTACTTGGGGCAAATGGGGACTAGACGGCCAGATTCGATGATCCGGACGGCGCGCGGCGCCGTTGCGGTGGCGACGTGCCTCGTCCTCGCCAATTGTGCCTCCTCCAACAAGTTCGCCAGCCGGGTCGATCCCAAATATGGCGTGTCGTCGAGCCCGCGGGTCGTGGCGCTGGGCGACCCCGTGCCGAAGGGCGGCGGCACCTACCGCATCGGCAAGCCCTATGTCGTCGCCGGCCGCACCTATGTGCCGGAGGAGAACGAGAACTACCGCGCCGAGGGCATGGCGTCCTGGTACGGCGATGATTTCCACGGCCGCCTGACCGCCAATGGCGAGGTGTTCGACATGGCCTCGCTGACGGCCGCCCATCCGACCCTGCCGATGCCGAGCTACGCGCGGGTCACCAATCTAAGCAACGGCAAATCGCTCGTCGTTCGCGTCAATGACCGCGGCCCGTACCACGGCAACCGCCTCATCGACGTCTCGAACAAAGCTGCCGAACTGCTTGATTTCAAAGGAAATGGTGTCGCCCGCGTCCGCGTCGAATATGTCGGCCGGGCACCGCTCGAAGGCTCCGACGACCGCCAGTTGATGGCGACCTTGCGCACCGGCACGCCAGCGCCGTCGCCGTCGATGGTCCGGGTCACCTCGGCACGTCCGTTCGTCCCGGAGATGTCGTCCTCGTCGGGCCGGGTCCGCGGCGACGTCCCGCTGCCCGAAGGGCGGCCGTACAGCCTCGGCAACACCCAGGCCGACTACGCCTCGGCGAACGCGACCTCGGAGATGTCGGCCTCAAGCCGGTCGCACCGTCGCGTCGCGAACAATCAGCGCGAAGTCTCCTACGAGGGTGACCCGCGCTATGCCGCAACCCCGAGCCCGGCCGCCGCCTATGTGCCGATCGATGCACGTGGACCGGCCGAAGTGCTGAGCGGGCGCGGGCTCTACTAAGTCAAAGCGTTACGAATCAGGTGCTTGGCCTGTTCACTTCAGAAACGCGATCAGCGACGCGTTGACCTCGTCGGGGCGCTCCTGCTGGATCCAGTGGCCGGCGCCCTCGATGATCAGCTTCTGCCGCAAGTTCGGCAGCACGCGCTCCATGTCGGCGACCCGCTTGGCGCCGATCAGCCCGGTGATGACAGAATCGTTCGAGCCGGCGATGAACAACGATGGCTGATGGATCTGCGCGTCCTGCCAGGGCGCGGTCAGCTCCCAGTTGCGGTCGAGATTGCGGTACCAGTTGAGGCCGCCGCGGAAGCCGGACTGCCGATAACCCTCGGCGAATTCGGCGATGTCGGCCTCGGTGATCCAGGCCGGCAGCGGCATTCCGGCCGGCAGCTTGCCGAGGAAGCCCTTGGCCTCGTCGACGAACATCGAGCTGGCATCGGAGACGCCGCGTCCGAGCACCAGCCGCATGGTGTGGGCGACGTCGCGCTCGAACTCGGCCTCGGCGACTCCGGGCGGCTGGAAATACTGCCAATAGAAATTGGTGATGCCGCTGTCGCGCAGGGTTTCGAGCGGACGTCCGCGGCCGCGAAACGGCGGCGGCACGCTGAGGCCGGCAACCCTGGTGAAGACGTCGGGGCGGAACAGCGCCGCGTGCCAGGCCACCGGCGCTCCCCAATCGTGACCCACGATCATTGCTTTCTTCTCGCCGAGCGCAGCCACCAGCGCGACCATGTCGCCGACGGTATCGAAGATCGTGTAGGCACCGATGTCGGCCGGCGCGGCGGTCCGGCCGAAGCCGCGCATATCGGGTGCTGCGACCCGGAAGCCCGCGGCTGCGAGCGCTGCGATCTGGTGCCGCCACGAGTAGGACAGTTCCGGCCAGCCATGGCAGAGCACGACCAGCGGGCCGTGGCCGGCCTCGCGCACGAACATGTCGATGCCGTTGGCGGAAATGGTGCGGGAGGATGACATTCGCGTTTCCGCCTTGTTTGCCGGTTTTGCTGTCGTTAGTTCCGAAGATACGGACGTTCAACGCAGCAGGCAATCCAGCCGGCCGTGCACAAGCGGCGAAACCTGAGTTGTTTGCGATACTTCCAGCTGTTAGAACGCAGTCTTTCAGGACATCGCCGATGGCAGCCCAGACCGCAGTTCCCCGCACGTTGTCAGCTCGCGCCGGGCGCGGCCTGATCGCGGCCGCGGTCGCGCTGGCGATCGGCTGCGGCGGCGTGGTCTATGCCGCCAACAACAGCGTCCAGGGCGCCAAGAAGGAAGACGCCGGATTCGACGGTGACGCGCCGACCGCGATCCTGGTCGAGGCCTCCTCGGGCAGCGTGCTGTTCGAGAAGAATGCCGACGAGCTGCGCGCGCCCTCCAGCATGATGAAGCTGATGACCGCCGAGGTGGTGTTCGACGCCATCAAGAAGGGCGACATCAAGCTCACGGACGAATACCGGATCAGCGAGAACGCCTGGCGGCGGGGCGGGGCGCCGTCCGGCACCTCGACGATGTTCGCTGCGATCAACAGCAAGGTCTCGGTCGACGACCTCCTGCACGGCGCGATCATCCCGAGCGGCAACGACGCCTGCATCGCGCTCGCCGAAGGCATTGCCGGCAACGAGCATACGTTCGCGACCGACTTCATGACCAAGCGCGCCCGCGAGCTCGGCATGACGAAGTCGACCTTCGGCAATTCCAACGGCCTGCCGGACCCGACCAACAAGATGACGGTGCGGGAACTCGCGGTGCTGGCGCGCCACATCATCCAGGCCTATCCCGACCAGTACAAGCTGTTCGGCGAGAAGGAGTTCACCTGGAACAAGATCCGCCAGCAGAACCGCAATCCGCTGCTCAATGCCTTGCCCGGCGCCGACGGGTTGAAGACCGGATACACCAAGGAAGGCGGCTACGGCATGGTCGGCTCCGCGGTGCAGAACGACACAAGGCTGATCGTCGTCGTCGTCAATGGTCTCGAGGACTCCGAAGACCGCGCGACCGAGGCGAAGAAGATGCTGGAATGGGGGTTCCGCAGCTTCGAGACCCGGACCTTGATCGCAGCCAACCAGCCGGTCGGCTACGCCCGGGTGTTCGGCGGCGAGAGCCGCTCGGTCAAGCTCGTCAGTCCCGATCCGGTCAAGGTGATGGTGTCCAAGAACGGCAACGACAAGCTGCTCGCACGCGTGATCTATAGCGGCCCTGTCAAGGCGCCGATCGCCGCCGGCCAGAAGATCGGGGTGGTGCGCGTGTGGCGCGGCGCCAATGTCGCGATGGAGGCGCCGGTGTTCGCGGCTGATGCCGTCGGCACGGGATCGACGATGCGCCGCGCGCTCGACGGTGCCCAGGAGCTCGTCATCGGCATGTTCCGCGCAGGGGTCGAGAAACTCTGACATGGCGGAAGCAGCAGTCCAACGGCCGAGCTTGCGCGGTCGCTTCATCACCTTTGAAGGCGGCGAAGGTTCGGGCAAATCGACCCAGATCCGCAAGCTCGCTGAGCGGCTCGACACCGCCAAGCTGCGCGTGATCGTGACCCGCGAGCCCGGCGGCTCGCCGGGCGCGGAGATCATCCGTCACCTCGTGCTGTCCGGAATGGGCAAGCTGCTCGGGCCCGAGGCCGAGACGCTGCTGTTTGCCGCGGCGCGCGACGACCACGTCCGCACGGTGATCCTGCCGGCGCTCAACCAGGGCATCTGGGTGCTGTGCGACCGCTTCTTCGATTCGACGCGCGCCTATCAGGGCCAGCTCGGGCAGGTGTCGCCCGAACTGGTCAACGCGATGCAGCGCGTGACGATCGGCGATCTCAAGCCCGATCTGACCTTCATCCTCGATGTGCCGGTCGAGGTCGGACTGCAACGCGCCGCCGCGCGCCGCGGCAACGCCACGGCTGACCGCTTCGAGGCCGAAGGCATCAAGTTCCACCAGGATTTGCGCGACGCGTACCGCCGGATCGCGGCCGAAGACCCGGAGCGCTGCGTCCTGATCGACGCCACGCCCGATCCGGACACGGTCACAGCTACGATATGGGCCGCGCTGCGCGAGCATCTGCGCGCGACGCTCACGGCGGACAGTCCAGCATGAGCGCGCGCAAGGTCGAACAGGAGCGCACTGCCCGCCATCCGCGCGAAACGTCCGATCTGTTCGGACATCGCGAGGCTGAGGCCACCTTGCTCGATGCCTATCGCAGCGGGCGGATTCCGCATGCCTGGCTGATCGGCGGCGCGCAGGGCGTCGGCAAGGCGACGCTGGCCTACCGCATGGCGCGCTTTGTGCTGGCGTTCCGCAATCCGAAATCGTCGCAGGTTCAGGCGGCGCCGACGCTGCGGGTCGATCCGTCCGATGCGGTGGCGCGGCAGATCACGGCGGGCGCCCATGGCGGGCTCTTGGTGCTGGAGCGCGGCCTCAACGACCGCGGCGTGATGCGCACCGTGATCACGGTCGACGAGACGCGCGAGACGATCTCGTTCTTCGGCTCGACGGCCGCGGTCGACGGTTGGCGCGTCTGCATCGTCGACACCGTCGACGAGCTCAATCCCAACGCTGCGAATGCGCTCTTGAAAATCCTCGAGGAGCCGCCGCAGCAGTCGTTGTTCCTCCTGGTCAGTCACGCGCCGTCGCGGGTGCTGCCGACGATCCTGTCCCGCTGCCGCAAATTGCTGCTGCGGCCGCTGGAGACGGACGACGTCGTGCGCGCAGCCGCGGCGGCAACCGATATCGACGCTGAAGACCCGGCGCTGCTGGAAGCCGCGGCCGCATCCGAAGGCAGCGTCGGGCGGGCGCTGTCGCTGCTCGGCGGCGACGCCCTCAAGCTGCAACAACGTACGGCTGCGCTGCTGGCAACGCTTCCAAGCGTCGATCCGCGCGAGCTGCATGCGCTGGGCGATGCGCTCGGCACCAGCGACCGCGTCGCGCTCGCCGCCTTCATCGACGGCATCGATCGCTGGATGAGCGAGCGGATGCGGACCGGCGACGCCAATGCCAATCTGCCGCGCCTTGCACGGCTCGCGGAGGTATGGGAAAAGATCGTTCGCGCCGCGCGCGATACCGAAGCCTACAATCTGGAGCGCAAGCCGCTGGTTTTCTCGGTGTTTTCGATGCTCGCGGATGCGACCCGATAGACGCCAAGTCCCAAAACACATCTGTCTGACAACACATCCGTCCGACAAAACTCCCGACAATCTCGTTTCGATCTGCAAAGGATTCCGTGGTGGCGACCGCTAAGAAGACATCGTCGAAGAAGGCCAAGAAGACGAAGAAGGCATCGCCCGCCCGCGCGACGAGGAAGGCCGCTGCGAAGTCGCGCACGGCCAAGAAGGGTGGGCGCGTCGCCAAGAAGGCGAAGCAGGCCGCCAAGACCAAGACGGGAGCCAACAAGTCGGGAGCGAAGACGGCAGCCAAAAAGACCGTGAAGAAGGCTGCGAAGAAGACGGCCAAGAAGGCTGTCAAGAAGGCTGCGGCGAAGGCCACCAAGACCGCGCCGAAGAAGGCCGCCGCGGTGGCCGTTGCGACGGCTGCAAGGAAGCCCGCTGTGCCGAAGGCTCCGGCCGCCGAGAAGGCGCCGAGACCGGCAGCGGTTCGCGCACCAAAGCAACCCAGGCCGGCCGCGGCAGCACCTGTATCCGCCGCCGTCGCGGCGCCAGCCGCAGACCGCGGCAACATCTACTACATCACGACCGCGATCGCTTATCCGAACGGCCAGCCGCATATCGGCCACGCCTATGAGGCGATCGCGACCGACGCGCTGGCGCGCTTCCAGCGGCTCGACGGCAAGGACGTGTTCTTCCTGACCGGCACCGACGAGCACGGCCAGAAGATGATCCAGACCGCGCAGGGCGAGGGGATGACGCCGTACGATCTCGCCACCCGCAACGCCGCGCGGTTCAAGGAGATGGACGAGCGACTCAACGTCTCGTTCGACCGCTTCATCCGCACGTCTGAACCTGCTCACCACAAGTCGGTGCAGGAAATCTGGCGCCGCATGCAGGACAATGGCGACATCTATATCGACAGCTATGCGGGTTGGTATTCGGTCCGCGACGAGGCCTATTACGCCGAGGATGAGACCAAAGTCGGCGAGGACAATGTCCGCCGCGGCCCGCAGGGCACGCCGGTCGAGTGGGTCGAGGAGAAGAGTTATTTCTTCAAGCTCTCGGCCTACCAGGACAAGCTGCTGCATCTCTATGAGAGCCAGCCCGATTTCATCGGTCCGGATTCCCGCCGCAACGAGGTGATGAGCTTCGTGCGGGGCGGGCTGAAGGACCTTTCGATCTCGCGCACCACGTTCGACTGGGGCGTCAAGGTCCCGAACGATCCCGAGCACGTGATGTATGTCTGGGTCGATGCGCTGACCAACTACATAACCGGCGTCGGCTATCCCGACCAAAGCGACAAGCACTGGCGCTACTGGCCTGCCGACGTGCACATCATCGGCAAGGACATCATCCGCTTCCACGCGGTGTACTGGCCGGCCTTCCTGATGTCGGCCGGCATTCCCCTGCAGAAGCGCGTCTATGCCCACGGCTTCCTGTTCAACAGGGGCGAGAAGATGTCGAAGTCGGTCGGCAACGTGGTCGATCCCTTCAATCTGGCGGACCAGTACGGCGTCGACCAGGTGCGCTATTTCTTCCTGCGCGAGGTGCCGTTCGGCCAGGACGGCAACTACAACCACGAGGCCATCGTCGCGCGCATCAATGCCGACCTCGCCAACGATTTCGGCAATCTCGCGCAGCGTTCGCTGTCGATGATCGCCAAGCAGCTTGGCGGCGTCCTGCCGGAGCCGGGCGAGTTCAGCGACAACGACAAGGCGATCCTGGCGCAGGCCGACGCCATGCTGGAGACGTCGCGGACCGCGATGGCCACGCAGCAGATCCATCAATGGCTCAACACGGTCTGGGCCGTGGTCGCCGAGGCCAACCGCTACTTTGCGGGCGAAGCGCCGTGGGCGCTGGCCAAGACCGATCCGGCGCGTCAGAAGACGGTGCTCTATGTCACCGCCGAAGTCGTGCGCCAGATCGCGATAATGGCGCAGGCGGTGATGCCCGAGTCCTGCGGCAAGATGCTCGACAGCCTCGGGATAGCAGCAGATGCCCGCGACTTCGCGGCGATCGCGGAGCGGATCAGGCCGGGCACGGTGCTGCCGGCGCCGGTCGGCGTGTTCCCGCGCTACGTGGAACCGAAGACCGAGTGAGCGGCTCGAAATTCATGCTGGTCGACAGTCACTGCCACCTCGATTTCCCCGACTTCGCCGACGATCTCGACGGGATCGTCGCCCGCGCCGAAGCGGCCGGCATCGGCCGCATGGTCACGATCTCGACCCGGGTGAAGCGGCTCGGCGGCCTGCTTGCGATCACGGAGCGCTTTCCGGACGTCTACTGCTCGGTCGGCACCCATCCGCATCACGCCGATGAAGAGGACGGCATTCCGGCCAGCGAGCTGATCGAGCTGACCAAACACCCGAAGGTCGTGGCGCTCGGCGAGGCGGGGCTGGATTATTTCTATGAGCATGGCTCGCGCGAGGCGCAGGAGCGGGGCTTTCGCGCGCATATCGCGGCCGCACGCGCGACCGGCCTGCCGCTCGTCATCCACACCCGGGAGGCCGACGAGGATTGCGGCCGCATCCTGGAGGACGAAGTCGCGAAGGGCCCGTTCAAGGCGGTGCTGCATTGCTACACCGGCGGCCGCGAGCTCGCGATGAAGGCGATTGCGCTTGGGCTGTCGATCTCGTTCACGGGGATCCTGACTTTCAAGAAGTCGGACGCGCTGCGCGCGCTGGCCGCCGAGCTGCCGGCCGACCGCATCATGGTCGAGACCGACGCGCCGTATCTCGCGCCCGGCAAATTCCGCGGCAAGCGCAACGAGCCGTCCTACGTCGTCGAGGTCGCCAAGGTGCTCGCCGAAACACGCGGCGTCTCGCTGGAAGATATCTCACGGCAGACCACCGAAAACTTCTTCCGGCTGTTCTCCAAGGTGCCGACGCCGAAGGTAGCTGCATGACGCTGACACTGACCATCCTGGGCTGCGGCTCTTCCGCCGGCGTGCCGCGCCCGGCGCTCGGCTGGGGCGCCTGCGATCCCAGCAATCCAAAGAACCGCCGCCGCCGCTGCTCGATCATGGCCGAGCGCACCATGGAGCACGGCACCACGCGGGTCGTGATCGACACCGCGCCCGACCTGCGCGAGCAGTTGATCGACGCCAGTGTCGAGCATATCGACGCGGTGTTCCTGACCCATGAGCATGCCGACCAGACCCACGGCATCGACGATCTGCGCTCGGTGGTGCTGCACCAGCGCCGCCGCATCCCGGTCTACTTCAACCAGTCGACCGCCAAGGACATCATGGCGCGGTTCTCCTATTGCTTCATCTCGCCTGAAGGCAGCGACTATCCGCCGATCCTAACCCGGCATTCGATCGAGGCCGGCGAGAGCCATACGGTCACGGGGAAGGGCGGTCCGCTGAAGCTCGAGGCCTTCCTGGTGCAGCACGGCCGGATTCCGGCGCTCGGCTACCGCATCGGCGATGCCGCCTACACGCCCGATCTGCACGACATTCCCGAGGAGAGCTGGCCGGCGCTGCAAGGCCTCGATCTCTGGATCGTCGACGGCCTGCGCTATGCGCCGCATCCGAGCCATTTCAGCGTTGCGGATGCGCTGTCGTGGATCGAACGCTTCAAGCCGAAGCGCGCCGTGATCACCAACATGCATTCCGACCTCGACTACGAGGTGCTGCGGCAGAGCCTGCCGGCCGGCGTGATCCCGGCCTATGACGGCATGCGGCTGACGCTCGACCGGGCGGGCTGAAGACGTCAACGACCGTGACGACCGGGCCGCGCGCGTTCATCCGATCGCGCGGGATTCCGCACGCCAGGCTGCCGCCCGCCTTCGCAGCCCGGGATTGACCTTTCGCGGACTTTGGATATCGTTATGATCATAACAATATCGGGAGGACCCAATGGCAGAGGCTTTGGCCGCGCGGGACTATACGGACCGCACGCGATATGACGCGCTGATGGACGTCGTGAAGAACCGGCTGACCACACGCGCCTTCGATTCCGGCTACGTGATGCCGCGTGAGCATTACGACATGGTTCTGGAGGCGGCGCGGCACGCGCCATCGGGCGCAAATGCGCAGCCCTGGCACTTCATTGCCGTCACCGATCAGGAGCTGAAGAACAGGATCACCGAGTATTTCCGCGAGGAGCAGGTCGCCCGCGCCCGGCTCAAGATGAAGTTCCCGACGCCCGACTATCGCGGCCTCGCATCGGCCCCGGGCTTCATCGTGGTCGCGAGCGACTTCCGCTGGGTCAAGGCGTTTCCGGTACTCAATGACGGCTCCGAGCTCGACAAGATGTACAAGCAGAATGCCGAGCGGATCCTGCTGCAGAGCGTGGCGGCCGCGACGATGTCGGCGCACCTCGCGGCGGCGGCCCTCGGCTATAATGTCTGGTGGGTGACCGCGATCGGGCAGGAGAAGGCTCAGCAGGCGATGAAGCCGCTGCTCGGCATCCCCGACGAATTGTCCGTGCTCGACATCATGTGCTTCGGTCCGCCGGCCAAGCCGCCCTACAAGCGCTGGAAGAAGAGCCTCACCGACATCAGCAACTGGAACAGGTTCGATGATCAGCACTTCATGACCGAAGCCCAGATTGACGAATGGGTTTCGACCACGCGCCACAAGGTGATGTACCGCGATGCCGAGAACGTCGACTAAAGCAGCGGCACCAGCAAGGCGTGTCGCGCCGGACTATAGGCTGGAGGACCAGGTCGGTTTCCTGCTGCGTCGGGCCTATCAGCGCGCGTCGTCCAACCTTGTGGAGCGGATCGGCTCCTACGATCTGACAGCGCCGCAATACGCGACGCTGGCCCGGCTCTACGAGCGCGGGGCACTGTCGCAGAATCTGCTGGGACGCCTGGTTGCGATGGAGCCCGCCAATATCCGCGACGTCGTCTTGCGGCTGAAGAAGCGGCGTCTGGTTGCGACACGGCGCGATCCGACCGACAAGCGGCTGGTCCTGATCGACCTGACCGCGTCCGGCACAGCGCTGGTCGAGCAACTGATCCCGATCGAGATCGAATGCACGGCGACGACGCTGGCGCCGCTCAAGGCAGACCAGAAGAAGCTCCTGTACGATCTGCTCGGCCGCCTCGCGGAGGGCTGAGCGCCACGGCTCAGGCCGAGATCGCCTTGGCCGAGCCGACCTCGTTGCGCAGCAGGAATTTCTGGATCTTGCCCGTGGATGTTTTCGGGACCGCCCCGAAGACCACCGATTTCGGTGTCTTGAAGCCCGACATGTGCTCGCGGCAATAGGCGATGATTTCGGCCTCGGTCGCCTTGGCGCCGTCCTTCAGCTCGATGAACGCGCAGGGCACTTCGCCCCATTTCGGATCGGGTTTTGCGACGACCGCCGCGAACAGCACGGCCGGGTGCTTGTAGAGGATGTCCTCAACCTCGACCGAGGAGACGTTCTCGCCGCCGGAGATGATGATGTCCTTGGAGCGGTCCTTGATGATGACGTAACCGTGCGCGTCGAGCACGCCGAGATCGCCGGTGTGAAACCAGCCGCCGGCAAAGGCTTCCTGCGTCGCCTTCTCGTTCTTCAGGTAGCCCTTCATCACGATGTTGCCGCGGAACATGACCTCGCCGATGGTCTCGCCGTCGCGCGGCACCTCGCGCATGGTCTCGGGATCGAGCACCGTGACGCCTTCCTGCAGCGGATAGGAGACGCCCTGACGCCGCTTCAGCTGCGCGCGCGCATCGGCCGACAGCTCGTCCCAGCCCGGCTGCTCGGCGCAGACGGAAGCGGGGCCGTAGACCTCGGTCAGGCCGTAGACATGCGTCAGCTTGATGCCGATGCGCTCGGCACCCTCGAGCACCGCAACCGGCGGCGCCGCGCCGGCGATCAGGCCTGTGACCGGCTTCACCTTGCCGCCCTTCGGTGCGTCAGGCGCATTGATCAGCGTGTTGTAGACGATCGGCGCGCCGCACATATGGGTGACGCCGTGCTTCGGAATCAGCTCGAAGATTTTTGCGGGATCGACCTTGCGCAGACAGACATTGACGCCGGCGGTCGCCGCGATCGTCCAGGGGAAGCACCAGCCGTTGCAATGAAACATCGGCAGCGTCCAGAGATAGACCGGATGCTGGCCGAGATTGCCGGCGAGGATGTTGCTGACGGCATTGAGATAGGCGCCGCGGTGATGGGTCACCACGCCCTTCGGATTGCCGGTCGTGCCCGACGTATAGCTCAGCGCGATCGCATTCCATTCGTCGGCCGGCGGCCGCTCGGCGAATGCGGGATCGCCTGCCGCGACCGCCGCCTCATACTCGATCGCGCCGATCCGCTTGCCGCCGCTGAATGCGGCATCATCGACGTCGATGACGAAAGGCTTCGGGCCCTCCATCAGCGTCAACGCCTCCGCGATCACGCCGGCGAATTCGGGATCGACGAGGATAATCCTGGCGCCGCCATGGTCGAGCTGGAACGCGATCGATGCCGCATCGAGCCGGATGTTCAGCGCGTTCAGCACCGCGCCGGTCATCGGCACCGCGAAATGCAGCTCGTTCATCGCCGGGATGTTCGGCAGCATCGCCGCGACCGTGTCGCCATGGCCGATGCCATGGCCCGCGAGATAGGACGCGAACCGCTTGCAGCGCTCATAGGTCTGCTTCCAGGTGAAGCTGCGCCCCTCATAGACGGCGCTGACATGGTCGGGATAGACCGCGGCCGAGCGCGCCAGGAAGCTCAGGGGCGTCAGCGGCACGTAATTGGCTGATGTCTTGTCCAGCCCGATCGAGTACTGATTTTGAGCTGCACTCATGGCTCTATCCCATCCGCTAGGTGCTCTAAAGGAAACCGATCGATATCCAGGGGAAGATGGCGACGATGATCAGGCCGATCAACAGCGCCAGCATGTAACCCCAGATCGGCCGGATACCCTCGGCCGGATCGACGCGCCCGATGGCGCAGGCGGCATAATAGCCGACGCCGAACGGCGGCGCGAACAGCCCGATGCCCATCGCCAGGATGATGATCATGGCATAGTGCACCTCGTGGACGCCGACCTGGTGCGCGATCGGAAACAGCAGCGGCCCGAACAGCACGATCGCCGGGATGCCCTCGAGCACGCTGCCGAGGATCACGAAGGCCAGGATCGACACCGCAATGAAGGTCGCCGACCCGCCGGGCAATCCGGCCATCGCCGCCGCCAGCGCCCGCGAGAAGCCGGACTGGGTCAGGCCCCAGGCCATGCCGGTGGCGGTGCCGATGATGAACAGGATCGCGCCCGACAGGCACGCCGTGTCGATCAGCATCGGCACGAGCCGCCGCCAGTTGAACTTGCGATAGATCAGGAGGCCGATGAGGAACGCATAGACGATGCCGATGGTCGAGACCTCGGTCGCGGTGGCGATGCCTTCGACCACCGCGTAGCGGATCACGAACGGCAGCGCCAATGCGGGCAGGGCGTAGATGAAGGCCTTGCCGATCTCGCTTCGCGTGGCGCGCTGGACGTGGCTGAGGTTTTCGCCGCGGTAACGCCACCACACCAGCGCCGACAGGGTGATTGCCAGCACGACGCCCGGCAGCAGGCCGCCGGTGAACAGCGCCGAGATCGAGACGCCGGTGACCGAGCCGATCGTGATCAGCACCAGGCTCGGCGGAATGGTTTCAGTCTGCGCTCCGGTCGCGGCGAGCAGGGCGACCAGATCGCCAGGCTTGGCGCCGCGTTCCTTCATTTCGGGAAACAGCACCGGTGCGACCGCCGCCATGTCGGCGGCCTTCGATCCGGAAATGCCTGACACCAGATACATCGCGCCGACCAGCACGTAGTGCAGGCCGCCCCGGACGTGCCCGAGCAGGCTGGCCAGGAAGGCCACCATCGCGCGCGCCATGCCGGTCATTTCGATCAGCAGGCCGAGGAACACGAACAGCGGCACCGACAGCAGGATCAGGTGGCTCATGCCCTCGTCCATCCGGCCGACCAGCACCATCAACGGCGTCCGCGTCGTCAGCGCCAGATAGCCGAAGATCGCCATCCCGAAGGCAAAGCCGATCGGCACGCCGGCGAACACGCAGAAGCCGACCACGCCGACGAAGAAGATGATCAGGTTGAGGTTGCCGAGCGGCCGCAACATCGGTTGCGCCAGCCAGAACACCCCGATCAAGGCAACCACCGTCAGGGCGGCCAGCAGGAAGGTCTTGAAATCGCCGGCGCGGGCCAGCCGCAGCAGCGCGAACAACGCCATCAGGCAGATCCCGACCGGCAGCGCCGCGGCGCGCCAGGTATTGGAGATCTGCAACGCCGGCGTCGTGATGAAGCTTTCCTCGTAGGCGTATTCATAGGCCGGGTGCACGATCAGGACCAGGAACGCCAGCGCGGCGCAGGTCGCGACGACGTCGAGATAGGCCCAGAGCCGCGGTCCGGCGCTTGCCACCAAGGCCGTCATGCGCATGTGCTCGCCGCGGCGGAGCGCGACCACTGATCCCAACATCGCAAGCCACAGGAACAGGATCGACGCCAGCTCGTCGGACCAGATCAGCGGCGTGTGCAGCACGTAGCGCGCCACCACGCCCGCGAACAGGATGACGACCTCGGCGACGACAAGGATCGCCGCCGGGATTTCGACCAGCCATCCCAGCGCCGCATCGATGGCACCGAGAACAGAGCGGCGGCGAGGGGGCTGTGACGCCGCCTCGCCGGCCACGGCCGGCGTCATCTCGACATGAGCCATAGCAAATCTCCCGCTGGCGAGCCTCCCGCTTGACGATCAGGACAGTTTGCCGACGGACTTCTCGAGCAGCTCCCAGGCCTTGTCGCCGTACTTGCCCTTCCACTCGGCGTAGAAGCCGGCGGTGCGGAGCTTGTCGCGGAACGGCCCGACCTCGGGCTGGTTGAACACGAGACCCTTACCCGCGAGTTCCTGCTTCACGGTCGCGTTCAGCTTCTCGGTGTCTTCGCGTTCCTTCACGGCGGCCGCGTTGACGTGCTTGGCGACGATGGTCTTGATATCGTCAGGCAGAGCCGCCCAGGCACGACGGTTCATCAGGAACCAGAAGCCGTCCCACATGTGGTTGGTCAGCGAGCAATACTTCTGGACTTCATACAGCTTCGCGGTCGAGATCAGCGCCAGCGGGTTCTCCTGGCCCTCGACGATCTTGGTCTGCAGCGCCGAATAGACCTCGCTGAAATTGATCGAGGCGGGCGAGGCGTCGAACGCCTTGAACATCGAGGTCCACAGCGGCGACACTGGCACGCGGATCTTGAACCCCTTGAAGTCGTCCGGTCCGTTGATCGGCTTGGTCGACGACGTGGTCTGGCGGAAGCCGTTGTCCCAGATCTTGTCCATGACCTCGAGGCCGGCCTTCTTGATCTCGCCACGGACATAGGCGCCGAGGTCGCCATCCATGGCCTTCCAGACCGTGGGATAGTCCGGGAATGCGAAGCCGATACCGTTGATCGAAGCCGCCGGCACCAGGGTCGCCAGGATCAGGCCGGACAGCGTGAAGAACTCGACGCCGCCGGAGCGCACCTGGCTCAGCACGTCGGTATCCGAGCCGAGCTGATTGTTCGGGAACACCTGAAGGTCGAACCGGCCGTTGGTCTCGGTCTTGATCGCCGCAGACATCTCCCGGGCGCGCGCCACCAGCGGATGCGATTCCGGCAGGTTGTTGGCGAACTTGTAGGAGAACTCGGCCGACTGGGCGCGCGCGACATACGGCGCGCCAATTCCGCCCAGGACGGCGGAAGCGGCGGAAACCTTCAGCAGCGTGCGTCGTGAAAAGCTCATTGGTGTTGCTCCCTCGAGAGGCTTGTTGTTGTTCTGAGATGCCATCCTATACGGACCTGATGCCGCGGGGTCACCAGCGATCTCTGCACAGCTGGGGCTTATTGCAGCGTCCGTACGCCGCGGCAATATCGGCTTTCTGACGAGACGCTTGCATGTGAACCGCGACGATTGTCCGGGCGAGCCCCAGCAACGGCCGAGACAGGTCTGAACCGACGCCGTGCTGCTGTCCAATGCGAAGATTTCCCACTAAATATCTGATCTAATTGTAGATATAAATATTCCATAATATACCTTATGCGAATTCTGATTATACCCGTGGCTCCAAGCAAGCCTGCGCCACAGCCAATCGTGGCCCCCCACGACCAACTCATCACGAGTCCTTCAAGACAAGAGCTGCCAGCGCACAAAATGCCATGGCGATACCTGCAAGCAGGAACGTATCGCTATAGGCGAGTATCAGCGCGTCGCGATGGACGAGGCTGTCGAGCAAGGCTATCGCCTGCTGCCGCAGCGGCGCGGTGACTGCGGCATGCAAGGCTGCGACACGATCCACGTAGAGGCCCCCCAACCGGCGTACCAACGCGATGACGCGCTCGCGGGTTTCTGGGCTGAAGACCGTCATCGCCTCGCCGATCCGCGATGCGTGGAGCTTCTCACGCTCGACCACGATCTGGCTCGCGATCGCGATCCCGATCGCACCGCCGACATTGCGAACCGTCGAGAACAGCCCCGAAGCCGACCCAAGTTGCGCTTGTTCGATCCCGCGGACCGCCATGACCGACAAGGCAACGACCACCAGCGATTGGCCAATGCCCCGCACGATGAGTGACGGAATGATCACGTTGCGCGCGGCATCGTGATCGAGATGAATATTCATGAAGCAGCCAATGCTGACCAGAACGAAGCCGAGCACGATGATCCATCGCGTCCCCACCCGCTTCATCAGCGGCGGGGTCATGAACGACATCGCGAACTGAACCAGGCCATAGGGAATCATGGCGAGTCCGATTTCGCGGGCATTGTAGCCGTGCAACTCGGCAAAATAGTTCGGCACCAGGAACACCACGCCGAACACCACCGCGCCAAAGGTGAACTGCATGAAGCTCGCGAGCCCAAAATTATAACGGCCGAGCAGCCGCAGATTGATGAACGGCGTGGTGGCGCGCAGCTCGATCACGACGAACAGCAGAAGGCTGGTCGCGGCGAGGATCGAGGTCTGAACGATGAAAGGTGAGGCGAACCAATCCCTACGGCCACCCTCCTCCAGTACGATCTGCATCGCGCTCAGGCCGAGCGCCATTGTCGCGATGCCGCCCCAGTCGCCATTGCGCAGCCCGGCGGCGTGCACCGCCTGCGGCCTGATCGACCTGGCGATCGCGGCCAGCAGCGCGAGCCCGGGCGGAATCTGCAGATAGAAGATCCAGCGCCAGGAATAGACGTCGGTCAGCCAGCCGCCGATCGAAGGTCCCGCAGCCTGCGCGACATTGTTGGCGACGGCGAACAGGGCCATCCCGAGTGGACGGCGCGACAGCGGCAATTCGGTTGCAATGAGCTGGAACGACAATGGGATCAAGACCCCGCCAAATGCGCCCTGCAACGCCCGCGCCGCGATCATGGCGCCGATCGTCGGTGCGAGCGAGCACGCCACCGAGAACAACAGAAAGCCCGTGGTGCCGACGATCAGCACCCGCCGCATCGAGAATGCCGACACCAGCCAGCCGGTCAGCGGAATCACGATGATCTCGGCCACCAGATAGGCCGTGGTGATCCAGGAGCCCTCCTCGAAGGTGGCTCCGAGTGAGCCGCGGATGTCCGGCAGCGAGGCGTTGGTAACGTGCACATTCATGCCGGCCATGAAGCAGCCGAACACGCCGCCGATCACGGCAACCCACGCTCGCAGCTCGACCTTCGGCTCGGCGCCGTCAGCCCTCTCCTGAGCGCTCATCGCTGCGCTTCGCCGCGGCGCGTATCAATCCTCGCGACCACCGACAGACCCGGCCGCAAATCGGCTGCGCGATGTTGCCCGGGATCAATACTGATCCGCACGGGCAGGCGCTGCACGATCTTGGTAAAGTTGCCGGTGGCATTGTCGGGCGGCAGCAGGGCGAACTGCGCACCGGACGCCGGCGCAAAGCTCTCGACATGGCCGGACAGCGGTTCGCCGTCGAATGCATCGACGTCGAGCGCTACCGGCTGTCCCACCATAACCCGGTCGAGCTGGGTCTCCTTCAGGTTGGCAACCACGTAAACAGCCTGGACCGGCACCACCGCAAGCAGCGGCTGGCCGGGATCGACATATTGCCCGACGCGAATCGTGCGCTGTCCGACCACGCCGTCCACCGGCGCACGAATCACGGTGTTGGCGACATCGATGAGCGACAGCTCCAGCGTCGCCTGTGCCTGGGACACGGCCGCGCGTGCCTTTTCCAGCGTCGCCAGCCTGCCCTGTCGTTGCTCGGTCAACACGGTCAGGCGGTCGTGCTGGCCGGCCAGAGCCGCACGCCCCGCGGCAAGCGTTGCCACGGATTTTTTCTGGTCCGCCTCCGCGCTCTCCAGGCGCTGGCGGCTTGCAACCTCGCGCGCGACCAGCGCCTCCTGACGCTGCAATTCAAGCGACGTCCGCTGTACCTCCGCTTCGGCCGTCACCGTCTCGGCGCCCGCCTGGACGATCAGGCTGCGCTGCTGCGCCAACTGCGCATCGATCGTCGCGATGGCGGCCGTCTCGACGACGACATCAGCCTGCGCTGCCGCAACGGCGGCCTTCGCCTGGTCGCGTCTTGCCTGGTACGGCGCGTCATCGAGCTTGGCCAGCACGTCGCCACGGCGGACGGCCTGATTGTCGCACACCACGACGGTCGCGATATGACCGGCGATACGTGAACTGATGACGGCGACGTCGGCGCGGACATAGGCGTTGTCCGTCGTCTCGATGAAGCGTTCCGACAACCACCAATGCGCGCCATAGGTCAGCGCGAGCAGCCCGGCGAGAGCACCGCCAATCTGCGGCAACCAGCGGCGGCCGGTCCGCAGGAAGGTGGATATGTTCGCGGCGCTGGACGGAGTCGAATTGAAGCTGAGTTGAGTCATTGAACCTGACATGCGTAGACCTTCGACCAACGGAACTCGCCGTCGGCCGTCACAAAATGATCCCCCGCGCTCGGAGACGCTGAAGGAAGCGCCGCCGCGGTGGCAGTTTGTCAGAGGTCATAGCCCTGCCCCGCTTGTCATTCGCGCGCAGTTAGGTCAACAATCGTCGTGAAATGGACATCGCCCGCACTCACGAAGCCTGCCAGCTTGCACCACGGCCGCTTGCCGCGATGGCGAGCAGCCACTGCGATGGAGAGATCATCGCACCCCACAGCCATCCACGGGCGCAATTGGTGCATGCCATAGCCGGTGTCATGACCGTTACCTGCCCATCGGGAAGCTGGGTGGTGCCGAGCGGTCGCGCGGTCTGGATGCCGGCCGGCATAGCGCATGCTATCCGCATCGCGGGACAAGTGGAGATGCGTACGGTGTTCGTCGTGCCCGACGCGCTACCGGACCTGTCACCGGACTGCGAGGTGATCGAGGTCTCCGCCCTGCTGCGCTCGCTGGTCGTCGCCGCGACCGCCATTCCGCTCGACTACGACACCGATAGCCGCGACGAGAGGGTCATGCGGCTGATCCTGGATGAGGTTCGCCTGGCGCCTCGCTTGTCGATGCACGTGCCGATGCCAAATCATCCGCGCCTCGCCAACCTCTGCAACGCCATGATCGCGGACCCTGCTTCGGAGGTCACGCTGGAAAGCCTGGCGGCGGAGTGCGCCATGAGCGGCCGTACGCTGGCCAGACTGTTTCAGAAGGAACTCGGAATGAGCTTCGGCGAGTGGCGGCGACGCATGCGGCTGATGCTGAGCCTGCCGCGGCTTGCCGCCGGTGCATCGATCCTGGAGGTCGCGATGGAGCACGGCTATCAGAGCCCCAGCGCATTCGCCGCGATGTTCAAGCGAACCTTCGGCATTGCTCCGAGCCAGTATCTAGGCGAGGGTTAGGGCACCGTCTTCGCGTCATACGGGCTTCAACTTCAGTCATAGACCAATCCCCTCGCGGCGAGGCTGGGTCGGTCGGACCGTGATCGGCTGGATGCCCCTTGCTCGAGGCGATGACGGCACGCCTTGAACGTTTGACATTGGCCCCTATTCCAAGCGGCGCAAAGCAAAGGGCCCCGCAAGCGGGGCCCTGGAATGCGCAGCGGTCACCATTCCTGGCGGCCGTACCAGTCATTCACTTCCTTCGTGGCTTGATCCTTGGCATAGCCGTAGCGCTGCTGCAAACGGCCTTCGAGCTGGTCCTGCTTGCCGGCGATCACATCGAGATCGTCATCGGTCAGCTTGCCCCACTGCTCCTTGATCTTACCCTTCATTTGCTTCCAGTTGCCTTCGACACGATTCCAATCCATCGCGATCCTCCGTTGAAAGATGAGATCGTCCAACGGGTGCGCCGACGCTTCGTTCCTGGCGAGCGATGCGTCAAAGCTGCGCAGTCATAAGTCCGCGCCTGAACCAGGACAGATAGGAACGACATTGCAGGGTCCCTGTTGTGGGTACAGATCAACCCCCACGGAGCGACACCAATGCCGGAGAAAGACCTGAGCGCCCTCTTCCTGGACACCCTCAAGGACATCTACTACGCCGAAAAACAGATCCTCAAGGCACTGCCGCGGATGGCCAAGGCCGCCGAATCCGAGCAGTTGCGTGCGGCTTTCGAGAAGCACCATGACGAGACCGAAGGCCAGATCGATCGGCTTGAGCAGATCTTCGATCTGATGGGCAAGCCGGCGCGCGGCAAGAAGTGCGACGCCATCGAGGGCATCCTCGACGAAGGCAAGGAGATCATGGAAGAGTATGCCGACACGCCGGCGCTCGATCCGGGCCTAGTCTCTGCGGCCCAGGCGGTCGAGCACTACGAGATCGCGCGTTACGGCACACTAAAAGCATGGGCGACCAAGCTCAACATGAAGGACGCCGTCAAGCTCATCGACCAGACCCTGGCCGAGGAAAAGAAGACGGATGAAGCCCTCAGCAAGCTCGCCATCAGCGCCATCAATGCCGAGGCGGCCTGAGGAGACGCGCATGAAGCGAACTATTCTGGCTATTGCCATCAGTTGCGGGCTGACCCTGCCCGCGCTGGCCCAATCGGTCGGCGAGAAGACCGGTGTCAATTCCGTGCTTGGCGTCGCACCGAAAACGGAAGACTTCATCAAGGAAGTGGCCTTGAGCGACATGCTGGAGATCGAAGCAGCGAAGATCGCCCAGCAGAAGGGCAATGCGGCGGAAAAGAAGTTCGCCGACCAGATGATCACGGACCATACCAAGACCAGTACCGAGTTGAAGGCGTTGGTCAGCGGCGAGATGAAGGCTGCATTGCCGACCGGCCTCGACGACAGCTCACAGAAGAAGCTCGACGTGCTGCGCAACACCAAGCCGGACAATTTCGCCAGCGAATATGATCCGATGCAGGTCAGCGCCCACAAGGATGCGGTCTCACTGTTTGAACGCTACGCCAAGGGCGGCGAGGATGTGAAGCTGAAGGACTGGGCTGATCGGACCCTGCTCGCGCTCAAGCACCATCTCGCGATGGCGCAGGACCTGGACAAGAACCGAAAGTAATTGCCAGTCGCCGGCAGCCCCGGATCCGGCTGCCGGCGGCCCTTCTTGGCCATCGCCCGGATGTTCCGGTCGGGCCTCCGCGGGGTCGACAGCGAGGCGTTTGGCGACCACAATCCCTCGCGATCCTCGACGGGTTGCTAACGAGTCGATTACAGGCTGATCGGCGAGGATAGTCTGCCTCTCGTCACGGACGTTGCATCGAGGCTCGATCGAAGGCGTGATCCAAGGTTTGGAGACCGATGGCCCGACGTACCGGCAGCGCTGATCTGCCCCTGCATGGTGGGCGCGTGCCGCCGTGGCTGGCGGAGCGCATGTCGACGTTGGGCGCGATCATCACGCAGGCCGTGGTCCATCATTACGGCCGTGACGCGTTCCTGCAGCGGCTCTCGCATCCGTTCTGGTTCCAGTCGTTCGGCGCCGTGATGGGCATGGATTGGCATTCGTCCGGAATCACTACGAGCGTCATCGGCGCGCTCAAGCGCGGGCTGGCACCGCTGCAGGACGAGCTCGGCATCTACGTTTGCGGCGGCCGCGGCAGGTATTCGCGCCGGACGCCGGACGAACTGACGGCGCTGGGCGAGCGGACCGGCTTTGACGGCGTTGCGCTCACCCGCGCCAGCCGTCTGGTCGCCAAGGTCGACAGCGCCGCGGTCCAGGATGGGTTCGAGCTCTATCTGCACGGCTTCTTCGTCACCACGGACGGCAAATGGACCGTGGTCCAGCAAGGCATGAGCGACAGCAAGCGGCAGGCGCGGCGCTATCACTGGCATTCCGAGGGCCTGCGCAGCTTCGTTGACGAGCCGCACAGCGCGATCGACGGACCATCGCAGGGCGAGATCGTCAATCTGACCGACCACCGCGCCGATGCCTCACGCCAGGCTCAGCTCGATTTGCTTGCCGGGCTCGGTCCCGACGGCGTTGCGCGCGAATATGCCGAGCTGACCGAGAAGGTGGCGGCACAGGGCGATCTGTTGCATCTGATCATGCCTGCGAATCACGATGTGCGCTCGAGCGACGTGTTCATCCGCCGTCTGCACGGCACCCTCGCCGCCGCAGCCGAGCGCGGGCCGCTGGACTTCCCCGAGCTGCTGCTCACACCCGGCGTCGGCGCCCGCACCGTGGAGTCGCTCGCCATGGTCGCTGAAGTCGTTCACGGGACGCCGTATCGTTTCCGCGATCCGGCGCGGTTCTCACTCGCGCATGGCGGCAAAGACCGTCATCCGTTTCCGGTGCCGATCAAGGTCTATGACGAGACCATCGGCGTGCTGAAATCGGCGGTACAACAGGCGAAGCTCGGCCGCGACGAGGAGATGCAGGCACTCAAGCGGCTGGACGATCAGGCGCGCAGGCTGGAGCTGACCGCAACCGGCCCGTCCTTCGATGCGTTCGTGGCCAACGAGCGCGCCCGTTCGCCAAGCCTCGACGGCCGATCAGTTTTCGGCTGGGAGGCCGACCTCTCCGGCTGCGATATCCCCAAACGGCAGTGACGCCCGTCAGCGCCCCCTGAAGCGCGGTTTGCGCCGTCCGAGGAACGCCGCAACGCCTTCCTTGTGATCCTCGGTCAGGCTCGCCAGCGCGAACTGGTCGAGATCCATGTGGCTGGCGAGATCGTCGAGCGCATGCGCCAGCCGGTTGACCGTCAGCTTGGTCATCGCCACCGAAATCGGCGGCTGGGCGGCGATCTTGGCCGCGAACGCCATCGCGGCTTCGAAGGATTTGCCGGGATCAGTCACCTGCTCCACCAAGCCCCATTCATAGGCCTCGGCAGCCGAAATCCGGTCGTCGGCCAGGATCACCGCCTGCTTGGTGCGCGCCGGGCCCATCAGATGCAGCATGCGCGGCACGCTCTGCCAGCTCATGTTCATGCCGAGCGCAATCTCCGGCACCCGCAGATGCGCATCGCGCGCCATGACGCGGAAATCCAGCGCGACGGCGAGCGCCACGCCGCCGCCGACACAGAAGCCCTCGATCGCGCCGATCGTGACCTGCTCCATCTCCTGCCAGGCGCGCGTCAGCCGCGGCCCGAGCTTCAGGTGGCGGCGCAGCATGCCCATGTCCATGGTCGCGCGCGAACGCCCTTCGGCATCCTTGAGGTCGAAGCCGGCGCTGAACGATTTGGCGCCGCCGGTCAGCACCACCACCGAGGTGTCGGCATCGTCCTCGAAACTGCGCGCCGCATCGGTCAGCTGCCGCAGCGCCTCCGGCGACAGCGCGTTGATCCCGTCGCCGCGGTCGAACCGCACCACCGCGATGCGGCCCTCCGGCCCGAGGCCTTTTTCGATCGTCACATAGTCAACCACGCATACCTCCCAGCTCGCATTGTTGTGTACGGCTTGCCTCGACATAGCATGGCGGTTTCGCCTATTCTCTGGGCATGAGCGAACATGATCATCACCACCACGATCACGACCATTCCGAACTTTCGGAGACCGAACTGCGCGTCCGCGCGCTGGAATCGATCCTGACCGAAAAAGGCTATGTCGAGGCTGCCGCGCTCGACGCCATCGTGCAGGCCTATGAGACCAAGATCGGCCCGCATAACGGCGCCCGGGTCGTCGCCAAGGCCTGGGCCGATCCCGCCTTCAAGCAGGCGCTGCTCGAGGACGCCTCCAAGGCAGTCGGCACCCTCGGCCATGTCAGCCGGGTCGGCGACCATCTGGTCGCGATCGAGAACACGCCCGGTCGCCACAACATGGTCGTCTGCACGCTCTGCTCCTGTTACCCTTGGGAGATGCTGGGCCTGCCGCCGGTCTGGTACAAGGCCTCGCCGTACCGTTCGCGCGCGGTCAAGGATCCGCGCGGCGTACTGGCCGATTTCGGCGTCAGCCTGCCGAAGGAAACCGAAATCCGGGTCTGGGACTCGACCGCCGAGACGCGCTTCCTGGTGCTGCCGATGCGGCCCGCCGGTACCGAGGGCTGGAGCGAGGAGCAGCTCGCCGAGCTCGTGACGCGCGATTCGATGATCGGCACCGGATTCCCGAAGACGCCGGGAGCTCCGTCATGAACGGCGTCCACGACATGGGCGGCATGGACGGGTTCGGCAAGGTCGAGCCCGAGCCGAACGAGCCGATGTTCCATGAGGAATGGGAATCGCGGGTGCTCGCCATGGTCCGTGCGATGGGCGCGGCCGGCGCCTTCAACATCGACGCCTCGCGCTTCTATCGCGAGACCCTGCCCCCGCAGGTCTATCTGTCGAGCTCCTATTACAAAAAATGGTTCCTTGGGCTGGAAGCCCTGCTGCTAGACAAGGGCTATATCTCCAAGGACGACGTCGCATCCGGACATTCCGTCGCGCCGGCGAAATCGCTCAAACACGGCAAGTTCTCGATCCCCGATGTCGAGCGCATCATGGTGCGCGGCAAGTTCGGCCGCGCGGCGCCGGCCCCGGCGAAGTTCAAGGCCGGCGATCGGGTGCGGGCGAAGAACATCCATCCCGCCACGCACACGCGGCTGCCGCGCTATGTGCGCGGTCATGTCGGCGTGGTCGAGCGCGATCATGGCTGTCACGTCTTTCCCGATACGGCTGCCAACGATGCCGGCGAGCATCCGCAATGGCTGTACACCGTCGTGTTCGACGGACGTGAGCTGTGGGGGCCGGACTCGGATCCGACCATCAAGGTCTCGATCGACGCGTTCGAGCCCTATCTGGAGGCGGTGTGATGGATGCCGGCGCCGCCGCGCGCGCGACCAGTGCCGTGTCCAGCATTCCCCGCGATCAGGACGGCCCGGTGTTTCGCGCGCCCTGGGAAGCACAGGCGTTCGCGATGGCACTGACGCTGCATGACCGCGGCGTGTTCACCTGGCCCGAATGGGCGGCGGCCCTCGCCGACCAGATCAAACGCGCGCAGGCCGCCGGCGATCCCGACACCGGCGAAACCTATTATCAGCATTGGCTGGCGACGCTCGAACACCTTGTCGCCGCCAAGGGCGTCACGACGCACGAGACGCTGCATCGCTACCGCGACGCCTGGGATCACGCCGCCGACCGCACCCCGCACGGCCAACCGATCGTACTGACGGCGGCGGATTTCGGGTAGCGGCGCCCACGAAAGCAGTGAACCGAAGCTGCACGATTTCTGAATTTTAGAATAGTAAGGCTGAGTTGCCCGACGTGTCAAGCCGCCGTGTCGAACGCCGGCGACCGCCAGCTCCTTTGCATGGGGTTGTTTTCAATATTTTGGCGGCGCGCCCCTGCGGAGGCCATCAGCCGCGGTTACGCGCCCCCCTGCGCGACGTACTCCCGCCAACCCTTGGCACGCAGGCTGCAGGCCGGGCACTCGCCGCAGCCATAGCCCCAATCATGTTGCGCGCCGCGTTCGCCGAGATAGCAGGTGTGAGAGCGCTCTCGGATCAGATCGACCAGCCCTGCCCCGCCGAGCTCGTGCGCGAGCCGCCAGGTCGCGGCCTTGTCGAGCCACATCAGCGGCGTGTGCAGCTCGAAGTTTCTGGCCATGCCGAGGTTGAGCGCCGACTGCAAGGCCTTGATGGTGTCGTTGCGGCAATCCGGATAGCCGGAATAGTCGGTTTCGCACATGCCGCCGATGATGTGGCGGATGCCGCGCCGGTAGGCCAGCGCCGCGGCGAAGGTGAGGAACACGAGGTTGCGGCCCGGCACGAAGGTGTTCGGCAACCCGTCCGCGCCCATTTCGATGGCGACGTCACGGGTCAGCGCGGTGTCGGAAATGTCCGACAGCGTCGGGATCGCGAGCGTGTGACTGTCGCCGAGCTTCGCCGCCCAGTCCGGCCGCATCTGTTTGATCCCGGCCAGCAATTGGTCGCGGCAATCCAGTTCGACGGCATGGCGTTGGCCGTAGGAAAAGCCCAGCATCTCGACGCGGGCGAAGCGCGACAAGGCCCAGGCCAGACAGGTCGTGGAATCCTGGCCGCCGGAAAACAGCACCAGCGCGGTGTCGGAAGCGTTCTGTTCGGTCATGGAACGGGCTTTACCACTCCTTCGCCCTGCGGCCAATCGGTGGACGGCGCCGCGATTCCGGCGCGTTTTGCTGGGATCGACTGGGTCGATTTGGCATAACGGCTCGACCTCTCATCCAGCGGTGCTCCATGACCCCTTCCCGCGACATTTCCCGCCTGATCGAGATCATGGCCGCGCTGCGGACACCGGTGACGGGGTGTCCATGGGATCTCATTCAGAACTTCGAGACCATCGCGCCCTACACGATCGAAGAGGCCTATGAGGTCGCGGACGCGATCACGCGCGGCGATCTCGACGATCTGCGCGAGGAACTCGGCGACCTCCTGCTCCAGGTGGTCTATCACGCGAGGATGGCCGAGGAGCAGAACGCATTTGCCTTCGGCGACGTGGTCGAGGCGATCACCAGGAAGATGATCCGCCGCCATCCGCATGTCTTTGCCGACAAGGACGGCAACATCCAGCCGGCCAGTGTCAAGAGCGCCTGGGAGCGCATCAAGGCGGAGGAGAAGGCCGAGCGCGCGGCACGTCGGCCGCCAGAGGAGACCGCGCACACATCGCTGCTGGCGAGCGTGAAGGCGGGCCTTCCCGCCCTGACGCGCGCGATGGAGTTGCAGCGCAAGGCCTCCACCGTCGGCTTCGACTGGAACGACCCACGCGCGGTGCTCGCCAAGATCCGCGAGGAGGCCGATGAGATCGAGGCCGCGCTCGACCGCAACGACAAGCAGGAGATCGCCGAGGAAACCGGTGACCTGATGTTCGCTCTGGTCAACCTCGCCCGCCACGTCGACGCCGATCCGGAAACCGCGCTGCGCGCGACCAACGCCAAGTTCGAGCGGCGGTTTGCCTATATCGAACGGGCGCTGGCGGCAAAGGGACGTTCACTGGAGAACGCGTCGCTCGACGAGATGGATGCGCTGTGGAACGAGGCGAAAACAGCCGCCACAACCACCGCTGTCGTCCCTGCGAAAGCGGGGACCCATACCGCGTGATCTATCGGTTGGTTGGCGGTATCGGTCCCGCGGCATCGCCAGAGATTCGTCGAGGCGATCAAGCAGAACTGCTGCTGCGCTCAACAACGATGGCCTGTGGTTATGGGTCCCTGCTTTCGCAGGGACGACGGCGAGTTTGAGGACGCTGCCTCACCTCACAGCAGCGTCCCGCGCAGGATAACCGCGGCAACGCCGAAATAGATCACGAGACCTGTCACGTCGACCAGCGTCGCGACGAACGGCGCGGATGCGCTGGCGGGATCGAAGCCGATGCGCTTGAGGACGAACGGCAGCATCGAGCCGCACAGCGAGCCGAAGGTGACGATGCCGATCAGCGTGGCGCCGACGGTCGCGGCCACCAGCCCCCAATGCGGGCCGTAGTCGAACAGGCCCATGGTCTGCCAGAGCGCGATCCTGACAATACCGATCAGGCCGAGGATAGAGCCGAGCACGATACCGGTCGGGACTTCGCGCACCGCGACTCGCCACCAGTCGCGCAGCCGCACTTCGTGCAATGCCAGCGAACGGATCAGCAGCGAGGTCGCCTGTGAGCCGGAGTTGCCGCCGGAGCTCATGATCAGCGGGATGAAGAGCGTCAGCACGATCGCCTTCTCGAGCTCGCTCTGGTACGACTGCATCGCGGTCGCGGTCAGCATTTCCGACAGGAACAGCGCGCACAGCCAGCCGGCGCGCTTCTTGATCATCTCGCCGAAGCCGATCCGCAAGTATGGCTCGTCGATCGCTTCCATGCCGCCGAACTTCTGGGCGTCCTCGGTCGATTCCTCGACGATGGCGTCGATGACGTCGTCCACCGTGACGATGCCGAGGATGTGGCCGGGGCCGTCGACGACGGCGACCGCGAGCAGATCGTAGCGCGAGATCAGCCGCGCCGCCTCCATGCGGTCGGCCTCGGGGGCGATCATCAGCGGCTTCCGTGCCGGCGCCGCGGTCAGCACATTGGCGTGCGGGTCGGCCGAGATCAGGCGGCGCAGCGGCACGGCCTGGATCAGGGTCTTCTTGACCGGGTCGATCACGAAGATCGAGTAGACAGTCTCGCGGGTGCGCTCGACCATCCGGATGTGATGCAGCACCTCGGCGATGGTCCAGGTCGAGGGCACGCTGACGAACTCGGTCGTCATGATGCTGCCGGCGCTGCGCTCGGGATAGGCCAGCAGCCCCGAGATGACGCTGCGGGTCTCCGGATTGAGCCCGTTCAGCAGCGTGGTGCGCAGCGGCTCGACCAGCTCCTTGAAGATGTCGGCGGCGCGGTCGTCGGAGACGCCCGACAGCAGCGACACCGCGGTGTCCGTCGGCAGCTCAGCCAGGATCTCGCAGGTGTTGTCGAGCCCCGGCAGGTCGAGCACCTCGATCGCCTTCTCGGCCGGCAGCGAGCGCAGCAGCTTGGCGGCGTCCGCCGGTTCCCGGGCGTTGAGCGCCTCGACGATTTCGGGCGCCCGCTCATGGGCGATATCCCCGTGCGGGCTCGCGACCGTCTCCAATGTCATGGTGTCGCCTGAATTCTGCATCGATCACCCTCGCCTGTGCGTCCAGCAGCGAATGAACCACGGCGGCGCAGAATTCAAACAGAAAGTGCGGCGGCGCGTCCCAGGCGCGCAGCAGTGAGGCCGCCTCACGGCGCCGTCACATTTCGGGGGATCGCGGCCGATCAGGCCCGGCTGAACAGCTTCGCCGCGTCTTCCACCGCCTGGCGCGCGGCGGCGTAGTCAGGCGTTTCGTTGTCGTCGTTGAAACCGAAATAGTCGTTCTCGCCGACCGGCTGAACGACGATGCCGTCGCGCCGGCCGAGCACGCTGAGGTTACGGTAGAAGACGCCGTAACCGACATCCGGCTGGGGAATGAGCCAGGCGATCTGGCCGCGCACCGGAACGATGCTCTCGTCGCGAAACAACGCACGGGCGCCATAGCCGGTGCAATTGACAATGACGGTTTCGCGGATCTTCGAAAGATCGGACGGCGCCTGCAACTCGATCGGCACGAAGAGGCCCCCGGCGCGCTGAAACTCTGCCTCCAGTTGCCGATAGAGATCCGTGACGTTGTAGGTCAGCGAGGCGCTTTTCCAGGCGTACGGCGCGGGAAATGGATTTGATCCGGCGGCCAGCAAGTCCCATCGCGGCGTGAGCGACCGGACGCGGCCGCGCAGTTCGAGGAATTTCTTCTGGCCGTCGGCCGAGGCATGCTGACGCCGGTGCGGACGGCCGTCGGCGTCGGGAGCATCGTCGGAGAGCAGATAGCGATCCGTCCATTCGATCGGATTGCCGGCAAGGCCGAGATAGCTTTGATGGGCTGCGAAGGTCGTGCGCGCCATGCGCTCCCAGCGGTCGGCGAAGTCCGGCGCGACATCGGCTTCCATCGCGACGCGCGAATCCGGCGACCAGTCTCCGGTCGCGCGTGCCGAGCGCACCTGAGGGAAACGCTCCTTGGCATAGATCGTGACGGTCGCGCCCATCCGCTGGGCTGTGATTGCGGTCGTCAGGCCGATCGCGCCGGCGCCGAGGACGGCGATATTGCGCGTGCTCAATTGCAGGGCCAGCGGCACGGCCTCCTGCGCGGCGCCCCACGACAGCGACCAGCCGCTTCCACCATGTCCATAATTGTGGACGACATACTTCGCGTCGATCCATTCCGCCTCGATGCGCGGACCGGCGGCGCGGAAGGGACGCAGGCACACGGTGACGCGAAACATCCGGTCCGGACGCGCAAGGACCGGCCGGAGTGCGGGGGCATCGACGAACGCAGCGTTGTCGGCGGCGCCACGCGTTGAAATCCCTGCGACCGCGGCGCTCGCCAGGCCGCCGCCGAGAAATGCCCGACGATTGAACATCGATCCCCCTTGCCGTCTCGGACTTCCGGGACGCTACGTCCCGTGCGGCAGAGCATCGAATCGTGACACGACGATGTCGCGCTTGGTCTCGTCGACCCGCACCGTCATGTCGAACCGCTCGCCATGAAGCTCCTTGCTCAGGACCTCGGCATTGCGGTGCAGCCAGCTGATGCCGGCGCCATCGGCGGCGTCGATCGACAGGTCGAGCGTGATGCGCTTGGCCGCGAGGCGATCCTCGATCGCGGTCAACAATGCGTCGATCCCCTCGCCGGTCACGGCCGAAACCAGGAAGCATGGCCGCTCCGGCGGGCGGCGCGCAGCAATGTTGCGCAGATTGTCCCGCTCCTCGGGATCGAAGCGGTCGATCTTGTTCCAGACCTCGATGATGCGCAGGCCGCCATCGGCGTCGGGATCGATGCCGAGCTGGCGCAGCACGCCCTCGACGTCGCGCTCCTGTGCCTCGGCGTCTTCATGGGAGATGTCGCGGACATGCAGGACGATGTCGGCTTCCAGCACCTCCTCCAGCGTGGCGCGGAACGCAGCGACCAGTTGGGTCGGCAGATTGGAAATGAAGCCGACCGTGTCCGACAGCATCGCTCTGCCGCCATGCGGCAAATTGAGCGCGCGCAGGGTCGGGTCGAGCGTCGCGAACAGCATGTCGGCGGCCTGCACGTCAGACCGGGTCAGGCGGTTGAACAGGGTCGATTTGCCGGCATTGGTGTAGCCGACCAGTGCCACCACGCGGTAGGGCACGCGCTGGCGGCCGGCGCGATGCAGCCGCCGCGTCGCCTGCACCTTCTTCAATTCGCCCTCGAGCTTGGTGATGCGCTCGCTGATCAGGCGGCGGTCGGCCTCGATCTGGGTCTCGCCGGGGCCGCCCATGAAGCCGAAGCCGCCGCGCTGGCGCTCGAGATGGGTCCATGACCGCACCAGGCGGCTGCGCTGATAGTTGAGATGGGCGAGCTCGACCTGCAGCGCACCTTCCTTGGTCTTGGCGCGGCGGCCGAAGATTTCCAGGATCAGGCCAGTGCGGTCGAGCACCTTGGTGCTCCAGGCCTTCTCGAGGTTGCGCTGCTGGATCGGCGACAGCGCGCAATCCATCACCACGAGTTCGACCGTGTTGCTGGCGACGAGGCCGTTGATCTCCTCCACCTTGCCCTTGCCGAGATAGGTCGCGGGCCGGATCTGGCTGATCGGCGCGACAACGGACTCAACGACGGTGAGGTCGATCGCACCGGCGAGGCCGGCGGCCTCCTCGATCCGTGCTTCGTAGTCGCGGATCGCGGAATCCGGCTGCGCGTCGCCGTCGCCACGGCGCGCGCGCAGGTACGGGCCGATGACGATGACTCGCCCGGTACCGCCGTTCCCGGCCGACCCGGGCCTAGACTTGGTCCGGTCGGCGCCCCCTTCACGATCGAAGGGTTCCAATCAGTTCACTCTCAAGCAGGTGCGTCCTCGCCACCTTCGAACAGCTGAATCGGAGCTCCCGGCATGATAGTCGAGATCGCGTGCTTGTAGACAAGCTGCGAATGACCGTCGCGCCGCAGCAGCAAGCAGAAATTGTCGAACCATGTGACAATGCCCTGCAGCTTTACCCCGTTGACCAGAAATATCGTCAGTGGCGTCTTGGTTTTACGAACGTGATTAAGGAAGGTGTCTTGTAGATTTTGTGCGCGGTCTGCCGCCATTGTTTTTGTCCCGCAAGCTTGTGCTTCTTTTTATTGAACCGGTTGCGGCTCTCTGACGGAGCCTCCTCCGGCTGCCCACCTGCCCTGAGATCCCCCTCTGGCAGGCGTAGCGGTAGGATTAGAGGCCACGCGCGGTTTTTAGGCAAGCCGGTTCGGGGTGCAGTCGGTAGGAACACGGTGGCAATTCTAAGAAAGCGCAAGGAAAGAGACGAATATTCTCGTGGAGAGTGGATAAATCCCCGGCTGTACCGTGTCTTGCCCTCGCCTCGCCGGCGCTCTACCTGGCCCCGAAGCCTGGTCCCGGCGGTGAGCGCCGGGGCCTCGCTCCAGGTCGCGGGCGGTTGCCTGCCCAGGGCACGTCGTGATCGGCCGCCCCTGAGCGTCAGCCGACCCCGAGCGCCTTCAGCTTGCGATGCAGCGCCGAACGCTCCATGCCGACGAACTCCGCGGTGCGCGAGATATTGCCGGAGAAGCGGCTGATCTGGGCGATCAGATAATCGCGCTCGAACACCTCCCGCGCCTCGCGCAGCGGCAAGCCCATGATGTGCTCGCCATTGTTGGAGGTCGGCATCGCCGGCACCATCGAGCCGACGTCCTGCGGCAGCATGTCGGCGGTGATGATCGCCTCCGGTCCGCCGCCGGCCAGGATCATCACGCGCTCCACATTGTTGCGCAGCTGGCGGACGTTGCCCGGCCAGACATGGGACTGCAGCACGGCCATCGCGTCCTGTCCGATCTGCCGCTTCGGCAGGCCGGTGGCGGCCGAGATCTGGTCCATGAAATAGTCGATCAGCTCGGGGATGTCCTCGCGGCGCTCCGACAGCGGCGGCACCCGGATCGGCACCACCGACAGGCGGTGATAGAGGTCTTCGCGGAAACGGCCCGCGGCGATCTCTTCCTCGAGGTTACGTGCGGTCGAGGAGATGATGCGGACGTCGACATGGACCTTGCTGGTGCCGCCCTGGCGCTGGAAGGTCTGATCGACCAGCACGCGCAGGATCTTGTTCTGGGTCTCGCGCGGCATGTCGGCGATCTCGTCGATGAACAGCGTGCCGCCATGCGCTTCTTCGAGCGCGCCGGCCTTGCGCTGCTGCTCGCCGTTCGATCCCTCGATGCCGAACAGCTCGATCTCCATGCGCTCCGGCGTGATCGCGGCCGCATTGATCACCACGAACGGACCCTCGGCGCGACCCGACGCATGATGCAGCGTGCGCGCGGCGAGCTCCTTGCCGGCCCCGGAGGGACCGACGATCAGGATGCGGCTGTTGGCCTTGGCAGCGCGGTCGATGGTCTGGCGCAGCTGGTTCATGCAGGCCGAGCGGCCGGTCAGCACGCTTGCCGCCGGCGCCAGTTGCTTGAGCTCCTTGACCTCGCGCTTCAGCCGCGAGGTCTCGAGCGCCCGGGTCGCGACCAGGATCAGCCGGTCCGACTTGAACGGCTTCTCGATGAAGTCATAGGCGCCGCGCTTGATCGCGGCGACCGCGGTCTCGATGTTGCCGTGGCCGGAGATCATCACGACCGGCAAATCGGCATTGTCCTTCTTGATCTGTTCGAGCAGTTGCAGGCCGTCGAGCTTGGAGCCCTGCAGCCAGATGTCGAGGAAGACCAGGTTCGGGCGGCGATTGGCGATCTCGGCGAGCGCCGAATCGCTGTCGCGCGCAGTGCGCGTGGAGAAGCCCTCATCGTCCAGGATACCCGCGACGAGGTCACGAATGTCAGCTTCGTCGTCGACAATCAGAATGTCACTTGCCATGGGTTACACCTGCCTTGTCAGTCGCCCGTCGCGGCTTTGATTTTTGGCTCTTGGCTTCTTGGCTCTTGCGCATTTGGCTCTTGGCTGTTTGCTTCTTGGATTTTTGGTTCATTGTTGGTCGCCTGTGCCGGGCCGTTGGTCGACTCTTCCGGCGGATTTTTTTCAATGTCGGATTCGGTCTTGTCCGGTGTCGCGTCCGGTTTTTGTTCCTTGCTTTCAGGCTTGTGCTCGGGCTTGGCCGCCTGGCCCGTGACGGAGAAGCGCAGCCGCATCCAGGCACCACGCTGGCCCTCGCGGAAATCGGAGGCGTCCTTGAGCTCGATGCGGCCGCCATGGTCCTCCAGAACGCGGCCGACGATCGCAAGTCCAAGCCCGGTGCCCTTGGCCCGCGTCGTGACATAGGGCTCGAGCAGGCGCGCGCGAGCGACCTTGGGCAGGCCGATGCCGTTGTCGACGACGTCGATCAGGACGTCGTCGTTCTCGCGCTGCGCCACGACGTCGATGCGGCCCTTGCCGAGCTCCTCGGGCGGCACCTGCTCGATCGCCTCGGTGGCGTTCTTGATGATGTTGGTCAGCGCCTGCGAGATCAGCCGGCGGTCGAATTGCGCGGGCAGCGGCGACTGCTTGATGTCGGCCTCGATGGCGAGATCGGGATGCGCGACCTTCATCAGGAACACGGCCTGGCGCACCACGTCGGCGACGTCCTCGCCTTCCATCACGGGCTTGGGCATCCGCGCAAAGCGTGAGAACTCGTCGACCATGCGCCTGATATCGTCGACCTGGCGCACGATGGTGTCGGTGCACTGCTCGAAGATCGACTTGTCCTTCGCTTCGGTGATGGTCTTGCCGAATTTACGGCGGATGCGCTCGGCGGAGAGCTGGATCGGGGTCAGCGGGTTCTTGATCTCATGGGCGATGCGGCGGGCGACGTCGCCCCAGGCCGAGGTGCGCTGCGCGGAGACCAATTCGGTGATGTCGTCGAGCGTGATGATGTAGCTCTCATGCGACTGGCTGGTCTGCTCGGCCGAGACGCGAACCGACAGATTGCGCTCATTGCCGTCGCGCAGGATCGTGACCTGGCCCTGCACCAGGCGTTGCGTGCCCTCGCGCGCGGTCTTCATCATCTCGTCGAGTTCGGGCAGCACGTCCGAGAGCGGATGGCCGAGCGTCTCGGACTCGGCGTGCCCGATCAGCTTTTCCGCCGACCGATTGAGGATGCCGACGCTGCCCGACGCGTCGACCCCGATGATGCCGGCAGAGGCCGAGGACAGCACCGCCTCGATGAAGCGGCGGCGGCTGTCGATCGTCTCGCTGGCGTCGACCAGCTCGTTGCGCTGGGTGCGCAGCTCCTGGGTCATCTTGTTGAAGGTTTCGCCGAGCAGCGCGAGGTCGCTGGCCGATTTATGCACCGGCACCTGGACATTGAGATTGCCGGTCGAGACCTCGCTCGCCGCGCCCATCAGCTGGCGGATGGGCGACACCAGCCCGTTGGCGAAGTTCAGCCCGATCAGCACCGAAGCCATCAGGATGGTCAGTGCGATCACCGCGAACATCAGCGCGAACGCCACCTGGACACCGAGCCTCTGGGTCTCGACCTGGGCATATTCGGCGGCGCTGGTCTGGGTCTGCTTGAGTTGGGCGACAACAGCCGGATCGAGCAGCCGCGCCACATACAGGAACATGTCGTCATAGGCCCGCAGCCGGACCACGGAGGCGACGTAGTTTTCCGGGAACACCGAGATCTTCGGCTCGGTTTCGTTGATGTCCTTCAGGATGTCGGGCGGCGGCGCCTCGTAGTTCAGCCGGACGCCGGTTTCGGCGCTGGCGACGATCTTGCCGTCCTTGTCCATCAACACCGCGACCGGCAGGTTGCGCGACTCGGCGCCGGCCGTCATCAGCTGCAGGAACGTCATGCGGTCCTGGTCGTAGAGTGGCCGCGCATGGGCGAGGTCGTTGGCCATCGCCAGCGTGTCGCCGTTGATGAGCTGGGCATGCTCCTGCATGTAGGCGCTGGCGATGGTCAGCGAGTTCTGGATCACCTGCTTGGTGGGGCCCGAGAACAGCCGGTCGAGGCCGCGCTCGATCGTGACGTTGGCGACGATCGACACCAGCACGGCGGGCAGCACCGCGATCACCGAGAACAGGCCGACGATCTGGACGTGCAGCCGCGCCGCCGCCCGGCCCCGCCGCCTCGCCTGCACCATCTGCCAGACTTCCCGGACAATGATGCCGACCAGCAGCAGGATCGAGCCGGCATTGATCAGCAGGAAGGAGCGGACCACCTCGGGCGTCGGCTCGATCGGGGTCAGGCCGGTCAGCACCACGAAGGTGAGGAAGGCGGACAACAGCGCGATGGCCACGGCGAACGGCGCCAGCCAGCGCCGCAACGGAAAGCCCCGCGCCTCTGCTCGGGGCTCGGCCGGTGACGCGTGTAACGTTGAAGCGGTGGTGTCTGCGCTGGTCATACCGGCAATTGAGCTGAGAGCGATCGCCCGCGGGAATTGCGAACTGATGCAATCATATCACAATGTTGCCGAATTGCGACATTTCCGCGGCGCAAACCGCAGTGCGGCTCGATGTCCGCAAAACCATTTGTGACTACTCAATAACTGTCGTGAGTCCTCGCGCCGGTGCCCGCTCCTGCTACCCGCCGCTCCGGTAGACCTGGATGTCGAGGTCGCGGATCTTCTTGCGCAGGGTGTTGCGGTTCAATCCGAGCAGGTCGGCGGCCCGGATCTGGTTGCCGCGGGTCGCCGCCAGCGCGGCGGTCAGCAGCGGGATCTCGATCTCCTTGAGGATGCGGTGATAGAGGCCCGGCGGCGGCACCCCGTTCGGGAAACCGGAGAAGTGCGAGGACAGATAGGCCTCGACCGCGCCGCCGAGATTGTCGACGCCGACAGTCGCGGTGCTGCCCGAGGTCACCGCCGGCGGCGCCAGCTCGCCGTCGATGACCGAGGCGGTGATGACGTCTTGCGGATAGAGCGCGGCGAGCCGCCGGGCGAGGTTCTCCAGTTCGCGGACGTTGCCCGGCCAGCGGTGCTGCTTGAGCCGCTCCAGCGCCTGGGCATCGAGCTTCTTCGGCGGCAGGCCGTCCTTCTCGGCAAGCGAGAAGAAATGCCGGATCAGGTCGGGCAGATCCTCGATGCGCTCGCGCAACGGCGGCAGCCGCAGCGGCACTACGTTGAGGCGGAAGAACAGATCCTCGCGGAACAGGCCCTGCTGGATCAGGATGCGCAGGTCCTTGTTGGAGGCCGCGACGATGCGCACGTCGGTCTTGATCGGGGTGCGGCCGCCGACGGTGGTGTATTCGCCCTGCTGCAGCACGCGCAGCAGCCGGGTCTGCGCCTCCATCGGCATGTCGCCGATCTCGTCGAGGAACAGCGTGCCGCCCTCGGCCTGCTCGAAGCGGCCGGAAGCACGGGTGTTGGCGCCGGTGAATGCGCCGCGCTCATGGCCGAACAGCTCGGACTCAATGAGGTCGCGCGGGATCGCCGCCATGTTGACCGCGACGAACGGGCCGTTGCGGCGCCGGCCGTAATCGTGCAGCGCGCGGGCGACCAGCTCCTTGCCGGTGCCGGACTCGCCGGAGATCATCACCGTGAGATCGGTCTGCATCAACCGCGCCAGCACGCGGTAGATTTCCTGCATCGCCGGCGAGCGGCCGACCAGCGGGATCGAGTCGAACTCGCCGTCGTCGGCGGGACTGGAGACCCGCTCCTTCGGTTCGGCCAGCGCGCGGCCGACGATGGTGATCAGCTCCTTGAGGTCGAACGGCTTCGGCAGATACTCGTAGGCGCCGCGCTCGGAGGCGCGGATCGCGGTCATGAAGGTGTTCTGCGCGCTCATCACGATGACTGGTAAATTCGGCCGCATCTTCTTGATCCGCGGCAACAGATCGAACGCGTTCTCGTCGGGCATCACCACGTCGGTGATGACGAGATCGCCCTCGCCCTGGCTGACCCAGCGCCACAGCGTGGCGGCATTGCCGGTCAGGCGCACTTCGTAGCCGGCGCGCGACAGCGCCTGGTTCAGGACGGTCCGGATGGCGGTGTCGTCGTCAGCGACAAGTATGCTACCTGCAGGCATTGGTGTTCCTCATCGTGCATCCTGAGAGGCAGGCGAGGACGTACCCGGAACGTCATCGCGGTTGCTTTGGTCGTGTTGCTTGGCGACGCTGTACATCGGCATCAGCACACGGAAAGTGGTTTTGCGCGGCTGCGACTCGCACTCGATGATGCCGCCGTGATCGCCAACGATCTTGGCGACCAGCGCGAGGCCGAGCCCGCTGCCGGTCTGCTTGGTGGTGACGAAGGGATCGAACAGGTTCGGCAGCAGGTCTTCCGGCACGCCTGAGCCATTGTCTTTGACGCAGAATTCCAGCGGCAGCGAGACCCGCGATTTCTTGCCGGGCACCGACAGCCGCACGCCCGGGCGGAAAGCCGTGGTGAGGTGGATCTCCGCATCGGTGCCGAGGTCGGCGACCGCTTCGGCCGCGTTCTTCACCAGATTGAGGAACACCTGGATCAGCTGGTCCTGGTTGGCGAGCACCGGCGGCAGCGACGGATCGTAGTCCTCGATGAAGCGGACATTGCGGGCAAAGCCGGATTGCGCCAGCCGCTTCACATGGTCGAGCACGGAATGGATATTGACCGGGCCGCGCGCCACCGGACGATCGTCGCCGAACACTTCCATGCGGTCGACCAGCGTGACGATGCGGTCCGCCTCGTCGCAGATCAGCCGCGTCAAAAGCCGGTCCTCGGATGAGGCCTGCTGCTCCAACAGCTGCGCTGCGCCGCGGATGCCGGACAGCGGGTTCTTGATCTCATGGGCGAGCATCGCCGCCAGCGCGATCACCGAACGCGCCGCACTGCGATGGGTGAGCTGGCGGTCCATCTTGTCGGCGATGGTGCGCTCCTGCAGCATAACCACGATGTGGCCGGGCCGCTCGGTCAGTGGCGCGACGTGAAGATCGACCTGGCGATCGCCGCCGATCCGCGGCGTGCCGAGATCGACCTTGTATTCATTGACCGGCGAGCCGCTGGCCCGCACCTGCTCGATCAGCGCAAGCAGCGGGCTGCCGAACGGCACCAGCTCCTTCAGCGACTGCCGGCGCAGGAATTGGGTCGAGATCTCGAAGAAGGATTCGGCGGCGATATTGGCGTCGACGATCCGGCCGTCGGGTGCGACCAGCAGCACCGGATTGGGCAGCGCGTTGAGGATGGCCTCGCCATCGGTAGGCACGGGCCGGCGAAATTCCATGGCTGACGTCATGCGGCAGCACTCCAGGCAAAATCGTCGTAGGCGTCCTCGAGCGAGCGATGCACGCTGGACGGCTGCTCCGCGGTCAGAATCGCCTGCCGCCAGGCCTTCAACGTGGCCGTTGGTGCGCAGCTGTAGGCGGCCGCGGTCTCCAGCGCCCAGCCGAGATGCTTGCGCGCATGCTTGAGCCCGATGCGCAGACCGTAATGGCTGCAGATCTCGTCATAGAGCGCGCGAACATGCTTGAGTTGCTCGGCGAGCGATGGCGCGGTTTCGGCGACCCCGGTCTCGAGCCGGCGGCCGATCTGGCCGGGCAGCCACGGTTGCCCCTGGGCGCCGCGGCCGATCATGACGGCGTCGGCGCCCGACATCTGCAGCGCGCCGACGGCCTTGTGGAATGAGGTGATGTCGCCGTTGACCACGACCGGGACCGAGACGGCGTCCTTGACCGCGCGCACCGCGTTCCAGTTCGCCTCGCCCTTGTAGAACTGGCAGCGGGTGCGGCCATGCACGGTGATCATCTGCACGCCTGAGGCTTCGGCCCGGCGCGCCAGCTCGGGCGAGTTGAGCGAGCGATCGTCCCAGCCGAGCCGCATCTTCAGCGTCACCGGCACCTTGACCGCGGCGATGGTCGCATCGATCAACGTGACCGCGTGGTCGAGGTCACGCATCAGGGCCGAGCCAGACTGGCCGCCGGTGACATGGCGTGCCGGGCAGCCCATGTTGATGTCGATGATGTCGGCGCCGGCGTCCTCGGCGATCCGCGCGCCCTCCGCCATCCAATGGGCCTGGCAGCCCGCAAGCTGGACCACATGCGTCCCGATCCCGGCTGCCTCACAACGCAGCTTCGACATCGGCTTGCCATTCACCAGATCGTCGCTGGCGGTCATCTCGGAGACCACCAGGCCGGCGCCCAAAGTGGCAGCGAGTCGCCGGAAGGGCGCGTCAGTGATGCCGGACATGGGCGCAAGAAGAACCCGGTTGGCGACAGCAATATCGCCTATTTTCAATGGGTTACGAGGAGTACTTTGCACGCCGGTCACAGCCGTCTCGTCGTTTTGCAGCCACGCCATTGCAGCTGACATCGTCTATTCTGCGCACAATTCTTGTGCAGTCAAGGCTCATGCCTACGGTTTAGACATTTGTACCACCGACGCAAGTGCACCGCAACAAAATCTGCTTTTCCCACAGTCAGCGGCAAACGCTCTGTTTTTGCGCAGCGGTCATGCTAAGGGCTGTGCGCGGCGGGCGATCCCCGCCGTCCCCCTCATCCCAGATTCGTCTGTCACTGGTTCAAAATGCCGAAGCTTGAGCGTACCGCAGCTATTCTTGTCGCAGCCGGCCGTGGACTTCGCGCCGGCGCAGGCGGTCCGAAGCAATATCGGACGATCGGCGGGCAGACCGTGATCTACCGCGCCATGGAGGCGTTCTCCGGACATCCTGACGTCTTTGCGGTGCAGCCGGTGGTCAATCCTGACGATGCCGCGCTGTTCGATGAAGCGGTCGCGGGCCTTCGTCACCGACCGCCGACACCAGGCGGCGCGACCCGGCAGGCCTCGGTCCATGCCGGGCTCGAGGCGCTCGCCGCCGAGAAGCCGGACATCGTGCTGATCCATGACGCCGCCCGTCCCTTCGTGACCGAAGCCGTGATCTCACGCGCGATCGCGGCAGCCGGCCGGACCGGCGCGGCGATCCCCGTCATTCCCGTCACCGACACGATCAAGCTCACCGGCGATACCGGCGATGTCGAAGCGACGCCGGAGCGCGCGCGCCTGCGGATCGCGCAGACGCCGCAGGCGTTTCGTTTCGACGTAATATTGGAAGCGCATCGTCGTGCCGCGCGCGAGGGCCGCAGCGATTTCACCGATGATGCCGCGCTTGCTGAATGGGCGGGATTGACCGTTGCGACGTTTGAAGGCGATGCTGCCAACATGAAACTCACCACCCCCGAAGACTTCGTGCGCGAGGAAGCGCGGCTCGCCAGCCAGCTCGGCGACATCAGGACCGGCACCGGCTACGACGTGCATGCCTTTGGCGAAGGCGATCACGTGATGATCTGCGGCGTGCGCGTGCCGCACAGCAAGGGGTTCCTTGCCCATTCCGACGGCGATGTCGGATTGCATGCGCTGGTCGACGCCATCCTCGGCGCGCTGGCCGACGGCGACATCGGCTCGCACTTCCCGCCGAGCGATGCCAAGTGGAAGGGCGCTTCCTCCGACCAATTCCTGAAATATGCCGTCGAGCGCGTTACCGCGCGCGGCGGGCGGATCGCCAACCTCGAAGTGACGCTGATCTGCGAGCGGCCGAAGATCGGTCCGCTGCGCGACACCATGCGGGCGAAGATCGCGGAGATCTCCGGTGTCCACATCTCGCGCGTCGCAGTCAAGGCCACCACCAGCGAGCGGCTCGGCTTCACCGGTCGCGAGGAAGGCATCGCGGCGACCGCGAGCGCCACGGTCCGCCTGCCTTGGGACGAGCAAGGTTGGGACGACAAGGGCCGGAGTGCCTGACATGGGCGGCAGCGACGCTCGTGCCCTCTCCCGCTCGCTGCTCGACCTGTGCCGGATGCGCAAGCTCACGATTGCGACCGCCGAATCCTGCACCGGCGGCCTGGTCGCTGGCGCGCTCACCGACATCCCCGGTTCGTCCGACGTCATTGACCGCGGCTTCGTGACTTATTCGAACGAGGCCAAGCGGGTGATGCTTGGCGTAAAGGCGGCGACGCTGGAGACGTTTGGCGCGGTGAGCAAGGAAACCGCGACCGCGATGGCGATCGGTGCGCTGGAGAAGGCCGGCGTCGACCTTGCGGTCTCGATCACCGGAATCGCCGGCCCCGGCGGGGCGACGCCAGGCAAGCCGGTAGGCCTCGTGCATTTCGCTGTCGCCGCACGCGACGGCCGCATCCTCCATCGTGAGCAGCGGTTCGGCGCGATCGGCCGCAGCGCGGTGCGGCAGCGTTCCGTCGTCGAGGCGCTGCGCATGCTGATGGAACTCGCGCGCCCGCCGCAGGCCGCAAAACCCCGCCGAGAGACTGCCAGCCGGTTGCGACCACGAGTGGCCCGTTCGCCGCGCAGCCACGCCGCGAAACGGCGGCGGCCGCCGCGCGGATGAGACCGGCCGCGGCACCGGCCTCCATATGCTGACCCGCTCTTGATTCACATCAGGTTCTTGCGACGCTCGAGCTCCGCCTCAGTTGGCGTATCGAATTCGAACGAGCCGGTCTTCACCTCGCCGTCTGGAACGTATTTGGCGTGGATGACGCCGGACGGCATGACCTGCGAAGACACCAGCTTCAGATTGCCTGGCTGGCCGCTGTCGGCGAACAGGCGCTTGCCCTTGCCGAGGATGAGCGGCGCGATGAAGAGATTGAGCTCATCGACGAGGCCGGCGGCCAGCAATGTCTTGAGAAAATCACTCGATCCCTGGGTGAGGAGATTCGGTCCGTCGGACTGCTTCAACTTCTTCAAAGCGCCGACGGCGTCGGCCCCAAGCGTCTCGCTGTTCTGCCAGCTCAGCTTGCGGGTGGCGTCGCGGGTGGCGACATATTTCGTGATGCGATCGAACAGCGGGCCGATCGGATCGCTCTTGTCGACATAGGGCCAGTGCGCGGCAAAGATGTCGTAGGTCTTGCGGCCAAGCAGCAGATCGAACGGACTGGCGAACATCTCGCCGATGACCTCGCCGGTCTTCTCGTCGAACAGCGGCGCGAACCAGCCGCCGAAGCTGAAGCCGCCGATCGGATCTTCCTGCGGGCCGCCGGGGGACTGCATGACGCCGTCCAGGCTGATGAAGGCGCCAACAACAATCTTTCTCACTTCGAGCTCCCTGGGTGATTATCATCGAGATGACCCAAGGACGACGTGGACGGGGAGAATCCGACACTCTGCGCGAAATTCTTCGCAAGACTTCCGGCAGTGTCGTCCCATCGCGCGAATCCTGGTCACGTCAGGTCGGGCATGGGCCGGTCGTGTCAATTGCGACTTAGTGACACCATCTCAAGTGGAACCCTGACGTCGCTTCGCAGTTTCTTCCGTTCCAACATGCGGTGTTTCAACCGCAATCCCACAACAAGGAGAAAATGATGAAGTTGGGAACTTTGGTCGTGGCCGCAATTGCCGCGGGCGCCATGACGCTGACCACGATTGCACCCTCAGCTGCCGCGCCGCTCGCGCCCGCGCATTTGCAGGGCCAGCCCAGCTCCGTCGCGCACGTGCAGTACCGCCACTGGCACGGCGGCCCGCGTCACGGTTACCACGGTGGCTATCGCGGCGGCTACTACGGCCACCGTCATCACGGCCGCGGCAATGCCGGCGCGGTGATCGGCGGGCTTGCGGCCGGCGCGATCATCGGCGGCGCGATCGCGGCGAGCCAGGCGAAGGCCAACAACGACGCCTATTGCTCCCGGCGTTTCCGCTCCTACGATCCCGCATCCGGCACCTACATCGCCTCCGGCGGCGTGCGCCGTTCCTGCCCGTAAGTCGGCGCGCGGAACGATTTCCGATCCGCAACAGTCGGTCACGAGTTGACCAGCCTAATCAAAATCGACGGCCCAAGGCCGTCAACATGAAACTGGTTCAGGTCGACCGCCGGCTTGACCTGAACCTTCGGTACAGCGGCGCACGTTTGCAGGTCGCGGTCAGGATCGGCATGAAACAATCCTCATGCCGCCAACGCTCTGGAACCTCGCCGCGTCGGTGCGTAGCTGTCGCGAGCATCCGGGCTCCGTCAGCAATTCTCAGCGCGCCATGCGAGCGCGGGATTGAGCGGGGCGCGTGCTGCTTGCAGCTCCGGCAGATCCGTTTCGGATCTGAAGCTCATGCCTGATCCATTCCAGGTGATCCTGAATCGCAGCTTCGTTCCGCTTGCAGTAAGACCATTTGTGGTGCCGTCGAACCGCGATGAACCCTGCGCGCTTGAGAATCTCAAGATGCCGGCTTGCGGTGGGTTGCGTAATCGCAAGGGCCTCCGCGATCAGCGTCATGCAAACCCCAACTTCGACGGGATCGGCCGACCGTTGATGGCCGAAGTGCCTCCGAGGCCTGGCCAAGAGCCTCAATATCAGCATCCTGGCTTCGCTGGCCAGCGCTCTGATCTGTGCGGATCGTTCCATGCGCCGATCATATTGTCATTTAGCCAAATGACAATATGATCGCGCGCTGCGATGCAGGAAGTCGTTGGGCACGTTGATGACTGATGGATCCGCCGACGAGCCAGGAGACCTGGATGATGCGGCGCCCGCTCGGATTTCAGGTCGGGCGCCGGATCGCGCTGCAACGACGATGCGGCCCGGACACCACGCCTCGCTGAGCGTCGTGGCCCCAATGCTGTTTCTGGTCATGTGGAGCAGCGGTGCAATTTTCGTAAAGCTTGGCCTCATGAGTTCGTCCGTTTGGACGTTCCTTGCCGTTCGCTCCATCGGCGCGACGCTTGTGCTCTCGGTCGTCCTGCTCGTGGCGTTTCGATCCGACTTTCGCGCCGCCCTGGCCCTGCCTGGTCGAACCGTCCTTTGGGCGATCTCGGTCGGCCTGTTGCTACAGGCGGGCTACCAAGGCGCCTATTTCCTGGCTATCGCCCACGGACTGTCACCCAGCACCCTCACGATCATACTGGGTGCTCAGCCTCTGCTCACCCCCTGGATCGCACGAGAAAGGGTGCCGTGGCGGGGCATGGTGCTCTTGCTGGCCGCATTCTTGGGACTGGTATTGGCCGTCGTCGGCACACGCGCGGTAGGCGACGGTTCCGTTTCGGGTGTCGGGTTCGGGGTGATTGCGCTTCTGGCCATCACCGTTGGGACCGCATTGCAGAAGCAAATCGGCGTCGCCGTCGCGCGCTCGATCGTTTGGCAATATATCGGCTCGGCGCTCGTCTTCGGAACAGTCGTGGCGGTGACCGGTTGGCGAGCCACGCTGGATGTCGGCTTCCTGATCTCCGCCGCATGGATGATACTCGTCGTGTCAGTTGGCGCGAACGTACTGCTCCTCTATCTGCTGTCACGACATCAGGCGTCGAAAATCGGCGTCGTATTCTATTTTGTACCGATCGTCACCATGATCGGAGAGCACTACATCTATGGCACGCCGCAAAGTGCGGAAACGGTGATCGGAGCTGCGATCCTCGTGCTGTCCTCGTTGGCCTTTGCCAGGCTCGACCGGTACTGCCGCATCGGAGCACCCGCTGATCGACGCGGACGCATTGCGGCGCGTTTCGCAACGAGAGCGCTTACGTTGACAGCTGCGGCTTGCCGTAAATCTGGTCGGCCCGCTTCTCGAAAGCAAGCGCAAAGCGTCCGAATGCGGCGTCGAACATCGAGCCCATCAGCATCGCCAGCATCCGACTCCTGAATTCGTAGTCCAGGAAGAAGCCGACATCGCATTCGGTCTCCGACTTCGGCTCGAAGCTCCAGCGGTTCTCCAGATTGCTGAACGGGCCGCGCAGATATTCGACCAGGATCTTCAAGTTGGGCCGATCGAGCGTCACCTTGCTGGTGAAGGTTTCCCGCACCAGCTTGAAGGAGACCGTCATGTCGGCGACCACGATTTCGGTGCCGTCGTCCTTGGGCGTCCGCTGACGGATCTTGAGCGCCTGGCACAACGGCACGAATTCCGGATAGCGCTCGACGTCGGCGACCAGATCGAACATTTGAGGTGCGGTGTGGCGGACCCGCCGCTTGCTGGAGAATCGTGGCATCAGTGGATACTCGCACGGTTTTGCTGGCGTGCGAGGCTCTTCAGGTAATCGTCCGCCTGGGTCCGGGCTGTGAAGCAGACCAGCGATTGATCGGGGCGCAGGCCCTCGAAATATTCGACCAGCTTCGGCCGCTGCTGCTCGCGATAGGTCCAGACGTAGCGGAAGAACTCGAGATCAATCTTCTCCGGGCAACCAGCCGCCATCTCGGGGCGAACCTGACCGTAGCTCCCGGCAATGCGCCCCAGGATCCCAAGCATGCAGGTCGACCGCGGCAGGTCGAACCAGATGATCGTATCGGAGAGCTCCCGGCGCAGTTCACCTGCACCATTCCTGGTGTAGTTGCCGTCCATGATCCAGCGCGGCTCGCGCGCGACTTCGATCATGCGACGCTCGAAGTCGTCCTTGTCGGACTCGACCCAGCCCGGCTTCCAGAACAGCGCGTCGATCGACACGGTCGGGATACCCGTCAGAGCGGACAGCCGCCGGGCAAAAGTCGACTTGCCGGACCCGGACGATCCCATCACCAGAACGCGCTGCATTGGTCCAGTCCAAGGTTCGGTCGAGCACGGGCTGGCACCGGCTCACCGAGGTAAAAAGTACTAGCGGCCACGAGCCGTGCGTGCCGCCTGCAGTTTCGCAAAATCCTCGCCGGCATGATGCGACGAGCGTGTCAGCGGGCTCGCCGACACCATCAGAAAGCCCTTGGTATAGGCCACGCGCTCGTAGCCCGCGAATTCGTCCGGGGTCACGTAGCGCATCACGGCGTGATGCTTGCGCGTCGGCTGCAGATACTGGCCGATGGTCAGGAAATCGACCTCGGCCGAGCGCAGATCGTCCATCACCTGGAGCACCTCATGCCGCTCCTCGCCGAGACCGACCATGATGCCCGACTTGGTGAAGATGGTCGGGTCCATCTCCTTGACCCGCTGCAACAGCCGGATCGAATGGAAATAGCGCGCGCCGGGACGGACCGTCAGATAGCGCGATGGCACGGTTTCCAGATTGTGGTTGAAGACGTCGGGCTTGGCCGCGACCACGCGCTCCAGCGCACCGTCCTTGCGCAGGAAGTCCGGCGTCAGGATCTCGATCGTGGTGGTCGGGCAGCGCGCACGGATGGCGCGGATGACTTGCGCGAAATGCTCCGCGCCGCCGTCAGCGAGATCGTCGCGATCGACCGAGGTGATGACGACGTGGGCCAATCCCAGCTTGGACACCGCCTCGGCGACGTGTTCGGGCTCATTGGCGTCGAGCGCGCCCGGCATGCCGGTCTTGACGTTGCAGAATGCGCAAGCGCGGGTGCAGGTGTCACCCATGATCATGAAGGTGGCGTGCTTCTTGTCCCAGCACTCACCGATATTGGGGCAGCCCGCCTCCTCGCACACCGTGACGAGGCCGTTCTCCTTCACGATCTTGCGCGTATCCGCATAGCCGCGCGTGTTCGGCGCGCGAACCCGGATCCAGTCCGGCTTCGGCGGCGATACGGCATCCGGCCGGTTCACCTTTTCGGGGTGGCGCGGGCGGAGCTGGGTGGTGGAGATGGTGTCGACAATGGTGACCATAGGTGCCTGCAAGTCGCGAGAAACCATAGCTAATCGGTGTTGACGCGGCTCGCAACCCGCACCGCGACCCTAGCAGATCAGCCCAGATATTGGCAGTGTTGCGGTCCGTTCCACGCCGATTCCCACCTCAAAATGGCTCAAAAACCCCGCTCGACCCGTGCGACCGTGCCGCGCCTCGGCAAGGCGCTGAAACGCTCCTTCTTCGATCGCAGCGTCCTTGAGGTCGCGCCCGACCTGATCGGCGCGACCTTCCTGGTCGGCGGGGTCGGCGGCATCATCACCGAGGTCGAGGCCTACCATCACACCGAGCCGGCGGCGCACTCGTTCAACGGACCGACCCCGCGCAACCAGGTGATGTTCGGCCCGCCGGGCTTCTCCTATGTCTACCGTTCCTACGGCATCCATTGGTGCGTCAATTTCGTCTGCGAGGAAGCTGGCTCGGCCAGCGCCGTGCTGATCCGCGCGATCGAGCCGACCCATGGGCTCGCCGCGATGCGCCGGCGGCGCGGGCTGGAGGACGAACGCGCGCTATGCTCGGGGCCGGGCAAGCTGTGCGAAGCGATGGGCATCACCATCGCCCATAGCGAGCTGCCGCTGGACCGTCCGCCGATCGCGCTCCACGCCCGGCTGGAGACGCCCGACATCGTCACCGGGATCCGGATCGGCATCACCAAGGCCGTCGAGCTGCCCTGGCGCTACGGGCTGAAGGGATCGAAGTTCCTCAGCAAGCGGTTTTGAACGCCAAGGCGTCTACTCAAGGCGTCCGCTACGACGCCTTCTTCAGCCGCTCGATCGCCTCGAGGATCTTCGCCCGGCGTTCCTGCGCTGCCGCGCGCTTTTCCTTCTCTTCCTCGACGAGCTCTTCCGGCGCGTTGGCGACGAACTTCTCGTTGGAGAGTTTTGCGTCGACGCGCTTGATGTCGGCGTCGGCCTTGCCGAGCTCCTTCTCGAGCCGCGCCCGTTCGGCGGCAAGATCGATCACGCCCTTCAGCGGCAATGCGACGACTTCACCGCGGACCAGCAGCTGCATCGCGCCTTCCGGCGCGGCGTCCGCGAACGAGATCTCCGACAACCGAGCGAGCCGCTTGATGGTGTCGTTCCAGCGCCGCGCACGGTCCCGCGTTTCATCCGAGTTGGTCACGATCACCAGCGGCGTCAGCGTCGATGGCGGAATGTTCATCTCCGCTTTCACCGAACGCATCGTGGTGACGAGATCGACCACCCAGCCGATCTCAGCTTCGGCCGCGGGATCGCTGAACTCGTCGGCGTCGAGCGCGGCAATGACCGGAGGGATGATCGGGTCGACGACTGGACCGGCGGTCGCGATCGCCGCCAGTTGCTCGCCGGTCACGCCCGATTTGCGCGGCCAAGACGCCAGCACCAGGAGGCCGTCGCGCTTCGCGGTCACGGCCCACAGCTCTTCGGTGATGAAGGGCATGAACGGATGCAGCAGCTTGAGGATCTCGTCGCGCGTCCAGGCGATCATGGCGCGGGTCTCGGCCTTGGCCGCGCCCTCCTCGCCCATCAGCACCGGCTTTGCGAGTTCGAGATACCAGTCGCAGAACACGTTCCAGACGAACCGGTAGATCGCGGCTGCCGCATCGTTGAAACGATGATCCTCGATCGTCTCGGTCACCTCACGGGTGACGCGCGAGGTCTCGTGCGCGATCCAGCGGTTCAAGGTTTCCTTCGCGTTCTTCGGATCGAACCCGTCCGGCTTCACGCACTCGTTCATCTCGGCGAAGCGGCAGGCGTTCCAGAACTTGGTCGCGAAATTGCGGTTGGTCTCGACCAGATGCGGCGACAGGCGGATGTCGTGGCCCTGTGCCGCCTCACGGGTCAGCGCGAAGCGCAGCGCGTCGGCGCCGTATTCGTCGATCACGCCGAGTGGATCGATGACGTTGCCCTTCGACTTCGACATCTTGGCGCCCTTCTCGTCGCGGACGAGACGGTGGATGTAGACGGTCGAGAACGGCGCCTGCTTCATGAAATGCAGACCCATCATCATCATCCGGGCGACCCAGAAGAAGATGATGTCGAAGCCCGTGACCAGCGTGTTGGTCGGGTAGTAGCGCGCAACCTCCGGCACATCGTCCGGCCATCCCAAGGTCGAGAACGGCCACAGCGCCGACGAGAACCAGGTGTCGAGCACGTCCTCGTCACGCGTGATGAAGCCCTCGCGCTTGGCGGGGTCCGTGGCCATGTCGTGGCCCTGCTCCGGCGTAATGACCTCCTGCTCGACGTAATAGCCGAGCGCGTTGCCGACAGCCTCTTCCTCGGTCTCGGCGACGAACACCTTGCCGTCGGGGCCGTACCACGCCGGGATCTGATGGCCCCACCAGAGCTGGCGCGAGATGCACCAGGGCTGGATGTTCTCCATCCACTCGAAATAGGTCTTTTCCCAATTCTTCGGCACGAAGGTGGTTTCGCCCGAGCGCACCGCGGCCATCGCCGGCTGCGCCAGCGTCTTGGCGTCGACATACCACTGGTCGGTCAGATACGGCTCGATCACGACGCCGGAGCGGTCACCATGCGGCACCATGTGAGTGTTGGGCTCGATCCGCTCCAGGAAGCCGAACTCCTCCAGCCTCGCGACGATCTTCTTGCGCGCGGCGAAGCGCTCGATCTTGTCGAACTCGGCGGCGAACTCGTCGGCGCCAACAGGCAGGCCGCGCAGATAGTCCTCGTTGCCGACAAGGCTGAGGCAGCCTTCCTGGTCGAGCACGCTGATCTGTGGCAGGCCGTGGCGCTTGCCGATCTCGAAGTCGTTGAAGTCGTGCGCCGGCGTCACCTTGACCGCGCCCGAGCCCTTCTCCGGATCGGAATAATCGTCGGCGACGATCGGAATCTTGCGGCCGACCAGCGGCAGGATGACATGCTTGCCGACCAGGTCCGTGTAGCGCTCATCGTCCGGATGCACCGCGACCGCGGTGTCGCCGAGCATCGTCTCGGGGCGCGTCGTCGCGACCACGATGAACGATTTCGGATCGTCGGGGTTGAAGCTGCGGCCTTCGATCGGATAGCGCAGGTACCAGAGATGGCCCTTGACCTCGACCTGCTGCACCTCGAGATCGGAGATCGCGGTGAGCAGCTTCGGGTCCCAATTGACGAGGCGCTTGTCCTTGTAGATCAGGCCCTCGCGGTGCAGTTCGACGAATACCTTGACGACGGCGCGCGACAGCCCTTCGTCCATGGTGAAGCGCTCGCGCGACCAGTCGCAGGATGCGCCGAGGCGCTTGAGCTGGTTGACGATGGTGCCGCCGCTCTCGGCCTTCCACTGCCAGACCCGCTCAAGGAATTTGGCGCGGCCCATGTCGCGCCGTCCCGGCTCCTGCCGTTCCATCAGCTGGCGCTCGACCACCATCTGGGTGGCGATGCCGGCATGATCGGTGCCGGGCTGCCACAGCACGTCGCGGCCACGCATCCGCTCGAAACGGCACAGGATGTCCTGCAGCGTGTTGTTGAGCGCGTGGCCCATGTGCAGCGAACCGGTCACATTCGGCGGCGGGATCACGATGGTGAAGGGCGCGGCGTCCTTGCGCTCGGGCCTGCCGGCCTTGAACGCCCCGCTCTCCTCCCAGATCCGGGCCATGCGGTGCTCGATATCGGCGGGCTGGTAGTTTTTCTCGATCATGACAATGCGCTGTGGACCATGGGGAAAGGTTAGAAAGCCGCCGGAGCGCACCAAGTCAACCGGACCGGCGCGTCAAAACGGCGTTTTGGGCGATTTGGGCATTTGGGGGCTGAAATGAGGGCTGCCAGGCCCTCGCAGCCGCGCGGAGCTACCGCCCGCGGGAGACCCGTTCGATCTCGGCCTTGACGATCCGCTCGACCAGACCCGGCAGATTGTCGTCCAGCCAGGACTTCAGCATTGGCCGCAGCATCTCCTTGACCAGATCCTCCAGCGTCCGAGCATTGTTGCTCAGCACCGTGTTGGCCAGCGAGTTGAAGGCGGATTCGACCGCCCGCATCGTGGTTCCCGAGATGATCTGCTGCATCGGCGCCGGTTCGATCGCCGGTGGTTCTCGAACGGGTTGTTGGGCTGGTGCCCGGCCACGGGCTTCCGTGAACTCGACGTCGTCCTCCGGCTCGACCTTGCGGAACGACGGCGCCGGAGCCGGCTCCGGCAGCGCCATGTCGTCGGTGAGCTCGAACACATCAGCTTCGGATTGGGCTTCGGGCTGCGGCGACGGCCTGATCTCGGCCGCGGGCGTCGCCTCGTCGAGGCTGGCCAGAAGCGAATCGATATCGTCCTGGCTGTTGCTGGCGGCCGCTGCCGGTGCGGGCGGCGGTGCTTTCGGCGCGGGCGCTGCGGCCTTTGCGGCCGGAGGCGCTACGGGTGGCGGGCTCTTCATCGCGGGCTTGGCTGCCGGAGGTGGCGCGGGCTCAGCCTTCGGAGGCGGTGGTGCAGCGGCAGCCGCCGGCTTCTCGGTCGCGCCCGGCTTCGCCTCGTCGTCGGCAATGATGCGACGGATCGACGCCAGGATCTCCTCCATCGAGGGCTCTTGGACCTTCGCAGGTTGCGTCATCTCCGACTCCACATCGAAACTATTTTACATCAAGCCCGAGAGGATTCGCCGGTTCCGATGATGCGGGCGGAGATTTTCATTGCTCCCGCCCGACTTGTCCCCAGATCACGCCCACCCGAGGCCATTCTGCAAGCTTCGTGTCGCCCAATGCAGCGTGATCACAGGTGGCGTCGCACCTGTCATCACGCTACGCCGGCTCGCCGCGAATCGCCTTGCTGCCCGACAAAACGGTATGTCAGGCCAAATATCGATTGCAAGCAAACGCGCCCGTTCGTGGTCCTGATTAACTCAGAACCACAAACATGGCGCGACAAGCGATGATGAAAGCGAAGGTGTTTAGCGGCCGTCGGGCGTGCGGACGCCGGCCCAGTTGTCGCGAACCTGCTGGTAGTGCACGCTCGGATCATAGACGTTGGTCGCAAGGCCCATGACCTGCGGCGACAGGCGGCCGATCGCGTTCAGCACATTGTAGGATGCGACGACGCGGTCATGCTGCGCGGTGACGAGCGCGTTGCGCGCGTTGACAAGCGCCTGCTGCGCATTGAGCACGTCGAGCGTGGTGCGCTGGCCGGCCTTGGCTTCCTCGCGAACGCCGTTCAAGGCGATTTCGGACGCGGTCACCTGCGCTTGCGCCGACGAAACCTGCGATTTGCCGGCGACCAGCTGGCCCCAGGCGGTGACGACGTTGGCGCGCGCCTGATCCCTGGTCTGGTCCAGCACCAGACGCTGCTGGGCCAGCGATTCCTTGGACTGCCGGATCAGCGAGTATTCCGTGCCGCCCTGATAGATCGGCAGCGACAGCTGAACACCGACCGACGCATTGAACAGGCGATACACAGTCAACTGCGTCTCGTAGCCTTGGCTGACCGTTGCCTGCAGCGCAACCGACGGCAGCAGCGCACCTTCGGCAACCTTGGTCTGCAGGAAACTGACGTCGACGCCGTACATCGCAGCGGTGACATTCGGGTTCTGGGTCAGGCTGAGCTCGACAGCGGCGGAGAGCGTCGGCGGAAGGAACCGGTCGACCGGCGAGCCGGGCGCCACATTCTGCGGCTCGACGCCGATGATGCGGCGGTAGTTCGACCGCGTCGTCGTCAGGTTCGATTCCACGGTGAGCTGCTGGCTTCTGCCCGCCGCGAGCTGGGCCTCGGATTGCGCGACGTCGGTGCGCGTCACTTCGCCAACGTTGAAGCGGTCCTGGGTCTGCTTCAGCGTCTGTTCCAGCACGCGCGTATTGCTGCGCTGAACCTCGACGATCGCCGCGTCGCGGAGATAGTCCATATAGATCGTCGCCGCGCTCAGGAGCACGCTCTGCTCCAGCACCCGCAAACCTTCGCGTGCCGACGACACCTGGCTTTCAGCCTGGCGCACCTTCGGCGCATTCTGCGCGTTGAACAACGACTGGTTGGCGGTGATGCCGACGGTGCGCTGCCGGCTCACGCCGGACACCGCCGGGGTTCCCGCCGTCAATTTCTCATCGGTGTATTGTCCGCCGGCGGTTGCGGTCAGCGAGACCTTCGGACGGTAACCCGAGAGTGCCTGCGGAACGTTTTCGTCAATCGACCGCACCTGGGCGCGTTGTGCGTTCAGCTGGGGATTGTTCTGGTAGGACCGCACCAGCGCGGACTCGATAGTTTCGGCGAGTGCGGGCACGGGGCCCATCTCCGCCAACAGAAGGACGGCAGTCGCAGCCGCGGTGATAGCCTTCACCCCTCGCATCCCCGGTAATCCAATCATTGTAGTCGCCGTCTCCACACGCAAGTCAGTTCCGGCGGTCGCTTCAGACGAAGTGAGTCCCGCCTCACCTTAGTCCGCAGCTAAGGGCAACGGAACCACCCCGCAACGGAACATGGTGGAAACTCTTCACATGGGGCAAACGGGCCACACTTCTGATTCAGAACGGGATTTTATCAGCTGGCGCAGCGCGGTAGGGTCAGAAGACGAACGCGGGAAGCCGCTCCAGTCCCGGCAGCACGGGGGCTGTGGCGTCGAACAGCTCGCGATGTCCGAAATCCCCGTGGGAGTGGGTCACGAGGGTGGCGCGCGGCGGCGGCGTCAGGCCGAACACCCCGACCAGCCGGCCCCCCTCCTTGAGCTGTCCAAACAGCCCGGTCGGGACGATCTCGGTCGCACCATTGAGGACGATGACGTCATAGGGCGCGCCCGCGGCATCGCCGTCGGCGGCAGCCGCGGTCTTGACGGTCGCATTCTGGATCCCGAGCTGGGCGAAGGCTGCGGTCGCCTTGGCGGCGAGCGCCGGATCACTTTCGGTGGCACGGACCTCCGCGGCAAAGCGCGCCACGATTGCGGCGGCATAGCCGGTTGCGCAGCCGACGACCAGGACGCGGTCGGAGGCCTTGATCTCGGCGGCCTGCAGCATCCTGGCGAGCAGCGCCGGCGTGATCAGGCAGCGGCTCACCGCGCCGCCCTCGGTCACGTCGAGATCGAGGTCGAGGTAGGCAAGCGCCTGCTTGCTGGCCGGCACGAACACCTCGCGCGGCACGCTCAGCATGGCTTCGAGAATACGATCATCGGTCACGTCGCTCGGACGCACCTGACCATCGACCATGTACTGGCGCGCGGTCGAAAAACCGGTCATTGGCGGGACCCTGCAAGTCGCGGCATTGCCGCTGGAGAAGCTAGAACAGGGCCATCTTTTGGAACAAGCTCCGCCAAAACGCAACACGCCGTTGGCGTGCGGAACCGGTGGCGCGGGGCGCTATTCGATCGTGACGGCAAGCCGGCTGATCAGGCGGGCCACCTCATCGAGATGCTCGGAATCATGTTGCTCGACGGCCTGCGCGAGCCGGCGGACACACTCATCGTCGCTGATCTCGGGCGCATCATTCGGAACGAGCGTCGGCTGCGGCATCGACAGGTCGATCAGATTAATCGGCATCAGAATCACCTCTCAAGACCCGGCAACACGCAGTGTCGACGGCTATTGAGTCGATTTGACGACGATTTTGGTCTGCATGTTGCGGACCACGCGCTTGTGAGTGTCGATGGCGGGACGTGGATGGGGCCAGCAAAGCTGGCTCCCCGGGCTGGATTCGAACCAGCGACCATTCGATTAACAGTCGAATGCTCTACCGCTGAGCTACCGAGGAATAGGCGAACAAATTGTTCGCGAGCGGGCAGCGTATAACAAAGCCTTTCGGGCTTGCAAAGAACCAAATAGGGGCTCCGGCGAAACTTTAGCGCGGGACGGTAAACCACTGCGTTGCAAGGGTTTGCCGGCGTCCCGGGCGCAATGCAGGGCTGTTCCGGCCGTCGAGCCATCGCCGTAGCGGCGCCCGCACATCCCGCCGGCGCGGCCATTCCGCGGCGCCTGTGATTCTGGGACGAGGTGCCAGCCGCCCGCCCCGATGTCATTCCGCAATGAACGACGTGGTCTTGGTGCCGGGATCGTAGCGCAGCCTCAGCACGTTGAGACTGCGGAGGCTGATGCGAAGCGCCGGTCAGCGCGCAGCGATGGCTACGATGAACATCGCGGTCGCCGCCAGCGAGGTGACGGTCCGAACGTGGTTCCAGAAGGTCCAGTCGATCAGATAGCGCGCCCAGACCGGCGCAGCCGCGGCGCTCGCGGGATCGGTGGCCGCAAGCTGGTCGTTCAGCGGCACGTTGAAGACCATGGTGACGATGAACATCCCAAGCACATAGAGGACGCCGCCGCAAATCATCGCAATGGCGCCCGGCTCCTGCCATCGCAGCCCGCCGAGCACGACCAGCACGGCGCAGGACAGCGTGGTGCCGATAAAGACCGGCATGAACGGCGAGCGCAGGATATAGACACTGATCGCGTTCATCGCCGAGATGCCGGCGGCCTGATCGATCCGGCCGAGCGCGGTCATGATGAACGCCGAGAACGCGAAATAGAGCCCGGCGATCTGGCCGCAGCCGAGCGCGGAAAACCACAGCAAGCCCGAGGTCAGGACATTGCGCATCGATTCACCTCCAAATACGAGAAATCCTCGTGTTTGTCAAAAGCGATAAACTCTCGTATTTGAGGCGTCAACCGATTTCGAAGGAGAGCGATGGTGGCCAGACGAAAGGCTGCGCCGGGGGCAACAGAAGGGGCCACGCCGGTGCTGGACGCTCCCCTGCCCGGGCTGGCGCGGCTTGCCCCGGCGCAGCAGCGTAGCCGCGAGCGCTTCGAGCGCATCCTCGCCTGCGCGACCGAGATCATGGCGGAAAAGGGCAGCGAGGCATTCCGCATGAGCGACATCGTCGAACGCAGCGGCGTCGCATTCGGCTCGCTCTATCAATATTTCCCGGACAAGGCCGCGATCATCGGCACGCTGGCGGAACGGCATAACGCGGTCGGACGCGAGTGCGTCAGGCGCGACCTGGCCGCAGTCGCGGCCGCGCGCGACCTGCATCCGGCGCTTTGCCGGATCGTCGACAGCTACTACGAGATGTTCATGCGCGAGCCTGTCATGCGCGACATCTGGCAGGCGACGCAGGCCGATCGCGCGCTGCAGAAGCTCGATGCGGACGACATGGCCGTGCTTGCCGGCCTGTTGTCCGACGCGATCAGGCGGATCGCGCCCGGCATGCCGGCCGCCACCCTCGCCACCTTCTCAGGACTGACGATGACGCTGATCGCAGCCGCCGTGCGCCACGCGATCACGCTGCCGCCGAAGAAGGCGCGGCAGGCGCTGGCGCAATTCAAGGCCATGCTGCCGCACGACCTCGCCGAGTTGACCTGACACCATTGTCACGTCTCGCTAAAATTCCTGCGATATTTGTCTGCTATGAATATCGCCGGGAATTCCGGGAAGAGTTTTTCGTAAGATGTGATTTGTCCCACACGAGGTGCGGCGGTGCCGACCTAGGTTCCCGAAGGAGCTCATCAGTCATTTATTTACCAAAGCGGACGCCATCGTTCTTTTCATAAAATTCGAACGAATCGTTCAATCCGGACCGAAGACAGTTTTGCGACCATGGCGCTCTCGAACCTCGGAGAGCGCGATGAGCGAAGTCGAATTTGATCTGCTGCTAGACGCCGTGCGAACCGCGATCGCGCCTATTGCTCAGGAGGATATTGTGGCCCAGCCCTCGCCCCGCATTCAGCCACCGCCGCCCGCCGCCAATGACAACCAGGCGCCGTGGCCGCTGATTCCGTTTCCTGAAGGCTGGTACGCCGCGAGCTAAGGCGGCTTCTCGTTTGTCGGCTGCAAGCCATTGATGAGATGAGTGGAGGCCACGACCAGAATTGAACTGGTGTACACGGTTTTGCAGACCGTTGCGTAACCACTCCGCCACGTGGCCCCTTGCGGCGCACTTCATATACGCCCTCCGCCCGATAGGCAACCAAGCCGCAGAACTAGCGCCGGCGCTTTCGATAATCCTTCTTCTTCGGTTTTGGCGCCAATTCGGGCATTTTGGCCTGGACTTCGCGGAATCGCGCCAGCATCCGTTCGAAACTGTCCGTTAACGTTGCAGCGATATCGGGCCGCTTCTGCAGTCCGGCCAGCAGGATTGCGGCCGCCTCGATGGTGGACAGACCGTCGCGGCGCGGTTCCCGGCGCAGCTTGCCGTAAAGCGAGGGCCGTTTCGGCCCGAGAATCACCCGCTGGCACTTCAGCATCCAGGCATTGCGCCACCACAGCGCCTTGGCCTGGCTCCAGGTGCCGTCGAGCAGCACGATGCCCTCGATGTCGGACAGGATCGCGCGCTGATGCGGCTCGAGCTCGCCCTTGCGGTTGATCGCGACGATCTCCGCTTCGGTATCGAGATCCTCGACCTTGGCCGAGCCGAGATAGAGCACCGCCCAGCGCGACGGATCCGGTACCGGCCGGCCGAGCGCCTTGGCCAGGCTCGGCCACGACAGCCCGATCCGCACCACGGCGTTCTCGAAATGCCGCGCCAACAGCCGCGCGGTGCCGAGCGCCCTGTCCTGCTCCTGCGGATGGATCAGGATCAGCAGCTGGATGCGGCTTTCGATCGGCGTGACGCTGTCGCAGATGCACAGCGGCAGCGGCTTGCCGCAATCCGGGCAATCCTCGATCTCGGCGGTGACGTCGGGTTTGACTTCGGTCGGTTCGGACATGCTTCGCTATACGCTCACGACGGCACAATTCAAACTATTCCGCCGGCGCGTGCACACCTGATGGCTCGCGACGCCGGCGCAGCCTGTCGATCAACAGGTAGATCACCGGCGTGGTGTAGAGCGTCAGGATCTGCGACACGAACAGGCCGCCGATGATGGTGATCCCGAGCGGCCGCCGCAGCTCGGTGCCCGGGCCGGTCGCAATGACCAGCGGAATGCCGGCGAACAGCGCCGCCATCGTCGTCATCAGGATCGGGCGGAAGCGCGCCCGGCAGGCCTCGAAGATCGCATCCCGCGACGACAGGCCCTGATGCCGTTCGGCCTCGAGCGCGAAGTCGACCATCATGATGCCGTTCTTCTTGACGATGCCGATCAACAGGATGATCCCAACGAAGGCGATCACGGTCAGCGGCGTATTGGTCACCTGCAGCGCCAGCAAGGCGCCGAGGCCGGCTGACGGCAAGGTCGAGATGATCGTGATCGGATGCGCCAGGCTCTCATAGAGCACGCCGAGCACGATATACATCGCGACCAGCGCGCCGAGGATCAGGAGCGGCTGCCGACCGCTGGTCTTGTTGAAGTCGCCGGCATTGCCGTCGAAGCTGCCGCGAATGCCTTCCGGCATATGCAGCTCGTTGACCGCCTGCTGGATGTTGGTGGTCGCGACCTCCAGCGGGACGTCCGGCAGTAGATTGAACGACACCGTGGTCGAGGGGACGCCGCCGGAGTGAAACACCGCGAGCGCCGACAATCCCTTCTGGTAGTGCACGAGTGCCGACAGCGGCACCTGCACATCATTGGCCCCGGCGACATAGATACGCTCGAGATTCGACGGATCACTCTGGAATCTCGGGTCGATCTCGAGCACCACGACGTACTGGTTGCGTTGGGTGTAGATGTACGAGATCTGCCGCTGCGAGAACGCGTTGTTGAGCGCGTTGTCGATATCCTGCACCCGGACGCCGAGGCTGGAGGCCATCCTGCGGTCGATCGCGAGGTTGAGCTGCAGGCCGCCGGGATCGCGGTCGGCCGAGACGTCCGTGATGCCCTCCACGGTCTCCATGCGCTTGGCGATGAGCGGCGCCCATTTCTGCAACAGGTCGAGATCGGTCGAGGCGAGCGTGTACTGGTAGTCGGAATCGCTCTGCCGGCCGCCGGTGCGGATGTCCTGCGCCGCGAACATGAACAGGCGGATGCCGGGCACCATGAACAGGTTGCGGCGCAGCCGGTCGATCACCTGGGCGGTCGACATGCCTGCCCGCTCCTCCGGCGGCTTCAGGCTGATGAACATGGTGCCGCGGTTGGAGGTGGCGCCGCCCGGGCCGCCGCCGGAGCCGACCGACGAGCCGATGCCGGCAACCGCGGGGTCGGCCATCACGATGTCGGCGAGCCGCTGCTGCAGGGCGAGCATCGACTGGAACGAGATGTCCGCCGACGCCCGCGTCGAGCCGATCACGAAGCCGCTGTCGTCGGTCGGGAAATAGCCCTTCGGCGTCTTGACATAGAGCGTCACGGTGAGCGCGACGGTGGCGAAGAACACCACCAGGGTCAGGAAGGGATAGCCGAGCACGATCCGCAGGGTCGACGCATAGAATGCCACCACCCGCGACAGCGTGCCCTCGATGGCCCGGTCGTACCAGGTGGCGTGATCCGAAGTCGTCTCCTTGATGTAGTGCGCGCAGATCATCGGCGTGATCGTCACCGACACCAGCGTCGACACGATGATGGCAAAGGTCAAGGTCAGCGAGAATTCGCGGAGCAGCCGGCCGACGATCCCGTCCATGAAGATCAGCGGCGTGAAGGCAGCGATCAAGGACAGCGAGATCGACAGCACCGTGAAGCCGATCTGCTTGGCGCCTTCGACCGCGGCCGGATATGGAGCCATGCCCTGCTCGAGATTGCGGTACATGTTCTCGATCATCACGATGGCGTCGTCGACCACGAAGCCGACGGAGATCGCGAGCGCCATCAGCGACAGATTGTCGATCGAGAAGCCGGCCAGCCACATCCCGGCACAGGTGCCGGCCAGCGCCAGCGGCACCGACACGCCGGCCGCGATCGTCGGCACCACGCGGCGCAGGAACACGAACACCACGACCATCACGAGAATGGCGGTCGCCAGCAGCGTGAACTGCATGTCCTCGACGCTGGCTCGGATCGTTCCGGTACGATCGACCAGGGTCGAGATATCGACACCGGCCGGGATCCACTGCTTCAATTCCGGCAGCAGCCTGCGAACGTTGTCGACGGTGTCGATGACGTTGGCATCACCCTGCTTGGTGATCTGGATCAGCACCGCCGGCTGCTTGTTGAACCAGGCAATCGAGCGCGAGTTGCGGACGGAATCCTCGACCTCGGCGACGTCCGAGAGGCGGACGAAATTGCCGTTCGAGCTCTTGATGACGATGTCGCGGAACTCGGCCGCGGTGCGCATCTGCTTGTTGATCGACAGCGTCTCGCTCTGGCGGTCACCGTTGAAGATGCCGACGGGGCCGAGCGGATTGGCATTGATGATCGCAAGCCGGACGTCGTCGGTCGCGATCCCGGCATTGGCCAGCGACACCGGATTGAGCGCGATGCGCACCGCCGGCTGGTCGGCGCCGCTGACGGTGACCTCGCCAACCCCGGGCACCTGCGAGATGCGCTGCGCCAGCACGGTGTCGGCGACATCGTACATCGCGCTGGTCGAGATCGTCTTCGAGGTCAACGCCAGCACGAACACCGGCGCCGCGGCCGGATTGGCCTTGCGGAACTTGGGCAGCGACGGCAGGTCGCTGGGCAGATCGGCGAGCGAGGCATTGATCGCGGCCTGCACGTCGCGTGCCGCGCGGTCGATGTCGCGGCCGATCGAGAACTGCACCTGGATGCTGGTGGTGCCGAGCGAGCTCGTCGAGGTGATCTGGTCGACACCAGAAATGGTGCCGAGCTTGCGCTCCAGCGGAGCGGCGACGGTCGCGGCCATGACAGAGGGATCGGCGCCGGGACGCGACGCCGAGACCCGGATGGTCGGGAAATCGACGTTCGGAACCGACGACACCGGCAGAAACTCGTAGGCGACGATCCCGACCAGGAACAGCCCGATCGCCAGCAGCGTGGTGCCCACCGGCCGGCGAATGAAGGGCTCCGAGATCGAGATCACTGCATGCCCTCGGTGGTGCCCGCGATCGGCGGGCCGCTGGGACCTGGCTCCGGCACGGTCCGCTCGATCCGCCGGTTGAGTCGGTCGAGCGCGAGATAGATCACCGGCGTGGTGTAGAGCGTCAGCAACTGGCTCAGCAGCAGGCCGCCGATGATCGAGATGCCGAGCGGGAAGCGTAGCTCGGCGCCGGTGCCGCTTTCAATCGCGAGCGGCAGCGCGCCGAACAGCGCCGCCAGCGTCGTCATCATGATCGGCCGGAAGCGCAGCAGACAGGCCTGCACGATCGCGTCATAGGACGACATGCCCTGATGCCGCTCGGCCTCCAGCGCGAAGTCGATCATCATGATCGCGTTCTTCTTGACGATGCCCATCAGCAGGATGATGCCGATCAGGCCGATCACCGAGAGGTCCTGCCCGCACAGCATCAAGGCGAGGATGGCGCCGACGCCGGCCGAGGGCAGCGTCGACAGGATGGTGATCGGGTGGATGTAGCTCTCGTAGAGCACGCCGAGCACGATGTAGATCGTGATGATCGCGGCCAGGATCAGCCAGGGCTGTCCGGCCAGCGAGCGCGCGAATTCGGCGGCGTCGCCGGAATAGATGCCGACGATGCTGCCGGGCATCCCGATCCTGGCCTCGATCGCCTTCACCGCCTCGACCGCGTCGCCGAGCGCTTCGCCGGGCGCCAGGTTGAAGCTGAGCGAGACCGACGGAAACTGGGCCTGATGCGAGATCGCGAGCGGCGCCGTGGTGCGGACCAGGGTTGCCACCGCCGACAGCGGCACCTGCGCGCCGTTGGCGCCGGGCAGATAGAGCTTGTCGAGAATCGACGGGTCGCGCTGGTACATCGGCAGCGCCTCGAGCACGACGCGGTACTGGTTGGCCTGGCCGTAGATCGTCGAGATCTGGCGCTGCGCGAAGGCGTCGTTCAGCGTATCCGTGACACCCTGGAGACTGACGCCAAGCTGGCCGGCGCGCTGGCGGTTGATGTCGAGCGCCGCGCGCAAGCCGCCCTCCTGCGCCTCCGACGAGACGTCGCGGAAGATCGGGTCGCGCCGCATTTCGGCGACAAGTTTCCGCGCCCATTGCGAGACCTCGGCGGCATCGGTCGCGGTCAGCGTGTACTGGTATTGCGAACGGCTCGACTGGGTCGAGATCTGCACGTCCTGCACCGGCTGGAAGTAGACCGTCATGCCGGGGACCATCGATATCTTCTGCTTGAGCCGCTCGATCACGTTAGCGACGCCATCGCGCCGCTGATCGAGCGGCTTCAGCGTCATCACCAGGCGGCCGACATTGGTGGTCGGATTGACCGAGCCGGAGCCGATCACCGAGACCACGCCGACGACGTCGGGGTCGGCCTTGATGATGTCGGAGACTGCGCTCTGGCGCCGCTGCATCTCGTCGAACGAAACGTCCGGTCCTGCCTCGGTCACCGCCGTGATCGAGGAAGTGTCCTGCAGCGGCAGAAACCCCTTCGGCGCCAGCACATACATGATCAGCGTCAGCGCGATGGTCGCGAACGTCACCAGCAGCGTCGCGCGCTGGCGCTGCAGCACCCAGAGCAGCGTGCGATGATAGAATTCCACCATGCGGTCGATGAAGCGGCTGACCGCGGCCAGGCCCGGGACCGCCATCTCCTCATGGATGTTCTTGAGCAGCCGCGAGCACATCATCGGCGTCAGTGTCAGCGAGACGATCGCCGAGGTCACCACCGCGATCGTCAAGGTCAGCGCGAACTCGCGGAACATGCGGCCGACCAGACCGGACATGAACAGCAGCGGGATGAACACGGCGATCAGCGACACCGTCAGCGAGATCACGGTGAAGCCGATCTCGCTGGCACCCTTCAGCGAGGCTTCCATGACCGTCTCGCCGTCTTCCATGTGGCGGACGATGTTCTCGATCATCACGATCGCATCGTCGACCACGAAACCGGTGCCGATGGTCAACGCCATCAGGGACAGATTGTCGAGGCTGAAGCCCGCGAAATACATGATGCCGAAGCTCGTGATCAGCGACAGCGGCAGTGCGACGCCGGCGATCAGGGTCGCGCGCAGCGACCGCAGGAACAACAACACCACCAGCGTCACCAGCACGACGCTCAGGACCAGCGTGAACTGCACGTCGCGGACCGAGGCGCGGATCGTCACGGTGCGGTCGGAGACGACGGTCAGCTTGACGCCGGCCGGCACCGCGCGTTGCAGCCGTGGGATTTCGTCGCGGATCTGCTTGACGACGTCGATCACGTTGGCACCCGGCTGGCGCTGGATGTCGATGATGACGGCCGGCGTGCCCTGGTACCAGCCGCCGGTGCGGTCGTTCTCCAGCCCGTCGACGATCTGCGCGACGTCGCCGATCGTGACCGGCGAGCCGTTCCGATAGGCGATGATGATCGGCCGGTAGGCATCGGCCGCGGCAATCTGGTCGTTGGCGGCGATGGTGTAGGATTGCTGGGCGCCGTCGAGCGAGCCCTTCGGCCCCGACACGTTGGCGCCGGCGATCGCGTTGCGCAGATCCTCCATCGCGATGCCGTAGGCCGCAAGCCGCGCGAGGTCGGCCTGCACGCGCACCGCCGGCTTCAGGCCGCCGAGGATCGAAACCCGGCCGACGCCTGAAATCTGGCTCAAGCGTTGCCCGAGGATGGTATCGGCGAGATCGCTCATCGCCCGCAGCGAGATGGTGTCCGAGGTCAGCGCGAGGGTCATGACCGGCGCGTCCGCCGGGTTCACCTTGGCGTAGACCGGTGGATACGGCAGCGACTTGGGCAGGATGCCGGCGGCGGCGTTGATCGCGGCCTGCACGTCCTGGGTGGCGCCGTCGATGTCGCGGTTGAGGTCGAACTGCAGCGAGATCTGGCTGACGCCGAACGAGCTTGTCGAGTTCATCGACGACAGCGACGGGATCTGCCCGAGCTGCCGCTCCAGCGGCGCCGTGATCAGCGAGGCGACCACGTCGGGACTCGCGCCGGGCAGCTGGGTCGACACCTGGACCGTCGGGAAATCGACCTGCGGCAGCGCCGAGACCGGCAGCGCCCAATAGCCGAGCGCGCCGCCGATCATCAGGGCGATGCCGAGCAGCGAGGTGGCGATCGGCCGGCGGATGAACGGTTCGGAGACGCTCATGGTTGCGTTCTCGCTGCAAGGTCAGACATTACGAGGTCAGGATATCGCTCATGGCTGCGCTTTCGGCGAGCCGCCCGGCTGTTCGCCCCCTGCCGCCGGCGCCGGCCCGGCCTGCCCCTTCTGATCGCCTTCGCCGGGCTCGCGCCGGCCGTGCGGCTCGCCGTTCTTGCCCTGCCCGTCCGGCTTGCCGTCCTTGCTCTGGCTTCCACTCTTGCCGTCGGGACTGCGGCTGCGCTTGCGCGGCGCGAGATCGGCGGCGGGCGGCCCGTCGTCCTTGCCGACAATGACCTTGGAGCCATCGGCGAGGTTGGCAAAGCCCGTCGTTACGACGCGGTCCGAGGTGGTCAGGCCGCTGGCGATGACGGCTTCATGCTCGTTCTGCTGTGTGACCGTGACCGGCTTGGCGGAGACGACGTTGTCCGCGCCGATCACATAGCTGAAGGTGCCCGCGGGACCGCGCTGCACGGCCGAAGTCGGCACCACGATCGCCTGCGGCAGGATCTCAACCTTGAGCCGCACATTGACGAACTGCCCGGGCCAGAGCTGGTAGCTGGCATTCGGGAGCTCGGCCTTCAGCTTCAGCGTACCGGTGGTCGGATCGACCTGATTGTCGATGCCGGTCAGCTTGCCGGTGTCGATCACGGTGACGCCGTCATTGCCGAACACGTCGACGGCCAGCTGGCCCTTCGCGGCCGCGGCGTTGACGCGCATGATCTGCTGCTGCGGCAGGCTGAACCACACCGCGATCGGCTGTAGCTGGGTCAGGATCACGAGCCCGGTGGTGTCGGAGGCGTGAATGATATTGCCCTGGTCGACCTGGCGCAGGCCGGCGCGGCCGGAAATCGGTGCGACGATCTTGGTGTAGCCGAGCGTGGTGCGCGCATTGTCGATCTGGGCCTGGTCGGCCTTGATGATGGCCTCCTGCTGCGCGACCAGCGCACGCTGCGTATCGGCCTGCTGCTTGGAGCCCGCGTTGGTGGCAGCGAGTTGCTCGTAGCGGGCAAGGTCGATTTTCTGATTGGCGAGCAGCGCCTCGTCCTTGGCCTTCGTGGCCACCGCCTGATCGTACTGCGCCTGATAGATCGCGGGATCGATCTCGCCCAGCACGTCGTCCTTCTTGACGTCCTGGCCCTCGAGGAAATTGACCTTGAGCAGCTTGCCGTCGACCTGCGAGCGCACGGTGACGGTGTTGAGCGCCTTCACCGAGCCGACGCCGTCGAGATAGACCGGTACGTCCTGCACATGCGGGGTGGCCGCAAGCACCGGCACCGGCAGATCGGGCCGCGCGCCCGCGCCGCGCCCGCCGGCTCCATTCGACTTGGGCTGGAAGGCGAGCCAGCCGAGATAGCTGAGGCCGGCCAGGATCACGAGCGTGATGAGCAGCGACACCATGCGCCCCAGCAGGCGCGAGATCAGGCTCCGCTTGCGCGGCGCGGTGCTTTTCTCGTCATCCGCAGAGTCGGGCTTAAAGAGCATCGACCGGTCTTTCCATCTTCGGTTCCCAGCCGCCCCCCAAGGCCTGATAGAGGCTCACGATCGCCAAGAGCCGGGCAAGTTGGGCCTGGGAATAAGCGTCTTCCGCCTGGAACAGGGTCAGCTGCGTGTTTAGCACAGTTACGATGTCGGCAGTGCCGGCCTTGAGCTGCTGCTCGGCGAGGTCGAAGGCGCGCCGCGACGACGACAGCACGTCGCGCTGCAGTTGTAGCCGCCGCGACGTTTCGCGGATCGCGACCAGCGCGTTGTCGACATCGGTGAACGACTGGACCACCGTCTTGCGATAGGTCTGCAGCAGCTCGTCCTGCTTCGCCTTCGCGTTCTCGAAATTGCCGAGGATGCGGCCGCCGTCGAAGATCGGCTGGGTCATACCGCCGACCAGATTGAAGAAGGCGGCATGCGGCTGGAACAGCGAGACCAGCGCCTGGCTCTGGTAACCGCCCGTCCCGGTCAGCTGGATACTTGGGAAGAACTGCGCCCGCGCGCTGCCGACATTGGCGGTGGCGGATGCCAATTGCGCCTCCTGGCGGCGGATGTCGGGACGCTGGGTCAGCAATTCGGACGGCAGGCCCGGCGTGACGCGGGGGACGGCAACCGCGTTGAGCGAGCCGCCGGCGACGCGCACGCTTTCGGGCGGCCGCGACACCAGCACCGCGAGCGCATTGACGTTCTGGTCGAGCGTCTGCCGAAGCGGCGGCACCAGCGCGCGCTGGTTGGCGACCACGCTCTCCTGTTGCGCGACGTCGAGATCGGAGCCGGTGCCGGCCTTGAAGCGGTCCCGGATCGCATTGAGGATGCGCTCGGCGCTGGCGATGTTGCGCTGCGCGGTGCGGAGCCGGTCCTGGGTGGCGAGCACAGTGAAATAGGCATTGGCTACGCTCGTCAGCGTGGTCAGCGCCACCACCTCGCGATCGAACCGGTTGGCGACCGCAGTCTCCTCCGCCGCCTGCGCGGCGTCGCGATTCTGGCCCCAGAAGTCGAGCTGGTAGCTGGCGCTGAGCGAGGCGTTGTAGTTCACCACTTCGCGCCCGCCATTGGTGAGACCGCTCGCGCTGGAGCCTGAGGTGCGGGAATAGGTCTCCGATCCGTTGAGATTGACGGTTGGCAGCAGCGCCGCGCTGGCCTGCCGCGCCAGCGCATCGGCCTGGCGGAAGCGGGCGACCGCCGCGGCGATATCGAGGTTGACGGTCTGCGCCTCCTCCATCAGCTGGGTCAGCTCGCTGGATCGGAAGCCGCGCCACCAGTCGAGCGTCGGAAGCGCATCGCCGGGCCGGCCGAGCCGCGCGGCCTTGTAACCCTGCGGCACGTCGAGCGCAGGATCGGGGATGTCCTGGGTCAGGATACAGCCGGCCGAGCCCGCGACCAGGCCGAGCGCGACGATCGAGCGTCCGGCCAGCCGTCCCAGGCGGCCGGCGAGGCCGAACCGGCCTCCAGGCACCATCACGGATGCGGGCTGGGTCACACCCGCTCTCCGCCGGAGCCAGACCTTGCCCGTGGCGCACGAGCGACGCGTTCAGCGGTGGTCTGGGTGACGTACACGGGCTAATGCTTTCAATGGAACCTGACTGTCCTATCCTACCCTTGGGACGATGGAGCGGACAGCCCCGTCACGGGCGCACGGCGTCGCATCGCAAGCGATTCGAGGCCAGCCTGATTGCGGGCTTTCCCCTATTTTTAAGGCATTTCCGCGCGTTTCAGGCCGGTGCCGGAAGTCATATTCTAACAAAGATTTCATGGGGATTTCTCGGCCCTGTTGCGCCGAAACCGCAGCGTCCAGCGCCCTGCCCGGCGCCCCGATGATCCAGATCGCGCGATCCGTCGTTACCTTCGAGAGATTCGCTGCTTTGCGTCCCATAGCGGCGTTCAACCTTCGGACCCGACATGACCTACCTGTACGCCTACCTGTCGACATTGATCGTTTTTCTGCTCTGCGACATGGCCTGGCTTGGAACGATGGCGAGCCGACTGTATCGCCCGACTCTCGGCGACATCCTGTCGGCCGAGGTCAACCTGCCTCCGGCGATCGTGTTCTATCTGGTCTACCCGGTCGGGCTGGTGGTGTTCGCCGTGCTTCCGGCCCTGAAGTCGGGAGGCCTTGGCTCGGCCGCGCTCAGCGGCGCGCTGCTCGGTTTCTTCAGCTACATGACCTATGACTTGACCAACCAGGCGACGTTGCGGAACTGGACCGTCCAACTCACATTGCTCGACGTCACTTGGGGGACGTTGCTTGGCGCAATTTCCGCGACGGCGGCGTATTTCGTGACATCGAGGCTAGTCCCCTGACGTCAGCTTCGGAAACGGAAGGAACGCCCGGGTCCGCGCCTGCACGTCGCGGAACTGCTGCCCGCGCGAACGCAGCATGTGCTGTTCGAGCGGCGGCACGCCGGACACGTGGACCAAGACCCAGTACATGCAGGCCGGCGCCAGCAGCGTGATCCAGCCCGCCGGATATGAGGGGTCGATCGCGATCAACGGATAGGCCAGCCAGCACAGCCATTCAAAGAAATAGTTCGGATGGCGCGACCACTTCCAGAGCCCCGCCTCACAGACCCGCTGCCGGTTGGCGGGATCCGAGCGGAATCTGCGCAGCTGCGCGTCGGATAACGCCTCCCCGATCAGGCCGGCCAGCAGCAGCAGCGCACCGATGAAATCCGCAAACCCGAGTTCGGGGCGCGGATTATGTGCAGCGAGCGCGACCGAGACCGCCAGGAGCAAACCAACTGCCGCCTGCGCCTGCAGCTGCAGGAACATCCGCCTGCCGGCAGTGGCGCCCCATTGATCGATCAGGTCGCGATAGCGCGGATCATCGCCTGCCTTACAGGTTCGCAGCAGCAGATGACCGCCGAGCCGGAGCGACCAGATGGCGACCAGGATCGCGACCACGATCTGCCGCGCGCTGGCCGTCTCGCCCGGCGGGACCGAGACAACGCTGGCCAGGCAAGCGACCAGGCCGGTCCCGAATGTCCAGCAGACATCGATCCATCCCGTGGCCCCGGTCCGGCGCTGAATGAACCAGGCTATCGCCATAACCGCAGACATCGCGAGTGCCATGACGACGAATTGGAAGATCAGCGGGAGCAGGCTCATGGAGCTATCTTCCGGCGCAGCCATCACATGCGGATCAACGGCTGCAATAAGCGGCCGATCACTCCGTTGAGCCGCAAATCGCCCTGCATTGCGACCAGGCAAATACAGTCTTCCATGGAGTCGATCCTGATGTCGTGATCGACCGCCCCGTCCCCCAAATCGAAATCTCCGGGTCCGAACTGGCCGCCGGCGTGAACGAAGCTTCCCGACAGCACGCAGGTCATCTCAAAGCCGGTGTGCGTGTGCTCGATCATTCTCGTTCCCGGGCTGGACTTCAGCAGAAAGACGCGCGTCGCGCTCGGCTCGGGTAACCGGATCGGTCGCAAATGCACCTTTGGCGCAATCCATCGCCACGAGCTGTCGGGATAGCTGCCCAGAAAGTCCGGCAAGCCCGGCACGTCGCGGAATGCCCGCCCCTGGCGCTGCACGGGGGCGGGAATCTCCGATGCCTCGTCCAATCTGCGCTGCAAGGCCTCAAACGATCCGTCAGACATCGCGGATGGAGGCAGCGCAGCCAGCACCGCGCCGCCGACATGCTCCATCGCCTGCACCGCTCCGCGGCACTTGGCGCAGCCGACCAAATGGGTAGCAATCGCAACGTGCTGGCCAAGATCGAGCGTACCGGCTGCGAACGCGCCCAACAGCTCGTCCGGGGGGTGATGATGGACGGTCATGAGAAGTCATCCAGCAAGTTGCGCAGCCGTGCCATCGCGAGCCGCAGGCGCGATTTGACGGTGCCGAGCGGAATATCCAGCACCCTTGCGATCTCCGCATGGGCTGCTTCGTGAAAGAACGATAGCTCGATCACCCGCATCTGCTCGTCGGGCAGCGCCGACAGCGCGTTACGGACCCGCGCTTCGATTTGAGATGCCGCCACCCCAGCGTCAGGCGACGGCCCCTCATCGCGCTGAAACTCGAGCTCCGTCTCGGACGTATCGTTGGTTGGAGTTCGCCTCTGACGACGGAGCGCGTCGATGCGCAGGTTGCGCGCGATCGTGAATATCCAGGCTGCGGCACCACCGCTTTTGGGATCGAACAGACTGGCCTTCGACCACACCAGGAACAGGGCCTCCTGCGCCAGTTCGTCGGCAAGCTGCTCGCTCGCGCCCGAGCGCTGCATGAGCGTCTTTATGCGCGGCGCAAAATGCCGAAACAGCGCAGCGAAGGCCTCGCGATCCCTTCGAATCGCAACGGCTTCGATCAGCCGGGCCCAACGGGCCGCATCCGACGTCTCATTGTCGGGAGTTTCACTCAGCATGCCGCGCGGGCACTCCCTGTCGTTACGGGCTACGCGACCGCAATACCGGATCGCACCCGGCCTGACCAGACCGGCAACCCCGGAGGTATGTCGTAGGGCGGTTTGCATGCAACAGGAACGCCGTCGGTCCGCGGTTGGATCACTGCCGGTGATCCAACCCTCAAGATCAGTCGTTCCTATCGATGACGCCAGCCGGCGCAAGGGGCCGGCGCGCTCGCGGATCGAAGAGGGATCATCGTTGAGGACCGACGGCAAATTGAACGTCGCCATAGTCGGAACCGGCATTTCCGGCCTCTCGGCAGCCTGGCTGCTGAGCCAGCGGCACGATGTGACCGTCTACGAGAAATCCGATCGGATCGGCGGGCATTCCAACACCGTGACGGCGTCCCTTGGCGGCCAACGCGTCGCCGTGGATACCGGCTTCATCGTGTTCAACCGGAAAACCTACCCTAACCTTACCGCGCTGTTCCGGCATCTCGGCGTTCCCACACAAGCTTCGGAAATGTCGCTCTCGGTTTCTCTTGACCAGGGCGATCTCGAATATTCCGGGACCGGCCTCTCGGGCCTGCTTGCTCAGCCCGGCAATTTGCTGCGTCCGCGCTTTTGGTCGATGCTGCGCGACCTTGTCCGGTTCTACGATCGCGCGACACGCGACGCGACGTTGCTGGGTGACGAGACGATCAGCCTCGGCGACTATCTGGCGCAAGGCGGTTTTGGTTCCGCGTTCCGCGACGACCACCTGCTGCCGATGGCAAGCGCCATCTGGTCGGCGCCCCCGGAGGAAATTCTCGCCTTCCCCGCGGCGACCTTCATTCGATTCCACCACAATCACGGGCTGCTCCAGCTGACCAGTCGTCCGCCATGGGAAACCGTGACCGGCGGTAGCCGTGTCTACGTACAGCGACTGGTCGAGCCATTCGCGGACCGGATCAAGCTCGACTGCGGCGTGACCAGGATACGACGGTCGGCACGCGGTGTGACAGTGACCGACATTCACGGCGAAACACGGCCATACGATCATGTGGTGCTGGCAACGCATGCGGATCAGGCGCTGTCGACGATCGACGAGCCCACGCCAGATCAATCCGGATTGCTCGGTGCGTTCCGCTACAGCCGCAACCTTGCCGTCCTCCATTCCGATCAAACGTTCATGCCGCGGCGGCGTCTCGCATGGTCGAGCTGGAATTATGTCGGATCCCGCGGCGAGTGCAGCGGGCCGGTCGGTGTCACCTATTGGATGAACCGGCTGCAGGGCATCCCCGGGCATTTGCCGCTGTTCGTCACGCTCAATCCTGCCCGTCCACCGCGCGCGGACACGCTGCATCAGACGGAGGTCTACGAGCACCCGATCTTCGATGCAGCCGCGATTGCCGCGCAGCGCCGGCTATGGTCGTTGCAAGGCGACGGAGGCATCTGGTTCTGCGGCGCGCATTTCGGCGCCGGCTTCCACGAAGACGGGCTGCAATCCGGGCTTGCGGTCGCCGAGCAACTCGGCAACGTACGCAGGCCGTGGAACGTGCCGAACGAATCCGGACGCATTGTGCTCGCCGCCAACACCAGATCCTTGCCTGAACCGGAGCTGCAGCCATGACGCTGCGCTCCTGTCTCTATCGCGGTGGCGTGATGCATCGGCGGCTGCGGCCGACGACGCATCGCTTTCGTTACCGTGTGTTCTGGCTGCTGCTCGATCTCGACGAGATGCCAACGCTCAGCTCTCGGTTGCGGCTTCTCTCGCACAACCGGTTCAACCTGTTCGCACTGTACGACCGCGATCACGGCGACGCCGGAGCAACGCCACTGCGCGCTCAGATCGAGCGGCATCTCGAACAAGCGGGTATCGATCTGGCCGGCGGGCGGATTCAGTTGTTCTGCATGCCGCGGACACTCGGCTACAGTTTTAATCCCCTCAGCCTCTATTTCTGCTACCGAAACTCGGGCCAGCTCGCGGCGATCGTTTATCAGGTTCACAACACGTTCGGCGCACGCCACGCTTATGTGGCGGCGGCCGACGCTGGCGACACAGGCATCCGGCACGACTGCAACAAGACCTTCTACGTGTCGCCGTTCATGGCCATGAACCAAACCTATCATTTCCGCTTGAACCTGCCGGCCGAGCATTTTGCGCTCGCCATCGCCGCGAGCGAAGGCGGCGAAACGATGCTTAGCGCATGCCTGGTTGCGTCACGCCAGTCACTGAGCGATCGGACATTGTTGCGCAATTTCCTTGGGATTCCGCTTGTGACCGTCAAAGTCATGCTCGCGATCCATTGGGAGGCGGCGAGGCTTTGGCTGAAGGGCTTGCGCTTTCGTGACCGCCCGAATCCACCCGCTGACGACATGACGCTCGCGGCCAGATCACCCAAGCGAGGGACGAATTTGCATGCACACTGACCATCAGCGAACCGCCTTGGGCTGGGTGCCCGTCGAATGGCCGCCGGTGCTGCGCGCGACGATCGGAGTGCTGCTGCGGCGGATGTTTCGCCGGCTCGACTGCGGAGAGATTCTGGTGCAGTTGCCCGGCGGACGGGGTGTTGCGATCTCCGGCTCGCGCGGCGGAGAACAGGTGCATATCAGGATTCACAGTTGGAAATGCCTGCTGCGGCTGTTGACCGGCGGCGATCTGGGCTTTGCTGAAGGCTACCTTGCCGGCGAGTGGTCGACGCCGAACATCCACGCGTTCCTGAGTGCCGCCGCACCGCGTTCGACCCACGCGGCCTCGTTCGAGCGGTTGAGACCTCCGCAGCCTCTCAACTGGCTTCGCCATGCCCTGCTCAATCGCAATACCAGGCGCGGTAGCCGGCGCAACATTCGCGCCCATTACGACCTCGGCAATGATTTCTACCGGCTCTGGCTCGATCCGAGCATGACCTATTCGTCCGGGATCTACAGCTCGCCCTACCAGACCCTCGCGCAAGCTCAGCAGGTCAAGCTCGATCGGGTCACCGAGCTGCTCGAACTCGACGGCGGCGAGAGAATCCTCGAGATCGGTTGCGGCTGGGGCGCGCTGGCACGACACCTGATCGAACGACACCGCTGTCACGTCACCGGACTGACGCTGTCGACCGAGCAGCTTGGCTACGCGCGTGAGAAGCTGTCCGCGCAAGGCCTTGCCGACAAATCAGACCTGCGGCTCGAGGACTATCGGGACACCGCCGGCCGCTACGACCGGGTCGTCTCGATCGAGATGCTGGAAGCGGTCGGAGAAACCTACTGGCCACTGTTTTTCGACAAGCTGCGGCAGCGGCTCAGTGTCGGTGGCGTCGCGGTGCTCCAGGTGATCACGATCGATGAGCGTCGCTTTGAAAGCTATCGCAGGCGGCCGGAGTTCATCCAGCGCTATATCTTTCCTGGCGGAATGCTGCCCACCATCGACATCGTCAAGCAGCTGGTGAGCAGTTCCGGATTGCGGCTGGTTTCAACCGAATTTTTCGCCGACAGCTACGCACGCACGCTGGCCGACTGGCACGACCGTTTCCTCGACGCCTGGGCTTCAATCGAATCCCTCGGCTTCGATGTCAGGTTCAAGCGGATGTGGGAGTACTATCTGGCCTATTGCAGACTGGGCTTCGAAATTGGCGCCCTCAATGTGGGGCTGTACAAGATCGAGCGTTCATCTTGAATTGAGCTCATACAGCAAATCTGACGTCGCGCGCCGAATTGCAGCAAGATTTGGCCGGGCCGCCGGGCATTCGCGAAACGAGCGTTCCCGGCGGCGCTTGATCGGTCCCGACAACAGGTTAACGCAGATCGCCACACGACGTTCGCCGCACTGCAAAAGCCTTCCCCTTTTGCCGTCGGCACACTAGTTTCCGGCCAGAGCAAAACACTGACCGGCAAAAGATTACCCCCGACATGACATTCAACAAAGACGTCATCGAAGCGATCGGCAACACCCCCCTCATCAAGCTGAAACGTGCATCCGAACTGACGGGCTGCACCATTCTCGGCAAGGCCGAATTCATGAATCCCGGCCAGTCGGTCAAGGATCGCGCCGGCAAGGGGATGATCCTGGAGGCCGAAAAGCGCGGCGATCTGAAGCCCGGCGGCCTCGTGGTCGAATCGACCGCGGGCAATACCGGCATCGGGCTTGCGGTCGTGGCGAGCGCGCGCGGCTACCGCACCCTGATCGTCATTCCGGAGACGCAGAGCCAGGAAAAGAAGGACATGCTGCGGCTGTGCGGCGCCGAGCTCGTCGAGGCGCCGCAACTGCCCTACTCCAATCCGAACAACTACCAGCATCTCGGCAGGCGTCTCGCCGATCAGCTGCGCAAGACCGAGCCGAACGGCGTGCTGTTCGCCGACCAGTGGAATAACCTCGACAATCCCAAGGCGCATTACGACTCGACCGGACCTGAGATCTGGCAGCAGACCAACGGCAAGGTTGACGGCTTCATCTGCTCGGTCGGGACCGGCGGCACGCTCGCCGGCATCAGCCGCTATTTGAAGGAAAAGAACAAGGACATCGTCACCGCGTGCGCCGATCCGCACGGCTTTGCGATGTACGAACTGTTCAAGAACGGCCAGGTCAAGTCGACCCCGGGCGACTCGATCACCGAAGGCATCGGACTGGGCCGCAAGACACCGGTTGTCGAAACCGCGAATGTCGATGATGCGTTCCTGGTCTCCGACGAGGAAGCCGTGACGATCATCTATGAGCTGCTGGAGCACGAGGGCCTGTGCCTCGGCGGCTCGACCGGCGTCAACATCGCCGGCGCGATCCAGCTTGCCAAGCAGCTCGGCCCCGGCAAGACCATCGTCACCATCCTCTGCGACTCCGGCAACCGCTATCAGTCCAAGCTGTTCAACCCGGCCTTCATGCGTTCGAAGAATCTACCGGTGCCGGAATGGCTGGAACGGCGCAGCAAGATCGAGCTGCCGTTCGTCTGAGTCGCAAATAGCAGTGGTGAGCAGCGAATCGAGGAATCCATTCGCTATTCGCCACTCCCAGTTCGCTCATCTCAGAATCTGGCTCAGGAACAGCTTCGATCGCGCATGCTGCGGGTTGGCGAAGAATTCCTGCGGCGTGTTCGACTCGATGATCTGGCCGGCGTCCATGAACACGACACGGTTGGCGACCTCGCGGGCAAAGCCCATTTCGTGGGTCACGACCAGCATGGTCATGCCCTCCCTGGCGAGATCGACCATGGTGTCGAGCACCTCCTTGACCATTTCCGGGTCGAGCGCCGAGGTCGGCTCGTCGAACAGCATCACCTTCGGGTTCATGGTCAGCGCGCGGGCGATCGCGACGCGCTGTTGCTGACCACCCGACATCTGGCCGGGAAACTTGTTGGCCTGATGCGGGATCTTGACCCGCTCGAGGAACTTCATCGCCATCGCCTCGGCATCCTTCTTCGGGATGTTGCGCACCCAGATCGGGGCCAGCGTGCAATTGTCGAGCACGGTAAGATGCGGGAACAGGTTGAAGCTCTGGAACACCATGCCGACTTCACGCCGCACCTCGTCGACCCGGCGCAGGTTCGGGCCGAGCTCGATGCCGTCGACCACGATCTCGCCCTCCTGGAATTCCTCCAGCGCGTTGATGCAGCGGATCAGGGTCGACTTGCCCGAGCCGGATGGGCCGCAGATCACGATGCGCTCGCCCTTGCCGACCTCAAGGTTGATGTCGCGCAACACGTGGAAGTCGCCGTACCATTTGTTCAGCGTGGAAATGTTGACGATCGGGGCTGTGGACATGGTGACCTTGTTCAGTGGCGGCGATGAGCGTTGAGCCGGTTTTCGACGAACAGCGAGTAGCGCGACATTCCAAAGCAGAACACGAAATAGATCATCCCGGCAAAGGCGAAGCCGGTAAAGGCCGTGGTCGGCGTTGACCAGTTCGGGTCCGAGAACGACGCCCGCAGCGAACCCAACAGGTCGAACAGCGCCACGATCGACACCAGCGAGGTATCCTTGAACAGCGAGATGAAGCTGTTGACGATGCCGGGAATGACGTAGCGCAGCGCCTGCGGCAGCACGATCAGCGACGTTGTCTTCCACCAGGACAGGCCGAGCGCCGATGCGGCCTCCGCCTGCCCGCGCGCCACCGCAGCAAGCCCACCCCTGATCACCTCGGCCATATAGGCGCCGGTGAAGATCGCCACGCCGATCAGGGCCCGCAGCAGGCCATCGACCGCGAAATTGCCCGGCACGAACAGCGGCAGCATGTAGGTCGCGAAGAACAGCACCGTGATCAGCGGCACGCCGCGCCAGAATTCGATGAAGGCGATCGAGAAGATCCGGATCAGCGGGATGGTCGAGCGGCGGCCGAGCGCGAGCGCAATCCCGATCGGCATCGAGGCGACGATGCCGGTGATCGCGATCACCAGCGTCACCAGCAGGCCGCCCCACAGCCGCGTGTCGACGATCGGAAAGCCGCCGCGATCGAGCCCCATCAGCTTGATGCCGACGGCGATCCCGGCAAACGTCAGGAGGCTGCCGATCAGCGCCCTGCGGCCTGTGCGCAGGCCGCCACCGAGCACAAACAGCGCGGCGGATACGATCACGGCGGTAAGGAGGAAATCACCCCAGACCGGCACCGACGACAGCTGCATTTGATCGCGCAGCCAGGTCAGCGGAAAGATCAGCCAGTGGATTAGTACCCCGACCAGGACGAGCAGCTTGCCCAGGACCCATGGCAGCGGGGCGATCGCCGAACCCTTGCTGAGATTGACCAGCAGATCACCGGCGCCGCCAATGCTCTGCTCGAACAGCTGGAACAGGCCTGCCGTCCAGCTCACGCCGAAGCCCGCGATGCCGCCGCCATGCAGCAGGAAAAACGCGACCGCCGGAAACGCGAAGAAGAACAGTCCGGAGTTCAGCCCCTTCGCCGGCAAGCGCGGCATCAGCAGCGGCAGCAACAGCGCGGCACCGAGCCCATAAGTCAGGTTGACGCGCCAGCGCTGGGCTTCCGGATAGAAGCCATAGATCAACTGCGTCAGCTTGGCCTGAATATAGGGCCAGCAGGCACCGACCTGGTGCCCGGCCTGTTCGGCGAGGCACGCGGTGCGATCCTTGCCGGTCCACACCGCGTCGACCAGCAGGAACTTGACCGCCGGGATCACGATGTACCAGGCCAGCAAGAGGCCGAGGATCGTGAGCAGGACGTTGCCCGGCGAGTTCAACAGCCGCGTGCGCAGGAAGCCGATGAAGCCGGTGGTCTTCGCCGGCGCTGCGCGCTCGGTGACCAGGTCCTGCCGGACAAAGGACGGCGCGGAGATATCCGTCATGCCGCCATGCTCCGGTTGATGCGCCAGCCATAGACGCTCATCAGCGCGCTCGTCGTCAGCGAGAGCAGCAAATAGACACCCATCGTCATGGCGATGATCTCGATCGCCTGCCCGGTCTGGCTCACCGCGGTGCCGGCGAAGACCGAGACCAGATCCGGATAGCCGATCGCCACCGCCAGCGACGAATTCTTGGTGAGATTGAGGTACTGGCTGGTCAGCGGCGGCACGATGACCCGCATCGCCTGCGGCACCACGATCAGCCGCAGCGTCGCGGCGCGGCTGAGGCCGAGCGACGAGCCCGCCTCCATCTGTCCCCTGTGCACCGACAGGACGCCAGCGCGGACGATTTCGGCGATGAAAGCCCCCGTGTAGGTCGACAGCGCGACCGTCAGCGCGACGAATTCGGGAATGATCCGCGCGCCGCCGGCGAAGTTGAAGCCTTTCAGCTGCGGCAATTCGAACTTCAACGGCCAGCCGAAGATCAGTATCGAGACCAGCGGCAGGCCGACGAGACAACCCAGCAAGTAGGGCCAGATCCGGATCATCTGCCCGCGCTGAAACAGGGCGCGCCGCGCGTAGCGTCGCAATCCCAGCGCCAAAACGATGCCTACCGCGAGCGCGACCAGGAACGGATAGAGCCCCGGCTCGGTGATCGGCTGCGGCACGACCAGGCCGCGATTGTTGAGGAAGAACGTGCTGAAGACCGAGATGCTCTGCCGCGGCGCCGGCAGCGCCGCGAGCACGGCGAGATACCAGAACAGAATCTGGAACAGCAGCGGCAGGTTCCTGACGATCTCGACATAGATGCCGCCGATCCGCGACAACAGCAGGTTGGGCGACAACCGGCACAGCGCCACGACGAAGCCGATCACGGTGGCAAAGACAATTCCGATCACCGAGACCAGGATCGTGTTCAAAAGACCGACGAAGAACACCCGCCAGTAAGTGTCGGAATTGTTGTAGGCGATCAGGCTCTGGTTGACGTCAAAGCCCGCATTGTAATTGAGGAAGCCGAAGCCCGACGCGATGTGCTGGGTCTCCAGGTTCGTGCGTGCATTCGCCACGATCTCGTAGGCGATCCAGGCCAGGATCGCGGCGAAGGCAATCTGGGCGGCCAACCCGTTCCAGCCGGCCTTGCCGCCAAGCGCACGCTTCAGCCTGAGGGCAAATTGCAGCGGTGGTTTGCGGGGCGCGATGCTCATCGCGGCAGCCGTCGGCCGGGATCGATCAGCGGATCGGCGGCGCGTACTGGATACCGCCCTTGTTCCAGAGATTGTTGACGCCGCGGGCGATGCCGAGCGGCGAGCCGGTGCCGACATTGCGCTCGAAGGTCTCGCCGTAATTGCCGACCGCCTTCACGATCCGCACCACCCAGTCCTTGGTGAGGCCGAGCTGTTCGCCCAGATTGCCGTCGGTGCCGAGCACCCGTTTCATCTCCGGCTTGTCGGATTTCAGCATCGTGTCGACGTTTTTCTGGGTGATGCCGAGTTCCTCGGCATTGATCATTGCAAACAGCGTCCATTTCACGATGTCGAACCACTGGTCGTCGCCGTGGCGCACCATCGGCCCCAGCGGCTCCTTCGAAATGATTTCCGGGAGCACGATGTGATCGGCGGGGCTGGCGAGCTTCAGCCGGCTGGCGTAGAGCCCGGAGGCGTCGTCGGTGAAGACGTCGCAGCGTCCTGACTCATAGGCCTTGACCGCTTCGTCGATGCTGCCGAACGCGATCACCTCATACTTCATGTTGTTGCCCTTGAAGAAGTCGGCGAGGTTCTGCTCGGTGGTGGTTCCGGTCTGCACGCAGACCGATGCGCTGTTCAGCTCGAGCGCCGAATTGACCTTGAGCGACTTCTTCACCATGAAGCCCTGCCCGTCATAATAGGTCACGCCGGTGAAATTGGCGCCGAGCGAGGTGTCACGCGACACCGTCCAGGTGGTATTGCGCGACAGCACGTCGATCTCACCCGACTGCAGCGCGGTGAAGCGATCCTTGGCCGACAGCGGCACGAACTTGACCTTGGTCGGGTCGTCGAGCACCACGGCGGCGATCGCCCGGCACACGTCGACGTCGATCCCGGTCCAGTTCCCCTTGTCGTCGGGTGCCGAAAATCCGGGCAGCCCCTGGCTGACGCCGCAGGACAATTGGCCTCGATCCTTGACCGTCTTGAGGGTTTGTGCCGAAGCCGCTTGGACCGACAGGGCGGCGGCAGCGGTAAGTATGACAGCCAGGGATACGCGTTTCATGGGCGGGGCCTTTCAGGGTCGTCCGTTGGACGTTTGCTTTGTGATCGCTCGCGTTCACGGGCCATCCCAATGATCCCCTGCAGCAAATCATGCTGATCAAACCGGCAGTTTGGCGTGCAAACCGGTCAGGCAACGGATCCTCGGTCGCGGCAGGCCCCTCAACGTGCGGCGACGGGTAGTTGCGCCGCATCACATAGCGACTGACGAGCCGGGTCAAGGGGTTGACGCGTGTCTTCTACCTCTTGTTAGTAGCAACTCCCGGCGTAGTCCCGTCCTCCCGACGCGGTACGGCTGCGGCAAAAGTCAAAAGTCCAACGGCAGCGAACCATGACCTCCTCCGACGGCTCCACGCCCTCCCGCCCGCAACAAGACGCCGCGACCCGCCTGGTCACGGCCGGCCGCGACACCAAGGCCCAGAAAGGCTTCGTCAATCCGCCGGTGTTTCACGGCTCGACCGTGCTCTATCCGACCGCCGAGGCCCTGCACGCCCATCGCGCCGAATTTACCTATGGCCGCCACGGCAGCCCGACCACGCGGGCGCTGCAGGACGTGCTGATGGCGCTGGAAGGCCCGCAATGCGCCGGCGTCGGCATCGCCCCGTCGGGACTGGCGGCGATCAGCACCACGCTGCTCGCCGCGCTGAAGGCCGGCGACCACCTGCTGGTGTGCGACAATGCCTATCGGCCGACCCGCAATTTCTGCGACAACATGCTGAAGCGCTACGGCATCGAGACCAGCTATTTCGATCCGCTGATCGGTGCCGGCATCGAGACGCTGTTCAAGCCGAATACCCGCGCGGTGCTGGTCGAGGCGCCCGGTTCGCAGTCCTTCGAGATGCCCGACATCCGCGCGATAGCGGCCGTGGCGCATGCCCGCGGCGCGCTCATGATCGACGACAACACCTGGGCGACGGCGCTCTATCACCGTTCGCTCGACCAGGGCGTCGACATCAGCATGCAGGCCGGCACAAAGTATATCGGCGGCCATTCCGACATCATGTTCGGCACCATCGCGGCCAATGCAAAGGCCTGGCCGCTGGTTCAGGATGCGATCCGCCTGCTCGGCGTCTGCGCCGGCCCCGACGACGTCTATCTCGCGCTGCGCGGGGTCCGCACGCTGTCGGTGCGGCTCGCCCAGCACCACCGCTCCGGGCTCGAAATGGCGCGCTGGCTTGGCGCACGCCCCGAAGTCGATCGGGTGCTGCACCCGGCCCTGGAGACCGATCCGGGGCACGCGATCTGGAAGCGCGACTTCACCGGCGCCTCCGGCCTGTTCAGCATCGTGCTGAAGCCAGTGCCGCAGGCCGCGGTCGATGCGATGCTCGACGCGCTGCAACTGTTCGGCATGGGCTTTTCCTGGGGCGGCTTCGAGAGCCTCGCCATCCCGTTCGACTGCAGCGACTATCGCACCGCGACCAAATGGTCGCCGGGCGGCCCGACGCTGCGGCTGCATATCGGGCTCGAAAATCTCGACGACCTCAAGGCCGATCTCGATCGTGGATTCGCCGCGTTGAAGGCCGCGCTCTGATCCAGGGCGATCGACGCACGACGGCGGAGGAACTCCCCGCCGCAGGTGCGCGCCGCCAAAATATCGAAAACAACCCCATGCAAAGGCGTTGACGCCGCCGGCGTTCGACGAGACGGCTTGACACGTCGGGCAAATCAGGGGCACACTTCTAATATTCCGAAATTGCGCAGCGATGCCTTGCCCCGCTGCGTGTCGGCGCGCGTCAGCCGACATTAACCACGACCGGCCGGCCTGACGCGGCGTTGCCACCGACGTCGCTGGCGGTAAGCATGCACGATCTCCGGGATTCTGCGGAGATGCGACGAGCGCCGATAACCCGGCGTTCACCATCCCCACCAATCCCTTAATTGTCCGGACCTTCCATCAAGTTCCCTTATACTTTTGCGGCCGTAGTGATGCTCCCGGGAAGGGCTGTCAGTGCCGCAAGGACGTGACTGCCCTGCGGTAAGGGCATTCAGACAATCGCATGAAGACGGCACGCATCGTGGTCCTCGGCATCGCCGGCGTCGCAGGCCTCGCGGCCATGTATCTCGCGAGCGTCGGCGACAATAAACCTGCGCCGGTCGCGGCGCCCGTGGCGCAATTGCCGACCGTCGAGGTGCTGGTGGCGAAGTCCGACATCGGACTTGGTCAAGCGGTCAAGGCTGAGGACGTGCAATGGCAGCGTTGGCCGGCCGAGACCGCCAGCAGCGCGTTCATCCGCCACGACACCAACGCCGACGCCATGAACGACGTGATCGGCTCGATCGCGCGCGCTCCCTTCATCATCGGCGAACCGATCCGCGAGCAAAAGCTGGTCAAGGCCAATGGCAGCGGCTTCATGGCCGCGATCCTGCCGTCCGGCATGCGCGCGATCTCCACTGAAATCTCGCCGGAGACCGGCGCCGGCGGCTTCATCCTGCCGAACGACCGCGTCGACGTGATCCTGTCGCGACGCGACAAGAATCTCGATCAGCAAATGGGTGGCCGCGACATCGTCACCACCGAAATCCTGTTGTCCAACGTCCGCGTGCTGGCGATCGACCAGGCGCCGAAAGAGAAGGACGGCAACAACTCCCTCGTCGGCAAGACCGTGACCCTCGAGCTCAAGCCGGAACAGGCCGAGACGCTCGCGCGCGCGCGGCAGAGCGGCACGCTGGCGCTGGCGCTGCGCAGCATCGCCGACGTCAACGAGAAGACCGACGAGACCAGAGACAATGCCCCGAAGCGGGGCGAGAGCATCAGGGTCGTGCGCTTCGGCATCCCGAGCTCTCAGACGACACAGAAGTGATGGGGGCTTCGATATGACAACGGGTGCAACACAACTGACGAAGCGGACCACGCTGGTCCGTTCGCTGTCGATCTCGGCGGTCACCGCCCTGATGCTGATCCCCGCCCTCGCCAGCGCGACCGATCCGGACAAGAACGCGGACGTCGCGGTGACGAGCAGCATTGCCGCCAAGACGCGCTCCGTCTCGCTCGGCGTCGGCAAGTCGGTCGTGGTCGACCTGCCGCGCGAAGCCAAGGACGTCCTGGTCGCCGATCCCAAGATCGCCAACGCCGTGATCCGCTCGGCGCAGCGTGCCTACATCATCGGCGCCGCGGTCGGCCAGACCAACGTGGTGTTCTTCGACGCCGACGGCAACCAGGTCGCCTCCTACGACATCGCGATCAAGCGCGATCTCAACGGCATGCGCGCCGCGCTGAAGCAGATGCTGCCCGGCGTGCAGATCGAGGGCGTCGGCGAGAGCGTGGTGCTGACCGGCACGGTGGCAAGCCCGGTCGAGGCCCAGCAGGCCGGCGATATCGCCGCCAAGCTCGTCGGAAGCCCCGACAAGGTGGTCAACTCCATCGTGGTGCGCGGCCGCGACCAGGTGATGCTGAAAGTCACCGTCGCCGAGGTGCGAAGGGACGTCGTCAAGCAGCTCGGCGTCGATCTCAGCGCCAACATGAACTACGGCACCGCCGCGGTGGTCTTCAACAACGCCAACCCCTTCACCGCCAACAACGGACCGCTCAATAGCAATTTGCTGACCGGCGCGGCGCTGAACAAGCTCGGCGTGCCGACCGTCACCGCGACGCTGCGGGCGATGGAGACCGCGGGCGTGGTCAAGACGCTGGCCGAACCGAACCTCACCGCGATCTCCGGCGAGTCCGCGACCTTCGTCTCAGGCGGCGAGTTTCCGATTCCGACCGGCGTCACCTGTCAGACGTCGTCGACCGGCACGATCGGCAATTGCGTCCAGACCGTCAGCTTCAAGAAGTTCGGCATCTCGCTCAACTTCACCCCGGTGGTGCTGTCCGAGGGGCGCATCAGCCTGAAGGTGATGACCGAGGTTTCCGAGGTCTCGATGGACAACGCGCTGACCGGCGGCCAGGGCGGCACGACGATTCCCTCGATCAAGACCCGTCGCGCCGACACCACGCTGGAGGTGCCCTCCGGCGGCTCGATCGCGATGGCCGGATTGATCCAGGAGCAGACCAAGCAGGCCATCAACGGCATGCCCGGTGTCGACCAGATCCCGGTGCTCGGACAGCTGTTCAGGAGCCAGGACTTCGTCAACAACGAGACCGAGTTGATGGTCATCGTGACGCCCTATGTGGTGCGCGCGGTCGCGCAGAAGGAATTGTCCCGTCCCGATGACGGGTTCGCCCCGGCCTCCGACGCGCAGTCGGCGCTGCTGGCGCGCGTCAACCGCATCTACGGCGTTGCCGCCCGTGCCGAGCCGATCGGCACGACGCCGGCCAATTTCGGCTTCATCATCGACTGAGGCGCGGACCTGAAGGGGTTGGGGGATCCTATGATGACACGCAACACACAAGCCGGTCGCGCAAGGACGCTGGCGCTGTTCGGCGCCCTCGTCACGTCGGCGGTCGCACTCGGCGGCTGCAACCTGACCGGCGACGTCGTCACCGGCACGGTGCCCGACGATTACCGGCAGCGGCATCCGATCGCGATCACCGAGGGCGAGCAGTCGATCGTCGTCTTCGTGGGCCGCGCCCGCGGCAATCTCACCGAAACCCAGCGCGACGACGTCATGGGGCTCGCCCGCAGCTGGCGCCGCGAAGGCACCGGCGCGATCGCAATCGACGTGCCGGCCGACACCTCGAACGCGCGCTCGGCACAGGCGGTGTCCCGGGAAATCCGCGGCGTGCTGGCGTCGATGGGCGTGCCCGCCCACGCCATCACAAGACGCTCCTACCGCATCGAGGATCCGCGCGCGCTGCCGACCATTCGCCTCAGCTATCCGAAGATGGCCGCGGTCGCCGGGCCCTGCGGCACATGGCCGGCCGACCTTGGTCCCTCGATCGACAATCCGGCCTACCACGAGAACAAGCAGTGGGACAATTTCGGCTGCGCCAACCAGCACAACCTGGCTGCGATGGTCGCCAATCCGTCTGACCTCGAACAGCCGCGGACCGAGACCGCAGCCTACACGCCGCGCCGGTCGATCGCGTTCCAGAAATACAGCAAGGGTGAGTCAACCGCGACCACCTACCCTGAAGCCGATAGAGCCAAGCTGAGCGACGCCGCGAAATGACCGAACAACACGACGAGCCACACGCCAACGACCACATCGCGCCGGCGCCGCGGATTTCCGTGCAGGCGTTCTGCGCCAGCGTCGCGACCGCCGCGACGGCGCGCGCCGCCGCCGAAGACCGCCGGCTCGCCAAGGCTCACCTCTCCGTCCATATGGGCGGCATTGCCGCGGCCATCGATGCCTACCACAAGGCGCCGACGCCCAACGTCATCATGCTGGAGACCGAGCCGGACACCGATCTGCTCGCCGCCCTCGACGAGCTCGCGACGGTCTGCGATCCCGGCACCCGCGTCGTCGTGCTCGGCACCCCCGGCGAGGCCGCGCCGTATCGCGAACTGGTCCGGCGCGGCGTCAACGATTACGTGATCGGGCCGGTCAAGGTGCTCGACGTCGTGCGCTCGATCTGCGGCCTGTTCTCGTCCTCGGAAGCGGTCTCGGTCGGCCGCCTGATCGCGGTCGCGGGCGCCAAGGGTGGCGTCGGCGCCTCGACCATCGCCCACAATGTCGCCTGGACCATCGCGCGCGACCTCGGACTGGATTCGGTCGTCGTCGATCTCGACCTCGCCTTCGGCACCGCCGGCCTCGACTACAACCAGGATCCGGTGCAGGGCATCGCCAACGCGGTCTTCTCACCAGAGCGTCCGGACAGCGCCTTCATGGAGCGCCTGCTCGCAAAGTGCGGCGATCACCTCAGCCTGCTGGCGGCACCGGCCACGCTCGACCACGTCTACGATTTCGGCGCCGAAGCCTTCGACGCCATCTTCGATACGATGCGCATGACCACCTCCTGCATCGTGCTCGACGTTCCGCATCAGTGGACCGCCTGGACCAAGCGCGTGCTGGTCGGCGCCGACGATATCCTGATCGTCGCCGAACCCGATCTCGCCAACATGCGCAATACCAAGAACATGATGAACCTGTTGCGGACCGCGCGTCCCAACGATCGTCCGCCGCTCTATTGCCTGAACCAGGTCGGCATGTCGAAGCGACCCGAGATCGAGGTCAAGGATTTCGCCAAGACGATCGAGAGCCAGCCGATTGCGGCGATCCCGTTCGATTGCAGGCTATTCGGGGAAGCCGCCAACAACGGCCAGATGATCGCGGAAGTCTCCGCACGTCACCGCACCACGAGGACCTTCTTGCAGATCGCGCAGCGCCTGACCGGGCGCCCGGATCTCGCCGAGGCGCGCGAATCGTTCCTGTCGCCGATCCTCAAGAAACTGCAGCCGCGCCGCAACGACGGACGCCGCGCCGCCGGCTAGCAGCCCCGATTCGAGGCATCGCTAGAACCAACGCCTGATAAGATTGTATCCAGCGGGGACGGCGCCGAAAGGTCACCTCTCCCCGGAGTGGTGAACCAAGACCGCGCCAAGCCGATCCAACCAAGACTCATCCCGCTTTAGTCGCGACGGCTGGCCGCAACCGGAATCTTGTCCGCCTCGGTGCGGCTCGCGTCCCTGCGCGCCAGCAGCCGCTTCAGCGCGGCAACATTGGCCGAGCCCTGCTCGGGCGGCAGGTCAGCCTTCATGATGGTCTCCGCCTCCGCCTGGCGGCCTTGCAGGCCGACCACGACGGCGAGATTGGTACGGATCCGCATGTCGTCGGGTGCGCGCTCCCGGGCGCGGCGCAGCGTCTCCTCGGCCTTCGGCAGGTCTTTCGACAGCAGGTACGACAGACCGAGATTGGAGAGCACCGACGCATCTTCGGGCACGACCTTGAGGGCGCTCGCGTAATATTGCCGGGCCTCGTCGTGGCGCTCGAGCTGATCGAGCACTGCGCCTTGCGCCGACAGGATACGCCAGTCCGGGTCTTCCGGCGTGTGCGCGCGCCCGAGCACGTCGAAGGCCTGCTGGAAATTGCCGTTATCGGCGAGCGCCCGTCCGTAGCCGGCGAGCAACGCCTTGTTGCTGGGCTGCGCCAGTACCGCCTGCTCCATGACGGCGACCGCCTGCGCCCGCTGGCCGGTGGCGCGGAGCGCCCGGGCGTATTTCAGCGCGGCGTCGGTGTCTTTCGGGTTGGCGCGGACGCGCTCGTGATAGGTCGCAATGTCGCGCCGGGGATCGACGGGAGCCGGCGTGGCCTCCGCCGTATCGCCCAACGACCCGGTAATGTCGGACGGACCCGAGGTCTGACAGGCGGACAGCCCGATCAGCAGGATCACGGCGGCTGCCGAGCCGGCAAGACGATGCATGCGGCCAAGAGGTCGGGCTAGTTTCTCAGACATCAACGAGACTCGGAACAGCGAAGGTTCCGGGATGCTCACAGCTTAACCCTAAGTTCCGGTTAAGGATGCCATCATCTCGCCGTCATCCGGCCCAGAAGCGGCGCATGGCGCCGCGCAGGCCGCCCGGCCGTCAGTCGACGAACTGGGCGCCGAATTCGTGGCCAATCCGCCAGGCCAGGCGGCACTGACGCGGACTGCCGCTCGAAAGGATGATGGTGAATTCCGGCGGGATCTCCAGATATTCGGCGATCACCTTGACGCCGCCGGCCGAGATGTCGGTGATCATGCAGTCACGCGGCAACGACCCTGTGCCCAATTGAATTTTGGCGACGCTCCGGCACTCACGGCGTTCGCTCTTGCGGCGATTGACAAACATCCTGATCCCCAAGCCTTGCTGGACAGCTTCTCGTTCCCACCGTCATAACCGGGAAAGATTGGGAACTGCCTAGCGGAACCCGTCGCAATTGAACGGTCATTTCCAGGATTCGTTTACCGGTATCGCCGTGTCCGAACGACGCCGCCTCGATTAACGGCCTCTTCGCTACAAGCCCGCTCCCCCGGCCGGTTCCAACGTGAACAAAAAGGGGTTGATCGCGGGTCAATTGGCTCTATAGCGTGAACCCTTCGACTCGAATTTGCCGGGATATCCAGGACGTATGGGAAGTCTTGTTCTGCTTGATCTGATGGGGGGCGTCGCGCTCCTGCTGTGGGGCCTGCACATGGTCCATAGCGGGATCCTGCGGGCCTTCGGGCCCGATTTGCGGCTGTTGCTGGCGCGGGCGCTCCGCAACCGGTTCACCGCGCTCGGCGCCGGCCTCGGCCTGACCGCCCTGCTCCAGAGCTCGACCGCGACTGCCCTGATCACCAGTTCCTTCGCCGCCGAGGAGATCGTCAGCCTGGTGCCGGCGCTTGCGATCATGCTCGGCGCCAATATCGGCACCACGCTGATCGTGCAGGTGCTGTCGTTCAATGTCGCAGCGGTGGCGCCGGTGCTGTTCATTGTCGGCCTCGTCGCATTCCGCAGCGGGCCACGCTCCCGGATCAAGGACCTCGGCCGGGTCGCGATCGGCCTCGGCCTGATGCTGCTCGCGCTGCATATCCTGCTCGATACGATGGCGCCGGCCGAGAATGCCCCGGGCGTGCGCGTGTTCCTGAACGGGATCACCGGCGATCCCGTGCTCTGCATCCTGATCGGCGCGTTCGTCACCTGGCTGGTCCATTCCAGCGTCGCCAGCGTGCTGCTGGTGATGTCGCTGGCCTATTCCCAGTTCATCTCGCCCTACGCCGCGTTCGCGCTGGTGCTCGGCGCCAATCTCGGCAGCGCCATCAATCCGCTGATGGAAGGCGCGCGGCGCGACAATCCGGCGAGCTACCGGCTGCCGGTTGGCAACCTCGTCAACCGCGTCGTCGGCATCCTGCTGGTGGCGCCGTTCCTGCGCCCGATCACGGAAACGATTTGCACCTGGCAGCCCGATCTCGCCAAGGCGACCGCGCTGTTCCACATCGCCTTCAACGTCGCGACCGCGCTGCTGTTCATCGGCGTGCTGGATCACTTCGCGCGCCTGCTCGAGCGGCTGCTGCCCAAGCGGGCGCAGGAGACCGATCCGTCACGGCCGCGCTATCTCGACGAGAGCGCGCTGGAGACGCCTTCGCTTGCGCTCGCCGACGCCGCGCGCGAGGTGCTGCATATGGGCGACCATGCCGAGGCGATGTTGCGCAAGGTGATGGCGGCGATGCTGACCAACGATCGCGCGCTGGTCGACCATGTGTCGAAGATGGACAACACCGTCGACCGGCTGAACGAGGCGATCAAGCTCTACGTCACGAAGCTTACCCGCGGCAGCCTCGATGAGCGCGAGGGACACCGCGCCATGGAGATCGTCGCCTTCGCGATCAACCTCGAGCATATCGGCGACATCGTCGACAAGAACCTGAGCGAGCTCGCGACCAAGAAGATCAAGCACCGCCTGCAATTCTCGGCGGAAGGCGCCGAGGAATTGGCCGCGTTCCACAAGCGCACGATCGATTCGCTGCGGATCGCGTTCGGGGTGTTCATGTCGGGCGATGCGAGCGAAGCGCGCAAGCTGCTCACCGAGAAGGCGGCGCTGCGCGCGGCCGAACTTGCCGCCGTCGAGCGCCATCTGGAGCGACTGCGCGAAGGCCGGCCCGAGACCATCGAAACCACGTCGCTGCATCTCGACGTGCTGCGCGACCTGCGCCGCATCCATTCGCACATCTGCTCGGTCGCCTACCCCGTGCTCGATGCCGCCGGCGAGACCGCCGCCGATCGGCAGAACGCGGTGGAAGCAGCCGAACTTCCGGCGCCCGGGCGGCCTTGATCAAGCGCGGTCGCGCCAAAGCGCGATGAGATTGGGTTGATCTGAAGCAGCAGTGGGAATTCACCTCTCCCTTGGGAGAGGTCGGCGGGTAGCGCCGGGTGAGGGGTTGCGGTCTCTTGTAGGAGCAGCGCCCCCTCACCCGATTTGCTACGCAAATCGACCTCTTCCCGCTGGGGAGAGGTGAACGAATCTTGCGAGATTAACTGACTCGACCCAAACTCATCATGCTCTAGGTCGGCGGCCGATGTTCCGAACCACGCGGCGGCTGTGGAGACGCGGAAGCCGCAACGAGCTGGTCGATGCTGTCGCGCTGGCGATCGAAGGCGCCAAGGAGATCGCCCTGCAGCACCCGGCCGCCCGACAATTTCATCCGAAGCGGATCGACGTTACGGCCGTTGATCCGCACCTCGTAATAGAGATGCGGTCCGGTCGAGAGCCCCGTGGACCCGACATAGGCAATCGTCTCGCCCTGGCGAACACGGTCACCCACCTTCAGTCCGGACGGGACGCTCGCGATGTGAGCATAAGTCGTCTCGTAACCGCGATCATGCCGTACCCGGATGTACTTGCCGTACCCGCGTTCGTACCCTTCGGTCTCGACGACGCCGGCGCCCGCGGCCGCGATCGGCGACCCGTAGGGGGCGGCGAAATCGACGCCCTCATGGAAGCGGCGATCGCCAAGGATCGGATGAATGCGCCACCCGAACCCGTCGCCGAGGCGTCCGCTGACCACCGGCTTGCGCAGCAGAAATTTGGTGATGGACTGGCCGTCCTCATCATAGAAATCGGAGCTGCCATCGTCCGGCGCCGTGAAGCGATAGTAGCGGCGCGTCTGCCCGCCCGCCGCCAAATCGATGAACACCAGTTCCGGTTGGCCGATGTCGTTGGGCGCATAGATGATCTCGGCCACATCGGCGTCGCCGAGCGGCTCGTCGAGGTCGAAATCGCGGCCGCACAGCCGCATCAGTTCAGCGACGATCCCCTCGTCGACGTGATTGGAGCGAGCAAGCGCGTTGAGGCCGTCGCGTAACGTCTCGCCCGGGACGGCGTGCGTGTCGATCGATTGGCGCGGCTGCCTTCCGCCCGACGCGGCGGCCTCCGGCTGTTCCGGCACAATCGCCTGGTATTGACCGACATCGGTGCGACCGACGGCGGACACGCTGGAGCCCGCCCGTTCGATCGACACTTTCGCGACGTGGCCGCGCGGCGCCCCGGCATCTCCGTCCTGCTCGATGACGGTGATTTTCTCGCCGCCCGACAATGTCTGCTGACGGCCCGTCGACGGGAAAGCGGCAAGGATCGCCGGCGCATCCTCCGCGGCCGCGGCCAGCGCCCGCAGGATGGCGGAGAGCGTGTCACCGCTCCTGGCGACAATGACATGTCGATAGTGACGAGAGGAGGAAGGCGACTTCGGAAGGCTGGTGACATTGACGGCGTCACCGATCGGAGCCGGCGAATGCGGCACGTCTTCAACGTCGGCATAAGCGCTGGTGCCGCCCGGCAGCCCACGGCGCGATGGACCTCCCCGAATGATCGATGGCAACTCCGACGGCAGTTGCGTGCTTGCTCGCTGCTCGTCCTTGCCGTCCGCCGGCGTTTCGCGGCGATGGTCCTGCTCCGGCTCGGGATCGATCTCCGCAAGCCGCGCCGACACGCGGGTAAATCGACGGACCGAGCCGGCATCGCTCAATTGCTCGATCTTGAGCGCCGAGGGATTGCCTGGCGAGCCGGGCCTCCGATCCAGGCGATCGCCGCGCCGCGCCTCGTCGACCACCTGCCCCGTGACGCGCGGACCTGAGACCACCGGCGACGCAGCGAATCTCGTGCGATAACCAAATGCGCCGCGAAGCGCGCCACCAAGCAGCACCACGGCCGCGGCGCCGATCAGGATCGTCCCGGCCATCCAGCGGATACTGACGGCGCGCCGGTCCGGCAGACCGCGCTCGCCGGTCAGCGGCGGCGCGTCGAGCAAAACGACATTGCGGACATGCAACAGATAACTACCCGCTCTGGTCGGTTCGCCACGGCTGGTCATCGACGCCCCTCATCCCCTGGCGCATGGACTCGGGATGCCGCCACGCCCACGACGGGCCGTAGATGCCATGCGTCTTGGGGCGATTGTTTGACCGTCGTCCGGATTTGGTCGCAATCGATGCTGGAAGCCATCAAGACTTCGAAAGCAGCCCCAGCATACCGTTCGCCGCACCGACGGCCGTGCGGATCAATTGTCGAGCGTCTTCGACGCGCGTCGGCGGTTCTTCACGATCAGCATGATGTTGCGGACATAGATCAGCGTGGCGAGGCCCTGGCCGAGGATGATGACGGGTTCGCGCTTGGCGAGCCCGTAGACCAGCGTCATCAGGCCGCCGCCCATCGAGAAGAACCAGAACGCCATCGGCACCACGCTCTGGCCGGCGCGCTCGCTGGAAATCCACTGCACCAGAAAGCGCGCGGTGAACAGCAGTTGCGCGACGAGGCCGAACGCCAGCCAGAAATCGAACTTGGCGACGAACGTGTCGTAGAAATAGGCGCTCAGCGCCTGGCCAAACTGAATCAGCATCATTTCACCTTGGTGACATCAGTCGCATCGGTGACGCCCGGCACTTCCGTGACGACCGGCGTCGGCTTCTTGCGGCGGATCAGCCACCACACGCCGGCCAGATCCATGATCCCGATCCAGAGCCGGTCGAAGAATCCATAGTTCGAGACGCCGGAATGGCGCGGGCGATCGACGACATCGACATAGGCGATCGCATATCCTTCGCGGCGGACCAGCGCCGGCAGGAAGCGATGCAGCCCGTCGAAATAGGGCATCGCCAGGAACACCTCGCGCGGAAACGCCTTCAGGCCGCAACCGGTGTCGCGCGTGCCATCACGCAGGATGATGCCGCGCACCTTGTTGGCGATGCGCGATTGCAGCTTCTTGAAGCCGGTGTCCTTGCGCCCGACGCGCTGGCCGGCGGCAAGGCCGACGCGGCCGTTGCCGCTCTCGATCGCCCTGATCAGGTCCGGCAGGAAGGCCGGATCGTTCTGGCCGTCACCATCGAGCGTCGCCACGATCGCACCGCGCGCGGCGCGAACGCCGCTGCGCACGGCCGCCGACTGGCCCGAGGAGATGGCGTGGCGCAGTTGCCGGAGATTGGGCCGCTGCGCCATGATCGCGCCCAGCCGTTCACCGGTGGCGTCGGTCGAGCCGTCATTGACGTAGACGATCTCGTAGGCCCAACGTCCGTCGAGCGCGGCCGCGATCTCGGCGATCAGCGGCGCGATATTGTCGGCCTCGTTGCGCACCGGCACGACGATGGAAACGGCGACCGGCGTCTGGTCGGAAACAGGCAATTCGGCACTCGTGGTTGATGTGGGGTTCGCGGCTGGAACCCACCCGATCCGGCCGCCGGGCGACCGCTTTTATGGGGCGAAAGCGCTCCTCGCAACCCTTTTGAGGCGCCCTTCCGAGGGGCCCGGCAACGCCACCACGGTGCCATCGCGATCGATGGCAAAACCAAGGCGGCGGGCGGCGAACCAGTAGCGTACGGCCGTTGCGCCGATCATGCCGACAGCCGCGCCGGCCACCACGTCGCTCGGATGATGGGCCAGCAGCACCAGCCGCGTCGCGATGATGATCAGCGCATAGACCAGCATCGCAACCCGCGCGCGCGGCCACACCGCCGACACGGCGAAGGCCAGCGCAAACGCCGTGATCGCATGTCCCGACGGAAAGCTCGAATAGGCCTCGGTGCCGGCGAAGTGCTGGAAGTTGAAGGCATTGGCCTTGCCGCCGACGAACGGCCGGCCGCGACCGACGATCCACTTGATCACTTCACCGGTCGCCACCGACAGCGCGACCGACAGGAACAGGTATTGCAGCCTGGTCCCGAGGCCAAGCAGGGTTGCGCGCGGCACGCCGCGCAGCGCGGGCGCCGCCAATGCGACTGCAATCAGCAGCAGACCGAGCGCGCTGAGCACATACTCGTCCTTGCCGAAATCGGTGAGAATCTTCACCCACCAGAGCGAAGGCGTGCCGCGCGGCGGCATCAGGCTGATCTCGGCGACATCGACCGCATACATCAGCGTGACGATCACGGCGCCGCCGATGACGAAGAGCAGCAGCACGTGGCGCGCGGAGCGGCGCGCTGCCTCGGCCCGGCGCGAATGCGACGGTGCCCGCACCAGCTGGGCGAGGGACAGCCAGACCAGCGTCAGCAATCGTCCGAAATAATTGGCGGATTCCAGGTTGGCTGGCGGCGCCGGCATGTCACTCCGTCCCTTCGGAACGGAAGATCGCAATCGAGACCGCCTTGCCCTGCGAGATGTTGTAGCCCTCGATCCGGACCGGCGCGTTGTAGCGCAGCCCGATCGCCTCGGCGCGCTGCACGAAGGCGCGCTCCGAGCGCTGTTCGACCAGCGCGAAGCGGCAGGAGCCCTGCCCCAGAAAATCCGCCGCGCCGGATCCGTCGGTGAGCAGCGTCGAGGTATCGGTCATGAAGACGAGGCTCGGCTCATGGAAGCCGGCCGCCGCCGCCTTCGGGCCGACGCAGGTGACGTTGCGCAAGGCGCGTGCGACCTCCTGGCTCGGAAACACGGTGGTGAGCCGCGGCAGCACCACGCCATAGGTGGCGCCCGCCATCAGCGCCGCGGCGATCACCGCATTGAGCAGCGAGCGTTCGGCGCGGCTGTCCTCGAACATCCACCACGCGACGAGGCCGAACACCATCGCGACGGCAAACAGCGGCCAGGCCGGAAACACCGGCTGATGGATCGCCTTGATGGCGCCGACGATCACCAGCACCGCGCCGAATGCAGGGATGGCAAACCACCAGGCGGCGCCACGCAGCAACCAGGGCGAACGCGACAGCACGCGGCGCTCCAGCGCGCCGACGGTCAGGATCGCGATCGCCGGATAGAGCGGCAGCACGTAATGCGGCAGCTTGGTCAGCACGGCTTCGAACACGATCCAGGACGGGATCAGCCAGGCCAACAGGAACTGCGCGCCGGGCTCACGCCGCGCGCGCCAGACCGCCGGCGCCGCCATGGCAGCAAGCGGCGCGCCGGGCCAGAACGTGATCCAGAACAGCAACAGATAGATCCCGGGCGGCGCGCCGTGCGATTCCTGCGCACCGAGCTTGCTCAGCATGTCGCCGCCGACCGAGTCGGCAAAGAAGGTCTCTCCGGCCCGCAGGAAGATCAGCACGAACCACGGCAGCACCAGCACAAGGGTCCACATCAGGCCCCAGACCGGACGCATCCGCCAGAACCACGCCGCCGATCGATCGAGGATCGCAAGCCCCGCCATCGCAAGGCCGACGAACATCAGGATCAGCGGCCCCTTGAGCAGGATGCCGACCGCGAGCGCGGTCCAGAAGATCGCGGGCGGGCCCCATGATGGATGCGCCGGATCCTCGCCGCGTTGCCAGGACAGATACACGCGCGCCATCGCACCCATCGCCGCGGTGACCGTCAGCAGCAGCATCGCGTCGGTCTTGGCGAGCCGCGCTTCGACCCCGAGCAACACGCAGCTTGCCATCATCAGGGCGGCCAGCACCGCCCCTTGCCGCGTCACGAAGGCGAGCGCCGTCCAATAGGTCAGCAAGACGGCGCCGATGGCGCCGATCAGGGACGGCAGGCGGTAGACCCAGATACGGACCTGGGCGCGCTGCACCCCGAGCGCGGAGATCGTCTTCAGCGCCGCCGCCTGCATCCAGTAGATGCCGACCGGTTTCTTGTACCGGACGTCGTCCTGGAAGCGGATGTCGACGAAATCGCCGCTCTCGACCATCTGCTTGGTCGCCTGGGCAAAGCGAACCTCGTCGCGGTCGATCGGCGGGATGGTGAAGAAGCCCGGCAGGAACAGCACCAGGCAGGTCAGCGTCAGAAACAGGAGCGAACGCCATTGGCTGGCCGTCGCGAACTCGAACGCCATGAACAGCCTGCGGCTCGAATGCGCAGGTTTTACAGACTGTTGCCCTGCTCCAAAGCGCCGGGGTTGGAGGCTATCCACCATGGGTTTCGCATACGATGAAACCGCAGCGCAAACAACCGTGCTGTTCCGCTTTCCACCCGTACCGTTCCGCTTTCCCGCGCGATCATTGCACGCGGATCACAACGGTATCCGCAGCTCCCGTGGCGTCGATCACGGTCAGCCGCGCGAAGCCCGGCCCGGGCGGGTCGATCAGGCGCTGCCGCCGGCTGTCGATGTCCCCGGCTGAGACACCATTGACGAGGACCGTCAGCGGCAGCACGCCGCCGGCAACCTTCACCGGCAGCGGCGCATTGCGGCCGCCCTCCGATTGATCGACGTCGATGCGTGAGCCGTTCAGCGGAAACTGGATGTGCGGGGCCTGATCATTGCCGCTGCGGACCAGCTCGCCCAACGGCCGGAACCGGCGCAGCGGCGGCGGCAGTTTCGCGTTGGAGGCAACCAGCACGCCCCGCGGCGGCTTCGGCAACGCCGCCGGGATCTTGCCGGTGCGCGCAAAGGCGTCGAACAGGATCGGCGCCGCTGCCGTGCGGCCGACCAGACCCGGCACCGGCGCGCCGTCCGGGCGGCCGACCCAGACGCCGATCGTGATGCGGCCGTCGAAGCCGACCGACCAGGCATCGCGATAGCCGTAGCTGGTGCCGGTCTTGAACGCGATCCGGTTGTGCACGCCGTTCTCCGGCGGCGGTGTGCCAAGCAGGACGTTGCCGACCTGCCAGGCCGCGGCCTGATCCATCAACCGCATCGTGTCGCGGCTGTCATTCTCCTGCATGATCTCGCGCAGCGGCTTGGTGGCGCCGAGCCGCGCCAGTCCGGAATAGAGCTGGGCGAGATCCTGCAACGTTATGCCGACACCGCCGAGACCCATCGCAAGGCCCGGCGCCTCGTCCTTCGGCAGTACCAGACTGGTGCCGGCCTGCTTCAGCCGCGACGACAGCCGGCTGGCGCCGACCCGATCGAGCAGCGCGATCGCGGGCACGTTGAGCGACAATTGCAGCGCCTTGCGGATCGGCACCGTGCCCTGGAACGTCATGTCGAAATTTTCCGGCGCATAGCTGCCGAAGCGGATCGGCCGATCCTCGATCAGGCTGTCGGGATGGACGAAGCCGTCCTCGAAAGCGAGGCCGTAGATGAACGGTTTCAGCGTTGAGCCCGGCGAGCGTATCGCGCGCGTCATGTCGACCTGCCCGGCCCGCCGCTCGTCGAAATAATCGGCGGAGCCGACGCGCGCCAGCACGTCACCGGTTTCGTTGTCCACCACCACGATCGCGACCGAGACGTCAGGCCCCTGCGCGATGGCGCGATCGCGCGCCAACGCCTCCAGGTTCCGCTGAAGTGTGGAGTCCAGCGTCAGCTTGATGACGGGAGAGTCCTTCATCGTCGCGACCGCCTGATCGGACGAATGCGGCGCCAGGATCGGGATCTGCTTGCGCAACCTCGGCACCGCCGCCGCCCTCGCCTGCGCGGCATCGTCCTTCGACACCACGCCATCCTCGACCATGCGGTCGAGCACGCGGTCGCGCGCGGCATGCGCGGCTTCGGGGTAACGGTCGAGCCGCCGCCGCTCCGGCGATTGCGGCAGCGCCACCAGGAGCGCGGCTTCCGCGAGCGACAGCCGCCTCGGCTCCTTGCCGAAATAGGCGATCGAGGCCGCGCGGACGCCCTCGAGATTGCCGCCGAACGGCGCCAGCGCCAGATAGAGGTCGAGGATCTGGTCCTTCGAGAGCTGCCGCTCCAGCTCGACCGCGCGCACCATCTGCCGCAGCTTTGCGTAGACCGAACGCTGGTGCCGCGGCTCGATCAGCCGCGCCAGCTGCATCGTGATGGTCGAACCGCCCGAGACGATATGGCCGCTGGTGAGCAGCTGGAAGCCGGCGCGCGACAGCGCCAGCGGATCGATGCCGTGATGCTCGTAGAAGCGCTTGTCCTCATAGGCGAACAGCAGCTTCAGATAGCCGGGATCGACGGCCGTCTTCGCATCGACCGGCAGCCGCCAGCGTCCGTCCGCCATCGCATAGGCGCGCAGCAGTTTTCCGTTGCGATCGACGACTGTGGTCGAGACCTGCTGCGCCTGCATGATCGGCAGCGGACCGAGCGAGACGACCCAGCCGGCGAAGCCGCCGGTTGCGACCAGCGTCGTGACGGCGCAGATCGCCAGGACGGTCTTGATCCGCCGCCAGCGCGTCTTGCGTTCCGGTGCTGTCCTCGACGCTGCGCTCATTTCGCGGGCTTCACCTCGACGGCGCCGGTGCCGCTGCGGCCGTAGCGCGAGGGGTTGTACATGTCCTCGACATAGGCCTGTGGCAGCACGTATTTGCCCGGCGACACCGCGCGCACGACATAGGCGACAGTGAACACCGACTTGTCGTTGGCGCCGCGGTCGATCGCCGCGGTGAAGCGGTCGTCGCGGAACTCGGTGTTCTTCGGCTCGACACCGTCCTCGATCCACGTGAGCGTGCCGGAATCGCCTGACGACACCAAATGCGGGTTGTCGATCTCGAGCCCGGCCGGCAGATAGTCCGCCACCATGATGTGACCGAATTCCGGTTTCGCTTCCGTGACCTTCAGGACAACCGCGAAGCGGTCGTTCTGCTTCGCCTTGCTGACATCGGCCGGCTTGCCGTCGAGCGTGAAGTAGCTGCGCTCGATCTTGAAGCCGTTGGAGGCCGCAGGTTCCGGCGTGACCGGCGAGCCCGCCACCGAGACCACCGCCTGCAGCGGTGCGTCGCCGGTGTTGGTGATCTTGAGCGGCTGGCCCGTCATCGCCTCGGCCTTGTAGCTGCGATAGACCGCGGTCTTGACGCCCTGGCCGTTGATGTCGAGGGCCAGCGTCTCCTTGGCCAGCGCGCGCGCCGCCAGCACCATCCACGCATTCTCCTGCGTCGAGGTGTAGGGCGACAGCCCCCGCGCTGCTTCCACCCGCAACACGGCCTGCGTCAGCGTCGTGCGCGGCGCATTGCCCTCGCCGGCAAGCGAGACCAGCGCCGCCGCATCGCGCAGTGCCGAGCCGTAATCGACGCGGCCGAACTCGATCACCGGTTTCGGGTTCAGCGCGTCGAGCGCGGCGCCGTAGACCCGCTCGGCCCTCGCTCTGTCGCCGACCAGCGCCAGTGCCGCGGCAAGCTGCGCCTTGGAGATCGGCGTCGCCAGATTGTTCAACTTGGTGTCGGCGAGATAGCGCAGGTCGCCGATCGGCGCCGCGCCATTGCGCGCGAGCACGTAGAGGCCGTAGGCCAGATCACGGCCGCCGTCCTTCTCCGGTTCGTTGGCATTGACCACCGAGTTCCTGACACGGTCGAGCGCGCTCTTGAACAGCACGTCCGGCACCGCAAAGCCCTTCTCGCGGGCGCGGGTCAGGAAGTCCGTCACGTAAGCATCGAGCCAGGCGTCGTCGCCGCCCGCCGACCAAAGGCCGAACGATCCGTTGGAGCCTTGTCGAGCGAGGAGCCGCTCGATCGCGTCGCGGATGCGCTGATCGACCGCGGTGTCCATCGCCAGATGGGCGCCGGCGGCGAGATCGTTGACATAGAGCAGCGGCAGCGCACGGCTGGTGATCTGCTCGGAGCAGCCATAGGGGTAGCGGTCGAGCGCCTTCAGGATGCTCGCGGCATCGAGCGCGGTCGACAGGCTCGCCGAGATCGAGACGCTGCCGGTGCCCGGCACCAGGTCGGAGAACATGTCCGACGTCAGCGTCAGGCTCTCGCCCTTCGCCAGCGTGCGGATCGAGCGGCGTGCCAGCACTTGCGTGGCCGGCTTGACGTCCAGTGCGTAATGCCGCGCCAGCGTCAGCCCGTTCGGCCCGGAAATATTGACGTCGAAATCGGCGCGACCGGCGCCACCGGCCTCGAGCCCGAGCGACAGCGAGGAGCGCTGCTTGGCGGCGAGCTTCACCGTCGTCGTGGGATTGCCCGACGCCTTGATCGGGCCGCTCGCCTTGATGCTGATTGCGTAGTCGCCGGCGGCGCCTTCGACATTGTCGATATCCATGCTGATGGTGCCTTTGTCACCGGTCAGCAGGAAGCGCGGCAAGGTCGCGGTCAGCACCACGGGATCGCGCACCGTCACGTCGACATTGGCGCGGCCGAGCTTGGTGGCGCTCCACGCCACCGCCATCACCCGCGCGGTGCCCGCGAACTCCGGAATGTCGAAGCTCACTTCGGCCGTGCCGTCGGGGCCGACCGTGACGATGCCGGAATAGAGCGCGAGCGGCTTCTGCGTCGGCGGCGAGCCCTGCAGCTCGGCGCCGGCCGCGTCGCCGCCGCTGCGGATTTGGCCGGTTGTGCCCTGCATGCCGTCGATCAGCTGCCCGTAGAGGTCGCGGATCTCGGCGGTCAGGCGGCGCTGGCCGAGGTAGTAGTCGTCCGGCGCCGGCGGCTTGTAGTTGGTCAGGTTGAGAATGCCGACGTCGACCGCGGCCAGCACCACCTTGGCATCCTCGCCGGGATTGAGCCCGCCGAGCTTGACCGGAATTTTCAGCGCCGTGCCCGGCCGCACCAGAGCGGGCGGCGACAGCGTGACGGCGAGCGTACGCGTCTTCTTGTCGATGCCGAACCATTTCAGCCCGATCGCGCGGCCCGGCATGCGCCCGGCGGCGGCATCGAGCGGACGGCGCAGCGTCGTCATGACGTAGGCGCCGGTGCCCCAATCCTTGCCAACCTCGAGTTTGACCTGCTGGGTGCCTTCCTTGACGTCGACGCTCTGGGTCGTCAGCAGGCGGTCACCAAGCACATAGACGGTCAGCTTGCCCGCGGTGCGCGCATTGACGGACACCGTCATGGTGTCGCCAGAAGCATATTCCGGCTTGTCGATCGATGTTTCCAGCAGATCGGGCGTGTCGGCGCTGCCGTCCGAATACCAGCCGACATCGAACTGCACCGAGGTCACAGGCCCGTCGGCATCGGTCGATTTCACATCGAGCCGGTAGCGGCCGGGCTGCGGCTGGAAGGTCAGGCGCAGCGGCTTGTCGGCCGCGAGGTTGGCGTCGCCATCGGCCACGCGGCGGGTCGACTTGACCGGTTCATACTGCCAGGACGAGTTCTGCCGGTACCACTGGTAGCGCGACTCCAGCTTCAGCAGCTCGTAGCGCAGCCCGTTGCGCGGCAGCTGCTTGCCGTCGGGCGCGACGAACACGACATCGAATTCGGCCTTGTCGCCCTCGGCGACGCTCTTGTCGCCGAACAACGGCTTGACGCCGATCAGCGAGGCGCTGGGGGCCACCGGCAGCACGATCTTGCGCTCGACCGAACGGCCGCCGCTCTCCGCCATGCGGATGAAGATCTGGGCCTCCTGCGGCCGGGTCGAGGCCGGGACCTTCTCGAGCTTCACCGGGAAGGTCGCCGCGCCATTGGCATCGGCCTCCGGCAGGTCCTCGATCGGAGTCCGCTCATTGCTCGCGGTCTTCTCGTCATCGACGCCGAACTGGTAGCCGGCATAGCCGGGCCGGCCGTTAGCGGCCGGCGCGACCAGCATATCGCCTTCGAGCTGAAGGCCCGAGGCCGGCGCGCCATAGAGGAAACGGCCGGAGACCTGAAGTTCCACCGGAACTTCAGCTTTGATCAGCTTCTCCTTGCTGGTCAGGTCGAATTCGATCCGCTCGGGGATGTAATCCTCGACCATGAAGGTGGTCTCGCCGACCGACGCGCCCTTGGGATCGGTGAAGACGCGGGCGCGCCAGGTGCCGGTCGGCACCGCGGAATTGAGCGCCACCGCCAGCATCCGGCCGCCGGCACCCTGGTCAGGCAGCACGGTGCGGCGGAATTCGACGCCGTCGGGACGCTCGATCACCATGGTAAGCGGCGTTCCGGTCAGCGCGTTGCCCTGGCCGTCACGCAGCAGCGCCGTCAAATAAACGGTCTCGTTGGAACGATAGACGCCGCGCTCGGCATAGACGAAGGCGTCGGCGCCGGCGGGGATCGCCCGGCCCGCGACGCCGCGGTCGGTGAGGTCGAAGGCATTGGTCTTCAGGCTCAGGAAGGCGTAGTCGGATTTTTCGCCTGTCACCGTGAGCAGCGCCGGCGACAGCCCGCCCTCGCCGCGTGCCAGGCCCTGCTCGAACAGCACGTGGCCGGCGGCGTCGGTCTTGCGGGTGGCCAGGATCTCGTTGTTGCGGGCGACCAGCTTCACTTCCGCATTGGCGACCGCTTCAGTCGAGGCCAGCGAGTTGACGAACACGTGGATACCGTCATTGCCGGAGAAGGCCGACAAGCCCATGTCCGAGACGATGAACCATTGCGTCGCCAGCGTGCCGTCATCATCGCTGCCCGGGCCCTTGGCCGCCGCGGTCATGACATAGACACCGGGCTGCAGGTCGCCGAGCGCCTGATCGACCGGAAACGCCGTGACCACGTCCTGGTTCAGCGTGGTTGCGGTCGCCAGCTCGCCGGACCACACCTTGACGCCACGCTGGCCGCCGAGATCGGAGAGCTGGTAACGGCTCAGCGTGCTCTGGAAGTCGCTATCGATCACGGTGTTGATCAGGTTGCGGTCGCCGATCCGGAACACATCGATCGTGACCGCCGGCGTGTTGACGCTGACCACCGGGATACCGCGCTGTCCGGTCCGCGGCAGCACATAGGCGCGCCCCGTGAACCGGACGAACGGCTTGCGGTCGCGGACATAGATGTTGAACTCGGCCGATTTCGGCAGCGTCTCCTTGACGGTCGAGGGCAGCCCGGCGCGCAGATTGATGTTGTAGCGCTCGCCATGCTTCAGGCCATCGACGCAGAGCTGCTGGCCTTCCGCCGACAGGGCCGGCTTGTCGGTGCCGGCCAGTGCCAGGTACGGCGCGAAATCGACGCGCTTGGCCAGCTCCTCGGAGAACTGGAAGCAGGCCCGCGGCGAGGCCGCATCGGAATCAACGCTATAATCCAGCAGCCGGAAGCCGTGCTCGTCGCGCATCCTCTCATACTGGCCTCTGATATCGGCGACCTCGCGCAGGTCGAGCGACAGCCGCAAGCTGTCGAGCGCCGGACGCCACAGCTTGCGCTCGGCGAACGCCTTGCCGAGCACGGCCAGCGCATCGGCCTCTTCGCCGGCATTGCCGGCGCGCTGATAGGCGATGTAGGCGGCGGTGGAGGCGCGCTCCATCAGGAAGGTCTGTTCGCTGGAGCTCGCCGACCTGATCTGGAACACGGTCTTGGCGAGCCGCAGCCAGTTGGCGCCGTCCTCCGGCGCGGTCGCCGCGATCTGGCCGAGGATCTGCAAGCCTCCGCGGAAATCATTGCGCTTGAAGGCGGCATCCGCGTCGGTGCGCAGGGTTGCGGCCGACTTGTTGACCGCCCCCGCCTCGCTCTTGATCTGGGCTTCCAGCTTGATCGCGGAATCGGCGAGGTCGTCGCGCTTGAAGGCCTTGTCCGCCGCCTGGGCGCTGACCAGGCCGAGCGCCAGCGTGGCGCAAACTGCAGCGGCACGAACCAATCCGATCATGATGGAGCTCCTGAACGCCCCGCGGTCGAGCGCCGCGTTGGGGTAAAAAATGCGCGAAAAGGTGACGGAGTGAAGGCGCCGACATGAACGGACGAAAACGTCGCAGATCGCATTGCCGACATTCCTTCGACCAACCCCGGCGGCAGCATCATGCCGGCTCGGGGGCTGGACAGGCCAACGCAGGACGGGACCCCTGCTCGCCTTTGTCGCTCGCCCACAGAAATCGGTTCGGACCGACTTGGCGGAAAAGCGGATTTTTCATAATGGCGGTGCTACAAGGCGGCCACGGTCCCGTAGCTCAACTGGATAGAGTAGCGGATTTCTACTCCGCGGGTTGCAGGTTCGAATCCTGCCGGGATCGCCAACAATGGCTCAGGTCGTCGCAGTGATCCGGGAAGCGGATCAGCCGGTCAATGTTGGCCAGCTTCGTTGCGGACGCTCTACGACCAGGAATGCCTGCTTCGAAAGACAATCGGTTTCGACTGGTCGAGCGCGCCGGCGCGCCGAATCGCGGCCCTGCAGCAACATACGGCCTGCTTCGTGGCGCCGACCCTCATCCTGCTCACGGGGGTCATCTTCGGCTGGGATAGCTTCAACGGATTTCGTAAGGCAGCGACTTTCGCGACCACGCAGTTTCACCTCAGCGGCGTGCTGCCATGGTACAAGCTGCAGAGCAACTACGGGCTATTTCGATTTGCCGGCCTGGGCTACGGATCGGCGATGTCGTTGCAGATCGCGATCGCGTCGGCCTGCGCGATCTGGGTGCTGGTCATGTGGCGCCGCAACGTCAGCTTCGCCTTGCAGGCCGCAACCCTGCTTGCGGTAACGCCGCTCATTTCGCCCTACTTCGCCATCTACGATATGCCGATCCTGGCGCTCGCGTTGGTGTTTCTGATGAACGCGAAGACGGATAGCCGGATCTCGCTGCTCTCCGATCGTCGGGTGTTTCGGATCGCTGTCGGCATCGTGTTCGTATTGGGCTACGCATTTCCGCTGGTGCTGGTTCCCGTTGGTCCGTTGATGTGCGCCGCCGTGATCGCGATCATCTTGATGAGAGACCGGAATCGCGCGGCAACCTCGGGGCCACCGCTGCGGTCCTGGCCGGATCGCCACGCCGCCCCTCGATGAAGCCATTTTCCGGAGGCCGCGAAGCCGGCCGGAAACAAACCCGGCGTAGCGTCCCAACATTCGACCAAAAGGGGATTCGGTCATGTGGGATTTCATCAACGAATTGTACCGCGATTTTTGCCTGGCCCGCCTGCAGGAGATGCGCAAGCTCGATCAGCATATCTGAACGGACGCGAACCATGGACAACGATCAGCCCCTGGCCGGCGCCATCCTGACGGCGATGGTGATTGCGGCGGTGGTTTGGGCCACCATCGGGCCTGCGCCCTTGCACAAGAAGGTCGGCAGCCAGCACCAGACGGTTGCCAGGCGCTGATCCCCGTAAGAGTCCGGTGCGTTCGAACCTTGGCGCCGGTCCTGCAGACAGACCGTCACTGGGATTGCGGGCCCAGATTGGAACAGGTCGCCGCCGGGACAAATCATTTCCAGCCCGGCGGCGTAATTTTCGGGACACAGTTAGCGTCGTTGCGACCGGCGCATTCTGCGGCGGGGCGATCGGCTGCGGCTTGCGCAGCGAGTGGTCCCCGCAGCTCTGCCGGATCGCTCGCGAAGGCCGCTGCGGCCGAGGCTCCCTAAAACTCTCTTAACCACAAGCAAAGGCCGTGGCTGAGATCGTGGACCGATCGCGCTTCGATCGGCGTTGTACAGCACCATGCGTGCAACGGATCATTGCGTCGTCCTTGCGATGTGTGGGGCGGTAATTGTCGTCGCCCCCATCGCAACCGCCGAGGCACAACAGGTGCAAGCCGGAACGCTTGCATGTCGCGGCGGCCCCGACACCGGTTTCATCCTGGGCCCGGTGACCAATCTCGACTGCGTGCTGCACGTCGAGAATGCACCGGACAGCCGCTACGTCGCGGCCATTCGCAACTTCGGCATTTTCATCGGTGAGCAGGAAGTCACCCTCACCTGGAAGGTGATGGCACCGGTGTCGCGGCTCGGGCTCGACGATCTCGCCGGCAACTACACGCACGCGAGCGGCGCCGGCGACAACGTTCTCACAGGCGGTACGAATGCGACGGTCGCCTTGCATCCGTTGGACGAAAAAGATCCCGCACCACCGCCGGTGAAAATCGAGAGCCTGGAAATTCGGCCGGTGAATCCCTGATCGTGCTCGCGCGCGGCAAGTCAAACGCACAACGCCGTCCGCTTGAAATATATGCGGACGGCGCTGCTCCTAGCCCCAGGAAGGTGATGCAAAATCCTGACGGCTCCAAGTCTGCACGTTCTGTGCCAGACATCATGGCCCATATGGGCTATTTGGCTGGAGAGAAACGCGGGTAGGTTAAGCATCGAGGTGCTGTGACGGTGCCTCACGACCAAAGTGTCAACTTGGCCTCAGCGTGGCCCACGCGCTGGGGCCGTTCTTTTTGATGTTCACGGTCTGCTCTGAAGTCGCATCCTGTTCTTTATCATCCAGCGCACGAATGCTTCCCTAGTTCTCCGTGCATGAACAAGGTTCCGGCGCCTTCAACGGCCCGATGCATTCTGGTCGTGACGTTGCAGGCTGCCGCGTTTGATTGCAGCGCGCTTCGTGATTTCTTGCTTCGAACTGCCTCCTCAGAGGTATTGTGAGCGTGCACCGAAATGCAGGACCGTCATGGAAGATTCCGTCCAGATCCGCTGCACACGCTGCAAGAACGTCTTTCGCGATCGCGCCATGCGGCTGCAGAACGGTTACACGCGCCAATGCCCTGGCTGCGAGATCGTCCTCTTCTTCGATGAGGATTCGCACGATCCAAACATCAAGCGCGCGATGCGAACCGCGCGGCGCGTACGCAAGGAGCTACGCGAAAGCGAAGACGTGAGCCCGAGAAAGGCCGCCGCCGCTCCGCGGCGCTATGGCGGCCGCTCGGCATCGAACCCGCGCGGAACCGTAGACGACGGCGACGATTGAATTGGTGCCGCAGGCTGTAGGACTATCCGCCGCGGCCGGCATTTTCCGACGCGCGGTCGAGCCACTGGCGGGTCGCCTCGTCACTCCAGCCGGGAACGGCGAAGCGCGCCGACGGCGTGACATCCGCGGGCGCGCGAACGGCTGCGGGTTGCCGTGGGTGGGGGTGACGCCGTGGTGCGGCGTTCGCCGGCGCGCACAGCATCACCAACAGACCAAGTGCCAAAACAAGGCGCATCGCAATTTGCTCCTGATCATCATCCCGACCGCGCCGAGAGAGCCGCCCTGCAATGGCCGGATCAGGACCGCCGCTTTGCCTCGACGTAGCGCTTGAAATTGTCCAGGATCGCCTGCCAGCCGCCGCGCTGCTGTTCGACCGAATGGGTATCTTCGCTGTCGAAGCTGACCTCTACCTTGACGCTGCCGGCCTCGGGCGTGAACGCAACCTGCGCGGTGCGATCGCCGAACGAATATTCGAGCAGCCGCGGCGCCTCGACCCTGGTGTAGGTGCCGGCGAAATCGAATCCCATGCTGCCGTCCTTGGCTTCCATCCGCGAGGAGAAGGCGCCGCCGGCGCGCAGATCCACGGTCGCAGCAGTGGTGTGCCAATCGTCGGAAGCCGCATTCCATTGCCTGATATCGTCCGGCGTGGTGTAGGCGCGCCAGACATCGGCGATCGGTGCGGCAACGATCGTTTCGACGGCAATCCTCATATGCGTTTCCTTCGTCGTGATTGAACGGGTGGATGCGCCCCTGGCGCCCGGCCGGGCCGGCGGATCGCGATCACTCTACTAGGGCCATCCGCGATGATCCACAAACGGCTCCACCAGCAGGCCGTCCCGGCCCGGGGCCGCCCGGGTTTGGCGCCGGCACAAGAATTTCGTCAGGAATGACCGTGTATGGAAGACGGAGCCAACGCCCGGAGAGGACGTCATGCGGAACCTGAACACTGTGCTGAGCAAGCTGAACGACCGCCTGCTGCGGCTGGAGGGCGAGCTGTTCGTGCTGCGATCGATCGCCCGCGCCGCCCTCACCGCCGGCGACGAATCCGCGGTCCGCACCCGCAAGCTGCTCGAGGGCGCCAGGCTCGCGCTGTCGGACGAAGCCGAGCGGCCGCTGGACGCCGCGACCGAGAAGTACGTCGCGGCCGCGATCGCCATGGTCGAAGAGCTGCTCGAGAACCCTCGCGAGGCGGCGCCGCTGTTCAGGGTGATCGATGGCGGCAAGCGCGACGATTAACCCGCGATCAGGCGTTGCGGACCGAGCTTAGCTCGCCCCCTGCACCGCCCTGTCATACGCCTCGATCGTCGTCCTTGCCCTGACCGCAACATCCGCGGCCGTCATGCCCGGCTTGTAGAGGCTGCTGCCGAGACCGAAGGCGCGAATGCCGGCCTTCACATACACCGCGAAATTCTGCTCCGAGACGCCGCCGACGGCGGCGATCATCGCATCCGGCGGCAGCACGGCGCGGATCGCCGAGATGCCTGAGGCGCCGAGCACGCTCGCCGGAAAGAATTTCAGGCCTGAGGCGCCCGCACGTGCGGCGAGCAAGGCTTCCGTCGGCGAGAACACGCCGGGCATCGTGACCATCGCGTGGTCCCGGGCCCGCCTCAACACGTCGACATCGACGTTCGGCGACACCATGAGACTCCCGCCGGCGTCGTGGAGATGATCGACGTCCGCGGCCGACAGCACCGTGCCGGCGCCGATCAGGACATCGGCAGGCGCCCGCTTCGCCGCGATCGCGATCGAACGGAACGGCTCGGGCGAGTTCAGCGGAATCTCGATCGCGGTCATGCCAGCCTCGATCAGCGCGCTCACGATGCCCAAGGTCTCGTCCGGCCTGACGCCGCGCAGGATCGCGAGCAGCGGACGCTGCATCGGCGGAAACGGAATGCTCATGCGTTGATCCTCAATTTTACCAGATCGCCGCCGCTGCGCCGGCAAGGCCACGGCGAACCGCCTCGTCTGCATCCATGACGTTGAGCGGAATGGAAAGGTGTTCGAGCCCGATCTGATAGAGCCGCTGCAGGCGGCCCGATGCGATCAGCGTGACCGGCGTTGCCCGCGCCCGCTCGGCGAGGCCGGCCGCCAGCTCGGCGCCGATCAATGTGCCCGAGATCGTCTCGCGCGCGGCCTGCGCGCTGCCGCCGAACAGCAATTGCCGCGATCGCACGCGAAACAGCAGGTTGGCTGACAGCGCAGGCGAGGCGAATGCCTCAGCGACCGCCGAGCAAAACGCGTCGGCATCAACAGCCTCGTCAGCGTCCGCGACGGCGTGAGACAGGATGGTGTCGCGCACGACCGCGCTGAACAACTCGCCGGTCATCAAGGTCGCAAAACGCTCGACGGTTCCGCCGCGCAGGCGCACCCATTTGGAATGCGTTCCCGGCATGCAAACGAGCGCCTCGCCCGGTGCGTCCAGACCGAGCGCGCCGAGCAACTGGGTTTCCTCGCCGCGCATCACGTCGGGAGCCGCGACATTGCGCTGCGCAATTCCCGGCAGGATGCGAATGTCCCGCGCCTGCCCGCTGACCTTGACGGCACCTTTGAGGATGTCCGAGAGATGCGCCGGCGTGTCGACATAGCCGGCCTCGACCCAGCCCTGCCGCGCGCCGGCCATGCCGCAGATCACGACCGGCAGATCGACGGCCGCCCCCAGCGCGTCGAGATGCGATTGCAGCACGGAGGCAAAGCCGGTCCTCGCGGCCGCGGTCATGCCCTGGTCGCTGCGGCGTTCGCCGAACACCTCGCCGCCAGCGTCCATCAGCCAGAGCCGGAAGCTGCTGGTGCCCCAATCGACCGCGACATAGGAAGGCCCGCTCATCGCGCTCAGTTCCACGCACTCAGTTTCCGGCGCAGCGACGGCACCGCTCATGAGACGCGATAAAGGCCTTCCTCGGGCCGCGCAAGACGGCCCGTTGGCGTGCTGCTACGAAACTCCTCGCATCAGGGCATGCGCGGTTCGGTTACCGCGCGCCCTTCAGCGTACAGGAGGTCGTGCAGGTCGTGACGTTGCCGTGGTCACACTTGATGCAGGCATTGACGCACTGATCCATGACCTTGGGATTGTACTGACTATAAAGATTGGCCGCACAGCTGTTGGTCGATCCCGTGACCTCCGGGTCGGGCCAGCAACCGGACAGTAAAAATGCTGCGGCACTCAAAATGGCGACCTTGCGCATAAGGCCTCCTGCCACGCTCTATCCAAGTAACCTTACAAGTAACCTTGATAGGTTAGGTTAAATTCCGGTTTCAATTGCGACCTTATCCGGAAGCAGTATTGCTTATCCACCGGACATTTCCCCAAGGTCCGGGCCCACACCGGCAAGGCCGTCAGGCGACCCCGCCTGGCGGCTTTGTTGCCCAGCAATGCGCAAGGATACCAACAAGATGGCCAGAAAGCCGCGGTGGTCGTTCAAGGAGGACCGACGACTGATGGAATTGGCACGCTCCTCCAAGACGCTGGAGGAGGTCGTGAAGGCGACCGGCCGCTCGCCGGAGCGGATCAAGAAGATGGCGATGCGCCTCGGCCTCTCGATCAAGCCGCGTGGCGCCACCAAGAAATAATCTGAAATACGGCGCTCTGACGCCCGGGCCGGCCGGCGCGGGTTTGAGCCACGTGGCACCGCTGGTATGAGGCAAACCCGACAGCAACAGAACTAGGGTTCAGGCGGACAATCGTCCTTCGCTCGTACGGGGATCGCCTTGACCTCACCTACGGCCTTGGCCTCATCTGCAGCCTTGACCTCGCCCTCACCCCTGGCCTCGCGCTCGGCCTCGCCCGCCCGGGTGCAGGTGGTCAGCACGAAAGCCACCCGGCTGCACTGCCATCCGGGGCCGAGGCCCGCGCTGGACACCTGTTCGGGCGATGCCAGCGTGAGGGACACATACGCTACCAAAACGGCACCCGCCGCGCCTGCGACAGCCAGCGCCGCGCCCTTTCCGGACCACAGCTTTGACATCATGGCCTTGGTTCCCGCCGATCTCTGGGGATTGATCAGGCAGCTCACTTGTCCGCGTGTGACCGGAATCACAACCGGGACCAAACAGTTCAGCCCGACTCTTACGGTCTGATGTGGGAGCGATATTGCACTGCCGCAAGGCAGGGTCAGCGTGCCGGCTCGATCACATTACAGTTGGATCGGCCCGACATCACACAATCCTGCATCTTGCTCGCCGCCGTCAGGTCGTGCGCGAGCCAGAGACCGACCGCGAGCATGACCACCGCGACCAGCAATCCGATCAACGCACCACGGCGGTTGCCTCCGTCTTCGGATTCGCTCATGCCCGCTTGGGTTCCCGTTGCGATTGCCCCGCATCATGACCGTTTGCACGGTTGCGTGCGATCAATTCTGCAACAGTCGCACAACGAAATGCGCGCCGGCAGCCGTCTGCCCCTGCAATTCCATTGCGGGCGCTTCAGACTCGCGAAACACTGCTCGCGCAGGTGGAGCGCGTGTGCGGGGCGTGCCGATGAGCGAACAGCAAGTGAGCTACGATTATCAGCGTTACAGGCAACTACTGTCGGAAGCTGTCGACGAGACCAGCAGGCTGCGCCTGATCAGCCTCCTGATCACCGAAAAGGCGCGCGACAGGCTCGAAGCCCAGCGCGCTTCCGACCGGAGCGCGATGACCGCCGAGACGGTCGCCAAGGTTTTGGGCACCAAGGTCTCCGGCAATGACGTCCTGGGCAACGGATGGCGGGAGCAGTCTGAGCGCGGCTAGACGTTGCGACAGGGCCGGGCTGTCGCCGGATTCGGTGACCAACCACTCACCACGCCGACCTCCAGGCGTAGGCAACCACCGCCATTTGCTGTGCGCTCATATCTCCTTTGCTCCACAGCCCCTCGTTCGCCACTGGCCTTTTCGCCGCCATTCACTTATTGAACGCCGAACCGAACCCCATCCATCAACGAACAGAAAGCAGCGGGCTTCCTCTATGAGTGGCTTCAAGGAACCGGGTTTTGCCGACCGCCAGAAAGCGGCCCTGCAGGCGCGGCAAAACCTCCTCAACAAGTTTCGTACCCAGCCAGGCGCTGACGATCCGACCGTGAAGGCACGGGCCGAGGAGCGCGCGGCGATTGCCGAACGCCGCGCCAAGGCCAAGGAAGCCCGTGAAATCGAGAAGGCCGAACGGAAGCGCCGCGAGGAAGAAACCGCCGCAGCCGAGGCCGCCCGAATCGCGCGGGAGAAGGAAGAGGAAGTCGCAAGACTGGCTGCGCTCGAGGCCGAGCAGAAGGCCAAGCGCGACGCCCGCTACGCGGCGCGCAAGGAGCGCGGCAAGAAGAAGCGCTAGCCACCGTCGTCAGGCCCGCCACGACGGCGGGCCTGCGGGCGGTGATCGATCGCGGCAATCAGTTCTTCTTCATGCCGTCGTCCTTCTTCATCATCGCGCCGCCGTCCTTCTTCATGGCGTCGTCCTTCTTCATGCCATCGTCCTTCTTCATGGCGTCCTTGGACATGGCATCCTTGGACATCGCGCCTTCCTTCTTCATCGCATCGTCGTGGCCCATCTTGTCCTGAGCGAAGGCAGCGGGCGCGAGCGCCAGGCTGAACGAGAGCAAAGCTGCGGAGAGGCCGAGGCGGGTCTTGGTGGTCATGATGATGATCCCTTGTATGATCCAGTGTGAGCGCGACGACTTGCCGCTCTCTCCTCGACGCACTTGCGCCGCCCGTTGTTACCTCCAATAACAAATTCTTGAAGCGTCCCGCGCGCACGCGCCGGGTCGGCGCGCAGTGTGCGCCGCAGCAACGGCAACGCTTGCGGCCGCGTATCGGCTCGCACTATCAGGGCGCCTCGAACTATCAGATGAGAGAAAACCCACGCGAAGACCGGCTAAGCTGCAACTCCGCGCCGGTCTAACAGCCACTCAAGAAGCCCTTCAGGGAAAGAACCCATGCTCACACGCCGCCACGTTCTCGCTTCCGCCCTCGCCGCGCCCGCAGTCGTACGGATGGGCGTCGGGACCGCGCAGGCCGCGACCACGCTGAAGATCTCGCACCAATTTCCCGGCGGCACGATCGACAAGGGCGACTTCCGCGACCGGCTGTGCCGGATGTTCGCGGCCGAGGTTGCCAAGCGCTCGGGCGGCGACCTCACCGCCGAGGTCTATCCGAACTCCTCGCTGATCAAGACCAACGCGCAGTTCTCGGCGATGCGCAAGGGCGCGCTCGATCTCAGCCTGTATCCGATGCCTTATGCCGGCGGCGAATTGCCGGAGACCAATATCGGCCTGATGCCGGGCCTCGTCACCACCTACGACCAGGGCCTGCGCTGGAAGAAGGAGCCGGTCGGCAAGGCGCTCTCCGACTTCCTCGCCGACAAGGGCATCCTCTTGATCTCCTGGGTCTGGCAGGCCGGCGGCGTCGCCAGCCGCTCCAAGCCGATCGTGGCGCCCGAGGACGCCAAGGGCATGAAGGTGCGCGGCGGCTCGCGCGAGATGGACATGGTGCTGCAGACCGCCGGTGCCGCGGTGCTGTCGGTGCCCTCGAACGAGATCTACGCCGCGATGCAGACCGGCGCCTGCGATGCCGGCATCACCTCCTCCACCAGCCTGATCTCGTTCCGCCTCGAGGAGGTCGCGAAGTCGCTGACCTCGGGCGCGGGCGCCTCCTACTGGTTCATGCTGGAGCCGCTGATGATGTCGAAGGCGATCTTCGACAAGCTGCCGAAGAACCAGCAGGACATCATCCTCGCCGTCGGCGCCGAACTCGAGGCTTTCGGCCGCAAGGGCGCGCAGGACGACGATGCCGAGGTGGCCAAGGTCTATGAGAAGGCCGGCGCCAAGGTCAGCGCGCTCGACGCCGCCATTGTCGGCAAGTGGCGCGACATCGCGCGCGACACGGCCTGGAAGGACTATGGCGCCAAGACGGCGACCGCAGCCAACCTGCTGAAGCTCGCAAGCGACGTCGCCGCATGATGCATGGTCCGATCGCGGATCAGGCCGAAACCTCGAGCGGCGCCGCGGGCAACACACCCGTGGCGCTGCTCGGGCGCGCGCTGTCCGTCTGCAACAACATCATCGTGGTGTTCGCCGCGCTGGCCCTGATCGCGGCCTGCGTGATCCTGAGCTACAGCGTGCTCGGCCGCGCCCTGTTCCACAGCCCGAACTACTGGCAGGACGAGGCTGCGGTGTTCCTGTTGGTCGGCGCCACCTTCATGACCTCGGCCTATGTGCAGAGCCAGCGTGGTCACGTCAGCATCGAGGCGTTCGTCGGCCTGCTCTCGACCCGCGCCAACAGCATCAGGCTGTGGCTCGTCGATGTCGCGAGCTTCGCATTCTGCACTTTCTTCGCCTGGAAATCCTGGACGCTGGCGCACGAGGCCTATGTCGACGGCCAGGTGTCCAACTCGATGTGGTCGCCGCCGCTTGCGATCCCCTATGGCCTGATGGCGCTCGGCATGACCCTGCTCTGCGTGCAGCTCCTCCTGCAAATCCTCATTCCGCTGACCGGTGGCGCGCGCCGATGACCGTGTTTGGTATTGGCATCTCCTACGGGCTTGCCACCCTGTTTGCGATGTTCTCCGGCATGCCGATCGCATTCGCGCTCGGTGCGGTCGCGGTCGTGTTCATGGCGATCTACATGCCGGCGGCCTCGCTCGATACGGTGACGCAGAACGTCTACGAGGAAATGGCTTCGATCACGCTGCTGTCGATCCCGCTGTTCATCCTGAAGGGTGCGGCGATCGGCAAATCGCGCGCCGGCCAGGACCTCTACTCGGCGCTGCACGCCTGGCTGCACCGCGTGCCCGGCGGCCTCGGCGTCGCTAACGTGTTCGCCTGCGCGCTGTTCGCGGCGATGGCCGGGTCGTCGCCCGCGACCTGTTCGGCGATCGGCTCGGCCGGCATTCCCGAGATGCGCAAGCGCGGCTATTCCGGCGGCTTTGCCGCGGGGATCATCGCCGCCGGCGGCACGCTCGGCATCCTGCTGCCGCCCTCGATCACGATGATCCTGTTCGCCGTCGCGGCCGAGAAATCGCTCGGGCGGCTGTTCCTCGCCGGCATCGGCCCGGGACTGCTGCTGGTGTCGTTGTTCGGCCTCTACGCCGTGTTCCGCTTCCGCAAGGAATACGCCATGGCCAAGGCCGCTTATGACGCGACCGGCAAGGACGCCGCGATCCTGCAGCACGACGAGTTCACCATGGCCGAGCGCTTCAGCGCGCTGCCGCGGGTGATTCCGTTCGTGCTGCTGCTGACCGGTGTGATGATCGCGCTCTATGGCGGCTACGCCACGCCGTCGGAAACCGCAGGGCTCGGCGGCCTCCTGGCGCTCGCGCTGGTCGCCGTGATCTACAGCGTGTGGAAACCCAGCGACCTGTCGCCGATCCTGAAATCGACCATCCGCGAATCCACCATGCTGATGCTGATCATCGGCATGTCGCTGCTCTATTCCTACGTGATGAGCTATCTGCACATCTCGCAATCGGCGGCGGAAGCGATCGTCGCGATGCATCTGCCGCGCTGGGAACTGCTGTTTGCGATCCTCGTGATGGTGATCGTGCTCGGCTTCTTCCTGCCGCCGGTCTCGATCATCCTGATGACCGCGCCGATCATCCTGCCGCCGCTCCGGGCCGCCGAATTCGACATCATCTGGTTCGGCGTCGTCATGACCATCGTGATGGAGATGGGCCTGATTCACCCGCCGGTCGGCCTCAACATCTTCGTGATCCGCAACGTCGCGCCGGACATTCCCCTCAGCGAAGTCATCTGGGGCACGCTGCCGTTCGTGCTGCTGATGATGTTCGCGGTGCTCCTGCTCTGCTTCTTCCCGGAGATATCGACCTGGCTGCCGAACCTGGTGATGGGGCCCGACGGCGGGCGCTAAAGCATGATCCGGAAAAGTGCGAAGCGGTTTTCCGAAAAGATCATGCTTAGACAAGAATCCAAGGCGCGATGACGATTCAACCTGATCTCATCGCGCTTTAGAGGCGGGTCAGGCCGCCTCCTGCTCCCGTGCGGCCAGCGCCTGCTCGATCCGCCGGACGATCGACGCAGTCGGAAGTCCTGCGCGCTGCAGCCGGCGGAGCTCGTTCCAGAGCCTGATGATTTCGCGGTCTCGTTCGGCGTCCATGGCGGCGTGCTCCCGAAGCGCCGCAATATGAACGAAACGGGAACAAATTTCAAGACCCCCAAGGTCAAGACCCAAGGTCAGTCCGCTTTTGCTTAGGGAAAGCCGTCGCCCGGCGTGCCGACCTCGGCAACATCGATCCGCGGCACCGATTTGCCCTTCCGCAGCTCCTCGTAGGATGTCTCCGCGCTCAAGCAGAACAATGTCCTGCGATCGGTGCCGCCGAGTGCGCAGGCGACTGCGCGGCGGCCCGGGACCGCGATGCGCTCAAGCTCCACGCCGTCGCGATCTATCCGGACAAAAGCGTCTTCCGTGAACGAGGCGGCCCAGACCGCTCCATCACGATCGAGGCAGATGCCGTCGGGATCGTTGAGGCGACCGAACCGCCCGCGGAGGCTCAACCCGCCGTCCGGCGCGATGTCGTAGTCGGCGAGACCTGCGCCATCCATTTCCGCGACGACGAGCCGGCGATGGTCGGAGGACACCGCGATGCCGTTGGGAAACCGCAAGCCGTCGGCGACGACGCGGGCGCTGCCGTCGGGCATCACCAGGATGATCCGGCCGACCGCGCCGCGCCCCTCCGGCGGCGGCAGATTGAAGCCGAGGTCGCCGACATAGGCCCGCCCCTGCCCGTCGACAATCATGTCGTCGATCGTGCCGCTCGCGACCGCCGAGAGGTCGGCATACAGCGACAGCGCGCCGTCGGCAAAACGCAGCAGCCGCTTCCTGAACATCGTCAGCACGACGATATCGCCGTCAGGCAGCACGCCGAGACCGCAGGGCGTGTCGTCGGTCACCGCAGCATGCTCCTGCCGCTCGCCCGACGGGCTGATGCTGAGCAGCGTCCGCGCCATGCAGTCGACGAACCAGAGCCGCCCACGATGCCAGCGCGGACCTTCAAAATAGCGGCCACCGTCCAGGACGGTTCTGAGGCGAGCCGTCATGGTGTCCGGGCCGGCAAAAACTGATCTGTCGACGACATCGGTTCCCCCACAGCGCGGTTGCACCGAAGATACATCTCGGCGGGAATCGGTCAAAACGCGGTGCATATGCCGCTATTTTTGCCCGCAAAACCCCGGTTCCCGCGGATTCCACAGGCCATATTCCATATTTCGCCGCGTTTTCCCTGTTGAGTTGCGGCCGCATTAACACTCGAGAATCGAGGGTAGTGATAACCTGCGGCGGTTGTGCCGCCGTATGACGCGTTCTGTTTGTGCCTCGTGGTTTCTCAGGGGGGACCAGAGAATGAACCGGTGCCTACGTCCGCTGGCGTGTTTCGCCACCGTCGCTGCGCTCGCGCTGCTTCCGATCCAGGCGACCGCCAAGCCGCATCACCAGCATCAGGCCAAGAGCGGCCACGGTGACAACAAGGCGCATGGCGCCAAGACCAACACCAAGACCAACACCAGGACCAACGCCAAGGCCGTGCGAGAGAACGCCTCCGGCAAGCGCCGGCACGCCAGGCACGGCGCCGATAGACGCAAATCCGCCAAGGCCAAATCAGCTCCGTCCAAATCGGTCGAGACCACCAAGGCGCCCGAGCCTGAGAAATCTGCCGGGCCGCAATTGTCGGGCGATCTCGCCGCGGTCAGGGATGCGATCGCGGCGGCGCGCAAGGGCAAGACCAGCGACGCGACCGATATCCAGGCCAAGATTGCCGACCCGGTCGGGCGGAAGCTCGTCGAGTGGTACCTGCTGCGCCATTCGGAGTCGAATGCGCCGTTCAGCCGCTATGCGGCATTCGTCGCGGCCAACCCGGATTGGCCAAGCGTCACGCTGCTGCGCAAGCGGGCTGAAGCGCGGATGTGGCAGGAGCGCAGCGATCCGGCCACGGTGCACGGCTTCACCCTCGATCAACCGATCAGCGCCAAGGGCAAGTTCGCGCTCGCCCGTACGCTGCTCACTGAGGGCGACCGCGACGGCGCCGCGCGGCTGGTGCGCGAGGCCTGGCGCTCGGACGAATTGCTGGACCGGACCGAGAGCGACGCCTACGACGCGTTCAAGGATCTGCTGACGCGCGATGACCATCGCGCGCGCATGGACAAGCGGATCGGCGCCAAGGATCTCGCCGCCGCGCGGCGCGCGGCGCAGCACCTCGGCAGCGACGAGCTCGCGATCGTGAAGGCTTGCAGCGCGGTCCGCGGCCAATCCAGCAAGGCAGAGGACATGCTGAACGACGTGCCGGCCGATGCCCGCAGCGACCTCGGCTACACGCTCTGCCGCATCCAATGGCTGCTCGCGAAGAACAGGATCGATGATGCGGCGCGCGTGACGATTGCGGCCGCGCCCGAGACGATGGCGCAGCAGGACACCGACCAATGGTGGCGCGAGCGCCGCATCCTCTCCCGCAAGCTGCTCGACCAGGGCGAGTACCAGGCGGCCTACGACGTGATCCGGGGCGCTGCGGCGCCGGACAATCCTTATTATCGCTCCGACATGCACTTCATGCGCGGCTGGATCGCGCTGCGCTGTCTCGATGATGCCAAGACCGCGGCGGCGCATTTCGCTCACATCGACGAGGGCCAGACCAACCCGACCGTGCTGGCGCGCGCCGCCTATTGGCGCGGCCGCGCCGCCGAGGCACTCGGCAACTCCGTGGCGATGCGCGCCGGCTACCAGGCCGCCGCGCGCTACCCGACCGCCTATTACGGGCAGCTCGCGCTGGCCAGGCTCGGCCGCGACGGCGTCGAGCTGCACGCGCCCTCGCCCGCTGCGAACGCCGACAGCATGGCCGCGGACGAACGGGTTCGCGCCGCCGATATGCTCTATACGATCGGCGAGCCCGACATCGTGCTCTATTTCGCCGCCGACCTTGCCGAAGAGAGCCCTGACGTCGGCATGCTCGAGGCACTCGGCGAGCTCACCGGCCGCCGCAACGATGCCCGCGCCATGCTGCAGATCGGCAAGATCGCGCTCGCGCGGGGCTTTGCCTTCGACCATTACGCCTTCCCGGTCATCGGCATTCCCAGGCACAGCCCGATCGCGCCCGATATCGGACGCAGCATGACCTACTCGATCGCGCGCACCGAAAGCGCGTTCGATCAGCGCGACAAGTCGGCGGCCAACGCCGTCGGCCTGATGCAGGTGACGCCCGAAGCCGGCCGCGACACCGCCAAGCGCTTCGGCGTCAGCTACGACTGGAGCAGGATGGTGTCCGATCCGGTCTACAACACCCAGATGGGCGCGGCCGAATTGAGCGCGCTGCTGGCGGAGTATCGCGGCTGCCATATCATGACATTTGCCGGCTACAACGCTGGCCGCGGCCGCGTCCGCGATTGGATCAAGGCCTATGGCGATCCGCGCGATCCCAAGGTCGATCCGGTCGACTGGGTCGAGCGGATTCCGATCTCGGAAACGCGCAACTACGTGCAGCGCGTGATGGAGAATTTCGTGGTCTATCGGGCGCGCTTCGAGGACGCCGGCACGGCGATCGCGGCAAAGAGCGGCGAGCGCGTCGTGACGCAGGAGACCAACGCGGCGCCGGCGGGTGCAGCAATCCCGTCGCAGTAGATGCTGTCGTCCCGGCGAAGGCCGGCACGACGTTGCGTCTTCACTCCACCTTCACATTCGCCGCCTTGATCATCGGCCACCACTTTGCGATTTCCGCCTTCTGCCAGGCACCAAGTGCCTCCGGCTTCAGCTGGTCCTGCGGCGGCATCTGCAGGCCGAGATTCTCGAGCTGCTTCTTCACGGCGGGATCACGCAGCGCCTGGATCGCAGCGGTGTTGAGCCTGGCCACGATCTCCTTCGGCGTGCCCTTCGGTACCCAGAGGCCGGACCACAGCGTCATGTGGAAGCCTGGCAGGCCGGCCTCGTCGACCGTCGGCACCTCCGGCGCATTCGCGACCCGCTTGGAATCGGTGACGGCATAGGCGCGGATGTTGCCGGCGCGGACCTGATTGATCGAGTTCGAGGTCTGATCGATGATGATATCGATCTGGCCGGCGACGAGGTCGTTCAGCGCGGGCCCGGTGCCGCGATACGGCACGTATTGCAGCTTGATGCCGGAGACGTTCTCGAAATAGACCCCGGCGATATGGCTGCCGCTGCCGGCGCCGGCGGTGCCCGCGGTCGGCGGCGCCGGCAGCGACTGTAGCCACGCCAGCAGCTCCTTCAGCGACTTCGCCGGCACGGTGTTCTTGCTGACGATGATCATCGGGTTGCTCGGCAGCAGCACGACCGGTTCGAGATCATCGACGAGGTCGTAGCCGAGCTTGTAGATCGCGCCGTTTGCGACGTGGGTCCCGAGATGGCCGAACGAGACGGTGTAGCCGTCCGGCGCCGCGCGCACCGCGCGGCCGACGCCGAGCGAACCGCCCGCTCCGGTCACGTTCTCGATCAGGACCACCTCACCTAGCGACTGCTTCATCCGCTCGGCGAGAATGCGCGCCATGGCATCCGACGGACCGCCGGCAGCGAACGGCACCACGATGGTGATCGGGTGCGCGGGCCAGGTTTCCGCGTGTGCAGGGCCGACCAGCGTCACAAACGCGGCCAAAACAGCCAACAGGATTCGACGCATCGTTCACTCCATCAAATGACACCGTCATTGCGAGGAGCGAAGCGACGAAGCAATCCGTGGTCCAGCAGGCGGTGAGATGGATTGCTTCGCTGCGCTCGCAATGACGACTGCAACAACAGGTTAGAACTGCGAGAAGTCGATCGGCTTGTGCCGGTCGAGCGCGCGGGTCACCGGCGGCAGCGGGTATTTCAGGCCGCTGGCGCAATTGAACAGCATCACGCGGTCGGTCTTCGTGACGCGGCCGTCGGCAAGGCTCTGCTTGTAGGCAGCATAGGTCGCAGCACCCTCGGGGCACAACAGGAGGCCCTCCTCGCGGGCGACCTCGTTGAGCGCGTTGCTGATCTTGTCGTCATCGACCGCGATCGCAAACCCCTTGCTCTCGCGCACCGCGCGCAGGATGAGGAAGTCGCCGATCGCCTGCGGCACGCGGATGCCCGAGGCGATGGTGTGGGCGTCCTCCCAGCGTGCCGCATGCTCGGTGCCGGCCTCATAGGCCCGCACCATCGGCGCGCAGCCGGAGGCCTGCACCGCGACCACGCGCGGACGCTTCGAGCCGATGAAGCCGATCCTCTCGAGCTCGTCGAACGCCTTCCACATCCCGATCAGCCCGGTGCCGCCACCGGTCGGATAGAAGATCACGTCGGGCACGTCCCAGCCGAGCTGCTCGGCGAGCTCGAGGCCCATCGTCTTCTTGCCCTCGATCCGGTACGGCTCCTTCAGGGTCGAGGTATCGAACCAGCCGACCTTGGCCTTGCCCTCGCCGACGATCTTGCCGCAATCGTCGATATAGCCGTTGACGCGGTAGACGGTGGCGCCCTGCAGCTCGATCTCGCTGACATTCACCTCCGGCGTATCCGCCGGGCAGAAGATCGTGGTCTTGATGCCGCAGGAGGTCGCGTAGGCGGCGAGCGCCGCGCCGGCATTGCCGTTGGTCGGCATCGCCATGTGCTTGATGCCGAGCGCCTTGCCCATCGACACCGCCATCACGAGACCGCGCGCCTTGAACGAGCCGGTCGGCAGCCGCCCCTCGTCCTTGACGATGATCTCGCCGCCGCCAAGTCGCGCTGAAAGCTTCGGCAACCGGATCAGCGGCGTCGTGACTTCGCCGAGGCTGACGATGTCCTGGCACTTGCGCACCGGCAGCAGCTCGCGATAGCGCCACAGGTCGGCCGGTCGCTCGGCCAGCGCTTCTTTCGTGAGCGCCTTCTTCACCCCGGCCAGATCGTAGCGCACCAAGAGCGGCTTACCGGCCTTGGAGAGATTGTGCACCTGGTCGGCTGCATAATGATCGCCCTCCATCGCGCATTCGAGATGGGTCACGAAGGTCGGGCGTTCGATGGTGAGGTTGTCGTTGTCTTTCACGAGGTGCGCTCTTTCTTGCTCTTGATGAATTCGTCCCTGCCAGACCCGTCACCCGGAGGAGGCCGCGAAGCGGCCGTCTCGAAGGGCGAACGGCCCGCCGATCGATCCGGGCCGTACATCCTTCGAGACGCGCTCCGCGCTCCTCCAGCGACAAAGGCGAAGCCTTTGCGCGGGGATGACGGGACCGCGGCCGCCGTCCGCGGCCTCAGATGTTCAGCACGCGCCCGTAGGCGTCGAGCACCGCTTCCTTCATCATTTCCGACAAGGTCGGATGCGGGAATACGGTGTGCATCAACTCCTCTTCGGTGGTCTCCAGGTTCATCGCCACGACATAGCCCTGGATCAGCTCCGTGACCTCGGCGCCGATCATATGCGCGCCGAGCAGCTGCCCGGTCTTCTTGTCGAACACCACCTTGACGAGGCCCTGGTCCTCGCCGAGCGCAATCGCCTTGCCGTTGCCGACGAACGGGAATCGGCCGACGCGGATCTCGCGGCCGCCTTCCTTGGCCTTGGCTTCCGTCAGGCCAACTGAGGCGACCTGCGGGTTGCAGTAGGTGCAGCCCGGGATCAGCAGCTTGTCCATCGGATGCGGATGCAGGCCCTTGATCGCCTCGATGCAGACCACGCCCTCATGCTCGGCCTTGTGCGCCAGCATCGGCGGACCCGCGACGTCGCCGATCGCGTAGATGCCGGGGATATTGGTCTTGCCGTAGCCGTCGATCACGATGCAGCCGCGGTCGGTTTTCACCCCGAGCTTCTCCAGCCCGAGATTCTCGATATTGCCGACCACGCCGACCGCCGAGATCACGCGCTCGAATTCCTTGGTCTGCGGCTGGCCCTTGCCGTCGTCGATGGTCGCGACCACGCTGTCGGCCTTCTTCTCGAGCTTGGTCACCTTGGTCGAGGACATGATCTTGATGCCCATCTTCTCGAAGCGCTTACGCGCCAGGCCGGCGATCTCAGCATCCTCGACCGGGAGAATCTGCGGCAGCACCTCGACCACGGTGACGTCGGCGCCCATGGTGTGGAAGAACGAGGCGAATTCGATGCCGATCGCGCCCGAGCCCACCACCAGCAGCGATTTCGGCATCCGCTCCGGCACCATCGCCTCGAAATAGGTCCAGATCAGTTTCTTGTCGGGCTCGAGCCCGGGCAGCACGCGCGGCCGCGCGCCGGTCGCGACGATGATGTGCTTGGCCTGGTAGCTGCCCTCGCCGCTGGCGCCCTTCGGCGCCTCGACCGCGGACTTCTTCACGGTGATCTTGCCGGGTGCGTCGATCGTGGCGTCGCCCCAGATCACCGTGACCTTGTTCTTCTTCATCAGGAAGCCGACACCGTCATTGAGGCGCTTCGAGACACCGCGCGAACGCTGCACCACGGCCTTCGGATCGAAGCCGACATTGTCCGCCGACAGTCCGTAATCCTTGGCGTGCTGCATGTAGTGGTAGATCTCCGCCGAGCGCAGCAGCGCCTTGGTCGGGATGCAGCCCCAGTTCAGGCAGATGCCGCCGAGATAGGATTTCTCCACGATCGCGGTCTTGAACCCGAGCTGCGCGGCGCGGATCGCGGTCACGTAGCCGCCGGGGCCGGAGCCGATGATGATGACGTCGAAGGATGTGTCGGCCATGGCGGCTCCCGTTCAACTCAATCTGTGGCGCCGCGGGCGCGGCTTCTTGCGATCAATGACCTGACCAGCCATTCGAACCCGATTACCACGGCCATGATGGCCAGGGCCGTCGGCACGATCGGCTGGGCGATGTTCCGCGCCAGCTGTTCGCCGGCGAAGAACGCGGAGTGCACCAGATCCAACCCGACCGGGTTGAGCACCAGCACAGCCGACAGCAGCAGCGAGATCCAGGGCCAGCGCGTGCGGGCCGTGCCGGCCATTCATCGGTACTCCTGCCACACCGTACCGAGGAATATGGTCCACGCCAGCGCCAGCACGCCAGCACCGATCATCATGAGCCTGAACTGGAACGTCGATATCAGGTCGCGGTTGACCGCGACGAGCAGCGCAACGGCGATGGCGGCGAGCAGAACGTACGGACCTGACATCGCGTACATGGCTGATGCCCGTCACACCATCATCATCACGGGGTTTTCGATCAGCTGCTTGAAGGCGCCGATCAGCTCGGCGCCGAGCGCGCCGTCGATCGCGCGGTGATCGCACGACAAGGTGACGCTCATGATGTTCGCGATCTCGATCTTGCCGCCACGCACGACGGGACGCTCCTCCGAGGTGCCGACCGCGAGGATCGAAGCGTGCGGCGGGTTGATCACGGCGGTGAAGTGGTTGATGCCGTACATGCCGAGGTTGGACACCGCGGTGGTGCCGCCCTGGTATTCTTCCGGCTTCAGCTTGCGGGCGCGGGCGCGGGCGGCGAAATCCTTCATCTCGTTGGAGATGGTCGACAGCGTCTTGGTCTCGGCCTTGCGGATGATCGGCGTGATCAGGCCGCCCGGCATCGCCACCGCGACGCCGACGTCGGAATGCTTGTGCTTGAGCATGCCGCCTTCGGTCCAGCTGACGTTGCAGTTCGGGATCTTCTGCAGCGCGACCGCCATCGCCTTGATGACGAAATCGTTGACCGAGATCTTGTAGAGCGGCTTCTTCTCCTTGTCCTTCGGCGCAGCCGCGTTGATCTCCTCGCGCGCGGCGAGCAGCTTGCCGATGTCGCAGTCGATGGTCAGGTAGAAGTGCGGGACGTTCTGCACCGAGGCGGTGAGACGCTGCGCGATGGTGCGGCGCATGCCGTCATGCGGCACGACCTCGTAGGAGCCGGGCTCGAACAGCGCCAGGATCTGCTTGTCCGACATTGACGGCGCGATGCTCGGGCCAGCCGCGGCGGGCGCGGCCGCCGGCGCCTTCAGGCCCTTGCCGGACTTGGCGTCGTCGACGTCGCGCGCGATGACGCGGCCGTGCGGGCCGGTGCCGGTGATGCGGCCGAGATCGATGCCGGCTTCCTTTGCCAATCGGCGCGCCAGCGGCGACGAGAACACGCGGGCGTGGCCGTTGGCCTGCGCGGCGGGCGCCGCAGCGGGCTGTGGTACCGGCGCCGCGGACGGCGCCGGAGCTGCCGTCGGAGCAGGTGCAGCGGCAGCCGCGGCCTGGGCGGCAGGCTTCGGGGGCTCGGCGGGCTTCGGCGCAGGTGCTGCGCCGGCTCCGGCGCTGGCTGCCGCCTTCACGTCCTCGCCATCGCCGGCCAGGACAGCGATCACGTCGTTGACCGGCACGTCCTGGGTGCCCTCGGGCACCAGGATCTTGGCGATCGTGCCTTCATCGACCGCCTCGACTTCCATCGTCGCCTTGTCGGTCTCGATCTCCGCGATCACGTCGCCGGACTTGACCTTGTCGCCCTCTTTCTTGAGCCACTTGGCGAGGTTGCCCTTTTCCATCGTCGGCGACAGCGCGGGCATGAGAATATTGATCGGCATTGTCAGTGACCTTGTTGCGACCGCGGTTTGGTTTGGCCCATGTCGGTCGGCCGGGCGATTTCGGCTTCGAACATCTCGACGATGCGCGCGAGCGCTTCGTCCTCGGTGTATTCGCTCTCGCGCGAATAGGCGCGCGCAGCGTGACGGGCGATGTCGACGAGCATCAGCCCCCACATGTCCGGCTCCTCGAAGGCGCGCTGGAACGCGATCGACAGCCCGCCGTCGACGACAAACGCGCGCAGCACCTCGACGGCGTCGTCGCGGCCCATCACGTCGGGCGGCAGCGGCTGCTCCTTGGGACCGGCCATCGGCGCTACCGGTAGGACACGGCCTTGGCGGCCGCGACCACCTCGGCGACGGAAGGCAGGGCGAGCTTTTCGAGATTGGCCGCGTAGGGCATCGGCACGTCCTTGCCTGAGACACGCGCGACCGGCGCGTCGAGATAGTCGAACGCATGCTCCATGATGCGCGCGGCGACCTCGGAGCCGACACCGCTCTGCTGCCAGCCCTCCTCCACCGTGACCGCGCGGCCGGTCTTCTTCACCGAGTTGATGACGGTCTCGGTGTCCATCGGACGGATGGTGCGCAGATCGATCACCTCGGCCTCGATGCCTTCCTTGGCGAGCTCGTCGGCGGCCTTCAGCGCGTAGGACATGCCCATCGCCCAGGAGACGATGGTGACGTCCTTGCCGGCGCGGGCAATGCGCGCCTTGCCGATCGGCACCACGAAGTCGGGCAGCTTCGGCACCTCGCCGGTGTGGCCGTACAGCATTTCATTCTCGAGGAAGACCACCGGATTGGGATCGCGGATCGCGGCCTTGAGCAGGCCCTTGTAGTCGGCGGCCGAGTACGGCGCGATCACCTTGAGGCCCGGGATCTGCGAGTACCAGGCGGCGTAGTCCTGGCTGTGCTGGGCCGCAACGCGCGCGGCGGCGCCGTTCGGTCCGCGGAACACGATCGAGCAGCCCATCTGGCCGCCGGACATATAGAGCGTCTTGGCGGCGGAGTTGATGATCTGGTCGATCGCCTGCATGGCGAAGTTCCAGGTCATGAACTCGACGATCGGCTTCAGTCCGGCCATCGCCGCGCCGACGCCGACGCCGGCAAAGCCGTGCTCGGTGATCGGCGTGTCGATCACGCGCCGCGCGCCGAACTCCTGCAACAGGCCCTGCGTCACCTTGTAGGCGCCCTGATACTCGGCGACCTCCTCGCCCATGATGAAGACGTCGCCGTCGCGGCGCATCTCCTCGGCCATCGCATCGCGCAACGCCTCGCGGATGGTCTGGGTGATCATCTCGGTGCCCGCCGGGATTTCCGGATCGGGCAGTGCTTCGCTGACCGGTGCAGCCGGCGCCTTCGCCGCGGGCTGCGGCGCTTCCGCCTTTGCATCTCGCTTGGCTTCAGCAGCAGGCGCCTCCGCAGCCTTCGGCGCAGGAGCCGCGGGCACCTTGGCGAGGTCGGCGGCGCTTTCGCCATCGGCCAGGATGGTGGCGATCGGCGTGTTCACCGCGACATCGGCGGTGCCTTCCGGAATCAGGATCTTGCCGAGCGTGCCCTCGTCGGTGGCCTCGACCTCCATCGTCGCCTTGTCGGTCTCGATCTCGGCGATGACGTCACCGGACTTGATGGTCTCGCCTTCCTTCTTCAGCCATTTGGCGAGGTTGCCCTTCTCCATGGTGGGCGACAGCGCAGGCATCAGCACTTGAATGGGCATATCGGCTCCCGAAATCGGTCTTGAAATTCTTCTGCGCGGGTGGGGTCAGCGGTAGATGTCGGTGTAGAGCTCGGATGCATCCGGCTCCGGATCGTGCTGCGCGAAGTCGGCGGCTTCGTTGACGATCTCGCGCACCTCGCCGTCGATCGCCTTCAGATCCTGCTCGCTCACGCCTGAGGCCAGCAAGCGGTTGCGCACCTGCTCGATCGGGTCATGGTCGTGACGAACCTTTTCGACTTCCTCGCGGGTGCGGTACTTCGCGGGATCGGACATCGAGTGGCCGCGGTAGCGGTAGGTCTGCATCTCCAGGATGATCGGACCGTTGCCGCCTCGGCACCATGCCGTGGCCTCATCGGCGGCGGCCTTGACCGCACGTACGTCCATGCCGTCGACCTGCTTGCCGGGGATGTTGAAAGACACGCCGCGCTTGGAGAAGTCCTGCTGGGCCGAGGCGCGCGACACCGCGGTGCCCATCGCATAGCGATTGTTCTCGATCACGTAGATCACCGGCAGCTTCCACAGTTCGGCCATGTTGAAGCTTTCGTAGACCTGGCCCTGATTGGCCGCGCCGTCGCCGAAATAGGTCACGCTGACGTTATCGTTGCCGCGATAGCGGTTGGCGAACGCAAGGCCGGTGCCGAGCGACACCTGCGCGCCCACGATTCCGTGACCGCCGTAGAAATGCTTCTCCTTGCTGAACATGTGCATGGAGCCGCCCTTGCCGCGGGAATAGCCGCCGCGGCGTCCGGTCAGTTCTGCCATCACGCCCCTGGCTTCCATGTCGCAGGCCAGCATGTGGCCGTGGTCGCGGTAGCCCGTTATGACCTCGTCGCCCTGCTTCAGCGCCATCTGCATGCCGACCACGACCGCTTCCTGGCCGATATAGAGATGGCAGAAGCCGCCGATCGCGCCCATGCCGTAGAGCTGACCGGCCTTCTCCTCGAAGCGCCGGATCAGGAGCATGTCCCGCAGTGCCTTGAGCTCCTGCTCCCTGCTGAATTCGGGGGGAGAGCCAGCCTTGTCCTGACCTGATTCCTTCGCGACGCTTTTCTTGGGTGCGGCCATGGCAATTCCGGGTGAGAGAAGTCGAAGAACCCTCTCTAACCCAACTCAAATCACCTTGGAAGGATTGCGTTCGCCCGATGGAATTTTGCTATGCCGCAGTGCAGCGCGGCGCGACACTTTTGTGATAGTGCGCGATTGTTTTTGAAATTTGAGAACGCGTCAGTTCGACTTGTTGATCCGAACCAGATCACGCGGGTTGGCGTAGTCGAGCTGGAAGCGCGCGCGCTCGTCCAGCATGTCGGGATCGACCCGGTCCGACCGCAACAGCGACACCCGCTGCTCGCCCTCGGCGCGTTCCTTCTTCAACCGCGCGAGCTCCGAGGTCAGCGCGATGATTTCCTGATCGAGCTCCTGGCGCGCGTTCAGGCCGTATTTGCCGGTGTAGGCGTTGACGCCGAAATAGCCGACCATCAGCGCCGCCAGCGTGTAGAGCGCGAGCCCGGTCAGAATCGATTTGAGGCGTGTACGGGAGACCATGGCCGCAAAGATGCGGCCATGGGGTTAATGGAGTGCTAAAGCGCGGCCACTTGACCAGCAAGGCGCTGCGCACTTTTCCGGATATGCGCTCAGCGGTTCTGCTTTTCGACGAAGGCCGCGAAGGCGTCGAGATACTGCTGCAGCACGCCCTTGAGCGACTCCTTGGTCAGCTCGCCCTTGTCGTCGAAAGCATCGCCGACGCCGTTGAGATAGGCTTCCGGCTGGCCGAGGATCGGACCGGAAATCCCCGGCAGGATGTTCTGCAGATGCTTCACCGCGCTGACGCCGCCGAGCGGGCCCGGCGAATTGCCGATGATGCCGATCGGCTTGCCGATGAACGAGCTCTTGCCATAGGGCCGCGAGGCGACGTCGATCGCGTTCTTCAGCACGCCCGGGATCGAGCGGTTGTATTCCGGGGTCACGAACAGCACGCCGTTCGACTTCTGCAGCTTCTCGCGGAAGGCGAGCCAGTCCGCCGGCGGGGCCCCCTCGAGGTCCTGGTTGAAGAAGGAAATGCCCTGAAGCGTCGTGACGTCGAGCTGCAGCGAAGCGGGCGCGAGCTTGGCCAGCGCATTGGCGATCTTGAGCGACAGGCTCTCCTTGCGGATGCTGCCGACGATGGTGACGATGTTATAGGCCATAGCAAATTCCCCCTCGGGTTCGCGTGAAACTCGCTTATCTCACCTACCGGCGCATCAAGAAAGATGCAAGTGCATGGATCATCCAATTCCGGAAACGCAGCGTTCACGGAATTGACCGTACGGCCATGAGCCGCCACGGCTCAAGCGCGCGCACGGTGCCACGGTGCCCGGGGAGCGCGTCTTCCAACCGAAACCTGCGCCGGGCACGGCCCCGGGGCCAATTGTCGACACGTTCTTCCAACCATACTGTCGCCGGATTCCACGCACCATCGGGCTGACCGGAAATGGCAGAGCGCAAGAGACGGGTTGCAATCCTGTTCGGCGGACGATCCGCCGAACATGACGTGTCGCGGGCGTCGGCGGCGAACGTGCTTCGCTCGCTCGACCCGGATCGCTATGAGGTCACGGCGATCGGCATCACCCGGGATGGCCGCTGGATCGTCGCCGATGCCGGAAACGGCGCGGGCGCGGGTGGCGGCGCGCTGACCATTCCGGATCATGGGCCCCAGCTCGCACTGCTGCCGGGCGGCCAGGGCCGTGTCGTGGTGCTGCAGGGGCCGGGCGCGGCGCCGGCGGAATTGCCGGCGTTCGACGTCGTCTTCCCGGTGCTGCATGGCCCGAACGGCGAGGACGGCACCGTGCAGGGGGCGCTGGAACTGTCCGACGTCGCCTATGTCGGCTCGCGCGTGATGGGCTCGGCGGCCGGCATGGACAAGGATATCGCCAAGCGCCTGCTGCGCGAGGCGGGATTGCCGATCGTTCCCTTTGTCGTGATGTCCGCCGCGGCTCCCGTCAGCTATGACGACGCGGTCAACGCCCTCGGATCGCAGGAGCTGTTCGTCAAGCCTGCCAACATGGGATCATCGGTCGGCGTGTCGAAGGCGCGCGATGCGGCGGAGTTCGAGGCAGGCTGCAGACTGGCGTTCCGCTTCGATACCAAGCTCCTGATCGAACGCTGTGTTGCGCCGATCCGGGAAATCGAGTGCTCCGTGCTCGAGGATGCCGAGGGCCACATCCGCGCCTCCCAACTCGGCGAGATCGTGCCGTCCGACAAGCACGGCTTCTACTCCTACGACGCGAAATACCTCGATGCGGAGGGCGCCTTGCTTCAGGTGCCCGCCGACGTCCCGCCGGCTGTCGCGGATCGCATCAGGGAGCTCGCGATCAAGACGTTTCGTGTGCTGGGTTGCGAAGGCATGGCGCGCATCGACTTCTTCCTGCACGGCGAGGAGGCGTTCGTGAACGAGGCGAACACCCTGCCCGGCTTCACCAACATCAGCATGTATCCCCGGCTGTGGGAGGCCAGCGGCCTGCCGCAATCCGCACTGATGGATGTGCTGATCGGCCATGCCCTGGAGCGTCACAAGCGCTCCAGGGCATTGGCGTTCGAGCGCGACTAGCATGATCCGGAAAAGTGCGAAGCGGTTTTCCGGAAGGATCATGCTCAAACAAGAATCCAAAGCGCGCGATGACGATTCAACTTAATCTCATCGCGCTTTAGCCTCCGCGCGGTTACGCGCCCTTGTTCGGATTGATCAGGAATTTCTCGCCGGTGGCGCGCTTGCCGTAGACGGCGATGTTGTCGAGCTGCAGGGTTTCCTGCAACGACACCACCTTGGTGTAGTGACTGGCGAAGGTGGTCTTCAACTCGGCCACCACGCGCTGGCGCAGCGAGTTGCCCGCCTCCGGACCGATCTTCATCAGGAACGGGAACAAGAGCCAGCCGCCGACACCCCAGGCCATGCCGAAGCCGCGCGGCAGCTCGATCGAGCGGGTGTCGAGGCTGCCGTAGATATAGACCTGCTTGTGCGTGTTCGAGCCGTAGCGGCTGTAGGCCTTGGCGGATTTGTTGATCGCGGTCTCCATCGCGACCAGGATCTGGCCGGCGAGCTTGCCGCCGCCGATCGCATCGAAGGCGATGGTCGCGCCGGTCTCGACCAGCGCACCGGTAAGCTTGTCCATGAAATCGGGCGCGCTGGAATCGACGACGTGTCTGGCACCGATCTTGTGCAGAATATCGGCCTGCTCCTTGTTGCGCACGATGTTGACGAGGCCGATGCCGTCCTTGAGGCAGATCCGGTTCAGCATCTGGCCGAGGTTCGACGCTGCCGCCGTGTGCACCAGCGCCTTGTGGCCCTCGCGCCGCATCGTCTCGGTCATGCCGAGCGCGGTCAGCGGATTGACGAAGCAGGACGCGCCTTCCGCGGGCGTCGTGCCCTCGGGCAACGGCAGGCATTCGGTGACGCGCAGCGTGCGGTATTGCGCATACATCGCCCCGCCGATCATCGCGACCGTCCGGCCCATCAGCGCCTTCGCGGCGTCCGACGAACCGGTCCTGATGACGACGCCGGCGCCTTCATTGCCGACCGGCATCGACTCGTCGAGCCGGGCGGCAAGGCCCGGCAGCGCCGCATCCGGCACGCGCGCGGTCACCACAGGCAATTCCTTGCTGCCGGAGACCTTGGCGGCGGCCATGTCGGCCGGGCCGATCAAGAGACCGAGGTCGGACGGATTGATCGGGCTCGCCTCGACCCGGACCACGACCTCGTCGGGGCCTGGCTCGGGGGTCGGGACATTGACCAGCGACAATTCCAGTTCGCCATCCTTCTTGAGCAGCGAACGCAGCTGCAGACCGCTCTTGCCGTCACTCATCATACGTTCTCCCTGGAATTCGTTTTTGCCCGGCGCGACATGCTCCCTGCGGAGCGTACGGCCCAGCCGATATGGGCCGAGCCGGCAATGAAGTCCAGCGATCGGCCGCTTCAAACAGCAAGTTTCAGGGCACCGCCTTAGCACCCTCGCAACTCGATCCCTGCACAACCTATTGTTGAACAGTTGCCAAAATATCACAGACTCCGCAATCAAACTGATCCTAGGATAGCAACCAATATTAGATGCCTATCGATCATTTCTATCAAAGCGTGTTTCACATGTTGCGATTTGCTCTCCCGCTTTGCTGCGCGCTGGGAATGGCTGGGTGCGCGATCCATCCTTTGCCCGACGACGTCACCCGGTTGGCCACGCGCGAGATCGTTCATCACATTCGATGCGAGGCTCGCGCCGCGATCAAGCAAGCGATCATCGACTATCTCAGGAAGGCGGAATTGACCGACTTCATGCAGCGGCTCGAAAGCAATCAGCTTTCCCTCGATCAACTCGATCAGCACCTCTATGAATTGCCTCCGAGGGTGCGTGCCAACATCGTCAAGTACGAGCGCGCGGCCATCAGCTATGATTTTACGTTCGATATCACCGAACAAAATACTGTCGCCGCAGAGGTGGATTTCGCGAACCTGTTGAGCAGCGGCACTTTCAGCATGCCGGCCAAGGGATCCAGCGATCTGCAACGCCAGACGGTCCGGCTATTCCGTGTCAACGACACGTTCGGCGAATTGATCAACTTTCGTCCAAGCCGTTGCACCGAAGATGGGTCGCCCGAGAATTTTGCCTATCCGGTGAGCGGCAGGATCGGTCTTGGCGAGTTGGTCGAGACGTTTGTCGACCTCAATGAGTACCAACGCCTCACCGGTTCGAAAGATGGCGACAAGGTTCCGACGATCGCGGACACGTTCAATTTTCAAACGACCATCACGGGCTCGGTGACGCCTCAGGTGACCCTCACGCCCTTGAATCATCTGTTCAACGTGTCCGGTGCCTCGCTCGGCGCAACGTCGATGCGAAAAGACATCCATAAGGTCATTGTCGCGATGTCGCTGCCGCCCGCACCGAAGGCAGCGCCGGTTCCCACGCCCGGATTGCTTGGAGGCCTGGCACCTGCGCGTCCATCGACAGCGAGCGAGCGGAGCAACCGGGCCATCGACGACGCCATCTACCGGAGCATCATCGACCGGCTCGGATCACGAACCCTGAACTGATGGATAGGAGCAAGCTATGGCAAGAAAGGCGCGGGCGAAAACATCGGTGACGGCAAAGAAGACAACGAAGAAGAAGTCCACGACGACGAAACCATCAAAGCAACGAACGATGTTCGGCGTCGCGATTGAGAAAGTCCTCGAGAAGATGAAGGCGATCGTCGAGGGCAACAAGGAGCAGGAGTTTCTCCGGAAATGCGCGGAGCTTGGCGACGATCGCTTCGTGACCGTCAATTCCCGGATCGTCAGGCTGGTCAAGGAATTCGAGGCTGAGCATGGGCTCCGCCCCGAACCCACAAGAGGCGCAACAACTCCTGCCACCAGAGGACTCTCGCCGGCGGCAGTGAATATTTCGAGCGACGAAACCTGCTTCAAGCACTAACGTGACCGGCGTGATACTCGCCGCTTGAGTTCGTCGGACGCCGTGTCCTGAAAAAGGTTCAGGCCAGCGCCTTCAGGGCCGCCCTGCCCGCGTATTTCGCCTGGGTGCCGAGTTGCTGTTCGATACGCAGCAGCTGGTTGTACTTGGCGGTGCGGTCAGAGCGCGCCAGCGAGCCGGTCTTGATCTGCCCGCAATTGGTGGCGACCGCGAGGTCGGCGATCGTGGAGTCCTCGGTCTCGCCGGAGCGGTGCGACATCACGGCAGTGTAGCCGGCCTTGTAGGCCATCTCGATCGCCGCCAGCGTTTCGGTCAGCGTGCCGATCTGGTTGACCTTGACCAGGATCGAATTGGCGCGGCCGTGCTTGATGCCGTCGGCAAGCCGGGTGACGTTGGTGACGAACAGATCGTCGCCGACCAGCTGGCACTTGTTGCCGATCGCGTCGGTCAGTTCCTTCCAGCCGTCCATGTCGTCCTCCGACATGCCGTCCTCGATGGTGACGATCGGATAGCGGCCGACCAGATCGGCGAGATACTTCACCTGCTCCGAACGCGAGCGGGTCTTGTTCTCGCCGCCATAGACGTAGGCGCCTTCCTTGAAGAATTCGGTGGAGGCGCAGTCGAGGCCGAGCACGACGTCGTCGCCGGCCTTGTAGCCGGCCTTGCCGATCGCGTTCATGACGAACTCGAGCGCCGCGTCGGCCGACGGCAGGTTCGGCGCGAAGCCGCCCTCGTCGCCGACATTGGTGTTGTGGCCGGCCTTCTTCAGTTCACCGCGCAGGGTGTGGAAGATTTCCGAACCGCAGCGCAGCGCTTCGGCGAAGCTGCTGGCGCCGACCGGCAGGATCATGAATTCCTGGAAGTCGATCGGGTTGTCGGCATGCACGCCGCCATTGATGATGTTCATCATCGGCACCGGCAGCGTCCGCGCCGAGGTGCCGCCGACGTAGCGATAGAGCGGCATGTCGAAGGATTCAGCGGCCGCCTTGGCGCAGGCCAGCGAGACGCCGAGGATGGCGTTGGCGCCGAGCCGGCTCTTGTTCGGCGTGCCGTCGAGCTCGATCATGATCTCGTCGATCGCGACCTGCTCCTCGACGGCCTGGTCGCTGAGTGCCTCGAAGATCTCGCCGTTGATGGCGGCAACCGCCTTCTCGACGCCCTTGCCGAGATAGCGCGACTTGTCGCCGTCGCGCAGTTCCACCGCCTCATGGGCGCCGGTGGAGGCACCCGACGGCACCGCCGCGCGGCCGATCGACCCGTCCTCCAGCACCACATCGACCTCGACCGTGGGGTTGCCGCGGCTATCCAGGATTTCGCGGCCGATGATGTCGACGATGTCAGTCATGAGAACCTCTTGTGGCAGTGCGGGGGCAGATGGCGGTGCTTCTAGCGCAATGCATCGAGGGGGAAAAGGCCGGGTGACGGGCGCCCCCGCATTGGATAAGAGGACGCCACGGAGACCCCTGATGGCAAAGAAATCCACCAAATCAACCACCTCCCCCGGCCTGCAACTCGGTCGCGCGGTGGAATGGCCCGACACGCCGGAAAAGGCGCAGCTCGACCGCGTGCCCAATCCGCAGGCTGGTACCGATTATCTGGTACGCTTCACGGTGCCGGAATTCACCTCGATCTGCCCGGTGACGGGCCAACCGGATTTCGCCCATCTGGTGATCGACTTCGTGCCCGGTCGCTGGCTGCTGGAATCCAAATCGCTGAAACTGTTCGCGGCGAGCTTCCGCAACCATGGCGCATTCCACGAGGACTGCACGGTCATGATCGGCAAGCGGATCACGGACGAGATCAAGCCGAAATGGCTGCGCATCGGCGGCTACTGGTATCCGCGCGGCGGCATCCCGATCGACGTGTTCTTCCAGACCGGACGATTGCCGAAGGGCATCTGGGTGCCGGATCAGGGCGTCGCGACGTATCGCGGGCGGGGTTAAGACCACACGTCTGCTCCAGCGCCCGTGGCTAGACACTTTGAGGGAGGCAGGGCTTGCTCAAGAAGGCCGAAGACGAGGTGCTGAGCGCCTTGGTAGCGGCGTTGACACGTGCTTACGATGGCGGCTCTTCGGTGGCGGGCCAATCCCTCGAGCAGCGTCGAAGGATAGCAGTCGCCGCCCTTCGCCGAATCCGATCGTTTGAACGACGGAGCGTGTCATTCGATGATCGCGTCCAGGACCTCGCGAAGGCGCTAGCTGATTATCTGGAAGCCAAACCTGATTTGGTCGGTCCACTGATGAAGGACTACCAATTTGTCGCGGGTGGATTGCTCGACAGTTACACGATCGCTGGTGACTCTTGACGTTGATAGGCGATCGCTAAGCCTCCACATCCGGCCTTGCCGCCGCATCAGCCGGCCGCGTCTGCTTCAGGAATCTCGCGCAGATAAATCCGAGCACCACCATCACCGCGGCGGCCGAGACTAACGTTGCGGTCTTGCCGGCATGTTGAAGACCAAAACCGTAGGCGATCGGGCCGACGGTCTGCCCCATGAAGAAGAAGAACGAGTGCAGCGACAGCGCGGTGGCGCGCGCCTCGACCGAAAGCTCGCTGGCAAACACCTGCAGGCAGCCGTGGATCATGTAAAAGCCGAGGCCCATCACCAGCAGGCCCGCCATCTGCAGCTTCCAGTGCGGCCCGAACGCGACGCCGACGAGCTGGATGCCGACCAGCGTTGCGCCGACGACCATCATGCCTCTCACCCCGATCCACGGCAGCAGGCGCGATACCGTCAGCGTGTAGAGCAAGCCGCCGATCGCAAAGCCCGCGATCACGATGCCCGCGATCGACAGCGAGCTCTCGCCGAGCTCGAACAGGAACGATGCGATGAAGGGAAACAGCCCGAGCACGCAGCAGCCTTCGACGAAAACCGCCGAGTAGCAGATCCGCGCGTTCGGGTTGGTGAAGATGGTGCGATAGCCGTGGCGCAGCGCCTTCAGGCTGGTTCGCGGCGGGCGATTGAGGGCAGCGCCGCGGAAGCCGGCCGCAACCGCCAGCGCGACGATGATCACGAGGCCGCCGAGCACCGCGAGCACGCCGCGCCAGCCGAGCAAATCGCCGATCAGGCCGGACGCCGTCGCGCCGAGCAGATTGCCGGTCATCGAGCCCGCGAGCGTTCGCCCGATCGCGAGCTGCCGCTTGTCGGGGCCGACGAGATCGCTGGTCAGCGACAGCGCGACCGGAAACACCCCGCCCGAGCCGATGCCGGCGAGGATGCGGGTGACGAACAGCATCGGGAACGAGGTCGAGAGCGCACCGAGGATGTTGGCGACGCCAAGCAGCGCGAGGCAGATCGTCATCAGCCGCGCCTTGCCGAACAAATCCGCGGCGGCGCCGATCGCCGGCTGCACCGCGGCGAAGGTGAAGGCGAACACCGCGGCAAAGCTCGCTGCGGTTGCGATGCCGACACCGAAATCGTCCGCGACGTGCGGCAGCACCGGATCGAGCGCGCGTACCGACAGGCTCGCCGCGAAGGTCGCCAGCGTGATGACGTTGAGGGCCGGCGGCATGCCGCTGGTTGCGGTCATGTCGTCGTCACCTCCGTCAGGCCGCGGTCTTGGCCAGCGCGTCGAACTGCATCAACCGCTTGACGAGGGCTTCGAAGTCGCGGAGCGGCACCATGTTCGGACCGTCCGACGGCGCGTGATCCGGATCGGGATGGGTCTCGATGAACACGCCGGCGACGCCGACCGCGACCGCGGCGCGTGCCAGCACCGGCACGAATTCGCGTTCGCCGCCCGACGAGGTGCCCTTGCCACCCGGCTGCTGCACCGAATGGGTGGCGTCGAAGATCACCGGCGCGCCGGTGGTGCGCGCAAGGATCGGCAGCGCGCGCATGTCTGACACCAGCGTGTTGTAGCCGAACGACGCGCCGCGCTCGGTAACCAGGACATTGGCATTCCCGGCGCCGGTGATCTTGCTGACCACATTCGCCATGTCCCACGGCGCCAGGAATTGGCCCTTCTTGACGTTGACGACCTTGCCGGTCGCGGCGGCTGCCACGAGGAGATCAGTCTGCCGGCACAGGAAGGCCGGGATCTGCAGCACGTCGACCGCCTGCGCCGCCTCGGTGCACTGGTCGGGCTCATGCACGTCGGTCAGCACGGGCAGCCCGAGCGAGGACCGGATCTCGGCGAAGATCGGCAGCGCCTGCTTCAGCCCGACGCCGCGCGCGGCCGACGCGCTGGTGCGGTTCGCCTTGTCGAACGAGGTCTTGTAGACCAGGCCGATCTTGAGCCTCGCCGCGATCTCCTTCAGCGCGGACGCCACTTCAAGCGCATGTGCGCGGCTCTCGAGCTGGCAGGGACCGGCGATGATCGAGAGGGGCAAGGCATTGCCGAACTTGGCCGATCCGACGGCAACGATCGGTGCGGCGGCCTGCGTGGAAACCTGATTGGTCAAAATGCTGCATCCTGTTTGGTAGCGACCATGCAATCCCGCGCCGGATCGATCAAGCCATCCCGCACCATGAGGGGGTTGCGCTGACGCCGTAGGTGCGCCGTGCTATCACAATCCTGCCCCAACCGCCCCTGTAGACTGACGCGGAACGGATTCCCAGTGAGGCAGAACATGCGCATTTCGCTTGTCATCGGAGCCGTGGCCGCCATGTCGGCGATCTCGGGCCTGGCCCATGGCCAGGCCAGCAGCCAGCCCGGCGTCGTCACAAGCGGCGCCGCCGGCGTCATCGTCAACGGCAAGCCGGCCGCCCGCAGCGGCGACACCACCAGCAATGGCGGTCCGCTGGTCGAGGGCGTGCCCAACGTCCTGATCAACGGCAAACCGGCGGTGGTGATGGGCGACCGCACGCATTGCGGCGGCAAGGCGACCTCGGGGAGCCACGGCGTCTTCATCAACGGCAAGCCGATGGTCCGCGAAGGCGACCAGACCTCAGGCTGCCCGCAATAACGCGCCACCGCAGCGGCGCTGTCAAAATATCGAAAACAACCCCATGCAAAGGAGCAGGCGACTTTCGGCGTTCGAAGGTAGCTGTCGACAAGGTGGCTTGACCCGTCGGGCAAATCAGGGATATATTTCCAGTATTCCGAAATCGTGCAGCCTCCCCCGCAAGGCTTACGCAACTGGCGACGTCCCGGCGTGACGAAGCTATTTTGCGCTGAAGCGACAAGGCAATCCATCGCTCGCAAATGCGATGCCAATGGATTGCTTCGACGGCAGTCGGCGTTACTTCACCGATGAGAACGCGGTCGGCACCAGAAGCTGGTTTTCGATGGTGAGAACGATCTGGCCGTCCTCCTCGGTCTTGGCGCGCGCGGCGATCCATTCCGGATCGGTCTGGAATGCGGTCCATTTCTTCTCGCGCTCGGCGAGCGATTCCCAGGCCAGCAGATAGGTCAGGTCCTGGTTGGATTCGCCGACCAGCGTCGTGAAGAAGCCAGCCTGCCTGATGCCATGCTTGTCCCAGAGCTTCAACGTGACGGTCTCGAAGCGCTTGAGCAGTGCCGGCAGCCGGCCCGGCAGGCAGCGATAGACGCGGGTCTCGTAGATCATTGGCGGTCCTCCCAGATGTGGTGCGGACGGTTATAGCCAGCGGGTTCCGGGCTGTCTTGAGGGGGCGCCAACATGGCACCCCTGCTCGCCCGCGGCGGCCATTTCCGCAATGTTGTTGCAATGTGACTTGCCCTAAAACCGGCTGTTGGGAGCAGGACTGAGAGGACATGCGGATACTGCTGGTTGAAGACGAGGCGGAGATGGCGGCCGCGCTGTCGCAGGCGCTGAAGGGCTACGACATGGTGGTCGACCACGTGCCGACCCTTGCCGAGGCCGAGGAGGCGATTTCCGCGGACGTGCATGGCGCGGTCCTGCTCGACCGCCAGCTGCCCGACGGCGACGGCCTCACGCTGATCCCAAAGCTGCGCGCCAAGGCCGACGGCGTTCCGATCATCGTGCTGACCGCGCGCGGCGACCTCGCCGACCGCGTCAGCGGGCTCGACAGCGGCGCCGACGACTATCTGGCGAAACCGTTCGCGGTCGAGGAGCTTCTGGCGCGACTGCGTGCCGTGCTGCGCCGGCCCGCCGGCCTGCAGCTCGAGATCATCAAGGCCGGCCGGATGGCGTTCGATTGCAGCCACCGCGAGGCCAGCGTCAACGGCCGCCCGCTCGACCTGCCCCGGCGCGAGCTGCTGGTGCTCGAGACGCTGCTGCGCCGGCTCGGCCGCACCGTGCTGCGCGCGACGCTCGAGGAAGCCGTCTACAATTTCGAGGACGAGATCCAGTCGAACGCGCTCGATGCCCATGTCTCGCGGCTGCGGCGCAAGCTCGCAGATACCGACGCCGGCGTCGAGATCCACAGCATCCGCGGCGTCGGCTACCTGCTCAAGCAGGTGTCATGAGCGAACCCGCCGACCACTATTGCTTGCGCTCGCAACTGAGCTGGCGGCTGGTCGCGCTGCAAGCCGTCCTGCTGACGGGACTCGTGCTCACGGTGCTCGGCGCGCTGTGGGCGTCCGGCTTCCTGCTGGTCAACCGGGACGAGGAACGCATCATCGACGTCGTGCAAGCGGCGGTCGCGCGCAACGCGCAGGGCGAACTCGTGCTGCGTTCGACCGACGATCTCAACAAGCTGCGCGCCGAGTTTCCCGATCTTTGGTTCGCCGTCCGGGACCGCGACGGGCACACGCTGACCGAAGGCGACGTGCCGCCGGATTTCGCGCGGATCGGCAATGCCCTCGATCATATCAGCCAGGCGCGGCTCGGCTATCAGATGCTGGAGGACAGCCCGGGCAAGCCCGCGGCGCGGCTCAAGCGGGTCAATACGGATGCGGGAAACGTTCAGATTCTCACCGCGACGCAGGGACGGATGACCGGCACCAAGGCGTTGTTGGTGATGGCGGTGACGTGCCTGGCCAGCACCCTGCCCGGCCTATTGCTGATGGCATGCGCCACCTTCATCGCAACGCCGATGGTGGTGCGGCGCGCCTTTGCCGGCCTTGAGACCGCGGCTGACGAAGCCCGCCGGATCGACTTCCGTCAGCGCGGCAGCCGGCTGTCGGCCGACCACCTGCCGCTCGAGGTCGCGCCGCTGGTAACCGCCGTCAACGACGCGCTGACGCGGCTCGACGACGGCTATTCGCGCCACCAGCGCTTCGTCGCGGACGCGGCGCATGAATTGCGCACGCCGATCGCGATCCTCAACACGCGTCTGGAGTCGCTGCCTTCAGGGCCAGAGAAGACCCGTCTGCTCGAGGACTCGGCGCGGCTTGCGACATTGGCCGAGCAGCTGCTCGACATCCAGCGCTTCGACCAGTGCCGCAATCCGTTCGGGCGCGTCGATCTCGTCGCGGTCGCGCGCAATGTCGCTGCCGATCTCGCGCCGCTGGCGATCGCGGCCGGCTACGAATTGTCGCTCGATAGCGCGGCCGATCGGGTCGACACGATCGGTGACCGCGCCGCGCTGGAGCGCGCGCTGACCAATCTCGTGCAGAACGCGATCCAGCATGGCGGCCGTCGCGGCACCATCACCATCCATGTCGGCAGCGCCACGACCATCGACGTGACGGACGAAGGCGACGGCATTCCCCGGGATCAGCGCACGCGGATATTCGATCCGTTCTATCGTCTTGCGCCGCAAGACCGCGGCGCCGGCCTCGGGCTGAACATGGTGCGCGAGATCGCGAGGCTGCATGGCGGTCACGTCTCCGTGCTCGACGGACCGAGGGGCGGCGCGTGCTTCCGCCTCACATTGCCGCCGGCACCGTACGCATCGTGATGCCCGAGAGCTTTCCAGCAACATTGCGCAATGCTGACGCAATGCAGGTCCCGCAAAGAAGACAGCGCGCCACGCAATCGAGTCGCGGCGCTGCGACACTTTGCTGGGAATCCCAATGGCACATGATCTGCTCTCTTTCTTCACCGCGTGGATGGCAGCCCCCGGCCGCGTCGGCGCCATCGCACCGTCAGGCGCGGCGCTCGCCGAACTGATCACGCGTGACATCAACGCCAACACCGGCCCGGTGCTCGAGCTCGGCCCGGGAACGGGCGCCTTCACCTATCAGCTGCTGAAGCGCGGCGTGCGCCAGCAGGACCTGACGCTGATCGAATACGGCTCGGATTTCATGCGGCTGCTGCAGCTGCGCTTTCCCGGCGCGCGCGTGCTGTGGATGGACGCAGCAAGGCTGGCGTCGGAACGGCTGTATGACGGCGCGCCGGTCGGCGCGGTGGTCAGCGGATTGCCGCTGCTCAACATGTCGCCGCGCAAGGTGATCTCGATCGTCGGCGGCGCGTTCAGCTATATGCGTCCCGGCGCCGCGTTCTATCAATTCACCTATGGGATGCGCTGCCCGATCCGGCGGCCGATCCTCGACCGGCTCGGCCTGCGCGCGACGCTGGTCGATCGCGCGCTTCTCAACGTGCCACCCGCCGCGGTCTACCGGCTGACGCGACGTCCGCAATACAGGCTGTTGACGCGTGACACAGCGCCTGCGGCCGGCACCAATGTGACACCGATCAAGCAAGAGCGCCGGGCCAACGAGGACTGCGCCGCCGTGTGACGGCGCAGCTGACACCTAAAGCCTGATGAGACGAGGTTGAGCTGTAGCGGCGTCGAAAGTTCACCTCTCCCTTGGGAGAGGTCGATTTGCGCAGCAAATCGGGTGAGGGGTTGCGGTCTATCGAGAGAGCAAGAGCCCTCACCCGGATTGCTGCGCAATCCGACCTCTCCCCGCCGGGGAGCGGTGAAGCAAGACCGCGCCAAGCCGATTCAACCAAAACTTATAGCGTCTCAGACCAGCCGGCTCTGCTTCGCCGCGGCTTCGATGAACGAAGCGAACAGCGGATGCGGTTCAAACGGCCGCGACTTCAGCTCGGGGTGGAACTGGACGCCGATGAACCAGGGATGGTCCTCGTATTCGACGATCTCGGGCAATACGCCGTCGGGCGACATGCCGGAGAAACGCAGGCCGTGCTGCTCGAGGCGGTCCTTGTAGGCGGTGTTGACCTCGTAGCGGTGACGATGCCGCTCCGAGATTTCGGTCGCGCCGCCATAGACCCGCGAGACGCGGCTGCCGCGGTTGAGCGCGGCAGGATAGGCGCCGAGCCGCATGGTGCCGCCGAGGTCGCCGCTCTGCGAGCGCTTCTCGAGCTCGTTGCCGCGCAGCCATTCGGTCATCAGGCCGACCAGCGGCTCCTTGGTCGGGCCGAACTCGGTCGAGTTGGCGTTCTCGATGCCGACCAGATTGCGCGCCGCCTCGATCACGGCCATCTGCATGCCGAAACAGATGCCGAAATACGGCACGTTGCGCTCGCGCGCGAACTGCGCTGCGCGGATCTTGCCCTCGGCGCCGCGCTGGCCGAAGCCGCCGGGCACCAGGATGCCGTTGACGTGCTCGAGGAACGGCGCCGGGTCCTCGTTCTCGAACACCTCGCTCTCGATCCAGTCGAGATTGACCTTCACCTTGTTGGCGATGCCGCCATGCGACAGCGCCTCGATCAGCGATTTGTAGGCGTCCTTCATGCCGGTGTACTTGCCGACGATGGCGATGGTCACCGCGCCTTCCGGATTGCGGACGCGCTCATTGATCACGTGCCAGCTCTGCAACGCCGGTGGAAGCTTCGCCGTGATGCCAAACGCGGCCAGCACCTCGTCGTCGAGCCCGGCGGCGTGATAGGCCTCCGGCACGGCGTAGATGTTGTCGACGTCGCGGGCCTCGATCACGGCGCTCTCGCGCACGTTGCAGAAAAGGCCGAGCTTGCGCCGCTCTTCCTTGGGGATTTCGCGGTCGGTGCGGCACAGCAGGATATCCGGCTGGATGCCGATCGAGCGCAGCTCCTTGACCGAGTGCTGCGTCGGCTTTGTCTTGAGTTCGCCGGCGCTTGGAATGTACGGCAGAAGTGTCAGGTGAATGTAGACGGCATGATCGCGCGGCAGCTCGTTCTTGAGCTGACGGATCGCCTCGAAGAACGGCAGGCCTTCGATGTCGCCGACGGTGCCGCCGATCTCGACCAGCACGAAGTCGTACTCGTCGTTGCCATCAAGCACGAATTCCTTGATCGCGTTGGTGACGTGCGGGACCACCTGGATGGTCGCGCCGAGATAGTCGCCGCGGCGCTCCTTGGTGATGATGTCCTGATAGATCCGCCCGGTCGTGATGTTGTCGGCCTTGGTGGCCGGGCGACCGGTGAAACGCTCGTAATGGCCGAGATCGAGATCGGTCTCGGCGCCGTCGTCGGTCACGAACACTTCACCGTGCTGATACGGCGACATCGTTCCGGGATCGAGGTTGAGATAGGGATCGAGTTTGCGAAGGCGGACCTTGTAGCCCCTGGCCTGCAGCAAGGCGCCGAGCGCCGCTGAAGCCAGACCCTTGCCGAGCGAGGAGACCACGCCGCCGGTGATGAATATGTACCGCGCCATGGGACTTTACCTTTAAGCCGCTTCCTGCGATTCGCAAAACGAATCAGCTGTTCCCGGCAAACAAACCACCGGGCTGTGGGTTATGCTAAATTGAGAGCGATTTCAGACTATTGATGGGTATTCCTGATGCAGGACGCCAGCGGTGCATCCTGCATGGCCACCCCGCTTTATTGCGACCGTGGTGCCTGCGGGCCGCTCGGAGCCTGCTGGCCCTGCTGCTCGTCGGTCTTCTTCAGCGAATCGAGGATGCCGCCCGAGGTCGGGGGCGTTAGCGGCGTGCCGCCGGCCGGCTGGGTCTGCGCCGGTGCGCCGGTGCCGATGATCGAGCTCGGCTTGCGGTCGTAGCCGGCGTACCAGGACAGGAACAGGCTGGTCACGAAGAAGCCGACCGCGAGGATCGCGGTGGTCCGCGTCAGCAAATTCGCGGTGCCGCGGCTCGACATGAAGCCGGCTCCGCCGCCCATGCCGAGGCCACCGCCTTCGGATTTCTGCAGCAGGACGGCGCCGATCATGACGGCGACGATCATGAGATGAATAATGATAACGACAGTCTGCATCGCAAGCCTTCCGTCATAAGCCGCCAAGCGGCCAGACAAACGGCGCTATCGGCTTTGCGGTTTTCGTGAAGTCGCGCTCTGTTACACGATTGGACCGGGCATTGTCACCCCCGAGATAGTCGCATCGGCTGACATCACAAGCGACGCCGATCGCACTCCGCCGCATCTTGATCGGTACCAGCCAATTCCATTATAATAGACGAATGGATACTTTGGTAGACGACCTGAGCCAACGCCTGGCGCTGCGGATCAAGCTCGAACGCGATGGCCGGGGCTGGTCGCTGGCCGAGCTTGCCGAACGCGCCGGCGTCTCGAAGGCGACCATCAGCAAGATCGAGCGCGCCGAGGTCAGTCCCACCGCGGTCGTGCTGGTGCGCCTCGCATCGGCCTTCGACCTCACGCTGGCCGGCCTGATGCTGCGCGCCGAGGGCCAGGGTGAGCGGCTGTCGCGTGCCGCGACGCAGCCGCTCTGGCGCGATCCGGAAACCGGCTATCTGCGCCGCCAGGTGTTCAGCCGCCCCGATCATCCGGTCGAGCTGGTGCGGGTCGAGTTACCGCCGAAGCAATCCGTCACCCTGCCCGCCTCGTCCTATGCCCATATCCGCCAGCTGGTCTGGGTCTTGAGCGGAAGCCTCGTCATCACCGAAGGCGGCGCGCGCCATCTGCTCGCGACCGGCGATTGCTTCGGCTTCGGCCCGCCGGCGGAAACGACCTTCGCCAACGAGACCAACACCGGCTGCACCTATGTGGTCGCCCTTGCCCGGAGCTGATGCATGCCGCACTTCGCCATCAAGCCACTCGCCGATGAACCCGGGATTCGCGATGCGCTCAGCGAGCTGTTGATCGAAACCGTCGCCAGCGGCGGCTCCGTAAGCTTCATGCATCCGCTATCGCCGGACGACGCCGACACATTCTGGCAGGATTCGCTCGGCGCCGCGGCGCGCGGCGAGCGAATCGTGCTCGGCGCATTCGACGGCAATGATCTGGTCGCCACGGTAACCCTGCTGCTCAAGCTGCCGCCGAACCAGCCGCACCGCGCCGAGATCGCCAAGATGATGACACGCCTCACCCACCGCAACCGCGGCGTGGCAACGGCTTTGCTGCGCGCCGCCGAGCAGCTTGCAATCGCGCACGGACGCACGCTGCTGGTGCTTGACACCGCCGAAGAGGACGGTGCCGCCCCACTCTACGAAAAAATGGGATTTCAGCTCAGCGGCCTGATCCCGGACTACGCGCTGAAACCGCATGGCGGCCTCACCGGGACGTTGATCTACTGGAAGCGGATCGGCGCGGCAACGTAGCCCGAAGCGTCATTGCGAGGAGCGAAGCGACGAAGCAATCCATCGATCCACAAATGGATTGCAGCGCTTCGCTCGCAATGACGTGGGTGGAGCGCCGTCCCGCTAGCAGCCCGCAGCGATCGCCAGAAAGTCCGATGCCTTCAGGCTGGCGCCGCCGACCAGGGCGCCGTTGACGTTGGCGACGGCCATCAGCTCGGCGGCGTTCGACGGCTTGACCGAGCCGCCATAGAGGATCCTGATCTTGTTTCCCTCGCCCTTGAAGCGATCGGTGAGCTGACCTCGGATAAACCTGTGAACTTCCTCGACATCTCCGGCGGTCGGCGTCAGCCCGGTGCCGATCGCCCAGACCGGCTCGTAGGCCACCACCAGGTTGACCGCGGTCGAGCCGTCGGGCAGCGAGCCGGCCAGCTGGGTGCCGCAGACATCGAGCGTCTGGCCGGCGTCGCGCTGCTCGCGCGTTTCGCCGATACAGACGATCGCGGTCAGCCCGGCGCGCCAGACGGCCTCCGCCTTCTGCCGAATCAAGGCGTCGGTCTCGCCATGGTCGGCGCGCCGCTCGGAATGCCCGACGATGATGGCCGTGGCGCCGAGGTCCTTGAACATTTCCGCCGAGAGGTCCCCGGTGTGGGCGCCCGATGCCTTCGGATGGCAATCCTGGGCGCCGACGGCGACCTTCGAGCCCCGCGCCTTGTCGGCAAAGGCCCCGACCAATGTCGCGGGCGGACAGACCAGCAGATCGGCCTTCCCGGCGACATCGCCGGCGCCGGCCAGCATCGCGTCGAACTCGGCAAAGGAGGATTTCAGGCCGTTCATTTTCCAGTTGCCGGCGATCAGCGGCCGGATGGCGTCGGTCATGTCGGATTTCCCATCATTCAGGCGTCCCCCTGCGCTATCAGAGCCGAGCGGCGACTTCCAGAGCGCGGCTTCGCGCCTGCCGTGCGACGCTTGCGCCCGCGCGCCCGAGGTTGCGGGGGGGCTTCGGCCACTTTATAAGCCTTTTCAATTCGGTGACGCCCTGCTGCCGGACAAGAAGTCCCGACTTTTGGTCCCACTTGGGCACGATCCGGTTCCCCTCCTGCAAAACAAGTTGGACCCATGCTTCGAGGAATGCGGAAAGCCTCATCAAACTGGCTCGGCAAGACGATTATGGCCGCGGTGATGGGCGTTTTGATCGTCAGTTTCGGAATTTGGGGCATTGCCGACATCTTTAAGGGGTTTGGCCAGTCGACCTTCGCCAAGGTGGGCGGGACCGAAATTTCGGCCGAGCAGTTCCGCCAGATCTATACCGACCGCCTGCAGCAGCTCGGCCGCCAGTTCGGCCGTCCGCTGACGCCGGACCAGGCGCGCGCCTTCGGGATTGACCGACAGGTGCTGCAGCAGACGCTTGCGGAAGCCGCGTTGGACGAGGAAGCGCGCCGCACCGGCCTCAATCAATCCGATGCCGAGGTGCTGCGCACGATCTACAACGATCCGAACTTCAAGGGCCTCAACGGCCAGTTCGATCCGCAGCGCTTCCAGTCCGTGATCCGCAACTTCGGCTACACCGAGGGCCGCTACATCGCCGAGCAGCGCCGCGTCGGCCTGCGCCGGCAGATCGCGGGCACCATCTCGTCCGGGATCGAACCGCCCAAATCGATGGTCGAGGCGCTGACCCGCTTCCAGAACGAGCAGCGCTCGATCGATTACGTTACGCTCGGCGCCGCACAGGCCGGCACCATCGATCCGCCCTCGCCCGAGGCGCTCGCCGCCTATTTCGAGGACCACAAGGTCCAGTTCCGTGCGCCCGAATACCGCAAGATCGCTTTCGTCGCGATCACGCCGGAGGAAATCGGCAAGTGGGAAACCGTGTCCGACGAGGATGCCAGGAAGATCTTCGAGGAGCGCAAGGACCGGCTCAGCACGCCGGAGAAGCGCGAGGTCTCACAGATCGTGTTTCCGGACGCCGGCGAGGCGCAGGCCGCCCGCGCCCGCATCACGTCAGGCACCTCGTTCGACGACATCGCCAACGAGCGCAAGCTCAGTCCGGCCGACGTCAACCTCGGACTGGTCGCGAAGTCGGCGATCCTCGATCCGGCCGTCGGCGATGCGGCCTTCTCGCTGCCTGCGGGCGAAGTCAGCCAGCCGGTCCAGGGCCGCTTCGGCATCGCGCTGGTCAAGGTCGGCAAGATCGAGCCCGGCGTGACCCCGAGCTATGAGAGCCTCGCACCACAGGTGAAGAACGAGATCGCGACCGAGCGCGCCCGCGCCAAGGTCGCCGAGCTGCGCGACAAGATGGAAGACGAGCGCGGCGGCGGCTCCAGCGTGATCGACGCGGCGCAGAAGCTGAAACTGACCGCCGTCACGATCGACGCGGTCGATCGCTCGGGGCGCCTGCCGAACGGCCAGGTCGCGTCAAACATCCCGCGCGGCCTCGACGTGGTGTCGCAGGCCTTCAACAGCGACGTCGGCGTCGACAACGACCCGATCCAGTTCAACAACGGCTATGTCTGGTACGACGTGCTCGGCATCACGCCGTCGCGCGAGCGCACCCTTGACGAGGTCCGCGACCAGGTCGAGGCCAAGTGGCGCGACGACCAGATCTCCGCCAAGCTGCGCGCCAAGGCGACCGAGATCGTACAGAAGCTCGACAGCGGCGCCAAGCTTGCCGATGAGGCGGCCGCTGCCGGCGTCAAGGTCGAGACATCGGCGAACTTCAACCGCGAGGCCTCGCCGGCCGGCGTGATCGCGGCAGCGTTCCGCACCGCCAAGGATGGCGACGGGCAAACGTCGACCGCTGGCGGCAGCCAGTGGGTCGTGTTCCGCGTCACCAACGTGACGGTGCCGCCGGTCGACTTCGCTTCCGACGCGGCCAAGCAGCTCACCGAGGCGCTGCGGCGCTCGCTGAGCGACGAGCAGGTCGCGCAATATGTCAGCAAGATCGAGTCCGACATCGGCGTGACCGTCAACCAGGCAGCCTTCGCACAGGTGACAGGCGCGAATAATTGAGCATGATCCGGATAGCGCGACGGCGCGCTGTCCGCAGATCAAGCTCCAACAACAGACCCTGAGCCCGCGAATGGACGACCTGAAATCGATCATCGGAAAAGTCGCCACCGGCGCCACGCTGACGCGTGAAGAAGCGGCCTCCGCCTTCGACAGCATGATGTCGGGCGAGGCCACGCCCTCGCAGATGGGCGGGCTGTTGATGGCGCTGCGGGTGCGCGGCGAGACCGTCGAGGAGATCACTGGCGCCGTCACCGCGATGCGCGGCAAGATGCTGCCGGTGAAAGCGCCGGCCGAGGCCGTCGATATCGTCGGCACCGGCGGCGACGGCTCCGGATCGGTCAACGTCTCGACCTGCGCGGCCTTCATCGTGGCCGGCGCCGGCGTGCCCGTCGCCAAGCACGGCAACCGCGCGCTGTCGTCACGCTCGGGCGCCGCCGACGTGCTGGCCTCGCTCGGGGTCAAGCTCGACCTGACGCCGGCCCAGGTCGGACGCTGCGTCGCGGAAGCCGGCATCGGCTTCATGTTCGCGCCCTCGCATCATCCGGCGATGAAGAATGTCGGCCCGACCCGGGTCGAGCTCGCCACCCGCACCATCTTCAACCTGCTCGGGCCGCTGTCGAACCCGGCCGGCGTCAAGCGGCAGATGGTCGGCGTGTTCTCGCGGCAGTGGGTGCAGCCGTTGGCGCAGGTGCTGAAGAATCTCGGCTCGGACAAGGTCTGGGTCGTGCACGGCTCCGATGGCCTCGACGAGATCACCCTCACCGGCCCGACCTTCGTCGCGAGCCTTGAGAACGGCGAGATCGGGACGTTCGAGGTGACGCCCGAGGAGGCAGGCCTTGGCCGCGTCGGCGGCGAGGCGCTGAAGGGCGGCGATGCCGACGCCAACGCGATCGCGCTCTCCAGCGTGCTCCAGGGCAAGCCGAGCGCCTATCGCGACGTCGCCCTGCTCAACGCCGCCGCCGCGCTGATCGTGGCCGGCCGCGCCAAGGACTTGAAGGAAGGGGTTGCGATCGGCGCCCAGTCGCTCGACAGCGGCGCGGCCGCGGCGCGGCTGAAGCATCTGGTTGCGGTTTCGAACGGTTGAGAGTGCAGAGATGTCCGACATCCTGACCAAGATCGAAGCCTACAAGCGCGAGGAGATCGCCGTCGCCAAGCGCGCGCGTCCGCTCGCCGATATCGAGGCGCAGGCGAAATCGGCCGCGGCACCGCGCGGCTTCGTCCGCGCCCTCACGGACAAGCACGGACGCGGCGACTACGCGCTGATCGCGGAAGTGAAGAAGGCCTCGCCCTCGAAGGGGCTGATCCGGACCGACTTCGATCCGCCGGCGCTCGCAAAGGCCTACGAGGTCGGCGGCGCTGCCTGCCTGTCGGTCTTGACCGATGCGCCCTCGTTCCAGGGCCATCTCGACTTCATGGTCGCGGCGCGTGCGGCGACCAACCTGCCGGTGCTGCGCAAGGATTTCATGTTCGACACCTATCAGGTGGCGGAAGCGCGCGCCCATGGCGCCGACTGCATCCTGATCATCATGGCCGCGCTCGACGACGTGGCGGCCAAGGAGATCGAGGATGCCGCCCTCGGCTACGGCATGGACGTGCTGATCGAGATCCACGACCGCGTCGAACTCGACCGTGCGCTGAAACTTCGCTCGCCGATGATCGGCGTCAACAACCGCAATCTGCGCACCTTCGAGACCACGCTCGCGACCAGCGAGACGCTGGCGCCGCTGATCCCGCACGATCGCCTGATGGTCGGCGAGAGCGGCATCTTCACGCCTGAGGATCTCGCCCGCCTCGAGCGCGTCGGGATGTCAACCTTCCTGGTCGGCGAGAGCCTGATGCGCCAGCAGGACGTCACTGCGGCCACCCGCGCGTTGCTGACGCGGCAGGCCGCCCCGCGCGCCACCGCAACGCGCTGACGCGATGGCGCGGAAGTCCAAAGCAAAAGCCCAGGCCGAGCCGTCAGGCTCCGGCACGGCCCTCACCCATATCGATGCCAAGGGCGAGGCGCGCATGGTCGACGTCTCGGCGAAGCCCGCGACCGAACGGACCGCGGTCGCCGAAGGCCGCGTTCTGATGAGCAAGGCGACGCTGGCGCTGATCGAATCCGGCCAGGCCAAGAAGGGCGACGTGCTGGCCACCGCGCGGATCGCCGGCATCATGGCGGCCAAGCGGACCTCGGAATTGATTCCGCTCTGCCATCCGCTGGCGCTGACCAAGGTCACGATCGACATCGCAACCGACCGCAAGCTGCCCGGCTGCATCGTCCGCGCCAGCGTCAAGGTGACCGGGCCGACCGGCGTCGAGATGGAGGCGCTGACCGCGGTGTCCGTCGCCTGCCTCACGATCTACGACATGATCAAGGCGGTCGAGCGCGGCGTGCGCATCGAGGGCATTCACCTGATCGAGAAGATCGGCGGCAAGTCCGGGCACTATCGCGCCGGCGCGTGATCGCCGGTTCTCCAGCTACTTCAATGAGCCGCTGATCGAACTGAAGGTGCCCGAGAGCTTGGTGCCGACACCCTTCACCGCAGCGATGATGGCGATGGCGATGCCGGTCGCGATCAGCCCGTATTCGATCGCGGTGGCTCCGGTCTCGTCGGCGCAAAAATTCCGCAGGAGTTTCTTCATGGCCCTCTCACGCACTGCACTGAGCGCGACGACACGCAAGCAACGTGCCGACGATGACATCGAGCAGCGTCATGGACTTAGATCGTAAACGGACTCTTGCGGCGATCACGCACACGGCAAAGGATTCCGTCGCATCGGATCGCGACCGGCAGAATTTGCAGTTTCGTTCGTGAAACTTTTTGTCCCGATTTCAGTCACCCCCGAAACGGCGCGCCGACCCCGTAAAGCTTCATGCACGGCAATTTCCACATCTCGTCGGTCGGATGGAAATCAGTTGCGTTAACGCCGTAAGCCGTGCTGCCCACTCGCGCAGGCAACTATTCGTTAACCAACCTCGCTAACCGGCGCTCCATTTCGTTTGGCTACGACTTTCGCGGGCCGGAGGTGCACGAAACCTACTTCCGGGTGAAACGCCTGGAAACGATAGCGACAGATGAATCAAAACGGCAGCGCCTCGTTCAACATCGCCTCGGTGATCGGTAGCGGCCCGATCCGCTGGCTGATCCTCGGCGGCGCCGTGCTGATGGCCGCGATCGCGATCGGCGCCACCTTGATGGCCGGGAATTTTCGCGAGCGCGCCCTGAACAACAGCGAGCGCGAGCTCGAGAACACCGTGCTGCTGCTGGCGCGGCATTTCGACCAGCAGCTCGACGATCTCGAAGTGGTGCAGCGCGACCTGATCGCGTTCATGCGCGACAACGGGATCGCGACGGCTGAGAATTACAGGCGCCGGATGTCGTCCGCCGACATCCATGCGATGCTGAAGTCCAAGATGGACGCGCTGTCCAATGTCGGCAGCCTCAACGTGTTCGACGCCGACGGCGCGCTGATCAACAGCTCGGGCGCCCTGCCGCTGCCGCAGGCTTCGATCGCCGATCGCGACTATTTCAACATCTTCAAATCCAGCCCCTACTCGCCGGACATGATGGTCGCGCCGGTGGTCAGCCGCGTCAGCGGAAACTGGACCACCGCCATCGTCCGCAAGGTGACCGGCCCGCACGGCGAATTCCTCGGCGTGGTCGGCCGCGGCATCGAGCCGGCGACGTTCGAGAAATTCTTCTCTACCGTTGTGCTCGGCGAAGGCGCCGCGATCTCGATGCACCATCGCGACGGCACGCTGCTGGCGCGCTATCCCCATGTCGAGGAAATGATCGGGAAGAATTTCCGCAACGGTCCCGCCAACCAACAGCAGGTGTTCGAGCTGCCGCAGAGCACCACAAGGATGGCGAGCCCGGTCGACGGCAAGGACCGCCTGCTGTCGTCGCGGGCGCTGACCAAATTCCCGATCGTCGTGGTCGCCACGACCACCACGGAGGCGGCGCTCGCCAACTGGCGCGAGCAGATCGGCATGCTGATCGCGGTCGCCGCGGCATCCGTTCTGGCGATCGCGATCCTGCTGACGCTGGTGGTGCGCAAGCTGATCCAGCAGCATCGCGCCCAGCAGCAGCGCCTGACGCTGGAGAAGCTGCGGCTCGACACCGCCGTCAACAACATGACGCAGGGGCTGTTGCTGTTCGATGCCACGCAGCGGCTGGTGATCTGCAACAAGCGCTACATCGAGATGTACGGACTGTCGGCCGACGTCATCAAGCCCGGCTGCAGCTTCCGCGACGTCATCGTGCATCGCCATTTGACCGGCTCGTTCCAGGGCGACGTCGAGCGCTACGTCAACCTCGTGCTGCGCGACGTCGGCGTCCGCAACACGATGGTGATCGCGACGCCCGACGGCCGCTCGATCCAGGTCGTCAACGAGCCGCTGGCCGACGGCGGCTGGCTTGCGACCCACGAGGACGTCACCGAGCGCCGCCGTGCCGAGGAACGCATTACGCATCTGGCCCATTACGACGCGCTCACCGACCTGCCGAACCGGGCGCTGTTCCACGAAGAGATCAAGCGCGAACTGGCCCATGTCACCCCGGACAGCCAGCTCGCGGTGCTCTATATCGACATCGATGAATTCAAGGGCGTCAACGACTCGCTCGGCCACATGGTCGGCGACGAACTGCTCAAGTCGGTTGCACGGACGCTGAGCGGCGTGATCGGCGACGGCGACTTCGTGGCGCGGCTCGGCGGCGACGAATTCGCGATCGTGCAGACCGGCGTGACGAGCGAGTTCGAGGTCACCGACCTGGTCGCGCGCATCTACGAGGTGATCCGCTCGCCCTATCAATGCCTCGGCCACCAGGTCACGACCGACGCCAGCATCGGCATCGCGCTGGCGCCAAGGGACGGCACCGATCTGGACCAGATCATGAAGAACGCCGACCTGGCGATGTATGCGGCGAAGTCGGCCGGTCGGCGCGTCGCGCGCTTCTTCGAGCCGGCGATGGACGCCGATGCCCGCGCCCGCCGCGAGCTCGAGATGGAGTTGCGGCAGACCATCGCGGCCGGCAGCGGCCTCGAAGTGTATTACCAGCCCTGCGTCGACCTGCGCAGCAACGAGATCACCGGCTGCGAGGCGCTGGTGCGCTGGCGGCATCCGGTGCGCGGCATGATCTCGCCGGCCGAGTTCGTGCCGATCGCCGAGGAGACCGGCCTGATCAACCAGCTCGGCGAATGGGTGCTGATGACGGCCTGCAAGGAAGCCGTGAACTGGCCCGACCAGATCAGGCTCGCCGTCAACGTCTCGCCGATCCAGTTCCGCAGCGGCACGCTGGCACTCAAGGTGATCGCGGCGCTCGCGGCGTCGGGGCTGTCAGCCGGCCGATTGGAGCTCGAGATCACCGAGGCGGTGCTGATCCGCGACGACGAGACGGCGCTTGCCGCAATGCACCAGCTCCGCGCCATCGGCATCCGGATCGCGCTCGACGATTTCGGCACCGGCTATTCGTCGCTGAGCTATCTGAAGCGCTTCCCGTTCGACAAGATCAAGATCGATCGCTGCTTCGTCACCGACATCGCCGATCCGCAAGGCTCAGCCGGCATCGTCGAGGCTGTCGTCAACATCGCGGCCGAGCGCAGCATGACCACGACGGCGGAAGGCGTCGAGACCGCGCAGCAGCAGCAATTGCTGCGCGAGCTCGGCTGTTCGGAGATGCAGGGCTATCTGTTCAGTGCGCCGAAGCCGGCCGCGCAGATCCGCGAGCTGCTGGCCGGACACCGCCAAGGCCCCGCCGCCGGCGCGGCCGCGACGCGCCGGCGAAAACCTGTCGCCGGCGCGGCGTAGTGGCTAGTTCGGCACCGGCCGCTTCTGCGCGGTCTTGGTGTCGGCATTCTTGGCATCGGCGTTGACGGTGACGCCGCGCAGCTGGTTGAAGGCTGCGGCCAGCGCCTTGTCGTTCTTCTCATCCGGCGGAACGTAGGACTGCGAGCCGGTCTGCTCGGCGCCCTCGGCCGAGAGATGGCCGCGCATCGACGCCTCACCCTTGATTTCCGAGCGGGTCTTGAACTCGTCCGGCACGTCCTGCAGCACCTCGATGTCGGGCTTGATGCCAAGCGCCTGGATCGAATGGCCTGATGGCGTGAAATAGCGCGCGGTGGTCAGCGCCAATGCGCCATTGCCGGCGCCGAGCGGAATGATGGTCTGCACCGAGCCCTTGCCGAACGAGCGGGTGCCGATCAGGGTCGCGCGCTTGTGGTCGTGCAGCGCGCCGGCCACGATCTCCGAGGCCGAGGCCGAGCCACCATTGATCAGCACGACGAGCGGCTTGCCCTTGGTCATGTCACCGCCATGGGCGGTGAAGCGCTGGGTCTCTTCCGGATTGCGGCCGCGGGTCGAGACCACCTCGCCGCGCTGCATCAAGGTCGAAGTCACCGACACCGCCTGGTCGAGCAGGCCGCCGGGATTGTTGCGGAGGTCGACGACATAGCCGGCGAGCTTGTCCTGCGGGACCTCCTTCTGGATCTCGCCGATCGCCTTGCGCAAGCCATCGGTGGTCTGCTCGTTGAACGATGTGATTCTGACATAGCCGATGTCGCCGCCCTCGACGTGATACTTCACCGGGCGGACGCGGATGATCTCGCGGGTGATCGAGAGCTCGATCGGCTTGTCGGCGTCCTTGCGGACGATCTTCAGCCGGATCGAGCTGTTGGGCGCGCCCTTCATCTTGTTGACGGCCTGGTCGAGCGTGAGGCCCTGGATCTGCTCATCGTCGATCGAGGTGATCACGTCGCCCGACATGATGCCGGCGCGCGAGGCCGGCGTGTCGTCGATCGGGGCCACCACCTTGACGAAGCCGTCTTCCATCGTGACCTCGATGCCGAGTCCGCCGAACTCGCCATGCGTGGTCTCCTGCATCTCCGCCCAGCCCTTCTCGTTCATGTAGCGGGAGTGCGGATCGAGCGAGGAGATCATGCCGTTGATTGCGCCCTCGACCAGCTTGGAGTCCTCGGGCTTCTCGACATAGTCGGTCTTGATCTTCTCGAACACCTCGCCGAACAGATTGAGCTGCGAATAGGTGTTGTCGGAATGCGCGGCGGCATTGGCGACGGCGAACAGATGCGCCCCCTGCGGCGAGGCCACGAGCAGGGTGAGACACGCTCCCGCAACCGTCCCGAGGAAGAAGCCAAAATGTTTGCGCATTATCCGTGATCCCTTCGCTAGCGGCCGGCAACGTTTCGCAACATACGGCCCACCTCACCCCGACGCGGAGCACCACACAACGGCTTTTTGGTCGGATCAAGGCCGCCTCGTCACCGGACCATTACGGTCCTGTCACGATGCCCTGGTCAGCGCCAAATCAACAACTTAGTCAGCACCAAATCAGTCTCAAGTCAGCTCCCGGTCGGCCTCCGGCCCAGCCTCCTGCAACCCGGCCTGCCAGGTCGACGGCCGGGTCCCGAATCCGCGCTTGGCCCGCGTGCCCAGCCAATAGCCAAACTGCGCAGGAACATTGCGAAATGGCCCCTCAACCCCGAGTTTCAACGCCGCATCCATCGGCCAATTGGGGTTATTGAGGATTTCCCGGCCGACCGCGATCAAATCTGCTTGTTTATCCCGCAGGATCTGCTCGGCCTGGTCACCATGGATGATCAAGCCGACCGCCATGGTCATGATATCGGCGTGGGCGCGGACATATTCCGCCAGCGGCACCTGATAATTGTATTTGATCTCCTTGCCGAGAATCGGCGCCACCTCGCTGATTCCGCCCGACGAGCAGTCGATCACGTCGACGCCTTTGGCCTTCAGGATGGTCGCCAGCCGCGCGCTCTGCGCCGGACCCCAGCCGGCATTGTCCTCGACCGACAGCCGCACGAACAGCGGCTTGTGATCCGGCCAGTGCGCGCGCACGGCCTCGGTCACCTCGATCAGGAAGCGCATCCGGTTGGCTTCCGAGCCGCCATACTCGTCGCCGCGCTGGTTGGAGCGCTCCGAGAGAAATTCATGCACGAGATAGCCGTGGGCGCCGTGCAACTCGAGCACGTCGAAGCCGGCCTCGTGCGCGCGCCGTGCCGCCTGCCCCCAGGCCGCAACCAGATCCCTCACCTCCTGCGTCCCGAGCGCCCGCGGCACCGGCCAGCGCTCGCTATGGGCGATCGCGCTCGGCGCCACCGGCGTCCAGGCATCCCAATCCTCGATCTCGGCGCTGCGTTCGAGCGGACGATCGCCCTCCCAGGGGCGGCTTGCACGCGCCTTGCGGCCGGAATGGCCGAGCTGGATGCCGGCGACCGCGTTCTGCTGCTTGATGAAGCCGGCGAGACGGCTGAGCGGCGCGATGAACTTGTCGTCCCAGATGCCGAGATCGCCGATCGTTCCGCAGCCGCGGCGCTCGACCTTGGTCGATTCGACGATCACGAGGCCGGCGCCGCCGGCGGCGAACTTGCCGGCATTCATCAGATGCCAATCGGTCGGAAAGCCCTTCTCGGCGGAATACTGGTGCATCGGCGGCACCACGATCCGGTTCTTCAGCGTGACGCCGCGGATGGTCATCGGCGAAAACAGCAGCTTCTCGGACATCGCTTCCTCATGTGGCGTCGTGAGCCGGCGCGCGCCGGACTGAACCTGGCAGGCTCTGTGCTCATCGCCGACGATATACGCACCGCGTGATGACCGATAGCCCATGCGAGGCGCGACAAGCGATGCGGCAGCGGTATCGGCAAATAAGCGCGCGCGTCGGCTGACCCCCTATCGCGCGAGTTTCCGGTTCGCCGACATGTCCGTCGGGCAGTTCGCCCCGCACGCACTCGCCTTCCTCTGATCGCCAACACGCCACACCAGCAGCGCGACCAGGACAATGATGGTGACGGTGAGCTTGGCCAACGTGTCGTGATTCAATGTCAGCTCCGAACAACAATCAGCATGAGAAAAAATTGGTTGCAAAATTGACAACAGAATGCGGTCCGAGCGCCATCTCCGCGACCTGCGCGAGGTTCGACCCGGTCGACGTCATCATGGAACGGCCGCCGCGCGGCCCGCAACCTTTTCGGTCCGAATGCCAGCACGGCGCAGCCGGCCGTGGCCCCCTGGAACTTTTTCAGCTGTGCGCCGTTCGGTGGCAGTTCTTTGATCGTTGCCGCAGAGGCACGCGCCACGTCCTGCGGCTGCGGCGCTCACGCCGAGGCCACAAATATCTGGAGCTTCACGCGATCTGGATTCTTGAGTCGACGGGATGGCACCTCTCCGGGAGCCGCCCGGCACCATCTAGCCCAATTTGGCTACGTTCCAGCGACGACCATTACAGCCGCGCGAGTCGCGCCGCCCCGGCCGCGATGGCATCGTTGAAGCTCGTATCCCAGAACTTTCCGACGTCGGCGCGCGCGTCGAGCACGCCGAGCTTGAGGAAGGTGTCGGCGACCTTCTGGTGGGTGTCCGGCACGTCAGGCGTCACGCCGGCGAGCGAGAAGTCGTCGCTGCGGCGGGCGAACTGGTCGAGAATGTCCTGCAACGGCAGATGCGTCTCGGCCACCTGCGCCGCGGCGTAGACCGGAAAGTTCTTGTTGGCGAACGCATAGGCGCGCTGGATACGCAGCAAGAAATCGGTCAACGCCGCGTGAAGCAGCGGATCGTCGACCGCCCTGGGGTTGGCATAGATCGGGAAATTCCCCGAGAGATAGCCGACGCCGGTCTTGAGCAGGCGCGCGCCCTGCTTCGCGATGGCGAGCTGCCCGTTGTAGCCGTAGATCGCCCAGGCATCGAGCTTGCCGGAGGCGAACGCCGTGTAACCGTCCGACGGCGTCAGATTGATGGCCTCGATATCGCTGAACGCAAGGCCTGCTTCCTCGAGCTGCTTGGCGAGGAAATAATGTGCCGTCGTCGCGCGCACATAGCCGACGCGCTTTCCCTTGAGGTCGGCGATCGAACGGATCGGCGCATCCTTCGCCGCCACCGTGACCTGGATATTGAGATCCTCGTGAGTGACAGCGATGAAACGCACCTTGGCATTCTGGCGCGCGGCGAACATCGCCGGAATCTCGCTGCCCGAACCGACGTCGAGCGCATCGCCGTTCAACGCCTCGATATGGAGCACACCGTTGTTGAGCTCCTTCCATTCGATCTTGTACGGCGTCTTGTCCTCGCCGGCGGCCTGCAGCAGCGGCCGCCAGCCGCCCTTGTAATAGGCGACGCGGAGCGTGACGCCGCCGAGATCGGCGCCCGCACCCGCCCCGGTTTCCGCGCGAACACCACCCGCGAGCAGACTTCCGGCGAGCGCGCCGAGCGCAGAACGTCGCGAGAGAGAAAACGGCCTGGTCACCGGCTTTGCTCCTGATCAGCAGTTACAAGCCCGCAACCTTAGGAGAAAAACCGCCGATGTATATGAGACGCTATTTCATTTTTGGCACCGGACGCGAAAAGCCGTTCCACAGATCGGTGGCTTGGCGCGACGATCCGTATTCCGGTCGCGTCACTGGCCAAGCGTAGAACCAGGCTGCACCGCGTCGCATCGAGCGAAACGAAACCCATCACTCATCCGCGGCAAGAATGATGGGTATCGCTTCGCTCCACCCATCCTACTCCCTGCTACTTCGTAACCTCGTACACATCAGGATCGTAGCTCGAGCTCGGATTCTTGAACGCATTGCGCAGCGCAGGCGACATCGGCACGTTGTAGTTGATCCCCTTCGGCGGGGTCGGCGCTTCCAGCCACTTCCTGTACATCACCTCGATCTCCGGGCTCTTGTAGAGCTCCGCGGTGGCGCGGTCGGCGAGCGCTTTGAACGGCGCGTCCTCCCGGCGCAGCATGACGCCGAACGGCTCCGCCTTCGAGAAGGCCTCCTCGCTGATCATGTAGAGCGCCGGCTCCTTCGATCGCGCGATCGCGACCGCGAGTTGGACGTCGTCGAGCGCATAGGCCTGGGCGCGATCGGTCTCCAGCATCAGGAACGCCTCGGCCTGGTCCTTGGCCGGCAGGACGTTGATGCCGAGCTTGCGGTCAGCATTGACCTTGACGAGCTGCGCCAAGTTGACCGAGCCGGCAACGGCGGTGACCGACTTCCCCTTGAGGTCGTCGATCGTGTTGATGCCGAGGGATTTCTTGGCGGCAAAGCGCGTCGCGCTCAGGAAGTGCGTGTTGGTGAAGGTCACCTGCTTCTGGCGATCCGCACTGTTGGTAGTCGCCGAGCAGTGCAGATCGATCGTGCCGTTGACCATCAGGGGGATGCGGTTCGACGAGGTGACGGGAAGGTAGTCGACCGCGATATCCGGCATGCCGAGGTCCTTCTTCACAGCATCGACGATCCGAAGGCAGATATCGAGCGCAAAGCCGATCGGCCGCGCATTGTCGTCGAGATAGCTGAAGGGAACGGACGCTTCCTGAAAGCCGAGCGTGACCTTCCTGGTCTCCTTGATCTTCAGCAGCGTGCCCGACAGCTCCTCGGCCGCCACGGGGTTCGCGGCGAGCGTGAGAACGAAAAGGATGGTGGGGAAGCGCATCGGCGGCTCCTGTGCGGTGATCAGATGGCCGTGATAGCCCACACACGGGTGCGGCGATAGACGACGACGCTCTAACAGCTATCGCGCTTTGCGAAGGTTCATGGCGACGCCAGGGCATCAAGAAAGGGCCCCAGCGAGGGGGGTCGCCGAGGCCAGAGCAACTCAGTCGCGCCATCCTAGACCGTATAGAAACGCTTTGCTCTGCACCTTCGGATGACCGGAATCGTACGGGGCCAAAGCAGTGAACCCTGTTCCTTTCTCATGCGTATCCGTACGGTCAGGATTTTGTCATCCCTCCTGGGGCTAGAACCAGCGCCGCCCGTCATATTTCAATGCGGGCGGCGTTGCGCGTTGCCGGCCCGGATCAGCAGGTGACGGCGCCGAGACAGACCGGGCAACATAGTCGGTGTCATCCCAAGTGCCGTGCTGTCCAACGTCGCATGCCTGCAGCACAAATCGGGGACATTGCCGCCCGCCCGCAATTCTCGTACACGGTTTCACGCAATGACCTCGCAACTCTCTCCCGATTCCATCGACGTGCTGCTGTTCGATATCGGCCGCGTCGTGCTCGACATCGACTTTGACAAGGTGATGGCGTGCTGGGCGCAGCATGCCGGCTGCGCACCGGCCGAACTCGCCAGCCGCTTCGTCGTCGACGACAGCTTCAGGCATCACGAGATCGGCCGGATCGACGACGCCGCATTCTTCGCAAACCTGCGCCGGACGCTCGGTATCGACATCACCGACGCCCAGTTCCTCGAAGGCTGGAACACGATCTTCACCGGCGAGATGCCGGGCATCGCTCCCCTGCTCGCGGCCGCCGCCAAGCGAATGCCGCTCTATGCCTTCTCCAACACCAATCCGGCTCATGTCGCGCATTTCTCGGTCATCCATGCCGAGCTGCTCAGCCATTTCCGAACGGTCTTCCTGTCGTCGAGCATCGGCTTCCGCAAACCCGACGCCGAGGCCTACGATCATGTGGTAAAAGCCATCGGGGTGCCGGCGTCGCGGATCCTGTTCTTCGACGACCTGGCCGCCAATATCGAGGGTGCGCGGGCGCGCGGCCTCCGTGCCATCCACGTGACATCGACGGATGACGTGGCCGGGGCACTCACCGCACTTGGGATTTGAGGCGCTTGGGATTTGAGGCGCTTGGGATTTGAGGCGCTTGGGATTCGAAGCGCTTGGGATTCGAAGCGCTTGGGATTTGAACCTTGGGAATGAAGGAGTTCCGAGCATGGCCCTGATGCCGGTTGCCGATGCCCTATCTGCCGTCCTCGCCGGCGCCGAGCCGCTGCCGCAGGAGATGGTCGCGCTCGATGCCGCCTATCACCGCACCCTGGCGCGCGACCTCGCCGCGCTGCGCACCCAGCCGCCGCTGCCGATGTCGGCGATGGACGGCTACGCCGTCCGTGCAGCCGATGCGGCCAGTCTCTCGGCCCGGCTCAAGGTGATCGGCGAAGTTGCGGCCGGCCGGCCGTTCGAGCGGACGGTCGGAGCCGGCGAAGCGGTGCGGATCTTTACCGGCGGCGTCATCCCCGACGGCGCCGACGCCGTGATCATCCAGGAGGACACAAGGGTCGACGGCGACCACATCGCGATAACAGAGGCGGCTGCCACCGGACGGCACATCCGTGCCGCGGGCGTCGACTTCCGCGAGGGCGACGTGCTGCTCACCGCCGGCAGCCGGCTGTCGGATCGCGCCCTGTCGCTCGCCGCGGCCATGAACTATCCGGAGCTCGCGGTCCACCGCCGCCCGAAGGTCGCGGTGCTGGCAACCGGCGACGAACTGGTGATGCCGGGCTCGAAGCCCGGTCCGGGCCAGATCGTCTACTCCAACGGCTATGCGCTGCGGGCGCTGGCGCGCGCCGAAGGCGCCGAGACCGTCGACCTCGGGGTTGCCGCCGACACGTTGGAGGCGACCACGGCCGGCATCCGCCGGGCGCGCGAGACTGAAGCCGACATCCTGATTACGACCGGCGGCGCCTCGGTCGGCGACCACGACCTGGTCAAGCAGTCGCTGGAGGCCGAGGGCGTCAGGATGGCGTTCTGGCGGATCGCGATGCGGCCCGGCAAGCCGATGATGCATGGCCGGTTAGGCGCGATGCGGGTGATCGGCCTGCCCGGCAATCCGGTGTCATCCTATGTCTGCGCCTTCCTGTTCCTGGTGCCGTTGATTCGGGCGCTGAGCGGCCGGAAAACGATTCATCATGTCCGCACCACCGCCCTGCTCGGCCGCGACCTCGCCGCCAATGATCAGCGCGAGGACTATCTGCGCGCACGTCTCGAGGAGAACGATGACGGCACGCTGATCGCAACGCCTGTCATGCAGCAGGACTCGTCGCTGCTCGGGAATCTTGCTGCGGCGCGGGCACTTCTCGTGCGTCCGCCGTTTGCGCCTGCTGCCATCAAAGGCAGTGAATGCGAGATCCTGACGCTGCCCGAGTGAGGGCTTTCGCGGCCCGCTCGTTGTGCGTTGCCCGATACGTTCACCTGAAATTAAGTGGTTGCGGAACACATATCGAACATATAGTGTCCGTTCATGATTTGTTTCGAGTACTGGTGTCTACAATCGGGAGGCCGCGAGGGAGTGCTTGCAATGAGCACCGTGCTTCGGAGGTCAGGCCCGGCGTGCAGGCCCCACTGAAGAGTCTCGGAATCGAACGACGCTATCAACCGGGGGAATACTCGAGATGCTCACGCGCAAACAGTACGAACTTCTGCGTTTCATCAATGAACGTCTGAAAGAGGCCGGCGTGCCGCCCTCCTTCGACGAGATGAAGGATGCGCTCGACCTGCGCTCGAAGTCCGGTATCCACCGCCTGATCACTGCGCTGGAGGAGCGCGGCTTCATCCGCCGCTTGCCCAACCGCGCCCGCGCCATCGAAGTCATCAAATTGCCCGAGCTGTCGGCCGGCGGCGGCAATGGCCGCCGCGGCTTCACCCCGAGCGTGATCGAAGGCACCCTCGGCAAGCGCACCAGCACGCCGCCGATCGCCGAGGACGACGGCAACCGGCCGGTCGCCGTGCCCGTGATGGGCCGGATCGCCGCCGGTACGCCGATCGAGGCGCTGCAGACCCGTAGCCACACCATCAGCGTGCCGCCCGACATGCTCGGCGCCGGCGAACACTATGCGCTGGAAGTGCGCGGCGATTCGATGGTCGATGCCGGTATCCTCGACGGCGACATGGCGCTGATCCAGCGCAACGACGTCGCCAACACCGGCGATATCGTGGTGGCGCTGATCGACGAGGAGGAAGCCACCCTGAAGCGCTTCCGCCGCCGCGGAGCGTCGATCGCGCTGGAGCCGGCCAACACGGCCTATGAAGTGCGCATCCTGCCGCCGAACCGGGTCCGCATCCAGGGCAAGCTGATCGGCCTCTACCGCAAGTACTGAATGCAAATACTTGCGGCGGCGAGGAACGAGCGGCACATCGGACCGTTCCTTGAAAGATAGCGTCACGCGCGGCTTCTCGTGCAGGCTGGCTGATGCGCTCCGATACCTCTCACGCAGCGTCGCGTGTTTGTGATCGGCGCGTTCGCGGAGCAGTCGTACAATCGCCCAGAAACGAGCAGACACTCGTTCGCTATCGTCCACTCTGGTAGAGGCCCTATGCCTCATGGAGAGGCACGGGTCGCTACCTCAATGAGGAGCCATCCGATGTGTGACTACAGTCTGCACGCCGTGGCATCGCGCCCCGCCATTGTCGGAGAGACGCTGATCACGACGACTTTCCGCGGCACCTCGACCCGCGGCTTTGCTTCGGAGAACGATCCCACTGTCGCGGTCTGCATGCTGCCGGGCACCGAGCTCGCTTTCGCCGAGAACGTTCGCTACGACAGCCGCTGGATCTGGACCAAGACGATGAACTTCCGCGTCGGCGTGTTCAACGAAGTCGAGCCCGACGTGCCGGATCGCCATCACGACGCGGTCGAATTCCCCGACGGCAGCCACGTGCTGGTGACTCAGCTTGTCGAGGGACAGCGCGTCAGTGTGCTACAATTGCCGGCATTGCATCCGCAGATCGAACAGAAGCCGAAGGTTGTGGAGCGGCGGCCCTCCGCATTCGCGTCGCTGTTTTTGGGTTGAACGCATCGTCGCCGCGGAAGGATCCATTCGGCGGCAGATGACCTAAGCGATTTCGAGCGCCCCCGGACGTCGGGTTCCGGGGCGCGTAGGGCGATTTGTGTCGACGGACGGCATTTGCGTCGGCGGACGGGTTGGCGCATCATCGTGCACGGAGGACGTGCGCGGTGGTCGATAAGGTCACTTGGCAAAAGGCTGGACGCGTCACGGAACCGGGCCGCTACATGTTCCGGTTCGGTTGGCTGACGGTCACGGCTGACGACCTGAAGGTCTGGGAGCAGTTTCCCGAGGCGGTGTTTACCCTCGTCAAGAAGCCCGATGGCGGCCCCGACTCCGACGAGTACCACCTCGGCCTGTTCGAGCTGCCCTCCGGCACGTCGCCCGGTCCGGGCTAATCCTCGCCCTGCACGTCCACCTCGGACGGCGTCGCGTCGACGGCCGGCCGTGGCGCCGCAGCGGGCACGCGCAATATGGGCTCGCTTTCACCGTCGCCGGGAACCGCCGGCGACCACGGCCGGTCGATCCCGCCCGGCCTGACCGCCTCGATGGCGTAGCCGTCCCTGATCCGCCGCAGCATCAGGGCGCCGTGACGCCGCAGCCGCTCGGTGTCGATCACGGAAGCGGAGCAGTCCCGCGGGGCCGGCCGCGTGGCCACGATCAGCGCGGCACGCTCGCAATCGTCGGCCAATGCCTCCGGCCGGGTCGCCAGCGCGACGAAGGCACCGCCGGTCCCTTGCGTCACGCAGCCGCTGGGATCGCAGGAGACGCCCTCGCCGAGCGACGGATCGGTGGCGGCCCTCGCATCGGCATCCGCCGCCAGCCACTCCTTCACGAGGAAAGCGTCCTTGGCGCTGTGCATCAGATGCAGCCGCCCGTCGCCGCCCCGCACCGCGACGTTGCGGCCATCGGCGGAAACCAGCACGTCCGGCTGCGGCACCCGCACCGCCCAGACCGACGCCACCACCAGCAACACCGCGCCGGACCAACGCAGTGGCGTGCGCAGCAGCCCGAGCAGGATCAGACCGGCGCTCGCCGCGATCATCGGCCCGACGCCGAAAGCCGCCATCCGGCCGACGGCGCCTGGGAGCGCCGCGACCCATTGCGTCACCAGGATCATCCAGTCGATGCCGAACCCCATGATCGCCCAGAATACGCCGTCGAAGCCGAACGGCATCGCGAGGAGCCCGAGCAGACCCGCCGGCATCACGACGGCCGACACCACCGGCATCGCCGCAAGGTTCGCGAGCAGACCGTAGGGCGTGACGCGATGGAAGTGGAACGCGGCGTAGGGCGTCGTCGCGAGCCCCGCCACCAGCGAGGCCAGCGTGAGCACCATGAGCTCACGCCCGCCCCACAGCGCAAGGCGCGCGGTGACCGAATGGTCGGGCGATGCCAAGAGGTTCGGCAGCCCGATCTGCACCAGCGCCACCAGCCCCAGCGTCGCGGCAAACGACATCTGGAAGCTCGGATGCACCAGCGCCTCCGGCGCGATCGCGAGCACGATCAGCGCCGCCACCGCCAGCGTTCGGAAGGTGATGGCGCGGCGGTCGACGATCACCGCGATCAGCACCACGGCCGTCATGAAGAACGACCGCTGGGTCGCGACCTCCGCGCCCGACAGCAGCAGATAGAACGCCGCGGCAACGAGCGCGGCCGCCGCCGCCCACTTCTTGATCGGATGTCCCGCCGTCAGCGCCGGAAACAGCGCCAGCAACGCGCGGATCGTGAAGAACACGACGCCGGCGACGACAGCCATGTGGTAGCCGGAGATCGACAGCACATGGCCGAGCCCCGAAATGAACATCGCGTCGTTGACCGGCGTCGTGATCGCATCGCGGCGGCCGGTGAGCAGCGCGGTGGCGATCGCACGCTGATCGCCATCGAGCGTAGTGCGGATGCGGGCATCGATGGCGTCACGCAGGCCCTGCATGATCGCAGCATAGCGCAGCGCGAAGCCACCGGCCGCCGGCGGCTCCGAGGTCTTGATCGCGCCCATCACGAAGCCGGAGGCACCGATACCCTGGAAATACAGGTCGCGGCCGAAATCATAGGAACCCGGGCGCTGGGGCCCGAGCGGCGGCATCAGCCGCGCCTTCAATTCGACGAAACTGCCGACCTCGGGCGCGGTGCCTTTCTTCACCGAAAGCCTGACACGCTCCAACTTCGTGTTGTCGCGCGGGCTCTCCATCGAGACCACGCGCAGCACGAAACGGTCGGTCTTCTCGCGGATGTCGCGCGTCTCGACGAAGCCGGTCAGCGCCACCGAGAACATCGGCCGCGCCAGCACGCCATGGGCGATCCGCGCCGTCTTCCATGTCGCGGTCGCAAAGCCTGCCGCGACCGCAGCCAGCATCACGATGGCGGGGAAGATCCTGTGCCGTCGCAGCAGAACGGCTACCAGGCAGAGCGCAATTGCGACGATCACCGAAACCGACAGCACCGGCTCGTGCTCTGCCGCGAAATAGAACGCAATACCGGTCCCGAACGCCACCGGCACCCACGGCAACAAGCGACCGGCGCCGGTCTCCGCCCGCGCCCATTGCCGCAGCGTCTCGACGAAGGGCCGCCAGCTGCTGGCGGACACCGGCAGATAACCGCCGGCCGGGACAGCGGCGCGCGGCGGCCACGTGCCCGCGTAGCCGCGTTTGCCGCCCGGGGTCGTACCCTGCTCCGCCATTCCGCTTGCGATCCCTGCCGGTCGACAGGCTAGCGGATGCCGCAGTCACCCGACTACGGGAACGAAACCGCAACGCGCAACCGAAGGCTGTGAACCGGCACGGACCGCTGGGCTCTGCTGAGCGCCTAGATCAGCGACGCCTGCGACGAGACATGATGGCAGGCGATCTTCCAGTCGCCGTCCTCGCGCGCGATCACCCAGGTGATCTTGACGGCGAGCGACGGCGCATCGCCGTCGAGGAAAAACGAAGCGATCCCCGCCATGTTTACGAGATCGGCGTTCACGCGCTCCGCCGCCACATCGCTGAACTGAACGCGTGGCGCGCTCCAGCGTGGCAAGCCGTCAAAATAAGCTTTGACGCCGTCGCGGCCGCGATAGAGCGTCGGGTTCGAGCCGAAGAAGAACGCGCTCTTCGAATAAAGCGCGGCAAGCGCCTCCGCATCGAGCTTGCCAAAACCCGCCGACCAGTTCGTGATGACGGCGGAGGCGATCTCGTTGGCTTCACTCATCGATCCCCTCCGTCTGCTGTCCGCGCCGGACCGTCCTAGCTCTTGCCGCCGACTTCCTTGGCGAAGGTGTCGCGCAGGCCGATGGTGCGGTTGAATACGAGCTTGTCCTGCGTCGAATCTGCATCGCGCACGAAATAGCCCTGCCGCTCAAACTGCATCGGATCGGGCGAATTGCCCTCGGCGATCGCCGGCTCGACCCGGGCATCGCTGAGCACTTCCAGCGACTGCGGGTTGAGGTCGGCAGCGAAATCGGCGGCGTTCGGGCTCGGGTTTGCGAACAGCTGATTGTAGATCCGGATCTCGGCCGGCTTCGATTGTGCTGCCGGCAGCCAGTGCATCGTCGCCTTCACCTTGCGGCCGTCGGGCGCGTTGCCGCCCTTGGTCAGGGGATCGTAGGTCGCGCGCAGCTCCATGATCTCGCCGGCGGCGTCCTTGATCACGCCGGTGCACTTGATGAAGTAGGCATAGCGCAGCCGCACCTCGTTGCCGGGCGAGAGGCGGAAGAACTTCTTCGGCGGGTTCTCCATGAAGTCGTCGCGTTCGATATAGAGCTCGCGGCCGAAGGAGACCTTGCGGGTGCCGGCATCCGGATTGTCGGGATGGTTGATCGCCTCGATCTCCTCGACCTGGCCTTCCGGATAGTTCTCGATCACGACCTTGAGCGGCCGCAGCACCGCCATGCGGCGCAGCGCCGTGCGGTTCAGCTCCTCGCGGATGCAAAATTCCAGCATGCCGACATCGACCACGCTGTTGGCCTTGGCGACGCCGATACGCTTGATGAACTCGCGCACCGCGGCCGGCGGCACGCCGCGCCGCTTGAGACCGGCGACGGTCGGCATCCTCGGATCGTCCCAGCCCGAGACGTGGCCGTCACGGACCAGCTGGGTCAGCACGCGCTTGGACAGCAGCGTGTAGGTCAGGTTCAGCCGCGCAAACTCGTACTGGCGCGGCTTCGACGGCACCGGCAGCTTGTCGAGCAGCCACTCATAGAGTGGACGGTGATCCTCGAACTCCAGCGTGCAGATCGAATGGGTGATGCCCTCGATCGCGTCCGACTGGCCATGCGCGTAGTCGTAGCTCGGGTAGATCGACCATTTGTCGCCTGTGCGCGGATGGTGGGCGTGCAGGATGCGGTAGAGCACGGGGTCGCGCAGGTTGATGTTGCCGGCCGCCATGTCGATCTTGGCGCGCAGCACGCGGGTGCCGTTCGGAAACTCGCCGGCCTTCATGCGGCGGAACAGGTCGAGATTCTCCTCCACCGAACGGTCGCGGAACGGCGAGTTCTTGCCGGGCTCGGTCAGCGTGCCGCGGGAGGTGCGGATCTCCTCCTGCGACTGGTCGTCGACATAGGCATAACCCGCCTTGATCAAGCCCTCGGCCCAATCGTACAGACGCTCGAAATAGTCGGACGCATAGAAGAGGTTTTTGCCCCAATCGTAGCCGAGCCAATGGACGTCGGCCTGGATCGAGTCGATGTATTCCTGCTCCTCCTTGGTCGGATTGGTGTCGTCGAAGCGCAAATTGCACTGGCCGCCGAACTCCTGCGCGATGCCGAAATTCAGCGCGATCGACTTGGCGTGGCCGATATGCAGGTAGCCGTTCGGCTCCGGCGGAAAGCGGGTCACGATCCGGTTGTGCTTGTGGGAGGAAAGATCGGCCTGGACGATGTCGCGGATGAAGTCGCGCCCTGCCTCTGCCGTCGTGTCAGTCGTCATCAAAGGGTTCCCTGGAGGAGTCTGGCTGATCTTCTGCCAAATTCGGGCCGCCGGGCCAAGCCCGGTTTGCCCGCCAAAATGCCCGCTCGAGCCTTTAGTTATGTTCGGTTCCTGCTATACACCACCGCCGTTCACACATACGCCCTGCACCATCATGACCAATTCCGTCGTTACCCGCTTCGCCCCCTCACCGACCGGCTTCCTCCACATCGGAGGTGCCCGCACCGCGCTGTTCAACTGGCTCTATGCCAGGAAGCTCGGCGGCAAGATGCTGCTCCGGATCGAGGATACCGACCGCGAACGCTCCACCAAGGAGGCGATCGACGCCATCCTCGACGGCCTGAAATGGCTCGAGCTCGATTGGGACGGCGACGTCATCTACCAGTTCAGCCGCGCCGCCCGCCATCGCGAGGTCGCCGAGGGTCTGCTCGCCGCCGGGCGGGCCTATTACTGCTACGCCACACCACAGGAGCTCACCGCGATGCGCGAGACGGCGCGCGCCGAGGGCCGCACCCGGCTCTATGACGGCATGTGGCGCGACCGCGATCCGGCCACCGCGCCTACGGACGTCAAGCCGACCATCCGCCTGAAGGCGCCGCAGACCGGCGAGACCGTGATCGAGGATCAGGTCCAGGGCCGCGTGGTCTGGCAGAACGAGAATCTCGACGACCTCGTCCTGCTGCGCGGCGACGGCACCCCGACCTACATGCTCGCGGTCGTGGTCGACGACCACGACATGGGCGTTACCCACATCATCCGCGGCGACGACCATTTGATCAACGCGGCGCGCCAGAAGCAGATCTACGACGCGCTGGAGTGGGAGCTGCCGAGCATGTCCCACATTCCGCTGATCCACGGTCCTGACGGCTCGAAACTGTCGAAGCGCCACGGCGCGCTCGGCGTCGATGCCTATCGCGCGCTGGGCTATCTGCCGGCCGCCTTGCGCAACTACCTGGTCCGACTCGGCTGGAGCCATGGCGACCAGGAGATCTTCTCGACCCAGGAGATGATCGACGCGTTCGATCTCCCGGGTATCGGCCGCTCGGCGGCGCGGTTCGATTTCGCCAAGCTGGAGAACCTCAACGGTCACTACATCCGGCAGAGCGACGATCAATCCCTCGTGACCCAGTTCGAGAGTGTGCTGGATTATGTGCCCGAGGGCGCCGCGCTGAAGGCCAAGCTCAACGACACCACCCGCGCGCAATTGCTGCGGGCGATGCCGAGCCTGAAGGAGCGCGCCAAGACGCTGCTCGAGCTGATCGCGGGCGCCTATTTCATTTTCGCCGATCGGCCGCTTGAGCTTGATCCGAAAGCCGTGGCGCTACTGACGCCGGAAACGCGCGCATTGATCGGCCGCCTGCGCACCGCGCTCGAAGCCGTGAACGACTGGACGGCGGAAACCACCGAGGCCGCCATGCGGAATTTCGCCGAACAGAACAATCTGAAACTCGGCGCCGTCGCCCAGCCGCTGCGGGTGGCGCTGACCGGGCGTACGACGTCGCCCGGCATCTTCGACGTGCTGGCCGTGCTGGGACGCCAGGAGTGTCTTGCCCGTCTCGGCGATCAGGCGGCGTAATCCTGCATGGACCCCCTCCAGGGTCCATCTTGCAGCGCACATGGCAATGAGCTACCCATCCCGGGACGCTTTCTCCACAAGCCGTTCCGCCCGGCCATGGGCCGCAATTTAGCGACTGGGCATGGTCGGTTTTCGCAACGAATTCATCGGGGATATCACGATGGACGCAAAATCCAGCAAGACAGCCACACTCACCATCGGCAACAAGAACTACGATTTCCCGATCCTGAGCGGCACGGTTGGGCCCGATGTCATCGACATCGGCAAGCTCTACGGCCAGGCCGGGGTGTTCACTTACGACCCCGGCTTCACCTCGACCGGCAGCTGCCAGTCGAAGATCACCTACATCGATGGCGATGCCGGTGTTCTCGAATACCGCGGCTATCCGATCGAGCAGCTCGCCGAGCACGGCGATTTCCTCGAAACCTGCTACCTGCTGCTCTACGGGGAGCTGCCGACCCCGGCGCAGAAGAAGGACTTCGACCACCGCGTGATCCATCACACGATGGTGCATGAGCAGATGGCCCGCTTCTTCCAGGGCTTCCGCCGCGACGCGCATCCGATGGCAATCATGGTGGCTGCCGTCGGCGCGCTCGCCGCGTTCTATCACGACTCCACCGACATCAACGATCCACGGCAGCGCATGATCGCCTCGATGCGGATGATCGCGAAGGTGCCGACGCTGGCGGCGATGGCCTACAAGTACACGATCGGCCAGCCCTTCATCTATCCGAAGAACTCGCTGTCCTTTGCCGAGAACTTCCTCAACATGTGCTTCGCGGTGCCCTGCGAGGACTACAAGATCAATCCGGTGCTCGCCGACGCACTCGACAAGATCTTCATCCTGCACGCCGACCACGAGCAGAACGCCTCGACCTCGACGGTGCGCATCGCCGGCTCCTCCGGCGCCAACCCGTTCGCCTGCATCGCGGCCGGCATCGCCTGCCTGTGGGGCCCGGCGCATGGCGGCGCCAACGAAGCCGCGCTCAACATGCTCTACGGCATCGGCAAGGTCGAAAACATTCCGGACTTCATCGCCAAGGTGAAGGACAAGAACAGCGAAGTCCGCCTGATGGGCTTCGGCCACCGCGTCTACAAGAACTACGACCCGCGCGCCAAGATCATGCAGAAGATGTGTCACGCGGTGCTGAAAGAGACCGGGCACGGCGACGATCCGATGCTCAAGGTCGCGATGGAGCTCGAGAGGATCGCGCTCAGCGATCCCTACTTCATCGATCGCAAGCTCTATCCGAACGTCGACTTCTATTCGGGCATCACGCTGAAGGCGATGGGCTTCCCGGTCTCGATGTTCACCGTGCTGTTCGCGGTCGCCCGCACCGTCGGCTGGATCAGCCAGTGGAGCGAGATGATCGAGGATCCGCAGCAGAAGATCGGTCGTCCCCGCCAGCTTTACACCGGCGTCGCGCGCCGCGACTATGTGCAGATCGACAAGCGCACGTAAGCTTCGTTCCTGAGCGAAATCGAGACGGCGCCATCATTCCCGATGGCGCCGTTTTCGTTTGCCCCGAGCGACTTCGGTTAGCTCGAACGCAGGCCCAATTCCGCCAGCACGATGTCGGCTGCGCGGACGCTCGGCGGCTGCTCGCCGGTCGACATCTTGCCGTCCATCGTCGCGAACGCGACGAGCTGCCGCAGGCGCTCGGGCGAATCCTTGATCACGTCGACCAGCGCCTCCGCGAGCTTGTCCGGCGTGCAGTTCTCCTGCAGGAACTCGGGGATGATATCGCTGCCGATGACGAGATTGGCGAGGATCACCGACGACACCCGGATCGCGCGGCGCAGGATGAACGCCTCGGCGGCGCCGACGCGATAGGCCGTCACCATCGGAATCCCTGATAGCGCGAGCTCCAGCGTCACCGTGCCGGACTTCGCGAGCGCCGCACGGGCGACGCGGAATGCGGCGCGCTTCTCGATCTCGCCGATCGCGAGCCGCGGCGCCACCGGCCACGAGGCGACCCCTTCGCGCACCATCGCCTCGAGATGCGGCATGGTGGGAAGCACGAGCTCGAACGGGATTTGCCGGTTGAGCTTGCCGAGCGCAGCACCGAACAGCGCCAGATGATGCCTGATCTCGCTGCGCCGGCTTCCGGGCAGGACCAGCAGAACCGGTGGCTGCCCGTCGCGCCGCTTCTGCTCCTCCTCGTTCGGGCGCAGCGAGGCGAGCTGCTCGGTCAGGGGATGACCGACATAACTGCAGGGCGGTCCCTGCAGCTTGCGATACTCCTCCGGTTCGAACGGCAGCAGCGCCAGCACGTGATCGACATAACCGCGCATCGCCCGCGCCCGGCCCGGCCGCCAGGCCCAGACCGACGGCGACACGTAGTCGACGATCGGGATGTCGGGATTGCGCGCGCGGACCCGGCGGGCGACGCGATGGGTGAAGTCGGGGCTGTCGATGATGACGAGCATATCGGGCGCGTCGGCGAGCGCCGCGTCGGCGGTGCGGCTGATCAACCGCAGGATTTTCGGCAGTTGCTTCACGACGGCGGAAAGGCCAACGATCGAGAGTTCTTCGATCGGAAACAGCGGAGCGATACCCTCCGCGGTCATCGCCCGGCCGCCGACACCGGAAAACTGCACGCTATCGCCGAGGCGCTGGCGCAGCACCTTCATCAGCGCGGCGCCGAGACGGTCGCCGGATTCCTCGGTGGCGATGAGGAAGATCTTGCGATCGGTGCTGGGACTACGCGCCTGCATCAGCCCGCCAGTCCGATGACGAACAGCCCCTTGGCGTCGGCGGCCTCGATCAGGGCCTGCGGCTCGGCGGCGAGCGTGTTGCCGGCGATCACGGCGATGCCGGCGATCCCCGCCGTCGCCGCGCCCTCGACCGTCCGCGGGCCGATGGTCGGCAGATCGAAGCGCAGATCCTGCTTGCTCTTCGGCGCCTTCACCAGCACGCCGCGGCCGGCCTTGGCACGGATCCGCCCCTCGGCGCGCAGCCGCGCCACCCGCGCCAGCAGCCCGTCGGTACCCTCGATGTCCTCGACGGCGACCACGTGACCGTCGATCACCACCGCGGCCTGGCCGATGTCGAACGGACCGAGCGCATCGAGCACGCCGCGGCCTCGCGCGATATCGGCGAGCGCGGCGCTGTCGGGTGTCACGCGGGTCACGGCGCCCTCGGGCATCAGGAGATCGGGCGCGACATCCTTGATCCCGACCATGCGGAACCCTTGCTGCTCGAGGATGCGGCCGACGCTCGACAGCAAATGATCGTCGCCGCCGCGAAACGCGCGGACGACATGGCCGAGCAGGCGCAGCGTGCCCCAGTCGATTCTGATCTCCGACAGTGCCGGGCGCACCAGGGTGCCAATGAAGATCAGGTCGCGGCAGCCTTCATCACGAAATAGCCGCGTCGCCCGCCCGAGTTGACCGACCGAGATCCAGCGGTGGCGAAACCGCTGCGCACGTGCCGGATCGCAGGCGCCGCGCAGTGCAAACAGCACCGGCGTGATGCCGCGCGCGGCGAGTTGATCGGCGACCGCGAACGGCATGGCACCGCCGCCGGCGATCACGCCGACCGGCGAGGAAAGCGAGGGAGCCGCTGACGTCATGCTGGCGGCCATCCCCTGCTCAATTGGTGCCGGCGGGAAGACAGAGCGGCCGCAGCTTGCCGCCCTCGATGAAGGTGAGGATTTCCGCGATCGCGGGATCCTCGCTCGCCAGCGGCTGCACCGAAGCCAGCCGCTCGGCGAAGATGCCGGGGCCGTGGAACAGCTTCTGATAGAACGCACGCACGGTTGCGAGCCGCGCCTTGGTGAACTGGCGGCGGCGCATGCCGATGATGTTGAGGCCTTCGAGCACTGCGTACTGGCCGTTGGCGAGCCCGAACGGGATGATGTCGCCGCGCACGCCGCAAACACCGCCGATCATCACCTGCGAGCCGACCCGGGTGAACTGATGCACCGCCGACAGGCCGCCGATATAGACGAAGTCGCCGATCTCGCAATGACCGCCGAGCGTCGCCGACGTTGCGAAGATCACGCCGTTGCCGACCATGCAGTCGTGGCCGACATGGCTGTTGTTCATGAAGAAGCCGCGATCGCCCACGCGGGTGAGCCCGCCGCCCTTGATCGTGCCGACGTTCATCGTCACGCCCTCGCGGATCGTGCAGGCCTCGCCGACTTCGAGACGGGTCGGCTCGCCGCGATAGCTGAGATCCTGCGGCGGCCCGCCGAGCGCGGCAAACGGCGAGATGACGCAGCCGGCGCCGATCCTGGTATGTCCACTGACCGTGACATGCGCGATCAGCTTGCAGTTCTCACCGAGCACGACGTTGGGGCCGATGATGCAGTACGGACCGATCTCGGTGCCGGCCCCGATCACAGCGCCATCCGCAATCCGCGCAGTGGGGTCGATCATGCTCATGAAGTTTCGATCCGGAATTCGTTAATGGCGCCAAAGCGCTACGCTGTCGATTTGGGCGGTCGTTAGCGCGACTTTGACCGCCCTGTCCAGTGACGTATCATGACCGCCTGTTGCAAACGAGAAGGTCGCAACCGAGCCATGGTCCGGGCCGCCGCGCTGATCCTCAGCCTGTTCTCTGCGCCGATCGGCCCGGAGACCGTCGACCTCGGCAACAGCACGACCATCGATCTCTCGCACTTCGACTGCTGCGACATCAATCGCAGCACGATCGTCCAGCGGGTCTGCTACAGCGCCGGCGCGCGGACACTGCTGGTCGCGGTCAGGGGCAGGTATCAGCACTATTGCGGCGTGCCTGCTGAAACCTACGACGCGCTGATGATCGCGCCGTCGATGGGCGTCTTCCTCAACCGCGTCCTGCGCATCGCCGGCGCGGACGGCCGGTATGCTTGCAGGACGTCGTGACGGCGGCGACCTGAAGTTTAGTCCGTCAGCATCGCGCCGACATCAGCCTCGGCGACCACCTGACCGTTGACCTTGGCGTCGCCGTGAAACCACCACATCGTCTTGCGGCGACCGAGCGAGCGCATGTGATACTCGATGGTGTCGCCCGGCAGCACCGGCTTCCTGAATTTGCACTTGTCGATGGTGAGGAAATACACCGCGCGCGGCTTCTCGGTGCCTTCGACCGACTTGATGCCGATCACGCCGGCGGTCTGCGCCATCGCCTCGATCATCATGACGCCGGGGTACACCGGGCGATCCGGGAAATGTCCCTGGAACGGCGGCTCGTTGAAGGTGACATTCTTGATGCCGATGCCGCTGTAGTCGGTGCGGATCTTGATCACGCGGTCGATCAGCAACATCGGAAAGCGATGCGGGAGCGTCTTCAGGATATCGTTGATATCCACCAGCTCGAATTTGACCGGTGCCTCCTCCATCACTCCTGTTCCTTGCCCTTGGCTTCGTTGTCGCGCACCAGGCGCTCCACTGCGATAATTTCCCTGAACCACTGCTTGGTCGGCTTGGCGAAATGCCCGCCCCAGCGGCCGTTGGCCGGGATGTCGTCCTTGACCGCACTCATCGCCGTCACCTGGGCGCCGTCGCCGATCTTGAGGTGGTTGTTGATGCCCACCTTGGCGCCGAGCGCGACATTGTCGCCGATCGTCAGACTGCCGGCGAGCCCGATCTGGGCCGCGAGCAGGCAGTGCCGGCCGATGGTGACATTGTGGCCGATCTGGACCTGATTGTCGATTTTGGTGCCCTCGCCGATCACGGTGTCGCGCAGGGAACCGCGGTCGATGGTCGAGGCGGCGCCGACCTCGACGTTGTTCTGGATCACCACACGGCCGGTCTGCGGCACCTTCACATGGCCCTTCGGCCCAAAGAAGATGAAGCCGTAGCCGTCCTGGCCGATATTGCAGCCGGGATGGATCAAGACGTTGTTGCCGATCAGCGCGAACTGAATGGTGGTCTTGGCGCCGACATTGCAGTCGCGGCCGATCTTGACGTCGGCGCCGATCACCGCGCCGGCGCCGATGATGGTGCCAGAGCCGATCTCGACCCGTGGGCCGATCACGACCAGCGGATCGACGATGACGCCGTCCTCGAGACGCGCGGTGGGATCGATGATCGCCGACGGGGCGATGCCCTCGGTATTGAACCAGGATTGCGGCCGCAGCGCATCCGCGTGCCATTCGCGGGCCAGTTCGACGAACACCTGGAACGGCTTTGCGGCCCGCAGCACCGCTGTGCCCTTCGGTACCTGCGCCTCGAAGCGCGGGCTGACCAGGCAGGCACCGGCCTTGGTCGCGGCAAGCTGATCGGCGTATTTGAGATTGTCGAAAAACGCGAGATGCATCGGACCGGCCTCGTCGAGCGAAGCCAGCCCCCTGATCTGTTGCGCGCCCCTCTCGGGGTCGACCAGTTGCGCCTTCGTCAGCGCGGCAATTTCAGCCAGCGATGACGAAGGAGGACTCTTGAAGAAGATCGGCTGCGCCATTCCATCCGTCGCAGTCCGGCCGAGTGGCGGTGTTAGAAAGTCGTACCGCCACCGAACCGGAATTCTTGCACGCGGTCATACGCACCCTTGGTCAGCGGGATCGCGTAGTCGAAGCGCAGCGGACCAAACGGTGACTGCCAGATCAGACCGACACCGACCGAGGTACGGACCACCTTGCTGTCGTCATAGCTCAGACCAAGGCAGGTGCCCGGAGACGGCGGGTTGTTCGTCGGCTTGATACAGCCGGGCTGGTTGACTTCGCCCGTCGCCGCCCACGAGGTCGGGCCCTTGTAGTCGTACAGCCCGCCGGCGTCGGCATAGACCGCGCCCTTGAGCCCGACTTCCTTCGGCAGGAACCAGAACGGCATCTGCAGTTCCGCCGACACGCCCCAGTACTTGGTGCCGCCGATGGCGTCCATCGTGCCGTACGGGTTGATGTCACGCGGACCGATGCCGTTCGGCGCGAAGCCGCGGACCAGGTTCGGGCCCATCTGGAAATGATCCAGCATGCGCAGATCCTGGCTCCCGAGCTTGTTCAGGATACCGCCCTGGGCGTGGATCACGCCGACGATGTCCGACACCAGCGGGGTGTAGTACTTCGCGTCGATCGCGCTCTTGATGTAGCTGACGTCGCCGCCGACGCCGGCAAAGTCCTGCTTGAAGTCGACGATCAGACCGTCGGTCGGGTTCTTGTTGTTGTCGAGCGTGTTGTAGTTGAGCGTGTAGCCGAGCGCCGAGGTCAGGGTCTTGCCACCCGCCAGCTCCTTGCGGACCGGCAGCGAGGCTTCACCATCGGAGAAGCAGCCCAGCCCATTGGTCGACACCAGGCTGATCCCGTTCAGGTTCGCATAGGCGGGGGTCGGATTGAACGCGGGATTCGGCGTTCCATCCGGCAGCAGCGGCACGTTGTTACAGTTGTTCAACGTCGACGGCAGCGTGATTTCCTGCTGGTAGATCGAGTAGCGCAGCTGCAGCGACAGGTCTTCCCGCAGGCTGAAGCCGAGCCGCGGGCTGAAGCCCAGCGTCTTGGTGCCGTAGGCGATGTAGCTGTTGGACAGCTGCTGGCGCTGGTAGAAATCGAGGCCGAGCGCGACGCGATAGTCGAGCAGATAGGGCTCAACGAACGACAGCGAGTAGCCGCGGGCGTACTGGCCGTAGGTCACCGACGCCTTCGCGAACAGGCCGCGGCCGAGCAGGTTGCGCTCGGAGACGCTGACTTCGGCCAGCGCGCCGTCGGTGGTCGAATAGCCGCCCGACACCGAGAAGTCGCCGGTCGACTTCTCCTCGAGTTCGACGACCAGGATGACGCGATCGCTGGAGGACCCGGGCTCGGTGGTGATCTTCACGGTCTTGAAGAAGTCGAGGTTCTTCAGCCGCCGCTCGGCACGGTCGACCAGCGCACGGTTGTAGGCGTCGCCTTCGGAGATATCGAACTCGCGGCGGATCACGTAGTCGCGCGTGCGGCTGTTTCCGCGGATGTTGATGCGCTCGATATAGGTGCGCGGACCTTCATCGATCGCGAAGGTGATCGACACCGTGTGATTGTCGAAATTGCGATCGCCGCGCGGCCGGACCACCGCGAAGGCGTAGCCGCGGCGGGACGCCTCGATCTGCATTTCCTCGACCGACTTCTCCAGCGCCTCGGCGTTGTAGAGCGAGCCGACATTGACGCGCGAATAGGAGCGCAGCGCGTTCGGATCGAGCGTGTTGATCGACGAGGTGAAGTTGACGGACGCAACGCGGTACTGCTGGCCCTCCTCGATCTTGAAGGTAACCAGGAAGCCCTTCTTGTCGGGATCGTATTCGGTCAGCGCGGCCACGACCTGAACGTCGGCATAGCCGTTCTTGAGGTAGAAACGGCGCAGCAGGTCACGGTCGGCCTCGACCCGGTCGGGGTCGTAGACGTCGTTGCCGCCGAGGAAGCTAAGCAGATTCGATTCGCGGGTCTTGATGACGTCGCGCAGGCGGGACGCCGAATAGGCACTGTTGCCGATGAATTCGATCGACCGCACACCGGTCTTCACGCCTTCATTGACCTCGAAGATCAGGTCGACGCGGTTATTCGGCTGCTCGATGATCTGCGGATTGACCCGCACGTCGTAGCGGCCGGAGCGGCGGTAGATTTCGGCGATGCGTAGGGCATCGGACTGCACCATCGGACGCGAGAAGGTGCCGCGCGGCTTGGACTGGACTTCGGCGGTGAGCTGCTCGTCCTTGACCTTCTTGTTGCCTTCGAAGGCAACGCGACCGATCACCGGGTTCTCGACCACGACCACGACGAGGCGCCCGCCCCGCTGATCGATATGGACGTCCTGGAACAGGCCGGTCTCGATCAGCGCCTTCAGGCCATCGTCGATCTGGGCCTGGCCCAGCCGACCGCCCGGTCCGGGATGGAAATAGGAGCGGATGGTTTCGAGTTCGACGCGACGGTTCCCCTCCACCGTGATCGAATCGACCGTCTGCGCAAGCGCAGGCGCAGAGACAGCAACGGCCGCCAAGGTGGCCACCGCTGGCGCGGCGAACATGACCAAGGCGGCGAACAGCCCCCCCCTCACTCGCATTCCAAACATCATGCGCAACGCGCCCTTATCTTTCGCAATGCCGGACCGTTCCCCAACGACCCGACAGATTCCCAACCTGCCGCTCAGCTTGTAGCCAACTTTGCCAAGAGGGCAAACTTACTACAGCAGAACATTTCCATTTTCATACCAAGACGTTGCCCATCGGCAACGCCACAGAAAAGCCCCGTTTCAGGACCCGGCGATTCTGAGGATGTCGTTGTACGTCGCAAACACCATCAACATCAGAACCAAACCCAGACCGATTCGGAAACCCACCTCCTGCGTCCGCTCCGAAAGCGGCCGCCCACGGAGCGCCTCTGCGCTGTAGAAAAGAAGGTGTCCGCCATCCAGAAGCGGGATCGGAAACAGGTTCAACAGACCGATCGAGACCGACAGGATGGCGCAAAGATTGACCACGAACTGGAACCCGGCGCTCGCGGCCTGGCCCGATAGCTTCGCGATTCCAATAACACCGCTCACTTCGGCCGGATTGCCGGTTCCGACGAAGAGCGACCCCAGGAACTTGAACGTGCTGGCAATAATGTACCAGACCTGCTCGACGCCGATCTTCAGGGCCTCAAAGACGCCGACCGGAGCGCTGGACGCTTCGCCGACCTGAGCCTTGTGCTCGATCCCGAGCACGCCGATCTTGTGAGCGTTGCCGAAGGGATCCTTGACCTCCTTCAGCGCCGGCGCCGCCTTGAGCGAGACGATCGCGCCGTCCCGCTTGACCTTGAAGCCAAGCTCTGAACCAGCGTTCGATGCTACGATCCGCTGCATGTCAGCGAAGCTCTGGATGGCGCTACCGTCGATATCCACGACGACGTCGCCAACCTTGAAGCCGGCATTCGCGGCAACGCTCTCGGCAACCAGACCGTCAACCCGGGCGATCGTGCTGGGCTTGCCGTAGTACAGCGCCATGCTCGCGAAAATCAGGGCGCCGAGAATGAAGTTTGCGATCGGTCCGGCTGCAACGATCGCGGTGCGCTTGCCGACAGATTTGTGGTGGAAGCTGCCTTCACGCTCTTCCGCCGTCATGGCGTTGAGCGTCTCCGTCGACGGCGTCGACGCCTCGCTGTCGTCACCGAAGAACTTGACGTAGCCGCCGAGCGGAATCGCCGAAATCTTCCAGCGCGTGCCGTGCCGGTCGTTGAATCCCGCAAGCTCCGGCCCAAAGCCCAGCGAGAAGGTCAGCACCTTCACGCCGGCCCAGCGTGCGACCAGGAAATGGCCGAGCTCGTGAAAGAAAACGACGATGGTGAGGACGAAGAGGAAGGGAACGATATAGCCGAGGAGCCCATGGCTCAACGCATTGATACTATGAAGAAAATACTCGGGCATCCGACTTCCCCTTGACAAGAGCGATCAAGCTCCGTCCCCAACCCTCTAGGTTGCCTTTAAGGCAATTTGAGGCAATAGGGCGGCAGCTTTATTTCGCGCGATATGGTCAACGGAAATAGCATCATCCGCCGAGTGCAGTGGTGGCTGATTCCCCGACCTGATCCAATCATTCATCGTTGCCTCGACCAGCCGGGCGATCGCGCCGAACTTGATCTTGCCGGCGATGAACGCTGCGACCGCGATCTCGTTCGCGGCATTGTAGACTGTCGTTGCGCCGTGCCCGAGCCGCAGCGCCTCGTAAGCCAGCCGCAGCCCGGGGAAGCGCTGGAAGTCCGGCGCCTCGAAGGTGAGCTGTCCGATCTTGGCCAGATCGAGCTTGGCTGACGGGCCGACCACGCGATCAGGCCAGCCGAGGCAATGCGCGATCGGGATCCGCATGTCGGGCGTGCCGAGTTGAGCCACCACCGAGCGATCCGAGAACTCGACCATGCCGTGAATGATCGATTGCGGGTGCACCAGCACGTCGATCTCGTCGGGCGCCAGGGCGAACAAGTACGACGCCTCGATCACCTCGAGGCCCTTGTTCATCATCGAGGCGGAATCGATCGTGATCTTCTGCCCCATGCTCCAGTTTGGATGCTTCAGGGCCTGCTCCAGCGTCGCCTGCTCGATGTCGGCGGGAGCCCAGGTGCGGAACGGCCCGCCGGACGCGGTGATGATGACCCGCGTCAGCTCCTCGCGATTGCCTGAAGCCAACGCCTGGAACAGCGCGTTGTGCTCGGAATCCGCCGGCAGGATGCAGGCGCCGGCCTTCTTGGCCCGCTCCATGAAGATGTCCCCGGCGCAGACCAGGCACTCCTTGTTGGCGAGCGCGACGGTGGCGCCGCGATCGACCGCGGCAAGCGCCGGCTTCAGTCCGGCCGCACCGCTGACCGCCGCCATCACCCAATCCGCCGGCCGAGCGGCCGCCTCGATGATGGCGCTCTCCCCGGCCCCGCATTCGATCCGGGTTCCAGCCAACGCGTCCTTGAGCTCGGAAAGCTTCGCCGGATCGGCAATCGCAGCGAACCGCGCGCCGAACTCCTTGGCGAGCTTGGCCAGCCCCTCGACGTTGCTGTTCGCGGTCAGCGCCTCGACCCGGTAACGGTCGCGCGCGCCACGCAACAGATCCATCGTGCTGTCGCCAATCGAGCCGGTGGCACCGAGGACGGTCACGGTCCGTGCGGCCGATGCCGCCACGGCCTTGTTGTTACGCAACGGAACTGCGCTCATCTCATCACCAAACCATAAGACCGCGTCCGACGCCATCGGCGCCACCACGGAGAAAGCCGAAAATCGCCGCCACAATGACGGCCGCAACAAATCCGTCCAGGCGGTCCAGCAGCCCGCCATGGCCGGGAATGATATGGCTCGAATCCTTCACCCCGAACCGGCGCTTCACCGCGGATTCGAAGAGATCGCCGAATTGCGACACCACCGATAGCACGGCTCCGAGCGCCAGTAGCGACCCAGCCGTGCCGATCTCGAAGGCGGCAAAGCAGGCCGCAACCAGCAGGCTCGCAACGAAGCCGCCGGCCGCGCCCGCCCACGTCTTCTTCGGGCTGACCCGCACCCAGAGCTTCGGCCCGCCGATGCCGCGGCCCGCGAAATAGCCGCCGATATCCGTGACCCACACGACCAGCAACACGAACATCAGCGCGGCGAAACCTTTCACCGGATCGAGCCGCAGCACGACCGATGCGATCTCGGCCGCTGCTGCATAAAGCAAACCCGCAATGGCCCAGCCGCGCCGTGCGCCCGAGGTCAACGCGACGGCGACCGCACCGACCACGAGCATGTCCAGGGCCGCATCGATGCGACCGGCCATCAGGCAAAGTCCGATAAGCAGCAGCGCGACGGCGCCCGGCATCACGACGCGGAGCTCGCGTCCGAACCCGGTGACCAGAAGCCATTCCGCGAACAATCCGATGGCCGCCAGCGTCACCAGCAGTGACCAGGCGACCCCTCCCAGATAGGCCAGCGCGATCGCAACCGGCGCCAGCACCAGCGCCGCAACCACGCGCATCACGAGGTTGCGCGAGGCCTGCTCGTTCGCTGCCGTGGACGGCTGCTCGCTTGCTGCCGCAGGCGCGGCTTCGCCTTCGGTCACGAGCCGGTTTTCGCGGCGAGGCCGCCGAACCGGCGCTCGCGTTTGCCGTATTCCGCAATCGCGCCTTCGAGCGCCGCCTTGTCGAAATCGGGCCAGTGTATCGGCACGAACACCAGCTCGCTATAGGCGGCCTGCCACATCAGGAAGTTCGACAGACGCTGTTCGCCACTGGTGCGGATGATCAGGTCAGGATCCGGAATGTCGGGTGCATCGAGATAATGCCCGAGCGTGTCGGCATCGATCGAGTTGGCGTCGCGCTTGCCTTCGGCGACCTCGCGCGCAAGGCGCCGTGCCGCTGCGGCGATCTCTGCCCGCGAACCGTAATTGAAGGCGACCACGAGGTTGAGCTTGTCGTTATTGCGCGTCAGCTCCTCGGCCTCGTTGAGCAGCGCGCAGATGTCGGGATCGAGCCCGTCGCGCTCGCCGATCACGCGTACCCGCACGCCGTCACGATGCAGCGTCGCCAAATCGTTGCGGATGAAGCGCCGCAGCAGACCGAACAGATCGCCGATCTCACTCGCCGGCCGCGACCAGTTTTCAGAGCTGAACGAAAAGATCGTGAGATAGACGATGCCGAGCTCGTTGGCCGCACGCACCACACGGCGCAACGCCTCGACGCCGCGGCGATGGCCCTCGACGCGCGGCAGGCCGCGCGACGCGGCCCAGCGCCCGTTGCCGTCCATGATGATCGCCACATGCAACGGACTGCCGGAGCGATCCGGTCCGTCAGTTGCTGGGGCGGCGGCGTTCGACATCGGCTGTTCCCGGATGCGTATCAGACCGTCAGGATTTCCTTTTCCTTGGCCGCAAGCAGTTGGTCGATTTCGACGATCATGCCGTCGGTCGCCTTCTGCACCTCGTTGGACAGGCGCTCCTGATCGTCCTCGGAGATCTCGTGATTCTTCTCGAGCTTCTTGATCACGTCGAGGCCGTCGCGACGCACATGGCGCACGGCGACCTTGGCCGCTTCGGCGTATTTGTGCGCGACCTTGACGAGTTCCTTGCGGCGCTCCTCGTTGAGCTCCGGAATCCGCAAGCGCAGCACCTGGCCTTCGGTCGCGGGCGACAGGCCGAGATTGGAATCCACGATCGCCTTTTCGACCGCCTTCACCATCGTCTTGTCCCAGACCTGCACCGAGAGCAGGCGCGGCTCGGGCACGCTGATGGTCGCAACCTGGTTGAGCGGCATATGCGAGCCGTAAGCCTCGACCTGGACCGGCTCCAGCATGGAGGCCGCGGCACGGCCGGTACGCAGGCCGCCGAGCTCGTGCTTGAGCGATTGTGTGGCGCCCTGCATGCGGCGCTTGACGTCGTTGATGTCAAAACCAGCTGCGGCCATGACGTTCTCCCTTCATTAGAAACCGGCTGTCGACGTCCTCGGGTCCAAAATCTGGACCCGGAGGCGCGGCAATCAGCCGGCGACGACCGTGCCGTGTCCGGACCCGCGCAGAATCGCACCGATCGAACCGGGCTCCGCGATCGAGAACACGATGATAGGCAGCGACGTCTCGCGGGCAAGCGCGAAAGCGGTCGCGTCCATGACCTTGTAGCCGCCCTCGATCGCCTGCGAATGGGTCAGGCGGTCGAAGCGCTTGGCTTTGGGGTCCTTCTTCGGATCGGCGTTATAGACGCCGTCGACATTGGTGGCCTTCAGCACCGCCTGCGCCCCGATCTCGGCCGCGCGCAGCACGGCGGTGGTATCGGTGGTGAAGAACGGGTTGCCGGTTCCACCGCCGAGCAGGACGATGCGTCCCTCGGCGAGATATTTGTGCGTCGCACTACGGGTGAACAGCTCGGAAATCTCCGGCATCACGAATGCCGACAAGGTCCGCGCCGGCGTCCCCTTGCGCTCGATTGCCGCCTCGAGTGCGAGGCAGTTCATCATGGTCGCAAGCATGCCCATGGTGTCGCCGGTCGGCCGCGATACGCCGCGCGAGGACACCTCGACGCCGCGCACGATATTGCCACCGCCGATCACGACGGCGACCTCGATGCCGAGCTTGCGCGCCGCGATCAGGTCGTCCGCGACGCGATCGACCGTCGGTTGATCGATACCGAAGCCGTGGGAGCCGGCCAGATATTCGCCGGACAGCTTGATCACCACGCGACGATAGATCGGCTCGGCCATGATGCGATCGCTTTCTTGTCCCGCGCAGGCAGGCCTCCGGCGCAACGCGCCGGACGCCGGGTGTCAGCGGTTACTTCTTGCCGCTGGCGGCTGCGACTTCAGCGGCGAAGTCGCTTTCCTGCTTCTCGATTCCCTCGCCGAGAGCATAGTTCACAAAGCCGGCGATTTTGATCGGCCCGCCGACCTTACCCTCAGCTTCCTTCACCGCCTGGGCAACCGACTTGCCGCTGTCGTGGATGAAGGCCTGATCGAGGAGGCAAACCTCCTTGTAATAGGTCTTCAGGCCGGAATCGACGATCTTCTCGATGACGTTCTCCGGCTTGCCCTGCTGGCGGTACTTGTCGGCCAGCACGTCCTTCTCGCGCTTGACGGTCTCCGGATCGAGCCCGGCAGGGTCGAGCGCCAGCGGCTTCGCCGCCGCGACATGCATGGCGAGCTGGCGGCCGAGCACGGCGAGCTCGTCGGTCTTGCCGGGGGACTCCAGCGCCACGATGACGCCGATCTTGCCGGCGCCCTCGATCACGGCGTTGTGGACGTAGCTCGACACCACGCCCTGGCTCACCTCGAGCGAAGCGGCGCGGCGCAGCGACATGTTCTCGCCGATGGTCGCGATCGCGTCCGAGATCGCCCGCTCCACGGTGAAGTCGCCAACCTTGGCGGCCTTGATGGCCTCGACGTCGGAGCCGTGCTTCAGCGCGACCTGAGCAATCATCTTGACCAGGCCCTGGAACTGCTCGTTGCGCGCGACGAAGTCGGTCTCCGAATTGACCTCGACCAGCACGCCCTTGGTGCCGGCGGTCAGCGCGCCGATCAGGCCTTCGGCCGCGACGCGACCGGCCTTCTTGGCAGCCTTGGACAGGCCCTTCTTGCGCAGCCAGTCCTGCGCCGCCGTCATGTCGCCGTCGGTCTCGGTCAACGCCGCCTTGCAATCCATCATGCCCGCGCCGGTCGACTCGCGGAGTTCCTTGACCATTGCTGCAGAGATCGTTGCCATCGTTCCATGTCCTTCTTGCCTGTACAGAAACCGCGGCGCCCGATGGCGCCGCTGTCAGCGACAGGAAAATCGTTGTTCGTGGAATAGAAGCGGCGGCCGGGTCAGACCCGGCCACGCCGCGTAACTGTTATTCCGCTTCGGCGAGCGTCTTGGCCTGGGCAACCCAGGCGTCGGCACGGCTCGGCAGACCGACTTCTTCGCCGATCTTGTGCGCGGTGTCGTGATCGAGCTCGGCGAGCTGCCAGTAGTGGAAGATGCCGAGGTCGTTGAGCTTCTTCTCGATCGCACCGGACACGCCGGTGAGCTTCTTGAGATTGTCGGCGGTGCCACGCGGACCGGCCAGCCCCTGGAAGCCGGACGGCGCAGCGGCCGGAAGGTCTTCCTGGATCGGAGCGGCCGAAGCGCCGATGTCGATTCCGGAATCGCCCTGTGCGCGCGAGATGCCGTCGATGGCAGCGCGCGCCACGAGGTCGCAATACAGCGAGATCGCGCGGCCGGCGTCGTCATTACCCGGCACCACATAGGTGATGCCCTTCGGGTCCGAATTGGTGTCGACGATCGCGGCGACCGGGATGTTGAGCCGCTGGGCTTCCTGGATCGCGATGTCTTCCTTGTTGGTGTCGATCACGAAGATCATGTCGGGAAGACCGCCCATGTCCTTGATCCCGCCGAGCGAACGGTCGAGCTTGTCGCGCTCGCGCTGCAGCGTCAGCCGCTCCTTCTTGGTGTAGGAGTTGGCTTCGCCGGACGACAGCACGTCGTCGAGATGGCGCAGGCGCTTGATCGAGGCCGAGATCGTCTTCCAGTTGGTCAGCGTGCCGCCGAGCCAGCGCGAATTGACGAAGTACTGGGCCGAACGCTTGGCAGCGTCGGCGACGCCGTCCTGAGCCGAGCGCTTGGTGCCGACGAACAGGATGCGGCCGCCCTTGGCGACGGTATCGCTGACCGCCTGCAGGGCACGATGCAGCATCGGCACGGTCTGCGCGAGGTCGATGATGTGGATGTTGTTGCGGGCGCCGAAGATGTAATCCTGCATCTTCGGATTCCAGCGGTGGGCCTGGTGGCCAAAGTGAACGCCAGCTTCAAGCAACTGACGCATAGAAAAATCGGGTAGCGACATAGTGATAATTCTCCGGTTGGTTCCTCCGGAAACGTGTGAGCAGACGAGCCTTATGGCCCGGCTGCCACCGGACGGCCTTTTGAGCCATGTTTCCGTGTGAGATGGCGCGCTATATAGCCTGATTTGCGCCAGAAGCAAGGAAATACGGCCGGTTACACCGGTCGGATGGACCCAAATCGAGCCGAAATGGCCCCTATTCGGCCAACCGCAGCTCCGCGATCGTGGTCCGGGCCGCGGAATCCTCCAAGGGCAGGAAATCGAGCGGGCCGGGATTCTTGTAGCCCGAGGTGATGGCTGTGCTCAGTGCAAGACCCAGCAGTCCGGTATTCGCTGACGATGCCAGGATGGCGCTCTTTCGCTCACTCATTCGAACCACATAGAAATGGGTCTGACCTGACTGGATCGTGACGTCCCGCTGGGTCACACCGGGAAAGCCGGCTTCGCTCGCCGTAAACTGGTGTTGGCCCGCCGGACGATCGACATAGACGTAGGTTCCGGTCCTGAGGCCCTGGACCGGCGTACCGTCGAGCTGGAACTCAAACGCCCTGTCGACAATGTTGCCGAAATCCTTTTCCCGGAGCATTACGATGCGCCCGTGTCCCGCCTTTGGCGGACCCACCTTCTGCGTCATCGCTGCATAGTCGAGCCCATTCCTCTGCGTCGTTTCACAGCCGCACAACAGCGCAGCCGCGGCCAACGCCACCATTCCCCGCCAGAACATTCGACCCCCAAAACCAGCCCCGCACGACACTAAGCCGATACACCGTTAAGTTGCAACGGCTAAAGGCTTGGCAACGGTGGATCAACTGCCTCAGGAGGCAGGAGCGCGTGCGCGCCTATAGCGTCTGCACGTCGACGACGCCGGCGACGGCCTTGATCGCGCCGGCGATCTGCGGCGAGACCTTGTAGCGACCGGGCAGTTTCATCTCGACCTCGGTTTCGAGATCCAGCATCATCACAAGCGAGACGTCGCCGTCGGCGGCGCCTGCCGGCGGCGCGGCTGCCGGCGCAGGCTTGACCGCCGCCGGCTTTGCAGTGCCGCCGGGCGCGGCCACGGCCTCCGGCATGTTGAGCCGGCGCGCGATCGACTCCAATGGCTTGGTGTCGCGCACGAAGATGCGCAGGCCCTTTTGCGTCTTGGCCGCGGCGTGGTCCAGCGGCTCGGCGTGCAGCACCCTCGCCCGCACGTCCTCGCCCTGCAGCTCGGCGCCGAGTTGCAGCAGCACGGCCGCGCCCGGCTCCAGCACGTCACGGTACTGCGCGAGGCCCTCGGAGAATAGCACCGCCTCGAAATGGCCGGTCGGATCCGACAGGCCCATGATGCCCATCTTGTTGCCGGTCTTGGTGCGCCGCTCCATGCGCGACACCACGGTTGCCGCGACCTTGCCCGCGGTGGCGCCGGTTTTTACCGCGCGTGAGAATTCCGCCCAGGACTGTACGCGAAGCCGCTTCAGTGCAGTGGCGTAGTCGTCGAGCGGATGGCCCGACAGGAAGAACCCGATCGCATCATATTCACGCCGCAGCCGGTCCGCCGGCAGCCAGGGCTCGACCTGCGGCAGGATGATGCTGGGCGCGTCCGGCGCGCTGCCGAACATGTCGTTCTGGCCCGAGGTCGCCGCCTCGTGGCTGCGCTGGCAGGCGGCGAGGATCGCATCGGCGCCTGCGAACACCCGCGCGCGATTGCGCTCCAGCGTGTCGAAGGCGCCGGCGGCCGCGAGACTCTCGATGATCCGCTTGTTGACCGCACGCGGGCTGACCCGCGCGGCGAAATCGGCGAGCGAGGTGAAGGCGCCCTTCTTGTTGCGCTCCTCGATGATCTGCTCGACCGCCTGGATGCCGACGCCCTTCAGCGCCGCGAGTGCGTAGTAGATCGTATTTTCGCTGACCTCGAAGGTGGCGCCGGACCGGTTGATGTTGGGCGCCTCGACCTTGATGCCGAGCCGCTGCGCCTCGGAACGGAATTCGGAGAGCTTGTCGGTGTTGTTGAGTTCGAGCGTCATCGACGCCGCGAGGAACTCGACCGGGAAATGCGCCTTCATGTAGGCGGTGTGGTACGACACCAGCGCATAGGCCGCCGCATGGCTCTTGTTGAAGCCGTAGTCGGCGAACTTGGCGAGCAGCTCGAAGATCGTCTCCGCCTGGCCCTTGCCGACGCCGTTCTTCATTGCGCCGGCGACGAAGATGTCGCGCTGCTTGTCCATCTCGGCGCGGATCTTCTTGCCCATCGCGCGGCGCAGCAGGTCGGCCTGGCCGAGCGAATAGCCCGCCATCTGCTGCGCGATCTGCATCACCTGTTCCTGATAGATGATGACGCCGAAGGTCTCCTTCAGGATCGGCTCCAGGATCGGATGCAGATATTCCGGCTCCTCGTCGCCGTGCTTGCGCGCGCAATAGGTCGGGATGTTCGCCATCGGGCCCGGGCGATACAGCGCCACCAGCGCGATGATGTCCTCGAAGCGGTCCGGCCGCATGTCGATCAGCGCCCGCCGCATGCCCTGGCTTTCCACCTGGAACACGCCGACCACATCGCCCCGCGCGAGCATCTGGTAACTCGCCGCATCGTCGATCGGCAGCGTGGCGAGATCGACATGGACGTCGCGCTGCTTGAGCAGCTTCACCGCGACGTCGAGCACCGTCAGCGTCTTCAGGCCGAGGAAGTCGAACTTCACGAGGCCCGCAGGCTCGACCCATTTCATGTTGAATTGGGTGACCGGCATGTCCGATTTCGGATCGCGGTACATCGGCACCAGCTCGCTGAGCGGCCGGTCGCCGATCACGATGCCGGCGGCGTGGGTCGAGGCGTGCCGCGTCAGGCCCTCGAGGCGCTGCGCGATGTCGAAGGCGCGCGCCACCACCGGATCCTCGTCGCGGAACGCCTGCAGCTTCGGTTCGCCTTCAATCGCCTGCGCCAGCGTCACGGGAGCGGCGGGATTCTGCGGCACCAGCTTGGTCAGCTTGTCGACCTGCCCGTACGGCATCTGCAGCACGCGCCCGACGTCGCGCAGCACGCCGCGCGCCTGCAGCGTTCCGAAGGTGATGATCTGCGCCACCTGGTCGCGGCCGTAGCGCTCCTGCACGTACTGGATCACCTCGCCGCGGCGGTCCTGGCAGAAGTCGATGTCGAAGTCCGGCATCGAGACGCGTTCCGGATTGAGGAAGCGCTCGAACAGCAACGCAAAGCGCATCGGGTCGAGGTCGGTGATGGTCAGCACCCAGGCGACCAGCGAGCCCGCACCCGAGCCGCGGCCCGGTCCGACCGGAATGCCCTGCGCCTTCGCCCATTTGATGAAGTCCGACACGATCAGAAAGTAGCCCGCGTATTTCATGCGGGTGATGACGTCGAGCTCGAAGGCAAGCCGCTTGCTGTAATCCTCCTCCGTCATGCCCGGCGAGAGACCGTGCACCCGCAGGCGGTTGGCGAGCCCTTCCTCGGCCTGTCGCTTCAGCTCGGCGGCTTCGTCGGCGGCGGCGTCGGAACTCTGTGCGGCTCCGACGGTGAAGAACGGCAGGATCGGCTTGCGGGTCTTGGGCCGGAACGAGCAGCGCTCGGCGATCTCCACCGTCGAGGCCAGCGCTTCCGGAATATCGGCGAACAGCACCGCCATTTCAGCGCGGGTCTTGAAGCGGTGATCCGGGGTCAATTGCTCGCGGTTGGTCTCGGCGATCAGATGGCCGCCGGCGATGCACAGCAACGCGTCGTGCGATTCGTAGTCGTCAGTGCTCGCGAAATACGGCTCGTTGGTCGCGACCAGCGGCAGGCCCTTCGCATAGGCAAGATCAATCAGGCCGCCCTCGGTGCGGCGCTCCTTGTCGACGCCGTGGCGCTGCAATTCGATATAGAGGCGGTCGCCGAACAGGCTGGCCAGACGTTCGCAGCGGGTGGCCGCCAGCGTCGCCTGCTCGGCGCGCAGCGCCAGCGCGATCGGCCCGTCGGGCCCGCCGGTCAGCGCGATCAGGTCGTCGGCGGCGTCGGTGAGCCAGTCGAGCTTGATGTGCGGTGTCTGGTTCACCGGCGTCTCCAGGAACGCCCGCGAGTTCAGCCGCATCAGGTTCTGGTATCCGCGCTCGCGTGCCGCCAGCAGCACGATTCGCGTGGGTCCGGTCGTCGCCAGGATGCTTCGCGTATTGGGGTCGACGTCGCCGAAATCCACCGCAACCTCACAGCCGACGATCGGCTGGATGCCGTAGCCGGCCATCTTGTCGGAGAATTCCAGCGCCCCGAACATGTTGTCGGTGTCGGTCAGCGCCAGCGCCGGCTGGCGGTCGGCCTTTGCAAGCTCGCCGAGCTTGGCGATCTTGATCGAGCCCTTCAGCAGCGAATAGGCGGAATGGACGTGAAGATGAACGAATCCGGCATTCGGCATGGCTGCTTACGGGATCTCTTTGGGCCAGGGTGGCGCGAGTGCCAAAGCCGGAACTCGACAGCATCAGACCCGACTCGCGCCCCCATCGTGGAGCCTGGACCCTGCCAAGTCCACGCCGAACGCGGCGTGGCGGCAGGTCGTCCCGCTTATCCCCAAGGGGCATTGCAACGGAGCCACGAGGGGCCAGCCATGCCCCTGTCTCCAAGGGGATATTCTTCAGAACTGGGTGATCAGCTGAGCCCAAACCGCGATCATACCGACGAACAGCGTGATCGATGCCAGCGCTGCAGCTTCCTGCACGAAAATCTTCAACATGGCCGCTCTCCCTGAACTGGAACGTATGCAGAACATTGTTCCTTTTTTGTTCTCGGAGTCAAGCGAGGGCGCCGGTTCGGTCTGGAAAGTGATCCTGATAGTTAATCTCGCGAGGTTGGCAGGCTTGGCAGGCCTGACGAGGCCGCTCATCGGCGGCAGGCGACTCAGCGGCTCATGACATTGAACCCCGTACAATTCCGGTACTCCGTGTGAGCAAAGGAACGCGCCCGGGCGAGGCCTAGGATCGAGGCGCTGAGTGCTCCGGCTTCAGCGTGAAATCTCGATCAATCGTCTCGCGGGAGCATCGCAATGCCTCGTACCACCGCTACAGCACGACTTGCAGTCAACGCACTTGCGATCGCGGCGGTCGTTCTGACCATGACGCCCGCCAGCGCGGAAAAGACGTCCAAGCGACAGCAGGCCGTCGTCAAGCACATCAAGGCCGAATGCAAGGCGAAGGCGGCGCAGCAGGCCCAAGGCTATGGGTTTGTGGAACGCTGGCGCGCGTATTCGGACTGCATCAATGACGCATCCAAGGCCAACGCCGGGCTCGACTTCGCCGATTTCGACTAACAGGCGCCCGGCCCTTCATCGGCAACAATTCCCGGCCTGCCTTGGCGGGCACGGGACAGTTCCGCCTGAGCAGTGAGGGCTCTCGCTCTCGGCTTCGGCCGGATCCCCGCCTTCCCTGCAATCATGGAGGAGCAGGCAGCAAGCCAACAAAAAACCCCGGGCCGAAGCCCGGGGTTTTCGATGTCGCTTGGATCAAGCGATCAATCAGTACTTGGCAATGATCGGGCCACCGAACTTGTAGTTCAGACGGCCGAGGACCATGTCGGTGTCGCCACCGGTGTGGAAGCCAGCCACGCCGACACCAGCCGGGGTGACGAAGGTCGCGCCGTGGGTGTCTTCGAAGATGTGGTTGTATTCGACGCCGAGCGACCAGCCCTGCGAGAAGGCGAATTCGAGGCCAACGCCCACCGTCGGGCTCCAACGGGTGTCGTAGCCGGTCGAGGACGCCAGCGCGCCGCCCGGTGCCAGGAACTGGTAGTTGCGATCGGTGACCGCAGCACCGCCCTTGGCGTACAGCAGGACGTTGTTCCAGGCGTAGCCGATCTGACCGGTGAACAGGCCGAACGCGTCCGTCTTCGAGCGAACGGTGCCGCCCGGGACGAGCAGGTTGCCGGTGCTGCCCTTGAAGTCAGCCCAGTTGCCTTGAGCTTCCAGACCGAACACCCAGCCGCCGGCCTGCCAGCGGTAGCCGACCTGGCCACCGACGGTGCCGCCGTTGGCGTCGTAGCTGCCGGCGCTGCCGATGCCATCGACCGAACGGTTGTCGTGGCTCTGGCCCCAACCACCGTTGATACCGATGTAGAAGCCGGTCCAATCATAAACAGCGGAGACGATCGGCGGCGGAGCCTTGGTGTAAGGGCGAGCCGCGAGGTCAGCCGCGGAAGCAGCCGTCGCGCTGAGCGCAATCATGCTGGCGGTGACAAGCAAAATCTTCTTCATTTTTCCCGTTCCAACTTTGTCTACAGGCCCCCAAGGCCGCGAGACACCCTCATAGCAGCCCCCGGCGGAATTGCTGTAACTTCGCTGCAACAGGCAGGGCCAAACGACTTCGCTCAAATTTGAAGTTAATACTGTATTACATGCACTTCTTGGAACTTTTGCCACATAGCTGCCGCATAATTTTCACAATTCAAAATTGCTTGTACTGCGAGACGCAAGATCGTGTTGACCGGAACCAGCTTGTCCGATTTGGATCGTCGCCAACATCGAATCTTCGCAGCGACAAGGAATGCACATGCGGACGATGATTCTTGCTGCGGCGGCGACGGTGGTCGCGTTCACCTCGTTCGGTACGGCGCCCGCGCATGCCGTCGGCGTGCGCTACCCATTCTGTATCCAGGGCGACCGCTATCCCGGCCTGAGCAACTGCTCCTACCCGTCCTATGAAGCGTGCCTGGCCACGGCCTCGGGCATCGGGCAGAACTGCATCGCCAATCCCTATTATGCCGGCGACAACGACCCGCGCTCCTATCTGCACATCCCCCCGCGCGATCGTCGCGAGGGCAATTTCTTCGACCTGTTCTTCACTGACCGCTGATCGGACTGGCGTCCGCGCGGGACCGCGATTCGACGCACTCGCGCGCACGCGCCTATGGCGCCGGTCAGCGCGGATACTCACATGAGCGTCGCCGGCAGCCGGCCGGCGGGAGATTCCGATGCGCTGCCTGATTCTGGCACTCTTGGTTCTGGGTACCGTCGCGGGCGCACCGGCGAACGCCCAGCGATACGATGCGACCTCGCCGGTCTGCAAAACCAACTACCAACGGGGCGGTCCGCAGATCGAGTGCGGCTACACGTCACTGGCGCAGTGCCAGGCCTCGGCGGCGGGCCTGCCGGCGTCGTGCGTTGACAACCCCTACTATGTCGGGCCGCCGAACAACGGCCGCTCGCGAGCGCCTGGCAGAGCGCGCCGTTCCGTCCATTGAGGATGAGCGCGTTGCCGCCCCAATTGAAGCGGAACGAAAAAGCCTTGCAGCTCCTGATCTTGGTGTACGTCCTTCACGCGAACCGTCAGCCACTTCGCGCGTGAGAGCCGCGGCTCACTCGAGCTCGACGACCTGCCCATTCGACAACGAGACCCGGCGATCCATCCGCGCGGCGAGCTCCATGTTGTGAGTTGCGATCAACATCGCGACCCGGGTCGCCTTCACGAGTTGCATCAGAGCGTTGAAAACGTGATCGGCCGTTGCCGGATCCAAATTTCCGGTCGGCTCGTCCGCAAATAGCACCCGCGGCGCGTTGGCAACCGCGCGCGCGATCGCCACGCGCTGCTGTTCGCCGCCCGAGAGCTCGGCCGGTCGATGCGTGATGCGGTCGCCAAGCCCGAGATAAGCGAGGATCTCGGTCGCCCGCTTCACGGTTTCGGAGCGCTTGAGGCCACGAATCATCTGCGGCAGCATGACGTTCTCGAGCGCCGAGAACTCCGGCAGCAGCCGATGCGATTGATAGACGAAGCCGATGTCGGAGCGGCGAATCTGCGTGCGGTCGACGTCGGACATCTGCGAGGTCGGCGTGCCCGAGACATAGACCTCGCCGTCATCGGGACTCTCCAGCAGGCCCGCGATATGCAGCAGCGTCGACTTGCCGGATCCCGACGGCGCCACCAGCGCCACCGATTGACCGGGCCACAGCGCGAGCTTGGCGCCGTTCAGGACCGTCAGCGTCGCCTCGCCCTGCCTGTATTCCCGCTTGATATCATGAAGATAGACGACCGGTACGTCTTCCGCCCCCTCCGCCATGTGGGCTCCTTATTCGTACCGGAGCGCTTCGACCGGGTCGAGGCGCGCGGCGCGCCACGACGGGTAGAGCGTCGCAAGGAAAGATAGCGTCAGCGCCATGATCACGACGGCGAGCGTCTCACCGAAATCGACCTCAGCCGGAAGCTTGGAGAGGAAGTACAGTTCGGGCGAGAACAGCTCGGTGTTGGTGAGCCATGACAGGAACTGCCTGATCGATTCGATGTTCAGGCAGATCAGCATGCCGACCGCAAAGCCGGTCAGCGTTCCGACTACGCCGATCGAGGCGCCGGTGATCAGGAAGATCCGCATGATCGAGCCTTGCGAGGCGCCCATGGTGCGCAGGATCGCGATGTCCTGGCCCTTGTCCTTCACCAGCATGATCAATCCGGAGACGATGTTGAGCGCCGCGACCAGCACGATCATGGTCAGGATCAGGAACATCACGTTGCGCTCGACTTGCAGCGCGTTGAAGAACGTCGAGTTGCGCTGCCGCCAGTCGACCAGGAAGACCGGCCGCCCGGCCGCCTCCGTCACCAGCTTGCGGTAGGTGTCGATCTTGTCCGGATTGGTGGTGAACACCTCGATCGAAGACACGTCGTTGTTGCGGTTGAAATAGGCCTGCGCCTCGGCGAGCGGCATGAACACGAAGGTCGAGTCGTATTCCGACATGCCGATCTCGAACACCGCGGTGATCTTGTACGGCTTGATGCGCGGCGTGGTGCCCATCGGCGTCACCGCGCCCTTCGGCGAGACCAGCGTGATCATGTCGCCGGCATGCAGCGAGAGCTGGTCGGCGAGCCGGCGGCCGATCGCAACTCCCTGCCCCTCGTCAAAACCCTCGAGCGTGCCCTGCTTGATGTTCTTGGCGATCGAGGTGAGGTTGTTGAGATCGTCGGCACGGATGCCGCGGATAAAGACACCGGCGGCGTTGAACGGCGACGATCCGAGCCCCTGCCCATCCACGACCGGCGCGGCGAGGCGAATGCCCTGGACCTGGCTGATCCGGTCGGCGACATCCTTCCAGTCGGTCAGCGGCGATTCCAGCGGCTGCACCAGCAGGTGCCCGTTGAGACCGAGGATCTTGTCGAGCAATTCCTTGCGGAAGCCATTCATGACGGCCATCACCACGATCAGCGTGGCAACGCCGAGCATGATGCCGAGGAACGAAAAGCCGGCGATGACCGAAATGAACCCTTCCTTGCGGCGCGCGCGCAGATAGCGTCCGGACAGCAGCCATTCGAATGGCGCAAAAGGCGGGGTACGGACTGGTTCGCTCATGGTCTCATCCATCTCTCGATAATCCCATGATTCGGGCCAAATGTGGCCGGATTACCCCGCCGATCACGCAGCGTGAATAAACTTTAACCCGCGAGCTTCGCGACCACGTCGGCGGGGCTCATGTTCTCGCGTGAGCCATCGCTGCGGCGCTTCACCTCGACTTTGCCCTCCGCAAGCCCCTTCGGGCCGACCAGAATCTGCCAGGGGATGCCGATCAGATCGGCCGCGGCGAACTTGGCGCCGGCGCGCTGATCGGTGTCGTCGTAGAGCACGTCGACGCCCTTCGCCGCGAGCTCGCGATAGAGCTGCTCGCAGGCGCCGTCGACCGCAGCATCGCCCTGCTTGAGATTGAGGATCGCGGCGCGGAACGGCGCGACGGCCTCGGGCCATTTGATGCCGGCATCGTCGTGACAGGCTTCGATAATCGCGCCGACCAGACGCGACACGCCGACGCCATAGGAGCCGCCATGGATCGGCACATCGACGCCATCGGGACCGGCCACCATCGCCTTCATGGTGTCGGAATATTTGGTGCCGAAATAGAAGATCTGGCCGACCTCGATGCCGCGCGTGTTCAGCCGCTTTGCCTCGGGCACTTCCTGTTCGAAGCGCGCGGCCTCGTGGACGTCCTCGGTCGCAGCATAGACCGAGGTCCACTGCTTGATGATGGGCGTGAGATCGCCGTCATAATCGACGTCCTCGCCCGGCACCGGCAGGTCCAGCACATCGCGGTTGATGAAGACGCCGGACTCGCCGGTGTCAGCGAGCACGATGAACTCGTGGCTGAGGTCGCCGCCGATCGGGCCGGTCTCGGCCCGCATCGGGATCGCCTTGAGGCCCATCCGCGCAAAGGTGCGCAAGTAAGCCACGAACATCTTGTTGTAGGAGCGCCGCGCGCCGGCCTCGTCGAGGTCGAACGAATAGGCATCCTTCATCAGGAATTCGCGGCCGCGCATCACGCCGAAACGCGGGCGCTGCTCGTCGCGGAACTTCCACTGGATGTGGTAGAGGTTGAGCGGCAGGTTCTTGTAGGACTTGACGTAGGAGCGGAAGATCTCCGTGATCATCTCCTCGTTGGTCGGTCCGTACAGGAGCTCGCGCTTGTGGCGATCGAGGATGCGCAGCATCTCCGGGCCATAGGCATCGTAACGGCCGCTCTCACGCCACAGATCGGCAAGCTGCAGCGTCGGCATCAGGAGCTCGAGCGCGCCGGCGCGGTCCTGCTCCTCGCGAACGATCTGCTCGATCTTCTTCAGCACCCGGAAGCCGAGCGGCAGCCAGGCATAGATGCCGGCGGCCTCCTGCCGCATCATGCCCGCGCGCAGCATCAGCCGGTGCGAGACGATCTCCGCCTCTTTCGGGTTTTCTTTCAGGATGGGCAGGAAAAACCGCGACAATCGCATGGCGTTACTCGGGAATCAGTGATGCATCGGAAGAGAGCTGCAGTGAAACCGGATCGGCTGTGAAAACACAAGGCCGCTTCAGGTCAAAAACCCTTCAAATCAGGCGAATTTCGGCCATTGCAGCGAATTGCGCACCGCCGAGGTATCCGGCGCACCGATCGAGCGTTTACCTGACCTCGAAATCGTCTTCCAGCGTCACTTTCTTGAAATCGGTCACCAGGGCATCGATCTGCATGTGCCAGCGGCCCGGGACCGACAACGGCACCTTCTTCACGTGCCAATAGCCGTCTGGACCCAGTGCGGCGCTGCGTTCCAACGGCTCGATGCCGCGATCCGGCAAACTCAGCGTCAGCGTCGCTTCCTTGGCCGCAAATGGGCTGGCATCACCGTTCATCAACTGCAGCACGAAATCGTTCTGGCCGACCTTGCCCGGCGCGATCAGCACCTGGAACATCGCGGCCTCGGTATGGATGTGGACCGCGAGCGGAACGTCGTCCGACATCGCCAGCACGCGCGGCGGCGGCGTGAAGCGCCATAATGCGACGAGGCCGAGGATGGCGATCATCAACACGAATTCGAGCGCGATCGAGCGCTGCAGCGGCCGCGTGCGGTGGAATTCACGCTCGATCGCGGGCGTGAACACCAGCCGGTTCAGCGCCGCGAACGTCAGCAGCAGCGCCACCAGCACAAGTTTCGCCAGCAGGATGTTGCCGTATCCGGTGTCGATCAGCGCCGCAAAACTTTCGAGCTGGACGATCGCGAGCGCCAGGCCCGACAAGGCGATCAAGGCGACGACCGGCACTGCGACCGTTGAAAAGCGCCTGAGCACCCGCAACAGCGAGTCCTTGCGCTGCCAGGCGAGCACTGCCAGCGGCGCGAGTGCGCCCATCCAGAAGGCCAGGCCAATGCCGTGGATGAACAGCGCGGTGCGCGTCAGCCATTGCGGGGAGGCAGTGGCGGCGTGGCCACTGACCGCGAACGACAGGCCGACGCAGATCATCGCGACCGCGGTGCGGACGAACGCCGCGCGGAACGATGGGCTGCGCCAGGCAATCGCTGCGATCAGCATCGCGGCGATGGCGAGCAGCAGAGCCGGAAACAGGCTGGTGCCGGCGGCACTGGCCCACGCCGCCCATGTCAGGAGGCCGGTGATCGGCAGGTTCAGCAGGTCGACACCCTGCAGGCCAAGCGAGGCGACCGCACCGACCAGGCCGATCTTGAGCGACCACATGATCAGCCGCTCGCCCGCCGGGCCCTGCCCGATCCAGGCGGCGAAGAACACGCCGCCGACGCCGGCAAACAGCCCGAGATAGAGCGCGAGCCGCGCCAGCCAGATCAGCGCATGGAGCAGGCCGTCGCCGGACGGCGCCGCCGAGCCGGTGACGACGCCGATCGAGAACAACAGCGAGCCCGCGACCGGATGGCCGTCCTGCGACACCACGCGATAGCTGACCACCTGCGTGCCCTGCGGCAGGCCCGCGGGCAATGTCACCATCACCGATTCATCGACAGCGTGGATCGCGACGTCGCGCGGCTTGCCCGCGGCGTCGAGCAGGCTGACCGCCGTCGGCGCCACCGCTTCGTTGAAGCGGAGCACCACCGTCTTCGGTGCTTCCGCGACCACACTGCCGTCGGCCGGCTCGGCTGCGATCAGGACGGCATGCGCATGGGCTGGGGTCGCAAGACACAGCGTCAGAAACAGCGCCGAGAGTAGCGCGGCGAGACTTCCGACAACATGACCTGCGAGCAGCCGCACGGTTTACGGCTTCGGCAGCAGCTTGACGCCGGGCGCCGGTGTCTTGCTGCCATGCTCGTGCCCGCCGCCACCCTGCCCCTCGGCCGGGATGTCGATCCAGCGGCTGACGCCCTGCTCGCATTCCTGCACGACGGGGAAATAGAGCACCGTGTTCGGCTTCAGCGTATCGGTGAGAAACGTCTGCATCACGAACTCGTCGTAATTCTTGTCGGCAAGCTTACCACCGCTCCAGGCCACTTCCTTGACGCCCTCGGAGAGTTTTGCGCCGTGATAGTCGTATTCGGCGGCGTATTTGCCGGTGACCGTATCGAGGGTCCAGCCGGGCTTCGGCATCGGCTTCACCCCGATCACGCCTTCCGGAATCTGTACCCGGATCTTGGTCGTCGCCGATCCCGCGCAACCGTGTGGTACGGCGAACACCGCCTTGTAGTAAGAGCCGACGGGCGCCTGCTTTCCTTCCAGCGTGACGTGCGCAACGGCCGGCGCCGCTGCGAGCAGCGCCACCATCGCAATGAGGATTGTGTGTGACCGCATGGCGCCCTCACATCTTCTTCATGTCCATGTGACCGGAATGGTCGCCATGGCCGGAGTGATCGCCGCCTGGCGCCTGCGCACCGACGGGCTGCACGTCAAGCGAGACCGAGACCTTGCCGGCCTTCTCGAATTCGAGCGTGACCGGCACCTTGTCGCCCTGCTTCAGCGGGTTCTTCAGGTCGAACATCATCAGGTGATAGCCGCCGGGTGCGAGTTTCACCGTCTTGCCCGGCTCGATCGCCAGACCCTTGTCGAGCGCACGCATCTTCATCACGCCATTGTCCATCGACATCTCGTGGACCTCGACCTTGCCGGCGACATCGGCTGTGCCCGAAACCAGACGATCAGGCGTCGTCCCCTTGTTCTCGATCGTCAGATAGCCGCCGCCGATCTTGGCGCCGTTCGGCGTGGCGCGCGTCCAGGCCTGCGTGATCACGAGATCGCCGGCCTTGACGTCCTCGGCCGCGGCAGGCGCGATCAGGGCAAGCGCGAAGATTGCAGCAAGCCCAGCCAGTGTTTTTCTCACGTCGAATCTCCTTTGTGTTGTTGCCGACAGCCCGCCAGCTCAGAAGGTGTATTTGCCGGCCAGGACGAACGTCCTGCCGGGGAAGGGATGGAACAGGAAGTACTGCTCGTTGAAGATGTTATCGATGCCGAAATCGAACGCGAAGTTCGCGGTCGCGTTGTAATGGATCTTCATGTCGACGACGAAGAAATTGTCGAACGCGCCATAGACGTGGGAGACGATGTCGGTGTTGTCGAGTGTCGAATATTGCTTGCCGCTGTAGCGCGCTGCGACGGTGTAGGCCCAGCTCTCGTTCGGCCGGTAGGTCATGCCGATCTTGGCGCGCCAATCCGGCACATAGGGAACGCGCTTGCCGACCACGGTGGTCGGCAAGTTGGTCAGCGGATTGACGCCCGCCCAGCTTGCGTCTGCGAGGATCTTGGAATCGACATAGGTGACGCTGCCGAACAGTTGCAGGCCGGTCACGAACAAATTGTCCTTTTCGGCCGACAGTTCGACGCCCTGCATCCGGATTGCGTCGACATTGCTGACGACGGTGGTCGGCGTCTGCGCCCCTGAGACCGGATTGGTCACCAGATTGGTCTGCGAGATGATCGCGTTGTTGGTTCGCTCGGAGAACAGCGTCAGGCGGACCCGCCCGTCGGTCCACTTGCGCTCGATGTTCAACTCGCCGGTGAAGTCCTGCTCCGGCTTGAGGAACGGATTGGCGAAGGTCGCGACGCCGCCGATCGTGACGTTTTGATAAAGCTCGGTCACCGTCGGATAGCGATAGGCCTCGCCGAAATTCGCCGTGATGTTCCAATCCTTGTTCGGGTCGAACGACAGCGACGCCTTTGGAGAGAAGTTGGTCGAGTTCAGCCCGGGCTGGTTGACCGCCGCGGTCGACGTGATCCCGCCCGCGGCATTCGTCGTGGTGTTGAGGTTGAAGCCGTCGAGCGCCTGCCAGCTCTCCAGCCGCCCGCCCAGCGTCAGCTTCAGGCTCGGGTTGATCTTCCAGGCATCCTGCAACCACAGCGCACCGGTCCGGGTTTCGCCGACGCCCGTCGAGTAGAGCGCGCCGGTGCCGGTCGACGATGTCGCGTTCCAGATCGACGAGGCGTAGACCGGATTTTCCAGCCGGTAGCGATCGCCGTGAACGCCGAAGCTGATCTCGTGCGGCCCGTCATAGCCGAACGGCCGCCAGATCCCCTTGGCATCAGCATTCTGCCAGTTGGTGCCGTCCATCCTCGTGATCTTGCCGTTCGGCGAGAAGCCGACGCCGGTTGCCGCGACGGTGAACGGATTGAGCTGGGTGTCCTGCAGGTAGTTGTAGCTCGAGGCCGACAGGTCGAAGTCGTAGACGCCCTTGGTGTCGCTCTTCAGCGCGACCGCGTTGCTCAGATGGGTCTGGTCCCAGACGTACTTGCCGGTGGCGAAGCCCGAATTGTTGGCGAAGGTCGGCGCGCCCGTCGCGAGGGATCGCAGATAGGTCTGGGGATCGGAAACCTGATGGTTGTTCCAGATGCCGAGTGAATAGGTCGCCTGCACCAGCGGAGACACATCGTAGGCGAGGCGCAGGTTGGCCGATGTCTGCTGCGAATGCGCCAGGACGCCGGTGCCGATGACATTGGCCGGCACGCCCTGCTTGTTGCGCGCCGGAAACGCGCCGGCAGTCCCCGCCGGGATCGTCGCGCTCGTCGTGTAGGTCAGCGGCTGCTGAAAGCTGTCGAGATAGTTGGCGCTCACCAGCCACGACAGCTTGCCATCGCGATTGCCCGCGGCCGCGCTGGTTTGGCTGGTGACATAGGTGTCCTTGGTGCCGTACTGGCTCCACGGCATCACCGAGACCGTCTCCTTGGCCACCGCAAACGGCCTGTCGGGCATTTTCGACGAGATCAGCAACACGCCCCCGATCGAGTTGCCGGGATAGGCCGCCGCGAACGGGCCGTTCAGATAGTCGATCCGGCCGATCGCCTCCGGCGAGATCAGGTTCCACTTCGGCGAGGCGCTGGTGTTGTTGTTGCCGATCAGCGCCGACACCAGCAGGTCGTCGTAATAGATCAGCGAGCGCGCGCTCGAATTGACGCCCCAGCTCCTGGTCGCCAGCACCGCCATGTTGTCGCCGTCGTTGCGTTTCCGCACGAACAGGCTCGGCATGTATTTGACCGCGTCCTCGGGGTCCTTGAGGTTGACGGTCTCGTCGACCTGCCCGGAGGTGATGCTGAAGGACTTCTGCGGCAGCTGGAACCGGGCCACGGCTGGCGGCGTCCCGAGCGAGGCATGGGCGCCCGCCCCGGCGGCGCTGACCACGACCGGTCGGTTCGGCGCGGCCGCAGCCGCTGGCGCGGTCCGATGCCGAAGGGCGACGGCGGAGCGGTTTACGGGCTTGCGCGCAGCCGGCTTCGCTGGGCGCGGCGCCTCGACGCTGACGGGTGGCAAGACCCCCGGTTCGCCATTTTGTGCATGAGCCATATCAGCAGACGCCAACAACGTGGCCTGAATGGCCGCGACGCTGACGCCACCGAGGGCGCGAAACCGAAACATGGATGAATCCTGACACCGGCTCTCTGGCCGGCTTGCTCAAGGGCACTCGCCGGTGCGGGACGCGCGACCGGCAGCGAGAACGTCGTCAGGAAAACAGCGGCGGAGCGCGGGCTTGTGCCGAGAAGCCGGCGGGCGAACGATCAAGGTCTGAGGCGAAATCAAGCCAGGCGATCCGGCTCGGCGCGCGCTCGACCGGCCGGGCAGCGACCTCGGGGTTATCAACGGGGGCACCGGTCTGCAGGACACTGCATGCGAAGCAACAGCCGTCGTGGGCATCATGACCGGTCTGGTCAGACTGCCCGACGCCGGAGCCGGCATTGCCGTGGCAGATGGTGGCGGCCGCGAGCGGATCGGAGGCTGCAAGGCTCGCCGCCCAGCAGGCCCCGATCGGCGCAAAAATCTGCACCAGCAGGGCAACCAGAACTATGGGCAAAAATTTCTTAAGCGGCCGGCGCATCGCAAAACCCATCCGAGACGGAACTAACCACCACGGGCGTCGAAAGTCGAGATCGTGGACACGCCCGGCTTCTTCCAGCTCGCGGAATTTGCCGAACGTGACGTTGGTGTCGCGGCTGCCTCACAAGCGGTCGTATCTCCTTACCCTACCACGTGTTTTCACACCAATGTCACAACCGGCAGTGGCACCATCCCAATCATTTCGCAAATTGCTCGAAATTTGAACAATCGTTGCCGAAAATGATGACAAGGCTGGAAAGATGGTCTACCAATTCCCGCGCAGGTCAGCCGCGAGGTGTGTCCTGGTGGTCCAAGTCTCGGGAGGAGCCCGACGCGCACAAGCAGCGTCACCCCATCAATCAAGATCAAATCGAATTTTTGGGGCAAATAGGGTCGACACAATTTTTGGAGCAGGGCTTGGCGCCCTGCTCTTTTTTTGTGTGATGATCGCAAACCGCTATGACCTCATCATCCAATCCAATCGAACGCAGCTTTGAACTCGCAGCAGCGGCTTGCGATGATCTGACGCCGTTGGTCTATCGGCGCTTGTTTCGCGACCATCCCGAAGCACAGGCGATGTTTCGCACCGAAGGCAGCGAGCCGGTGAAAGGCTCGATGCTGCAGCTGACGATCGAAGCCATCCTCGATTTCGCGGGCGAACGCAGCGGGCGTTTTCGCCTGATCGAATCCGAGGTGTTCTCACATGACGCTTACGGCACGCCGCGCGAACTGTTCGTCGCGTTCTTCGCGGTGATCGCGGACTGCCTTCGCGACATTCTTGGCGAGCAATGGTCGGGGGACATCGATGCTGCGTGGCACAAGTTGCTCCGCGACATCGCGGCGATCGTGCAGCAGCAGCAACATCCCGTCGACGCGAGGGCGTAGCGTCACCGTTCCGATTGTGACACACTCCCTTTATCCGCGGCGCGTGCAACTGACGCTGACGGTCAAAAAACATGAGGGAGCAATCAATGCCAGGCACCGACAAGGGGATGGACAAGGCGTCGACGACGCGGCGCGACCTTCTGCAAATGGCGGCGGCAGGTGGAGCTGCGGCCGGCCTGTTCGGCGGAATGGGCGTGACGACGTCCGCGCTCGCAGCTGAAACAGGACGCTCGGAAAAGCCGCTGAAGGCTGCATTCTCCAATGCCGGCCTGCAGGCGACGTGGTGCGCACAGGGCAAGCAGGCCGCCGAGTTCTGGGGCAAGCTGTTCAATGTCGAGGTCACCTGGTTCGACGGCCAGCTCGACGCCGTCAAGCAACGCGCCGCCATCGACAACATGGCCTCGCAGAAATGGGACTTCGTCGCGATCCAGGCGTTCGGCATCGGCACGCTGACCCAGCCGGTGCAGAAGATGATCGATGCCGGCACCCCGGTGATCGACATGGACACGCTGATTGCGCCGCTCGATCAGATCAACGTCCATTCGTTCCTCGCCCCCGACAACGAGTTCATGGGCGCCTCGGTGACGCAGGCGCTGTGCAACGCGATCGGCGGCAAGGGCAAGGTCATCATGACCCAGGGCGCGCTCGGCCACACCGGCGCGCAGGGCCGTGCCAAGGGCTTCAACTCGGTCGTGAAGCAGTTCCCGAACATCGAGGTGCTGGATACCCAGCCCGCCGACTGGGACGTCTCCAAGACCGCCCGGCTCTGGGAAACCTATCTGACGAAGTATCCGCAGATCGACGCGGCATTCTTCCATAACGACGACATGGCGCTCGCGGCCTACAACATCATGAAGGCGCGCAACCGCACCAACATCCTGATCGGCGGCGTCGATGCCATGCCGCCGGCGATCCAGGCGGTCAGCGAAGGCCGGATGTTCGCCACCGTCCGCAACCCGTCCTGCCGCATCCATGGCGGCGCGATCGTGGCCGGCGTTGCTGCCGTGGTCGGCGGCGAGAAGAGCGGCCAGGGCATTCCGAAGAACGTCGTGACCGACGGTCCCGTCGTGACCAAGGCCAATGCCGCCGGCATGCAATGGATGGAGGATCACTTCCTGATCTGAGCGGGCCGCATGTCGCAGGGACGCTCGGCGATCCTCGAGTTGAACCAGATCACGAAGGCCTTCGGCGGCGTCGAAGCCCTTCGTGGGGTCGACTTCGCGCTGCACGCCGGCGAGATCCACGGTCTCGTCGGCGAGAACGGCGCCGGAAAAAGCACGCTGATGAAGATCATCGCCGGCGTGCATCCGGAATTCTCCGGCCGCTTCATGCTGGACGGCAAGGAGACCCGTTTCCGCTCCACCCGCGACGCGCATGCCGCCGGCATCGGCATGGTGCACCAGGAGCTCAGCGTCGCACCTGATCTCACCGTCGCCGAGAACGTCTTCCTCGGCAACCAGCCGACCAACCGCCTCGGCCTAGTGCAGTGGCGGCGGATGGCGCGCGAGGCCGGCGAGCAGCTGTCCCGGTTTGGCATCGATGTCGATCCGATGACGCGGCTCGGCGACCTGCCGATCGGCCTGCAGCAATTGATCGAGATCGCCCGCGTGCTGTTCTCCGGCGCCCGCATCATCATCCTCGACGAGCCGACCTCCGCCCTTTCCCCGCCCGAGGTCGAGCGTCTGTTCGCGACGCTGCACAAGCTCCGCGACGAAGGCACCAGCATCGTCTTCATCTCGCATTTCATCGAGGACATCCTGCGGGTCTCGGACGTCGTGACCGTGTTCCGCAACGGGCGCAAGATCGCCGAGACCGCATCCGCCGACACCACCAAGGGCGCGCTGATCGAGGCCATGATCGGCCGCGGCGGCGAGGCGCTGGAGCACAGCTACACCGATGACCTCATGCTCCCGCAAGCGAGCGCCGGAGCGGCCGTCCTCAGGGTGGACCAGCTTTCGCTCGGCCGCACCCTGCAGGACGTCTCGTTCGAGGCCCGCGCCGGCGAGGTGCTCGGCATCTACGGCTTCATGGGCTGCGGACAATTGGAGCTGTCGCGCATCCTGTTCGGCAAGCTCAAGCCGGACGGCGGTACGCTTGCGGTCGACGGCGCCGCGAAAACCTTCCGCAGCACCGCGGCCGCCCGGCGGGCCGGCGTGGCATTGGTGCCGGAGAGCCGGCGCGCCATGCTGTTCCACCAGGAGCCGGTCTACAAGAACATCTCGATCAGCATCCTCGAGCGGATCTCGGCGCTGCTGCTCAAGCCAGTGCGCGAGCGCGCCATCGCCCAGCGCCAGGTCGAGCAATTGCAGATCAGGCCGCCGGTGGTCGGCCTCGATCTCGGCATGCTCTCCGGCGGCAACCAGCAAAAGGTGGCGCTGGCGAAGTGGCTCACCTACCCGCCGCGCCTGCTGGTGCTGTGCGAGCCGACCCGCGGCATGGATGTCGGCGCCAAGAACGACGTGATCAACATCGTGCGCGATCTCCGTGCCAAGGGACTGGCGATCATCGTGCTGTCGAGCGAGCCGGAGACGGTGCTGTCGCTCGCGGACCGCATTCTGGTGCTGAAGCGCGGCGCGGTGGTGCGCGAATTCGCCGGCGAAGCCGTCAGTAAGGATCGGCTGCTCGAGGCAGCATGATGGAGTGGAATGATGACGAGCACTGAGGGCGCGACGGCACGAGCGGATCACCAGCGGCCGCGCGGACTGGCGCCGTTCCTGCGCTCGCAGATGCGCAACATCGCGCCGTTCCTGACCTTGATCTTCCTCAGCGCCTTCTTCGCGATCGCGAGCCCGTCGTTTGCGACCATCGACAATGTCGGCAATATCCTGACGCAGGTGTCGGTCACCGGCATCATCGCGGTCGGCCTCACCTTCGTGATCCTGTGCGCCGAGATCGACCTGTCGATCGCCAGCATCGCCAACGTCACCGGCATCGCGGTGGCGTACTTCACGCTGCAGGAATCCTACGTCAACATCGCCAACGTTCCGATGCCGGGCATCGTCGCGATCCTGCTGGCGCTGGCGCTGTGCGCGCTGCTCGGCCTTGTCAACGCGCTCGGGCTGACCGTGATCGGCATCCCCTCCTTCATCATGACGCTCGCCATGATGCAGATCGCGGCCGGCGTCTCGGCGCTTCTGGTGCGCGGCCAGATCGCCTACAAGGTGCCGGACCTGATCACGACGCTCGGCTCGGGCTCGATCGGCGGCATCCCCTGGATCGTGATCGTCGCTGCGGTGATGCTGCTCGGCGGCCATCTGGTGCTGACCTACACGCGGTTCGGCCGCTACGTCTACATGGTAGGCGGCAACCGCGAGGCCGCCGAATTTGCCGGCCTCAACGTCAAGCTCATCCTCGGCGCCGTGATGGTGATCTCGGCGGTCTGCTCGGGAATCGGCGGCATGCTCGGCGTCGCGCATTTCGGCAGCGCGCAGCAGAACGAATTCGACACCTATCTGCTGGACTCGATTGCGGCCGTGGTGGTCGGCGGCACCAGCCTGTTCGGCGGCCGCGGCGGCATCGGCAACACCATCGTCGGCCTGTTCGTGCTCGGCGTGCTCAACAACGGCCTCGACCACGTCAACATCGACAGCTTCCTGAAAATCCTGATCCGCGGCCTGATCCTGCTCGCTGCGCTGATCATCAACGTCTACGCGCAGCGGCTGCGGGAGCAAGCGGCGGATTAGGTATGTTGATTTCTTGACGAATTGTTCGCACGCGGCCCTAGTCACGGCGTCGTCCCGGCGAAGGCCGGGACCCATACTCCGCGGCGGATGTTGTGAAGGGGACTCGTCGCTCCGGCGTCGCTCAATAATGACTGCCTGTGGTTATGGGTCCCGGCCTTCGCCGGGACGACGGCCGAATATGTGGCGTGCTCGTTCGTCGAAAATTTCCGAACAGGCCGGGCCGAACTGGCGCTAGTCTCTGGCGCGCAGCGGAGGGTTACGCCTTTGTCAGCATCAGCGGCACATCGCGAGATCAGCGGGAGGTTCGGCAGGACAATCGCCGTTGCAGTTGGACTTGCCCTGAGCCAGGCCGCGGGTGCAGCGCCGCCCGACAACCCTAATCCCGCGCTTGCCCCATGGTTTGAAAGCCTGAAGCAACCGGGCACCGGCGCGTCGTGCTGCTCGATTGCGGATTGCCGAACGGTCGAGTTCCGGCAGGACCGGGATGGCTACGAGGTATTGATCGATCGTCGCTGGAAGCTGTCGTCTCCATTCTGGCTGCGGGTCCCGCCGAACAGGATCATCGACAGAACCGACAACCCAACGAACCGCGCCGTGGTCTGTTTCACGCCTGAGGCCGGCATTCTCTGCTTCGTGCGTCCGGCCGAAAGCTAGTCGATGCCGTTGCGGCTTATCTTACACGACGATCGGTACGTCCCGTTCATCTGGCAAAATCGGGCTGCCAGTGGCGCAGTTCGCGGGCGGCATAGGTGACCGCGCCGATCGTCGTGTAGGACGGCGCCTCCAACATCATGTTGCGCGCGAGCTTGAGGCTGCGCGCCTCGCAGATCGCGCGCTGCTTCTCGTCCGCGATCCATTCGAAATCGATGTTGTGCGCGAGGCCGAGGATACGGCGTATGGTCTTGGCCGCGGCAAAACCGACCGTGTCCTGGAACAGCCGCGCCATGTAGGCCTGCCGTTCCGCCTCCAGCCGCGCAGCGCCTGCCTCGCTGTCGAATAGCGACGCCGGATAACCGTCGCCCCTCGCCTCGTTGCGCCACAGCTCGAGGAACTTTCGCGAAAACCCGGTCCAGACACCCTCGATGGTTTCCAGCAACCACGCCTCGAACGATGCGCGCTCGCCCACCGAGCGCTCGTGGCCGGCGGAGGCCAGATAGGCCATCAGCAGGTTTCCGATGACGGCACCGATATCGAAGCCCATCGGGCCATAGAATGCGAACTCGGGATCGATCACCTTCGTCTCGCTTTCGGTGACCATGATCGAGCCGGTATGCAGGTCGCCGTGCAGCAGCGCCTCCGGGCTCACCATGAACTTCAGCTTGAGCCGGGAGATCGCGACATGGAGGTCGAGGTCCTCGCGGAAGGCGGCCGCGGTCGCGTCGAGATAGGGCGAGGTCCAGCGGTTCTGCTCGGCGATGCGATAGGGGTCTGTGAAGATCAGGTCCTCGGTAATCTTGCAGAGCGCATGGTTGCCGGCAAATGCAGCGATCCCCTCTTTCTTCTCCGCCGCCGACAATGCGAGATCGGACGAGAAGAACAGCGTCTGTGCCAGGAAGGTCGAGATATCCTCGACAAAGCGCGGATAGCGCGTGGCTCCGATCAGCCCCTTACGCATGATGATGTGCGGCTCGAGCAGCTCCATCGCGGTGAGCGCAAGCGGCGCGTCGTGATGCAGCACCGCCGGCACGAGGCCCGGCGCCAACCGTGCCTGATGCACCAGTGCCAGATGTTCGTAGTGCGCCCGCGACAGCGGCAGCGGCCAGCTCTCGCCAACCAGTCGGACATAGGGCAGCGCTTGCTTGACGGCGATGCCGCCGCTGCCGCCCTTGACGATGAAGACGAGGTTGAGATTGCCGTCACCGACCTCGCTGACCGACCAGCCGGCCGGCGCGCCGCCGAGTTTCGCGACAATGGCCGGCAGCCCAGCGAGATAGTCCCGCAGATCGGCCTCGCGCAAGATTCGATACTGACCGGCCCCGGAGCTGCCGGGTTGCGCCTGCAGGTTCATGTGGCCCCTCCTTCGATTGCCTCGGGGCAAGGTTGATCCTCGCTCCCGTTCCGGGATCGCGCCGGTGTCGGCCTTCCACCCGGAAGGATCATAGTTGCAGCAAACGCGGCCGGCGGCCAGCGCATAGCCTGCGATGTTCCATTTCAATCCAACCGGTCCCCCTCATTTCTGAAACTTCATGTCAATGTATCCAGTCGTATCCCGCGGCGGAATGTCCGTGCGTGACGGGATTTGCGTCCCGTCACGCTGGATGTAACCTGCGGACGTCGAAACTTGTCGATCCGCAGCACAGGCATCGACCGCAAGCAAGTCGCACAATGACCGACGACACCGAGACCATTTCGCTGCGTCACACCATGGTCGATGGTGTCCAGCAGGACGACGACTATGAGGTGATCTGGCGCGGCCTCCCGGTGGGCAGGATCATGCGGCAGCAGGACAGCCGGCAATGGTGGTGGGGCTGCAACGTCTATGGCCGGCCACCAGCCAGCGGCGACAGAGGTCCTGCGATCGATTTCAAGGACGGTCAGGTCCGCTTCAAGCTGGCGTGGGGCCGGCTCAGGCCGACCCTGACCGACGAGCAGATCGCGGTCGCGACGCGCCACGCGGAAGGACTGCGGAAGCAGACGGCCGGACAAGCCGTGGCGGCCACGCCGGACGTGGTTCAGGTCATGCAAAACAACCGCGGGGCGCTCCGGCATCGCGTGCTCAAGCCCGGCTCAATTGAATTCAATGGTGGTGCCATCGACTGTGTGATCCGCAACATCTCGGAGACAGGAGCCGCGCTCGAAGTCACCAGTCCGGTCGGCATCCCAGAGACCTTCAACCTGGTGATCCCCAGCGATCACACCAACCGTCCATGCCGGGTCGCCTGGCGCCGGGAGCGCCGCATCGGGGTCAGGTTCACGTAATCCTCTGGCCCGTCACGCAATTCCTTCGAGCCGCGCCCTCGCTCGTAGCAAGCGCGAGCGAAGCGATACCCCGGGACAGTGTTCCCGCAGGTCACTTTGCTCACGTACGCTACTAGTCGGCTTGCAGGGTTCATCGATGTTCGTCGCCGTGTTCTCGGTCTTTGCCGCCAGTCGCAAGGACCCGCTTGTCGACATGATCGAGCGCGTGCACGCCGGCTTCCTTGCCGCCGGTCTGGGCGAGCCGACGGTACGCTTCAGGTTGTCCGATCCCCCGCCTAGCGCCGAGATCGCGGCCGTACAGGCGATAGCGGGGACGAAGCGCGTTTCCAGCATCGCTGGGGTGCTCAAGCGCTGGCCCGAACTGGAGCGCTTCGCGAGCACGGCCGGCTCGGTTGGCCCCGGCAGGGCCGAAATCCGCGTGATGTCGAACACGACCGCGACCGGCGCCGTCGAAGCGAGGCGATCTCCGGCCCTTCACCGGAGTGGTTCCGGCCGGACCAAACCTAGAACGGCATCCCCATCAGCTTCGACAGCCGCTCGACCGAAAGATAACCGGCATAATAGGCCCACATCGCGATCGCGAAGATCACCGCGGAGATCAGCGTGGTCCACAACAGCTTGCGGCCCATCCGCGCCAGAACCGGCGCGCCGGGATCGGTGCCGGGCGCGCCGCCCCCATCCTCGTGCTGGCTGCGTATGCCGAACGGCAGCGTCAGGAACAGCACGAGCCACCAAAGGACGAAGTAGACCGCAAGCCCGGTGGTGATCTGATACGCCATCGCCCTTAGGCCTGTTCGATCTCGACCAGAGCGCCGGAAAAGTCCTTCGGGTGGAAGAACAGCACCGGCTTGCCGTGCGCGCCGATCTTGGGTTGGCCGTCGCCGAGCACCCGTGCGCCCTCGGCGATCATGCGGTCGCGCGCCGCGATGATGTCGGGCACATCGTAGCAGACATGGTGGATGCCGCCGTCGGCGTTGCGCTCCACGAACTTGGCGATCGGCGAGGCCTCGCCGAGCGGCTCGATGAACTCGATCTTGGTGTTCGGAAGCGTCACGAACACGGTGATGACGCCATGTTCCGGCAGCGGCACGGCATCGGAAATCTCGGCGTTGAAAGCCGTGCCGTAGATCTTCGCGGCCTGCTTGGCGTCCTTCACCGCGATCGCGACGTGATTGAGCCGTCCCAGCATCTCTTTCTCCCTTGTCGAAGCGCGCGGTTCGAAGCCGCTTGTCAAACCGTCAAAACGTGCACGATGCAGATCGGCTTCTTGCCCCACTGCTCGCTCAGCGCGGAACGGACCGCGCGGCGCACCGATTCCCCCAGCGCATCGGGATCACGCCGCCGCGGCTTCGGCAGGCCCTCGATCGTCGCGACCACCACGTCGAACACGATGTCGTCGAGCAGCTCGCCGGCGGCATTGTTCTCCGGCATGCCGACGAGATCAACCTCGGGATCGTCGGCCATTTCGCCCTGCTGGGTCATCGCGATCGCGACGAAGGCGCAGCCGGCAAAGCCCATCCGCCGCCGCTCGACCACGGCGCGCGACTTGGAATCCTCCAGGATGGTTCCATCCTTATAGAGCCGGCCGGCCGGCACTTCGCCGACGATGCCGGGCTCGCCCGGCCCCAGCTTGACGAGGTCGCCGTTGCGGCAGGTCAGCACCTTGGGGACGCCGGCGGCGCGCGCCAGCTTGGCGTGCTCGGCGAGATGCAGCGCCTCACCATGCACCGGAATCAGGAGCTGCGGCCGTACCCAGGAGATCATGTCGCGCAGCTCGTCGCGGCGCGGATGGCCGGAGACGTGCACCAGGTGCTCGCGATCGGTGATGATCTCGACACCCTGCGTCACCAGCCCGTTGATGATGCTGCCGACCGCCTTCTCGTTACCGGGAATGGTGCGGGAGGAGAAGATCACGGTGTCGCCCTTGTTCAGGGTCACCTGCGGATGATCGTTGTTGGCGATCCGGGCCAGCGCGGCGCGGGGCTCGCCCTGGCTGCCGGTGCACAGCGCCAGCACCTTGTCGGCCGGGAAATGGCCGTAATAGTCGGTGCTGCGGAACTTGTGCGAGCCGTCGAGATAGCCGCATTCGCGCGCGACCTGCACCACACGCTCCATGGCGCGGCCGACTACGACCACCTCGCGGTCGGCCGCGTTCGCGGCGTCGACTACCGCCCTCACCCGGGCGACATTGGAGGCGAAGGTCGTGACCGCGACCCGGCCCTTGGCGGCCTTGACCAGCTTCTTGATGGTAGCGGCGACCTCGGTCTCCGAGGGCGAGCGCCCGTCGCGCACGGCATTGGTGGAATCGCCGACCAGCGCCAGCACGCCTTCGTCGCCGAGCTCCCGCAGCCGCCGCTCGTCGGTCGGCTGGCCGATCACCGGGGTCGGATCGATCTTCCAGTCGCCGGTGTGCAGCACGGTGCCGACGTCGGTCTTGATCGCCAGCGCGTGCGATTCCGGAATCGAATGCGCGACCGGAATGAATTCGACGTTGAACGGGCCGATATCGACCCGGCCGCCCGACGGGATCACGGTGATCGGGATCTTCGGCGGATTGCGCTCGGCGGCGCATTTGGCCTCGAACAGCGCCGCAGAGAACTGCGTCGCGTAGATCTTGCAGCCAAGCTTCGGCCAGAGGTCGATGATCGCGCCGAAATGATCCTCATGGGCGTGCGTCAGCACGAGGCCCATCAGGTTGTTGCGCTCCTTCTCCAGGAAGCGGACGTCCGGCATGATCAGATCGATGCCCGGCAGATGCTCCTCGTCGCCGAAGGAGACGCCGAGATCGACCGCGAGGAAGGAGCGCTGCTGGCGGTTGCCGAGGCCGTAGATCGACAAATTCATGCCGATCTCGCCGACGCCGCCGAGCGGTGCAAAGGTGAGTTCGTCGGGTCGCGCCATCAGTTCGCCCTCACCGAGGCTGCGGTGCCGAAATAGACCTCGCCGGCCGTCACGGGCATGCGCTGTCCATCAGCGGTGCGGACGATCAGGCAGCCGGTATCGTCGATCGTATCAAAGATGCCTTCGAGGGTCGCCGAGCCGGTCTGGACCGCGACCTTCTCGCCGAGCCCGGCGGCACGCTCCAGCCACAGCCTGCGGATCTCGGGAAAGCCGCGGCCGTCGTCCCAGATGCCGCGAAACTCGACCCAGGCGTCCGACAGCGCGGCGAACAGCTCCTCCGCGCCGATCTGGATGCCGAGCGCCGCGAGCGACACCGCCGGCGTCGGCGTGCCCTCGGGCGCCGCGACGACGTTGGTGCCGATGCCGACCACGACCGCCAGCCGGCTGCCGATGGCTTCGGCCTCGAGCAGGATGCCCGACAGCTTGTTGCCGTTGGCCAGCACGTCGTTCGGCCATTTCAGGGTGAATTTGGGGCTATCAGGCCCGAGCCGAAGCGCCGCCTCGATACCGACCTTCCGGAGCGCGGCGTCGAGCGACAGGCCGGCGGCAAAGCCGAGGGTGGCGGCAACCGCCGGCTGAACGTCGGTCACCTCGAGGATGCTGCTGGCGAGATTGCCGGGCGGCGCGACCCAGACCCGCTGGCGGCGGCCGCGGCCCGCGGTCTGCTCCGGCGTCACGAACCACATCGGCCCTTGCTCGCCGTCGCGGGCGCGCAGCATCGCTTCGGCATTGGTGGAGCCGATCTGGTCGAAGGTGGCAAGCTTATGGCCCGCCGCGATGGCCCGAGGTCCGAGCGTGAACGTCATGTCGGACTTATGCGCATGATCCGTTCCGAAAGCCAGCATCCTGTTCCGGAACCATGCGCGTTAAAATAGCGATTTCGCCGCCGCCGTCGCCACGCTGACGAGCGGGCCCGGATAGGCGAAGAAGAAGATGTTGAAGATGCCGGCGACCGCCAGCACGGTGCGCAGCTCGACGCGAACCGGGTCGAGCTTGCCGAGCGGCTGGTCGAAATACATCACCTTGACGATCGACAGATAGTAGAACGCACCCACCACGCTGGTCAGCACGCCGATCACCGCCAGCGTGAACAGGTTGGCCTTGATCGCAGCGACGAACACATACCACTTGCCGAAGAAGCCGGCGAGCGGCGGGACGCCGGCCAGCGAGAACAGCAGCATCGCGAAGATAAACGCGATCAGCGGGTTGGTGCGCGAAAGCCCGGCGAAATCGCTGATCTGCTCCAGCGGCTGGCCGTTGCGCTTCATCGCCAGGATGATCGAGAAGGAGCCGAGCGTCATCGCGACATAGATCGCGATGTAGATGAGCACGCCCTGCGCGCCCTCGACGGTGCCGGAGGCAAGCCCGACCAGCGCAAAGCCCATATGGCCGATCGACGAATAGGCCATCAGGCGCTTGATGTTGGTCTGGCCGATCGCGGCGAACGAGCCCAGCGCCATCGAGGCGATCGCCACGAACACCAGGATCTGCTGCCACTGGCTGACGATGCCCGGGAATGCGGTCAGCGTCGCACGGGTGAACACCGCGAGCGCGGCGACCTTCGGAGCGGACGCGAAGAATGCCGTCACCGGCGTCGGCGCTCCCTCATAGACGTCGGGCGTCCACATGTGGAACGGCACCGCCGAGACCTTGAAGCAGAGCCCGGCGAGCAGGAACACCAGGCCGAACACGATGCCGATGCTGCCGGTGGTGGCGGCGGCCGCGATGCCGGCGAACGAGACCGTGCCGGTGAAACCGTAGATCAGCGAAGCACCGTACAGCAGCATGCCCGACGACAGCGCGCCGAGCACGAAATACTTCAGGCCGGCCTCGCTCGACTTGGCATTGTCGCGCTGGCTGGCGGCAACGACATAGAGCGCAAGGCTCATCAGCTCGAGGCCGAGGTAGAGCGCGATCAGGTCGCCGGCCGAGATCAGTACCATCATGCCGAGCGTCGAGAGCAGCACCAGGATCGAGAACTCGAAGGTACGGCTCGACGGCTGGGACAGGTACTCGGTCGACAGGATTAGCGTCGCCGCCGATGCGATCAAAGCGAGGACCTTCAGGAAGCGGGCGAAGTCGTCGACGATGAAGCTGCCGCCGAAGGTCACGAGCTTGCCGGCAGGCAGCCAGAGCTCCAATGCGCCGGTCACGACCAGCAGCAGCACCGCGAGCGTGGTGACGAGGCGCGTCGTCCCCTGCCCGCGATAGGCTCCGATCATCAACAGCACCATGGCGCCGACCGCGAGCACCAGCTCCGGCAGCACCGGCTGCAACTGATAACCTGCACTGGAAAAGCTCATGACGAGGGCCTTACTGGACGGTCAGCGCGGCTGCCTTTACGGCAGTCACGGCGGTTTGGTAATTGTTGACGAGCTGCTGGACCGAGGCGGCCGACATATCGAGCACCGGCTTCGGATAGACGCCGAATAGGATGGTCAGCGCGATCAGCGGGAACAGTGTCACGCATTCGCGGAAGGTGAGATCTTTAATCGACATCAAGGACGGCTTGACCAGCGCGCCGAACACCACCTTGCGGTAGAGCCAGAGCGCGTAGCAGGCCGAAAGGATCACGCCCGTGGTGGCGAAGAACGCCGTCGGCAGCGAGATCTTGAAGGTGCCGAGCAGCGTCATGAACTCGCCGACGAAGCCGCTGGTGCCGGGCAGACCGACATTGGCCATGGTGAAGACCATGAAGGTCATCGCGTACAGCGGCATCCGGTTGACGAGGCCGCCATAGGCCGCGATCTCACGGGTGTGCATGCGGTCATAGACCACGCCGACGCAGAGGAACAGCGCGCCGGAGACGATGCCGTGCGAGACCATCTGGAACATTCCGCCGGCGACGCCCTGGGTGGTCACGGCGAAGATGCCCATGGTGACGAAGCCCATATGCGCGACCGAGGAGTACGCGATCAGCTTCTTCATGTCCTCCTGCATCATCGCAACCAGCGAGGTGTAGATGATGGCGATGACGGACAGCGTGAACACGAACGGCGCGAAGTCGTGGCTGGCCAGCGGGAACATCGGCAGCGAGAAGCGCAGGAAGCCGTAGCCACCCATCTTCAGGAGGATCGCGGCCAGGATCACCGAGCCCGCCGTCGGCGCCTCCACGTGCGCGTCAGGCAGCCAGGTGTGCACCGGCCACATCGGCATCTTCACCGCGAACGAGGCGAAGAAGGCGAGCCACGCCCAGGTCTGCAACGATCGCGGCACCGCGGTGTGCATCAGGGTCGGGATGTCGGTGGTGCCGGCGTTCCAGTACAGCGCCATGATGGCGAGCAGCATCAGGACCGAGCCGAGGAACGTATAGAGGAAGAACTTGAACGACGCGTAGACCCGGCGCGGGCCGCCCCAGACGCCGATGATCAGGAACATCGGAATCAGGCCGCCCTCGAAGAACAGATAGAACAGCACGAGATCGAGCGCCGAGAAGGTGCCGACCATCAGCGTTTCCAGGATCAGGAACGCCATCATGTATTCGCCGACGCGCTGCGTCACCGACTTCCAGCTCGCGATGATGCAGAGCGGCATGATCGCGGTGGTCAGGATGATCAGCGGCAGCGAGATGCCGTCGACCCCCATGTGGTAGGTGATGCCGGTCGCAAGCCAGGACGCCTTCTCGACGAACTGGAAGTCGGTCGAGGCCGGGTCGAACCGCGCCACCAGGATCAGCGACACCGCGAAGGTGATCAGCGTGGTCCACAGCGCGATCCAGCGCGCCGTGCGGTTGGCGGTCTCGTCGCCGCCCCGCGCCAGCAAATAGACCAGGATCGCACCGACCGCCGGCAGGAAGGTCGTAACGGAAAGGATAGGCCAGGTTGTCATTTACTGGCCTCCCAAGCCGAACATGAACCAGGTGATCAATCCGGCCGCCCCGATCAGCATCGCGAACGCGTAGTGATAGAGGTAGCCGGTCTGCAACTTCACGACATTGCGGGTGACATCGAGCACGCGGGCCGAGACACCATCGGGACCGAAGCCGTCGATGATGTAGCCGTCGCCCTTCTTCCACAGCGTGTAGCCGAGCCACTTCGCCGGACGCACGAAGATCCAGTCGTACAGCTCGTCGAAGTACCATTTGTTGAGCAGGAACTGGTACAGCATCGGCTGCTGGTTCGCGAGTTCGACCGGCAGATACGGCCTGCGGATGTAGAACAGATACGAGACGAACAGGCCGAGCGCCATCATGACGGTGGGCAGCGGCGCGAGCCAGCTCGGCATATGCTCCATGTCCTCGAGGATGTGCGGGTTCATCTTCAGGGATTCGCGGAAAAACTCCTCGACGCCGTGCGGACTGGCGAACACTTCCTTGAACGGCAGGCCGGCCAGGATCGAGCCGGCGGCGAGCACGCCGATCGGCACCAGCATCCAGAGCGGGCTCTCATGCGCGGCCTCGTAATGCTTCTGGTCGTGAGGCTCGCCGAAGAAGGTCTTGAAGATCAGGCGCCAGGAGTAGAACGAGGTCAGGCCGGCAGCCACGATCGTCAGCAGATAGGCGTAGGTCGCGAACGGGTTGTGCGCGGCATACGCCGCTTCGATGATCGCGTCCTTGGAGAAGTAGCCAGCGAACAGCGGAAAGCCGGTCAGCGCCAGGGTACCTATGCACATCACCGCGAAAGTGTACGGGATCTTGCGCCACAGGCCGCCCATGTTGCGGATGTCCTGCTCGTGGTGCATCGCGTAGATCACCGAGCCTGACCCTAAGAACAGCAGCGCCTTGAAGAAGGCGTGCGTGAACAAATGGAACATGCCAACCGAATAGGCCCCTGCTCCCATCGCCACGAACATGTAGCCGAGCTGCGAACAGGTCGAATACGCGACGATGCGCTTGATGTCGTTCTGCACGAGGCCGATCGTGGCGGCGAAGAACGCCGTGGTCGCGCCGAAGAACATCACCACCGCCTGCGCGGTCGGCGACAGTTCGAACAGCGGCGACAGCCGCGCCACCATGAAGACGCCGGCGGTGACCATGGTCGCGGCGTGGATCAGCGCCGACACCGGAGTCGGGCCTTCCATGGCGTCCGGCAACCAGGTGTGCAGCAGGAACTGGGCTGACTTACCCATCGCGCCCATGAACAGGAACAGGCAAGTCAGGGTCAGCGCATCGACCTGATGGCCAAAGAAGTTGATGGTCTTGCCGGTGAGGCCGGGAGCTGCGTGGAAGATGGTCTCGAAATCGGTCGAGCCGACCAGCGCGAAGATCGCGAAGATGCCGAGCGCGAAGCCGAAGTCGCCGACGCGGTTGACCACGAAGGCCTTGATCGCCGCCGCATTCGCCGACGGCTTCTGATACCAGAAACCGATCAGCAGGTAGCTCGCGAGACCGACGCCCTCCCAGCCGAAGAACAGCTGCACGAGGTTGTCCGAGGTCACCAGCATCAGCATCGCGAAGGTGAACAGCGAGAGATAGCCGAAGAAGCGCGGCCGGTTCGGATCCTCGTCCATGTAGCCGATGGAATAGAGGTGGACGAGTGCCGACACCGTGTTGACCACGACCAGCATCACGGCGGTCAGCGTGTCGACCCGCAGCGTCCAGGCCACCTGCAGGTCACCCGAAGTGATCCAGGGCAGCAGCACGACGCGTGCGTCATGGTGCATGAAGCCGACATCGACCAGCGTGAACCAGGACAGCGCGGCCGAGACGAACAACAGGCCGGTGGTGATCAGTTCGGCCAGCCGGGAGCCCGCCGCCGGCGGCTCGGAGACGTGGTGGTCGTCATGGCCGTGATCGTCATGGGCCGCCGAGGCATGAGCATCGGCAGCATGGGCGTCGCCATGCGCATCGTCGTGATGGTCGATGGTGTCGCCGCTCGGGCAGCGCGCATGCGCGCCGGTCAGGGCGATGATGCCTGCGAGGATCGCGCCCAGCAGAGGCAGGAAGACGATTGCCTGGATCATTTGCCGGACTAGCCCTTCATCAGATTGACGTCTTCAACCGCGATCGAACCGCGGTTGCGGAAATACACCACCAGCACGGCGAGGCCGATCGCGGCCTCGGCCGCCGCCACGGTCAGCACCAGCAGCGCGAACACCTGGCCGACGATGTCGCCGAGGAAGGTCGAGAACGCCACCAGGTTGATGTTGACTGAGAGCAGGATCAGCTCGATCGACATCAGGATCACGATGATGTTCTTGCGGTTGAGGAAGATGCCGAGGATCCCGAGCGTGAACAGGATCGCGGCGACCGCGAGATAGTGCCCCAGCCCGATCGTCATTTCACCCACTCCGCCGCATCGGCATCCTGCAGGCCCTGCCCCGACGCCACCTTGCGCATCGCCATCGCCATCTCCGGCGTGCGCGCGTTCTGCACGTTGATGTTCTGCCGCTTGACGTTGGCCTTGTGGCGCAGCGTCAGCACGATGGCGCCGATCATCGCGACCAGCAGCACCATGCCGGCGAGCTGGAAGTAATGGATGTACTTCGTGTAGAGCACGAGACCGAGCGCCTCGGTGTTGCTCACATTGGTCGGAATCGCGGCGGTGATCGTCTTCGTCACCTGCGGGTTGATCACCCAGGCGCCGACCACCAGCAGCAGCTCGAACAGGAAGATGCCGCCGATCACGATGCCAATAGGCAGATACTGGATGAAGCCCTCGCGCAGCTCGACGAAATCGACGTCGAGCATCATGATCACGAACAGGAACAGCACCGCCACCGCGCCGACATAGACGACGATCAGCATCATCCCGAGGAACTCGGCGCCCATCAGGATGAACAGCCCGGCCGCGTTGACGAAGGCCAGGATCAGGAACAGCACGGAGTGCACGGGATTGCGCGAGACAATCACCATGACCGCCGAGGCCACGCAGACCGCGGCAAACAGATAGAAGAACAGCGCCGGAAGGATCATGCCCTCACCTCACCGGTACGGCGCGTCGAGCGCGATCGACTTCGCAATCTCGCGCTCCCAGCGGTCGCCATTGGCGAGCAGCTTGGCCTTGTCATAGTACAGTTCCTCGCGGGTCTCGGTCGCGAATTCGAAATTCGGTCCCTCGACGATGGCGTCGACCGGGCAGGCCTCCTGGCACAGGCCGCAATAGATGCACTTCACCATGTCGATGTCGTAACGCACCGTGCGGCGGGTGCCGTCGTTGCGGCGCGGGCCGGCCTCGATCGTGATCGCCTGCGCCGGGCAGATCGCCTCGCACAGCTTGCAGGCGATGCAGCGCTCTTCGCCGTTCGGATAGCGGCGCAGCGCGTGCTCGCCGCGGAAGCGCGGCGAGATCGGCCCCTTCTCGAACGGATAGTTCAGCGTCGGCTTCGGCTGAAAGAAATAGCGCATCGCCAGGAAGAACGCCGAGACGAATTCCGAGAGCAAAAGCGAGCGGGCAGTTGCGTTGACATTGACACTCATGACGGCCTCACTTCGGCGCGATGCCGGCGAACTGCAGCACGCCGGCCACGATCACCACCATCGCCAGCGACAGCGGCAGGAAGACCTTCCAGCCGAGCCGCATCAGTTGATCGTAGCGGTAGCGCGGCACGATCGCCTTCGCCATCGCGAACATGAAGAACATGAAGAACACCTTGAGAGCGAACCAGACGATGCCCGGAATCCAGGTGAACGGCGGCAGATTGACCGGCGGCAGCCAGCCGCCCAGGAACAGGATCGACGCCAGCGCGCACATCGTGGTGATCGCGACGTACTCGCCGAGCATGAACAGCAGATACGGCGTCGAGCCGTATTCGGTCATGAAGCCGGCGACCAACTCGGATTCGGCTTCGACCAGGTCGAACGGCGGACGGTTGGTTTCCGCCAGCGCCGAGACGTAGAACACCACGAACATCGGGAACAGCGGCCACACATACCAGTTCAGGATGGTGAGCTGCGGCAGGCCGATCAGGTGCGCAAGACCGCGGGTATTCTGCGCTTCGACCACCGCCGAGAGATTCAGCGAACCGACGCAGAGCAGCACGGTGATGATGACGAAGCCGATCGAGACCTCGTAGGACACCATCTGCGCCGCCGAGCGCAGCGCGGCCAGGAACGGATACTTCGAGTTCGACGACCAGCCGGCCATGATGATGCCGTAGATCGACAGCGACGAGATCGCGAAGATGTAGAGAATGCCGACATTGATGTCGGAGATCACCCAGCCGAGATCGAACGGGATCACGGCCCAGGCGGCCAGCGCCAGGATGCACGACACCAGCGGCGCCAGCAGGAACACGCCCTTGTTGGAGCCGGACGGGATCACCGGCTCCTTCAGCACGAATTTCAGCAGGTCGGCGAAGGATTGCAGCAGTCCGAAAGGGCCGACCACGTTGGGGCCGCGGCGGATCTGCACCGCCGCCCAGATCTTGCGGTCGGCGAGCAGGATGTAGGCGATCGCGATCAGCAGCACGACGAGCAGCAACAGGCTCTCCGCGACCATGATGATCAGCGGCCAGAGGAAGCCGGTCCAGAACGCGCTTGCGAAGAATTCAGCCATCAGGTCACGCTCACTCCGCTGCCGTCAGCATTCGGCCCGACGCCAGCCGCGAGCATTCCGCCATCACGGCAGAGGCCCGCGCAATCGGGTTGGTCAGATAGAAGTCCTCGACAGTCGGCTTGAACGCCGCCTTGTCGACGCTGCCGCCCTTATCGGCCAGCGCCTTGACGTCGTCGGCCTTGCCGGCCTCGATCTGGTCGAGCCGCATCAGATGCGGCGAGGTCTTGAACATCGCCTGGCGCAGCGCCTGCAGCGAGTCGAACGGCAGCTTCTTGCCGAGCACGTCGGACAGCGCGCGGATGATCGCCCAGTCCTCGCGGGCCTCACCCGGCGGGAACGCGGCGCGGTTGGCGATCTGCGCCCGGCCCTCGGTGTTGACGTAGATGCCGGACTTCTCGGTATAGGCCGCGCCCGGCAGGATGACGTCGGCGCGGTGCGCGCCCTGGTCGCCATGGGTGCCGATATAGACGACGAAGGTGCCGTCCGGCACCTTGATCTCGTCGGCGCCGAGCAGGAACAACACGTCGAGCGTGCCGAAAGTCGTCATCTGCACAGTAGTCAGCCCGCCCGCCGAAGGCGAGAAGCCGATATCGAGCGCGCCGGTACGCGAGGCGGTGTCCTGCAACACGGCGAAGCCGTTCCAGCCGTCCTTCAGCGCGCCGACGTCGACGGCGAGCTTGGCGGCCTGGGCCAGCACCGCGGCGCCGTCATGCCTGGTGTAGGCGCCGGCGCCGACCAGGATGATCGGATGCTGTGCGTTCTTGAGCACGTCGGCAAACGAATGCTTGCCGGCCGCGAGATCGGCGAGCGTGTCGGTGCCCGCGCCGAGATAATCGTGGTCGTAGGTGAAATCGGACTTCGCGCCGATCAGGCCGACCTTGAGCCCACCGGTGCGCCAGCGCTTGCGGATCCGCGCGTTCAGCACCGCGGCTTCCTTGCGCGGATGCGAGCCGATGATCAGGATCGCGTCGGCCTGGTCGATGCCGGCAATGGTCGGGTTGAAGATATAGGAGCCGCGGCCGGCCTTGGCGTCGAACGCGTCGCCGCCCTGCACGGCCAGATTGACCGAGCCGAACTTCGCCAGCAGCTCCTTCAGTGCATACATTTCATCGACCGCGGCGAGATCGCCGGCGATCGCGCCGATCCGCTTGCCGTCCGTGCGGCCGGCCTTGGCGGCGATGGCGGCAAAGGCTTCCTGCCAGCTCGCAGGCCTGAGCTGGCCGTTCTCACGCACATAGGGCCGATCGAGGCGCTGCGTGCGCAGACCGTCGACGACGTGGCGGGTCTTGTCGGAGATCCACTCCTCGTTCACGGCCTCGTTGATGCGGGGCAGGATGCGCATCACCTCGCGGCCGCGGGTATCGACCCGGATCGCCGAGCCGACGCCGTCCATGACGTCGACCGACTGCGTCTTGCCGAGCTCCCAGGGCCGCGCTGCGAATGCATAGGGCTTCGAGGTCAGCGCACCGACCGGGCAGATGTCGACCAGGTTACCCTGCAGCTCCGAGCTCAGCGCATGCTCCAGATAGGTGGTGATCTCCATGTCCTCGCCGCGCCCGGTCGCACCCATTTCCGGGGCGCCGCAGACTTCGGCAGAGAAGCGAACGCAGCGCGTGCACTGGATACAGCGGTTCATCGAGGTCTTGACCAGCGCGCCGAGATACTTGTCCTCGACGGCGCGCTTGTTCTCGGCGAAGCGGCTGGTGTCGACGCCGTAGCCCATCGCCTGGTCCTGCAGATCGCACTCGCCGCCCTGGTCGCAGATCGGGCAGTCCAGCGGATGGTTGATCAGCAGGAACTCCATCACGCCTTCGCGCGCCTTCTTCACCATCGGCGAGCGAGTCGATATCTCCGGCGGCTCGCCCTTCGGGCCTGGACGGCAGTCGCGCACGGCCCAGGCGCAGCTCGCGACCGGCTTCGGGCCGCCTTTCACCTCGACCAGGCACATCCGGCAGTTGCCGGCGATCGACAGCCGCTCGTGATAGCAGAAGCGCGGAATCTCGGCGCCCGCCGCCTCGCACGCCTGCAACAGCGTGTACTCCGGCGGCACATCGATCTCTTTGCCATCGACGATGATCTTGCTCATGTCTCTTCTCTACTCCGCCGCGACCATGTGGACGGGATCACGAACGCCCTGATCGTCGAGATCGGCCTTGTGCGAATACTGGTCGATGCGCTCTTCGATCTCGTGACGGAAATGCGCAATCAAACCCTGGATCGGCCACGCCGCAGCGTCGCCGAGCGCGCAGATCGTGTGGCCTTCGACCTGCTTGGTGACCTCGAGCAACATGTCGATCTCGCGCTTGTGGGCGCGGCCGTCGGCCATGCGGGTCAAGACGCGCCACATCCAGCCGGTGCCTTCGCGGCACGGCGTGCACTGGCCGCAGCTCTCGTGCTTGTAGAAATAGGAGATGCGCGCGATCGCCCGGATCAGGTCGGTCGACTTGTCCATCACGATCACGGCCGCGGTGCCGAGGCCCGAACGCAGCTTGCTCAAGCTGTCGAAATCCATCGGCGTGTCGATGATCTGCTCGGCCGGCACCATGCGCACCGACGAGCCGCCGGGGATCACGGCCTTCAGATTATCCCAGCCGCCGCGGATCCCGCCGCAATGCTTCTCGATCAGCTCGCGGAACGGAATCCCCATCGCCTCTTCGACGTTGCAGGGCCGCTCGACGTGACCGGAAATGCAGAACAGCTTGGTGCCGACATTGTTCGGCCGGCCGATGCCGGCGAACCAGGCGGCGCCGCGGCGCAGGATATCGGGCGCGACCGCGATCGACTCGACGTTGTTGACGGTGGTCGGGCAGCCGTAGAGACCGACATTGGCCGGGAACGGCGGCTTCAGCCGCGGCTGGCCCTTCTTGCCCTCGAGGCTCTCGAGCAGCGCGGTCTCCTCGCCGCAGATATAAGCGCCGGCGCCGTGGGCGACGTAGATGTCGAACGGCCAGCCGTTGATGTTGTCCTTGCCGACCAGCTTGGCCTCATAGGCCTGGTCGATCGCCGCCTGCAGGCGCTCGCGTTCACGGATGAACTCGCCGCGGATGTAGACGTAGCAGGCATGCGCGCCCATCGCGAAGCTCGCGAGCAGGCAGCCCTCGACCAGGAGATGCGGATCGTGCCGCATGATCTCGCGGTCCTTGCAGGTGCCGGGCTCGGACTCGTCCGCATTGACGACGAGATAGCTCGGACGGCCGTCCTTGGATTCCTTCGGCATGAAGGACCACTTCATGCCGGTCGGGAAGCCCGCACCGCCGCGGCCACGCAGGCCCGAGGCCTTCATCTCGTTGATGATCCAGTCGCGGCCCTTGTCGATGATCCCCTTGGTGCCATCCCAGGCGCCTCGGCGGCGCGCGCCCTCGAGACCCCAATCATGGAGGCCGTAGAGGTTCTTGAAGATGCGGTCCTTGTCGTCGAGCATGCTCAAAACTTTCCGAACATCACCGATTGGCTTGGGAGTAAGCGAGCCCGGCGGCGCAGCCGCCGAACACGATGGCCCACAACAGGCTGGATTCCAGTGTGGCACTGAGGCCGTAACGTTGCAGCAGGAACATGAAGCCGGCAGCGACGGCGGTATGCAGCGCGATCCTGCGCCAGGCCATCATCGAAACCGCCCTCCCCATCCCCTGTGCCTGCACCTGAGAGCCCCCCATCAGGTGGTTTCCTTCAGCGTCGTCGGCCCGCCCGCGGGCGCCGAGAACTGACGGTCGATCTGCGGGCCCGGCTTCGGTGGATTGCCGGCGGCAAAGCCGTCGAGCACCTTGCCGAAGCTCTCCTTGGTCAGGTCCTCATAGGTATCCTTCCAGATCAGCACCATCGGCGCGTTCACGCAGGCCCCGAGGCACTCGACCTCTTCCCAGGAGAAGTTGCCGTCCTTCGACAGCTGGAAGGGATCGTGGTGGATGCGATGCTGGCAGACCTCGATCAGGTCGGCGGCGCCGCGCAGCCGGCACGGCGTGGTGCCACACACCTGGACGTGCGCCTTCTTGCCGACCGGCGAGAGCTGGAACATGGTGTAGAAGGTCGCGATCTCCAGCATCCGGATATGCGGCATCTCGAGCAGGTCGGCGACGGCGCGGATCGCCGCTTCCGACACCCAGCCGTCATGCTGCTCCTGCACCCGCCACAGGATCGCGATCGCCGCCGAAGCCTGCCGGCCCGGCGGATACTTCTCGATCTGCTTCTTGGCCCAGGCCAGATTCTCGTCCGTGAACGTGAAGCTCGCGGGCTGCAATTCCTTCGGGGCAAGGCGGCGGACGGACATCGTTCAGACTCTCAATTAGCGCGCGGTGCGGATGCGGACATCATCACCGGTCGACCTCGCCGAACACGATGTCCAGCGAGCCAAGGATGGCGGAAACGTCGGCGAGGAGATGGCCCTTACAGATGTGATCCATCGCCTGCAGATGGGCGAAGCCCGGCGCGCGGATCTTGCACTTGTAGGGCTTGTTGGTGCCGTCGGCGACGAGATAGACGCCGAACTCGCCCTTCGGCGCCTCGACCGCGGCGTAGACCTCGCCGGCCGGCACGTGCACGCCCTCGGTATAGAGCTTGAAGTGATGGATCAGCGCTTCCATCGAGCGCTTCATCTCGCCACGGCGCGGCGGCGCGATCTTGTTGTCCTCGACCACGACCGGGCCCTGCCCGTCGGCTGCTCTGAGCTTCTGTACGCACTGCTTCATGATGCGCACCGACTGGCGCATCTCTTCCATGCGGATCAGGTAGCGGTCGTAGCAGTCGCCGTTCTTGCCGATCGGAATGTCGAAATCCATCTCGGCGTAGCACTCATAGGGCTGCGACTTGCGCAGGTCCCAGGCCGCGCCCGAGCCGCGCACCATCACGCCGGAGAAGCCCCACTCCCAGGCCTCCTTCAACGGCACGATGCCGATGTCGACGTTGCGCTGCTTGAAGATGCGGTTGCCGGTCAGCAGCCGATCGAGGTCGTCGACCACCTTGAGGAACGGATCGCACCACGCCTCGATGTCGTCGATCAACTTGGGCGGCAGGTCCTGGTGCACGCCGCCGACGCGGAAGAAGGCCGCGTGCATGCGCGAGCCCGAGGCGCGCTCGTAGAACACCATCAGCTTCTCGCGCTCTTCGAAGCCCCACAGCGGCGGGGTCAGCGCGCCGACGTCCATCGCCTGCGTGGTGACGTTGAGCAGATGCGACAGGATGCGGCCGATCTCGCAATACAGCACGCGGATCAACTGGCCGCGGCGCGGCACCGTGATGCCGAGCAGCTTTTCCGCGGCGAGGCAGAACGCATGCTCCTGATTCATCGGCGCGACGTAGTCGAGCCGGTCGAAATAAGGAATCGCCTGCAGGTAGGTCTTGTGCTCGATCAGCTTCTCGGTGCCGCGGTGAAGCAGGCCGATATGCGGATCGACGCGTTCGACGACTTCGCCGTCGAGCTCCAGCACGAGGCGAAGCACGCCGTGCGCCGCCGGATGCTGCGGACCAAAGTTGATGGTGAAGTTACGCAGATTTTGCGGTTGCTCGTTCATGGCTTCGGCTCCGCCTTGGCCTTCTCGTCACCGGGAAGCGGATAGTCCGCGCCTTCCCAGGGCGAAAGGAAATCGAACTTGCGGAATTCCTGGTTGAGCCGGACCGGCTCGTACAGCACCCGCTTCTCCTGGTCGTCGTAGCGAACCTCGACGAAGCCGGTGAGCGGGAAATCCTTGCGCAGCGGATGGCCGTCGAAGCCGTAATCCGTCAGCAGGCGGCGCATGTCCGGATGACCGGTGAAGATCACGCCGTAGAGGTCGTAGGTCTCGCGCTCGAACCAGTCGGCGCCCGGGAAGACGCCGATGATCGACGGCACCTGCGTAGTCTCGTCGGCCTGCCCGCGCAGTCGGATGCGCGCGTTCAATGTCGGCGACAGCAGATGATAGACGACATCGAAGCGCTTCTCGCGGCTCGGATGATCGACCGCGGTCGCATCGGTGAAGTTGACGAAGCGGCAATTGGGATCGTCACGCAAGAACGTCACGACGTCCACGATTCTGCCAATCTCGACGTCGATAGTGAGTTGATTGAACGCGACCGAGTGCGCCGTGGCGGCGCCCGGAAGCGCGCTCACGATCGTCTGCCCAAGGGCGTCGAGCTTGCCGTCGTCCATGCCTGAAACCCTAACGTTCGATGGTGCCGATACGGCGGATCTTCTTCTGCAGCAGCAGCACGCCGTAGAGCAGCGCTTCCGCCGTGGGCGGACAGCCCGGCACGTAGATGTCGATCGGGACGATCCGGTCGCAGCCACGCACCACCGAGTAGGAATAGTGGTAGTAGCCGCCGCCATTGGCGCAGGAGCCCATCGAGATGACGTAGCGCGGCTCCGGCATCTGGTCGTAGACCTTGCGCAGCGCGGGCGCCATCTTGTTGGTCAGCGTGCCGGCAACGATCATCACGTCGGACTGCCGCGGCGAGGCACGCGGCGCGAAGCCGAAGCGCTCGACGTCATAGCGCGGCATCGAGACCTGCATCATCTCGACCGCGCAGCAGGCGAGACCGAAGGTCATCCACATCAGCGAGCCGGTGCGCGCCCAGGTGATCAGGTCATCGGCCGCGGCGACGAAGAAGCCCTTGTCGGACAGCTCGTGGTTGACCTCGAGGAAAAACGGATCATTGGCGCCAACCGGCTTGCCGGTCGACGGATCGAGAATACCCTTCGGAGCCTGCGCTATCGCCGGCTGCGGGTTTGCGGCGGTGGGGCTCAATCCCATTCGAGCGCGCCTTTCTTCCATTCATAAGCAAACCCGACCGTCAGCACGGCCAGGAAAACCATCATCGACCAGAAGCCGGTCGCGCCGAGTTTTCCGAACGCCACGGCCCACGGGAACAGGAACGCCACTTCGAGATCGAAGATGATGAAGAGGATCGCCACCAGATAGAAGCGGACGTCGAACTTCATGCGGGCGTCGTCAAAAGCATTGAATCCGCATTCATAGGCGGACAGCTTTTCCGGGTCCGGCGATTGGAACGCGACCAGGAACGGCGCGATCAGGAGCGCAAGACCGATCAGGCTCGCAACCCCGATAAAGACCACAAGTGGGAGATAATTCTGCAGGATGCCGGTCATCGGCGAGGCCTTCTTGCTGCGGTTTCGGACGTGCCGCAGATTCGTTGATTGGAATTGTTCTTGAGGCTTTAGCGCAGCGCAACAGGGGGCGCAAGACAAGCAATTTTGACGGTTTTACCGTTCTCGCCGCGGGCTATTGGCCGCATCGGGCGGATGCCACTTCCGGCGACGCGGCGGCGGCGATCAGGTCCCCTGTGCGCTCGCCATATCAGCCGAACTCCGGCTCGGTGTGGCGAACATCCCGGCAGCTGTCGCCGTCGAGGCGTCAACCTGTCCGAGCAGCAGGTTAGTATCCCCCGGGTCGCACTTGTTCCAGCGCGTAAGGGTGCCCGGCTGCCGGCGAGGATGGCTATCTGCGGAGAACCATATGGGCCGGGGAGCAGGCGTGCCCGGCGCTGGTCGCCAGCGTTGCGGAACGCCAGAGCAGCCGAACACAGGAAATCGTCGGCCGGGCGCGGCCTGTGCAATCGGACCGTCGCCGCCTGGACTTCACCCCGGTCACTCGCGGCGCGCCGGGGGCGAATTCCCACGCCGCTCGTCACCGGTCAGCTTCGGCGGCGATCCAGCCGATATCCCCAGAAAAGTCCGCGGGCTTGACCGACGCCGGTATCGCGGGCGGGCCAGTCTAGGCGTCGATGAAGGCCAGCAGGTCGGCCAGCAGGCGCGCGCTGTGCGTCAGCGGCAGCGCGTGCGGCGCGCCTTCGTAGACCACGAACTTGCTTCCCCCAATCAGGCTTGCCGTCTTCGCGCCGGTCAGCGCGAGCGGCGCGCTGGCGTCCTGGTCGCCATGCACGACCAGCGTCGGGCGATCGATACCCTTCGCCGCAGCGCGCAGATCGGCAAAGGAGATCGTCTTGCGGCAGGCCAGCGCCACCGGCAACGGCACGCCCAGCATCATCCCCCTGATCCAGGCCCGCGTTGCCTCGGGTGTGTCGGGCGTGAAGAACGGCGCCTCGTTCTCGCCCATCCATTTCGGGAAGTCCTGCGCGATTGCGGCATTCTGGGCATCGATCATCGCTCGCGGCACCGCATCTGGATTATCGTCGGACTGGACCAGATACGGCGTGGTCGGTGCCACCAGCACCAGCCGCGCCACGCGCCCTGCGCCGTGACGCGCCAGATAGTTCACCGCCTCGATCGATCCCATCGAATGCGCGACGATCGTGACGTCGCGCAGATCGCGCTGCTCGATCACAGCAGCAACGTCATCGGTCAGCGTGTCGAGGTCGTATCCGGTCGCCGGCATATCGGAGCGGCCATGGCCGCGCCGATCCGGCGCGACGCAGCGATACCCCTTCGCGTTCAGCGCCACGATCTGGCTGCCCCAGATGCTCGAATTGAACGTCCAGGCGGCGAGGAACAAGACCGGCCGCCCCGAGCCCCAATCCTGCACGAACAGTTCCGTGCCGTCCTTGGCGGTCGCATAAAGCGGTTGGCTCACCATCATCTATCTCCCTGTGCGGATCGATCGGCGCCATCGCCGCCGATGCACCGACCATCGCAGAGGGAGTTCGCTCGCGCGATTACGCTTCAGGTAATCACGCGCGTGACGTCAGGCTGTCTGAAGCGGAAACGCTCTCACCATTGATACCGCACCACGCCCTTGCCGGCGTAGCTCGAGGTGACGTTGGAGAACTCGCCCTCGAACGTCGCCGCCGCCGACCAGCCGTTTCGCCAGTTCATCTCGACCGAGGCCGTGGTCAGCGCGGAGTCGCTGGCTTGCGCTGCGCCGTTGACGACGAAACTGGTGCCGGGCAGCGCCTGGAAGGTCGCGGCGGCCAAGCGGTTCGGATTGTAGTCATGCGCCCAGGCAAACCGGGTGCGCAGCGTCAGGATCCCGTCCTGCACCGCGAAGGATTTGTCGGTACGGAGGCCGAGCTCGCTGCGCGGGTCGGTCACGCTCCGGCCGGCATAGCTGAGCACGAAGTTTGGCAAGCCCGAGATCACCCGCTCGGCATAGGCCGGCAGCTCGAAGCTCGTGAATTGGCCCGCGGCATAAGGCGTGATGCCGACGCCGCCGATCCACGGCGCGACGAAACGATAGCCGCCCTCGAGCCGCCCCGACCAGGCGTTGGCGTTGAACTCGGCGCGAAGCTGATCGATGCCGGCGGCGCTGACCGTGCGGTTCGTGGTGATGTCCTGCCAGCCATAGGCGAGCGCGGCCGAGACATAGGCCGGGCCTTCGGTGTGGCGAAGATAGACGCCGGCCTGGAACAGATCGGACCGGCCGCTGCCGCTGTTGACGACGGAGAAGTTCGTGCCGCCGCCGGCGATCGCGAAGCCCGCAATGGTGTTCGGCGTGACCAGGTAGTCGGCGCCGACCGCGGTGCCATACACGCTGCTGGTCGTGTTGTTCGACCCGACGATGGCGTTGCCGCTGGTCGATTGCGAACCGCCGAAGCCCGCGGCCCAGACATTCCAGCGCGGTACGAATGACGGCGCCGGCAGCGCCTTGGTGAACATCGCGAACGCACCAGTTGCTCGGCTTGCGGCATAGGCGCCGGCGTTGCCCTCCTCCGCATAGCCCGACGCTCCCGGCACCGAACCGGCGTCACCGACGCGATTCGCGTAGGGATCGGTGAGCAGCCCCATGAACAGGTTCATGGCATCGAACGTCGTCTGCTGCGAGCCGGTCGCCAGTTCGCCAGAGGCCTGCGTCAGGCCCGCCGGCGCGAGCGTGCCGAACACCGTCTGAATGCCGCCGGTCGTGTTGAAGTAGTTGACCAGCGTGTTGGCGACGTTCTGCTGGTTGATGGACAGGCCGTTGCCGAAATTTGGCGCGGTGGGAGGCGGCGCGAAATCCAGGGCCAGATTGAGATAGGCGTGGGTCGCGTCGTAGCTCAGCGTGTCGGTGAAATTCGCCGGCAGGTTTGTGTTGGCGACGTTGGATGCAAACGTGCCGGATATGCCTCCAGCAGCGTTCAGGATCGTATACTGCTTGGAAATGTAGCTGCCGCTGGCGAACACTGCATTGACGGTCGCGCCGCCAAGCGTTGCGTTCGCATTGAGGCTGGTTGATGACGCAGCGGTCGGCGTCACGTGCACCTGATAGATGGCGCCGGATTGGAAGGCGAGACTGCCGCCGATGGTCAGTGTGCCGGTCGGGTCTGCAGCACTGCCGGGCGCGAGCGTGCCGCCGCTCATGATGGTCGTGGGTGCCGCAATGACGAAGCTGCTCGGAGCCGGGGCACCGAAGGTCGGGCGCACCACGACTAAATTCGAGCCGCCGCTGATGATTACCCCTCCAAGGTTGTTGACATCTGTCAATGTGACGGTGCTGACAACACCCCCACCGAAGACGACGAGTCCGGAACCCACGGTGCCGGTGCCGCTCAAGGTGCCGCCGGAATTGACCGTCACTTTCAACGAGTTGGCGATCGAGCCGTCCACTTCCAGCGTACCGCCATTGATGGTGGTCGAGCCGGTGTAGGTGTTGATGCCGGTCAGGACTTCCTTGCCGCCGGTGATCGTCACACCGCCGCCCGCGCCGCCGTCCCGGATGGTGCCCGCAAAGGTTCCGTTGGCATTGGTGAAGGTCAGCGTATTGGCACCGAGGTTCACGGCGCCGAAGATACTGGTCCCGGAAAGACTATTGATCGAGACGCCGCCACCCGCGCGCGATATGTCGAAGGTACCGTCGTTGATCACGGCCTTCGAAGACGCGATGCTGCCGCCACTGGTCAGGTCAAGTTGGCCACCGCCGCTGATCGTGGTCAGCCCGGTATAGGTGTTGACGCCACCGAAGGTCGCCAGGCCGCCAGAGGCGATCGTCACGTTGCCGCCGGTGCCGCCACCGATACCGCCATCCTGGATGACGCCGTCGTAGGGGCCCCTATTGCCGGTGATGGTCAGCGTCTTGGCGCCGAGGGACACGACGCTGCCGCCGACGGTATCATTCAGGCCGGCAACGCTGGCACCGCTGTTGGTCTGCGAGATATCGAATGTGCCGACACCCGCGCCTGAAGCGAATGCGATGCCCGATGAATTGGCGATCGAGCCGTTTCCTTTGAGCGCCAGCGTCGCGCCGGCATCGATCTGGGTGAAGCCGACGTAGCCGTTGACACCGGACAGGGTCTGCGTTCCGCCGGCGATTTCGAGGCCGCCTGCGCCCGCACCGTTGATTGCGCCGGAAAACTCCGTTGAACCACCGGTAACCGCCAAGACTTTGCTGCCGAGCACTACCGATCCAGCGCCCGCGAGCGTCGTGATCCTGTTGAGGAAGGCCGAAGATGCCGAAATATCGAATGTGCCGTTGACCGTCACGACGCTCGAATTCGAGATGCTGCCGACGCCCGACAGCGCCAGCGTTGCGCCGGAATTGATGGTCGTCGCGCCGAAATAACTTTCAGTCGTCGTCAACGTCAGCGCACCGCCGCTGCCGGAGTTCGCGACCGTCACGCCGCCCGTGCCGGTCAATGCCGTCGCGAGCGTCACGGCATTGCCGTTATAGTCGAGCGTCGTACCGCCGGAGCCGATCGCATTCAGCTTGCCCGAGATATCGGCCGTATTGCCACTGGCCCATTGCAGGCCGCCGCCGTTGAGCGTGATGCTGCCCGAGCCGAAATTGCTCGCGGCGTTGAAATTGATCAGGCCGCCGTTGACTGTCGTGCCGCCCGAGTAAGTATTTGCGGCCGTCAACGTCAGCGTCCCGGTGCCTGTCTTGGCGAGACCCCAGCTGCCGGCATTGGCACCGGTGCCGCCGCTACCAGTCTGGTCGGCGATGACATCAGAGACGATCTGGTTCTGCCCGGCCGCAGGATTGAAGGTCAGCGTCCCGTTACCTTGCAGGAACATACCGGCGCCGAAGGCAGAGCCATTGCCTGCGCCGACGCCGCCAGTCCCGCCGCTGACGCTGCTGCCGTTGACGGTGAAGGCACCGGCAACAGTGAGAGTTCCGCCCCCCTGGACAAACACCGCGCCGCCCGCGCCGAGGCCGCCGCCTGCGCCACCCTGAGAATCGTTGCCGCCATTGCCGGCGCCGAAGCCGCCGGTATTTCCGCAACTGCCGCCGTCATTGCCGCTCGAGCCGCCGCCGCCACCACCGAAGCCGCCCTTCCCCGCACTGAAATAGCAGCGCACACTCCCGCCGCCGCCGCCGAACCCGCCATCGCCGCCCGAACTGTCGATGCTGCCGCCGCCGCCACCACCGAAGCCGCCAGCACCGCCGCCGCCCGGACCCGCGACGGAGGTAGCAGCGCCGCCACCGATTCCACCGCCGCCGCCAGCAGAACTGATGCCAATCCCGACGGCCCCGCCGCCGCCGCCGCCTCCGCTGGCGCCACCCGTACCTGCCGTGGCGCCGTCGCCGCCGCCGGCGCCGCCGCCAGCGGCGCCAACGGCGATGCCGGCCGCGCCATTGCCACCCGTGGTGCTCGCCCCGCCGGCCCCGCCATTGGCGCCCAGGCCAATTCCGCCGCCGCCGCCAGCACCGACATTACCGCCACTTCCGCCATTTCCGCCGAGCCCGCCGCCACCTCCGCCGCCCGACCCGGTCGAGCCGTAACTGCCGCCGCTGCCGCCATTGGCCTGATTGCTGGCGAGCGAAACATTGCTCACCGTGACGCTGGCGCCGCTGGCTACGAACAGCGCGCCACCGGCTCCCATGCCGCCGCCACCACCGCCATCGAACCCGCTGCCGCCATTACCGCCCTTGGCCACGGCGTTCTGGATCGTCAGATTGTTGACCGCGACGGTACCCGAGTAAACGAAGAGCCCGCGCTGCACGCCGCCGCCATCGAGCGTGAAGTTGCCGCCGTTGATCGTGACAGTGCCCCTCGAATTGATGATGGGCAGCGTTGTCCCGCTCGTCAGCGTGATGTTCTGCGTGATGTTGAGCGTGTAGCTGGCGCCCGGATTGTTATCGATCGTCGTCAGCGCAGTGACGAGGCTCGCACCATCGCCGGCGTTCAGCACCGTTTGGGCGTGTGCGCCAGTCCCGAACGCGACGAGCAGAGCGAGGATTACGGCAACCCGTTGCAAACATGAGAATCGGAAGCGTTCCACAACGTGCACGTGCATGGCATTCCAAACTCGGGTCGCGCGTAGCACGGCCACTAAAAATCTCAGCGTGAGGTTGTATCCCCTGAGACATCCTGCCGCACGACAAAAAGCGAAAATGGAACCGAAAGCGCGACGGTGTGCTTTTTGCATCACAACATGATGTCCCCCACACTTCCCCGCGCCAGCGCGACAGGTCGTGTGAGACGTTGTCAGGATACCTGCGCAAGCCTGCCGATCGTGCCTCGCGTTGCCAGCGCGATCGACTGGCGCATTGCTGCTGGCAACCTGCGCGCCCTTACGTCAGCTTGCCCGTATACTTCTCCAGCGCCGCCCAGGCATCCGCGCCATAGGTCTTCTGCCATTGCGTGTAGAAGCCGGCCTTCACCAGCGCGGCTCTGAACTGCACCGGATCTGGCTTGTTGAAGATCATGCCCTTCCCGGTCAGCTCGGCCTGCAGCGAACGGTCCATCTCGACCAGATCAGTGCGCTCCTTCACCGCCGCCGCGTCGAACGCGGTGTTGACGAGCTCGAGCAGATCGGGCGGCAGGCTCGCTATCGCGCGGCGGTTGCCGAGGATCCAGTAGCCGCTCCAGCAATGGTTCGACAGCGCGCAGTATTTCTGTACCTCGTAGAGCTTTCCGGTCGAGACCTGCGCCAGTGGATTCTCCTGCCCTTCGACGATGTGGGTCTGCAGCGCCGAATAGAGCTCGCTGTAGGAGATGCTCGACGGCAGCGCACCGAGCCCCGAGAACAGCGAGGTCAGAAGTGCCGTCACCGGCACGCGAATCTTGAAGCCCTTGAGATCGTCGACGCTGTTGAGCTGCCGGCTCGACGACGAGGTGATCTGGCGGAAGCCGTTGTCCCAGACCTTCTTCAGCGGCACGACGCCGGTCTTGACGATCGCATCCCGGACGAGGTCGCCGACACCGCCGTCCATCGCCGCCCAGACCTGGTCGTAGGATTGGAAGGCGAAACCGATGCTGGGCAGACCGGACAGTGGCACCAGCGTCGACAGCGTCATGCTGGGTGCGGCCAACAGTTCGATACCGCCGGCGCGGACCTGCGACAGCATCTCCGGGTCACCGCCAAGTTGGCTGTTGGCAAACACCGTAATGTTGAGCCGGCCGCCCGACTGCGCGCCGGCCGCCTTGGCAGCCTCGGCCAGACGGATTGTTAGCGGGTGGGTTTCCGGAGTGTTGACGCCAAGCTTGAAGTCGAACTCGGCCGCGGCAAGGACCGGCTTACCAAACATCGTCGCAGCCATTGCCACAGAGCCGGCGCCCAGCACCCGGCGACGGCTTATTTTCGTTGTTTTCATTATTGTTTTTCTCCCGAGCGCATCCCGCGCCTGGGGTCAGTTTCGATCCTCCGCCTGTGTGACGCAAGGCACCGTGAAACCAATCCGCCCGTGGCATGAAACCATTTCAAGGAACTCACGAAACGATCCGGAAACAGATCGGGCTTACCAGTACCTGCCATGGACGGCGCATAGACGCCCGGAGGCGACCATGAACCACTCGATCCATTCAGCTGATCGCGCGACCCACCTCAAGATCGTGGTGGTTGCCCTCGTTGCGGCCATCGGAGTTGCGGCGTTCGGCATTTCGGCGCGGAACAACGCGGATTTCACCCAGACCGCCCAGACCAACCAGGTCATCAAGGCCGGCAAGCCGGTCGCGATCACCTCCTCGGGCACCTCGACGGTCCGCTAGAATTTTCAAGTTTCGGCAGACAAAGCGGCCGCCCTTGGGCGGCTTTTTTGTTGGGCATGATCATCTCGAGTTCCGATCACGACGGTGCGGCCTTTGCCGCCTGCTTCGGGTACCGCGATTGCAGAAGCAGGCACGCGATATCGACGTGTGCAAGGTGCAAATACAGGCGAAGCCCTGCGCGCCGCCGTCGCCTCGCTCGGCAAGCCGACGCTGCATCTGCCGGATCGCGCGGCCGCCGCGGAATCTTAACCGCGTCCTAACGCGGTCATTCGATTGCGATCCGCTCCGCGACCCCCGTCTTAAAAAATGTTCCTTAAGGTGGGCGTCAACAGAGGCGCGGGCCCAACATGAATTTGCAGCAGCGAGTAATTTCGACCGGCTTCAAGATCATCTGCACCGATTGCGGCAGCCTGGCGATCAAGATCGCCGATCCGGCGAACGCGTCCGGCGACACCATCATCGAATGCCGCCGCTGCAACGCTGTGCGCGGTACGGTGGCGGATCTGCACACCCTGGCGCGGCGCGGCCGCGATCTGTTCGAATTCTAACCCCGGCACCGCCGATGCTGTCAGACCCGAACGCGACCATGCAGAACGACATCCCCTTGGATACGGTCTGGTCGATCCTCGAGGCCGCCAACGAATTGGGCGATACAAGCACGGTTGACGCCTGCCGCCGCATCATCGACGCGAATTTGCGCGGCGAGGCGCCGGGACAAACCGACCTGAACGCGGTTGCCGCATTCTTTGCCTGATCGGGGCAGCCTGTTGCCGATTGCGCGTTCAATGCGGCGCCGCGGTGACCGACCGGAACGTCGCTCAACGTTGCTTGACTTGATTCGATCGGGGTCGGCTGGCTAGCTGCCGCACAGCTCTCGATTCGGACGGGCCGATGCAATGACGCGCGATGACCTGGTTGTCGGGGGCACGATCCTCGAGTTCTTCGCCGTCAGCACCGCCTCGCTGATCGCCTGCGGGCACGCGTTCCCGGGGATGCATGTCTGGCAATCCGGCATCACCACCGAGGCGATCATCGGCACCGCCGTCATGGCGGTGTTCATCCCGGCATTCGCCGCGGGACGGTTCAGCTTCGGTTATGTGGTGAGCTTCTCGCTGCTGTCAGCCGTGTTCGGCTTCGTCTGGCTCAGCCACTTCAGCGCGTTCGACTACCCGCACGCGATCGCCCGCTGGGCCATGATCGCGGCGCTGGCCGCCGCGATCACCCCGCTGATGTTCCAGAACATGCCGGTTTGGCGGCCCAGCCTGTCGGAAACGACCGTCAAAGGCGTCGCGCTGCTTCTGCTGGTGTCGTCTTTCGCCGTGCTGCTCGCCGACATCTCGTACGGGGTCAAGCTCGGCAGTCCTTACGGCACGGCCCGTAACGCCATCGCGCGGCCGGCGCTGCTGAACTATCTCACCGGGATCATGATCGGAGCGGTGCTGCCCTATCTGTTCGTGCATTTCGCATCGCGCAGGCAATCGCTGCTGGCTGCCGGTGTTTTGCTGTTTGCGCTTTGTTTCTATCCCGTCGTCAACAACAAGACGGTCCTGCTGCTGCCGATCTGGCTGCCGTTTCTGTTCTGGCTCTACGGCCGGTTCAACCCGCGGCTGGCCACCGTGCTCGCAGTCCTGCTCCCTACCATCGTCGGACTGACATCGTTCGCCGTTCTCACCGCCGACAAGGACTACGTCGTGTTCAGCGCCATCAATCTGCGCTTCCTCGCGATCCCGTCACTGGCGCTTGATCAATACGCCGACTTTTTTGCGCACCGCGAATTGACGCGGTTCTGCCAGATATCGGTCCTTCGGCCGGTGACCACCTGCCCCTACGGCGAACTCGGCCCGGCGCTCGGAGCCATCTATCACGACGGCAATTTCAACGCGTCCTTCCTCGCCACCGAGGGTATCGCGTCGGTCGGTCTCGTGCTCGCTCCGGTTTCGGCGCTGGTGTGCGGCCTGATCCTGTCGGTGGGGTCGGCGGTCTCGCGGCATTTGTCGCCGCGCTTCATCGCCGTGTCGTCCGGCATCGCCGTTCAGACGATCATGAACGTGCCGCTGACGACCGGTCTCGTGTCCAACGGGATCGCGGTGCTGTTCCTGTTGTGGTGGCTGACGCCGGAGCAGCGCGCGGAACTATCCAGCAGACCCGCGCATGCCGCCGAGCAGGTCGGCGTCGTCGGCCTTGCGGCGTCCTGATCTTGCGCGCCCGGCCGCTGCGTGGCGGGCGCGCAAGAGACAGCGCCTGCGCGCGGGCGGCCCGATCAATGTGGCCTTGCCTTCTTTCGGAGAACGATAATGCTCTGATAGGGCGAGATCCCGTTCATGCCGACGTCGACAATGTCGAACCGATCAGTCCAGTGCTCTTCGATGTACTGCTTGGTGATGATCGTCTCGCCATATGTCATCTCGCCGTCGACCGGATAGCTTTGGGGATAGAAGTAGAAGCCGTCTCGCCGCAGGGTCTCGGAGATTTTCTGCTGATCCCAGCCGGGTAATTTGGAGATCGGCTCATAGAATGCATAAGCCGGCGGCCGCACCGTCAGAAGGAAAAGGCCGCGATCCTCCAGCGCAGCGTGGACTGCGGCGAGGCATACGTCGCTTGCGACCGGGGAGAGATGCGTCCAGATCGACAGGGCGTAAGCGACATCGAACTTCTGGTTGAACGGAAGACGTTTCGGCAGGCTGTCCGACAGCACGATATCGGCGCGAGGGTTGGAGCGCTGCGCGACCTGGACGATGCCCTTGTGGGGATCGCAGCCGTGCAAATTGCGCAGCGGCACGTCCTTCATGAAATATCTGAGCACACTGCCCCAGCCGCAACCATAGTCCAGCACCGAACGCTCTTCGAATGGCTTGTCCAGATGCAGCCTGAGCTTGTCGTGCATGAGGCGATAGGTTTCGATCACCGCGGCCCCTAGTTCCATGCCGGAACGACCGCTCCAGTTTTTCTGCGTCCCGGCATCAGGCGGATCAGGAATAGCGGCCTTGATGGCGTCGAAGCCATCATACTCTTTCCAGAGCAACACATTCCAAAGATAGGGATCATCGATCCATTTGAATGCGTCGTACGCGGGCTCTCCCCTTACGCACGCGGCTTCCGTCCTTGCCAGTTCGTCTTTGTAATACTCGTTCAGCCACAGGCTCCAATCCATCCGCAAGCCTCCCTGTCAGGTTCGCTTTGTCGGCCCTTGCGCGCTGCAGTGTCGTTTGCGCATGTACATGTTTCCGAGACTGTCTCTGCTATCTCCGGCAACTTTGGGACACATCAAGCGCGTGCATTCCGGAACACGCGAGGAACCGCGAGCACGCGCGGACGAAGTCAGGTCGACGTCAGGCTGGCGCGCTCCGCTGCGCAAATAAACCGAGGCCTGCATGATTTGCGCTTTCTCGCTGGCCTGAGCGGCGATCGTCACCGCCGCGTTATCAAATCTGATGCTCGCGTGAGCGCACGCCCCGACCAGGCTGCCTCCAGGAAGCATATCGATGACAGTCCGCAAGCTCGTCCACGTACTGCAAGCGCTCCCGGATCAGGACGCAACGGTCGTCATCGGAGAAGGTGCGAAGCCGCAGACGTGGCTGATCGTGTCTGGCGTGGCGGAATGCCGGATTGCGTGCGTGAATGATGATCAGGCGATCGCTGGGAATGAACCGGCGGTTGAGATTGCCTGACGGGGAGCGTCGGCAGGTCCGGACAAGCGCCGTCCAAGGACCCGTCATGACGGCGCCTCGTCTGACACGCTCAAACCTCGAACTTGGTGCTAAGTGCTTGATAAGACTGGCGCGAGAGACGGGACTCGAACCCGCGGCCTCCGCCGTGACAGGGCGGCGCTCTAACCAACTGAGCTACTCCCGCGGATGCCGGTCACCGGATTGATCCGCGCAGGACCGAGGGCATAAAGGCCCGCATCCCGATAGTCAAGCACGTTGCGGATCCCTGCACAGCGCAGGCGCTTTCGCGCCACGGCTGCGAGTTGTAGCCTGTTTTCAGGCGAAACGGTGGTGTCAGCAAAGCCCCGAATCAAATAAGGCCTGATAGGTCTGGGTTTCCTGTGGCCGGCCCGGCGCTGCCCGTTCCCAGAACCGGCGGTTTCAGGACTTTACCGGGCAAACTTTCCCGACGCGAACGGCGCGCCATTCGCGTGAAAAGCAGCAATCCAGCCATTCAGCAACGAGGAGGGCCAGACATGGCGAAGAAAGCAGCGACCCCGGCGACGATCACGCTGAAGCATCTGGCGGCGGCCATCGCCGAAGAGCAGGAGCTGTCCAAGAAGCAGGCCGAGGCGATCCTGACCGACATGGTCACCCGGATCACCAAGCACCTCAAGAAGGGCGAGCGGATCCGCATCGTCGGCCTCGGCATCCTCCAGGTCCGCAAGCGCGCCGCCCGCATGGGCCGCAACCCCGCGACCGGCGAGCAGATCCACATCAAGGCCAGCAAGAAGGTCGCCTTCCGCGCCGCCAAGGAGCTCAAGGAAGCCGTCTAGAGCTTCTGGCCTGGTCGATATCAGGCGCCATTCCGGCTCGCGACGCGGCCCCGGAATGGCGCTTTTCTGTTGTCGAGCCGCCGCCTGATGCGCTTTGCTTGCGCGAACCAATTTCGCCTGAGCGCCTTATCCCTGTCCCGTACCTTTGCGTGGTCTTCATGCTGGCACCGGCCCTCGACTTCAAGCACACCGTCACCGAGCGTTTCCTGCGCTATGTCGTGATCGATACCCAGTCCGATCCGGATTCGCCGACCTGCCCTTCGACCGAGAAGCAGAAAAATCTTGGCCGCCTGCTGGTCACCGAATTGCAGGCGATGGGCATCGCCGACGCGCATCTCGATCCGCACGGCTACGTCTATGCGACGATCCCGGCCAACACTGACAAGACGGTGCCGGTGATCTGCTTCTGCTCCCACATGGACACCTCACCCGACTGCACCGGCAAGAACGTCAAGCCGCAGGTCGTGAAGAACTATCGCGGCGGCGACATCGTGTTGCCCGCTGACTCCACCCAGGTGATCCGCGCCGCCGAGCACGAAGCGCTCGCCGATCAGATCGGCAATGACATCATCACGACCGACGGTACCACCCTGCTCGGTGCCGACAACAAGGCCGGCCTCGCCGAGATCATGGACGCCGCGCATTTCCTCGTCTCCAACCCGCAGGTGAAGCACGGCACCATCAAGATCCTGTTCACGCCCGACGAGGAAATCGGCCGCGGCGTCGACAAGGTCGACATCAAGAAGCTCGCCGCCGATTTCGGCTACACCATGGACGGCGAGACCGCCGGTCATATCGAGGACGAGACCTTCTCCGCCGACGGCGCCAGCGTCATCATCGAAGGCGTCGCGACCCATCCGGGTTTTGCGAAGGGCAAGATGGAGCACGCGATCAAGATCGCGGCTGCGATCGTCGATCGCCTGCCCAAGGACACCTGCTCGCCCGAGACCACGGAGGGCAAGGAAGGCTTTCTGCATCCGGTTGCAATCTCTGGCGCGCTCGAGAACGCGCGGATCGACTTCATCGTGCGCGACTTCACCGAGGCCGGCTTGAAGCAGAAGGGAGCGCTGCTCGAGACGATCGTGAAGGATGTCATGAAGGGATATCCGCGCTCGACCTATCGCATGGAAGTCAAACAGCAGTACCGAAACATGAAGGAGGTGATCGACCGTCACCCGCAGATCGTCGCCTACGCGATCGAGGCGATCGAGCGCGCGGGACTGACGCCGGTCAGGACCTCGATCCGTGGCGGCACCGACGGTTCGCGGCTGTCCTTCATGGGATTGCCCTGCCCGAATATCTTCGCCGGCGAGCACGCGTTCCATTCGCGGCTCGAATGGGTCAGCCGCCAGGACATGGAGAAGGCCGTGCAGACCATCGTGCATCTGGCGATGATCTGGGAACAGCGGGCGTAGATCCTGCGACCACCCGGCTCAGCGCATCAACCGCACGATCAAAGCACTTCGGCGAGGCCGACAGCAGAGGATACGACGGTCATGCAAAGTGCCTGCGAGACCAACCGGAACATCGGTCGACCCAAGGCCGCCGCGATCACGCTGCTCGCAGCACTCGCCTTTTCGGCCCTCGCTGAAAGCGCGCATGCGAATTCGGGCACGGCTGAACAACGCAGGGCCTGCCGGGCGGACGCTATGAGGCTCTGCCGCGAATTCATTCCGAACGTCAGGCATATCACGGCGTGCATGGAGCGGAACAAGCGCCACCTCAGCCCTGCGTGCCGCGCTCAACTCAAGTAGCTGGCCAACGCTTTAGGAAGCCCGCGCAGTCACGATCCAGATCGCGCCCGGCAGCGGCACGGAATCACCCTTCGCGAACGGCGCCAACGCTTCGCGCATCGATGCGATCGCGGCGGCGCGCACCTCTTCCGGATGCCCCTCCAGCGCACGGCTGGCCGGACCGATCTTGAGCGCGCCCTGGATCGCCGCATCGATGCCGCGGCCGGTTGCGACATCGAGCTCGACCTTGACCGGCTCCATAGCGATGCCGGAGAAACCGGCTTCGCCCAGGATGCGCTTCACCCGGGCTTCGGAAGCAAACGAAAACGGGCCGGGATCCTCGGGGCCGAGCTGCGGCAGCTTCGGCACGTGCTTGTAGACCGCCTGCAGCGGCGCCATGAAGAACGGGTTTTCGCGCGGCTCCTGCCAGCAGGCGAAGGCGAGCCGGCCACTCTTCCGCATCGCTCTGCGCAAATTGGTGAACGACGCCACCGGATCGGCAAAGAACATCACGCCGAAGCGCGAGGCCAGCAGATCAAAACTCTCGCGGGCGAACGGATAGACGGTCGCGTCGGCAAGCGCGAATTCGACCGGCAATCCCTGCGGCGCACTCTGCCGCGCCCGCGTCAGCATCGGCCCGGAGACATCGACGCCGAGCACGTGGCCCGCGGGCACGACCTTTGCCGCCAGCGCAAAACTCGAAGCGCCGCTGCCGCAACCGACATCGACGACGCGTTCGCCGGCCTTCGGCGCGGCGCGATCGATCAGCAGGTCGAGCACCGGCTGCAGCACGATGTCCTGCGCGGCCTGTCGCGAGGCCCAGCGCTGACCACCCGGCCCGTTCCAATATGCAATCTGATCGGCGTTCTGCGGATGGCCTGCGTTCATGCGATCCAACCTTGTTGAGAAAGCGTCTCGTGTCTCGTGTTCGGGCATGATCTTTGTCGGAAAACCGCTTCGCACTTTTCCGGATCATGCCTTAGCAGGTCTCACGCGTCGCGGCGCGCAACATGGGCGTGACCTGATAGGTGAATCCGGCGTTGGCCTTGGTGACGGGATCGTTGGCGACGATCTCCTGCGGATCGGCATCATCGGAGAGTTGCAGCACGCCCAATCCCCAGACGCCTCCGGGATCTGCGACCGGCCCGAAGATCAGCGCCTTGCCGGCCTGCAGCAATTCGCCGCAATAGGCGACGTGCGCCTGCATGATGGCGGCTTCCTGCGGCGTCATGTCTTGCGGAAAAGTCGGACGCGGTCCGGTCAATCTGCAGACGTAGTATTTCATCGACCTGGTCCGCGCTCGCTGGCTATTTGGCGGCTGCGTTCGTGGGTTTGGCTGGCTTTGTCTTGGTGGCATTCGCCTTGGCAGCGTCCTGGCCGTCATTGGGGCGCGCAATACCCCAGGGGTCGGTCGGCTTCCGGTCCGGCACACCGCTCAGCGCGCGCTGATAGGCGCGCTGCTGCCGCGCCTCATTGGCTGCATCGGCCGGCGACTTCTCGACCTCTTCGCGATAGCGCGGAACATGGTCCGATTGCGCCAGTGCAGGTCCGCCAATCATGGTGAGGAGTAGGATCGCGGCGATTTTGCGCATGCATCAAGTTCCCAGGTTAGGCGAAGAGAATAGCATCGCAGCAAGGCCGGCATCAAACCCGCGCACGTGACTTTCGGCACCTTTCGCGCCATCGGCCAACGAATGACATTTGACCAGCCAGCGCGGAGCAAGCGCGGTCCCGGCCACCCCATCTACTGCCCCACGGTCGGGATCGCGCACTCTCAACGCGCTCACAGAGGGCTGCGCAATGGCCTTGCTACGTAAGGCTCTTCAACCAGAGGCCGCTTTGCAGTTCGTGAAACGCCGCGCCACCATCATCCTGCGCGAGCATGTGCAAGCGGAGGCCGAACTGGTCGGAAGGGCTGCAGTTCTCACCGACGGGACTGCGGGAACTGTCGAAGGCGTGTTTCTGGACGAGTCGCACGGGTTGCGCGTCTCGATCGCAGGGCACATCGGGAAGTGGCCGATCTCGACAATCAGGATGCTTCAACCATAGGACCGGATCCGTTCTGTCTGGAGCGCCGGCGAATTCCCTACCCCATCGGAAAAGCCTGAACAGGCTTCGTCTGAGAGTTGCCGATCGAGTCCGCCTTCGCCCTGCGCCACTGCGCAAGCGGCAATTGCATCCACAAAGGCTGGCTTGCCCAGCCGTAGCCCGTGAGGTGCGAAGGCTGGTAGGCGGCGAGAGATTCGAACTCCCGACCCTCTCGGTGTAAACGAGATGCTCTAACCAGCTGAGCTAGCCGCCCTTACCTGCGCGCCTCTTTAGCCTCGCCTACCCCCGAGGCGCAAGGTCGCAAAACCCCAATCCGTCAGCTTCACTCCTTGGGCCGCGTCGGCAATCCGCTGAGATCATTGACCCAGGGGGCGGCGGAGCGGCACCAGACCTGGCGTCGCGGGGTCAATTCGCCGCGCTGGCGAATGCTGCCCCAACGGATGCCCCAGTCGTCGGGTCCGCCGTGCTCGCCGCTCGTGAACAAGGGGGAACCGCAATCGCCGCAAAAATGCTGGAAGCGGACCCGGCCGTTATCGCCGCGTTTGCCGTACACTTTCGGCGCGCCATGGGTCAGCCGGACCTGCTCGGCAGCACAGATCACCGTGACGCGATAAGGCGAGCCGGTCAGCGCCTGGCAATCCGTGCAGTGGCAGATCGACACCCGTTCGGGATCGATCTCGGCTTGATAGGTCACGGCCCCGCAATGGCATTGCCCGTCGATCCGCATCCACGTTCTCCCAATTCGGCGTCGTGCAACAAGGCGGTCGCCCAACAGGTCGTTTGCCCAATTGCAGCCTGCAAGACGCCGCGACGCGATGCAGTGCCCAACCGGGACAATGCCGGTATCCCAAATCTGGATTGTTTGGGATACCAATCTGGGATACCTAACCACGGTAACCGAGGGACGGCGCCATGTCGCAGATGCTCCAGATTCACGACCAGCTCCGGGAGATGATCCTGTCCTTCGACCTCGGCCCCGGCGAGCGGCTGACCGAACGCTGGCTGGAGAGCCGGTTCCAGGGATCGCGCACGCCGATCCGTGCCGCGCTGGTGCGGCTCGAAGGCGAGGAGCTGGTCCGCCGTGACGGCCGCAACTGGATCGTCGCGCCGATCGACCTCGGCGAGCTGGAGGCGCTGGCCGAGTTCCGGATCCCACTGGAGACGACGGCCGTCCGCCTCGCCTGTGCGCGGGCAAGCGCGGCCGATATCGCCGGCGTCGAAGAGATGCTGGATGCCTGCCAGTCCGGCGCGCCGCGCGAGGAATGGCACCGTGTCGGCACCGATTTCCATGTCGAGATCGCGCGACTCTCCGGCAATCCCTTCATCGTGAAGGCGATCGCCGGCGCCATGACGCGGCTGTCGCGGGCACGCTGGCTCGAAGTGTGGACCGAACCGTCGCGCGAGCAGGCCTGGCGCGAGCACCGGCGCATCCTCGGCTTCATCAAGGCCGACGATCCGGATTCTGCCGCGCGAGAGGCCGCCGCCCACATCACCGCGACCCGCGACCGCCTGCTGCGTTCGCTCAACGAGGATCGCCGCGGCCTGCGGGCGCGCGGCTTCGCTGTGATCGGTTTGCGCTGACATGAACATGGAAGTCGATCGCGAAGCGGCCCTCGATGCGGGGCCCTGGAGACGCAACCTGATTGTCTGCGTGTTCGGCTCGTTCACGACCATCGTGGGAATGACGCTGCTGCTGCCGTTCCTGCCGCTCTATGTCGAGCAGCTCGGCGTGAGCGATCACGCCGCGATCGTGCAATGGTCCGGCGTCGCCTATGGTGCCACCTTCCTCAGCGCGGCGTTGACGGCGCCGCTGTGGGGACGGCTGGCGGACCGCTACGGCCGCAAGCTGATGCTGATCCGCGCCAGCCTCGGCATGGCGATCGCGATGTCGCTGATCGGCATGGCGCACAACGTGTACGAGCTGGTCGGCCTGCGGCTATTGGCCGGCCTGCTCGGCGGCTACGCCTCGGGCTCGACCGTGCTGGTCGCGGCGCAGACGCCGAAAGCTCGCTCTGGCTGGGCGATCGGCGTGCTGTCGGCCGGCATCATGGCCGGGAGCTTGGTCGGGCCCTTGATCGGCGGCGTCCTGCCCAACCTGATCGGCATCCGCGCGACCTTCTTCCTGATCGGCAGCGTCATCTTCATCACCTTCCTCGGCACCACTTTTCTGATCCGCGAGGAGGCGCGCCCGAAGAAAGCGAAAGGCAGCAAGGCGCGTGGCGGCTGGTCGCTGGTTCCGGACAAGCGCCCCATCATTGCGATGTGGGGAACGGGCCTGCTGCTGATGATCGCCAACATGTCGATCGAGCCGATCATCACGGTCTATGTGGCGCAACTGGTCGAGGCACCGCAGGTGACGTTCGTCGCGGGACTCGTGATGTCGGCAGCGGCGTTCGGCAGCCTGTTGTCGTCATCGCACCTCGGCAAGCTCGCCGATCGCGTCGGCCATTGGCGCATCATCACCATCTGTCTGGCCGTCTCGGCGCTGCTGCTGATCCCGCAGGCCTTCGTGGTCAGCGGCTGGCAGCTGATCCTGCTGCGCTTCTTGATGGGGCTCGCGCTCGGCGGCCTCTTGCCCTGCATCGCCAGCGTGATCCGGCACAACGTGCCTGATGCCGTCACCGGCAGCATGCTCGGCTATTCGATCTCGGCGCAATATGCCGGCCAGGTGATCGGCCCTCTGGCCGGCGGATTCATCGGCGGCCATATCGGCATGCGCGCCGTGTTCCTCGGCACCAGCGTGCTGATGGCGCTCGGAGCGCTCGGCAATCTCGTCGTCGAGAAGAAAGAGTAGTCGCCTGCCGCCTCCTCGTGATGACCAAACAAAACGGCGCCCGAAGGCGCCGTTTTCTATTTCAATCGTGGCTTGCTTCAGTGCGCCGTCAGGCCGCCGGAGGCTTCATCCGAAGCATCGGGCTTGACGTCGACCTTGCTGGCCTCCTCTTCCCAGACGATCGGTGCCGGCACGCGGACCAGCGCCTTGGCGATCACCTCATCCAGCCGCGAGACCGGGATGATCTCCATGCCGCCCTTGATCGCATCGGAAATCTCCGTGAGATCCTTGGCGTTGTCCTCCGGGATCAGCACCGTCTTGATGCCGCCGCGCGCGGCAGCCAGGAGCTTCTCCTTCAGACCGCCGATCGGCAGCACGCGACCGCGCAGCGTGATCTCGCCGGTCATCGCGACATCGTGGCGGACCGGGATGCCGGTCATGACCGAGATGATCGCGGTGGCCATCGCGACACCGGCGGACGGACCGTCCTTCGGGGTTGCGCCCTCCGGCACGTGAACGTGGATGTCGCGCCGGTCGAACATCGGCGGCTCGATGCCGTAGGTGATCGCGCGCGAGCGGACGTAGGACGCCGCCGCCGAGATCGATTCCTTCATCACGTCGCGCAGATTGCCCGTGACCGTCATCTTGCCCTTGCCGGGCATCATGACGCCTTCGATGGTCAACAGCTCGCCGCCGACATCGGTCCAGGCCAGACCGGTGACGATACCGACCTGATCCTCGTCGTCGATCTCGCCGAAGCGATACTTCGGAACGCCGAGGAACTCTTCGATATTCGCCTCGGTGACCTTCACCGACTTCTTCTTGGAGATCATCAGCTCCTTCACCGCCTTGCGGGCGAGTGTGGAGAGCTCACGCTCCAGGTTACGCACGCCCGCTTCGCGGGTGTAGCGGCGGATCATCAGCAGCAAGGCCGCGTCGTCGATCGACCATTCCTTGGAGTCCAGACCGTGCTTGGAGAGCGCGCTCGGGATCAGATGCTTGCGCGCGATCTCGACCTTCTCGTTCTCCGTGTAACCGGCGATCCGGATGATCTCCATGCGGTCCATCAGCGGGCCGGGAATATTCAGCGTATTCGCCGTCGTGATGAACATCACGTTGGACAGGTCGTAATCGACCTCCAAATAGTGGTCGTTGAAGGTCGAGTTCTGCTCGGGGTCCAGGACCTCAAGCAGCGCCGACGACGGATCGCCGCGGAAATCGGCGCCCATCTTGTCGATCTCGTCCAGCAGGAACAGCGGATTCGAGGTCTTCGCCTTCCGCATCGACTGGATGATCTTGCCGGGCATCGAGCCGATATAGGTGCGGCGATGACCGCGAATCTCCGCTTCGTCACGCACGCCGCCGAGCGACACGCGCACGAATTCGCGGCCGGTCGCCTTCGCGATCGACTTGCCGAGCGAGGTCTTGCCGACGCCGGGAGGTCCGACAAGGCACAGGATCGGTCCGGTCAGCTTGTTGGCGCGCGACTGCACCGCGAGATACTCGACGATGCGGTCCTTGACCTTCTCGAGCCCGTAGTGGTCGGAGTCCAGCACCGCCTGCGCGGCCTCGAGGTCCTTCTTGACCTTGGACTTCTTGCCCCACGGGATCGACAGCAGCCAATCCAGATAGTTGCGCACCACGGTCGCTTCCGCGGACATCGGCGACATCTGGCGCAGCTTCTTCAGCTCGTGCTGGGCCTTCTCGCGTGCTTCCTTGGAGAGCTTGGTCTTGGAGATCTTCTCCTCCAGATCGGCCAGCTCGTCGCGACCTTCGTCGTCGCCGAGCTCCTTCTGGATCGCCTTCATCTGCTCGTTCAGGTAATATTCGCGCTGGGTCTTCTCCATCTGGCGCTTGACGCGCGAGCGGATGCGCTTCTCGACCTGCAGAACCGAGATCTCGCTCTCCATCAGGCCCAGCACCTTCTCCAGGCGCTGCGTGACGGACAACGTCTCCAGTATCGCCTGTCGATCGGCAATCTTGACCGCGAGATGCGAGGCAACGGTATCGCCGAGCTTGGCGAAATCGGTGATCGCCTGGACCACGCCGACGACTTCGGCGGAGATCTTCTTGTTCAGCTTCACATAGCTTTCGAAGTCGGACACGACCGATCGCGCCAGCGCCTCGGCTTCGACCGAGTTGGCATCCGTGTCGGCGAGCGCGACCGCGGTCGCCTCGTAATATTCGCTGCGGTCGGAATACTTTTCGACGCGCGCGCGCTCGAGGCCCTCGACCAGCACCTTGACGGTGCCGTCGGGCAGCTTCAGCAGCTGCAGGACGCTGGCGAGCGTACCGGTCTCGTAAATTGAATCGGGCGCCGGATCATCATCGGACGCGTTCTTCTGCGTCGCGAGCATGATCAACGCGTCGTTCTTCATCACCTCTTCGAGCGCGCGGATCGATTTCTCGCGACCGACGAAGAGAGGCACGATCATGTGTGGGAAGACGACGATGTCGCGGAGCGGCAGCACCGGATAGGAATGGCTTTCGCCGTGGACGATCGTTGGCCGGGGTTTTGAGGTCGTCATGGCCTTATCCTTTTGTTTTGCCCCCTTGCTCGCAGTCCGCCTGCTTGCGCAACCGCCACAAGGTGCCTTGGTGATCCGGAACGAGATTGCCGTCAGCAGCCGCCTATTCCGCATCGTAAAGCGACGAATCTCAGCGCATGAGATCCTTCACCGATAGCATTAGGTGGCTATCAGGCCGGGGGGTGTCAAGTCTGAGAAGTGCCCGGAAATTCAGGCTAAACAGGCATTTACTGCAATGCCAAAATCATCGCTGCTGCTGCGCAGCGACGGCCGCCGGATCGCCCGGCAGCCGTGCATTTGTGACAGGTCGAATGCGCGCCTTCAGGCGCTCGCGCTGCTCTCGACGGCGCGATCGGAACGGTCCGCGTAGATGTAGAGCGGACGCGCCGTGCCCTCGACGACTTCGCGCGAGATCACGACTTCCTCGACACCTTCCAGGCCCGGGAGGTCGAACATGGTCTCGAGCAGGATGCTCTCCAGGATCGACCGCAGGCCGCGCGCACCGGTCTTGCGCTCGATCGCCTTGCGGGCGACCGCGCCAAGCGCCTCGTCGGCGAAGGTCAGCTCGATGTTCTCCATCTCGAACAGCCGCTGGTACTGCTTCACCAGAGCGTTCTTCGGATCGGTCAGGATCTTCTTCAGCGAGGTCTCGTCGAGGTCTTCCAGCGTCGCCACGACAGGCAGACGGCCGACGAATTCCGGGATCAGGCCATACTTCAGCAGGTCTTCCGGCTCGACGTGACGGAAAATCTCGCCGGTACGGCGATCCTCCGGCGCGAGCACCTGCGCCGCGAAGCCGATCGAGGTCGAACGGCCGCGCGCGGAGATGATCTTCTCGAGGCCCGAGAACGCACCGCCGCAGATGAACAGGATGTTGGTGGTATCCACCTGCAGGAACTCCTGCTGCGGATGCTTGCGGCCGCCCTGCGGCGGGACCGAGGCCACCGTGCCTTCCATGATCTTCAGCAGCGCCTGCTGGACGCCCTCGCCTGATACGTCGCGGGTGATCGAGGGATTGTCCGACTTGCGGCTGATCTTGTCGATTTCGTCGATGTAGACGATGCCGCGCTGCGCGCGCTCGACATTGTAGTCGGCGGCCTGCAGCAGCTTCAGGATGATGTTCTCGACGTCCTCGCCGACATAGCCGGCTTCGGTCAGCGTCGTCGCATCGGCCATGGTGAACGGCACGTCGAGGATGCGGGCCAGCGTCTGCGCGAGCAGCGTCTTGCCCGAACCGGTCGGACCGATCAGCAGAATGTTCGACTTCGCCAGTTCGACGTCGTTGTGCTTGGTCTGATGGTTAAGCCGCTTGTAGTGGTTGTGGACGGCAACCGACAGCACCTTCTTGGCATGGCTCTGGCCGATCACGTAGTCGTCCAGGACCTTGCAGATTTCCTTCGGCGTCGGGATGCCGTCGCGCGACTTCACCAGCGAGGATTTGTTCTCCTCACGGATGATGTCCATGCAGAGTTCGACACACTCGTCGCAAATGAAGACAGTCGGTCCGGCAATCAGCTTGCGAACTTCATGCTGGCTCTTGCCGCAGAACGAGCAGTATAGCGTGTTCTTGGCGTCGCTCGTGCCGACCTTACTCATTCATTATCTCCGTCCGCCGTTCGATCTTGTTTGCCAGATCGACCCAATCCGGCACAAAACCGGGGTCTTGGGTAGATAGAGCAAATTCCGTACCAAAAAAGACCCTACGCAATACTGACCGTTGCAATCACGGTTTATTCGAATCTCCGCGATCATAGCCGATGCACTACAGCCAACCATGCTGGCACCCGACTATCAAGAATTCGCTAATCGGATGGCCTGCTCAAGACCGTGACAATACCGTGATTTTCCACGATCGCACGTGGAATACGCATCGAAATCCACGGAACGTTGCGGGATTACCACGCCGCCTAATGAGCACGAAAGCGGAACTTGCCGCCCGAGCGTAGGCACTTGCGGGGTACTCCGCTCGTCCTGCTTTTGCCGGCTATGTGAGGCGCCAATGTGGAGATCACATCGGCGCCCCCGGGAGGCCGGCCAGATCAGGCGGCCTTGGCGGCCGACGGATCTTCCGGACGCTTGTCGATCACCTTGTCGACGAGGCCGAACGCCTTGGCGTCTTCGGCGGTGAGGAACTTGTCGCGCTCGAGCGCGTCCTCGATCGCCTTGTAGGTCTGGCCGGTGTGCTTCACGTAGATCTCGTTGAGGCGCTTCTTGAGATTCAGGATCTCCTGTGCGTGCAGCATGATGTCGGTGGCCTGGCCCTGGAAGCCGCCGGAGGGCTGGTGCACCATGATGCGGGAGTTCGGCAGCGTGAAGCGCATGTCCTTCTCGCCGGCCGCCAGCAGCAGCGAGCCCATCGAGGCGGCCTGCCCGGTGCACAGCGTCGAGACCGGCGGGCGGATGAACTGCATCGTGTCGTAGATCGCAAGGCCCGACGTCACCACGCCACCCGGCGAGTTGATGTACATCGAGATTTCCTTCTTCGGATTCTCGGCCTCGAGGAACAGCAGCTGCGCGACGATCAAGGTCGACATGCCGTCTTCCACCGGACCGGTGACGAAGATGATGCGCTCTTTCAAAAGGCGCGAGAAAATGTCGTAGGCGCGTTCGCCGCGATTGGTCTGCTCGACGACCATCGGCACGAGATTCATGTAGGTTTCAACGGGATCGCGCATGAAAGAACCCAGGGGTTAGGGGTGGTGCATAACTCTGCCCAGAACTAGCTCGCTCAAGACTACTGGCTCGAGGCTGGCCGGCTCAAGGCTTAAACCAGATATGGGCCAATTTCCGGCCGACAAGGCCGACACTAGCCAACTGGGCAGGTCGCAGACGTTCAAGCCGATTCGCGGCGGCACGCCTAGCGAGGGGATCCTCGCCGGGCGCGCTTTCGCGGTTCATCATTAACGCGAGGTGCCGGAATCAGGCGGCAGTTTTCTCGCCGTCTTCATCCTTGAACAGCTCATCCTTGGTGACCTTCTTCTCGGTCACGTTGGCGAGCTCCAGCACGAAGTCGACGACCTTGTCCTCATAGATCGGGGCGCGGAGCTGGGCCAGCGCCTGGGCGTTGCTGCGGTAGTAATCCCAGACTTCCTTCTCGCGGCCGGGCATCTGGCGCGCGCGCTCAATCACGGCGCGCGAGACCTCATCGTCGGTCACGGTGATCTTGTTCTTCTCGCCGATCTCCGACAGCACGAGGCCGAGGCGGACGCGGCGGTCGGCGATCTTCTGGTACTCTTCCTTGGCCGCATCCTCGGTGGTGTTCTCGTCGGCGAAGGTCTTGCCGGTCGAGTCCATCTCGGCCTTGATCGAGTTCCACATCAGGTTGAACTCTTCGGCGACAAGCGACGGCGGCGCCTCGAATTTGTGGCTCTCGTCGAGCCGGTCGAGCAGCGCGCGCTTGACCTTCTGCCGGGTCGCGCCGGCGAATTCGGCGGTCAGGCGCTCGCGCGCGGCTTCCTTCAGCTTGTCGAGCGACTCGAGGCCGAGCGTCTTGGCGAACTCGTCGTCGATCGTGGCCTCACCGGGCACCTCGATCAGCGTCGCTGTAGTCTCGAACTCGGCCGGCTGGCCGGCGAGCTTGTCGTTGAGGTAGTTCTTCGGGAACGAGACCTTCAGCGTGCGGGTCTCGCCCGTGCCGATGCCGATCAGCTGCTCCTCGAAGCCCGGAATGAACTGGCCGGCACCGATCACGACCTGGATGCCCTCGCCGGTGCCGCCCTCGAAGGCCTCACCGTTGATGGTGCCCTTGAAGCTGATGGTGACACGGTCGTCCTTCTCCGCTGCACCTTCGGTCTTGGCGCTGTACGGGCGGCTGCCCTCGGCGATCCGCTTGATGGCGTCGTCGACGTCGGCGTCTGAGACATCGACCACCGGCTTCTCGACCGAGAACGACTTGAAATCGGCGAGCTGGATCGGCGGCACGACCTCGATCGCAACCGTGTAGGTCAGGTCGGTCTTGCCCGAGAGCAGCTCGTCGACCTGGTCCTTCTCGGTCGGCATCGTGATCTTCGGCTCGCCGGCAAGCCGGAAGCCGCGATCTTCGAACAACTGCCGGTTGGTGTCGCTGATGGTCTGGTCGATGGTCTCGGCCATGACCGAGCGGCCGTAGATCTTCTTCAGATGCGCGACCGGCACCTTGCCGGGACGGAAGCCGTTGAGACGGACCTTGTCCTTGAGGTCGACCAGCTTGGCGCCCGCCTTGGCATCGAGATCGGATGCCGGAACGCTGATCTTGAATTCGTGCTTCAGTCCCTCGTTGAGGGTCTCGGTGACCTGCATGGTATCAATCTTCTTCCGCTTTTGCCGCGGCCCGAGCGGCCGTGGCAGTGTTCAATCTGTTCGACGCTTGAGCCTTGCGGCCTGACGTCTGTGGGTTCGGCGAACCCTCGTCCCCCGAGAGGTCCAAGGTTCTCCAAGAATTCGTCATGCAAACGCTGTAAGCGCTTGGTGCGGGCGGAGGGACTCGAACCCCCACAACTTTCGTCACTGGAACCTAAATCCAGCGCGTCTACCAGTTCCGCCACGCCCGCGCGAAAAGCATCCAGTCCGGCCGCGATGCCGCGGGCGGCCGGGCTTATAACATGCGCCCACCGGTTCGCAGCAAAAAAATGGCCGCGGGAGAGCCCGCCCTGCGACCGATCGCGACTGGACAGGTACGCTTGAAAATGGTCCGCATCGGCCGGATGGCAAGGCCCACAGCAAGTCCTGAATTTTGGCTCAGCCGGCGCGACCTGATGGCCGCCCTCGGCGCCGCGGCGCTTTGCCCCGCTTGGCCGGCCACGGTCTCGGGGCAAGGCCGGACAGCGGTCGCGCTGCAGGCTAGGATCGATCGAATCGCGCTTCGCCCTAACGGGCCGGACACCCCCGTCTGGTCGCTGGGCAGCCACGACCTCCGCTTCAGGCGCGGCGAGGTGCTCGATGTGACGTTTGGCAACGAGCTGCCGGTCGCCGCCGCGCTCGATTGCCGCGGGCTTGACGGAGTCCCGGCCGCGGAGCCACTGGCCTCCCGGACACCGCTTGCCACCGGGGCCAAGGATAGCTTCCAGCTCCCGCTCCGGCATGCCGGTACCTTCCTGTGCGAGCCGCTGCTCGGCGATGGCACAACCATGCCGGCTCGCCCGCGCCCGTTGATCGTGACCGGCACCTCGCCCGTCGCGGTGGATCGTGACGAGGTCTTGCTGATCGAGGAGTGGCGCCTGCAACCCGACGGAACCGCGGTGTCGCCCGGATCCGAGCCGAAAGATTCGACGTTAATTCATACGATTAACGGCAAGACTTCGCACGAAGTCTCGGCACCGGCCAACGCCCGGCTCAGACTCCGCTTTATCAATGGCAGCCCACGCAGCGTGCTGGCGGTCAAGCTGGAGACCCTCGACGTCAGGGTGATGGCGATCGACGGCCAGCCAGCCGAACCATTCTCGGCGCGCAACGGTGCGCTGATACTGGCTCCGGGAAGCCGAACCGACGTCTTCGTCGATACGGCCGGTCCGGCCGGAACCAGTTTCCCGATCCTGTTGCACGACGGCAAGCAGGGCCGCCCGGTCGGCAAGCTCATCGTCTCGAACGAAGCCCCGATCCGGGCGGCGCCGTTCCCTCCCGCTCCGCCGCTGCCGGGCAACGACATGCCCGCCCAGCTCGACCTCAGGAGTGCCGCCCGATTCGAATTGGCGCTCGGCGCGCCAACCGAGTGGTTCCGCCCGGCGGATTTCAAGCCGTCGGCGGCCCCGGCTTTTCAAGCCAAGGCCGGCCGGACGGTCGTGCTGGCGCTGACCAACCGCAGCGCGATCGCGAGCGTCTTTCATCTGCACGGCCATCACTTCCGCCTGCTCGACCGACTCGACGACGGCTGGAAGCCGTTCTGGCTCGACACGCTCGCGGTCGAACCAGGCGAGACCCAGCGCATCGCCTTCCTCGCCGAATATCCCGGCCGCTATTTGATCGAACAGGTTGCGGCCGATTGGGCCGCGCCGCGGCTCATCCGATGGTACAGTGTCCAATAACAAGGGAAGGAAACTTCCGGGAAACGCGCAGGGGACATCCATGAGCCAGACAGTTGCAGCGATCCGCGGAGTAAAGGCGCGAGGTGTCGTGGTGCCCCTCAAGCGTCCTGTGAGGACTGCCTTCGGCGTGATCGATTCCGGCCCGCTGGTCCTGATCGATGTCGAGACCGATCAAGGCGTTACCGGCCGCACCTACATCTTCGCCTACAGCAAGCTCACACTTCACCCGCTTTGTTATCTGATCGAGGAGATCGGCCGCGAGGTGATCGGCAAGCCGGTCGCGCCGTTCGATCTGATGAAGGCGATGGATGCCAAGTTTCGGCTGCTGGGCTGGCAGGGCCTGGTCGGCATGGCGGTGTCCGGTCTCGACATGGCCTATTGGGACGTGCTCGCCCAGCTTGCCGGCCGGCCGCTGGTCGAACTGCTCGGCGGCTCGGCGAAGCCGATCAAGACCTATGACAGCTACGGCGCGGTCGATCCCGTCACTGATGAGCGCGCGCTGCGCCGCTCGCTCGACCAGGGCTTTCGCGGCATCAAGATCAAGGGTGGCGACGGTGATGCCGCCAATGACGAACGCGTCGTGAAAGGCGTGCGCGCCCTGCTCGGCCCCGACATCGCTCTGATGATCGATTTCAACCAGTCGCTCGATCCGGCCGAAGCGACCCGCCGCATCGCACGCCTGGCGCCCTACGACCTGCACTGGATCGAGGAGCCGGTGCCGCAGGAGAGCCTGGCCGGCCACGCAAAAGTCCGCGAGACCTCGCCGACGCCGATCCAGGCCGGCGAGAATTGGTGGTTCCCGCGCGGCTTCGCCGAGGCGATCGCGGCCGGCGCTTCCGACTTCATCATGCCCGACGTGATGAAGGTCGGCGGCGTCACCGGCTGGATGCAGGTCGCAGGGCAAGCCGACGCGGCGTCGATCCCGATGTCGAGCCACCTGTTCGCCGAAGTCAGCGCGCACCTGCTCGCAGTGACGCCGACCGCGCACTGGCTCGAATTCCTCGACTTCGCCGGCGCGATCCTGGCAAGGTCCGCCGAGATCGTCGACGGCGCCGTGACCGCGCGCGGTCCCGGGCTTGGCATCGAATGGAACGAGCCGGCGGTGGCGAAGTACCTGGTGAGCTAGCGCCTGACTGTAAACGAGGAGGAGCCCGGAGGCCGTGCCAGTTTTCCCTCGCCGCTCAACCGTCGCATTGCGCCTCTTCCTTCCGAGGCTTGTCGCGGCCTGTCTGATCGGCTTGTGCTTCAGCGGAGCCGCGTTCGGCAAGGATCGCAACGACGACAGCGGCGCTCCGGCAGACGCGACGCCTAACATCTATCTCGATCTGCGAACAAGTTACGCAACCGTGCCGGCCGGCGCGTTGCCGGTCGGCTTCGGCAGTCCGGCGCTGTTTAGCGCGCTCCAGTCGCTTGCGCTTGCCAATGGCGGCACGCTTCCGACCAGCGTATCCCTGCCATCCCGGCAATCCCTCGCTGTCGATCTCCCGTTGACGGTGGATGTCAGCGATACCGTCTCGCTCTATGCCGGCGTCTCCGGCACGACCACCTACGGACCCGCGCAGGGCTGGTCGGCGTTCGATGTCACCAGCTGGAACGTCGGGTTTCAGGCAGATCTCTACAGCCAGAAAGGCGGCTCGATCCCGACCATCACCTGGCAATCGACAATCACCCAGGCGATCCCGAACGGGCCGACCGGGACGACGACCTTCAACAACGTTCTCGAGTTCGACTACGCCTTCGACGCGGACGCCACGCGGGGCATGCTGGCGGGTATCCAGGATACCCGCGTCGAGGTGGCGACCGCGCTCGCCCGAATCCATCCAAACATCATCGGCTATGTCGGCGGCTACTATCAGTGGCCGAGCAACTGGAAATTCACCGGCCGCGCCGGCGTGCAATATTTCGGCGGCGCACAGTTCCTGTCCTTCACGCCGGTTCGGTCGTTCACCCAGCCGATTCTCCGGCTCGATCTCGATCGGATGGACGACAACGACAATCGCCTGTTCGGAGTCACGGCTCAAATCATATGGGTGCCGAAGCCGTCCTATCAGCTGACGCTGCGGACGCCGCTCTATTTCGTGCGCAATTGATCAAGCAGTTCCAGCCGGCAGGCCGCGTGTGATCGCGCGACGTTTCTCGCACTGCAAGAGTATCGGCCGGTCAGAGTTGCGTTGGGCTGTTTCGGCCGTTTTCTCTCCGCTTCAGTGGAACGGGTTCATCGCCGTGAACGCTGCGGCGAACTGATCGTCGTCGCGCACGTTCAATTGTTCGGTCGGGACATCGAGCCCCTTTTCGGCCAAGAAGACCCGAACGCGCTGGGCGCTCGCCGCCGGCCCGAACCCGTAGAGCTTCATCGTCGCTCTCCCTCGCCGCCGACGCCGAAGCGCGCGCTCATGCGCGAACTTTTCGCGTTCGTCGACCAGCGAGACGGCGTAATCGTCGAACGAGACCCAGCTCTTGCCCTGTTCATCCCTGATGCTCCAACGCCGCTATCATTTGGGCGAAACTGGTCCGTGTCACCGCGTCCATCGCTCTCGTGCCTTTCCCGGCTCAGGCGCTGAATGCGCCGACCTCATCGAGGCTCGGATAGTCGGTGTAGCCGCGCTCGGCGCCGCCGTAGAATGTCGATCGATCCGGCGCGTTGAGCGGCGCGCCGAGCGCGAGACGCCTCGGCAGATCGGGATTGGCGATGAAGGCACGCCCGAACGCGACGAGGTCTGCCGTGCCCGCGGCGAGCGCCTCCTCGGCGGTCTCGGCGGTGAAGCCTCCCGACACAATGAACGGCCCGGGAAACAACGGGCGCAACAGCGTAGCGACGGATTGCGGTGCTGCGTCGTCGGTCTGATCCACCAGACCGGCGCGCACCCGAGCCTCGATCAAATGCAGGAAGCCGATCTGACGTGCGGCCAGTTGCTTGATGACGTGCGTGTACAGAGACATCGGGTCACTGTCCGCGACATCGCCGACGCTGCTGAACGGCGACAGCCGAACGCCGATGCGATCGGCCGGCCACACGTCCGAGACTGCATCGAGGACTTCAAACAGCAGACGGGCGCGGTTCTCGATCGAGCCGCCATAGCGGTCGGTGCGGTGATTGGTCTTGTCCTCCAGAAATTGCTGAAGCAGATAACCGTTGGCGGCATGAATCTCGATGCCGTCGAACCCGGCCCGCTTGGCGTTCTCCGCGGCCTTGCGGTAGTCGGCGACAATCTGCACGATTTCGCTCAACTCGAGCGCGCGGGGCGTCTCATAAGGCGCGCGCTGAAAATCGCTCTTGAAAGCATTGCCTGCCGGCCGGATCGCAGACGGCGCGACAGGAACGGCTCCGTCCTTTTGAAACGAGGAGTGCGAAATCCTTCCCACGTGCCACAGCTGCAGGAAGATCACTCCGCCTCGCTCCTTGACTGCGTCGACGACGGTGCGCCAACCCGCGATCTGGTCCTCCGTGTAGATTCCCGGCGTCCGCGGATAGCCCTGCCCTTGCTGGGAAATCTGGGTCGCTTCGGCGATGATCAGCCCGCCTTCGGTCGCGCGCTGACCGTAATAGGTCGCGGCGAGCGGCGACGGCACGCCGTTGGCTGATCGCATCCTGGTCAACGGCGGCATCACAACACGGTGCGCGAGCCGAAAGGCTCCAAGCTGGAACGAAGTTGAAAGCTTCATTTTCTCTCTCCAATATGACCGGTCATCTTAGTCGCAAAACAAGTTGATGCCGGTGGCTCTTTGGTACCTTTGGCTCTCGACGGCTCAGGCGAAGATGCTTGCGAATACCAAGCGCTCGAACTGATCGAACGGCGACTTGTCCTGTTCGACCTTGGACCTGAGCACAGCGCCCTCCCAGGCATTGACCAGGAATGTCGCAATGGTGGCGGCGGGCAGACGCGGCTGGACGCGGCCGGCTTTCTCGGCCTCGCGCACGCAGGATTCGATCGCGCGGCTCCAGGCGGCGTAGATCTCGGCGAGACGATCGCGGACCTCGTTGCTCTGCACAGAGAGCTCTGCACTGAAGTTCCCGATCATGCATCCCGTTTGGAAATTCTGACGGATGGCGAGGTCCGACAAGCCACGAAAGAAGCGACGAAGCCGCTCCACAGGGTCGACACTTGTGTCGCTTAGCTGTACGCGCCGAGCGGCGCCGTTCTGCCAATACCGCTCCAGCGCCTCCAGCGCCAAAGCTTCCTTGCTCTCGAAGTGATTGTAGAACGATCCCTTCGGCACCCCGGCGGCAACCGTGATGTCCTGAACTCCGGTGCCGTTGAAGCCATGGCGGTGCAGGGTCTGCAACCCCGCCTCGATCAATTGTTCCCGGACGCTCGGCCTCGCCATGCTCTGATCTCCTGAACGACCAATATGACCGGTCGTCTTAAATGTCAAGCGCTACTCCACCGGGCGCACTCTGCGTAGATCGGGACAAGCGCGGGCTGCATACTGTATTGTTCGACCAGATCGGCGTGCCGCCGAGCGAACCTGACACCGCGTAGACTCAGATCGGAGAACCGGGATGGCACAGTGTATCGTCGTCGTTCAATTCGACCTTCCGAAGCGAACTGAAGAACAGGCCATCAAGGGCGGCATGGGCACCGCCCCCATTTATCGAAACCTCGCAACAAAGGGGCTGATCCGCAAAGACTATCTCAACGGAGAAGCCGGCACCGGCGGCGTCTATTTGTGGGAGAGCCGGGAGGCAGCCGAGGCATGGTTTACCGAGGCCAAGATCGCCGAGCTCACCGAACGCTTCGGAGCCCGGCCGCGGCTGACCTGGTACGACACGTACGTCACCGTCGACAATCTGAAGGGCGAGACGCGCGTGAACCAGTCCCCGCTGATTTCAGCCGCGGAATGAATCGGCCTGCGTTGTCGCCAAACGCGCGCAGCTGAGCGCAGCGCCGACGTCCTCAGCAACAATCGCGCGATAGATCGTCACGTACGGCTCGCCCTGACGCGCTCTAGTACGGGCGTCGGGCAGTTCAAACCCGTTTGCGACGATCGTGCGGTCGCTTGGCCGGGTCTGCGTGAACCCCGCCCCCCTTGGCGGCCAACTTCGTCTCCGCCCGTATCATGTCGACGAAAGCTCGGAGCCCGGCCGTCATGTGCCGATGCCGCGGATAATAGAGGCGCAAGCCGGGGAATGGCGGCGTCCAGTCGTCCAGCACGGATCGTAACGTTCCGGCGGCGAGATGTCCCGTGACCCAGAAATCACTGATGAACGCCAGTCCCAGGCCTTCGACCGCGGATTCGACCATCAAGGCGTCATTGTCGAGGGTCAGCCTGCCCGGGACATCCACCGCCATCTGCTCGCCGCCGCGCTTCTCGAATTCCCAGTGATAGATCTTGCCGCTGGGCATCCGCCTGCGAATGCATTCATGGGTGAGCAGATCAAGCGGAGACCGCGGCACCAACGCGCGCGCGAAATAGCCGGGCGCGCCAACGACGATGAAGCGCGTGTCCGGGCCGCAGGGAATCGCGACCATGTCTTGCGGCACGGCTTCAGCCAGCCGGATGCCGGCATCAAAGCCCTCCGCGACGATATCGATGGGCCGGCCCTCCAGCGTCAATTCGACGTTCATGTCGGGATAGTGCCGCAGAAACTTTGCGACGACGGGACGGAGGATCTGGTGCGCGGCGCGCTCCTTCAGGTTGATGCGCAGCGTTCCTGCGGGAGTGTCGCGGAACTCGTTCACGTCCTCCATGGCGCCGGCAATCTCGCGCAGCGCGGGACTGACCCTGGCGAGGAAGCGCTCGCCCGCCTCCGACAGCGCGACGCTGCGTGTCGTCCGGTTGATGAGACGCACGCCCAGCTTCTTCTCCAGCGCGGCGATCGCATGACTGAGCGCCGAGGGCGAAATGCCGAGCTCGGTCGCGGCGGCGCGAAAGCTGCGATGCGTCGAGATCGCGACGACCGCGTTCAGCTCGAAAAGGCCAGCATGCTGCATTGTACGATTACCTGCATCAGGTCATGCCACTTTATGCTGATTATTGCACTAATCAAGTCGACTATATCGAGCCCGCAATCTGGATCGGCAACCTGAACAAAGGACATTCCCTATGCCAAAGACATTCCTCATCACGGGCGTTTCGTCCGGCTTCGGCCGCGCGTTGGCCGAGGCAGCATTGAGCGATGGCCATACCGTCGTCGGCACCGTGCGCAACGAGAACGACAAGCAGAAGTTCGAGGCGCTCGGCGAAGGCGTGCACGCGGTAATCCTTGATGTGACCGACTTCGGGGCCATCGCGCCCGCCGTCGCCGACGTCGAGCGCACGATCGGCGCGATCGGCGTTCTGGTGAACAATGCCGGCTATGGTCACGAGGGCATCCTGGAGGAATCATCGATCGACGATCTGCGACGCCAGTTCGAGGTCAACGTCTTCGGCGCGGTGGCGATGATCCAGGCGGTGCTGCCCTTCATGCGCAAACGCCGCGCCGGGCATATCCTCAACGTCACGTCGATGGGCGGGTTCATCACGATGCCCGGTCTCGGCTACTATCACGGCAGCAAGTTCGCGCTGGAAGGGATCTCCGAAACCCTCGGCAAGGAGGTCAATGACCTCGGCATCAAGGTCACGGCGGTCGAGCCCGGCAGCTTCCGCACCGACTGGGCTGGGCGATCGATGGTACGGGCGGAACGATCGATCGCAGACTATGACGCTCTCATTGACCCGATCCGCAAACGCCGCCTGGAAATGAGCGGCCGGCAGGTTGGCGATCCCCAGAAGGCCGCGCAGGCCATGCTAAAACTCGCACTGTCGGCCGATCCGCCGGCGCACCTGCTGCTCGGCAGCGATGCGGTGCGGCTGGTCGAGGACAAGATGAAGCTGCTGCAGGCCGAATTCGCTGCGTGGAAGAGCGTCTCGCTCTCCACCGACATTGCCTGAGCAGCACCAGTCGCCGCGGCGGTCCGTCATAGCAAGGCGGACCGGCCCCTCTTGAAACTAGCTCGCGGCTACTCGCGTCCAGAGATAGCGCACGTCCGGTTCCTTCTCCTCGTTGCGGCTGCCATCGGTCCGCTCGACGACGACAAAGCTGCGCGCCTCGTAGAAGCTTCGCGCCCGTGCGTTGCGCTGGAAGGTCCAGAGTTGCAGCCGGTCGACGGCTTGCTGCGCGATCGCAAGCAGCGCGCCGCCGATGCCGCGGCCCTGTGCATCCGGCAGCACGTAGAGCTGCTCGATCCAATCGTCGCGGAACGCGATCACGCCAGACATCGTCTCGCCATCGAACGCGCCCCACAATGTGCAGGCCGCAAACATCTGCTCTCGATAGAACCAGCGGTCTTCGTCGGGCGTGTGCAGGCCGACGAGCCAGGGCAGTGCGTGATCGAACGACGCACGATGCACGCGCGCGGCGGCGTCCATGTCCGCAAGCGCGAGCCGCCTAATACTCAATCCCGAACTCATCATAGAGACGGCGGAACACCGCAGGCAGCACCTCGGTCAAATCCTCCGCGATCAGGCCGGGCCCCGCCTCGCCGGCGCCTTCGCCGTGCAGCCACACGCCGATGCTGGCCGCCTCGAAAGCGGCGACGCCCTGCGCCAGGAAGCCCGCAATGATGCCGGCGAGCACGTCGCCGGCGCCGGCGGTGGCAAGCCAGGGCGGCGCGTTGGCGGCGATGGTGGCGCGCCCATCCGGAGATGCGATCACCGTGTCGGCGCCCTTCAGCAGCACCACCGCGCCGGAGCGCTCGGCCGCCGCGCGCACCCGCTCGAGCTTGGAGCGGCCGGGATGCTTGTTGGAGATATCGCTGAACAGCCGCGGAAACTCGCCCTCATGCGGGGTCAGCACCACGCCGAGCCCTTCGGCCGCCTTGATCGCCTCGAACAGCCGGTCCGGCGAACCGGCAAAGCTGGTCAGGGCGTCGGCGTCGAGCACCAGATGCCGCCGCGCCGAGAGCGCGGTGTGAACGAAGTCGCGGGTGCGCGCGCTGACGCCGGCGCCGGGGCCGATCACGCAGGCATTGAGGCGCTTGTCGTCGAGCAACTCGGCGAACTGGATCGGGTTATCGACCGCGCGCACCATCACCGCGGTCAACGCCGCCGCGTTGACGGCAAGCGCATCGCGCGGCGAGGCCAGCGTCACGAGGCCGGCTCCAGCGCGCAGTGCGGCGCGCGCGGCAAGCCGCGCCGCACCGGTCGAGGCGAGATCGCCGGAGACCACGACGGCATGCCCCCTCGCATATTTGTGGCCGTCGATCCGCGGCACCGGAAACGACCAGCGCCAGGCCTGCGGCAGGTTCTCCGCGATCAGCGGCTTGATCTCGTCGAGCACCTGCGCGTCGATGCCGATATCGGCTACGCGCACCCGACCGCAATACATTCGGCCCGGCAGCAGCAGATGCGCGGGCTTCTTGCGGAAGAAGGTGACGGTTTCGGTCGCCTGCACGGCGGCCCCCATGACAGCGCCCGATGTGCCGTTGATGCCGCTCGGCAGATCGACCGCCAGCACCGGCGTACCGCTGGCGTTGATCGCATCGATCATCTCCAGCGGGTCGCCCTTCACCGGGCGATTGAGCCCGGCGCCGAACAGCGCGTCGATGATCAGCGCCGGCTTGCCGAGCGCCTGCGGGTTGAACGGCAGCACCGGATATTTCCAGCCCTTCGCCGCCAGCGCCGCATCGCCCTGCAGGCTGTCGCGCTCGCAAAGCAGGATCACCGAGACCTCGCGGCCGCGCGCGGCGAGCTCGGCGGCGGCGACAAAGCCATCGCCGCCATTGTTGCCGCGGCCGGCGACCACGACGATCGGCCCCTCCTCGACCAGGTCCATCGCGGCTTCAGCGACGGCCTGGCCGGCGCTCATCATCAACGCGAAGCCCGGCGTGCCGGCTGCGATGGTCAGCCGATCGGCACGCTCCATCTCGGTGGTGGTCAGAACGTCCATGCCGAATCCTCAATCGCTTCGCCTTTTCGAGAGGCAATTCCTGTAACGTTCGCGGGGTTTCTACTGGCCGTCTGCATATGGATTGATCTATTTGCCTATTTGTTAGGCTTAGCTATCATAGCCCACTTGGTTCGATATCAGCCGATTGCCTGTTAAAAGGCTGATAACATTCCGAAATCGGGGACCTTAACAACTTGGCATAGACCCTGCTTTTGAGGAAGCCGCGCACAAGGCCGCCCGATGCGACCATTGCGCGTGCTTCCGGCTAGCCGCCGGAAGGCTTAAGACCAACCAGACTGCGCCCCACGCGCATCGAACTTGACCCTGCAATCTGCAATGCCCGGGAGGCGCTCAGTGAAGAAGATTGAAGCCATCATCAAGCCCTTCAAGCTCGACGAGGTGAAAGAAGCGCTCCAGGAAGTCGGACTGCAAGGCATCACCGTAACCGAGGCCAAGGGATTTGGCCGCCAGAAGGGCCATGCCGAACTGTATCGCGGTGCGGAATACATCGTCGACTTCCTGCCCAAGGTAAAGATCGAGATCGTGATCGGCGACGATCTGGTCGAGAAGGCGATCGACGCGATCCGGCGCGCCGCCCAGACCGGACGGATCGGCGACGGAAAGATCTTCGTCTCCAACATCGAGGAGGCCATCCGCATCCGGACCGGCGAATCCGGGCTGGACGCTATTTAAGGGCGGTGCTATCCGGAATTTCTGACGCAAAAGAGAAAAAAGGCTGCTTCGGCAGCCTGATTTCGTTTGAGTAGTCACACGAACCCGCCAAAAGCGGGAATAACGTCGCCCACCGCCGGAAACACACCCGCACATCCATAAGGGGTATTCATGAAGACCGCCAAAGACGTCCTGAAATCGATCAAGGACAACGACGTCAAATACGTCGACCTGCGCTTCACCGATCCGCGCGGCAAGTGGCAGCACGTGACCTTCGACGTCAGCATGATCGATGACGACATCTTCGCCGAGGGCACGATGTTCGACGGATCGTCGATCGCCGGCTGGAAGGCGATCAATGAATCCGACATGTGCCTGATGCCCGACCCGGTCACCGCGACGATCGACCCGTTCTTCGCCGAGACCACCATGGTCATCACCTGCGACGTGCTCGAGCCGACCACCGGCGAGCCCTACAACCGCGATCCCCGCGGCATCGCCAAGAAGGCCGAGGCGATGGTGAAGTCGATGGGCGTGGGCGACACCGTATTCGTCGGCCCCGAGGCCGAGTTCTTCGTGTTCGACGACGTGCGCTATTCGGCCGACCCCTACAACACCGGCTTCCGCCTCGACTCCTCCGAGCTGCCGATCAACTCCTCGACCGAATATGAGGGCGGCAACCTCGGTCACCGCATCCGCACCAAGGCCGGCTACTTCCCGGTGCCGCCGCAGGACTCGGTGCAGGACATGCGCTCCGAGATGCTCGGCGCGATGGCCAAGATGGGCGTCAAGGTCGAGAAGCATCACCACGAGGTCGCCTCCGCCCAGCACGAGCTCGGCATGAAGTTCGACACGCTGACGCTGATGGCCGACCAGATGCAGGTCTACAAGTACTGCATCCACCAGGTCGCGCACATCTACGGCAAGACCGCCACCTTCATGCCGAAGCCGGTCTATGGCGATAACGGCTCGGGCATGCACGTCCACCAGTCGATCTGGAAGGACGGCAAGCCGACCTTCGCCGGCAACAAGTACGCCGACCTGTCGGAGACCTGCCTGCACTACATCGGCGGCATCATCAAGCACGCCAAGGCGATCAACGCCTTCACCAACCCGTCGACCAACTCCTACAAGCGTCTGGTCCCGGGCTATGAAGCTCCGGTGCTGCTCGCCTACTCCGCGCGCAACCGTTCGGCATCCTGCCGCATCCCCTACACCGCGAACCCGAAGGCCAAGCGCGTCGAGGTGCGTTTCCCCGATCCGATGGCCAATCCCTATCTCGGCTTCGCCGCGATGCTGATGGCCGGCCTCGACGGCATCAAGAACAAGATCGATCCGGGCCCGGCGATGGACAAGGACCTCTACGATCTGCCGAAGGAAGAACTGAAGCAGATCCCGACCGTCTGCGGCAGCTTGCGCGAAGCGCTCGAGAGCCTCGACAAGGATCGCGCATTCCTCAAGAACGGCGGCGTGTTCGACGACGACTTCATCGACGCCTATATCGAACTGAAGATGACCGAGGTCGCCCGTTTCGAAATGACCCCGCACCCGGTCGAGTTCGAGATGTACTACTCGCTGTAAGCTAGCAGCACTGAACACACGCGAAAGGCGCTTCCGATGGAAGCGCCTTTTGTTTTTGGGGCATCTGTCATTGCGAGGAGCGAAGCGACGAAGCAATCCATACGTCCGCGCATACGGAGAGATGGATTGCTTCGCTTCGCTCGCAATGACGATGTGGCGAAAACGCCTCTTCTTCGCTTACACCTTCGCCTTCGCGACCCGCCGCCCCCCGGCATCGAGCGCGCCGAACTTGCCCGCGATCAGGTCCGGCGTCGGCATCATGCCGCCGAGCGACCAGCTCGCCGGCTCGCCCTCCTCGATCTTGACCCAGACGTTGCGGCGGAAGTCCGGGTCGCCCTGGCCCTCGACCTCGACCATGAGATCGGTGACGCGCTCGAGCAGCGCCTTCTTCTGCGCGACGTCGAAGATGCCGCGGACGGTGGAAATGGTGACGTAAGGCATGGTCTCTCTCCATTGCTGAGGTGGTGACAACGCAGCGAAGGTGGACCTGCATGACCCAAAGAGGCAGTGGCCGATCAGACAGAGATCGGGCAATATCCGCCATGGCCTGATCGCGCCGATCAGGTAGGATGCCGGCAACATCAGGAGGTCCCCATGAAGCTTGCGATACTCGCGCTGGAAGCCTGCATGCAATCGGCGGTCGCCGGCATCGCCGACATCCTCACGCTCGGCAACCATGTGATGGCGCTGCGCGGCGGCAAGGCGTGCTTCAGCTGGCAGACGCTCTCGCTCGACGGCAAGGCGGTGCGCGCCGGCGGCGGAAAGCTCGTTGCGGTCGACGGTGCCATCAGCAAGCGGGCCGCATTCGACGCAATCATCGTGCCGGGCAGCCTGGTCGATCACCTCACTGCCGAGCGCCTGCAACCGCAATATGACCGTGCCGGCGCCTGGCTGCGCCAGCAGCATGCCAGCGGCCGGCTGATCGGCGCTTTCTGCAGCGGCGTGCTGCTGCTCGCCAATGCCGGGCTGCTCGACGGCCGCCGCGCCACCATCACCTGGTGGCTGCAGAGCGAGCTCCGCCGCCGCCATCCCAGGATCGACCTCGCCAGCGACGCCGTCATCACCCAGGCCGATCGCCTGGTCTGTGCCGCCGGCCCGATGTCATGGGTCGACCTGCTGCTGCGGTTGATCGAGCTGGTCGAAGGCGCCGAGGTCGCGAAAGTCTGCGCCGACTACGCCGTGATCGACACCGCGCAACGCACCCAGGCGATCTTCATGCCGCTCGGCTACATGCTCGCGCAGGACCCGCTGCTGATGAAAGCGGACATGCTGGTTCGCCGCACCGGCAAGGCGCCGATCACGGTGCGGGGCCTCGCGCAGGCGCTGGGCCTGAGCGAACGCACGTTGAACCGCCGTTTCCGCGAATTGACCCACGAGCCGCCGCAAGCCTTCATCACGCGACGCCGCGTCGAGCACGCCCGCACGCTGCTGGAGACCACGGCGCAACCGATCAAGGCGATCGCCCGCGCCACCGGCTATGAGGACGAGAGCAGCTTCCGCAAAGCCTTCCGAAAGCTGACGCTGCTGTCGCCGCAAGCCTACCGCGCGCAGCGATCAATTCGCGCGGCGTAGCCGCGTCGGATGAGGAGCGCGTAGGATGGTTAGAGCGGAGTGAAACCCATCATGTCGAACCACGCGCAAATGATGGGTTTCGCTCCGCTCTACCCATCCTACCGACCGCGACGCGCCTACACCCGAAACAGTTTCGCGTAGCGCGCCTTGATCTCCTCGCTCTGCTCCTGCACCTGGGCGGGATCGGCCCTGAGCACCTTCAGCTTGTCGAGCGGCACGTGGCCGGCCTTCTCCTTCACCCCGGCGTGGAACGAGCGGTGCGCGAATTCGTCAGCCAGCATCTGCTGGGTTTCGGCGCTGAAGAAATAGCTCTGGAACAGCCGCGCCGCGTTCGGGTTCGGCGCGCTCTTGAAGATGCCGCTCGGCACGATGATCAGCGGCGCGCCCTCGGTCGGATAGACCACCTCGACCGGCTTGCCCTGGTCCTTGGCCAGCACGAGGTTGTAGTCGTTGCCGTCGGCCATGACGGCGCGCTCGCCGAGCAGGATCTTCTTCGGCGGATCGGCGGCCGACTGCACCTGCATCACCCGCTGCTGCGACAGCTTCTCCAGGTACGGCCAGCCGAGATCGCGCGCCAGCACGAAGGTTGCGGTCAGGATCGCGCCGGAGTAGCCCGGGTGCCCCTTGACGATCTTGCCACGCCATTTCGGATCGAGCAGGTCGGCATAGCTCTTCGGCGCGTCCTCGCGCTTTACCTGCTCGGTGTTGTAGCCGATCACCTCGAACCAGGCGCAGGAGGTCGCCGACGTGCCGTCGGGATCGATCTGGTCGGCGGGAAAATGCTTTGCGACGGATTCCGGCACGTAGGCCGCGAGCCAGTCGTTCTTCTTCCAGTCGAGGTAGTGCGCGGGATCGGTGGAGTTGGCGACATCGACGGCGTGGATGCCGCTGCCCTGCTCCTGGGCGATGCGCTGGAAGATGCGTTCGGCGCCTGAGCGCTCGACGCGGACGCTGATCCCCGGATATTTCTGCTCGAAGTCGCGCGCCAGGCGCTCCGCCGTGTTCAGTTCGAGCGCGCTGTAGTACGAGATTTTGCCTTCCTTCTTGGCCGCCGCGATCAGCTCCGGCGTCACGGCCTCAGCCGGCGGCGGCCCCGCCCGCAGCGGTTCGGCGAACACCATCCCGGCGGCGGTGGCCGTCGTCAGCTTGAGCCAGTCGCGTCGCGACCATTTGCGGTCCTGCATCCATCTACTCCCTGAAAGCGGGCCGTTGGCCGGCCGCTCGATTGTCAAGGGAGCATAGCGCGTAGGATGGGTGGAGCGAAGCGATACCCGTCCTACGGACCGATCACCGCCAGCTTCGGCGCAGCACCCGCATCCAGTTGTCAAAGCCGATCTTGCGCAGCGTGGCGTCGTCGAAACCGCGCCCGCGCAATGCCTGGATCAGGTTCTGGAGATGGCTTGCATCCCTGAGCGGACGCGGCATCACCGCACCGTCGAAGTCGGACCCCAGCGCGACGTGGTCGTCGCCCATCCGCTCGACCAGATAGCCGAGATGGTCGGCGACCGTCTCGATCGGGGCGTCGGGATCGCTGTGCCCGTCCGGGCGCACCTCGGACACACTGAAATTGAAGCCCACGACGCCGCCCGATGCTTTGACGGCATCGAGCTGCCGGTCGGTCAGGTTGCGGGTCGCGGGGCAGACCGCATGCGCGCAGGCGTGGGTGACCACGATCGGAGCCGTGCTGAGTGCCACGAGATCCCAGAAACCGCGCTCGTTGAGGTGGGCTGCATCGAGCATGATTCCGAGTTCGTTGCAGGCCTTCACCAGCGCCTTGCCGGCGTCGGTCAGGCCGGGACCGGTATCCGGAGAGCGCGGATAGGCGAACGGCACGCCATGGCCGAAGATGTTGGGTCGGCTCCAGACCGGGCCGAGCGACCGCAGGCCGCGGGAATAGAGCCGTGCCAGCCCGTCGAGATCGGCGTCGATCGCTTCGGCGCCTTCGAGGTGCAGCACGATCGAAAACACCGCGTCCCGCCGTGCCGCCTCGATCTCATCCACGGTTGTCACGCGTCGGATCTTTCCGTCGGCGCGGGCCATCATGGCATCCAGCCCGCTCAGCTGGGCATCGATGGTGCGGCGCGCATAGGCCGCATCGAGCGGCTCGGCAAGGCGCACCTCGTACCCGTCGGCGGTTCGCGTGAAATCGCCCTGTCGCGGATGCTCCGCCTTGGCGTACATCGCAAACAAGCCGCCGACCATGCCGCCTTCCCGGGCACGCGGCAGATCGAGATGCCCTTCCTCCGAGCGCACCAGAAAGTCCCGGCCGCCTTCCCGGTACTCGGCGAGCTGTTGAGCCGCGTCATTGTGGCCATCGAAGATCGCGATCATGGTGTGGTCCTGCACTGTGCATACCTCGCGTCGAACTTGCGCCAAGTAGGATGGTGGAGCGAACCGATACCCGTCAAACGGCGGACCGCATGAGAGATGATGGGTTTCGCTGCGCTCTACCCATCCTACGGACTGCCTCGGTCAGCCCGCGACTTGCGGATGATTGACCGCCAACTGAGCTGCAAAGGCCCGCTTGTAGGCGGGCCGCGATTCGCCGCGGGCGACGTACGCCGCAAGCTTCGGATGCCCGTCGAGCATGCCCGAAGGTTTGAGCCGGAGCAGCACCGACACCATCATCAGGTCGCCGGCGCTGAACGCGCCGTCGAGCCAGTCGGCATCGCCCAGACGATCCGACAACTGGTCGAGCCGCTGGCGGACACGATCCTCGACCAGCGGCAGGCGTTCCGCATGCCACGGCCGGTCGCGCTCGAACAGCCTTGCAGTCGCGAACTCGAGGATCGGCGGCTCCACCGTGTTGAGCGCGGCGAACATCCAGGCAATTGCGCGCGACCGGGCATTGGCGTCACCGGGCAGCAGGCCGGCATGGCGCTCGGCAAGGTGGAACACGATCGCCCCTGTCTCGAACAGGACGAGATCGTCCTCTTGATAGGTCGGTATCTGGCCGAACGGGTGAAGCGCCATATGTGCCGGCTCTTTCATCGCCGCAAACGAAACCAGGCGAACCGCGTAGGGTTGCCCGACCTCCTCAAGCGCCCAGCGAACCCGCGTATCCCGCGCCAGTCCCTTGCCGCCGTCGGGCGACCGCTCAAAGGCGGTAATCGTGATGGTCACTGCAGGCTTCTCCCGGCGAACGCGTTGGTTGCGCAGCTGGTTGTGGATCCCGGTGCGCGACGTACGCGCGCCCGCTCGCGCTTGTCAGCGCGTTCCCATCCTAGCTCTTTTCCGGCGGATTCTCGCGCAGGAAGCGTTCGAGATCGGGCTGCACGGAGTAGGGCTGCGGAACCGGGTCGCCCTGGAAGTCGACCTGAAGATCAAGGCAGCGTCGCAGCACCCGCGCCAGTTCGCTGCGCCGATAGGGCTTGGTCAGCAGCGGAATGCCGTGGCCCCCGCGCCCCTGTTGCGCCGGCAGGACCCCATCGCTGTAGCCCGAGGTGAACAACACCCGCAACGCCGGGCGACCGGCCATCAGCGTTTCCGCCAGTTGCCGGCCGTTCATGCTGCCGGGCATCACGATGTCGGTGAACAGGAGATCGAACACGGTGCCGCGGTTGACGATCTCGAGCGCGGCATCCGCGTTCGCCGCCGCCAGCACCCTGTATCCGAGGCTTTCGAGCTGGCCCGTGACGTAGTCGCGGATCGTGGGGTCGTCCTCCACGCAAAGGATGGTCTCGTCGCCGCCCCTGACCGGCAGATCATCCTCCTCGGCCGCGCGCTGCGCGATGCCGTCCGCCTTGGGCAGGTAGATCCTGAAGATGGTTCCGCGGCCCTGCTCGCTCCTGACCTCGATCCCGCCGCCGCTCTGCTTGACGAAGCCGAACACCATGCTGAGCCCGAGCCCGGTGCCCTGCCCGACCTCCTTTGTGGAGAAGAACGGATCGAAGATCTTCTCCAGATGCGACGGCGAAATCCCGGTGCCGGTGTCGGCGACCTCGATCACGAGGTGGTCGCCGGCGCGCTCGACGCCGTGCGCCACGGCGTCGGGAATCCCGAGCTGGATGTTGCGGGTCGCAAACGACAGCGTGCCGCCCTCGGGCATCGCATCGCGCGCGTTGATGGCGAGATTGACCAGCGCGGCGCCGAGCTGGCTGCGATCGACGAAGGCGAGCCAGGCGTTGCGGTTGAGCTCCGTCCTGATCTCGGTCTGCGATCCCAGCGTCTGCGACAACAGGCGGACCACTTCGCCGATCAGGTCGTTGACGTCGGTCTCGGCGGGCTGCAGCGGCTGCTTGCGCGCGAACGCCAGCAGGCTCGAGGTGAGCTGCGCGCCGCGATCGGCGGCATCGCTGATCAGCTTGGCGATCGCGGCAAGCTGCGGGTTGTCCTTGACCCCATCGGCCAGGATCTCGACCGTGCCGGTGATCACCGTCAGCATGTTGTTGAAGTCATGCGCGATGCCGCCGGTCAGCCGCCCAAGCGATTCCGTCTTCTGCGCCTGAATCAACTGCTCTTCGGCGATGCGGCGCTGGGTGACGTCCCTGACAAAGGAATTGATGATCCAGCCATCGCCGCGGCGCAGCGCATTGAGCGACACCTCGACATGGAAGCGGTGGCCGTCGCGGTGCACGGACGCGGTCTCATAGCGCATCCCCATGCCGCCGCCCGCGGCCTCCTGCAGGAAGCGGGTGATGCGCTGTCGATGCGCGACGCGAAGCTCCTCCGGAAATACCAGTTCGACGACGCGACAGCCGACCGCCTCGGAGCGCGTCCAGCCGGTGAGTGCCTCGGCCTGCGGGCTCCAGTCCAGGATGATGCCGTCCTGGTCGGTCTGCACGAAGGCATCGAGCGCGGTCCTGACGATGGCCTGCGCCATCTGCTCGCTTTCCACCAGCGCCTGGTGCGCCTGACGCTGCGCGGTGACATCGTGCAGCACGATGACCGCCCCGCGCAGGTTGCCGCCATCGTCACGCAACGGCCTGGCGTTGACGACGAGATAGACGGCCGGTTCGGGCCGCAGGGGTTTGACGATCAGTTCGCAATCGTCGATGTCCTCGCCGCGCAGCGCACGCGCCATTGGTGTGTCCGCGATCGGCATCTCGGTCGTACCATCGGCATAATAGTTCTGAAAATTGCGAACGCCGGTCAGCGTGTCAAAACCGGGCTCGACACCGTACAGCCGCCGCGCCGCCGCATTGACGATCACGATCATCGCGTGCTCGTCGGCGACCACCACGGGATCGCGGATGCTCTCGACGGTCTTCTCCAGCAGGTGCTGCCTGCTGCCCAATTGCGCCGACAGCTCGGCCAGCGTCGCGGCGAGCTGGGCGGCCTCGTCATTGCCACTCGGACGTATCGAGACCGGCTCGCCGCGCGACAGCGCGTCCGCCGCCCGCACCAACTGGGCGGGCGTCGTGGCCAGCGATCTCGCAATCAGCTCAGCAGTCATCAACACCACCGCAACCGCGCCGCCGGCGAGCGCCATGCCCGGCCAGGTGACGCCATGGATGAAGCCCAGCGTGAGCAGGAGTGTGACGACGGGAAACATCATCCCGACCGCCAGACGGCCCGACAAATTCATCCCGACCAACTCATCGTGAGCAGTTGCACCGGAAAATGGAAAAGGAAAACAGGAGCAGGAAAGGTATTGTCGGCGCCGGGGCAATATCGGGTGGCTTGCACCCAGTTGCTTAGCCGAGTCCGGCGCCGCAATCCGCCACTTTCGTATCCGTATAAGTACGGAGAACAGGGTTGAGTGCACGCCACTGCCGGCGGAGCCGGCGCTGGGTCGCGGGAATCCGAGCCGTCGGGCCCCCGGTTCGGGGCATCCTTGCGCGGGTGCCGCTGACCGCCGGCGCTCCGCAAGATCGCTCACCGCACTCCGGGAGGCCTTGGCCCGGCTTGGGCGTGCGGAGGGCGGCTATCCGACCTCAAAGGTTGGAGCTGTTGGAACGGATCGGCGCGGGCTTTGCCAGGCCCAGATGGTCGCGAAAGGTCGAACCGGAATATTCGGTGCGATAGAGGCCGCGCCGCTGCAATTCGGGGACGACGAGGCTGGTGAAGGCCTCGACAGATTCCGGCACATAAGGCGGGAAAATATTGAAACCGTCGGCCGCCCTCTCGTCAAACCAAAGCTCGATGTGATCGGCCACCTCGTTGGGATCGCCGACGACGACGGCGCCCGTGCTGATGTGTCCGATGATGAGATCGCGATAGGTCAGGCGATTGGGGCCTTTCACGTCGCGGCGAGTGAGACGCATGACATCGGCAAACAGCCGTTGGCCGCCCTCGTTGGCCTCTGCCAGCACCAAGGGGTCGACCGGTGAATCCCGGTCCTGGCTGGAGACGTCGACGCCGATCGCCGCCGATACCGCCGTGAGGTTGCGGCGCTTCCCCATCCTGCCCAGCGAACCGTAGCGGCTTGCCTCGCCGCCATCGCCCTCGGGCTCCAGCGCAATGAAGGAATTGAGATGGTCGAATATCGCAACCGCCTGCTGCGTCGTCTCGGCGACGACGGGCGTGAGCCCGGGCAGGATCGCGATATCGGCGTCGCTCCTGCCATACTTCCTGGCCCTGGATTTGACATCGGCATAGTAGGCCTTCGCGCTCTCGATCGTCGCCTGGCCGGCGAAGATGACATCGGCATCGCGCGCGCCGAGCTCACGCGAACGATCCGACGTACCGGCATGCAGGATCACCGGATGGCCCTGGGGCGGGCGCCTGACGTTGAGCGGTCCGGCGACGTCGAAATAGCGTCCCTTGTGGTGCAGCGGCGTGGTCGCATCGCTGTCCCAAAGTCCCCGCACCACAGCGACGAATTCATCCGCCCAATCGTAGCGCCGCTCGGTGTCCCAATGGGACTGGCGCGAGAAATTGCCGGCGGCGATTTCATCCGCGCCGGTCACCAGATTCCACGACGCCCGGCCCTGGCTCAGGTGATCCAGCGACGCCAGCATGCGCGCAAGATTATAGGGATCGTAATAGGTCGGATTGGCGGTGACGACGATACCGATATGGCTGGTCGCGGCGGCCAGGCTCGCCCCGGACACGAACGGTTCGAGGCGTGACATCTGGGAGGGATTGGTGCTTTGCAGGCTCGGATCGCTCGCCAGCCGGTCGCCAAGGAACAGAAAGTCGAACTTGGCCGCTTCCACGAGCTGGGTGACCCGCTGAAGGAATTCGATGTCGAAGGCGGCGCCTGCGTGGGAGGAAGGATAACGCCAGCCGCTGGGATGTGTGCCCCCGGCCCAAAACATCAGGCCGAAATGAAGTTCTCGCTTGGACATGGTGAAACGCTCGCGGGATGGTTCAGGCGGCCGTGTCGGCCGGCTGCTTTGAGGGCTGTTCGAACACATTGCGCGGCCTTGCCAGACCGAGTCTTTCGCGCAGGATGACCGATCCCTCAGTGGATCGTAGCCGTTGCCGCCGCACCAGCTCCGGGACGACATCCCGGGAAAAGTCATCCAGGCCGCTGCGGAGAATCCGCGGCACGACCACCAGACCATCCAGCGTCACGGCATGTGCCAGTGCCTCGATCTGGTCGGCGATCTCCGCCGGCGAACCTGCCACATGATTGGCAGCGTACGGTTGCGGCGTCCCTGCCGCGTGGTCCGACGCACTGACGGGCACGATCTCGGCAAACAGCCGCAGATCCTGCGTATCACGACCGGCGCCCCGCGCAGAAGCAAGCACGTGGTCGCGCAGGGCCACGGCGCTCCCTGTCGTCGCCGTCCCCAGGATGGCGATGTCGGCGTGCCGCCCCGCGAAGTCGGCCGACCGCTTGTCCACCACGCGATGAGCAACGATGACCTGGCCCTGGGGCGGCCGTGCAACGTTCAGCGGGCCCTTGACCTTGAAGGATGCACCGACGTGATCGATCGGATGGATCTTGGCGCCATCGACGAACACTCCGCTCTGTTTGTCGCGAATGAATGCATCATCCTCCCAGCTGTCCCAGAGCCGGCGCGCAATCTCGAGGATTTCATCGGCACGCACATAATGGACATCAGGCGCGAAGGCGGCCTGCCCGTAGTTTGCGCCGGCGGGATCGGCCGCGCCGGTCGAGGCCAGCCAGCCGGCACGCCCTCGCGTGACATGATCGAGCGAAGCAGCGAGCCGCGACACGTTATACGGCTCGACATAGCTCGTGTTGGCCGCAGCGATCAGGCCGATGCGACGCGTCCTGGTCGCGAGGAAGGACGCCGTGGTGAACGCTTCGCTGCGCACATCCTCCGCACGACCGACGCTGTCGTCGATCAGGAGAAACGCGTAGCCGGCCCCCTCGAGGTCCCGCGCGAAGGCAGTCAGGTCGAGGGGGTTCAGGGGATCGAAGCTTTCGGCGTGCGTCTGGTGCCCGGATTGCGGCGCATAGAGAAAGCCGAGGTGGAGCGGTTTGGCCATTCTGGTCTCCGTCTGTCAGGCCACGGTTGCCGTCGCGGCCGGCTCGAGCGCGCGGAGTGCGTCATAGATGCGGGCTTCGCGTTGCAGAAGCTCGATGTCGCCCCGCCGACGCGGGCGCGGCAGATCGAGGGTGACGATTTCAGCAATCCGCCCGGGCCGCGGCGAAAGCAGCACGATACGGTCGGCAAGAAACACCGCCTCGCCGACGTCGTGCGTCACGAACACGATGGTCTTGCGGCGCTGCTGCCAGATCCGGATCAGGTCTTCCTGCAACCTGTTGCGGGTGACGTAGTCGACCGCGCCGAACGGCTCATCCATCAGGAGGACGTCGGGATCATTGACGAGCGCACGCGCGATGCCGGCGCGTTGCTTCATGCCGCCGGAGATCTGGTGCGGGAATTTGCCGCCGAAGCCGTCGAGCCCGACCAGCGTGAGATGCTCATCGACCAGGCGGCGGGCTTGTGGCTTGTCCACCCCGCGCAATTCGAGCCCGAGGCCGACATTGGCCGCAACCGTTCGCCACGGATAGAGCGAGGCATCCTGGAACACGACGCCGAGCTCTCCACCGGGACCGTCGATCGGCTTGCTGCGAAATAGCACCGAGCCGCTGCTCGGCTGCTGCAGCCCGGCGAGGATTTCCAGCAGCGTGCTCTTGCCGCAGCCGCTTGCACCGAGCAGCACGATGAACTCGCCCTCCTCGACCGAGAAGCTGATGTTGCTGAGCGCACGCACCGGCGGCGTGCCGGGATAGACCTTGTCGAGAGACCTGATGGTGAAGGCAGGCATCCCCTCGCGCTCCCGCTTGCTCTCGCTCACTGCGTCTTGCGCCCGGGATAGACGAACGGCTTCACGTACTCCTGCGGGATGAAGCGCTCATCGATGTATTTGGCGGCGGCGTAGAACTCCTTCTGGTTACCGACATCGATCTCCAGCTGCTGCGTGTCGTGGATCGCCTTCGGATCGATCGCCGGATTGGCGTCCCAGACGTCGTCCTCCTGGTAGATCGCGCGCTTCACCGCCTCCGGATTGATCTTCAGGCGGGCCTGCAGCCAGGGCAGGTACTCGTCGTAATGCGCCTTGGCGTAGGTATAGGACTTGAAGTAGGCCCGCAGGCCCCGCCGCAGCAGATCGGGATCCCCGGCGATCACCGCGTCGCCCGCGATCAGGACGCCGGTGTGATAGGTCGGGAGATAATCCCAGGCCCGTGCAAGCGTGGTCGAGACTCCCTCGATCTCCCCGAGCGCCGCGAAGGGCTGATGGATGATGGTGGCGTCGACCTGGCCGGTTTCGAGCGCGCCGTAGGCCTTTTCGGTCGCGCCGGCGGCAAACAGCGTCACGTCGCGGTTGGGATCGATGCCTTCGGCCCGCAGCAGATACCGGGCAACCGACGCGAGGTTGCCGCTGGTGTCGGGTCCGACGCCGACCGTCTTACCCTTCAGATCCGCGAACGACTTGATGCCTTTCCGCGCGATCAGGAAATACGGTCCCTTCGAGCGGAAGGCGGCGGCGACGATCTTGATCGGCGCCCCCAAGGCGGCAGCCCGCAGATAGACGCTGGTCGGTCCGAAGGCGAAGGTCACGTCGCCGCGCGAGGTGGCGGTGACCGGATCCTGCGTTCCGACGAACTCGACGTTCAAGCCTTCCTCGGCGAAGAACCCCTTCTCCACGCCGAATACGATCGGCTGCTGCGTGTAACTCGTGGTGTCCTGCAGCTTGAGGGTTTTCTTCTCCTGCGCGCCGGCCGCCGCGGTGAGGCCGAGCGTGAGCGCGGCCAAGACGAACAGACGAGCTGGAAGGCTTGTGGAGAGCATGATCGATCCCTTCGAACGAGTAGTGACGGGAAGACGCGGAACCGGGACCGGTCAGACGTATTTCCACTTGAGCAAGACACGCCGCTCGAGCAGATCCACCAGATAGATGATCAGCAATGCGATCGACGTCACGAGAATCACGAGAGCAAAGACACCGGCGGTGTCGTAGATGCCCGACAACTTGTTGAGCAGATTACCGACGCCGGCCTTGGAGGCGACGATCTCGGCAAAAAGAGTCGCGAGCAGGCAGGTCGCCGCCTCGATGCGGACCGCAGCCATGATCGACGGTGTGGCGGACGGCAGCACCACTTTCCAGATGATCTGACGCTGGCTCGCCCCGAGCGCGCGCGCGACCTTGATATGATTGTCCTGGACCTGCTTGATGCCGGCAATCGTGTTGAAGACGAACAGGAAGTAGCAAAACAGGAAGATGATGAACACCTTGTGCTCGAAGCCGAGGCCCAGATACAGGGTGAGAAGCGGAATGATGGTGACCTTCGGGATCGCCATGAACCAGATCAGGAACGGGTTGAGAAAACCGATGTACCTTCGGGAATAGCCCCATGGCGATGCCGGTCGCAATGCCGAGGATTGCGCTGAGCGCCACGCCAACTCCCGCTTCGGCGAGTGTCACGGAGAGGTGAAACAGCAGATTCTCCCTGGTGACGAGCTGAGGGAAAGCAGCAAGAATCTGCGTCGGGGACGCCAGATAGATTCGTTTCACTGCACCGCTATCGACCGCGAGCTGTACAGCCAGCAAGATCGCGGCGACCACCAGGATCTGAACGATCACGATCCACGGGAGCTTTGCAGCGAGCGAGCGCAGCGGTGTGCGGCTGACCTTGTCTGCCGGTTGCATATCAACAACGGTTTCGATCGACTCGACTGACATGGCCATGCCCTATTACGCTACGGGCGGTGATCACGCTTGCGACCGTCCCCTTGCAGTGCGGGCAAGCTAGACCATTTCGGCAGACAAGTTATTCCATAGTTTGCGGCCGTGAGCGATGACCCGTCTCGTAAAGCGCCGTGCGACAGTGAAGGATATGCAGATGAAATACGGAACGCTCGCGAACACGGGAATCCAGGTGTCGCGAATTGCCTTCGGGTGTTCAAGCTATGGATCGAAGGACTGGATGCCGTGGGCGCTGAACGAGGAGCAGGCACAAGATCACTATCGTCGCGCCTTCGAGTCCGGCTTTACCTTCTTCGATACCGCCGACTCGTATTCATCCGGTCTGAGCGAAGAGATCCTCGGGCGTGCCGTAAAGCGTTTCGCCGCAGGCCGGGAACAGGTCGTGCTCGCCACCAAGGTGTTCTTTCCAATGGGAGCCGGCGCCAATCAGGGAGGCCTGTCGCGCAAGCACATTCGACATGCGATCGACGACAGCCTGCGCCGCCTCGGCACCGACTATGTCGACCTCTATCAGATCCATCGTCTCGATCCGCTGACGCCTTACGAGGAGATCCTCGAGGGGCTCGATGCGGTGGTGCGTGCCGGCAAGGCGCTACACATCGGCGCGTCGAGCATGCACGCGTTCCAGTTCGCCAAGTTGCAGGCACTTGCCCAAGCCAACGGTCTGACGAAATTCGTCACCATGCAGAACAAGTATAATCTTCTCTATCGCGAGGAGGAGCGGGAGATGATTCCTCTCTGTCTCGATCAGGGCGTCGGAGTCATTCCCTACAGCCCGCTGGCGCGGGGCCTGCTCGCCGGCAGCCGCCGCGACAACACCGAGCGGTCACGCGTCGTGAAGGACTTCTCGCGTCCGGAAGACGACGCGGTGATTGATCGCGTATTTGCCGTGGCACAGGCGCGCGGGTGCAAGCCAGCCCAGGTCGCGCTTGCCTGGTTGCTGCACAATCCAGCCGTGACGGCTCCCATCCTTGGTGCGACCAAGCTCCATCATATCGACGACGCCATTACTGCGCTCGACATCCGGTTCACCGACCAGGAGCTTGATACCCTCGAAGAAGCCTATCGTCCGCAACAGGTCCAGCACGATCGCAATGAGCAATTGCAGTCCGGGCAGACCGCGGCGGCGGACCTCAAGCGCCTGTTTCGCAAGTCAGCCGGCGCGCGATAGGAGGTGACGGCGGCAATGCCGCCCTACGCCGCCCGCCGCCGCTCGCGCAGCGCATCGCCGAAGGCCTCGAACAAGGCGCGGTTGATCGGGTTGCGCTGCGGATCGTATTCGGCGTGCCACTGTACGCCGAGCGCAAAGCCGGGCGCGTCCGCAATGCGGATCGCCTCGATGGTACCGTCCTCGGCAATGCCCTCGATCACGACGCGTTTGCCGGGCTCGAGGATGCCCTGTCCGTGCAGCGAATTGACCCGGATGGTCTCGCGGCCAAGGATCTTGGCAAATGCCCCGCCGGGCGTCAGCGCGACGTCGTGACGGTCGGCGAACACGACGGTCGGATCGGGATGGATCTCGCCGTTCTCCAGCCGCGGCATCCGGTGGTTCATGCGGCCGGGAATCTCGCGGATCTCCGGATGCAGCGAACCGCCGAACGCGACATTCATCTCCTGCAGGCCGCGGCAGATGCCGAAGATCGGCACGCCGCGCGCGACGCAGGCCTCCGACAGCGCCAGCGCCACGTCATCGCGGTGGATGTCGTAGGGCTCATGCGCGGCGCAGGGTTCGGTGTTGAAGCGGGTCGGATGAACGTTGGCGCGCGCCCCGGTCAGCACCACGCCGTCGACCACGTCGAGCAAGGCGCCGACCTCGGTGATTTCGGGGCTGCCCGCGAACATCAGCGGCACGGCGCCCGACACCTCGGCAACCGCGCGAAGGTTGCGCTCTCCGACCATCTGGACCGTGAAACGATTTTCGATGCGATGGGCGTTTCCGATCACGCCGACCACGGGCCGTCTCATTATTGAAGTCTCGCGCAATGATTCTTCTAAGTTTGCGACATTACGAAGACGATCATGCCTTCGAGTTCCCCGGGGATCAACCGTCTATTCCTGCACAGGGGGGCTTGCAGGCCTGCACAGGCTGGCACCCCGGTGGGCCGAAATCCGGCGGAACGCCTGCAGCTCGTCCCCGTTGGCACGGAACGGCAGCGGCAAACCAGCACGGTCCCGCCCAGCTTGATCCCGGCGAGATTTTCGCCAAAGACTGCACCAGACACCGTCCGCGAAGGGGGAATCACCCGTGACTGACTCGGCTGACAATCGCCTGCAGGCCCGCAACGACCTGGCGTGGGCGATCGCCATCGGCGGCATCGGCATCGTGCTGTTCGCCGCCCTGCTGCTGTTCGCCTGGCAGTTCGCCGCGACGCTGTTCCTGCTGTTCGCGGGCATGCTGCTCGGGGTCGGCCTCAATGCCATGACCACCCTGCTCGGCCGCCTGACCGGGCTGCCGCATGCGCTCCGGCTTGCGATCGTCTGCCTGGCGATGGCCGGACTGCTGTCCGGCATCGTGTTCCTCGGCGGCACCACCATCGCGCAGCAGGCCACGGTGCTGAGCAACACCATCAAATCGCAGCTCGGCAGCGTCAAGGAATTCCTCGAACAGCGCGGCGTCGATACCAGCTACCTGGATTTCGCCAGCGCCGCCGGCGAGGCGAAGCCGGAAGGCACCGCCGTGGCGACAACGACAACGACGCCGGCAGCGTCGCAGTCGCATGGCATCCCCGGCGCCGGCGCGCTCGCCTCCAGCGGTGGCGCCATCATCAGCCAGACGTTGAAGGTGCTGCTCGGCACGGTGAGCGCCGTCGGCAATTTCTTCATCGTGCTGTTCCTCGGGCTCGCCTTCGCGGCGCAGCCGAGCATCTACCGCGCCGGACTGCTGTTCCTCGCGCCGGCTAAATACCGCGGTCAGGCGACCGTCATCGTCGACCGAATCGGTGAGACGCTGGAACGCTGGCTGATCGCGCAGATCATCACCATGACCGCGGTGTTCCTCGTCACCTGGATCGGGCTCGCCATCATCGGCATCCCGAGCTCGTTCATCCTCGGAATCCAGGCCGGCCTGCTCGCCTTCATCCCGACGGTCGGCGCGATCCTCGGCGGACTGATCGTGGTGCTGGCAAGCCTTGCGACCGGGTGGATCGCGGCGCTATCGGCCTTCATCCTGTTCCTCGGCGTGCACGCGCTGGAGAGCTACGTCCTGACCCCGATCATCCAGCGCCAGGCGCTCGACATCCCGCCCGCAACGCTGTTCGCGTTCCAGATCCTGCTCGGCGTCGTGTTCGGCATCTGGGGGCTCGCGCTCGCGCTGCCGCTGATGGCGATCGCCAAGGTGATGATCGATCACTTCAAGGCGGACGATCCGGTACCTGCAAAGGCCGTATGAGCTCGCCTCAGGAGAGCAGCAGGACTGCTCCGACGACCATCAGCATCACGCCGAGCAGCATGGCGACCGGCCAGCGGCTCCGCGGTCGCTGATATCGGCCCTGCGCCCGCCGTTCAGCGATCAGCGCGGTTTCGTATTCATCCGAGTCCGAGAACAGGCAGGCGAAGCCGCTGCCCGCCGAAGCCGCGTCGGCTTCGAGCGACATCAGGGCTGACTGCAGATTGCGGGTGCGGATCGACTCCATGCTGAAAGCATGGGAGTGAATGGTTAACCAGTCGTTACCGCGCTCACGCGCGAGCGGTCACCGGTTTTTTGCCGTGCCGATGCCGGCAGGCCCGCGGTCTTGCGCCGCCAGTTCTCCAGCGAAAGCGGTAATTCCTCGGCCGCTTCGACGCGGTTGCGGCCGCCGCGCTTGGCCTGGTACAGCGCCGTGTCGGCCGAGGCCAGCAGCACCTCGAGCTCGGTCCCGGCCGGTCCGCCGGCCACGCCAATGCTGACCGTGGTGTCGACCGCGCCTTCCTCACAGGTGATATTGCTGTTCTCGAACGCCTCCCGGACGCGCTCGGCGACCAGCACGCCCTCCTCCAGCGAGCACGGCAGCAGCGCCGCGAATTCCTCGCCGCCGATTCGTCCCGACAGATCGCTGATCCTGAGATTGTTGATCACGACGGCGGAGAACAGTTTCAGGATCTCGTCGCCCGCGGGATGACCGAAGCGATCATTGATCGACTTGAAATGATCGAGGTCGAAGATCATCACCGTGACCGGCCGGCCGGCAGTGGCCTCGCGCTCGATCACGCGCGCGCAGGCCTCGGAGAAGCCGCGGCGATTGAGCATGCCGCTCAACGGATCGATCGACGCGGCGGTCTTGTGCACGGCCACCGCACGGTCCGACACCATCATGAAGATCACGAACACCGTGCCGATCGCGTACAGCACGAGTTCGATCGAGAACAGGCTGACCCAGAAGCTGGAGACGAAATTCTGACCGTTCAGCCGCAGCAGGTCGCCGACCAGGATGGGCAGCATCAGGACGCAGCCATGGGCGACCGGGATGACGATCGCAATCCAGCGCCGCTGCATGGCGCGGCGGCGCTCGCTCCACAGCTCGGAAGCGGTCAGCGCAGCATAGACCGCAACGATCCCGGCGCCGATCGTCAGCCGCATCGCGGGATCCTCGATCGTCGTCACAGCGCCGATCCACGCGATCGGACCGAGCACGAGGCCCGGCAGATTGGCCTTGCGGCCGTGGAAGATACGCGCGGCATTCCAGACCATGCCGCATGCGGCGAAGCCGATTGCATTGAGGCCCAGCAGGACGAACCGATCGAGCGTCGAGCCGCCGACCGTCCACAGCGCGACGGAGGCTGCGCCGAGCAGATAGGCGGTGCCCCACCATTTCAACGCGGGAATGTTCTCCTGCCTGCCGAACAACCAGAGCATGGCGCCGAGCATGCCCGCGACCATGGTGGCGAACAAATAGAGCGTCGATGGATCGAACGACATAGGTCACCCCAGCCCGGTGTGATGCAACGTCCGCAGGCGCAGATAATGCGGTGATGCAGCGCCAGTGCGAGCCAGCACGCTAGAAGGCCCGAGTTCCAATTTCGTTTGCACGCACACGCAAGTTTTCTTGAAAAACTGCGCTAATTCGCGTCGAAACACGGCGTCGTTGGACGCAGCAAAAAGGGCGCCTCGCGGCGCCCTCTGCAACTCGATGCACGCGGCAATTGCCGCGAATTTTAGAACTCGAATTAGCGCTTCGAGAACTGGAAGGACTTGCGGGCCTTCGCCTTGCCGTACTTCTTGCGCTCGACCGCGCGGCTGTCGCGGGTCAGGAAGCCGCCCTTCTTGAGGACACCGCGCAGCTCGGGCTCGAAGTTGGTCAGCGCCTTCGAGATGCCGTGCCTGACAGCACCGGCCTGACCGGACAGACCGCCGCCGGCGACGGTGCAGATCACGTCGTACTGGCCGTTGCGGGCGGCCGCGACCAGCGGCTGCTGGATCATCATGCGAAGCACCGGGCGGGCGAAGTAGATTTCGATGTCACGGGTGTTGACCGAGATCTTGCCGGCGCCCGGCTTGATCCAGACCCGGGCGACCGCGTCCTTGCGCTTGCCGGTGGCGTAGGCGCGATTGAACTTGTCGACCTTCTTGACGTATTTCGGCGCGTCGGGCGCCGCCGGCTTGACCTGCGAGAGCTGATCGAGGGACTGCAACGTATCGGACATTATGCGGCCCTCGTGTTCTTGCGGTTCAGGGAAGCGATATCGACCTTCTCGGGGCTCTGCGCTTCATGCGGATGCTCGGCACCCGGATAGACGCGCAGATTGCCCATCTGCATGCGGCCGAGCGGACCGCGCGGGATCATGCGCTCGATCGCCTTCTCGACGACGCGCTCGGGGAAGCGACCCTCGAGGATCTGCTTCGCGGTGCGCTCCTTGATGCCGCCGATGAAGCCGGTGTGCTTGTAGTAGGTCTTCTGGTCGCGCTTGCGGCCGGTCAGCACCACATGCGCGGCGTTGACGATGATGACGTTGTCGCCGCAATCGACATGCGGGGTGTAGGTGGGCAGGTGTTTGCCGCGCAGGCGCATGGCGACGAGCGTGGCGAGACGACCGACGACCAGACCCTTGGCGTCGATCACGACCCACTTCTTCGTCACTTCGGCGGGCTTGGCCGAGAACGTGCTCATGTGTGAAATCCGTGAAAAAGAAATCGGCGCCGTATGCGCCGAACTGGGCGGCTTTCTAGAGAAGCCGCGGACACACGTCAATGTCCACGCGCCATAATTACATTAGCAAAAACAATAGCTTAAAAATATGGTGCAATAATACCGTGAAAAACACTATTGACTTGGAATGGAATAGGTCGCCGTAACATGGGCGATCGGATCGGGCGAGGTACCGGACAGCAAGTTCACCTCACCGACCGCCAGCCGCTTTCCGAGCTTGAGCAGCTTGGCGACCGCAAGCACGTCCTGTCCCGGCTGGCCCTTGCGCAGGAAGTTGATGTTGAGGTTGGTGGTGACGGCGAGGCCGATTGGCCCGATCGCCGACAGCAGCACCACATACATCGCGAAATCCGCCAGCCCCATCAGGGTCGGTCCCGACACCGTGCCGCCCGGCCGCAGCATGCGCTCGCTGAAGCGCTGACGCAGCAGAGCCGTCTCGCCGTCAGCGCTCTCGATCCTGATATCATCGTGGGTGAACGCCTGCGGAAATTCCTTGCGCAGGAACTCCTCCAGATCAGCTACGCTCATTTTCGCAATTGCCATGCGGACCCTGCCCTCGCTTCAGCCAGCCTGTTACATTAAATTGTCACAGACACGATAGTGGAATTTCGCCATGTCCGCCCAAACCGCCGGCGCAGAAGCGCCGCAATCCCCGATTCTGCTGCGCGAAACCGTCGGCAGTATCGCGCTACTGACGCTCAATCGCCCCGCGGCGCGCAACAGCCTTTCGGAGGGCATGATCGCCGGCCTCCATGCTGCGTTGAACGACATCCGCGACGACAGGAACGTCCGCGCCGTCGTGATCGCCGCGAATGGTTCGGCTTATTCCGCCGGGCACGACATGAAGGAGCTCACCGCGCGGCGCAGCGATGCCGATCGTGGCCGCGCCTATTTTGCTGAGATCATGAACGCCTGCAGCGCGATGATGCAGGCGATCGTGCACCTGCCGAAGCCGGTGGTCGCGGCTGTTCAGGGCATCGCCACCGCGGCCGGCTGCCAGCTCGTCGCAAGCTGTGATCTCGCGGTCGCCTCCGAGGCGGCCGCGTTTGCGACGCCGGGTGTCGACATCGGGCTGTTCTGCTCGACGCCAATGGTGGCGCTGTCGCGCAACGTGCCGCGCAAGCAGGCGATGGAAATGCTGCTGACCGGTGAACCCATCTCGGCGGCAACGGCGCAGAGCATCGGCCTCGTCAACCGGGTGGTGCCCGCAGGCACCGAACGCGACGTTGCGATCGCGCTGGCACAGCAGGTCGCGCTGAAATCGGCCTACACCGTCAAGCTCGGCAAGGAGGCGTTCTATCGCCAGGCAGAGATGAGCCTCACTGAGGCCTATCGCTTCGCGGCTGAAGTGATGACCGAGAACATGATGGCGCGCGACGCCGAGGAAGGCATCGGCGCCTTCATCGAGAAGCGCGATCCGAAGTGGCAGGACAAGTAAGACCAAAATGAACCACGACGCCTACGACGATAATTACATCCGCAGCATCCTCAACAACGTCAAATCGATCGCGATGGTCGGCGCCTCGCCGGTCAATGTGCGGCCGAGCTACTTCGCCTTCAAATATCTGGCGCAGCGCGGCTACGACATGATCCCGGTCAACCCCGGCCATGTCGGCAAGGCGCTGATGGGCAAGCCGTTCGTCGCTTCGCTCGCGGACATCGATCGGCCGGTCGACATGATCGACATCTTCCGCAATTCCAGCCACATCATGCCCGTGGTCGATGAGGCGCTGAAACTGTCGCCGCAGCCGAAGGTGATCTGGATGCAGCTCGGCGCACGTGACGATGCCGCCGCCGAGAAGGCCGAGGCCGCCGGCCTCAAAGTGGTGATGAACCGCTGCCCGAAGATCGAGTATGGCCGTCTTTCGTCGGAGATCTCCTGGATGGGCGTCAATTCGCGCACCCTGAGTTCCAAGCGCGCGCCGATCCCGACCCAGGGCATGCGGCTGTCGCTCAACCGCACCAGTTTCGGCGGCGGCCAGACTGCGGCATCCGACCGCGCGGCGAAAAGCAAGACCGAGACCACCTGACACCCCGGCGGAATAATCGTTCCGCTCGTCCGGTATGGCGTAGGATGCCCATTACAAGAAATGGCGGCGCACCCAACTCGCTTGACGGCGGGCGCCGCCGCCATCAGCATGCCGCGCGTTTCGACAGGCCACAACAGGACACCAAGAATGACCGATCGCCTTCCGGGATTTTCCACCCTCGCCGTGCACGCCGGCGCACAGCCTGATCCCACCACCGGCGCACGGGCGACGCCGATCTACCAGACCACGTCATTCGTCTTCAACGATGCCGACCATGCGGCCTCGCTATTCGGCCTGCAGGCCTTCGGCAACATCTATACCCGGATCGGCAACCCGACCAACGCTGTGCTCGAGGAACGCGTCGCCGCCCTCGAAGGCGGCACCGCGGCACTCGCCGTCGCCTCCGGCCACGCCGCGCAGCTCGTCGTGCTGCAACAGCTGTTGAGGCCCGGCGACGAGATCATCGCCGCGCGCAAGCTCTATGGCGGCTCGATCAATCAGTTCACCCACGCCTTCAAGGCGTTCGGCTGGAATGTGGCCTGGGCCGATCCTGATGAGGTCGAAAGCTTCGAGCGTGCGGTGACGCCGCACACCAAGGCGATCTTCATCGAGTCGATCGCCAATCCTGCCGGCAGCATCACCGATATCGAGGCGATCGCCGCCGTTGCGCGCAAGGCCGGCGTGCCGCTGATCGTCGACAACACGCTGGCCTCGCCCTACCTGATCAAGCCGATCGACCATGGCGCCGACATCGTCGTGCACTCGTTGACAAAATTCCTCGGCGGCCACGGCAACTCGCTCGGCGGCATCATCGTCGACGCCGGCACCTTCGACTGGTCGAAGGACAACAAATATCCGATGCTCAGCGAGCCGCGCCCGGAATATCACGGCATCCGGATCCAGGAGACCTTCGGCAATTTCGCCTTCGCGATCGCCTGCCGCGTGCTCGGCCTGCGCGATCTCGGCCCCGCGCTGTCGCCGTTCAACGCCTTCATGATCCTGACCGGCATCGAGACGCTGCCGCTACGGATGCAGAAGCACTGCGACAACGCCAAGGCGGTGGCGGAATTCCTCTCCACCCACCCGGCTGTGTCCGCGGTCAACTATGCCGGCCTGCCCGGTGATCGGTACAACGCGCTGCAACGCAAATATGCGCCGAAGGGCGCCGGCGCGGTGTTCACCTTCAGCCTCAAGGGCGGTTACGACGCGGGCGTCAACCTGGTGTCGAACCTGAAGCTGTTCTCGCATCTTGCCAATGTCGGCGACACCCGCTCGCTGGTGATCCACCCGGCCTCGACCACCCACAGCCAGCTCGACGACGCCGCCAAGGTGAAGTCGGGCGCGGCACCCGAGGTGGTGCGGCTCTCGATCGGCATCGAGGACAAGGAAGACCTGATCGCAGACCTCGACCAGGCGCTGCGCGCCTGAGCCCGGAGCGGTTCCGGAGCGGTGCCCTGCATCGCTCCGGACGCTCTCCAACGCGACCGCCTTGTCCGTTAACGCTTAATGCCAGCAGGCCACCCGTTAACGTTCAATCCGGCTTAAAGTGGCAGTGGTAGGCTCCGGATGATTCGGGAGACCATTGATGCTGCGCTGGATATTGCCGCTCGCGATCGCACTGTCTGCGATGTCGCCTGCTGATGCTGCCGACGGCCCCGTCCCCCCGAAGAGCGCCGCCGTGAAGGCTGCGCGCCAGCTGCCCGCGGGCCTGCCGCGCCCGCACTACGCCTACCGCACCACCATTACAGGTCCGACCTATGTACGGCGCGGCCGCCAGCTCGTGGTCGTCGAGCCCAAGGTGATCCCGCTCAACTCAGCGCCGTATATCCCGTTCGTGCGGGGAGAACCGCTGCTGCCCGGGTCGTCGTCGCTGCCCGGCTATTACGGTAACGCCGGCTCCTACAGCTATCTCGGCCCGTACTATGGCGGTGCCTATGTCGACTACTGGGACCGCCTGCCCTACGCCTGCGGCGTCTACGGCTACTGCTAGCGCGGGACGAACGCGTGGCCAGATCGCCGCAAAAATCCAGCGCACCGGCTTCGGGAAATGCGGTCACCGCCGACCTCGTCGCGGTGCTGGTCGCCGTCACCGACGGCACGCCGAAGATCATGACCATCGCCGGCGGCGCCGCGCTGCCGAGCGGCCCGTTCGAGTTCACGCATCGCTCGCTGCAGACCGCGCTGCGGGCCTGGGTCGAGGCGCAGACCGGCCACCCGCTCGGCTATGTCGAGCAGCTCTACACCTTTGCCGACCGCGGCCGGTCCGGCGACGCCAAGGGGCCGCATAGCGTTTCGATCAGCTATCTCGGCCTGACCCGCGAGGACCGGGTCGGCGAAGGTTTTGAGGCGCACTGGTCCGGCTGGTACGACTACTTTCCCTGGGAAGATCATCGCGACGGTGCACCGGCCTTCATCGCCAAGACGATCGCGCCGAAGCTGAAGGCGTGGGCGAAGGAAGCCCCCTCACCGACGTTGCAGCGCGAGCGCTGGCAGCGCTGCGCCATCACCTTCGGTCTCGACGAGCGTGACTGGAATGAAGAACTGGTGCTGCAGCGCTACGAACTGCTCTGGGAGGCATCGCTGATTCCGGAAGCGAACCGCGCGCGCGGCCGCGAGGCGTCGGTCGTGCCGGGCAAGCCGATGACGGCGGATCATCGCCGCATCCTGGCGACCGGGATCGCGCGGTTGCGCGCCAAGATCAAATACCGTCCGGTGGTATTCGAACTGATGCCGGCCGAGTTCACCCTGCTGCAATTGCAACGCAGTGTTGAGGCGCTTGCAGGCCGGCTGGTCCACAAGCAGAACTTCCGCCGTCTCATCGAGCAGCAGGAACTCGTTGAAGAGACTGGTGCAATGGCCGCCGATACCGTCGGCCGGCCGGCCAAGCTGTTCCGCTTCCGCCACGGCGTATTGGCCGAGAGGGCCGTCGCCGGCACCAAGCTTCCGCTTTCGCGCACTTGACACGCCTTATGCTCAGGATAAGTATAAGCCATCTTATGCTCATGGAGAGTATAAATGGCCCTGCTCGATACCGATCTTCTCACCCGGACCGCGCCGCTCTATGAGCGCGTCAAACGCGTCATCCCGCCGTTCGAATGGGCTACATTCGCCGAGGACGTCGACGCGATCCTGGAGCTGAAGCGCCGCCGCAACGCCGTGGTGCTGGCTCACAATTACCAGACGCCGGAAATCTTCCATGGCGTCGCCGATATCGTCGGCGACAGCCTCCTGCTCGCGCGCGAGGCGACCAAGGTCGACGTCGATGTCATCGTGCTCGCGGGCGTGCACTTCATGGCCGAGACGGCGAAGCTGCTCAACCCAGCCAAGACCGTGCTGATCCCTGACCTCAAAGCCGGCTGCTCGCTGGCAGACTCCATCACGGCCGAGGACGTGCGGCTGATGCGCGCGCGCTATCCGGACGCGCCGGTCGTCGCCTATGTCAACACCTCAACGGCGGTGAAGGCCGAGTCCGACATCTGCTGCACCTCGGGCAATGCGCTCAAGGTCGTGGAATCGCTCGACGCCGAGCGCGTCATCATGCTGCCGGATGAATATCTGGCGCAGAACATCGCCAAGCAGAGCAGCAAGAAGATCATCGCCTGGAAGGGCCATTGCGAGGTGCACGAGCTGTTCACCGCAGACGACGTGCGCCAGCTGCGCGAGAGTTATCCGGATGTCACGGTCCTCGCGCACCCGGAATGCCCGCCCGACGTCGTCGCCGAAGCGGATTTCTCAGGCTCGACGGCGGCGATGCAGACATTCGTCGAGACCAAGCGCCCGCCGCGCGTCGTGCTGCTGACCGAATGCTCGATGAGCGACAACATCGCGGCGCGCAATCCCGGCGTCGACTTCGTCCGCCCCTGCAATCTCTGCCCGCACATGAAGCGGATCACGCTGAAGAACATCCGCCACGCGCTGGAGACCAACCAGCATGAAGTCACGATCGACCCCGAAATCGCCGATCGCGCGCGCAAGAGCGTCGAAAGGATGCTGGCCATATGAGTACCGATCTCTCCAATCTGAACGGCCGCCCGGTCATCATCGGCGGCGGCGCCGCAGGACTGATGACCGCACTGCAGCTCGCGCCCGAGCCGGTCGTGCTGATCTCCAAATCTCCGCTCGGCGCGGAAGCCTCCAGCATGTGGGCGCAGGGCGGCCTCGCCGCGCCAGTCGGCGCGGATGACACGCCTGCCCTGCATCTCGCCGATACGATCGCGGCCGGCGCAGGCCTTTGCGACGCAGCGGCGGCGAGCCGGATCGTTCATGCTGCGCCTGCCGCCGTCGAACAACTGGCCGAACTCGGCGTCGCCTTCGACCGTCGCGCCGACGGCAGCTGGCGGCTCGGGCTCGAGGCCGCGCACGGCCGCAACCGCATCGTACACGCCACCGGCGACGGCACCGGCCGCGAGATCATGCGCGCGCTGATCGCCGCGGTCCGTCGGACACCGTCGATCACGTTGCTGGAAGGCGTCGAGGCGCGCCGGCTGCTGGTCGAGGACAATGCGGTCAGGGGCGTGCTCGCGGCGAGCGACCGCGGCCGGCTTGCGATCACGACCAACCGCGTCGTGATCGCGACCGGCGGCATTGGCGGGCTGTTCGCCGACAGCACCAACCCCGGCGGATGTTTCGGCCAGGGGCTCGCGCTCGCAGCGCATGCCGGCGCAGCACTGTCGGACATCGAGTTCGTCCAGTTCCATCCGACCGCCTTCGACGGGCCGTCGCGGCCGATGCCGCTATTGACCGAGGCGATCCGCGGCGACGGCGCTGTGCTGATCGACGAGACCGGGCAACGCTTCATGGCCGATCAGCCTGGCGCCGAACTTGCGCCACGCGACATCGTCGCGCGTGCGGTGTGGCGCCATCGTGCCGCCGGGCATCGCACCTTCCTCGATGCGCGCAAGAATCCGGGCGCGGATTTTGTGCAGCGCTATCCGGTGATCAGCGCGTTCTGCAAAATGGCAGGCATCGATCCCGCCCATGATCCGATCCCGATCCGGCCGGCGGTCCACTATCACATGGGCGGCATCGCGGTCGACGGTTTTGGCCGCAGCACCGTGCAGGGCCTGTGGGCCTGCGGCGAGGCCGCGCGCACCGGCCTGCACGGCGCCAACCGGCTTGCCAGCAACTCGCTGATGGAAGCGATCGTCTGCGCAAGCTGGGTCGCCGAAGGCGTCGAAGGCATGAGCGCTGGTCCGCGCGCCATGCTGCGCGACGATCCCATGCCGCCGGCAGCCGATCCCTCCGCGGTGCGCCCGATCCTCACGCAGGGGCTTGGCGTCTTGCGTGACCGCGACGGGATCGCGCGTGCGATCCGCAGTCTCTATCCGCTCGCGCGCGGTCCCAATGCTGCATCCGACGCTGCGCTGGTCGGCTTGATGATCGCCGTCGCGGCAATCAGGCGCGAGGAAAGCCGTGGCGGTCATTTCCGCAGCGATTTCCCGCACACCGCCTTGTCGGCGGCTCCATCGTCCCTCACCCGTGCCGAGGCGCTCGCCGCCGCGCGCGACATCGTCGAATCCAAGCCTTCAGCCAGGAGTGCCCGCTCATGACCACCCTCAATCCCCTGTTGCCGCTGCTGTACGAGCCGATCGTGCAGACCGCCTTGCGCGAGGATCTCGGCCGCGCCGGCGATATCACCGCGGATGCGATCGTGCCGGCCGGCCAGCAGGCGCGGCTGGTGATGCGGGCGCGGCAGCCCGGTGTGATCGCCGGACTCGACGTCGCGCGGTCAGCGTTCCAGATGGTGTCACCAGCGATCGAGCTGCGCGCCGAGCGACCCGACGGCAGCGCGGTCGAGCCCGACCAGGTGATCGCGATCATCGACGGCCCGGCCCGCGGCCTGCTCACCGCGGAGCGCACCGCGCTCAACTTCCTCTGCCATCTCAGCGGCGTCGCGACCGCAACCGCCACGCTGGTGAAAGCGGTCGCGGGCACGCGCGCACAAATCGTCGACACCCGCAAGACCACGCCGGGACTGCGGGCGCTGGAGAAATATGCGGTGCGCGCCGGCGGCGGCGGCAATCACCGTTTCGGGCTCGACGATGCGATGCTGATCAAGGACAACCATATCGCGCTCGCAGGCGGCATCCGCACCGCGATCGAACGCGCCAAGGCCAATGCCGGCCATATGGTCAAGATCGAGGTTGAGGTCGACACGCTGTCGCAGCTCGAGGAAGCGCTGGCGCTCGGCGTCGACGCCGTTCTGCTCGACAACATGACGACCGAGCAGCTCGGCCAGGCGGTTCAGATGGCACGCGGCAAGGCGATCACCGAAGCCTCCGGCCGCATCACGGCTGCGACTGCCGCGGCGATTGCCGCCACCGGCGTCGACCTGATCTCGGTCGGCTGGATCACCCACAGTTCGGCCGCGCTCGATATCGGGCTCGACTACCTGTCGTGATCGATCAAAGGGACTGGCCAGCCGGAACGAGATTCGGCTGGCCTTGTTCCGTTCGGCGCGCGGCAAACCGCTCGGCCTGCAACACCGCGAGCGTCAGTACGACGATCGCGACCGCCTGGTGCGTCAGCGCCAGATCGATCGGAACCTGATGCAGCAGCGTCAGGATGCCGAGCGTCGCCTGCAGCGTGATCGCCGCAACCAGCCACCAGGCGCCCGCGATCACGCCGCCGCCGGCGCGCGACCGCACGGCATCGATCGCGTGTGCGATCGCCAGCGCGAACAAGAGATAGGCGGTCATGCGATGCTCGAACTGCACCGTCAGCGTGTTGTCGAACAAATTGCGCCACCATGGCGTCTCGAACCACAGCCGGTCGGCCGACGGGATCAAGCCGCCGTCGATCTCGGGCCAGGTGTTGTAAACCCGGCCCGCGCGCAGGCCAGCGACCAGCGCGCCGAAATAGAGTTGCAGGAAGGTGAGCAGGAGCAGCGCCGCGCTCGTGATCTTCAGCCTGAGCGGCGCGATCACTATGGGGCGGTCCGTCAGCCGTCGCAGCGTCCAGACGATCGCCGCGAAGATCAGCAGCGCCAGCACCAGATGCGTCGCCAGCCGATACTGCGACACCTCGACGCGCTCCGAGAGGCCGGACGCCACCATCCACCAGCCGACGCCGCCCTGTAGCGCGCCGAGGCCGAAGATCACCCACAGCCGGCGGCCGAGCTCACCGCTCACCGCGCCGCGCCACAGGAAATACAGGAACGGCAGCAGATAGGCGGCGCCGATCACCCGGCCGAGCAACCGGTGGCTCCACTCCCACCAGAAAATCGTCTTGAACTCGGCGAGCGTCATCCCGGCGTTGAGCTCGCGATATTGCGGAATCTTCTGATAGCCCGCGAAGGCCTGGGTCCACTGCGCCTCGGTCAGCGGCGGCAGCGCGCCGGTCACCGGCTTCCATTCGACGATCGACAGGCCGGACTCGGTCAGCCGCGTGGCACCGCCGACCAGGACCATCAGCGCGATCAGGCCGGCGACCGCGATCAGCCATACCCTGACGGCGCGGAGCTGCGATGTCTTTGCGGAAATACCGGCCATTTCGCCCTGACTTGATTGGATTTTCGGGCCCCTTATAGTCCGGCGCGCCCGCGGCGCAAGCACCGCCGAAGACGTTCAGGATCACGAGTTACACGTACAAGCCATGGCCATACGCACCCGCAAACTGCTCGGAACCATCTTCCTGCTCATCCTGGTCGTGGTGTGGTCGCTGCTCGGCATGACGGTCGCCCAGACGCCGTGGCTCGCCAACTCCGGGCTGCTGCAGGCCGTCTTCTACGTCGTCGCGGGGCTCGGCTGGGTGCTGCCGGCGATGCCGATCGTGTCCTGGATGTCGCGCCCCGATCGCGCTTAGAGCACGCCCTGCTCCCGCGCGCTCCGCGTCGGCCGCACCGGCGCGAACATCACGCCCGAGAGCAGCACCCGCATGATCCGCAGCGAGCGGACGCGGCCGTCCCACGCGATGCGCGGCAGTGCGTAGAGGTTGGTGCGGCCCTGCGCCTCGACCACGCCGGAAATGGTCGACACCGCGCTGGCAAAGCCCGCTTCCTCGGCCATCACGACATGTGCACGGGCGAATGCTTCGCGATCCCCGAAGGGATACGCGAAATGCCTGACCGGCCGCCGGAGCGCACTTTCGGCCACGGCCTTTCCCATCGCCATCTCGCGCTCTGCGTCGGCGTCCCTGAGGCTCGACAGAGCGGAATAGTTCACCGTGGCACTGCCGAACGTCACGTTCGGATCCGCGGCAAGCTTCGCCAGATCCTGCCAGTCGAGTGAGGCGCTGCGTGACAGTTGCGCAGCGTCGGCCGAATAGCGCCGCGCGAGATCGTTCACCGCATAGGACAGATCAGGCGGCGACAGCTTGCGCAGCCAGCCGGACAGGAAATCGAACAGCTCGTATTTGTCCGACAGCGTCGAGACCACGAAATGCCGTTCCCGGCCGTCGATCACAAGGCTGATGCGGCTCTCGCGCGCGATAATGTCCTCGAGCACCAGCCACCACGCCGCGCCGACGCCGTCCGGAAACGCGGTCGGTAGATAGAGCGTGAAGGGGACGGAATGCCTGGCGAGCACGGGATAGGCATGGGTGACGATGTCCTTGCTGGCACCGTCGAAGGTCAGGCAGGCGAAGCGGCGGCGCTCCGGCATGGTCACCGCGCGGCGGCAGGCTTCGTCGATCCCGACGATGTCGTATTTCCAGCGCTTCAGCGCGCGGATCGTGCGATCGAGGAATGCTGGCGAGACCTCGTGAGGTCTCAGCGGCTGGAACCGGGCCCGACGGGCGGGACGGACGCGCGCGAAACGCAGGATCACCCCGGCGCCCCCGGTCTCGCGCTCCCGCAGCCGGAAGGCGCCGCTGAAATATGCGAGCTCCATCCGGGCTCGCCGCAAAATCCCCCGGTCCGGCGCCAAGATCCCCTACCGTCCTTGCCTCGCCCGGCGGTTCCCACACGTCCACCGTCGGGCGATTGTTATTACTCTTTGTTGACATTTCCCTGCGAAGGTCGGCCTCAGCCGAGAACTGTAAATTAATACCTTAAAAAATTTGGGTTCCGAGATGACCATGGCGGCGGCAATGGAAGGCCAGACGGCGGGCACGCGAACATGGCCGAACGCAATCCGCATCGCCGGCGTCGACATCTTTCACGACCTCACTGCAGCCGAGGCGACCTGGCGCAGTCTCGAAACACCGCAACACAGCTACACACCCTATCAGCGCTTCGACTTCCTTGCCTCCTGGCAACGCCAGGTCGGCGAGCGCGAAGGCCTGCGGCCCTTCATCGTGGTGGCCCATGACAGCGAGCGCCGTCCGCTGCTGCTGTTGCCGCTCGCCGTCGAACAGCGCCTGGGCGCCAATTGCGCAAGCTTCATGGGCGGCAAACATGCCACCTTCAACATGGCGCTGTACGACCGCGACTTCGCCGCCAACGCGACCGAAGCCGACATCTCGGCCTTGATCGGCTCAATCGCCGAGCGATCCCGTGCCGACGCGCTGATGCTGTGTCAGCAGCCGCTGCGCTGGCAGGACCAGCCCAATCCGATGGTGTTGCTGCCGCATCAGACATCGGTGAACGACTGCCCACTGCTGGTCATCGAGCCCGGCGCGGCACCCGCTTCGCTGATCAGCAACTCGTTCCGCCGACGCCTCAAGGGCAAGGAACGCAAGCTGCAGGCGCTGCCGGGCTACCGCTATCATGTCGCAGATAACGGCGCCGACGTCTGCCGACTGCTCGACTGGTTCTTCCGCGTCAAGCCGGAGCGCATGGCGGAGCAGAAGCTGCCCAACGTGTTCGCCGAGCCGGGCATCGAGCAGTTCATCCGCACCGCCTGCCTCGCGCCGCGCGCCGACGGCAAGGGCTATGCGATCGACATCCACGCGCTGGAGTGCGACGAGGAAGTGATCGCGATCTTTGCCGGCGTGTCCGACGGTCATCGCTTCTCGATGATGTTCAACACCTACACGATGTCGGCCAATTCCAAGTTCAGCCCCGGCCTGATCCTGATGCGCGACATCATCGATCGCCATGCCGGCCTGAACTATCGCGCCTTCGACCTCGGCATCGGCTCGGACGAGTACAAGCGGCTGTTCTGCAAGGACGACGAAGCGATCGTCGACAGCTTCATTCCGCTCAGCCTGCGCGGCAAGCCGGCGGCCACCGCGCTTTCGGCCATCAGCCGCGCCAAGCGCGCAGTGAAACAAAATCCGGCGCTGTTCGAAATCGCGCAGAACCTGCGCAGCATGTTCCGCTGAGCACGACCGGCGGCGCTACGGCGACGAGCCATCCGGCGCCGCGCGGCCGTTCGCGACGCCAAGCCGCATCATCGCATCGAACACCAGCATCGCGGCCGGCGACAACGCCCGCTTGCGCAGCTTGATCAACCCGTAGCTCTCGAGCATCAGCTGGTCGCGGATACGAAGCATCTTGAAGCGCTGCGGATCGAGCAGATCGAAGATCAGGAGCGGCACCGGCACGATCGCATCGATGCCCGCCGCGATCCCAATCGACGCGAAGAACGACTCGGTGTTGATGATGCGCTGGGGCGGCGCAATGCCCCGGCTGTAGAACAGCCGCTCCAGCCCCTGGCGCATGAAGGATTCCCGCGGCTGGATGATCCATTGCAGGTCGACCGTATCCTCGAGATTGACGCTGTCGAGACCGGCGAGCGGATGCTCGGCGCGAACCAGCAAGCCGGCCTGCTCGGCGCCGATCGCGTGATAGTCGAATTGTCCGGGATCGACGCCGGCCGGAATTCGCGCCACGACGAAGTCGAGCTCAAGCGCCAGAAGACGCGCAACGAGCGGCGGACTGGTGCTGACGTCGAGCGAAATGCTCACCCGGTGCAGTTTCTCGCCAAGGTACTGCATGACGTCGACAACAAGGTCGATGCTGGGCTTGGCGACCGTCCCGACCGATACCGTGCCAAGCTCGCCGGACCGGTAACCGGCGAACTCATTGGTGACCCGGTCAAGGTCCGCGAGGACGCTCCGGCCACCACGGATCAAGATCGAACCATAGGCGGTCGGCTCAACGCCGCGCGCCGTTCGCTCGAACAACGGAACCCGCGCCACGGCCTCGATCTCGGCCAGCATCTTCGATGCCGCCGACTGGGTAATGTTCAGGCGCTCGGCCGCGAGCTGCAGCTTGCGCTCGCTGTCGAGCGCGACCAGCAGGCGCAACTGGCGCAACTTCAGATTATTGATCACGGCCCGCTACCATCCTGCCCGGCCAGAGCCGTCCGATCCGATTTAATCGGAACGAACGGGACTCCAGCCTCTTGTCTAGACGCGCCTTACTCCACGCGACCCGGCGTCCACTTCGCTGGAAACACTCGAGTTCCCGCGACCATACCGCAGTGCATCATGACAGTTTCGCCGTGGCTCCATTCCCAAATGCCATTAGTCACGCGGCCGTCGATTACACAAGAATGAATGCAAGGCTTGCAAGCAGGCTTGCAAGGACAAAGCGACGGACCGCTGCGGGTGTACAATGGTTCACCCCGGACAGCGCGGTGACCTTGCGCCAATACAAATAGCCAGAAGGGATGGGAACGATGAGCGACGATGTCGAGAAGCGCGCGATCGGAAAGATGATGCGACGGCTGATTCCGTTCCTCATCCTGTGTTACTTCGTGGCGTATCTCGATCGCGTCAATGTCGGCTTCGCCAAGCTGCACATGAACACGGCGCTCGGCCTCAGCGAAGCCGCCTACGGGCTCGGCGCGGGACTGTTCTTCGTCGGCTACTTCTTCTTCGAAGTCCCCTCCAACATCCTGCTGGAACGGTTCGGCGCGCGGCGCTGGATCGCCCGCATCATGATCAGCTGGGGCATCGTCTCGGCGGCATTCGCGTTCATCCCGCAGATGTCAGCGGCGACCGGCCTCTCCAGCGAGTGGATCTTCTACTTCCTGCGCCTGCTGCTCGGCGCCTGCGAAGCCGGTTTCTTCCCCGGCATCATCTTCTATCTGACGCTCTGGTTCCCGACGATCTATCGGGCCCGCGTCATCAGCCTGTTCATGCTTGCGATCCCGATCTCCAGCATCATCGGGGCACCGATCTCAGGCCTGCTGCTCAATTTGTCGGGCGCCGGCCTGACCGGGTGGCAGTGGCTGTTCATCTGCGAAGCGCTGCCGTCGGTCCTGGTCGGATTCGCCGTGCTCGCCATGCTGCCCGACTTCCCGCGTCAGGCGAACTGGTTGCAGCCCGACGAGATCAAGTGGGTGCAGAACACCCTCGAGACCGAGCGGCAGAAGAAGGAAGCCGTGGAGCACATCTCGGTGATGCAGTCGCTCACCGATTCGCGCGTCCTCGCCTGCGCCCTCGTCTATTTCTGCCTGAACGCCGCCAGCTACGGCGTCGCGTTCTTCCTGCCTACCATCATCAAGGCTTTCGGCGTCACCGACACGCAGACCGGCCTGATCGCAGCCCTGCCCTTCGTGTTCGGCGCGGTCGGCATGGTGCTGCTCGGCCGCCATTCCGACAAGACCGGCGAGCGGCGCTATCACGTTGCCGGCGCGCTGGTGCTCGCGGCCGTCGGCATTGGCCTCGCCGGGCTGGTCTCCAGTCCGGTGCTGATCGTGGGCCTGCTCTGCCTCGCGCAGATCGGCGTGTCGGCGGTGCCGCCGATGTTCTGGCCGATGCCGGCCAGCATCCTGAACGGCGCCTCGGCCGCGGCAGGCATCGCCGCGATCAATTCGCTCGGCAATCTCTCAGGCTTCGCCGGCCCGTTCGCCATGGGCTATCTGAAGGACCTGACCGGCGGCTTCACCGCAGGCCTGCTGCTGCTCGCGGTCGTCGGCTTGATCGGCGCGCTGGTCACGATCCGGCTTCGGATCGATCCGGTCCTGGAGCGCGCCGCGCGCGAGCCGATGCTGGCGCATTGAGGGTGGCGGTCAGGCCGCCACCACCCGCGGGCCCCTCGCGACCGTTTCCGAGGGCGCGCAGGGCTTGCTCAACATCGTCACTTCGGAGAAGCCGACGGCCCTGAGCTGATCGACCATCTGATGGCGGGCATCCTGGGCCATTGCGGGGTCGGGCACGACGACGGCCTGCGCCTTCGCGGTCAGCAGCTCGGCCGGCAGGTCGACGGCCGAGCCGGCGTCGAGCAGCACGTGGTCGTAGACCCGGAGCAGCGCGTCGATCGCAAGCGCGAGCCGCGGCGATTGCAGGTGCGCGCGATCGAAGCCCGGACGGCCGGCGCTGACGATCTGAACCCGCGACTGCCGATCCTTGGTGATGATCTGCGCGAACGTCGCCTCACCCTGCATCAATTCGGCAAGGCCGGGCGCGGCGGGATCGACGGTGGCCGCCGCCAACACCGGCGCGGATGCGACGAGATCGACCACCACGACCTTGGCCTGGCGCGCCATCAGACGGGCCAGCGTCAGCGCGGTCAGCGTGACGCTCTCGCCGGTGGCCGGGCCGAGCACCGTGACCTTGTGGGCGGCGGGACCGGACGCGACGAGCCGCTCGGCCAGCGCATCGATCTCATCGACGGTCCGGGCGGGTGCAGGCTGCGGCTCGCTGATGACGGGCTCGTATGGCGCCGCCGGCTCCGGCGAAAGGCTGGGCGCGACCGGCGATGCGAGCGCGGGTTCAGGCGGCAGCCTCGGCGCCGGCTCGTCCACGGCGACAGTCTCCATGACCGGTTCGCGGCGCCGGATCACGGCGGCGGCCGGCGCGAAGGCACGGCCCACCGCACCGGGCGCGGAGATGCGCAGCAATTCACCGGTGATGATGATCCCGGACGACAGCAACAGCGTTGCCAGCGTCGCGATCAGAACGATCGGCAGCTTCTTCGGATAGGCCGGCGTGTTGGAGACCGTGGCGCGCGAGATGATGCGGCCGTCGGTCGGCGCCGCCTCGATGTTCTCGCGTGCGGTCGCCTCGCGATATTTCGCAAGATAGGCTTCCAGCAGATCGCGCTGCGCCTTGGCTTCACGCTCCAGCCCGCGGAGCTGCACGTCCTGGCTGTTGCTCGACGACGCCTGTTTCTTCGACTGGTCCAGGCTCGCCTGCAGCGCCTGGACGCGGCCGTCGGCGACGCGGGCGTCGTTATCGAGCGAGCGCGAAATCTTGCCCGCTTCCTCGCGCAATTGCCGGTCGAGGTCGGCGATCTGCGCCTTCAATTCCTTGATGCGCGGATGGTTGTCTAGCAGCGTCGACGACTGCTCGGCGAGCTGGGCACGCAACGTGCCACGCTGTTCGGCGAGCCTGCGGATCAGCTCGGAATTGAGCACCTCCGAAGCCTCGATCGGCTTGCCGCTCTGAATCATCTCGCGGATCAACCGCGCCTTGGTCTCGGCATCGGCCTTCAGGGCGCGGGCATTGTTGAGCTGCGTGTTCAGCTCACCCATCTGCTGGTTGGACAGCGGGATGTTGTTGGTGCCGACGAACAGGCTCGACTTGGAGCGGAATTCCTCGACACGCGAATCCGCGTCGGCGACCTTGGTGCGCAGCTTGTCGATCTCGCCGAGCAGCCACGTGCTGGCGGACTTGGCCTGGTCCTGCCGTGCCGCCTGCTGCAGCACGAGATAACCGTCCGCGATCGAGTTCGCGACGCGGGCGGCGAGATCAGGATCTTCCGACTGGAACTCGACCACGATGACGCGCGACTTGTCGACCGCATAGGCCTGGTAGCGCTCATAGAAGGCGTCGAGCACCCGCTCTTCCGGCGTCAGGCTGAACGGATCGCGGCCGATGCCGAACAGCGCCAGCAGCGACTTCAGCGGGGAGAAGCCGCGCAGCACCGGATCGAACTCCGGACGCTCGGCCAGCTTGTTCTTTTTGATTATGTCGCGCGCGAGATCGCGCGACATCACGAGTTGCACCTGGCTCGTCACCGCCTCGGCATCGAGCGAGGTGCGTTCGAGGTCGCGCTCGCCGTTCGGGCGCAGGAAGGCATTCTCGCGATTGTCGATCAGGATTCGCGCTTCCGACTTATAGCGCGGCGTCACGACGTTGACGGCAGCGAGCGACAACGCGAACACCAGCACCGTCGGCACGACGATCCAGCTTCGCTTGCGCGCCAGCGCGCGTCCGAGCACATGGAGGTCGAGATCGGTTGCCGGCGCTGTACGCGCCGGCTCGTCCGGGGCCGACATCGGCACAGCCGGCTTCGCAACGGCCTCGCCGGCGACGGGCGCCGACTTCGGCAGCGCCCGCTGCACGACGGCCTCTTCCTTGCCTGTACGCCAGAATGCAAAACGCATAACGAACTCCCGCGGACGCCGCGATTCCACCTCAATGCCGGCGATTACAGTCCATTAAGGTTGCTGCTGGGTTAATCGGCGCGGTTGACGGATGCGACCACCACCGCACCGTCATGTTTTATTAACCATGAGTGCCGTTAATCGAGCCTATATTTTGTCGCGGGATTCCTCACATGCGCGATCTGCGCGCCCCCCTCGTTTGTCTGGTTGCTGCGCTCGCGCTGTCGGGCTGCATGGGACGGACCTCGCCGCTTGCCGGCGACCCGGCCCTCGATTCGATGGCTTACGGGCAGCCCTCCTTCGCCGGGCCGGCGGCTTATGCCGAGCCTGCGCCGACGCGCGAGGCCTATAATCTAGGCCCCGGCGACAAGCTCCGCGTCGTGGTCTATGGCCAGGAAGGCCTGACCAATTCGTACGCGATCGACGCCGCCGGCGCGGTCACGATGCCGCTGATCGGCTCGGTGCCGGCACGCGGCCGCACGCCTGCCGGGCTTGCCGCCGAGATCACCGCGCGGCTGCGCAACGGCTTCATCCGCGACCCTTCGGTGGCGGTCGAGATCGAATCCTACCGGCCGTTCTTCATCCTCGGTGAAGTCCAGGCCCCCGGCCAATATCCCTATGTGCCCAACATGACGGTCGAGAGCGCGGTGGCGATCGCCGGCGGCTTCTCGCCGCGCGCACGGCGCGACGAGGTCACCCTCACCCACACCGATGCATCGGGCGCCGGCCGCTTCACAGCTCCCCTCGGCACGCCGATCGGCCCCGGGGACACCGTGTTCGTCGGCGAACGCTGGTTCTGATCGATGGCGCAGGATCAAAATCGGGACCAGCCGCTGCGCATCCTGCACGTCGTCCGTGCCCCGGTCGGCGGCATCATCCGTCACATCCTCGACGTTGCCAATGGCCAGATCGAACGCGGCCATCACGTCGGCATCGTCGCCGACAGCCTGACCGGTGGCACGCGTGCCGACGCAGTGCTTGCCGAGATCGAGCCGCGCCTCAAGCTCGGCGTCCACCGGGTCGCGATACGCCGCGAGCCGCGCTTTGCCGATTTGATGGTCTGGGCACATATCGCCGGCCTGATCCGCAAGCTGAAACCCGACGTGGTGCACGGCCATGGCGCCAAGGCCGGTGCCTATGTCCGGCTGCGACGGCGGTCGAACAAGGTGATCCGGGTCTACACGCCGCATGGCGGCTCGCTGCACTACCCGCTCGACACCTGGAAGGGCCGCTTCTACAGCCAGCTCGAGCGCACGCTGATGAACAGCACCGACCTGTTCCTGTTCGAGAGCGCGTTTGCCCGCGACACCTATCAGCGCACCGTCGGCAAGCCCTCAGGCCTTGTGCGTTGCGTCTTCAACGGCGTCACGTCGGAGGAATTCGAACCGGTTGCCAAGGCCGACGATGCCAGCGATGTGGCCTATGTCGGCGAATTCCGGCGCATCAAGGGCGCCGACCTGCTGATCGAGGCGGTCGCCAGGCTGCGGGCCGGCGGCAAGCCGGTGACGCTGACGCTCGGCGGCGACGGCGAGGAGTTCGAACGGCTCAAGGAGCAGGTGAAGCGGCTCTCGCTCGGCGAGGCCGTTCGCTTCATCGGCCACGTCAAGGCGCGCTACGGCTTCTCGAAAGGCAGCCTGCTGGTCGTTCCGTCGCGCGGCGATTCGATGCCCTATGTGGTGATCGAGGCGGGCGCTGCGGGAATTCCGATGATCGCCGCCAATGTCGGCGGCATTCCGGAAATCTTCGATACCCACACCGACGCCTTGTTCGCGCCGAGCAATGTCGCCGCGATGGCCGACGCCATCAAGGCCGCGCTCGACAACCCGACGGCGACCGCGGCGCGGGCGCAAAAACTGCGCGAACGAATCTCCGAGCATTTCTCGCAGAGCGCCATGGTCGAAGGCGTGCTGGCCGGCTATCGCGACGCATTTGCCAAACGTTAACCATTTCTTGCGCCCGTAACCGTTTCTTCCGATTTGTCACCTTAAGTCACGTCCGGGGAATTTCGCTGCTGCGCGCGGATGACCATCTGCAAGCGCAGGAATGGACGTGGAGCCGTGGAACCGTTTAACGCTCGCTCGATGCTGGATGCCGCTGCGTCTGCGACGGCTGCCCAGCCGCAGGTCGAACGCCGCCGCCGCCTGTCGCCGGCCGCGCTCGCCGTCACCAATCAGAAGGTTGGCGGCGCCTACTCGCCTGTCGTGATCGCCGGCGTGGTTCGCCTCGCCGATTTCGTGCTGCTAAGCCTGGTCGGCATCGGGCTTTATCTCGCCTATGTGCGCCCGTTCGCCGGCGCGATCCATTGGGGATACATCGGCTCGATCCTCGGCATGTCGGCGGCGGCCGTGGTCTGCTTCCAGGCCGCCGACATCTACCAGGTGCAGATCTTCCGCAGCCAGCTCCGCCAGATGACGCGGATGATCTCGTCATGGGCCTTCGTGTTCCTGCTGTTCATCGGGATCTCCTTCCTCGTCAAGCTCGGCGGCGAAGTCTCGCGGGTCTGGCTGTCATCGTTCTTCTGCGTCGGCCTTGCTCTCCTGATCGCCGAGCGGCTGGCACTGCGCTCGATGGTCCGCGCCTGGGCGCATGACGGCCGGCTCGACCGCCGCACCATCATCGTCGGCGCCGATCAGAACGGCGAGAAGCTGATCGAGGCGCTGAATGCCGACGACGACACCGACATCCATGTGCTCGGCGTGTTCGACGACCGCAATGACGCCCGCGCGATGGAGACCTGCGCCGGCGCGCCGAAGCTCGGCAAGGTCGACGACATCGTCGAGTTCGCCCGCCGCACCCGCGTCGACCTCGTGCTGTTCGCGCTGCCGATCTCGGCCGAGACCCGCATCCTGGAGATGCTGAAGAAGCTCTGGGTGCTGCCGGTCGACATCCGCCTGTCGGCCCATACCAACAAGCTGCGTTTCCGCCCCCGCTCCTACTCCTATGTCGGCAAGGTGCCGACGCTCGACGTGTTCGAGGCGCCGATCACCGACTGGGACCTGGTGCTGAAATGGCTGTTCGACCGCGTGGTCGGCAGCCTGGCTTTGCTTGCGGCGCTCCCGGTGCTGGGACTGGTGGCGCTCGCGGTGAAGCTCGACAGCCCCGGCCCGGTGCTGTTCCGCCAGAAGCGCTTCGGCTTCAACAATGAGCGGATCGACGTCTACAAGTTCCGCTCGCTCTACCACCACCAGGCCGATCCGACCGCCTCCAAGGTCGTAACCAAGAACGACCCGCGCGTCACCCGCGTCGGCCGTTTCATCCGCAAGACCTCGCTCGACGAACTGCCGCAGCTGTTCAACGTCGTGCTGAAGGGCAATCTTTCGCTGGTCGGCCCGCGGCCGCACGCGGTGCAGAGCAAGCTGGAGAACCGCCTGTTCGACGAGGCGGTCGACGGCTACTTCGCTCGCCACCGTGTCAAGCCCGGCATCACCGGCTGGGCTCAGATCAACGGCTGGCGCGGCGAGGTCGACACCGACGAGAAGATCCAGAAGCGTGTCGAATACGACCTCTATTACATCGAGAACTGGTCGGTGCTGTTCGACCTCTACATCCTGCTCAAGACCCCGTTCTCGCTGATTACAAAGCACGAGAACGCGTACTGAGTTCGATTGCCGTCACTGACGCCCTCACCAAAGCGCGTCACTTTGTGTCTGTTGCGTTGCGTGAGTATCCGATGGCCTATGCGGCGATAGCCGGGACGTCCCAATCGTTGACATCGGCGCCGTCAGGCGTGCTGGCGCTGCAGCGGGCGCTGGTGTGGCTCGCCGGCGCGTCGATCGCCATCGTGTTCATCGAGCCGAGCCCGTATGAACTGGTCACGCTGACCGCCTGCGTGCTGTTCTTTGCCACGGGCCTGCGCATGCAGCTCGTGTTCATGCCACTGCTGTTCGCGCTGATCGTGCTCAATGTCGGCTACAGCATCGGCGCGGTGCCGTTCCTCGACAAGCCGGAGGTGGTGAACTGGGTCCTCACCTCCTGGTACATGGCCGTCACCGTCATCTTCTTCGCAATGGTGATGTCGGAGGACACCGAGGCGCGCCTCGACATGCTGCGCCGCGGCCTGATCGTCGGCGCGATGATCGCCTCGCTGGCGGGCATCGCCGGCTACTTCCATCTGGTGCCCGGCGGCTATGACCTCTTGACGCTGTATGATCGTGCCCGCGGCACCTTCAAGGATCCCAACGTGCTCGGCGCGTTCCTGATCCTGCCGGCGCTGTTCACGCTGCAAAGTGTAGTTTCCGACCGCTTCGGCAAGGCGTTCCGCAACGCCATCGCCTTCGGCATCATCTCGCTCGCGATCCTGCTGTCGTTCTCCCGCGCCGCCTGGGGTGGCCTGATTGTCACCGCGGCCTTCATGCTGGCGCTGATGGTGTTCACCAGCCGCTCGCAGGCGCAGCGCTCGCGCATCATCGTGATGACCTTGATCGCCGCGATCCTGGCGGTTGCGCTGATTGCGGTGCTGCTGTCGATCGGCACGGTCGCCGACATGTTCAAGCAGCGCGCAAGCTTCGACCAGAGCTACGACGAAGGCCGCTTCGGCCGGTTCGGCCGCCACATCCTCGGCGCCCAGATGGCGCTCGAACTGCCGTTCGGCATCGGGCCGCTGCAATTCCACACCTACTTCCCCGAGGACACCCACAACTCGTTCCTCAACGCCTTCATGTCGGGCGGCTGGATCTCGGGCATCTGCTATCCGGCGCTGGTGTTCGTCAGCGCGATCATCGGCTTCCGCTACATCTATTCGCGGGTGCCGTGGCAGCGCGACTATCTGGCGATCTTCTCGGCGTTCCTCGGCATCGCCGGCGAGAGCTTCATCATCGATACTGACCATTGGCGGCATTTCTGGATGATGCTGGGCACGATGTGGGGCATGTACGCGGCAACCGAGCGCGCCCGCGCGGCATCGATCGAGGTCAGCGACGAGACTTCGGCGGTAGCTTGAGTTCGGCGCGCTGCTCCGGCGGCGTGTCGATCACCGCTTTCAATGCTTCGGTCGCTTGCAGCACACCCTTGTAGCCGTCATTGGCGAAGCGCAGCAGCAGCCGCAACTCGTCGTCGGTGTAGCTGCTCCACAGCTTGTGCATCTCCTGCTGCATCGGCACGTAGAACTTGCCGATCTCCACCGCCTTTTCCTCCACCACCGAGATGAAGACCTTGCGGCGGTCGCTCTCGTCGCGCTCGCGGCGCACGTAACCCGCCTTTTCCAGGCGATCGACCACGCCGGTGATCGCGCCGGTCGTCAGCCCGGTGACTTCGGCGAGGCGCCCCGCGGTCACCCGCCCTTCGAGCTGGAGGATGTCCATGCATTCCATGTCGGAATTGGAAATTCCGGCCATGTTTGCAACGGCTTGGCCGTACATCACGCCCTGCGCGGATGACCGGCGCAACGCCTCCTCGAGTTCCTGCATCAGCGCTTTGCGCAACGTTGCACTTGACAATGCGACTCCCATATCTTACTGGCTTGATATCTTATCAACTAAGATAATTAGCAACTGATCTTTCCTACCCCACACGGATGCATGGAGCAAGGCATGACGAGACGTCCCCGTAAAGCTCTGATCATCGGCGCCGGCATCGCAGGTCCGGTCACCGCGATGTTCCTGACCCGCGCCGGTATCGAGGCCGAGCTCTATGAAGCCTGGCCCTACTCCACCGGCATCGGCGGCGGCCTGCAGATCGCACCCAACGGCATGCACGTGCTGGCGGAGCTCGGCCTCGCCGACGAGCTGATCCGCAACGGCTCGATCGCGGAATCCTTCGACTTCTATTCGCAGGGCGGCAAGAAGCTCGGCTCCCTCAACCAGAACATGCAGCAGCGCTTCGGCCAGCCTGCGGTGAACATGTGCCGCGCGACCCTGAACGAGACGCTGATCGACAAGGCCTGGGCTTCCAACGTCTCGGTATTCTTCGAGAAACGGCTGGTGAAAATCGAAGACCGCGGCGACCAGCCCGTGATCGCCTATTTCGCCGACGGCACCACCGCCGAGGGCGATTTCGTAATCGGTGCCGACGGCGTGCATTCGGCGGTGCGGCGTCACGTGATCCCTGACGGACCGACGCCGTTCGACACCGGGCTGATCGGCTTCGGCGGCTTCGTGCCGCGCGCCGTGATCGAACACCTGCCGATCGGCCAGCGCGTCGAGACGACGTTCGGACAGAGCGGCTTCTTCGGCTACGGGATGTGCAGCCCCGATCCGCAAGCCGGCGTGATGTGGTGGAGCACGCAGCCATCGCACGGCATGACCGCGGCGGCCTACCGGTCGCACAGCCAGCACGCCATCAGGCAGCACCTGCGCGAATTCCACGCCGGCTGGCACGCGCCGATCCCCGAGATCATCGAGGCCGCCGAGAACATCGTGGTCACCGACACGCTCGACGTCGCGACGCTGCCGACCTGGTCACGCAAGCGCACACTGTTGATCGGCGACGCCGCGCACGCCACCAGTCCGCATGCCGGTCAGGGCGCCTCGCTCGCGCTGGAAGACGCGCTGCGGCTCGGCATGCTGATGCGCGACGGCCAGGATCTCGGCCTGACGTTCCAGGCCTTCGAGCACGAGCGGCGCCCGCGCGCGGAGAAGATCGTGGCGATCGCGCGCCGCAACGGCAACAGCAAGCGCGAGTTTAGCCCGACCGGCGCCTGGCTGCGCGATCACATGCTGAAGCTGCTGCTGCCGGTGTCGTCCAAGGGCATGGACTTCATGTACGCGTACAATCCGCGGGCGGCGGCGTAGCGCGGCGGCTGTCATGCCCCGTAGCACCACTGTCATGCCCGGCGAAAGCGGGGCATCCAGTATTCCAGAGACGTCAATGCTTGAGCCGAGAAGCCGCGGCGTACTGGATCGCCCGGTCGAGTGCCGCGCGATGACAACGTTGGAAGTTGCGCGACTTACTTCTCGACCTCAAACGTCAGCCCGGCGTGATCGACCAGGCGCTTGATCAGCTTGCCCTGCATCGCCGCTCCCGGCGTCCAGAAGCCGGGCGCGACATCGGGCGTGTCGCGCAACAGGCAGATCGCGCATTCCGAGATCATCTTCGAGGTCGAGCCGTAGCCGGGATCGCGATCGCCCTTGATGCCGGCGCGGACCATGCGGCCGTCGGACGCGACCGCGAGATAAAGCAGATCGTAGCGGCCGTTCTCGCGCTCTTCCTTTGACGGCCCCTCGCCCGGCTTCGGCGCGCTGGGGCCGGTCTTCTCGGAATTCAGCGCCATCACCTTCTTTGCATTGGCCTCGCCCTTCTCGCCCGGGCCGGTCAGGACCATCTCGTCGTAAACGAAGTCGCGTCCGTACGGAAAGCCCATCAGCATGTTGGAGCGATGGACGTTGCGCGTGTTGATCAGCGCCATCATGAACGGCGCGGTCCACGAGTGCAGGTCGTCCTCATAGGCCGGCTTGCTGCCGCGCGGCTGCTTCGGGCCCTCGAAGCCCGGCGTCAGCGCGAACGGATTGTTGAGGATCGCGACCAAGCTCAGATCCTTCGCGACCGCATCGAAAGTCGCCTTGGCGCTCGCGGCGGTGCCGCCGGACAGCGTGCCGCGCATGTCGCGCACGCGGCCCTTGACACGCGCGGCCGGCGCGCCGAACACGCGCTTGGCTTCCTCCTGGACGAAGAACGTTCCGAGCTCGAACGGCACCGAGTCGAAGCCGCAGGAGAACACGATGCGCGCGCCGCTGGCCTTTGCCGCGGCCTCGTGCTTGTCGATCATCTGCCGCATCCAGACGGGCTCGCCGCAGAGGTCGAAATAGTCGGTGCCGCTTTCGACGCAGGCCGCGATCAGCTCGTTGCCGTAAAGCTGATACGGCCCGACCGTCGAAATGACAGACTTGGTCTGCGCCAGCATCGCCTTCAGCGATGCGGCATCGCCGGCGTCGGCAACGATCAGCGGCGTGTCGGCGGGCGCGCCGATCGCGTCACGCACCGAGGCGAGCTTGTCCTTGCTGCGCCCGGCCATCGCCCATTTCAGGCTGCCGTCGCGATAATGCGCGGCGAGATACTCGGCAACGAGCTGGCCGGTGAAGCCGGTCGCACCGTAGACGACGATGTCGAGTTTCGACGAGGACATGGGTCAGGCTCCCTGCGCAGCGAATTGGGCGCCCTTTTGTCATCGCGGACGCGGCGACGCAATCCAGTATTTCCTGCCGCTATTTCTTGCGGCTATTTCTTGTAGGACACCCCCATGCCGGCGCGGACGTCGGCCTGGATGCCATAGGGCGCGATCGGATAGCGCAGGCCGTTCTTGGCGAGCTGCTTCATGCCGGCGATCGCCTTCACCAGATGGGCCGGCGGCAGCGCCATCAGCATCTCCTCATCGGGCACACCGCCATAGCGACGCTCGGCGAAGCACGGCAGCGACAGGCTCGGCTCGCCGGTCTTCAACGCCCGCCCCCATGAGTCAGCACAAGCGGTCTCACCGACCACGCCCCACTCGAACTTCTTGTATCCCGTATATTGAAGCCCGTTGATCAGGATGATCATCTGGCCCGGCGTCGCGTAGACCAGGCAGATGTCGGGCGGATTGAGCCGGCCGCTGGTCAGCGGGCTCACCACCATCGCCTGATACTGCCCGTAAGGCACGACGTCGAGCGCCTCCTGGCGCTTGCGCGCGTCCTCGGCGGTGCCGTGCCAGACCCCGACATAGTTCTCGCCGGCGAGCCACTTCTCATCCTGCGGCGCGAGCCCGATCACCGCGCGACATTGCGCGCCGACCAGATCGTCGCCGGTGATGCCGACGGTCCAGCCGAGCCGCGAGGCCATGCTGACGATCTGGTCCGTGGTGTGCACCGCCGACGGGCGGCGGATCTTCGGGATCGCCTCCATCTCCTCGACCCGCGCGAACATCTTGATGCCGATGACCGTGGTCTTCAGCCGCAGCAGATTGTTCAGATCGGCGACGATCGCGGCGAGATCGAACTGTTCCGGCGGTGTCTGCTGTTGCATGCGTAAGCTCCCGTGATCGGCGGCTTGGCGCCGCCTGTTGTGTGGATGTTAGCCGGAATGCACAGGCGAAGCGACAGCCGCCTTGCGCTACCGCACGGCCGGTCCCGGCAGCAGATCGTCGGTCTTGCCGGCCAGATGATAGGCCACCAGCCCGATCCACTCCCGCGCGCCGAGATCGGTGCGCGACAGGCCCTCGATCGCAAGCGTCGCGAAACCAAAGACGTTGCCGACGCGCCAATCGACCGGATAGGCCTCGACATCGAATCCCGCCTTGCGGAACAGCCCGACCGAGCGCGGCATGTGATAGGCCGAGGTGACGAGCAGCCAGCGCTCGCCCGGCTTGGGATCGACCAGCTCCTTCGAGAACACAGCATTCTCCACCGTGTTGCGCGAGCGGCGCTCGATGGTCAGTCGCGATATGGGAATCCCGAGGCTCTCGAACATCTCGGCGGCATAGTCGGCCTCACGCGCATCATTCGAGATCAGGTTCGCGCTGCCGCCGGTGAACATGAGGCGCGCGTTCGGATATCTGCGCGCGAGCGCGGCAGCTGCGATGATGCGATCGGCCGCACTGCGCACGACAGGCGTGCCATGCGCCACCGACAGATCGGCATCGATCGAACCACCCAGCACAATGATGCCGTCGGGCGCGCCGCGCGAAGCGTCCCATGGCGGGAAGCGCTGCTCCAGCGTCGCGATCAGGACATTGCCGAGCGGCGAGAAGCCGCAGATCGCGAGCAGCAGCAGTGAGGCGACCGTCAACCTGCGGCCGAGGCGAACAAACCGCGTCGGCAACAGTGCGGCGCCGATCACGCCGATACCGATCAGGAAATTGATCGGCAGCAGCATGATGCCGAGCGTCTTGGACAGCACAAAAAACAAGGGAAGCCTCTGCGAAGTTCTGCTACAGCGTCATACGCTGCTGGGAAACCAATCAAAAGCCGTTACATGACCCATCATCACCTGAAATCCACACCCGAAACCTGTCATTGGGGCTTCTTTGAAGCCAAACTGAAGCCGGTCCTTAACGTCGCGAGCGGCGACGAGGTCACGATCGAGACCGTCAGCGGTGGTGCCGACGTGGTGCCCGACCGCAGCAAATTCCACGTCCCACCCGAGCTCGACGACATCCATGCGAAGAGCGAGCGGATGGTGCCCGGGCACATCCTGACCGGTCCGATCGCGGTGGCCGGCGCCGAGCCCGGCGACGTGCTCGAGGTCGATATCCTCGACGTCCAGCTTCGGCAGGATTGGGGCTACAATCTGATCAAGCCGCTGTCCGGCACGCTGCCGGACGACTTCCACGAGACCCGCGTCCTCAACATCCCGCTCGATCGTGCGCGGATGGTCGGCCGCATGCCCTGGGGGCTCGACCTGCCGCTGAAGCCGTTCTTCGGTGTGATGGGTGTCTCGCCGCCGCCGGCCTGGGGCCGCATCTCCTCGCTCATCCCGCGCGCGATGGGCGGCAATCTCGACAACAAGGAGCTAGGGGCCGGCGCCAAGCTCTATCTGCCCGTGTTCGTGCCGGGCGCGCTGTTCTCCTGCGGCGACGGCCATGGCGTGCAGGGCGACGGCGAGGTCTGCGTCACCGCGATCGAAACCGCTCTCACCGGCCGCTTCCGCCTCACCCTGCGCAAGGACCTCAAGCTCGCCTATCCGCGCGCCGAGACATCGGACCATTACATGACCATGGCGATGGATCCCGATCTCGACCAGTGCGTGGTGCGGGCGCTGCGCGACATGATCGTGCTGCTCGGCGAGAAGCGAAATCTGTCGCGCGAAGACGCCTACACGCTGTGCAGCCTGGCCGCCGACCTGCGGGTGACCCAGACGGTCAACGGCTCCAAGGGCATTCACTGCATGATCGCCAAATCGGTCGTCCACGGCTGACACGCGGTCGATAGCCGCACTTGTGTTCCGCGCGTGCGGCTCGATACAATCCCCCTCCCAACGAACAAGAATGGACGGGGACGGATATGCTGAAGGACAGGCTTTCGCCGGCCGACGAAGCTGCGCGCGACAAGGAGATGCGGGAGACGCTCGCCGCCTGCCCGCGGATCCTCGATCTCATCGCCCGCGGCCCGCAGGGCGCGCCGGACGCCGAAGCCGCGATCTATCTGCGCTCGCCGCTCGATCCCAACCCGGTCGTGATCTCGAACGATCAGCTGATGGGCTACGTCAAGGCGGCCGAAAACTACTTCCGCGCGGAGGGTATCGGCAAGAACGATGCGGTCGCGATCCTGCTGCCGGCATGTCCTGCGACCGTGGTCGCGATCTTCGGCGCAGCCGCCTGCGGCGTCGCCGAACCGCTCAACCTGCTGTTCACGCGGGAAGCGATCACGGCCCAGCTCAATGCGATCAACGCAAAATTGTTGCTGGCGCCGCCACCGGGAATGCCGGGCGGCCTGTATGAAAGGGTCGAGGGCCTGCAGCGCGAGGTGCCGTCGCTCCGGCGCATCGTGGTTGTGCCGCTCGACGGCAGTATCGCGTTCGACGGCGAGGTGCTGCGGCCGGATCCGGCCTGGCGCGACGACTACGGCAAGTCGAGGGACATGAGCGAGGCCGACCGCGTCGCAGTGATGCTGCCGACCGGCGGCACGACAGGCCATCCCAAGGTGGCGCGGCTGACCAATCGCGCGATGGTCGCCTCCACCGTCTCCTCGCGCATGGCGCTCGATTTCCACCGCGGCGAGCGTGCGATGATCACATTGCCGCTGTTCCATGTCGGCGGCTTGTTCTGCACGACCGCCAATTGCCTTGCCGCCGGCACGACGATGTTCATCCCGGGTCCCGCCGGGGCGCGCGATCCGGCGCTGATCACCCATTTCTGGAAAATCATCGAGACATACCGCGTCAACATCGCCGGCAACGTGCCGACCACGCTCGGCGCGCTCGCCGACATCCCGGTCGCCGACAGCGACATTTCGAGCCTGCGCGTCACCGCCACCGGCGCCTCGATCTGCCCGCCGGAGATCGAGCGGCGCTATCTCGCGACCTGGGGCGGCGACTGCATCCAGCAGCTCTACGGCATGACCGAGCTCGCCGGCGCCATCACTCACGACGTGCACGGCGTGAGGCCGCGCGCCGAGAGCGTCGGCACCCGCAATCCGTTGGTCGAGCTTGCGATCCTCGAGGGCGGCAAGCTTCACACCGGGCCGTGGCCCTCGCCGGTCGGCGAGCTCTTGACCCGGGGCCCGCAGGTGTTCGCCGGTTACGTCGACGAGAAGCAGACCGAAGAAGCATTCCGTGACGGCTGGCTGCGCACCGGCGACATCTGCCGGATCGATGCCGACGGCTTCGTCTACATCATGGGCCGCGCCAAGGACGTCATCATCCGCGGCGGCCACAACATCGATCCGCGTGCGATCGAGGACGCCGCGCTGGCGTTTCCGGGCGTGGCGCTGGCCGCGGCCGTCGGCCGTCCCGACAGCTATGCCGGCGAAGTGCCGATGCTGTTCGTCTCGGCCCAGCCCGGCGCGCAGATCGATCCGCAGGCGCTCGCCGCGTTCGTGCAGGACAACATCCTGGAGCCGCCCGCCCGTCCGCGCGTGGTGTCGGTGATTGCGGAGATGCCGGTCACGCCGGTCGGCAAGATCTTCAAGCCCAAGCTGCGCGAGATCGCCGCCGGCGAGGCCGCGCGCGAGCTGCTGGCGCGGGAAGGATTGTCCGACGAGGTCAGCGTCGAGGCCATCACCGACCCGTCCCGCGGGCTGTACCTCAGCGTGAGCGCGCCTGCGGACAAGGCCGAAACCGCCGAGCGGCTTCTGAAGACGTTCCCGGTCAAGGTCGAGCTACGCACCTAACTCATTCATATAGCTAAGTAATCTGATCGTGACGCCGTGCCGGAATCCGCCTCCGGCGCGGCTGTTCGCATTTTGCGACCGGCGCTTGACGAACTGCCTCATTTCTAAATAGACTCTAAATAGATACTTTTCAGTACAGGCGTTCAGGGTTAAGCGTTTTCTCATGGCTACGGAAAAGGCCGAAACCGACCGCGTCCCGGTCACACTGGCACTCTCGACCATTGGTTATCTCGAGAAGCTGGTGAGACAGGGCACCCACGGCACGAGCGTCCCGGGCGTTGCACGGACATTGATCGAGGAAGGCATTCGGCTCGCCATCAAGGACGGGTTGCTTGCAATCCGCGACAACGGACGCACGCCCTGACGGCGCACGCGTCCGCGCGGCGGTTCAACACAGAACGTGGAACCGTCAGATGATTGTCAACCAAGAGACCTGGACGCCAGAGCGCGTCGACCAACTCAAGATCTACTTTGAAGCCGGCCTCTCCTGCCGCGACATCGCCGTCAATATCGGCGTTAGCCGCAATGCTGTCATCGGCAAGCTGTCGCGGCTGAACCTGACGCGCACGACGCCGGAGGAACGCCGGGCACGGCGAAAGAAATCCGCCGTCCACGCCGCGCAACGGGCGACCGCGAAGCAGCAACTCCAGCTGCTTCAGGCGGTCTACGAGACGGAGCCCTACGATGCGCCTGTTGTCAGCGTCAACAACTGTTCGCTGTTCGAATTGAGCGAGCAGCGCTGCCGCTGGCCGATCAGCAGCCCGGGCGCCGATGATTTCTGCTTCTGCGGCAACACTCCGCTCGGCGGGATGCCCTATTGCCCAGGGCATTACCGCCTCGCCTATCAGTCCGGATCGCGCCAACGCGCGATGCGCGGTAGTTGATGGCAACAAGCAAGCGCTGCCCCCGTGATCCCCGCGCAAAGGCTTTGCCTTTTCGCGGGGGTGACGGGCCTCAGTCCAATCAGCCGACCTTCCAGCCGGTCGCCGCTACGAGGTCCTGATAAAACTCCGGCGTGTATGCCTGCTCCGGCGTCTTGCGCACGCGCTCGTCGAGCATATGCGCATCGTCGCCGACCAGGATACGCCAGCGATCGGCCTTGACGCCGTCGAGGATGATCTTGGCGGCGGCGGCCGCCGTGGTCGGCGCCTCGTCGTGGAAGATGCGGGCACGGTCGAGCGCGAGTTGCTGGATATCGGCATCCGACATCTTGGCGACGTCGATGCCCTGCCCTTGCAGACGCTGACGCGCCTGCTTGAGCTCGTCGGGATTGAGCTGATCTGAGCCGTTCTGTACCTTGCGCGAGTTCGACACGATCGAGGTGCCGATGTGACCGGGCATCACGACCGAGCATTTGACATGCGGCGCGTTGAGGCGGAGATCGTTGATCATCGCCTCCGTGAATCCCTTCACGGCGAATTTCGCGGCGCTGTAGGCGGTGTGGGAGACGCCGAGCCCGACCGAGGCCCAGAAGCCGTTGACGCTCGAGGTGTTGACGATGTGTGCCTCGTCGGCCTTCACCAGCAATGGCAGGAAGGTGCGGACACCGAGATAGACGCCGCCCCAGCAGATGTTGAAGGTGCGCTCCCACTGTTCGCGCGTGTTGGTGAACAGGCTGCCGCCGCCACCGATTCCGGCGTTGTTGAACAGCAGATGGATCTTGTCGGTCGCCTGCTGCTCGACCAGCTCGTCGCGGAAGCGCTTGTAGTGATCCTCGATCGAGACGTCGGCGACGTGGGTGGTGATACGCAGCCCCTGCGGCAGCTTCTCGACCTCGCAGAGCCGCTTGGTCTCCGCCATCGCCTCCATCGAGACGTCGCACATCGCGACATTGCATCCCTCTGCGACGAGTTGCCGTGCGAGCTCGCGTCCCATGCCCGTGCCGCCACCGGTGATGACGGCAATCTTTCCGGCAAAATCCTTCATGTGGGATCCGTTCCTTCCCTGCTTTTTCTTGGTTTCGGCTGGAGCGCGGATCGCAGTCCCAACCATCTGACGGAAACACTGTACATCACCGAATTATCGTCCAGCAACGGCGCGCGCCCCTCACGCGCAGTTGAGCCGTGCGGATCAGATTGAAGCAGAGGGGCGCGTCATGAAATCATTCCGCGTTGCGAACAATCTGACATCGACAAGCGGATACAATGATCGTGCATGTCGTGGCCCGATCGGTCGTGACAACGCTGATGACGATCGCTGTTGGACTATTGCGAAACGCGCGGCGTTGCGGTTGATCGGCTCAACTCGAGATCCTCCCGCGCTATTCGGCTGTTTCGATCCGCACCGGCGCGCGCCGCCGCAGCACAGCGGTGCCGGCGCTCACGGCCAGCTTGAGCAGGCCGCGCCACGAGAAGTCGATGACCACCTCATGGTGCCGCAATCCCTTGCCGCCCTTCACCAGCCCGAGATCCCGTATCAGGCAATAGTGGCCGCTGCTCATGCGCGCCAGGCGGCTGTTCTTAAAGCGTCCCATGAACGACGAGAATGCACTGCGGATCGATTCCGTCAAATCTTGACCGCACCGAATCAAAAACCTCCGGCAGGGCATTGCCGGAGGTTTGGGAGGCTTAGCATGACGCTAAGAGCCATCATTCAATGTGTTGGCTACTCCGTATATAGTTTAGTAGATCAGCTAAGTAAATAAGTTTGCGGCGAATGAATCGCATGGCTCGTCTTCGTTGTTCGCGTGGACAGAAATGACGCAGCCAAAGCCCTTTTGACGCGCTTTCTTCACGCGGACCGGTATCCACTTGCTTGAGAACGCTCTCGTCCATCGCGAGAGCTTTCACTCAAAGAAAAACCCCGGCAGTTGCCTGCCGGGGTTCTGTCAGATCCTGATCAGATCAACCGGTATTACCAGTTACGCTGAGCGCGGAAGAGCATCTGGACAGTGTCCTGATTCTTCAGCTCGTAGGTCGCGACCGGCTTGCCGATCGCACCAGCCGACGTGGTGATCGTGCCGGCATACTTCTGATCGAGATGGACGTAGGTCACGTCGGCCGAGAAGGTCAGGTTCTTGACCGGAGTCCAACGAGTGATCAGGCCGAGCTGACCGATGTTGTAGTCGGGGTTGCAGCTGGTCACACCAGCGCCGCCAGCGAAGGCAGCGCGGAACGTGCCACCGACGCCACCAACGCCGCAGATGAGCGACTTAGCCGTGTCGTTGTACATGACCGCAGCGTATGCACCGTACAAGCTGGTGTTCCAGTAGGGATCCCAGTTGTGGGTGTACGCACCGCGGAAGCCCCAGGTCTTGATCGACTGCTGCTGACCGCCGGGGCCGAACACCGTGTCGGGTGCCGTGCCGAAGCCAACGCTGCCGTAAGCGCCCGGCAGGTTTGAGCCGCCATAGATGACGGCCGAGCTGATGCCGCCGGCCAGATCCTGGATGTTGTAACGGGTCGCGCCGTCGGTGTAGACGCCCTGGATGTTGATGGTGTCACCAGGTCCGGTCGGGATGTTCTTGATCGACAGGGCCAGTGCACCAGCCCAGCCCCACTTGTCGTCGGGATGGCCGGTGACTTCGGTGGCGCCGTAGTAGGCTGCGTGGTTGTCATGGGCTGCGATCGACGCCTGGAAGATACCCCAGGCCTGGTCGACCTTGAGCGCAGCGATGAAGTCCGGCGTGATCGTGCCGGCATAGTCGCTCGCGCCGTACGCACCACCAGCACCGAGGTTGTTCACGCCAGCCTGCGTGTAGGCAACCTGATCCTGCGCCGACAGAGCGAGCGAGACGCCGTTGCCGAACTGCGCGGTGTAGGTGAACTGGTTGACGCCGTTGGTGGTGTTGATGCCACCGACGAGGGCGTCGTAGTTGTTGCCCGGATAGGCAGTCCAGGGCGCAGCGAACTGCGAGACGGACTTACCAATGGTGAAGCCGGCGAACTGGATGAAGGCGTAGTAGACGCCGACCGTACCAGCCGCAACCGCACCGGAGTTGGCGTTGTTCGGAGCGCTGACCGTCGCCGCGCCGGAACCGAGGCCCGAGTAGACGGTGCCGCCGGCGCCGTTGGCCGCGTAGCTGTCCGAGGTCCAGGTGAACACCGCATCGAAATAGGTGCGGACCACGCCGTACTCGGTCGCGGTGCGCGTATCGATGTTCAGGTCTTCACGCGAACGCCAGGTGTAGCCGTTGGTGAAACGGTTGTTGGCTCCGCTGGCGCCGTTGGTATTCGGACCGTACACGCCGTTGCCGTTGACCACGAGGTCAGCGCGGACGAAGCCGCCCAGCTTGATGCAGGTGTCGGTGCCGGGGATGTAGTAGAAGCCCGGACCATAAAGAGAGCAGACCTTCACGTACTCGACCGCTTTGGCCTTAACGGGAAGATCGGCCGCCTGTGCCCCGCCGACCGCGACCAGCGCGGCGGCCGAGCCCAGAATAAGGCTCTTCGCCAATGTCATATCAAACCTCCAAGTTGCTCATATGCGTAGAGTCCGGGTCGCGAGCGCCCCGTGATCCTCCCGCATTGTCCAAGACCGTTTTCCCCAAACCCCGCACCCGCAGATCAATCTCTGGGAGTGCGGCGGACTTGAACGATCACCGCAACGGGACGATCGAGATTCCCCTACCGCCGGGTTCAATATGCATGCGCGAGTTCGCCAATCAAAATAGTTTATAAAGTCAGGAATGCGAATGCGGCCACACTGTGTCTCGTCGGCAACGCTCGCCGTAAGCCCCTTGTATGTGTGGGCAAAATTGTCGCACCCAAAAAACCGAACCGTCACATACGCATCATAATTGCTTTACGTTCACTTGCGTTCCTGAGCGACTTACGAGAAAAAATACCGCGCCGACGCGGGAACAAAGAAATAAATCAGCACAAAGCTGAGTCGGCACCTAGGGAAGGGGAAGCTGTGTCAGTGACCAGGAAGGATTCGACGCGTCAGCGCGCCATCGAGCATCTCGACATCATCAAGCGCTTCACGCTCGAAATTTCATCCATCAATTCGCATCTTGAACGGGTCCGCCAACTCTGGGGCAAGGCGCTTGGCGTCAGCGGTCCGCAATGGATGATCCTGATGGCGATCTCGGATCTCGACAAGGATGTCGGCGTACCGATCAACGTGGTGTCGAAGCTGCTGCACGTCGATCCGTCGTTCGTGACCACGCAGTCAAAGTTGCTCGAGCAGAAGGAGTTGCTGCGTCGCGCGCCCTCCCCGGCCGATGCGCGCGTGGTCCGCCTGTCGCTGACCGACAAGACCCGCAAGCATCTGGCGGGCCTCGCCGAGCAGCACAAGGCGTTCAAGAAAACCGTGTTCGAGGAATTCAGCGAGCCCGAATTGGCCGAGTTCACGGCCAAGCTTGCGACGCTCACCAATCGCCTGGAAAAGGCGTGCCTGATCGCAGCGATGGATTTCGAGACCTGAGGCGGCGGGCCACGCTGGGCCGAAGGCAACGCCGGTTTGAGAACTCGAATGCTTTGAAAAATGGTCGGAGCGAGAGGATTTGAACCTCCGACCCCTAGTCTCCCAGACTAGTGCGCTAACCGGGCTGCGCCACGCTCCGATGCCGTTCCATTAGCTGCGATCCTGCGTTCGCGCAAGGCAAAGCAGGGCCTCGAAGGCAGCAATCCGGGCACCGGTTCCCGCCCGGGTTTCCTTGGATCAGCCGTCCTTCATCGCAGTATCGATCATCTGCCGGCAGGCAACCAGCTCCTGCAGCACGCGTTCGAGCCGCTCCCGATCCGCTGACGGAACGGAAGGCCGCACCGGCGGCGGCGCGGACGCCTTGCCCGGCTGGGCATGCGCCTTGTAGGTCGACAGGATCGGATCCTCGTCGGGATCGACGAATCGGTAGTCGATGCCCTTCTCGTCGCCGTCGCCCTCCTCGCCGTCGAAATCGAGGCCGTCGCTGCTCTCGACGTCGTCGGGCTCGGCCATGCTGTTGCCGACCGCCTCCTCGACCGCGCCGAAGGAGACCGCGGCGGCCTGGTCGGCGATGCCCTGCACCGACTTGATGCCATGTTCTTTCAGGATCCGCTGCACGCCGCGGATGGTATAGCCTTCGCCGTACAGCAGCCGGCGGATGCCCTTGAGCAGGTCGACGTCGTCGGGGCGATAGTAACGGCGTCCGCCGCTGCGCTTCATCGGCTTGATCTGCGCGAAGCGCGTTTCCCAGAACCTCAGCACATGCTGCGGGATATCGAGTTCGTCAGCGACCTCGCTGATGGTACGGAACGCATCCGGCGCCTTGTCCAAATGCCCGCTCCTCTTGGCTTCAACGCCAGTTAATCGGCCTTGCTGCCGTCGCCATTGGTGACGGCATGGCCATTGATCCGCTGCTTCAGGATCGCCGACGGCTTGAACACCATCACACGCCGCGGCGAGATCGGCACCTCGGTGCCGGTCTTTGGATTGCGGCCGATACGCTGGCCCTTCTTGCGCACCATGAAGGAGCCGAACGAGGACAACTTCACCGTCTCGCCCTTCTCAAGGCAATCGGTGATCTCCTTCAGCACCAACTCGACAAACGCCGACGATTCCGTGCGCGACAGACCTACCTTTTGGTAGACCGCTTCGCACAAATCGACGCGCGTCACTGTTTTTCCGGTTCCCGTCGTCATCGCCTGCCCCGCACTCTCGGCGAACAATTTCCTGACTGAAATTAAAAGCTTAGCGCGCGATGGTCAACAGCGACCAGCATGCACGCTGGAAAAGAACCTTACGAAATATCCGTACTTTTAAGCGAAGCACTCACCAGCGCACGAGCGCCGAGCCCCAGGTGAAGCCGCCGCCCATCGCCTCGAACAGCACAAGATCGCCCTTCTTGACGCGTCCGTCCTTCACGGCGACCGACAGCGCCAGCGGGATCGAGGCGGCCGAGGTGTTGCCGTGCTTGTCGACTGTCAAGACCACCTTCTGCGGCGCAATATGCAGCTTGTGGGCGGATGCGTCGATGATTCGCTTGTTGGCCTGGTGCGGAATGAACCAGGCGATGTCATCGGCGGTGAAGCCGGTGGCGTTGAACGCATCGACGATCACGTCGGTGATCATGCCGACGGCGTGCTTGAACACCTCGCGGCCCTCCATCCGGAGATAACCGACCGTCTTGGTCGAGCCGGGACCGCCATCGACGAACAGCTTCGACTTGTGGCGGCCATCCGAGCGCAGATGCGTCGTCAGTACGCCGGGATCGTCGGTCGTTCCTGAATGCGGCTGCGCTTCCAGCACGACCGCGCCGGCGCCATCGCCGAACAGCACGCAGGTGCCGCGGTCGCTCCAGTCGAGGATGCGCGAGAAGGTTTCGGCACCGATCACCAGCGCCCGCTTGTGATGGCCGGCGCGCAGGAAATTGTCGGCGGTGGTCAGCGCAAAGACGAAGCCGGAGCACACCGCCTGCAGATCGAACGCGACGCCATGGTTGATGCCGAGCGCATGCTGGACCGCGACCGCGGTCGCCGGGAACGTGTTGTCGGGCGTCGAGGTCGCCAGCACGATCAGGTCGATCGACTGGGCGTCGACCTTGGCATCGGCGAGCGCGGCCTGCGCCGCCTTGATCGCAAGATGCGAGGTAAACTCGTCATCGGCCGCGATGTGCCGCTCGCTGATGCCGGTGCGCTGCACGATCCAGTCATCGGACGTGTCGATTCGCTGAGCCAGTTCGGCATTGGTCAAAACCCGCTCCGGCAAATATGAGCCGCAGCCGAGCACTACCGAACGTATCGCAGTCACGAGACAGCCTCCTGCGCGGTCTGCGCCTGCACCAGGGCGCTGCCGTCGCGATTGAGCATCTGATTGATCTTGGTGAGGAGATCGTAGTGGGCCATCTCATAGCCAACATCGACCGCGTAGGCAAAGCCTTCTGCGTTGACGCCGCCATGGCTCTTGACCACCACGCCCTTCAGGCCGAGCAGTATGCTGCCGTTCGACTTGTTGGGGTCGAGCTTGTCGCGCAGCTTCTGGAACGCGCCGCGGGCGAGCAGATAGCCAATCCGCGCCAGCCAGCTCGACGACATGGCCTCGCGCAGCAGGGCGAACATCTGGCGCGCGGTTCCCTCGGCGGTCTTGAGCGCGATATTGCCGCAGAAGCCCTCCGACACGATCACGTCGGCGGCGCCCTTGCCGATGCCGTCGCCCTCGACAAATCCGATATAGTTGAATTGGGACGCGTTCATCGCCCGCAGCATGCCGGCGGCCTCGCGGATTTCCTCGTGGCCCTTGATCTCCTCGGACCCGATATTGAGCAGGCCGACAGTCGGCCGCTCCAGGTTGAACAGCACGCTCGCCATGGCGCTGCCCATCACCGCCAGCGTCGTCAGATGGTGGGCATCGCCGCCGATCGTGGCGCCGAGGTCGAGCACGACGGAATCGCCGCGCAAGGTCGGCCACACCGCGGCGAGCGCCGGGCGGTCGACGCCGGGCAGCGTCCGCAGGTTGATATTACCCATCGCCATCAGCGCACCGGTATTGCCGGCCGAGATCGCGACATCGGCCTCGCCGTGCTTGACGGCGTCGATCGCAAGCCACATCGAGGACGCCCTGCGGGTCCGCCGCAGCGCCTGGCTCGGCTTCTCGTCCCCCTTCACGGCGACGTCGGTGTGGATCACCTTGGATACCGCCTTCAGCGCGGGATGTCTGGCAAGCTCCGGCTCGATCTGGGCCTGGTCGCCGACCAGCAGGAATTCGCAGTCGGGGTGACGGCTCAATGAGATCGCGGCGCCGGGAATGACCACGGAAGCGCCGACATCGCCCCCCATGGCGTCAAGCGCTATTCGAACCTTATGAGGCATGAACGTCCCGGAAGCCTGCTCTCCCACAGCCCTTCAGACGAAGACCGCGAGCTTGAAGTCACCGCCGTCAACGGCGCCTGCCGAAACGCCAACTCGCGTCCCGGCCGGGCCGCGACAATAGCGTGTCCGCGGTCCGACACAACCTCTTGACCACGAACGAGGCAGTGGCCGAACCGTCACACGACGCATCAAGCTATATCAGAAATACATTGTATTTCAATGTATTGTGACAGTTATTTGAAGTGGCCACGGACACCGTTCGCGCAGCTCTGCAGCAAGCCATCCCCGCAAATGTGACGTCGGCCGCCTTTAGCTGCCCTTGGGCTTCTTGCCGTCAGGCTTCTCCTTCAGCGCCCTCAGCGCGGCGAACGGATGATTTTCCGGATCAGGCGCTTCAACCTCCTGTTCAAAAACCGCATCCACCTTGCGCGGATATGGGTCGATGCCGAGGAACAGCGCGTCGGTGGCGAGCCGGCCGATGTCGATGAAGCCCCCGACGATCGGCTCCGGCGGGTCCGGCGTCTCCTCGCCGCTCTCCTCGGCGTCGTCGACCAGGTCGGCCATCTCCGGGATCTGCTCGGGCGGCGCGAACACCACATCGATCGGCTCATCGATCTCGTTCTCGATCGGCTCGAGCGTCACCACGCAGGTCTGCCCGATGCGGGCCTGAACCCGGCCGGTGACGTGATAGCTGCCGTCGCGCTTGGGCTGCAGGTCAAACTCCGCCTGCGCCGAGATGACCTCCCGCAACTCCGCGACGTCGGCCATCGCCTTTCGCGCCGCCTCGTCGGCGGCGATCTCACGATGCAGGCCGGTGTCGGGGATCTGCGCAACGTTGACGAGGACGCGCCAGGGATCGCGATCGCGCTCGGGCCGCCCTGTGGTGCCGCCGCTCATGCCGCGCTCCCGGCCGCCTGCGGCGCGGGGAAGCGCCACGCTCCCTGGATCAGCGCCGCACGGTCCGCGCGCGCCAATCCGGCCATCGCCTCCCGGGCATAGGCGGCCAGTTCATGGGCTTTCTCGATATTCTGACCGTTGAGGATGTTCTTGCAGAACGACTCGGCCAGGGCCTCGTCGCGGTCGGTCAGCGCCAGATCATAGGCCGCGGTGCGACCGTAGAACGCTTCGCCGAACGCCTGCATCCGCTTCGGCACCGTGAGGTCGCCGACGCCCATTTCCCTGAGATTGTCGTCCATGTCGATGCAGAAGTGATCGAACAGGGCCTGTGACAGCTCCGCACCGCCATCGACGGATTTCAGTCGGCGCAACACCATCCACAGGTGCATCAGAAGCAGGTCAAAACGGCCATTAACCGTGTCCGGAACGCCCAAGTCACGGTAAAATAACGGTTCTCGCGCCTGCGTCACGATCATGCCATAGATGGTCTCAATGGTGCTCCGCGCGGGCACCCGGGGTCTTCTCAAGTGATTGAACGGCCAAAGCATGACGGGTTCCGGCTGCCGGCCCCCCAAAGGACACCTGTTGAGGGTTCGCCCGTTGGAGCTCGGCATGATTGCAATCCATTGAGCTGCCCGGTACGTCAATGCTCCGGCCGATGCAAGGGGACGGATCAGTTCCGCCGATGAACCACACTCTTTCACGACAGTCTCGCACGGCTTCCGCGCGCGGGTTCTTCATGCGCTTCCGCGCCCTCGCGGTCGTTGGCCTCGTCTGCGGCGCCGCGCTCGGCGGCTGTGCCGGTGAGCAATTCCAGAAGGGCTACATCCTGCCCGACGGAGCGCTCGAGCAGATTCCGATCGGCGCCAGCCAGGATCAGGTGCTGATCGTGCTCGGCACGCCGTCGACGGTCGCAACGCTGGACGGCGAGGTGTTCTATTACATCTCGCAACGGACCTCGCGCCCGGTCGCATTCATGAATCAGCGGGTGGTCGACCAGCGCGTCATCGCGGTCTATTTCGACAAGAACCGGCAAGTGCGCCGGCTCGCCAATTACGGCCTGAAGGACGGCAAGATCTTCGACTTCGTCAGCCGGACCACGCCGACGTCGGGCCAGGAAATGTCCTACCTCACACCGCTGTTCAAGCTGCTGAGCTTTAACTAGCGCGTAAGGAACTGCGCCAGTTTGTCGCTTGCCCAACGGGCAAGCGCTCCCCTAGGCTTGCTCGCAAACAAGAGCCTGAGCAGGGGGTAAGCGCGTGAGAGCCAAGAGATTTTCCCGTCGTACGGTATTGTCGGGCACGGCCGCATTGACGGCCGCATCGATCCTGCCGCGCGCGAGCCTGGGGGCCGGCGACTGGCGGCCGACCGAGACGGTCCGGATCATCGTGCCGGCCGCCGCCGGCGGATCGACCGACGTGATGGGCCGGCTACTCGCGGCGCATTTGCAGCCGCTCTGGGGCCAGTCGGTGGTCGTGGAGAATCGCTCGGGCGCCGGCGGCACCATCGGCACGGCGGAGGTTGCGCGCAGCAAGGGCGACGGCCATACCATCCTGATCGGCAATCCCGGTCCGAACGCGATCGCCTACGGCATCTTCCGCAACCTGACCTACAAGGCCGACCAGTTGCAGGCGGTCTCCAACATGATCCGGATCCCGAACATCGTCTCGGCGCATCCATCGACCGGCCTCAAGTCGATCCCCGAATTGATCGCCTATCTGAAGAAGCACCCGGACAAGCTGACTTACGGCTCGTCCGGCACCGGCCAGAGCCCCCACCTCACCGGCGCCTGGTTCCTGCAACTGACCGGGCTGAAGATGACGCATGTGCCGTTCCGCGGTGCCGGCCCGGCATTGCAGGCCGGGCTCGCCGGCGACATCCAGATCCTGTTCGACAATCTCTATCCGTCGCTGCCGCAGGTGCTGGACGGCAAGCTGAACGGGCTCTGCGTGACGACGGCCGACCGCAGCGACTCCGCGCCCAACCTGCCCGTCATGCGCGAGGGCGCGCCGGAGCTCGCCAAATTCGACGTCGCGTCCTGGTTCGGCGTATTCCTGCCGAAGACGGCACCCGCGCCCGTCGTCGACGAGCTGAACCGCCAGATCAAGGCGATGCTGGCGCGCGACGACGTCAGGAAGAACATCGCCGGCATGGGCGCCCGCGCCGACTACGGCACGCCGCAGCAATTCTCCGACTTCGTCGATGCCGAGACCAGGAAATTCGCCGCCATCATCGAGAAGGAAGGCTTGCAGATGGAGGTCAAGTGACGGCGCAGCCGTCATTTGGGCTCGCGGTGCGGCCGACGCTACGAGGACTTGTTGATCTTCTTCACCTTGGCGTCGGTGGCTTCAATCGACATCGCCAGTTCCATGATCGCCTTCGAGAGTAGCTCGATGGCCTCTGTCTGATCCTGCGATTTGGAGGCGCGAAGCGCATAGTTGCGGGCGGATGAGAGCGACATCGATTGTTCTCCGTGTTGTTCGCGTCTGGCTATTCCAACAAAAACCCCGCGGCTTTCGCCGCGGGGCTTTGGATTCGTTCGTGTCGCCGCTCAGTGCGCGAGGATCGCCAGCAGCAGCAGCGCCACGATGTTGGTGATCTTGATCATCGGGTTCACCGCCGGGCCCGCCGTGTCCTTGTAGGGATCGCCGACGGTGTCGCCGGTCACCGCGGACTTGTGGGCATCACTGCCCTTGCCGCCGTAGTGGCCGTCCTCGATGTACTTCTTGGCGTTGTCCCAGGCGCCGCCGCCCGAGGTCATCGAGATCGCCACGAAGAGACCGGTGACGATGACGCCGAGCAGCATGGCGCCGACCGCGGAGAACGCCGCCGACTTGCCGTCCGCGCCACCACCCGCGATGAAATAGATCAGGAAGTAGACCACGATCGGCGACAGCACCGGCAACAGCGAGGGGATGATCATCTCCTTGATCGCGGCCCGGGTCAGCAGGTCGACCGCCTTGCCGTAGTCCGGCTTGTCGGTGCCCTGCATGATGCCGGGCTTCTCGCGGAACTGACGCCGCACCTCCTCGACGATCGCGCCGGCGGCGCGGCCGACCGCGGTCATGCCCATCGCACCGAACAGATACGGCAGCAGGCCGCCGAACAGCAGGCCGACCACGACGTACGGATTGTTCAGGGAGAAGTCCGGATTGACGCCCTTGAAGTAGGCATGGGCGTTGGAGTCGCTGATAAAGAATTTGAGATCCTGGTTATAGGCCGCAAACAGCACCAGCGCACCGAGACCGGCGGAGCCGATCGCGTAGCCCTTGGTCACCGCCTTGGTGGTGTTGCCGACCGCGTCGAGCGCGTCGGTCGACTTGCGCACCTCCTTCGGCAGACCCGCCATTTCGGCGATGCCGCCGGCATTGTCGGTGACCGGGCCGAAGGCGTCGAGCGCGACGATCATGCCGGCCAGCGCCAGCATGGTGGCGGTCGCGATCGCGATACCGAACAGGCCGGCCAGGCTGTAGGTGACCAGGATGCCGGCGATGATGACGATCGCGGGCAGCGCGGTCGCCTCCATCGAGACGGCGAGGCCCTGGATCACGTTGGTGCCGTGACCGGTGACCGAGGCCGCCGCGATCGACTTCACCGGGCGGTAGTCAGTGCCGGTGTAGTATTCGGTGATCCAGATGATCAGGCCGGTGACCGCAAGACCGACCACGCCGCACCAGAACAGCGAAAGGCCGGTGTAGTCGACGCCGTCGAGCTTGCCGAAGCCGATCAGCCAGTTGATGACGGCGGCAACGCCGATCAGCGACAGGACGCCGGTGGCGATCAGGCCCTTGTAGAGGGCTCCCATGATCGACTGGCTGGCGCCGAGCTTGACGAAGAAGGTGCCGATGATCGAGGTGATGATGCAGATGCCGCCGATCGCGAGCGGCAGCGTCATCATGTTCACCAGGATCGGCGTCTTGGCGAAGAAGATCGCCGCGAGCACCATGGTGGCGACCGCGGTCACCGCATAGGTCTCGAACAGGTCCGCCGCCATGCCGGCGCAGTCGCCGACATTATCGCCGACGTTGTCGGCGATGGTGGCCGGGTTGCGCGGATCGTCTTCGGGGATGCCGGCCTCGACCTTGCCGACGAGGTCGCCGCCGACATCAGCACCCTTGGTGAAGATGCCGCCGCCGAGACGGGCAAAGATCGAGATCAGCGAGGCGCCGAAGCCGAGCGCCACCATGGCGTCGACCACGGTGCGGCTGCCGGCTTCGAGCCCAAGGAACTTGACCAGCACCATGAAGTAGATCGTGACGCCGAGCAGCGCGAGACCAGCGACCAGCAGGCCGGTGATCGCGCCCGCCTTGAAGGCGAGTTCGAGGCCGCCGGCGAGCGAGGTGGTCGCCGCCTGCGCGGTGCGGACGTTGGCACGCACCGAAACGTTCATGCCGATGAAGCCGGCCGCGCCCGACAGGATTGCACCGATCGCAAATCCGAGGGCCACCAGCAGGCCGAGGAAGTAGGCCAGCAGCACGAAGATCACGATACCGACCAAGCCGATCGTGGTGTACTGCCGCCGCAGATAGGCTTGTGCGCCCTCGCGCACCGCGCCCGCGATTTCCTGCATGCGGGCATTGCCCGCATCCGCGTTCAGGACCGACTGGGTCGCCCAGATCGCGTAGACGATGGAAAGCGCCCCGCAGAGCACAATCAACCATAAAGCTGTCATTGAATGTTGCCTCAGATCCTTGATGTAACCCCCGCGCCTATTTGTGCCGCTAGGGCGCGGCAGGCGCTTATTTTGCGAGGACAACCCTCCCCAAAACGGATTGCCTCAAATCGGGCACGACCTTGCCAAAATCGTTACCGCTGTGCAACGCTACCTGTGGCCGAAAAGGCCGATATGGGCAGCTATTTGGAAGGAAAATCGGCGCCGTCCGGCCGAGAATTCTAGAAATGGCTGTAGGACAGCCGCTGCAACTTCAGTTCCCTGCCCTGCCCGTCGAGGAAGCTCGGTGGTGACGAACCGGCAATCAGGCCGCCGATGGCGGTCACCGTGACCTTGGCCTGGCGCGCCTCTCGCAGGAAAGCATCTGCGCGATCGCTCGGGACCGCGCACAAAAGTTCGTAGTCGTCGCCGCCGGCGATCAGGGTCTCGATCCCGATTGCCTTGCGTGCGAGCAGCCCCGCGGCCGCAGATGACAACGGGACGCTCGGCACGTTGATCACGGCCGTCACACCGCTGGCTGCGCAAAGCTTGGCCAGATCGCCGGCGAGACCGTCGGACACGTCCATCGCGGCGCTGGCGTGGGCACGGACGGCACGAGCAAGCGCGTTGCGCGGCTGCGGAACCCGGTAGCGGGCGGCAAGAAAATCCCGCCCGGCGGCATCGTCGGCCAACGCCGCCGCGACCGGACCTCCCTGAAGCACATCGAGACCCAGCGCGGCGTCGCCGATCGTGCCGGTGACGAACACGCGGTCGCCCGCCTGCGCGCCCGCGCGATGCACCATCGTGCCCTGCGGCAGCCGGCCGAACGCGGTGATCGAGATCATCAGCGGCCCCGGCGTGGAAACCGTATCGCCGCCAAGCAGCGGACAGCCAAAATCGGCAGCGTCCTCGCCAAGCGCCCGCGCGAACGGCTTCAGCCAGGCCTCATCGACCTTGCGCACGGCCAGCGTCAGCACGAAGCCGGCGGGCACAGCCCCCTTGGCCGCGATGTCGGACAGGTTCACCCGCAGCGCCTTGCGCGCCAGCGTGTCGGGCGGATCATCGGGGAGGAAATGCACGCCCTCGACGATGGCATCCGTGGTGACCACGATGTCCTCGCCGGCCGCCCTCAGCGCGGCGGCGTCGTCGTCGAGGCCGAACGCACCCGGATCGGTCGCCAGCGGCTTGAAATAGCGCGCAATCAGGGAGTCTTCGCCGGAGGGGCCGTCGTGACGCTCTGCCATGTCGTGCGCCTTACCCTCAGCTGTCATCGCCCGGCTTGACCGGGCGATCCGGTACGCCGCGGCAGCAGTTGTTGCCAATGACCGCCGCGGCGTACTGGATCGCCCGCATTCGCGGGTGATGACGGCGGAATACGTGGTTCAGCCCCGCACAAACTCGTCGCCGCGGAACTGGCGCGCGATCTGGTCGAGCACGGCGTTGACCATGCCGGTCTCGTCCTTCTCGACAAAGGCATGCGCGACGTCGACATATTCGGAAACCACCACGCGGCCCGGCACGTCCTTGCGATGCTCGAGCTCGTAGGATCCTGCCCGCAGCACCGCGCGCAGGATCGCGTCGATCCGCTTCAGCGGCCAACCCTTCGAGAGCGCCTCGTCGATCAGCGGATCGAGCTTAGCCTGGTCACGCACCACGCCGGAGACGACGTCGCGAAAGAACGCAGCTTCCGCCGGCAGGTATTTGTCGCCCTCGACCTCGTTGCCGAGCCAGTGGCTCTCGAACTCGGCGAAGATGTCGTTGATCCCGGCGCCGCCGATGTCCATCTGGTAGAGCGCCTGCACGGCGGCGAGCCGCGCCGCGCCGCGCCGGTTGGCCTTTCTTTCAGGGGCTTTGCCGGGTTTGTTGCTGTCAGCCATGGTCAGGCCTTTGCCAGACGGCGTTTGATCCGCAGCATCGCGATCGCGGCGCGAGCCGCGTCGCCGCCCTTGTTCAACTCGCTGGCGCGCGCCCGCGCCCAGGCCTGGGCCTCGGTGTTGACGGTGATGATGCCGTTGCCGAGCGGGAATTTCCGGCTGACGGCCAGATCCATCAATCCGCGCGAGGACTCCATCGAGACGATCTCGAAATGAATGGTGTCGCCGCGCACCACGCAGCCGAGCGCGATCGCCGCGTCATAGGGCTTGCCGTTCGCTTCAGCGGCATCGATCGCGATCGCGATCGCCGCCGGAATTTCCAGCGCGCCCGGCACCGTGATGACGTCGTGGCCGGCGCCGGCCGCCTTCAGCTCGGCCAGCGCGCCTTCCAGCAGCGCATCCTGGATGTCGTCGTAAAACCGGGCCTCGACGATCAGCACGCGTGCGCCTGTGATGTCGGTCTGGTCCTTCAGGGGTGCGCGCCGCGCGTCAGCCATTGCAATAACCAATCGGAACTTGGGGAGGATTTGTGCAGCGTTTTAGGCGCAGCAGGCGGTAAAGCCAAGGGCAATACTGGCCTGGATGGCACCGCGATCGGGGCGATTTTTCAGGTCGGCTTCGCCCGCAATGCATAGGCCATCCAGCCGGCAGTCGCCGGAGCCGAATTGGCACATAATGACGTCCGTCTCGGCCGCAATGTCGGATCGAGGCTATTTCATCTCCGACAGCCGCGCGGCGTAGCGGGCCATCAGGTCGACCTCGATATTGACCTCGCTACCGGCCTTCCAGCCGCTAAGCGTCGTGACGGACAGCGTATGCGGGATGATCAGCACCGAAAAAGTGACGTCGTCGACCGTGTTCACGGTCAGCGACACGCCGTCCAGCGTGACCGAGCCCTTCGCCGCGATGAAGCGCGCGAGCTCGCGGGTGGTGCGAAGCTCGAAGCGCGCCATGTCGGGCAGGTCGTCGCGCTTGACGATGGTGGCAATGCCGTCGGCATGCCCGGCCACGATGTGACCGCCGAGTTCGTCCCCGATCTTGAGCGCACGCTCGAGGTTGAGCTTGCCGCCCTGCCCCCAATGCCTGGCGGTGGTCATGCCGAGCGTCTCGGCCGCGGCATCGACGTCGAACCAGGTCTTGCCGTCTGACGTGCCGGAGGCGACCACCGTGAGGCAGACGCCGTTGCAGGCGATCGAGGCGCCGTCGGCGATCGTGGTCTGGTCGTAGTCGCAGGCGATCCGCAACCGATGCAGCTGCCCCTGCGCCACGGGCTTCAGGCTAACGATCTCACCGATGTCGGTGACAATTCCGGTAAACATTACGCACGCTCGTAGATATTGAGACTGTCTTTGCCGAGGGTTTCGCTAGCACGAAGCCGGAAAGCGGGCGACTGCGTGATTGCGGCGAGCGGCATTGCGTCCAGCGCGGGAACGCCGTCGGCGCCGATCGCATCGGGTCCGCGCAACAGCCAGATTTCATCGACAAGGCCCGCTGCCACGAAAGAATTTGCCACGCGAGACCCGCCCTCGACCAGGAGCCGCGTGATCCCCCTCTCCGCCAGCGCATGCAGGACGGCAGGCAGATCGAGCCCCGCCGGCGCACCGGTGGCAACGCGGATAACCTGCGCACCCGCGGCGCCGAGCTTCACCGCGGCAGGCGCCTCCGCCAGGTCTGATGTCATCACCCAGAGCGGCGTCTCGCGCGCGGAATGCACCATTCGGCTGTCGCCCGAGATCCGTAGCGCGCGATCCAGCACCACGCGGATCGGCGAGCGCGCCGCCATGCCCGGCAACCTGCAGGTCAAGAGCGGATCGTCGGCCTGCACCGTGCCGATGCCGACCAGGATCGCGTCACACTGCGCGCGCAACAGATGCACGCGGGTCCGCACGGCCTCGCCCGTGATTGCAACCGGCCTGTGACCGAGCGCCGCGATCTTGTCGTCGGCGGACACCGCGAGCTTGAGGATCACATGCGGGCGCTTGTCGGTGATGCGGCGGAAGTGTCCGGCGTGGTCGCGCGCGGCCTCCGCCGCGCACAGCCCGACATCGACCGCGATGCCGGCTGCGCGCAGCTTCGCATGTCCCTTGCCACCGACGTCCGGATTGGGGTCCTCGATCGCCGACACCACGCGGGCAAGCCCGGCTGCGACCACGGCATCCGCACAGGGCGGCGAACGGCCGAAATGCGAGCAGGGTTCTAGCGTGACATAGAGCGTGGCGCCACGGGCAGCGTCGCCGGCGCGCCGCAGCGCCTCGACCTCGGCATGCGGCCGGCCACCCGGCTGGGTCCAGCCGCGACCGACGATGACGCCATCCTTGACGATCACGGCGCCGACCGCCGGATTGGGCCAGGTGCGCCCGAGCCCGCGGCGGCCGAGCGCCAGCGCAAGCTGCATGAAGCGCAGATCGGCGGCTTTGGCCTCCTTGGATTTCTGCGCGAACTGGTCTTCGAGAATGCGAAAGATCATTTTCGCAACGTTGCGAGCCGCGGATCCTCTTCGCCGGTCAGCTCGTCGAGCACCGCCTCGAAGTCCTTGGCCTCGCGGAAATTGCGATAGACCGAGGCGAAGCGCACATAGGCAACGTCGTCGAGCTGGCGCAGATGCTCCATCACGATCTCGCCGATCGCCTCCGAAGAGACCTCGGCCTCGCCGCCGCTTTCGAGCTCGCGGACGATGGTGGACACCATCTTCTCCACCCGCTCGGACTCCACCGGGCGCTTGCGCAGCGAGATCTGCAGCGAGCGCACCAGCTTGTCGCGGTCGAACGGCACGCGGCGGCCGTTGCGCTTGATCACCGTGAGCTCGCGCAGCTGCACCCGCTCGAAAGTCGTGAAGCGGAAGTTGCAGGCCATGCACACGCGCCGCCTGCGGATCACAGCGGAGTCCTCGGTCGGACGCGAGTCCTTGACCTGCGTATCGAGAGAATTGCAGCTCGGGCAGCGCATCCGACGGGACCTTTATTTGCGCATGATCTATTCGGAAAACCGGTATCCACTTTTCCGGATCATGCGCTCCTTTACTTACTGGTAGATCGGGAAGCGATCGGTCAGCGCCTTGACGCGCTCCTTGATCGCGGCCTCGACCAGCGGCGCCTTGCCGTCCGGCGATTGCGCCAGCGCGTTCAGCACTTCGGCGATCATGCCGCCGACCTGCTTGAACTCGGCAACGCCGAAGCCGCGGGTGGTCGCGGCCGGCGTACCGAGACGCAGGCCCGAGGTCACGAACGGCTTTTCGGGATCGAACGGGATGCCGTTCTTGTTGCAAGTGATGGCGGCGCGCACCAGCGCCTTCTCGGAGATGTTGCCCTTCAACCCCTTCGGCCGGAGGTCGACCAGCATCAGATGGTTGTCGGTGCCGCCGGAGACGATGTCGAGGCCGTGGCTGCGCAGCGTCTCGGCCAGCGCCTTGGCGTTCTCGACCACGTTCTTGGCGTAGACCTTGAAGTCGGGCCGCAGCGCCTCGGCGAACGCCACCGCCTTGGCCGCGATCACGTGCATCAGCGGGCCGCCCTGCAGACCCGGGAAGATCGCCGAGTTCAGCTTCTTGGCGAGCGTCTCGTCATTGGTGAGGATCAGGCCGCCGCGCGGACCACGCAGCGACTTGTGCGTCGTGGTGGTGGTGACGTGGGCGTGCGGCACCGGCGAGGCATGCACGCCGCCGGCGACGAGGCCTGCGAAATGCGCCATGTCGACCAGGAGATACGCGCCGACCGAGTCGGCGATCTCGCGGAAGCGCTTGAAGTCCCAGGCACGCGAATAGGCCGAGCCGCCGGCGACGATCAGCTTCGGCTTGACCTGCTCGGCCTGCTTCTGGACTTCGTCCATGTCGATGATCTGGTCCTCGCGGCGCACAGTGTAGTGCGCGGCCTTGAACCATTTGCCGGACATATTGACCGGCGAGCCGTGGGTGAGATGGCCGCCGGCGGCGAGGTCGAGACCCATGAAGGTGTCGCCCGGCTGCAGCAGCGCCAGAAACACCGCCTGGTTCATCTGGCTGCCGGAGTTCGGCTGCACGTTGGCAAAGCCGGCGCCGAACAGCTTCTTGGCGCGCTCGATCGCGAGGTTCTCCGCGACGTCGACCCACTCGCAACCGCCATAGTACCGCGCGCCCGGATAACCTTCCGCGTATTTGTTGGTCATCACCGAGCCCTGCGCCTCCAGCACGGCGCGGCTGACGATGTTCTCGGAGGCGATCAGCTCGATCTCATGGCGCTGCCGGCCGAGCTCGCCCTTGATCGCGGCGGCGATCTCGGGATCGGCCTCGGCAAGGGTCGCCGTGAAGAAGGAATCGGGCGCGGAAGCGGTCTTGGAGGATGAGGTCATCGGCGAAATATCTCCAACGCCGCAAGCCTTTACTTTGGGTGCGGACGGTCACGAGTGGCGGTCGAAGCTGGTCTCAGAGGGTTATCACATCACCCCAAAATGGCCAAGCGCTTGCGGTCCCCGGCGGTCAATTATGCCAGATATGGTGGGGATGGCGGGGATTGCGACTCCTCCCGGCGCCCGGCCCGGTCGTCCCGATCCCGGTCGCCGCCGGTCCCGGTTCCAGCCGGCTGGCGCGGCAAGCCGCGACCGTCGAATGGACCGTGACCGGCCCCTTCCCGATCACACATGGGCGAGGCTGGAGGCATTCGTTGCCCCGCACTTCGCGAGAACAGAATCGCGCAACTTGCGACGCTCTCGATCGTCGCGCGTTCAATCGCGATGTATCGAGTCACGAGACGACGACACGCGCCACGAATTTTGAATCGTTCGATTCTTGAATCGTTCGACACTTGATCGATTCAAACGTCTCACGCGACGCGTGCAATTGCCCGTCGTACTCCGTTGTCGCTCAGTCACACCCGCGCGCTTTACGCACGGCTTCGATAGCTTCTAAGCGCGCGCGGGCTGTTTGCGAAAATCACCGTGATAACGACGCCGGAGAAAATTCTCTTCGGGGGCGTTGAATGACGGACGGATGGATTCGGCCGCAGCGGTTTGCTGCTTCGGCTTTGGTGATGCTTTCGGTTGCCAGTGCGGACGAGGTCTTTGCGCAGACGCAATTGCCGTCCGTGACGGTCGATGCGCCCCCGCACCGGCAAGCGGCGCGATCGCAGCAGCCTTCGCAGCGGACCACCCGCGCGCGGAGCGCCGCGCGCCGCGCCACGACCGCGCCAGTGGGAGCACAGCCACAAGCCGCGCAGCCAGCTGCCGGCGGAGGGGCCGGACACGAGCGCGCCAACGGTCCGGTCACCGGCTATCTGGCACGACAGAGTTCAACCGGCACCAAGACCAGCACGCCGATCGTCCAGACCCCGCAATCGGTGACAGTGATCAGCGCCGAACAGATCCGCGACCAGAAGATCGTCGGCAAGTTCGATGAGGTGCTGCGCTACACGCCGGGCGTGATCGGCGGCACCTATGGCGCCGATTTCCGCAACGACTGGTTCATGATCCGCGGCTTCCCCGCGCAGAACGAGTCGCTGTTCCTTGACGGCCTGCAGATGTTCTACACCTCCTATGCCAGCTGGAAGCTGCAACCCTTCAACCTCGAGCGCGTCGAGGTGCTGCGCGGTCCCTCCGGTATCCTGTATGGCGGCTCGGCGCCGGGCGGGCTCGTCAACGCGGTGAGCAAGCTGCCGTCAGCCGAGCCCATTCGCTACATCGAGACCGGCGTCAATAATTTCGGCAACGCCTATACCCAGTTCGACATCGGCGGCGCGACGGCACAGCCCGGCGGCGGGCAGGTGCAGTATCGCCTGGTCGGCCAAGCCCAGGGCGGCGGCACCCAGACCGACTACGTCTACGACAACAATTTCTTCTTCGCCCCGTCGGTGACCTGGCGGCCCGACGCCGACACCAGCCTCACCGTGTTCGGCATGGCCTCGCACAGCAATACGAGGGCCGAGAACTTCCTGCCCTATGTCGGCACCGTCACCAACGCGCCGTTCGGCAAAATTCCGACCAGCCTGTTCTCCGGCGATCCCGGTGTCGACCAGTTCCGCCGCGACCAGCAGATGGTCGGCTACCAGTTCCAGAAGAGCGTGACCGACAACATCGACTTCCGCCAGAACGCGCGCATGGCTCATGTCGATGTCTACTATGCCGGCCTCTACGGGCTCGGCTATGCGACGACGCCTGCTGCGGCCGACATCATGCGCGGCAATTTCTACACCCGCGGCATCGCCACCCAGCTCAACCTCGACAATCAGCTCGAATATCGCTTCGCGACCGGCGCGCTGCAGCACACCGCGCTGGTCGGCGTCGACCTGAAATATTACGGCATCGACGATCGCCAGGGCTTCGGCATGGGCACCAACCTCAACGCGCTCAATCCGGTCTACGGCAACAACACGCCATTCACCGGCGCGCTGTATCAGAACGCCTATCTCACCCAGGGCATGGCCGGGCTCTATCTGCAGGATCAGGTCAAGCTCGACCGCCTCACCGTCGTGCTGTCGGGTCGCCAGGACTTTGTCGATCTCACCAACAACAACCGGATCGGCGCCGATCAGGCCCGCGACGACAGCAAGTTCTCCGGACGCGTCGGCGCGATCTACAATTTCGACAGCGGCGTCGCGCCCTACGTCTCCTACATGACCGGCTACAATCCGGTGATCGGCACCACGGCCGCCGGCCAATTGCTGCTGCCGGAAACCTCCGAGCAGACCGAAATCGGCGTGAAGTACGAGCCGGTCGGACTCAATGCGCGGTTTGGCGTCGCTTATTTCGATCTCAAGCGCAAGAACGCCCTGACGACGGACCCGAACAATACGCTGTTCCAGACCCAGAACGGCGAGGTCACCTCGCGCGGTGTCGAGCTCGAGGCGGTCGCCAACATCACGCGCGATTTCAAGCTGGTGGCGAGCTACACCAATTACGAGCTGTTCGTCAGCAAGGATCTCAATCCCGCGCTGATCGGCACCGTGCCCACCAACGCGCCGCGGGAGCTCGCCTCGGTCTGGACCGACTACACCTTCCGCGAGGGCCCGCTCACCGGCTTCGGCTTCGGCGGCGGCGTGCGCTATGTCGGCTCATCGTTCGCCGATACCGCGAACACCGCGCGCGTTCCGGGGGTCGTGCTCGGCGACCTCGCTCTGCACTATGAATGGGACAACAATTGGCGCGCCGCGCTCAATGTCGTGAACGTCACCGACAAGATCTACGTCGCAAGCTGCGCCACGATCGGCTCCTGCTACTACGGTGATCGCCGGCGCATTACGGCGAGCCTCGCCTACAAATGGTGAGCACGCCGCAAGGCGTTCCGTTCACAAAACCATCATCGAGCCAGGGAGGCGGCGTTCAGTCGCCTCTCTGGTTTCACCGCGGCTTTTTGACCGCCGTCAGGGTGGTGTCAGCATGCCGCGCTAGGTTCGCGCCGCGGCAACGCTTTGCCGCGCCCAGACTGGCCCGCTCCGAAATGCGAGCCCCGGAGCGGGCCTTTTACATGCAAGGTCTCCGACGGATGCCGATCGGCGTCCTCTCACCATCGATAGCGCAGCCCGGCATAGAACGCCCTGCCCGTTCCCGGCTCGAACAGCGGTGACGCCGCATTGGCACGGTCGATGATGCTGGCGCTCGCGATATAGGCCTTGTTGGCGATATTGCGTGCCTCGACATAGCCCGACACCGGACCGCCATTGTCGAATCCCGCCTTGAAGCCCCAGATCGCGTAAGCCGACGTCATCAGCGTGTTGGCGCTGTCGACGAAATAGGCCTGCGGCACCCATTCCAGATTGGGTCCGGCATAAAGCCCGGTCGGATGCTTGTAGAGCAGCTCGGCCCGCACGAATTGGCGCGGCGCGCCCGGCAGCTGGTTGTTGCCGAACACCGGATCATTGTCGAAGCGGAAATCGTTCAGCGTATAGGCGATGTTGAGCCAGATCTTGTCCGGCGCCGCTCCGCTCACGAAGATGTCGCGGAAAATCGCCGCGCCCGCGCCGGCCTCGATCCCCTGGTGCACCGTCTTGTTGGCGTTGGTGACGTTGCAATTGCCGAACGCGCTGTAGAGACACAGCAGCTCGTTGTCGATCTCGGAGCGATAGAGCGTGACCTCCCAGGCGTAGTCCGGCCGCTTCATGCGGGTGCCGACCTCATAGGTCGTCGCGGTCTGCGGCTTGATCGAAAAGAACGGGATGTTCGGCAGGGACGGATTGAGGAAATTCGGGCTGACGCTCTCGCCGAAGCTCGGTACCTCCGCGCTGCGCGAGACGTTGCCGAACACCTGCCAGCTCGGATCGACCTGCCAGAGCAGGCCGGTCTTGGGGCTCCACAGGCTGAAACTGCTGCGGCCGTTGAGGTCGCCATTGGTCGAGAAGTTGACGTGCTGGTCGCGCACCGCGAACAGGTATTGCGTACCGGCGACGAAGGCGACGTTGGGCAGGAAGTAGAACGAATTCTCCGCGAATGCCGAATAGTTCTCCGGCGTCTGCCGCAATGACGACGTCTGCGCGCCCTTGAAGCCGCCGACATTGACGAATTGCTGGGCATCGATGGTGCCGTTGAGGATGTTGACGCCGGCGATCAACCGGTTGTGGAAGCCGCCGATGACGCGATCGTCGGTCAGCTTCGCGAAGCCGCCATAGTCCTTGTAGCGATAGTCGAGCCACTGGAAGATCGGATGCATCAAATGCCGGTCGACGCCGAAGGCTCCGAATTCGAGCTGGGTGTCGTCGAGGCGGATAGTCGTCTTGTTGGCGATCCGCACCGTGTCGATGTTGCGCTGCCAATCATTGGCGACATTGACGGCGGCCGCCGTGGTCGGTGACGTCAGCGCCGTCGTCCGGTCGACGCTGCCCGGGATGCGCTGGCGCACCTCGTTGGCGTTCAGGTAAAACCTCGTCTCGACGTCGGGCGAGATCTGGTAGCCGACATTGGCGCTGAGCTTGTTGCTCGAGCCGAAACTGTGATCGCGGAAGCCGTCGGAGGCCTGCGTGGACGCGGTGGCGAAGCCATCCCACGGCCCGTTCGCGCCGCCGGCATTGACCTGCAGCCGCCTGGTGTTGAAGGCGCCGAAGTCGAACGATGCGCCGTTCGGATTCGGATCGCGCCCGGTCGGCGTGACGAAATTGATCGCGCCGCCGAGTGAATTGGCGCCGAACTGCAGCGCGTTGCCGCCCTTGTAGACCTCGACATATTTATAGGCGGTCGGGTCGACCTCCTGGAAATCGCCGTAGCCGTCCGAAGTGTTGATCGGAATGCCGTCCATGTAGAGCTGGATGCCGCGCAGATGGAAATTGCGCGACAGGCCGGAGCCGCGGATCGACAGCCGCGTATCGTCGCCCCATTTCGGCTGCGCGAACACGCCAGGGACATAATCGAGGATGTCCTTGATCGTGTTGGCCACGGTGGAGTTGCGATAGGCCTCGGCCGGCACCAGCGCGACGCCGCCGGGCGTGTTGTTGATCTCCTTGAGCGCCTGCTGCGCCGACAGCACGGCGAGTGCGGCACGGGTGCCGCCGCCCTCCCCCGCGGCCGCTTGCGCCGGGGCGGCAGGACCGCGCGCGGCCCGCGCCGGCGCGCTACGCGCGGCGCGCCGCTGCGGACGCACCGATGCGTCGCGCCGTGGCCGGGGCGCGTCCACCGTGACGGACGGCAGCGTCGATTGCGATGTGGATTGAGCGTTGGCAGGCGAAATGAATGCTGCGGCAGCGCCGGCGAGCGCACAGGCGCGCAGCCGCGCGGATGCGGATGACATGACAGGACTCCGGATTTGATCTGACGAACGAAGGGGCGCCGAAGCGCCGGCGGTCAGGTCAGTGTCGGAGGCCCGCGGGATTGATGATCATAGGATCGGAAACGTGCGACGAACCGCACCTCGAATGCACGGACCGTCGTGAGCGCGATCGGCAGCCGCGCTCCAAACGCGAACGCCGGCGGCGGTAGCGCGCCGGTGACGTGATGACCGATGCACAGCGGACAGTGGATCGCGCCGCCGCGCCCGCTCTTGCCGGCGTCATCATGGGCCACGCCGGGATCGGCGCTGTTGATGCAGAGGATCTGGCCGGCTGCGGCGGCTGCAGGCGATATGCCGGCGACGAGCAGACTCGAGAGGATGACGTTGAGGACAAGCGCATAGGCCGCGACAAATGCCGCCGCCCTGCCCACACGCTGCCTGAGAACGAACCGCCTCATGTCATACCCCGCCTCACGCGTATCACAGCGCATCGGCGAGTCAAAACGCGGCGACGGCGGATTCAACCGATCGTGCGGGGGTGTTGCAGGCGGGCCATATGACCGATTGTCCCATCGGCCGCGGGACCGACGTCAGAATGCACTCCTGAACTGTGCGACATAGTCCGGGCTGCCATAGACCCACATCGGCTCGTCGCATCGTTGTGGGCCTACGTCATTCATGCAGGCCGCACTCCATGGCGGCGCCGCGATCTGACGACCGACGATCCCGTCACCTTGCAATCCGCCGCCGATTGTCAGCCCGCTGCCGACATGCGCGCGATCGCTGCCCTTGCCGGTTCGTTCGTGGGCAATGGCCTGGATCGCGAGCGTTGGCATCAGCAGGACCGCCGCCAGAAGGTATGTGGTCCTCATTGTTCAGCCGCCTTGATCGAGCCTCGCGCGGGCGAGGCATCTACGTTGCTGAACGGAAGACCGGGACTGCGGTCCGGATATTTCCGGATCACGCGAATGTTTGGCAGCGTCGAGCCGTGGCCTAATCCTCGTTGGCCTTGAACCGCCCGAGTCCCTTGAGAACGAACGGCGCGAGCAACGCGATCACCGCAATGCCGAGCAGCGTTGCCGACATCGGGCTTTGCAGCAGCACCATCGGATCGCCGAGGCTGATCGCGAGCGCGCGGCGCAGCTGGCTCTCGGCGATCGGTCCGAGGATCAATCCGATCACGACCGGCGCGATCGGGAAATCGAACCGCCGCATCAGAAAGCCCATCACGCCGAACGCCGCCAGCATCGACAATTCGACGACCGACGGCTTGGCCGCGATCGTGCCCATGGTCGCGAACACCAGGATGCCGGCATAGAGCCAGGGCTGCGGGATCGCGAGCAGCCGTACCCACAAGCCCACCAGCGGCAGGTTGAGCACCAGCAGCATGCCGTTGGCGATGAACAGGCTCGCGATCAGGCCCCACACCAGGTCCGGCCGCTCGGCGAACAGCAGCGGCCCCGGGTTGAGGCCGTATTGCTGGAAGCCCGCCAGCATCATCGCCGCGGTGGCCGAGGTCGGCAGCCCGAGCGTCAGCAGCGGCACCAGCGTGCCGGCGGCCGACGCATTGTTGGCGGCCTCCGGCCCCGCGACACCCTCGATCGCGCCCTTGCCGAACTCCTCCGGATGTTTGGTCAGCCGCCGCTCGGTGGAATAGGACAGGAAGGTCGGGATCTCGGCGCCGCCGGCCGGCAGCGCGCCGATCGGAAAGCCGAACAGCGTGCCGCGCAACCACGGCATCCACGACCGCCGCCAATCCTCGCGCGTCATCCACAACGAGCCGCGCACCGCCTCGAGCTTCTCCTCGGCATGATGGCGGCGCGAGGCGACATAGAGCGCCTCCCCCACCGCGAACAGGCCGACCGCAAGCGTCGTCACCTCGACGCCGTCGAGCAGTTCAGGGATGCCGAAGGCAAGCCGCGCCTGCCCGGTGAGCTTGTCGATGCCGACAAGGCCGAGCGTCAGTCCAATGAACAGGCTGGTCAGCCCGCGGACCGGCGAGTCGCCGAAGGTCGCCGACACCGTGACGAAGGCGACGCACATCAGCGCGAAATAATCCTCGGGCCCGAACCTGACGGCGAAGTCGACCAGCCATGGCGCGAGGAACGCGAGGCCGATGGTGGCAATGGTGCCGGCCACGAACGAGCCGATCGCCGAGGTCGCCAGCGCCGGGCCACCGCGGCCGGCCTTGGCCATCTTGTTGCCCTCGAGCGCGGTCGCCATCGAGGCGCTCTCGCCCGGGGTGTTGATCAGGATCGCGGTGGTCGATCCGCCATACATGCCGCCGTAGTAGATGCCGGCGAACATGATCAGCGAGCCGCCGGGATCGAGCTTGTAGGTCACCGGCAGCAGCAGCGCGACCGTCAGCGCCGGTCCGATGCCCGGCAACACGCCGACCGCGGTGCCCAGGAACACGCCGATCAGGGCGTAGAGCAGATTCATCGGCTGCATGGCGACCGCCATGCCATGCGCCAGCGCGGCGAACGTGTCCATCACAGCAGTCGCTCCAGCGGGCCGGCGGGAAGGCTCAGCGTCAACAGCTTGTCGAATGCCAGATAAATCAGTGTCGTGATCACGAGCGCGATCACCGTGTCGGCCGCGACAGCGCGGCGGCCGAACGCGGCCGATGTGGTGACGAACAGCGCCGAGGTGGCGAGGATGAAGCCGCCACCGCAGCCGATGATGGCGATCAGCAGCGCAAGGCCGCAGATGATCAGCCACACCGGCTTCGGATCCATGCTCTCCCGCGCCGGCAATGTGCCGCGCAGCGCATCGATCAGATTGCCGACCGCCAGGATGACGAGACCGATCGCGATGACGACCGGCATCGCCTCCGGCCCCATGCCGTACATCGTGGTGGACGGCAGCTTGCTTGCATCCCACACCAGCACGGCTGCGAGCACAGCCAGCGCGGCCGCAATCACGACGCCGGCGCGGTCGATGCGCCGGCTGGCTTGCTCGGGAGCGCTGTCCGATGTCATGACTTGACGAGGCCGACCGACTTCAGCACCTCGGTGACACGCGCGATCTCCGTCTTCAGGAAATCGGCGAAGGCATCGCCGCCAAGATAGGCGTCATCCCAGCCCTTCTGCTTCAGGATCTCCTTCCAGGCGTCGGACTTCACCATCTTCTCGACGGCGTCGCTCAGCACCTTGCGCTGCTCCGGCGAGATGCCGGGAGGTGCGACCACCGAGCGCCAGTTCGCGAGCACGAGATCGATGCCCTGCTCCTTGAAGGTCGGGATGTCGACGCCGGGCAGGCGCTGCGCCGAGGTCAGGCCGAGCGCGCGCAGCTTGCCGGCCTTGATCTGGCCCTCGTATTCGCTGAGACCGGAAATGCCGGCCGTGACCTTACCGCCGAGAATCGCGGCAAGCGACTCACCGCCGCCGGAGAACGGAATGTAGTTGATCTTCTTGGCATCGGCGCCGACCGTGCCCGCGAACAGCGCCGCCATCACATGATCGACGCCGCCGGCCGAGCCGCCCGCAAAGGTCACCTTGGCGATGTCGGCCTTGACCGCCGCGGCGAGATCCTGCGCCGTCTTCAGCGGCGAATTGGCCGGCACCACGATGACCTGAATCTCCTCGGTGAGGCGTGCGATCGGCGTCACCTGGTCCAGCGTCACCGGCGACTTGTTCATGGCGAGCGCGCCCACCATGACGAAGCCGTTGACCATCATCTGGCTGCCGTCGCCCTTGGCGCCGTTGACGAATTGCGCGATGCCGACGCTGCCGCCAGCGCCGGGAACGTTGGTGACCTGGACGCTGCGCGCGACACCGGCCGCGACCAGCGCCTGCTGCATCGAACGCGCGGTCTGATCCCAGCCGCCGCCGGGCGCAGCCGGCGCCATCAGCTTGAGCTCGAGCTGCTGCGCGGAGGCCGCACCACCTACCCCGACAAGCAGCGCGACGACCGCGCCGAACAGGCGCATGCGGGACGAGATCATGGGGCTTCCTCCTGGATTTTGGAGAGGCAGCCGATTGATCATTGGCCGCATCCGGTCACGTGGCGCAAGCGTCAACCGGGAAGCGAACCTCCTAAAGGAATCGCTCGACGGTGCGAGGTCTGGTCGCCCTTAGCGACCATTCGCCACAGATTTCGGCAAGACGGACGACGCGCGAGCGCGCGCGCAAATTGTCGCACCTTGGTGGCAAGCGCACCTCCGCTCGATTGCCAGCGGTTCAGCTTTACCAATGGTGAGAGATGTCTGCGCGGACCGGGCAGTCCGAGACCTTGTCCGCGCCATGCCACGCTTCATGCGCTCACGCGGACTGCCGGCGCAGCCTGAAGGTGCCGTGTTTTGCTCGAAGCGAAATCAAGCAACGCCTGTTGCCGACGGATCGATGCGTCTGACTTCAATGGTCAGGTGCGAGAGCGACCGGAACCGCGCCACCTTGGCCCGGTAGTATTGCTCACTCCGCTCCGTCGCAGTCACCACGGAGAGGATGGCCCCGAGATGACCGGGCCCCAGTCGCCAGAGGTGAAGGTCCGTGAGCCGATCGCCATCATTCTCGATCGAACGCTTGAGGTTGTCAGCCATGCGACGATCGGGATTCATGTCGAGCAGGATAGCACCGGTGTCGCGAATGAGGCCGAACGACCAGCTGGCAATCACGAACGCGCCGATAAGTCCCGCCAACGGGTCCATCCAGAGCCAGCCGAAGGCGCGCGCAAGCAGAAGGCCGGCGATGACCAGCACCGATACCGCGGCATCCGCCAGAACATGGATGACAGCGGCACGCATGTTGTGATCTCGCGCCGTCGATCCATGCGCGTGCTCATGCTCCTCGAATTGTACGGGGTAGGTCTGCTCGCCAAGCCTGACGTTGGCGCTGAAAGCGTGCGGCTCGGGAATCTCATCAATGGATTCGAGGTAGTCGCCGCAATCCCTGAGCGCAAAGATTTGCCGGGCGCCGTCCGGACGCACGGTCTCGATCGAAACAGTCGCGGCGCGAAGCACAGTGGCACCTTCTGCACGAAGCCGGAAGCGCGGCGGCACACCGTCCTCGAACACCTCGAGGACCACATCACCCTCACCGGTTGCAAGCCGATGGCTCTCCTCTTCATCATGATGGGCGTGGTGTCCGTGTCCATGTCCGTGGTCATGATGATGGTCTCCGCCACTGAGCAGCCACGCGCTGGCGACGTTGACGGCAAGGCCGAGGACCGCAACAGGTATCGCTTCGGCGAAATGGATCGGAACCGGGGCAAAGAGGCGGCTGACCGCTTCATAGCCGATCAACAGCGCGATCATCGCCAGGATAATAGCGCTGGTGAACCCGGCTAGATCTCCGAGCTTGCCGGTCCCAAAGCTGAACCGCGGATCATCGGCATATTTCCGGGCATAGGTATAAGCAAGCGCCGCGAGCAACAGGGCACCCGCATGGGTGCTCATGTGAAGTCCGTCAGCAACCAGCGCAATCGATCCAAACAACCAACCGCCGACAATTTCGGCGATCATCATCGCGCTGCAGAGCCAGATCACCGCCCAGGTTTTGCGTTCGCTTTTCTGGTGGTCACCAGAAAGGAAAACATGGCTGTGAAGACCCGGAAAGGCCGCGCCACTGGCATCGCTCATAGTAATCCTCGTTCGCTACTTCAGGTATGTCCGTACGATGTCGATCAGGTCGGCGGCGCCTCTGGCTCGCTCCGCGTCTTTTTCATGCGCCGGATCGACGACGTGATGGCGAATGTGATCTTCGAGAAGCTCGGCCGTCAGTCCATTCACGGCACCTCGCACCGATGCGACGAGCATCAGCACGTCGGCGCAACCGATCTCGGATTCCAGCGCGCGCTCGACCGCCTCGATCTGCCCCTTGATGCGCCGGATGCGGCCGATGAGCTTGGATTTGTGCTTGATGGTGTGCGACATGACATCTAGTATAGGGGGGTACCCTATATTGATCAAGCTGCAAATGCGGGCGGGCGCATGTTCGTGAAGTCGATACCGCTTCGGAGTCGAGCGCTGCTGCTCTTGCCGATGCTTTGGACGCAGTCCGCGCAGGCGCACGGCATCGCCGGCAACCGCTATTTCGCCGGCACCATGACCTTCGACGACCCCGCCGTCGCTGACGAGCTGATCCTGCCGAACTTCAACTATCTCGGTTATCCGGCACAGGGCAGCGACGCCGTCGAGAACCGGATCAACGCGTCCTTTGCCCGCCTGCTCACGCCGACGCTCGCCTTCACGATCGACAGCGCCTGGGTCCATCAGACCTGGCCGACCGGCCGCACCTCGGGTTTCGACAAGACCAGCATCGGTCTCAAATACGAGGCCTATCGCGACAACCGTCACGAGGCGCTGATCTCGATCGGACTCGCGTGGGGCATCGGTCACTCCGGCTCGGTCGCGATCGGTGCCGATGCTCCCGACACGATCCAGCCGGGCATCTTCTTCGGCAAGGGGTTCGGCGACCTGCCCGACTCGCTTGCGTGGCTACGGCCATTCGCCGTCACCGCCGCCGTCGTCGATGAAGTCCCGATCGGCACCGGCGGCATGGCACTCGCACCCAATCTCGTGACTGGTGGCTTCAACACCGTGCCCTCGCCGGCCGTCGAAACGCTGCATTGGGGTTTCTCGATCCAGTACAGCACCCTCTACCTGACGAGCCGCTTCAACGGCGGACCGCCCAGGGAGGAGCCGCTGAACCAATGGGTGCCGCTTGTCGAGTTCAGGTTCGATAGCCCTCGCGGCCAACAGACGGCAGCAACTGCAAATCCCGGCATCGCCTATGTGGCAGTCACATGGCAGGCCTCGGCGGAAGCGATCATCCCGCTCAATCGCCTCGGCGGGACCGGCCCGGGCTTCCGGGCACAACTACTGCTTTTCCTGGACGACCTCGTGCCGTCGCTGTTCGGCAAGCCGCTGTTGAAGGATCACCCCGCGAACAACCAAACCGCATGGTGACAGCAGTCCGCGGCTGGGGCGCCGTCCGATCATGACCGGAGGCGCGCCCGTGCCACCTACAGCCCGGTATAGCCGGCCTTGACATGGTCGGTGCTGCCGTCGAGCTGGCGCAGATAGGTCAGCCCGCACACCGTCAACCGATGGGTATCGCGCTCGCCCGCCTCGAACAGCGTCTGCACGTACTCCGTCACCTTCGCCCGCGCTTCGTCGCTTGCGGCGGACGTGCGATTGAGCAGCAGATCGTATGTCTGCATGATGCGATCGATAGCGGCTTCCATTGAAGTCTCCGGGTTGACGCTCAGGCGACCACCAGCGTCTCGGCCTCGAACTTCGCGATCGCCTTGTTGGCGAGGCGGAGCCGGTTCTGCTCACCGCGCTGGAACAGCTTCACGATGATGCCGAGCAGGCGCTCATTGGTGGCGAAAGTGTCAGGAATGGCGCCGGATTTGCGCAGATAGTTCGAGGCGATCGCGTAGGCGTCACCGACCACCTCGACATTCAGCGCCTCAATCCCGCGCTCGACCAGCATGTCCTGTCTCTCTGTTGGGAGACGGGATAAAGCACGGGGAACACGTTGGTTCCTCACTGGGCCGATATATTTTCGCACATGCAGCATGAAAAACGCATCGGCCGGGCATGACCGATGCGTTGAGAGCAAGAACTGAACTGGAGGGAGGCTGCCGGTCTTCTCAAGCGGCCGGCTTGGCCATCAGGCGAAAAGAGGAAAGCTCAGAGGCGATACAGGATCTGGTCGGTCCAGAAGCGCTCGAGGCGATGCAGTGACTTGTTGAGGCTCGCGAACTCCTCGTTCGAGATGCCACCGACCTGCTCCACCGTCTTGACGTGCTTCTGATAGAGCGCATCGACGATCTTGCGGACTTCCTGGCCCTGCGGGGTCAGACGGATACGCACCGAGCGGCGATCGACGCGCGAGCGCTGATGATCGAGGAAGCCTAGCTCGACGAGCTTCTTCAGATTGTAGGAGACGTTGGAGCCGAGATAGTAGCCTCGGGTGCGCAACTCGCCGGCGGTCAGTTCCTTGTCACCGATATTGTACAGGAGCAGTGCCTGCACCGAGTTGATGTCGGCGCGGCCGCGACGATCGAATTCGTCCTTGATGACGTCGAGGAGCCGGCGATGCAGCCGCTCCACCAAAGTCAGGGCTTCGAGATAGAGCGGCTGCACCGGAGCTTGACCGGTAGCGCGATCAGCGGCATCCGCCGCCGTTGTCGCAACGGCTTTCATCATGACACTTCCCCTGTTTGTCGTTTTTATCGACTTTATTCGACGAAACTTGTGTCCCGCCTGATAGGTCCAACGTAAGGGGGCCGTTTGAATATCCGCTTAAATAAGAGAATAAAGAGATCATGAATTTAAGACAGTGAATCGTGGATTAAGCCCATGGATCAAGGGCTTTTCGCAACTTTTCATTGACGGTGCGAGGCTGCTGTTCACGCTTCGTCTGCGCCTCCTGTCACATTCGGAAACAGCATCGTCTGAATTCGAAACGACGGCGTAACGAGTGTGAGGGAACCCTTTACGGTGACCGATCGGTTACCGGAAAATTCTTTGAAAATTTTATCGGAGCGCATCGCGGCGGGACGCGCGCGATACGCGCAAGCCGCCAGCATCGGCTGCGGGTGAGACCGGTTCCGCCGTCGGCCCGCGCAAAGCCGGTCGGCACACGCACCAAGATCCGGAGCAATGGATCCCGACGGCAGGTCCCGTGGAGTGCTCCCGGGACGGGGCGCCTCGATAGGGATGCGATCTCTGTCGCGTCCACCTGCAGAACCGGCGAAGCTGTCTTCTCGTTGCGGGCACGACTGTCTTGAATCGGCGGCCGCCGACTGCAATCTGTCGCCCTGTCGCAGCCGGGCAACAGCATCAGGCCGGCGTGGTGCGTGGGCTATGGCGGGCGTTCGCGCGCCGACATCCAGGCCAGCGCGAGATAGGCCGCAAGCATCACGGCCTCGAGCCCGACCACGGTGAGGCTGCCGCCATAGATGGCAGGAAACATCAGCTCGATGACCGCCATCGACACCACGGTGGTCAGCCAGACCACGGCGCCCCACGGCGTCGCGAGCCAGAGGCCGACAGCGGCGACGAGCTCGATGACGGCAAAATAGATCGTGGCGGTCTGCCAGGCCATCGACTGGTTCTCGAAGGCCTCCTCCTCGCCGCCGACGAAGCCGGTCACCTGGGCCCAGTGATAGAGGCCCTTGGCGACCGAAACGACGGCCATGATGCGCAGGAAGATGACGAGACGCCGCGTCCACGCATTGTCGTCCGGCTCGATCCGGTCCGACGAGATCGCGCTCACCGAGATGGCGTTGTCCCGGGCCTGATCGCGTGTCGAGGTGTCAGACATCCGAATCGCCGCATGGCAGCTGCAAAATGGGGTTCATGGCGCAGTCTTGGCCCGCCGGGGACGCAAAATCAATTGCCGTTGCGGCAAATCAAGGTCGCTTGGGGCGCAATGACGGCGCCCCTGCGAGATGCTAGGAGTAGACTTATATCAGGTCCAGACCAGCCGTCCCCGGGGAGAAGACAACATGGCGATCAAATTCGGGCGCCCGATCGAATTGCGCGACACGCCGCGGCGCCAGACCGATGCCCTCGCCTCGCCCTCGCTGGACCTTGCGATCCGCATGCGCCGCAATCGCAAGTCGGAATGGGCGCGCCGGCTGGTGCGCGAGAACGTGCTGACCACCGACGACCTGATCTGGCCGATGTTCGTGGTCGATGGCCATAACACCCGCACGCCGGTGGCCTCGATGCCCGGCGTCGACCGGCTCACCGTCGACCAGATCGTGCGCGACGCCGAGCGCGCCGCAAAACTCAACATCCCCTGCATCGCACTGTTTCCCTTCACCGAGCCGGCGTTGCGCGACGAGCAAGGCTCGGAGGCGCTCAATCCCGACAATCTGGTCTGCCAGGCGGTGCGCGCGATCAAGAAAGAGTTTCCCGACATCGGCGTGCTCTGCGACGTCGCGCTCGATCCCTTCACCAGCCATGGCCATGACGGACTGATCGAGGATGGCAAGATCCTCAACGACGAGACGGTCGCGGTGCTGGTCAAGCAGGCGCTGACCCAGGCCGAGGCCGGCTGCGACGTGATCGCGCCGTCGGACATGATGGACGGCCGCATCGGCGCGATCCGCGAGGCGCTCGACGACAACGGCTTCGGCGACGTGCAGATCATGTCGTATGCCGCGAAATACGCCTCCGCGTTCTACGGCCCGTTCCGCGACGCGATCGGCTCGGCCAAGACGCTGACCGGCGACAAGCGCACCTACCAGATGGACAGCGCCAATTCCGACGAGGCGCTGCGCGAGGTCGAACTCGACATCGCCGAGGGCGCCGACATGGTGATGGTCAAACCCGGCATGCCCTATCTCGACATCGTCCGCCGCGTGAAGGACCATTTCGCGATGCCGACCTTCGTGTACCAGGTGTCCGGCGAATACGCGATGATCGCGGGCGCCGCCGCCAATGGCTGGATCGACGGCGAGCGCGCCATGATGGAAAGTCTGGTCGGCTTCAAGCGCGCCGGCGCCGACGGCATCCTGACCTATTTCGCGCCGAAGGCCGCCGAGAAGATCAAGGCGGAATCCTAGACTAGGTCTGGCCCGCGGCCGGTGCTGTCGGATGCGGGCCGCACAGCGGACGCAGGGCGTCGCGCTGCTGCTGCGACAGCACGGTTAGCGGATAGATCGGCTCACCGGTCTCGCGCCTGAAGAACGGATGCGGCCACGCCTTTCCGCGCAGGCGCCAGCCCAGCACCCTGCCAATGGCGCGCGCGATCAGCCCCAGGTTCAATCCGGTCGAGCCCTTTGGCGCCTCGCCGACCGCGTATTTCCCTTGGATCGCGCCGATCGGCTTGCCGAACGCTTCATCGGCGCGCAGCGCGCCGCCGTCGAACGCCTGCGCGACAATTCCGACGAACGGGACCGATGGCCTTAGCGTATTGCCGACCGGCGTGTTGCAGCACGTCGTGTGCCAGCGGAACAGGCCCTTCGGCGTCAGCCGCACGCCCGCAATCTTGTCCTGGCCCTGCACGAAACTCAGCGACGACGGCGCGATCTGGACGATGTCGGTGCCGCCATGTGCGTCGAGCAGATCGGCGCGGCCTAGCTGGTGCATGAACGCCTGGCAGTCGTCGCAGTAACAGGTCACGCGATTGGCCGATTGGGGCGACGGGTTCGAGACGACACCGAAAACCTCTCCGCACCTGCAGCGCAGCCCGATCCGTGTGCTCATGGGTTCCTCTCGGCTTGCCGTACGCAACATACACGTTCCGCGACCGCCTATGGCCGCCGAATCGCCGGAATATTTCGGCTAGTTAATGTTCGCCCAGACTTGGCAGGCGCCCGTCCTGTTCCCATGTCCTGCGCGGGTGTTTCATCGGAGGTTGGTCATGTCTTACGGCAGTGACGGTGGTGCGTGGCGCAACGACGGCGGCGTTCCCCCGCATGCGTTCGATCCATCGATAGAGCCGGAACTGTTCCGCGGCGTGCTGACGCGCCGCGTCTTCGCGTTCCTGATCGACCTCTTCGTGCTGTCGGTGCCGGTGATCCTCGCCGTGATCTTCATTGCGGTGTTCGGCCTGGTCACGCTCGGCCTCGGCTGGGCGCTGTTCTGGCTGGTATCGCCGGCTTCGATCGTCTGGGCCATCGTCTATTACGGCGCCTCGATCGGCGGCCAGCATTCGGCCACCATCGGCATGCGCATGATGGATCTGGAACTGCGCACCTGGTACGGCGCCCGCGGCTATTTCGTGCTCGGCGCCACCCACGCGGTGCTGTTCTGGGTGACGATCTCGTTCCTGTCGCCTCTGGTGCTGCTGGTCGGGCTCCTGAACGGCCGCCGCCGGCTGCTGCACGACATCATCCTCGGAACCGTCATTATCAACAGCTCGGTCCGGACCCAGGTCTCTCCGGCCGCGCGGGCCTCCTATTAGGCCCGCCTAAACCAATTGACCGTTAGCCTCCGGGGGGCGATGCTAACTCGGCTGCCTGTATTGTTTGTGGAGCCCGACGATCAGACGTGACCCAGCACTCGCGTGATACCCCGCAGTTCTATCTGACGGCGCCCTCACCCTGCCCCTATCTACCGGGCCGGCACGAGCGGAAGGTTTTCACGCACCTGGTCGGCGACAAAGCGGGCGATCTCAACGACTTGCTGACCCATGGCGGCTTCCGGCGCAGCCAGTCGATCGCCTACCGTCCGGCGTGCGACCAATGCCGGGCCTGCGTCTCGGTCCGGGTGGTCGCCAACGAATTCCGCCCCTCCCGCAATTTCCGCAAGGTTCTCGCCCGCAACGCCGACATCATCGGCGAGCAGCGCACGGCGGTGCCGACCTCGGAGCAATATTCGGTCTTCCGCGCCTATCTCGACCGCCGCCACCGTAACGGCGGCATGGCCGACATGACCGTGCTGGACTACGCGATGATGGTCGAGGACAGCCATGTCGAGACCCGGATCATCGAGTACCGCAAGCGCAATGCCGACAGCGCGATCACCGGCCGCGGCGACGAGCTGATGGCGGTGGCGCTGACCGACGTGCTCAGCGACGGGCTGTCGATGGTCTATTCCTTCTTCGAGCCGGGGCTCGAGGCCCGCTCGCTGGGCACCTTCATGATCCTCGATCACATCGCCCGCGCCCGCCGGCAGGGTCTGCCTTACGTCTATCTCGGCTACTGGATCGAAGGCTCCAAGAAGATGGACTACAAGGGTCGCTTCCTGCCGCAGCAGCGGCTCGCCCCGTCAGGCTGGCTGCGCGTCGACGCGTCAGGCGAAGGGCTGGCTGAGCCGCAGGACTAGCGCCTGGTGAGATTGGGCTAAGCTGCTACGGCGTCGAAACTTCACCTCTCCCTTGGGAGAGGTCGATTTGCGCAGCAAATCGAGTGAGGGGTTAAGGTCTACCGAGGGAGCAAGGGCCCTCACCCGGATTGCTGCGCAATCCGACCTCTCCCCGGCGGGGAGAGGTGAAACAAGACCGCGCCAAGTCGATTCAACTAAAGCTCATTCCGCTATAGAGCGCTCGCGCTAGGTACCGAAGATCGTATCGAACAACAGCTTCAGGTTCAGGATCACGATCAGGCCGGCGACGATCCACGCCGCCACCGCGACCGGCATCGAGATCGCGAGCGCGCCCATCTTGCGCTTGTCGGACACGAAGCGCACCAGCGGGATCACCGCGAAGGGCAGCTGCATCGACAGCACCACCTGGCTGAACACCAGGAGCTGCGCGGTGCCGCTCTCGCCATAGAGCGCGGCGACCACGATCACCGGGATGATCGCGATGCCGCGGGTCACCAGCCGCTGCAGCCAGTCGGGCAGCTTGAGGTCGAGAAAGCCCTGCATCACGATCTGGCCGGCCAGCGTTGCCGTCACCGTCGAGTTGAGGCCGGAGGCGAGCAGCGCCACGGCAAACAGCGTCGAGGCGATGCCGAGCCCGAGCAGCGGCGACAGCAGTTCGAACGCCTGGTCGATCTCGGCGACGTCGGAATGGCCGCTCTTGTGGAAGGTCGCGGCCGCCAGCACCAGGATCGCGGCGTTGACGAACAGCGCCAGCATCAGCGCGATGGTGGAATCCGTGGTCGCCCATTTGATCGCGTCGCGCCGCCCCTCCTCGGTGCGCGGATAGGCGCGGGTCTGCACGATCGATGAGTGCAGATAGAGGTTATGCGGCATCACGGTGGCGCCGATGATGCCGATCGCGATGTAGAGCATCTCCGGATTGGTGACGATCTCGCGCGACGGCATGAAGCCGCCGAGCACGCCGGCGATCGGCGGCGCGGCGGCGGCGATCTGCACCGCGAAGCAGACCGCGATCACGATCAACAGCGCGATCACGAAGGCTTCGAGGAAGCGGAAGCCGCGGTTCATCAGCAGCAGCAAAAGGAACGCGTCGAGCGCCGCCAGCAGTGCGCCGCCGATCAGGGGAATGCCGAACAAGAGCTTGAGCGCGATCGCGGTGCCGATCACCTCGGCAAGGTCGCAGGCAATGATCGCGGCCTCGCAGGCGAGCCACAGCAGCAAATTCACCGGCCGCGAATAGGTCGCACGGCAGGCCTGCGCCAGATCGCGATCGGTCGCGATGCCGAGCCGCGCGGCAAGCGCCTGCAGCAGGATCGCCATCAGGTTGGAGAGCAGGATGACCGACAGCAGCGTGTAGCCGAACTTCGAGCCGCCCGCGAGATCGGTGGCCCAGTTGCCGGGATCCATGTAGCCGACCGAGACCAGATAGCCCGGGCCGGCGAAGGCGAGCAGCCGGCGCCACCAGACGCCTGCACTCGGCACCTGAACGGTCGCGTTCACCTCAGGCAGGCTGCGCGCATGGCCGGCATCATCGCGCCAACCGCCGGGCGCGGCGTTGGAAACAGAAACGGGAGACATATCAGGAGTCCGAGCGTCCATCGCTCAAGGATGGCCGATCTCTCCCGTTATTGCAACTCATTTGCAACTGCATCTGGGCTCACGGAAATGATACCGGCCGCCAACCTTGTAAAGCACTGAGGAAGTGCTTTACGTTGGACGCATGATCAAACTTCCCGTCGAGACGCCAACCGCAACGCTGCGCTACGCCCTCGCACCCGACCCGTCGGGCATCGAAGCGATCGAAGCGACCTTTGCGGCCTATGACCGGATGATGGCTGTTCTCGCCGAGGTCGCGCCCGTCGGCGCCAACCTCGTCTCGCTGCACGCCCAGGCCTATGAGCGGATCCGCAAGGAAACGGGCCTGCCCGCGCGCCTCGTCACGCTCGGCCTGCGCGACCGCGCCAACTACATCGCGGGCGCCGCCGTCCGCCGGATACCGCTCGACGACAAGTTGTTTGCGATCAAGGGTCCAACTTCACTGACCATTAGCACTGTCAGCGGACGCGTGTTGGTGCCGTTCGACGTGCCGGGATATGTCTCTGGCTGGGAAAGCCCCTTCCCGGCGCATTTGATCTCGGATGGTCGCGGCTACGAAATCCACATCGCCGTCAAATCGAAATCAGCACAACCGGAGGAGAAGACCATGCTTCACGAAGGCATCCTTGCACGTATGGGCCGGCTTCTTGCCGCCATCGCGAGCCAGACCATCGACAATGTCGAGAACAACAACAAGGTCGCGCTGGTCAAGCAGGCGATCCGCGAGATCGACGCCGGCGCCGACGAAGCGCGCTATGCGCTCGGCAAGTCGCGTGCCGAAGAATTCCGCCTGAAGAGGCGTCGCGAGGAACTGGATACCGAAACCGCTGGTCTGAAGGAGAAGATCCGTCTCGCACTTGCGGAAAATCGCGAGGACCTCGCGCGCGCCGGCGTCGCACGGCAAATTGATCTGGAGTCGCAGGTGATCGCGCTGGAACGCGCGATGGATTTCATCGAGCTCGAAATCGATGAGCAGACCAAGGCACTGCAGGCCATGCTCGGCGCGCGCCGCGAGGCGGAGGCGCGATTAACCGATCTCGAACAAAGTCTGGTCCGCGAGGCCAGGGACGAAACCAGCCGGGGCCCATCGACGACCAATACATTGAGTGCTGAACGCGCCATGGCGGCGATCGCCCGGGTGACCGGTGTTCCCGCTTCCAGCGTGCTCGGCGACAAGGAGCTTGACGAACTCGATCGCCTGCACCGCGAAAAGGAAATCGCGGCGCGGCTTGAAAGGATCAAGTCAGAAAAATGAGTGCAGTTGGCGACATCCTGCTCGCCCCCGACGTACGGCCCTTCGCGGTCGCGGCTGCGATCATGGTGGCACTTGGCGGTATCGAGTTGCTCACCACCATGGTCGGACTTTCGATCAGCGAACTCATCGGCAAGGAGTTCGCGGTCGAGGCCGAGAGCCACAATGCTCTCAGTGGCCTGTTTCTCTGGATCAACGCCGGGCGGCTTCCCCTCCTGATCCTGATCATCCTGGTACTTGGCATATTCTCGATCGGAGGCTTTCTGCTCCAGGGACTGGCGCATGCCGCAGGCACCGCCATCCCGGTTTCCATTGCCGCCGTGGTTGCCGCCGCAGGCAGCATTCCCGTGATCAGAAACACCAGCCGCGGCCTCGCCCGCATCATTCCGCGCGACGAGAGCTATGCGGTCAGCGACAGCGACTTTGTCGGCAAGGTCGCCACCGTGTCGGTCGGCCCGCTCGATCAGGGCCTGCCGGGCCGGGTTCGTCTCAAGGATGTCTTCGGCAACTGGCACACCGTGTCGGCGCGTGCCAGCGCCGAGTCCGAGGCATTGCCGGTCGGCGCCAGCGTGCTGCTGGTCGACCGCGACGCCAAAAGCTTCATCGCGATATCAGCTCCAGCCGACCTGGTCGAACAACAACACTCTTCCAACAGGGCATAACACATGTGGGAACTTGCTATACCCGTCGCTATTGGCGTCCTTGCCATTCTCGTTATCGGTCTGCTGTTCGCAAAGCTTTACAAGCGCTCGACGCGCGACGAGGCCTATGTCCGCACCGGCCTCGGCGGCCAGAAGGTGGTGCTCGACGGCGGCTCGCTGGTGCTGCCGATCTTCCACTCCACCGCTGCGGTAAACCTGAAGACCTTGCGGCTCGAGGTCGCGCGCGGCGGCCCGGACTCGCTGATCACCAAGGACCGCATGCGCGTCGACATCGGCGCCGAGTTCTACCTGCGCGTCAAGCCCGATAGCTCCTCGATCGCCCTCGCTGCGCAGACGCTCGGCAACCGCACCAACGACGCTGCCGAGCTGCGCGAGCTGGTCGAGGCCAAGTTCGTCGACGGCCTGCGCTCGGTCGCCGCGACCATGAACCTGGAAGAGTTGCAGGAGCAGCGCGCGACCTTCGTCAAGGCGGTGCAGGACGCGGTCGGCGCCGACATCCAGAACAACGGCCTCGAGCTTGAATCGGTGTCGCTGACCCGGCTCGACCAGAGCGACATCAAGCACTTCAACCCGAGCAATTTCTTCGACGCTCACGGTCTGACCACGCTGACCAAGATCACCAAGGAGCGTGAACAGGAGCGCAACCAGATCGTCCGCACCACCGAGGTCAATATCGCCCAGCAGGACCTGGTGGCGCGGCAGACCACGCTGACGATCGAAAGCACCAAGCGCGAGGCCGAGCTCGCCCAGCAGCGCGACATCGCCAACAAGACCGCGGCGATGCGCGCGCAGACCGCGCAGGTCGAGCAGACCGCGTTGCAGAACGAGGCCGAATACCGCATCCAGCAGGAGCTCGCGGTCGCCAACAAGCAGACCGAGGCCAACCAGGCCCGCGACACCCGCAAGATCGAGGCCGATCTCGCGGTCAAGCGCCGCACCACTGAGACCGACCGCGAGCTGCAGATCGTGGCGCAGGAAGCCGCAATCGCGGTTGCGACCAAGAGCAAGGAGCAGTCGGAAGCCCAGACCATCGCGGAGACAGCGCGCGCACTCGCGATCGCGGCCGAAGAAAAGGTGACCACCGCCCGCGCCACCGAGGTCGCCGAACGCGACAAGATCATCAACGTGATCGCCGCGCGCAAGGTTGCCGAGACCAATGCAATGCCGATCACGGTGATGGCGGAAGCCGAGAAGCAGGCTGCGGCCAACAAGGCCGAGGCCACCAACGTGCTGGCGAAAGCCGACGCCAACGCAGCCACCACCCGCGCCGCTGGCGTCAAGGCACTCGGTCAGGCCGAGGCAGAAGTTGCGACATTGAAGGCGGAGGCGCGCAACAAGCTGAGCGCCGAGATGATCGACTACGACCTCAACCTCGCCCGCATCAACGTGATCCCGAGCGCGCTCGCCGAGGCGGTGAAGCCGATCGAGAAGATCTCCGACATCCGGATCTTCGACACCGGCAGCATGCTCGGCCGCGGCGGTGCCAACGGCCATGGCAACGGCAATGGCGGTCTCGGGCTCGGCGACGGGCTCGCCGCGCAATTGCTGTCGGTCTCGGCATTCAAGCCGATGATCGACAAGATCCTTTCGGAGGCCGGCTTCCCGGCAGGGTCCGATGCGCTGACCAGCCTGACCAGCGCGCTGGCGCAGCGCAAGGCCGAGGCCGCCGCGGCTCCCGCGGTCAGTGACGATGCCCGGCCGGCCACGCTGGTCGGCACCATCACCGGCCAGCTCGCACCGGGACCCACGCCGCAGTAACGGGCTTTAGGCGCATGAAATCGATGCGGTTCAGACTGAGCCGATCTGACGGCAGACACGCTCGACCTCTCCCGCTTGCGGGGGAGGTCGGATCGCATCGCTAGATGCGATCCGGGTGGGGGCTCCCTCCACGACACGACTCGCTGTGAGAGCCCCACCCTGACCCTCCCCCGCAAGCGGGAGAGGGAATGCAGCTTCGATGCGGCGACTGAACCCAACCTGACTTCCTCTGGAAAGGCTCACCGAATCCTCGGCGGGCCTTTGTTTTTGCGTTATCGGGAAACGGGTGGGATCGGACGTCTTCCAACCACACACTATGGCCAGATCGAATTTTGCCAAGGATTCTGCCATGTCCGCCGATACGCCTCGCCTGCCGGCCACCTTCAATCGCCTCGCCTGGTCCAACCTTGCCGCGCAATCGGCCGAGCAGATCGCGCTTGCAGCTGCGCCCATCGTCGCCGTGCTGGTGCTCGGCGTCGGCGAAGGCCAGACCGGCCTGCTGCAGACCGCGCTTACGCTGCCCTTCATCCTGTTTGCAATTCCCGCCGGCCTACTCGCCGATCGCGTGTCGCGGCGCTGGGTCATGGCGGGCTCCGAGGCGCTGCGCGCAGTGGCCCTTGCCGCGATCCTGCTGTTGCTCTGGCTCGGCGCGATGACCTTGCCGTTGCTCGCTTTGCTCGGCTTCATCGCGGTCTGCGGCACGGTTGCCTACAGTGTCGCTGCTCCTGCGCTGGTCCCGTCACTGGTGACATCGCAGCAACTCCCAGCCGCCAACGCTCGCATCGAGCTGGCGCGCACCGTCGCGTTCGCCAGCGGTCCAGCACTCGGCGGCGTGCTGGTCGGCTGGGTCGGCGCCGCGCCCGCATTCGGCTTCGCCGCGGCGCTGTCGGCGATCGCGGTCGTGCTGCTGGCCGGCCTCTACGAGCCGGCGCGTGCGCCCGCACCGCGGCGCCACCCGTTGCAGGACATCAAGGAAGGCGCTATTTTCGTGATGCACCATGCCTTGCTGCGGCCCGTCTTCATCACCCAGTTCATCTTCAACACCGCCTCGTTCCTGCTGCTCGCCGTGTTCGTGCCCTATGCGGTGCGCCACCTCGGGCTCAGCGCCACCGGCGTCGGCACGACACTTGCGATGTATGGGGTCGGCATGGTGGTCGGCGCGCTGTTCGCCACCCGTGTGATGAAGCGGCTGGCGTTCGGCACCGTGATCGGGCTCGGCCCCGTCACCGGCCTGGTCGCCTCGCTCGTGATGGCGTTGACGACCTGGATTGCCACGCCGCTGCTCGCCGGCCTCGGCTTTTTCCTGCTCGGCGTCGGCCCGATCCTGTGGGTGATCTCGACCACCACGCTGCGGCAGTCGGTAACGCCGCCCTCGCTGCTCGGCCGCGTCTCGGCGATCAACATCATGAGCTACGGCGCCCGCCCGCTCGGCTCCGCGCTGGGCGCCATCGTCGGCGGCCTGTACGGTGCCGAAGCCTGCCTCTACCTCGCAGCCGCGATCTTCGCCGCCCAGGCGCTGGTGATCCTGCTGTCGCCCGCGGTGTCGCTGACGCGGCAGCCGGACATGGTCGGCGAGCCTGCGCGCTGCTGATCAGCTCGCCAGATACCGCTCATACTTGCCGCCGACGACCTCGTCGGCGGCAACCGCCGGATCCAGCGTATAGAGATCCTGCGCGTGGCTGATGCCGCGCAACACGAAGCGGCCGGTGGAAACCAGGTAGTTGCGGCCGGCGGCATCCAGCCCGGTGCGGAAATCGGTCGAGGTCAGCAATTCGCGGTCAACCGAGGCACACATCGAGGCGATCCGGCTGACCTCGTTGACGGCGGGCCCGACCACGGTGAAGTCGAGCCGGTCCTCGCTGCCGATGTTGCCGTAGAAGACTTCGCCGACATGGAGGCCGACATAGGCCGTGGTGGTCGGCCGGTTCTCGTTTTCGCGGCGATCGTTCAGCACGCGGATGTTATGGCGGAATCTGTGCTCGGCACGCAGTGCCGCGCGCCTGGCGCTTGCCATGTTCTCGCTGGTGAACATCGCCAAGACGCCGTCGCCGATCAGCTTCAGCACCTCGCCACCCGCGTCGTGGACCGCGTCGATCGAGGCCTGCGCGTAATCGTTGAGGAACGGAATGATCTCGTCAGGGCCGATGCGCTCGCTGATCGCGGTCGAGCCGCGCACGTCGGAGTACCACAGCACGGCCTTGATCTTCTCGGTGATGCCGCGCTGCATGCGTCCGCGCAGCACCTGCTCCGCCGTCTCGCGGCCGAGATAGACCCGACCGAGCGTGCGGGCGATCTCGACCTGCGCCGCCGATTTGATCGCGAGCCCGAGCACCGGCACCAGGTCGCGCAGCGCGGCCATGTGGTTCTCACCGAAACCGTCCGAATGCCGGGTCGTGTAGTAGGAATAGAAGCAGTCCATCTCGCCGATCGTGCCGGCCTCGCCGAAGCGGTGCACGAACGCCGCGAAATGCTTGTGGCCCTTCTCGGCGAGGTCGCCGATCATCGAGAAATCGTGTGGCGCGGCGAGGTCGATCACCATCTCGTCATGGCCGTTTTCGAGCATGTGGTGGAACGCCGACTGCCGCCACTTCTGGCCGGCTTCGCCGGTACTGGTCGAGCCATATTCGAAGATGTCGGCCTCGTTGCTCTCGCCGTCGTTCCAGCGGAAGCCGCGCCCCTCGAAGATCGGATGCAGGGTGTCGATGAAGACGATGGCCCGCGACAGCGGCATGCCGGCGGCCCGACAGCGCTCGCAGAAGCCGCGCAGCAGGTCGTTCTCCGGCAAGCCCGTCAGACCCTGGCGGACCAGCCAATTCATGAGGCGCAAACGGGGCGTCAGTTCCATCAATGGATTATGCCGGGCAATTGGTGCGGGAGGAAGGGCTGGTCGTCGCGCGACAGATGCGGATGCCAACGCGGCATTGCAAGGCAGCCCGCCTCACCATTTCGCAGGGAACAGCGCAGCCCGAGTCGGCGATTCCGCTTCACTTTGCCTTGGCCTTCGCGCACAAGGAGCGCATGGACAACGATGCCGGCCCGCAAAATCCGATCCGACGCCTCCTGCTATGGGCGATCACCCCGCCGCAATCCTATGGGGTCTATCTCGGCGGCATCATCCTGGTCTACGCCCTGTCGTTCTATGCCGGCACGCTGAAACCGAAACACGTTCCCCCCGCTCCGCCGGTGACCACGCCGTCCGCCCCGCACAGCTGATCAGGCCGGCTTGGCCTCCGACGTCGCGATCCAGATTCCGGCGCAGACCGCGATCAGGCCGGCGACCAGACTGACCGTGATCGGCTCGCCGACCAGTTGCTTGGCCAAAAGCCCGGCCGCGATCGGGTTGACCGTCATGGTGTTGGCGACGCGGGTCGGTGAGGCCCGCTCGAGCGCCAGCACCCACAGGATGAAGGCCAGCGCACCACCGGCAATTCCAAGATAGAGCCCGGCGATCCATTGCGATGCGCCGAACGCGCGGAGCGTCGCCAGGCTGCCGCTGAACGCCCCAACCGCCACCAGCGCAGCCGCACCCGCGCCCATGCCGACGGCAAGGAAGCCGAGCGCGCTGGAGCGGCGGATCAACGGTCGCGACAGCACGTTGTAAAACGCCATGCAGAGCACGGCGGCGGCCATGATCAGCTCGCCGCGCCATGCGCCCGGTGGCGCCGCCGACAGCCCGGATGCGAGCGCCGCGGCGACGCCGAGCACCGCAATCGAGACCCCGGCCGATTTGCGCATCGTCAGCGGCTCGATGCCGAGCACGGCGCCGACCACCATGGTGGAGAGCGGCAACGTCGCCAGCGCCAGGCTGGCACGTGCCGCCGTCGTGTAGGACATCGCGATGTTGTAGAGCACGAAGAACACGCCGAAGAAGGCGATGCCGAGCGCCGCGACCGCCGGCCAATCCCCGCGCCGCGGCCATTTCGCCCCGAGCAACACCGCAGCGGGAAGCACGCAGAGGAAGCCGATTGCCCAGCGTAGGATCGCAAGCGTGATCGGGTCGGCGTTACCGGCCAGATACCGCGTGATCGCCGCTGCCGTGCCGCCGAGGCAGCTCGAGACCAGAGCCATCGCTACGCCGATCCACTCCCCCATTCCGCCCTCATGCGTTTCGCACTCGCTTGTGGCATCTTGCAAAGCGAAATCGTTCCGGCAACTACTTCACAGGTACTCATGTCGCAGCAGCGCGATTTTGCAGCCAGCCTGCGCTGGTGGCGGCAGCGCAAGGGCCACTCCCAGCTCGAGCTCGCCGGTCGCGCGGACATTTCGCAGCGCCATCTGAGCTTCCTGGAGCTCGGCCGGGCCGCGCCGAGCCGCGACATGGTGATCCGGCTTGCCGCGGCGCTCGACGTGCCGCTGCGCCAGCAGAATGCGCTGTTGGTCGCGGCCGGCTTCGCGCCGGTCTGGCGGCAAACCGACCTTGCCGCGCCCGAGCTCGCCCAGATCCGCCACGCGCTGGATTTCATTCTGGCACAGCAGGAGCCATTCCCTGCGGTCGTGGTCGACCGGCACTGGAATCTGCTGCTTGCCAACGCCGGCGCGGTACGGCTGGTGGAATTCCTGGTCGGGCCGCTGGTATCAGGCACACCGGTCAACCTCGCCGACGCGCTGATCGCTCCCGGCGTGCTGCGGCCCTGGCTCACCAACTGGACCGAGGTCGCCGGCTACTTCGTCCGCAGCGTCGAGGCCGATGCGGCCGCCGACGGCACGTCAGCGACGGCGGACCTGCTGAAGCGCCTGCTGGCCTATGACGGCGTCGAGGCCGCGTTGACCGCGCCGCCGCCAACATCCGGGCCGGTGCTGCCGATGTTGTTCCGCAAGGGCGACGCGCGCCTGCAGCTGTTCACGACAATCGCAACGCTGGGGACGCCGCAGGACGTCACGTTGCAGGAACTGCGGATCGAGAGCTTCTTTCCGATGGACGAAGCGACCGCGCAGATTTTTCGAGACTGGTCGAGTGCCGCCAAAGCAGCTCAGTCGTAGAACTCCGGCGACAGCTTCAGCCCGTCGCGCTGCGCCTTGTCGTGGTTGATCCAGAGCTGCGCCTTCTCCTTGGTCAGCGTGTCGGCGATCTTCTGCATCGAGGCCAGCGTCTGCTCCTTGCTGGCGTTCAGGCTCGGCACGCGCCGGTTGTCCCAATTGTCCTTGAAGTGGACGGCGTCGCCGGTCAGCACGACCGCGCCGCTTTTCGGCAGCTTCACCAGCAGCGACTGGTGGCCGGGCGTGTGGCCCGGCGTCGCCAAAATGGTGACGCTGCCGTCGCCGAACACGTCGCGATCACCCTCGAGCTTGGTGACCGGATGCTCGGGCTTGAAGCGCGGCGCGTCGTTGACGCCCGGCCAGTCATACTCCGCCTTCTGCACGTACAGCATCGCGGCCGGGAACAGCTCGACATTGCCGATGTGATCGGGATGGGTATGCGAGACGGCGATCGCCTTGATGTCCGACGGCTTCACGCCGAGCTGGTCGAGCTGCGCGGCGAGCGTCTTCGGCCGGTGCCACGCGACGGCTTTGGGATCGGCCGGTGCAAGGCCGTTCGGCATCGCGGCTACCGCGTCGGGAATGCCGGTGTCCCACAGGAACCAGCCCTGCGCGTGCTTGATCAGATAGCAATTGTCGACGAAGTCCATCGACTTGCCTTCATTGACGCCGGGCGACCAGCGTGAAATGTCGCCGGCAACGCCCTCGCCGCAGTTGAGGATGTAGAGCCGTTCGACGCCTGATTTCGCCGGCTGGGCGTCCGCATACGGCATCGCGCCCGCGACCCACAGCGAAAATGCAAGACCGATTGCCTTCTTCACGTTGGCCTCCGTTGATCGAGCCGGTTACTTAAGCGCGCGCAGCCGCAATGTGCCGTCTCGTCCGCAACCGCGGAAGAGGTCGGCATGAGGCAATCGATCAATTGAATGCGAGCGCGCGCCGCCGCCTAGACCATTTCCGCGGGCGCCAGCCGGCAGGTCTCGCTGCTGATCTCGACCTGCAGCGTTGCGTGGTGGATGCTGAACCGCTGCGAAAGCTCGGCGCAGACGCGATGCAGGAAGACATCGTCGTGTCCTCCGGGCCGCACCAGATGCGCGGTCAACGCGGTCTCGCTGGTGCTCATCGCCCAGATGTGCAGGTCGTGCACCTCGGTGACGCCCTCGAGCGCGGCGAGATAGTCCCTCACCCGCTTGAGGTCGATCCCCTTCGGCACCGCGTCGAGCGCGAGGTTGACGCTGTCGCGGGCAAGCTCCCAGCCGCTCAGCAGCACGACCACCGCGATGGCGAGGCTGATCGCCGGATCGAGCCATTGCCAGCCGGTCGCCATGATCAGGAGCGCGGCGATCACGACGCCGAACGAAACGCCGGCATCGGCCGCCATGTGCAGATAGGCGCCGCGGACGTTGAGGTCGCTGTCGCGGCCGCGCATGAACATGAGCGCAGTGCCGCCATTGATCAGGATGCCGAGCGCCGCGACCCAGACCACGGTCCAGCTCGCGACCTCCGCCGGCTCGCGGAAGCGGTTGATTGCCTCGACCGCGATGCCGCCGACCGCGATCAGCAGCAGCCCGGCATTGAACAGCGCCGCCAGGATCGAGGCGCGGCGATAGCCATAGGTGTGGGTATCGGTCGGGCGCCGGCCGGCGAGCCACGCCCCGCCCCAGGCCAACAGCAGCGCGATGACGTCGGAGAGATTGTGAACCGCGTCGGAGACCAGCGCCAGCGAGTTGGCGGAATAGCCGAAGATCAGCTCGGCAACGACGAAGGCGGTGTTGAGCGAGGCGCCGATCGCAAAGGCCGTGCCGAAACTGGCGGGCGCATGGCTGTGCCCGGCATGGGAATGTCCCGCGTGGGAGTGGCCAGCATGGGACTGGTTGTGAGAATGACCGCTGTGGTCATGGTCGTGGTCGTGATGATGCGCCATGGCAACCGTCGCCCGTGATCGTTGGCGACGGTTATAGCGCGGCGAAATGTGGATACTATCACACCGCGCTGGTCGTAAGCGTAGCCCGGATTTCGCTGCGCGCCATCCGGGCTACAATTCCACTACTCCACACCGCGGTTGAACTTGTTCGACTTGGGCAGGCCGTGGGCGAGCCGGCCGGCGTCGGCGCGGTTGCCGCGCCAGTCGGCCAGTTCCTTCATGCTCATGCTGTGCTCGCGGCCGGCGGAGTCCTTCCAGGTCAGGCCGGTCTTGGCGTCGAACACCGCAACGTCGGACAGCTCCGAGCTGGTATATTTCTGCAGCCGCACGCCGCGGCCGCGCGCCATCTCCGGCACCTGGTCGAGACCGAACAGCACCATCTTGTGGTTGGTGCCGATCACGGCGACGGTATCGCCGAGCACGGTCGTGATCGCGCGGGCCTCGTTCGGCATCTCGACATTGAGCACCTGCTTGCCCTTGCGGGTGTTGCCGACGCAGTCCTCTTCCTTGACGACGAAGCCCTGGCCCTCGCTGCTCGCGATCAGGAACTTGCGCTCGCCCTTGTTGACGAACAGCGAGATGATCGCGGCGTCCTGCTCGAGGTCGATGAACATGCGGATCGGCTCGCCATGACCGCGGCCGCCCGGCAGTTTTGCGACGTCGAGCGAGTAGAACTTGCCGTTGGTGGCGAACAGCAGCAGCTTCGAGGTGGTCTCGGCAAAGAACGAGTGCTCGAGCTTGTCGTCGGTCTTGAAGGCAAGCCCCGAGAGATCCTCGACATGCCCCTTCAGCGTCCGCACCCAGCCCTTCTCGGAGATCACGACGGTGCACGGCTCGCGCTCGACCAGCGCTTCCTCGATCGCGGCGAGATCGTGCTCGGGCGCATCGTCGAAGGTGGTGCGGCGCTTGCCGAGCGGCGTCTTCGGCCCGAAGATGTCGCGGACCTTGCGGACCTGATCGCCGACCTTGGCCCACTGCTCGGTCTCGGAGGCGAGTAGCCCCTCGACGCCCTTCAGCTCCTTGCGCAGATCCTTGTCCTCGGTGCGGATCTCCATCTCTTCCAGGCGGCGCAAATTGCGCAGCCGCATGTTGAGGATGGCGTCGGCCTGGATTTCGGTGAGCTTGAAGGTCTTGATCAGGACCGGCTTCGGCTCGTCCTCGGTACGGATGATCTTGATCACCTTGTCGAGGTTCAGATAGGCGACGAGGTGGCCGCCCAGCACTTCCAGCCGGTGCTCGATCTGCGTCTTGCGAAAGTTGGAGCGGCGGATCAGCACGTCGCGCAGATGGTCGAGCCATTCGCGCAGGCACTCGGCAAGGCCGACCACCTTCGGGATGCGGCCCTTGATCAGCACGTTGAGGTTCAGCGAGATCTTGCTTTCCAGCTCGGTCAGCCGGAACAGCGACTCCATCATCAGCGCCGGATCGACGGTGCGCGACTTCGGCTCGATCACGAGCCGAACGTCCTCGGCCGATTCGTCGCGCACGTCGGCGACCAGCGGCAGCTTCTTCTCGTTGATCAGCTCGGCGATCTTCTCGACGATCCGCGACTTCTGCACCAGCCACGGGATCTCGGTGACGACCACCACCCAGGTGCCGCGCGCGCCCTCCTCCTGGGTCCAGCGCGAGCGGGTGCGGAACGAGCCGCGCCCGGTGGTGTAGGCCTCGACGATCGCTTCCTTGGAATCGACGACGATGCCGCCGGTCGGGAAGTCCGGGCCCTTGACCCATTTCAGCAGCGCCTTCGACTTGGCGTCGGGCTTCTCGATCAGGTGCAGCGCGGCGTCGCACAGTTCGGCGGCGTTGTGCGGCGGGATCGAGGTCGCCATGCCGACCGCGATGCCCTGCGCGCCGTTGGCGAGCAGGTTCGGGAAGCCGCCCGGCAGCACCACCGGCTCTTTCGACTGGCCGTCGTAATTGAGGCGGAACTCGACACCGTCCTCGTCGATGCCGTCGAGCAATAGCCGCGCGACTTCGGTCATGCGCGCTTCGGTGTAGCGGTAGGCGGCCGGATTATCGCCGTCGATATTGCCGAAATTGCCCTGGCCGTCGACCAGCGGATAGCGCGAGGAGAAATCCTGCGCCAGACGCACCATGGCGTCATAGATCGCCTGGTCGCCGTGCGGATGGAACGAGCCCATCACGTCGCCGACGATCTTGGCCGATTTCTTGAACGCGGCGCGCGGGTCGAGCCCGAGCAGGTCCATGCCGTAGAGGATGCGCCGGTGCACCGGCTTCAACCCGTCGCGGGCATCCGGCAGCGCGCGATGCATGATGGTCGAGAGCGCATAGGCGAGATAGCGCTCCTCGAGCGCATCACGCAGCGGCACCTCGTGAATTTCGGCCGGCTTTTCCGGCGGTATCTGTCGTTTTCCCATGGGGAGGCGTTAAACCCTGGCGGTGAATCGGGCAAGCCGCGAATCACCGCGAATTTAGGTTGCGAATCGGCCCTACGGAATGGCCGTCCGGCCCCGCCGCCGGGTCACGGCGTTGATGAATCCGTCGCGGGCGTCGGAATGGCCCTGCCCGCGCGGCTCCAGCACGTGGCGGAGCAGGAACAGGCCGGTGATCGTAAAGCCGTCGCGCAGGTCCTGCTCCGACCAGCTGTTGGCGCCGCCCTCGCCTTCGCGCAGGAATGCCGGCAACGGCAACAGCCGGTCGCGCCACGGCTCGCCGGCGGCCCGGGACACCGCGCCGCCGGATTTCGGCGACACATAGATCAGGTCGGTGGTCTCCCCGGTGGCCGCGCAGTTCTCCAGATCGAGCCCGAAGCCGAGCTCGGTCAGCATCGCCAATTCAAACCGGATCAGGTGCACGGCGGCAATTCCGGCGTCGTCGAAATCGTCGAGCGTCCCTTGCAGCATCTCGTAGATGTCTTCATGCGGATCGCGCTCCGGCAGCAGCCGGGCCAGCGCCGCCAGATGCGTGACGCCATAGACGGCGTGCGACGATGCGAGCAGCGTCGCCGCCCGCAGCCTTGTGCCCTCCAGCGCGTACATCCCGAGATGCTCATCGAGCCGGGCCCGCCACACCGCGGTGACGCTGTTGCCGGGCTGCAGCAGCGGGCGCATCCGCGAGCCGGCACCGCCGCGCACCAGGCCGAGATGGCGGCCGTGCTCGCGGGTCAGGAGCTCGACGATGGCGGAGGATTCGCCATGCCGCCGCACCCCCAGCACGATGCCTTCGTCGGTCCATTCCATGTGCTAACTATACCGCCAACCGGTCCGATACTGAAGTTGTCGACCTATGCGGGACGATCGTAATGGCTAGCCTCATCGGCGACTTGATCGCCGGCGTGCTCGAACTTGTATTCTGGGCGGTCTGGGAAATGCTTCCTGTGCTCTGCTTCTTCACCGCGTTTGCAGTGGTGTTTGCCGCAACGCTTGGCAAGGTAACCATCGAACGCCCCGACGGCAGGATCGGCTGGACAGGTACTCCCGGAATCAGTCGCTCGCCTCAGGGCCGGATGATCTTGTCAGCTTCGCTCGGCGTCATCGTCGGCTTCGTCTTCTGGGTTATCGTCGTGAGCGGGATCGTCATCTTCCACGCGTACCGATCGTGAGGTCTGCCCCCTACGCGTTGAACCAGCCCTGTGCGTCACCGGTGAAGGAATAATACAGTCCGAGCGCCGCCAAGGCGTGGGAGACGACCTGGATCCCGTTGTCGATTTCGACGCCGTTCGTGACGATGTCCTGCAACAGGCCGACCGCCGACAACACCAGCGCGACCAGCAAAACCCAGCGCGGCCAGTTCTTGCGGTATCGCGCCGCAAGGAAGACAAAAAAGGTGAACAACAGCAGAAAGCCGGCATCGAGCAAAGGCAGTGAGGTCACCGTCTGCGATGTCAACTCTTCCTTCGGAGTGCGATCGCTGAACGCCGCCGACAGCGCGTCAAGGAGCAGCGTCGCATACAGCAGCACCTCAAACCACAGCACGTTTCGGGGCACGTTCATCGCCAACGCCGGTCTTATTCCTCGGGGAAATCCAGCCCCATTTCCTTGTAACGGTCGGGATCGTCGCCCCAGTTCTCGCGCACCTTGACGAACAGGAACAGATGCACCGGCACGCCCATGATCTCGGCGATCTCGGCGCGAGCCTGCGCGCCGATCGACTTGATGGTGGCGCCGCCCTTGCCGAGCACGATCTTGCGCTGGCTCTCGCGCTCGACAAAGATCGTCTGCTCGATCCGGATCGACTTGTCCTTGCGGTCGGTCCAGCTGTCGGTCTCGACCGTCGACTGGTACGGCAATTCCTGATGCAGATGGCTGTAGATCTTCTCGCGTGTGATCTCGGCCGCCAGATGCCGCATCGGCGCATCCGACATCTGGTCTTCGGGATAGAGGAACGGTCCCGCAGGCACCAGCTTGGCCAGCGCCTGGCGCAGATCGTCGACGCCGTCGCCCGACAGCGCCGAGATCATGAAGGTGTGCTCGAAGCGCATCCGCTCATTGGCGGCCTGCGCCAGCGCCAGGAGCTTCTCGCGCTGAACCAGGTCGACCTTGTTCAGCACCAGGATCTTCGGGTGCGCGACGGTCTCGAGCTTGGCCAGGATCGCGTTGGCCTCTTCGTCGATGCCCGACTTGGCATCGAGCAGCACGCAGACCAGATCGGCGTCGTGGGCGCCGCTCCAGGCGGTCGAGACCATGGCGCGGTCGAGCCGGCGCCGCGGCGCGAAGATGCCGGGCGTATCGACCAGGATGATCTGCGCGTTGCCCTCGATCACGATGCCGCGGATCAGCGCGCGCGTGGTCTGCACCTTGCGCGACACGATGGTGACCTTGGAGCCCACCAGCGCGTTGACCAGCGTCGACTTGCCGACATTGGGTGCACCGATCAGCGCGACGAAGCCACAGCGCGTCGCGTCTCCCTGCCCTTTGGTCTCGTCAGTCATTGGTACCGACGCCTTCACGCTCGATCATCGCGGATGCTGCTGCCTTCTCTGCCGCGCGCTTGTTGCCGCCGAGGCCCTCGGCGGAGGCGAGGCCCGGCAGATCAACCGCAACGCGGAATTGTGGATCATGGTGCGGGCCGGTGCGTTCGACCTCGCGATAGACCGGCGTCGGCAATCCCTTGCCTTGCGCCCATTCCTGCAACACGGTCTTGGGATCGCGCAACGGCCGGCGCAGCTTGTGCATCCGCTCGGTCCAGTTGCGCTCGACGAACTGGCGCGCGGCCTCGTAGCCGCCGTCGAGGAAGATCGCGCCGATCACCGCCTCGCAGATGTCGCCGAGCACGGATTTGCGCAGCCGCGCGCCCTCGACCGCCTTCACCATACCGAGCTTGATGTCGTCGAGCAGCCCGAGCGACTTGGCGACGTCGGCGCAGCTCTCCTTGCGCACGAGGTCGGCGAGCCGCTTCGACAGTTCGCCCTCATCGGCCTTCGGAAACGCCCGGAACAACATGTCCGAGACGATCAGCCCGAGCACGTGATCGCCGAGGAATTCCAGCCGCTGGTAGCTGTCGGCGCGGTTGCGAGTGGCCGGCTTAAGCGCGGAGACGTGGGTGAACGCGGTGGTCAGCAGCGCAGCGTCGGCGAACGTATAGCCGATCCGCGCTTCGGTGCCTGCGATCGCGGCCTTCGCTTCGGCAGCCTTGGCCGCCTTGCTGCGTCGCTTCTTCGGCGCGGCCGTGCTCTCGGCGGCAGACGTCTGGCTCGGCTCGCCGGTCGGCGCTTGATCGTTGATGGCTGCGGTATCGTCGTTCATCGCACGATGGAGAATAGGCGATTCCACCGCACCGCGAACGGCCAGCGCCAGACCATCCAGGCCTGCTCACCCTCGGCGATCGAGAAGAAGATCATCTGGGCGCGCCCGATGATGTTCTCGAACGGCACGTAGCCGACCTGCGACAGGAAGCGGCTGTCGGTCGAGTTGTCGCGGTTGTCGCCCATCATGAAGAAATGTCCGGGCGGAACGGTGTAGACGATGGTGTTGTCCATATAGCTGTTGTCGGTGCAATCCAGCGTCTCATAGCTGACGCCGTTCGGCAGCGTTTCCTTCCAGCGCTTGACCCGGGCAGTGGCATCCGCCGAGCCGCAGGGGTCCTCGCCGACGAAATCGCTCAGCCGCTCGCGCTTGATCGGCTCATCGTTGATGTAGAGCAGCCCGTTCTTGACCTCGATGCGGTCGCCCGGCAGGCCGACGACACGTTTGATGTAGTCGGTGGAGTCATCCCGCGGCAGCCGAAACACCACGATGTCGCCGCGGTTCGGCTCCGAGCCGAAGATACGGCCCGAGAAGATGTTCGGCGAGAACGGGATCGAATAGTGGCTGTAGCCGTAGGAATATTTCGAGACGAACAGATAGTCGCCCACCAGAAGCGTCGCCTTCATCGACCCCGAAGGGATGTTGAACGGCTGGAACAGGAAGGTGCGGATGACGAGCGCGATCAGAAGGGCATGGATGACGACGCGGATGGTCTCGCCGAAGCCGCTTTCAGTTTTGGTCCCGGTGGTCACGCTCATTGCTTTCCCAATTCCCGTGGGCCGATGTCCACGCGGTGGCAGAACGTTCTCTTCGCGCGAAGCGTCAGGCCCTCGCGTGAGGAAAATGGCCTTGATTCTGATCTTGAGGGCAAACTCCGGCCTAAACCCGGAATCCGCGTCTCGCTCGATTTAGCCTGCGGCGTTTTAGACGGTTGTTTGCGGAGGCGCAATCAATCGTCGCCTCAAAACTTCGCAATTCATTGAAATGTCAATGATTTTTTAGTTTGCTGAAGTTTTCCGGCAGATTCCGGCGCCGCGCGCTCATCTGGCGGGGGCAACCGCCGAAATTATGACGAAGGCCTGCGCCAGCGGCCAATCGTCCGTAATCGACAGGTCGATCTGCGCCTGCATGCCCTCGGGCGTCAGTTCCTGGAGCCTGGCCAGCGCCCCGCCGGTCAGCCGCATCGACGGCCGCCCGCCGGGCAGGTTCACCACCCCCATGTCCTTCCACCACACCCCGCGCCGGATACCGGTGCCGAGCGCCTTGGAGCACGCTTCCTTGGCGGCGAAGCGCTTGGCGTAGGTTGCGACCACCATCTTCTCGTTGTTGGCGCGGCGCATCGCCTTGGCCCGTTCGGCGTCGGTGAAGATGCGATCGAGGAAGCGCTCGCCATGGCGCTCGATCACCTTGGCGACCCGGGTGATGTCGATCAGGTCGGAGCCGATGCCGATGATCATGCGCCGGCCACACCCTGCGCCTTGGCGCGGCCGCGGTCCATCGCCGCGCGCATCTCGCGCACCGTCCCGGCGATGCCGACGAACAGCGCCTCGCCCATCATGAAATAGCCGATGTTGAGCTCGCGGATTTCCGGCAGCGCCGAGATCGTCTCCGCGGTCTCATAGTCGAGCCCGTGGCCGGCATGGACCTCGAGCCCGGCCGCCTGCGCGAGCCTTGCGCCGTCGACGATGCGCTTCCATTCGGCGTCCGCCTTGTCCTTGTGGCCATCGACGACGGCGTCGCACCAGCCGCCGGTGTGGATCTCGATCACGGGTGCCTTCAGCTTCGCGGCCATCTCGATCTGCCTGGGATCGGCCGCAATGAACAGCGAGACCCGGATGCCGGCATCATTGAGCCGCGCGATGAACGGGGCCAGCGCATTGTGCTGGCCGACCACGTCGAGGCCGCCTTCGGTGGTGAGCTCCTGGCGCCGTTCCGGTACCAGGCAGACCGCGTGAGGCTTGGTGGCGAGCGAGATCCGCAGCATGTCGTCGGTCGCCGCCATCTCGAAATTCAGCGGCCTCGATATCTCGGCCTTGAGCCGCGCCATGTCTTCGTCACGGATATGGCGGCGATCCTCGCGCAGATGCGCGGTGATGCCATCGGCGCCGGCCGCGATCGCAGCAAGCGCCAGCCGCACCGGGTCGGGCCGCGCCCCGCCCCGCGCATTGCGCAGGGTCGCGACGTGATCGACGTTGATACCGAGACGGAGCGGAGCAGCCTTTAACATGTCTCTGACCTGTAGTCCGAGCCTGTCGGGCACGGGCGTCGCCGTTTGCAGGACGGGGTCGCTTCCGCCCGCCGACGCCGCGCGCATCGATCCTTACCCATTGACGCGCTCGACCCGTGCAACGACGGCCTTGGCGCGCAACTGCGCGATGATAGCGCTGAGATGCTTGAGGTCATAGACCTCAAGATCGATGGTCAGCTCCGTGAAGTCGGGCGATTGACGCGACATGTGGATGTTGTCGATATTGCCGTCATGCTCGGCGATCACGGTCGCGATCTGGGCGAGGCTGCCGGGTTCGTTGACATTGTGCACCAGGATCCGCGCCGGGAAGCGCTGCGGCATGGTCTCGTCGATGTCCCAGCGCACGTCGAGCCAGCGCTCCGGCTCCTCCTCGAAATCCTTCAGCGCCGGCGACTGGATCGGATAGATCGTGATCCCCTCGCCCGGCGTGACGATGCCGACGATGCGGTCGCCCGGCACCGCGCCGCCGTTCGGCGCGAACTTCACCGGCAGGTCGGAGTTGATGCCGCGCACCGGAATCACCGAGGCGGCGCGCGCCGGATGCGGCGGGGTCTGTGTCTTCAGCTTGGCGGCAAGCCCCTTCTTGGCGCCGTAGCGCACCAGCCGCTCTTCCTTGTAGTCGGGATACATCGCGCGCGCGACATCGGAAGCCTTGATCTCGCCGCGTCCAACCGAGGCCATCACCTCCTCGATCGAGGTGCGCGCGAGCCGCGGCAACGCGCCCTTCAATTTGTCGTCGGCATATTCGATCTTGGCGCGGGCAAACAGGCGGTCGACGATTCGGCGGCCGAGGCCGGCATACTGGTCGCGCACGGCATCGCGGGTGGCACGCCGGATCGCGGCGCGCGCCTTGCCGGTGCGGGCGAGCGCCTCCCACGCCGATGGCGGCGCCGACTGCGCCTTCGAGGTCAGCACCTCGACCTCGTCGCCGTTCTGCAGCTCGGACGACAACGGCGCGAACTTGCCGTTGATCTTGCAGCCGACCGCGCTGTTGCCGACGGCGGTGTGCACCGCATAGGCGAAGTCGATCACGTTGGCGTTGCGCGGCAGTGCGATCAGCTTGCCCTTCGGGGTGAAGCAGAACACCTGGTCATGGAACAGCTCGAGCTTGGTGTGCTCGAGGAATTCTTCCGGATTGGAGCTCTCCGAGAGGATGCCGATGGTGTGGCGCAGCCAGGCGAAGGCGTTGGATTCGTGCTTGAGCCGCTCATGCGGCGAGCCGGCCCCTTCCTTGTAGAAGGCATGCGCGGCGATGCCGAACTCGGCGATCTGGTTCATCTCCTCGGTGCGGATCTGCAATTCGACGCGTTGCTTGCCCGGACCGATCACCGTGGTGTGGATCGAGCGGTAGTCGTTCTGCTTCGGGGTCGAGATGTAGTCCTTGAAGCGGCCCGGCACCACCGGCCAGGTGGTGTGCACGATGCCGAGCGCGCGGTAGCAGGCGCCGACGTCGTCGAGGATGACGCGGAAGCCGTAGATGTCGGACAGCTGCTCGAAGCCGACCGACTTGCGCTCCATCTTGGTCCAGATCGAAAACGGCTGCTTGCGGCGACCGAACACCCGCGCGGTGATGCCGTTCTTCTGCAGGTTCTTGGAGAGCTGGGTTTCGATCTCGCCGATCAGATTGCGGTTGCGCTCGGCCAGGGAATCGAGCCGCTGCTGGACCACGGCATAGGCCTCGGGATCGAGCACGAAGAACGACAGGTCCTCGAGCTCTTCGCGCATCTCCTGCATACCCATGCGGCCGGCCAGCGGCGCATAGATGTCCAGCGTCTCATCGGCGATGCGGCGCCGCGAGGCCGGCGGCATGAACTCCATGGTCCGCATGTTGTGCAGGCGATCTGCGAGCTTGATCAAGAGCACGCGGACGTCGTCGGCGATCGCCAGCAGCAGCTTGCGCAAATTCTCGGCCTGCTTGGCCTCGCGCGACACGAGTTCCAGCCGCTTCAGCTTGGTGAGGCCTTCGACCAGCGCGCCGATCTCGTGGCCGAACACATGGTCGATCTCGGCCCGCGTCGCCTCGGTGTCCTCGATCGTGTCGTGCAGCAGCGCCGCCACGATCGTGGCGTCGTCGAGCTTGAGGTTGGTGAGGATCGCGGCGACCTCGAGCGGATGCGAGAAATAGGGATCGCCGGAGGCACGCGTCTGGGTGCCGTGCGCCTTCATGGCGTAGACATAGGCGCGGTTGAGCAGGTCTTCGTTGGTGTCGGGGTTGTAGGAACGGACGCGCTCGACAAGGTCATATTGTCGCATCATGCGCGTCCGCGGCCTGGCCGGCCGCTCCGCCGCGGACGACGCCGGCGCCACCGCAACCGTTTCGGTTGCAGCCTGCATCTGGATGGAACTGCGGCGTCGATACGCCATGAACTCGCTGCCTCTCGCGCGGGACCGAAGCGTCCCTTCCTCAATCTAGTGCGCTTTCGAACGAAGCTGCACCCCGCGCGGGCCCTGGGACCATTCAATTTCCCGCGCCCGCATAGGACGCACCGTAACAGCGAAATTGTCAACAAAAGCAAAGGCCCGGAGCAATGTCCGGGCCTTTTTCAAATCCGTTCCAAACGAGGCAGCTGAACGACGGGCTTACTCGTCTTCCTCGGGCTGCTCTTCCGGGGGAGCGAGGCCTTCGAGGCCCTTCAGCAGCTCTTCCTCGGTCATGCGCTCGACCGCGACCTCGGTGTCGTCGGCGTCAACGCTGGCACCAGCGGAACCGATCAGCGGCACAGTGTCCGGCTCGGGCTCGTCCACCTCGACGAACTTCTGCAGGGAGTGTACCAGTTCCTCCTTGAGGTCTTCCGGCGAGATCGTCGAATCGGCGATCTCGCGCAACGAAACGACCGGGTTCTTGTCGTTGTCGCGATCAACCGTGAGTTGCGACCCCGACGAGATCATCCGGGCGCGATGCGCAGCCAACAGGACGAGGTCGAAGCGATTGTCGACCTTATCAATGCAATCTTCGACGGTGACGCGAGCCATCTCGAGGCGCTCCGTGGTAAAAGGGACCGAACATGTAGGTTATGAGGGTTAGTTATAGGGCTAGTCCCGGTTTCGCAAGGTAAAATTTGTGATTTGCCTTCCCAACAGGCTCTGATAACCCGGTCCGCCGGGGCCAGAAGGGCCGGAGCGTCTGACGACATGGCTAGGTTGCCGTCCCAGACAAGTAAATCTCTTCATTGCAATGTCAAAAGTCTAGGCTTTTTGCCCTCGCCTCACCATAATTGCGGTGGTGATTGTCGTAGGGAAAGATTCACTGAACTTTAGGCAGCAACGCTGGAAATTGCGCGCGGTCGGTCGTCGTTGCGCTAAGAACACTAACAACTACGCGAGAACACTTTGATGTCGTCACCTGTTTCCAACAAGATCGCGCTCTTCATCGACGGAGCCAATCTTTATGCAACCGCAAAGACCCTCGGCTTCGACATCGACTACAAACGCCTCCTCAAGGAATTCCAGAGCCGAGGAACACTGCTGCGAGCATTCTACTACACGGCGATCATCGAGGATCAGGAGTATTCGTCGATCCGTCCGTTGATCGACTGGCTCGACTACAACGGCTACACCGTCGTCACCAAGGCGACCAAGGAATTCATCGACGCCAGCGGCCGCCGCAAGGTGAAGGGCAATATGGACATCGAGCTCGCCGTCGATGCCATGGAACTTGCCGAGCACATCGATCAGATGATTCTGTTTTCCGGCGACGGCGATTTCCGCTCGCTGGTCGAGGCCGTGCAGCGTCGTGGCGTTCGCGTCACCGTGATCTCCACGATTGCCAGCCAGCCGCCGATGATCGCCGACGAGCTGCGCCGCCAGGCCGACGTCTTCACCGACCTGGTCGAGCTGCAATCCAAGCTTGGCCGCGATCCGTCCGAACGGCCGGCGCCGCGCGAACCGCGTCACCACTCCCCGCAATTCCTGCAGCGCGCGACCACGATGGCCCCACGGGGAGCCGATGACGATTTCGACGAGTAATCTCGTCGCCGCACCGCAGCGTCCCGACAGCAACTGCCAGCTCTGTCCAAGGCTGGCCAACTTCCGCGCAGAAGCCCGCGCGCGCAACCCGGACTGGTTCAACTCCCCGGTGGAGTCGTTCGGCGATCCGAACGCGCGGTTGCTGATCGTCGGCCTTGCGCCCGGTATGCAGGGCGCCAACCGGACCGGCCGTCCCTTCACCGGCGACTACGCCGGGGACCTGCTCTATGCGACCCTGCTCGAATATGGCTTCGCCAGCGGCGTCTATCAGGCGCGGCCGGACGATGGCCTGACGCTGGTCGACAGCCGGATCAGCAACGCGGTGCGCTGTGTGCCGCCGCAGAACAAGCCGCTGCCGGCCGAGATCAACACCTGCCGGCAGTTCCTCAGCGCCACCATCGCTGCGATGCCGAAGGTGTGGGCCATCGTGCTGCTCGGACGCATCGCCCACGAATCGACCCTGAAGGCATTGGGCGTTCGCCTGGCCGCGGCGCCGTTTGTGCACGGCGCCGTGCATAGCGTCGGCAAGTACAAGCTCTACGACAGCTACCACTGCTCGCGCTACAACACGAACACAGGCGTGCTGACGACCGACATGTTCCGCAAGGTGTTCGCGACAGTGCGCAGGGATCTGGAGACCTGACGAAGCGTGGGAGCACCATGCCGGACAATCCATACGTGCCGTTGCGTCCTATCGACTGGGACGCGGACGAGGTGACGACGGCAATCGGGGAGATCGTTGCCGACGCGCTCGCCGGCTTTGACCCCGTGGACTTCTGGCCGGCACACCCAAGTGATGACGGCTTGCCGGACGGCACCGCGAGCTTCTACTTCGGTGCCACAGGGATGATCTGGGCGCTCAACTATCTCAAGTGGGTTGGGGCGACGAAGGCCTCATTCGATTTCAGTCCGATCCTGCCGCGGCTGATCGAGAACAACAGGGCCGAGTTCGCAGAACGGGATTACTCGGCACACGGATCACTCCTGTTCGGCGATCTTGGCAGTCTCCTCCTCGTGATGCGGCTGCAACCCGACGCTGCAGTCGCCTCTCAAATCTATGACCGCGCCGAAGCAAACAGTTCGCTCCCAATCCGCGAACTGATGTGGGGCATGCCCGGCTCAATGCTGGCTTGCATCCACATGCACGAGATGACCGGTGAAGAGCGTTGGCGCGCCCTGTTCAAGATGCAGGCGGCTCGGCTCTTGTCCGAGCTGGAAGACACCGAGCTGGGACCGCTGTGGCGACAGGATCTGTACGGTCATCATCACCGTTGGCTTGGTCCCGTGCACGGCTATGCCGGGAACATGATCCCGTTGCTGCGCGGCTGGAGCTGGCTGGAAGAAGAGCAGCGCGCGTCGCTGACCACGATCATGCCGCAGACCCTGACACGGAACGCGTGGCGAACCGCCGCAGGCATCAACTGGCCGGCCGTCGCCGGCGGCACCGCGCGTCTGTGCCAGCACTGCCACGGCGCACCAGGCATGGTCACGACGTTTGCCGACGCGCCCTTGCAATCGCGTGAGCTGGACGAGTTGCTCCGGCAGGGCGGCGACTTTACCTGGAACGCCGGCCCGCTCAGCAAGGGCTCCAACCTCTGTCACGGCACAGGCGGCAACGGCTACGCCTTCCTGAAGCTGTTCCGCCGGATCGGCGACGCCCATTGGCTTGAACGGGCACGATCGTTCGCGATGACGGCCATCGCCCAATGCCGCGAAGCAAGGTCGGAGCTCGGACGCGGCCGCTATTCGTTATGGACCGGCGACGTCGGTCTGGCGGTCTATCTCTGGGATTGCCTAACCGGCGACCCCCGCTTCCCGACGATCGACGTGTTCTAACGAACGATCGGATTGTCCTGACGCCAGTTGCAGAACCCCGCAAATGCCATAAGCGACGGCCTGCGGGGCTGAGGACATCAGCGAAATTTCGGAATACTAGAAAAGTACCCCTGAGTTGCCCGACGTGTCAAGTTGCTTGGTCGAACGCCGGCCGCTGCCGGCTGCTTTGCATGGGGTTGTTTTCGATATTTTAGCAGCGCTCCCTGCGACGACTGCTCCAGCTAGTTCTTCCGCGGATTGTCCTTCAGCCATTCCAGCACGTCGCCGGCGTTCCGGTCGGGTGGGAACACCGGATAGAACACGTGCGTGATGCGGGCGTCGTCGATCACAAGCGCCAGCCGCTTGATCAGGGTCAGGCCCGCCACCGACATCGTCGGCAACCTCAGCGCGTGGGTGAGTTCGAGCGCCTCGTCCGACAGCACCGGGAACGGCAAATGCAGGCGCGACGCCATCTCGATCTGATAGTCATTGCTTTGCGTCGACAGCCCGAACACCTGCGCGGCACCGGCGGCCTTCAGCTCGGCGAACAGGTCGCGGAAGGCGCAGGTCTGCGGCGTACAGCCGCGCGCACCCGGGATCATGTCCCAATCGTCGACCAGCCCGATCTTGCCGGGCTCGCCGGTTCGCGGATAGGCGAACACCACGGTGCGACCCTCGAGCGCCGACAGCGTCACCGACGTGTCGTTGGTGGCCCGCAAGGTCACGGGCGGGATCGTCATGCCCGAGAGGTGCGCCGCGCCGCCATCGTCCTTCGGCGCCGGGATCTTGCTCCAGTCAACGTCGGTGAGGCTGCCTTGGCTCATCGGCCCATCTCCATCCGTCGTCATCCGAAATGACGACTTGAACGCTACCCCCGCGCCCGCAACAAGCGGCCCTTTTCGCGGGACCAGTCGCGCTTCTTCTCGCTCTCGCGCTTGTCGTGCAGCTTCTTGCCCTTGGCGATCGCGAGCAGCAGTTTGGCACGGCCGCGCTCATTGAAGTACAGTTTTAGCGGAATGAGCGTCATGCCCTCGCGGTCGACCGCCCCGAGCAGCTTGTTGATCTGCTTGCGATGCAGCAGCAGCTTTCGCGGCCGCTTCGGCTCGTGGTTGAAGCGGTTGGCCTGGAGATATTCCGGGATGTTGGCGTTGATCAGCCACAGCTCGCCGTTCTTGGAATCCGCATAGGATTCCGCGATCGTGCTCTTGCCGCTGCGGATCGACTTCACCTCGGTGCCGGTCAGCGAGATGCCGGCCTCGATCGTGTCCTCGATGGCGTAGTTGAAGCGGGCCTTTCGGTTTTCGGCGACAACCTTGATCGGGCGTTCGTTCTTGTCGGCCACTTTAGCTCTTCTTGAGGAGGTCGCGGATTTCCGTCAGCAGCACGACCTCGTCGGACGGCTTCGGCGGTTCGGCGGGCTTGGCCTCATCCTTGCGCTTGAACTGGTTCATGGCGCGAATGACCAGGAACAGGACGAAGGCGATGATCAGGAAGTTCAGCGTCAGCGTCAGGAAGTTGCCCCAGGCCAGCACCGCGCCCTGCTTCTTGGCGTCGGCCAGGTTGGTTGCGGTGACCGCCTTGGAAAGCCCGGTGAAGTAGTTGGAGAAGTCGAGACCACCGGTGATCGCGCCGATGATCGGCATGATGATGTCGCCCACCAGCGAGGTGACGATCGCGCCGAAGGCTGCACCGATGATGACGCCGACGGCGAGGTCGACGACATTGCCCTTCATGGCGAATTCGCGGAATTCCTTCAGCATCCCCATCCCCTTCTGTTCGACATTGCGTACGGCATCATTCACGGCGGCACGGTCCCGGTTCAGTTGATCAGGCCGGCATGCACCATGGCGCTGCGGACGGCCTGGCGGGTCGATTCAGAGACCGGCACCATCGGCAGGCGCAGCTTCTCGTCCAGCTTGCCGAGCAGCGACATCGCATACTTCACCGGCGCGGGATTGCTCTCGATGAACAGGTTGGTGTGCAGCGGCATCAGCTTGTCATGGATCTTCAACGCGGTGGTGACATCGCCCTTCTGCCAGGCGGTCTGGAACTCGGAGCACAGCCGCGGCGCGACGTTCGAGGTGACCGAGATGCAGCCATGGCCGCCATGCGCCATGTAGCCGATGATGGTGGCGTCCTCGCCGGACAGCTGGTTGAAGTCCTCGCCCATCGCCGCGCGCTGCTGCGACACACGCACCATGCTGGCGGTCGCGTCCTTGACGCCGGCGATGTTCTTCAGCTCGAACAGCCGCTTCATGGTGTCGACCGACATGTCGATCACCGAGCGCGGCGGGATGTTGTAGATGATGATCGGAATCCCGATCGCATCGTTGATCGCCTTGAAGTGCTGGTACATGCCTTCCTGGGTTGGCTTGTTGTAGTACGGCGTCACCACCAGCACGGCGTTGGCGCCGGCCTTCTCGGCGTGCTCGGCGAGCTCGATCGCCTCCTTGGTCGAATTCGAGCCGGCACCGGCGATCACGGGCACCCGGCCCTTGGCCTCCTCGATGCACCACTCGACCACGCGCTTGTGCTCGTCATGGCTCAGCGTCGGGCTCTCACCCGTGGTGCCGACCGGCACCAGGCCGTGCGTACCCTCGGCGATCTGCCAGTTCACGAGGCCGCGGAACGCCGCCTCATCGACCGAGCCGTTTTTGAAGGGCGTCACCAAGGCAGTGAATGATCCCCGGAATTTTGTCTTGGCTGCCATGGACTTCCTCCAAACGCTTCAGGCTAAAGGCTAGGTCGACGGACCCTTGTTGTTGTCGTGCTTCACGTCCGTGCAACCGGCACCCGGTTGATGCGAAACGCCATGAAGGGCAATTCATATCGGGTCTGGCCGACAGGCGAAAGGGCCGTACCGTACCTATTCCCAACGGTAATCTGCGGCGCGCAATACCGCGTCCAGCCGCGATTTTGCCGTTGTGCTGGCGCAAACAGCCGCACCGGCAGGCTTCTTAGTATTTTGTCTACGTTTTCAATCAAATAAGAACCCATGGCCCAAACGACCGGTTGATTCGGGGCCGCAGAGGACTTCTGTGATCCGTTCCGTTCGCGCAGGCACATTGCGGTCGACGGCGCTGGCGACGAGCCTGGCGCTGGTGGTCGGCCTTGCCGCCATCACGCCCGATGTTCAGGCCGCCGAGGATGTTCCGGCCGCAAAGCCGGCTGCTCAGGATACGGCTGCAAGGAGCACGGGTTCCAAGGTGGCTGGCTCAAAGCCGGCAGCAGCCAAGAACGGCGAAGCCAAGAAGAGCGAAAGCAAGAAGAGCGAAGCCAAGCATACCGACGCGGCAAAGACGACCTCCTCCAGGTCGAGTGCGGTCAAGACCGACGGCGCCAAGGCCGCTTCTGCCAAGACCGACGCTCCCAAGGCAACGGCCGCGAAGACCACCGAAGCCAAGGGCACGACGTCGAAGGCCACTGCGTCCAAGACGACCGAGTCCAAGACCACGGCATCCAAGCCCGCCTCCCCGGCCGCAACAGGAAGTCTGCCGACGAACAAGCCGGCGCCTGCCCGCGCCGCCGCCCCCGCGCTGGTTCCGGCAACCCGCCAGCATGCCGCGCCGATCGTGCGCAAGCCGGTGCTGCCTGCCGCGGTGGCTGCAACATCATCGACGTCGCAGTCGGACAAGGACGCGCTTGCCAGCGTCGTCGAGTTGCTGCGCAAGCGCAGGCCTTCTGATGCCACCGAGGCTGAAGCCTCGATCTCCGATCCGGTGGCGCGCAAGCTTGCAGAATGGCTGATCCTGCGCAGCGAGGACAATGGCGCTTCGGTCGAGCGCTACCGCGCCTTCCTTGACGCCAATCCGAGCTGGCCGTCACAGACCTTCCTGCGCCGCCGCATCGAAGCATCGCTATGGGACGACCATCGCGACGACTCCACAGTCTGGGCCTGGTTCCAGAATGAATCGCCGGTCTCGGCCAAGGGCCGGCTCGCACTCGCCAAGGTGATGATCGGCCGCGGTGACCGCGGCAATGCCGAACGTTTGGTGCGCGAAGCCTGGCGCAACGACCCGATGAGCGAGGACACCGAAACCACCGCGCTCGATCTGTTCGGCTCGTTCCTGACCGCCGGCGACCACAAGGCGCGCATGGACACCATGCTCTACGGCACCGACAACGAGGCCGCCGGCATCCGCGCGGCCAAGCGTCTCGGCTCCGGCTATCTGGCACTTGCCAAGGCGCGCATCGCGGCCAACCGCAAGGGCTCGAACCTGCGTGCGCTGCTGGAAGCGGTCCCGAGTGACCTGTCCGGCGACACCGGCTATCTGTTCGCCAAGATCCAGCTGCTCCGCCGCGAAGAGAAATTCACGGAGGCCGCCCGGCTGATGCTGAGCGCACCGAAGGAGGCCTCGCGTCTCTACAACGTCGACGAATGGTGGGTCGAGCGCCGCCTGCTGGCGCGCAAGATGATCGACGTCAACGAGTTTCGCACCGCCTATCTGATCGCGCGCGACGCGGCACTGCCCGCCCGCGACATCTACAAGACCGAGCAGGAATTCACCGCAGGCTGGATCGCGCTGCGCTTTCTCGACGATCCCTCCCTCGCCGCCCAGCACTTCGCGCGGATCGGCGTCGGCAGCGCCAACCCGACTGCGCTGGCGCGTGCCGGCTATTGGCAGGGCCGCGCCGCGGAAGCCGCCGGCCGCGGCCAGGAGGCGCGCGCCGCCTATGCACGCGCGGCCGAGCAGTCGACCAGCTATTACGGTCAGCTCGCGCGCGCAAAACTCGGCTTGCCGCAGATCGAGCTGAACAGCGCGCCGCGCGGCCGCGGTGCCGATCGGCTGGAGATCGTGCGCGCAGTCGGGCTGCTCTACGAAATCGACGCGCGCGAGCTCGCGATTCCGATCTTTAGCGACATGGGCGACAATGGCGATCCGGAAGCGCTGGCCGGCCTCGGCGAGCTGACCGCGCGCAATGGCGACGCCCGCGGCATGCTGCTGATGGGCAAGTCGGCACTCAACCGCGGACTGCCGTTCGACCACTACGCCTATCCGGTGAACGGCATCCCGTCGTTCCGCCAGGTCGGGCCCGAGGTCGAACAGAGCGTCGTCTACGCGATTGCGCGCCAGGAGAGCGCGTTCAATCCCGCCGTGGTGTCGCCGGCGCAGGCCTATGGCCTGATGCAGGTGACGCCGGACGCCGGACGCTATGTCTGCAAGCGCGCCGGCATCGGCTTCGACCTCAACCGGATGAAGACCGATCCGGTCTACAATGCGATGCTCGGCGCGGCCGAGCTCGGCGGCCTGCTCGAGGACTATCGCGGCTCCTACATCCTGACCTTCGCCGCCTACAATGCCGGCCGGGGCAGCGTGAAGAAGTGGATCGAGCGCTACGGCGATCCGCGCGACCCCAAGGTCGACGCGGTCGACTGGGTCGAGCTGATTCCGTTCTCGGAGACGCGGAACTACGTCCAGCGGATCATGGAGAACCTGCAGGTCTACCGCGCCCGCTTCGGCGGCGGCACCAGATTGCAGATCGAGGCCGACCTGCACCGCGGCACCAGCGCGGAGTGAGCCGGCGCGACCGGTTTTCAACAGGCCCGCGACAGGCGACTTGCCATCGCCACCCAACATCCATTCAAGCCATTGTTTTAGCTTGGTTTTTCTGCGCTATCGCTGACCCGAGCTCCCCAATCGGCGCCCTATATAAAGGCTCGACGGCCATCCCGAGGCGGCCAGCCGTGGAGCTGCCACCAAATCACCTTGTCGCAATCTGAATCTGCCGCTTGCGGCTCAGCGTCCAGTCGGGCATATCGGCGCCACCGGAGAGGTGGCCGAGTGGCTGAAGGCAACGCTTTGCTAAAGCGTCATACGGTCTCAAGCTGTATCGAGGGTTCGAATCCCTCCCTCTCCGCCACGCTCAAGACCTTGGCCTCCCCTGGCCAACCACCCGATCGAATCGAAGACGCCGCCGGACAGCATTCGGCGCGCCCCTGATCGACCTCAGCCGCCGCCGCGCGTCGACGGATCGAGATTTCTGTTCTCGCCCGGCGGGATCGGCCCGAAGCCCGGATACCTGTACCAGGTCGGAGGAGCCACCTGTTCACTTGGGCGGATGATGAGGTGCGGTCGTACGCGGCGGTGATGTGCCGTCGCGGCATCGGCAACCGCAGTCCACAGAATCACAAGGGGCAACGTCAAGGCCAAGGAAGAACGCAAGCCAGCACGCATCGGGATCACTCCGCTTCATCGAACAGGTGATCACTGAACCCAGCGCTCTATTCTGCCGTGGCCTCTCGCATGCGATCAAAACGGCGAGACCGCCGGGCCGCGACGCCGGAATGTGACATTTTTCTTATACGCAACACGGCTATCCTCGTCGCCAATCTGGGCCACCGAGGGTCAGGCGATGAAGCAATACGTGACGATAGGGGTTGCAGTCATTGTGGGCGCGGCCCTGATCGAGGTCGCGCTGGTTCCTGGCCTCCTGATTGGCGGCGCAGCCATGCTCGCTCCCAACATTCTGCCCGGCTTGCGTCGCCGCAATCGAAAATCGGTTGCGACCGCGCGTCAAAATTCTGCGCGCTCCGCGTCCTTGCTGAACCAGCTCCCGGTCAAGCTGCCGTTGACGCTGCTGCCGAAGCTCGCGCTTGGGCGCACCGTCGCCAAGACCATCACATTCCGCGTCATCGTCACCAGCCTCGACTTCACCACGAACTATCTGGTGATCGGTGAACTCGCCACCGCGGCCGGTCTGTCATCCTTCAACCTGGTCGCCGGCCCTCTGTTCTATCTGGCCCACGAAGCCGCCTGGAACTACTTCAGATCGTCTGATACCCCGGTCGCCCTGCGCGCGCTTGCACCGCCGGCAGAGGACGCTCAATCAGCCGACGGCAGCGTCACGATCAGCCGCGCCCTCGCCAAGACCATCACCTACCGCACGATCGCAACCGTGGTCGACTTCACCACCAACTATGTGGTGGTACGGAACATCACGGAAGCGACGATCCTGTCGGCCAGCGGCTTCATACTTGGTCCGTTCGTTTATTTCGGGCACGAGAAGGCCTGGGACTATTTCACCTCGCGAGCCGAGCGCGCGATTGACCTGTTGCCGCCGAGCGAGACGAGACTGCTGCCGGCGCCGGCATGATCAAGACGGGTCGAGAAGCACCCGACCTTGATCGAGCACCCGACCTTGATCGCTGATCGCGGGAATGGTGACCTTCAACGACACCATTCCGTCCCTCACGAGTGCCCGAGAGGCCCCAGCCCTTGCCGCGCCGCGCGCAGCGGCCGCGGAAAGGCCTGTGCGCAAGCGACGCCGAGTAGCGCGAGGCCGCCGCCGATGACATGGAATGGCTTCACCGGCTCGCCCAGCATCACGATCGCGGCCGCGGCGGTCAGCACCGGCAACAGGTTCATGAAGATCGCGCAGCGGTTCGGGCCGAGCTGCGCGACACCGCGGATCCACAGGAACGGCAGCACCACCGAGGCCAGCGCGCCGGCATAGATGATCAGCGGCAGCGTTGCGGCGTTGACCTGCCGCAGCGGCGCCGGCGTTGCGAGAAATGCGGGAAACATCACCGCCAGCGCACACAGCGCCTGCATGTAGGTCGACTGCCACCCGGTGATCGGCAGATTCCAGCGCTTCAGCAGCACGCCGTACAACGCGTAGACGATCGCGGCGAGCAGCATCAACGCGTCGCCCGCATGCACGCCGTTCTGCAACAGCGAAGACAAGTCGCCGCCGCTGACGAGATAGACGAGGCCGGCAAACGACAGCGGCGCGCCGCAGATCATGCCGAGCGTCGGCTGCTCGCCGAGCAGCGCGGCACTGAGGCCAACGGTCAGGAGCGGCGTCAAGGCTGTGAACACCGCCATGTTGGTCGCGGTCGTGGTCTCGGCCGCGAGGTACGACAGGCTCTGGAACAGGCACATCGCCAGGAAGCCGAGGATCGCGAGTGGCCCGAGATGCGGCCAGATCGCGAGACGATTGCGCCAGGCTCCGTGCGCCACGAACGGAGACATCAGCAGGACCGCGACCAGCAGACGATAGAAGGTGATCGCCTGCGGACCGATCGTGTGCGCCGAGAGACGGGAGACGATGACGTTGCCCGCCCACAGGACGATGGCAACGAAGGGATAGAGAAGTGCGGCTTTCTGCTTGAACATGACCTTGGCAGCGCGTTGGTGAAAGACCCACCAGCAACTACTTGTCGCGCCAACGTCCGTCTCACGCTAGAGTGACGTCACCTAGCGAGATTGGGACATGAAATGAGGAAGTGTTGGACGAGCTGATCACGCGGCACCTCGACTATCACGCCACGGCGCGGCCGATGGCGGCGATGGAGATCGACTATCCGAGCGGCGCGTCGACCGGCCTGCACGCGCATCCGCGCGGCCAGCTGCTCTACGCGATCGAGGGCGTGATGATCGTGCGCTGTGCCGAGGGCACCTGGGTGGTGCCGCCCAATCGTGCGGTGTGGCTGGTCGCAGGACTCGAGCACGAGGTCCGCATGTGCGGCGCGGTCAAGATCCGCACCGTGTTCGTCGATGCCGGCGCGGCTCCCGATCTACCGCAGACCAGCTGCGTGTTCACGGTCTCGCCGCTGCTGCGCGAATTGTTCGTCGCCGCGATGCGCGTGCCGCTGGACTACGCGCCTGCGACCTCGGACGAGCGCCTGATGCACGTGCTGCTCGACCAGTTGCGCGAGGTCGATGTGCTGCCGTTGCATCTGCCGATGCCGCGCGACCAAAGGCTCGCGCGGATCTGCGCGACGCTGGTGAGCCGCCCGGACGATGCCTCCACCGCCGAGCAGTGGGCAAACCGCTTGAGGTTGACGTCGAAGACGATCCATCGTCTGTTCGCCAGGGAAACCGGCATGACGTTCGGCGAATGGCGTCAGCAGGCGCGTCTGCTGTTCGCGCTCGAACGCCTCGCGCGCGGCGCGCGGGTGGTCGATGTCGCGCTCGATGCCGGCTATGCCAGCCAGAGCGCCTTCACCGCGATGTTCCGCCGGCATTTTGGCGTGCCGCCGAACGCTTTCTATCGGTAAGTCGTCGAGGCGAAGAACTAGCGCTCCGCAGGCACCGACTGCGCCGCCGGCCCCAGGATCCATTCCCTGAATGCCGTGATCTTCGGAAGCGACTGCCTGTTGTCGGGGCAGAGGAGATAATACGCGAACTCTTCCAGATGTGCGGTCTCCAGCAGCTGGACCAGTTCTCCGCTCTCGATCTCGCTTGCGACCATCGCCGCCGGCAGCAGCCCAGCGCCCTGCCCGGTCAGCACGGCCTTCAGCAGCAGACTGCTGTCATCGAACGACGGTCCGCGCGGCGCGCGCACCTCCGCGATGCCGTTGGCCTGAAACCACAGGCTCCAGCCCTTGCGATCGGCGTCATGCACCTGCGGCCAGGTCGCGAGGTCGCCGGGAGATGCCGGCCGGCCGAGACGCGCAACCAGCGACGGCGCGGCCACCACCACCATCTCGACTGTCACGACGCGGTCGCTGCGCAGCCCCGGATAGCGGCCGAGGCCGTGGCGCACCGCGACGTCGATGCCGCTGCGCGAGAAATCGATCAGCGTGTTGCTGGTGACGATCTGCAGATCGATCTCGGGATGGGTGTTCTGAAACGACGTCATGCGCGGCACCAACCAGGCCGACGCAAAGAACGGCGTGACGCTCACCGTCAGCGTGCCGACATCAACGGATGCAGCGACGCGGCGCGATGCCTCCGCGATCTGGCGAAACGCATTGCGGATCGACGGCAGATAGTCGCGTCCGGCGTCGGTGAGATAGATGCCGCGCGGCACCCGCTCGAACAGCTTGACGCCGAGATGCGCCTCCAGCGTCTTGAGCATCTGGCTGACCGCGCCCGGCGTCACGTACAGCTCCTCGGCCGCGAGCTTCACCGAGAGATGGCGGGCGGCGGATTCGAATGCTTTGAGCGCGTTCAGGGGCGGAAGCCGGTTTTCCATGATTTAGATCTTCTAATCTCAATTGCGTAGCAAATCTGGTTTGCCAATCCGACGTCCCAGGCGCTCTATCAGCTATCTTAACGCTGAAAGCCGCGTCAACGCAGAGAAAGTCGAACCAATAAGATTAGATCATCTAATCTTTCGTTCCGGCGTTCGCCAGCTGCTTTCGGTTCCTTTGATGAAGCCAGGACTGATGGAACCAGGACATGATTGACGTCCCAAACACACTCGCTCTGCACGAGGTCGCTGCAGACGGCCATCCCAACCAACTCGTCGATCGCATCAACGAATCGCAATCCGGCAGCCTGCCCGGCCTGCTCGACTTCCGATGGCTCAATGCCGGACGCGGCCACATCAGCGGTCGCTTCGAGATCTCAGCGAAGCACTTCTCGCCGCACGGGCTGCTGCATGGCGCAAGCATCGTCGCGTTGGCGGACACTGCATGCGGGTTCGGCTGCCTCGCCTCCTTACCGGAGGGCGCGATCGGCTTCGCCACCGGAGAGTTGAAGACGAACTTCATCGGCGCAGCGCGCGAAGGCGGCGTGAGCTGCGACGCGCGCCTCGTTCACGCCGGCCGCACCACCCAGGTGTGGGATGCCGAAATCCGCAGCGAGTCGACCGGCAAGACCATCGCGCTGTTTCGTTGCACGCAGATGCTGCTTTACCCGCCGGCCAAGGCTGGCGGTCGCGCGCCGCAGGGAGAACGATCGTGAGGGACGCCGTCATGCACGCCGGTTATCAGCGAGCAAAGCCGTTCTACGGCTGGATTGTCGTCGCGGCGGCTTTCGTCGTGACCTTCATCGGCTTCGGCAGCGCCTACACGTTCTCGTCCTTTGTCGAGTCCTTGCAACGGGAGTTCGGCGCCTCACGCGGCGCGGTGTCGCTGGTGTTCTCCTTCGCGGGCTTCCTGTATTTTGGTCTCGGCATCGTCTCCGGTGCGCTTGCCGATCGCTGGGGCGCACGCAGGCTCGCGGTCCTCGGAATGACCCTCGTCGGCCTCGGCATGGTGCTCGCCGGACAGGCGCAGACCATCCTTCAGGTCTACGCCGCCTACAGCATCGGCATCGGCGCCGGCGTCGGTTGCGCCTATGTCCCGACCTTGGGCGCCGTGCAGCGCTGGTTCGTTCGGCGGCGCGGTTTTGCATCGGGCCTCGCGGTCAGCGGGATCGGGGTCGGGACGCTGGTGATGCCGCCGCTCGCGACCTGGCTGATCGCGAGCTTCGGCTGGCGCGATGCCTACGTCGTGCTGGGCGTCGTCGCCGCCGTCGCCGGGATCGGCGCATCGCTGCTGATCGCGGATGATCCGCGCCGCTACGGCACCGGACCGGACGGTGATCCGCTTGAGGCGGCTTCAAGCACGGCACTCCGCCAAGGCGTTTCGATCCTCGGTGCGGTCCGAACCGCCCGCTTCGCCGGGCTCTACGCGGCCTGCCTGATCAGCGCGTTCGGCGTGTTCGTGCCCTTCGTGCACCTGGTGCCGTTCGCGATCGATCATCAGGTGGCGCCGGCGCTTGCCGTGCTGCTGCTCGGAATGATCGGTGTCGGCAGCACCGCCGGCCGGTTCTTCCTCGGCGGCATCGCCGACAGGATGGGGCGCGATGCGTTCCTGATTGCGATGTATCTCGGCATGGCCGCCGCGCTCGCGATCTGGGCGATCGCAGGCACTTTCTGGTCGCTCACAGTGTTCGCGCTGCTGTTCGGCGTGTTCTATGGCGGCTGGGTCGCGATCCTGCCCGCCGTGGTCACCGACCATTTCGGCGGCCGCAATGTCGGCGGCATCATCGGCATCCTCTACACCAGCGTCGCGTTCGGGACGCTGCTGGGTCCGAGCGCCGCCGGCTTCGCCTTCGATATCAGCCACAGTTACTTCATTCCGGTGGCGATCAGCGCAGCCGCCAACCTCGTCGCCGCCCTCATCGCTGCCGCGACGATGCGAACCGCCTCGCCGATTGGCTCGGTCACGCAGCATTGACGTCGCTATGACGGCCGGTGACATCAGTGCTAGGCTCGGGGATCACCGCCTCCTCGGTTCGAGACCTCTGTGACCCCACGCTTCGCCATGACCAATGCCTGGACCTATCGGCGAGCCGACCGTGACGGCATCGTCGAGCTGGCATCGTGGCACGGCGCCGGTTCGCTCGGCCTCAAGCCGCACTTTCATGACGAGAGCCAGATCGTGCTGGTGCTGTCGGGGTTGCGCGCCTTTCGCATCGACGGCACCACCGTAACTGTGCCCGCCGGCCATGCCGCGCTCATTCCCGCCGGAATGTTGCATGCGCCGCTACCGACACCGGACGAGGAGACGGTTTGCCTCAATGCTTATTTTCCGGCCAGCCGCGCCGCCTCGTCGGTCCGGATCATCCGCGTTGAGGGGCGCTTTCGACGCGTCGAGGAGATATCGCCCGAGTACATCCTCGATATCGCGGGCGACATCGGCGCGCGCGAGCCGTCTCCATCGGCCGGGCTCGCCGGCCGGACAAGGCTCGGCGCCGCTCTGAAGGAGAGCCTCGAGCCGATCTGCGAGATCGCCGCAGGCTTCGGGCGAAGCCGCGAAGGGTTCAGCCGCATGGTGAGGCGCGAGCTCGGCGTCGCGCCGCATGCGTTCCGCCTGCTCGCCCGGCTCAATTTTGCGCGACAGCTGCTGCGCGCCGGCGATCCGATCGCGATGGTTGCGGTCGATGCGGGCTTCTCCGACCAGAGCCACCTCACCCGTCTGTTCCGCCGCACCTTTGGCACCACACCGGGCGTCTATTGGCGTGACTGAAGCGGCGTCACAGACGTTCCAGACGGACCGCGGCCCCGCCCGCTAGCCTGCTCACCCTCGAATTGGGTGACGCATGGATATCCAGACAGGCCTTCTGCTGTTCGCCGCCGGTATCGCGGGAGGCATCATCAACGCCTTGGCGGGCGGCGCGACGCTGATCACGTTTCCGGCGATGCTCGCGGCGGGCTTGCCGGCGATCATCGCCAACGCATCGAACGCGGTGGCGATCTCGCCGGGGCATCTGATCGCCGCGCTCGCCGATCGCGGCAAGCTGCCGCCGCCGACACGGCGCACGATCAGCCTCGTCCTCGTCTCGACGCTCGGCGGCGCGATCGGCGCCGGCGTCCTGCTGCTGCTTCCCGAGCGGCTATTCGTGCTGCCGGTGCCGGCCCTGATCGGCTTCGCGACGCTGTTGTTTGCCTTCGCGCCGCATATCCAGAGCTGGACCATCGGGCAGCAGAAGACCGCGACCCTGCCCTCGACCCGGGCGAGCGCTGCCGTGCTGGGACTGGCATGTGTCTATGGCGGGTTCTTCGGCGCCGGGCTCGGCGTCATCCTGACCGCGGCGCTGTCGGTCACGGAGCCCAACGATATCAGGGCGATCAAGGCGTTGAAGAACCTGCTTGCGACCTGCGTGTCGCTCGCCGCCACAGCGATCTTCATCGTGCAGGGAGCGGTGCGCTGGCCGGAGACGTGGGTCATGCTGCTCGGCGCCATGGCCGGCGGCTATGCGGGAGGTCACCTGATCCGGGTGCTTCCCGCGACCATCGTCCGCCAGTTCGTCATTGTGGCGGGAGCGGCGATGACCGTGCTCTACGCCGCGCGATACTGGTTCTAGGTGGAGCGAGGGAGCCGAGGCTCCCGGCTCGAGAGCTGCTAGGCTTGGGCGTTTTCGCGCGAAGCGGTTACCGGTTCGCGCGGAGAAAACGCGCCAAACGAAACCTAATGCGTCGTCATCCAGGCGCGGGCTTCGCGCTGGGCAGCCGCGATCTCGACATCGGACATCTGCTCGGCGACTTCGCGGCGGTGCGCGATCGCGTCGGTACGTCCCTTGAGCGCCGCCAGGTTGAACCATTTGTGCGCCGCGACGAGGTTGACCACGCCGGAACGGCCGCTCGCCCAATACATGCCGCGCTCGAACAGCACGTCCTGGATTGCAGTCGCAGCAACCGGGACCGCGCTTTCCTGATCGATGACCCCCTGAAACATTATCGTCATTCCCCTTTTTGTTGTTGGCCGCCCTCCCCCGAGCGCGGCCCCCGTCCACTGTTCAAACGTCCCGTTATTCGCTCGCCGTTTGCCGGCTTGTGGGGATGATCATGGCCCATCAAATTTGAAGAGCGGTTTAAGTATCGCGATGAACGGGATGTAAACCGGCGCCGCCGGAGGCGCTGCGCTGAATCGCAGAAGTGCCTGTGCCGCAGGCATTTCTGCGTATTCGTGAACGCCGGTTTACCGTGGTGTTTCGGACAACGATAACCATGGCGGACAATGGCCCGCGCATGCCCGCCGACCCGGCGGGCAGTCAGTCTCGAGATTGACCGAAGGGGTGGTGTGACCGCGAGCGATCCGCCGAACGGCGTGCAGCCGGGTACGCGCGCGCATGCCACGCGAGGCCGTGAAGCCTGACGTCGGACCAGAACTGGAAATGGGAAGATGGTTGCCGGGGCGCGGACTGCGCAAGCCGCCGGAACGAGGGGGTCGGCGAACACGTCAGGACCAGATTTCAGTCGGCATTGTCGCCGGTGAAATTGCGGAACCAAGCGGGTCCCGCACCGAACGAAGAAATCTCTGTTTCTTCTGCCGGACCGGTTTTGGGAAGGTCGCCCTCTCCGAAATTCGATCCAGCCGTTTGACCTGATGTCTCGCCGACACCCTCTTTCGTCAGCCAGAGCCTTGGGGGTGGGATGTGCCTCTCAGCAGTCCGTCCGCTGGCTCTCGCGACGTGCCGGCGTCAAGCCGCCGGCAATCCTCTCAAGGCGAGAGGCTTACTTCTTCTTGGCGACCTTGCGGGTCTTCTTCGCAGTCTTCTTCACCGCGCTCTTCGCCTTCTTAACCTTCTTCGCCTTCTTTGCCTTCTTAGCCATGTTGCCCTCCAGTATGTGAGATGGCTCTCTAGTTCGCTGCGTGCACTCGGGAATCGATATGCACTACTTCCCGAATACACCAACAGACCGAAAAAAACAGTGTCCCGCTTAAGGAAGTGTTGACGCAGCGATGGCAGCGCACGCAGCGCGCGGCGCAGTTCAAATCGGCGATGCATTCGCGCGACGATGCAAGAAGTGCAACAGCTGTCGACATCGGCATTTGTCAACGTTGCAGGAAATGCCTTGTATTGTAGGCTTTCATTGAATTCGCATTGAAGCGATCGACGCGCGAGCGTCGTTGCGCTGAGTCGCGAGCGGCGACGAAAAGCGGCGCGTCGCGGACGCCGAGTCGTAATTTTTGGCAATGAAAAAATTTTCGTGGGAAAGACGGCTTTTGCCTCGTTTGCGGTCATCCGAGCCGGTTTCGCGAACGAATCGCAGCTTCGCCGATTCGGCGTCGAGGGCGTCAGTGCGCCGTCGCGGGAGGCTGTGAGCTGGGATCACGCCGCGTTCACGCGCGCGCGACGAAGCCGAAGGTGATCGCACGGGAGCATGATCCGGTCGGATCATGCGCCAAGGACAACATCATTGTCCTGTTGGTTCAGATGCCGAGCTTCGACTTCAAGAGGTCGTTGACCGCCTGCGGGTTCGCCTTGCCGCCCGACGACTTCATCACCTGACCGACGAACCAGCCGACCAGTTGCGGCTTCGCCTTTGCCTGCTCGACCTTGTCGGGATTGGCCGCGATGATGTCGTCGACCACCTTCTCGATCGCGCCGAGGTCGGTGACCTGCTTCATGCCGCGCGTCTCGACGAGTGCGCGCGGATCGCCGCCCTCCTGCCAGACGATCTCGAACAAGCCCTTGGCGATCTTGCCGGAAATCGTTCCCTCGCCGATCAGATCGACGATCGCTGCGAGCTGCTGCGCCGACACCGGCGAGGCCGCGATCGCAACGCTCTCCTTGTTCAGACGGCCGAACAGCTCGTTGATCACCCAGTTGGCGGCGAGCTTGCCGTCGCGCGCCTTGTCGGCAAGGCCTGCAAGCACCGTCTCGTAGAACTCCGCGCTCTCGCGCTCGGCGACCAGCACGCTTGCGTCATAGGGCGACAGGCCGAAGCCCGTAACAAAACGGGACCGCTTCTGGTCCGGCAGTTCCGGCAGCTGCGCCTTGAGGTCGTCGACGAAGGCCTGGGTGAACTCGAGCGGCAACAGATCGGGATCCGGGAAGTAGCGATAGTCGTGCGCCTCTTCCTTGGAACGCATCGAGCGCGTCTCGCCCTTGTTCGGGTCGAACAGCCGGGTTTCCTGGTCGATCGAGCCGCCATCCTCGATGATCTCGATCTGGCGCCGTGCCTCGTACTCAATCGCCTGGCCGATGAAGTTGATCGAGTTCATGTTCTTGATTTCGCAGCGGGTGCCGAACGCGGTCTCGCCGTAACGGCGCACCGAGACGTTGACGTCGGCGCGCAGGCTGCCCTTCTCCATGTCGCCGTCGCAGGTGCCGAGGTAGCGCAGGATCGAGCGCAGCTTGGTGACGTAGGCCTTGGCCTGCTCGGCGTCGCGGATGTCGGGCTTGGAGACGATCTCCATCAGCGCGACACCGCACCGGTTGAGGTCGACATAGGACATCGTCGGCGACTGATCGTGCAGCAGCTTGCCGGCGTCCTGTTCCAGGTGCAGCCGCTCGATCCCGATGGTGACGCTGCGGCCGCCGTCGAGCTCGAGCGATACCTCGCCCTCACCCACGATCGGCGACTTGTACTGGCTGATCTGGTAGCCCTGCGGCGAGTCCGGATAGAAATAGTTCTTGCGGTCGAACACCGAGCGCAAATTGATCTTCGCATTCAGCCCGAGACCGGTGAGCACCGCCTGGCGGACGCACTCCTCGTTGATCACAGGCAGCATGCCCGGCATCGCGGCATCGACCAGCGAGACATGGGAGTTCGGCTCGCCGCCGAACGCGGTCGATGCGCCGGAGAACAGCTTTGAGTTCGAGGTGACCTGGGCATGGACCTCCATGCCGATCACGACCTCCCAATCGCCGGTGGCGCTCTTGATCAGTTTATGCGGGGCGGCAGCTGCGGTCATGGATCTCGGTTTCCGGATAAAAGTCATATCTGGGATGGATTGGGCTTCGCGCAACCGACCGCGCCAGTCAAGCGGGCTTACTGTCCCCTTTGCGGTCCCTTGAGACCCCGCGCCAGCGCATGAGTGCGGATCAGAGCCCGCGCCGGAACTGCTGGTAGGCCTTGCTGGCGCGCAGCGCGTCCGCGCCGCCCACGATCAGCTGGTCGACCTGCTCCGGCGGCAGCGACAGCCGCGTCGCGATGGCGTTCAGGATACCGGCGCGTTCCGGTCCCAGCCGGTCGAAGCCGAGCCGCTCGACATAGATCGTGACGTCGCCGCACTTCCAGCCGGCGCCGACGCCGAGCCGGCTCCGATCCGCCGCCGACAGGCCGCAGCGCCAGCGCTTCAGCTTGCCCGACCAGTCGCTGGCGAGCGACGTGAAGGCGGCGTAGCTCGAGCGCACGCTGGCATCGATCGCGGTGTCGGCGGCCGCGGACACCAGCTCGACACCGTTCGGTCCTTCGAGCGTCTGCACGAAATCGCCGGAGACGCCGCGGCCGGCATCGACCACCAGGAACAGGATGCGCTTCAGCTTGGCCGCCTGTCGCTCGTCGAGCGGCTCGTAAGGACGCTGCGCGGCGAGCAGACCGATGCTGAGCGCCGACAGCCCGTAATTGTCGACCAGCCCGCCATCGAGCAGCTTGACGTAGCGCATCGAGCCGTCGCGGTAGCGCGCCTGGGCCTCGGCATAGGACCGCAGCAACGGTTGCGCGTTCGGATCGTTGCGCACCCGATCGTACCAGGGCGGCAGCGGGGCGGCGCAGCCGCCGGGATAGGTTTGCAGCACGATCGGGGCGAATGCCAGCGGCACCGCGGCAGATGCCGCCACGGCCTCTGCGACACGATAAGAGCGGATGTCGCTGCACAGCGCGTCGAACGAGGTCTTGCCGAACACGAACGGCGTGCGGTTGTAGATGTCGGACGCGTTGATCCACACCCGCGGCCGGCGATCGTCGGGCAATGCCTCGAACCGCGCACCGTCGAACAGGTTCTGGTCGAGCCAGTCGGTGAACTGGCTGTCGTTGACGCCGCCGCCCAGCGCGCGCCCGATATTGCCGAGCGAGATCCTGGTCTTCAGTCCCTCCTCGGCATTGCGCAGCAGGAAGCGTTCGCGGAAATCGGCGAGCGCCGCGCGCCGCTTCAATCCGAAATAGGCGGCGGTGACCGATCCGCCGGAGACGCCCGAGACGAAGTCGACGCGGTCGAGCAGCGTCTTGGTGCCGGCGGCGCTGGAGCGCACCCGGTCGAGTTCTTCCAGCACGCCGAACGAGAACGCCGCGGCGCGCGTGCCGCCGCCGGAGAACGACAGCGCCAGCAGCAGGTCATCTTCGTAAGGTGGAATTTCGCGGGCGCTGCTGTTGTCGGCGAGCGCGGCACCGAGCGGCACATTGCCGGGCAGATTATAGACGGAAGCGCAGCCGGCAAGGCCCGCTGCCACCACGGCCACCAGCAGTGCTGACAGCCATCCCCCTATGCCCGACCCACGCACGAATACTCTCTTTGCCACTGGCCCCCGCCCCGTTCCACCAGCCTATCACGGCCAATCTGGGCGGCGGCATGGCGGCCGAAACACGGTTAATGCTCGCGGTGCCAAGACACCAACGTCCGGCACCAGTACGTCAGGCCAGAAGCGCGGAAACAATCCGCTCCCACTCGGCCTCGAGCGCGTCCTTTGCGACCGGCTGGCCGGCCCGGCGATACCAGTAGCCGGCATTGCCGAGATCGCCCTCGACGCGATGCAGATGGGCATGCACCCAGGCCGAGTTGGCGTCGCTCTCATTCATCACGATGCGGTGCGCCTGGTCCCAATCGCCCTTCTTTGCCCACCACAATGCGGCGAGCGGCGGCGGCAACGCCGCGTCAGGCGCAGCGTCAGCGAGAGTGGCGCGAAAATCCGCCATTGCTCACCACCATTTGGGCGCCGTGAAGCGGCCGGCCGCCTGCTCGATCACCTCGCCGAGCGAGAACAACGTCTCCTCGTCGAACGGACGGCCAATCAGTTGCAGGCCGAGCGGCAGACCCTGGCTGTCCTTGCCCGCGGGCACGGCGATGCCCGGCAGGCCCGCCATGTTCACGGTCACCGTGAAGATGTCGTTGAGATACATCTCAACGGGATCGGCGCCGCCCTTCTCGCCGATGCCGAACGCCGCCGACGGCGTCGCCGGCGTCAGGATCGCGTTCACGCCCTTGGCGAAGCAGTCCTCGAAATCCTTCTTGATCAGCGTCCGCACCTTCTGCGCGCGCAGATAATAGGCATCGTAATAGCCGGCCGAGAGCACGTAGGTGCCGATCAGCACGCGGCGGCGGACCTCGTCGCCAAAGCCGTCGGCGCGGGTGTTCTCGTACATCTCGATGATGTTCTTGCCGGGATCGCGCAGTCCGTAGCGCACGCCGTCATAGCGCGCGAGGTTCGACGAGGCTTCCGCCGGCGCCACGATGTAGTAGGCCGGCAGCGCGTATTTGGTGTGCGGCAGCGACACCTCGACGAGCTCGGCGCCTGCGGCCTTCAGCCATTGCGCGCCCTCGCTCCAGAGCTTTTCGATCTCGGCCGGCATGCCGTCGAGGCGATACTCTTTGGGAATACCGATCTTCATGCCCTTCACGGACTTGCCGATCGCGGCCTCGTAGTCCGGCACGGCGATGTCGACCGACGTGGTGTCCTTCGGATCGTGCCCGGCCATCGAGCGCATCAGGATCGCGGCGTCGCGCGTCGTGCGCGCGATCGGGCCGGCCTGGTCGAGCGAGGACGCGAACGCCACGATGCCCCAGCGCGAGCAGCGGCCGTAGGTCGGCTTGATGCCGACGGTCGCGGTGAACGCCGCAGGCTGGCGGATCGAGCCGCCGGTGTCGGTCGCCGTCGCGCCCATGCAGAGCAGCGCCGCCACCGCGGAGGCCGAACCGCCGGACGAACCGCCCGGCACCAGCGTGGTGTTGCTGCCCTCGCGTCGCCACGGATTGGTGACCGGGCCGAAATGCGACGTCTCGTTCGACGAGCCCATCGCGAACTCGTCATTGTTGAGCTTGCCGAGCAGCACCGCACCGTCGCGCCACAGCTGCGAGGTCACTGTCGACTCGTAGGGCGGGATGAAATTGCCGAGGATCTTCGAGCACGCCGTGGTCCTGATATCGCGGGTCGCGAACAGGTCCTTGATGCCGAGCGGAATGCCGGCCAGCGGTCCGCCCTCGCCCTTGGCGATCTTCTCGTCGGCGGCCTTCGCCATCTCGCGGGCACGGTCAGGTGTTTCGAGCACATAGGCATTGAGCACCCGCGCGGCCTCGATGGCGGCGAGATGCGCATCGGTCAGCTCAGCGGCGGTGAAAGACTTGCTCGCCAGGCCCTCGCGGGCCTCGGCGATCGTCAGCGATGTCAAATCGGTCATTTATTGATCGGGCTGCAGAAGAACGGAGACAGGGTCTTGTCGTTGGCGGGGTCGTCCTGGCGCGCCCGGTTGTTGGCATTTTCCTTGGCGCGGGCAGCGTCAAGCGCCTCGAGATGGTCGAGGACGGCGTCCATCGCCGCGTTGGGATCGGCGACCTTCCCCTTGCGCTCCATCGCATCGAGGAAGTCCATGTAGGCCTTGTAGGCCTTCTCATCGTCGCAGAGCAGACACATCGCCATCGTCCCAGAACAGAGAAACTACTCGACCACCTTCGGCACCAGGAAGAAGTCGTTCGCGGTGTCGGGCGCATTGCGGACGATGATATCGGCAATCTCGCCGTCATTGACCACGTCGGCGCGCTTCTTCATCTCCATCGGCGTCACCGAGGTCATCGGCTCGACGCCCTCGATATTCACCTCCGACAGCTGCTCGACAAAGGCCAGCATCGCGTTCAGTTCGCCCTGGAGATGGGGAACCTCGGCGTCGCTGACCGCGATCCGCGCCAGATGCGCGATGCGGCGGACGGTCGTGGCATCTACGGACATTATATAGGGCCTCGGGTGGTCAGGCTGAAAGGTCAGCCTGCCGTATAGCAGAGGCCGGTTTTGCGCCGCAACCGCGCCAATCCGGCCCCCCGGGGCTTGGACGCTCCGCCGGCCCCCGGTGCGAGACATTGCGGCTGCGAAACCCACGACGAAACCACTTCCCGCCCGCCACGAAGTCGTCCGGAAACATTGCCGGCGCCTACTCCGTTCAAACAGAAAAGTTCGGAGCGCGTCATGTCAATGCTCGAAAGCCGCCCCCGGTCCGACGGCTGGGACCCTGCTCTGTGGTCGATCGGCACAGTGCTGGGGATCGCAATCGTTTACGTGGCCTGCCTGGTCTGAGCGAGGCGAGCGATGGCCATGTCCCAGGCAAGGGCCTTGCAGGAAAAGGCCGAGATGTTCGAGCGCCGCGCCGAAAGCGCCGCGGACCCGATCTCGCGGCAGCATTACAAGGAAATGGCCGCGCATTACCGCAGGCTCGCGACCGAGCACCTTGAAATTATCCGGGACGAGCCCGCGCGTCAGGCCTGAGACAGCGCCCCCATCCGCGCCAGCGCCGCGCCGGCGAGTGCGCGGGTCAGCTCGGCGGCCGGCATCTCCTTGCCCATCCGCACCGCCTGCCCGGCCCACAGATTGGTGAAATCGACCTTGCCCTGCTTTTCGGCAGCTGCCTTCAACGGCCCGAGGGCGGTGGCCGCGTGCGGGAACGCCGGCGCGTCAGGCGAGATCGGGCCGACCTCGCGCATCACACGGTTGGCGACGCCGCGCGCCGGACGGCCGGTCATCACATTGGTGATGACGGTCGATTCATCGCTGGCCTGCGCCAGCGCGACACGGCCCTGCGCGCTCACCTTGGATTCCGGGCAACGCAGATAGGCCGTGCCGACCTGCACGGCCGAGGCACCGAGCGCGAAGGCCGCCGCGATGCCGCGCCCGTCGGCGATGCCGCCCGCCGCGACGACCGGCACCTTCACCGCATCCACCACCTGCGGCAGCAGCGAGAAAGTGCCCGGCTGCTCGGCGATATCATCGGTCAGGAACATGGCGCGATGGCCGCCGGCGTCGGCGCCCTGCGCGATGACCACGTCGGCGCCGTTCTCCTCGAGCCAGATCGCCTCCTTCACGGTCGTCGCCGACGACATCACGATGGCGCCCGTCCCCTTCACCCGTTGCAACAGTTTTGGCTCAGGCAGGCCGAAATGGAAGCTGACGACCTCGGGCTTCAGCTCCTCGACCACGGCGCAGAACGCCGCATCGAACGGCGCGCGGTTCGCCGCGTTGATCGGTGCGTTGGGATCGAGGCCGTGCTCGCGGTAGTAAGGCGCGAGCCGCTGCCGCCATTGTGCCTCGCGCGCCGGATCGGCATCGACCGCCTTGTGGCAGAAGAAATTGAGGTTGATCGGCGCAGACACGCGCTGGCGGATGATGTTGACCTGCTCTCGCGCCTTCTCGGCCGACAACATCGCGCATGGCAGCGAGCCGAGCCCGCCGCCCTGCGCCACCGCGATCACCAGGTCGGCATCCATCACGCCGGCCATCGGCGCCAGCACGATCGGGAATTCGGTCTTGAAGCGATCGATCAATCGACGGTCCGGCCACATGGTGTGTCTCTTTCCTGGCTTGCTCGGAATTACCCTCTCCCCTTGTGGGAGAGGGTGACTTCGATGCGGAAGCATCGAAGTCGGGTGAGGGGTTCCTCTCCGCAGATACAGACCCCTCATCCGGTGCGGATTGCACATAGCCGATGCCACGCATCGGCGTTCTCTACTCATATACGGCGGCCGGAGGCCGCCTATGACCACCTTCTCCCACAAGGGGAGAAGGTGAAAAGTTGCGCCGGCCCTGCAGCGACTGCTCGGCTTCGGCGACGATGCGGCCGACGATCTCGGCCGCGGGAACGATATCATGGATCAGGCCGACGGACTCGCCGGCAAACACTGCGGCAATGTCGAAATTGCCCGCGCTCCGCGCCGCGGCATATTCCACAGCGATCTCGTCCACCCGCTGCATCAGCTCGATCTCGTGGCCGGACCAGCGCCGCAGGTGATCGTTGGCAAGCGAGCGCGCCGTGAACGGCGCCGGCCAGATCAGCTTGCGCGACCAGTCCATCACGACGCCGCGCACCGTCTCGCCGCTCTTGGCCGCACGGATCAACTGCTTCGCCCGCTCGGGCGCGTCGGCCTCGACGCTGGCATAGAAGCGCGTGCCCATCAGCACGCCGGACGCGCCGAGCATCATCATCGCGGCGACACCGCGGCCATCAGCGATGCCGCCGGCTGCGACCACAGGCACACGTCCTGCCGCGAAATCGATGATCGCAGGCACGATGTCGAGCGTGGTGCGCGACGCGCCGTGACCACCCGCCTCCGTTCCCTGCGCAATCAGGATGTCGGCGCCGCAATCGAGCGCCGCTTGCGCCATCTCCTCATTCTGCACCTGGCAGATCAGAAGCGCGCCGGCGGCTTTGATATCAGGCGCGAACGGCGCGGGATCGCCGAACGACAGCATCACCGCGCGCGGCCGCGCCTCCAGCGCGATGTCCATCAGTTCGGGTTGCTTGGCGAGACTCCAGGTGATGAAGCCGATGCCGAACGGACGGCGAAATCCCCTGAGCGCCGCGGTCTCCGCCTCGAGCCAGGCCTTCTCACCATAGCCGCCGCCCAGAATGCCGAAGCCGCCAGCCTCGCTCACCGCCTTCACCAGCCGGCTGCCCGTGATCATCGCCATCGGCGCCGCCAGGATCGGATGTTCGGTGCCCAGACGCGCCGTCAATTCGGTGCCGATCGGCATGCGCTTGCTCCCTGTTCTGGACTTGCTGTTCTGGACTCCAAGCCTAAGCGGGCCTAACATTCTGCGAAAATGAATACTAGAGAACGCTGCCATCTCTAAATTGAAACGGTGGTCCCAGATGGAATTGACCGACCTGCTCACCTTTTCCACGGTCGCCCGGCTCGGCGGCATCACCCGGGCCGCCGAAGAGCTGAATACCGTGCAGTCCAACGTCACCCAGCGCATCAAGGCGCTGGAGGCCGAGATCGGCACCGCGCTGTTCGAGCGGCACAGCCGCGGCATGTCGCTGACCGGCGCCGGCCGCCGCCTGCTGCCGTATGCGCAGCGCATGGCGGCGCTGTCGCGCGAAGCCGTGCTCGCCGCGCGCGACGACGGCGAGCCGAAGGGGCCGCTGTCGATCGGCTCGATGGAGACCACCGCTGCGGTGCGGCTGCCGACGTTGCTTGCCGAGTTTCACCGCCGCTATCCGGCGGTGCGCCTGACCTTGCGCACCGCGCCGAGCGCCGATCTCGTCGCCGCCGTACTCGACGGCTCGCTCGATGGCGCCTTCGTCGCCGGTCCGATCGAGCATGCCGAGCTGTCCGCGACATCGGCCTTCACCGAGGAACTGGTGCTCGTCACCGCGCAGCGCTGGAAGTCGCTCGCCGCCTTGCGCGCCGGCACACCGGAATCGGGCCCCACCGCGCTGGTGTTCCGCACCGGCTGCACCTATCGGCAGCGCCTCGAACAGGTGTTCACCGAGTTCGGCTGGCCGTCGGCCGCGCGCTTCGAACTCGGCACGCTCGACGGCATGGTCGGCTGCGTCGCCGCCGACATGGGCGTGACGCTGTTGCCGCGCGCGGTCGTCGAGCGTGACCACGTCCAGCGCGACATCAATATCCACAAGCTCAATCCGAAGCATGCGCAGGTCGAGACGCTGTTCATCCAGCGCCGCACCGCACACCAGTACAGTCCGTTGCAGGGCCTCGTCGCGTGCCTCGGTGGCGACGATCGGGTGATCGCTGCCTGATCGGCGTTTTCGCATGGAGGCCCGCCCGACGCCGGGCTTTGCCTCGGCGCGCGGCTGCGTGCTAAGCGCTGGTCCATGCCTGCCCCCATCCTTCCCCTGATCGAAGCTGCGCCGCACTGGCCCGACCGCGGCGCGCTGGTCGGCCTCGACCTCGGCACCAAGACGATCGGCGTTGCCGTCTCCGATCCGGACCGGCGGCTCGCGACCGGTGTCCAGACCATCCAGCGCAAGCAGTTCAAGGTCGACGCGGCGCGGCTGCTCGCGATCGCAGCCGAGCGCAACGCGGTCGGTTTCGTGCTGGGCCTGCCGATCAACATGGACGGCAGCGAAGGCCCGCGCGCGCAATCGACCCGGGCCTTTGCCCGCAACCTCTCAAACCTCACCGCGCTGGCGATCGGGCTGTGGGACGAGCGGCTCTCGACCGCGGCGGTCGAGCGCGAGCTGATCGGGATGGATGTCAGCCGCGCCCGCCGCGCCGAGGTGATCGACGAGCACGCCGCGATCTTCATCCTGCAGGGCGCGCTCGACCGGCTCGCAAAGCTGCGCGGGGACCGCTGACCGTGGCCGTGGTGATCGCGGCGCTGCTGCCGGTGTTCCTGCTGATCGTGCTCGGCTTCGTCCTGAAGCGCACGCTGATGCGGCTCGACACGCAATGGCATGGGCTGGAGCAGCTCACTTATTACGTGCTGTTCCCCGTCCTGTTGGTACAGACGCTGGTCAAGGCCGACCTGACCAAGGTTCCGGTCGCCGGCGTCGGCGGCGCGTTGCTGCTCGCGGCGCTCTTGATGTGCCTGCTCTGCCTCGCGCTGCGCGGCCCGCTCGCCCGCGCCGGGGTGGATGGCCCCGCCTTCACCTCGATCTTCCAGGGCGCGACGCGCTGGCAGACCTATGTCGCGCTGTCGGTGTCACGCAATCTCTATGACAGCACAGGTCTCGCGCTCGCCTCGGTCGCGATGGTCGCCATCATCCCGCTGGTCAATGTCTTCAGCGTCGCCGTGCTGGCGAGATATGCCTCCTCGGAGAAGCGGTCCGTGAGCGCCATCGTGATGACGGTGCTGAAGAACCCGCTGATCTGGGCCTGTGTGATCGGTCTCGTCATCAACGTCACGCATATCCCGCTGCCGCAGATCTGGCATGACGTCGCCGACGCGCTCGGCGGCTCGTCGCTGGCGATCGGCCTGCTGGTGACCGGCGCCGGGCTGCATCCGGAAGGCATCTTCCGTCCCAGCCTCGCCGCCAGCATCGCGCTGGTGCTGAAGCTGGTGCTGATGCCGGTGCTCACGGTCGCGCTCGCGGTGTGGTTCGGCGTCGCCGGTGCCAATCTCGCCATCGTCGCCGCCTGCGCCGCGGTGCCGACCTCGCCCTCAGCCTATGTGCTGGCGCGCCAGATGGGCGGCGACGCTCCCCTGCTCGCCCAGATCATCACGCTGCAGACGATCCTGGCCGCGATCACGATGCCGATCGTGATCGCCGCGGCAGGGCCTTAGACCTCTGCGATCCCAAGTCGAGGCCCGTCTTAATAGTCGTTCACAGTGTGTGCGCGATTCCAAATCATCGGATGGCCTTGCTCACCCCGCCAGCCACCAGGTCTGGATCGTCGCCGCCAGATTGTTCAGTCCGTGCAGCAGGATGGTGAGCCAGGTCGAGCCGGTGCGGAACCGCAGATAGCCGAACAGGAGTCCGATCGACAGCACCTCGCACAGGAAGAACCAGTCATATTGCAGATGCATCGCGGTCCAGACCAGCGACGAGAGCAGGATCGCGCCGTAAGGACCGAGCGAGCTCTCCGACCAGCCGCGATAGAGCCAGCCGCGCGCAAACAGCTCCTCCCAGAGCGGGGCGGCCACGGCGAAGGCGATCACCAATAGCCACAGCGCGCTGTGCTCCTGTGCCGATTTCAGCACGTCGCCCATGAAGCCCGGCGTCACCTCGCGCCCTGCGGCGCGGGACACCAGGTCCCAGGCGCCGACCAGCACGACGAGCGCGACGATGCCGATGATCACGTTCTTCCACGACGTCCCGCGCAGCCCGAGATAATCGGCGAACGGGATCCGCCTGCGGCGGATGGCGAACCACAGCATCAGCAGCACCATCGGCAGGCCGGCAAGCACCGAGAGCGAGATGGTCAGGCCGTCGGCGACCACGTGGGTGATGCCGGCCGCCGACAGTTCCCCGCCCTGCGCGATGATGCGCCAGATGATGACCGCGACCTGGCCAAGGAACATCGCGGCGAAGATCACAAGGCCCCACAGCGCGGTGCCCCAGAATTTCCAGACCCGCGGGGGACCTGGTGGCGGTTCGACGGAAGCCGGCGGAGTATCGGGATTGAGTGCGTCCATCAGCAAACCTTCATGGCAGCGCCCGCGCCAGCAGCGCGCGCTGATCGGCGTCGGACAGATCCACCGCGCCGTACATGCCGGCGTGGCGTTCGGCAAGACGTGTCGCCGCGAATAGTTCGGCACTCTTCTGCGAGACCTGGTTGAGCGCCGCGGCCGCCGCCAGCAGCGCCAGCTTCTCGACCGCAAGCCGCGCGATGCGCTCGCTGTCGGGGCGGCGGAACGATTGCCCGATCGATGCGACCGCCTCGGCGGCACCCGGCAGGCCCTCGGTCTCGTCGGCCAGCGCACGCAGCACGACGAGCGCGGCATCGGCCTCGCGGCCGAGCGCGCGCAACACGTCGAGGCACATCACATTCCCTGAGCCTTCCCAGATCGCGTTGACCGGCGACTCCCGGTAGTGCCGCGCCAGAATGCCCTCCTCGACATAGCCATTGCCGCCGAGGCACTCCATCGCCTCATAGAGGAAGCCGGGCGCGCTCTTGCAGGTCCAGTATTTGATCGCCGGCGTCAGCAGCCGCATATAGGCCGCCTCGCCTGCATCGGCTCCCGCGCGATCGAAGGCGCGGCACAGCCGCATCACCAGCGCGACGGACGCCTCGACATGCAGCGCCATGTCTGACAGCACCGCCTGCATCAGCGGCTGGTCGGCGAGATGCTTCTGGAACACGCTGCGATGCCGCGCATGGTTGAGCGCATGCGCCAGCCCCGATCGCATCAGGCCGGCGGACGCGATCGCGCAATCCTGCCGCGTCAGCTGCACCATCTGGATGATGGTGCGGATGCCCTTGCCCTCCTCGCCGATCAACTCGGCATGCGCGCCGTGGAATTCGACCTCGGACGAGGCATTGGAGCGGTTGCCGAGCTTGTCCTTGAGGCGCTGGAAATGGATCGCATTCACGGTGCCGTCAGGCGCAAACCGCGGCATGAAGAAGCAGCTCAGGCCATCCTTCGCCTGCGCCAGCACCAGGAACGCGTCGCACATCGGCGCCGACATGAACCATTTGTGCCCGGTGATGCGCCAGGCGTCGCCATCGGGCTCGGCACGCGTCATGTTGGCGCGCACATCGGTGCCGCCCTGCTTTTCGGTCATGCCCATGCCGAGCGTCATGCCGCGCTTGGCCCACCATGGCGCAAAGCTCGGGTCGTAGGCGCGCGTGCCGATCACTGGCATCGTTTTCGCGAGGATGTCCGGTTGCGAGGCCAGCGCCGCGACCGAGGCGCGCGTCATCGTGATCGGGCAGAGGTGACCGGTCTCGACCTGGGAAGCGATGTAGAATTTCGCCGCGCGCACCACCTCGGCCGCGCCGCCGGCGGGTTTGCCGTCCGCGGTCCAGGTCGAGTTGTGCACCCCGGCATGAGCGGAGTGCGCCATCAACTCGTGATAGGCCGGATGAAACTCGACCTCGTCGCGACGATTGCCCCTGGCATCGAAGCTGCGCAGCTTCGGCGTGTTTTCATTGGCGACGCGGCCGCGCTCCGCCATCACGGCGGAGCCCCAATGCTTGCCGAAATCGGAGAGTTCAGCTGACGCCGGCGCCCCGCCATTGGCGGCCACCGCGGCCACGAGCGGCGCGTCGGCCGCGAAGAAGTCGATATCCTCAAACGGCGGCGACTGGTTGAGGACGTCGTGCGTGGCAAACGGAGCCTGCGTCATGGTCTCCTCGGGATTGATCTTTCTGCGCGCAATGCCGGGAACGCCGGCCTGCACGGGCCAGGATCATGCGCCGGCGGCAGCGCGATGGAATCGCGGGGATCATAGGCCTGCGACCCGGCGCGGGGCAGCAAAAAGTACACGCCAGACGGTCAGGTCAAACGCGTCCTGTCCACCTTGGTCCTGGACGCCAGTACCGGAAGCAGATCGCCGGCGTGCAGCGCTTGGCCGCAGGGGAAGGACGACATCCGCAGCACCGACTGATGCGTGGCCCCGTCGACCGGCGACACATAGGCGACGCGGACCTCGATCTTGTGTCTCACATCGTAGCCCTGCCACTTCGGATTGTCTTTCCGCAGCGCTTCGGCAGCTTCGCAACGGACCATGTCGGAGGTCCACCTGGTCTTGGTGAGGATTCCGCGCTCGACCCTTTCCAGATAGCATTGGTCGCTGACGCCGCTGATGCGCGCGTCGACGCGCGTGTAGTTCGTGGTCTTGTCGTACTGGTCATAGGCCACGACGCCGATCGCACCGACCAAGATGATCGCAAGGCCTGCCAGACGCATGTTCCGTGCTCCCGTTCGTCCGCCCATGATAGGCGCGGCAATTAAGGAGTGTTGAATGCGCGCGCCGCCGCCGTTGCGAGGGCAAGCATTGGGTTGCGCACATGCTTCGGATTTGAGGAAAATCCGGTGCTATCGCGCCCGCACGATCGGGAAATCGTAGGCGGCGCCGCCCGCCCCCGGCAGCGAGAAGTGCCACCATTCCTTTGAATAGTTGGCAAACCCCTGCCGGGCCATCGCCGCGACCAGCGTGCTCCGCCAGCGCCGCTGCGCCGGCGTGACCGAGCTCGCAGCGGTGTGGGCCTTGACGTCGGAACAATCATAGCCGGTGCCCATGTCGACACTGCCCTCCGGGGCGCGGGCGGCGGCGGGCGCGGTGCAATCGGCATAATCCTTGGCCGGATCGAATTTGCGCGAATTGTCGGCGCCAAGATCGACCAGCGTGAGATCGACGGCGGCGCCGGTCGAATGACCGGAATGAGTGGCGATATAGCCGAGGCGGAACAAATCCGCCTTCGAGAACGCCGGGTTGTAGCGGCGTTCGGCAGCGGTCTCCTTGCCGTTCCGCGACCACGCCACCATGTCGGCGACCGCACGGGCCGGCCGGTAGCAATCGAACATCTTCAGCGACAGTCGTTGCCGCGCCAGCTCCTGCTGCACGGCCTTGAGGCGCACCCCCACCTCCCGCTTCACCACGCATTCCGCCGCGTCGTACCCCGCGATCGGCCGCCCCGTGAAGTTGTTCGCACCGGCGTAACGGATGTCCTGGATGATGGTCGGATCGACATCGCGGAGGAACACGAAGTCGCCCGGCAGCCCCTGGGCAAGGGCCGGCCAGACCAGCCCCGCAACAGCGATGACGATCACGACAATTTTCACGAGCGCGCGCTCCGGCGTCATCGCCGGGTTGATCCCGGGCTCCAGTTCTTGTTCCGGAAACGCCTGCAAAAGCAAGGCGCGGATGCCGGGCGGAAGCCGTGCCGTGGCCGCCGGGAAGCCCTGCCGCATCTTACTCGGGGAAAACTCCTGAGGCCCCTCTTCGCGCTTGCCCCACCGGCCATCCGCGCCTATAGCTCTGGCTTTAATGACCCCATCATTGAAATCGACTTTTGTCCTCGGTCACCGGCATCTGCTGGGCATCGAGGGCCTTTCCGCTGACGACATCACGGGCCTGCTCGACCTCTCCGAGGAGTATGTCGAGCTCAACCGCCAGGTCGACAAGAAACGCGCCAGTCTGCGCGGCCGCACCCAGGTCAATCTGTTCTTCGAGGCCTCGACCCGGACCCAGTCCTCGTTCGAGATCGCCGGAAAACGCTTGGGCGCCGACGTCATGAACATGTCGGTGTCATCAATGTCGACCCGCAAGGGCGAGACCCTGATGGACACCGCGGTGACGCTGAACGCGATGCACCCCGACATCCTGGTGGTGCGCCACCACGCCTCCGGCGCGGTCGAGCTGCTGGCGCGCAAGGTTGACGGTTCCGTGATCAATGCCGGCGACGGCAGCCACGAGCACCCGACCCAGGCGCTACTCGACGCGCTCACCATCCGCCGCAACAAGGGCCGGCTCGAGGGGCTCGTGATCGCGATCTGCGGCGACGTGCTGCATTCCCGAGTGGCGCGCTCCAACATCTTCCTGCTCAACACGATGGGCGCCCGCGTCCGCGTGGTGGCTCCCTCCACCTTGCTGCCGCCCGGCATCGAGCGGATGGGCGTCGAGGTCGCGCGTGACATGCGCGAGGGGCTGAACGGCGCCGACATCGTCATGATGCTGCGGCTGCAGCGCGAGCGCATGAACGGCTCCTTCGTGCCGTCGTCGGGCGAGTATTTCCACTATTTCGGCCTCGACCAGAAGAAGCTCGGCTACGCCAAGCCGGACGCGCTGGTGATGCATCCGGGGCCGATGAACCGCGGTGTCGAGATCGACACCTTCGTTGCCGACGGCGCGCAATCGCTGATCCGTGAACAAGTCGAAATGGGTGTGGCGGTGCGCATGGCAGTGCTCGAAGCGCTCGCCCGCAACCTGCCGAACGCGTGACGCCATGCTGACTGACCGCCGCCCCATCCTGCTCGCCAACGCCCGCGTCATCGATCCCTCCCGCGACTTCGACGGTCCGGGCGATGTCCTGATCGCAGACGGCGTGATCCGTGACGCCAAGCGTGGCATCGGTGCCGCCGGCGTCCCCGAAGGCACCGACATCGTCAATTGCGCCGGCAAGATCGTGGCCCCCGGCCTGATCGACATGCGCGCCTTCGTCGGCGAACCCGGCGCCAGCCATCGCGAGACCTTTGCATCCGCCAGCCAGGCCGCCGCCGCCGGCGGCATCACCACCATCATCTGCCAGCCCGACACCTCGCCAGTGATCGACAATTCGGCGACCGTCGACTTCGTGCTGCGCCGCGCCCGCGACACCGCGATCGTCAACATCCATCCGATGGCGGCGCTGACCAAGGGCATGCAGGGCCAGGAGATGACCGAGATCGGCCTGCTCAAGGCCGCCGGCGCCGTCGCCTTCACCGATGGCGACCGCAGCGTCACCAACGCCCAGGTGATGCGGCGCGCGCTGACCTATGCCCGCGATTTCGATGCGCTGATCGTGCATCACACCGAGGATCCGCATCTGGTCGGCGAAGGCGTCATGAACGAAGGCGAGTTCGCCACCCGGCTCGGCCTCGCCGGGATTCCGACCGCCGCCGAATCGATCATGCTCGAGCGCGACATGCGGCTCGCGGGGCTGACCGGCGGGCGCTATCACGCGGCCTCGCTGACCTCGACCGAGTCGCTGGAGATCCTCAAGCGTGCCCGCGACGCCGGCCACAACGTTTCGGCCTCGGTCTCGATCAACCATGTGACCTTGAACGAAAACGACATCGGCCCCTACCGCACCTTCCTCAAGCTGGCGCCGCCGCTGCGCACCGAGGAGGACCGCAGGGCGCTGGTCGCGGCGCTGGCCTCCGGGCTGATTGATGTCGTGATGAGCGATCACAATCCGCAGGACGTCGAGGTCAAGCGGTTGCCGTTCGCGGAAGCGGCCAGCGGCGCAGTCGGCCTGCAGACCATGCTGCCGGCGGCGCTGCGGCTGATCCACAATGGCGAGATGGACTTCAAGACGCTGATCCGGGCGATGTCGACGCGGCCGGCCGAACTGCTCGGCCTGCCGGGCGGCACCCTGCGCGCCGGCGCCCCGGCCGACGTGATCGTGATCGATGCCGACACACCCTGGGTGCTCGATCGCGACGATCTCAAATCACTGTGCAAGAATACGCCGTTCGACGACGCCCGCTTCTCGGGCCGCGTGACGCGGACCATCGTCGGTGGACGCACCGTGTACGAGCACGTCTAAGTCAGAGTGGAACCTAGCGCGCCGCGAGTTGCGACATCGCCTCCATCGTCGTTCCAACGACGATGGCCGCGACGTAAACGACAAAGAAAACCTGCTCCAGCCGCCTGCGAACAGAAGCCATGATAAGCTCCCTCATTTCCACGGCCATGGTGCGGATTGATGGTTAATATTTCATTGATGGATTCGTCCGAATTGGACCGTCCCGGCTGTCCAGGGAGCCACCGCGATGTCTGCTGACGCGTTCCTGCCGGCCGCCTTGCTGATAGGCTATCTCTTGGGCTCGATCCCGTTCGGCATGATCCTGACGAGGCTCGCCGGCACGCAGGATCTGCGCACCATCGGCTCGGGCAATATCGGCGCCACCAACGTGCTGCGCACCGGCCGCAAGGGCCTCGCCGCGGCGACGCTGATCGGCGACATGCTGAAGGGCACGGTCGCCGTCATCATCGCGGGGACGATCGGTGGCCCGAATGCGGCAATGCTGGCGGCGCTGGGGGCATTCCTCGGCCACCTCTTCCCGGTCTGGCTGAAATTCCACGGCGGCAAGGGTGTCGCGACCTATCTCGGCGTGCTGCTCGGCCTGTTCTGGCCGGCGGCGCTGATCTTTGCCGTGATCTGGCTCGGCACCGCCTACACCACGCGCTACTCGTCGCTGTCGGCGCTGATCGCCGCGTTCGTGACGCCGCTGTTCCTGTGGTGGTTCGGCCACAGCGCGCTCGCCTCGCTGTTCGCCGTGCTGACGCTGCTGCTGTTCTACATGCACCGCGAGAACATCAAGCGCCTGCAGGCCGGCACCGAAGGCAAGATCGGCGAGAAGAAATAGATCTCTCCGTCATTCCGGGGCTCGCGTAGCGAGAGCCCGGAATCCATCGAGCCGCAGATGTCGCTGTGAAATGGATTCCGGGCTCGCGACTTCGTCGCGCCCCGGAATGACAGTCGTTATTTTCCCAACGCATCCTCAACAAAACTCGCGGCCGCCAGCGCCTTCGCATCGCCGCCGAACGGCGCGATCACCGTCACTCCCACCGGCAATCCCGCTTCGGCAACCAGCGTCGGCACGTTGACGCAGGGTACGCCCATCAAGGTCCAGAGCCGGTTGTAACGGGGATCGCCGGTCGACGTCAGTCCCTTCGGCGCGGCACCCGGCGCCGACAGCGTCAGCAGCACGTCGACCTCGTCGAAAATGCCGGCCAGCGCCTGCCGCGCCCGCAGCGTGACGTCCATCGCCGCGTCGTACTCGGCGGGCGTGCCGCCTTTGCTCTCGTCGAGCCGGCCACGCAGCAGCGGCGGCATCGCCTCGTAGTTCTGCCCATACTCCCAGGCGAGCGACTGATGCGCCTCGAACTCCTGCACGTCAGGATGGATCCGCCATGCCTCCGCGATGACGTCGGCCACGGCAATCTCACGCACCGTCGCGCCGGCCTGCTCCGCGGCGCGTGCGGCCCGCTGCAACGCCTCCGCGCCGGACGGTTCGGGCGCGCCGGCGAAGGCTTGCGTCACCATGCCGATCCGCGGCGCCGGCACAGCCGATGGCACGACAAGATCAGTCCGTTTCGTCATCGCGGCCAGCCCCAGCGCGACATCGCGCACGCCGGCGCCGAACAACCCGACCGTATCGAGCGTCCATGAAAAACACTTCACGCCGACGGTCGGCAGCAGCCGGTAGCTCGGCTTGATCGCGGCGACGCCGCAGAACGAGGCCGGCCGGATCACCGAGCCTCCGGTCTGTGTCCCCAATGCCAGCGAGACCATGCCGGCAGCGACCGCAGCCGCCGAGCCCGAGGACGATCCACCCGGGGTGTGCGCGTGGTTGCGCGGATTGACCGTCGCGGTCGGATCATTCGCCGCGAACGCGGTCGTCGTGGTCTTGCCGATGATGGTCGCGCCAGCCTGCTTCAGCGCCATCACCACAGGCGCATCGGCCCGCGGCTGATGGCCGCGATAGATCGCAGCGCCCATCTCGGTCGGGAAGTCAGCGGTATCGATGATGTCCTTGATGCCGACCGCGATGCCACGCAAAGGCCCGGCCGTTTGCGCACGCGCCCTTGGATCATGGCGGACGAAGGCCCCGATCGCATTGTCCTGTGCGCGGATCGCCTCCAGCGATTGGCCGATGGCGGCATCCGGCAACAGCGCGCCCTGCTCGATACGCGCTTGAAAGTCGGCAAGTGAGATCATGGGAGCTTCCTGATGTTGGCGGCTGCTTTTAGCGCGTCACGCGCGGTGGCGCCAATGTCGCAGTTGATCACAATCTCTGGTTGGGCGAAGCTGGGCCTCCCATGCATGACCGCTCGCCCAGCCCGACAAAACTCACCGACATCGAACGGCTCAACCGCCTGCGGCTGATCCGCTCCGACAATGTCGGCCCGCGTACCTTTGCATCGCTGCTCCGCCATTTTGGCGACGCCGCGCACGCGCTGGAGCGCTTGCCGGACCTCGCACGCCGCGGCGGCGGATCGGGACCGCAGCGGATCTGCAGCGAGGCCGACGCCACAGCCGAGCTCGCGGCCTGCCGCCGGTTCGGCATCGACCTCGTCGCACCGGAAGAGGAGCATTATCCGGCGCGGCTTGCCACCATCGACGATGCGCCGCCGTTGCTCGGCGTGCGCGGCACGCGCGCCACAATGATGCGGCCGATGATCGCGATCGTCGGCTCCCGCAATGCGTCCGGCGCCGGGCTGAAATTTGCAGGCACCCTGGCGCGCGATCTCGGCGACGCCGGCTTTGTCGTGATCTCGGGCCTGGCCCGCGGCATCGACCAGGCAGCGCATCGCACCACCGTTGCCAGCGGCACAGTCGCGGTGCTCGCCGGCGGCCACGACCGCATCTATCCGCCGGAGCACGCGGATCTGCTGGCGGCCCTGCTCGAACACGGCGCGGCGATCTCGGAGATGCCGCTCGGCCACGTGCCGCGAGCGCGCGACTTTCCCCGCCGCAACCGGCTGATCTCGGGCGCCTCGCTCGGCGTCGTGGTGGTGGAGGCCGCGCACCGTTCGGGTTCGTTGATCACGGCGCGGATGGCGGCCGAACAGGGCCGCGAAGTGTTCGCGGTGCCGGGCTCGCCGATCGATCCGCGCGCTGCCGGCGCCAACGACCTGATCAAGCAAGGTGCCACGCTGGTGACCGAAGCTGCCGACGTCATCAACGCGGTCGCGCCGATCATGGAGCGGCCCGTCATGCTCGGCGCGCGCGAAAACGACGAGCCACTCGATTTTGCCACTGATGGCGGTGATCGCGCCCGCATCATCAACCTGCTCGGGCCGAGCCCGATCAGCCTCGACGATCTGATCCGGATGGCCGACGTCTCGCCCGCCATCGTCCGCGCCGTGCTGCTGGAGCTTGAATTGGCAGGCAAACTGGAGCGTCACGGCGGCGGGCTGGTGTCGATGATTTAGTCGCGGTTGCGACCTGATCACTCCGCATTGCGCGCATCAAAATCGTTCCGCGCGCCCTCGATCTCCGGCAGATGCGCGAACGCCCATTCGCCGAGCGCCATCACTGGCACCGCGAGCCCGCGCCCGAGATCGGTCAGCTCGTAATCGACCCGCGGCGGGATGGTCGGAAACACCGTGCGCGTCACCAGGCCGTCGCGCTCCAGCCCGCGCAGGGTCAGCGTCAGCATCCGCTGCGAGATGCCGTTGATCATGCGCTTCAGCTCATTGAAGCGGCGCGGTCCGTCGCGCAGCAGCATGATGACCAGCACGCTCCATTTGTCGCCGACCCGCGACAACACCGAGGCCACGCCGCGGCAGTCCTGATGCGTGTCTGGTTGACGCGGAAGACCGGTCGCGACGGTTACATCGATGTGCTCGGGTTCCATTGGTGTGCTCGGGTTTCAAAAATGTGCGTTCTTGCGGAGATTTAAGACGGTCACTCATATAGCGCCAGTTACAAACCTATACCAAAGGTGACCCCTGCCATGAAACTTCTGCACATCGATTCCTCCGTCCTCGGCCCTCATTCCGTCAGCCGCCAGGTCTCCGCCGCCGCCGTCGAGCGGCTGCGCCAGGCCAATCCCGGCCTCGTCGTGAGCTACCGCGACCTCAGCCAGACCCCGCTCGCCCACCTCTCCGGCCTGCACCTTGCGGCCAGCCAGGGCGCGGCGCCTGATCCGTCGGTGCGCGACGACATCGCGACCGGCCAGGCGGTGCTCGACGAGTTCCTCGCCGCCGACATCGTGGTGATCGGTGCGCCGATGTACAACTTCACGATCCCCTCGCAGCTCAAGGCCTGGATCGACCGCATCCTCGTCGCAGGCAAGACCTTCAAATACGGCCCGACCGGCGTCGAGGGGCTGGCCGGCAACAAGCGCGTCATCATCGCGATCTCGCGCGGCGGCTATTACGGCGCCGACACGCCGATGGCCGCGCTCGAGCACCTCGAGACCTATCTGCGTGGAGTGTTCGGTTTCATCGGCGTCAGGAATGTGGAGTTCATCCCCGCCGACGGCATCCAGGTCGGCCCCGAGCATCGCGAGAAGGCGGTCGCGGGCGCGCTGCAAGCTGCCGGCAGCTTGAACGCGGCCTGATGTGGTCAAGCACCTGCCGTCGCCCCTGGCGGCGGCAGGCCATTCATTTGATGGAACTCAGAACCAGACGCCTTGGATGCCGCAGATGACGGCGACGAGCGAAATCAGCAGGCCGATGCCGGAAAACAGCGCGACCGTCACGAACTGTGCCGAGTCTGACGAGTCTGAATTGTCGGACGCAGACGAAACCTTGATCGGGGTCGCAATACGAACTGCTTTCGGCATGACGGCACTCCAAATGATTCCGTGGTGAAAATAATCCCCGACCTCTTCAAGAGTCCCGGGAACACGTCAAAGGTTCAATGCGCGCGATGATAGCCGCGCACGACAGCGGCCGGTGTGGTCCGTTTCACACCGGCCGCTCCGTACAATGAGAAACAAATCTAGCCGCGATAGATCGGCGCGCCGGCGGGCGATGCCGTTGCGCCGCCATCGATGAAGAGTTCCTGCCCCTGCACATGTGCCGCGTCGTCGGATGCCAGGAACAGCACGGTCTTCGAGATGTGATCGGGTTCGCCGATGCGGCCGAGCGGCGTGGTCTTGCCGATCCGCTGCTCGAACACCTTCTCGGCTTCGGGCGTTGCGATTGCCGCACCCCAGATCGGCGTGCGCACGGCGCCCGGCGCCACCACGTTGACGCGGATGTTGCGCGGCGACAGTTCTGACGCCATCACGCGCGCCATCGCGCGCACGCCGGCCTTGCTCGCGGCATAGGCCGAATAGCCGGGGTTGCCGAGCACCGAAATCACCGAGCCGTTGAGGATGATCGACGCGCCGTCATTGAGATAGGGCGCGACCGCCTGCACGGTGAAGAACACGCCGGTGAGATTGGTGCGGATCACATTTTCGAATGCGGCGAGTGTGGTGCCGCCGACCGGCGTCTGGCCGGGAATGCCGGCATTGGCGAACAGCACATCATACTTGCCGAACTTCTCGGCGCCCTGCTTCACCGCGGCTTCCAGCGCCGCGACGTCGGTGGCATCGGCCACGACGGCGAGCGCGTTCGGCCCAAGCTCCTTGGCCGCCGCCGCAAGCGTTTCCTTGTTGCGTCCGGTGATGACGACCTTGGCGCCTTCGGCGATGAACAGCTTCGCTGTCGCAAGCCCGATGCCGCTGTTGCCGCCGGTGATCAATGCCGTCTTGTTCGCCAGTCTCATGTCCGCCTCCAGTTGGTTGCATTATTAAACTTCATTGCCTAGCTAGAGGACGAGGTTTAATATTGCAACTACACAAGGCCGTGATGGCTTTAATTTTTGGAGACGCGTGGTGAAGAGAACCAGTCTGGCAGGCGACTCTTGCCCGGTGGCGCGCGCGCTCGACGTGTTCGGCGACTGGTGGTCGCTCTTGATCATCCGCGACGCCAGCCTCGGCCGGCGCCGCTTCGGCGAATTCCAGGCGAGCCTCGGGCTGGCCAAGAACATCCTCGCCACGCGGCTGCGCACGCTGGTCGAGCGCGACATCCTGAAGACGGTCCCCGCCTCCGACGGCAGCGCCTATCAGGAATATGTGCTGACGCCGAAGGGCCACGGCATCTTCCCGATCCTGGTCGCGCTCCGGCAATGGACCGAGGAGTTCGACGAGCATCCGGACGAGATCGCGACCATCATGGTCGATCGCGACAAGGGCAAGCCGGTGAAGAAGCTTGCGCTGTTGTCGCAGGACGGTCGCGTGCTCAGCGCGGCGGACACGACGCTGAAGCCAAGGCCTGCGGCGAAACGCGCGCGGCGGGCAGCGACTGTGTAAGCGGATCCTCTCCTTCGTCATTCCGGGGCGACGCGCAGCGTCGAGCCCGGAATCCATCCGGCCGCGCGTTCCGTAGACGAATGGATTCCGGGCTCTCGCTTCGCGAGCCCCGGAATGACGGGGTGGCAGGGCCGCAATCACGCCCATCACCGAATGCGGTGGTTATGGGTCCTGGCTTTCGCCAGGACGACGAACATAGAGAGAGCTGCGGAAGGTCGGCCCCGTCGATCCGCAGCATTAGGACAGCTTCCGCCGGCTGCGCGCCCGCAACTGCTCGTCGGCTTCCAGGCGGGTCATCGCGAGCAGATGGTCCAGGACTTCGAATTGGTGGCGCTGGGCGAGTTTGGCGAGTTCGGTCGCGGCGGCTGCGATCAGGACCAGGGCGTCATCCGGGCCGCCCTCCCCAGCCATGTCGTCGCTCGCCGGTCGTCGCCGGCCGGGCGGCTTGCGCTTCCGGCCGCCCCCTGTGCTGCTCAAAAGGCCTAATCCGATTCCCACCCCATATATAAAGAGATACGCCGTTTCCGGCCGCAACTCTAGGGCGCATTTTTCAACCTTTGAGATAGGAACTCCACAGCTTGGACACCCCCTTCAATATCTGGCGATTTGACACCGACCGCCCCAGCACCCATGTTCGCCCCGACAATGCGGGCCGCGAGTCTAGCGGAACCCGCCTTCAAGTTTTCCCGTAAGCTATTGGAATGACATGAATATCGTCATTGTGGAGTCGCCGGCCAAGGCCAAGACGATCAACAAATATCTGGGGTCCTCCTACGAGGTCCTGGCGTCGTTCGGCCATGTTCGCGACCTCCCGGCCAAGAACGGTTCCGTCGATCCGGACGCCAATTTCCAGATGATCTGGGAGGTCGATGCCAAGGCCGCGAGCCGGCTCAACGACATCGCCAAGGCGCTGAAGGGTGCCGACCGCCTGATCCTCGCAACCGACCCTGATCGGGAGGGCGAAGCGATCTCCTGGCACGTGCTGGAGGTGATGAAGGAAAAGCGCGCGCTGAAGGACCAGAAGGTCGAGCGCGTGGTGTTCAACGCCATCACCAAGCAGGCCGTCTCCGAGGCCATGAAGGCGCCGCGCCAGATCGACGGCGCGCTGGTCGACGCCTACATGGCGCGCCGCGCGCTGGACTATCTGGTCGGCTTCACGCTCTCCCCGGTGCTGTGGCGCAAGCTGCCCGGCGCCCGCTCGGCGGGCCGCGTGCAGTCGGTCGCGCTGCGGCTGGTCTGCGACCGCGAGCTCGAGATCGAAAAGTTCGTGCCGCGGGAGTACTGGTCGCTGGTCGCCACCCTGCTGACGCCGCGCGGCGAAGCCTTCGAGGCGCGCCTGGTCGGCGCCGACGGCAAGAAGATCGCGCGGCTCGACATCGGCTCCGGGGCGGAAGCCGAGGACTTCAAGAAGGCGATCGAAGCCGCGCTGTTCAAGGTCGCGACCGTCGAGGCCAAGCCGGCGCGGCGCAACCCGCAGGCGCCCTTCACCACCTCGACATTGCAGCAGGAAGCGAGCCGCAAGCTCGGCTTCGCGCCGGCGCACACCATGCGCATCGCGCAGCGGCTGTATGAGGGCATCGACATCGGCGGCGAGACCACCGGTCTCATCACATATATGCGAACCGACGGCGTGCAGATCGCGCCCGAGGCGATCACCCAGGCACGCAAGGTGATCGGCGAGGATTACGGCAACGCCTATGTGCCGGATGCGCCGCGCCAGTATCAGGCCAAGGCCAAGAACGCGCAGGAAGCGCACGAAGCGATCCGTCCGACCGATCTGTCGCGCCGCCCGGCCACCATCGGCCGCCGGCTCGATGCCGATCAGGCACGGCTCTATGAGCTGATCTGGAAGCGCACCATCGCGAGCCAGATGGAGTCCGCCGAGCTCGAACGCACCACTGTCGACATCGAGGCCAAGGCAGGCTCCCGCGTGCTGGAGCTGCGCGCCTCCGGGCAGGTCATCAAGTTCGACGGCTTCCTCGCGCTCTACCAGGAGAGCCGCGACGACGAGGAAGACGAGGACTCGCGCCGCCTGCCCGCGATGAGCCAGGGCGAAGCCGTGAAGCGCCAGAGCCTCGCCGTCACCCAGCATTTCACCGAGCCGCCGCCGCGCTTCTCGGAAGCATCATTGGTGAAGCGGATGGAAGAGCTCGGCATCGGCCGTCCCTCGACCTACGCCTCGATCCTGCAGGTGCTGAAGGACCGCGGCTACGTCAAGCTGGAGAAGAAGCGGCTGCACGGCGAGGACAAGGGCCGCGTCGTGGTCGCGTTCCTGGAGAACTTCTTCTCGCGCTATGTCGAGTACGACTTCACTGCCGATCTCGAGGAGCAGCTCGACCGCATCTCCAACAATGAGATCGCCTGGCAGCAGGTGCTGCAGGACTTCTGGCGCGGCTTCATCGGCGCGGTCAACGACATCAAGGACCTCAGGGTTGCCGAGGTGCTCGATGCGCTCGACGAGATGCTCGGCCCGCACATCTATCCGCCGCGCGCGGATGGCGGCGACGTCCGGCAATGCCCGACCTGCGGCACCGGCCGGCTCAACCTGAAGGCCGGCAAGTTCGGCGCCTTCGTCGGCTGCTCGAACTATCCGGAATGCCGCTACACCCGTCCGTTGGCGGCCGACAACGCCGAGAGCGCCGATCGCGTGCTCGGCACCGATCCCGACACCGGGTTCGACGTCACGGTGAAGGCCGGCCGCTTCGGCCCCTACATCCAGCTCGGCGAGCAGAAGGATTATGCCGAAGGCGAGAAGCCGAAGCGCGCGGGGATTCCCAAGGGCACCTCGCCCGCCGACGTGGATCTCGAACTGGCGCTGAAGCTGCTGTCGCTGCCGCGCGAGATCGGCAAGCATCCGGAGACCGGGCAGCCGATCACCGCCGGCCTCGGCCGGTTCGGGCCGTTCGTGAAGCACGAGAAGACCTATGCCAGCCTTGAGGCCGGCGACGAGGTGTTCGATATCGGCTTGAACCGCGCGGTGACGCTGATCGCGGAGAAGATCGCCAAGGGACCGAGCGGCCGCCGCTTCGGCGCCGATCCCGGCAAGCCGCTCGGCGATCATCCGACGCTCGGCGCGGTTGCACTGAAGAACGGACGCTACGGCGCCTATGTCGCGGCCGGCGGCGTCAACGCGACGATCCCGAGCGATCGCACGCCCGACGAGGTCACTCTCGCGGAAGCGATCGCTCTGATCGACGAGCGCGCGGCCAAGGGCGGCGGCAAGAAGGCCAAGAAGGCGGCGAAGCCTGCCAAGCCCAGCAAGGCCAAAGCAGCCAAGTCTGAAGAGACCGACGGCGACGCCGAGGCCAAGCCCGCCAAGAAGGCTGCGTCGAAGAAGGCCGCGGCAAAACCGAAAGCGGATGCGACCAGCAAGGCGCGCGCGCCGGTCGCTTCCGGTGCCAAGACGTCGCCTGCAAAGTCATCGGCACCTGCGAAAGCGCCCGCGAAGAAAAGCGCCGGCAAGGCACGAGGATAAGTGAAACGAAAACCCGACCATGGCTTTCCGGGCCGGGACGCCATCGTCGCCTTCATCCGCGCCAATCCAGGCAAGGTCGGCACCCGCGAGATCGCGCGCGAGTTCGGCCTGAAGAACGCCGACCGCATCGAGCTGAAGCGGATCCTCCGCGAGCTCGCCGACGACGGCACAGTTGCAAAACGCGGCCGCAAGATCCACGAGCCGGCGGCGCTGCCGCCGACCGTTCTCGCCGACATCACCGGCCGTGACAGCGACGGCGAATTGATCGCCACCCCCGCCGAGTGGGACTCCGAGGAAAACGGCACCGCGCCGAAAATCCGCATCGAGACGCCGCGGCGACCGAAGCCCGGCACCACCGCCGGTGTCGGCGACCGCGCGCTGCTGCGGGTTGAGGTGACCGACGAGCAAGACGGCACGCCCTATCGCGGCCGCGTCATCAAGGTGATCGATCACGGCCGTACCCGCATCCTCGGCATCTTCCGCCGCAATCCGGATGGCGGCGGACGGCTGATCCCGGTCGACAAGAAGCAGGCCGGCCGCGAGCTCAACATCGCCAAGCCGGATACCGGCGGCGCTGAGAATGGCGACCTGATCAGCGTCGACCTGATCCGCACCCGCAGCTTTGGCCTCGCCTCCGCCCGTGTCAAGGAACGGCTCGGCTCCATTGCCAGTGAGAAGGCGATCAGCCTGATCGCGATCAACACCCACGACATCCCGCAGGTATTTTCGCCTTCTGCGCTCCGAGAGGCCGAAGAGGCAAAACCCGCGACCTTGCAAGGCCGCGAGGACTGGCGCGACGTGCCGCTCGTCACCATCGATCCGCCCGATGCCAAGGATCACGACGACGCCGTGCATGCCGAGGTCGACACCGATCCCAACAACAAGGGCGGCTTCATCGTCCATGTCGCGATCGCCGATGTCGCCTACTATGTGCGGCCCGGCTCGGCGCTCGACCGCGATGCGCTCCAGCGCGGCAATTCGGTGTATTTCCCCGATCGCGTGGTGCCGATGCTGCCGGAGCGGATCTCCAACAACCTCTGCTCGCTGGTGCCGGGCGAGCCGCGCGGCGCGCTCGCGGTGCGGATGGTGATCGGCGCCGACGGCCGCAAGCGCTCGCATACGTTCCATCGCGTGCTGATGCGCTCGGCCGCAAAGCTTGCCTATGCCCAGGCGCAGGCCGCGATCGACGGCAGGCCCGACGACACGACAGGTCCCCTGCTCGAGCCGATCCTCAAGCCGCTGTGGGCGGCCTATGAGTTGGTCAAGCTCGCGCGCAACGAGCGCGATCCGCTCGATCTCGATCTGCCCGAACGCAAGATCCTGCTGAAGCCGGACGGCACCGTCGATCGCGTGATCGTGCCGCAGCGGCTCGACGCGCACCGGCTGATCGAGGAGTTCATGATCCTCGCCAACGCCGCCGCGGCCGAGATGCTTGAGAAGAAGGCGCTGCCGCTGATCTATCGCGTGCATGACGAGCCGAGCCAGGAGAAGGTGCACAACCTCCAGGAATTTTTGAAGACGCTCGACCTGCCCTTCACCAAGCAGGGTGCGCTGCGCCCCGCGCAATTCAACCGCGTGCTGGCGCAGGTCTCGGGCGAAGATTACGAACCGCTGGTCAACGAGGTGGTGCTGCGCTCGCAGGCGCAGGCCGAGTACTCCGCCGAGAACTACGGCCATTTCGGCTTGAACCTGCGCCGCTACGCGCATTTCACCTCACCGATTCGCCGCTACGCCGATCTGATCGTGCATCGCGCGCTGACTCGCGCGCTCGGCCTCGGCGAAGGCGCCCTGCCGGCCGACGAGAGCGTGGAGACGCTGGCCGAGATCGCCGCGCAGATTTCGGTCACCGAACGCCGCGCGATGAAGGCGGAGCGTGAGACCACCGACCGGCTGATCGCGCATTTCCTTGCCGACAAGGTCGGCGCCTCGTTCCAGGGCCGCATTTCCGGCGTGACGCGCGCCGGCCTGTTCGTGAAGCTCGACGACACCGGCGCCGACGGCCTGATCCCGATCCGCACCATCGGCAGCGAGTATTTCAACTACGACGAAACCCGCCATGCGCTGATCGGCACGCGCAGCGGCACCATGTATCGGCTCGGCGACGTCGTCGACGTGCGGCTGGTCGAGGCAGCGCCGGTGGCGGGCGCGCTGCGCTTTGAGCTATTATCCGAGGGCCAGGCTATTCCGCGCGATAGAAAACGCGACGGCAAGAGAGCCGAGCGCCGCGCCGCGGGATTTGGCAAGGGACCTGGTAAAGGATCCGGCAAGAAGGCGCACAAGGAACGGAAGACGCGCAGCAAGAAGGACCGCATGCCAGCGAAGCCGAAGTCGGGCAAATCGAAGCGAGGCAAGTCATGGACGTGAACTCATGGACGTGAAGTCATGGACGTGACACCGCCGACGGTGGTCTGGACTCGCGACGCGGCCGAGCCCGAGAAGCGCGACGTGTGGCGCGCGATGAAGCGCGGGTTCCGCGGCCATTGTCCACGCTGCGGAAATGGCAAACTGTTCCGCAAGTTTCTCAAATGCGACGGCCACTGCCCGGTCTGCGATCTGGATTTCTCGCCGCATCGTGCCGACGACCTGCCCGCCTATCTCGTCATCGTCATTGTCGGCCATATCGTGGTACCGACCGCACTGTGGATCGAGACCAACTATTCGCCGCCGGTGTGGCTGCAACTTGCGATCTATCTGCCGTTCACGCTGTTCGCATCTCTGGCACTGTTGCAACCGGTGAAGGGAGCCGTGATCGGATTGCAATGGGCCCTGCGCATGCATGGCTTTGACGAGAATCCCCCTAGCGACATCCCGCCGGTCTAGCTAAACCGGGCGATAAGAAGAAATGAAAGGGATGAAATGACTGAAGCTGCCGCACCCGCCGCCGTCGTCCACCAGGGCGAAAAGGAAGCCGATCATCACGCGTATTTCCGGCCGAAGGATGCCGCGACGCTGATCCTGATCGATCGCTCCAGTGCCAAGCCGAAGGTGCTCGTCGGCAAGCGCCACGACAAGGTGGTGTTCATGCCCGGCAAGTTCGTTTTCCCCGGCGGCCGCGTCGACAAGGCCGACAACCGCGTGCCGGTCGCCGCCCCGATCACGCCGGAGCTCGAAGCCAATCTCTTGAAGGGCAGCCCGAAGATCACGCCCGGCCGCGCGCGTGCGCTTGCCAATGCGGCGATCCGCGAAGCCTGCGAAGAGACCGGACTCTGCCTCGGCCGCAAGGTCGAGAAGAAGACAAAGCTCGACGGCCCCTGGGCGCCATTCGCCGATGCAGGACTGTTGCCCGATCCGTCCGGCCTGTTCCTGATCGCGCGCGCGATCACCCCGCCCGGCCGTGTCCGCCGCTTCGACACCCGCTTCTTCACCGCCGATGCGTCGACCATCGCGCATCGTGTCGAGGGCGTGGTCCATGCCGATGCCGAACTGGTCGAGCTCGTCTGGGTCGAGATCGGCTCCGAGCCGCTGGCCGATGCGCATGCCATGACCAAGAATGTGCTCGCCGAACTCGACCGCCGTCTCGCCACCGGCCCGCTCCGTCACGACGCGCCGGTGCCGTTCTTCCATTTCTATGGCGGCAAGATGCAGAAGGATGTGCTGGGAGCGTGATCCCCTCGCGTCATTCCGGGGCGCGCCTCTTGGCGCGAGCCCGGAATCCATCGGGCCGCATCGTTTGTTGAAGAATGGATTCCGGGCTCGTCGCTTCGCTCCGCCCCGGAATGACGATGTTGAGATGGCCCCCAAAAACAAAATAATCTACCCAATGGCGCGCCGCGAAACGCCTCCCTATCTGTTCCGCTAACGACATCAAGAACGGAACGGGGCAATGGCGAAGCGTCAACTCAAGCTCGGCGCATTCATGCGGCCGATCAGCATCCACACCGGCGCCTGGCGCTACCCCGGGGCGTGGCCCGACGCCAATTTCAACTTCGACCACATCAAGACGCTGATCCGCAAGCTCGAGGCCGGCAAGTTCGACGCCTTCTTCATGGCCGACCATCTGGCCGTGCTGAACATGCCGATCAACGCGCTGAAGCGCAGCCACACCGTGACCTCGTTCGAGCCGTTTACGCTGCTGTCGGCCCTCTCCGCCGTGACCGAGAATATCGGCCTGATCGCGACCGGCTCGACCACCTTCGACGAGCCCTATCACGTCGCCCGGCGGTTCGCCTCGCTCGACCACATCTCCGGCGGCCGCGCCGGCTGGAACATCGTCACCACGTCCAATCCGGACGCGGCGCTGAATTTCGGCCTCGACGATCACATGGAGCACGCCGAGCGCTACAAGCGCGCCCGCGAGTTCTACGACGTCGTCACCGGTCTCTGGGATTCCTTCGCCGATGACGCCTTCGTGCGCGACGTCGAGTCCGGGCTGTTCGTCGATCCCGACAAGATGCATGTGCTCAACCACAAGGGCAAATATCTCTCGGTGCGCGGCCCGCTCAACATCGCCCGTCCCGTGCAGGGCTGGCCGGTGATCGTGCAGGCCGGCGCCTCCGATGACGGCAGGCAGCTCGCGGCCGAGACCGCGGAAGCCGTGTTCACCGGCGGCGGCAGCCTCGCCGACGGACAGAAGCTCTATGCCGATATCAAGGGCCGCATGGAGAAGATCGGCCGCGATCCCGAGCACCTGAAGATCCTGCCCGGCGCCTTCGTGGTGGTCGGCGACAGCGTCGAGGAAGCCAAGGAGAAGCGCGCGCTGCTCGACAGCCGCGTCCACTACGACAGCGCGATCGCCTCGCTCTCGGTGATCCTCGGCACCGACGCATCCGGCTTCGATCCCGACGGGCAGTTGCCGCCGATCCCCGAGACCAACGCCAGCAAGAGCGGCAGGCAGCGCCTGGTCGAGGTCGCCGCGCGCGACAAGCTCACCGTGCGCCAGCTCGCCCAGCGCGTCGGCGGCTATGGCGGGCTCGCCTTCGTCGGCACGCCGCAGACCATCGCCGACCAGATGGAGGAATGGCTGGTGGGCCGCGGCAGCGACGGTTTCAACATCATGTTCCCCTATCTGCCGCAGGGCCTGTTCGAGTTCGTCGACCGGGTGGTGCCGGAACTGCAGAAGCGCGGAATCTTCCGGACCGAGTACGAAGGGCGGACCCTGCGCGAGAATTTGGGCCTGCCGCGGCCCGAAAATCAGTTCTTCGCGGGGTAATCGGGCCGGAATCGGGGTGGTTTAGGCCCGGAAATCCTTGACTTTGAGCGGTTTGTGGCTAGTTTCCGGGCCAAACGCGGGCCGATTTGGCCGGCTCCCGATACCCCTTCCTTTTCGAGGATTTGCACATGGCCAAAGCGGTCACCATCAAGGTCAAGCTCGTGTCGACGGCCGATACCGGCTTCTATTACGTCGCCAAGAAGAATTCGCGCACCATGACCGACAAGCTGGTCAAGAAGAAGTACGATCCGGTCGCGCGCAAGCACGTCGAGTTCAAGGAAGCCAAGATCAAGTAAGATAGGCTGCTTCCAACGTTTCAAACGGGGCCCTCGCGGCCCCGTTTTTGCTTTGTGGCCTCACGTCGTCCCTCATGTCTTTCGGGCAGGTCCCGGGCGCAGGGCTCACATGATCGCAGGCTTGGACGAAGGCAACGTCGGCGGCTACTCGGTCGCCTACGGCCGCGAGGACATCTACTTCCCGGTCTATGTCACGGCCGCCCTCGCCGCGGTCTTTATGACCGCGACGTGGATCACGGGCGCGCTTTACTGGCTGGTGCTGGCGGCGGCCGCAGCGGGCTTTACCTATTACAACATCCCGCTGCTGGAGGCCGGTCGTCCGACCATCGGCGCCAACCAGTATGGCATCTTCATCCAGGCCTTCGGGCTGATCCGCTGGCGCGCGATCACGCAGATCGATCTCGTCGAGATCGCAGAGCGCGCGATGACCGTCCACGAATTGCAGATCGCACTCAATGGGCCGCTCGGCAGCGCACTGGTGGCCGATTGGCGCAAGCGGCCGGCCTATCGGCTGCTGATGCGCCTGCCGTGGCGCATGGACCATCGCGGCGTGGTGCGCGTCAATCTGGAGCCGTTCGACCGGACGCCCGACGAGATCCACCGGACGTTCCTGAGGATGTGGCGCTACTACCGGAGCTAGCCCTTGAACGCTTCATCCGGCAGATGCGCATCCGCGATCTCAGCATCCGGATTGTGCGTGATGGTCATGAACCAGACCAGGCTGAAGAACAGCGACCACGCTGTGTTCCAATAGAACCAGTTCATCGGATCACCTCGAACAGCTTTGATCCGTGCCAGCCGGCAGAGATTGCCGGCCGGCGCGGAACGCCGCCAAGTCTACTGCACGACCTCGCCGTGCAGTGCCAGATCCAACCCTTCGCGCTCGATATCCCGGCTCACGCGAAGCCCGACGAAGAGATTGATCACGAACAGGATGATCAGGCTCACGACGGCATCATACACGAAAACCGTCGCGACGCCGATGCATTGATTGACGAACTGCCCAGGATTTCCCTCAAGAACGCCAGCCGTTCCACCATACTGCTCGACCGCGAACACGCCGGTCAGCAGCGCCCCGACGATGCCGCCGAGGGCATGGACGCCGAAACAGTCCAGCGCGTCATCGTAGCTGAACATGCGCTTCAAGCCGGTGCATCCCCAGTAGCAGCAGACGCCGGCGGCGATGCCGATGGCGAAGGCGCCGACCGGCCCGACGAACCCGGAGGCCGGCGTGATCGCGACGAGGCCCGCGACGGCGCCCGAGCAGATGCCGACGACGGTCGGCTTGCCCTTCAATGCCCATTCCACCAGCATCCAGGTGAAGCCCGCCACCGCGGTGGCGATCTGGGTCACCAGCATGGCCATGCCGGCCTGCATGCCGGCCGTGACGGCGGAGCCGGCATTGAAGCCGAACCAGCCGACCCACAGCAGCGAGGCGCCGATGAAGGTCAGCACCATGTTGTGCGCCGGCCCGGTCTCGACACGCTTGCCGAGCATGATCGCGCACATCAAGCCGGCGACGCCGGCATTGATGTGCACCACGGTGCCGCCGGCGAAATCGAGAACCTTGACATAGGCGGCGTCGTTGCCCGCGGAGAAGATGCCGTCGGGCCCCCAGACCCAGTGCGCGATCGGCGCATAGACGAAGATCGCCCACAGCCCGATGAACCAGAGCATCGCCGAGAACTTCATCCGCTCGGCAAACGCGCCGGCGATCAGCGCCGGCGTGATGATGGCGAACGTCATCTGGAAGCAGATGTAGACGGACTCAGGAATGGTCGCGGCGAGCGGATTGGGATTGCCGATGCCGCCCTTGCCGATGTCGCTCAGGATGTCCTTGAGGAACATGCGATCCAGGCCACCGATGAACGGCGTTCCGGCACGGAACGCGAGGCTGTAGGTGAGGACGGCAAACAGGATCGTGACCAGGCAGGTGACGGCGAAGCTGGTCATCACGGTGTCGCCGACATTCTTCTTGCGCACCATGCCGCCATAGAACAGGCCGAGCCCCGGCACCGTCATCATCAGGACCAACGCGACGGACGTCAGCATCCAGGCGGTGTCGCCCGAATTGGGCGTGCACTTCTCGAGAATCTTGCCGCCGCAGGCAGGCGGCGCCACCGCATCCTCAGCCAGCGCAATGTCACTGAACAGCAGGCAAAGAAACGCCACTCCCAGCAGGGCAATCACGATTCTCACGAGCTTCGGGCGCGTGTATGTCGCAGACTCCATCATCGTCCTCCCATCACAAGAAATGCTGGTGTTCGGAATGGGCGTGGCGCGTTCGGAGCGCGAACGCCGAAGACAGCGCGCATTCGGTTATCGGGATGTCTCGAAGCGCCGTGGTGCGGCTGGCGGGATGCGGCGAAGGCGCAGCGGCATTCAGGCCCGGCGCAAGGCACAAGCGCCTCCTGCTCGGCGGCGCGGCAAAGGCCGTGGTGCGCGGATAGCTGGAGAATGACGGCGACTAGCCTCATTGCGGCCAGCCCTTCCCATGGGATCCCCAGGCCGGAAACCCTGCAACGGCTTCCGGCACGATTTCTAGCCATATTCAATCAAGATTCGTGCCACCGGCGCATGCCGAGCAACAGATTGAAGACGCAGTAAATTCAATCCGCGCGCAGAACGGCATCGCGCACCACTGCACGTTCTCGCAGCAAGCGATCGATGGAAAAACAGGCAGCCGTCGGCGACCGCCCTCGTATGGGGCAATCGCCGGTTTGCCGGGATTGGGAGCTCAAATGGCCTTGAGCAGCGGCGGCTGCGCCGGCCGGATCAGCGCGAAGGCAAGCTGGATGATGCCGCCGGCAAGTCCGAGCGCGACGCCGATGCGCCAGGCCATGGTGTAGGAGCCGAGCGAGTCGTAGATCACCCCTCCTCCGTAGGCACCGAGGAAGCTGCCGACCTGGTGGCTCATGAAGGCAAGGCCCTGGATCATCGCCTGCCAGCGCAAGCCGAACATCTCCGCCACCGCGCCCGCGACCAGCGGCCCGACACCCATCCAGAGGAAGCCCATGATGGCGCCGAACAGCAGCGTCGAGCCCGGCGTTGCCGGCAGCATGAAGTACCAGGCGAGCGCCAGCGAGCGCAGGATGTAGATCGCGCCGAGCAGCGCCAGCTTGTTCCAGCGCTGGCCGGCCCAGCCGAAGAACAGCGAGCCCAGCACGTTGAAGCCGCCGATCATGCCGAGCGTCTGCGCGCTCAGCATCGGATCGAGCCCGCAGATGGCGAGATATGACGGCAGATGCGTGGTGAGGAAGACGAGCTGCATGCCGCAGACCATGTAGGCGCAGGTCATCACCACGAACGACGCGTTGCCGAACGCGGTCTTTGCCGCGGTCGCCGCCGTCGCATTGCCGATGTCGTCACCCGCGGGCTTCGGCAGCGGGATGTTGTCGACGCGGCCGGCATACAACGCCGCAGGGATCATCCCGACCGACAGGATGACGAAGCCGGCGAGCCCGACGCGCCAGCCGAAACCTTCATTGAGCATCTGGCCGATCGGCGCCGACAGCAGCGCGCCGAGCGAGCCCGCGGCAGAGACGATACCGAGCACGGTGGAGCGCACCATCTCCGGCACCGCGCGCGCCGCGACCGACATCGCAATGGCATTCGCGGTACAGGCGAGCGAAATGCCGATCAGCACGCCGGCGCCGATCATGATGCTGACGAGGCCATGCGCGGTCGTCATCAGCACAAGGCCTGCGATATAGGCCAGCGCACCGACCACCATGATCGGGCGGAAGCCGTAACGCACGGTCATCGCACCGGCGAGCGGCTGCAAGAAGCCCCAGGCGAGGTTCTGCACCGCCAGCGCCAGCGTGAAATGCGACACCGTAATTCCGATGTCGTGCGTCAGCGGCTGCATGAAGATGCCGAGGCTCTGCCGCAGGCCCATGCTCAGCGTGAGCATGATGGAGGCGCCGATCAGAATGGGAAGCGTGGGACGCAGGACCTGCAGCAGGGGCATTGTTTTTGTTCTCCCATAACGGCGCGGCACGCGCGCCACAGCCTGCGATTCACGCATGTTTTGGTTACACAGACCTGTGTACTTAGGCTATACAAGGGGCGAACTGTCAAGCGAAGAGGATCACGGCCGGCGCATGGCTTCCCCGCCTCCCAAACAGACCATGAAAGAGCGGATCCTCGAGACCGCCGACAAGCTGTTCTACCTGCAGGGCATTCGCGCCATCGGCGTCGACACCATCGCGGCCGAGATCGGCATCAGCAAGCGCACGCTTTACAACCACTTCCCGTCGAAGGACGCGCTGATCGAGGCCTATCTGCAACGCCGCTTCGTGCAGCCCCGCCCGTCCGACAAGCCGCCGGCCGAGCAGATTCTTGCAACCTTCGATTCATTGGAGCGGCGCTTCGCGGCAAAGGATTTTCGCGGCTGCCCGTTCGTGAACGCGGTGGCCGAGCTCGGACCTGATGACGAGGACCACACCGTCCGCGACATTGCCGTTGCCTTCAAGGAAAGCCGCCGGGTCTGGTTTCGCGATCTGCTGCAGCAGCTCGGCGTCGCCGATGCGGAGGGGCTTGCGACCCAGCTCACGCTGCTGGTCGACGGCTCGATCGCGCAGGACCTGGTGCGCGACGATCCGGCGATGGCTCGCGCGGCCAGGGAAGCCGCCCGCGTGCTGCTGGCCAACGCCGGCGTCAAGCTTGGCGCCTCCGCAGCTACGGACAACAAGCGCACCGGATAAATCCGGTTGCGTAGACAAGTCCGGTTTGGTTGTTAGCGGTGACGGCATGCGACGGCATTCCCAATCTGGATATTCCGTCCGGCGAGATTGACAGCGACCGCGAGACAAGCTGCGGCACAACTGGGGAACGACCATGGAAGATCTGAAGGTGACGGCCACCGGCTACGATTTCGCGCCGGCGCGCGCCGCCATGCAGCGCTACATCGACAACAATCTGCTGTCCGGCATCTCGTCCGCCGTGATGGTGGGGCGCGAGCTGGTCGACGTGTCCTGCGTCGGCTGGGCCGACAAGGAAGCGCAGACCCCGTTGCGCACCGACCACATCTTCCGGGTGTTCTCCAACACCAAGCTGATCACCTCCTGCGCGGCGCTGCTGCTGGTCGAAGACGGCCGCATCCGGCTCGACGATCCGATCGAGACCTACATCCCGCACCTCGGTAACCGCAAGGTGCTGCGGCCGGGCGCGACGTCGATCGACGACACCGAGCCGGCGCGGAGCTCGATCACCATCCGCCAATTGCTGAGCCACAGCGCCGGCTTGAGCTACGGCTTCTTCGATCCCGGCACCGTCATCTTCAAGGCGCTCAACGAGCGCGGCGTGCACAACCCCAACACGACCCTGGCCGAGATGGTCGATGTGCTGGCCGGCCTGCCGCTGATCTATCAGCCTGGCACGTCGTGGGAATACTCGCTCGCGATCGACGTGGTGGCGCGCCTCGTCGAGGTGGTCAGCGGCCAGAGCTTCGACAAATTCATCAAGGCGCGCATCCTCGATCCGCTCGGCATGGTCGATACCGGCTTCGTGGTCCCCGAGCAGGATCAGGGACGCCTGGTCGCGTACTACGCAGGCGCCGATCTGATGGAGCCGATGAAGCCGGGCCTCACCCGCACCGACAATGCGCCCTTCCCCGGCGCCTATCTGCGCCCGGTCGCACGGCTCAATGGCGGCGGCGGCCTGGTGTCGACACTGCCCGACATGGTCGCGCTGATCCGCAGCCTGCTGCCAGGCGGACCGACCCTGCTGAAGCCGGACACGATCGCTGCGATGATGTCCAACCAGTTGCCGGACGGCCAATGGATCCGCTTCGCGATGATGGGCGAGCAACCCGGCAAGGCGCATGGGCTTGCCGGCGGCCTGATCCTCAATCCCTCACCAATCGATCATCCCGACGCCGCCGGCGAATTCTACTGGGGCGGCGTCGCCGGCACGCAATGGTGGATTTCGCCCAAGAAGGGCATCGCCGGCGTCATGATGGCACAGCGCCAGATGGCGTTCGTCCATCCGTTCTCGTTCGAGTTCAAGCGGATGGCCTATGACGCGGTGAAGCGCGGCCGTTAGCAGGCTGCGTTTACGACAATCCTGTCGGCACCCGCAAAAGCGAAAGCGGGTGACCCAGTATTCCAGAGACGGTTCAGCTTGAATCGAGAGGCCGCGGCGTACTGGATATCCCGCATTCGCGGGGTATGACGACGAGTGTTGTGGATGGTGTGAAGCGCGGCCGTTAGGCCGCCGCGGAAACCACGCGGTTGCGGCCGTCGTGCTTGGCGCGATAGAGCGCGGTGTCGGCGCGCTTCAGCACGTCGGCAACCTGCTCGCCCTTGCGCTCCAGCGTGGTGAGCCCGATCGAGATCGTGACCGTGATCCGCTTGCCGCCCTTCTCGACGGCAAAGGGCTCGCCCGCGATCGAGCGGCGCAGCCGCTCGGCGACCATGCCGGCGACATGCAGATCGGTCTCCGGCATCACGATCACGAACTCCTCGCCGCCATAGCGGCAGGCCAGATCGATGCCGCGGATCGACTTGCGGATGCGAACGGCAAATTCGCGCAGCACGTCGTCGCCGGCGTCGTGGCCGTAGGTGTCGTTGATCGCCTTGAAGTAATCGATGTCGAGGATCATCAGCGCCAGCGGCTTGCCGCGGACCGAAGCCTGCTCCGCCAGCGTCGCGAGGTGGCTCTCCATGTAGCGCCGGTTGTTGAGGCCGGTCAGCGCATCGGTGATCGCCATCTCGATCGAGTTCTGCACGTTGTCGCGCAGATGATCGGTGTAGCGGCGGCGGCGGATCTGGGTGCGCGCCCGTGCCAGCAATTCATTCTTGTCGACCGGGCGCAGCAGGTAGTCGTTGACGCCGATCTCGAGCCCGCGCATCAGCCGCGTGTTGTTGTCGGCATCGGACACTGCCAGGATCGGCACCTGCCGCGTCCGCTCCAGCGAACGGGCCTGGCTGCACAGCCGCAGGCCGTCGTAATTGTCGAGGCTGAGCGACACGATCAGCAGGTCGTAATTGCCCTCGGCCGCATGGAACAGCGCTTCAGACGGATTGACCTCGACGTCGACGGTATGCTCGGCGGAAAGGATCGGCGCCAGCTTCTCGTAAGACGACGGCCGGTCGTCGACCAGGAGGATGCGGCCGCCGGTGCCACGATCCGCGATCGCGCTGCGCTCGGGCGCCTGCATGCCGATCTCGAGCGAGGTGATGGCGCGCATGCGCAGTTCGTCGGTCATCATCTTCAGCCGCGTCAGCGAGCGCACGCGCGCAATCAGCACGACGTCGGACACCGGCTTGGTCAGGAAGTCATCGGCGCCGGATTCGAGGCCGCGGACGCGGTCAGCCGGACTGTCGAGCGCGGTGACGATGACGACGGGAATGAAATGGGTCGCTGGATTCGACTTCAAGCGGCGGCAGACCTCGAAGCCGTCCATATCCGGCATCATGACGTCGAGCAGGATGATGTCGCATTCGGCGCGCGAACAGATTTCCAGCGCCTCGGTCCCGTTGGATGCGGTCAGCACATCGAAATATTCGGCCGACAGGCGAGCTTCCAACAGCTTGACGTTCGCCGGAACGTCATCGACGACGAGGATACGCGCGGACATCGCAACCCAACTCCCCTATCCGATAAAGCGTCGGACAGTCTCAATGAATTTGCCGACCGAGATCGGCTTGGACAAATAGGCTTCGCAGCCGCCCTCGCGGATGCGTTCTTCGTCGCCCTTCATGGCGAAGGCGGTGACTGCGACCACCGGAATCGTGCGCAGATCGGGATCGTCCTTGATCCAGCGCGTGACCTCGAGGCCGGAAACCTGAGGCAGTTGAATATCCATCAAAATGAGATCGGGGCGCAGCTTGCGCACGAGATCGAGCGCTTCGAAGCCATTGCTGGTGCCCGAAGTCTGGTAGCCATGCGCTTCCAACAGATCGCGAAAGAGCTTCATGTTGAGCTCATTGTCCTCCACGATCAGGACGGTTTTGGCCATCCCGTCCCTCCCAAACCCAGGAGACGGGCCCGGCTGCGGCACCTCACGCACCGCGCTCGGGACGCGTCGAAAATGTGAATTCAAACTAGCGCCAGAATCGCTCTAACCCGTTAACCCGACATCCAACTTCCGCAGCGTGGTTTCCGTTGCTTGAACATGCGCGGAAGACTCGGGCATGATGGGCCTCTCAATAGAGACCATAAGTTAACGGAAAGGCAAACCGGCGCGTTGAAAAAGCCTGTTCACAACCTGCGGGAAGTCGCTGAAATCGTTGCGATTCAGGCGCTGGGCTTCATTGCCGGCGATCCCGAGCGGCTGGGCCTGTTCCTGGCTGAGTCCGGAATCGGTCCGGAGACGCTGCGGAACGCGGCGTCCAATCCTCAATTTCTTGCGAGCGTGCTCGATTTCGTGATGCGCGACGATGCCACCGTGCAGGCGTTCGCCGCAGCCTCCGAACTGCACCCGACCAACATCGCCGCCGCCCACCAGGCGCTGGGTGACCCGAGATGGGAGCGCGACGTGCCGTGACGACGGCGGCGGCAGCGCCCGGCGGCCCCCTCGGTTTCTGCCGGGATTGCCTCGGCGATCTAGATATCAAGGTCAGGCGATGCAGCCATTGCGGCTCGCCGCGGCTGGTGCGCCATCGCACCCTGCCCGCGCTCGCGCTCGCGCATATCGATTGCGACGCGTTCTACGCCACCGTTGAGAAGCGCGACAATCCTGAGATCGCCGACCGCCCCGTCATCATCGGCGGCGGCAAGCGCGGCGTGGTGTCGGCCGCCTGCTACATCGCCCGCACCTACGGTGTCCGCTCGGCGATGCCGATGTTCAAGGCGCTGGAACTCTGCCCCGACGCCACCGTGATTCCCCCCGACATGGCGAAATATGTCCGGGTCGGCCGCGAGGTGCGCCAGGCAATGCAGGCGCTGACGCCGCTGGTCGAGCCGCTGTCGATCGACGAAGCGTTCCTCGATCTCTCCGGCACGCAGCGCGTCCACGGCATGATCCCGGCCAAGGTGCTCGCCAAATTCGCCCGCGAGGTCGAGCGCGAGATCGGCATCACGGTGTCGGTCGGGCTGTCCTGCAACAAGTTCCTCGCCAAGATCGCCTCCGATCTCGACAAGCCGAGGGGTTTTGCCGCGCTCGACCAGGACGAGGCGCGCGAGATGCTGGCCAGTAAACCGGTCGGCTTCATCTACGGCGTCGGTCCCGCGACCCAGGAGAAGCTCGTGCAGCGCGGTTTCCGCGTCATCGCCGATTTGCAACGCGCCGACGAGAACGAGCTGATGAAGCAGTTCGCCGGCGAAGGCCGCAGGCTTTGGCGGCTGGCGCGCGGCATCGACGACCGCAGCGTGGTGCCCGATCGCGGCGCCAAGACCATCTCGAGCGAGACCACCTTCGAGACCGACATCCGCGATTTCGCAACCCTGGAAAAACTGCTCTGGAAGCTGTCAGAGAAGACCTCGGCGCGGCTGAAGAGCAGCGACCTCTCAGGCTGCACCATCACGCTGAAGCTGAAGACCGCGGACTTCCGCCAGCGCACCCGCTCGCAATCGATCCAGACCCCGACCCAATTGGCCGCAAAGATCTTTGCGGTGACGCGCGAGATGCTGGCCAGGGAGATCGACGGCACCGCCTTCCGCCTGATGGGCGCCGGCGTTAGCGCGTTGCGCCCGGGCGCGCAGGCCAACGATTCCGACATGCTCGACCGTCGCTCGGCACACGCCGAACGCGCGATGGATAATCTGCGCAAGAAGTTCGGCAACGCCGCCGTGATCAGGGGCATTGCCTATGATGGGCCGGCAAAGCCGGAATAGTTCGGGCTCGACCGCGACCCGAACTCCGTCATTGCGAGGAGCGCAGCGACGAAGCAATCCATCGCTCCGCAGGCGTGGAGGTATGGAATGCTTCGCTGCGCCCGCAATGACGGGGAGCCACGGCCCTCAATCCGCCACCGCAATCGCCTCGATCTCGATCAGCCATTCCGGAGCCGCGAGCGCGGTTACGCCGACCAGCGTCGAGGCCGGCGGCTCCATGCCCTCGAAGAACGCCGAGCGCGCCTTGCCGATGATCGGACGCAGTTCCGGCTTGTAGCCGACCACGTAGGTCGTGATCTTGACGATGTTGGAATAGCTCGCCCCGGCGGCCTTCAGCGCAGTGCCGAGATTTTGCATCACCTGCGTCGTCTGCGCGGCGAGATCGCCGGCGCCGACCAGCCGGCCCTCCTCATCCGTGGACACCTGTCCCGAGATGTAGATGGTGCGCGCGCCCGAGGCGACGACGACGTGGGAGTAAGCCGGATTGTGATGCAGGCCGCTGGGGCGAAGATGGTCGCGCTTGCTCATGATGTGCCTCCCTGACACGCGTGTTTCGGGAAGCGTACTCGGGTCTGATGGTTCCGGCCAGAGTGGTCTCTTGCTCCGCTGTCGTCCCGGCGAAAGCCGGGACCCATAACCACAGGAAGCAGTTGTTGAGGGAAGCCGTGGCCCCAGCGTCGCAAAACGCACCTTCGGTGGTTATGGGTCCCGGCTTTCGCCGGGACGACACTGAATGTGTGGCTACAGCCGGCCCCTTACTTGCAGGGCTTGGAATCCCTGACGTCGAACTTGTCGAGCGCGCCGGAGATCACGAAATCGTTGTAATCCAGCACCAGCGCGCGCGAGACGCCGTTTTCGTAGAGCTCGAACGACATCGCGTAGACCGGCGTCTGCTCGCCGTCCTTGGCGCGTGCGTCGCTGTCATAATAGCTCACCGTCACCGGCCAGCGCGTCATGGTCTTCATCGCATCGCTGGCGGTCGACGGATCGGGCGATGACGGCGCGCGGTCGCCCGCAATGGGGCGGCCGATCACGGTCAGCGTGTTGTAGACCTTCTCGCCGTTGTCCGAGCCGTCATAGACGGTCTGTTCGAGCACCGATTTGCCGTCGCGGGCGGCGGCGATGATGCGCTGGATCTGTTCGGTCGGGAATACGATCTTGCCGTCGAGATTGAATGTCTTCTTCACCGGCTGGGTCAGCTTCACGGTGATATGATCGCCGACCCGCTCGGCGATGCCGTCGACCGGCGAGGATTCACTGTCGTTCATCCGCGTGTCGATCTTGAACCGATAGCTCTTGCCTGCCGCATCCTCCCAGGACGTGGAGCGCAGGTCTGATAGCGTCACCTTGCCCTCGCCGCTGTCGAGCTCGGACACCTGACGAAATTCGGAGGTGTAGCCTTCGCAGGAGCTGCCGGAGAAATTGTAGAGAATGCGCCCGCGCGCGTCGCTGACCGAATTGGAGCCGCGTGATTTCACCAGGCTCAGATCGTACAGCGCCTGGTGCGCGAGAAACGGCCCGCTTGCCGCGGCGGCAGCCCCATGAACCAGAGCGGATCCTGCGGTAACGGCGATCGTGAGCACCAGGGCACGCGACGGATTCCGGAACGGCAAGGTCATGGTTTGTCCTCGGGGAGGCAGGGATTCGCCACAATAGTGACGGTGGTATTGCGCCGCAACTGGGGCAAGTCTGACAAAATCGCAATGTCGGCGACGAAATTGCCGTCATTTTCGGCAGTTTCCGTGCGATTGCGCACGTCCCGACCGCCACGCCCTCAGGCGACCGTCGCTTGCAACCGGCGGCACGATGCGCGAAACAATCGAAACAAACTCGGCCCTGACCGCGTTTCAGGCTTCGTGCAATCCAATTGGGGGACAAAAAGATGGCGGGTACCGTCGAACAGAAACTGGCGTCACAGGGCATCACGCTTCCCGAGCCGACCTCCCCGGTCGCAAACTATGTCCCCTTCGTCCGCAGCGGAAACCTGCTGTTCGTTTCCGGTCAGGTCTGCTTCAACGCCGAAGGCAAGCTGATCGCCAAGGGCAAGCTTGGGGCCGGCGTCACGCTCGAGCAAGGCGTCGCTGCGGCGCAGGGCTGCGCGATCAACCTGCTGGCCCAGGTCAAGGCTGCGCTGGGCGATCTCGACAAGGTGGTGCGCGTGGTGCGATTGGGCGGCTTCATCAACTCCGCGCCTGATTTCTTCGACGGACCGAAAGTCCTGAACGGCGCCTCCGACCTGATGGTCGCCGCCTTCGGCGACAAGGGCCGCCATGCCCGCACCACCGTCGGCGTCGCCTCGCTGCCCGCGGACGCCGCGGTCGAGGTCGAAGGCGTGTTCGAAGTCGCCTGAGCGATGCGCGCACCTGATTGGCTGACCAAACGGCCGGTCGCCCATCGCGGCCTGCACGATGCCGCACGCGGCATCATCGAGAACATGCCGGCCGCGGCCAACGCCGCGGTATCAGGCAATTTCGCGATCGAGTGCGATATCCAGCTCACCGCCGACGGCGAGGCCATGGTGCACCACGACGATGCGCTCGGCCGCCTCACCGAAGGTTCTGGCCTGTTGGTCACCAAGACCGCGGCCGAGCTGAAAGCGGTCAGGTTCAAGGGCACCACCGAGCACATGATGACGCTCGGCGATCTCTGCGCGCTGGTCGCCGGCCGCGTTCCGCTGGTGGTCGAGGTGAAGAGCCATTTCGACGGCGACCGCAGGCTGGTAGCTCGGATGGCCGAGGTGCTGTCGTCCTATTCCGGCCCTGTTGTCGGCATGTCCTTTGATCCGGACCAGGTGCTGGCGCTACGCGAGACCATGCCGAACCTGCCGCGCGGCATCACCGCCCAGCGCACCTATGACGACAGTTCCTGGACCAAGCTGACCCCGGCGCAGCGCGACGGCATGCTGTATCTGCGCCACGGCTTCAGAACCGAGCCGCACTTCGTTGCCTTCTGGGTCAACCAGCTGCCGGCGCCGGCGCCTTGGATCGCCCGCAACGTGTTCGGCTGCCCATTGCTGGCGTGGACCGTCCGGACCGCGGAACAGCGCGCGCGCGCGGCGCGCTACGCCGACCAGATGATTTTCGAGGGGTTTGTACCGGGAACCTGACATGTCGCCGGTAGCCTTGAACTCGTCGCTGCGACGCACGATGTTGTCGGGAGTTGGTCGTCATCGGCGATGGCGGAATGCGGGGCATGATCCGGAAGTGGAGCCAGCTGTTCCGGAAAGATCATGCTCAAAAGAGGCACCGGTCTTCATTCTCGATGACGTCGTCTGAAATCACCCTAGAGGCTGTGGCTGATATCGGCGGCATTCCAGCCGCCGAGTGGGACGCCTGTGCCAATCCGAGGCCGGACGCCGACAGCATCCATAACCTCGACACGCTGGCCTCGTCCGCCACCGCAGGCGATTGCCAGGCGGCTGCAAGTTCGATCTATAACCCGTTCGTTTCCCATGCCTTTTTCGCTGCTGCGGAAGCCTCCAATTCGGCCTGCCCGCGGACCGGCTGGGGCCCGCGGCATCTGGTGGCGAAACTCGATGGCCGGATCGTCGGCGTCGTGCCCTGCTATCTGAAATCGCACTCGCAGGGCGAATACGTGTTCGATCGCGGCTGGGCCGAGGCCTATCACCGCGCCGGCGGCAGCTACTATCCGAAGCTGCAGGTCTCCGTGCCCTTCACGCCGGCGACCGGGCCGCGGCTGTTGATCCGCGATGGCGTCGACCGCGAGATGATCGGCTCCGCGCTGGCGCGGGGCCTGCGGGCGCTCTGCAACGCCACCGAGGCCTCCTCGGTGCACGTGACCTTCGCCCGCGAAGACGAAGCAAAATTCCTCGGCGCGCACGGCTTCCTGCAAAGGACCGACCAGCAGTTCCACTGGCACAATCAAGGCTACAAGACCTTCGACGATTTCCTCGGCTCGCTGAACTCGCGCCACCGCAAGGGCATCAAGCGCGAGCGCCGCGAGGCGCTTGCTGCCGGCATTACCATCCACTGGCTGACCGGCTCCGATATCACCGAGGACGCCTGGGACGCTTTCTTCGAGTTCTACATGGAGACCGGCTCGCGCAAATGGGGCCGGCCGTATCTGACCCGCGAATTCTTCTCGCTGATCGGCGAGAGCATGGCCCGCGACGTGCTGCTGGTCATGGCCAAGCGCAACGGCCGCTGGATCGCGGGCGCCATCAACTTCATCGGCTCGGACACGCTGTTCGGCCGCAACTGGGGGGCGATCGAGCACCACCCGTTCCTGCATTTCGAGGTCTGCTACTACCAGGCCATCGATTTCGCGGTTCAGCGCGGGCTCAAGGTGGTGGAGGCCGGCGCACAGGGCGAGCACAAGCTCGCGCGCGGCTACCTGCCGCAGACCACCCACTCGGCGCATTTCATCGCCGATCCCGGGTTGCGCCGCGCGATCGCCGACTATCTCAAGCGCGAGCGCGATTATGTCGCCGAGGTCGGCCGCGAGCTCACCGAGGCGGGCCCATTCCGCAAGACGGTCGACGACGACGCTTGACGTTTCGGCCGCGACCTAGACATTAGCGCTATAGAATTGAGGAGCCGCCGCCATGCCCGCCTACGACAACAACAACCCCTTCGCAAAAATCCTGCGCGGCGAGTTTCCCTGCTACAAGGTCTATGAGAACGAGCACGTGCTCGCCTTCCTCGACATCATGCCGCGCTCACCCGGGCATACGCTCGTCATCCCGAAAGCCCCTGCCCGCAACATCCTCGACATCACGCCTGATGATTACGCCCATGTCGCGCGCGCCGCCCACAAGATCGCCGCCGCCGGGATGAAGGCGTTCGAGGCCGACGGCATCACCGTGCAGCAATTCAACGAGCCCGCCGGCGGCCAGGTCGTGTTCCACCTCCACATGCATGTGATGCCGCGCAAGGACGGCGTCGCGCTGCTGCCGCCCGCCAGCCTCAAGGAAGACGGCAAGGTGCTGGAGGCGAACGCGGCGAAGCTGATCGCGGCGTTGAAGTAGCCACCAGCGTCATTCCGGGGCGCGCCGCTTGGCGCGAGCCCGGAATCCATTCCTCCGCGAATATTTAACTAACCACCGACCGCTCCTGCGGCCCAATGGATTCCGGGCTCATCGCTGCGCGATGCCCCGGAATGACGGCTCACTCCGTCTCGAAATCGCCCGCCTGTGGCGGAGCGAGCGGCGTGAACTCGCAGCGGTCGGGCTTGACGTCGATCAGCGGCGTCTCGTCGAGGCAGTCGAGACCACGGACCAGGATGACGTTGCCCTCGACGCCGACCAGCTTGACGATCGAAGTGCCGATCGGATTGGGCCGCACCGGCGAGCGCAGCGAGAAGGTGCCGCGGGTGTTGCCGTTGTTCTTCGGGCTTTGCAGCACGATGTCGCGGCGCGACTGGTGCAGCCAGTACAGCACTTCGAGATTGCTGTAGAAATCGACGCCCTTGATGGCGGCGACCCAGGGCTCGAAGATCTCGAGCCGGCACACCGGGCCATCATGCCGCCCCTGCCGCGGCGTCGCCAGCCGCGAGGTCCAGGGCGTGCGGATGCGGCCGATGAAGACGAGCCCGGCATCGCGCGGCGCCGGCATGTCGACGGCGATTTCGCCCTGGCGCAATTCCATTTCACGTACCATGTGTCAGTCCAGCGATATGTTGAGCGCCTTGACCACGCCTGCCCACCGTGCGCGATCGGTATCCACGAACTTGTCGATCTCGGCCTGGCTCTTCGCCCGCAGCGGCGGGAAACCGATCTTGACCAGCGAAGCGCGGAACACCTCGTCGTTCAAGGCCCGGTCGAGGCTCGCCTTGATCTTGCCGGCGATCTCGTCAGGCACTTTCGACGGCGCTGCAATACCATACCAGACGCTGACCGCATAATCCGGATAGCCGCTCTCGGCGATCGTCGGCAGATCGGGCAAATCGGCGATGCGCTCGGTCGAGCTGACGCCGAGCGCGCGCAGCATGCCGGACTTGACCGGCGGCAGCGCGGTGCCGAGCGTGTCGAACATCAGCTGGATGTTACCTGACAGCAAATCCTGCAGCGCGGGTCCGGCGCCCTTGTACGGCACATGGGTCATCTCGACGCCGGCCATCTGCTTGAACATCTCGCCGGCGAGATGAACCGTGCCGCCTGTGCCGGCCGATCCGAAATTGAGCTTGCCGGGATTCTTCCTGGCGTAGGCGACGAACTCAGCGATCGTCTTCGCGGGCACCGACGGATTCACTTCCATGATCATCGGCGCATCCGTGATCACGGACAGCAGGCGGAAATCCTTCGCCGGATCGTAAGGCAACTTCTTGTAGAGCAGCGGATTGAGCACGAAGATCGAAGCCGCCGTCACGAACAGCGTGTAGCCGTCGGGATCGGAGCGCGCCACGGCCTCGGCACCGATCGCGCCCTGCGCGCCCGCCTTGTTCTCGACCACGACGACCTGCTTGAGATCGCGCCCGAGATATTCGCCGATGATGCGGCCGAGCACGTCGGTCGGGCCGCCCGCGGCATAGGGCACCACGAGCTTGATCGGACGCGCCGGATAATCTGCGGCGCGCGCCGGCAGCGCCGCCACCAGCAACGCCGTCAGAGCAACAATGAATGGCGATGATGCGCGCCGCTGCATGCCGTTTCCCCGCTGTCTCGTTCTTGGGGAACGAGAGTAGCGGATAATGCGGTCGCCGCAATCAGCCGAGCCAGTATTTGCCCGCGATCATCACGACTTCGCCGACGATGACGCCGGCGAAGATCGATTTTCGCGCCAGCGTGAACGCCACGAATCCCGCGGCGACGGCACCGTAGCGGAGCCAATCCGGCACGCTGGCCAGCGCGCCCGGCGGCTGCACCACGATCTGCGCGATGATACCGGCGAGGATCGCGGTGGCGACCGCCCTCACCCATACCAGCAGCTCGGAGTTTTCGTCGATGCCGCCGCCGAACCACAGGCCGAGCATGCGCCAGATCTGGTTGGGAATGACGCCCGCCACGAACAGGATCGCGAGCGCGTGCCAGTCGCCGATGAACGTGCTCATGCCCGCGCCCTCACGGTGCCCGCCCGCGCCCGGTGCACCCCATAGGCGACGGTTCCCGCGACGACGCCGCTGACCAGGATGTCGACGCCGCTGTTCAGCATTGCGGCCAGCGGAAACAGCAAGAGACCGAGCACCAGCGCGATGACGTCGGCGAGCTCGCGGCAGTTGCGCGCGGTGGAGAACAGGAAGGCGAGCGGCGTCAGCATCAGCATGCCGGCGGCGAGCAGCGGCGTCAGGTTGGCGGCGAGTGTGTAGCCGATCGTGTTGGCGATCAGGCAGACCGAGACCAGCCCCAGGCCGAGCCCATGGATGAAGGCGATCCGGCGGTTGCGCGGCACCTGCGGCAGGAAGCGGTAGCATTCGACCCACAGCGTCACGGCAGTGAGATGCGCCACCAGGATCAGATGCCGGCGTTTGGTGTCTTCGGTGCGCATCAACGGCAGCACCGACACCACCATCGGAAACAGCCGGATCGCGCTGACGGTGACCGCGATCGCCGATTGCAGCACCGTGGCGCCGGAGCCGAGCGTCGTGATCACGATGATCTGCGCGGGCCCCGCCCAGACGAACGCCGTGCTCGCCAGGGTCCAGCCCAGCGAGAAGCCGGAATCATGCGCCAGCGCGCCGATGCCGAGATAGGTCGCAAACAGCACCAGCGTCAGCACGGTCGCGCCGACCGACCGCGCACCCCACAGGAAAGCGCGGAACGAGGTCTGCCATTGCGGAGAATCGAGCGGAGGAAGCGCCACGGGGGACCGGATGGTTATGCAATGGCGGCGGCTTAGGGCGCGGTGCTCAACGGGTCAAGCAAGTGGCTGCACAGCGCAGGTATGCAGTAGCCCGAATGGAGCTGCGCAATCACGCCCGGTTCTTCAGCACGAAGCATGCCCCGCCCGCCTTGCGGATGCGGCTGCACAGGCCGTCGGCCTCGGGGCGTGTGTCGGCGCCGATACGCACCTGATAGAATGTCGCGCTGCCGCGTGTGCGCAGCCGCGAGCCGAGCAGGCTTGGATCCTGATCTCCGATCACATTCGACAGCCGCTTCATCGCGCGGGCATACATCGCGAGCGCCTTGTCGCGGCTGAAGCCGGCGGCGAGCTGCACGCCCCAGACCTTGGCTGCCGACAGCGTAATGTGCTGCTCGAGCCCGGCCACGAACGGATTGGGCGCGCGCTTCAACAGCGCCATCAGCTCGCGGCAGCTCGTGGTCGGCCTACGCTCCGGCATCTTGCCGCTGTTGCGGGCAGCAGCGGCCCAGTCGTCGACGCTGGAGCCGGTGATCGCCGAGACGTAGTTGCGCGTCTCCTGCGGCATGGAGCCGGAGCCGGCGAGCCAATCCTGCACGCGGCGCGGGCCGGCATTGTAGGCGGCGGCCGCGAGGCCGAGATTACCGAACTGGTTGCGCAGCTCACTGAGGAATTCCGCGGACTTCGGCAGCGCCTGGACGGGATTGAACGGATCGAGCAGCCCGCGTTCGTTAGCAGTGCCCGGCATGAACTGCGCGATGCCCTGCGCGCGCTGGCCGCTGCGGGTGACCGGACCGATCGCGTCGGCCTGGAAGCGGCTTTCCTGCCAGATCACGCGCGCGAAGAATTCGAGCGGCAGGTCGTTGGCCCGCGCCGCCGACTCGATCATCAGGCACATCGCCTCGCGGGTGTCGCTCTCGCGCGCGTCGTCTGCGGGCTTGTCGGCTGTGGCCGCGGCGGGCTTCTCGGCAGGCGTCTCCGCTGGGGGCGCAGGCTTCTCGGCCGATGGTGCGGCCTGCTGGGCCGGCACCTCCGCGGGTTTTTCGCTGGGCGCAGCCGGCTTGTCCGCGGGCGGCGCTGCGGGTTGCTCAGCGCCTGGCGGCGCCGGCGGGGCTGCGGCAGGCGCGTCCTCCGCGCCGGCACCGACCGGCGGCACCAGCGTCAAAAGCAGAACCAATGCGGCGCAACGACCTGTTCGCATCGCAAATCTGTTCCCGCGCAGCGCGGCTTGACACCGCAGGCTCGTGGTCTAGCTATGGACTGAAATGATGGCGCGCAAAAGGGAGCGCAAAATGGCCGCAGCTACGGACGATCAACTCGGCTTCGCCCCCGACGACGACGCCCCGATCGGCTACATGAAGCGGACCCGCGATTATTACGCGGCGATCGGCTACACCACCCCCTACCGCTGGGCGCATTACACGTCCGCGCCGTTCCAACCGCTGACGAAGCCGCTGAACCAGTCCCGCGTCGCCATCATCACGACCGCGGCGCCGTTCGATCCTGCCCGCGGCGACCAGGGTCCGGGCGCGAAATACAACGGCGGCGCAAAATTCTATTCGGTCTATGACGGCGACACCTCGCAGCCACACGATTTGCGAATTTCGCACATCGCCTATGACCGCACCCACACCACGGCGACCGACAGCGGCACCTGGTTCCCGCTGGCGCAGCTCAAGCGCCTCGCCGCGGAAGGCACGATCGGCGAAGTCGCGCCGCGCTTCTTCGGCGCACCGACCAACCGCAGCCACCGCGTCACCATCGAGACCGATGCGCCCGAGATCCTCAAGCGCTGCCGCGACGACAAGGTCGACGCCGCGGTGCTGGTGCCGAACTGCCCGGTCTGCCACCAGACCGTCAGCCTCGTGGCACGGCATCTCGAAGCCAACGGCATCCCGACCGTCGTGATGGGCTGCGCCAAGGACATCGTCGAGCACGCCGCGGTGCCGCGCTTCCTGTTCTCGGATTTCCCGCTCGGCAATTCGGCCGGCAAGCCGCATGACGAGGCCTCGCAGGCCGTCACGCTGGAGCTCGCGCTGCGCGTGCTGGAGACTGCGCCCGGCCCGCAGACAACCGTGCAGTCGCCGCTACGCTGGAGCGAGGATGCGTCCTGGAAACGCGACTACAGCAACGCCGACGCGCTGAGCGCCGAGGAGCTGGCGCGCCTGCGCCGTGAGTTCGACGCGCAGAAGGAAATCGCCAAGGGCCTGCGTGTTGCGTAGCACCGGGCGTTGCGTCCATCGCTCGCCAAACCAAAGGTGTCATCGCCCGGCTTGACCGGGCGATCCAGTATTCCAGAGACACCGGTCAGTCACGGAGAACCCGCGGCGTACTGGGTCCCCCGGTCAAGCCGGGGGACGACACCTTGGAAAGGCGGCGCTCAGCGCGCCCTTACGAGCACGGGGACTGCGCCGTGTGAGGCGGATTCTTGAGCCCCCGCATAACGCCGCGCGAGCGCCGCGCAGGTCATCAGCTGGATCTGGTGAAACAGCATCAGCGGCAGCACGATCAGCCCGACCGATTGGCCGGCGAGCAGCACGCTCGCCATCGGCAACCCGCTCGCGAGGCTCTTCTTCGAGCCGCAGAACATGATGGCGATGCGGTCGGCACGCGAGAAGCCGAGCAGCCGGCTGCCGAAATTGGTGATCAGCAGCACGACCGCGAGCAGCACCGCGTCGAGGCCGAGCACGGTCGCCATCTGCGTCGCGTCGACCTGGTGCCAGATGCCGTGGCTGACGCCGTCGCTGAACGCGGTGTAGACGATCAGGAGGATCGAGCCGCGGTCGACCAGTCCCAGCACCGCGTGATGCCTGGCAACGAAGCCGCCGATCAGCGGCCGCGACAATTGTCCCGCCGCGAACGGCAGCAGCAATTGCACGACGATGTCGAGCGCGGCATTGCCGGAGAACCCGCCATGGCTGGAGAGCAGCACGCCCGCCAGCAGCGGCGTCGCGACGATGCCGAGCAGATTGGAAGCGGTCGCCGAGCACAGCGCTGCCGACACGTTGCCATGCGCGATCGAGGTGAAGGCGACCGAGGACTGCACGGTCGACGGCAGGATGCAGATCAGGATCACGCCCGCCCACAGCGCCGGCGTCAAAAGATGCGGCGCCAGCGCATGCGCCGCGAGCCCGAGCAGCGGGAACAGGGCAAAGGTCGAGAGGAAGATCACGAGATGCAGCTTCCAGTGCCGGGCGCCGACCAGTGCCTCGGTGGTCGACAGGCGGGCGCCGTGCAGAAAGAACAACAGCGCGATCGCAACATCGGCGGCATAGCCGCCGATCACGGTGCCCTGCCCGTGCAGCGGCAGCAGCGTGGCAAGGCCGACCATGCCGACGATGGCGGCGATGTAGGGATCGACGGGCGCGAATGATCGCAGGCGGCTGATGGTCATGGCGGGTTCCTTTCCTTGCTCGCAAGGTGGCTCTGCCGGCACCGATTGTGAACCGCGCTTACCGATGTTATTATCATTACGTTATGTAATGACGAGATCGCCGCCATGCTCGACCCGACCCAGCTCGAGACCTTCCTCACCGTCGTACAGACGCAGAACTTCACCGAGGCCGGCCGCCGCCTCGGCCTGAAGCAGTCGACGGTGAGCCAGCACATCCGCAAGCTCGAGGCCGCCGCCGGCCGCCGCCTGTTCGTGCGCGACACCCACTCGGTGGTGCTCACCGCCGACGGCGAGGCGATGACGGGCTTCGCGCGCCCGATCCTCGAGGCCAACGCACGGGCCCGCGATTACTTCGCAGGCTCGCAGGTGCGCGGAAAAGTCCGGTTCGGCGCCGCGGAGGATTTTGCCAGCTCACGCCTGCCGGATCTGTTGCGCGATTTCGTCCGCCGTCATCCGCAAGTCGATCTCGAGCTGACGGTGGGCTTGAGCGCCGTGCTGTACCAGCAGTTCGATGCCGGCGAGCTCGACCTCGTGCTGGGCAAGCGCCGGCCCGGCGACGCGCTCGGACAATTGGTGTGGCAGGACCGCCTGGTGTGGACCGGCGCGCCCGGGATGCGGCTCGATCCGGAACAGCCGCTGCCGCTGATCCTCTACGCGCCGCCGAGCGTCAGCCGCAGCGTGGTGCTGGAGGCGATGGAACGGTCCGGACGGCCCTGGCGCATCGTCTGCTCCAGCGGCAGCTTGAGCGGCCTGCGCGCCGCAGCGCTCGCCGGCCTCGGCATCACGCCGCAGGCCCAAGGCTTCATCCCGGACGGATTGGAGGCGATGCCGGAGTCGAGCCTGCCGCCGCTCGGCAGCGTCGAATTCGTGGTCCGCACCCAGCGCCGGACCAAGCGCGGCCCGGCGATCGAACTGGCGCAGGCCATCACCGCGCAGGGCGGCCGGCTGCGGCCGTAGTTTGCGTCAGGCGGGCTGTGCTGCGGTCACCTACACCGCACCGAGCATGCCCGTGCGATCGTGGCAGCCGAGATATTCGAAGAATTGCTCGTCGGCGGCGGCGACCGTGACCTCGTGATACAGCCTGAGCTTGGCGCTCGGCCCGAGCGTCGACAGATACTTCATCGCCGCGCCGAAGATCCGGACATGGGTCGGATGCGATTCCGCCCAGCGTTCCAGCGCGGCGAGGCTCTTCCACCAGCTCTGGCCATAGGACTTCTCCGTCACTCGTCCATCCGCATCGACGACACGCATGTAGCGGTTGGCGTAGCAGCCGATCGGCACGCCCTGGTCGCGCAAGAAATCCATGCCCTCGCGCAGCACCGGCTCGACATCGTCGAGATACATCTTGCGCTCGGAGGCCTCGGTGTCGCTCCAGTCCTGGCCGGAGCGGATCAGGCAGAGATTGTCATGCGCGACCACGCGGATTCGTGCGCCGTCGCGGATGACGCGCGGCTCGCCGCTGGGCGTCATCGGGTCGGTCTGCGACAGCGGGATGCGGTCGCGCATGCCGCCCCAATAGGCGTGCTCCTGCACCTCACCGCTCATGCCGTCGGCGAGCACCGCGACGCCCTCAGGCCGGTCGAGCGAGGAGAACAGCGTCTCGTAGTGCGCAACATGCGGCCGCAGCACCTCGATGAAGCGGCCGATGCCGTCAGCGGCAGCGCCGCCGGTCCAGGCTTCGCGGGCGCCCTCGAACCAGGCATCGAAACGACCGGCATCGTCCCAATAGGCGACCGAGACGACATTGGTGAAGCCGGCCTGGTCGACATATTGGGCGCGGTCCCAATGCGTCGGCCCGTTCTCGCCGGCAAAGCGTGCTGCGATCTGCGCCAGCGCCCCGGTCGCGGCGGCCGTCGGCTCGCCGCGAAACTGCACGCCGAAATAGGCCATGATCACGTTTGCGACCGCGGGCTTGTGGCGCGCGACGAAGGACGGATATGGCGGCGCGTAGTCGTCGGGCACACGGCGATGACGGGAGCGCGCGGTCTGCAAATGAGGAGGAATCGCGGATTCCATGGCAGTCACCTCGGGTTGGATGTTGCCCTGATGCGTTCAGCTCGCAGCCGCGTCGATCTCCTCAAAACTGTCGAGCGGCAGCGCGAAATGCTCGACGCGCTTCGAGGGCTTCCTGTTCAGCAGCAGGCGCGTGACGTCGGGCCGCGAATAGTGCCCGGCCGGATCGGCGGCGTTCTTGGCGATCCCGATCGCGCCGAGATCGATGTCGGCGAGCAGCAGCCCTTCCTGATCGGGCGGCAGCTTCTCGGCGATCGAACTGCCGTCGGGCCCATAGATCGCGGCATGTCCGCCGCCGACATGCAGCAGCGCGTGCTTGTCGTCGCGGTCGCACATTTCGTCGATCATGGCCTGCGAGACAGTGGCGCAGGGCGCCAGCACGAAGCACGAGCCCTCGACCGCATAGACGCGCGAGGCCGCGTTGTTGACCTCCCAGCCGAGCGCCGGCGCGAACGGATCGTACAGCGAGAAGCTCGGCCAGGCCGCGACATGCACCTGCTCGTTCTGGGCATACATCGCGTATTTCGACAGCGGCTGCAGATGCTCCCAGCAGCACAGCGCGCCGAGCCGGCCGATGCCGGGGCGGTCATGCACCGCAAGGTCGCTGCCGTCGCCCTCGCCATAGACGGTGCGCTCGGCGTGGGTCGGCCGCAGCTTCCGCCGCTTGGCGATCGTCTCTCCGTCAGGCCCGATCAGCCATTGCGCGAGATAGAGGCTGCCGCCGTCGCGCTCGGACAGCCCGAACACCGCGGTCATGCCGGCCTGCTTCACAGCGAGCCGCAGCTGCTCCGCCTGCGGGCTGTCGTAGGACAGGGAATTATCGAAATAGCGCTGCACGAAACCGCGCCCGATCGCCCAGGCCGGCGAGTCGAGCCAGATGTACCAGGGATAGCCGGGGATGAAAGCCTCGGGGAACGCGATCAGCTTTGCCCCCTTGGCGGCGGCTTCCTCGATCAACGCAATGCTTTTGGCAATCGAGGCGTCGAGATCGAGCCAGGCCGGCGCCGCCTGCACCACCGCAACGCGATATTTCGGATGTTCGATGCCCATGATGTCCTCCTCGGGGCCGACGCTGGCGGCCGGTTCGTGCTTGATCGGCCGCAGCCGCTTCTGACATCATGCTGCCCCGGGACCGGGAGCGCCGTTCGACCAGGACGGAAGGAAAATTCGACTGCGGAGGAGATGCCCCCAGCGGTCGCCGGTACGAAGCTTGCTTTGTTTGCGTGGCCAGCGTTTGCACTCGTGAAGGGAGGAAATCATGCCGGCCCTGTTCACCACGGAAGGCGCGCCCACGCATCGGCGCCTCGCGCTCTGGCAGGACATTGTCTGCGACGTGTTCGTGCAGCTCGACTGCAAGTCCGACCTCGGCTCCGCCTTCCACGGCGCCATCACCAGCGCGCAGCTTGGTCCGGCGAAGTGCTCGGTCGTGTCGTCGAGCCGGCAGCGCGTGCTGCGGACGCCGTCGCGGATCGCGCGCGCCAGCGAGGATTTCGTGCTGTTCGCGCTCGGCCGCAGCGGCTCGGGCGGCGTGGTGCAGGACGGCCGCGAGACCGTGATCCAGCCCGGCGAGTTCGCGTTCTACGACACCACCCGGCCCTATGAGCTGCGCTTCAATGACGACTTCACGCAGACCATCTTCCAGGTGCCGCGCGCGATGCTGCACCGGCGCTTCGCCGGCAGCCAGGGCCTGACGGCAACGACGTTCACGTCCGATCGCCCGGTGCAGCGGCTCGCCTGGCAGTTCATCTCGGGGCTCGCTGATATCGCCGACCGGCTCGAGCCGGACAATGCGATCCGTCTCGCCGATCAGGCCGCCGACCTGCTCGCGATGGCGATCAGCGAGCGCATCGGCGGCACCGCGCTGCCGGCCTCGACGCACCGCTCCGCCCTGCTCTACCGGCTGAAGGCGCATGTGCTTGCGCATCTGCCGAACCCCGAGCTCGGCATCAGTGAAACCGCCGCAGCGCTCGGCATCTCGCCGCGCTACGTCAACAGCCTGCTGGCCGACGAAGACACCTCGTTCCAGCGCTTCGTGCTGGCAGAGCGGCTGGAACGCTGCAAGCGCGACCTCGCCTCGCCGACACATGCGCATCGCCACATCAGCGAGATCGCGTTCGCCTGGGGCTTTAACGACCTTTCGCATTTCGGCCGCGTGTTCCGCGAGCATTACGGCCTGTCGCCGCGCGAGTGGCGGCACAGCCGGCTGCCGAACTAGCTTCTCGGCTCGTTTGCGGCGCAAAATAGCCGGGAATCCGGGCCTTCACAGATGCAAACAATTTACACTAACTGCAACGGGTTCCGTTCGTACCCTTCTTTTCGCTGGTCGACAGCGGTAAAGTTCTGCCGTTAATTTAGGAGGATTTCCCATGCAGGACCGGCGCCAGAGCCCGCGTGAAAAGGTGTTTTACGGTGCGGTTGCGGAGATCAATGAACGCGGCTCGACGATGGATTGCGTCGTCCGCAACATCAGCGAAGGCGGCGCCTGCGTCGAATTTGGCGACGCCGCACACCTGCCCGAAGAGATGAATCTCAGTGTCGCGCGCAAGGGCCGCTCGTTCCTGGCGCGCCTGATCTGGCGTCAGGCCAACAAGGTGGGCCTCGCGTTCCGGATCATGACGTCGGACACCTATGTCAGCGATCTCGACGAACGGGTCCGCCGCAGCGAGATCAAGAAGCGGCAGCTGCAGCGGCGCATCAAGGAACTGCTCGGCCAAAGCTAAGGCTGAGCCCTTTTTTGGTGTTCCGCGGCCCCGTTTCGGAGCACCCCGGGGCGGACATTTCGGGGGTTGCAAAGGCCAGGCTAATCCAGCATCCGGTAAGCCCGCCAAGCTGGAACCGAAGGCAACCTCACGACATGTCGTCCGCGATCATCGAGCATCCCGATGGGCTGCCGCAGCCGCAGCGCAATTGGGCCACTCTCACGATCGCGCTCGGCCTCGTGATGGCCGTCGTCGACGGCTCGATCGCCAACGTCGCGCTGCCGACCATTGCCCGGGACCTCAACGCCAGCCCGGCGTTCTCGATCTGGATCGTCAACGGCTATCAGCTGGCGATCACCATCTCGCTGCTGCCGCTCGCCTCGCTCGGCGAGATCATCGGCTATCGCCGGGTCTACCTCGCCGGGCTGCTCCTGTTCACGCTGGCCTCGCTGTTCTGCGCGCTGGCACATACGCTGCCGCTGCTGACGATCGCCCGCATCCTGCAAGGATTTGGCGCCGCCGGAATCCTCAGCGTCAACACCGCCCTCGTCCGCTTCATCTATCCGCATTCGCTGCTCGGCCGCGGCATCGGCGTCAATGCGCTGGTGGTCGCGATCTCGGCCGCGGTCGGCCCGACCATCGCCTCGTTCATCCTTGCGGTCGGCACCTGGCCCTATCTGTTCGCGATCAACGTGCCGCTCGGCATCGTGACGCTGGCGCTGGGCTGGCGCTTCCTGCCGCATACCCGGCCCGCGGTCCACGCGTTCGACTGGCTGAGCGCCGGCATGAGCGCGATCGCGTTCGGCTTCGGCATCAGCGCGATCGACAGCGCCGGCCATGGCGAGGCGCTGTACCTGTGCGCACTGGAATTCGCCATCGCCGTGGTCGCCTCGCATCTGCTGTACCGGCGGCAGCTGAATCTGCCCTCGCCGCTGCTGCCCGTCGATCTGCTGAGGATTCCGATCTTCGCGCTGTCGATCGGCACCTCGATCGCCTCGTTCTGCGGCCAGATGCTGGCCTTCGTCGCGATGCCGTTCTACCTGGAGAACCATTTCGGATATTCGGCGGTGCAGATCGGCCTCTTGATCACGCCGTGGCCGATCGCCGTCGCATTTGCCGCGCCCATTGCCGGCTGGCTGGTCGAGCGTTATCCGGCCGGCCTGCTCGGCGGCATCGGCCTTTTGGTGTTCGCGACAGGACTGGGCACGCTAGCGTTGATGCCGGCCAACGCGACGCCGATCGACGTGATCTGGCGCATGGCGCTCGCCGGCGTCGGCTTCGGCCTGTTCCAGACCCCGAACAACCGCACCATGATCGCCGCCGCCCCGCGCGAGCGCTCCGGCGGCGCCAGCGGCATGCTGGGCACCGCCCGCCTGCTCGGACAGACCATCGGCGCCGCCCTTGTGGCCCTGCTACTGGCGCGCTTCCCGGCTGACGGCACAAGGCTCTCGCTGATGGTCGGCGTCGGCTTCGCGCTGGTCGGCGCCATGCTGAGCATGCTGCGGCTATCCTCCGCAGGCAGCCGCGGCGCCGAGCGGGTGCGCGTTCAAGAGGGGCAGCGTTTGAAGGGCGAGTGACGTGGTGCATGCGATGCGATCGGACTGGTGTTCTGATCGTTCGTTTCACGCCGCAAGCAAAAAGAGATACCCTACCTCATCGAACGACGCTCGCTGGACACAGCTCAAATGCAAGCCAATCGCGGACGGCCCGAAACGACGGCTGGCGAACTTCTGCGCATTTATTCCATACGCCTGAGAATGAATGATGAGGGGCTGACGAAGTGGACGCCCGCCTTGCGGGCATCAGTCGAGAGTCTTGCTGAAAAACTTGAGAGTCTCGATCCCGCGGAAGCCGTCGAAATCGAAGCTGACATTGATAACGATCCGATAGGCCGGTTTATCAGGGTGGCGACGGGTGAATGTTTGGCGGAAATTCGACGTTAGCCGAAGACTTCTTCCTGTACGTCTCACGTCGTATTTGCCGAACGAAACAAAAAGGCCGGCTGTTGAGCCGGCCTTTCGTTGATCACTTGCTCGCGCCTCAGGCCTTGACCATCGGACCCTTGGAGACCGGCCCCTTGGTGCCGCCTCCGCCGCCGTTGTTCGGGCCACCCTTCGGCGGCTTGCGCTTGCGCGGCGGCAGGTTCTCGGGCTTCGGCGTGACCGGGCCTTCGACATATTCGAAGCCGATCTTGTCCTTGGCGGTCGCCTCGTCCTTGACCAGCACGACGCGGACGTGCCCGCCACCCTTGAGCTGGCCGAACAGCACTTCATCTGCGAGCGGCTTCTTGATGTGCTCCTGGATGATGCGCGCCATCGGACGTGCGCCCATCTGCTCGTCATAGCCGTGCTCGATCAGCCAGGCCTTGGCGAGCTCGGACAGCTCGATCGTGACGTCGCGGTCGGCAAGCTGCGCCTCGAGCTGCAGCACGAACTTCTCGACCACCATGCCGATCACGTCGGCATTGAGGTGCGCGAAGGAGACGATCGCATCCAGCCGGTTGCGGAACTCCGGCGCGAACTGGCGGCTGATCGCCTCGTGGTCGTCGCCTTCCCGCTTCGAGCGGGTGAAGCCGAAGGCCTGCCGCGCGAGATCGGCCGCGCCCGCATTCGTGGTCATGATCAGGATCACGTTGCGGAAGTTGACCTGCTTGCCGTTGTGGTCGGTGAGCCGGCCGTGGTCCATGATCTGCAGCAACACGTTGTACAGATCCGGATGCGCCTTCTCGATCTCGTCGAGCAGCACCACGCAATGCGGATGCTGGTCGACGCCATCGGTGAGCAGGCCGCCCTGGTCGAAGCCGACATAGCCGGGAGGTGCGCCGATCAGGCGCGACACGGTGTGCCGCTCCATGTATTCGGACATGTCGAAGCGCAGCAGCTCGACGCCGAGCGTCGCCGCCAATTGCTTCGCCACCTCGGTCTTGCCGACGCCGGTCGGACCCGAGAACAGATAGCAGCCGATCGGCTTCTCCGGCTCGCGCAGGCCGGCCCGCGCCAGCTTGATCGACGCCGACAGCGACTCGATCGCCTTGTCCTGGCCGAACACCGTGCGCTTCAGGGTCTGCTCGAGATGCTTCAGCACCTCGGCATCGTCCTTCGACACGCTCTTCGGCGGGATCCGCGCCATGGTCGCGATCGTGGTCTCGATCTCCTTGATGCCGATCGTCTTCTTGCGCTTGCTCTCGGCGACCAGCATCTGCGCCGCGCCGGACTCGTCGATCACGTCGATCGCCTTGTCGGGCAGCTTGCGGTCGTGGATGTAGCGCGAGGAGAGCTGCACCGCCGCCTCGATCGCCTCATTGGTGTATTTCAGCCGATGGTAATCCTCGAAATAGGGCTTGAGGCCCTTGAGGATCGCAATCGCATCTTCCACCGTCGGCTCGTTGACGTCAATCTTCTGGAAGCGCCGCACCAGCGCGCGGTCCTTCTCGAAGTGCTGACGATATTCCTTGTAGGTGGTCGAGCCCATGCAGCGGATCGTGCCCGAAGCCAGCGCGGGCTTGAGCAGATTGGATGCATCCATGGCGCCGCCCGAGGTGGCGCCGGCGCCGATCACGGTGTGAATCTCGTCGATGAACAGGATGGCGTTGGGATGCGCCTCCAGCTCCTTCAGGACCTGCTTCAACCGCTCCTCGAAATCGCCACGGTAGCGGGTGCCCGCGAGCAGCGTGCCCATGTCGAGCGAGAACACGGTCGCGGCCGCCAGCACCTCAGGCACGTCGCTGTCGACGATGCGCTTGGCGAGGCCTTCGGCGATCGCGGTCTTACCGACGCCGGCTTCACCGACGAACAGCGGGTTGTTTTTCTGGCGGCGGCACAGCACCTGGATCGCACGGTTGATCTCGGCATTGCGGCCGATCACCGGATCGATCTTGCCGTCGCGCGCCTTCTTGTTGAGGTTGACGCAATAGGTCTCGAGCGCCTCGCCCTTCTTCTTCGAGTCCTCGTTGCCCTTGGTCTCGGTTTCCTCGTCGACGCCGCGCACCGGCCGCGCCTCGGAGACGCCGGGCCGCTTGGCGATCCCGTGGCTGATGTAATTCACTGCGTCGTAGCGCGTCATGTCCTGCTCCTGCAGGAAATACGCGGCATGGCTCTCGCGCTCGGCGAAGATCGCGATCAGCACGTTGGCGCCAGTCACTTCCTCGCGACCGGACGACTGGACGTGAATTACCGCGCGCTGGATCACGCGCTGGAACCCGGCGGTCGGCTTCGCATCATCGGCGCCGTCCGTCACCAGGTTTTCGAATTCGGTCTCGAGGTAGTTGACGAGGCTCGTCCTCAACTTGTCGAGATCGACGCTGCAGGCTCGCATCACCGCCGCCGCGTCCGAGTCGTCGATCAGCGACAGCAGCAGATGTTCGAGCGTCGCGTACTGATGGTGACGCTCGTTCGCGATCGCCAATGCACGATGCAGCGATTGTTCAAGGCTTTGAGAAAAAGTTGGCATTCGCGTCCTCTATGGCCCCTGGCCATCATGATCGCCATTACCGGGTCAGGCAATAACAACCTTCGTGATCGCCATTGATATAGTTACGACGGATCGTGGCGAAAGACCGGCCCCGCGATGATGGTTTCCCTCTAAATTTCGGGCAGCGGGACGCCGCCCGACCGCGTCCCGTGATCATACGGGAACGCCGTTCGCGTCCGTCAGAAAATGCGGTGCAAGACCCGTTCCGCGTCCCGCGGCGGGTCAATCGTTCCGGCGAACTACTTCTTTTCCATCACACATTGCAGTGGATGCTGGTGCTTGCGCGCGAAGTCCATGACCTGCGTCACCTTGGTCTCGGCGATCTCATAGGTAAACACGCCGCACTCGCCGATCCCGTGATGGTGAACGTGCAGCATGATCGTGGTCGCCGCCTCGGCGTCCTTGTTGAAGAATCGTTCCAGCACGTGAACGACGAACTCCATCGGCGTGTAGTCGTCGTTCAGGATCAGGACGCGATACAGGTTCGGACGCTTAGTCTTCGGCTTGACCTTGGTGATGACCGACGTCGACGGGCCGCTGCCCGCGCCGTTGCGGTTGTCGTCATTGGTCATTTTCGGCACCGGCGCGGCGGGCACCGCCGGCATGGACGAAACCGGCTCGGAGATCGGGATTGTCAACGTGGATCGCAACATGGCTCAGGCGTTCGAATTCCCAAAGGGAGGCCGGCTGGACACCGGATGGCGCTGGAAGGTGGACGCGATTGCCGCGAGACTGATCGCGGAACCCCCAGCAATGCCTTCCAGATTGCCGCTCCCGGTCCGATCCGGCGGCCGGATCGACCTCCCGAATATGGGGCTCACGACGGCCTGCCGCAAGCGCAGACCCGCCGCAGCCCACCGGTCCGATTCCCGGCGCGCCAACCCCGGAAGGTTAATCATTTCTGCCTGATTTGACAAAGGATCGGGGCATCCAATTTAGGCGCCATTGACGATGGTGGGGGCTTTTGCCCGGCTTTTGACCATCCGCCGGGCTGCCCGACGGGTTTCACCTACCCGATTCACCATCTGTTTAACCACGCTCGTAGAGATGGCCGCGCAATCCATTTTGACGAGAGCGTCATGCCTGGCTCAGCCATATTCAACCACATCCGCGCAGCTGCCCGCCGGTATGCAACCTCAACCAACGGCAACGTCGCGGTGATGTTCACCCTCGCAATACTGCCGATCCTCGCCTTCGTAGGCGTAGCGATCGACTATACCCGCGCCAACAACGCCCGGTCCTCGATGCAGGCGGCGCTCGATTCCACCGCGCTGATGCTGTCCAAGGACCTGACCATGGGCAACATCACGGCCGCGCAGATCCCGAGCAAGGCGCAGGCCTATTTCAACGGCCTCTACACCAACAAGGACGGCCAGGGCATTGCGGTCTCGGCCACCTACACGACCCCGACCTCGAACGCGGCGGCAACCATCCTCCTGAGCGGGTCCGGCCACGTCAAGACCACCTTCCTGCAGGCCGCGGGCTATCCCTCGACCATGAATTTCGGAACCTCGAGCACCACGACCTGGGGCAACGTCAAGATGCGCGTCGCCCTCGCCCTCGACAACACGGGATCGATGCAGGACAACGGCAAGATTGTCGCGCTGCGCAACGCGGTGGCCGGATCAGGCGGCCTGATCGACCAGCTCAGCGCGCTGAGCAAGAACAACGGCGACGTCTATATCTCCGTCATTCCGTTCGCCAAGGTCGTCAACGTCGGCTCCAGCAACTATGGCAAGAACTATATCGACTGGACCGACTGGCTCAATCCGCCGACCACGCAGCCCAACAACGGCAGCACGCAGGCAAAGCTCCCGATGAACTGGCATGCGGTCGGACCGGGTGCGCGATGCCCCTGGACCAACAACAATGGCGGCTTCACCTGCACCACGAGCCCGACCAGTTCGTCCAACACGACCTACATTCCGTCGAGCGGGACCTATTCCGGCTATATCTGCCCGAGCGTCGATTATAATTCCCACACCGTGTACAATGGCTGCTGGGTGAGCACGCAGGTCGGCACCGGCGTGTTCTGCTCGGGGTCGTCGTCCTGCGCCTGCCCGACCAATTCGTCCGGCTCCGCCGTCTCCGGCTGCGGCTGTACCGGCAGCGGAAGTTCGCGGTCGTGCACGGGCAAGCTGTATACCCACGATTGGACGCAGCCGGGCCCCAACGACCTCGTCGACAACAAGAACCAGCCCCGTGTCACCGCCGTCGTCGGATGGACCAACAACCAATGGACCGCGACCAATCAGACACCGACCGTGGTGAACAACTGGCAGCAGCCCTCGACCAACCCGATCAACACATGGACCGGCTGCGTCACCGACCGCACCCAGCCCAATGATGCGACCGGCGTGCTGCCCACGACGTCCGACGTCACCACGCTGTTTCCGGCCAACGAGTACTATGAGAACGGCTCGGCTTATTGCAGCAACAACGCCTCCCCGCAGCTCGAGCCGATCATTCCGCTGAGCTACGACTGGACCTCATTGAAGAACGCGGTCAACGCCATGCAGCCGACCGGCGGCACCGACCAGTCGGTCGGGCTCGCCTGGGCATGGCAGTCGCTGCTGGTGGGCGGTCCGCTCAACACGCCGGCCGAGGACTCCAACTCCACCTACAACCGGGTCATCATCCTGCTGTCCGACGGCTTGAACACCGAGGACCGCTGGCCCGACTACGGCGACGGCAGCTCGCAGGCGTCGGGCAATCCGATCGACGCGAGGCAGACCCTGCAGTGCCAGAACCTGCAGGCGGCAAAGGATTCCAAGGGCGCCCCGATGTTCACCATCTACACGATCCAGGTGAACACCAGCTCGCCCCCCGATCCGACCTCGACGGTCCTGAAGAACTGCGCCAGCACCCCCGACAAGTTCTACATGCTGACCAGCTCCAGCCAGATCGTTACGACGTTCAACACGATCGGCACGGCGCTCAGCAAGCTGCGGCTGGCGAAATAGCCCCCCGCCTCCCGCTCAACAAAAAAGCCCGGCCGAAACGGCCGGGCTCTTCGTTTGACGTGATCGGCAGCGCTTACTGAGCGGGCGCGAACTTGGAGACCAGGCCTTCATACGGCTTGAAGGTTTGCTTGGCGCAATCGCTGTACAGGCCGGCGATCTTCTGCGATTCCGCAACGAAGGTCTCGTAGGACGAGCGCAGGTACTCGGTCTGGGCCTCGAGCGCCTTGTCCAGCGACTTCACGCCCGACAGCTTCTCGACGAACGACTTGGTGTCCTCGAACGACTTCTTGGCGTAGTCGCCATAGGCGGTGGCGATCGCCTGGACGCCGCTCTGCAGGTTGTTGGCCGACGCAGTGACCGACTCGAAATGCTCTTTGCCGTAGTTCTGAATGTCTTCGATCTTGACCATGGATTGGAATTCCTTTTCCCAGACTTGAAGGCGCAAATTCCCATTGCCGGGAAGCTCCCGGCCCCCTGACTTGATTAGAATACCGCATCGCACAATAAAGTCAACAAATATTGTGCAACGCACAATCATACAGCCCGAATCCTGGGCATTTGCGCTAAAACCCAGGGGACCACGCAACGGTTGCTTAATCTTTTGGAAACTCGGTCCGCCTAACCTGATTCCCGGACTTTGTTCGCCTTCCGACAAGCAGCCTTGAAATCTGTTTGTGAACAACACCTTAGCTAGAAGAGCGACCTGAGCCGCCGCGAGGGCCGATGGTTCGGCCCGACGTGGTCTGTTGCGCAGGCAAGGATCGATGGCCGCCGGGCACAATTTCGCCCCACGAGCCGGTGATCTAGAACAGAACTTGGGACGGGGAAGTAGATGCTTCGAACAACCTTTGCCTCCTCGCGGGCGCTGCGAGTTGGCGTTCTTGGGCTCGTAACCGTCACGACGGCGATCCTGATCACGAGTGATAGCGCCGAGGCGCGCCGCCACCGGCGCCACACCGCGCGTCATCACCACAGCGAGTCGGCGCGCGAGAGCTACAGCCCGCAATTCGCGTCGATCATCGTCGACGGCAATACCGGTTCGGTGCTGTCATCCAACAGTCCCGACGGCCTGCGGCACCCCGCCTCGCTCACCAAGATCATGACGCTCTATCTGCTGTTCGAGCGCCTCGATTCCGGAAAGATGAAACTCGACACCGAGATGCCGGTTTCCGAGCACGCTTCCGAACAGGATCCGACCAAGCTCGGCCTGCGCCCCGGCCAGACCATCAAGGTCGAAGACGCCATCAAGGGCCTGGTCACCCGGTCCGCCAATGACGCCGCGGTCGTGATCGCCGAGGCGATCGGCGGCAGCGAAGAGGATTTCGCGCGGATGATGACCCGCAAGGCGCGCGCGCTCGGCATGAGCCGGACCACCTATCGCAATGCCTCCGGCCTGCCCAATGACGAGCAGATCACGACGGCGCGCGATCAGTCGACGCTGGGCCGCGCCATCCAGGATCGCTTCCCGCGCTATTATCGCTACTTCTCGACGACGGCCTTCAATTTCCGCGGCCACACCATCACCGGTCACAATCGCCTGCTCGGCAGCGTCGAAGGTGTCGACGGCATCAAGACCGGTTACACCCGCGCCTCCGGCTTCAACCTCGTGACCTCGATCCACCGCGGCAATCGCTTCCTGGTCGGCGTCGTGCTCGGCGGCCGCAGCGGCGGCTCCCGCGACGCCATCATGCGCAACCTGCTGGCGGAGAACATCGGCAAGGGTGCTACCACCCGGACTGCTGCCGCGATCACCGAGCGCAATCCGGCCGACGCCAATGTCCAGGTCGCCGATGCCGACGATGCGCGCGAAGCCGACAGCGCGCCGATCGCCGCCTCGGAGCCCGCCCCGTTGCCGGCGCCGCGCCCGGCCAGCAAGCCCTCGCTGATCGCCGCAGCCGCCGCCGCGCTGCCGCCGGCCCCCGCAAAGCCGGAGCCGCAGGCCAAGCCCGAACCGGCGCCGCTGACCTCCGGCGTGATCCAGACCCAGCAGCTCGCGGCGATCCCGGGTTCGGCTGAACCGATGAAGCCGGTCAAGGTGAAGACCGTCCAGGTCAAGGCCGGCCAGATCAAGCTCGCCGCCGCCGGCCCGGCGCAGTCCGCGCCGCCGATCACCAGCACGATCCCCTCGCGTGGCGAGATCCCCGAGACCTCCAATGCGATGATGGCGCGGGCCGTCGAGACCTCGAGGCCCGAGATGCCGCCGCAGCCGGCCAATTTCGGCACCGGCAACGGCATCCTCGGCGTGCTGCCGGCGTCGTCCGTGCATGCCCCCGCCACCGCCCCGGCCGCGCAGGCCGTGGCCTCGATCGAACCGACCCGCAGCCTCCAGGCCGCGCCGCAGACCAGCGCGGTCAAGCCGGGCGCCGCGCATTCCGGCTGGATCATCCAGGTCGGCGCGCTGGAGTCCGAGGGCGAGGCCAACAAGCGCATCGACCTCGCACGCAGCTCGGCCCGCGGCCTGCTCAGCAAGGCGGACCCGTTCACCGAGGTCGTCGCCAAGGACAATCGCAAGCTCTACCGCGCCCGCTTTGCCGGGCTCGAGCGCGATCAGGCCGAGGCGGCCTGCAAGACGCTGAAGCGCGCCGAGATCTCCTGCATCACCGTTCGCAACTGATCGACACGATCGGGCGATTTCAAAGGGCCGGCGCCGCAAGCGCCGGCCCTTTTGCTTTGCGGGCCGCCGCGACAAATGACGGGTCTTGTCGCGCGAGGCCGCAATGAAAACTTCTCGTCAAGATTTTACGGTTAAGTTTTCCCGAAACAACGATCGGCCACGCCGGACAGCGGCGGGCCAGACGGGGCATCAATCAGAAGCGGAAGGCAGCTCTCGGCTGTGGCGTCAGTGGCGTAGCCGGAGTTAGAGATGCGTGCGAAGCAGAGTATCCTTGGCCTCGTTCACACGGGCAGCGAGATACGTCGAGCCCCCCTGGTCGGGATGCAGTTTCTTCATCAGGGTGCGGTGAGCCCGGCTGATGTCGTCACGCGACGCTCCCGGCTGCAGGCCAAGGATCTGATAGGCCTCCTCGTTCGTCATTTTGCCGCTCGGCGCCGCGCGGCCCTGCCCCCCTGCCCGGTCGCCCTGCGCGTCCTGACGCCAGGCGGGAAAGCGGCGGTCCAGATAGCTTTCAAGTAACGCGACGCTCTCGGCGTCAAAGCTCGGCACCATCGCCAGCAGCTGCGACAGGTCGAACTCGTCGAGCATGCGGCCGGCCTGCGGCCCGGCCACGATCTGGCCCGTGAGCACGCCGCTGCCGTGATCGAGGCTCATGTCGAGATACTGCGAGCGCACCCGCGAGCTTTGTCCGGGGCTGCGCGAACCGCCGAACATGCCGCCGAAATTGGGAAAGCCGGTGTTGCCGAACGGCGACCAGCCGAGCAGTCCGGCACCGAAGATGCCGAGCGGGATCGCCACCGCCAGTTCGCCGCGCACGCCGGTAAAGGCCGCCACCGCCAGCGCGAGCACCCCGCCGCCGATCTTGATCGCGCGCGCGAGCACGGCGGGATTGGCCGCACGAAACATCTGCAGCGCGGAATAAAGGACGACAACGGCGACGACGCCGGCGATCAGGGTTGGCATGCGCGGAATATAGGCGGCCCGGCGGCAAAAAGCATGCGAAGCTTCGTCTCACCGGAGCGTGAAGCTGCCCGCGTGGCGCCGCCCGACATGCATGAGCAATGTCGGCGCTGCTCGCTGCGATCGCGAAAGCCGTGACGGCCGGCGGAGCCTGACCAAGGCGCTCTATTTCATCTGGCCGATCAGCCTGGCTGCGCCGTTCGTCGTCTTCGCCAGCTGCAACAGCGCCTCGCGACCGCCGGCGGCATAGGCCGCGGCGGCACGCAGCAATTCGCGGAGCTGTGCAGCCGCGCCAGGATCGAACCTGCACCATGCCCCGCCGGTCAGCCGCGCGATCTCGCGGAACGTCTGTTCGGCGGCTGCATCGCTGCCTTCCTGGAACATGAACACCGGCACCTTGAGCAGGCCGAGTTCGCCGGCCTTCGCGCAAAGCGCATCGGCGTTCTCCTCCATCGCATCGCCCACGAACACCAGCGCGCGCACGCCCGAGGCGACCGCCTCGCGGCGCGTCTCCGACAGCACCTTGCCGATCTGGGTATTGCCGCCCTGGCAGTCGATCTTGCTCATCAGCCGCGCGAGCTGCGCGCTGTCGGAGATCCAGCCCGTGGCCCGGCACTCGTTGAAGCCGCGATAATAGACGAGGCGGATGTCGAGGCTGCCGAGCGCGGCGGCCTCGCGGAACATGTCGGCTTGCAGCGTGCACGCCATGTCCCATGTCGGCTGCCGGCTCATCGTGGCGTCGAGCGCAAACACCAGTCTGCCGCGCGCGCCGGCGCGATGTGGCGACATCGCGCGCGCCTTCGCCACGAACGCGGCGATGTCGTTCGCGCTCGACGTCGGTACGTCAGGCGCATCGACCGGGCGTACGTCACTTCCGGATGTCGGTTTGATCGTCTTGCCAGCCATCAGCGCTTGCCTCGTACAGCAAACACTATGTGGGCCGCGGTATCGGATTGGTCAACGCGACGAGCAGCCTGCCCGGATGCGATTCCGGGCGGCTCGGTCAGTTGGTGGCCGACGGAACCTTCTTGGTCTCGGTCAGCGAGAGCGACTTCTTGAGCTTCTCGCCGAAGGTCTGGGGCGGCTTCTCAACCGGCACGTAGAGCGAGACCGGGCCTGGCTCCAAAATCTTCGGCGGTGCATTGCGCGTGTCGACCGGCGCGACGGCACTGTCGGTGTCGGCCAGGAATTTATCGAGCATGGCCTGGATCGAGTCCTTGGCCTTCTCGGGTCCGGTGTCGCGCATGTCGTTGTGCTGGAAGTCGGTGTTCACGACGGTGATGCCGGCCTTCTCGCACTGCTCCTCGTCGGGCACGACGCCGGGATCGGGCTTGAAGTGCTGATCATGCGAACGGAACGACAGGATCTTGAACTTGCCGTCGGTCATGAACGGCACGCGCAGATTGTCCAGCGTCACGACCTTCTTGATCTCGTCCGGATACTGCTTGGCGAAATACATCGCGATGTCGCCGCCATTGGAATGGCCGACCATCGTCAGCTTGCTGTAGTCCGCGTTCGGCTGACGCTTCTTCATCTCCTCGATCGCGAATTTGATGTTGGTGATGCCGCGCTGATACTGCGGCAGGCGCCCGACATAGAGCTCGCCGACCTTGGTCACCATCGGCCCGTCCGACGGCAGGTCGTTCTGAATGCTGACGGTCAGATAGCCGCGCGCGGCGAACACGTTCGCGAGGAAGGAATATTCGGTGAATTTGACGGTATTGCCATGATTGAGGATCGCAACCGGAAGCTTGATCATGCCGGCGTCGGCCTGCATCTCCTTGTCGAAGCGCACGGCGACGTCGACCGCGACCGGCCGCTCATCGCGAGTCGGATCCTTGAACATGAGAGTTTCATGACGGATCGCCCACTTGCTCGCGGTGAAATACGCACCCGTGATCACCACGGAGAGCGAAAGCAGAACGAGAATTCCACGCTTCATGACGTCCTCGAGGTGCCCGCCTTTTACAGGGCGATTTTGGCCGGAGGCTCTTCGGCCTCCTTTTGAGAATATATGTCACAGCGCCGTGACAGGAAGTCCAAATATTGTGGCTTCCGTGGCATAACGTTGTGCGTCGCACCTATACTTTGTGCAGATGCACACCACGAACCCGCCGGCTCGCACTCTCCTCTAACCCTCTGACGCGAGTTCCCAAGGTTGCGTTCGAGCCATGCTCGTACCTTGGGTCGACGCTCAGGAGAAACCGGATTCCGGCACCTTTGTTCCGGCTTTTTGGCCGCTCTGTGACAAAAATCACCGGAAAACCACGGATTTCAGCCGATTTCGGTGTAGATGATCAGCTTCAGGCCCGGATCGTCGTTAGCCTGGAAGGTCGCGTATTCGAAGGTCAGCCGGCCGCGCTTGGGGTGATTGAGCACCTTTCGTCCGGCGACGCTGACGCTGACGTCGTGGGTGCCCCACCAGCCGTCGAACTCCGGACAGCCTGCGCGAAGCCGCGCCTGCAGATCGACGAAGGCCGGGTCGCCGGCCCAGAGATCGTGGGTCCGGCGGAACTGGGTCACGATGCGCCGCGCCTCCTCGGGCCAGCCTGCGCCGAACAGCTGCCGGCTCTTGGGGTTGGTCAACACGAAGAGCAGCGTATTGCGCTCGTCCCCAGGCATGCGGCCGAACGCGAAGACCTCTTCCGCCGCAGCGTTCCAGGTCAGCACGTCCCATCGCCGTCCCGTGACATAGGCCGGCTGGTTGAGGCTTTCGACGACCCGCCGGATCGCAGACGGCACGGTCTCGGCCGCAAATGGCCGGCGGTCGCCGTCCTTTGCAAGCGCCCGCAGATGGGCGTGCTCGGCCTTGCTGAGGCGCAGCGCCCGCGCCAGCGCGTCGATCGTGGTGGCGGACGGGCTGACGGAGCGGCCCTGCTCGAGGCGGATGTACCAGTCGACCCCGATGCCGGCGAGCTCGGCCACCTCCTCGCGGCGCAGACCGGGCGTTCGGCGCCGCCGCCCGGCCTGGGCACCGTTGAGCTTGGGCGTCAGCTTCTGGCGCCGCGATCGCAGGAAATCGCCAAGTTCGGTTTGCCGCGCAGTGGCCATTACCGGGCTCCTGAGTAGGACTTATGATCCTAGGATAATACCAGGTCTTCCTGGCCGCAACGGAGCGCGTGATGATGCCGATCTCAGCAAGGGATGAGATCAGATGAAAGCAGCAGTTCTAAAGTCGTTCGGCTCTCCGCTCGCGATCCAGGAGATCCCCGCACCGGTGATGGGAACGGGCGAAGTCCTCGTCGACGTGATCGCGACACGCGTGCTGTCCTACACCAACGAGGTGTTCAGCGGTGAGCGCCGCTACCTGCTCGCGTTGCCGGCCGTTCCGGGTCTCGGCGCCATCGGACGGGTTCGCGCGATCGGGCCCGACGCAACCCACCTCGCCGCCGGCGATTGGGTGTACTGCGATCCGACCTTCCGCGCGCGTGACGACAGCATCTCGCCGGACATCACCTTGCAGGGCTGGAGCGCGCGCGGCGAAGGCGGACTGCGCCTGCAGCGACACTTCCGTCACGGCACGTTTGCCGAGCAGACGCTGGTGCCGACCGAGAACGCCAAGCGGATCGGCGCGATCGATCCGGCCGATGCGCCGTCATGGTGCGCGCTCGGCACCTGCCTCGTGCCCTATGGCGGATTCCTGGCTGCACGCCTGCAGCCGGGCGAGACCGTGCTGGTGAACGGCGCCACCGGCAATTTCGGCAGTGCCGCCGTTGCCGTCGCGCTCGCGATGGGCGCGGCCTGCGTGGTCGCTCCCGGCCGCAACGAGAAAGTGCTCGCCGATCTGGTCCACAGGTTCGGACCGCGCGTGCGCACCGTGAAGCTCGGTGGCAACGAGGACGACGATCGCGAACGCATGCGGCGCGCCGCGCCCGGCCCGATCGACTGCGTGCTCGACCTGATGCCGCCGTCGGTGACGACGCCGACCGTCCGCGCCGCGATCATGACGGTGCGTTCCTACGGCCGGGTCGTCCTGATGGGCGGCGTCGGCATGTTGGGCGGACCGGGGCTCGACCTGCCCTATCCCTGGATCATGCGCGAATGCATCAGCATCCACGGCGTCTGGATGTATCCTCCGGCGGCGACCCTGGGCCTCGTCAACCTCGCCCGCGCCGGGCTGTTGCGGCTCGATCAGTTCGAGGTCACCACCTTCGATCTCGACCACGCCAACGACGCGGTCGCGCATGCCGCCACCAATAGCGGGCCGTTCAAGATGACGGTGCTGAGGCCGAATTAGCGTCTCCGATTCAAACCGGAGGCGGAATCGCTTGCAGGACGTCCGTGAAGACGGCGAACTGCGCGCGAAAGGCTTGCGGGCTGTAGTCCTGGTAGTATCCCGCGGTCACCACGACGACGAGGTCGAGCTCCGGGACGATGCGGATCGACTGACCGCCACGCCCCAGCGCGCCGATCCACTGGATCGCGCGGCCATTGAAGCGGGCGCGGCCAAGCCACCACAGAAAGCCATACGACTGATAGTCGGAGGCCTTGAGCTTCGGTGCCGTGGAGCTCTCGATCCATGCCTTTGGGACGATCTGGCGACCGTTCCAGCGGCCGCCCGAAAGGACAAGCTGGCCGATCTTTGCCATGTCGCGCGGTCGCAGCCGCAACCCGCCACCGGCATCGCTATCGCCTTTGACCCGGCTCCATTCGAACGCCGTAATCCCCAAAGGCTCGAACAATTCGGTGCGCGCAAATTCATCGAGCGGACGTCCGGCGGCCTTGCGGACGATGGCCGACAGCAGCGTCAGCGCGCCGGTGTTGTACAGAAACTGCTGCCCCGGCTCGCCCGCGGACGCAAGACCGAGCACGTAACGGCACGGGTCTGACGCCCTGTGCATGCGCGCCTCATCATTGTCGTCTCCGGTCGCAGGGGTCGCCTCCACCCACGCCAATCCCATCGACATGGTCAGGGCGTGGACGAGCTGGATGCGGTCTTTCTCAGGGGACCGCAGGTCGGACAATTCGGGGAAGAAGCTGAAGATCGGCTCGTTGATGCTGCGTATCAGCCCGCGATCGATCGCGATCCCGATGACGAGTGACGCGACACTCTTTGAAGCCGATTTGATGTTGTGCAGCGTATCGGCATCGAAGCTGACGTCTTCGACGCGGGGACCGTAAAAGCGGCTCGGTACCTCGTCGCGTCCCCTGAAGTAGCGCTCGAACTCCAGCCTGCCGCCGCGGACAACCAGCACGGAATGAATGTTGCTATCGCTGGAGGCGGCGAGCCGCTCAGCCATGGTGCACAGCGCGCGGCGGTCGATGAGCTTGTCCTCAGCTAAGGAGGCGGTGGACCAGCCGTCGTTTCGCCCGATTGGAACGCCGCAGCCGTCGGACGGGTCGGCGTATGCCGGCAGCCTGGCGAGCGGTGCCAACGCAGCTCCGCCGAGCAGTGATATGAACTGGCGCCGTTCCATTCGATCCTCGCTTCGCAGTTTGCGACCGCCCAAACCGATCGTGCGGAGAACCTGCACGAAAATTTCAGTGCGCGCTTGGCGGCTGCAGAATTCGGCTGGCCGATTCCTAAGTCCGGCTGGCCGATTCCTGAGCTGTCACCCGGTCTGCCCGTCCCAGACGCCTCCTTCGCCAGCGCAAGCCGCCTGTATTCAGTCGATGTCAGATCGGTCGCGGCCTTGAAAGCCCGGTTGAACGGGCCGATCGACTGGAAACCAGCATCCGCTCCAGGCGGGAGGAACTGGCCTTGGGGCGAGCTCAAGTGCACAATTTCGGAATATTGGAAAAATACCGGTGAGTTGCCCGACGTGTCAAGCAGCCCGGTCGAACGCCGGCCACCACCGGCTCCTTTGCATGGGGTTGTTTTCGGTATTTTGACCAGGCGCCAGCGAGCCTGGGAGCGGCCCCCATGAATTGACGATCGCTAGCTGCCGATGATGTCGTCGACTTCCAGCGGCTTGTCGACCTGGCTGAACCATTCGGCCCGGTTGGCGGCGCGGCGGCGGCCGCGCTCGTCGAGCGGCAGCTTGAGCTGGCGCAGCAGGCCCATCACCTCCTCGCGGGCGGTGACGTGGCCGAGGTTTGGGCGGGTGCCGAGCGTCGCCTCGTCGATGTCGTCGAGCGCCGTCAGCCCGCGCGGGAAAAACTCGCGATAGACCACCCGCTCGGCAAAGCCGTCGACCGCCCGGAACCCGAGCCGCAGCGACAGCTGCTTCAGGCCGTCGGCGACCAGCTGCTTGTTGCGCGAGCCAAGCATCGACAGCCGGTTGCGCACCACGATCCAGTCGGTCGAGGCGCCGTCGAGCTGGCGGCGCTTGCGTCTGGTGTCGCGCACCATCTCGGCGTAATGGCTCTCGCCGATCACCGCATAGGTCGCCGGATCGACGGTGCCGAGCACGTCGAAATCGAGGAAGCTGTCGTTGATCGGCGTCACCAGCGTGTCGGCCATCGAATGCGCGAGCCGCATCAGGTAGCTGTCCGAGCCCGGGGTGTCGATGACGATGAAATCATAGGCACGTTCCACCGCGCTCACCGCTTCCATGAACTGCTGGAACTCGGCGTTCTCGTTCTCCTCGATCTGCATCGTCTCGCCGTACTTGATGCAGTGGTGCGCGGGGAGTTCGAGATCGAGCCCGGAGCGCCGCGCCCAGGCCTGGCGATTGCCGATGTAGCGGGTGAAGCTTTGCTGGCGGCAGTCGAGATCGATGCTGGCGACGCGCTGCCCGGCCTTCAGGAGCGCGACGGCGATATGCAGGGCGGTGGTCGACTTGCCCGAACCACCCTTCTCGTTGCCCAGCACAACGACGTGTGCGGAGCCGGATTGACCCTGACTAGCCTGCACCAACATGATTCAAACCCCGGCAATGATCTTCAAATCGAGCGCGGCTGCGGTCAAGTGAAATGCATCACTGCGAGCGGAAATCAATTGCAGGCGTCCTTAATGATGAATCGAACGAGCGATCCATGCGCGTTCGAGATCGGGTAATGCATGTGCGGCGGTTTGCCGATAGCGGCTCGGACTTGGTAAACTCCGCGGCCTGCCGAACGCCAAACATCCCACCCCGATTGCCCCACGAGTCGAGACCAGATGCCGAGAAATCCCACCGTCGTCCGTACCGTCCCTGCCCTTCGTCGCGCCGTCGACGCCCTGCGCGCCAAGAAGGCGACTGTCGCGCTGGTCCCGACCATGGGTGCGCTCCATGACGGCCATGTGTCGCTGGTGCGGCTCGCCAAGCGCCGCGCCAAGCGGGTCGTGGTCTCGATCTTCGTCAATCCGACGCAGTTCGCTCCCACCGAGGACTTCGGTTCGTATCCGCGCACCTGGAAGGAAGACGTCGCCAAGCTCGCCGCCGAGGGCGTCGACCTGATCTGGCACCCCGAGGTGAAGGCGATGTACCCGGACGGCTTCGCCACCAGGATCGTTCCGGAGGGACCGGCGACCGCCGGGCTCGAGGATCGCTTCCGGCCGCATTTCTTCGGTGGCGTCGCCACCGTGGTCGGCAAGCTGTTCACCCAGGTCCGGCCCGACGTTGCGATCTTCGGCGAGAAGGACTTTCAGCAGCTCCGGGTCGTGACCCAGATGGCCGCGGATCTCGACCTCGGGGTCAAGGTGATCGGATCGAAGACGGTGCGCGAGCGCGACGGCCTCGCGATGTCCTCGCGCAACGTGTACCTCTCGCCGGAAGAACGGCGCGCGGCCCCCGCGCTCAACCGCGTGATGAAGCAAGCGGCAGGCCGCCTGCGCGCCGGCGAGGACACTGCAACCGCCATGGCCGCCGGCGCCGCCGAGATCACCAAGGCCGGCTTCGTGCTCGATTATCTCGAGGTTCGCCACGCCGCCACCCTGGCGCCGATCGGCTCGCTCAAGGACGGCCCGATGCGGATGCTGGTGGCGGCCAAGCTCGGCAACACGCGGCTGATCGACAACATCGCGGTGTAAGGCATCGCGAAAAGTGTGATGCCGTTCGCTTGCGCGGCGGCCGCGACGCAGGGATGATCGCGCCTTTCACAGGCGGTCGGAATGATCAGGTATTTCAGGCAAGGCATCGCTCTCGGCATCGCGCTATTGGCCGCCGGCATGGCGCAGGCGCAGACCCGGCCACCGGTCGGCGGCGTCAATTCGGCGCCCGGCGCGATGATCTTCTACGTCGCGCATGGCGCACCGGACGCCTGCGGACCGGGCTGCTCGGACTGGATCGCCGCCGAAGGCGCCGTGCAATGGGACACCTACAAGCGCCTGCTGGCGATCCTCGACCGGCAAGCCGGGCGCAAGCTGCCGGTCGTGATCAACATCAAGGGCGAATCCAACCTCAACGTCGCCTCCAGCCTCGGCCGCATCCTGCGCGATCGCGGGATCGATACCATGGTTGCGGCGACCGCCGTCGAAGCCTGCAACGGAAAGCCCGAGGAGGAATGCTTTGCGCTCAAGCGGCCCGGCGGCCCGCTGGACGCGAAGGAGAAGCCGTCGGGCACGGCTTGTGATCTCGCCTGCGTGCTGGTGCTGGCCGGCGGCGTGCATCGCAGCCTGCCGGCGGGCAGCCACGTGGTGCTGAGCGGCATGGCGATCCACAACCGGCTCGCGCCCAACGTCTCGGCCGAGCATCGCGAAAGCCTGACCTCGATCTTCACCGACCAGTTCCGGCGCTATCTCGGCGAGATGGGGATCGATCACGAACTGCTCGACGTCGCCGTCAGCAATGCCGGGGGTGGCCGCTATGTCGAGATCCCGGCGTCGGAATGGGGCCGGCTGCATCTCGTCACGCAGTGATCCGCGGCAACTGCCGTTAGCTCACAGCAATCCGAGGTCGCGCAGCTCGCGGCGCATCGGCTCCGGCATCGAGGCCACGCTGGCCGCGCTCGATTTGGTGAGATCTGACGGCGCAGAGTCCGCAGTCAGGTAGCGCCAGCCCTGGAACGGCCGCATCGGCCGCGGCGAGACCGCGATCACCTTGGGCTGCATCACCAGCCGGCAGCGTCCGATGCCGTCCTTGTCGCGGAACGGCTCGATCGCGATGATCTTCTCGCGCGCGGCGATCTCGCCGCGGATCACCCAATACAGCGAGCCGCCGGCGAGGAGCTCCTCCTCGCGCTTCGGCGTCATCCGCGTGATGTGGACGTGGCGGAGCGGCAGGCCTTTTTTCTTGGCGGTCGCCATCCGTTCGGCAACCCAACCCTTGAGTTCCTTGACCGAGTCGCAACCGACGGCGAGCTTGATGAGATGCAGCGGCATACGGCGGATGTAGCGGCCGGCGCGCGCTTTGGAAAGGGAGCGATCAAGGCGGCAGTGGATATCGGGATTATCGCAGGGAGTATGCAATGACAGTGGCTCAGGCCACCGTCATCGCGCTCAGGCCCGTGCCTAGTCCTGGCTCGCGGCTGCCGGCGCACTCGCCGCGGCGGGAGGCGGCGCCGCTGGCGCCGGAGCAGCCGGCGCGATCTGGACCGGACGCTTCGCGGCCGGCGGCCGCTTCGGCGCAGCGGGCGGCGCGGCGGCAGCGCGTGCGGCCGGCGGCGGGGCCGCAGCAGCCGGCTTCGCCGGTTCTGATGTCATGATGCTGACCGGCGGCGTGTTCGCCGAGCTCGGAAACTCCGCATTGGTCGGCCGGCCGGTGGGCATCGACGGCGGCAGCGCGGCGACCAATCCGGCTGCCGATGGCGTGGCGCCGGCTGGCGCGTTCCAGGACGCGGCGTAGCGCGTGACCAGGTTCTCATAGGTCCGATCGTTCATGTTGGCGACGATCTGGTGGTTGTCGCCGAGCGAGCGGAATGCGGGGCACGCCGTCGGCGTGCAGTGGTCGCGCGCCATCAGCGCATAGGCCACCAGGCCGTACCGGTCGTGCTCGATGGCGCGGCGCAGTGCCTGCAATTCGGTGGTCGTATTGCGCTCCGCGGTGGCGAGGTCGCCGAGCGCAGTCAGGCGCGATATCTGCGCCGCCGCATAGCTGACCGCCGCCGCGGCCGTATCGGACGAACCGAACAGCACTTTCTCGCAGGCATTGAGAACGGCATCTCCGGCGAGGTCGTCGACGCAGGCCAGCGCCGGCACGGTCTGGCCGGTGAATTGCGCGGTTCGTGTCTCGCTCGGCGCCGCTGCCTGCCCGCCCGGTCCGAAGCCGCGGATCGTTGCGGCGACCGCGACCGCGATCGACAGCAGCGTGATGACGGTCAGCGCGCCGTTGGCGACGGATTTTTCCGCGCGCAGCAGCGTGATCAGCACAACGATCCCAAAGAAGCCCGCGGCAGCCAGCGTCAGCCACATCGGGAAAGTCGGTGAGCGCCAGATCTGATCCAGCGAGGAAGCCCAGTTCATGCGCGATGTCCCTCAACGCAGCGTAAGCACAATCGGCGGCGGCGAACGCCGCCACCCCGACGTCCAACCTTCAGCACAATGGGTCTGCGAACAGGGCCTTTTGACGGCGGCGACGGGGAACCCGCTCCAGCCACCGGCTTGCGCACAACTCGTTCAGGACAGCGCGAGCTGGCTCTCCTTGGCCACCCGTTCGAAAGCTTCGGTCGAGCTCTTGATGCGATACTGGCAGTCGTCACCTTCGGTCGGCAGCAGGCGGATCACCTGATAGGTGCCGCTCGCAGCGGGGCGCGCCACATTGCTGGCCGTGAAATAGACGGTCTCGCCAATCGAGTACTTATGCTTCAACGCCCTCTCCATTTTCTTAGAGATTGCTGGCCGGGCTGACAGTCCCGATAGCTCTGGCCGGCATTTTGAGAACCCTGCGGCAAGCTAGCACATCGCCCTGCCCCAAATCCAGCAAGATTGGGGCACGGTGAAGGTACGCTTTTTGCAGGTTTTTCAGGGCGATAGGCAGCAATTTACATGCCAGCCGGAAATTGCCCGCCGGCCTCGGCCGGAACCCGGTTTCAGTGGCTCAGGCGGTATGCGGCAACTTGCCGTCGGGGCTCGCGCTGTCCACCGCCCCCGGAAGCTGCTGGGCCAGCACCTTGGACAGCTGGTCGACCGGAATGTTGAACCTGGCGGCGAGCTGCTTGACCGTGTCGCTGCCCAGCACCTGCTGCAGCTGGTCGGCCGTGATCGGCAGGTTCTGGCCGGTGCCGATCCAGGATTTGACCTGGTCGCCGAGCCCGGCCTGTTCGAGCTTGGCGACGATCGCCGACAAGCCGCCCTGCCCGCCATTGCCCATCACCTCGCCGAGCACGACGGGAATCACGGCCGCCCCGAGCTGGCCAAGCATGCCCTTCAGCTCCGGCGAATTCTCCAGGGAATCGAGAATGCCCATGGTCTAAGTCCTTTCACGACTTGCAAAACCGGTGTTTCGGATTCGACGCCTTCGGCCCCGCGGCGTCAAGCCGCGATCTTTGTGGCTGCTGTCACAATTCGGCAGCGAGGGACCAGTCAGGCGTCCTCGAATCGGTCGATCCGCAGCGTCTCGGCAAGGCCATCGCGGGTCCATTCCTGGAACGCCGGCAGCGCCATCATGGCATCGACATAATGCTGCGCCTCAGCCTTCACTGGGATCGCGTAGGTGCGGAAGCGATGCACCACGGGGGCGTACATCGCATCCGCCGCCGAGAATGCCCCGAACAGGAACGGGCCTTGCCTGCCGTAGCGCGCGTGGCAATCGGCCCAGATCTCCTCGATCCGCGCCACGTTGGCCCGCGCATCGTTCGACAGCGCGACGGCCTTGATCGGCCGGTGCAGGTTCATGCCGCATTCGCTGCGCAGCGGCACGAAGCCGGAATGCATCTCGGCCGAGATTGCGCGGGCATGCGCGCGCGCGGCGCGATCCGCCGGCCACAGCTTCGCCTCGGGAAACTTCTCGGCCAGATATTCGATGATCGCCAGCGAATCCCACACTGTGACGTCACCGTCGATCAGCGTCGGCACCTTGCCGGCCTTGCTGAAGCCGAGGATGCGGTCCTTGTCGGCCTGATCGGTGTAAAGCGGAACGAAGATTTCCTCGAACGGGATGTTATTGGCGCGCAGCGCCAGCCAGGGCCGCATCGACCATGACGAATAGTTCTTGTTGCCGATGACGAGCTTGAGCATGTCCGGGGAATCCTGTTGCCGGCGCAGTTTGCCATAGTGCATTGCACGCGTTCAACCTGTACATGACGCGGGATGCAACGGGGCGCAGATCGGCGGCCGCGCATTCACGAAGGAAGGCACCATGACCGGCTATTGGGTCGACATCCTAGCGGTCGGCTTCTTCGCGCTGGAATGGCTGGTCTATGCCATCACGCTCGAGCACACCGCCTACGGGCGCGACAGCCTGTCGGCGCGGATGCATGTCTATCGCGAGATCTGGGTGCGGAACCTGCTCCACCGCGACGCGCGGATGGTCGACATGCAGATCATGGCATCCTTGCAGAACGGCACCGCGTTCTTTGCCTCGACCAGCCTGATCGCGATCGGCGGCGCGCTGGCGCTGCTGCGCGCGACCAACGACGCGCTCGCGGTGCTCGGTGCACTGCCGGTCAACCTGACGCCCTCGCCCGCTCTCTGGGAGGTCAAATGCATCGGGTTGATCCTGATCTTCATCTACACCTTCTTCAAATTCGCCTGGGCCTATCGCCTGTTCAACTATGTCGCGATCCTGTTCGGCGCGATGCCGCCGGCCGGCCAGCGCGATACGCCCGAGGCGGAGGCCCATGTGATCCGCACCACGCGGCTGTTCGAGACCGCGGGCCGGCACTTCAACCGCGGTCAGCGCGCGTTCTTCTTTGCGCTCGGCTATCTCGGCTGGTTCGTCAGCCCCTGGGTGCTGTTCGCCACGACCGCCGCGGTCGTGATCGTGATCTGGCGCCGGCAGTTCGCCTCGAATGCCTGGCAGGCGATGGGAAGCTGAAGCCTGCTTCGACTTACGACGAAAAATCGCGCGGCGTGAAGTCGAGGTCGAGCACCTTCCATTCGCCGTAGCGCTCCCGCGGCAGCATCGCGTAGGGCTGGCAGGTTTGCAGCGCATCGGTCGCGCTCTTGAGCAGCAGCGGCCCCTTTTCCGATGCGGTGGCCTCGATCAGCAAGGGCGACGCGGCGAGCTTGCCGTCGGGCTTCATGAACACCCGAAGCTTGATCCTGACATCATCGCCGGTGCTCAGCGTCGCCGGAAGCTTCATGCAGGTCTTCAGATGGCGACGGAATTCGGCGACCACGCTGGACCCGACGTCGGCCTGCTCGGTGGCCGCGGCGTCGAAACTGTCCTTGCCGGGACCGGGAGCGGACGGCGCCCCCGCAGGCGGCTTCACCGAGATGTCAGGCGGCAGGCCAAGCATGACGTTGTATTTGACCGACAGGTCCGGCTCGGGCTGCGCATAGGCAGGCGGTGATGCCGCCGCCTGTTGCTGGGGCATCGGCGGCGTCTGGGGTGCAGGCGGCGCGGATGGCTGCTCGGCCGCGGCAGGTGGCGGCGCCGGGCTGGGCTTGGGCGCCGGTGGCGTCAGCTGCTTCTGCGCCGCGGACTGCTGCTTCTGCGGCGCTTGCGCCGATGGTTCGGGCTTGGCCGCATCCACCGGCTTGTCGAACGAGGGCAATTGCAGTTCGGGCGTCGGCGACGGGCTCGGTACCGGATCGGGCTCGGGCTTGATCTCCGCCTTGGCGACCTCCTGCGGCGTCACGATCTCGACCGGCACCGTGTCAGCGGCGACGGGATCGAACTGATGGACCTCCGAATAGAGGAAAATCAGCGCGAGCAGCATCAGGTGCACGAACACCGACGCCACCATATCCGCGTTTGGCCGAAACTTCATCCCGCTCGATCACATCAGTGTCGTCTCCCCGCCGGCTACAATACCGGCTGGAACCCGCCTGCCTCAATCCCCCATTTCGCGGCCGAGTCCGCGGTCAGCCAGCGGGCAATAGCACGATCCGGACCGCGGCCCAGCCATTTTCCGCGAAGCAATGCGCAGGCTAGAATCCGGTCGGCGCTCGGGCCGTCACCGCGCGGCCGCGCTCCCCATCGTCGAAATCTCGCGCATGTCCTCATCCGAAAGTTCGAAATCGAAGATGTCGATATTTTCCTGGAGCCGCTCGAGCTTTGAGGTGCGCGGGATCGCCGAGACATTCTGTTGCACCAGCCAGCGCAGGCAGATTTGGGCCGCGGTCTTGCGATAGCGGTCGCCGATCCGCGCCAGCGCGCGGTCGCCCTTGACGCGCCCTTTCGCGATCGGGCTGTAGGCGACGAACGCCATGCCATGGCGTGCACAGGCCGCGATCACGTCGGCCTGCCCGAGATAGGGATGGTACTCGACCTGATCACAGGCGAGCGGTTCGGGGCACGCCGCGACCGCCTCCTCGATCTGCGCCGTGCTGAAGTTCGAGAGCCCGATGTGCCGCGCCAGCCCCGCCTGCCTGACCCGCGCCAGCGCACCGAGCGTCTCGGCAAGCGGCACGTGCGGATTGGGCCAGTGCAACAGCAACAGGTCGACCTCGGTCAAGCGCAGCCGCGCCAGGCTCTCCTTGGCGGAGCGCTCGAGATCCTTCGCCAGGAAGTGCGTGGTCCAGACCTTGGTGGTCACGAAGACATCATTGCGCTTGATGCCGGAGGCACGCAGCCCCTCGCCGACCTCACGCTCGTTGTCATAGATCTGCGCGGTGTCGATGTGCCGGTAACCGAGGCGCAGCGCCTGCTCGACGATGCGAGCGCAGGTCCGCCCGCGCAGCTCCCATGTGCCGAGCCCGATCGCGGGGATTTTTGCGCCGTTGCCTTCGACGACATTCATGCGCCCATTATGCGCGCATGACGAGGAGCTGCCAACTGACCGATGAGTTCCGCGTCAGACGGTCGCGGCGGCCTACGGCTCCTGCCGGTAGCCGTCCGTCAATGTCCTCAGGAAGGCGATGATGTCGGCTTCATCCTGCGCAGTCATCGCAGGCTTGTCGCCCAGATGGCGCTCGAACGGCGGATCGCTGACGTCAACATTGCCGCGATATTTTTCCGGCAGATCGTTGTATTTCAGCACCGTGCCGTCGGCTGCGCGCGGATACACCTTCTCCGGTTTGGTATCGCGGAAACTATAGAAATCGAGCACCTGCCCGAGACTGGTGAAGACACCGTTATGGAAGAACACCCGGCGTGTTGCGCAAGGTCGGCGTCAGAAACATCCCGCAATATTGCGTCTGCTCGGCAAAGCGTGGCGCGCAGCTCGCCTGGCGCAGCTTCTGCGCGACCAACTCGATGGTCGCCGCGTGGCGGCAGTCGAGGATGCAGTCTAGTCCTTCATCCCCGTGATCGAAGCACTCACCGCGCGCGGATCGCGCTGCGGCCAGCGGCCGCTTTCGACCTGCGCCAGGAATTCCCCGACGATCCGGTTGTATTCGTCGGGCTCCTCGATGTTGATGGCATGGCCGCAATTCGGCATCACCGCAAGCGCGGCCGACGGGATGCTCTGCTTCATCAGGATGCCCGGCAGCAGGCACGGCCAGTCCTCGTCACCGGTGATAATCAAGGTCGGCACATTGATGCGCTTCATCTCCTCGACCAGCGTGTAGAGCGAGGGCCGCTCCTTCTGCACGCCCTGCTGCGTATTGGCCGATCCCACCGCCGAGTGCCCGGCCAGCATCGCCTTGAACTCGGCGTGTCCGCGCGGATCCTTGTTCTCGTACTGCACGCGCGTCGGCCCGTAGGCGTAGCGCTCGGCGAAGGCCGGCATACCCTCCTTGCGGATCACGCCCGCGATCACATCGGCCTCAGCGCGAAACGTTTCGCGCTTGTCGAGCTCGGCGCCGTAGCCGCAGCCCCCGATGCACAACGACAGCGCGCGCGACGGATGGCGGATGCCAAAATGCAGGGTCGCGAAGCCGCCCATCGACAGGCCGACGATATGCGCCTTGGGCGCACCGATGTGATCGAGCACCGCGAGGATATCGTCGGCGGCGCGCGCCTGCGAATAGGACGAGACCTGCTCGGGTACATCCGACGGCGGAAAGCCGCGCGCATTGTAGGCGATGGTGCGGAAGCGCTTGCCGAAATGCCGCAGCTGCGGCTCGTAGCTGCGCAGATCACCGGCGAATTCATGGACCAGGATCACCGGATGACCGGATCCGGTCTCCTCGAAATAGAGCCGTACGCCATCGTCGGTCGTCGCATAGGGCATGGTGGTCTCCTGCCTTCTTGGTTCGCGGGTTATGGGATGGTCGCGGCTCCCGGTGGTTTCGAACGCGGCAGGTAGGTGCCATGCTCCTTGCCGCCGACAAGGGTGCCGTCCTCGACGACCACCTTGCCGCGCACCATGGTCAGCACCGGCCAGCCGGTCACTTCGAGGCCTTCATAGGGTGTGTAGTCCGCGCCGTCATGGATCAGCTCATGGCGGATCGTCACCTTGCGCTTGGGATCCCACAGCGCGATGTCGGCATCCGAGCCGACCGCGATCGTCCCCTTGCGCGGATACAGGCCGTAGATCTTGGCGTGGTTGGTGGCGCTGAAGGCGACGAAGCTGTTGAGATCGATGCGGCCCTTCACCACGCCTTCGGAGAACAGGATCGGCAGCCGCGTCGCGACGCCGGGGATTCCGTTCGGCACCCAGCGGAAACTGGTGCGGCCCTTCGGTGCGAGCTTGCCTTGCGGATCGTCGTAGCGGAACGGGCAATGGTCCGACGAGAACACCGAGAACACCTTCTGCTGCAGGCCTTCCCAGCACGCCTGCTGGCTGGCGATATCGCGCGGCGGCGGCGAGCAGACATATTTGGCGCCTTCCATGTTGAGCTGGTCGAGGTCCTTCTCGGTCAGCATCAGGTATTGTGGACAGGTCTCGCCCATCACCCGGAGCCCGCGCTGCTGCGCGCGCCGGATCTCGTCCATCGCCTCACGGTTCGAAACATGCACGATCATGATCGGCACATCGACGAGCTCGGACAGCGAGATGGCACGGTGGGTGGCTTCGCGCTCGACCGGGATCGGTCGCGACGTGGCGTGGAAGCGCGGCGCGGTGTTGCCGGCGCGCTCCAGCCGGTCAGTCAGGAAGCGGATCGCGTCGAAGTTTTCGGCATGGACCATCAGCATCGCGCCGGTCTCGCGCGCCACCGCCATGGTCTCGAGCAGCTCGCGATCCGACAGTGCGAGCCCCTCATAGGTCATGAAGACCTTGAGCGAGGTGTAGCCGTCCTCGACCAGCGCCGGCAGCTCCTGACCCAGCACGTGCTCGGTCGGATCCGTGACGATGAGATGGAAGGCGACGTCGACATGGCATTCGCCGTCCGCCAGCGAATGATAATGCTTCAGCGCCTCGCGCAGTGTCTGGCCCTTCTCCTGCAGGCAGAACGGCAGCACCGTGGTGTTGCCGCCGAACGCCGCCGAGCGGGTGCCGGAGGCAAAGCCATCGGCCATCACGATGCCGTCGCCGGACGGCTGGGCGAAATGGACGTGGCTGTCGATGCCGCCGGGCAGCACCAGCCGGTCGGTCGCGTCGATGATGGCAGTCGCATCGCCGAGATCATGCCCGAGCGCGGCGATCTTGCCGTCGCGGATGCCGACGTCGCAGGCAAAGGTGTCGGCGGCGGTGACGACCGTGCCGCCGCGGATGATGATGTCGAAGGACATCAGCTTGTCCCCTCTTTCGGTGAGCGATGTTCGATGATGGCGGCAAGCGGCGCGGCCAGCCCGCGCGTCGGCTTCGGGTCGGGCCGGCGGAAGGTGCCGGCGACCGCCTTGCGCGGTTTGAGCATGGCGAGCGTCTCCGCCTGACGCACGGCGGCCGCGACGGGATCAACGACGGGCACCGGAATACGGTCGCGCACTTTCGCCGCGAGCCCGGCAAGCGGCGCGCCGGACAGGATGACGACATCGGCGCCGTCCTGTTCGACCGCCTGGTTGGCGAGCGCGACCAGCAGCTCTTCCTTCTCGGCCTGCACTTCCGAGATCGAGCGGAAGCTGCCGTCGAGCGCGCGGATGCCGGCACAGCGTCCGGCGAGCCCGTGCATGGCGACGCATTCCTCGTACCAGGGCGCCAGTGCGCCGGCGAAGGTCACGATCGCAAACCGCCGGCCGAGCATGCAGGCGGTCAGCATTGCGGCCTCGGCCAATCCGACGACCGGAAACGCGAACAACTCGCGCGCGCCGAACAGGCCGGGATCGCCGAACGCGGCGATCACGGCGGCATCGAAGCCGGGACCGGCCTCGGCCAGCATTTCCAGCGCGATCGCGCCGCCGATCTGCGCCTCGGCGCGGGTCGCGATATAGGGCACGCCGCGCGCGGCGGTCATCGGCACCAGCTCAGTGCCGTCCGACGCCACCCCGCTGCCGGCGGCATGCAGCAGATCGGTCACATCCGCCGTCGTGTTGGGATTGAGCAGCAGGATCTTCATGGCGCAACTTTCTTCGTCTTGCGGCTGCGCGGCGTGGCGGAAAGGTGCGCGACTGCGGCGTCATCTGCTCTGCCATCCAGCGTCTCGGCGACGATCTCGCCGGTGCGGCGCACATGGTGGGCCAGGATCTGCCCGGCGCGGGCCGCATCGCGCGCCTTGAGTGCGGCCAGGATTTCCTGGTGCTCGCGCACCGATTCATCCCAGCGCCCGAGCACCGAGAGCGCGAAGAACCGCGCGCGCTCGGCCCGCGCCAGCAGCGCCTCGTGGGTCGCCTTCAGCACCGCGTTGCGGGCGAAGCCGACGATCGCCGAATGGATCTGCTGGTTGATTTGAAAATAGTCGCGCAGCTCGCCGCGGCCGTGATGCCACTCGATCTTGTCCTGCAGCGCTTCGAGCCGTTCGAAATCGGTCTCCTCCATCCGCAGCGCCGCGAGCTCGGCGGCGCAGCGCTCGATGCCGCTGACGGCCTCGAACAATTCGGTCAGCTCGGCGCGGCGGAACGGCGTGATCACGGCGCTGTGGTTGAGCCGGAGCTCGACCAGGCCCTCGTTCGCCAACTGCTTCAGCGCTTCGCGCAACGGGGTGCGCGAAATGCCGAGCGCGTCGGACAAATCAGCCTCGCCCAGCGATTGTCCCGGCGCCAGCTCGCCGCGCACGATCATGGCACGCAGCCGCGCCGCCGCCTGCTCGTGCAGTCCGACCCGCGGCACGCGCAGCCGCCGCCGTTGCAGCGTCGTCATCGCACGCTTCGGTTCCTTGCTGCGTCTGGTCGGCTTGGTCTTGGCTTTAGTCTTGGCTCTAGTCTTGGCTTCAGTCACCGCTCGCCTTCGTCGTCGTCATTATGTTCGGGGATAGCAGTCACTGCGCGCAGATCGGGATTGGTGAACAGGCTGCCCCAGCCGTGCACGCGTGACGGATCGCAGCCGGTCGCCGTGAGGCACGCCCACAGCGTCACCGCGATCGAATCCAGCACCGGCACGCCGAACCCGCGCTCCAGCCGTTCGGCGGCGCCGGCGCCGCGCATGTTGGTGCAGAGCACCACTGCCGCGTCGCAGCCGTCGCGCACCACCTCTTCGATCAGCGCCGCCACCTCGGCTTCGCTGACCTCGGCAAAGGAGAAATTGTCCTGCAGCGACAAATGGCGCTCGGCAAAGCAATTGAGCCCTTCCGAGTTCCAGTTGGCGATGATCTTGTCCTGCACATCCCGGCGATACGGCGTCACCAGCCCTATGCGTCCGGCACCGATCCGCCGCAGCAGGTCGCGATAGGCCAGCACCGTGGTGCAGGCCTTGATCCCTGTTGCCGCGGTGATCTGCTCGCACAGGCTTTCGTCGCGATCGAAGCCGAGCCAGCTTGCCGAGGTGCCGTTCCAGGCGATCACGTCGACCTTGGCATGCGCCAGCAATTCTGCTGCGCGCAAAATCTCGCTGGCGTCGAACTGGCGCAGCGCCTGCTCCGACAGCGCGATCTCCGTCACCTTGAAGCGCGAGAAATGCGCCGAGACGCCGTCGATCCCGGCCAGCATCGCGCAGGTGATCGGCTCGAGTGCGGTATTCGACGACGGCGTCAGCATGCCGAGCCGGACGGGACGTGTCATTCGCGAGGCCTCATCAACCGGCCGAACCCCTCACGGGCTCGGCCGCGCTTCGATTCTAGACCGGGAGCTTGCGGCTGTAATCGATCAGGGTCGAGCAGATCAACAGCGCAATGCCCGCGGCGGCGAAATACATCAGGGCCAGGAAGTACGAACCAGTGGCCTGCACGATGAAGCCGACGATCAGCGGCGTCGTGATGCCGGCGATGTTGCCGCCGAGATTCATGCAGCCGCCGAGGAAGCCGGACTTGCCGCGGCCCGCGAGCGCCGAGGGGATCGCCCAGTACATGCCGCACCAGCGCAGGAAGAACAGCGTCGTCGACAGCAGCACCACCACCGCAACCGCATTGGTGACGTAGGCGACGAGGAAGATCGACACCGTCGCCATGATCGCCGCGATGCCGAACAGGGTGCGGAACACGGTGTTGGGCGCCCCGCCCCGTTCCCGCCAGGTATCGCCGATCCAGCCGCCGACCAGTTCGCCGACGAAACCCGCGAAGAAGATGATGAACGAGGCACCGCCGAGCGCCTTGATGTCGAAGCCGTGCACCTTGAACAGATAGGTCGGCATCCAGGTCAACAGCCCGTAGAAGGTGGTGTTGAAGAACATCCAGCCGAGGCACATGCACCACACCGAGCGGAAGCGGAAATAGGCCATCCAGCTCGCGCCGGACGGCGGCGGCGTCGCGGCGTCCTCGATCGCATGGGCTTCCTCGAGATAGCGCGCCTCGGCTTCATTGACCGAGGGATGCTCGCGCGGCACGTTGCGGATGTAGTACCAGGCCCACAGCCCGCACAGCATGGTGCCGATGCCGGCGACGACGAAGGCGACACGCCAGGAGCTGAACGCCGCCATCAGCCAGGCGATCACGATCGAGCCGAGCGCAGCGCCAAGCGGAGCGCCGCCGTCGAGCAAGGTCGCGCCGCGGCCGCGTTCGGTCTGCGTCATCCAGATCGCGTTGAGCTTGCCGCCCGCCGGATAGATCGGCGCTTCCGACGCGCCGAGCCCGAGCCGGGTCATGAGCAGCAGCATCCAGCTGGTGGACAGCGCCGCCAGCGCCTGGAAGAAGCCCCAGAACAATGTCGCAAGGGCGATCACGATGCGCGGCTTGAAGCGGTCGGCGAGCATGCCGCCCGGCACCTGCATCAGCGCGTAGGTCCAGAAGAACGAGCTCAGGATCAGCCCCTGCATCGCCGGGTCGATGTCGAACTCCTTGGCGATGACCGGCATCGCGACCGACAGCGAGGCGCGATCGATATAGTTGATCGAGATCAGGAACAGCATCAGCAGGAAGATCTTCCAGCGCACGCCACTCGGCTTCGCCGTATCTGCCATTGCGATGGTGGACACCTGATCGCTCATTGCTCGCTCCTCTGCCGGCAGATTTGTTTTTTGCCCCTGGCGTGCCCCTCGTCATCGAAGGTCATCGGCCTCTCCTGCCCCGCGGGAAGTCTGCTTCAAGGAGGTCGAGGCGACAAGCACATTTTGTATTCTGCATGCAATCTTTATCAATATACTGATTATATTAAATTTTTTACAGAAAATACATCACAATTGGTCAGCGTCTGATGACGGATTGGGCGTCAGATCAGCCAATCGGCCGGCGATTTCGGGGAATTGGCTCCGAGCGCACCATCAAGACCCGGGCACGGCGTGGCCGCCACGGCGGTCGCGGCCGCTCCCCGATCATCAAGGCGTTCATCGATACGGTTCGGCGGATGAAGGAGAGCGGCCGCAGCAAGTGAGAGCGCGCCATCGCAGGCTATGGGTGCTCGTCAAAGCGGGCCAATGCGGCCTCGATGAGTTCGATCTCCTCGCGGAGCGTGTCATTCACGACCGTCGGCCTGAAACCCGGGACACTGTGAGCTTGAACACCTTCCAACAGTCGTTGGCGATGCTCCCTGAGTTCTTCCAGCGCTTGACGATTCCTGAGCGACACATAGCCGGCAATGATCTGCTCGATGGCATTCATAGGAAATCCACGGGTTAAAAAAATATCTTGCTGCAATGCTTCGATTAGAACGGTCAAACCGCGTTGCTGGCAAGCCCCATGATGCTGCGCCGGAAGCGTTCACGCCGCAGCGGATCAGAACATGCGCGAGCGATGACGCCGTGTGTTTGACATCTTGAAGCGAGAACCATCTCATCGTCGTCCTGGCGAAAGCCAGGACCCATTACCCCAAATTTCAGTTGTTGCGCGTCGCTGGGGACCGCTGTCCCGTTCCGACCAAACGCGGTGGTTATGGGCTCCTGGCTTTCGCCAGGACGACGGCGGTGGATGCGGCGCGTAAGCGCGATCTGTCGGCTGCCGGTGGCGGCGAAGAACGTCTACCCGCTCAAGCGGCCGTCGGCGCGCTCGACAGCGCGGCGAACACGGTTTCCGGCGAGTGCGCGATCACGGCGAGCAGCGCGCGGGCGGGTCCCCGCGGGGCGCGCTTGCCCTGCTCCCAATTGCGGATGGTCTCCACTGGCACGCCGAGCTTGGCGGCGAATTCGAGCTGGGTGAGCCGGGCGCGGCGGCGCAGATCGCGCACCGCCGGTTGCGCGGCTGCGGGCAGCATCGCCGCCTCGGCCGGATGTGCGGTCGCAAGCGGGATTTCCTGCCCGTCGCGCAATTCGACGATCCGTCCGTCCGCCTTGAGCCGCAACCGCTGCATGATGGCCCCCGTGATGGCCCCCTTGGAGATAGGAGCATCATCCGCCAACCCCGTTAAGGCGCGATTAACGATAAGCACGCCCCCAGGCGCCGGCTTATTTCAACCCGAACCACAGCGTCGCGATGCCGAGGAACGAGAAGAAGCCGACCACGTCGGTGACCGTCGTGACGAAGGTGCCGGAGGCAACCGCAGGGTCGGCGCGTACCCGTTCCAGCACCATCGGGATCAGGATGCCGCCGAGCGCGCCGGCGACCAGGTTGCAGATGATGGCAAGGCCGATCACGAGGCCAAGCCCCGGAATCTTGAACCAGGCCACTGCGGCGATGCCGGTGATGACGGCAAAGGCGATGCCATTGACGAGCCCGACCATGGTCTCGCGCAGCACCACGCGCATCGCGTTGTAGGAGCCGAGCTCGCGGGTGGCGAGCGCGCGCACCGCGACCGTCATGGTCTGGGTCGCGGCGTTGCCGCCCTGGCTAGCCACGATCGGCGCCAGCACCGCGAGCGCCACCATCTTCTCAAGCTGGCCCTCGAACAGGCCGAGCACCGACGAAGCCAGGAATGCGGTGGCGAGATTGACCAGGAGCCAGTTGAAGCGGCCGCGGGCGATGGTCCAGACCGTGTCGGACAGCTCTTCGGGATGGGTGACGCCGCCGAGCGCCTTGAGGTCCTGATCGGCCTCCTCCTCGATCACGTCGACGACGTCGTCGATCGTGATCACGCCGACCAGCCGGTCGACGGTGTCGACCACCGGAGCGGCAACCAGATTGTACTTGCCGAACATCCGCGCGACCTCTTCCTGGTCCTCCAACGCGGACACCCGGCGACGGTCCTCATCGATCACGTCCGCGATCGGAACCGGACGACGCGTACGCAGCAGCACGTCGAGCGGCACCGCGCCCAGCAGGTGTTTGTCGGCGTCGACCACATAGATCTCGTAGAATCGATCAGGCAGATCCGGTGTGTCGCGCATGTAGTCGATCGCCTGCCCGACCGTCCGATCCGGCGGCACCGCGATGAATTCCGTCTGCATCCGCCGGCCGGCGGAATTCTCCGGATACAGCAGGCTGCGCTCGATGTCCTCGCGCTCGGCCGCCGGCAGCTTCTCCAGGATCTCTTCCTGATCCGCTTCGTCGAGGCTTTCCAGCAGCTCGACGGCGTCGTCGGATTCGAGCTCGCGGACACCTTCGGCCACGGTCTCCGGCTCGAGTTCCTCGAGGATCTCCTCGCGGACCGTCTCGTCGACCTCGTTGAGCGCCGAGAAGTCGAAATCCGTGCCCGTGATCTCGACCAGGGTGACGCGGTCGTCCGGCTCGAGTGCAGCGATCAGGTCGCCGAGATCGGCCTCATGCAGTTCCGCCACCACCTCGCACAGCAGCGGCCGGTCGGCGGCATGGATCGCCCGGGTGATCTCCTCGACGAATTCCGGGCGGAGCTGGCCCTCCTCGTCCCGCATCGGCATCCGGGCGAGCGGGTCGGCCGCGGCGGGTTCGGCAATGTCGATATTCTCGGCCATGCCGTGTTTCGCCGGTTTGACAGGAGGAGAAAAACTGCTTGATTGATGCGGACCGGATTACCTAATCGGCGGGGGCCAGTGCAATGAGAAATATGTCGAGCGCACCACGACCGCTCCTGAACGTTGTCGCGACATTGGTCGCACTCGCGCCTTGTGCGCTGTTCGGCCCGGCGCACGCCGCCGAATGCCTGCGCAAGGATGCGCTCGGCACCTCGCGTGTGCTCGAGGTCGATCCTGCGACCTATCCGCGCGTGGGGCTGAAAAGCTTTCCGCAGACCCTGCCGCTCAGGGATGGCGAGGTCGTGCTGACCTTCGACGACGGACCGACGCCGGGAGTCACAGACAAGGTGCTGACGGCACTGGCCGCCGAATGCGTGCAGGCCACCTTCTTCATGGTCGGCCGCAACGCGGCCGATCACCCCGACATGGTGCGCAAGATCGCCCGCCTCGGCCACACCATCGGCTACCACACCTGGGACCATCCGCATCTCAACAAGATTCCGCTGGATCAGGCCGAGGCGAACATCAACCGAGGGATCGAAGCGGTCGGAAAGGCCCTGCACGGGACCTCGAGCACGATCCCGAGCACCCCGTTCTTCCGGTTCCCGTATTTCGAATCGACACCGGACCTGCTGTCCCAGATGGAAAAGCGCGGTATCGCGGTGTTCGGCGCCGATTTCTGGGCCAGCGATTGGAACAAGATGACGCCCGAGGAGGAACTCAAGCTGCTCACCGGGCGGCTCGAAGGCCATCGCAAGGGAATTATCCTGCTGCATGACCCGCAAATGCGGACGGCCGTGATGCTGCCGGCCTTTCTAAGGTACCTGCAGGAGCATAATTATCACATCGTCCACATCGTGCCGGCAGCGATGAAGACCGTGTCTGACCGGACACATTGAACCCGGCACCCAAGCTGGATTACAGACCGTTAAGGCCGCATTCATGGGGCCGCCCTTAAGGATTCGTCAGTGCGTTTGGAATGCGGCCGAGATTCGATGATTGCAAACGTCCTGGTGATGATCCGGAAGCGGTCGCGGACCGTGATCGGCGCGGCACTGCTGGGCTGCTGCTTCATGACGCCGCAGCCCGCCCTTGCCGCGGACTGCGCGGGTAATCCCAACGCACTCGGCACCTCGCGGACTCTCGTCGTCGATCCCATGGAGCATCCGCGGATCGGCACCATGCAATATCCGGAGACGCTGCCGCTCGCCGACCACGAGGTGGTGCTGACCTTTGACGATGGGCCGCTGCCGAAATACAGCAACCAGGTGCTGGCCATCCTCGCCAGCCAGTGCGTCAAGGCGACCTTCTTCACCATCGGCTCCCAGGCCCGGTTCAATCCGGACGGCGTGCGCAAGCTGATCGCGGCCGGGCATACCGTCGGCACGCACAGCCAGAACCATCCGTTGACGATGAACAAGATGCCGCTCGAGAAGGTGCGGCAGGAAGTCGACGACGGCATCGCCTCGACGCTCGCCGCGCTCAACGGCGACAAGAGCAAGCTCGCGCCGTTCTTCCGGATTCCCGGCCTGATGCGCGCCGAGGTTCCGGAAGCCTATCTGGCGTCGCAGGGCATCCAGGTCTGGAGCGCCGACTTCCCGGCCGACGACTGGCGCCACGTCTCGCCGCAGCGGGTCTACGACCTCGCGATCCAGCGCATCGAGGCCAAGCGCAAGGGCATCCTGCTGCTGCACGACATCCAGCCGCGCACCGTCGCGGCGCTGCCGCGCATCCTCGCCACTCTGAAGGAACGCGGCTACCGCATCGTTCACGTCGTCCCCGCGACGGCCGACCGTCCGGCGACACCGACCGAGCCGCAGCAATGGTTCATGCACCCGCCGACCGAGACGGTGGCGACGACGCGCTGGCCGAGAATTCCGAACTTCGTCTTCACCGCGACGCGGACGCTGCCGGCACCGGTGTTTGCCGATCTGGACTGGCGCGACGCCGACATCCTCGACCATGCGCAGCGCGCCCGCATCGGCGTGGCGGTCCGCACCCTGTGGCCGCAGCCGCAGCTCGCGCAACTCGCGGCGGCCTCGACATTGCCCGTCCCAGCGGCCGGCGTGTTTCGCGTTCCCGAGGCGCTGGACCTGACCCTGCTTGCGACCCGCTCGACGGCCAGTCGCCGCCTCGCTGCTCCAGCCGCTGGCGCACCGCGCGCGCAGGCAATCTCCGCACGCCAGGTCAAGCATCCGAAGCAGGCAGCGCATCAGGTCCCCGCGGCGGCCGATGGCAGAGGCCGTGGTGCGCCGCTGCAGGTCGCGCCGCCGACGGCGAGCAATGCGTCAGTCCACGTCGCCAAGCGTGTCCCGCGCGCCGAAGCCTCGGCAGCCAGCAAGCGCGTGCCTGATTGAAGCGGCCTAGCTGGCCACGATCTTGGCGACGCAGAGCAGGATCACCAGCGCCAGGAAGAAGATGTCGATATAGGATTTGATCTCGCCGGCGTGCCTGAGCTCGGTGACATCGGCGACGATCTGCTTGCGCGAGGCCGCAGCATTCGGTCCCTCGCCGGCCGCAGCCGCGAGCCGCCGCGTCTCGCCTTCGAGGCGCTCGATGCGCTGGAAGAAATAGAATGAGCGCAGGCCGGAAAGGGCATGCATCACCGCATAGACCAGAACCAGGATCGCGACGGTCGCGCGCTGCTCGTATTTCTCCAGCAGGTTCAGCGTGAAATAGACCAGCCCCAGGAACACGAAGTTGGAGACGGCACGGTAGACGTAGCTGGCAAAGATCATCGGGAACTCCGGGTGGGGCAGGCTCGCGGCGGCGCGATCGGGAGACGCGACGGCCTCCGGTCGGCAGCGACATACCAGCAAGGCCGTGCAACAGTTACTCTACCCTGCTGGTGTTACAGAACCGCATCGATCGACACCTCGACGTCACACGCGCGAAGTCTGCCTGCACCAGGAGCCCATTGACGTCCGCCAGTCGTCGAAGGACGAGGTCATCCTCGAGGAGATGATCCGGCTCGGCTTCTGGCCCGACGGCGAAGACGCGCCGGCGCCCGCCGCGGACGTCATCCGCGCCCGTGCCGATGCGATGCGCGAGCTCACCGAGTTGCAGCGCCAGAACGCCATGCTCGGCGATCCCCAGCGCGCGCTGAAGGAGATGCACAAGCGCCGCAAGGCCGAGGCGATGGCGCGGCGGCAGGAGACAAAGCGTCGCAACGCCGAGGCGCGACAAAGCCGGGCCTTTGCCTGGTACGATCGGCGCAAGCGCGACGTGCTCTATCTCGGCGAGGACGTCTCGCGCGGCCTTCATGCCCGCACCACGGCGACGCTCCTGCGCGACGGCCTGCCCCCGCTCGCCGATGCCAAGGCGCTGGCTGATGCGATGGGCGTGCCACTTGGCGAGTTGCGCTTCCTCGCTTTCAACAGGAAGGTGGCGTCGGTCAACCACTATCAGCGCTTCACGATCCCGAAGAAGAGCGGCGGCGAGCGGTTGATCTCGGCACCGATGCCGCGCCTCAAGCGCGCGCAGTATTGGGTGCTCGAGAACATTCTCGCGCGGGTGCCGCTGCATGATGCCGCGCATGGATTTGCGCCGCAGCGCTCGATCCTGACCAATGCGCGCAACCATGTCGGCCGTGACGTGGTGATCAATCTCGATCTCAAGGATTTCTTCCCGACCCTGACTTACGCCCGCGTCAAGGGCCTGTTCGAGGCGCTGGGCTACGCGGAGGCAGTCGCGATCCCGCTTGCGCTGCTGTGCACCGAGCCGATGGTCGACCAAGTCGCGCTCGACGGCGAGCGACATTTCATCGCGGACGGTCCGCGGCTGCTGCCGCAGGGCGCGCCGACCAGCCCGGCGATCACCAACCTGATCTGCCGCAAGCTCGACAAACGCCTTGTCAGGCTCTCACGCGTCCTCGGCTTCGTCTACAGCCGCTGCGCCGACGATCTGACCTTCTCCGGCTCGGGCGAAGCGGTGAAGAAGATCGGCACCCTGATCAAGGCCGTGCACGGCATCGTCGCGGCCGAAGGGTTCAATGTCCATCCGGACAAGACCCGCGTGATGCGCCGCTCGTCGCGCCAGGAGGTCACCGGCCTCACCGTCAACGAGGCGGTGGCCGTGCCGCGTGACCTGCTGGTCGCGCTGGCGCGGCAGGACGAAAAGAAGCGGGCTGCGCATGCGCGCGTCACAGCGCCCATCCCGTCGCGCGTGCCCAATGTCCCGTCACCGCCAGCGGATGCGACGCGTGCGGCCGGTCCGCAGGCGGCTCCTGCAACTGGACCGGCGACGGCACCAAGCAAGAAAAGGCAGCCGTGGTTCGTCACCGCATTGGTGATCCTGGTGGCTCTCGCATTCCTACCGCTCCCCGGCGGCCCCGCGATCGCCGGCGCGATGCTGTTTCTGTACTTCAGCCGATGGTGGAGGCGCTGAGCCAACGCCCGGCCCGGTCAGGCTCGATCGGGAGAATCGCTGCGGGCAATTCAACGCAGGCGGCGTCGGGATGGCAGGCTGCCGTGCGAGCTGGGAGCGGAGCAAAATCGCAACATTCGATAGCGCCACCGCGCCCCATGCAAAGCGCATGGCAGCTAAAACAGCAACGATTTCAATCGCAATTCTAGGGGTGGTGCGCTCGGAGGGACTCGAACCCCCACGGTGTTACCCACTGCCACCTCAAGGCAGCGCGTCTACCAATTCCGCCACGAGCGCTAAGGATGTCGGATGGAACCCTAAGGCGCCGCCGCATCGAGGGGGCCATGTAACAAATCACGGATGCAGGGACAAGCGGCTTGATGCTTGAATTAACTGCGAACCCCGGGAGATTTCGGCAGCATTTGCTTGACCTCGACCGCAATCCGGTTGCGGTCGACCAGAACCACGCCGCTGGCCACCGGCAGGTTGTTGGCGAGGATCTTGACCTCGTCGGCCTCGGTGGCATCCAGTTCGATGATGGCACCGCGGGAGAGCCGCATGACCTGGTGAATCGGCATAGTGGTGGTACCGAGGACCACCATGAGATCGACGCTGACTTTATCGAGGGTGGGCACTTCTGAACCGCCGAACGGGAACTAGATTGTGGGTTCACCTGACCATGTTAGGGTTAGCTAATGGTTAACGACCGCCAAAGCCTCGATCTGACGACGTTTGCACGCCCCTCGGGCGGCGACGCGGTCGAATGGCGGATCTCAAATAGTCCGGTCCCCTACCCCGATTCTCTCGCCGCGATGGATGCACGGGTCGCAGCGATCGCCACGGGCGAGGCGCCAGAACTGGTGTGGCTGCTGGAGCATCCGCCGCTCTATACCTCCGGCACCAGCGGCAAGGCCGACGACCTGCTCGACGCGCGCTTTCCGACCTTCCAGAGCGGCCGCGGAGGCCAGGTCACCTATCACGGCCCGGGCCAGCGCGTGGCCTATGTGATGCTCGACCTCAAGGGGCGCCGGCCGGACGTGCGCGCCTATGTCGCTTCGCTGGAAGAATGGATTATCCGGACGCTTGCGGCCTTCAACGTCCGCGGCGAGCGCCGCGAGGACCGCGTCGGGGTCTGGGTGAAACGCCCGGACAAGGGGCCTGGCCATGAGGACAAGATCGCCGCGATCGGCGTGCGGCTGCGCCGCTGGGTCTCGTTCCACGGCATCGCGATCAATGTCGAGCCCGACCTTTCGCACTTCCAGGCGATCGTGCCCTGCGGCGTGGTCGATCCGCGCTACGGCGTGACCTCGCTGGTCGATCTCGGGCTGCCGGTCACGATGGCCGACGTCGACATCGCGCTCCGGCAGGCCTTTTCCGAAGTGTTCGGCGACACCGCGGCGCGGCTGCGGGAAACCGCGATCTAACCGGGCTTCCTGCGCGTCGCGACGGCGTGATCAGCAACGGGTCTTGCCGGCTCGCCGCTGCCCGCGTGACGGCCGGCAATGCGCCAATAGGCCACCCCTGCAGCAAATCCAGCAACGCCAAACAGCAAGCCGATCACCGGATTCCACGAGCCGCTGGCGCCCACGAGAAGGCTGACGCTGATTACGCCGATGCCAGCGCCAACGAAGCCGAAGAACAGGACCGAGCGGATCGCAAGCCGCTCACTAAGCCAGATAACCAAAACGGACGGAATGGCCGTCAACGCGCCTATGACGACGAAGTCGATCAGCGCGAAGACAAGAAGTGCAAGACCGCCCTCGAGAAATCTCACCAGATCGCGACCGGACGCGATCGCCAGGACCACCAGCCCTAAGCCACACATAACCGCCGTTGCGGCGGCGCATCCGGCCAGCCATCCCGTCAGCGCGCGAGAACACGTACCAGATGTCACTCTGCCCTCCCCTACAAGATCGCCTCGAACGCGCTGCGCAACGTTTCGTGCCGGAACACAAAGCCGTTGCTCAGCGCCTTGTTCGGCAGCACGCGCTGACCGCCGAGCAGCAACTCGTCGGCGAAGTCGCCGCCGACGGCACGCAGCAGCGCGGCCGGCACGCGGAAGATCGTGGGCCGGTGCAGGCGACGTCCGAGCTCTTCGGTGAATTTCGTGTTGGTGACCGGGATCGGGGCGGTCGCGTTGATCGGCCCTGAGAGCTCGGGCTTCGCGATCACATGCGCGATCAGCCGCACGAGGTCGTCGCGCTCGATCCACGACATCCACTGCCTGCCGGAGCCGAGCGGCCCGCCGAGACCGAACTCGAACGGCGTCAGCATCCGCGTGATGAAGCCGCCGTCGGTGCCTACCACGAGTCCGATCCGCAAATACGCCACGCGCACGCCGTGGTCGGCGGCGGGTCTGGCCGCGTTCTCCCAGGCCTCGCACAGTTCGTGACTGAAGCAGGCATGGGACTTCGCCGACTCGGTGAGCACCTGGTCCTGCCAGAGCCCGTACCAGCCGATCGCCGATCCACTCACCAAGACCTGCGGCTTGCGCTCGAGGCGCGCGATCAGCTTGACGACATCAGCGGTCATATCGACGCGCGAGGCTATGATCCTGCGGCGCTTGGCCTCGGTCCACAGGCCGTTGCCGATCGGCTCACCGGCGAGATTGACGACGGCGTCGATCACTGAACACGCAGGCAACTGGTCGAGGCTGGTGATCAGCGTCACCGGCGGCGACAGCGTCTCGGCCTTGGCCGGATTGCGGATCAGCGCGATCACCTGATGGCCCGATGCGGCGAGGCTTGCGACCAGGCGGCTGCCGATGAAGCCGGTCGCGCCGGTGATCAGTACGGTCTGACGGGGCGGCAGTTTCTCGACGAGCGTCGCAGCCGGCACGGTTGCCATCCGTCCCAGGCGTCGGGACGCGGCAAAGTCGCGCGCGCCGAACAGCGCCGCACCGAAGGCCGCGGTGGTCGCAAAAATGCTCAGGAGCCCGGCATAAGCGGGAGCGATCCCGGTCGGCTGCGTGGTCCAGCCGATCAGCACCGGCACCAGCAGCACGAGGATCGCGCCGTAGTTGATCGCCAGCAGCGTGTGATTGATCCGCTCGCTCGGCGGCAGCTTGCGGCTCAGATCCTCCTCGACGAAATCCATCAGCGTGATGACGACCTCGACCGCGAGCACGGCCAGGATGGCAATCGCAAGAATGCCGTGCACCTCGAGCCAGCCGAGCACGAGGAACAGCAGCGCATAGAGCATGTTGCGGACGCTGTGCAGCTGCAGCTCATGGCGCTGCGATGGACGCCAGGCGAGCCGCTCGGTGAATTCATGGTGATAGAAGGTGTCGAAGGCGCCCATCGCGATCTGGATGGCGACCAGGGTCCACAGCAGCGGCGTCATGACGAAGCCTCCCTGAACACGGCGGACTGACGGATCAGCCGGCCGAAACGCGGGTGGATGATCTCCAGCGTGAAGCGGAAGTCGCCGCAACCGAGATCGGAATGTGTCACGGTGAGATCGCCGGGGGTGAGCCAGTCGGGCAGCGGCAGGCGGAACGGACCGAGTTGCAACGAATAGCCGACGCTGTGAAACACCAGCGCCTCGTGCTCGACCGCGATCCTGAGCGCCATGCTGACGCCGAACCCGACATATTCCTCGAGCCCGGTCGGGCCGGCAAAGCGCTTGGCAGAATGAATCACCTGCGGGAAGCCGTCGCGGCGCGCACAGATCCGGGTCCAGATCTGGCCGCCGCTTGCGGCGTCCTCGGTGACCGTGACGATCATCGGCACCCGGGTCTCGTTGCCGGTCGGAAGCGGCCCGCCGATCAGCCGCGCGGCCTGCGCCAGCCACCAGCCGGCGCGGCTGCTCGCGGCTTCCTCGACCTCGCCGACATAGACGACGGTGTTGCCGTCCTCGAAGCGCTTCGAGAAGCGCCGCCAGATCGCGACCGGCAGGCGGCCCCAATCCTCGTCCGACAGCAACGCGCGGAAGCGATGGTCGTCGAGCAGTTTGGTATCGGAAGCCGGCGCTGTCTTTAAGGTGGATATCCTTGCTGACGCCATCGCATACTCCCGTTACGCCGCGGCCCCTATTTGGCCCTGCCTGTCGGCAGGAAACTCACAATCTTCTCGCCGAGCTTGATCAGCGCGACCAGGCGCGGCCGCGGCACGTTCAGCATCTGCGAGTACCAGCGGTCGACCAGCTCGGTGAAGGTCAGCATCTCCTTCAGCCGCTTGCTGGCGAGCGGGCTGATGGCGGGGTCGTCGGCCGCGTCGGAGACGCAGGCGCGCAGTGCCGCGAGCGCAGGATCGATCTCGCGCTCCTTGCGCCCGGCCGCGATCTTGGCCGCCACCTCCCAGATGTCGGTCTCGGCCTCGAAGTGGTCGCGACGGTCGCCGAGGATCGGCACCCGCCGGATCAAGCCCCAGGACAACAGCTCCTTGATCGAGTTGGAGACGTTGGAGCGCGCCATGCCGAGCGTGTCGGCAATGTCCTCAGCCGTCATCGGCGCTTCGGCGAGGTAGAGCAGCCCGTGGATCTGGCTGACCGAGCGGTTGACACCCCATTCGTCGCCCATGTCGCCCCAATGCAGGATGAAGCGTTCGACGACGGCGGGGAGTTTTTTCTTGGCGGTTGTTTCTGTCATAACAGAAATATCAGATTATTCGGACCGAAAGTCAAGGGCCGCCGGAAACCGTTCGGCCGCGAACGTCGTCGATGGTGAGACGGATGACTTTGCGGACGGTCAGACCGTCGGCAGGAAGGCGAAGCGCTCGCCTGCCCCGCGCAGATTGAGCAGATCGGCCGTGCCGACGTCTTCCTGCACACGGTCGACGCGCGCCGAGATCGGGCCGCGGCCGCACGCCTTGATCATGTCGGCGACGACGCCCTCGGGACCGACGAACATCGCCTCGACGCTGCCGTCGCGGCGGTTGCGAACCCAGCCTTCGAGGCCGCGCGCGTTCGCATGTTCGTGAACCCAGGCGCGATAGCCGACGCCCTGCACGCGTCCGGTGATCGTAACGTGGCGGATCACATCGCTCACTTCTTCAGGCCGAGGAATTCGCCGCTGCGCGCCTTGGTCTCCGCCTCGCGCATCGCGCGGCTGGTCAGTTCGGAGGACGCAATGCCCTTGAGATTCCTTGGCGAGGTGCCTTCGCGCAGCGCCTTCAGCGTCTCGTAGACGGCCTGGGTCGCGGCCGCGAACGGCGCGTGGCCCTGCAACGCGATCCTGACGCGCTGGCTTGCCAGATAGTCCGGCGCGGTCATCTCCTCCGGTGCGCCGCCGAGCACGATCGGCAGCGTCGTCGCGGCCGACAGTGCCTCCAGCTCACCGCGCGATTTGATGCCGGTGAAGAACAAGCCATCGACGCCGACCGCCTCATAGGCCTTCGCGCGCGCGATCGCGTCGTCGAGGTTGGTGATCGAGACGGCGCCGGTCCGGCCGAGGATGACGAGCGACGGGTCGCTGCGGCCGTCGAGCGCGGCTTTCATCTTGCCGACGCCCTCCTCGCGCGAGATCAGTTGCGTCTTCGTCTCGCCGAACGGCTGCGGCAGCAGCGTGTCCTCGATCGTGAGGCCGGCGGCACCGGCGGCTTCCACCTCCTGGACCGTGCGGCGGACATTGAGCGCGTTGCCGTAGCCGTGGTCGGCATCGACCAGCACCGGCAGCGTCGATGCGCGCGACATCCGCCGGATCTGCTCGGCGAACTCGGTCAGTGTGATCAGCGCGATGTCGGGATCGCCGAGCACGGCGAGCGAGGCCACCGAGCCGCCGAACATGCCGAGCTCGAAGCCGAGGTCCTCTGCGATCCGGATCGAGGTCGCGTCATAGACCGAGCCCGGCCGAATGCAGCCTGATCCGGTGAGGATCGATCGCAGTGCTTCGCGGCGTCTGCGGAAGGCCATGGTGGTGTCTCCCTCCACGTCATTGCGAGAAGCGAAGCGACGAAGCAATCCATCTCTCATCATACGCATACGCGGTCGGATGGATTGCTTCGCTGCGCTCGCAAATGACGAGTTTATGCGAACTCCAGGATCAACGCATCGACCGCGAGCGTGGCGCCGGCGGCGGCGTGGATCTTCTTCACCGTGCCGTCGCGTTCGGCGCGCAGCACGTTCTGCATCTTCATGGCTTCGACCACCGCAAGCGTCTCGCCAGCCTTGACCTCCTGGCCTTCGGTCACCGCGATCGACACCACGAGCCCCGGCATCGGGCACAGCAGCTTCTTGCCGGTGTCGGCGGCCGAGACCACCGGCATCAGCCGCGCCGAGGTCGCCTCGGTCTCGGTGAAGACGTAGACCGGCACTTCAAAACCCTGATGCGCAAGGCGGAAGCCGTTGTTGATCGCGCGCACCTGCACGGCGACCAAATTGCCGTCGATGGTGCCCTGCCAGACCGGCTCGCCCGGCGCCCAGCTCGACACCAGATTGTGCGGATTGCCAGGCAGCCCGTCGGCGCCGACGAAGCGCACCGCGATGGCGTCATCCTCGCGCGCGACGTCGAGCGCGATCTCGGCCCGATCGAGCCACACCGCGCGGCGGCGCTCGCGCTGCACGACGCGGCCGCCCATCTGGCCGGAAATCTGCCGCTTGCGTTCGCCCAGCACATGGTCGATCGCGGCACCCACTGCTGCGAGCCGCCGCGCGATCTCGCCCTCGGGCGCGCGCGCCGAGAATCCCTTGGGGAATTCCTCGGCGATGAATCCGGTCGAGAGCCGGCCCTCGCGCCAGCGCGGATGGTTCATCAATGCCGAGAGGAACGGAATGTTGTGCCTGATGCCGTCGACATAGAAGGCGTCGAGCGCGGTCGCCTGCGCCTCGATCGCGGCGGCGCGCGACGGGGCGTGGGTGACGAGCTTGGCGATCATCGGATCGTAGTAGATCGAGATCTCGCCGCCTTCCTGGACGCCGGTGTCGTTACGAACAGTGATGCCGTCATGGCTGGCTTCGGCCGGCGGACGGTATTTGACCAGGCGGCCGATCGACGGCAGGAAGTTGCGGAACGGATCCTCGGCATAGACGCGGGACTCCACCGCCCAGCCGGTCAGCGTGACGTCCTTCTGCGCGATCGCGAGCTTCTCGCCGGCCGCGACGCGGATCATCTGCTCGACAAGGTCGACGCCGGTGATCAGTTCGGTGACGGGATGCTCGACCTGCAGGCGGGTGTTCATCTCCAGGAAGTAGAAGCTCTTGTCCTGGCCGGCGACGAACTCCACGGTGCCCGCCGAATCGTAGTTCACGGCATTGGCCAAAGCGACCGCCTGCTCGCCCATCTTGCGGCGGGTGGTCTCGTCGAGCAGCGGCGACGGCGCCTCCTCGATGACCTTCTGGTTACGGCGCTGGATCGAGCATTCGCGCTCGCCGAGGTAAATCACGTTGCCATGCTTGTCGCCGAGCACCTGGATCTCGATGTGCCGGGGATCGACGATGAACTTCTCGATGAAGACGCGGTCGTCGCCGAACGACGACTTCGCCTCGGCCTTGGCGAGGTTGAAGCCCTCGGCGACCTCGGCCTTGGAATGCGCGATGCGCATACCCTTGCCACCGCCGCCGGCGGAGGCCTTGATCATTACGGGATAGCCGATCTCGTCGGCGATCTGGACCGCGTGCTTGTCGTCCTCGATGACGCCGAGATGACCCGGCACGGTCGAGACTTTCGCCTTTGCGGCGGCCTTCTTGGATTCGATCTTGTCGCCCATCGCGGCGATCGCGCCGGGGTTCGGGCCGATGAAGACGACGCCGGCGGCTTCCAGCGCGCGCGGAAACGCCTCGCGCTCGGAAAGGAAGCCGTAGCCGGGATGCACCGCCTGCGCGCCGGTCTTGCGGCAGGCTTCGACGATCTTGTCGATCAATAGATAGCTCTCGGCCGCGGCGGGCGGGCCGATCAGCACGGCATCATCGGCCATCTCGACATGCAGCGCGTCGCGGTCGGCCTCGGAGTAGACGGCGACCGTCTCAATCCCCATACGGCGCGCAGTCTTGATGACCCGGCAGGCGATCTCGCCGCGGTTGGCGATCAGGATTCGTTTGAACATGCTCTTCTTGCTTGGGCTTTTTAGGACTTGGCAGGATTCCTCCCCGCGCAATCTGGCACGGGCGATTGGGCGTAACCACTCCGTGGTACAGCAAATTGCCCCGGAGGCAACGGTCTAATGCAAATCCGGCCCGGTGCCTGGCCAGGCCTTGGGTGGGCTTTTGCGGTAGCCTGAGGGGGACTTCAGCCCGAATAGGTCTTGAAGCGGCCGCGGGAATACGCCTTCGCAACGGCTTTCATCAGCTCGCTGACCTCATTTTCCAGAAACTCATTGGCCACGATCAGCGCCCGGATGGTCGCGCGCAGATTCCCGCCGCAGGCGGAAATGGCCTGATCGACAGCCGCTTCCAGCCCGTCATCGTCGTCAGATTCGGGCCGTGCAGACATCGTGAGGTATCCGGGATTCAGGTGGCACATCATGTTCCTATTTTGTTCTTATCGAGTCAATCGGATCTTTGCGCACGCCAGCACGCGAGACATTGCAGGGGATGTCGGCAATGACGTTCCATGATGAAACTCGGCCATGCCTGCATCCCTGCAACGGCGATGCCCGTCCGTTCTACGTCGCGGAACGCCGGTCGGGATGTGACTGCGCGCACGCACCGGTTCGCGAACAGTCCTTGGTTGGATCGTACCGGGCTGTGCTAGAAGTCCGGTTGCCCGCCAAAGATCTGAAGTGAGAAAATGCGGTTTCGAAATCCGGTCGTCACGACACTTCTCCTGACATGCCTGTTCGCGAGCCCCGTCCTGCCGGCGACCGCTGGCCCCGCGGTCACCGCGATCATCAAGGACGCCGGCACCGTTCAGCTCGGCAACACGACCTATCGACTCGACGGCATCGATGCGCCGGCGGTTGACCAGCTCTGTATCGACGAGCACGCCGATGTCTGGACCTGTGGAATGGAAGCGCGCGACCAGCTCTCCAAGCTGATCGGCGGCAAGCCTGTTCACTGCGACGATATCGGCGTCGACCCGACCTACAAGAAGCGCCGCCTCGGCGTCTGCAAGATCGAGGGCGACCCGACCAACCTCAGCCAGGTGCTGGTGCAGAAGGGATACGCCCTCAACGTCGAGACGTCGGCCACTGGCCGATTCAAGCCGGATGAAGCCACCGCCAGGGACAATCGCGCGGGGCTGTGGAAGGGCTGCTTCGTGGCGCCGCGCGATTTTCGTGCCGCCAGGAAGGACGGTGCCCTGCTCGGCAATGCCTGTCCGGCCAACCGCGACACACAGATCCGCGACGCGCTCTTCCCCGCAGACCTGCCGATGCCGGCAAGCTGCAACATCAAGGGCAAGTACGCCGTGCGCGCCCGCGTCACCGGCAATGTCGGCATCTATCATTTGCAGGCGTGCCGCAGTTACCCGGGCCTCAGCAATCCGGATCGCTGGTTCTGCTCCGAAGAGGATGCGCAGGCCGCCGGGTTCCGCAGGGCCTATAATTGCCGTCCGCCCAAGGGCAAGTGACCAGCAACTGAATGCGACAAAACAAGCTGGCAAAGCCGCCTCGTCCTGTGTGAGACTGCGCCAAGAGGTTGCCGGCGCGCATGACCCCACCCGATCGCTCTGATGTGCTTCCCGAAGCTGCGGCAGCAGAACGGCTGCGGCAGCACCTCGAGGAAATCGCGCGCGAACGCGATCGCGCGCATCGCGAGCTGCAGGAGCGCGAGGCCGAGCTGGCGCGGATCCAGCGCATTGCGCGGGTCGGCGGGCTTGAGATCGATTTCCGCGACGGCGTGCGCAACCGCCGCTCCCCCGAATATCTCCTGGTGCATGGACTACCCCCTGAGGAAGTCAACGAGACCTATGAGAACTGGGTCGCGCGCATCCACCCCGACGATCGCGAGCGAACCATCGAGCACCTGTTCGGCGTGCTGAAGGCCGGCGGCGAGGATTACACCGCCGAGTACCGCATCATCCGCCCGAGCGACGGCGAGAGCCGCTGGATTCGTGTCGTCGCCAAGATCGACCGCGATCGCAGCGGCCGCGCGCTGCGGCTGGTCGGCGCCGATCTCGACGTCACCGATCAGATGCTGGCGCAGGAAACCTTGCGGGAAAGCGAGGAACGCTTCCGCCTGATCGCCGACAGCGCGCCGGTCCCGATCTGGGTGACCAAGCTCGACCGCACCCGCTCCTTCGCCAATCAGGCCTATCTCGACTTCCTCGGACTGCCGTTCGAGGAAGCGATCGTGTTCGACTGGCGCAAGGCGCTGCATCCGGATGATCTACCGAAGATCCTGCAGGAGCAGATCACCGGCGAGCTCTCGCTGAAACCATTCGTGCTGGAGGCCCGTTATCGAAACGCTGCGGGCGACTGGCGCTGGCTGCGCTCGGAGTCGCAGCCGCGCTGGGACCCGAACGGCAAGCATATCGGCTTCATCGGCGTCGCCCACGACATCACCGCCGCCAAGCAGGCCGAGATCGAGCTGCGCAAGCTCAACGAGTCGCTGGAGCGACGCATCACCGAACGGACCGCGCAGCTCGAGTCCAGCGAGGCCCAGATGCGCGCGATCCTGGAAACCAGCCATCAACATCAGGGGCTGCTCAATCAGGACGGCGAGTTGCTCTACGCCAACCGGACCGCGCTGGCCGGCATTCGCGCTGACGCCGCTGATGTCGTAGGCAGGCTGTTCTGGGAAACGCCCTGGTTCAGCTCGACCGAAGGCGCGCCGGAAACGATCAAGAATGCGTTCGCCACCGCAATGCGCGGCGAGGACGTCAAGTCCGAATTGCCGCTGCGGCTGCCGATCGGCGACCGCCATTTCGACTTCGAGATGCGGCCGCTGCGCGACCAGCACGGCGCGATCGTCGGCGCGGTGCCGGAGGCCGTCGACATCACCGAACGGCGCCGCGGCGAGGAAGCGCTGCGGCAATCGCAGAAAATGGAAGCGGTCGGGCAGCTCACCGGGGGCGTCGCGCACGACTTCAACAATCTACTCACCATCATCCGCTCCGCGACCGATTTCCTGCGCCGCCGCGAGCTGCCCGATGAACGGCGCCGCCGCTACATCGACGCGATCGCCGAGACCGTCGAGCGTGCCTCCAAGCTGACCGCGCAGCTGCTGGCATTTGCGCGCCGGCAACCGCTCAACCCCGAAGTGTTCAACGTCGGCACCCAGGTCGACAGCGTGGTGCAGCTGATCCGCCCACTGGTCGGGGCACGGATCCACATCGAGGTCAGGATCGAGGATCCCGACTGCTTTGCGATCGCCGATATCGGCCAGTTCGAGACCGCGATGATCAATCTTGCGGTCAACGGCCGCGATGCCATGAACGGCGAGGGCCAGCTGACGATCGGCGTCAGGAAGGTCAAGCACATCCCTGCCCTGCGCGCGCAGGCCTCGCGCAGCGGCGATTTCGTCACGGTCTCGATCCAGGATACCGGCACCGGCATCTCTCCGGAAAATCTCGACGCGATCTTCGAACCGTTCTTCACGACCAAGGAGGTCGGCAAGGGAACCGGTCTCGGATTGAGCCAGGCGTTCGGCTTCGTCAAGCAATCCGATGGCGACATCGAGGTCACCTCTGCGCCCGGCCAGGGCGCGACCTTCACGATCTATCTGCCGCAGGCGATGCGCCCGGTGGACGTCAAGGTCGCAGCCAGCGCCGGCACCGAGCAGACCTCGATCGGCCGCGGCTATCGTGTCCTCGTGGTGGAGGACAACGACGATGTCGGCCAGTTCTCTACCGAGCTACTCGAGGATCTCGGCTATTCGGTCAAGCGCGCGGCGAATGCCAACACGGCGCTGTCGATCCTGTCCGAAAACGAGTTCGCCGCCGACCTCGTGTTCTCCGACGTGATCATGCCCGGCATGAACGGCGTCGAACTGGCCGGCATCATCCGCGATCGCTTTCCCGGCCTGCCGGTGGTGCTGACCAGCGGCTACAGCAACGTGCTCGCCGAAAACGCGCATAGCGGCTTCGAGCTGATCCAGAAACCCTATTCGGTCGAGGCGTTGTCGCGCACGCTCCGCAAGGCGATCGCCGAACAGCGCGCGATCGCCACCAAGCCCTGATCCGCAGCCGACCGCGCGCTATTCGATCACCACATGGGCGACGCCGAGCTGCAGGATGCCGAGCGCACGGGCCGCCGTGGTCGAGACGTCGATGATCCGTCCGCGAACGAACGGGCCGCGGTCGTTGACGCGGCAGCGGATCGATTTCCCGCGGTAGGACACGGTGACCATGCTGCCGAATGGCCGCTTGCGATGCGCGCAGGTCATCTCGCCGCTCCTGCCGATGCCATGATAGTAGGACGCAAGGCCACTCTCTGCGTTCGCCATGCACGAGGTAAACAGTAGCATGGCCGCGGACGTTATTGCGGTTTTCATTGATCGCCTGCCGGTCGAGCCCCGCAGGGGAACGCGGTCCCACGGTTTCGGTTCCGCGTCCGGCGTGCCGGCGGAGCGATTTTTGGGAACCATTTCTGCGGAAGCTGCCCACCCGCCCTGAACGACGGTGGCAGCGCTCAGGCTGCGTCCTCGACCCCTTCGGCCGCGAGCAGGGTCCGGACATCCTGCGCCGGGACCGGCCGGCTGAACAGATAGCCCTGCATCTGCGTGCAGCCGAGCATCTGCACGGTGTCGCGCTGCTGGTCGGTCTCGACGCCCTCGGCGGTCGTGATCATGTTGCGGTCGGCGGCGATCGACACCACCGCACGGATGATCGAGGCCGAGCCCGAGTTGCGGGTGACTTCCTTGACGAAGCTGCGGTCGATCTTGATCTTGTCGAACGGAAAGCGCTGCAGATATTGCAGCGACGAGTAGCCGGTGCCGAAATCGTCGAGCGCGATGTGGACGCCGAGCGCACGGAGCTGGCCGAGCGTGACCAGCGCCGCATCGTCATCTGCGATCAGCACCGCCTCGGTGATCTCGAGCTCGAGCCTGCGCGGATCGAGGCCGCTCTCGGCCAGCGCGCTCGCGACCTTCAGCGCCAGCGTTTCCGACTTGAACTGAATCGGCGAGACGTTGACCGCAAGGCGCACATGCGCCGGCCAGGCCGACGCCTCGATACAGGCGGTGCGCAACACCCACTGCCCGATCTCCTCGATCAGCCCGGTTTCCTCGGCGACCGGAATGAACTCCGCCGGCGGGATCATGCCGCGCACCGGATGGCGCCAGCGCAGCAACGCCTCGCAGCCGGTCACCTCGTCGCTGCGCAGGTCGACCAGCGGCTGGTAGTGCAATTCGAAGCCGCCCTCGGCCAGCGCGGTGCGCAGATCGGCCTCCAGCGCGCGGCGCAGATTGGCCTGCTTCTCCATCGCCGGATCGAAGAAGCGATAGGTCCTGCGGCCGGCGGCCTTGGCCGCGTACATGGCAAGGTCGGCGCATTTGAGCAGGCCGAACAGGTCGGAACCGTGGCGCGGCGCGATCGCGATCCCGATGCTGGCATCGCTCGACAGCCAATGACCGAGGCAGTCGAACGGCGTGCGCAGCGACTGATAGATGCGCGCCACCAGATCACTGACATCGTCATCCGAGGTGATGTCGCGCTGGACGATCGCAAACTCGTCGCCGCCGAGCCGCGCGATGAAGTCGTTCAATCCGACCGATTGACGCAGCTTCTCGGCGACGCGCCTCAGGAATTCATCACCGATCAGATGGCCGAGCGTATCGTTGATCCGCTTGAATTCGTCGATGTCGATGTAATGGATCGCGAACTCGCGGACCGTCGCCTTGCGCAACAATTCCTCGGCATGGCGCTGGAACAGCGTCCGGTTCGGCAGATTGGTCAGGGCATCGTAATGCGCGAGATATTCGATCTGCGCCTGCGCCCGCCGCCCGTCGGTGACATCCTCAAGCGTGGTGGCCCAGCCGCCGTCGGGCGCGCGCTTGTAGATCAGGCGGATGCTGCGGCCGTCTGGGGTTATGATCACGGAGTCCCGGATGTCGTCACCCCTCGGATTGGTGAAGCGGGCGCAGTATTCATCGACATCGCCGACGAATGAACCGATCGCCTGGCGATGCAGGATCAGGTCGCGCAGATGGCAGCCGGGCCTCACGATATCGGGGGACAGGCCGAACATGTCGATGTATCGCTGGTTGCAGATCACGAGCCGCGCCGAGGCATCGAACAGCAGGAGCCCCTGTGTCATGGTGTTGATCGCGGTGTCGAGGTGCTGGCTTTTCTCGGACAGCCGGCGCTGCGCGGCATCGTGCTGCCGCTGCAGCTGGCGGACGATCAGGAAGATCGTCATGACGACGATCAGCACCGCGAGCACCGCGGCGCAGAACTGCAGCTTGGTCTGGGCGCGCCAGTCCTCCAGCGCGCTGGAGGTTCTGGTGGTGGCAAGGATCATGATCGGAAAGTGCTGCAGCGATCTCACCGCGCCGACGTTCTCCTCGCCGTCGCCGCCGACGAACCGCCCCGACGTGTTGCCGCCGAGACCGATGACCTTGCGGAACAACGACTGGTCCGTGATGTTGCGGCCGACCACGTCGGCATCCTGCGGATAGCGCGCGATGATCGTGCCGTCGCGATGGATCATCGAGATGACCGTGTCGCCGTTCAACGCCAGCGAGGCCACGAAATCCTCGAAATGGCTGGGCTCGACGCCGCGGCTCGCAAAACCGATGATCTCGCCATTGCGCCCGGTAATCTTGCGCGCAAAGATCGTGGTCCAGTTGCCGGTCACCTTGCTCATCGCCGGCTCGACGATCACAGGCGACGTCGGCCGTCCCGAGGTGAACTCCTGGAAATAACGCCGGTCCGCGATGCTGATGTCGGGCACCGGCCACATCTCGGACGAGTTGATCAGCCATCCGTTGGCATTGAACAGATTAAGCCCGCCGACATGCGGCAGCGCCGCCAATCGCCTGCGCAGCATCTCATGCGCACTGAGCTGCGACATGTTCTTCTCGAACTGGTCGGCGGTCTCGACCTGTTCGGACCGCAGATAGTTCACGACGTCGTCGTGGATATGCTGGAGATCGCTGAGCTGCTGGTCGAAATGCCGCGACAGCAGCAGCGCGGTGTTGTTGAGCTCGCGTTCGGACATCTCCAGGGCACGCTCGCGAAACTGCAGCGCGAGATAGCCGGTGCCAAGCGTAATCGCAAGCACCAGCAGCGCGGCACTCAGGACGAGCCACTGAATGGCGCCGATCCTGGCGGCACGCAGCACACCCTTGATCGACAGCCGCCGGTGTTCCGGCATCATGCTGTTCGTTGAGACAACCGACATTTTCCTGCCCCTGCGCGTGCCCTTCTACGGGAACACAACCCAAGGGGTCGTTAGGAAAATCGGTTATCGGACAGTTAAGGTGAATGCGGAAGCGAACGCGATTTGCGCCAAGATCGTCAGGAGGCGACCACTCCAGGCGAGGACCCCGTCGTCTCCTTCAGGCTGCACTCGATCAACGCGCCTTCGACGGTGAATTTCGAAAATGGTGAGGACGGCGTCACGGCCTTGAGCGCAGCGAAGAATTGCGAGTCGCCCGGACTCTTCAGGAGAAACCGGATGTGGTTGGCCGACAGCGCGTCGCGCGACAGCCAGACGACGCCGGAGAACAGCGTCACAAGCATCTGCCCATAGTTGCTGATATCGGTGAGGCCGAGATCGTAAATCGGAGACACATTGACGTAACGCGCGCTGAGCGCCGGCGCCGAGTATCGGCTCATCAGGAGGCGCCGGACCTGGCAGACCGAATGAACCCGTTCTCCGTCGGTCAGGTGATACAGCCCCTGACTGTCGCCCTCCCTGGCGGTCAGCGCTTCAAAGGCGCTGATGCCGCCGAAAGTGGCAAAGTCCTCTCCGACGCCTTCAGCGTCCTTCTTCCATTGTGCCTTGATCTGGCGCCAGGACCGCTCAGGATCCTTGATTGGCAAAAGCCGCATGGTTAAGGGGCTGTTAGCACGGAGGGGAGTCTTCGCGGGATAATATGTCGCAGGCATTAAGCCTTTGCTTACAGCGGTAGCCGGTTGCGTCGGTGCGGTGGCTGGCCCGACGAAAGCGAAGCAGAATCCGGGGAGCTGTCACAACGGCTGGCGCTCTCCGGATTTCGCCTCGCTTCGTCCGGGCTACGACCCTCGCATTGGAGTTCGCGATCGCACCGAACTTGCGATCTGCAACGAACACCCATGCGCTTGATGGACAAACCCTTCGGGCGGCGACGCCTGGATGGATATTCCATCGCGAGCGTGCTCAGATATCAACATCGTGACGGCAGGAGTTGTACCTCGAAATGGATGCGCTGACGCTGTTCGGATTGTTCGCCGTGACGATGATGCTGGTCTGCTACGCGGCTGAAGATCGCAGCCCATGGTTCATCCTGGCCTTCGCGGTCTCGTGCGCACTGGGGTCGGCCTACGGCTTCCTGCAGGGCGCCTGGCCATTCGGCCTGGTCGAAGCGATCTGGGCCGTCGTCGCGTCGCGCCGCTGGCTGATGCGCCGAACCGCGGACCGCGTGTAACGTTATAGTATCCGCTGCCAATCTGTCGCGGACTTGAACTTGAATGCGCACGGTCGGGGCGCTAATTAGGGCCCATGGCCGCTTCGCGCACCAAGATTCAGTCGTCCACCCACGCATCGGGACCGCGCCGCTGGCGCAGCCTCCTTGCGGGTCTGATCTCACTCGCGCTGGTGCTGTCGTTCTTCCACGGCTGGACCTCCGACGGCGACGACGATGCAGCTCCGGCGATCTCGATCGCGCAGTCGATCAACGACACCGGCGGCAAGGCTCCCGCGCATCCAGCTTCGCTCCACGGCGATCATTGCCTGACGCACGTCGTCTCCGTCGTTCCGCAAGAGACGGCGTTCCCGATCGCCTATGCGCCGCACAGCTATGGCGACGCCAGCATTGCGCTGCCAGCGTCGGCCGAGCGTCTCTCTCCATTCAAACCACCCCGCGCCTAATCCGGTCGGCTTGACCGGCCGTGCGTCGCTGCCATCCGGCCGCGCGCACGCTTCCGCACAGATCGATGTCGCGACAGCGCAGGGCCACCGGCATGCGCTGCGAAGAGGCGCATATGAAACGGGTTGTTCTATTTTTCGCCGGCGTGGCCGCCGGCATCGCACTGGTCCTGATGGCGGCCGGAGGTACCGGCTGGCCGGTCAAGTTCCCGGTCACGACGCAGGAGACCGCGTCCGAAGCTCCATCGAAAGCCGAGGCCAAGCATGAGGCCACCGGACGTGTCGAGCTGAGCGAAGATCAGATTCGCGAGGCCGGCATCACGCTCGCGCAGGCCGGCGGCGGGATGCTGAAACGACATTTCCTCGCACCGGGCTCGCTGATCCCCGACGCCGACCATATCGGCCGCGTCTCGGTGCGCGTGCTCGCAACGGTCACGGAACTGCGCAAACGCCTCGGCGACGTCGTCGAGAAAGGGGAGATCGTCGCAGCGATCGAAAGCCGCGAGGTCGCCGACGCCAAGAGCGAATATCTTGCAGCGAGGCTCACCAACGATCTGCAGCAGACGCTCTACGCGCGGCAGAAGACGTTGGTCGAGACCCGCATCGTGTCGGAAAACGAATTCCTGCGCACGCGGCTGACCGCGAACGACGCGCAAATCAAGCTCGACGGCGCGCGACAGAAACTGTTTGCGCTGGGCCTGTCGGAAAGCGAGATCGCCGACCTGCCCAACCAGCCGCCGGAAAGCTTGCGAACCCAATTCCTGCGCGCGCCGATCAGCGGCCGGGTGTCCGAACGCCGCGTCGACGTCGGTGGACTGATCGGGCGCGAGGGCCAGGAAAGCGAGCTCTACGTCATCGTCAATCTCGACGACATCTGGGTTGATCTGGCGGTGTCGCCGGAGGACATCAGTGCCGTCCGCGAAGGCGTTTCGGTGAGGATCCGCGCCATCGGCAACGAGGCTGAAGCCAACGCCGGCGTGATCTTCGTCAGCCCCCTGCTCGATCGAGAGACCCGCAACGCCCGCGTGATCGCGACCATGCCCAACAAGGATCACCGCTGGAAGCCGGGCACCTTCGTCACCGCGGAGGTGCCGCTGTCAGGCGCGCCGTCAACCGTGATGGTCACGAAGAAGGCCATTCAAACCATCAAGGGGACGCCGACCGTGTTCGTGCGTGACGCCGACGGCTTCGAAGCGCGGTCAGTACGAACCGGCCGCGAGGACGACGATGATATCGAAATCATCTCAGGCCTCGCTGCCGGCGAGACCGTCGCCGTGCAGAACACCTTCACGCTGAAGGCCGAGGTCGAGAAGGACGAGGCGGAGCACGACCATGATTGAGCGCATCATCGGTCTTGCGATCCAGCGGCGCTGGGTCGTCGTCACCCTGGCGGCGATCCTGATGTTCCTCGGCGGCCTCGCGCTGACCAGGCTGCCGATCGACGCGGTGCCCGACATCACCAACAAGCAGGTGCAGATCAACACCGTGGCCCCGGCGCTGTCGCCGGCGGAAATCGAGAAGCAGATCACCTTCCCGATCGAAACTGCACTGGCGGGCGCACCGGGGCTGGAGAGCACGCGCTCGCTCTCCCGCAACGGCTTCTCGCAGATCACGGCGGTGTTCAGCGAAGCCACCGACATCTATTTCGCCCGCCAGCAGGTCGGCGAGCGCCTGACCGAAGTGCGCGCGCGCCTGCCGCAGGGTATCGAGCCGCGGATCGGGCCGACCTCGACCGGCCTCGGCGAAATCTACATGTGGACCGTCCATTACTCCGGCGAGAAGGTTCAGAGCGACGGCGCACCGGGCCTGCAAAGCGACGGCCGCTTCCTCACGGCGGACGGCCAGGTGCTGCAGACCGAAGTCGAGAAGGATGCCTATCTGCGCACGGTGCAGGACTGGATCATCAAGCCGCAGATCAAGATGGTGCCGGGCGTCGCCGGCGTCGATTCGATCGGTGGCTATCTCAAGCAGTATCAGGTCCAGCCCGATGCGGCGAAGCTGATCGCGCTCGGCCTGACCTTCGCCGACGTCGCCAAGGCGATCGAAACCAATAATGTCAGCCGTGGTGCGCGCTACATCGAGCGCAACGGCGAAGGCTTCGTGGTCCGCTCCGGCGGACGCCTGGAGAACATCGAGGAGTTGGGTGCCGTCGTCGTCACCACGCGTGGCGGTGTGCCGGTCCGGATCCGCGACCTCGCGACGCTCTCGATCGGCGGGGAGACGCGGACCGGCAGCGCCAGCGAAAACGGCCGCGAGGTCGTGGTCGGCACCGCGCTGATGCTGATCGGCGCCAACAGCCGCACCGTTTCGGCCGCGGTCGATGCCAAGCTGCGCGCGATCACGCCGTCCCTGCCGGCCGGCGTCAAGGTCGAGACGGTGCTGGATCGCACTCAGCTCGTCGATGCGACCATCGGCACCGTGGCGCGCAACCTCAGCGAAGGCGCCCTGCTCGTGATCGCGGTGCTGTTCGTGCTGCTCGGCAATTTCCGGGCGGCTCTGATCACCGCGCTGGTGATCCCGATTGCCATGCTGATGACCGCCATCGGCATGTGGCAGGGGCGCATCAGCGCCAATCTGATGAGCCTCGGCGCGCTTGATTTCGGCCTGATCGTCGACGGCGCCGTCATCATCACCGAAAACAGCCTGCGCCACCTCGCCGAGAGGCAGCATGCGCTCGGGCGCGTGTTGACGCGCGACGAACGGCTGGCGACGGTGCGGGTTTCCGCCGTGGAAATGGTGCAGCCGAGCCTCTACGGCCAGGCGATCATCCTGCTGGTCTATGTGCCGCTCCTCACCTTCACCGGCGTCGAAGGCAAGATGTTCGAGCCGATGGCACTGACCGTGATCCTCGCGCTCGCCGCGGCCTTCGTGCTGTCGCTGACGCTGGTGCCGGCGTTGATCGCGATCACCATTACCGGCCGCGTGCAGGAGAAGGAGAACTGGCTGGTGGCCGCCCTGAAGCGCTGGTACAGCCCGCTGCTGCGGCGCGCGGTTGCGACGCCGGTGCCGGTCATCGCGACGGCGGTCGTGCTGTTCGCCGCCGCCCTGTTCGGGTTCTTCCGCCTCGGCCAGGAGTTCATCCCCTCGCTCGACGAGAAGAACATCGCCATGCACGCGCTCAGAATTCCGAGCACGGCGCTGTCGCAGTCGCAGGCGATGCAGCTCTCGGTCGAGAAGGCCGTCAGCCGCTTCCCGCAAGTGGCGTTCGTCTTCTCCAAGACCGGCACCGCGGAGGTGGCGAGCGACCCGATGCCGCCGAACGCGTCCGACACCTTCATCATTCTGAAGCCGCGTGAGCAATGGCCGGATCCATCGCTGACCAAGGAGCAGTTGATCGAGGACATCTCGAAGGCGGTCGGCCGGCTGCCCGGCAACGTCTATGAGTTCACCCAGCCGATCCAGATGCGCTTCAACGAACTGCTCGCCGGCGTTCGCGGCGACATCGCGGTCAAGGTGTTCGGCGACGAGTTCGAACCGATGCAGAAGGCCGCCAACCAGATCGCTGCAGCGCTGCGCGGCGTCCGTGGCGCGACCGACGTCAAGGTCGAACAGGCGAGCGGCCTCCCGGTGCTCGAGATCAAGGTCGACAAGGCGGCGATCGCCCGGCGTGGCCTCAGTGTCTCCGAGGTCCATGACGTGATCGGCGCCGCGGTCGGCGGCCAGGATGCCGGTGTCGTCTACGAGGGTGATCGCAGCTTCGATATCGTGGTGCGATTGCCGGAGAGCGTGCGCTCCGATCTCGAAGCCTTGAGCAATCTGCCGGTCGCTCTGCCGAAGGCGACGCCGAGCTCGCCGGTACAGAGCCTGCCGCTCAACCGCGTCGCGCAATTCTCCTTCACCGAAGGGCCGAACCAGATCAGCCGCGAGAACGGCAAGCGCCGCATCGTGGTGACGGCCAATGTCCGCGGCCGCGATCTCGGCTCGGTGGTCGAGGAAGCACAGACGAGAGTCGCGCAATCGGTCAAGCTGCCGCCCGGTTACTGGATGACCTGGGGCGGCCAGTCCGAGAACCTCGCTGCGGCGCGCCAACGCTTGGCCGTCGTGGTGCCGGCCTGCTTTGCGATGATCTTCCTGCTGCTGCTGGCGGCGATGGGCTCGGCGCGCGATGCGCTGCTGGTGTTCAGCGCGGTGCCGCTGGCGCTGACCGGCGGCATCGCGGCGCTGTGGCTGCGCGGCATGCCGTTCTCGATCTCGGCGGCGGTCGGCTTCATCGCGCTGTCCGGCGTTGCGGTGCTGAACGGGCTGGTGATGCTGAGCTTCGTCAGGCAGTTGCGCGAGCAAGGCGTGCCGCTGCGGGAGGCGATCGAGCAAGGCGCCCTCACCCGCTTCCGCCCCGTGGTGATGACCGCGCTGGTGGCCTCGCTCGGTTTCGTGCCGATGGCCTTCGCCACCGGCACCGGCGCCGAGGTGCAGAAGCCGCTCGCCACCGTCGTGATCGGCGGCCTGATCAGCGCGACCCTGCTGACGCTCGCCGTGCTGCCCGCGCTCTATGCACGGTACGGGCATGCCGGCAGCGCTGCGCGCAATGAGAGAACCGCGATTCAGCCTGCGGAATGACGGCGTGTTGACCGGCAGTCCGCAGCAGAGACCTCGATGTTTTGACTGGGAGAATCCAACGTAACAATTCTGTCATATGGCAAAACTAAACGAAGACGGCGGCGATCTGTCGCGGGCATCATCAGGGGGAAGAACGAATGCGCCGAGCCATCACACTATTGTCCGCGAGCATGATCGCGCTTTCAGCCGGCGCCGCTGCGGCGCAGAACGCCAAGCCCCGCAACCTCATCCTGTTCGTCCCCGACGGCCTGCGCGGCGGCATCGTGACGCCGGACACAACGCCTGCGATGGCCGACATCCGCGACAAGGGCGTCCACTTCAAGAACTCGCATTCGCTGTTCCCGACCTTCACGATGGCGAACAGCTCGGCGCTCTCGACGGGTCACTATCTCGGCGACACCGGCACCTTCTCCAACACGATCTACACCGGCTACACCTCGGTGCCAGCCGGCGACACCGTGGTGCCGTTCATCGAGAACGACGCGGTGCTCGCAGATGTCGACGATCACTTCAATGGCGACTACCTCAACGAGGAGACGCTGCTGAAGATAGCGCGCGGCCAGGGCTTCAGCACCGCCGCCATCGGCAAGGTCGGCCCGACCCTGCTGTTCGACCACACCGATCGCGGCAAGAACACGATCGTGATCGACGATTCCACCGGCGGCAAGACCGGCGTGCCTCTGTCCGACGAGATGAAGGATGCGTTGACCAAGGCCGGACTGCCGCTCGCGACCCCGAGCCGCGGCGACAATGCCAAGGCGGGCGATGCCAAGACGCCCGGCACCACGGTCGCGAACGTTGCGCAGCAGGCCTACATGGCGGATGTCGCGACCAAGGTCGTGCTTCCGATGTTCAAGGCGCGCAACAAGCCGTTCGTGCTGGTGTTCTGGTCGCGCGATCCGGACGGCAGCCAGCACAACACCGGCGACAGTCTCAACACCATCACGCCCGGCATCAACGGCCCGACCTCGATGGCCGGGATCAAGAATGCCGACAACAACCTCGCCCAGCTGCGCAAGGCGCTCGACGAACTCGGGCTTTCCGCCAACACCAACATCATGGTGTCCTCCGACCACGGCTTCTCGACGATCTCGAAGGAGAGCAAGACCAGCCCCTCGGCCAAGGTCGTCTTTGACGACACGCCGAAGGACTTCCTGCCGATGGGCTTTCTGGCGATTGATCTTGCCAAGGCGCTGAACCTGCCGCTGTTCGACCCGAACGACAAGAACGCCAAGGTCGCCGACAATGCCCATCCGAAGGCCGGCAACGGCGTGCTCGGCCAGGATCCGGCCAAGCCCGATGTCGTGATCGCAACCAATGGCGGCTCCGACCTGATCTATCTGCCGAACCGCGACAAGAAGCTGGCCGACCGCGTCATCAAGGCGCTGCTCGAGCAGGACTATGTCAGCGGGCTTTTCGTGGACGACAAGCTCGGCAACTTCCCCGGCACGCTGCCGATGTCGAACCTCAATCTGAAGGGCAAGGCGATGACACCGAACCCGTCGATCGTGGTCAACTTCCGCTCCTGGTCGAGCGGCTGCCCGATCCCGACCAACTGCTCGGTGCAGATCGCCGACACCGTGCTGCGCCAGGGCCAGGGCATGCATGGCAGCTTCAGCCGCGGCGATACCTACAATTTCACCGCGGCGATCGGCCCCGACTTCAAGGCCGGCTACGTCGATCCGCTTCCCGTCAGCAACGCCGACGTCGGCATGACCGCGGCCCAACTGCTCGGCCTGCGCGCGCCGAACAATGGCGGGCTGATCGGCCGGGTGATGTCGGAGGCGCTGCCGAACGGCATCGTGCCGAAGGCGGCCGAGGGCACCATCATGTCGAAGAAGCCGTCGGCCAACGGGCTGCGCACCGTGCTGAAATTCCAGCGCGTGCTCTCGACCCGCTATTTCGACGTCGCCGGGTTCCCGGGACGCACGCTCGGTCTCGAGGAGACCGCCGGCAAACAGAAAACGGCGGGGAAGTGATCCCCGCCGCCGTCGCCTGAAGCCGTTGGTCCGGGGTGATGCGCGCATCATCCCGGGCAATCATCACATCATCCCGATGTCGAACACGTTGGGCAGCTGGGTCGCGAGCGGCAGCGCCGCGGCGCCGACCAGCGTCGCCACCATCGCCGCGAGCGCACGGCCGGAGCGGCGCTTGCCGCGCATCTGGCCGGCGATCCACTCCAGAACCTTGGTGTCGATCTTCGTTCCTTGCGTCGGTGCCCAGCGATCGATCTCGGTGTCAGGCGACAGCGCCACCGTGCGCGGCGGCACCGGCAGGCCGGACTCGGAGGCGGCATGATGGGCGATCGCCTTGGCGAGCAGGTCGTCGAACCGGCCGTCATCGCTGCGCTCGGCAGCCGCCTCGTTGATCGCGAACAGCGCCTCGATCTCGGCCCGGCTGACCGGCTGATGCTCGACCGCGGCCGCCGTCAGGATGCGCGCGCACCAGGCAGCGTCGTCGGCATCGAGCGAACGGGAGAAATGGATACGGCCCTTGGTGGTCGGGCCTTCGCCGGTGATGACGCCGTCGCGCACGATGGTCAGCGCATGGGCGGCGGTCTTGCGGCAGGATGGAGACAACACACCGCTGAGAGCCTCAGCGGTCTTGGTACTTGGGGTAGACATTGTGGGAGCTTTCAATTCCTATCTCAGGCCAGCTTTTCCATGCGGGCGTAAACGAGTGGTTAATGATTCGGAACTTGGGTTCCGAGATTTTTAGATGGTTGCTATTTGGTCGCTTCAAATGCCGTCAGGGTTCGGTTCCTATAGCAGCCCGGGCCGGCGTGATGACCGCGATAAGCGGCTTTATCTAGGCATTTCCAAGCTTTTGTGCAGCAGTTGATGTTTCGCCGCAGGGGGTTGGATCAAAACAAGTTGCTTGGAATTCCACCCCCAAGGAGAAATTTCTCACCTTTTTTCAGAACCCGTTCACTTAAGCCTTGCCGCCTCCTATAGTGATGGCGGGACCTCTAAATCAAATTCACCTGTAACTACAATTAGATGAGGTAAGATCATGGCACTTCAGATTGGCGCCACCGCCCCCGATTTCGAAGCCGAGACCACCGAAGGCAAGATCAAGTTCCACGACTGGATTGGTAGCAGCTGGGCGCTTTTGTTCTCCCATCCCAAGGACTTCACGCCGGTCTGCACCACCGAGCTCGGCACGCTCGCCCGCCTGAAGCCCGAGTTCGATCAGCGCGGCGTCAAGCTGTTGGGCCTGTCGGTCGACCCGGTCGACCGCCACGCCAAATGGTCCGAGGACATCAAGGAAACCCAGGGTGCGGCCCCGAACTATCCGATGATCGGCGACACCGACTACAACGTGTCGAAGCTCTACGACATGCTGCCGGCCTCGACCTCGGGCGATCCCCTCACCCGCACGCCAGCGGATAACCAGACGGTCCGCAACGTCTTCATCATCGGCCCCGACAAGAAGATCAAGCTGGTGCTGGTCTATCCGATGACCACGGGTCGCAACTTCCAGGAGATCCTGCGCGTCATCGACTCGCTGCAACTCACCGCCAAGCATCGCGTCGCCACCCCGGCCGACTGGAAGCAAGGCGAAGACGTGATCATTGCCGGCTCGGTCAACAATGACGAGGCCAAGACGATCTACCCGCAGGGCTGGAAGGAACCGAAGCCCTACATCCGCATCGTGCCGCAGCCGAAGTAACTGTTGGCACGCAACCTCCTGGTGACCCGAGTGCAGCCTGTCATCGTCTGGTTCCGCGACGATCTGCGGCTGTCGGATCACCCTGCCCTGCAGGAAGCGGCCAGCCGCGGCGCGCCCGTGATTGGTCTCTATGTCCGCGACGAACAGAGCCGCGCCCTCAAACCGCCGGCCGCGCGCCCCCTCGGGGGCGCGACGCGCTGGTGGTTGGCGCATTCGCTGCGCGCGCTCGGCAAGAGCTTTGAGGCGATCGGCGGAACGCTGGTGCTGCGCACCGGACCCGCCGCTTCCGTGATCGCCACACTGGCGCGCGAAACCAATGCGGGCGCCGTGTTCTGGAACGACATCGCGCAGGCGCCGCATCAGGCGATTGCCGGCGATGTTGAATCCGCGCTCGCAAGTGACGGCGTCGTCTCGAAAATTTTCCCTGGCGACCTGCTCGTCGACCCCCAAGCGATCCGCAACAAGGACAATCGGGGCCTGCGCGTGTTCACGCCGTTCTGGCGTCGCGTGCAGGGTCTCGGCGATCCGCCAAAGCCGCTGCCGGCGCCGAAGAAGCTCACATCGGTCAGCGGCATCGCGAGCGAAGCGCTTGACGAGTGGAAGCTCGAGCCGACGCAGCCGGACTGGGCTGGCGGGCTGCGCGAGAGCTGGACGCCGGGCGAAGCCGGCGCTCAGGCTCGGCTGAAGGCGTTTCTCGACGACGGCATCGAGGGCTACGCCAATGACCGCGACCGGCCGGACCACGACGGGACCTCGCGCCTGTCGCCGCATCTGCGCTTCGGCGAGATCAGCCCGCGCCAGCTCTGGCATGCCGCCCGGTTCGTTGCCGCCGAGCACCCGCGCCTCGCCGGCGACATCGACAAGTTCCTGAGCGAGCTCGGTTGGCGCGAATTCTGCCGCCATCTGCTGTTCGACGTCCCCGACCTGGCGAAGCGGAATCTGCAGGAGCAATTCGACGACTTTCCCTGGAAGCGTGACGCACGCGCATTGAAGGCCTGGCAGCGCGGCCTGACCGGCTATCCGATCGTCGATGCCGGCATGCGCGAGCTCTGGCACAGCGGCGTGATGCACAACCGGGTGCGGATGGTGGTCGCCTCGTTCCTGGTGAAGCATCTCCTGATCGACTGGCGCGCCGGTGAGCAATGGTTCTGGGACACGCTGGTCGATGCCGATGCCGGCTCCAATCCGGCGAACTGGCAATGGGTCGCGGGCTCCGGCGCCGATGCCGCGCCCTATTTCCGCGTGTTCAATCCGATCCTCCAGGGCGAGAAATTCGATCCCGACGGCGGCTATGTCAGGCGCTGGGTGCCGGAGCTCGCGCAATTGCCCGACGACCTGATCCATCAGCCTTGGACCGCGACGCCGATCGAACTCGCCAGTGCCGACGTCGAGCTCGGCAAGACCTATCCGCGGCCGATCGTCGACCACAAGCAAGGTCGCGAACGTGCGCTGGCGGCCTACGCGAAAATCCGCGGCAAGGGCTAACTTCGGCGGTTGACCAGCAGCACCGCCGCGGCGCAGGCGGCCATGCCGGCAATCGCGACATAATCCAGCCGTTCGCCGAACAGCACATAGGCCATCAGCGCGGTCGTCGCCGGCACCAGATAGAACAGGCTTGCGACCGACGTCGCGGCATGGTGACGGATCAGCCAGTACAACAGCCCGATCGAGCCGATCGACAACGCGAACACCAGCCAGGCCAGCGCCAGCACGAACTCGCTGGTCCAATGCACGACATTGGTCTCGAACAACCACGCGCCAATGCCGAAGAAGATTGTCACCGCGACGTACTGCACCAGATTGCCGGCGCGCCAATCGATCCGGTTGCAGTAGCGGCGCTGATACAGCGTGCCCAGCGTAATGCTGATCAGCGAGACGCCGGAGGCAAGCCAACCCCATCCGGCATCGCCGGTCATCGGGCGGTTGTGCAGGATCAGGACGACGCCGGCGAGCCCGAGCAGCAGGCCGCCCCATTGCAGCGGCGTGACGCGCTCCCCCAGCCAGCGATTGGCGATGGTCGAGGTCAGGATCGGTTGCAAGCCCGGGATCAACGCCGAGAGCCCGGCCGGAATCGAATGCGCGATCGCGATCGCGGTGCCGCCGAGATAGAAGCCGTGCACCAGGATGCCGGCCACCGCGCTGTGGAAGACGCCGGTGCGGTCCGGCCATTTCGGCCGCGCCACCGCCGCGATGACCGCCATCACCACCACCACGAACGCCATCCGGATCGCCAGATAGGTCAGCGGCTCGGCATTGTTGATGACGTATTTGGTGCCGATGAATCCCGTGCTCCACAGCACGACAAAGATCGCCGGCGCCAGGCGAGCGGCAGTTTCCTCGAAGCTCTTGTTCATTGCAGACCGTCATTGCCCGAAGACAAGCCAGCCGGCAATCACGAAGTTTTGCGGGGCTGCTACGCTGGTGCCCCAGGCACATTGCCGTTCCTGCGTTCGTGTCTACAGGGGCGACACCGGGAATGGCTCTCGATTCAAGACGTCAAACGAACAGTCGGTGTCATTACCCTCGACAGGCTTTCGCGGGTGATCCAGTATTCCAGAGACGCTTGTGCTTCAGCCGATAGGGCGCGGCGTGCCTGGATCGCCCGGTCGAGTGTTCAGCCCGGGGACATGACCGACGGGTGTTCGGGGACATAGCCGACACATCATAGTGCACGGATTTGGCAGTATGGGAGGCCAAGTCCATGCCCTGGCGAGAGGTGTCGGTGATAGATCAGCGGGATCGCGATATCGTTCGGCTCTCGCGCGGGCGAGGTCGAGAGTTCTCGCCGGCACGGCGCTGCCGTTCGCTTTCAGTGCGCGACATCGTTGGCTGACGAACGCGTCGACCCCGGCATGCGCCGAGAGCGGCGCGCCACGGATATCGGCATTCCTGCCGGGTGCGAGCAAGCCGGCGCTCGATACCGCATTGGCGCTGGGAATGCGGATCACATGTCCGATGCTGCTGACGTCGTCGCGAGACTTCGGAGACTGGGCCCAGTATCTGACGCGCAACCCGGGCTTCATGTGATCGGCACACGGCGCCGATCGTCATCTGAGGTGATACTTCCTGCCGTTGGTATTCGGGTCGGTATTGTCGCTTGTCGAGAGCAGCAGGACTGGTCCGAAAAAGCTTTTGGTGTCCCGGAACAGCTGAAACCGGCCGCCGCCCTTGGCGGCGATCTCCTGCCGGTCGCTGTTTGCCGGGCCGAGCAGCCTGTCATCCTCGTACAGCCGAGCCGCGCCGAGTTCGCCGTCGAGATATTTGACGGGAATTTGGTAGGCGTGCCCCTCCAGGAAATAGAAGGTACCGCGGACCAGGTTTCTATCGATCGGACTTGGAGGAAGCAGATAAAGGAATGCACTGGACGCCAGCGCAAACAGCGTCGATCCGATCACAATGCGGGTGTTGGCGGAAATCCTCAACGACGTTCGTCCCGAGCTCTTGCTTGCGAGGCGTCTCTGTAGCGCGCGCCTTTATCGCATACAACCGACGGGCATCCGCCGGTTCGCGGTGACGGCAGCGGGATCGGCGCGGCCGCGCGCCTAAAGCGGCGCCTCGCGAATGCGTGAACGGCACCCCCCCGGTTGCCTTCATTTGGGCACCGATCGGGAACAGGCTTGCCGGACTCTGAGCAAGCCGGCCACCGCAGGGGGTGCCTGCAATTGACCTATCGATCCCATAGCAGCTGGCAGGACGCGGATTTACGGAATCTCGTCCGGGTCATCTCGGCATGCACCCTCGGGCTCTGGGCATTTGCGGCCGGCCTCCTGATCGGCACCTTCCTGCTTTGATAGCTGGCCTCGTGAGACCGGCCTGAAATCGGCTCGATGAAATTGACTGGCAGATTGGACCGGCGGTCGCGCCGACAGCCCTACCCGCCACTCAGGTGATGTGCGGCGGCGAACAAGGCGAGCGCGCTCAGCACCAGCGCCGACGCGGCACCGGCAACGCCGCGGGCGAGTTCAGCCTTCGAAAGATTGGACCTGGTTGCCATCACAGCCTCCTGTGCGCGCGAGCCGAGGCGGAGCCGCTCCGGCGGTCAGGCTCGCTGATGGAGACAATCGCACGATGCAGATGAACGCATCATGAGTGAAACGAACGGCGCGCGCCCAGGTTCCAAAATCCGGCGGCAAGGGATCGCCGGACCGGCGCGCCCTACCACTCTTCCGGGCAGGGATCGACGATCTTCCAGAGATCGACCCCGTTCTTGATCTTCTTCATCTCGGTGGTGAGCCCGCCATTGCGGCGGATCCAGTCCTTCACCGTATCCGGGTAATAGGACATCAGGTCCGAGGTGCCCTCGAGGCTGGTGACCTTGATGCCGAAGGTGAAGGCCTTGTCGTAGTAGGCCTGGTGGAAGCCGATGCTGGCCTTCGGCGTCACGCAGATCTTGTTCAGCGGCACGATGCCGAACACCAGCGTGCAGGCCGAGTTGCAGATGCCGTCGATCACGACACGCTCGCGGCGGTCGCGGATCTGCTTGTACTTGGCCTTGTACTCCTCGACATAGCCGCCATGGTCGCGCGTGATGTGCAGCACGGCCCGCGCCGGCGTGACCGCCAGAACCGAGAGCAGCAGGGCGACAAGGGGCGTGATGCGCATGAAATGTTCTAAACCGAGGGAAAGGCGGCCCGGGCGGACCTGACCGCAAGACTCTGGCCGGACTGTGTTGGCAATCCGTTAAGCATCCGCAAAAAGGCAAAATTTGGCGCGCTGTGGCTGATTTCCCGCAGCTTTCGGCCGGATTCCGGGTTAAATGAAGCGTTAGAGGACCTAGGATCGGCTGGGGAAGCCGATTCCAGCGTGAATGCCCGGAGGCCGCCAATGACCACGACCAAGCTTTTCGCCGCCCTCGCCCTGACCGTTTCCTTGGCCATTCCGGCCTTCACGCCGGCCGCTGCGGCCGACCTCACGGCCACGGCGCACCACCGGCATCACCGGCATGCACAGTGGGGCCTGCCCTACCACGTCAGCTACCTGCACAATTACGGCCCCGGTCCGGCGGCCGGCAGCTTCGGCTATTACGACGGCCCGTCGACCAACAAGTGCTACCAGAGCTCGGCCGCCTATGTCGGCCAGGACCGCCGCCGGCATCCCTGCTTCTGAAGGCTTGCGGTCAACGGCCGGCGCAGCGCGCGGACAGCACCCGCCGTGCCGCGCAAGGGCGCTGGCCCTCCCCTTCCAAGTCTGATAAGCGACCCCCGCGGCGCTCGTAGCTCAGCTGGATAGAGCATCGGATTTCGATTCCGAGGGTCGGGAGTTCGAATCTCTCCGAGCGCGCCACTGGCGCACCATCCAAATTATTGGACTTGTCTGGTTTCCCGCCGCGACCTGCGAGCTGGAACCATACCGATAAGCGCTCCTGCTTAACGCTCGCGCGGTTTGGGCTTTCCTTCCTATTGACGCTGTCGGGAGCCGGGGTGGTAGGCTACCGCCATTTCAGGCGGCTATTTTAGATGCGCGATTTATCGGGATTGAACCAGCTTTTGCTGACGGTTTTGATCTTCGTGCCATTCGAGCGACTGTTCGCTGCGAGGCCCCAGAAGATCTTCAGGCGCGGCCTGCTGACCGATATGGCCTTCCTGTTCATCAACGGGTGGCTGGTGTTGATCGGTGTCATCGTCATCATGACGGGGGCCGCTCTGGTCAATCGGTCGATCCTGCCTGCGGCGGTGACGCAGGCGATCGACGACCTTCCCTATCTGGTGCAAGTGCCCATCGTGATCCTGATCGCGGACCTCGGCATCTACTGGACGCACCGCATCCTGCACGTCGTGCCCGCCATGTGGCAGATCCATTCGGTTCATCACGCGGTCGAGGTGCTGGATTGGCTCGCGGCGATTCACCAGCACCCGCTCGACGTGATCTTCATGAAGGCCGGCGCGCTGTTTCCACTTTACGCGCTCGGCTTCTCCACGGAAGCGATCGCGACTTATCTCCTCGTGTACTACTGGCAGACTTGGCTGGTTCACGCCCATGTCCGCCTGGGCTCTGGGCCGCTGCGCCGCATCCTGGTGTCGCCGGAATTCCACCACTGGCACCACAGCAGCGAAGCCGAAGCCAGGGACAGGAACTTTGCCGGATTGTTCTCGTTCTACGATGTGCTGTTCGGGAGCGCCTACCTTCCAAAGGAGAAGAAACCGAAGACATTCGGCATCGATCATCCGATGCCGTCGAACTATCTGGCGCTGCTCGCCTACCCGTTCATCGCCTGGACCGCAAAGCATCAGCGCAGCGATCCGTCGGCCATCCAGCCCCAAATGTCGAACGGCGGCGAGCCCGCACAGCCACGCCACAGCGCGCCGACAGGCTAGCCGCGCACGCCCTTCGCGCCGAACCAGCGGCGACAGGCGCGGCTGAAGCTCGTTGCATCCGTGTAGCCGAGCGCGGTCGCCATCTCGTCGCGCGACTGCGTGCCTTCCGCGAGCATCGTCCGCGCCCGCTCGCGCAGCACCCTGTCGAGCAGCGGGCGGAAGGCGCAGCCCGCCTCCGCCAGCCGCCGCACCAGCGTCCGCCGCGAGGTGCCGACGAGGCGCGCGGCATCCTCCTCAGCCAGACGATGCGGCAGCCGCGCCGCGATCAGGCTCTCGACCATCCGCACCAGCGCCGCAGCGTCCGAGCGTGGCTTCTCGACCGCTTCGAGCGCTTCGATCGCCTTGGCGTGCAATTCCGGATCGGCAAACGGCGACGGCCGCACGCACAGCGCATTCGGCACGTCGAAGGCGAAAGCGGCCGCGTCGAACTTCACGGCGCAGGAATAATGCTGCATGAGCCGCTCTGCGCCCGCGGGTGGCGGCCACGGAAAGTGCAGCGTCGCCTGGTCGATCGCATCCTCGAGCAGCTGCACATAGACGGCGTGCACGTTGAGGCTCACCGCCAGCGCCACGGCGCGCCACAGCGCGCCGTCCATAGGCACCGCTGGAGCGATCTCAATCTGGATCGAGCGCGCGGTACGGCGCAACCGGTTGCGGATGAAGGGCGCGCGGGTCGATCCGAAGCGCGCGCCGATGTTGAGCGCATCCGCGACGGTCGGCGCCGTCCTGGTCGCGACATCGAGCGCCCCTTGCAGCGATGTCGACCAGACCGCCGCGGCCGACAACGGCCACAGCTCGCCATGCGCCCGGGTGATGTTGGCGGCGAGGAGCACCAGCGACGACACCGGCATGTGTGCGCCGGGCTGGTCGAGCGCGCCCTGCTGGATTCCGGTCCCCTTCAGCAGCTCGTCGCGCTCGCTCCGCGTCCTGCCGAACGCCCGCACCAGCGCCCGCGCGTAGCTCGCGGCCACCGGCGTGCGAAGGGCATCCGCCTCCGATCCCTGCATTGCGTCGGCGCCCTCCCTGGCGAGCGTCCGGCCAAATCGTTTGGCGCAAAATGCCACAAATTTGGCCTATTGGGAACTGGCGGCGCAGGGCCGCCTCGCGGCATCCTTGCTGCAACAATGGCGAACGCCGCCTCGAAAGAGCTGCTGGAGGGAATGCGATGATCTTCACGGGCACCAATGCCGCCGGCGAAACCATCACCTACAAGGACGGCAAGCGCTATTTGTGGATGCTCTCGTTCATCCCGCCGCTGATCCCGCTGTTCTCCTACTGGTGGTTCCTGCAGACGCACAATCCGCTGGTCACGCTGATCCCCTTCGTCTTCATCTTCATCCTGATCCCGCTGCTCGATGTCGTCTTTGGCGAGGACACCCACAATCCGCCGGCGGAAGTCGTCGCCGCAATGGAGGCCGATCCGTATTATCTGCGGCTCGCGCGCTTCAGCGTGGTGTTTCCCTGGGTGAACTACATCGCGCTGATTGCTTTCTTCGGCACCCAGGAACTGCCGTGGTGGTCCTACGTGGCGCTGCTACTCGGCGTCGGCACCATCGACGGCGGCACGCTGCTGGTCGGACATGAACTCGGCCACAAGTCGGACAGGCTCAACATCTTGTTCGGCATGCTCGCCAATTGCGCGGTGGGTTACGCGCATTTCCGCATCGAGCACAATCGCGGCCATCACACCTGGGTCGCAACTCCCGAGGATCCCGCCAGCGCGCGCTTCGGCGAATCGATCTATGCGTTCGCAACGCGCGAGTTGCCGGGTGCCTTCAAGCGCGGCTGGCGCAATGAGGCCGAGCGGCTGACCCGTCGCGGCGAGCCGGTCTGGTCGGTCAACAACGAAATCCTGCAGGGCTTCGCGCTGACGCTCGTCGTGGCAGCCATTCTGATTGCGGTGTTCGGCTGGAAGGTCGCGCCGTTCATCGTCGCGCACCATTTCCTCGGCTGGTACGCGCTGACCCAGGCCAATTATGTCGAGCACTACGGCCTGTTGCGCGAAAAGCTGCCGAACGGCCGCTACCAGGCGGTCGAGCCGCGCCACTCCTGGAACACCAACCACATCGTCTCGAACCTGATGACGTTGCATCTGCAACGTCACTCGGACCACCACGCCAACCCGATGCGCCCCTACCAGTCATTGCGCGATTTCGACGACATTCCGCGGTTGCCGAACGGCTACACCGGCATGTTCGGACTGGCTGCGATCCCGCCGCTCTGGTTCCGCGTGATGGATCCGAAGACCTTGGCCTGGGCCGGCGGCGACAGGAGCAAGCTCAATCTGGGCGAGCGGCCGCACACCGAGCCCGGCATCGCAACGTCGTAGCTGACATCGCCCGGCTTCCGGGCAGGTGGTGGCGGTCCTTACGCGGACCGCCGCTTCATCGCGCCGATGCCGAGGAAGGCGCCGTTGACGGACGGATACTGGCTGGTGAACTCGAACGTGTCGAAGATGGGCGCTTCGAACTGCTTCAGCGCCGTCCACAGCAGCGTCGTATCCGGGCAAGCCTGGGAATGGATGTCGTGATGCGCGATGATCCTGGCGTGTGAGCGCACCAGCAGATGATCCAGCATCGCGCCGCGCAGGCTGTGATCCCCGTCGATGAAGACGAAATCGGGCTTCAGCTGCTCGACATGCGCCGCGACCAGCGGCGAGGTTGAATAGTCCTGCATGTAGACCGGCTCGATGCCGCCCTGCTGCTGCAGCAGATCGAAATAGGTCGAGATGAACGGCGTCGGCGCGATCGGATCGAGCGCGATCACTGTCTTGAGGTCGGCACCGCTGGCCCTCAGCCACTCCGTCACCAGAATGAACATGCCGCCCCAGCGGCAGCCGATTTCCATGTAGGAGGAAATGCCGGTCGCGTTGCGCGCAAGCCAGGCCAGATACGGCGCGAGCTGGTTCGGATACTGCCAGAGGTGCAGACCCCTGCCGAAATACGGCGCAAGCTCCGGCGGCTGCTCACGCAGCAGCTCGTCATTGAGGCCCAGCGCAGGGATGAACTGCCGTTCGAGGAATTCCACGTCCAGGCGTTGAGCCGGGGTCAGTGCTGCGATGATGCCGATCGCCTCGCGAACAAACGGCGCAAGATCGGCGAAACGCTGGTACCGGTCGGCTGGAGCAAACTGGGCGGTGAGCATCGGCGCAATCACACGGACGGCTGGAGTGAGACGCGGAGACCCAAGTCGTCGCGCCTCCGATGATTGAACGGATAGGACATCCGTCTCGGGCGCAAAATCTCGCAATCGGCCTCAAATAATCCGTCCCGCTGGCACGTCCCGTTGCCGGGTTGCCTTCACCCACTCGGGATCTTGGCCCGCACCGCCTCCACGCCGGCGTCGGTGACGCGGTATCGGCGGCCCAGTTCCGGGACGATCCAGCCCTTCTCGATCATTCCGGCAATGGTGCTCGGGCCGACGCCTGCGGGAAACGAACGGCGGTTGCGGATCGCATCGATCGCGACCCGCTCGAGATGGGTCGCAACGTGCGACGGGCGGGCGCGAAACGCCTTGGCCATGATGAGTACGGACAACACCTCGGCGCGCCGCCGCACGGCCGACGCGCTGCGGGTCAGTTCGTTGCTGATCTCGAGTGCATTCTTGCCGGCCCTGGCGAGTTCTCTGAGCCTTTCGTCCTCGTCAGGGCTCCAGCGCCGCACGATCCCCATCTGCCCCTCACCGCCTGAATACCCACCTCGAACCGATGCATACGCAGGCAGCGCTGATTTGCCATGTGACTTTCGGCACCTCTTGAGGTGACGTCGAGACTGTCGCCATCAAGAGGGCCGATCGTCGACGTTTGTCTCACTTAGTGCTTGCTGGGTTCGAGCGTGACGAGCACGCCGGTCGGTTCGGGCTCGTGCGGCCGCAGCGAGGTCAGCTCCGGGTCGCTCCAGTCGGCGAGGCTCACCACCTCGCCGGTCTGCCCCGGCATGCCGGAGCTCTGCGCCGGTTCGAGGACCTTGAGTCCGCTGGTGTCGACGAAGAATGTATGCTCGCCGAATACGCTGTTCAGTTGCGCCACGGCAGAATGATCGTCCGGAAGCACCTGGGCGTTCAATTGCGTCATGGTCTGTTTGACTTGCGTGGCATTCAGCTTCATCCGCTGCTCCTTTGTTGGTTCCGGCCCTGGCTGTTTCCTCGGCTGGTTCCTCCCCGCCCGCGCCCCTCGCCGGAGGCTTCAAGGTCTCGAACCGATCAGGCCACGAAACGTTCCGCACGCGCAACGCATTGACCCGTCCGCGCGGTTCCACACTTGCCGCTGTACGAAGTAGCGGAGACTATGTCCGCGTGCGCTCCGCCGGCCGCATGTGGATCAGCGCATCGAGCACGAGGACGAGCACAGGGCGCTGCTCCTCGTTGACGAGCTCGGTCTTGAAGATCACCACGGCGTCGCGCCGCTCCGGCCTGAGGGTGATCTTCTGGATTTCGGATTGGCCGGTCAGCGTGTCTCCCGGGCGGACCGGGCTCGGAAGACGAATTTCAAAACTCCGCCCGACGATACCCGCCACCTTGCTCCAGATCGCCTCCACGACGAGGCGCTGATAGATCGCCATGGTGTTGAAGCCGCTTGCGATCAGACCACCGAACGGACCCGCCGCCGCCGCGGCGCGATCGGTATGGATCGGCACCGGATCATATTTTGCTGCGAACGCCAGAATCTCCGCTTCCCCGATCGCGTAGGTGCCAAGCTTGAATGTCTGGCCCTCGGTGAGATCTTCCGCATACAGCATCGCGCGCCTCCATCTGCCGCGCGACGATAGCCGAACGCTGCGGGCTTTCCATTACCTCCGGGGTCATGAACTTCGCGCGCGACCGCCCTGCGCGAATCCGAGACGCGAGCAGGACCGGCCGCGCGCCTTTGAGCGCGCATCCCGCGCTATTGCAGCCGCGCCGCCCTCGCCTTGGCGGCCTTCACGGTGTTCTCCATCAGGCAGGCGATCGTCATCGGGCCGACACCGCGCGGCACCGGCGTGATCGCACCGGCGACCTGCAACGCCTCGTCGAACGAGACATCGCCGCACACCGCATAACCGCCGTCCGGCTTCTCGACGCGCGTGGTCCCGACGTCGATCACGATGGCCTGCGGCTTGATCCAGTCGCCGCGCACGAGCCCGGCCTTGCCCACCGCGCTGACCAGGATATCGGCCTGCCGGCAGATGCTGCTGATGCCACGGGTGTGGACGTGGGTCTGCGTCACGGTCGCCTGCTCCTGCAGCAACAGCGCGGCCATCGGCTTGCCGACGATGTTGGAGCTGCCGATCACCACGGCATGCGCGCCGGTGAGATCGGGGCGGATCGATTTGATCAGCCTGAGACAGCCGAGCGGCGTGCACGGCACCAGCGCATCGTCGCCGTGAAAAAGCCGGCCCGCGTTCAGGGCGTGCAGGCCGTCGACATCCTTTGCGGGATCGACCGCGGCCATCACCCGCAGGGCGTCGATATGCGCCGGCAGCGGCAGCTGGATCAGGATGCCGTCGATGTCGTCGCGCCCGTTGAGCGCCACGATCCGGGCAAGCAGATCGGCCTCGCTGGCGTCGTCCGGCAGGCGCTCGACCTCGCCGCGCAGGCCAAGCCGCTCGGCCATCCTGACCTTGCTCTGCACGTAGATCTGGCTCGCCGCGTCACAGCCAACCAGCACGACCGCAAGCCCCGGCGCGCGGGGCAGTCGGTCCAGTTCACTCGCAACCTTGTCGATGACAATTTGGGCATGCGCATGCCCATCAAGAATGTTCGCCGTCATGGCACCTCCGTTTCGAAGCGGTGCCCAGGCGCGCGGCGTTCAGTCTCTGCGCTCCCCGATGGTGGTCCATCCAAGCGCCAGTCGCGCAGATGGCGCCGTCATAGCCGTCCGGCCCGGCAAAGGCAAATCACGCTCGGTTGCGGCCGGACCGGCGACGAATTGCCCCTGTTCTTGCCAGTGGATCGGCGGCGGGCGGGGCGTCCCTGGGGGTAGGATTCGGGCAAAACTTGCGATAAGCCTCGGCGCTTGCCGGGCTTTTCCGATCCCCGGCGCCATCCCTTCCGGTCATCACGCCATTTCGGACATTTTCAACATGAGACATATCATCTTCGCGCTGGCGCTCCTCTGCCCGGCAGCCGCGCTTGCCCAAGGCACCACTCCAGCCACCACGCCACCCGCTGCCGCCGACAAGCCGGCGGGCGCGCAGCCGATGGTGGGCGACAAGCCGCTGGTCCAGGTCGGCAAGAAGTCAGCCGGCAAGAAGGGCGAGAAGGCTGCCACGCCCGGTAAGCCGCAATCGGCCGCGCAGAAGCTTCAGGCCTGCCAGGACATCGACGACGCCACCAAGGAGCGGTTGATGTGCTACGATGAGATCTTCAAGCCGCAGCCCAAGCCGAAGGCCGCCCCCGCCAAGGGCGTCAACGAATGCCGGTTCGTAAAGGAAGAGGACGAGCGGCTGACCTGCTACAACGGCTTCGCCGACAAGATTCCGCGCCTGCCGCGCTAACCCGCCTGATCATGCGGACATGAAAAAGCCGCCGCAAGCATTTGCGACGGCATATCGGTTGCCGGCTGCGGCCCTACCAGGTGCCGAAACCGCCAAAGAAGCCCATGCGCGGCTGCTGCTGTGCAACGCGGTAAGGCTGATACGTGCCGGGCTGCGCCAGCCGCATCGGCTGCTGGGGATGGGCATGGTAACGCGCAACCTTGTGCTTCTTCGCCGCCTGCGGCTGGGCCTGCGCCGGCTGCTCGGCTGGCTTAGCGTCGGCTACGACTGCGCCCTTGCGCGCGTCAGCCTTCTCCGGCGGAATGAACTGGGCGAAGGTGTCGCGGACGCGGGCCTGTGCCGAGGCGTCGCCGGCAGCCGCCGGGCTCGTCGCGGCGACCGCGTTGACCTGCGCCGGAACGATGGTCGGCAGGTTGGTATCGTAGACCACCCGCTCAGGCAGCTTTTGGGTCGACCTGATCCGGACCATGGTCTTGTCGACGCCCGGCGATGAGATGGTCTGGCTTTGGCCGGGAACTACGGCCTCCTGCGGCACAATGGCGTTGACGACGAAGAGCAGCGCGAGCAGCACTCCACCAACGAACAGGAAATAACGCGCCACAGGCATCTTGGTAGCTCCCCCCGCGCCACGGGCGCGGTTCATCTCGGCGCGACGACATCAGTCATCGCGCGGGCGAATTCATCGTCTGCGCATGATTACCCGGACAGTCGCCATCCCGCGCTTCCGGGCCGTTCACTAACGGTCGGCTTACTAGTTAGTTCCTGCCTGGCCGTTACGGTTCACCCGGCAAGTCAATTCCCGGTCACTTTTTCGGGATGCAGGGTTTAGGCGCGGCTGGCGGTCACGACGGAGCATTTCGCCTTGTTTGCGTTAACATTTACGAACCCGATTAACATCTGCGAGTAGGTCTTCCGGCTCTTCATGGCGATGGTGTCCGGGATGAGCCGCTTGCGCTCGGTCATAGGGCTGCCGTCGCGGCGGATGAAGGCGCAGGCGATCTCGATATCCTTGACCGCGAAATCGTTGGCGTTGCGCAGTGTCAGCGTGACCAGCATCTTCGAACCCAGCCCGCCGCGGCGCCACGATTGCGAGGCGATCCGCACCCTGTTCAGCGGCGATCGTTCGGCGCCCGGGCCGGGCTGCCTCAACTCCTCGGCCGGCTGCGGGGCAGCGGCCATGCCGACCGTGGCCGGCTCATCGGCCGGTACGGCCAGCCCCTCTCTTGCGGCCTGGGCGGGCTGCGCCCCGGTCGGCACATCCTGTGCGGTGCGGATGGTGGCTGAAGGCACCGGCCAGATGTCTTGATCTCCGCCGTCGCTCGGCTCGGGGAGCATGAACCAGGCGACAATTCCGGCGATGGCGATCAGCGACAGCAGCATGCTGGCGTAGAAGCGGCCGTCAGCGAGACGTCCGGCCGCAACATGTCGAAACGACGCCAAACCGATCCGCATCGTCGTGCCCTCACCCTCGACGCTCGATCAAGCCGCCCCATCGCCGCAGGCGGCATCCAGGACGGCCGCAGGTCGAGCGGCCACGCGAGAACAATCGCCGCCGGACGGAATGGTTTCATACCGGTACGACAATCTTGCGACGTACTGCACGGAGTGGCATCAGGGCTGGCCGCTCGCTAGATTTGCGCTGCACGGGAGCGAGTGCCGCGCACCCGAGCGGCGCGAGAACAACAAGGAGATCGCAATGCCCGTCGTCGTCACGTGGGACCACGTCCATCTGCGCAGTCCCGATCCCGAAGCCACAGCGACCTGGCTGCGCGACATTCTCGGCGGCGAGATCGTCCGCGGCCCCGGCCGCATCGACGTCCAACTCGGCGGCGCCAGGGTTTTCATTGCGGAGGTGACGCAAGGCGACGGCGTCAATGCCCCGCCGGTGACGCCCTATCAGGGGCTCGATCATTTCGGGCTGTCGGTGAAGGACATCGACGCGGTCGCGGCCGAGATCAAGGCCAAGGGCGTCGAGTTCACCAAGGAGCCGACCACGATCCGCCCCGGCGTACGGATCTGCTTCATCCGCGGCCCGCAGGGCATCTCGATCGAACTGCTCGAGCGCGACAAGAAGTACGTGTGAGCGACGATTGCCTCGCTACGTCATGCTACCCGGCATGAAACAGCGGATCGTCACGCCCATGTAGCTCTTGATCGGCCACACCATCGCGCGGCCGGCCCGGTTGGGCTCGGTGACCACGGCCTCGTCGGGCACGTCAATCCACGTCCCGTCGAGGCGCACGCGATAGTGTCCGTTCTTCGATTCCCAATCGACATCGCTGACCGCACTGCCGTCGGCATCCGAGCAGCACGGCCCCTTGCCGCTACGCAGACCGTCGAACCATTCCTTCAGCGGCGAATTGGCGTAGCGGCCGTCAGGATCACGCGCCTGTGCAAGCTGCGCAGCGGCGACCGACGTAAGCGCGACCAGACCAAGCGACAGAAACACTCTCATGCGGCCGCGACGACGGTCAACCAAGGTTCCGGGCAAGATTCTGGGCTCGTCGTTCCGGCCTGCCAAGCGGCCGCCAGCTTCCAACCTGTCTGTCATGTATGTTGCTCCAGCACTCACCGGCCAGTGCAACCAGAGCCATGCATTTCGCGGGCCAGTTCGATTCGCGCGCACGGTCCGCTGTCATCGCGCCGTCACACCGCCTGGCAGGAACCGAGGGTTCACGGCTTCTCCGGACCCCCCCCCGGAATCAACCTGCCGCATTGCACGAGGTTGCTCGCTTTGGCATAAAAAACCAATCCGGATTGCTGCGGGCGCGGCAGCCGGTCCAATGGAACGTTATGAAGAACGGGCTGTACTCAATCCACGTCACCCTGCTGGACGGACGCGTCGGCAAGGGCAGCGGGGTGATTCTCTTCCGCGACGGGCAGATTCTCGGCGGCGACGGCTATCTCTATTACACCGGCAGCTACACGGTGAAAGGTGACGCGTTCAAGGGCGAGATCCTCGTGCAACGCCACACCACGCCGCGCGACACCGATAATCCGTTGTTCGGCGGACCCGCGCCGGTCGGCATCGGCGTCTCCGGCACCTTCACTGACACCCGCGGCACCATGAGTGGAACCGCGCTGGTCGGCAAGGCGAGCCTGATCTTCGGCGCAACGCTGCACAAGCTCGCGGATATCAATTAGCGGTTCGGCAGTCGCAGCACGGTTCCCGTCATTGCGAGGAGCGAAGCGACGAAGCAATCCATCGCTCGGCATGGGAAAGACAATGGATTGCTTCGCTTCGCTCGCAATGATGCCGGGCGCCAGCAGGCCACGACCCTCAGCGCGCTCGGCTCGGCGCGTGCGGCTGCCGGCGTGCTCGCATTCGTGATCGGCGGAGTGTTTGGAACCTATATCGGCTGGCGGCCTGCGTTCGGAATCCTGATCGCGGTGTCGGCGATCGTCTTCCTGCTGAGCTTTCGCTTGAAGCCGGACCGCGGCCGCCCCGACATCGAGATTGATCTGGTTGGCGTCGCCCTCGCCGCCGGCGCGATCATTCTGATCAGCTTCGGATTCAACAATCTCATCGGCTGGGGGCTGGCGCTCGCCCGTCCCAACGCGCCGTTCGATCTCTTGGGCGTTTCGCCGGCGCCGATCATGATCGTGATCGGCATCGTGCTCGGACAGGCATTTCTAAGCTGGACGCACCGGCAGCAGGCCGCGGGAAAAACTCCGCTGCTGGCACTGGAGGTGATCGACTCGCCTGAGGAGCGCTGCGCGGTCTATGCGCTGTTCACGGTGGTCGCGCTGGAGGCTGCACTGAACTTCACGGTGCCGCTCTACATCCAGATCGTGCAGGGACGCTCGCCGATCGCCACAGCGATCGCGATGATGCCGTTCAACCTCACGGTCTTCTTCTCGGCGATGCTGATCGTCAATCTCTACGACAGATTGACACCGCGTCAGATCGGACGTTTCGGCTTTGCGCTCTGCACCATCGCGCTGCTGTGGCTCGCCTTCGTCGTGCGCAACGACTGGAGCGAGATTCCCGTTCTTTTTGGTCTCGTCCTGTTCGGCATCGGCCAGGGCTCCCTGGTGACGCTGCTGTTCAACGTCCTGGTGACGGCCTCGCCCAAGGTGCTTGCGGGGGACGTCGGGTCCTTGCGCGGAACCACGCAAAACCTCGCGGCCGCGGTAGGTACGGCGGTCGCCGGCGCACTTCTCGTTGGTCTGCTGAGCACCATCGCCCTCGGCAAGATCACGGCCAGCCCGGTGCTGACGAAGGAGCTGCAAAGCCAGGTCGACCTCGACAACATCACTTTCGTCAGCAATGACCGGCTGCGCAGCGTGCTCGAAGCCACGAGCGGCACGCCACAGCAGGTCGAGGAAGCGGTCCGGGTCAACACCGAAGCTCGGCTGCGGGCGCTGAAGATCGGGCTGTTGATCATGGCCGGGCTCGCCCTCCTCGCGGTCATTCCGGCAGGGCAGCTGCCGAACTACCGGCCGGGAGAGATTCCGGATGACAACGCGGCAGGCCACCGCGAACGAACCAGCTGATCCACGCCGGCCTGGCCGGCAAATCCATGCGCATCACCTGCTGGAGCAAGACAACGACGTCCCGGCAACAACGGAAGGAGCAAGCCATGCATGACATCGATCGCCGGACGGCACTGCGGAGCATGCTCGGCGGTGTCGTTGCCGCAGGCCTCGGTACAAGCCTGTTGGCGGAGAGCGCGAAGGCGCTGCCGCTGGCGCTGGAAAAGGACCTCGCCGCCGGGGCAGACGATGCCGGGCCGCCCGTTCATAGGGTTGCTACCAGCCGGCGACCGCGGCCACGGCCGCCACCGCGACCACCGCGCCGCCGCCATTGGCATCGCCGGCGACGCTGGTCCTGCTGGTGGCATCGCGGCCGTCGTCGCTGCGGGTGGCGCTGGTGATCCCAGGCGCGACTCCCTGCTCCGCTCGAACGGCACGGATCGCGGCGCCGGCCAATCCGCCACGCGTTTTCTGGCCGGGAATTGAGGAAGATAACATGGCGACGGCGCCTGCCTACTCCGCGGCCTGCTCCAGCGGGGCGACGCGCGGCAGGATCATCTGGATGCGCGTGCCGTTGCCCGGCGCGGATTCGAGCGAGAGCCGGCCGCCGAGCCGGGTGGTGACGATGCTGTAGACGATGTGCAGCCCGAGCCCGGTGCCACCCTGGTCGCGCCGCGTCGTGAAGAACGGATCGAACGCGCGGCGGCGGACGTCGAGGCTCATGCCGCAGCCATTGTCTGCGAAGATCACCTCGACATTGTCGCCGCCTGCGGCACGAACCTGGATCTCGACCTCGCCGGGCTTGCCGTCCGGGAACGCGTGCGCGACCGCATTGAGGAACAGATTGGTCAGCACCTGGCCATACGGTCCGGGATAGGAATTCATGATCAGGTTGGGCTCGCAATCGACGTTGAGCGTCAGATTGTGCTTGCGCAGGCCGGGCCGCAGGCTCATCACCACCTGCTCGGTGAGATCGCCGAGATCGAAGGTGCGCTGGTCGGAATAGTTGCGGTCGGCGGCGACCTGCTTGAACGACTGGATCAGCTCCGCGGCGCGGTTCAGATTGGCGACGAGCTGCGACGACGCATCCCGCGCCGTGTTCAGGAAATCGTTGAGGCTGGAGCGGCGCAGGTCGCCGCGCTCGACCTGGGCCTCGAAGTTCGCGGTCTTGCGCTCCAGTGCGGATGCCACCGTCAGGCTGATGCCGACGGGATTGTTGACCTCATGTGCGACCCCGGCCACCAGGCGGCCGAGCGCGGCGAGTTTCTCGGCCTCGATCAGCGAGTTCTGGGTTTCCCGCAGGTTGCGCAGCGCCGCCTCGGCGGAATCCCTCGCCTTGCGCATCTCCTGCTCGGACCGCTTGCGCTCGCCGATGTCGAGCGCCACCGTGACGATGTTCTCGATCTCGCCCTGCGCATCGAGGATCGGCAGCTTGTTGACCAGCCATTGCCGCATGTTGCCTGCGGCGTCCTTGTACTCTTCCTCATAGAAGCCGAGCTCGCGCCGCGCCGACAACACGCGCTTGTCGTTCTCGTCGGTCTTGGCGGCGCCGTAGCGCTGCATCAGCTCGGCGGTGGTCTGGCCGATCGCATCCTGCGGCTCGATGCCGAATATCCCCGCCATGTAGCGGTTCATCAGCACGTAGCGAAGATTGCGCTCCTTGACGTTGATGACGGCGGGCACCGTGTCGATCACCATCTGCAGCAGCCGGCGGCCCTCGGCGATGGCATCTTCGGCGCGCTTCTGGTCGGTGATGTCACGCACCGTGCCCTCGTAGCGGACCACCTCGCCCTCGTCGTTGCGCACGACGGTCGCGGAATCGGACAGCCAAAGCACCGTGCCGTCACGCGAGCGCACCTGATATTCGTAGTCACGCACCGTGCCGTCGCGCGCCATCAATTTCTGGTACTGCTCCCGCGCCGCCGGATCGACATAGACCGTGGAGGCGATGTCGCCGATGCCGTTGATCAGGTCCTGCGGCGTGGCATAACCCATCATCCGCGCCAGCGCCGGGTTGGCGTTGAGCAGCGTGCCGCCCGGCGTCGTGACGTAGATCCCGTCGACGGATGCCTCGAACAGCTTGTGATAGCTCTCCTCGGCGAGCCGCTGCTCGGCGAGCGCGCGCAGAGCGGCCTCGCGCGCGCTGTCGGCGTCGACCAGGGTCTGGCGGAACACCTCGGCGGCGCGCGCGATGTCGCCGATCTCGTTGTCGAGGTCGGCGCCGGGAATGAACGCGCTCTTCTCGCCGCCCGCGACCTTGCGGATCGAGCCGGCGATCCGGGCCAGCGGGCGGACGGTGCGGCGCACCACCAGCACCGACGCGAACAGGCCGATCAGCACGCCCGCGGTGCCGAGCACGATGCTCTGCCATTTCGCTTCAGCCAATGTCCGCGCAAAATCGCGCGACAGCACATGGCCGCGGCGCGAGCTGAGCTCCCGCAACAGCTCGGTGACCTTCTGAATCAACACGCCTTCGGCGCCGAGCACTTCGCGGTCGATGTCGGCGATCTGGCCCTCGCGCACCGAGATCGCGCTGATCGCCTCGGCATAGTTGTCGACGGCACTGCGCAGGGCGGGATCGGCGATGGTCATCGCCCGCATGCTTTGCGCAGCCTGCTCGGCGGCCGACGTGTTGTGCGCCAGCAATGCGGTGGCGATGCGGCTCTGAATCTGCGACAGCGTGTTCGCAAGCGTGGCGTCGTTGCTCTCGACGACCGCCTTGTCGAACGCGTCGCGCAGCGGCGGCAGTCCGGCGACGATCTCGGCGCGGCGGCTGAGCAGGGCCGAGATTCGCTCGATCCCGCTGCGATAGGTCGCCAGCCGCTGGGTGACGCCGTCGATCATGTCCTGCTGCTCGGGCGCCAGTTCGATCCGGGTTTTCTTCAGAATCTCGCTCAGCGACTGGGCCGCCTGCGCGACCTGGGCCGACTGGGTGCCGGGCTCGGTGACGAAATCCCGCGCCGCCAGCCGCAGCTCGTTGGTGCGCCGGTCGATGTCCTCGGCGATGTCGCCGACGCTTTGCAGCCGTTGCAGCTCGGCAAAGGTCGTATCGATGTGCCGAATCGCGATCACGCTGGCCGTGGACGTGATGATGATCACAGCCAGGACCAGCAGGAAGCTGCCGAACGTGAGCTGGCCAATCGAGAGGGAGAACGCACGCGGCGCTTGCGAATTCGGCGGCGATTCAGCGGTCATGTCATCAAGGCCGGGGATCCAATGCGCCCCAATATACGGGAAGTTACGGGCTTTGGGGAAACATGCTGAGGGGGCCCGGGCCGGCCGGCGGTGTGACCGGTGTCACCCTGTTAACCACCCGCGGCCGATTCCGGCCCCACCGTCGCGTCAGGTGCGGCGACGGCCTCAGGCCGTGCCGGTCCTTCGCGGTGGAATGGTCATCGCGGCGACGCCGATCACCACGCAGGCGAGCCCGATCCACGCCGTCGGGCCGAGCCGCTCCCCCAAAAATGCAACGCTGAGCGCAACCCCGATCGGCACTCGCAGATAGGCCTGCGCGGTGGTGCCGACCGAGCCGAGGGTCTGGATCAGGCGGAAGTAGATCACGAAGGCGATCGCCGTCGAGAACACCGCAAGCGCCAGCAGGGCGAGCAGCGAACTGGTCGACGGCGCCAGCGTCCAGGGCCGTTCGACGGCGAGGCTGAGCGGGAGAAGGATCGCAGCACCCGCGATCAGCGAGCCCGCCGCCGGCGCCATCGGATCGAGCCCCTTGAAGCCGCGGCTGAAGATCGCCGCGCAGGCGTAGCAGATGGTGGCGGCGACGATCGCGACCTCGGCCACGATGCCCTGCCCGAGATCGCGGAAGGCATCGACGCCGACGATCAGGCAGATGCCGGCCATCCCTGATATCACCCCGAACAGCTTGCGCGGGCTCGCGGCCTCATGGCGGGTGATCGCGACGGTGAACAGGAAGGTGAAGATGGGCGAAGCCGAATTGAGAATGGTGGCGAGCCCGGCATCGACGAAGCGTTCGCCCCAGGCAATCAGCGTCCACGGGATCACGCTGTTGAGGCAGGCCTGGAAGATGAAGCGGCGCCAGGTCGGACCGTCCGTCGACATGGTTACGCCGCGCATCCGCATGATGACGACGAGCAGCAGGCCTGCGATCGCGGTGCGCGCCGCGATCAGTGTGATCGGCGGGATGGTGGCCACGCCGAGCTTGATGAAGGTGTAGGAGCCGCCCCAGAGCGTGGCGAGCGCCAGCAGCAAGGCGAGCTCGAAGGCCATGTTGGGCTGGCGTGGAGTGGTGGTCATCGCCTGAGGATTCCGTCTTGGTGGTGAGACGGAATCTACAGCGCCGGAGGTATTGATACTTCGATACAGGCCGAAATGTGGAGACGCGTTTCTCGATTGTCGTCCCGGCTTTCGCCGAGACGACATCGAATGGGTCTGGCCGTCCGCGATCTCTCGAGCGGGCGCCTACCCCATCGCGCCGACGTCGAACACCTCGCCGTCGTAGCCCGCTTCCTTGGGGATGCGGAGCTGGCGGCCGGTGGCGGTCTTGGTCATGACGGGGGTCACGGTCACGATCGACATTTTCTTGGCGTCATCAAGCGCAGCGTCGACATTCGGCTGCTTGCCGAGCCGGATCAGATTGCGGGTGGTCGGGAACGGCAGCTTGAAGCGGCCGCTCTCGCCACCCTCGAGCGCCTCGCGCGTCGATACCCAGATCGAATCGGTCGATTCCTTGCCGTCATGCGCACCGAGCTGTTCGGGCGGCGCCGCGGCCAGGAAGAACCAGGTGTCGAAACGCTTCGGCATGCCCTCCGGCGTGATCCAATGCGCGTAGGGCACGAGTTCATCGAGCGCGAGCACCATGCCGTTGTCGGTGAGCACCTTGAGGAAGCTGATCTTGCCTTCGTTCAGCGCCGTACGATGCGCGGTCGCGATCTCGTTCGCACGCCTGGCATCGACCAGATCCTTCGACCCCCGCGGCCGCGCCAGCAGGATGCCGCTCTCTTCAAACGTCTCGCGGATCGCAGCGATCCGGAAACCCAGCGCGTCGCCGTCGAGCCCGTCCCCGCCCGAATAGAGCGCGGGGTTGGCGGCGATCTCCTTGTCGTTCTTGTCGACGCTGCCGCCGGGGAACACCAGTGCGCCCGAGTTGAACTCGATCTGGTGATGGCGGACCATCATGAAGACTTCTATGTCGCTGCTGCTGCCGTCACGGAGCAGCAACACGGTCGAGGCAAGGCGCGGGGCAACGATCTCGATCATCACTTAGCCTGCAGCACTGGATTGCGGTTGCAGATTGGCGCGGCGGTCGACGCGTGCCACGCGGGAGAGCAGATAGTCGACCTCGGCCCTCGCCTGCGGCGTGATCACCGCACCCGGCTTGCGCTGGGCGCTGGACGAGATGATGCCGCGCTTCTGCAGCACGTATTTGCGCACGGTGAGACCGACGCCCGGCTGCTGCTCGTAGCGGATCAGCGGCAGATGCGCGTCGAACAGGTCGTGCGCCGCGTCACGCTTGCCCGCCTTCGACAGATTGACGACGTCGATCAACAGTTCGGGGAAAGCGTAGCCCGTCATCGCGCCGTCGGCGCCGCGCTCCATCTCGAAATCGAGGAACAGGCCGCCATTGCCGACCAGGATCGACAGCGGCCGCAGCGAGCCGTCCTTCTGGAAGTTGCGCAGCGTCGAGATCTTCTCCAGGCCCGGCCAGTCCTCGTGCTTGAGCATCACGCAGGATGGCGAGTCCATCACGATCTTGCGGATCACGGCGGGCGTGAATTGGACGGTCAAGGTCAGCGGATAGTCCTGCAGCACCCAGGGAATGTCGTCGCCGACCGCTTCCTGCGCCTGCTTGAAATAGCCAATGATCTGGTCGTCGGTGCGCAGATGCGGCGGCGGCGCGATCATGACGCCAGCGGCGCCCGCATCCATCGACTTCCTGGCCAGCGAGCGCATCGTGGCGAAGCCCGGCGCCGAGACGCCGACGATCACCTGCAGCTTCTTGGCGCGCTTGACGAAGCGCAGCGCGACCTGCTCCGCCTCGGCGGCATCGAGCTTCGGCGCCTCGCCCAGAATGCCCAGCACCGTGACGCCGTCGCAGCCGACCTCGGTGTAGAAATCGGTCAGCCGGTCGATCGATGCCTCGTCGATGCGGCCGTCGTCGTGGAACGGGGTCGGCGCGATCGCAAAGGTTCCTGCGGCCTGGGCGGTGAGCTTGGTCATGGGTGCCTCGTCTGTTTCCCCCCTCTATACAGGGTCATTCCGGGATGCGCCACTTGGCGCAGGCCCGGAATCCATACTCACGATCGTGGTTATGGATTCCGGGCTCACGCTTCGCGTGCCCCGGAATGACGAGGGTCAGAACCGTCGCGCGCCCATCTTGATCTGCTCCTCGGAGAAGAAGATCTCCTTGGCGTGGGTGGCGATATCTTCGGCCTTCCAGCCGGTAAAGGGCGGCTTCCAGCCCTCCATTTCCATCATCCGCATCTCGCGGACGCCGCGCGGGCCGGAGACGCCGAGCACCTTGCCGGTTTGGTCGCCCGACAGATCGCTGACCATGTAGAGCACGGCCGGCGCGATGCCGTCCGGACCGAGCGCCGCGCCAGGGTTCTCCTTGTAGCGGGGCAGGTCCGCGGTCATGCGGGTCAGCGCGCCCGGCGCCAGCGTCCAGATCCGGATGTTGTACTTGCGGCCCTCGATCGCCAGCACGTTTGAGAGGCCCCAGATGCCGCCCTTGGCCGCGCCGTAATTGGTCTGGCCGAAATTGCCGATCAGGCCCGAGGTCGAGGAGGTGTTGACGATGACGCCGCCGCCATTGTCGCGCATCCATTTGAATACCGGCTGGGTGCAGCAGAAGGTGCCCTTCAGATGCACCTTCATCACCCTGTCCCAGTTGGCTTCCTTGGCCTTGTGGAAGGTCTCGTCGAGCAGGATGCCGGCGTTGTTGACCAGGATGTCTGCGCGGCCGAAATGCTTGATGGCATCGTCGAACACCGACTGGCCGCCGGCCATCGTCGAGATGTCGGCACCGTTGGCGACGGCGCGGCCGCCCTCGGCCTTGATCGCGTCGACCACCTTGTCGGCCATCGACTTGTCGGAGCCCGAGCCGTCACGCGGGCCGCCGAGATCGTTGACCACGACGGCCGCGCCCTCGCGCGCGAACAGTTTTGCGTAGGCCTCACCCAGTCCGCCGCCCGCACCTGTGATCAGCGCCACCTTGCCGTCGAGTAATCCCATGGTTGTTTCTCCGTTGTGTTCTTTCTTCTTCACCTCTCCCCGCGAAGAGCGGGGCGAGGGAGACGCCGGCCGTCGCGGCTACGCCAGCACCGTCTTGCCGCTCTTGATCACGGTGACGCCGCGCGATTTCACCTTGGCCTCGAACGACACCACGTTGCCGTCCTTCCACAGCTCCATGGTCACGGTCTCACCGGGAAACACCGGCGAGGAGAACCGGGCCGCGTGCTGCTTGAAGGCCGACGGATCATAGTCCGCATAGGTCTGCAGCACGCCGCGGCAGGTGATGCCGTAGGTGCACATGCCGTGCAGGATCGGCCGCGGGAAGCCGGCCTTCTTGGCGAATTCCGGATCGGAGTGCAGCGGATTGCGGTCGCCGCAGAGCCGGTAGATCAGCGCCTGGTCGGGCCGCGTGGTGATGTCGACCACCTTGTCCGGCGCACGCTCCGGCACCTTGTGCGGCTCGGGCTGGCCGTCCGATGGTCCGCCGAAGCCGCCATCGCCGCGGGCGAAGCGCGAGGCGACCAGCGTTGCGAGTTTGTCGCCCTTCTCATCCCTAAGCACGGTCTGGTGGCGGATCACCGCGCCCTTGTCCTTGCCCTTGTCGAACACGTCGAGCACGGTCGAGTCGGCCGTGATGTGGGCCGCGGTCGCGAACGGCTTGTGGAAGGTGATGTCGCGCTCACCGTCGACCACCATCACGCGGTTGAGGTTCATCTCACCGGGACCGGCGCCCCATGCTGCGACCGACGCGAATGTCGGCACCACCTTGAGCGGACGCGGCGTCAGCACGCCCTCATTGACGAAGGCGAGCTCCTTCTCGTCCATCGGATCGGCGCCGAGGCCGATGCCATAGGCATAGAGCATCACGTCGCGGTCGCCGTAGCTGTATTTCTGGCCGAGATTCTTCAGGGCCATCAGCTGTTCGTACACGATTGGCATTGTTGTTTTCTCCCCGAATCCATTTTTTCAACTGCGCTGCGGGTTGATGCGCCCTCTCCCCGTGCGGGAGAGGGCTACACCGTTGGCGCAACAAACTCTCTTGGGAGAGGGGTCGCCTCCACAGAGAGATTCGATCCGTGGAGAGACACCCCTCTTCCGGCAGCTGCGCTGCCAGCTTCCCCCGCAAGGGGGGAAGGTACTTTCTAGGCCGGCGTGAAGAACGGCAGCGGAGCGCCGTCGGTCGGCTTCCAGACCACCTTGACCTTCTGGCCGATCTTCACCGTCTCCAGATCGCAATCGACGATGTTGGTCTGCAGCGACGGGCCTTCCTTCAGCGTCACATAGGCGATCGCATAGGGACCGGTCGGCGACTTCCGCATCAGGCTGTAGGTGTAGACCGTGGCCTCGCCGCTCGACTCTTCCCACACCGTCTTGTCGGAGAAGCAGAACGGGCAGATCGCGCGCGGGAAGTAATGCGCTTCGCCGCAGGTGGTGCAGCGCTTGATCATGAACTTGCCCGCCTTCGCCGCTTCCCAGAACGGCGCGGTCTCCGGATTGGTCACCGGGGCATTGTACTTCTTGGCTTCAGACATCACGCACGCTCCAGGATACAGGTTGAGGCGGCGTGGCGAACGCCGAGCAGGCCGCCGGTGCCATGGGCGATCGCGAGGTCGCAGTTCTTCACCTGCACCTTCGGATGCGCCTCGCCGCGCAGCTGGCGGACGGCCTCGAGGATCTTGGTCATGCCGCCGCGGTTGACGGGATGGTTGCTGCACAGCCCGCCGCCGTCGGTGTTGAACGGCAGCTTGCCGACACCCGAGATCAGGTTGCCGTCGGCGACGAACTTGCCGCCCTCGCCCTTCTTGCAGAAGCCGAGGTCTTCGAGCTGCATCAGCACCGTGATGGTGAAGCTGTCGTAGATCGAAGCGTATTTAATGTCCTTCGGCGTCACGCCCGCCTCTTCGAAGGCGCGCGGACCGGACCACACGCCGGCCGAATAGGTCAGGTCGAGATCCTTGCCGCCGCGCGGCCCCTTCGCCGCCTCGCCATGACCGATCAGCCGCACCAGCGGCTTCTTCAGGCTCTTGGCGATCTCCGGTGTGGTGACGATCATCGCGCCGCCACCGTCGGTGACCACGCAGCAATCCATCCGGTGCAGCGGATCCGAGATCATCGGCGAGTTCAACACGTCTTCGACGGTGACGACCTCCTTCAGCATCGCATGCGGATTGTATTGCGCGTGATGCGAGGCCGCGACCTTGATCCAGGCGAGCTGCTCGGAGGTGGTGCCGTAGTCGTGCATATGGCGCATGGCACACATGCCATAGGCATTGTGCGTGGTAGCCCCGTAAGCCAATTCGAAATCGGCCTCGGCGCCGGAGGCGCGCGGCGGCATCGGACCGGTGCGCGGCTTGCCCGCCAGCGTGACCAGCGCGACCGAGCACTTGCCCGCGGCGATCGCCTCGGCGGCGTGGCCGAGATGGATCAGATAGGAACAGCCACCGGTCTCGGTGGAATCGACGTGGCGCAGCTTCCTGGTGTTGAGGCCGAGATAGTCGACCATCGGCCAAAGTCCGCCCGGCGCATCGCCGGCGCAGAAATAGCCGTCGATGTCGTCCTTGGTGAGCCCGGCATCCTCGATCGCGCCCTTGGCGACCTCGGCGTGAAGCTGTGCTGTTGATTTATCGGGTGCATGCCGGGTGGGATGCTCGTAGATCCCGGCAATGTAGGCCTTGCCCTTGATGGTCAAATCGCTCTCCGCTGGCGTTTTTCGCTCCAGCGTTTTTCTGAACCGACGACGCGACCTTGGCAAGCGCGGAAATATTCCGTCAGGCGAGACTGCAATTGACGCGCGATATGCGCGCCCCAAGAACAGTCGTCGTCCCGGCGAAAGCCGGGACCCACAGGGATGTAGTGGTTAGAACGCGCTATGGCCCCAGCAGTAGGCAACAACAAACTTCAGTGTTTATGGGTCCCGGCCTTCGCCGGGACGACATCCGATATGCGGCAACACTACTCCGCCGCCATCTGCCGCGGCGCGGGCGGCGGGTTGGCGAGGTCGGCGGCGAGTTGCGCGTAGCGAACCTTTGCCTCCTTGACCGCCTTGTCCTTCACCGGACCGTAGCCGCGGATGCGCTCCGGCAGCGACAGCAACTCGACCGCGATGTCGTGATTGAGCGGCGACAGCAGGTTCAGCACGGTGGCGACATCCTTCTCGTATCCCCCGATCAGATCACGTTCGAGCTTGCGGTCGGCGCTGTAGCCGAAGATGTCGAGCGGCGTTCCGCGCAAGAAGCGGAAGCGGGCCATCACCTTGAAGGCCGACATCATCCACGACCCGAAGGCGCGCTTCTTCGGTCGGCCCTGGGCGTCGAGCCCGCCGCCGAGGATCGGCGGCGCGAGATTGAAGTTGAACTTGAACTCGCCCTCGAACTGATCGCGCAGCTGCTTCTCGAAGCGGCCATCGGTGAACAGCCGCGCCACCTCGTACTCGTCCTTGTAGGCGAGCAGCTTGGCGTAGTTGATCGCAACCGCGCGCGGCAGCGCCTCGCCGTAGCCGCCCTTGACGGCGGCATCGCGCACCTGGTCGACCAGCTTGCGATAGCGCTTGGCCAACCGTCCGTTCTGATAGTCAGTCAGAAGGCTCATGCGATGGGTGATGATCTCGTCGAGCGACATCGCATCCAGCGACTTGACGGGTGCTGCGTCGTCATCCTGCCCCTTCATCATCGCAGCGAGCCGCGCCGGATCGGCGGCAGCGAGCCGCCCGAGCTGGAACGCCTGCGTGTTCATCTTGATCGAGACGCCGTTGACCTCGATCGCCTGCTGGATCGATTCCGCAGACAGCGGCAGCAAGCCGCGCTGATAGGCAAAGCCCATCATCATGATGTTGGTGGCGATGGAGTCGCCGAGCAGCGCTTCGGCCGGCTTGGTGAAGTCGAAGAACGCGGAGTCCTTGCGCAACTCGGTCTCCAGCACGCCGGTGACCTTGCGGGTCTGGAAGTTGAAGTCACGGTTGAGGATGAAGTCCGCGGTCGGGATGATGTGGCTGTTGATGATGCCGACGGTACGGCTCGCCTCGCACAGCGTGATGGTGTCCTTCGACACCGCGACGACCTCGTCGGCCGCGAGCACCAGATCGGCGGTGCCGGTCACGATGCGCGAGCAGGTCACGTCGGCGGTGTGCTCGGAGAGCCGGACATGGCTCAGCACCGCGCCGCCCTTCTGCGCGAGGCCGGACATGTCGAGGATCATCGAGGCCTTGCCCTCGATATGCGCGGCCATGCCGAGCAGCGCGCCGATCGTCAGCACGCCGGTGCCGCCGACACCGCCGACCGCAATGTTGTAGGGCCGGTCGAGCGCGGGCTTCGAGGCCGGCTCCGGCAAGGCGCCGATATCGCCGAGTTCAGTGGGCGCGCGGCGCTTGAGGGTGCCGCCGTCGACCGTGACGAAGGACGGGCAGAAACCCTTCACACAGGAATAGTCCTTGTTGCAGGTCGACTGGTTGATGGTGCGCTTGCGCCCCAGTTCGGTCTCCAGCGGCTCGACCGAGATGCAGTTCGACTGTACCGAGCAGTCGCCGCAGCCTTCGCAGACGGCAGGATTGATCAGCACGCGGCGCGCCGGGTCCTCCATCAGGCCGCGCTTGCGGCGGCGGCGCTTTTCGGCGGCGCAGGTCTGCACGAACACGATCGCCGAGGTGCCCTTGGTGTCGCGGCACATCTTCTGGACATTCTCGAGCTCGTCGCGATGGAACAGCTTGACGCCGGGCGCGATCGTATCGGCCGGATAGGCGTCGGGATTTTCCGAGACCAGATAGATTTCGCGGATGCCTTCGGCGTGGAGCTGGAAGGTGATCTGCTGCGGCGACAAATCGCCATCGTGGCGCTGCCCGCCGGTCATCGCGACGGCATCGTTGTAGAGGATCTTGTAGGTGATGTTGGCCTTGGAGGCGATCGACTGGCGGATCGCGAGAATGCCGGAATGGAAATAGGTGCCGTCGCCGAGATTGGCGAAGATGTGGTTCTCGTTGGTGAAGGGCGCGATGCCGACCCACGGCACGCCCTCGCCGCCCATATGGGTGAAGGTCTCGGTCGAGCGGTTCATCCACAGCGCCATGAAGTGGCAGCCGATGCCGCCGAGCGCGCGGCTGCCTTCCGGCACCTTGGTCGAGGTGTTGTGCGGGCAGCCCGAGCAGAAATATGGCGTGCGGCTGACCGGTGCCGTCGCCTGCATATGGCTCGACTGGCGGCCGTTGAACCAGTCCGCCTTGGCGCGGAGCATCTCGGCGATTTCAGGATTGAGATTAAGTCGAAGCAGCCGTTCGGTGAGCGAGCTCGCCAGCGAGGCGACGCTGAGCTCGGCGGCGAAGGTCAGGAAGCGTTTGTCGTGATCGTCCATTTTGCCGACGATGCGCGGGCGCACGTCGTCGCGCCAGTTAAACAGCTCCTGCTTGACCTGGTTCTCGACGATCTCGCGGCGCTCCTCGACGATGAAGATCTCCTCGAGGCCGACGGCGAAGTTGCGCACGCCTTCCGGCTCCAGCGGCCAGGGCATGCCGATCTTGTAAAGGCGGAGGCCGATCTTGGCCGCGATCTCGGGCGTGATGCCGAGCTCGCGCAACGCCTGGCGGATGTCCTCATAGCTCTTGCCGGAGGCCATGATGCCGTAGCGCGCGTTCGGCGAATCCATCGTGATGCGGTTGACCTTGTTGGCGCGGGCAAAGGCGATCGCGGCAAAGCCCTTGTAGTCCTGCAACCGGCGGTCCTGCTCGAAACGGTCGTCGGGCCAGCGGATGTTGAGCCCACCCGGCGGCAGCTCGAAATCGGTCGGGATGATGAACGGCGTCATCTCGTCGGTGAGGTCGATCTCGGCCGTGGTCTCGACCGTCTCGGTGATCACCTTCATGCCGACCCAGCAGCCCGAGTAGCGCGACATCGCGATCCCCAGGAGGCCCATCTCGATCATTTCATGGATGCTGGAGGGGTAGAGGTAGGGCATCAGCGCTGAGATGAAGGCGTGGTCGGACTGATGCGGGACGGTGGAGGATTTTGCGCCGTGATCGTCGCCGGCGAGACAGAGCACGCCGCCATGCTTGGCGGAGCCTGCCGCGTTGCCGTGGCGGAATACATCGCCGCAGCGGTCGACGCCGGGGCCCTTGCCGTACCAGATGCCGACCGCGCCATCATATTTGGCACCGGCCGACAGCCCGAGCTGCTGCGAACCCCAGATCGCGGTAGCAGCCAAGTCCTCGTTCACGCCGGGCTGGAATTTGATGTTGTACTGCTCGAGATGCTTGCGGGCGGCGAACAACTGCTGGTCATAGCCGCCGAGGGGGGAACCGCGATAGCCGGAGATGAAGCCCGCCGTGTTGAGGCCTGCGGCGCGGTCGCGCCTGATCTGCGCCATCGGCAGGCGGACCAGCGCCTGAATGCCGGTCATGAAGACGTGGCCGGTGCCTTGGGTGTATTTCTGGTCGAGGCTGATAGGCCCTTGGTTGATTCCCATTTAGCCCTCTTTGCGCTGGTCGCGACGGCTGCTTTTTAGCTAGTCATCCGAGCTTGTTAGAACCAGTCTATGTCGGATTTTCCGGCCCGCGCAGCACAATTCTGGGCGACCAACCCCGTCGCCCGAAAATCGCAATATCGTGCCGGGAATATCGCAGCGCCGTTTCGGTTTCTGTCGCAGGACAGGCCCGCGGCGAAATGGCGTAACGCGTCTTGTGGACCGGAAGATGCGGAAGGTGAATGGATGCGGCGACGACATCGAACGGCCGGTGCGATTCTGGTCACAGCGCTGTTGTGCAGTGCGTTCGCGGCCCGCGAATGCGCCGCTGCGCCAACCGATGACATCATTGCCCGCGGCAAGGCGCTCACGATCGCCAGCGACTGCGCAAGCTGCCACACCGCCGATCCGGCAAAGCCGTTCGCCGGCGGCAAGCGGATCGACACGCCGTTCGGTGCGGTGTTTTCGCCAAACCTCACACCCGACCACGATACCGGGATCGGCGGCTGGAGCGAGGACGATTTCCTCCGCGCGCTGCGGATGGGGATCTCGCCAAGCGGGGCGCACTATTATCCGGCCTTCCCTTACCCCTCTTTCACGAAATTGATCCGCGACGACATCCTGGCGATCCGTGCCTATCTCGCGACGCTTCCGCCGGTCAGCAACAGACCGCCGCCGCCGCAGCTGCGCTGGCCGCTGAACTATCGCGTGCTGATGCGCGCCTGGAACGCGCTGTTCTTCACGCCTGGTATCATCCAGCCGGACCAGAGCAAGGGCGCGGACTGGAATCGCGGCCGCTATCTGGTCGAGGCGCTCGGCCATTGCGGCGCCTGCCACACGCCGAAGAATGCCTTCGGTGCCGACAAGCGCGATCACGCCTACGCGGGCAGCATGGTGCAGGGCATGTTCGCGCCGAGGCTCGACGGCGCCGAACGCAGCGGGCTGAAATCATGGAGCGCCGCTGACATCGTCGAATACCTGCAGAGCGGCCGCAACCGGCACAGCCATGCCGGCCCCCTGATGTCGGAGGTGGTGGTCAATTCGACCTCGAAGATGAGCGACGCCGACGTGCGCGCCATTGCGGTCTATCTGAAGAGCCTGCCCGCCGGCGCGCCGGAGCCGCAGGTTAGCACACCCGCGCCGGCGCAAATGAGCAACGGCGAGCGGATCTATCGCGGCGCCTGCGTCGCCTGCCATGAACTCGACGGCTCCGGTAGCCCACGGATCTATCCGCCGCTGCCCGGCAATGCCAATCTGCAATCGGCCAATCCGGCGAGCACGCTGCGCATCATCCTCGATGGCGCGCAGACCCTGACCACGCCGCGCGCGCCCAACGCCGGTTCGATGCCGGCCTACCCGAAACTGACCGACCAGGAGGTCGCCGATGTCGCGACCTATATCCGCAATTCCTGGGGCAATGCGGCGCCGGCCGTGACGGTCGACGAGGTCGCCAAAGCGCGCGCAGCGAAGTGAAGGCACGGGCGGCAAGGTAGCGCCTCACCGCTCCTCGCCAGAGAACACGAATTTCGGCATCTCCCATTTGTAGCGGATCGCGAGCATCCGGAAGCTCAGGCCGAGCACGAAGGTCAGCAGGGTCCAGACCGGAGGATTGAGGTTCAGCCCGAACGCGGTGGCATAGAACAGCCCCGTCACCACCGAGACGCTGGCGTAGAGCTCGCTGCGGAACAGCAGCGGCACCTCGTTGCAGAGGATGTCGCGCAACACGCCGCCGGCGCAGCCGGTGATCATGCCGGAGACGATCACGATCGGCAGCGAGGCGTCGACCTGCCAGGCTACGTCGCAGCCGGCCATGGTGAACACCACGAGCCCGATCGCATCGAGCACCAGGAAGGCGAGATTTAGCCTGACCACCAGTCGCGCCAGCAGGATGGTGGCGAAGGCGCCGGCCGCCGCGACCGCAAGGTAGATCGGGTTCGCGACCCAGAGCAGCGGATAATGCCCGAGCAGCACGTCGCGGATGGTGCCGCCGCCGAGCGCCGTGATCGCGCCCAGCATGCAGACGCCCGCCCAATCCATGCTGCGTCGGCCGGCCGCCAGCGCCGCCGTCATCGATTGCGCCGCAACCGCGATGAACGAGAGCACGTGCAGCACCGAATCGGTGGGCGGCATGGTCCACATTGAAAAGGCCTCATGGAACAGGTTCGGAACCAGGAATCAGCGGTTCCTGCATGAACAGGTTGCAACATTGGCGCGGAACATCCCGACGCACCAGCCATTGTCCCCTGCGTTTAGCTTTGGGGTGCTAACGGAGGAACTTTGCAATGGCCTACAACCCTGACGATCCGTATCACGCCAACCTGACCGATGACGAAATCCGCCGTCAGGCGCGCTTCAACAGCCTGGACAACGAGTTGCAGCCCGATCCGGAACTGCAGGAGGGACCGGCCAGCGGCACCAAGGTCGCGATGTTCGCAGTTGCGGTGGCCGTAGTGCTCGGCGCGCTGTTCTACGGGTTGAACAATACGTCAGTCCACGAGGCGGGCACGACGCCGTCAACGCAGACCGCGCAGCAACAGCCCGCCAATCCGGCCGGGGCGCCCCCGGGCATGCGCGACGTGACGCCGAAGCCGAACAGCCAGCCGGGCGTGACCACGGGCGCGGCGCCGGCGCAGCCGGCCAGCCCGCCGCCGGACATGAACAAGTCTGACATGAACAAGCCCGCCGCCCCGCCGGCCGGGACTTCGAAGCAATAACCGACGACATTGACCAGGCGCGAGCAGCGGGCCCAAACGGCCCGCTGCTTTTTTGTACGCTAGATCTACTTGAACATCTTGTTGAGCTCGCCGCCGGGATAGCCGTTGGCGAACTCCGTGAAGGTGCCCTTCTCCGCCATTTCCTTCGCCGCCTTCATGACGCCGCTCCAGGCCATCCGCGCCAACGCGCCGCCGACGCTGATCCGCCGCACGCCGAGATCGCCGACCGCTTGCAGCGTCAGCTCGGACGCGCCGCCGATCAGGAGGTTGACCGGCTTCGGCGCCACCGCCTTCACGACCGCGGAAATCTCCTCTCTGGTTGAGATGCCGGGCGCGTACAGGACATCCGCCCCGGCTTCCGAATAGGCCTGCAGCCGCTCGATCACCAGATTGAGGTCCTTCTTGCCCCACAGGAACGCCTCGCAACGGCCGGTCAGCAGCGCGCCGCTGTTGTCGGCGTCGATTGCCTTGCGCGCAGCCCTGATGCGTTCGACCGCGAGCTTGTGCTCGAAGAGCACGTTGGCCGCATCGCCGGTGGAGTCCTCGATCGAGAGCCCGGCGACGCCGGTCTTGACGCCGCGCGCGACATTGATCGCAACCTGCTCCGGCTCGACGGCGAAGCCGCCCTCGAAATCCGCGTTGACGGGAATATCGACCGCCGCACAGATCGCGGTCAGGTGATCGCAGACGTCATCGACGGTGACGCGGTTGTCGGCCTTGGCGATGGTCCAGGCGAAGCCCGCGCTGGTCGAGGCCAACGCCTTGAAGCCGAGATGTTGCAGCGCGCGGGCGCTGCCGGCATCAAACGGGTTCGGGATGATGAAGCATCCGCTCTCGTGCAGCTTCTTGAAGGCTGCGCGTTTGTCAGCAGTTGTCAGTGGCATTGGTCGCTCCCTGAAGTCATTGGCCGCGCACACATAGGCGCGCGCGCTCGGAGGCGCTAGTGCGGCTCATGTACCGCGCGACTATCTTTCGGCGCCTGCTCGCGCTCGTTCAGTCCGTAGTCCCGCGTCACATTCGCAACGCGCAGGCGATAATTGTCGAAAATCCGCGCGCGGCCCTTGGCCTGGGTGCGGCGGTGCTCGACGGTGTTGCGCCAGGCTGCTACCGCGGCCTCGTCGCGGAAGAATGACAGCGACACGAACTTGCCCTTCTCGGTGATGCTCTCGAAGCGCTCGACCGAGATGAAGCCGTCGATCTCCTGCAGGATCGGCTTCAGTTCGGCGGTAAGGTCGAAATAGAGTTGCCGCTGCTCCGGCTTCGGCCAGACTTCGAAGATCACGGCGATCATGGGCGCCTCCGCTCATTGTTGTTGTGCGGCGACTATAGCTCGACCTTGCGCAAAAATGTCCGCTCCTCCGCGAGGATGAAGCGGTTTTGTTCCGCGAAGTTGAAGTTGGCCATGCCCTCGCTGTCCTGCCGCAGCCGCGCGCGATAGGCCTCGTAGGCGGCAAGGCTCTCGAACGAGATCAGCGCCGAGGCGATGTTGTTGGTGCCCTCGTGCGGCATCCAGTAGCCGAGCAGATCGCCGCCGCAGCGCGGGATGATCGAGAGCCAGTTCCGCGCATACTCCTCGAACATCGCGCGCTTGAACGGATCGAGCTGGTAGCGGATGAAGACGGTGATGGTCATTGATGGCCTCCTGAATTTTTCCGTCACCGCGGCCCGCGCAATGACGGCACGGTGAAGACTACCGCCTTGCCCAACCTCGATGCTTCGGCTATCATCGAACTATGAAAGCAGGACCCGACATCTCCCGGATCGCCGCTTTGGTCGGCGATCCCGCACGCTGCAACATGCTGACCGCGCTGATGACCGGCCGCGCGCTGACCGCGAGCGAGCTGGCGCAGGAGGCCGGCATCACGCCGCAAACCGCGAGCTCGCATCTCGCCAAGCTCGAGGCCGGCGGGCTGATCGAACCCGAGAAGCAGGGCCGCCACCGCTATTATCGTCTGAGCGACCCCGACGTCGCCGATGTGCTGGAAGGCCTGCAGGGCATCGCCGCCCGCGCCGGCCATATGCGCGTGCGCACCGGGCCGAAGGATCCGGCGCTGCGCCGCGCCCGCATCTGCTACGACCATCTCGCCGGCGATCTCGGCGTGCAGATGCTCGACAGCATGAAGCGGCAGAAGCTGGTTCGCCAGAGCAAGCAGGCGATCGAGCTGACCGGCGAAGGCAAGCGCTTCATGGCCGAGGAGCTGCAGATCGACGCCGACGCGCTGACCCATCCGCGCCGTCCGGTGTGCAAGGCCTGCCTCGACTGGAGCGAGCGGCGGCACCATCTCGCCGGCACGCTCGGCGCTGCGATGATGGACCGCTTCACCGAACTGAAATGGGCCGCGCGCGACGCGACACCGGGCAGCCGCGTGGTCAATTTCTCGCGCAACGGCGAGAAGCGTTTCGTAGCCCTGTTCGGCGCGGGCGAGTAACATCGCGCTTCCAGATCCGCATCGGCGATTTCATGCGCGCCGGTCGGTCACGCTTGTGTGGCGCTCCGATACATTTGCATCCGCATCGCGACGCGCGCTGCTCTCGCGCTTTTCGAAATGTTTCGAATTGATGCTGAGCTCGCTTGCGGCGCACTGACGCAGCCGTGAGCCACAACATTCATATCGCATTCAGTCCGCAACATTATGGTCGGGGACATCGGGCATGGCTTCTGCAATGATCCGGCCGGGCGAATCGGTAGTCTAAAGTTTGTTGCGGTGCCGCAGTGCGGCCCAGATAAAAGGAGACGACATGAAGTATCTTTTTGCAGCAGCAGTTTTGGTGACGACCGCATTCGCCGGCATCAGCGCCGCTGATGCTGCTGGTGGCTGTGGCCCCGGCTGGCATCGCGGCCCCTATGGCGGCTGTGTCAGGAATCGCGGCCCCGTCGTGGTCGCGCCCGGCCCGGTCGTGGTCGAGCGTCCCGTCGTGGTGGTGCCGCGCGTCCGCGCCTGCCCCTACGGCTTCGCCTGGCGTTACGGCCGCTGCCGCCCGATCTGATCGCGGCACGCCTCGCGCAAACAAAACCCCGCCTTGCGCGGGGTTTTTCTTTTGTGATGAGCGCGGCAGGCGCTGATGGCAGACGGTTCGATCACCAGCGGCGCCAGTGATGATGACGGCGCCAATGGCGGCGGCGCCAGCCCCAATGACGGTGGTGGTGCCAGCGTCGGTGATGCCAGTGCCGGTGGCCGTGATGCCAGCGCACCTGCTCCGGCTTCAGGCCGTCGACCTCGTCACCCGTGGTGACGGCCGGATGCGCATCGCTGCCCGCCGGCGCGCGTGCATCCTGGTTCAGGAGAAGCGGCGCGAGCGGCGCCGCCTGGGCGGTCACTGCGAACGTGGCGGCGCCGGCGGCGACACCGAAGGCGATCTTCAGAAAATCCCTGCGTTCCATGAGCATTTCCCTTTGTTGCTGAGTTGGATCAACCGCGCCCGGCAAGTTTTTTCGCCCCGACCTGAACACTCGCTGAACCGCGTGTTCACGTTTCGCGGAACTCGGTGCAACGGCTCACATTCGCGGCGTGTGATGTCACACAACCATCACGGCGTCACACGGAGCAAGGGCGGGTCAGCATCCGCGCAACCCGCGCTACGCACACTGCTCTTGGGCACCATGCCAATTCCGATGATGTCTGAGGCGAAACAACGGGGCTAGCATCGCGCCCCAACAACATCGCCGGGAGGCCGCCGTGAAGTCAGGACAACCGCTCAAGGATGCCAGTCACCTCTACGAAGTCGAACGCCGCGCCCTGCATGCCGCCCGCCCCGGCTTCCGCATCATGGAACTGCAGCTCTCGCCGACCCAGAAAGTGCCGTGGCACACCCACAGCAACATCTCCGACACGTTCTATGTGCTGGAGGGCCAGATGCGGCTGTTCCTGCAGGAGCCGAAGGAGGAAGTGAATTTGAAGGTCGGCGAAGTCTACGCCGTCCGCCCCACCCGGCCGCACCTCGTCACCAATGCCGGCACGAATTCGCTGACCTTCCTGATCCTGCAAGGCGTCGGGGAGTACGACTACGTGCCGCTGGCTTCGAATTAAGTCGCGCGACACTCCGCCGTCGTCCCGGCGAAAGCCGGGAGGTGGATTCACACTCGAAGTGCAACACTTGAGCAGCAAAGACCTCTGCCGGGGTCCTGAAGTCAAGGCATTTGCGCGGGGTGTTGTTGTAGGCGGCGATGGACTTGCGCAGGCGGCGGGTTGGCAGCTTTTCGAGGTCGGTGTTGCGCGGGATGAAGCGGCGCATGCGGCCGATGGCGTTCTCGATGCCCCCTTTTTGCCAGGGGGCGTGGGGATCGCAGAAGTACGTCTTGATCAAGAGGCTTTGCAAGGCAAGGTGAGATGCGAACTCGGTGCCGTTGTCGAAGGTGACGGTCTGGCGGATCGGCTGTGGCAGGACCTCGAACAGGCGTACGAGATGGTGAGCGACGCCGGAGGCGAGCTTGCTTGCGAGGGGGACGCCGAGCAACAGGCGGGAGGTGCGCTCATGCACGGCCAGGATCTGCTGACCGTATTTGGAGAACATCATGAGGTCGGCCTCCCAATGGCCCGGGGTCTTGCGATCGGCGACCTCGACGGGGCGCAGATCCAGCGAAACACGGCCTTCGATGAAGCTTGCGGGACTGCCGCCCCGCTTGCCGCGGCGACCGCGCTTGCTCTTGCCGCGCGGCAGGTAGCGCCGCCAGCTGAAGTCCGAGGTGCGGGTGAGCTGGGCATAAATGAAGCGGTAGATGCTCTCATAGGAGATCACCTTGCGGCCGTGCTCGCGAGCCAGCCGGCCGGCGACCTGCTCGGGCGACCAGCCCCGGCCAAGACGTTCCAACACCGCACGGCGCAGGCCGGCCTCCCGTTCGAGGCGAGAGCCCGTCCAGCGCCGCGCTCGCATCTGTTGCTGGGCATAGCTGGGCTTGTAGCCGACCTGAACGCCAGAATTACGGTTCAGCTCCCGAGAGATCGTTGATGGCGGGCGATCCAAAGCTGCCGCGATTTGCCGGATCGAGCTGCCACCGGCCGAAAGCCTGGCAATCTCGCATCGCTCCTCCAGGGAGAGCTGCTTGTAAGTCCGCCCCATGGCAACACCTCCAGTTGGAAGTGTTGCACTTCGTTTGTGAACTCAGGGGACCCATAACCGCAGGGTCGAGTTGTCGACGCAAGCTGTGGCCACAGCGTTGCAAGCCAACTTGCACTCGTGGTTATGGGTCTCGGGTCGCGCTTCGCTTGCCCGGGACGACGCGGCGGTCGATTCCGCTTCACATCGCAAGCAGCGATGAGAATGGGCGACCGCATCCTCGCGACGTAGATCGCGCGATCAGCCGCGCGGCCATCCCGTCGGCACGACCCAGACCAGCCCGCGCCAAGGCGCGCCGCGCGCCGACAGTGTCGTGAAATCACGCGCGGGATCGCGGACGAGATCGAGCCGCGCCATGACGGCCTGCGAGCGCGCGTTGTCTGCGCTGGTGTAGGACACGATCCCGCGCAGGCCGACGTCATCGATGGCATGCAATAACGCCGCCCTGGCGCTCTCGGTCGCATAGCCATGCCCCCAGGCGTTGCGCGCAAAACGCCAGCCGATCTCGACATGCGCGCCAAGCGGGTGCTCCCGCGACGATCGCGGCATCACGCCAGCATAGCCGAGGAATGCACCATCGATGGTCTCGACCGCCCATCGCGAGATGCCGTGGTCACGCTGCGCGGCAACGTATCGCTCGAATTTCTCGTCGCTATCCGCACGACCGATCGGTCCGCCATAGTCGGCCATGACCTCGGGATCGGCATGCATCGCCGCGAACGCCTCGCGATGGCGGTCGTCCCATCTGTGAAGTCGAAGGCGCGGCGTTTTGATCATGCGCATGCCCTCGCCTGTTCCGGTCACATCAGCTTCAGCGGCGCATCGTGAACCAGCCGCAGGTCGATATTGCCGATCAGCCGCGCCCGGCGCGCCTCGGCGGTGCTGATGGCGGCCTCGGTCTGCCGCAAGGTGCTGACGTTCGATCCGAGCGACACGATGCCGCCGAGCACCAGCGCAATCGACCCGAGCGCCGCGGTCTCACCCGAACCGAACAAGCCAAGCAGTGCGGCAAGCAGCAATGCGAACCCGCCCGCGATTGCCACCTTCGACCCAAGAATGATCCGCCGGGACCGTTCGGCGCTCTCGGCCAGATCCTCGATCTGCGCCTCGATCTCGGAAATCTGGTCGGTCGGCGCGTCGTCGGCCATCGAATTCGAACCTGTAGGCGGGTCAGGTGGAAGCACGCAACCCACCGCGGATCGCGCGGAACGAAGTTGGTGGGTCTCGCTTGCGCTAACCCACCCTACGCTTCCCTCACAACGGCAGATTGTCGTGCTTCTTCGCCGGGATCTCGACCTTCTTGTCCTTCAACATCGCAAGCGCGCGCGCGATCCGCCGCCTCGTCGAATGCGGCATGATGACGTCGTCGATGTAGCCGCGCTCGGCGGCGATGAAGGGGGACAGGAAGCGGTCCTCGTATTCCTTGGTTCGCGCCGCGATCTTGTCGGGGTCGCCGATGTCGGAGCGGAAGATGATCTCCACCGCGCCCTTGGCGCCCATCACGGCGATCTGGGCGGTCGGCCAGGCATAGTTCATGTCGGCGCCGATCTCCTTCGAGGCCATGACGTCGAAGGCGCCGCCATAGGCCTTGCGGGTGATGATGGTGACGAGCGGAACCGTGCACTGCGAATAGGCGAACAGCAGTTTGGCGCCGTGCTTGATCAGGCCGCCATATTCCTGCGCGGTACCCGGCAGGAAGCCCGGCACGTCGACGAAGGTGACGATCGGGATGTTGAAGGCATCGCAGAACCGCACGAAGCGCGCGGCCTTGCGCGAGGCATCGCTGTCGAGCACACCCGCCAGCACCATCGGCTGGTTGGCGACGAAGCCGACGGTACGGCCAGCAATGCGGCCGAAGCCGGTGACGATGTTCCGGGCGAAGGTTTCCGAGATCTCGAAGAAGTCGCCCTCGTCGACGACCTTGAGGATCAGCTCCTTCATGTCGTAGGGCTTGTTCGGATTGTCGGGGATCAGCGTATCGAGCGACATGTCGACCCGGCCGATGTCGTCGAAGCTCGGCCATTCCGGCACGCCGTCGGTGTTGTTCGACGGCAGGAAGTCGATCAGCCGGCGCATCTGCAACAGCGCATCGACGTCGTTCTCGAAGGCGCCGTCGGCGATCGAGGAGCGCGTCGCATGCACCGAGGCACCGCCGAGCTCCTCCGCCGTGACCACCTCGTTGGTGACGGTCTTCACCACGTCGGGGCCGGTAACGAACATGTAGCTGGTGTTCTTCACCATGAAGATGAAGTCGGTCATCGCGGGCGAATAGACATCGCCACCGGCGCAGGGGCCCATGATGACGGAGATCTGCGGGATCACGCCCGAGGCCTGCACGTTGCGGCGGAACACGTAGGAATAGCCCGCCAAGGCAGCTACGCCCTCCTGGATGCGCGCGCCGCCGGCGTCATAGAGGCCGATGATCGGCGCCCTCGCCTTCATCGCCATGTCCTGCAGCTTCGTGATCTTCAGCGCGTGGGTCTCGGACAGCGAGCCGCCGAACACAGTAAAGTCCTTGGCGAAGACAAAGGTCTTGCGGCCGTTGACCGTGCCCCAGCCGGTGACGACGCCGTCGCCGGGAACCTTGGTCTTTTCCATCCCGAACTCGATCGAGCGGTGCTCGACGAACATGTCGAATTCCTCGAACGAGCCTTTGTCCAGCAAAAGCTCGATCCGCTCGCGGGCGGTCAATTTCCCGCGGGCGTGCTGCGCCTCGATGCGCTTTTCGCCGCCGCCCAATTTCGCGCCGGCGCGCCGCTCTTCGAGGGTGTCGAGGATATCTTTCATTTGTTTCCGCCCGTGTTAGCTACAGTCCGCGCCCCGGCCGAGGCCGGGACGCTTCGTTCGGAATGGCTTTAGCACGGCCATTTCGGAACCGGAAAGGCGCTTGTGAACGGGTTCGGGCGCCAAAACGGTAGGATTTTCCGACATCTGGGGAGACGGCAATGACCGACATGACGACTGAAGCGACTGGCGCCGCGACCGGCGGGGTGCGCACCCTGCTCCGGCTGGAGGGGCTGGTGCTGTTCGTCGGGATGACCGTGCTCTACTACAAGTGGGAGGGTTCCTGGCTGGTCTATGCCCTGCTGTTCCTGGTGCCGGACTTAAGCTTTGCCGCCTACCTGATCGGCCCGCGGATCGGCGCCATCGCCTACAACGCCGCCCACACCTATCTGGCGCCGGTGGCGCTGATGACACTGGGCTTTGCCGGTGAAGGACCCTTGGTGCTCTCGATCGCGATGATCTGGCTCGCCCATATCGGGATCGATCGGGCGCTCGGCTATGGGCTGAAATATCCGGCCGGTTTTGGCTTCACCCATCTCGGGCGGATCGGAAAGCTCAGCTGAACTCGACCCCGATCCGGCCTTTCCTGCGCCACACCACGCGACAGCGCCGCTCCATCGCTTCCATCTCCAGCACGAGACGGAAGCTGTCCGGGACTTCGGCGGGATTGCTCACCTCAATAGCGGCGCCCGTCGTGGAGAGGTTGCGGACGATGCAGGTCATGCTGCGCCGGGCAAAGCTCAGCCGCGCCGCGCGTGCGACGTTGCGACGGGACGCCCGGCGCTGGTCGCCGGCGGCCTCGCTGGTCGCGCCGGTCGAGAAACCGGAACGGATCCTGCCCTGCAGCCGCACGTCCGCCTGCATGTCGAAATGCTTGACAATGCGAGGCCTGCTTGCAACCGCCGTTAATTGCAGCGATGCGAGCAGATGCTCGACCTTCGCGCCGCCGCTGCCGAACGGCAGCAGCAGCCGCTCGCAATCGACCTGCTGGTCGTTGGCATCGATGGTGGAGAACACCATGTAGACCGCGCAGCCGCTCGCGGCGCAATCCTTCGCCGGCGTCAGCGTGATGCGCCGGAGCGACATCGGGACCACCTGCTCCATGGTCCTCCCGGCCCAGGCCGAATTGAACGCCTCGGCGACATTCTCGCCCTGATACATCGCGCGAAACTTGCGCAGCCGGCCCTCGCCTTCGACCGCCCATGCGACGAGCTGCCGGGGATCATGGACCGCAGGATCCGGCTTCAGCTCGGCGAGGGCGGGAAATGGCCGGCCGGCGGCCAGTTGATCCCACTGCGCCAGCAGTGCACGCTGGCTTGCCGACCGGATCGCGTCAGGCGCAATGAACCTCATCTGCCCCTCTGATGTCGCGTCAGCGCGCAAGGTGGGCAGCTCGGCTTAAGGATCACTGAAACCTGATCCGCAACAATGCGGGACCGCGCGGCGGACGGGATGAATTAGCACTTGGCATGGTTAGCGCGCGCTTTACACTTCGGCCAGGTCACAGGAGGAAATGATGCTCAGCTACGGTCGCCTGGCCGCATTTGGCGCGGTGCTTCTCAGCGCGCTGCTGTTCGCCTGCATCGAGACCAGCGCGCAGCAGATCCCGAAGGATATCGCGGCGCGCACCGAGATCTACGCCATCCCCTCGCTGACGATCTCCGACCACCAGTTCCTGACCGGCGACAGCAACGGCAAACCGGTCACCGTCGGCGGCGAATTCAAGATCGCGCAGGGAACCGGCCGGCTGCCGGTCGTGGTGCTGATGCACGGCTCGAGCGGGGTCGGCGCCGGCATGGACGGTTGGGTCCGCCACTTCAACGCGATGGGCATCTCGACTTTCGTGATCGACGGCTTCTCCGGCCGCGGCCTGACCGCGACCGGGCCGAACCAGGCCCTGCTCGGCCGGCTCAATTTCATCGTCGACATCTATCATTCGCTGGAGATCCTCGCGAAGCACCCGCGGGTCGATCCCGAGCGCATTGTGCTGATGGGATTCTCGCGCGGCGGCCAGGCCACGCTCTATGCGAGCCTCGATCGCTTCAACAAGTTCTGGAACAAGTCCGGCGTGCAGTTCGCGGCCTATATCCCGTTCTATCCGGATTGCTCGACGAGCTATCTCGCCGACACCGAGGTCGCGGCGCGGCCGATCCGGATCTTCCACGGCACGCCCGATGACTACAACCCGGTCGCAAGCTGCAAGGCCTATGTCACGCGCCTGCAAGAGGCCAAGCGTGACGTGGTGCTGACCGAATATCCCGACTCCGCGCACGGCTTCGACGCCGGCCTGATCGGCAACAACACGGTGGTGGAGGCGACGGGATCGCAGACCGTGCGCCGCTGCACGATCAAGGAAGCCGAAGGCGGCGTGCTGATGAACGCATCGACGCAGGCGCCGTTCAGCTACAAGGATGTCTGCGTCGAGCTCGGTCCGCATGTCGGCGGCAATCCGGCCACCGCGCTCGAGGCCCGCAAGGCGGTCAGCGACTTCCTGCAGGCGCTATTCAAGCTGGGCTAAAGCGCGATGAGATTTGGTTGAATCGTCATCGCGCTTGGTTCTTGTCTTAGCATGATCTTACTCGGAAAACCGCTTCGCACTTTTCCGGATCATGCTCTCAAGCGAAGCGTCGCGCGAACACCACGCAGACCACGACCAGCATGGTCGCCGCGATCATCGACCAGGCGACCGGCTCATGCAGCAAAAGCCCGGCGAGCGCGAGCCCGAAGAACGGCTGCAACAGCTGCAACTGGCCGACGCTGGCGATGCCGCCGAGCGCAAGCCCGCGGTACCAGAACACGAAGCCGACCAGCATGCTGAAGATCGAGACATAGCCGAGCCCGAGCCAGGCCGGCGCGCCGATACCCTGCCAGCTCGGCGGCAACGTCATGATGGTCATCAGCAGCGTCGCCGGCACCGAGAGCACCAGCGCCCAGGAGATCACCTGCCAGCCGCCCAGCCTGCGCGACAGCGCCGCACCCTCGGCGTAGCCGAGACCGCAGATGACGATGGCCGCGACCATCAGGAGGTCGCCGGTCAGCGAGGCCGATCCGTCGTTCGACAACGCAAACCCGGCCACCGTCGCACCGCCGATGCAGGAGAACAGCCAGAACAGCGGCTTCGGCCGCTCGCCGCCGCGCAGCACGCCGAACACCGCGGTCGACAGCGGCAGCAAGCCGATGAACACGATCGAATGCGCCGAGGTGATGTGCTGGAGCGCCAGCGCGGTCAGCAACGGAAAGCCGATCACGACACCGAGCGCGACAATGGTCAGCGACACCAGGTCGCGCCGTTCCGGCCAGGGCTGGCGCAGCACCGCGAGCAGCACGGCGCCGAGCAGCGCCGCGATCGCAGCCCGCGCAGCGGTCAGGAACAATGGCGAGAACCCGGCCACCGCAACGCGCGTCGCCGGCAACGAGCCGCTGAAAATGATCACGCCGAGCAGGCCGCTGCCCCAGCCCTCCAGCGACGCGCCGCCGGCCGCCTCGCCGGTCCAGGACTTCCCCGACAATGTCTTCGAATCGCGCATCGCGCACCTAGTCTTTCGCGAGCGAGGATAGCGGCGGCGGGCTGGCCAAGGCAGCTACGGATCAGTACAATATCGCCAAACTGTATGGGTGAAGGTAGGCATACACTTGCGACAGCCGTCCAATGCGCCGAAGGCGACCCGAACCACCGAGGTGATGAACGCGATTCGCGCCAGGATCGCGAGCCGCGCGCTCGCCGCCGACGACCGCCTGCCCTCGATCCGCAGCTTTGCCGCGACCATGGGCGTCTCGCCCTCGACCGTGGTCGAGGCCTATGACCGGCTCGCCGCCGAGGGCCTGATCCGGGCGCGACCGGGCTCCGGCTTCTATGTCTCGTCGGCGGCGCTGCCGCGGCTTTCGCTGGCCCAGGACCAGCCGCAGCGCGACCGCGCCGTCGATCCGTTCTGGGTGTCGCGGCAATCGCTCGACGCCGCGAGCGGCGCGCTGAAGCCGGGCTGCGGCTGGCTGCCCGCCGACTGGATGCCGACCGAGGCGCTGCGGCGCGCGTTCCGCGGCCTGGCGCGGGCCGAGGACGCCGTGCTCGCCGATTACGGCGCAACGCGCGGCTCACTCGCCCTGCGCCGCACGCTGATGGCGCGGTTCGCCGACGAGGGTCTCGACGCGTCGCCCGACCAGGTGCTGCTGACGATGTCCGGCACCCAGGCGATCGACCTGATCTGTCGCTTCCTGCTGCGGCCCGGCGACACGGTGCTGGTCGACGATCCCTGCTACTTCAATTTCCGGGCGCTGCTGCGAGCCCATCAGGTCAAGCTCGTCAGCGTGCCCTACACCCCGTCGGGGCCCGATGTCGCAAGCTTCGAGGCCGTGCTCGAAGCCGAGCGGCCGCGGCTCTACATCACCGTATCCGGGCTGCACAACCCGACAGGTGCGACGATGTCGCCGCAGACCGCGCACCGCGTGCTGAATGCCGCCACCGCCTGCGATCTCACCATCGTCGAGGACGACATCTTCGCCGATTTCGAGCCGGAGCCGTCGGCGCGGCTCGCGGCGCTCGACGGGCTGAACCGCGTGATCCGGATCGGCAGCTTCTCCAAGACGCTGTCGGCGTCGCTGCGCTGCGGCTTCATCGCGGCGCGCGCCGACTGGATCGAGCAGCTGGTCGACCTGCAGGTCGCGACCGGGTTCGGCGGCCCCTGCGCGGTTGCGACCGAAATCATCGCCAGCGTGCTCGCGACCGGCTTTTACCGCAAGCATGTCGAGGAGCTGCGCCGGCGGCTCGCGCGCGCCCGCCGCGACGTCGGCGAGAAGCTGCAGCGCATCGGCATCGAACCCTGGCTGATGCCGCGCGGCGGCTTCCAGCTCTGGTGCCGCCTGCCCGACGGCTGCGATTCCGCGGACGTGGCGCGCGCCGCGCTCGCCGACAACATCGTGCTGGCGCCGGGCAACGTCTTCAGCACCACGCAATCGGCCAGCGGCTTCATGCGCTTCAACGTCGCGCAATGCCGCGACCCGAAGCTGATGCCGGCATTGCAGCGGGCGCTCGGGCGCTGAGGCGCGAGACGGATCAATGGCGTCCACAACGGCGCTCTACTCCCTCGCCCCGTTCTTACGGGGCGAGGTGAAGTGGGGCAGCGCCCTACTTCTCGCCGACCTTGAACGGCTCCTCCTTGCCCGGCGGCACGGTCTCCTCGGCCATCGCCAGAATCATCGCGACCATCACGTAATTGCCGGCGAGTGCAGTAAGATCGACGATCTGCTGATCGTTGAAGATTGTCTTGGCCCGCGCATAGGTCGCGTCGGAGACCTTCTTGGTCGTGGTGAGCTCGGTGACGAAGTCGTACACGACGGCCTCGTCGTCGGTCATTTTCGACGGCCGGTTGCCGGCCTTCAACTCGGCGATCACGTCGGCAGACAGCCCGGCCTTGGCGGCGAGCGACGCGTGCGCGAACCATTCGACCTGCGAGCGCCACTGCCGGCCGATGATCAGGATCGCGAACTCGTTGAGCCTGGTCGGCACCGAGGTCTGCCAACGCAGATAATAGAACAGATCGTAGAGGCGCTGGCCGAGCACCGGGCTGCGGATGATCGGATTGTAGGGCCCGCCGATGCCGACGCTCGACACTTTCATGATCCGCTCGCCGAGCGGCCGCTGCTGGTCGTTGAGCTGATCCATGGTGAGCTGCGGGAAGCGCGGCTCCTTGCTGGTGGCGGGTGCGGAGAGCACCGTGGCGGCGAGCCAGCCGCCGGCTGCGGCCAGCGTGAGCGACGAAAGCCAGACAGTTGCCGAATGCATGATTTCCTCCGCTTTGGTTTGTCGGAGGATGCTAGTCGAGCTTCGCGGCGCTCACCAGCCGCGGCGCACGCAGGTCAGCTCGTCACAGCGCGACGATATCGGTGAGGCATTGCTGCGTGACGCTCATCCGCGCGTCGATCTGCGCCTGGGTCTTGCAGTCCATGTTCATCGCGAACACGGTGATCTCATTGCCCTTCTCGGACCAGCCGACCAGCCAGCCGAGCGAGCCGTGCTCCTTGTCGGTGAGGCCGGTCTTGGCGCGGATGACGGCGTCGCCGACTTTCGTCACCGGGAGAATATCGCACACCAGCTGCTGGCTGCGCTTGCCGACCGGCAGCACGCCGCGGCGCAGCCGGTCGAGGAAATCGATCTGCTGCACCGGATCGATGCGCAGATTGCCCGTCACCCAGAACTGGTCGATGCCGCCGCCGATGTCGCGATTGCCGTAGTCGATCGCGTCGAGATATTTCTTCATCCGCTCCTCGCCGATCCGGCGGGCGATCTCCTGGAATACCGGAAAAGCCGAGACCGCGATCGCCGAGCGCAGCGTGTGATCCTTGTTCCAGGCCTCGATGCTGCGGGTGACGCCGTCCCACTTGAAGACGTCCTTGTCCGGATCTTGCACCACGCCGGTGTCGAGCGCGATCAGCGCATTCGGGATCTTGAAGGTCGAGGCCGGCAGCCGGCCCTCGCCCGAGCGAACCTTGTCGCTGGCGATGATCAGATAGTCGTCGATCTTGTAGCCGACGAAGGTGCCCTCGGTACCGAGATCGAAGAACCGCTTTTGCAGATCCTCGCGAAACTCGCTGCGTTGGTAGGACACATTTGCAAAACTGCGCGACGGCAGGATGGCGGCGGCAGCAAACAGACCGAGCGCATGGCGGCGATGGATCACGACAGGACCTGAACCGTTTCGGGTTGACGACGATGGATGCCATCGTGGTGAAAGGATGGCAACAGAGTCTTCGGTTGAAAACGCTCAGCGCGCCCGGCCCGACATCCGCAGCACGAACACCAGCACCTCCGCGACGGCCTTGTAGAGCTCGGCCGGGATCTCGTCGCCGAGCTCGACATTGGAGAGCGCACCGGCCAAGACCTCGTTCTCCTCGATCGGGATGTCGTTGGCCTTGGCGACCTCGATGATCTTGGCGCCGATCGCGCCCTTGCCTTTTGCCACGACGCGTGGCGCGCCGGCATGGTCGTAGTGCAGCGCGACCGCGAGCTGGTTCTGCGTCTCGCTCATGATGCGCGGTCCAGGAAATGGCCGGCGCGCGCGGGCGCAGGTTGCGGCGGACTGCCGTCGCGGATCTCGATGTCACCGGGCGTGAGCTCGGCCCTGGTCAGCGCCTGGCTCAGCTCGGCGGCCCCGGCGCGCAGCTGCGCGGCGGTCGAAGACCGCTCGGCCCACATCCGCACCGAGGTCCGCTCGCCGCTCAGCGAGACCAGCGCGTGCACCGGGCCGGCCGGCTCGACGTCGAGCGTGAAGCGCGCCCGCCACACCCGCTTGGCGGCCTCGACTTCGTTGCCGCCGCCGTCCCGCGAAATCTCGAACTGCGCCATCGCCGTGCCCTGCTGGGTCAGGAACGGGATCTCGAAATTCCAGCGCGGCACCATGGCGTCGAGCTGCGCGCGTGCAGCATCGTTGTGGCCCGGCAGCGAGGCGACCTGCAGCAGCGTCTGCCGCGCCAGCGCCGCGTCGGTGTTTTCCAGCAGGCGGTGTGCCGTGGTTGCAAGCGGCGCACCCGGCGCGATCGTAGCCTCGGCGACGGCCTGGGCCGACGGCAGCGCCCCGGGGAACGGCGGCGGCGGGCTGCCGCGCGCGGGCACATCGCCGGGCAGCATCTCCCGCGGTGCGGCGCCCTGCCGTGCGGGGTTGCCGAGCTCATGCAGCGCTTCCTGAATGAGATTGAGCGCGCCGCCCGCTGACGGCCCGGCATCGAGCGCATCCGCGAGCGCGCCGGCGAGCCGCGTGGCGCCACGCGTGAGATCCTCGGTAACCGGCACCCGCGCCTGCGGCAGCAGGATCTCCTGGACGTCGAGGCTGGGCGTGCCTGATGGCACGAGGCTCGGTGCCGCTCCGGCGCTGGGCAACGCCGGTTGCTGCAGCGGCGTGGACGCGGGCCGCGCAGCCTCGCCGGCACCGAGCGCGGTCAGCGCCTGGCGCAGCACGATCAGCGCGGCCTTCAGGTCGGGCGCGCTGCCGCTCGCCGGCGCGACACCCGTCGCCAGCGTTGCCTCCAGCAACAGGCCGGACTTCTGGAAGCCGGCCTTGACGGCATCGCCGCTCAAATTCTCGTCGAGGCCGGTCTGCTGCGCCAGCACCTGCGCGATCGCAGCCTGCAGCCTTGGCGGCAGATTCGCGGAGGCCACCGCGGTGAGGTTGGCAAACAGCGGCGCCTGGCTGCCCTGCACCGCCGCCGCATGCTGGGCCGCAGCAGTGATGGTGATGCGCTCCAGCGGCGTCAGCGCAGCCTTCGGCGCCGTGGCGGCGGGTTGCGGCGCGGCGGTGGCGTTGGCCGCGCCCGGCGACAGTTGCACCGCATCGCCGGTGTCCGCGCCCGATCCAACCAGTTGCAAGCGGATGCCGCCACTGCTCTGCGACACCGCAAGCTGCAGGTTCTGGCCCTGCTGCAGCGGCACCTCGGTCTGGACATCGATCGTCAGGCTCGCGATCGCGATCCGCACCAGGTCGGCGGACAGCACCTTCAGGACCTGGGCATTGACGACGCTGCCGGCCTCGAGCGTGAGGTCCGGCGCAACGCTGTCCGCCTCCTTCGAGGCGATCACCGGCAGCACGGGATTGACGGCAAGTGCCATGTCGGAGGACTCTGCCAGGCGGCGGGAACGTGCCGCAGGCTAGCCCGGCGCCGTAAAGGTCTCGTTAACCCGACCTGAACTCCCCGAGGACGGCGGCGACGGCCTTGAAATCGACCTGCCGGGCGGCACGGCCTCCTCGTCGACGCCCCATTTCCCGATATTCCAGTCCTCGTCGACATGGGCCGCAGCCCGGACCTGGTCATTGTGACGGACGTCATGCGTCAGCGCGAGCAGCGCTCGGATCATCCGTTAACTAGCTGGTACCGAACCCGTTGCCCGCCCCGGAAATGCAATGGTAGCGTTACGCCATTTCAGGACTGATTTTTATGATCAATTTGACCGCCACAGATTCGTGGCTCGCCCGATCGTCGATGGCTATTCCAACGTTCGCCGTCAGCCTGTTTCTCAGCGCCGGCCTGATGTTTTTCGTCGAGCCGATGATCGCCAAGATGGTGTTGCCAAAGCTCGGCGGCGCAGCGGCGGTCTGGAGCACCTGCCTGGTCTTCTTCCAGACTGTACTGCTCCTCGGCTACGGCTACGCGCATCTGCTGACGAGACTATCGTCGCGAGTTGCCCAGGTTGTCGTTCACATCTGCATCCTGATGCCGATGTCGGCCCTGATGCTCCCGCTGTCACTCGGTTCGGATGGACCGTCAGCGGAACAGTCCCCGATCCTTTGGCTCTTGCTGCGCCTCACCTTGGCGTGCGGCGTCCCGCTGTTCGCTATCTCGGCGACGGCCCCTCTTCTGCAGCATTGGTTTTCCGGCGCCGACCACAAGCGGGCACGCGATCCATACTTCCTGTACGCCGTGAGCAACACTGGCAGTCTTCTGGCGCTGCTTGCCTATCCGCTCGTCGTCGAGCCGGAGCTGCCGCTCGACCTGCAGGCGACACTGTGGTCAGCCGGCTTCGCCGCGCTGGCTCTCGGCATCGCCGCGTGTGGCACGATCATGTTGTCCCGCAAGCGGGCGGACGCGCCGGACCCGATCACCGAAGCAACCGCGACGATTGGCCCGCGAGATCGCTTGATATGGATGGCGCTCGCCTTCATCCCGTCATCGCTGCTGCTCGGCGTCACCCAACATATCGCGACGGACATTGCGTCTGCGCCGCTGCTGTGGGTGCTGCCGCTAACCCTGTATCTTTTGACATTCATTCTCGCCTTCGCCCGCCGTCCTCCCCTCCCTCATGCGATGATGTCGCGCGCAATGCCGGTGACGCTGATCGTGGTCGTGGTGACCAGCGGCGGCATCGGCAACCTGCTTCCCCTTACAATCGCACTCGCCCTGCACCTCGGGTGCTTTTTTGTCATCGGCATGGTCTGCCATGGCGAACTGGCGAAACGGCGGCCGCCGACAGCGCGGCTTACCGAGTTCTATTTCTTCGTCTCGTTGAGCGGCGTTGTCGGTGGAATCTTCAACGCGCTGATTGCTCCTGTGGTCTTCACCAGCGTGTGGGAATATCCACTCGCCTTGATCGCGGCATGCCTGGCGAGGCCCCGCATGCCAGCGGACGACCGTTCCAACCTGATGATGGATATCGTGCTGCCGCTGCTGCTCGCTGCCGCCCTGCTGGCCGGTCGAGCAATCCTGATCGAAGGTGCGGTTCCCGGCCCGCTATCGATGGCGCTGCTTTACATGCTGTACCTGCTGCCGGCGCTGGTGCTGGTCAAATTCTCGCAACGACGCTGGCGGTTCGGCATCGCCGTCGCGCTCCTCCTGCTGTTTCAATTGATGCCTCAGAAATCAGGAAAGCAGGTCGCCGCCGAACGAAGCTTTTTCGGCGTACACAAGGTCGAGTTGATCGATGATGCGGAGGCGCCGGCCCTCCTCCTCATGAACGGCACTACGCTGCACGGAGCCAAAAGCTTGCGGCCGAACGAGGCCACCCAACCGCTGACCTATTACAGCAAGGAAGGCCCATTCGGACGCTTCTTCGCCGTTTTATCGCCGGTCAAACTGCGGCAAGTCGCGGTTATCGGATTAGGCACCGGCGCCCTCGCCTGTTACGCCGGCGACGGACAGGATTGGACGTTCTACGAGATCGATGCCGCGGTCGAGCACCTGGCGAGAGAGCATTTCCAGTTCCTGCAAAATTGCGCTCCGCGCGCCCATGTCGTCCTCGGCGACGCGCGAATGACGATCGAGAACGCACCGGATGGGACTTATGACGCGCTCATTGTCGACGCGTTCAGTTCAGACAGCGTTCCGATGCATCTGATCACGCGCGAGGCCTTGGCCATTTACCTGCGGAAACTGGCACCGGGCGGGCACCTCCTGCTCCACATCAGCAGCCGGAGGCTGGATCTCACTCCGGTTGTCGCAGCCTTGACGGCGGATGCAGTCCTGCCGGCACGCATTCTCTTTGACGATCCGACGCCAGGAACCCCGGTCTGGCGACGTTCGCCCGCGCTGGTCGTCATTGTCGTCAGACAGGAAATCGATCTGGACGCTTTCACGAGCCGGGACGGCTGGGCGCCGCTTCCAAAGCCGGAATCCCGGCATCTTTGGACGGATCAGCGCGCCGACCTTCTGCGGGTGATCAGATATTAGTCGCATCCAAGAACGAACTTGGGTCTTGAAACGACAAGAAATCCTCGTATCCCGGCTCGCATCGATACACGCGTCACATGCTTGGACGGTATGCGTGTTACCCCCTCGTTAACCGGCAGCCGGCCTGAACTCCCTCAGGATCCCGGCGGCGGCCTTGAAATCGACCTGGCGGGCGGCGCGGCGCGCCGCGACCTCCTCGTCGACGCCCCACTTCTCGATATTCCAGTCCTCGTCGACATGGGCGGCGGCCCAGACCTGGTCCTCGTCGCGCACCCCGTGCGCCAGCGCCAGCGCCAGCAACGCCGAGCCGGTCAGCGTCGTCACCACATGGAGCGCCGCCACCGACCATGGATCGGTCGGAAACGCGGCGCGCGCCGCCCTGATCGCAGGCTCGGGCTGGCCGACATGCATGACCCCTTCGGCCATCACGAAATGGGCGCCGAGCGCGTCGGCAGCCCAGAACAGGATCGGGTCCCAATGCTCGGCCTCGCGCGCCACCAGCGTCTCGGGATGGCCGGCCCGATAGAACAGCAGATCGCTGCCGAGGAATTTTGCCGCATCGTCCGCGACCTCGCCGACCCGATCGATCACTCCCTCGATCACGCTGTTGGCCAGCCGCGTCAACGGCATGGTCACGGGATCGATGGTCTCGCCCTGTGCATCCCACTCGGCCGCGATCGCATCGGCGATCGTGCGGGTCGGCACCACGATCGGCTTGCCGGACGGCGAGCGGACCTGCTTGCCGTCAAGCGTGATCGAAAATCCGCCCTCGGCAGCGGTGACGCCGGCGCTGGTGTAGAACCGCTTGCGCTGGGGCGTGCGGATGTGGCGCCGCACCGCCTCCTGCGGATCGAGCGGAGATTGGTCAGGGACATCGTCGAAGAGTTCGCGCATTGCGCCGGCCGGCTTTCGTTTCAAGGGATTTCCCTGCAAGATATGCCAGCGGCAACGGCAAATAAAGCTGATGGGACGCGGCACATTCCTCGCGGGTTTCTCGCTCGTTACGGCGGTTTTCGGCGCCGCCGACGCCGGGTTCCGCACGCCGGAATCGCTGATCCGCAACGTCTACGCTCATTACGGCAGGGGTAGCGCCGCGTTTTCCAATGGCCTGCCGCGAGACGAGCAGACCGCCCGGCAGTTCTTCGATGCCGGCCTGCGCGGCGCCTGGACCGCCCTGCACGACGCGCCGTACGATTTTCTGGTGCAGGGCCCGACCTGGCGGATCGGCCCGGTCTCGATCGCAACGCCGCGGCGGCAGTTCGACAAGACCGATGTGACTGTGACCTTCGACAATGAGGGCCGCGCCGTCACGCTCAACTTCATCGTCGTCAACGGACCGGAGGGCTGGGTCATTGCGGATGTCGAGAGTCCGCACGATTCATTGCGGATGTTTCTGGCGCAGTTCAGGCGCTAATCCCAGATGTCGGCACAACGGCAGATGACAGGATCGGCGACACCGAAAAAATATCTGCCGATTACCTGCGCGTCTTGGTATCTCCGCAATTCAATCGCGCAATGGCCATCCGATTGATCGCTCAACAGGTTTGAACGCCGCGCGCACTTTCTGCGTCGAAGTGCCGCAAGTTTCTGTCATCTGCGCGTTAAATAGCTGCCAGATTACCGCAACAACGTGCGGCTAGCCTCGCACCACCAAACGGAAACTTTGTCGACCATTGCGGTCGCAAGACGTAGACCGACGTCATGCAAGACGTCGGTCGTGCGCTTGCGCGCGTGTGGCGGCGTATTGGCGGGGCGGCGTGGCACGACGACTTTCAACCGTTTGTTGTGTCATCGCCGCGGCTTGCCTCGGGCTTGCTGCGAGCGGCATGACGGCTTGGCTCGCCGCAGCAGGCGTGCAGGATGCGCCGCGCACGCAACAGGACGTTTGCGCGCGGCCCGAGCCCGGAAGCGCGATCGAGGAACCCGGCGAACTGCGCAGCCGCGACGGCGTGCTCGAAACCGACCTCACCATCCACGATCAGAAGCTGCCCGACGGAACCAGCCGCTATTGCTATCTGACGCCGAACGGCAAGCCGTCGCCGACCCTGCGGCTGAAGCCGGGCGATCAACTGGTCATCCATTTCAAGAACGACCTCGTCGACCTCGATACGACAACGCCCGCGATCGATCGCCCGCTCGCCGGCGCGCCGATCTGCACGACGAGGAAGCAGGCCGACGTCTGCGAGAGCGGCGCGATGACGCCGATCTCGACCAACCTGCACTTCCACGGCCTGACCGTGCCGCCGGTCTGCCATCAGGACGACGTGCTGAAAACCTCGATCCAGCCCGACGACGCGCCGTTCGACTATCGCCTGCGCATTCCCGACGACGCGGCGCCCGGCCTCTATTGGTATCACCCGCATCTGCACGGCTTCAGCAAGACACAGGTGCTCGGCGGCGCCTCCGGCGCCATCATCATCGAAGGCATCGAGCGCGCCGATCCACAGCTCGCCGGGCTGCCCGAGCGCGTGCTCGTGATCCGCGACCAGGATCTCGTCAATCCCGACGCGCCGCCGTCGAAATTCGAGCCGGTGATGACCAAGAGCCAGCTCGACAGCGACGGCGACGTCGCCAACTCCGGCACCGGCTTCGGCAAGCCGTCGAAGGATCTGTCGATCAACTTCGTGCCGGTGCCGTATCCGAACTATCCGCCGGCCAGGCTGACGATGAAGCCAGGCGAGCGGCAGCTGTGGCGCGTGCTGAACGCGTCCGCGATCACCTATCTCAACCTCGCGCTGCTGATCGGCCGCGCGCCGCAGCAGATCGGCATCGTCGGGCTCGATGGGGTGCCGCTGCAATTCCAGGGCAGCCCGTCGCCATCGGTGCAATGGGTCAACCACATCGGCCTGCCGCCGGGCTCGCGGGCGGAATTCATCGTCGAGGGACCGCCGGCCGGGTCGTCCGCCTTGCTGGTGACCCGGGCGGTCGACACCGGGCCCGCCGGCGAAAACGACCCCAACCGCGCGCTGATGACCGTCACGGCCTCAGCCAATGCGGACGAACCGCAGTCCACCCTGCCCGCGCACGCCGAGCCGTTGCCGAGGCCGGAGCGGCCGTGGGTCGGCAACGTCGCACCGGTGCACGTCAGAAAACTGTTCTTCTCCGAGCAGCCGGAGAACCCGAACGATCCGAACAGCCCGACCAAGTTCTTCATGACCCTCGAGGGCGAGACGCCGAAACCGTTCGATCCGCAATCCGACGTTCCCGACATCACCGTGAGACAGGGCGACGTCGAGGACTGGATCATCGAGAACCGCTCGATGGAGCTGCATGATTTCCACATCCATCAGCTTCACTTCCAGCTGCTCGACTGGTCCGGCGTCGCGGTCAACGAGCCGTTCCTGCGCGATACCGTCAACGTGCCCTACTACAACGGCCGCATGCTGAAATATCCGAGCGTTCGCCTGCGCATGGATTTTCGCGACCCCAACATCGTCGGCACCTTCGTCTACCACTGTCACGTCCTCGAGCATGAGGACGGCGGCATGATGGGACGGATCAAGGTCGTGCCACGCGACACTGCAAGTTCCACCAAGCCGACCAACCACCAAAAAGGAGAACTGTAATGCGCGACAAGCGGAAGTCACGTTGGCTGCAGAGTTGCCGCCTCACCCTCAGCGCACTGGCGCTGGGCCAGTTCACCGCCGGACCTGTCCTTGCACAGGACTGGGACCATCACCACCATGGACATGAGACCCGGACGCCGATCAAGCACGTGATCGTCATCATCGGCGAGAACCGCAGCTTCGACCACGTGTTCGCGACCTACGTGCCCGAGCGCCGCGACCAAAGCGTGTTCAACTTGCTCTCGCAGGGCATCGTCAAGCTCGACGCCAGCAAGAATGCGATCCCCGGGCCGAACTTCGAAAAGGCGCATCAGCAGGCAGCTTTAGATAACGGCCCGAGCGATGCGTTCCTGCTGAGCCCGCCGAAGCAGAATTTCCCCAAGGATCAGCTGCCGTCCCCGCAGGTCGGCGGCCCCAAGGTCTCCTACATCCCGAACAAGTGCGGCAGCTCGCCGATCACCACCTGTGAGGCGTCGCTGGTGCTGGCGCAGCAGTCGGAATCCGGCCTGCCCGCGGAGTACTACCAGTACCTTTTGACCGGCGGTACCGGTCAGACGTCGCACACGCCCGATCAGCGCATCAGCAACGTCAATGCGTTGCCGGCCGGCCCGTTCCAGCTCACCAACGGCGATGCGATGCCCTACGACTCCTATTCGGCGAGCCCGGTGCATCGCTTCTACCAGATGTGGCAGCAGTTGAACTGCAACCACTCGGCAGCCAGCCGCGACAACCCGTCGGGATGCGGCGGCAATCTGTTCGCCTGGGTCGAAGTGACGGTCGGCGCCGGCGCCGACGGCGCGACGCAGCCCTCCAACTTCTCCACGGAATACTCGCCGACGGCGACGACCACGGGCGAGGGTTCGACGGCGCTCGGCTTCTACAACGTGCAGAAGGGTGACGTGCCGTACTTCACCTCGCTGGCGCAGAAATATGCGATGAGCGACAACTTCCACCAATCCGTCAACGGCGGCACCGGTGCCAACCACATCATGCTCGGTCATGCCGACATGATCTACTTCAGCGACACTTACGGCAACGCCGCGGTGCCGCCGAACGGCATTCAGGTTTTCGGCGGCACGCCCGATGCCGGCATCGTGCATGAGATCGAGAATCCGAATCCGGCTGCCGGCACCAACAATTGGTACACCGAGGACGGCTACGGCGCCGGCGGAAACGGCGGCTTCCCGCCGCCCTTCCAAACGAGCCCGGTGTCCGGCGGCGGCTCCTACAGCGACTGCTCGGATGCAAGCCAGCCCGGTGTCAAGCCGATCCTGGACTATCTGAAGGGCATCCGGATCAACGCGAATTGCGAACCGGGCCACTATTATCTCTTGAACAACTACAATCCGGGTTATTTCGGCAACGGCAAGAACGCCTACACCGACACCAATCCGTCCAACACGCCGTTCACGATCCCGCCGTCGACCCGCAAGAGCATCGGCGACAGCCTGAACGACCGGAACATCTCCTGGAAGTACTACGGCGACCAGTGGAACAACTACGTCAACGATCCCTACCAGCTCAATTGGGGCGTGGCCGGTCCGACCGCGGATGAGTATTGCAACATCTGCAATCCGTTCCAGTACGACACCTCGATCATGTCGCACCCGGAGCAGGTCGCCGCCCATATCAAGGACTCGGTTGATCTGTACTCCGACCTCTCCAAGCACTCGCTGCCGGCGGTCTCTTTCGTCAAGCCGAGCGGCTTCACCGACGGTCACCCGTCATCGTCCAAGCTCAACCTGTTCGAAGGCTTCGCCAAGAAGGTCGTCGATCAGGTGCAGGCCTCGGACTACGCCAGGGACACCGCGATCTTCATCACGTTCGACGAAGGTGGCGGCTACTTCGACTCCGGCTACGTGCAGCCGCTCGACTATTTCGGCGACGGCACGCGCATCCCGCTGATCGTCGTGTCGCCATACGCGCGGCACGGCCACATCTCGCATGAATATGCCGATCATGTCTCGATCATCAAATTCATCGAGCGGAACTGGCGCCTGGAGCCGATCACCCATCGCAGCCGCGACAACTTCCCGAACCCGGTTGCGGCGCCCGGCAATCCCTATGTTCCGGTCAACAGCCCGGCGCTCAGCGACCTGTTCGACTTCTTCGATTTCGACGACGGCGGCCATCACCATGGTGGTGACGGCGACGATCGGGGTGACAACTGGAACCACTGACGGCCGCACCTTGCGACACAACGATCCGCCGGCCCGAAAGGCCGGCGGATTTCGTTTGCGTCAGGCCGGATGTCCATCTCCCGCCGGAGCCTGTAACGTGTCCGGCGACACCGACCACGTTTGCAATGGACACCCCGTTCAATGACGTCAATCGCATTCCGCGAGGCTCAGCCCGCCGACCTTCCGGCGATCATCGCGCTCCTCGCCAACGACACGCTGGGGCAGCAGCGGGAGGATTCGAGCTCGCCACCGAACCCGCGATATGTCGATGCGCTCCAAGCCATCCTCGCCGATCCCAACCAGTTGCAGGTGGTTGCGATCCTGCACGGCGAGGTGATCGGCTGCTTGCAGCTCAGCTTCATCCCCGGACTGGCACGCATGGGCGCCTGGCGCGGACAGATCGAAGCGGTCCGAATTGCCGAGATGCACCGGAGTTCAGGCGTCGGACAGCAGATGTTCGAATGGACGATCGGGCAGTGCCGGACGAGAGGCTGCGACCTCGTGCAGCTGACCACCGACAAGGCGCGCCCCGACGCGCACCGCTTCTATGAACGGCTGGGCTTCGTCGCCAGCCACATCGGCTACAAGCTGAAGCTCTGACACCTGCCGGCGTCAGTCACGCGTATTGGCGCAGGATCGCGAATAGGCAGCGCGGTCGCTCTGGTTCAAGCCTGAGGCTGCGGCCTCGTCGAGGCAGCGGCTGACACGGTCGCCGAACGAGCTGCGCGCGGGAGCACGCAGGTTCGGCTGCGTGACCGCGTCCATCTTGGGGATCGGCGGCACCTCGATCTTGGGCGGCGGAGGTGGCGGTGGCGGCGGCGGCAGGGTCGGATTGTAGATCGAGCCACCGGGCCCGAGGATTATTTGCTTTTGTGCAAAGGCGCTCGGCGCGCCGATGACCCAGAGCAAGGTGCAGGCAATAATCAAGGATCGCTTCATGGCCTATATCTCGTGACGGCGCGGCGCTGGTTCAAGTGATTGCCAGCTGCATCAACGCCGCCCTTGATAAGCGAGTTCCCCGGCCGGCCTTCACGGCTTCTGATAGATCACGTGACCGGCGCGGATGGTGGTGCTCACTTTCGCGAGATTGGCGACGTCGCTGAGCGGATCGCCGTCGAGCACCACGAGATCGGCGTCGAAACCCTGCTCGACCTTGCCTTTCCTCGCGGCCTTGAAGAACCGCGCCGGGTTGGTGGTCAGCGAGGCCAGCACCTGGCGTTCCGACAGCGCGCGATGCATCAGCTGAAATTCCTGCGTGGTGTCGTACAACTTCGTGAACCCGACATCGGTGCCGAACAGCACGGGACCGCCGTTCTCCGAGAACTGCTTGAGCTGGTTGACGGTCGCCGCGACCAGCTGTTTGGTGACGTTGGGATCGAGCACGACCGTGGTGAACAGCGACAGCGTCGGGATCAGCGCGGTGTTCTGTGCCTTGAACCGCGCCAGCTGCTCCGGCGTATAGCCGCCTTCGCTCGGGTCGGTGTGCGCCATGATATCGACGCCGGCCGCGATCACCGTCTCGACACCGGTCTTGTTCTGCGGATGGGCAAACGCCGGTTTGCCTTGTGCATGCGCCACGTCGACCGCAGCCTTGGCGATCGCCGGGTCCATGTTCACGACCGGCTTGTTGCCCTTGAAGACACCGGTGAACAGTTTCACGCCATCCAGATTGAGGTCCATGTAGCTGCGCGCCAGTTGCGTGGCCTCGTCAGGGGTCGATGCCTCGGGCAGCTGCATATCGGCGGGCAGATAGGCCGGATGGCCGTCCTTCGGAAAGATGCTGCCGGCGAGGAAGATGTTCGGACCGGCGACCTCTCCGGCGGCGATGCGCTTGCGCAATGGGAGGATGTTTCGCGGATCGGAGCCGAGGTCCCAGACGGTGGTAAATCCCCAGCGCGTCAGCATCTCCTGCATGTGCTGCGTCAGCGGCGCGGCCGGCGCTTCGCCGGCGAGGTGCCAGACGTGCTCGGTGAAATGCACATGGCTGTTCCAGAACCCGGCAACCACGGTCTTGCCGCTGCAATCGATGACCCGCGCATCCGACGGCACCTTGACCTCGCCGGACTTGCCGACCGCGCTGATGACGCCGTCCGAGATCACGATCACCGCATCGGGCAGCGCCGCCGCATCGGCGGATGCGTAGAGCGTACCGCCGCGGAGCACCACGGTCTCGGCTTGCGCCGCTCCAGCGGCGACAGCCGAGCCGATGAGGAAGAGCGCGACGCGTAGCCAGGTCCGGGTCATGGTCAGCCTCTCTGATGATTGCATACCGGCAACGACCGGCGCGCGGCAACATAGAGGCCGTGCGCGGCACGGTTTGATCGTTCTTGCTGTCGCGACGGATATTGCAGGGCGGCCGGCCCGTCACTCCTCGGGCGCGTTCTCGATCGGGTCGAACCGGTCGGCCTCGAGCCCGAGCAGATTCCAGGATTGCAGCATGTGCGGCGGCAGCGGCGCGCTGACATCGATCACGCCGCCGCGCGGATGCGGAATCACGATGCGGCGGGCCAGCAGATGCAGCCGGTTCTGCAGGCCGCCCGGCAGCTGCCAGTTCTCCTTGTTGAAGTATTTCGGGTCACCCACGATCGCGTGATCGATATGCGCCATGTGGGCGCGCAATTGATGGGTACGGCCGGTGACCGGCTTGAGCGAGACCCAGGCGAGCTTGGTCGCGGAGGCCTCGACCACGGCGTAATAGGTCACCGCGTGGCTGGCGCCCTCGTCGCCATGCTCGGCGATCCGCATGATGCTGTCCTCCTCGCTCTCCTCCTTGGCGAGGTAGGTCGAGATCCGGCCCTGCTTCGGCTTCGGCACGCCGGCGACCAGCGCCCAGTAGATCTTGCGCGCGGAGCGATGGCGGAACGCGCCGGTGAGGAACGATGCAGCGAAACGCGTCTTGGCGATCAGCAGGCAGCCGGAGGTCTCGCGGTCGATACGATGCACGAGGCGCGGCTTCTGCCCCTTGGGGTCGCGCATCACCTCCAGCATCTGGTCGACATGGCGCGTCATACCGGAGCCGCCCTGCACGGCGAGGCCGGCCGGCTTGTTCAGCACCAGCACGTCGTCGTCCTCGTACAGCGTCATGTCCTTCAGCGCCTGCAGCGTCTTCGCCTCGGCCTCCGAGAGCGCGCCTGACGTCTTCGGCGTGTCGAGCCGCAGCGGCGGAATCCGCACGCTCTGGCCCTCCTCCAGCCGGTCCTTGGAATCGGCGCGCTTGCCGTTGACCCGAAGCTCGCCCTTCCGGACGATGCGCTGGATATGGGAGAACGACAGGCCGGGAAACCGCGCCTCGAGGAAGCGGTCGACCCGCATACCGTTCTCGTCTGCCGTGACGACGACGGTCTGCACCTTGGTCGGCAATGGCTGCTCGGCCGCCTGCTTCTCGGCGCGAGGCTCGACCCGCTCCTCGCGGTCGCGGCGTGGCTCGGCAAAGCGCGGCGGCTTGGCGGCGGTACGCTGCGAGAACGGGCGATCACCGGACTTGCGCTCGTCGGGCTTGCGGCCGCGAGGCCCGGCCGCGGCCTTACCACGATCCTGATCGCGATCCCTGTCACGCCCCTTCGCGGACCCCTTCGCACCCGCTTTGGTACGGTCGCGCGGCGATATGGTTCTCTTGATACGGCGGCTCATGGTGGTTTTTCGGCTCCAGACCTGCATTGTGCCTAGCGCAAATGCCGCGAATCGTCACGGCGAAATCGGTGTAAATCCGCTGCCGCATCGGCCATGTTCGGCCGCTTCCGGCCATCGGGCAGAGCCTCGGAAGGAGCCCTGGAATGCGACGGACGACATCGGCTTTGGCGGCGGCCCCTGATGCTCACGGGTCCGTCGCAGCGGGCGTTGGAAAAATATCGAAAACAACCCCATGCAAAGCAGCCAGCGGCGGGCGTTCGACCAAACAACTTGACACGTCGGGCAACTCAGGGATATTCTTCTATTATTCCGAAATCGCGAAAGTACCGCCGTCATTGCGAGGAGCGATAGCGACGAAGCAATCCATAGCTCCGCATATTCGGCTAGATGGATTGCTTCGCTTCGCTCGCAATGACGAGCGCTACGGCCCGCCCCGCTCCTTGCGTAGCCGCGCCCAATAGTCGAGCCGCTTGCGGATCTCGCGCTCGAAGCCGCGGTCGGGCGGATCGTAGAAAGTCTGGCGGCCCAGCGCTTCCGGGAAATAGTCCTGGCCGGAGAACGCGTCGGGCTGATCGTGGTCATACTGATAACCGGTGCCGTAGCCTTCCGACTTCATCAGCTTGGTCGGCGAATTCAAAATGTGCTTCGGCGGCAGCAGCGAGCCGCCCTGCTTGGCGGTCTGCATCGCAGCGCCGAACGCAGTGTACACCGCGTTCGATTTCGGCGCGGTGGCGAGATAGACCACGGCCTGCGCGATCGCGAGCTCACCCTCCGGCGAGCCCAGGAAATCATAGGCATCCTTGGCGGCGTTGCAGACCGCCAGCGCCTGCGGATCGGCCAGCCCGATGTCCTCGACCGCCATCCGCACCACACGCCGCGCCAGGAACAGCGGATCCTCGCCGGCATCGAACATCCGCGCCAGATAGTACAGCGCCGCATCCGGATCGGAACCGCGCACCGACTTGTGCAGCGCCGAGATCAAATTGTAATGGCCGTCGGCCGACTTGTCGTAGATCGGCGCGCGGCGCTGCAGGATGGCCTGCAACTGCTCGGCATTGAACACCTCGCCCTTGCGCGCGGCGCGCCAGACCTCTTCGGCCAATGTCAGCGAGGCGCGGCCGTCGCCGTCGGCCATCCGCACCAGCACGGCGCGCGCCTCGGCATCGAGCGGCAGGCTCTTGCCTTCGATCTTCTCGGCATTGGCAAACAGCCGTTCGATCGCAGCGGTATCGAGCGAGTGAAACACCAGCACGCGGGCGCGCGACAGCAACGCCGCATTGAGCTCGAAGGACGGGTTTTCCGTGGTGGCGCCGACCAGCACCACCGTGCCGTCCTCCATCACGGGCAGGAAGGAATCCTGCTGCGCGCGGTTGAACCTGTGCACCTCGTCGACGAACAGCAGCGTGCCCTTGCCCATCTCGCGGCGGGCACGGGCGGCATCGAACGCCTTCTTGAGATCGGCGACACCGGAGAACACCGCGGAGATCTGCTCGAAATGCAGCTCGGTTGCGTCGGCCAAAAGCCGCGCCACGGTGGTCTTGCCGGTGCCGGGCGGGCCCCAGAACACCAGCGAGCCCAAGGTGCGCGTCTCCAGCATGCGGGTCAGCGCGCCGTCGGGGCCGAGGATGTGATCCTGGCCGACGACGTCGGCCAGCGTGCGCGGCCGCAACCGGTCCGGCAGCGGGTGTGGCGCGTCCTGCTCCATCCCCGCCGCGGCGAACAGGTTGCCAGCCTCGCGCGGTTGCTTTGCGCTCATTCCTTGGGGCTCATCCGCCGAGCGTCACGTTGATCTGCTGGCCGCCGCGCACCAGCGTGATGCGCCAGATCCGCGAGCCCGCCTTGGATGCCTTGTCGAGGTCGCTGGTCCGGACGATCTTCTCGTTGTTGACCGCGAGGATGATGTCGCCCTTCTGGAAGCCGACATTGGCGGCGGTGCCGTCATCGGCGAGCTCGGTCACCACCACGCCCTCGGCGCCGGCATCGAGATGCAGCTCGTCGGCCAGCGCCGGCGAGATGTTGGCGACCCGCGCGCCCTGGAACGGCGAGCGCGCGGTCAGCACGATCTCGTCACGGTTGGTGTCGGGCGCGGTCTCCAGCGGCACGGTCAGCTTCACCGGCTTGCCGGCGCGCTGCACCTCGATCTCGGCGTTGCCGCCGAGCGGACGGGTCGCGAAGCGATAGTCGAACGCGTTGGGGTCGTCGATGGACTGCCCGTCGATCCCGACGATCAGGTCGGACAGTTTGAGCCCGGCCTTCGCCGCGGGGCTGTTCGGCGCGACATTGGCGACCAGCGCGCCGGTCGGTAGCTTCAGTCCCAGCGTCTCGGCGATCTCGGGCGTGACCGCCTGCAGCCGCGCGCCGAGCCATGGCCGCTTCACCGCCTTGCCGCCGCTCTTCGCGGAAGCCACCACGACGCGCACCATGTTGGCCGGGATCGCAAAGCCGATGCCTTGCGAACCGCCGGAGCGCGAGAAGATCGCGGTGTTGATGCCGGCGAGCCGTCCGGTCATGTCGACCAGCGCGCCGCCCGAATTGCCGGGATTGATCGCAGCGTCGGTCTGAATGAAGAATTGATAATCCGTGATCCCGACTTGAGTACGCGCCAAGGCCGAGATGATGCCGTGCGTCACGGTTTGGCCGACGCCGAACGGGTTGCCGATCGCGAGCACCACGTCGCCGACCTGCAGCTGATCGGAATTCGCGAAGTCGAGCGTCGTGAATTTTTCCTTGTTGGTGCCCTTCAGGCGCAGCACCGCGAGGTCGGTGCGGCTGTCCTTCAGCACGATCTCGGCCTCGAACTCACGCTTGTCGGAGAGCGAGACCTTCACCTGGTCGGCGCCCTCGATCACGTGATTGTTTGTCACCACGAGGCCGGAGCCGTCGACCATCACGCCGGAGCCGAGCGAGCGCTGCATCTGCTCCGGCTGCTGCCCCGGCACGCCGAAGAAGCGGCGGAAGATCGGGTCGTCCAGGAACGGATTGCGGTTCTGCACGGTTTTGGCGGCGTAGACATTGACCACCGCCGGCTGCACCCGCTGCACGATCGGCGCATAGGACAGCTGGAGCTCGGCCTGGGAGGACGGCACGCGACGGTCCTGGGCCGCCAGCGGGGAGAGATTCCCCATGAAAACCAACGTGCACAGAGCGGATAGGGCAGCCAAGCGGACAGGTCGGAGCATTCTCACCTCTCGTGGAAACGCCGGAATATAGGCGTGTTCGCCGGGCAATTGAAGGGCGCGGCGCCGGATAACTGCCCCCCTGCCGACCGGTGCAAAACCGGCGGCAGCCAAGTTGAAGCGCCCCGCCAAGCTTCTATGATGGCTGTCATCTCACTGCGCCGCTCCGCTTGTTGCCTGCGGACAACAAGCGGAACTGCGAAGCCTGGAAGCGCTGTCGTGCGTCGGTCACGATCAACTCCTAGGACGTTTCAGTGAGTGAGTGGGGAAGTCAAACACAACAGGGGTACACAATGGGTGCGACAAAAGTTGGTGCAATCGCCATCGGGCTTGCGGGGGCGCTCGCCGCCTCGCCGGCCTATTCGCAATCGGCAGGCGGCGGCGGTGATGCCGAGATCGCGCTGCTCAAGCAGCAGCTGAAGATGCTGGAGCAGAAGCTCGACAAGCTGCAGAAGCAGACCAACGCCAATACGGCGACCGCGGCCAGCGCAAATGCCAACGCCAAGGCGGCGGATGCCAAGGCCGCGCGCGTCGCAAGCGCCAATGCCGCGATCCCGGTGAAGGGCCCGGTCGCACCGTCCGGCGTCGTGGTGACGATGCCGAACAACCGGCCGACGATCTGTACCGCCGACGAACAGAATTGCGTCGCGATCACGAGCCGCGTGCACTGGGACGTCGGCGGCTACGACTATCGTCCGAACACCGCAGCCACCTCGCCGCAGAAGCTCGACAGCGGCGAGAACCTGCGCCGCGCCCGCATCGGCATCGTCGGCAAGTTCTTCGGCGACTGGAATTACGCGCTGATCTACGACTTCGGCGGCTCGTCCGACGGCTTCGGTGGCGCGGCACCGGGATCGCTGCCCGGCGGCGGCACCTCCGGCGTCGAGAATGCCTATCTGAGCTACACCGGCTTCAGGCCGTTCGGCGGCAAGATGGCGATCGAAGGCGGCATCATGGACCTGCTGTGGACGATGGATGAGTCCACGAGCTCCAATGATATCCTGTTCATGGAGCGCGCCTCGGCCGGCATCATCGCCCAGAACGTCGCGGCCGGAGACTTCCGTTCGGCCGCCGGCACCCGCTGGTGGAACGACCAGCTCTGGATCGGCGGCTACGTCACCGGACCGACCACGGGCGCGATCCACTCCGCGTCATCAGCCGCGCCGGCCGGAACGTCCGAGCAGTATGGCGGCGTTGTTCGCGTCGCCGGCAATCCGATCAGCGGCAAGGACTACTCGGTGCATATCGGCGCCGATGCGGAATGGCTGGTGCAGCCGCCGCGCAACCAGCTGACGCAGGCGCAGACGCTGACGCTGAGCGACCGGCCTGAGCTGCGCATCGATCCGACGACGCTGATCTCAACCGGTGCGATCGCCAACGTCTCGGGCGCGCAGGTCTACGGCGTCGAGGCGGCGGCGACCTATGGTCCGTTCATCGCACAGGGCGAGTATTACTGGTTCAATGTCGACCGCTCCGCGAATACCGGGCTGCCGCCGTTCGGCGCGCCGAGCCTGAAATTCGATGGCGGCTACGCGCAGGTCGGCTACGTGCTGACCGGCGAGAACCACGCCTACAACACTTCAACCGCCTCCTATGGCGGTATCAAGCCTCACGATCCGTTCTCGCTCGCCGGCGGCGGCATCGGCGCCTGGGAAATCGCCGGCCGCGTCAGCACGATGAACCTCAACGACCAGGTCGGCCAGGCGGTCGGCATCGCCGGTGGGCGGCAGACCGTCTACACCGCCGCGCTGAACTGGTACGTCAACAACAACGTCCGCTTCATGCTGAACTATCTGCACGGCGACGTCGCCAAGCAGGCCTCGGCGACCTCCGCCGCGGATACCGGCTCGAAGTTCGACGCGGTCGCGCTGCGCACGCAGGTGGCGTTCTGACGTAACTTACCTCTCCCTATGGGGAGAGGTCGAATTGCGAAGCAATTCGGGTGAGGGGTGCCGCTTCTTCGGTGCAGCGTGATCCCTCACCCGGATCGCATCATGCGATGCGATCCGACCTCTCCCTCCGGGAGAGGTGAAGCGCGAACACCCATCAGGCCGCGCGCTTCTTCTTCACGACGACCTCCGGCGCCGGTGCGCAGGACAGCCGCTCCTGATGGCCCTCGCCCCAGGCTTTCAGAATATCGATCACCGGACGCAGGCTCTCGCCGAGTTCGGACAGCGTGTATTCGACCCGCGGCGGCACCTCGGCATAGACCTTGCGGATCACGAGGCCGTCGTCCTCGAGCGCGCGCAGCTGCTTGGTCAGCATGCGCTGGGTGATGCCGGGCATCCGCCGCCGCAGCTCGCCGAAGCGCTGGGTGCCGGCCTGCAAATGATACAGGATCACGCCCTTCCATTTGCCGTCTATCAGATCGAGCGCGGCCTCGACCGCGCAGCCCGGCCGGCGGGCAAAATTCTTCCGTTTCATCGGTAATTTCCCAATAGTATACAAACAGGGACTAGTTCCCTGTTTTTACAGTACTTGCCAAAAGGACGCCAGCGCGACAGGTAAGATGGCAGGCAATCGCCCACCACGGAGACCAGGCATGAAGGCCGTCGGATACCAAAAGTCGCTGCCGATCGAGGCGGCGGATTCGCTCGTCGATTTCGAGATCGCCAAGCCTGAGCCGAAAGGACGCGACATCCGCGTCGCGGTGAAGGCCATCTCGGCCAACCCCGTCGACTACAAGGTGCGCAAGCGCGCGGCGCCGACCGATGGCGGCACCAAGATCCTCGGCTTCGATGCGGCCGGCGTGGTCGAGGCCGTCGGGCCCGACGTGTCGCTGTTCAAGCCCGGCGACGAGGTGTTCTACGCGGGCTCGATCCTGCGCCAGGGCACCAACTCGGAATTCCATCTGGTCGACGAACGCATCGTCGGCAACAAGCCGGCGTCGCTGTCTTTCGCGCAGGCCGCCGCCCTGCCCCTGACCTCGATTACCGCATGGGAGCTGCTGTTCGACCGGCTCGGCGCGGTGCCGGGCAAGAGCCTCGATCCGCGCACGCTCCTGATCACCGGTGGTGCCGGCGGCGTCGGCTCGATCCTGATCCAGTTGGCGCGCCGGCTCACGGGCCTGACCGTGGTTGCGACCGCGACCCGGCCGGAGTCGCAGAAGTGGTGCCTCGATCTCGGCGCCCATGCGGTGATCGACCACTCGCAGCCGATGAAGGAGCAGATCGAGAAATTGAAGCTGCCGCCGGTCGGCCTTGTCGCGAGCCTCACCTTCACCGACCAGCACTACAAGTCGATCGCCGACTTCATCGCGCCTCAGGGCAAGTTCGGCCTGATCGACGATCCCGCCGAGTTCAACGTTGCCGCCTTCAAGGGCAAGGCGGTGTCGGTGCACTGGGAATCGATGTTCACGCGCTCGTCGTTCCAGACGCCTGACATGATCGCGCAGCATCATCTGCTCAACGACGTCGCAGATTTGATCGACAAGGGCGTGCTGCGCACCACGCTCGACCAGACTTTCGGCACCATCAACGCAGCGAATCTCAAGCGCGCCCACGCGCTGCTCGAAAGCGGCAAATCACGCGGCAAGATCGTGCTGGAAGGCTGGTAGGCCCTCCCGTTCGTACGGTGGGTCGGCATCAGTGTAACCGACCCTACCCGCCCTGCGCACCTCGCGTTATCCCCACTGGCCGGCGCGTGGCTTTTGCCAAAGCCACGATCGCCTGTATGATTTGCGTAACGATCACCCCGTCCTCAATCCGGCCGCGCAAGACGCGGCCGGAACGGTGGTGACGCCCCAAGAGGATACAAGGGGATGGGAGGACGCCGATGAGTTTGCTCACGGCCGATCCGTCGCGGATCGATCCGGAGTGGATGACGCAGGCGCTGCGCGGAGCCGGCTTGATCGACCAGGCCAGGGTCATCGATCTCGCATGCAAGCCGGTCGGCAACGGCCTCGTCGGCGACAGCTATCGATTTCACCTGACCTATGCCGGCAATGAGCCGAACGCACCCGCGAGCGTCGTCGGAAAATTTCCGGCGGCAGATCCCGACAGCCGCCGCTCCGGTTCCGCGCACACGCTTTACATCCGCGAGGTCGCATTCTATCGCGAGCTGGCGGCGACCGTCGCCATTCACACCCCGCGGCCAATTCTCGCCGAGATTGATCCGGCGACCGACGACTTCACGCTGATCCTGGAAGATCTGGCGCCGGCGCGCCCGGGCGACCAGCTCGCCGGATGCGCGATCGAGGATTGCCTGACGGCGATGCGTGAGGCCGCCGCACTGCATGCGCCGCGATGGAACGACCCGACGCTCGCCGCAGCGCATTGCTTCACGGTTGCCGCGAGCCGGCGCAGAGACCTTCGCGCGGTGCTGCCGGGCATTATCGGTCACTACAAGGAGCGATATCTTGGCGTGATCGAGCCGGAGTTCCTCGATCTGATCGACCGGCTTCCGGACGCGATCCCGCGCTACCAGTCGGAGCAATCGACGCCGCGAACCCTGCAGCATGCGGACTTCAGGTTGGACAACATCCTCTTTGACGTCCGTGGCAATACCCGACCGATGGCGACGCTGGACTGGCAGACATTCACGGTGGGGCCAGGCATCGTCGACGTCGCCTATTTCCTGTCGGCCGGCATCGAGCCGTCCGAGCGGCGATTGCATGAAGCCGATCTGGTGCGGTTCTATCATTCGGAGCTGATCCGCCGCGGCGTGCAGGACTATGGCTGGGACCAGTGCTGGCGGGATTACCGGCGCTACACGCTGCACGGGATCATGATGGGCGTGGTCTCCGCGCTCAGCGTGCAGCGCTCCGAGCGCGGCGACGCGCTGTTCCTAAAAATGACCCGCGGCGCCTGCGCGCAAGCCCTGGATCACGACAGCTTTGCATACTGGCAGGACTGAAGCGTTTTCGAGCGAAGTGGGTACCGGTTCGCGCGAAGAAAACGCGTCAAGAAGAAGTCAAAGGACTATCGAAAGGGGCCCGTGTGCTCAACAAGCTTGACGACTTCCCGATCCACCAGACCCCGGAGCCGATCGCGGTTCCCGTCACCAGCGACCGCAATGTCTATGACCGGACCTGGTTCAACGGCTACACCGCCGACGGCGCGTATTATTTCGGCATCGGGATTGCGATCTACCCGCACCGCAGGATCCTCGATTGCGCGTTCAGCGTGGTGGAGCGCGGCGGACGGCAGCACTGCTTCTACGGGTCGCGGCGGGCGCCGCTCGAGCGCACCGAGATGCAGGTCGGCCCGTTCCGGCTCGAGGTGATCGAGCCGATGCTGCGGACCCGGGTCGTGCTCGACGACAATGCGACGGGCCTTGCCTGTGACCTGACCTTCTCCGCGCGCACGGCCGCGATCCAGGAAGCGCGGCAGACGCTGTGGTCGGGCGACCGCCGCGCGATGGACTCGACCCGGTTCGACCAGTTCGGCCGCTGGCACGGCGTGGTGCGTCACCCCGATGGAGAGATCAAGGTCGACGATCGCACCTGCTACGGCACCAAGGATCGCTCCTGGGGCGTGCGCAATGTCGGCGAGCGCGACGTCGGCGGCGCGCCGATGCCGCTGCCGAGCGTGTTCTTCCTGTGGGCACCGCTGGTCTGGGACGACCACATCTCGCACGCGATCTTCTTCGACGGCACTCAAGGCGAGGCGCTGGTCCGCGAGGGCATCACCGCGCCGCTCTACCGCAGCGAGGCCGAGATCCCCGGCGTCGTCGATGGCCTCGACCGCCGCATGGCGACTGCCCGGCACCGCGTCAAATATGTGCCGAACACCCGGCTGGCGCAGTCGGCCGAAATCGACCTCGTCGACATCGACGGCCATACCACGACCATCGCGCTCGACCCGATCCTGAAATTCCAGATGAAGGGCCTCGGCTACGGCCATCCGCAATGGGGCCAGGGCATGTGGAAGGGCGAGCTCGAAATCGGCGGCGAATCGTTCGATCCCGCGACGCTCGACCCGCTGGCGCGGGAGAACGTGCACGTGCAACAGGTGGTGCGCGCCCGTCAGGGCGACCGGACAGGGATCGGCGTGCTGGAGCAGATATGCTTCGGCCCCTACCGCCCGGCAGGGTTCAGCGAGTTTCTCGACGGCGCCAAGGGATAGCCCGTTAGACTGGCGGCACGCCCTCGACGAAGATCAGCCGGCGGTCCAGCGCGGTCCGCCGATGCTTGAGCGCCTCGGCATATTCCGGCGACGCGTACCATTCGCGCAGCCGCGCCATCGAGGGGAACTCGACGACGATGATGGTCTTCGGCGACGGCCCCCCTTCAGCCACATCGGCCGCACCGCCACGCACGAGATAACGTCCGCCATATAGCGCGATGGTCCTGGCGGCCAAGGTACGATAGGCCTCGAAGCCTGCCGCATCCTTCACGTCGACCTCGGAGATCACGTAGGCTGACATGGCCGCGCCTCACGCGATCGTTTGGACGATACCACCCTCGGCGCGCAGCGCGGCGCCGTTGGTGGCGGAGGCCTGCTTCGAGCAGACATAGACCACGAGATTGGCGATCTCCTCGGTGCTGGCAAAGCGCTGCAGCAGCGAGGTCGGCCGGTGCTGCTTGACGAAATTGGAGGCCGCCTCCTCGACCGACTGGCCGTTCTGCTTGGCGAGATCCTTGACGAAGGTCTCGACGCCCTCGGACATGGTCGGTCCCGGCAGCACGGAGTTGACGGTCACTGCGGTGCCCTTGGTGAGCTCGGCGAGCCCCCGCGCGATCGCAAGCTGCGCGGTCTTGGTGGTGCCGTAATGGATCATCTCGGTCGGGATGTTGAGGCCGGATTCCGAGGAGATGAAGACGATGCGGCCCCAGTTGCGCTTCAGCATGCCCTGCATGTAGCCGCGCGACAGCCGCACGCCCGACATCACATTGACCTCGAAGAAGCGGCTCCAATCCTCATCGGGAATGTCGAAGAAGCCCTTCGGCTCGAAGATGCCGGCATTGTTGACGAGGATGTCGACGTCCGGCAGCGCCGCGAGCAGCGCCTTGCAGCCGGCCGCGGTCGAGACGTCGGCGGCGATGCCGCGCACCTTGGCGCCCGGCACCGCCTTGGCGATCGCAGCAATCGCTGCATCGACCTTGGCCTGACCGCGGCCGTTGACCACGACCTCGGCGCCGGTCGCGGCCAGCCCCTTGGCGATGGCGTTGCCGATGCCCGCGGTCGAGCCGGTCACCAGCGCAGTCTTTCCGGAAAGGTCGATTTTCATTGGGAGGTCTCCTGTCAGTCGTACCTGACATATCTCAATGCGGGTACGCGGATGCAACCAGGGTTTGGGCAGCCGCATGCAAAAGTTCGCGGCCGTGCGGACCGGCATCTCAGCACCGCCCGATGCCGATGACAACCATGTCGTGCGGATGACGCGCGAGGCACGGTGCGCAGTTTCGCCGCGAGTCAAATCGCCGCGCGCAATGTTGGTTGATGCATCGTCACTGCGGCCTTCATCCAATCTTCACATGAAACATCGCGTGCGCGCTGAACGCTTTCACACATTGTCAATTCGCCGCCGCTAAGCGTCGCCGCAAACAGCGCGAGCTGTTGTGTTGGCAACCGGACCCGACTTTTCTTCAACGACGACGTCCGGAGCCCTGCGACTGACAGGAATGCATCAGATGTTCGTTGTGTCCAGGATGAAGCCGTTCGCCGCTGATATCCTGAAGCGATTTCGCCCGAGCCTCAAGAACCAGATCGCGATGCTCGGGATCGGCGGCGTCGCCATCATCAGCGTCACCTGCCTTGCGGGCCTCGACTACGCCGCCAATGTGCAGCGCGAGTCGGACGACAGCATGCGCTTCAGGGCGCAGCTCTCCGAGCTCTCGGACGGCTTCCTTGAGACGCAGCAGATCGCGGCCCGCTTCCTGAAATCGCGCGATGAGGGTTTAGCGAAGAAGCTTTCCGCTCGCGTTGCCGACGAGATCGCCCTGCTCGACAAGCTCGAAGCTTTCGCGATGGCTGCGCCGGACGGTGATCCGATCCGGCAAGTCGCCTCGCTGCGGAGCGGCATCAATCTCTACGCAACGCGCTTCCAGAACATCGTCGGCGCCCAGCGCATCCTCGGCATGACCCCGACAGACGGCCTGCAGGGCAAGCTGCGCAGCGCGGTCCAGCAATTCGAAGCCAGGGTTGCACAGGTCGATCAGCCGCGCCTCACCGTCCTGCTGCTGACAATGCGCCGGCTTGAAAAGGATTTCGCATTGAGTGGCGAAGAGCGGTTCGGCGACCAGCTCAACGAGCGCGAGGACGAGTTCGAGACCGCGCTGGCGGCATCCACCCTCGCCACGAACGTGAAGACTGAACTGCTCGGTCTCGCCCACGCCTACAAGCTTGCTTTCGCCGGCTTCCTGGTTTCGCGCCAGACGCTCGACGACCAGCTCGACGACCTCAGCCAGATTTTCGACCGCACCCGGCCGGCGCTGGTCAAGGTCGCGGACGCCGCCAACGTCCGTGCCGAACTCGCGCAGCGCAGGGCCGACGCGTTCCGGCAGGCCTTCAGCTGGCTGATCGGCATCGTTGCGTTCGTGCTGACGCTGTTTGCGATCTTGTTCGGCCGGCGGGTCGCGGGCCTGATCAGCCGGATGAGTGCGGCGATGCGCCGGCTCGCCGAAGGAGATTTCGACGTCGTGCTGCCCGGCCTCGAGCGCAGCGACGAGATCGGCGGCATGGCGCGCGCCGTGGAAAGCTTCAAGACCCGGGCGCAGGACAAGGCGCGCGCCGAGCTCGACGCGCGGCGCGAGGAAGACCGCCGCGCGGCCGATCGGCACAAGGCCGAGCTGGCGCGGCTCGCGGAAGCGTTCGAGGCGAGCGCCGGCAATGTCATCGCAACCGTCTCGGCGGCATCTGAAGAGCTCGCGGCATCGGCCCGCGATCTGAGCGACACCGCCCATCACACCCAGGACCTGTCCGCCAACGTCGCGGCGGCCTCCGAGGAGGCCTCCGACAATGTCAGGCGGGTCGCGGCGGCGACCGAACAGATGATCGCATCGGCTTCCGAGATCGGACGCCAGGTCAGCGAATCGGCCGACATCGCCAGCGACGCCGTCGCGCAGGCGCAACAGACCGACGCGCGGATGGCGCAGCTCGCATCCGCTGCCGACCGCATCGGCAACGTGGTGCAGCTGATCGCTGCGATCGCGCGGCAGACCAATTTGCTCGCACTCAACGCGACGATCGAGGCGGCGCGCGCAGGCACCGCGGGTTCCGGCTTTGCCGTGGTCGCGCAGGAGGTCAAGACGCTCGCCAGGCAGACCGCGGAGGCGACCGAAGACATCCGCGCACAGATCGCCGATATCCAGGCTGCGACACGGGAGTCCGCCGGTGCGATCAGCGATATCGCCGGCATCATCCAGCGGATCGCGCAGATCGCCTCCGATGTGGCCGACGCCATCGATGCGCAAGGCAGCGCGACGCGGAGCATCGCGGAAAACGTTCAGGTCGCTTCGGAACGAACCTCGCAGGTCGCGGTCAGCATCGGACAGGTCGCCAGCGGCGCCTCCAGGACCGGCAGCGCCTCGTCCCAGGTGCTGAGCTCGTCGCGGCTGCTGTCGGACGGCAACGGCCGCCTGAAGCAGGAACTCGACAATTTCATCGCCACCATCCGCGCGGGCTAGCGCAACAAACAAAAACGGCGCCCGAAGGCGCCGTTTTCAAAACCTGGGCTCGAGATTGGCTTACGCCGCCTCGGCTTCCTTGTCCTGGGCGGGACCGGAGTCCTGGCCCTTGGCGTCGACGTCGCGATCGACGAACTCGATCACGGCCATCGCGGCGTTGTCGCCGTAGCGGAAGCCGGCCTTGATGATGCGGGTGTAGCCGCCTTGGCGGTCCTTGTAGCGGGTCGCCAGCGTGTCGAACAGCTTCTTGACCTGATCCTGGTCGCGCAGCTCCGAGATCGCCTGGCGGCGCAGGGCCAGCCCACCCTTCTTGCCGAGGGTGACGAGCTTCTCGACGATCGGCCGCAGCTCCTTGGCCTTCGGCAGCGTGGTGACGATCTGCTCGTGCTTGATCAGCGCGGCCGCCATGTTGGCGAACATCGCACGCCGGTGCTCGGCGGTGCGGTTGAGCTTCCGATGAACCTTGCCGTGACGCATTGACTTCTTCCTTCTTCAATTCTGTCGCGGTGGTTCAGCGACAAGTGCAGGTGGGCATCCTGCGTTCGCCCGGTAGAATCATGGACGGGACAGCCCGGCCATGATGATTGAATCGGATCAGTAGTGATCCTCGAAGCGCTTGGCGAGCTCGTCGATGTTCTCCGGCGGCCAGCCCGGCACTTCCATGCCGAGGTGCAGACCCATCTGGGCCAGCACTTCCTTGATCTCGTTCAGCGACTTGCGGCCGAAGTTCGGGGTGCGGAGCATTTCCGCTTCCGACTTCTGCACGAGGTCGCCGATGTAGACGATGTTGTCGTTCTTCAGGCAGTTCGCCGAACGCACCGACAGCTCGAGCTCGTCGACCTTCTTGAGGAACGCCGGGTTGAACGCGAGATCGGGGATGATCTCCTGCGTGACTTCCTTGCGCGGCTCTTCGAAGTTGACGAACACGTTGAGCTGATCCTGCAGGATGCGCGCGGCATAGGCCACCGCGTCCTCCGGCGTGATCGCGCCGTTGGTCTCGATCGTCATGGTCAGCTTGTCGTAGTCGAGGATCTGGCCCTCACGGGTGTTCTCGACCTTGTAGGAGACCTTGCGGACCGGCGAGAACAGGCTGTCGACCGGGATCAGGCCGATCGGCGCGTCCTCGGGACGGTTGCGCTCGGCGGCGACGTAGCCCTTGCCGGTCGTGACCGTGAACTCCATGCGGATCTCGGCGCCGTCGTCCAGCGTGCAGAGCTGCAAATCGGGGTTGAGCACGGTGACGTCGCCGACAGTCTGGATGTCGCCGGCAGTGACGGCGCCCGGGCCCTGCTTCTTCACGACCATGCGCTTCGGGCCTTCGCCCTGCATCTTGATCGAGATGTCCTTTATGTTGAGCACGATGTCGGTGACGTCTTCACGGACACCGGCGATCGAGGAGAATTCGTGCAGCACGCCGTCGATGTGCACCGACTGCACCGCCGCGCCCTGCAGCGAGGACAGCAGGATGCGGCGCAGCGCGTTGCCGAGCGTCTGGCCGAAGCCGCGCTCGAGCGGCTCGGCGACCACGGTGGCGAACCGGCTCGCGTCCGAGCCCGGCGTCACCTGCAGCTTGTTCGGTCGAATGAGTTCTTGCCAATTTTTCTGGATCGTCACTTTTTCACCCTTTGCCGGTCATCGGGCCAATCGATCGGCCAAACCTGGCGTTGGAGATCGCGGATCAGTCCGCGCGGTCAATTCCAAAAACCATCGCGGAGCGGCTGGACGCCGCCCGCGACTTACAGATCAAACGCGCCGACGCTTGCGCGGACGGCAGCCATTGTGCGGGATCGTGGTCACGTCGCGGATCGAGGTGACGGTGAAGCCCGCGGCCTGCAGCGCACGAAGCGCCGACTCACGGCCCGAACCCGGGCCGGCCACTTCAACCTCCAGCGTGCGCATGCCGTGTTCCTGCGCCTTCTTGGAGACGTCTTCCGCCGCGACCTGCGCGGCATAGGGGGTCGACTTGCGCGAGCCCTTGAAGCCCATCGTGCCGGCCGACGACCAGGCGATGGTGTTGCCCTGCGCGTCGGTGATGGTAATGGTCGTGTTGTTGAACGACGAATTCACGTGCGCGATGCCGGAGGCGATGTTCTTGCGTTCGCGGCGGCGTACGCGGGTGGCTTCCTTGCCCATTTCAAACCTTTCCTGTGATCTCAACGCCGCCGTAGTGCCAGCGGCTACACCTCAAAACGCAAATGGCGAGTAGCGAATTTCGATTCGCTACTCCCCACCTGCAATTCGCAAAACTTACTTCTTCTTGCCGGCGATCGCCTTGGCCGGCCCCTTGCGCGTGCGCGCGTTGGTATGGGTGCGCTGGCCGCGCACCGGCAGACCGCGGCGATGACGCAGGCCGCGATAGCAGCCGAGGTCCATCAGCCGCTTGATGTTGATGCCGACCTCGCGACGGAGGTCGCCCTCGACCAGATAGTCGCGGTCGATGACTTCGCGGATCTGGAGGACCTCCTGGTCGGTCAACTGGTTGACGCGACGGTCCACGGGGATCTTCACCTTCTCCATGATATCGGCAGCGTTCTTCTGGCCGATGCCATGGATGTACTGAAGCGCGATCAGCACGCGCTTGTTGGTCGGAATGTTCACGCCGGCAATACGGGCCACGGACTTCTCTCCTGTCGCCGCTCCATCACGGATACGGGCTTCTCAAGTTCTTGCTCTCTGCGGGCTTGTGTCCACAAACGCGAACACGACGCCCTTCCCCTCATGTCCTTCGGGGCCCGGCATCGTCATAAAACTATCCAACTTGGATGCGGGGCTTATTAAAGGATTCATGTCGGTTTCGTCAACCGCTCCTAGCGTTTAGCTCGCTTTTTCGTGAGCTTTTTTGCTGCCTTTTTGGGGGCTTTTGCCCCCTTCCGGGCATTCGCGGCGCTGGCGGCCTTCTTTGCAGCCTTCTTGGCGGCTTTCTTCGTCCCCGTGGCCTTGGCGGCCGCCTTGGTGGCCTTCCGGGCCGGTCTGGCGGCCTTCTTGGCCGATTTGGCGGCTTTCTTGGTCGCCCTCTTCGCGGTCTTCTTGGCCGTCTTGGAGGCCTTCGAGGCGCTCTTGGCAGCCCGCTTGGGCTCCTCGTGCTCCTTCGGTTCCAGCGCGCCGAGCGCGGTCAGGATCCGGTTGATCTCGCGGGTGACGTGCTCGATGGTCATCATGCCATCGACGGTCAAAAGCTTCCGCCGCTCCGAGTAATAGTGAATCAGCGGCTCCGTCATCGAACGGTACTGCGCCAGGCGCTTGGTCAGCACTTCCGGCGTGTCGTCGAGGCGGACTTCCTCACCGCGCGCGCGGGTTTCCTCGGCGCGCTTCTCGACGCGGGCCAGCAGCGCGCTCTCATTGACGCGCAATTCGATGACGGCATCGAGCTTGAGGTGCTTCTTGCGGAGCAGCTCGTCGAGCGCCTCCGCCTGCGGCACGGTGCGCGGGAAGCCGTCGAGGATGAAACCCTTCTTGGCATCGGGCTCCTCGATTCGGTCGGCGATGATTCCCACCACGACCTCGTCGGGAACCAGGCCGCCATTGGCCATGACCTCCTTGGCCTGCAGGCCGACCGGGGTGCCCGCGGCAACCGCGGCACGCAGCATCTCGCCGGTCGAGAGCTGGACGATGCCATGCCGGTGCACCAGCCGCTGCGCCTGGGTTCCCTTGCCCGAGCCCGGCGGTCCCAAAAGGATCAATCTCATATCTGCTTCGCCCCCCGGCTAGGTGGGCGAATTCCGCACACCTGTGTTTTGAGTTTGGCGCCGCGCCGCGATCAGCGGCGGCGGCCTCCCCTGAGCTTCGACTTCCTGATCAGCCCCTCATACTGATGGGCGAGCAGATAACCCTGAACTTGCGACACCGTATCCATCGTTACACTGACGACGATCAAAAGAGAGGTGCCACCAAAGTAGAATGGGACCGAGGCGTAGGAAATCAGAATTTCAGGAATCAGGCAGACGATCGCCAGATAGATCGCGCCGAGCACCGTGATGCGCGACAGCACGTAGTCGATATATTCCGCGGTGCGCTCACCGGGCCGGATGCCCGGGATGAAGCCGCCATGCTTCTTCAGATTGTCCGCGGTCTCGGTCGGATTGAACACGATCGCCGTGTAGAAGAAGGCGAAGAACACGATCAGCGCGAGATACATCAGCAGGAACAGCGGACGGCCGTGGCTGAGCTGGGTGGTGAGCCACTGGAACCACTCCGGCCCTTTGCCGGCGTTGAAGTTCGCGACCGTGGTCGGCAGCAGCAGCAGCGACGAGGCGAAGATCGGCGGAATCACGCCGGAGGTGTTGAGCTTGAGCGGCAGATGCGAGGACTGGCCCTCGAACATCTTGTTGCCGACCTGGCGCTTCGGATACTGGATCAGCAGCCGGCGCTGGGCGCGCTCCATGAACACGATGAAGGCGATCACGGCGACCGCCATCACGATGACGATCAGGATCAGGCCGGTCGACATCGCGCCCTGGCGGCCGAGTTCCAGCATGTTGGCGAGCGCCGACGGCAGCTCGGCGACGATGCCGGACAGGATGATCAGCGAGATACCGTTGCCGATGCCGCGCGAGGTGATCTGCTCGCCGAGCCACATCAGGAACATGGTGCCGCCGGTCAGCGTGATCGCGGTCGAGATCCGGAAGAACATGCCGGGGTCGCTGACGACATTACCGGCGCCTTCGAGGCCGATCGCGATGCCGTAGGACTGGAACAGCGCCAGGATCACCGTCAAATAGCGGGTGTACTGGTTTAGCGTCTTGCGGCCCGCCTCGCCTTCCTTCTTCAGCGCCTCGAGCTGCGGCGACACGGTGGTCAGCAGCTGGACGATGATCGATGCCGAGATGTACGGCATGATGTTCAGCGCGAAGATCGCCATGCGGTGGATGCCGCCGCCGGCGAACATGTTGAACATGCCGAGGATGCCGCCGGACTGGCTGCGGAACACCTGCTCCCAGATGTTGGGATCGATGCCCGGCAGCGGGATGTAGGTGCCCAGCCGATAAACAAGCAGCGCACCCAGGGTGAACCAGATGCGCTTCTTCAGCTCGTCGGCTTTCGCCAGCTGTCCGAAATTGAGGTTGGCGGCAAGTTGTTCGGCTGCTGAGACCATGTTCGGCTTTCTCCCGGAGCCCGCTTCGCCGACGCCCCAAGAACTCGTTCTATCGGGGCGATCGGCAGACACCGGACATTATCTGGTGCTCGGCCTCGATAAGTCCATCATTCGATCTGCGGATTGCCCGCGCCGCGCGCGGGCAATGACGCAGATGTTACGCCGCCTCGCCTTCTTCCTTGGCGGGGGCAAAGATCTTGACCGAGCCGCCGGCCTTCTCCACCGCGGCAATGGCCGACTTGGAAGCGCCGTGCGCTTCGATGGTCAGCTTGGTCTTGATCTCGCCGCGGCCGAGCAGCCGCAGGCCGTCCTTGGCGCGGCGCAGCACGCCGGCCTTGACCAGCGTCTCGACGGTCACGGTCTCGCTGGCGTTGACCAGCTTGTTGTCGATCGCTTCCTGCAGACGGTCGAGATTGATCTCGGCGAAGTCGAGCCGGAAGATGTTGTTGAAGCCGCGCTTCGGCAGACGGCGATGCATCGGCATCTGGCCGCCTTCGAAACCCTTGATGCGGACACCCGAACGCGCGGTCTGGCCCTTGCCGCCGCGACCCGAGGTCTTGCCCTTGCCGGAACCGATGCCACGGCCGACACGCATGCGCTTCTTGCGCGAGCCGGCGTTGTCGGCGATATCGCTGAGCTTCATCGCCCTTCTCCTTATCTCTGCTTACTCGCCGACGACGCGGACGAGATGCTGAACCTTGCTGATCATGCCGCGAACTTCAGGGGTGTCCTGCAGCTCGGCAACCCGGCCGATCTTGTTGAGCTTGAGGCCGATCAGCGTCGAACGCTGCGAGTGATGGCGGCGGATTGCGCTGCCGGTCTGCTCGACCTTGATCGTCTTGCTGGCCTTGGCCATCGTCTTGAACTCCAGAAAGCGCTGGTCGCGCGGGTTATTCCGCCACCACTTCGGCATCGCCGCCGACGCGGCGCGACTGCAGGGTGGAGACCTTGATGTTGCGGCGGGCGGCCACCGAGCGCGGCGAATCCTGATGCTTCAGCGCGTCGAAGGTCGCGCGAACCATGTTGTAGGGATTCGACGAGCCGATCGACTTCGCCACCACGTCCTGGATGCCGAGCGTCTCGAACACCGCGCGCATCGGGCCGCCGGCGATGATGCCGGTACCCGCCGGAGCGGTACGCAGATAGACGCGGCCGGCGCCGTGACGACCGGCGACGTCGTGATGCAGCGTGCGGCCTTCGCGCAGCGCGACGCGGGTCAGGTTGCGCTTCGCCGACTCGGTCGCCTTGCGGATCGCCTCGGGCACTTCGCGCGCCTTGCCGTGGCCGAACCCGACCCGGCCCTTCTGATCGCCGATCACGACCAGCGCCGCAAAGCCGAAGCGCTTGCCGCCCTTGACGACCTTCGCCACGCGATTGATGTGGACGAGCTTGTCGACGAACTCGCTGTCGCGCTCCTCGCGCTCCCTGCTCCGTTCGCGTCCGCCGCGTTCGCGTTCACCTGCCATGGTGTTTTCCAATCTCTAGGAGGCCCGAAGCCTCTTTCCTTGTAATCGTTCGATTCGTTTAGAAGCTCAATCCGCCTTCACGCGCCGCATCCGCGAGCGCCTTGACGCGCCCGTGATAGATGTAGGCGCCGCGATCGAACACGACTTCCTTGACACCCTTCTGCGCCGCGCGTTCCGCCAGCAGCTTGCCGACGGCCTTCGCAGCATCGATGTCGGCGCCGGTCTTGCCGGCGTCGCGCATGGTCTTCTCCAGCGACGAGGCGGAGGCGAGCGTCTCGCCCTTCTGGTCGTCGATGACCTGGGCGTAGATGTGCTTGGACGAGCGGAACACCGACAGCCGCGGACGGCCGCCTGCCGAGCGGCGAAGCGCAAGGCGCACGCGCTGCTTGCGCCGGGCATTCGTAACCTTGAGTGACATGACCGGCTCCGTTACTTCTTCTTGCCTTCCTTGCGGAAGATGAATTCGTTGGCGTACTTCACGCCCTTGCCCTTGTAGGGCTCCGGCGGACGGTAGGCGCGGATCTCCGCGGCGACCTGGCCGACGCGCTGCGGATCGTTGCCGGTGATCGTGATCTCGGTCGGCTTCGGCACCGCAATGGTGATGCCTTCCGGGATCGCGTAGACCACGTCGTGGCTGTAGCCGAGCGCGAGCTGCAGGTTCTTGCCCTGCATCGCGGCGCGGTAACCAACGCCGGTGATCTCGAGCTTCTTCTCGAAGCCCTTGGTGACGCCCTCGACGAGGTTGGCGACCTGCGCGCGCGCGGTGCCGTACATCGCCTGCGCGCGGTTGGTCTTGACGCGCGGAGCGACCTTGACCTGGCCGTTCTCGAACTTCACCTCGACGTCGTCATGCACGACGAACTGAAGCGCGCCCTTCGGCCCCTTCACCTTCACCGTCTGGCCCTCGACAGTCGCCGTCACACCCGACGGGATCGTCACCGGCCGCTTGCCGATACGTGACATGCTAAATCCTTCCTCAGAACACCGTGAAGAGAACTTCGCCGCCCACATTGGCGTCGCGCGCCTCGTGGTCAGCCATGATTCCCTTCGGCGTCGACAACACCGAAATGCCGAGACCGTTGTTCACGCGCGGCAGGTTCTTCACCGAGGCGTAAACGCGGCGGCCCGGCTTCGACACCCGCTCGATCTCGCGGATGACGGGCTCGCCGTCGAAATACTTCAGCTCGATCTCAAGCTCGCTGCGGCCCGAGGCATGCTCGACGCTGGCGTAACCGCGGATGTAACCCTCGGACTTCAGCACCTCGAGCACGTTGGCGCGCATCTTCGAGCCGGGGCTCGAGACCTTGGACTTCGAACGCATCTGCGCGTTGCGGATGCGGGTGATGAGATCGCTGATCGGATCGTGCGTAGACATTGTTCCGACCCTCCCCTTACCAGCTCGACTTCACGAGGCCGGGAACCAGGCCCTTGGAGCCGAGTTCACGCAGCGCGATGCGCGAGAGCTTGTTCTTGCGATAGTTCGAGCGCGGACGCCCGGTCAGCTCGCAACGGTTGCGGATGCGCGTCGGCGACGAGTTGCGCGGCATCTCGGCGAGCTTCAGCGTCGCCGCGAAACGCTCTTCCATCGGCTTGGTCTTGTCGGCGATGATCGCCTTCAGCTTCTCGCGGCGCGGGCCGGCGTTCTTCGCCATCCGCTTGCGCCGGTTGTTCTTCTCGACTGAACTCTTCTTTGCCATGCTTGGCTCCTGGGTATCCGCGTTTGAGTGGCTTTGGCTCAGCTACTCACTGCCGGAACGGGAAATTGAAAGCGGTCAACAAGGCACGCGCCTCGTCGTCGGTCTTGGCGGTGGTGCAGACCGTGATGTCCATGCCACGCGCTTCCGAGACCTTGTCGAAGTCGATCTCGGGGAAAATGATGTGCTCCTTGATGCCGAGCGAATAGTTGCCGCGGCCGTCGAAGCTCTTCGGGTTCAGGCCGCGGAAGTCGCGGACGCGAGGCAGCGCCACGTTCACCAGGCGGTCGATGAACTCGTACATATGGGCCTTGCGCAGCGTGACCTTGCAGCCGATCGGCTGGTTCTCACGCAGCTTGAAGGTCGCGATCGCGATCCGCGAATAGGTCACGATCGCCTTCTGGCCGGCGATCTGGCTCAGCTCGGCAGCGGCGGTCTCGGCCTTCTTGCGGTCGTTGACGGAATCGCCCACGCCCATGTTGAGCACGACCTTGTCGAGGCGCGGCACCTGCATCACGTTGGCATAACCGAACTTCTCGGTCATCATGCCGCGGATCTTCTTGTCGTACTCCGCGCGCAGACGCGGCGTGTAAGCTGTATCAGCCATCGATCTCTGCTCCCGAGCTCTTGGCAACACGAACCTTCTTGCCATCGGCCTGAATCTTGAACCCGATGCGGGTCGGCTTTCCGTCCTTGCCGACATACGCGACGTTGGACAGGTCGATCGGCATCTCCTTGGAGATGATGCCGCCTTCCTGGGCCTGGGTCTGCTTCTGGTGACGCTTCACCATGTTGATGCCGCGAACGAGAGCCTTGTTCTCGTCCGGACGCACCTCGAACACCTCGCCGGTGCGACCCTTGTCGCGGCCGGTGAGCACGATCACCTTGTCGCCCTTGCGGATCTTGGCAGCCATCACAGCACCTCCGGCGCGAGCGAAATGATCTTCATGTGGTTCTTGGCGCGCAGCTCGCGCGGCACCGGCCCGAAGATACGGGTGCCGACCGGCTCGGACTGATTGTTGATCAGCACGGCGGCGTTGCGATCGAAGCGGATGACCGAACCGTCGGCGCGGCGGATGTCCTTGCGGACCCGGACCACGACGGCCTTCATCACGTCGCCCTTCTTCACCTTGCCACGCGGAATGGCTTCCTTGATCGACACAACGATAACGTCGCCCACGGTGGCATAGCGGCGCTTGGAACCTCCAAGAACCTTGATGCACATGACACGGCGTGCGCCAGAATTATCGGCCACGTCGAGGTTGGTCTGCATCTGAATCATTGATGCACCTCGTCCTCTTTCTGCGCTTTAGCGCGCTCAAAATTTCCCTGAAGTACTTCGGCCAGGCCGAGGTAATCAGGCCGTTTTCTTGTGTTCGCCCCGGACCACGGTCCAGCGCTTCAGCTTCGAGATCGGCTTCGATTCCTCGATCCAGACCATGTCGCCCGGCTTGAACTGGTTGTTCTCGTCGTGCGCGTGGTAGTTCTTGGAACGGCGGATCGTCTTCTTGTAGATCGGGTGGGTGAAGCGTCGATCGACGCGCACCACGATGGTCTTGGCTTGCTTGTCGCTGACGACCACGCCCTGCAGAGTACGTTTCGGCATAGGCTTGCCCCTTACTTCTTCTTCGCGCGCAGCTGCGCGGCGATGGTCTTGATACGAGCGATGTCGCGGCGGGCTTCCCGCATCCGCGAGGTGTTCTCCAGCTGCCCGGTGGCGCGCTGGAAACGCAGGTTGAAGCGTTCCTTCTTCAGGTTCAGGACCGCGTCTTCCCGCTGGTCGTCGCTCATCGCGCGAATGTCTTCAACTTTCATCTCGGCCATGGCGATTACTCCGCAATGCGCGCAACGAAGCGCGTCTTGATCGGCAGCTTGGCGGCGGCAAGCGACAGCGCCTCCTTGGCGGTCTGCACCGGCACGCCGTCGATTTCGAACATCACGCGGCCTGGCTTGATCCGGACCACCCACAATTCCGGGGCACCCTTGCCGGAGCCCATGCGGACTTCGGCGGGCTTCTTCGACACCGGCACGTCCGGGAACACGCGGATCCAGACGCGGCCGGCGCGCTTCATGTGACGGGTCAGCGCGCGGCGGGCGGCTTCGATCTGACGGGCGGTGACGCGCTCAGGCTCCATCGCCTTCAGGCCGAACTGGCCGAACGCCAACGTCGCGCCAGAGGTCGCAACGCCGTGGATACGGCCCTTATGCGCCTTCCGGAACTTCGTTTTCTTAGGTTGCATCATGGCTTTAAGCCCTCAAATTCCTGCTTTGCCTCAAGCGGCGTCGCGGCGCGAACGCGGCGTGTTGTCGCCTTCCGCCATCTTCTTGTCCTGGGCCATCGGATCGTGCTCGAGGATCTCGCCCTTGAAGATCCAGACCTTGACGCCGCAGGTGCCGAAGGTCGTGAACGCGGTGGCGACGCCGTAGTCGACGTCGGCGCGCAGCGTGTGCAGCGGCACGCGACCTTCGCGATACCACTCCATGCGCGCGATTTCGGCGCCGCCGAGACGGCCCGAGCAGTTGATGCGGATGCCCTCGGCGCCGAGACGCATCGCCGACTGCACGGCGCGCTTCATGGCGCGGCGGAACGCGACGCGGCGCTCGAGCTGCTGGGCGATCGATTCAGCGACCAGGGTCGCGTCGAGCTCCGGCTTGCGGATTTCGACGATGTTGATCACGACGTCCGACGAGGTGATGTCGGCGACCTTCTTGCGCAGCTTGTCGATGTCGGCGCCCTTCTTGCCGATCACGACACCCGGACGGGCCGAGTGGATCGTCACGCGGCACTTCTTGTGCGGACGCTCGATCACGATGCGGGCGACAGCCGCCTGCTTGAGCTCCTTGTGCAGGATCTCGCGGATCTTGACGTCCTCGTGCAGGAGCTTGCCGTATTCCTGCTTGCCGGCGAACCAACGGGAGTCCCAGGTCCGGTTGATGCCGAGACGCAGCCCGATTGGATTGATCTTTTGACCCATCGTCTTCTCCTGCGCCCTTCTTAGGCGCTTGCCTCGGCCTCGACCTGACGAACCACGATGGTCAGGTGCGAGAACGGTTTGAACACACGGCCCGAACGGCCACGGCCGCGCGGAGCAAAACGCTTCATCACGATGCCGTTGCCGACATGCGCCTCGGCAACGACGAGATCGTCGACTTCGAGGTCATGGTTGTTCTCGGCGTTGGCGATCGCCGATTCCAGGCACTTCTTGACGTCGACCGCGATCCGCTTGCGCGAGAACTGCAGGTCGGCGAGCGCAGCGGACGCCTTGCGGCCGCGGATCAGCTGCGCCACCAGGTTGAGCTTCTGCGGGCTGACGCGCAGCATGCGGGCGACGGCCTTGGCCTCATTGTCCGCGAGGCTACGTTCGCGCTTTGGTTTGCTCATGGTCTAATCCTCAAGCCTTCTTGGCTTTCTTGTCGCCCGAATGGCCGTGGAAGGTCCGGGTCGGCGAGAACTCGCCGAACTTGTGGCCCACCATTTCCTCGTTGATCGCCACCGGCACATGCTTCTGGCCGTTGTAGACGCCGAAGGTCAGGCCGACGAACTGCGGCAGGATGGTGGAGCGGCGGCTCCAGATCTTGATGACGTCGTGACGGCCGGACGCGCGGGCGGCATCTGCCTTCTTGAGCAGAGAACCCTCGACGAACGGGCCTTTCCAGACTGAACGAACCATGTCCGGCGTTCCTTACTTCTTCCGCTTGTGGCGGCTGAGGAGAATGAATTTGTTGGTCGACTTGTTGGTGCGGGTCTTCTTGCCCTTGGTCGGCTTGCCCCACGGAGTAACCGGGTGGCGACCGCCGGAGGTACGACCTTCACCACCGCCGTGCGGATGGTCGATCGGGTTCATGACGACGCCGCGGTTGTGCGGACGCCAGCCGAGCCAGCGGGTACGACCGGCCTTGCCGATCGAGATGTTCATGTGATCCGGGTTGGAGACGGCGCCGATCGTGCCTCGGCAACGGCCGTGCACCAGACGCTGCTCGCCCGAGTTCAGACGGACGATCACGTAGTCCTGGTCGCGGCCGACGATCTGGGCGTAGGTGCCGGCGGAGCGCGCCAGCTGGCCGCCCTTGCCGATCTTCAGCTCGATGTTGTGCACGATCGTGCCGACCGGCATGTTGCCGAGCGGCATGACGTTGCCCGGCTTCACGTCGACGTAGTTGCCGGCGACGACGGTGTCGCCCGCCGCCAGACGCTGCGGCGCCAGGATATAGGCGAGCTCGCCGTCCTGGTACTTGATCAGCGCGATGAACGCGGTGCGGTTCGGATCGTACTCGAGCCGCTCCACGACCGCCGGCATGTCCACCTTGTCGCGGCGGAAGTCGACGGTGCGGTAGGCCTTCTTGTGGCCGCCGCCGCGGAAACGCACGGTGATGCGGCCGGTGTTGTTGCGACCGCCATTGCCGAGCTTGCCCTCGGTCAGGGTCTTCACCGGCTTGCCCTTGTAGAGCGCCGAACGATCGACCATGACCAGCTGGCGCTGGCCCGGCGTCGTGGGATTGTAGGTTTTCAATGCCATCGTCGTTGCGCCTTATAGTCCGGTAGTCACGTCGATGCGGTGGCCCTCTTCCAGGGTCACGATCGCGCGCTTGGTGTCCGACTGCGAGCCGAGATTGCCGCGGAACACCTTGGTCTTGCCCTTGCGGACGAGCGTGTTGACGCTCTTCACCTTGACGTCGAACAGCTTCTCGACCGCTTCCTTGATCTGCGGCTTGGTCGCCTTGCCGGCGACCTTGAACAGCACCTTGTTGTGCTCGGAGGCGAGCGTCGCCTTTTCCGTCACGACCGGCGAGATGATGACGTCGTAGTGGCGCGGATCGATGTTCTTCATTTGAAGCGCGCCTCCAGCGCATCAACCGCAGCCTTGGTCAGCACCAGCTTGTGGCGGCGGAGAATGTCGTAGACGTTGATGCCCTGGATCGGCAGCACGTCGATGTTCGGGATGTTGCGGGCCGCAGTCGCGAAACCGTTGTTCAGCTCGGCGCCGTCGATGATCAGCGCATTGGTCAGGCCAAGGCCCGAGAAGTGACCGAGCAGCGCCTTGGTCTTGGCGGCCTCGAGCTGCGCATTGTCGATCACGATCAGCCCGCCGTCCTTGGCCTTGGCCGACAGCGCATGCTTCAGCGCGAGCGCACGCACCTTCTTCGGCAGGTCGGTCGCATGGGAGCGAACCACCGGACCGAACGCACGGCCACCGCCGCGGAACTGCGGCACGCGGGCCGAGCCGTGACGGGCGCCGCCGGTGCCCTTCTGCTTGTACATCTTCTTGCCGGTGCGCCAGACATCGGCGCGGCCCTGGGCCTTGTGGGTGCCGGCCTGACGCTTGTTCAGCTGCCACTGCACGCAGCGCTGGATGATGTCCTTGCGCGGCTCGAGACCGAAGATCTCGTCCGAGAGCTGGACCGAGCCAGCTTCCTTGCCTTCAAGGGTGGTGACTTTCAGTTCCATCTCACACACCCTCCTTCTCGGCCGAAGCCTCGAGAGCCTCACCGCCGGCAACCTTGAACTTGCCGGGCTTCGGGGCTTCCTTCGGCAGCGGCTTCTTGACCGCGTCGCGCACCGAGATCCAGCCGCCCTTGGAGCCGGGAACGGCGCCTTCGACGAGGATCAGGCCGCGCTCAACGTCGGTCTGCACCACGCGCAGATTGAGCGTGGTGATGCGGTCGACACCCATATGACCGGGCATCTTCTTGTTCTTGAACGTCTTGCCGGGATCCTGACGACCGCCGGTCGAACCGATCGAACGGTGCGAGATCGACACACCGTGGGTGGCGCGCAGACCGCCGAAATTCCAGCGCTTCATGCCGCCGGCGAAACCCTTACCGATCGAGGTGCCGGTCACGTCGACGAACTGGCCGACCACGAAATGGTCCGCCTGGATTTCCGCGCCGACCGGGATCAGCGCATCCTCGGACACGCGGAACTCGGCGACCTTGCGCTTCGGCTCGACCTTGGCGACCGCGAACTGGCCGCGTTCGGCCTTGGGCATGTACACGGTCTTGCGGGCGCCCGAGCCGAGCTGAAGCGCGACATAGCCGTTCTTCTCGGTCGTGCGGTGGCCCAGCACCTGGCAGTTGCCCAACTTCAGCACGGTCACAGGGATATGTTCGCCGGTCTCCGTAAAGACCCGCGTCATCCCGACCTTCTGTGCGATCACTCCGGAGCGCATCGGCGTGCTTCCTGTCTTTCTGTCCGCAAGCGGCGGACGTAAAAATCCAAAACCTTAGAGCTTGATCTCGACGTCGACACCGGCGGCCAGGTCGAGCTTCATCAGCGCATCGACGGTCTGCGGGGTCGGGTCGACAATGTCGAGGAGGCGCTTGTGAGTGCGCATCTCGAATTGCTCGCGGCTCTTCTTGTCAACGTGCGGCGAACGGTTGACGGTGAACTTCTCGATGCGGGTCGGCAGCGGAATCGGTCCGCGAACCTGCGCACCGGTGCGCTTCGCCGTGTTCACGATCTCGCGGGTCGACGTATCGAGGATTCGATGGTCGAACGCCTTGAGACGGATGCGAATATTTTGGCCGTTCATTGCCGTATTCTTTCTTTAGTGAGTGGCGAGTAGCGAATAGCGAATGGTGACCCACCCGCTACTCGCCATTCCCTATCGCATACTTACTCGATGATCGCGGCGACGACGCCGGCGCCGACGGTGCGGCCGCCTTCGCGGATCGCGAAGCGCAGCTTCTCTTCCATCGCGATCGGCACGATCAGGTGCACTTCCATCGCGATGTTGTCGCCCGGCATCACCATCTCGGTGCCTTCCGGCAGGTGCACGACACCGGTCACGTCGGTGGTGCGGAAGTAGAACTGCGGACGGTAGTTGGTGAAGAACGGGGTGTGACGACCGCCCTCTTCCTTGGTGAGGATGTAGGCCTCAGCCTTGAACTTGGTGTGCGGCTTGACCGAACCGGGCTTGCACAGCACCTGGCCACGCTCGACTTCCTCGCGCTTGGTGCCGCGGAGCAGCGCACCGATGTTGTCGCCGGCCTGGCCCTGATCGAGCAGCTTGCGGAACATTTCGACGCCGGTGACGATGGTCTTCTGGGTGTCGCGGATACCGACGATTTCGATTTCCTCGCCGACCTTGATCACGCCGCGCTCGACACGGCCGGTGACGACGGTGCCGCGGCCCGAGATCGAGAACACGTCTTCGACCGGCATCAGGAACGGCTGGTCGATCGGACGCTCCGGCTGCGGGATGTACTCGTCGACATTGCGCATCAGCTCGAGGATGGCGTCGTGGCCGAGCTTCTTGTCCTTGTCTTCGAGGGCGGCGAGCGCCGAGCCCTTGATGATCGGAATGTCATCGCCCGGGAATTCGTACTTCGAGAGCAGTTCGCGAACTTCCATCTCGACGAGCTCGAGCAGCTCCGGATCGTCGACCATGTCGCACTTGTTGAGGAACACGACGAGCGCGGGAACGCCGACCTGGCGGGCGAGCAGGATGTGCTCGCGGGTCTGCGGCATCGGGCCGTCGGCAGCCGACACGACCAGGATCGCGCCGTCCATCTGGGCGGCGCCGGTGATCATGTTCTTCACGTAGTCGGCGTGGCCGGGGCAGTCGACGTGAGCGTAGTGGCGGTTCTGCGTCTCGTACTCGACGTGAGCGGTCGAGATCGTGATGCCGCGCGCCTTCTCTTCCGGCGCCTTGTCGATCTGGTCGTAGGCGGTGAACGTCGCGCCGCCGGTTTCTGCGAGCACCTTGGTGATCGCTGCGGTCAGCGAGGTCTTGCCATGGTCGACGTGACCGATGGTGCCGATGTTGCAGTGGGGCTTGTTACGTTCGAATTTAGCTTTGGCCATTTGACTCTCCGTTCAATCGTTGACTGCCGTCAACGACAATCAGGCAAACTTCTTCTGGACTTCAGCCGACACGTTCGCCGGAGCTTCGGCGTAGTGATCGAACTGCATGGTGAAGGTCGCGCGACCCTGGCTCATCGAGCGCAGGTTGTTCACGTAACCGAACATGTTCATGAGCGGCACCATCGCGTTGATGACGTTGGCGTTGCCGCGCATGTCTTGGCCCTGGATCTGGCCGCGCCGGGAATTCAGGTCGCCGATGACCGAACCGGTGTAGTCTTCCGGGGTCACCACCTCGACCTTCATGATCGGCTCGAGCAGAACGGACTTGCCCATCTGCAGCGCCTCGCGGAAGCAGGCGCGCGTGGCGATTTCGAAGGCCAGCGCCGACGAGTCGACGTCGTGATACTTGCCGTCGATCAGCTGCACCTTGACGTCGACGATCGGGAAGCCCGCGACCACGCCGGAGGACAGCACGCTCTCGAGGCCCTTTTCGACGCCTGGGATGTACTCCTTCGGCACCGCGCCGCCGACGATCTTCGATTCGAACTCGTAGCCCTTCCCGGCTTCGTTCGGCTCGACGATGATCGTCACGGCCGCGAACTGGCCGGTACCGCCGGTCTGCTTCTTGTGGGTGTAGCTGTGCTCGACCCGCTTGGTGACACGCTCACGGAACGCCACCTGCGGCGCGCCGATGTTGGCGTCGACCTTGTAGGTGCGCTTGAGGATGTCGACCTTGATGTCGAGATGCAGTTCGCCCATGCCCTTGAGGATGGTCTGGCCGGACTCGTGGTCGGTCGACACGCGGAAGGACGGATCCTCCGCGGCGAGCTTGGCCAGCGCCACGCCCAGCTTTTCCTGGTCTGCCTTCGACTTCGGCTCGATCGCGATCTCGATCACCGGCTCCGGGAATTCCATCTTCTCGAGGATGACCGGCTTGTTGGGATCGCACAGCGTGTCGCCGGTGCGCGCTTCCTTCAGGCCAGCCAGCGCGACGATGTCGCCGGCATAGGCTTCCTTGATGTCTTCGCGGTTGTTCGCATGCATCAGCAGCATGCGGCCGATACGCTCTTTCTTCTCGCGGGTCGAGTTGACGACACCGGTGCCCGACTGCAGCACGCCGGAATAGATGCGGCAGAAGGTGATGGTGCCGACGAAAGGGTCGTCCATGATCTTGAACGCGAGCAGAGCCAGCGGCTCCTTGTCGTCCGCCTTGCGCACGACCTCGTTGCCGTCCTCATCGGTGCCCTTGATCGCGGGCACGTCGATCGGCGACGGGAGGTAGTCGACGACGGCGTCGAGCAGCGGCTGCACGCCCTTGTTCTTGAACGCCGAGCCGCACAGCACCGGATAGAAGGCGCCGGTCAGCACCGCCTTGCGGATCAGGCGCTTCAGGGTCGCCTCGTCCGGCTCCTTGCCGTCGAGGAACGCAGCGAGAGCGTCGTCGTCGAGCTCGACGGCGGCTTCCACCATCTTCTCGCGATATTCCTTGGCCTGCTCGACCAGATCTTCCGGGATGTCGACATAGTCGAACTTGGCGCCGAGCGATTCATCGTTCCAGATGACGCCCTTCATCTTCACGAGGTCGACGAGGCCCTTGAAGTTGTTCTCGGCGCCGATCGGAAGCTGGATCGCGATCGGCTTGGCGCCGAGGCGGTCGACGATGTCGGCCAGACACTTGAAGAAGTCGGCACCGGTCTTGTCCATCTTGTTGGCGAAGACGATGCGCGGAACCTTGTACTTGTCGCCCTGGCGCCAGACGGTCTCGGTCTGCGGCTCGACGCCCTGGTTGGAGTCGAGCACGCAAACGGCGCCGTCGAGCACGCGCAGCGAACGCTCGACTTCGATGGTGAAGTCGACGTGGCCGGGGGTGTCGATGATGTTCAGGCGCTTGCCGTTCCAGAACGCGGTGGTCGCAGCCGAGGTGATCGTGATGCCACGCTCCTGCTCCTGCTCCATCCAGTCCATCGTCGCGGCACCCTCGTGCACTTCGCCGATCTTGTGGCTCTTGCCGGTGTAATACAGGATGCGTTCGGTGGTCGTGGTCTTGCCGGCGTCGATATGCGCCATGATACCGAAGTTGCGGTAGTCCTCGATGGCATGTTGGCGGGGCATGAGACTGTTCCTTAGATTCCGTTGATCGCCTTACCAGCGATAGTGCGAGAAGGCGCGGTTGGCTTCCGCCATCCGGTGTACGTCTTCACGCTTCTTGACCGCGTTGCCGCGGTTGTTCGAGGCGTCGAGCAGCTCCGCCGACAGACGCTCCGTCATGGTCTTCTCGTTGCGCTCACGAGCGGCCGAGATCAGCCAGCGGATGCCCAGCGCCTGACGGCGCACCGAGCGGACTTCCACCGGCACCTGGTAGGTCGCGCCGCCGACGCGGCGGGAGCGAACCTCGATGGTCGGCATCACGTTCTCGAGCGCCTGCTCGAACACGCCGAGCGGGGGCTGCTTGGTCTTGGCCTCGATCATGCCGAGCGCACCGTAAACGATGTTTTCGGCGACCGACTTCTTCCCGGCGTACATCACCGAGTTCATGAACTTCGTAATGATGATGTTCCCGAACTTGGGATCCGGAAGAACTTCACGCTTCTCGGCAGAATGGCGACGCGACATCTGATCGTTTCCTGCTTACTTCGGACGCTTCGCGCCGTACTTCGAACGACGCTGCTTACGGTTCTTGACGCCCTGGGTATCCAGCACGCCGCGGAGGATGTGGTAGCGCACGCCGGGCAAGTCCTTGACGCGACCGCCGCGGATCATGACCACCGAGTGCTCCTGCAGGTTATGGCCCTCACCCGGGATGTAGCCGATCACCTCGAAGCCGTTGGTCAGGCGCACCTTGGCGACCTTACGAAGCGCCGAGTTCGGCTTCTTCGGGGTCGTGGTGTAGACGCGCGTGCACACGCCGCGCTTCTGCGGCGACTGCTGCAGCGCCGGCACCTTCTTACGCGACTTCTGCACTTCACGCGGATTTGCGATCAGCTGGTTGATCGTCGGCATGCAGCCTTCACCCTTTAGTTCACGCGAGAACCTTGAATGGCTCCGCAAATTTCTTCTCGGGACTAGCCGCCCCGCACGGCCCGCTCGACGCGAATCAAATACCCGCGCAAAGCGAAATCGCGCCAACCACTCATCGCTGAGCGGAAAGCGCTTCGACGCCACAGAGGACCGCGATTCCGAGCCGTTCAGCGTTCGCTGTCCGGCCCGCCACCGAGGTCATGCATCCGAATTCACTCTCAAGAGGACGAGCTCAAGAGAACCAAAATCGTCCTGGCATTGCCTAGCTATCATCGACAGCGTTTGAGCGGCATTCGTCGAGGTTGGTGCCCGTCCGGCGCCTGAAAAAGGGCCTTCGGGTGTTCCGTTCCGACGCTGGCGTAGCTCACCGCCTGTCGTTAAGTGGGCGCCTTGTATAATCGAGAGATGATGAAGTCAAGCAAAACGATAAGCGAAGAAACGCCTCTGGCACTTGCGGATTTTGCATTTCGCCGATGCTCTTCGGGCGATGAATTGTGACAACGTTCACGCCTTCCCTCGCTCCAATCCGAATCTCCCGCACATCGTCGCGGCCATATTATATCCGGGTAAAATATGAATAGAAACAATTCTCCACAACTTAGGCCTGAAGGCGAATTTCGAAACTAAGCCTTTATTTGCCATTAGCAGCGCAAAAATCGCGATCTACGGCCACGGAATCTCTCATGCGATACACCGACATCGCGATCATCGGCGGAGGTCTTGCGGGCTCGACCGCAGCCGCCATGCTCGGCCGTGCCGGGGTTCCGACCGTCTTGATCGACCCCCATCAGGTTTATCCGTTCGATTTCCGCGTCGAGAAGATCGGCGGCGACCTCCAGCTCGAGCGATTCGCCAGAACCGGCCTTGCCGAATCCGTGCTCCGCTCGGCGACGCTGGACGGCGAGAACTGGATCGCGCGATTCGGCCATCTGCTCGACCGGCAGCCGAGCCGGCAATACGGCATCATGTATGACGCGCTGATCACCGCGGTTCGGGACGAGATCGCGCGGCCGGCGGAATTCATCTGCGACAAGGTCGTCAATATCGCGACCAGCTCCGAGCGGCAGCGGCTCGTCCTCTCGGGCGGCGAAGAGATCTCGGCGCGCCTCGTGGTGCTCGCCAACGGGCTGAATGTCGGGCTGCGCCGGATGCTCGGCATCGAGCGGCTGGTCACCAGCTTCTGCCACTCGATCTCGCTGGGCTTCGATTTCGTCCCCGTCGGCCGTCCCGCCTTCCCGTTCGCGGCCATGACCTATTTCTCGGAGCGGCCGAGCGACCGTATCCCCTACATCACGCTGTTTCCGATCGGAAACCGGATGCGCGCCAACCTGTTCACCTACCGCCAGGCCGACGATCCGTGGCTGCGCGCGATGCGGCGCAACCCGGTCGAGACGCTGAACGCCGCGCTGCCGCGGCTGCGCCGGCTCACCGGCGAATTCAGCGTCGCCGGCGACATCAAGATCCGGCCCGCCGACATCTATGTCAGCACCGGCTATCGGCAGGCCGGCGTCGTGCTGGTCGGTGATGCCTTCGCCAGCACCTGCCCCGTCAGCGGGACCGGGACCGACAAGGTGTTCACCGACGTGTCCCAGCTCTGCAACGTCCACATCCCGGCCTGGCTTGCGACCGACGGCATGGGCGAGGAGAAGATCACCGCGTTCTACGACGATCCGGTCAAGACGGAATGCGACGCCTGGTCGAACGCCAAGGCCTTCAACTTCCGCGAGGTGTCGATCGGGAGCGGACCCTACTGGCAGGCCCAGCGCTGGGCGCGCTTCCTCAGCTATCTCGGCCGGGGCTCGCTGCGCCGGCTGCAACGCCCGCAGGCGGTCGCGGCGACACGGACGGGCAATCAGTTCCGGCAACGTCCACAGGCGGCGGACCGGGCCTAAAGCATGATCCGGAAAAGTGCGAAGCGGTTTTCCGAAAAGATCATGCTCAGACAACAAGCTAAAGCGCGATGATGATTCAATCTAATCTCATCGCGCTTTAGCGGCCGGACGTCATCGGCGACGAGGTGCCGGCGTCACGCCTCCTCGTCTTCGCCCTCATCCTCATCGTCCTCATCGTCTTCATCATCATCGTCCGTGTCGTCGTCTTCGTCGTCCGCGTCATGATGCACATGTCCCTGGTCGTCCCACAGCTTGCGGTAGACGCCATTCTTGGCCAGCAGTTCCTCGTGCGAGCCGCGCTCGATCGCCCGGCCACCCGAGATCACGATGATCTCGTCCATCTCGACCACCGAGGTCAGGCGGTGCGTCGACCAGATCATGGTGCGGCCCTCGGCGACCTTGAGCAGCGTGCGGTTGATCGCGGCCTCCGTGGTCTGGTCTAGCGCCGAGGTCGCCTCGTCGAGCAGCAGCACGGACGGATTGCGGATGATCGCGCGCGCGATCGCGATGCGCTGGCGCTGGCCGCCCGACAGCGTGTCGCCGCGCTCGCCGACCGGCGTGTCGTAGCGCTGCGGCAGGCTCATGATGTAGCGATGGATCTCGGCCTTCTTCGCGGCGTCCTCGACCTCCGCGTCGGTGGCCCCTTCCTTGCCGAGCCGGATGTTCTCGCGGATCGACATGTTGAACAGCATGTTCTCCTGGAACACGACCGCCATGCTGGCCCGCAGCGACTCGCGCGTCACCCGGCGGATATCGACGCCGTCGATGGCGACGCGGCCCTCGTCCGGCACGTAGAGCCGCAGGATCAGGTTGATCAGCGTGCTCTTGCCGGAGCCGCTCGGACCGACGATCGCGATGCTCTTGCCGGCATTGAGCTTGAGGCTAAGATTGTCCAGCACCGGCGTCTGCGCCCCGTCATACTGGAAGGTCACGCGCTCGAACGAGATGTCGTTGGTGATGCGCGGCAGATCCGGCGCGCCGGGACGGTCGGCGCCGCGGGTCGGCTCATCGAGCAGTTCCTGGATGTGCCGCACCGCCGCCGCAGACGAGATCGACACCGGAATGAAATGCATCAAATGGGCGATGTTGTAGGACACCTCCCAGAATGCGCTCTCGAAGGTCACGAAGGTGCCGACCGTGATCTGCCCCTTGGTGGCGAGATAGGCGCCGATCGCCAGCACCACGAGGTGGAGCAGCAGCACCGCGATGGTGACGGTGCGCTCCACCATGGTCGACAGGAACATGGCCGACGCGGCCTTGGCGCGGACGTCGCGGTTGCGCAGCGTGAACCAGCCCAGCGCCCGGCGCTGCAGATTGAACGCCTTCACCACCGCCTGGGCAGCGACATTCTCCTGCACGGTTCCGAGCAGCGCGGCTTCGTTCTGCTTCTGCTCGTAATTGGCCTGCACCGCCTTCGGCGTCAGGATGCGCGGCCCGATCAGCGTGATCGGAAACACCAGCAGGGCGACCGCGGCCAGTTGCCAGTTCAGGAACAGCATCAGGATGATGCCGGCGATCAACTCGAAGAACGGCAACGCCGCGCTGTTGGCGAAGGTCTTGACCGAGCCCTCGAAGGCCGACAGATCGATCGAGAAGCGCGACAAGATCTCGCCGCGCTTGGTGCGGGCGAAATAGGCTGACGGCAGGTTCTGGACGTGCTCGAAGATTCGGGTCCGGACGTCGGCGATAACGCCGGCGGCAAGCCGCGCATCCCAGCGCTCGTACCAGACCGCGATGATCGAGGTGACGATGCCGGCCACCGCGAGCACACCGAGGATCTTGTAGAGCGCCTGGAAATCCTCCTCGCCGAGCGCGTCGTCGATCAGGAATTTCAGGCTGAGCGGCATGATGACGTTGAACAACGTCTCGACCACCACCCCGAAGGTGACGAAGGCCAGCGGCTTCCGGTAGTTCGCCAGGATCGGCTTGACGAAGCCGAAAATCGTCGACAGCGCGCCGGCGGCTTCCTTGGCGGTGAAGACGACGAGATCCTCGTCATCATCGTCGTCATCGAGCTCGAACTCGTCGTCCTCGTCGTCGTCTTCTTCGTCAGCCGGCGGCGCAGCGGGTTTCGCGGAGGCTGGCGTCGCGGCGGAACCGGCAACGGGCGCGGGCTTCTTCTTCAGCTCGGGATCGTCGGGCGCCGATCTCGTCGGATCGTCTGATCCAGGAGGTCTTGATGCAGGAGGTCTTGGCGCCATGAAACCAACCGATGCTCCACGGCCGGCATGACCGCAAATCGAAACCGCAGCTGACGACGCTGCAGCTGCAATCCTATGCGATCAAGATGAATTCGGCAAAGCGTTTGGAACCGCACGACGCGCGGTCACGCCGCCGAGTGGATTCGGGATCACGGCACGGCCGCCGCTTGACGGCTGGTCGGCGCAAGGCCGATCGCCTTGCGTCAGAAGTCGACTGTTGCCGCCGCTAGTCGTCGAGGTCGGCGTCGACCTTGTCGAAGAAGGAATAACGCAGGCTGTCGGAGTCGGCGTACCACTGCCCCGGCCCCTTGTTGGCGGCGAGCGTCAGCGTCCACAGCGCATCGGTGCAGTCGCGGCGGTGCATGGACAGGTCGAAGCCGTTGCCGAAGAACAGTTCCGACCACTCCCACCAGGTGCCGAGCTTCTTCACGCCGCGCAGCAGGTCGTAGCGATCGATCACCGCCGGCGCCATGTCCGAGGTCACCGACGCGAACACGACGCCGGTCTTGACCACCCGATTGAGCTCGCGCACCCCGCGCACGACCTGCTTCTCGCCGAGATGGCACAGCGAGGTCTCGAACACGAAGTCGAACTCTTCGTCCTTGAACGGCATGTCGGCGATCGAGCCGAGCTTGTTGTACTTCTTGAGTGCCTTCGGCGTCTTGCCGTGGATGTAGCGGTTGTTCTCGATGCCCCAGGCGTCGATGCCGCGCTCGCGCAGCGCCCCGACCAGCTCGCCGCTGGCGGAGCCGGCGATCAGCAGCTTGTAGCCCTTCGCCCTGCCCCAGACCGTCTTGATCAGGTCGGTCAGATAGGCCGGGTCGGTGAAGGTGCGCCAGACTTCGCCGTAGGGGCCGACGCCGCGGTAATTGTCGAAATAGCCACGATCGATCTTGTCCGACAGCGCGCCTTCGTCCTGCGCGCGGGCACGGCGCAGCCGCATCATCTCGGTGACGACGATGTCGGTCGCGGCGTCGGAGGAATCGAGCAGCCCGTTCAGGGTCGAATCGAACAGATAGTCGCCCACCACCACGATGCCGGGATGCTCCTTCGGCTCGGGGCGGTGGTTGGTCATGACGTCACGCACCGGCAGGCCGCCCGGCAGCGCGTTGACCGAGGACAGCCAGCGGTGGATCTTGCCTTCGAGGAAATGCGCGCGGGCATCGCCGAGCGAGGCCGGCAGCGACTTCAGCGCGGCGTCGATCAGCTCCTCGTCGCTGAGATTGGCGTAGGCGAGCGCGTCGGAGCCGGCGATCAGCCAGTTCAACACGCCGTGCTTGCCGACATCGTGGCGCGCGCCCTCATTGTAGACGCAGCAGCCGCCGAACGCCTCCGACATGAACCAGGCACCCGGGATCTTCTCACCCCAGAACGGCTCGTCGAACAGGATCGAGACGCGCAGATAGTGCGCAGGACGATCGAAATAGGCGACGTGCTTGACCATCGACTTGCGCAGCTGCTCGCCGTCCCAGCGCATGGTCGCAAGCCAGGAGTGCGGCAGGCAGACCAGCACGAGGTCGAAATCGCGCGTCTCGGGCCCCTTGCCGTTCATCATGTTGAGCTGGTAGCGGCCTTCGGCGGTCTTGCCGACCTTGAGGACGCGATGGTTGAGCTGGATGTCGGCACTGACTTCCGAGCGCAGGCAATCGATCAGCTGCTCGTTGCCGTTCTGGATCGAATACAGGCCGATATAGCCGTCGACATCCATCACGTAGTTCTTCAGCGCGTTGAGGCCGTTGGTGTTGTGGCTCTCGGTCGCAAGGTCGGAGCGCGCCATCACCTTGAAGAACCGCTTGGCGGTCGCGTCCTCGACCTCCTCGTCGAGGATCTGCTCGGCGGTCTTGTAGGCCCAGGGGTGTTCGTTGTCGTGGGCGCCGACGCCCTCGTAATACTCGATCGGCGACACCAGCTCGGCGCAACGCTTGCGGAACGCCTCGATCGCGGCTGCGGTCTTGGCGCCGTATTTGCGGCGCATGCCGGGAACATCGGCGAGCAACTCGCCGTCGAGTTGCACCTGCTCGGCATCCATCGGGATCGTCTGCAGGCCGAAATGCTGGATCAGCTCGCGCAGCGGGTCGGGTCCGGTCATCGAGTAGTCGTAGATCTCGGCAACGCCGGCCTCGTACATCGCGGGCGCGCTGTCGAATTTGCGCGTGACGATCTTGCCGCCGAGGCGGTTCGACGCCTCGAAGATGGTGACGCGGCAGAGGTCGCCGAGTTTGCGCTTCAAATACCAGGCGCTCATCAGCCCCCCGGGGCCGCCGCCTACGATAGCCAAGTCGAGCATATGAATTCCGTCGTCTCCGGCACTGTCAAACAGCCGGTCTAAGTCACCCTAACAAAGGCACTTTTTTGCCTGAAGGGAAGATGAACAAACTGCGTCCCTGCACCGCAGCAGGAGAAGAAAGCAGCAAAAAGGCCGGCAGAACGCCGGCCTTCTCGTTGTTACCGTAGTCTTGCGGAGGCCTATTCCGCCGGCGGCAGCGCCAGCGGCTCCGCTTCCGGAGCCGTCGGCACGATCGCCGCCTGCTGCTTCTCGCGCTCGTCGAGGATCAGCTTGTCGCGCTTGACCGCGACTTCGCGGATCCGCGCCATCGAGGCGCCGGTGCCGGCCGGGATCAGGCGGCCGACAATGACGTTCTCCTTGAGGCCCTCGAGCGGGTCGATCTTGCCATTGACGGCAGCCTCGGTGAGCACGCGCGTGGTCTCCTGGAACGACGCCGCCGAGAAGAACGAGCGGGTCTGCAAGCTCGCCTTGGTGATGCCGAGCAGAACCGGCGTACCCGTGGCGGGCTTCTTGCCCTCCTCCTTGGCCTTGACGTTGAGCGCGTCGAACTCGATCTTGTCGACCTGCTCGCCCGAGATCATGTCGGTGTCGCCCTGGTCGGTGACCTCGACCTTCTGCAGCATCTGACGGACAATCACCTCGATGTGCTTGTCGTTGATGAGCACGCCCTGCAACCGGTAGACCTCCTGGATTTCGTTGACCAGATAGGCAGCGAGTTCCTCGATGCCCTTGATCGCCAGGATGTCGTGCGGCGCCGGATTGCCTTCGACGATGAAATCGCCCTTTTCGACGATGTCGCCGTCCTGAAGATGGATGTGCTTGCCCTTCGGGATCAGGTACTCGCGCGGCTCCTCGGTCTTGTCCATCGGCTCGATCGAGATGCGGCGCTTGTTCTTGTAGTCGCGGCCGAAGCGGATCGTTCCCGCGGTCTCCGCGATGATCGCCGCATCCTTCGGCTTGCGAGCCTCGAACAGTTCCGCCACCCGCGGCAGACCGCCGGTGATGTCACGCGTCTTGGCGCTCTCGGTCGAGATACGCGCCAGGATGTCGCCGGGCATCACCTTGGCGCCGATGTCGACCGACAGAATGCCGTCGACCGACAGCATGTAGCGGGCATCGCCGCCACGCGCGAGCTTCAGCACCTTGCCGTCCTTGCCCTTGACCACGATGGCCGGACGCAGGTCCGAGCCGCCGCGCGTCGTGCGCCAGTCGATGACCACGCGCTTGGCAATACCGGTCGATTCGTCGAGCGTTTCCGAGATCGACTGGCCTTCGACCAGATCCTCGAACCCGATCGTGCCCTCGACTTCGGTGAGCACCGGGCGGGTATAGGGATCCCACTCCGCGATGCGCTGGCCGCGCTTGACCATGTCGCCGTCGTCGACGTGCATCTTCGAACCGTACTGAATACGGTGGGTTGCGCGCTCGGTGCCGTCGGCATCGACAATCGCAACGACCATGTTGCGCACCATCGCGACCAGATTGCCTTCACTGTTGCGGGCGATGGCCTTGTTCCGGATCACGATCTTGCCGTCGAAGTTCGATTCGACGAACGACTGCTCGTTGAGCTGCGCGGCGCCGCCGATGTGGAACGTGCGCATCGTCAGCTGCGTGCCGGGCTCACCGATCGACTGCGCCGCGATGACGCCGACGGCCTCACCGTGGTTGACCGGGGTGCCGCGGGCCAGATCGCGGCCGTAGCACTTGGCGCAGATGCCGTTGACCAACTCGCAGGTCAGTGCCGAGCGGATCTTCACCTCCTGGATGCCGGCCTGCTGGATCAGGTCGACGTGGCTCTCCTCCATCAAGGTGTCGCGCTTGATGACGACCTCGTTGGTGGCGGGATCACGCACGTCGTCGCAGGCCGTACGGCCCAGGATGCGCGAGCCGAGCGAGGCGACCACGGTGCCGGCGTCGACGATGGCGCGCATCTTGATGCCGAGCTTGGTGCCGCAATCGGTCTGCGTGATGATGCAGTCCTGCGCGACGTCGACCAGGCGACGCGTCAGGTAGCCCGAGTTCGCCGTCTTCAACGCGGTGTCCGCCAGACCCTTGCGGGCGCCGTGCGTCGAGTTGAAGTACTCGAGCACCGACAGACCTTCCTTGAAGTTGGAAATGATCGGCGTCTCGATGATCTCGCCCGACGGCTTGGCCATCAGGCCGCGCATGCCGGCGAGCTGGCGCATCTGGGCCGGCGAACCACGCGCACCGGAGTGCGCCATCATGTAGATCGAGTTGATGTCGGCATCCGCGCCCGCCGCCGTCTTCTTGGTCGACGAGATCTCCTTCATCATCGCCTTGGCGACTTCTTCACCGGCCTTCGACCAGGCGTCGACGACCTTGTTGTACTTCTCGCCATGGGTGATTAGGCCGTCATTGTACTGCTGCTCGAAATCCTTCGCCAGCGTACGGGTCTGGTCCACGATCTTCCACTTCGACGCCGGCACGACCATGTCGTCCTTGCCGAACGAGATGCCCGCCTTGAAGGCGTTGTAGAAGCCGAGTGCCATGATGCGGTCGCAGAAGATCACGGTCTCCTTCTGACCGCAGTGCCGGTAGACCTGGTCGATCACGCCGGAAATCTCGCGCTTGGTCATCAGCTTGTTGATGATGTCGTACGAGATCTTGGTGCTCTTCGGCAGCAGATTGCCGAGCATGACACGGCCGGCGGTGGTCTCGATCCAGCGCTTGGATTGCTTGCCTTCCTCGTCGATGCCTTCCCACCGGTACTTGATCTTGGTGTGGAGGTGGATGACCTTCGAATGCAGCGCGTGCTCGAGCTCGGCCATGTCGCCGAAGATCTTGCCCTCGCCGGGCAGGCCTTCGCGCATGATCGAGACGTAGTAGAGGCCGAGCACGATGTCCTGCGACGGTACGATGATCGGCTGGCCGTTCGCCGGATGCAGGATGTTGTTGGTCGACATCATCAGCACGCGCGCTTCCAGCTGCGCTTCGAGCGACAGCGGAACGTGCACGGCCATCTGGTCGCCGTCGAAGTCGGCGTTGAAGGCGGCGCAGACCAACGGGTGCAGCTGGATCGCCTTGCCCTCGATCAGCACCGGCTCGAACGCCTGGATGCCGAGGCGATGCAGCGTCGGCGCGCGGTTCAGCAGCACCGGATGCTCGCGGATCACCTCGTCGAGGATATCCCAGACCTCCGGACGCTCCTTCTCGACCAGCTTCTTGGCCTGCTTCACCGTGGTGGACAGGCCCTTGGCGTCGAGCCGCGAGTAGATGAACGGCTTGAACAGTTCGAGCGCCATCTTCTTCGGCAGGCCGCACTGATGCAGGCGCAGCTCGGGACCGACCACGATCACCGAACGGCCCGAATAGTCGACGCGCTTGCCGAGCAGGTTCTGGCGGAACCGGCCCTGCTTACCCTTCAGCATGTCGGCGAGCGACTTCAGCGGGCGCTTGTTGGCACCCGTGATGACGCGGCCGCGGCGGCCGTTGTCGAACAGCGCGTCGACGGCCTCCTGCAGCATGCGCTTTTCGTTGCGGATGATGATGTCGGGCGCGCGCAGCTCCATCAGCCGCTTCAGACGGTTGTTGCGGTTGATAACGCGGCGGTAGAGGTCGTTGAGGTCCGAGGTCGCGAACCGGCCGCCGTCGAGCGGCACCAGCGGACGCAGGTCCGGCGGAATCACCGGCACCACCGTCATGATCATCCATTCCGGCTTGTTGCCGGAGACGCGGAAGGCCTCGACGATCTTCAGACGCTTGGCGAGCTTCTTGTGCTTGATGTCGGAGTCGGTCTCCGCCATGTCGGCGCGCAGCGTCGCCTCGAGCTTCTCGAGCTCGAGCCCCTTCAGCAGCTCGCGGATCGCCTCGGCGCCGATCATGGCGGTGAAGCTGTCCTGGCCGTACTCGTCCTGCGCCTTCAGATACTCGTCTTCCGACAGCAGCTGACGGTCCTTCAGCGCGGTCAGACCCGGCTCGAGCACGACGTAGTATTCGAAGTACAGGATCCGCTCGAGATCCTTCAGCGTCATGTCGAGCAGGAGGCCGATGCGCGACGGCAGCGACTTCAGGAACCAGATGTGGGCGACCGGTGCCGCCAGCTCGATATGGCCCATGCGCTCGCGCCGGACGCGCGACAGCGTCACCTCGACCGAGCACTTCTCGCAGATGATGCCCTTGTACTTCATCCGCTTGTACTTGCCGCACAAGCACTCGTAGTCCTTGATCGGCCCGAAGATGCGCGCGCAGAACAGGCCGTCACGCTCCGGCTTGAAGGTACGGTAGTTGATGGTCTCGGGCTTCTTGATCTCGCCGTACGACCAGGACAGAATCTTCTCCGGAGACGCGATCGAAATCCGAATCTGGTCGAAGACCTGAGCCGGCGTCGTCGGATTGAAAAGATTCATAATCTCTTGATTCATGGTCTTCTCCTCGCGTGCCGATCGTCACCGGCAGCAAATTCGAAAGTTTTTGTCAGCGCGCGCCCCGCTCAACGTCCGAGAAGGGTGCGAAGGCCCGGCGCGGTTCGCGCCGGGCATAAATCACAGCGTTACTCGGCCGCTTCCGACGTCGGCGCCGGTCCCACCTTGGAATTGTGCAGATCGACGTTGAGGCCGAGCGAGCGCATTTCCTTGACCAGCACGTTGAACGATTCCGGAATACCGGCCTCGAAGGTGTCGTCGCCGCGCACGATCGCCTCGTACACCTTGGTACGGCCGGCGACGTCGTCCGACTTCACGGTCAGCATCTCCTGCAGCGTGTAGGCGGCGCCGTAGGCTTCCAGCGCCCAGACCTCCATTTCGCCGAAGCGCTGGCCGCCGAACTGCGCCTTGCCGCCCAGCGGCTGCTGGGTGACGAGCGAGTACGGACCGATCGAACGCGCGTGGATCTTGTCGTCCACGAGATGGTGCAGCTTGAGCATGTAGATGTAGCCCATCGTCACCTTGCGATCGAACGCATCGCCGGTTCGGCCGTCATAGACGGTCGACTGGCCGGAGGCGTCGAAGCCCGCGAGCTTCAGCATCTCCTCGATGTCCGCTTCCTTGGCGCCGTCGAACACCGGCGTTGCGATCGGCACGCCGTGGCTGAGGTTGCGGCCAAGCTCGAGCAGCTCGTTGTCGTTCAGCGACTTGATGGTTTCATCCTCGCCGTAGATCTTCTTCAGGGTCTCGCGCAGCGGCTTGAGATCCTGCCTCTGATAATAGGCGTCGATGGTCTGGCCGATGCGCTTGCCGAGGCCGGCGCAGGCCCAACCGAGATGCGTCTCGAGGATCTGGCCGACGTTCATGCGCGAGGGCACGCCGAGCGGGTTGAGCACGATGTCGGCATGCGTACCGTCCTCGAGGAACGGCATGTCCTCGATCGGCACGATCTTCGACACCACGCCCTTGTTGCCGTGACGGCCGGCCATCTTGTCGCCGGGCTGGATCTTGCGCTTCACCGCGACGAAGACCTTGACCATCTTCATCACGCCGGGCGGCAGCTCGTCGCCGCGCTGCAGCTTCTCGACCTTGTCGAGGAAGCGCTGTTCGAGGCCCTTCTTCGACTCGTCGTACTGCTTCCGCATGGCCTCGATCTCGGCCATCAGCTTGTCGTTCGGCGAGGCGAACAGCCACCACTGCGACTTCGGATACTCGTCGAGCACCGCGCGGGTGATCTTGGTATCCTTCTTGAAGCCCTTGGGGCCGGCAATGCCCTGGCGGTTCTCCAGGAGCTCGGCGAGGCGGTTATAGACGTTGCGGTCCAGGATCGCCTGCTCGTCGTCGCGGTCCTTGGCCAGACGCTCGATCTCCTCGCGCTCGATCGCCAGCGCACGCTCGTCCTTGTCGACGCCGTGGCGGTTGAACACGCGGACTTCCACGATGGTGCCCTGCACGCCCGGAGGCACGCGCAGCGAGGTATCGCGGACGTCGGAGGCCTTCTCGCCGAAGATGGCGCGGAGCAGCTTCTCTTCCGGCGTCATCGGGCTCTCGCCCTTCGGCGTGATCTTGCCGACCAGGATGTCGCCGGCGCGGACTTCCGCACCGATGTAGACGATGCCGGCTTCGTCGAGGTTCTTCAGCGCTTCTTCCGAGACGTTCGGAATGTCGCGGGTGATTTCCTCAGGGCCGAGCTTGGTGTCGCGAGCCATCACCTCGAATTCTTCAATATGAATTGAGGTAAACACGTCGTCCTTCACGATCCGCTCGGAGAGCAGGATCGAGTCTTCGAAGTTGTAGCCGTTCCACGGCATGAACGCGACCAGCACGTTGCGGCCGAGCGCGAGCTCGCCGAGATCGGTCGACGGACCGTCAGCGATGATGTCGCCCTTCTTGACGATGTCGCCGACCTTCACCAGCGGACGCTGGTTGATGCAGGTCGACTGGTTCGAGCGCTGGTACTTCATCAGCCGGTAGATATCGACGCCCGACTTGGTCGGATCGAGATCCTCGGTGGCGCGGATCACGACGCGGGTGGCGTCGATCTGGTCGATCACGCCCGAACGGCGGGCTGCGATCGCAGCACCGGAGTCACGGGCGACCACGCCTTCCATGCCGGTGCCGACGAACGGCGCCTCGGCACGAACCAGCGGCACCGCCTGGCGCTGCATGTTCGAGCCCATCAGCGCGCGGTTGGCGTCGTCGTTCTCGAGGAACGGGATCAGCGCCGCGGCGACCGAAACCAGCTGCTTCGGCGACACGTCCATGTAGTCGACCTTGTCCGGCGTCACCGGCAGCACTTCGCCGGCATGACGGCAGACCACCAGATCGTCGGTGAAGCGGCCCTTGGCATCGAGCGGCACGTTGGCCTGCGCGACGCGGTAGCGGCCCTCTTCCATCGCCGACAGATAGACCACCTCATCGGTGACCCGGCCGTCCTTGATCTTGCGATAGGGCGTCTCGACGAAGCCGTATTTGTTGACGCGCGCGAACGTCGCCAGCGAGTTGATCAGGCCGATGTTCGGACCTTCCGGCGTCTCGATCGGGCAGATCCGGCCGTAATGCGTCGGATGCACGTCGCGGACTTCGAAGCCGGCACGCTCGCGGGTCAGACCACCCGGGCCGAGCGCCGACAGGCGCCGCTTGTGGGTGATCTCCGACAGCGGGTTGGTCTGGTCCATGAACTGCGACAGCTGCGAGGAACCGAAGAACTCGCGCACCGCGGCAGCCGCGGGCTTGGCGTTGATCAGATCCTGCGGCATCACGGTGTCGATATCGACGCTCGACATGCGCTCCTTGATGGCGCGCTCCATGCGGAGCAGGCCGATCCGGTACTGGTTCTCCATGAGCTCGCCGACCGAGCGCACCCGGCGGTTGCCGAGGTGGTCGATGTCGTCGATCTCGCCCTTGCCGTCGCGCAGGTCGACCAGCGTCTTGATGACCGCCAGGATGTCTTCCTTGCGCAGCGTGCGATGGGTGTCGGGCGCATCGAGCTCGAGGCGCATGTTCATCTTGACGCGGCCGACCGCGGACAGGTCGTAGCGTTCTGCATCGAAGAACAGCGACTGGAACATCGCCTGCGCCGAATCCAGCGTCGGCGGCTCGCCCGGACGCATCACGCGGTAGATGTCGAACAGCGCGTCCTCACGCGTCATATTCTTGTCGGCCGACAGCGTGTTGCGGATGTAGGCGCCGACATTGACGTGGTCGATGTCGAGCAGCGGCAGGTCCTTGTAGCCCTGCTCGTTCAGCACCTTCATCGACTTCTCGGTGATCTCCTCGCCGGCTTCGGCGTAGATTTCACCGGTCTTCGGGTTGACGAGATCCTCGGCGAGATAGTTGCCGACCAGCTCCTCGTCCGACATGCGCAGGGCCTTGAGGCCCTTCTCCTGCAGCTGGCGCGCCTGGCGCACGGTCAGCTTCTTGCCGGCCTCGAGCACCACCTTGCCGGTGTCGGCGTCGATCAGGTCGTTGACGGTCGAATAGCCGCGGAAACGGTTGGCGTCGAACGGCACGCGCCAGCCTTCCTTGGTCCGCTTGTAGGTGATCTTCTTGTAGAAGGTCGACAGGATCTGCTCGCCGTCGAGACCGAGCGCGTACATCAGCGAGGTCACCGGCAGCTTGCGGCGGCGGTCGATGCGCGCGAACACGATGTCCTTGGCGTCGAACTCGATGTCGAGCCAGGAACCGCGATACGGAATCACGCGCGCGGCAAACAGCAGCTTGCCGGACGAATGGGTCTTGCCCTTGTCGTGGTCGAAGAACACGCCGGGCGAACGGTGCATCTGCGAGACGATGACGCGCTCGGTGCCGTTGACGACGAAGGTGCCGTTCATCGTCATGAGCGGGATGTCGCCCATGTAGACGTCCTGCTCCTTGATGTCCTTCACCGACTTGGCGCCGGTTTCCTCGTCGATATCGAACACGATGAGGCGCAGCGTCACCTTGAGCGGCGCAGCGAAGGTCATGCCGCGCTGGCGGCACTCGTCGACGTCATATTTCGGCTGCTCGAACTCATAGCGGACGAACTCGAGCATCGAGGTGCCGGAGAAATCCGAGATCGGGAACACCGAGCGGAACACCGCCTGCAGGCCCTCGTCGAGGCGACCGCCGGCGGGCTCGTCAACCATCAGGAACTGGTCATAGGACGCCTTCTGAACCTCGATGAGGTTCGGCATCTCGGCGACTTCCTTGATGTGACCGAAAAACTTGCGTACGCGTTTGCGACCGGTGAATGTCTGCTGCGCCATCGTGGCCTCTCATTTTCGTCGCCTTTGTGGGGCGAACCTTCCGGGAACGACTGCCATCGGCCCCGGGTTGAATTTCGAATCGTCTCGAAGGAACGAAGCGCAAAGTCAGGAATTAAATCCCGGTCCCGGCCCCAACCACCTTCAAAACGCAAAACAACGCGCGGGGCGCATCACTGCACCCGCCCGTCCAAACACTCCGCTTTACGGACTGAAAAAGCCCGAAATCTGACTGTCTCCCAACGGCTTCCGCCAGGGACCCTGCCGCCCCCGTCGCCTACCGTGTTTTTCCGCTGCCAACCCGATATGGGATGGCAATAAAGGAGATTCGAGGGTTAAGTCCACGGATCCCCACACTTTTTTGTGTCCAACACGCCACGCGACAACCTGTCGCACGCCGTTTGCATGGCCCGGGAGCGCCCTGCGGCGCTCCCGGATCGCGCATTACTTGAGCTCGACCTTGGCGCCAGCCTTCTCGAGCTGGGCCTTGATCTTGTCTGCTTCTTCCTTGTTGACGCCTTCCTTGACGGGCTTCGGAGCGCCTTCGACGAGGTCCTTGGCTTCCTTCAGGCCCAGGCCGGTGATGGCGCGGACTTCCTTGATGACTTCGATCTTCTTGTCGCCGGCAGCAGCCAGCACGACGGTGAATTCGGTCTTCTCTTCAGCCGGAGCAGCGGCAGCACCACCAGCAGCCGGACCAGCCACCGCAACGGCGGCAGCGGCGGACACGCCCCACTTTTCTTCGAGGAGCTTGGCGAGTTCAGCCGCTTCGAGCACGGTGAGGCTCGAGAGGTCGTCGACGATTTTCTGCAGATCAGCCATTGTTCAGTTCCTTAAACGTTTGGTTCGAACCAGGTTTGAGATTAGCGAAGGGGTCAGGCCGCTTCGCCCTTTGAGGCATGAGCCTGAATGACGCGCGCGAGCTTGGCCGCAGGCGCGTTGGAGAGCTGAGCAAGCTTGGTCGCCGGCGCCACGAGGAGGCCAACGATCTTGCCGCGCAGTTCGTCGAGCGACGGCAGTGAGGCGAGCGCCTTCACGCTGTCGACATTCAGGACGGTTTTACCCATCGAGCCGCCGAGGATGACGAACTTCTCGTTCGCCTTGGCGAATTCGATGGCAACCTTTGGCGCCGCAACCGGATCGTTCGAAGTAGCGATCACGGTCGGCCCCTTCAGCAGGGAGCCGATGGCAGCGACGTCAGTGCCTTCAAGAGCAATTTTGGCGAGACGGTTCTTCGAGACCTTCACCGATGCGCCCGCCTGCTTCATCTGCATGCGCAGCTTCTGCATCTGGGCCACGGTGAGGCCGGAATAGTGAGCAACGATCGCAACCGACGTGGTCTTGAAGACCTCGTTAAGTTGTTCGACCGACTCTTTTTTTGCCGCTCGTTCCACAGCAAGCTCTTTCCGGTTGGCGGCCTTTCCGCGAAGGCAGGACCGCCGGGTTGCACCCATCGTCCCGCCCTAAACCTGATCCGGAGGGTCCAAGACCCTCGGACATGCCGGGCAAGACGACATCTAGAAGCCTGCCCTCCCAGAGCCTTACGGCCATGGGCTGTCGAGGTTCGAACCAAACCAGCCTTCCAGCCGCGAACATGCCGCGACGTGAAGCGCAAAATCCGGTCTTCACCCGTCTATGCAGGCCATGCGATTAAGCCGTTGAAAACATGAAGTTCTCGCGGGCGCCTGCAGTCTTGGACAGGATCGAGGCACTTCAGCACGCTGAAGCCCCCTGCTCTCACTCCGATCCGAGGCGACGGGTCCCCTTCCTTTCGAGCATCCTTGCGGGCATGCGGAAAGGAATGATCTCCTATCAACTCAGGTTTTCGGAATGCGAGCACAGACATGCCAGCAAGTGCCAGCACGCCCGGAAGGCGCTATGTAGCCGGTCCTGCCTGGCTTGCCAAGAGCAAATATTGGACCAGTTTCATATGACGGACGGGGAGCCGGCTCCGGTCACGGAGCCGGTAGCTGCTCAGGTGCCACTCACCTTATAGGGCAGCGGCGTACCGGCAAAGAACGCGTCGAGATTGGCGAGCACGCAGTCCTGCATCGCGACGTGCGATTCCAGAGTGTGGCCGCCGAGATGCGGTGACAGCACCACGTTCGGCAGCGCGGTCAGCGCGTCCGGCGCATGCGGCTCCTGGGCAAACACGTCGAGGCCGGCGCCGGCGATGGTTCCGTCAGTCAGAGCCGCAACCAGCGCCTTCTCGTCGATGACCGAGCCGCGCGAGATGTTGACGACGTGCCCGTCGCCGCCGAGCCGACGCAGGATGTCGGCGTCGATCACATTGACATTGTCGGCGCCGGCGCGGACCGCGATGACAAGCACGCTGCACCAGTCGGCCAGCGCCTCGAGGCTCGGCAGGTACTGATACGGCAGGTCATATTTGGTACGGCTGAAATAGCCGACCTCGGTCTCGAAGGCCGCAACGCGGCTCGCGATCTTGCGGCCGATCTCGCCCATGCCGTAGACGCCGACCTTGCGGCCGCGCATGCCGGCCTGCGGTCGCATCATCGGCGACGGTTTTGCACCGGCCCAGTCGCCGCTGCGGACATAATTGTCGGCGACCGGCAGACGCCGCACCGATGCCAGCATCAAGGTCAGCGCGATGTCGGCGACCGAGGCCGCATTGGCGCCGGGGCTGTGGCCGACAGCGATGCCGCGCCTGGCGGCGGCGGCGAGATCGACGCCGTCATAGCCGGTGCCGTAGCAGACGATCGCGCCGAGCTTCGGCAGCATGTCCATGGCATCGCCCCGGAGCGGCGTGCCGCCCGCGGTGATCATGGCGCTGACGTCGGCGAGCTCGGCCACCGGGAACGCTTCGTCCAGCCGCTTGCCTGCCGCGTTGAGCAGCTCATAGCGCTCGCCGAAGCGGATCAGCTGGGCCTTGGGAAAGCGTGAATAGACCAGGACCTTATCGGGCATTGTTCTTGTTTCCTGCGAGAGGCTTCACCTGGAGCCTTTTCCATTCCAATTGAAGCGGAACGCGGCTCTCGATTCTCGTTCTGACGCGTTTGCTCCGCTCGAAAACGCTCCGGGAAAAACAAAGGGCGGAACCGGTTGCCCGATCCCGCCCCTCTTTATCTCGTCACGGCCAAAGATATCAGCCGAGGATGGTGCCCGGCTCGACCTTCACGCCCGGGCCCATGGTGGAGGAAACCGCCACGCGCTGGATGTAGGTGCCCTTGGAGCCCGCCGGCTTCGCCTTGGAGACCGCGTCGGCGAGCGCCTTGACGTTCTCGACCAGCTTGTCCTCGGAGAACGAGGCCTTGCCGATGCCGGCCTGCACGATGCCGGCCTTCTCGACGCGGAACTCGACCGAGCCACCCTTGGCGCCCTTCACGGCGTTGGTGACGTCCATGGTCACGGTGCCGATCTTCGGGTTCGGCATCATGCCGCGCGGACCGAGCACCTTACCGAGGCGGCCGACCAGCGGCATCATGTCGGGGGTCGCGATACAACGATCAAAGTCGATCGCACCGCCCTGCACCTTCTCGACCAGGTCTTCGGCGCCGACGACGTCGGCGCCGGCAGCCTTGGCTTCCTCAGCCTTGGCGCCGCGCGCGAACACGCCGACGCGCAGCGTGCGGCCGGTGCCGTTCGGCAGGTTGACGACGCCGCGGACCATCTGGTCGGCGTGGCGCGGGTCGACGCCGAGATTGATCGCGATCTCGATCGTCTCGTCGAACTTCGACTTGGCGCGCTCCTTGACCATCTTGATGGCGTCCGCGAGCGGGTAGAGCTTCTCGCGATCAACACCCTCACGGGCCTTCTTCAGACGCTTTCCGATTGTCATGGCCCGTTACCCCGCAACTTCCAGACCCATCGAACGGGCAGAGCCCTCGACCATCTTCATGGCCGATTCAATGGTATCGCAATTCAAGTCCTTCATCTTCTTCTCGGCGATCTCGCGCACCTGCGCCTTGGTCACCTTGCCGGCCTTGTCGCGGCCCGGCGCCTTCGATCCGGACTGGATCTTGGCGGCCTGCTTGAGGAAGTAGGACATCGGAGGGGTCTTCATCTCGAAGGTGAAGGACCGGTCCGCATAGATCGTGATGATCACCGGGATCGGGGTGTTCTTCTCTTCCTTCTGGGTCTGCGCGTTGAACGCCTTGCAGAACTCCATGATGTTCAGGCCGCGCTGACCAAGCGCGGGGCCGATCGGGGGCGAAGGATTCGCCGCACCGGCCGGGACCTGAAGCTTCAGGTATCCGGTCACTTTCTTTGCCATCTATCACTCCTGTTGTGCCGGACGGGGCCGGCGGTTTCAGGTTCCGTGGTTCGGTTGGAGGGGCTGGCGACCGCCTCCTCCCTCCCACGGCCTCAATTGACGCGAGCCATATACCCCGCGCCGTCCGGTCAGACCACCTTTTCGACCTGACCGAATTCCAGTTCCACGGGCGTTGCGCGGCCGAAGATCGACACCGCGACCTTCACGCGCGAACGCGCCTCGTCGATTTCTTCCACCACGCCGGAGAACGAGGCGAACGGGCCGTCGGCCACGCGCACATTCTCGCCGATTTCGAACGACACCGACGCCTTCGGACGCTCCACGCCCTCCTGCACCTGGTGCAGGATCCGCATCGCCTCGGCTTCCGAGATCGGCATCGGCTTGTTTTCCGCGCCGAGGAAGCCGGTGACCTTCGGCGTGTTCTTGATCAGATGGAACGCCTCGTCGGTCAGCTTCATCTTCACCAGCACATAGCCCGGGAAGAACTTGCGTTCGGCGTCGATCTTGCGGCCGCGGCGCACCTCGGTGACCTTCTCGGTCGGCACCAGGATCTGCTCGAACAGCTCTTCGAGCCCGCGCTGCTTGGCCTGCTCGCGGATCGATTCCTGAACCTTCTTCTCGAAGTTCGAATAGGCGTGGACGATGTACCAGCGCTTGTCCATCAATTGGGTGCTCATCAGTGGATGCCCAGTATCAGGGTAATCAGATAGCGGATGATTTGGTCCGCGGCGAAGAAGAAGATCGAGGCCAGCGCCACCATCACGAACACCATGATGGTGGTGATGGTCGTCTCGCGGCGCGTCGGCCAGGTGACCTTGGCGGTCTCCGAGCGCACTTCCTGCAGGAATTTGAACGGGCTGAAAGCCATCGTGAGATCCGCGTCCGTCTCCGGACGATTGCAACGTTTCAAGGAATCCGAACAGCCGACCTTGCGGACCCAGCCCTCGTTTGGAAGGTTGAGCCGATAAACGAGCTCGAATGTTCGGGGAATTAGGCCGCGCCGGATATCCGCCATCAAAGCGGGCCGACTGCGAGTGCCGGGGTATCTACTGCGAGAGGAGCCAAACGTCAAGGTCGGCACCGTCGCGGCCCGCCCCGGCCGCAGCTCGGGGAAACCGGGACTGAGCCCCTCAATTCAAGCACTTAGCGGGGCGACCGGCGGTTCGCCTCCCCGCCGTCGGCGGCGGCGGCCGGGTCGATTACCCGGCAAAGCTCTTCTGAACAGCCTGATCCAGCGTGGCGCCGCCGACATAGCGCTGCCGCAACTCGCGCTTCAGCAGCTTGCCGCTCGGGTTCTTCGGCAGGGCATCCACGAAGATGACCCGCTTCGGCACCTTGAAATGGGCCATCGACGCCGCGCAGTGCTTGATGACGGCGTCGGCATCGAGGTCCTGGCCGGCCTTGACCACGACGATCGCGGTCACGGCCTCGATCCAGCGCGGGTCGGGCAGCCCGACCACCGCAACCTCCGACACCTCGGGCAGCCGGTAGATCATCTCCTCGACCTCGCGGCTTGCGACGTTCTCGCCGCCGCTCTTGATCATGTCCTTCACCCGATCGACCACGGTGATGTAGCCACTGGCATCGACGGTCGCGAGATCGCCGGAATGAAACCAGCCGCCGGCAAACGCCGCCGCGGTCTTGACCGGATCGTTGTAGTAACCGGACAACAGATGCGGCGAGCGGTGCACGATCTCGCCGACCTCCCCCACCCCGACATCGGTCATGTCAGCCTTGACCACCCGCGTCTCGACATTGATCGCGGGCTTGCCGGCCGAGCCGGCCCTCGGCAGCTGGTCCTGCGGTGCGAGCACCGTCGCGAGCGGCGCGATCTCGGTTTGGCCGTAGAAATTCCAGAACTTCACGTCGGGCAGCCGGCGCTGCAATTCGAGCAGCACCTCGACCGGCATGATCGAGGCGCCGTAATAGCCCTTGCGCAGGGTCGAGAGATCGGTGCGGTCGAACGACGGCGAACGCAGCATCGCGATCCAGATCGTCGGCGGCGCGAAGAACGAATTGATCTTGTGCTTCGCGATCAGCGCCAGGACATTGTCGGGCACCGGCTTGCCGGTGATCAGACTGGTGGCGCCGAGATAGATCGCGGGCCCCAGGAAAACGTCGAGCTGTGCGCAATGATAGAGCGGCAGCGCGTGCAGCACGGTGTCGTCGGTCGCCATGCTGCCGTCGATGATGCAGCTGACATATTGCCACATCACGGCTTCATGGGTGAGGATCGCGCCTTTCGGCTGCGACTCCGTGCCGCTGGTGTAGATGATCTGCGCGGGGTCACGGCTGTCCACCGCTACGTCCGGCGCCGACGCGTCGCTGTTCAGCAGGTTGTCGAACGTCGTGATTCCGTCTGGCGCGGTCGCGGGATCTTCACCGGGCAGCCAGATCAGGGTCTCGACGGCCGAGCCCTTGGCGGCGGCGGCGTGCGCCGTGTCCACGAAATCGGGGCCGACCGCGAGCAGCTTGGCGCCGGAATTGGCCAGGATGAAATTGATCTCGTCGGGATTGAGCATGAAGTTGATCGGCACCAGGATCGCGCCGATCCGCGCCACGGCGAAGCGTAGCGCGGCGAAGCCGTGCGAGTTGCGCGACAGCACCGCAACGCGGTCGCCCTTCGCGATGCCGAGGCCGAGCAAGCCGCGTCCGAGCCGATTGCAGATCGCGTCCATCTCCGCAAAGGTCCAGCTCACCTCGCCGCAGATCAGCGCGGTCTTGCCGGGATAGCGCTTCGCGGACCGGCGCAGCAGATCGCCAATGCTGTGCTCGCGGGCGCGCTGGATGGTCGCTGCGATGGTGTCGCTCATGAAGTCCCTCCCGAACGTGTTTTTTGTCGTTGTCTCGTTGTCGCCGCGCCGTCGCTATTGGCGTGCGGCGTAGGCGTGTTCCATGTAGGTGTGCTCGACCGAGCGATCGAGCGAGGCGATCTTCTCGAAGCCGCGCCGCCAGTCCTGCAAATGCCGCCGGGTCCACAGCACGCCGGCCTCCTTATCGCGCCGCCTGATCGCATCGAGGATGTGGCGATGCGCCTCGACGAGCCGCGCGCCGCCCTCGGGCACGCCGCCGACGATCATCTCGGTGGTCGGAAAGAACAGCTGCGCGGCCGGCTCGCGGGCGAGTTGCAGCACGCGGTTCTGCGAGGCCTTGGCCATCAGCACGTGGAATTCCGCATCCAGCTCGGCGAGCTCGGCGGGATTGCCGACGACATCAGAGCTGCGCTCGAGATTGCCGGCGAGCTCGGCGATGTTCTCCTCGGTCGCGCGCTCGACCGCGCCTTCGACGCTCGCGACCTCCAGCGTCATCGACGCCTCGAACAGTTCGCGGAACGTGACCTCGTGCAGGATCAACGCACGCGACAGTCGCGTGGCGAGCTTGTTGTAGCGCGGCAGGCAGGCCTGCAGGCGGCGACTGGAATCGCGGCGGATCAGCCCGCCCTCCTCGAGCACGCGAATGCCTTCGCGCACCGTCGAGCGGTTGACGCCGAACTGCGCGACCAGCTGCTGCTCGGTGCCGATCGGCTCGCCGGGTTTGATCCGGCCGTTGATGATCTCGCGCTCGATCGCGTCGGCGACCTTCTGGTAGGCCGGCGCGACGTCGATGCGTCGGAACAGTGGTGTGGCGGGCACCTTGGGCTCCCGATTGTCGTTTGTCGGACAAAGGATAGGAGAAGGCGCCAAGAGCGTCAAATGGGCCGTTCTAAGCCGGATTGTCGCACCCGGATGGCCAGAATTGACACTGGAACCGGGCAAATCTAGCTTTGTCGGACAAACCGATAAGAACATCCTGGGAGGACGCATCACCATGAAATCCATCGCCACGAGTCTATCCGCCGCCGGCCTGCTCGCCGCAGTGCTGGCGGGGCCCGCGCTCGCACAACAGACGCCGCTCAAGATCGGCGTGCTGACCGATTTCCAGTCGGTCTATTCCGACATCGGCGGCGCCGGGAATGTCGAGGCCACCAAGATGGCGATCGAGGAGTTCGGCGGCTCGATATTCGGCAAGCCGATCGAGCTCGTCACCGCCGACGCCCTCAACAAGGCCAACGTCGCCGCCACCATCACCCGCAAATGGTACGAGGCCGAGAATGTCGACATGATCATCGACATGCCGACCTCGGCGACCGCGCTCGCCGGCATGGAGATGTCGAAGCAGTTTGAGAAGATCATGATCGTGACGGACGCGGCGAGCTCCGACATCACCGGAAAATCCTGCTCGCCCTACACGCTGCACTGGACCTACGACACCTACGCCAACGCCCACACCGTCGGCAGCGCGATCGTGAAGAACGGCGGCGACACCTGGTTCTTCATCACCGCCGACTATGTGTTCGGCCATTCCATCGAGCGCGACACCGGCGACGTGGTCCGCGCGGCCGGCGGCAAGGTGCTCGGCAGCGCGCGGCATCCGCTCAATACGCCGGACTTCTCCTCATTCCTGCTGCAGGCGCAGTCGTCCAAGGCCAAGATCGTCGGCCTCGCCAATGGCGGCGGCGACACCATCAACGCGATCAAGCAGGCCGCCGAATTCGGCATCGTCGCGGGCGGGCAGAATCTCGCCGGCATCGTGATGTTCATCTCCGACATCCACAGCCTCGGGCTGAAGCTCGCGCAGGGCCTGATCATCACCGAGGCCTATTACTGGGACCTCAACGACCGCACCCGCGCCTTCGGCAAGCGCTTCTTCGAGCGCATGAAGCGGATGCCGACCATGAACCAGGCCGCGACCTACAGCGCCACACTGCACTACCTCAACGCGGTCAAGGCCGCCGGCACCAAGGAGACCAAGCCCGTGCTGGCGAAGATGCGCGCCACTCCAGTGCGCGACGCCTTCACCGACAATGGCGTGGTGCGCGAGGACGGCCGCATGGTGCATTCGATGTTCCTGTTCGAGGTCAAGAAACCCGAGGAATCGAAGGCGCCGTGGGATTACTACAAGGTGCTCGCCGAGGTACCCGGCGACCAGGCATTCCGGCCGCTCAAGGACGGTGGCTGCCCGCTGATCAAGTAACTGAAAATGATCATGGCCGGGGTCCAGGACCTCGGCCAAGGCATTCAAATTGTTGGCTAAAAGCTGGCAGGAGTGGCAGGGCTCGAACCTGCGACCCCCGGTTTTGGAGACCGGTGCTCTACCAATTGAGCTACACTCCTGCAGGGAACCGGCGTCGCCGCCGGTTCGCGCCGTTTCAAGCACAGGGCATGGCCGGTTTGCAAGGGCGAAGCGGCGAACCTTCTGTTCATTGCAAAACTTCTGCGCCAGACTTCAGCCATCACTCCAAGATCACCTCATTGCCGGCGCTCCGCCGCAAGAATCAAGAACCAGGGAGAGACCATGAACGCTCAAACCGCCACCAAGCACTCCGCCACCCAGACCACCCCGTCCCTCCCGCTCGCCAAACCCGAATCGATCGGACTGTCGGGCGCGCGGCTGCAGGCATTGTCCGACACCTTCAAGCGCGAGGTCGACAAGGGAACCGCGCCCGGCTTCACGGTGCTGGTGGCGCGGCGCGGCCAGATCGGCTGGTTCGACGCGATCGGCCGGCAGAGCCCGACCGCCGCGGCGCCGATGACGCATGACACGATCTTCCGCATCTTCTCGATGACCAAGCCGATCGTCTCGGTCGGTATCATGCAGCTGCTGGAGGACGGCCACTTCCTGCTCAACGACCCCGTCGCGAAATTCATCCCCGAATTCGCCGAGACCAAGGTCGGCGTCGAGCATAACGGCAAGCTCGAGCTGGTCCCCGTGCAGCGGCAGATGACGATCCAGGACCTGCTGCGCCACACCTCCGGCTTGACGTATGACCACACCGGCAACGGCCCGGTGCAGGAGCTCTACAAGCAGTCGCGGCTGCGCAGCCGCAAGATCACCAATGCCGAGCACGCCACCATGCTCGCCGCCATGCCGCTGGTCTGCCAGCCCGGCGCCGAGTGGAACTACAGCCGCTCCACCGACATCCTCGGCCGCATCATCGAAGTCGTCAGCGGCAAGACGCTCGGCGCGTTCCTCACTGAGCGCATCCTCTCACCGCTGCAGATGAACGAGACCGCCTTCCATACCCCGGAAGCCAATGCCGGCCGGCTGGCCGAGGCGTTTGCCAACGATCCCTGGAGCAACGAGAAGGTGCAGCTGTTCAACATGCTGGAGAAGCCGGCGATGGAATCCGGCGGCGGCGGCCTAGTGTCGACCACGATGGACTATGCCCGCTTCGCGCAGATGCTGCTCAATGGCGGATCGCTCGACGGCACCAGGATCATCGGCCGCAAGACGCTCGAATTCATGGCCTCCGATCACCTTGGTGCCGGCGTCAAGATCCAAGGCACGCTGGTGTCGCCGGGCCACAGTTTCGGCCTCGGCTTCGCCGTGCGTATGCAGCAGGGCATCGCGCCGTTCTCCGGCTCGGTCGGCCAGTACTTCTGGAGCGGCATGGCCGGCACGTTCTTCTGGATCGATCCGCACGAAGACCTGATCGCGGTGTTCATGATGCAGGGCCCGGGCCAGCGCGAATACACCCGCTCGCTGGTGCGCAACGGAGTGTATGCGGCTGTGGAGTGAGGCCATTTGCTGCTCGAGATCCCGGGTTCGCGCTAACGCGCGCCCCGGGATGACGCTTCGCGTCAGCTGATCGTCGCGCCGCCGTCGATCACCACGGTCTGGCCGGTCATGAAGTCACCGGCGCGTGAACCCATGAACACGGCGGCGCCCGCGATCTCGTCCGGCACGCCGATGCGCAGCAGTGGCGAGCGCGCGGTCGAGGCCTTCAGATTGTCCGGATTGTCCCACAGCGCCTTGGCGAAGTCGGTCTTGATCAGGCCCGGCGCGATGCAGTTCACGCGGATATTGTGCTTGCCGTACTCGCAGGCGAGGTTGCGCGCGAGCTGCATGTCGGCGGCCTTCGAGATCGCGTAGGCTCCGAGGATGGTCGAGCCCTTCAGGCCACCGATCGAGGACACGATGATGATGGAGCCATCCTTGCGCTCAATCATCTGCGGCACCACCATCGAGATCAGCCAGTTGTTGGCGACGATGTTGTTGTCGAGGATCTTGCGGAACTGATCGTCGGAGATGCCGGCGAGCGGGCCATAGTAGGGATTGGATGCCGCGTTGCAGACCAGCACATCGATCTTGCCGAAGGCACGGTTGCTCTCGTCCACGAGGTTCTGCAGGTTTTCCTTCGAGGAGATGTTGGCTGCGATCGCGACCGCGGTGCCCTTGCCGTAGCTGGTGTTGATCTCCTTGGCCACCTCTTCGCAGACATCGGCCTTGCGCGAGGAGATCACGACCTTGGCGCCGTGCTCGGCCATCCGCTCGGCGATCGCGCGTCCGATGCCGCGCGTCGAGCCGGTGATGACGGCGACTTTTCCCTTCATGTCGAACAAGGTCATGGTTCTCTCCCTGATGTAAGGCGTTTGAATTCTGCGTTGAGCTTAGGCAGTGGTTGTGTGTTGCGATAGCGCCATCACGCAAGCTTGCTCGCCGGCCTGACTTCCGGTCCGGCCGGCTGATGCATCGCGGCGTGTCGGGGATCGGCAATCCACGGCTGCTGGTTCACCATCGGCAGCCGCCAGGTCGACAGGCCGACGCCTGCGATGTGATCGAGCCGCGTCACCGAGACGTTATCGACGTCGAAGGACAATCCGCGATCCGGCTGGCCGCCGAGTGCAAGGCCGACCGCGGCGCGGATCACGCCGCCATGGCCGACCGCGATGATGTTCCTGCCCGCTTCCGCAGCCGTGATCCGCACGATCGTGCGGCAGACCCGCGTGTAGAGATCCATGAAACTCTCGCCGCCCGGCGCGGGCTCATTGACGTCGGCAAACCAGCTCCTGCCGGGCGGCTGGCTCGCGAGCAGCGCGGCGCGGTTCATGCCCTGCCATCGGCCGAGATGCTGCTCGGCGAAGTCGCGCTCCTGCGTCATGCTGGCCGGCTTCGGATAGCCGGCGGCCCAGATCGCCTCCGCGGTCTTGTGCGTGCGCTTGAGATTGCTCGAATACCAGACAGCATCGCGCGGCAGCATCTTGGCGACCGCCTCGAACACTTCGACATCGCCGGTGTCGCAGTCGATGTCCTCCTGCCCGTAGATGTTGCCGCCGTCGCTGCGTACCGGCGCGTGGCGGACCCACCACCAGCGCGTCACCGTCACGACAGGCCTGTCTGGATTGGACATCGGATGAGCCCTTCAATAGTGTCCCGTCACGCTGTACGTCACGCCGCACATCGTCTCAAGTGCTTCTGACGTTTGAAATTTTGTTTGAATTCCGTCGCGCGGCAGGCGTGCCACGGATCATGTGAACAGGGAGAAAAACGTGACCAAGAACTTGGGCCGCCTCGAAGGCAAATCCGTCATCATCACCGGCGCGGGCAGCGGCATCGGCCGCGCGGCCTCGCTGCTGTTCACCAAGGAAGGCGCCAAGCTGATCGCAGTCGATCGCACCGACGGCGTCAACGAGACCGCCAAGCTGGTGCGCGATGCCGGCGGCACGGTCGAAGCCGTCACTGCGGACGCAGGATCGGAGAGCGACGTGAAGGCGTTCATCGAGAAGGCGGTTTCGAAGTACGGCAAGCTCGATGCGATCTGGGCCAATGCCGGCGTCAGCGGCGGCCTCGTTCCGCTCGCCGACCAGACTCCGGAACATTGGCAGGAGGTGCTGCGCGTCAATCTGATCGGCCCGTTCCTCGCGATCAAGCATTCGATCCCGCACATGACCAAGCAGGGCTTCGGCTCGATCATCCTTACCGCATCGGTTGCGGGCCTGAAGGCCGGCGCCAGCGGACATCCTTACGGCGCAAGCAAGGCCGGCGTCATCAGCCTGGTGCAGACCACCGCCTACTCGCTCTCCGGCACCGGCGTGCGCGTCAACGCGGTGTGCCCGGGCCTGATCGAGACCGGCATGACCAAGCCGGTGTTCGACCGCGCCAAGGAGCGCGGCACCCAGGACAAGATCGGCCAGCTCAATCCGTTGAAGCGCCCCGGCCAGCCGCACGAGCTCGCCGCGATGGGACTGTTTTTGGCGAGCGACGAAGCGTCCTATGTCAACGGCCAGGCCATCCCTGTCGACGGCGGCCTGACGGCGTCGATGCCGTATACGGGCAAGCCGATTTAGCAACGCTGCTCGCCTTTCGCGGAACGGCGAGGTTTGCGTTGGCGCGATGACGCCGCCACATCCACCACTGTCGTCCCGGCGAAGGCCGGGACCCATAAGCCGCGGCAGGTGTGGTGGAAAGGACACGTCGTTCCAGCGTCGTTCAACAATGACCATCGGTGGTTGGGTCCCTGCTTTCGCAGGGACGACGATGAGGATGGGTTCTCGATTCATCGTCTCGCATCGCGCGGTGCCATCACCTCGCGAAAGCGGGTGATCCACCCCGGCGCGCCGAAGCTTCAACGGAGGCGGCAAGCCGGGCGATGACAGCTGAGGATGTAACGGTCCGAATATTGCCTGGCCTCGGCGCGCAAACGAACTGTTATAGTTCCCTGGCAGGATCGCCCCCTCACCCCCCTCGCAAACGAACAGGCCATGCAAAATCAACGACCCGACCGTATCCGCAAGCTGTTGGCCGACCTCGTCGCGTTCGACACCGTCAGCGACCGCAGCAATTTGCCACTGATCGATTACATCGAGCGCTATCTCGCTTCGCTCGGCGTCAGCGGCCAGCGAATCGTGGATGACACCGGGCAGAAATCCTCGCTGTGGGTCACGATCGGCCCGCAAGACAAGGCAGGCCTGGTTCTGTCGGGGCACACCGACGTCGTGCCGGTCGCGGGACAGGACTGGACCCACAACCCGTTTGAATTGGTCGAGCGCGACGGAAAGCTGTACGGCCGCGGCACCACCGACATGAAGGGCTTTGTCGCGGTCTGTCTCGCTATGGTGCCGGAGATGGTCGAGGTCAACCTGAAGACGCCGATCCATCTTGCGATCTCCTATGACGAGGAGGTCGGCTGCGTCGGTGTCCGTCCGATGCTGCGCGAGGTCGCGCGCAAGAGCGTGAAGCCGCTCGGCTGCTTCGTCGGCGAGCCGACCCGGATGCAGGTGATCATCGGCCACAAGGGCAAGCACGGCGTGCGCGCCACGTTCCGCGGGCTCGCCCGCCACTCCTCGATCGCGCCCGACGGCGTCAACGCGATCGAGTATGCGGCCGACCTGATCACCGAGATTCGCCGCCGCGCGGCCTTGCTCGTGGTGGATGCCGAGCGAGACAGCCTCTACGACGTCCCGCACTCGACCCTGCTCACCAGCATCGTCCGCGGCGGCGCCGCGCTGAACATCGTTCCCGACCAATGCGTGGTGGAATTCGAATGCCGCGGCATCGGGATCACCGAGTCCAGAGAGGTGACGGACGCGATCGTCGCCTGGGCCAAGGCCGAGGTCGAGCCGAAGATGCGCGCGCGGTACCCGGACTGCGGCATCGATTTCGAGGAAATCCTCGACTATCCCGCGCTCGATACCGCCGCCGACGCCCCGATCGTCACGCTCGCCAAGCAATTCGCCGGTCGCAACGACCACGCCAAGGTCGCGTTCGGCACCGAGGCCAGCCTGTTCACCAGCATGGCGGACGTGCCGTCGGTGGTGGTCGGCCCCGGCGGGATCGCGCAGGCGCATACGCCGGACGAATTCGTCGAAATGTCGCAGCTCGAGGCGTGCGGGGATTTCGTCGCGCGGCTGATCGCGCATTGCGCGAAGTGAGGCTGCCAATTGTAGGGCGGATTAGCCGAAGTGTAATCCGCCCTACAAGCTATTCACAGCCCATCCGGCGGCAGGCCCGGACCTGTCGCGGCCGGGCGAAGCTTGTCGCGCTTGCGCTCGCGGTAGAAGGCGTAGAGGCCGGAGGCGACGATGATCGTGGCACCCGCGAGCATCGCGCCGTCGGGCTTGTGGCCGAAGGTGAGATAGCCTGTCAGCATCGCCCATAGCAGCGCGGTGTAGCGGAACGGCGCCACCGCCGAGATGTCGCCGGTGCGCAGCGACACGATGATGCACTGATAGCCGATCAGGATCAGCACCGCGGCAAATGTAAGCAGGCCGAGCGCCTGGCCGGACGGCGGCCGCCAGCCGCCGAGCGGCACCAGCACGGCGGCGCCCGCGGTCGTCACCGTCACGGTCGTCAGCAGCGTGATGAACACGGTCGGCAGGTCCTTCGGGATGCGCCGGGTGGCGAGATCGCGCACCGTGCAGAAGCCGACCGACGCCAGCGCCAGCAGCGCGGCCTGGTTGAAGCCTTCCGCGCCGGGCCGGACGATGACCAGCACGCCGATGAAGCCGGCCGCGATCGCCAGCCAGCGCCGCCAGCCGACCGGCTCGCCGAACACCAGCGCAGCGCCCAGCGTGATGACCAGCGGCAGCGCCTGGAAGATCGCCGAGGCGTTGGCGAGCGGGATTTGCGAGATCGCCGACAGATAGGTCAGCGTGCCGCCGATCTCGCCGATCACGCGCAAGCCGACCGGCCAGATCAACAGCGCGCCGAAACTGCGCAGGGCGTCGCGGTACCAGGCTAGTGCCGCGACCAGCACCATCGCGACCACGCCGCGGACCAGCAAGATCTCCCCGATGTTGAGCTCCGCCGACACCGCCTTGGTGATGGTGTCGTTGGCCGTGAAGGTGGCCATGGCAGCAGCCATGAACAGGCTGCCGCGAAGATTCGAGGAAAGGGGCAAGATGAAATTGTCCGATCAGGACCAGGCGGGCGTTGACCGGATGGACTTGCCAAAGCGGCGCTGCGAACTCAAATCACAGATGGCTACAATACGGAAACATGCCGCATCTCGCAGTTGCGGCGCGAGCCCTGTGGGATCGCGCCGCGTTCTCAGATCAGGTTGCGCCGGCCTTCTGCGCGTATTCCCATGACGCCTTCGACAACGGCACGGTGCGCGCGGCTGACTCGAGGGCCTTGGCGTTGGCGGCCGTGCCGTCGCGGACGCGGCCCGCGATGCCCTGCGTGATGCCGGCGAGGCGGAACAGATTGTACGAGAAATACCAGTTGAGATCCGGCACGGCCATGCCGGTGACGTTGCAATAGATCTGCGCGGCCTCATCCTGGCTCGGGATGTTCAATGCCTTGAGGTCAGCATTGGCGAGGCCCGGCATGGTCCACTGCATCAACAGATAGGTGAAGTCGGCCATGGGATCGCCGAGCGTCGACAATTCCCAGTCCAGCACCGCCTGCACCCGCGGCTCGGTGGCGTGGAAGATCATGTTGTCGAGGCGATAGTCGCCATGCACGACCGAGACGCGCTTCTGCTCCGGCACCGTCTTCGGCAGCCACTCAGCGAGCTTCTCGAACTCGGGAATGTGCTGCGTCTCGGACGCGCGGTACTGCTTGGTCCAGCGATCGACCTGCCGCGCAAAATAGTTGCCGGGCTTGCCGAAATCGCCGAGGCCGATCTTTTCCGGATCGAGGATGTGCAGCTTCGCCAGCGTCTCGATCTTGCTGGTGAAGATTTTCCGCCGCGCGTCCGGCTCCTGGCTCGGCAAGGTCGGATCCCAGAACACCCGCCCCTCCTCCATCGACATGATGTAGAAGGCCGAGCCGATCACCGCATCGTCGGTGCACAGCGCATAGGCTTTCGCGACCGGGAAATTCTGCTTGCCGAGCGCCGCAATCACGCGGAACTCTCGATCGACCGCATGGGCCGACGGCAACAGCTTACCAAACGGACGGCGGCGCATCACGTAGTTGCGGCCGGGGGTTTCGAGCTTGTACGTCGGGTTGGACTGGCCGCCCTTGAACTGCAGGACCTTGAGCGGGCCCTGATAGCCCTCGACGTGTTGCTTCATCCAGGCATCGAGGCTCGCCTCGTTGACGCGATGGCGCTCCTCGACTTCCCGTGTTCCGGAAAATTCTTCGTCTTTCCTGACGCCGTCCGCCACGATGACGCTCCCTCAACTCGGTTTTGTTGGGAGCGCCGTCGGACGCTCCCAATTGTCTTTTTCATTCTGAGCACGATGTACGCGGGAACGCCATGCGTTCCGCATCATGCTCAATGCGACGTGTTTGCATACTTCCGAACTTCAAGCCTTGCAATGGCGCGGTTGTGCACCTCGTCCGGACCGTCGGCGAGACGGAGCGTTCGGATGTGGGCATAGGCCTTCGCGAGCCCGGCGTCGTCGGAGACACCGCCGCCGCCAAACGCCTGGATCGCTTGGTCGATGATCTTCAGCGCCATATTGGGCGCTGCGACCTTGATCATCGCGATCTCGGCCTGCGCGGTCTTGTTGCCGACCTTGTCCATCATGTCGGCGGCCTTGAGGCACAGCAGGCGATTCATCTCGATGTCGGTGCGGGCCTCGCCGATGCGCTGCTCCCAGACCGAATGCTCGATGATCTTCTTGCCGAACGCGGTGCGCGAGGCGAGCCGCTTCACCATCTTCTCCAGCGCTTCCTCGGCCTGGCCGATGGTGCGCATGCAGTGATGGATACGGCCCGGGCCGAGACGGCCCTGCGCGATCTCGAAGCCGCGGCCCTCGCCGAGCAGGATGTTCTCCTTCGGCACGCGGACGTTCTCGAGCAGCACCTGGGCATGGCCGTGCGGCGCATCGTCGAAGCCGAACACCGGCAGCATCTTCTCGACCTTGATGCCGGGGGTGTCGAGCGGCACCAGGATCTGCGACTGCTGCTGGTGCTTGGCGGCGTTGAAATCGGTCTTGCCCATCAGGATCGCGACCTTGCAGCGCGGATCGCCGACACCGGACGACCACCATTTGCGGCCGTTGATGACGTAGTGATCGCCATCCTTCTCGATGCGGGTTTCGATGTTGGTGGCGTCAGACGAAGCCACCGCGGGCTCGGTCATCAGGAAGGCGGAGCGGATCTCGCCGTCCATCAGCGGGCGCAGCCATTTGCGCTTCTGCTCCTTGGTGCCGTAGCGGATAAACACTTCCATGTTGCCGGTATCGGGCGCGGAACAGTTGAACACTTCCGACGCCCAGGAGATGTGGCCCATCTCCTCCGACAGCAGCGCGTATTCCAGGTTGGTCAGTCCCGCGCCGTGGAACTCGTCGTCCTCATGCGAGGACGGCGGCATGAACATGTTCCAGAGGCCTTCGGCCTTCGCCTTCTTCTTCAGATCCTCGAGGATCGGGATCACCTTCCAGCGCGGACCTTCCGCGTCCTGCTTCTCGTAGATCGGCACCGCCGGGCGGACATGCGCTTTCATGAAGGCCTGAACGCGCTCAAGCCACTCCTTCTGCCTGGCCGACATCGTGAAATCCATGGGACGCTCCTCGTTTCCTAGACTTTGGGCCGCACTGTCCACCCGGCGCCCGGACGCCGCAAGGGCGTTCGCGGGACCGGCGCGGTGGTGTGCCAGAATGCCGCCCGCGTTGTTGCGGATTGACATTGCCGGCTGTTCAAACGATAGTTTCATACAAATGTTTGAAAATCAACTCCCCGTCGTCTTCGTCATTCCCCGGCACACCGCGGAATAACGGAAAGGCTCTCAGCCATGGCCAGCGACCAGACCCGATCCGCCATTCTCGCCGCCGCCGAGCGGCTCTATGCCGACCGCGGCTTCGGCGACGTCACGCTGCGCGACATCGTCGCGGAGGCGAACGTCAACCTCGCGGCGGTGAACTATCATTTCGGCTCCAAGGACGAATTGATCGCGGAGCTGTTCGTCACCCGCAGCATCCAGACCAACCGCGAACGCCTCAACGAACTGAAGGCCGCCGAGGAAGCCGGCGGCGGCCGCGCCGCGATCGAGGACATCATGCGCGCCCTCGTCGGCCCCACTCTGCGCGGCTGCCTCGGGCCCGATCGCGAGGGCTCGACCGCGGCGCGCTTCATGATCCGCGCCTCGATCGAATCCGTGCCGCCGATCCGCCGCATCAAGAACCGCGAGGTCGATCATCTGCGCAAGTTTGCCGCCGCGATGCGCCGCGCGATGCCCGGCCGCGACGACACCGAGCTGTATTGGGGCCTGCACTTCGCGCTGGCGATGGCGCACCACACCATCCGCGAGAAGGAACGCCTGCTGCGGCTGTCGGAAGGCAAATGCGACCTCGACGACGTCCGTGCCATCATCGATCGCGTGGTCACGGTCTCGGTGATGGCACTGACCATGGGCGACACGCCGAGCAAGCCGGCCGCGCGGCCGGTCCTGGTGCACGGCCGGCTCACGCGGCAGGATCTGTGAGCGGCGGCGCAACGGCGCGGTCTCAATCAATGAAGTAGAACGGATTGGGCACCTTGAAGGTCATCTCGGCATGTCCGCCGACCAGATCGCTGTTCTGGTCGCCGACATTGGCAATGATGACAAATCCCAGCTTGTCCTCGATCTCGGTGCGCGCCGCGGTCTTGTGGATGCTGACCGAGCCGGTCGAAGCCGGATCACGCATGTAGAGATGATCGCGCGCGATGCCGTCGAAGCCCGCGAGTTGAAGATTGCGCAGCGTCCAGACGCTCGCCATCTCGTCGTTGTGCGCCTGCTCGCGCCGCCCGGTGACGAAGAACACATCGACCTTGGTGCATGAGGCAGCCTGCTCGATGCAGCGGGCGAGCTTGTAGAGCGCAAGTGTCGGGCCGATCGCGGCGGCCCGCGCGCTCTGCTGCCAGTCGAGGTCGCCGCAGGGATCGCCGACCTGGACAAAATCGCAGTGACCGCCGGGGACGCTCGGGATGTAGGCGTAGTCGTCCTGGTAGATGCGCGGCCAGTTGAGCAGCGAGGTCTCGTCGATATCCAACACGATGGCCGGACGCTGGACCTCGCCGGCCCGCGCCGCCACCCATTTCCGCGCCTTGCCGAGCACCTCGGCGATATCGTTCTCATAGGCGGTGCAACGATAGGCCAAGAGCCGCCGCTTGAAGAGATCGATATTGTCGGGCTCACGCAGGTCGAGCGGCGGCGCGGTGCCGGCCTTGTCGCAGCCGAGCCTTGGATCGACCGGCGCGCCGGTCTGGGCTGAAGCCGGGTTGCCGGCAAGAGCAATCATCGCAATGAGAGCATAGAGACAACGCAGAGCAATTTGCAGCATCGGATCATCTCCCGGTGAAAACCGGGAGAATACGATCACAAGTTGTACGGATTTACGACAGACGCGGGGCGCGGCCGCCCTCGCCCGCCTCACACCATCGCGATGCAGTCGATCTCGATATCGAACGGCCCGGTCCATTCCGGAATGCAGACGAAGATCCGCGCCGGCAGATCATCCGCGAAATATTTGCGGTAAATTGCGTTGAAGGTGGCGAAGTGCTTCGCCGAGGTGCAGAAGATATTGCACTTCATCACATTGTCGAACGAGGCGCCGGCGGCCTCCAGGCACTCCCGGAGCTGCTCCATGACGAGCTCGCTCTGCCGCTCGATCGAGGCCCCGGCGGCGATCTCGCCGGTCGCGGGATCGAACGGCGGCAGGCCGGAGACGAAGATCATGTTGCCGGCGCGGGTTACCGCCGACGCCGGCGCCTTCCAGCGCTCCAGCCAGCTTGAGATCGGTTCGACGCGGATCACTTCCCGTTTCATGATTGGCACCTTCGATAGGGGGATCGATGGCGCCAATCTAGCAGGCGGGCGTCAATGATGCTTCGATACAGGTCGAAGTGTTGCAGTAAATGCGGAACCCGGCTCAGACCGTCATCCTGAGAGGCCGCAAAGCGGCAGTCTCGAAGGGTCGACGGCCCGGCCGTTGGCCGTCGACCCTTCGAGACGCGCTTCGCGCTCCTCAGCGTGACGGAAAAGAGAGCAGCGGGAAGGCTCTTCGCGTGGCTTCGAGCCCCTACAGAATCCCCTGCGCCTTCAGCCCTTCGACCTTGGCGTCGTCATAGCCGATGGTCGCCAGCACGTCCTTGGTGTCGGCGCCGAGCAGCGGCGGGGCGCGGTAGTCGGTGATCGGGGTGCCCGAGAAGGTCAGCGCGTTGCGGATCAGCGACAGGTTCGGCTCGAAGGGGTGATCGACCTTCACCCGCATGCCGCGCGACTGCACGTGCGGGTCGCTGAACACCTGCTCGAAATTGTTGATCGGGCCTGACGGCACGCCGGCCTCCTCGAGCTTTTCGAGCCAGTACGCGACGGGGTGCTTCAGGAACAGGCCGGCGAAGATCGCCATGATCTCCTTGCCGTGCACGACGCGGTCGTTGTTCTTGACGAAGCGCTTGTCATTGGCGAGCTCGGGTTCGCCGAGCACGGCGCAGGTGCGCTGGAACTGGCCGTCATTGCCGACCACCAGCATCAATTCGCCGTCGGTGCAGCGGAACACGCCGGCCGGCATGCCGCCATTGCCCCAGGTCCCGCGGCGCGGCGGGGTCTTGCCGTTGACGAGGTAGATCTGCAGCCAATGCGACAGCGAGGCGATCACGGTATCGAACAGGCAGACGTCGATATGCTGCCCTTCCCCGTTATTGGCGTCGCGGTGGTAGAGCGCCGCGAGGATCCCGATCGAGGTGTTCATTCCGGTCATGTAGTCGACGATCGAGGGGCCGACCTTCATCGGGCCCTCGCCTGGCTCGCCGTCGATATGGCCGGTGACGCTCATCAATCCGCCCATCGCCTGCAGGATCGCGTCGTAGCCGGCGCGCGGCGCGTAGGGTCCGGTCTGGCCGAAGCCGGTCACCGAGCAATAGATGATGCCGGGGTTGAGCTGCTTGATGGTCTCGTAGTCGAGGCCGTAGCGCTTGAGGTCGCCGACCTTGTAGTTCTCCATCATCACGTCGGCCGATTTGGCGAGCTCGCGGATGATCGCCTGCCCTTCGGGCTTGGCGATATTGACGGTGACCGACTTCTTGTTGCGGTTGGCGCAGAGGTAGAACGAATTGTTGTTGTTCTGCTTGCCTTCGGGGTCGGCGAGGTAGGGCGGGCCAAAGGCGCGGGCATCGTCGCCACCGCCGGGCCGCTCGATCTTGATAACCTCGGCGCCGAGATCCGCCAGCATCTGGGCCGACAGCGGGCCCGCGAGCACCCGCGTCAGGTCGAGAATCTTGATGCCCGAGAGTGGCAGAGCCGACATGAAGCATTCCTCCGATATCTTGCTAAATCTTGATTGTCCGGCGCCGGACCGCGTCCTAACGGTGACCCTGGCGCGCCAGAGCTTGCCGATACACCATTTTGATGCCGCGAGCACTGCATTGTCGGCATGAAGCCATCCCCGGACGGCCTACGTGCGTCGCGCTGGCCGAACCGTGGGGGAACCGGCGGCGAGAACCGCGCCGATTGCCGCCACGCGAAATTGTGAATAGGCCCGACACCGATTTGCCGTAGCGCCTGCGGTATTTTGCCTCCGATGAGGAGAAGACCATGCGGACGATCACGACGGTCGGGGTGGTGCTGACGCTGCTTGCGGCCGCAAGGCCGCCAGCGGATGCGCGCGGCGGCCATGGCCATGGCGGCGGACACGGTCACGGCATGCATGCCGGCGGCGCCATGCGCGGCGGCGGGTTTGCCGCCGACAAGCGCCACAGCGACGATGCCTATACCAAGGCGGCCTCAGACGAAGCTGACCGCCTGCTGAACAGCAAGCTGAAGAGTATCTGCCGCGGCTGTTAGGCTTTGGCCGCCATCAGTGGACGCGACGGCCTCTGCCCCGCACCGCCCGCAAAGGCGGTGCAGCGGACAGCAGCACGATGATGCCCAGCTGAGAGATGCGGCAGGAGGTATTACCGAAGACGGTCGGCGAGAGCGCCGCAATTTTCGTGTCGCTCGACCGTACGCTAGCGCCTCTGAGGCTTCTTGACGTCAACGACCTTGAACGAGAAGCTCGATGTCTCCGGTAACTCCTTCTGGAGGCCGGTCCCGAGACCCCGCATGCTGTCATCGCCCGGCCTGACGTGCCACTCGATCTCGATCGACCGGCGGTCGCTCTTCTCGGCGGCGATGTCGTTGAGGTCCTTCATCAGGTTGAACAGAGGTGTGACGGCCGAGGTGATCACCTGATCGAGCTCGACGATGATCTTCCAGTCGAACGCCTCATCCTGCCGCGCGCGCTTGGCAAGATATTCGGCGGCGCGCCTGAACGACTCGCCCTTCAGGTCGTGCAGGCCGGACGTCCCCCAGATCCGGCCCGTCCTGCCGTCGGCAAACGTCAAATCAACGCCCGGAATCTGGATCTTCCTGTCTTGCTTCATGCCGACGCAGCCTGCACCGTCGAGCGCAACGCGAACGAGGAATGCTCCCTCGCCGCGTTCAATTTGAACCAGAGCGGCTTGCTCGATAGGGCGGCAATGGTGAGCATGCCCACGCCTGCGCCGCGCAGCTTGCTGGGCTCGGACGACGCACGCCTCATCAGCTCGATATTGCGTCGCTCGAGCAGCGGTTCGCGGTGGTCGGGCGGCGTGGCGTATGATCTGATCTCACGAATGATACCGAACAGCCGGTCGACCTCGCTGTTCAGGCCGTAGCCGAACAGCCAGATCTGCACATTCTCGCCGCGCCGGTTCACGACCAGCAATTCCTGCTCGGTGCGCGCGCCGGTGCCGTGAAGCAGGGTATTGCCTGCGAGCTCCATCACGATGTTCTTCACCGCGTAGACGGTGCGATCCTCGACATGCGTGGCGCGCAATGCCTGCTCCAGCATGTCGAGCACCATCTCGAGGCGCTCGCCGTCGATCAAATCCGCCCGGACTGCAGCGATCAGCACGTCCTCGTCCGGATCGAGATCGGAGGCGATGCCGTAGGTCCGCACCATCTCCTGTATTCGCCTGTGATAGATCGTCATCGGGCCTTCCGCGGATTTTCCAGCGATGAAATCGACGAACTTCGCGGGCCTTGCGATGCACCGCCGGCTCCCAGGCCGGCCAAAGGGCACCACTGGCTGCGCGCCGGTCAGGCCGGGGGCAGCTTGGCTGACTTTACTACAGCTTAGGTGATTCACGGTATGCATTTCGTTAAAGCCCCAACGTTCTCCGCAGCCTGTGATGCCCTGCCGGCGCCGATCCGGAGGGCATCCGGGACGGGTACCAGCGCGGCCGCCTCGGCTTCGGTCTCCGCCATTCGCCAGACCGCGCCGAGATCGACAACCACGACCAGCCGATGGTCGTCATCGTAGTCCTTCGGGGGGCCGCCTTCGCGGAACCGCTTTGCCGATTCAGTCAACGCGTCGGCGATGCGTTCCGCAGGACACACGGCGGCCGATCCGGCAGCCGCCGCCTTGTAGCCGCGGCGCAACGCCCGCTTGACTCCGCGAAGGCCAAACGATTCATCCCCCCCCGACTTGCCTCGCCCGCGCCTCGCGGCGCGAACGCGTCGCTTCAAGCCGTGAAAGCCATCGGTGGCGACAACAAGAAAACATGCCTTTCTCGCGGCGATCTCGCCGACCTGGCGCTTGCTCTTGGCCTGCTCGCCAGCCTGGCGGAACTGGACGCGGTTGAACTCGTTGAATGCTCCGTATTCGTCCAGGTCCGGGCCCAGCGCGTAGACCGGCAACCCCGCGCTGGCAAACCTGATACTACTCGGCGCGGCCATGTCGATACGGATCAAAACCAGCTGCGCGCCCCCAAGGTCCTCAGTCGGCGATTGCGTCGCGATCGAAAACCACGCGTCCACTTGCTTCAGTATCTTGGTCGGCGACAGCAGTGTCTTCTCGCGCTCGCACTTCTCGAAGAGGCGAGTCAGCATGGTGGCCATGTACAGTTTCAGGCCGCCGGCATGGGCGTGATGGCCCGTCGCATCGCCGACGACCAGATAGATGCTGTTGTCGATCCGACGCGCGAAGTAGAAGTCGCCCTGCGCGGGCAAGTGCAACAGCTCCGACGATTTGGGAGCGGCGCTGTCGAACCTGGCAACGAGCACATCGCCCGGAAGCCCGGCACTACCGACGATGACCGGAAAGATCACACGATTGAGCTCGGCGAGATGACGCAGATCGTTCTCGAGAGCGGTGATCGCCCGCCCCAGCATCTTCACCTTGGACGATTTCGCGGTACCTCGACCGCGCTTCGGTTTCGCGCTGTTCTTCATGCTCAGGCCTGCATGTCGTGCCGGATGAATTTCTGCCGGATGTGTGCGCGATAATCTCGTACAAGCAAATGACTTCAACGAAAGGTTGCGTGATATTCAGCCCCCCGGTAGACTTGTGTCAAGAGAATTGCACCCCGGGCGTGTATGATGGACGTCGACAGTTACATCGACTCGATCGCCAGAGCGCTGGCGCAACGGGGCGGTCGGGGTGGCGGTCGAGCCACCGCGATGATCGGTGCAGGATTCAGCCGCAACGCGGAGAAGCGGACCGAAGGCGCGCGCAATTTCCCGCTCTGGCGCGACATCGTGCGCCCCCTGATCGACGAGTTGCTGCCGCCTTGCCCAGAATGCGCGGGCGGCGGGAAGTGCCCGACGGGCAGCGGCAACCATCGCGACATTTGCAGGCGGCGCGAGCATCTATTCGCAGACGCCTCCGGAGCGTCGGGGATGATGGCGCTTGGCGACAAGTTCGAGGCCAAGAAAGGGTCAGCTCGCCTGCGTGCGGCGCTGGAGTCAGCGGTACCTGACCGCGACTACGCTCCCGGCCACGCACATCAATTGCTGGTACGCCTGCCATGGGCCGATATTCTCACCACCAACTGGGATTCCCTGCTCGAGCGCGCCGTCGATGCTTACGACCGCTCCTATGACACGGTGATCACCGTCAAGCAGATCGCCTCGGCGATCGCCCCGCGGATCGTCAAGCTGCATGGCTGCGCGCGTTCCGGGACCGATCTCATCTTCACCGAGGAAAGCTTCAGGACCTACCCGAAGGAATACGCACCATTCGTGTCACTGGTGCAGCAGAGCCTGATGGAGAACGTCATCGTACTCTTCGGGTTTTCCGGCGCCGATCCGAATTTCCGAGCATGGCATGGCTGGGTGCGGGACCATTTGGGCAGCAATCTGCAGCCCATCTACATGGTTTCGCTGCGACCGACCGAGCCGGTCGACGTCAACCTGATGGCCGGCCGGTTGATCACGCATATCGACCTGTCCGAGAAATGGCCCAATCTCGACGAGCAACGGAAGATCGAGACGTTTCTCGAGCAGATCCAGAAGCGGCTGCGCAATCTAAACGTCAATCTCGATTGGCCCTCCGACCATCGGGTCTGGCGCGATCGCGAGGCCGTCACACGTACGCCGGATCCGCATGACTGGTGGCAACGCCAGCGCGCCTATCCGGGTTGGCTCGTTGCACCGGCGCAGAATCGGGCCGATCTGATCGAGCATCTCGACGAGGCCATCGTCAACGCCTACGACAGGAATCCGCTAGCGGGCGGCCTTGCTGCGCTTGTCGAGCCCAGCACAGCCGATGATCCCCAGGGCGGTTCCAGTGCTTCCGGCAGCGCGCTCGCCAAGCCCGAGGAAGCAGCTCTCATCGTCGCCAATGCGCTGCGTGTAGCGATGGCGCGCCCTGGCGACAAGCTGTTGATGACCCTGCAGGACATTCTGGCCGGCGCGCTATTGCGCCGATTTGCAATCGTCTTCAGCGAAATTGATCCCGTCGACAGCGCACCCAGCCAGCAGCCCATGGAACAGCTGCTCGGTATCATCGACGAGGGGGTGCTGAAACCGATCGAAGTCGATCGCCTGCTGCTTCGTGACCCGGAGAGGCGGAGCGAGGCCGCGCTGATCGAGGCTATCGATGAAGCGAAAGCCAAGCTGTTGCAGGGTGATCAGGACGGGCGCGTACGCGACCTGGTTTCCTCATTGCTGCCGATCATTGAGGTCGTCGAGCGCGAGGCACGCCTGCGCGGTGACGACTGGACTGCGCTGAAGCTACGTTGCGTACTCTACCTCGGAGACAACAACTCCGCCCGCGAACTCGCCGTGCGTGGCGCGCTGGTCTGCGCACTGGAGACGATCAATCTTCGGGAAATCCAGCTGCTGCTTCGCCTCTGGCCCGACCAGCAATATGACGCCTCGAGCAATCTGCGGCATGCAGCCATCCTGCGGGAGATCGGTAAGGTCCGCGAGGCCTATCGCGAGATATCGAAAACGGTCACCCGGTTGCGCTCGCTCGGCAACGAGCGGCGCAGCGGCGTTGCGGAAGCGTCGCGGGAAGCCTGGGCCTTCTTTGCCTACGCCGACCTTATCGAACGCAATCTGCGCGAGCTCAAGGCCGCGCTGGCGCCGCAGTCCAACAATCTCGGCCTCGACGATGTCCACGATGAATTGCACGAACGGCTCGACGAGCTGGAAACCAATCGCTGCGATCCGCGCAGGGAGATGGCACGCCTGGCCCGCGACCTGGAGGCTGCGACGGAGCAAACACGCCTGATGCGAATGGTGCCGAACACCGCTCAGCCCGCCAGCACCGGCTCTTTCCAGCACGTGCTTGCCGACCCCGCGAACACTTTCATCATCCTGACGGAGACGGTCGGCGTCACCATTCTCCAGGTGAGCCGAGGCCATCAGCTCGGCTTGATGGCTTGCCGCCTGCTCGCGGCGACCAGCCGCAACCTGGCGATCAACCTGCTTCTGCGCGCGGCGACGCCGGATGACCTTCCCTTCCCCGGCCAGTCGGCAGGAAGGACTGGGACAGCGGGCAGCAGCGACTGGTTCACGACCGAGATTGTGTTCGACAAGAGCCACGCCGACGAAGATTTCGGCATGCTGTGCCGGTTGCTTGAGAACCTGGCTGCACCCTCGCCGCAACTGTCCAGCGATTTCATCGAGTCCGTATATCTCGATCGCAAGTTTCGCCTGCTTCAGCACCTCGTTGCAGGGTTCATCACGCGCGAAACTGGAGAGCGGGCCGTGGACCTGGCCAGCCGCGGCTTCGAACTTGCCTGCAAGATCGCTTACTCGCCGGTCGTGGCGACCACCCATGCCGGCTGGTCGACCAGCCTCTCAGTGTACGAGGCGGCGCTTTCCCTGTTTCCGTTCGGCCGACCGGGCTACGAAATCCTCACCAAGTTGCTCGACTTGCCGATCCCAACAGAATCCAATGATGCCGTGACCAACGGATGGCCGGATCCCATCCGCCTGCTAGCCGCGGCCTGGCCTCGCAAGTCCGGCATCCGTCCCGGCGTACGATCGCCACTGGATAGCGAACTGACGCCGCTCGGACAGAAGATGGTTGCCGCGGTGCGGATGGAGATGGCCGGCAACGAGACGCTGCGCTCGGTGTTGCTCGATCACAGCCGCAGATGGCAGGCGATGATGGAAGTCAGCGGCCCGTCCCGCTCGCTGATCGTAGAACGACGGCTTGCGTTGATCCGCGAACTGATGCCAGCGCGGGCCGACGGCAGCACCGCAACGCCGCAGCCGGCCTAGCCTGCCTCGATCGCGCCGATATGCTCACGACACCAGCAACGGCTGCGGCCCAGTCGGCCGTGCAACGGCACCGATCAGCTTGCCGATCTCGGGCTTGCAGCCGCCGCAATTGGTGCCGGCCTTCAGGCAGCGGCCGATCGCCTCGACGCTGGCGGCGCCCTTCCTGATCTCGGCGGTGATCTGGTGTCGCCCGATGCTGAAGCAGGAGCAGACGATCGGCCCGACATCCTCGCCGGCGCCGAACGGCCGCCCCGCCAGCAGCGACATCCGCGCATTGGCCGACAATTGCGTTTCGGCGAACAGCCCGGTCAGCCAGGCCCGCGACGGCAGCGTGTGATCCGGCGCGATGAACACGCAGCCTTCGAGCCGGCCGTCGCGCACCGCCGCGTAGCGGAAGCGGCCGGCCGCCGGATCGCGATAGGCGATCCATTCGATCTCGACGCCGTCGAGGCCGAGCTGCGCCCTCGCCCAGTCGCGCCAGCTCTCCGGGCGGGTATCGAGCGCAAGCTCCAGCCGGGTGCCATCGCCGGCCTTGCCGTAAACCCAATAGCCTGACGCCGGACGCTTGATCGCGTCGCGGCTCAGGATGAACGCGTGCCATTTCGGTGCGTAGGGATCGGCCTTGACCGGCGTGTGTTTGGATTCCGGCTGGCCGGACAGCGGATCGACCGCCGGATTGACCAGTGCGTTGACGCGCCCCTCGCCGGCGAACTGCTCGTTCCAGTGCATCGGCACGAACACACAGCCGCGGCGCTGGTCGGCGCTGACCACGACCCGCGCGATCATCTCGCCCCAGCCAGAGGTCAGCCGCACCAACCCGTCGTTCTGCAAGCCTGCCTGCCGCGCGTCCTCGGGATGAAACTCGGCATAGGGCTCGAAGATATGCGATAGCAGCCGTCCGGTTTTCCCGGTCCGGGTCATGGTGTGCCACTGATCGCGGACGCGGCCCGTGTTCAGCACCAGCGGAAAATCCCGGCTGGTGGCGTTGCGCGCCGCGCGCGGTACGACCGGCACGAAGCGCGCCTTGCGGTCGGGCGTGAAGAATGCCTGGCTCTCGAACATCCGCGGCGTACCGGCCGGATGCTCCGATGTCACCGGCCACTGCACCGGCGCCAACGCGTCATAGGCGCCGTCGTCGAGCGCCGCCAGCGCCGAGATATCGAAATCGCGCCGGCCGTCATTCTCGAAGCCCGATAGCTCGGCATGTTCGCGAAACACTTCCGCCGCCGAGGCGTAGTCGAAGCCGGCATATCCCATGCGGATGGCGACGTCGCAGATGATGCGCCAGTCCGCGCGCGCCTCGCCGGGCGCCGACAGGAACGGCCGCTGCCGCGAGATCCGGCGCTCGGAATTGGTGACGGTGCCGTCCTTCTCGCCCCACGCCAGTGCCGGCAACAGCACGTCGGCATGCCGCGTGGTGTCGGTGTCGCGCATGCAATCCGTCACCACGACGAGCTCGCAGGCGTCGAGCGCGGCCCGTGCGCGATCGGCATCGGGCAGGCTCACCACCGGATTGGTCGAGATGATCCACACCGCCTTGATGCGGCCGTCGGCGATCGCGTCGAACATGTCGACGGCCTTCAGCCCGGCCTTCTCCGCGATCACGGGCGCGCGCCAGAACCGCTGCACCAGTTCGCGATGCGCCGGATTCTCGATCTCCATATGCGCAGCCAGCTGGTTGGCGAGCCCGCCAACCTCGCGGCCGCCCATCGCATTGGGCTGGCCGGTCAGCGAGAACGGCCCCATGCCGGGACGTCCGATGCGTCCGGTCAAGAGATGGCAGTTGATGATGGCGTTGACCTTGTCGACGCCGCTCGATGACTGGTTGATGCCTTGCGAATACAGCGTGACGACGCGTTCGGTCCGGGTAAACCAGTCGAAGAACAGCCCGACGGCGCCTTCAGTAAGACCACAGGTCGCAGCCGTTTGCGCCACGGTCTGGCCGGCCACCTGCTTGAGCGCATCGACCACGCCGGTGGTGCAATTGCCGACGAAGCCGCGGTCGACCGCATTGCTGCCGGCGAGGAATGCGAACAGCCCGTTGAACAGCACGCTATCGCTGCCGGAACGCAGCGGCAGATGCAGATCGGCGCCCTCGCAGGTCGCGGTACGGCGCGGATCGATCACCACGATCTTGCACGCCGGGTTCTTCTCCTTCGCCGCCAGCATGCGTTGGTGCAGGATCGGATGGCACCAGGCGGCGTTGGAGCCGACCAGCACCAGCAGATCCGCCTGCTCGAGGTCTTCGTAGCAGCCCGGCACGGTGTCGCTGCCGAAGGCGCGCTTGTGCCCGGCGACGCTCGAAGCCATGCAGAGCCGCGAATTGGTATCGATATTGGCGGTGCCGACGAAGCCCTTGGCGAGCTTGTTGATGACGTAATAGTCCTCGGTCAGGAGCTGGCCGGAGACATAGAAGGCGACCGCGTCGGGCCCGTGCTCCCTGATGATGCGGTCAAAGCCGCCGGCGACGCGATCGAGCGCGTCGTCCCACGTGGCCGGCGCACCGTCGACAACAGGCTCGAGCAAACGGCCGTCGAGATCGATGGTCTCGGCGAGCGCCGAGCCCTTGCTGCACAGCCGGCCGAAATTGGCCGGATGCTGCTTGTCGCCCTCGACCCGGACGACGCCCGCCGCGTCCCTCGACGCGATGACGCCACAACCGACGCCGCAATAGGGACACGTGGTCTTGATGGACATGCTTGCTCAGCTCACCGCAATCGCCTGCCGCACTGACAGCCAGACCACGCCGTTCTCGACTTTGGCCGGATGGGTATGCGTGCAGCCCTCGTCGGGTGCGACGGCCTCCCCGCTCGAAAGCTCGATGACGAAATTATGCAGCGGACAGGTCACGCGCTTGTTGTGCACGATGCCCTGCGACAGCGGCCCGCCCTTGTGCGGGCAGCGGTCGTCGAGCGCGAACACCTCGTCGCTCTCGGTGCGGAACACCGCGATGTTGCCACGGGGCGTGCGCACGACGCGCGAGCCGAGCCGCGGAATATCGTCGAGCGCACCGATCTCGATCCAGCTGGTCATGCGAGCTCCAATTCGGCGAGAGGCGCGAACTCGTTGCGGTCGACGCCGCGGCTGGCGCGCTCGGCCCAAGGATCGGTCTGGGCGAACTGCTGCGAATGGGCAAAGCGGGCGAACAGCGCCTTGCGGTTCTTGACGTCGTCGACCACCCGTTTCCGGATCTGCTCGAGACCGACGCGGTCGCACCATTTGTACATGCGTTCGAGATACCAACCCTCCTCACGGTAGAGCTGCGTCAGCGCGACGATCACCTCGATCGTCTCGTCCTCGGTCTCGACCTTGGTCAGGAACTCTGTGCCCTTGATGTGCAAGCCCGCGGCGCCGGCGAAATGGATCTCGTAGCCGGAATCGACACAGACCACGCCGACGTCCTTGCAGGTCGCTTCCGCGCAGTTGCGCGGGCAGCCGGAGACGCCGAGCTTGACCTTGGCCGGCGTCCAGGAGCCCCACATGAACTTCTCGAGCTTGACGCCGAGGCCGGTGGAATCCTGAGTGCCGAAGCGGCACCATTCGGAGCCGACGCAGGTCTTCACCGTGCGCAGGCCCTTGGCGTAGGCGTGGCCCGACACCATGCCGGCGTCGTTGAGATCGGCCCACACCGCCGGCAGGTCCTCCTTCTTGACGCCGAGCAGGTCGATGCGCTGGCCGCCGGTGACCTTCACCGTCGGGATGTTGAACTTCTCGGCGACGTCGGCGATGGCGCGCAGCTCGCCCGGCGTGGTGACGCCGCCCCACATCCGCGGCACCACCGAATAGGTGCCGTCCTTCTGGATATTGGCGTGGACGCGCTCGTTGATGAAGCGCGACTGCTGGTCGTCGCGATATTCGCCCGGCCAGGTCGCTAGCAGATAGTAATTCAGCGCCGGACGGCAGGAATGGCAGCCGTTCAGCGTCTTCCACTCCATGAAGCGCATCACGGCCGGAATCGTCTTGAGCTGCTGCTCGACGATGACGCGGCGGACGTCGTCGTGGCTGTGATCGGTGCACTTGCACAGCGGCTTGACCTTCGGCGCCGCCGAATAGTCGCCGCCGAGCGTGAAGGCCAGCACCTGCTCGACGAGCCCGGTGCAGGAGCCGCAGGACGACGACGCCTTGGTATGCGCCCGGACGTCGTCGAGCGTGAACAGCTTCTTGTCCGAGATCGCCTTGACGATCGCGCCCTTGCAGACGCCGTTGCAGCCGCAGATCTCGGTCTCATCGCTCATCGCGGCCACCGAGTTCTGGCCGCTGACGCCGCCATCGCCGAGATTGGCGGCGCCGAACACCAGGCGCTCGCGCATGTGCGAGACGTCGGTGCCGTCACGCAGATGCTGGAAGTACCACGGGCCGTCGATGGTGTCGCCATAGAGCACGGCGCCGACGATCTTCTTGTCCTTCAGGATGATGCGCTTGTAGACGCCGCGGTTGGCGTCCTGCAGCACGATCTCCTCCTTGTCCGGTCCCGGCGCGAAGTCGCCGGCCGAGAACAGGTCGATGCCGGTGACCTTCAGCTTGGTCGAGGTGACCGAGCCGTCATAGGTGGCAAAGCCCTTCATCGCGAGGTGATTGGCGCAGACCTTGGCCTGCTCGAACAGCGGCGCCACCAGGCCATAGACCTGGCGGCGGTGCTGCACGCATTCGCCGACCGCATAGATGCGACCGTCATAGGTCTGCATGGTGTCGGAGACGACGATGCCGCGCTCGCAATAGAGCCCGGCCTTCTTGGCGAGCTCGAAATTCGGGCGGATGCCGACCGCCATCACGACGAGATCGGCCGGCAGCTCGGTGCCGTCGCCGAAGCGCACGCCGGTGACGCGGTCCTCGCCGAGGATCGCCTGGGTCTGCGCCGGCATCTTGAACACCATGCCGCGCTCTTCCAGTGACTTGCGCAGGAGACCGCCGGCCACCGGATCGAGCTGGCGCTCCATCAGGGTGTCGAGCAGATGCACGACCGTGACGTTCATGCCGCGCTTCATCAGCCCGTTGGCGGCTTCGAGGCCGAGCAGGCCGCCGCCGATCACGACTGCGTTGCGATAGTCGGTCGAGGCCTTGATCATGCGATCGACATCATAGATGTCGCGGAAGCCGATCACGCCCGGCAGCTCCTTACCCGGCAGCGGCAGCACGATCGGGTTCGAGCCCGTCGCAATCAACAGACGGTCGTAGGGAACGCGATCGCCGGCATCGGTGACGACCTCGCAGGTGCGACGGTCGATCATGCTGACCGTCTCGCCCTTGCGCAGCGTGATGTTGTTGTCCTCGTACCAGTCGACGGTGTTGAGCATGATGTCGTCGACGGTCTTCTCGCCGGCGAGCACCGGCGACAGCAGGATGCGGTTGTAATTGCCGTAGGGCTCGGAGCCGAACACTGTGATGTCGTAGAGATCGGGCGCGCGTTCGAGCAGCGCCTCCACGGTGCGGATGCCGGCCATCCCGTTGCCGATCACCACGAGCTTCTGCTTGATCACCTTGTCGAGCATGGTCTGCCTTTCAAATCCGACGGCTGTGCTCAGCGACGCGGCGCGCGTCGTCGATCGACACCGATAGAGGTTTGGAGTTGTTAGGAAGCCCAGCCGCGGGCGCAGACCGTCCTCAATGACGATCGATGTTCCGTTACGAACTGATATTCAAAACGCGTGCCAATTCGACGCGGGCCGATTTTGCTGCAAAATCAATTGGTTTTCAGCAACATCGAATCGGCCTGATGGCGCGCCGGCGAGATCGCCGGCCGATTTTTTAGCCACGCCGATGATCTCTTGTGCATCACAGCATCGACGTCAATGATGGCGATCGCGGGTCAGTTAATCGATCCGCCGTCGCATGCCGATGGCGCATCGCACAAGAAAGCATCAGCATGCGCGTTTGCGCGGCGGCGCCTGCTGCGGGCCAGCCAATTCCGATCGCCGAACGCGGATCGAGAACACGCGGCAACGCCTTGCGACTGCACGGCAAAGCGACGCGATCGACTCGATGGCACGCAAATTGCTGACCTCTTCTGTTGCCGGAGTGCGGCTCAACGACGAGCGCGCTCACGCTTTCACCCACATTCGATTTATCTGCGTCTGAGATCGCCGCGCGTCTGCGGCCCTCCGCCGCATCACCGCGAGACGATTGCGATGAAACTTGCCGAGTTCAAGAAAGCCGGTCACTGGCCGACACTGCTCGCCGCGTTCCTGTACTTCGACATCAGTTTCATGGCGTGGGTCGCGCTCGGACCATTGATCGTCTACATCGCGCGCGACATGAATCTCGCCGTGAACGAGAAGTTCACCCTCGTCGCCATACCCGTGCTGGCCGGCGCATTGCTGCGCGTGCCGATGGGCATTCTCGCCGACGTCATCGGCGCCAAGCGCACCGGCATCATTGCCCAGCTCGTGGTGATTTCAGCGACCGCTTCGGTCTGGCATTTCGGGTTGACCAGCAAGCTCGCAATCGAATTGTTCGGGCTTGCGCTCGGCGTCGGCGGCGCCTCGTTCGCCGTCGCCCTGCCCCAGGCGAGCCGCTGGTATCCCCCGCAATATCAGGGCGTGGTGATGGGCATCGCCGGCGCCGGCAACATGGGCGTCGTGCTCGACACGCTGCTTGCCCCGTCCATTGCAGAACATTGGGGCTGGCAGGCCGTTTTCGGATGCCTGCTGATTCCGATGCTGATGGTGCTGGCCTATTACACATTCGCCGCCAAGGACGCGCCGGGGGACCGCAAGCCGATTTCGCTGAAAGCCTATGGCACGCTGTTGAAGGACTCCGATACCCGCTGGTTCATGTTCTTCTACTTCATCACTTTCGGCGGCTTCGTCGGCCTCGCCAACGCGTTGCCGCTCTATTTTACGGTGCAGTATCACGTCTCGGGTGTCGCAGCCGGCATGCTGGTCGCGCTGATCGTCGCCTTCGGCTCCGGATTTCGCCCTGTCGGCGGCATGATCGCCGACCGGATCGGCGGCATCCGTTCGCTGTCGATCCTGTTCGGCGTCGTCGTTGCCGCCTATGTCGTGATCGCCTTCATGCCCGAAGGCCCAGGGGCGGCGACGCCGGGCGGCTGGGCGCTGACCGAGCTGCCGCGCATCGCCTGGATCTCGGTGCTGTTGTTCTCGATCGGCGTGTTGGCGCTCGGCATGGGCAATGGCGCCGTATTCCAGCTGATCCCGCTGCGCTTCCGTCACGAGATCGGCCTGATGACCGGGCTGGTCGGTTGCGCCGGCGGCGTCGGCGGCTTCTTCCTCGCCCAGACACTCGGTTACGCCAAGGGCATGACCGGCGGCTTCGGCGCGGGCTTCCTGTTCTTCGGCGCGCTGGCGTTGCTTGGCTTCATCGGACTTGCCATGGTCAAGGTCCGCTGGCGCACCACCTGGGGCGCCGTGTCGGGAGCGCGCGTCTGACGGCCGGTGTGGGAACTGGACATGAAGTTGGGCCGAGGTGCAGCAGCGTCGGCAGTCCACCTCTCCCCTTGTGGGAGAGGTCGGATCGCACCGACAGATGTGATCCGGGTGAGGGGTTGCGCTCTCTCGTGGGACCTGAACCCCCTCACCCGGCGCTTTGCGCCGACCTCTCCCCGATGGGGAGAGGTGATCTCCGCGGCCAGACTACCTCAACTCGCTAACGGCCGGCCGAGATAGACGTGGCGAATGGCGCACAACCGGACTTGGGCGTTCGCGTCGGCTTCGCCAGCGAGACCGGCAAGCGCGCCGCCAATGAGGACTATGTCGCGGCCTGCCTGGGCCAGCCGAGCACGCTTCACCGCGATATCGTCGCGGCGGTCGCCGACGGCGTCGGCGGCCACAAGGGCGGACGTGAGGCAGCGGAGGTCGCGGTCCGCAGCTTCATCGACGCCTATTATTCGCTGCCCGAGACGCTCGGCGTCCGCCGCCGCGCCGCGCGGGCGCTCGAATCCGCCAACAGCTGGATCTACGGCCAGGGCCGCGTCGACGCCGCGCGCAGCGGCATGGCTTGCGCGTTCTCCTCCATCATCCTGTCGCGGCGGCAATGCCATGTGATCCATATCGGTGACACCCGCGCCTACCGCCTCAGCGAGGGACGGCTGGAGCGCCTGACGCAGGACCATATCGCCGGCCGCGGCGACCTTGCGCATATGCTGAGCCGCGCCATCGGCTTCGAGGAGTTCGCCCGCTTCGACTACACCTCGGTGGGGCTGCGGCAGCATGACCGTCTCCTGATCTGCAGCGACGGCGTTCACGGCGCGCTGGGCGATCCCCGCCTCCGGCAATTGTTGGAAGAACGCACGCCGCCCGACGAGTCGGCACGCAGAATCGTCGAGGCCGGGCTCGCGGCCGGCAGCAGCGACAATACGACCGCGCTGGTGCTCGACATCGTCGACCTGCCGCCGGCGGATCGCGACGATCTTACGCACGCGATTGCGACGCTGCCGATTCTCGATCTGCCCGACAGCGGCGACACCGTCGACGATTTTGCGCTCTCTGACGTGCTGTCCGACGGGCGCTACAGCCGTCTGTTCAAGGCGACCGACAAGCGCGCCGGCCGCGACGTGGTGCTGAAATTCCCGCATCCGCGGGTCGCGAGCGAAGGGTCCTATCGCCTCGCCTTCGTGCGCGAGGCCTGGGTCGCCGCGCGCGTGCGCAGCCTGTGGATCGGCGAGATCATCGAGGTGCCGGCCGAGCGGCAGACCCGGCTCTATTCGGCAATGCCGCTTTACGAGGGCGAAACGCTGGAGCAACGGCTCAAGCGCGCGCCGCGGCTGTCGCTCACCGAGGGCATCGCGATCGCGACCAAGCTGGTGCGCGCGGTCACCGCGCTGCACCGCGCCGGCATCATCCATCGCGACATCAAGCCCGACAATGTGATCCTGCTGAAAGACGGCGGATTGCGCCTCGTCGACCTCGGCGTCGCGCGCGTCCCCCTGCTGGAGGACTTTCCCGCCGAAGACGTTCCGGGCACCGCGAGCTACATGGCGCCAGAACTGTTCGGCGGCAAGGCCGGCGACGAGGCCTCCGACCTGTTCGCGCTCGGCGTCACGGTCTACCGGATGTTCACCGCGAACTATCCGTTCGGCGAGATCGAGCCGTTCTCGCGGCCGCGCTTCGGCAAGCCGGCGCCGCTCTCACGCTATCGGCCGGACCTGCCGGCCTGGCTCGATGCGGTGATCGGCAAGGCGCTCAGCGTCGAGCCCGCGCAGCGCTTCGGCGACGCCATCGAGTTCGCGCACGAACTGGAGAACGGCGCGACATGGGCTGGCCCTGCCGTCGCCACCCGCAAGTCGCTGCACGACCGCGATCCCCTGACGTTCTGGAGAGTGCTGTGCGCGATCCTGGCGCTGATCGTCGTGGTGCTGCTGGCGCGGCATTAAAGCGCGATGCGATTGGGTTGAATAATCATCGCGCTTTGGCTCCTTGTTTGAGCATGAACTTTTCGGAAAACCGCTTCAGATTTTTCCGGATCATGCTCTAGCCGCTCAAGACCCGGCGCGCCGGATCGTGATCCTGCTCTCGTCGGTCATGTCCTTGAGCTCCTTGTTCGGCTCACGATAGAGATGCCGCTCGATCTCGACGGTCCGGCCATCGGTCGTCTTTGTGCACTTCTCGTCGACAAAGACGCCGCCGACCTCCTGCTTGTCGGCGCCCGGCTTTGCCTCCGAGCAGGTCCAGCCATCCTCGCCGTAGCGCGACTTCGCCTGCAGGCCGAGCAGGAACGCCTTCTTGCGCAGATAGAGCCGCGCCTTCGGATCGGTCTCGATGGTCAGCGCGGCAATCCTGGCGTCCTTGTCGATCATCACGGTCAGGATCGCCGGATGGCCGCCGACCATGGTGCCTTCGCGCGCGGTCTCGCGATCATACTCAAAGCGAATGCCGCGCAACTGGTCCGGCCCTTCCGGGCAGTTCGACCACTGCGCCCATTCCGCCAATCTGTGGGCGGTCTTCTCGCCGGCACAGGTCAGGTTGATGTAGCCTGCGTCGGGCACGCTTGATATCGCCATGCCGACATTGATGTCGCGCAGGTCTCCCGCGGTCGCCATCGCCGGCACGGCCGCTCCGACTGACGCGGCGAAGACCAGTGCGCGGATCGTCGTTCTCTGCTTGCTCATGGCTTGGCCTTCTCGTTCTGATCGGACGGCGCGGCGGCGTGGCCGGCCTCCTTGTAAATGTTGCAGACGCGCGAGCCCTCGCCGAAGAAGGCGAGACACTCGTCATAGTTCGGCTCACCCTTGCCCTTGACATGGGCGAGCACATAATCCGCCACGGCCTCGATCTCGTTCGGCCGCAGGAACACGTTCGCCTCCGGCGGCATGCGGTCGGCGACATCCTGCCGGGTCATCTCGTAGCATTTCGTGGTGTCATAGGAGCCGCGCACGAAGAACGGCATGCCGGTGCCCGGCCGCCCGCACGTTACGGTCTCGATGATCTGTTCCTTCGTCAGCTCGGTCTTGCGCAGCGACAGCGCGTCGCCGCCATAGCCGCCGCCGCCATTGCCGTGCCATTTGTGGCAGCCCATGCAATTGCCGCGCTTGAACACCGCCTTGCCTGCATCGGTCGGATCGCTTGCCGACTGTGCATGCGCCATGCCTGCAAATCCCGTCACCAGCGCGCAGCCGAGCCACGCGCCAATCAGCCATGTTTGTTTCATTTGTTCCGTTTCTGTTGGCGAGATCGACGCGGGAGGCCCCTCACTGAGGCCTCCCGCACGTGCGATGTCAGAGCGCGAACACGTAGAGCATCGAGCCCGGCTGCATCCGCTTCAGCTCGGGCGTGGCATCGATGAACCACTTGTCCCAGGCACCGCCGAGGCCCACCAGGACCGCGACATACTGCTTGCCGTCGACCGAGAACGTCATCGGCGGCGCGTTGAGACCGCCGCCGGTGTTGAACTCCCACAGCTTCTGCAACGACTTCGCGTCATAGGCGATCATCTCGCCCGAGGGCTGTCCTGAGAACACCAGGTCAGGCGTTGCCAGGATGCCGCCGAGATTCGGGAATTGCGTCTCCGCCTTCCCTGCCACCTTGCCGGTGGTGACGTCGATCGCGGTCACGCTGCCGGTGATCTTGACGTTCTGGCTCGGTCCGCCGCCCGTCCAGAACTCACGCGCTTTCAGCTTGTCCTGCTGCGACTCCTCGACCTTGATATGGTTGCAGCTCTCGATCACGGGGATGTACCAGAGCTTCAGGTTCGGATTGTACGCAGTCGGCGGCCAGTTCTTGCCGCCCATGTTGCCGGGGCAGATATCCGTTTCCTTGTTGCTGCGGCTCGGCGTGACCGACGCGTTGTACTTCTGCACGCCCTGCTTCGGATCATACTCCACCGGCTTGCCGGACTCCGGATCGAGCCCCTTGGTCCAGGTCACCTTCTTGACGAAGGGCAGACCCCAGACGAACTTGCCGCTGTTGCGATCGACCGCATAGGCAAAGCCGTTGCGGTCGGCCTCGAGCGCGAGCTTCAGCGTCGTGTTGTTCGGACCGGGGACGTCGACCAGCACGTTTTCCGCCACGCTGTCATAGTCGTAGGGATCGTTCGGCGTGTGCTGGTGGTGCCACTTGATCTTGCCGGTGTCGGCATCGAGACCGAGCGAGGAGTCGGTGTAGAGGTTGTCACCGGGCCGGTATTCATTGTCCCAGTCCGGTCCGGGATTGCCGACGCCCCAGACGATGGTGTTGGTCGAGGGGTCGTAGCTTCCGGTGACCCAGGTCGAACCACCGCCGCTCGCCTTGGCGTTCTTGTCATCCTTCCAGGTCTCCGCACCCGGCTCATCCTTGCCCGGGATGGTGTGGGTGCGCCAGACTTCCTTCTGGCTGTTCAGGTCGGTCGCAGCGATCCAGCCGCGAATGCCGTATTCCGCACCGGCGACGCCTGATATCGCCCTATCCTTGACGATCAGCGGTGCGCCGGTGATCACCTCGCCCTTGTCGGGATCGGCGACCTGACGCTGCCAGGCGACCTGCCCGGTCTCCTTGTTGGTCGCGACCAGGCGACCGTCGAGCGTATGCGAGATGACGAGGTTGTTCCACAACGCGACACCGCGATTGTCGACGCCGCAGCAGGCGACCGCGCCGGCCCAGTCATGGTCGGTCTTGGGATCCATCTTCCAGACCAGCACGCCTTTGCCGCCATGCGCATCGATCTTGTAGACCGAGCCCCAGCCGTCGGTGACGTATATGAATCCGTTCTCGACGATCGGAGTTCCCTCCAGGCCGCCATGCGCCCAGATGCCACCGCCCTCGACGCCGCCGAGATGCATGGTCCAGGCGACCTTCAGATTCTTGATGGTGTCCTTGTTGATGTCGGCCAGCGACGAGAAGCGCGTCGCCGAGTAGTTCTTGTGATGATGCAGCCAGTTGCCTGCTTCCTTGTCAGCATTGAGCAGACGGTCCTGGCTGACATCCTCGGCGAGCGCAAACGAGCCCGCAAAGGTCGCAGCGGATGCTACTGCCGCCGCGAGCATGTGAGACTTTACCCAATTCATCCTTGTCATAGATTCATTTCCTCCGGATCTAGCATTCTTCATTGATCGAACCGCCCGTCACATACGGACAAGTCGCGCGAGAAGCCTTGAGTCCCGGCGATCGGCTGTGCCGCCCGCCGCATTCCTGGTCACTTGCTTCTGGTCACTTCTGGACCGTTACCTCCGTCTCGATGGTTCCAGCTTTCTGAAAAACGACCGCGCATTTGAACGTCTCGCCGGGAGCGAGCGCCTGGCGCAACTGCAGCAGCATCACATGATAGCCGTCGCGCTTCAGTTCGAGCGTTCCCTTGGCTGGAACTGGTATATTGGATATCGAGCGCATGGCGGGCGCGCCCTCGCCGCGATCGACGGTGTGCCGCTCGGAAAAATTCGCGACGGGGCAGCGGACACGTAGCAGCGCATCGGCGCTCTCGGCCTCGTTCTTGATCGTCATCGTCAAGGGAAGGTCCCCGCCCGCTGTGTCGACCGCCGGTACGCGAGCATCCAGGATCGCCAGGGATTCGTTCGCGACGGCGCTACGCATCACTCCGAACGTGCCGATCAGGCAGAATAATGGTAACGCGATCCATGCGTTGCGCTTAATGCTTCTGCACGCAACGGCGCGATGCAACTCCCGCACGAACGACATCAAGTTTTCTCCCGACATGATTTTTGCGGCATTGTTTCATGCTTCGTCGTGCGCATCCAGCGATTGAATGCCGGGAACCATGCATCAATGCGACTTCGGCACGCATAACGGTCATGCTAACTTTTTGCGCAAGAGTGCTCTCGACCCACTTCCGCCTGCCGAGCGCGATGCAGCACATGCCGCACTGCGTGAGGTGATCGGCACGGCAACGATCGACGCCGTCACATCCGTCTCGGGTGTTGCCACGGCGGCGCGGCTATTCCGGATCGATGCAGGTCGCGAGACATATTTGCTTCGAATCGGCGCGGAAGCGCAGATCACGGCCGCGGATCGCGAAGGACGGCTGGTGGTGTGAGACCGCCGTGCTCTTCAGCGGCGCAGTTCACTACGGCACTGGATGTAGCCGCGCAAGCTGATCGAGCGACAAACCGGCTTCGCGATCGCTCAGGGGAAAGCGGACAATAATGTCCTGGCGGGCCAGTTGTCCCCACAGCGCGTCCGACGACCACTTCTGCGGCTCGGGTCCGCGCGGCCCATCAATCCAGATGAAATACCATTCCGCCATGGCCGCGACCAAGCTCCCTCTCGGCAAGATTGATCCTTCGCCGGTCAATCCGCAACGCCCGATTTCGCGCCGACGCGGCGGTTCGGAATCCTACTCGTAAGGCCGGCCGTCCTTATGCAGGAAGCGGCCATCGGAGCTCGGGCTCATCATGTCGATGTCGGAGCAGGTGATGACGTCGGCGCGCGAGCGCGAGCCGACCTCGAGATAGGTGGCGGTCATCTGCGACCTGTTGACCATGTGATGCCCGTTGCCGGAATTCTTCGGGAATGCCGCGCAATCGCCGGCGCGCAGCACCGTCTCGCCGCCGTCCTCGATCAGCACCACCTCGCCTGCGAGCACGTAGACGAATTCGTCTTCGTCGGAATGCCAGTGGCGCTGGCTCGACCAATTGCCCGGCGGCAAGCGCATCAGATTGACGCCGAAATCGCCGAGCCCGGCGGCGTCACCAAGGCGCTGCCGCACCCGCTCGGCGCATGGCGCGGCGAACTCGGCCGGATAGCCGGTCCCCTTGCGTTCCGGCACCTTTGTCAGATCGATCTTCGGCATGGCGACGTCCTGGCGATGTGATGAGCGGCTGCCCATTCCTATCGCGATCGCCAGTCGGAAATGTGTCGCACGGCTTGAAGCCGTCAGCTCCGCCCGACCAAATCCTTTGCCATCAGGATGTCGTCATAGTAGCGGCCGTCGATCTTCAGGGCATGCTTCTCCAGCCCGTACTCGACAAACCCCATGCTCTGATAGAGCCGAAGCGCCGGCTCGTTGCCCTTCACTACGACGAGTTGCACCAATTCGACCGATTTCGCGGCGAGCCTGAGCAAGGCATCGACCAGCAGCCGGCCGACGCCGGCGCGCCGCGCCTGCCGCCGCACATACATCCCGACCAGCATACCCTTGTGCTGCCGCTTCGGCCCTTCCGCCGCAATGAAGCCGACAATGCCGGCGAGTTCGCCGCCTCGAAACGCCCCGAGGATCACCGCCCCGCGGTCCAGCCGCTCCGCGAACCAGCCGACGGGATGGATGCTCTCCGTCTCATACGCACTGCCGAACGCCTCGGGGCTCAAGCGCAGCGCTTCCAGTCGGATGTCGCGATAGAGCGACGCGTCCGCCGGCAAGAGGCGTCGAATCTCGATGAGCTGCGTCGTCATTTCGTGTCCTGTCTTCCTCGCGGCAGCATGGCCGATCGATCGGCACGTCGGCATCTGTCGCGCGGCCAGCCCATTCCAAAGCGAATTGGAGTGGGAAAGGGAAGCCATCCCTCGTATCCCGGGTTTCGGCCGCCGTACAGAGGTAGACTCAGCATGACGCTTGCCCGACACTGCGCATCGAGGAGAGGTCTATGGTTTTTTGGATAGCGAGTGCAGTAGGCCTTCTGGCTGCGTATCTGTTCGGCTCGACGCCCGCGGGCTATCTGGCGGGGAAACTGCTCAAGGGCATCGACATCCGCCAGCACGGCTCCAGATCCACCGGCGCAACCAACGTCCTGCGAACCCTCGGGACGTGGCCCGCGTTGGCGGTCCTCCTGGTGGATGTGCTGAAAGGCGCGGCGGCGATCGCATTTGCCCGCTGGTTTTATCCCTGGCTCTACACATTGCCATCGGTCACGCCACCGACGGCCGTTGACCTGCAAACCTTGCTGCCTTGGGCGGTCTGCCTGGCGGGACTTGCCGCGTTGTTGGGGCACGGCCGCTCGATCTGGTTGAATTTTACCGGCGGCAAATCCGCAGCAACGGGGCTCGGCGTGTTGCTGGCAATGTCCTGGCCGGTCGGCCTGGGCGCAGCCCTCGTCTTTGGCGTTGTGCTGGCAATGTCCCGGATTGTGTCGCTGAGTTCGATGTCGGCGGCGCTCGCTGCGATTGCCCTCGTCTGCGCCATGGAGCAGCCGTTGCCTTATCGGCTGTTGGTCATCGCGGGTGGCCTCTACGTGATCGCGCGCCATCGCGCCAACATTCAGCGGCTGCTGGCAGGGACGGAGCCGCGCCTTGGATCAGGCGGACAGGAAGCCACGGCTTGCCCGGATGTCACCGGTGCTGCTGGACGTGCTCCTGAACCGCATCGATGACGTCAGACGAATGCGTCACGAAGCCGAAGCATTTCTTGACGTTGAACAGGGTTGCTTCGACACAGAAGCCAGGTGAGGTCGTCGCGCAGCAGTCCTCGACCAGGACGCAGCCATAGCCCAGGAAGTTTGCGTCGGTCAGCGAATGCAGCACGCATTGATCGGTGTTGACGCCGGCAAACAGGATGGTCTTGGTGCCGAGATTGCGCAGGATGCTGTCCAGCGGCGTGTCCCAGAAGCCGCTGATCCGGTACTTGTCGACGTGAATGTCCTCGGGCTCCTGTTTCAGCTCATCAACGACGGCCGCGGCCCAGCTGTCCTTCTGCAACACGCGCGCGCCGCTGCCCGGCAACGGCTCGCCCAGACCGATGCCTGTGCCCTTCGGCTTGTACAGATGGAGCTGGTTGGGCGCCATGTTCTTGAGATCGGGCCGATTGCCCCAGTTCAGCCAGATGACGTGCACGCCGGCATTCCTCAACACCGGGAGCAGCTTTTGCAGCGGCTCGATCGGCGCCCGATCCGGGGTGTGATCGAGGCCGAGATGGTCGACCCATCCGCCCTTCGCGCAGAAGTCGTTCTGCATGTCGACGACGATGAGGACGGTGCGGTTCAGGTCGATAGTCACCGTCTGAGGCTGCGCGTCGATCGTCACCACCCTGGGCGGCGGCAGCGCCATCGCCATGTTGACGTTGTTGTCGTCGACCAGCCATTTGTAGCCGGGAGCAGACCCAAGAGGATTGGCGGCGCTGGACGCAGCGGACGCCGCTGCCTTCGCTAAATTGGAACTCGTCATCGGATTTTCCTCACCTGCTTTTGCTTTCTTGAAATCGGTTGCGATCAGCCGCCGCGTTCGAACGGAATGGTCAAGGCCGAGGGCTGCCTGCTCTTGCCGACAAAGCCCGCGATGGCGACCAGCGCCAGCAGATACGGCAGCAACAACAGCAGCGCGACCGGCACGTCGAGCTGCAGCGCCGGTACCAGAAATTGCAGCGCGGTCGCAAAGCCGAACAGCAGGCACGCCGCCAGCGTGTACCAGGGATTCCAGCCGCCGAAGATCACCGCCGTGATCGCGAGATAGCCTGCGCCCTTGGTCATGTTCTCGGTGAACGTATTGCTGTCCGCGACCGACATGAAGGCGCCGCCGAGGCCCGCCAGGATGCCGGCATAGAGCACGCCGAGATAGCGCGTCCTCGCCACGCCGATGCCGGCCTTGTCGGCGGCGCGCGGATCCTCGCCGACCGCCCGCACCGCCAGCCCGAACGACGTGTACTTCAGGATCAACCAGGTCACGACGACCATCAGGATGCTGACATAGGCAAGGCCGGTCTGGTTCGCCAATGCCGGCCCGATCACCGGGATATGTGCGAGCCACGGCAGATTGAGCTGCGCGAAGCCGGGGATCGGATCGCGCGACAGCGGCCCGAAGATCTCGCGGTAGAGAAACGTCGTCGTGCCCAGCGCCAGGATGTTGAACCCGATTCCGACCACCAGTTGATTGGCGCGCAACGTCACGCTCAGCACGGCCTGCACCGCGGCCACCGCGGTCGCGACCAATACGCCGGCCGCGACGCCGAGCAGCGGCGAACCGGTCGCCCACGATGCCAGCGCCGCCGTGAAGGCCGACATCAGCATCATGCCGTCGAGGCTGAGATTGAGCACGCCGGCGCGCTCGCTCAGCATCTCGCCGGTTGCGGCGAAAATGATTGGGACCGCGAGGCGAAGTCCGGAGCCGATGAACACGGCCATCTGTTCGTCAATCATCGGGTCACCTTCCGGTTGGTGAGGATCGCAGAGCCCGCAATGACGATGACGATCAGGCCCTGGCAGATCAGCACGACGGCGGACGGGACGTGCGCCGAGATCTCCATGTTGATGGATCCCGATCGCAGGAATCCGAACAGCAGCGCGCCGATCACGACGCCGACGGCCGAGCCACGCGACAACAGGCCGACCACCAGGCCGTCGAATCCGTAACCCGACGAGAAATCGCTCGTCAGATAGAATTGCTGGCCGAGGATCATGATCGCGCCGCCGAGACCGCCGAGGCCGCCGGACACCGTCATGGCCAGGATCACATAGAAACTGGTCCGCATCCCCGCGCGGCGGGAAGCCATCGCGTTCAAGCCGACCGCGCGCAGTCGCAAGCCGAGCGAGCTGTGCCTGAGCACCAGCCACACGACCACTACCGCCACCGCCGCAATCAGCAGTCCGATATGCAGCGGCGATCCATTGTCCGGGAACAGCAGCGGAAGCTTGGTCGAGTCAGGGATCTCCGCCGATTCCGGCAGCGACGACACATCGCTGATCGGCTTGCGCAGCAGGTGGAAGGACTCGACGGACCAGTACACCAGCGGCAGTGCGATGAAGCTCAGCAGCAATGTGCTGATCACCTCGTTGGTGCCGCGTGCCGCCTTGAGAACACCAGCAAGGCCGCCCCAAACGGCTCCGGCGAGGGTTCCGACCGCGAGCGGCACGATGAACGCCAGTCCCAGCGGCAGGCCGCCGGCGCCATGCAGGGCGGCTGCGGTTGCGAACATGCCGCCCATCGCGATCTGCCCCTCGCCGCCCACATTGGTCAGGTTGGCACGGCTGGCAAAGATGAAGCCGAGACCGACCAGCGCGAGGCTGATGGCGCGATTGATCGAGGCTCCGATGTTGAAATCGCTTCCCGCCATACCGTCCCAGAACGCTTCGATCGCCTCGACGACCGACGCACCGGTGGCTGCGATGATGAGCAGGCCGATCCCGAGCGCGATCACGGTCGAGACCACCGGAACCAGCACCTGCAGCGGCACGAGCTCGAGTCTTGTGCCCTGCGCGACCCGCGCCAGCTTCGGATTTTTCATGACCATGGCCAACCTAGACATGCGCGTGCCCCGACATCATCGCCCCGATCGCCTCACGGCTGAACGACCCGGCCGCGAGCTCGCCAACCAACTTTCCGCGGTAGATCACCGCAATCCGATCCGACACCGCCATCAGCTCCTCGAGCTCGCTGGAGATCAGAAGCACCCCAAGGCCGTCATCGCGGGCGGCACGGATGCGGTTGTAGACGGCCTCGATCGCCCCGACGTCGAGGCCTCGCGTCGGCTGCGCCGCGAGCAGGAACACCAGCGGATCGAGCGACAGCTCGCGTGCAAGCACCGCTTTCTGCTGGTTACCGCCCGAGAGAGACGCCATCGAAACATCCGGGCTGCTCGCCCGCACGTCGAAGTCGCGCATCATCGCCTCCGCCGCCTTGCGCCGCGCCGACTTGTCGAGCAGGCCGAAGCGGCTGAATTTTCCGATCGCGCCGAGATAAAGGTTTTCGGCGACCGACAATTCCTTGATGCAGGCCACCGCATGGCGATCCTCGGGCACGATCCCGACACCCGCATCCGTGATCTCCTGCGGCGTGCAGCCGGTGACCCGTGTGCCGCCGACCACGATTGCACCTTCGCTCGGCACGGCGAGCCCGGCCAGGATCAGTCCGAGCTCGGTCTGGCCATTGCCCTCGACGCCCGCGATCCCGACGATCTCGCCGGTGCCAACCCTAAGGCTCAAACCGTCGAGCCGCGGCACGCCATGCGGGTCGCGATAGACGAGGTCCGAGATCTGCAGCACCGCCTCGCCCGGCGATGCCGGGCCAACCGAATCCGCATTGGGTTTTTCCGGCGTGTTGCCCTCGATATCGACCGCTGCGGCGAGCACCGACCCTGCCGACTGGACATCGCGGCCGACCATCGAGCGCACCAGCGAGCGGATGTCGGCGCCCTCCATCGCGACCGTTTCGATGATCCGGCCCTGCCGCAGCACCGTCGTGCGATCGGCCACGCGACTGATCTCGCCGAGCTTGTGCGTCACCAGGATCACGGACTTGCCGCGCAGCGCGACCTGGCGGCAGATCGCCAGCAGCGCGTCGATTTCATCCGGCTGCAGAACGGCAGTCGGCTCGTCGAGCACGAGCAGTTGCGGATCGCCGAGCAGGCACTTGATGATCTCGACCCGCTGCCGCTCGCCGACCGAAAGCTCATCGATCCGCGCCTCGGGATCAATCTCGAGCCCGTACTCCGCGGCGAGCTGCTCCATCCGCACGATGATCTCCTGCGGCTTCAGCACCGCGCTGGCGCGGCCGAGCATCAGGTTCTCGGCCACGCTCATGTTGGGCACCAGGCTGAAATGCTGGTGCACCATCACGACGCCGCGCTGCAGCGCTTCCGCCGGGCCGCGGGGATGGAACGGCTCTCCGCCCAGCGTCATCGTGCCGGCATCCGGCCGGTGCACCCCGAACACCAGATTGCACAATGTCGATTTGCCGGCGCCGTTCTCGCCAAGCAGGCAGTGCACCTCGCCGCGCTCGATCTGCAGCGAAATGTCGTCGAGCGCGGTGAAAGCCCCGAAGCGCTTGGTCAAGCCAGACAGTTCGAGAACAGCCACGGTCAACCCACCTTGACCTTGATCTTGCTCGACAGCAGGTCGTCCTTCAGTTCCTTGATCCTGGCCTGGATCTCGGGCGTCGCCCCCGCGCAAATCTCGATGTCGGCCGAGCGCGGTCCCATGGCGAGGCCGAACTGCTTGTACTCCGGGTGCCATGTTCCGGCGACGGCCTGGTCGATGGCGTATTCGACCATGAACCCGATGCCGCTGACTGTATAGGCGATGTAGAGCGGGTTGTTGTCGGAGCAGTAATTGGTGTAGCTCCCGATCATCTTGGTGCCCTTCTCGCGCGCCGCCTGCTCCATGCCGCGCACGCCGAGATTGAGGATGTTGTAGTGCACGTCGGCGCCCTGCGCGATCGCGGCAAGCGTCGCCTCCTTGGCCTTGGCGACGTCGTCGAAGTCACCGGTGTAGGTCACGAAACATTTGGTATCCGGCTTGACGTGCTTGGCGCCGTTCGCGAACTCCGTTCCGGTGTTGACGATGGCCGGAATTTCAAGCCCGCCGACATAGCTCACCGCGCCGTTCTTCGACATCAGCGCCGCGACGGCGCCGGCAATGAATCCGATCTGGGCCTGCAGCACGTCGTATTGCGCGACGTTGTCGGTCGGCTGTCCGGTCGGGCCGACGATGGAGAACTTCACCTTCGGGAAGCGCTTGGCGACCTTGAGGACCGATGCCTGGGTCTGCCCCGCAGCGCCGATCACCATGTCGTTCTTCGAGGCGAGCGTCACCAGCGCCTGCTCCATGTCGGCGAACTTGACGTTCTCGATCGACGTAATCACGACCTTGCTGCCGTAGCGCTGCTCAGCCGCCTTCATGCCGTTGTAGGCCGACTCCATCCAGCCATGGTCGGCCCGCGACCCCGGAATCAGAATACCGATGCGAAGCGGCTTTGCCGCATCGTCGGCGAAGCCGAGCCGGACTGATGAACCGATAAAGGCTGCCGAGAGCATGCCGGTTTGCAGAAATGCACGACGGGTAGCGCTCATGTGTTTCCTCCTGTTCGTTTCCCGGTGTTGCCGCACTCTTTGTTGCGGCATTCTTGTATCGGCGGCGCGTCAGCGCCGTCAGTTTCAGTATCGAAGCAATCTCACCCCGCGCGGATTGCCGCCAACGCGCTGACGGCATCAACGAAACACTTCATGGGGGCCTGCACGACTCCGGCGCCGATGATCCCCATGCCCGGCTCCTTGTGCGCCGTAGCGGTGTTGATGACCGGCCGCATGCTCTCGTCCACGACCTTGCGGACATCGATGCCGACCGGCGCTCCGATGAAGTCGAGCATCGGCAAGGTGAAGCCGGGATTGCGGCCGATGGTGACGTGCGCCATCTCGCGCGAATAGCGCAGGGCATCCTGCGGCGTACCGCCGACGAACTGGACCATCGCGGGAGCTGCCGCCATCGCGAACGCACCGAGCCCCGCGGTCTCGGTGATCGCGCTGTCGCCGATATCGGGATTGGCATCGGCCACGCTGAAGCCCGGCAGGAACAAGCCGACGGGAATATCGGCCGGACCGACGAACCACTGCCCGTCCAGGCCGCTGACCCTGATCCCAACATTGACGCCGTTGCGCGCCATCGCGGTGACGGTGCTGCTGAACGGAACGCCGTGCGCGGCGTCCATGGTCGCCTTGCACGCCGCCATCGACAGGCTCAGGAAGAACATGTCGTCCGCCCCGATCGTCCGCAGCGTCTCGTGAACGAGGTCGCGCGAGATCGAGGACTTGAGCAGCGCTTCCGTGACGGCGCGATACAGCAGCAGGGTTGCAGCCGTGTTGCGATTGTGGACATCGTCGCCCATGTGCAGCGACTGCGACATCAGCGGCTTCAGCGGCAAGCCTCCGTCGATGCCGGTGACCGCAGCCTTCAGACATGGCGCCAGCACCGTCTCGATCAGCTTGAGGCCCTCGATCACCTCGGGGGCGAATGCGCCGAAACGCAGCGTCTTGGCGCCGCCGGATTCCATCATCGGCGCATAGGCGCGATTGCCTGTGGTCTTGTTCTGCACCACGAAGAGTGGCATCGAGGGCGAGATGATCCCGGTCATCGGCCCGACCGCGCCAAATTCATGGCACGGCGCGAAGCTGATGCCGCCCGACGCCGCGAGTCGCTCGGCCTCTCGCGGGCTGGTCGCCCAGTTCTCATAGAGGATTGCGCCGACCACCGCGCCCTTCATCGGGCCGCACATGTCGTTCCAGGCGATCGGCGGACCAGCATGGAGCAGCGTCCGGCCCATGTCCGGCCAGACCTCCGATGCATGTGCCGCGATATCGACCCAAACCGGCTGCGCGGTCAGGATCCGCTCGAGCACTTCGGCATTGGCGCGATCGATCCGCGATCCCAAGCAATCCGCATCTGCGGTATCGCCAACGAGTTGCGCAAGGCTCCAGGCCACCTCGGGACTTCCATCGCCGATCGGCTGCCACTGCAGACGCACCAGTGGTGCACCGCTGCTTTCGACGCCGCGATCGAGGTCGGAGGCGCCGAGGCTGATGACGGAAGTCTTATGCTGGAGCGCGGAAGGGGCTGCGTTCATCATCATTCTCCACCTTGCATCACGCGGCGCGCTGAGACGTTGTCGTCCGCTGCCATGCGGCTCGCGATGGCTTGCGCGGCATGGGCGGCGCCCGTGCTGCTGCCGAAAATCTCCGCGCCGGCGTCCGCCAACATGGCTTTCTGCGTCTCGAGGGGCTGCGGATCGGCGTCCGTGCCGCAGACGAAACAGATCACGGGAAGCTCCCGCCCTTGCCCGCGCGCTGCGGTCTTCGCGCGGCGGATCGCCGGAGCCAGGACCTTTGCCGGATTGGGGTGGCTGCCGTAGCCGAGCACGACATCCAGCACGACGCAGGCAACGGTCGGATCACCTGCTTCCTTCAACAGCCGTTCGATCCGCACGCCATAGTCGATCATCGGATGCGGCCGTCCCACCGTGAATTCGTCACTGCCGAGATCGATCGCGGTGTGTCCTTGGCTCGCTTCCACATCGGCCAGACGGTCCGCCTCCGCAAGCGGCGCGTTCGACCGGACCCGAAGGCCCGCGGCGCGCCAAATGGTCTGGGCCTCCGAGCAGAACGTTCCGCCGGAATAGAGCCCGCGCAGATTGCGCTGCGAAGGCGCCAGCGACGCACAAACCCGCGTTGCCAATGCTTCGATCGACTGTTCGTCACCCCCGGGTTGGCGCGCTCCCGCAAGCGCGACGGCCTGCCGCGCCGTCTCCTCGAGCGACGACGCGCGATGAACATTGCCGGCCGATGCCGCCGGATCGCCGCCGAGGAAGCAGATCACGACCGGCTTGCCGATCGCGCCGGCGCGCTCGATCACCCGCTTCTGCACATCGGGCGCAGGAGGCTTGGAGACGATGGCGACGACCTTGGTCTGCGCATCGGTGGCCAGCAACTCAAGGCCCTGCAACATGGTGATGCCGCCGACCTCGCTGGAAACATCGTGGCTGCCGGTGCCGATGGCCTGCGATATGCCCTGATCCTGACGATGGATCTGGCACATCACTTCCTGCAGACCGGTGCCCGATGCGCCGACGAGCCCGATCGCGCCGCGCCGAACGACATTGGCAAATCCAAGCGGCACGCCATTGATGATGGCCGTGCCGCAATCCGGCCCCATCACCAGCAGGCCCTTCTGTGCCGCGACGCGCTTGATGGCCTGCTCCTGTTCGATCGGCACGTTGTCGCTGAACAGCAGCACGTTCAGACCCTGCCTCAGCGCCTTCAGCGCTTCCGCCGCCGCATAGGGACCCGGCACCGAGATCAATGCGAGGTCGGCGCGATCGGCGATCACGACGCCGCGGGAGATCGAGCGCGGCGGTGCTTCCGCGGCCGCTTCGGCCGGGCCGCCCTTCGGCTCTTCGCCGACGATCAGGGAGTGAATCTCCTGCTCCGCGGCCGCGCGCTTTTCGGGCGCATCGTCCACCACGACGATCATGATATCGCCGGGCTTGGCGTCCTCGAGCGCCGGACTCATCAGCCCGGCCTGCTGCAGGAATTCCTTGTTGCTGCGCGTTCCCATCAAGAGCGTGACCCGCTGCACGCCGGTCCGCGCCACCGTGACCTGCGAGATCCGCATCAACGACACGGAATCCTTGTACAGGTTCGCCTTAATGCTGGATTGGATGGCCATGGCCCTGTCGTTCCCTTGAATCCCGCAGGCTGCTTGTTGGTCTTGTGCTAGAGCCTCAGCCGGCGGCCAGCTCGATTGCCTAATCAGTTGAGGCGCCGATCCGGCGTCTCAATTGCTTTGGCGCGGGCGGATGTCCCGCCGAAGCGCCAGTCCCGTTGGTTATTGAACGACATGCGTCCCGGTCTCGCCCCGCAGCGCCGCCATCGCGCAATCGAGGTGACTGATGATCGCCCGTTTGCCTCCGCCTTCGAGAAACCGGATGGCGGCATCGACCTTGGGTCCCATGCTTCCAGGAGGAAAGTGTCCCTCACGATGGTAAGCCTTGAGCTCTTCGAGGCTAACCTGATCCAGGTCCCTCTTGTTCGGCTTGCCGAAATTCACCGCGACGCGCGGGACCGCTGTCAGGATCAGCAGCTCCTCGATGCCCAACACATTCGCGATGTGGGCCGATGTCAGGTCCTTGTCGATCACGGCCGGCACGCCGGTGCGCACGCCCTTGGCGTCGCGGACCACGGGAACGCCGCCGCCGCCGCCGGCAATGACAATTGTTCCCCGCTTGACCAATGCGTCGACCAGCGAGATGTCGCAGACATGCTTGGGCTTCGGCGACGGTACGACATGACGCCAGCCGCGCCCCGAATCCTCACGCATCGCCCAGTTGAGCTCGTCGCTGATCTTCTTCGCCTCGTCCTCGGAAAAGAACGGCCCGACGAACTTGGTCGGATTCCTGAACGCGGGATCGTCCTTGTCCACCTCGACCTGGGTCAGCAGGCTTGCCACGTGTCGCTGGTTGCCCTGCTCGCGCAGCGCATTCTCGATCGCCTGCATCAGGAGATAGCCGATGCCGCCTTGGCTGTGCGCGACGCAGATGTCCATGTCCATCGGCGGAATCCGGCTCATCGTCAGCATCTGGCGCATCATGATCTTGCCGACCACCGGGCCGTTGCCGTGGGTGATGACCAGCTCGTTATCGAGCTGCGCCAACGGCAGCAGCGCTTCCGCGGTGATCTGCGCGACCGACTTCTGCTCCTGCGACGTACCCCTGATATCCTCGGGGTGAACCGCATTGCCGCCGATCGCGACCACCAGGCGACGCGGTACGTCATTGAGTGTACGCATTTCCCTATCTCCCCGCATTCTGCACGATGGCGACAGCAAGCTCGCACGCCTGCGCGTTCGACGGCGCAACGACGAATCCTGCCTGCTCGAGTTTCCTGACCTGCGCGGAGCGCCCTTGCGGATCCTGTTCCGTGCCGACGACGGACGCGACCAGGACAGGTGCATCCTGCCCACGATCGGCAACGATCTTGGTCAGATGCTCGGCGGGATCGGCGTGCGCGCCATAGCCGAGCACGAGATCGAGCAGGATCACCGAAAGATCGTGGTTCTTGAGCGCGGCGCGCAACGCATCGTCGCGCACCGACGGGTCGATCATCGGATGCGGCCGGCCACGGGTATATTCGTCGTCGCCAAGGTCGATCAGCCGGTCCCGTCCATCGTTCGGTTCGACGCCGAGCTTCAGCACGCCGGGGATGGCGGCGTTCGACGCCACCTTCCGGCCTGCGGCCGCGAGGATCACCTGGGCTTCGGCACACAACGTACCGCCGGCGAACAAACCTTCGATGCCGCCTCGACCGTTCCGCGGAAGCCGTGACGCAACAGCGTTCGCATCGAAGCCCGCCCCGATCTGCCGGCGTCCCAGTGCCAGCTCCGCGGCGCCCTTCAGCGTCGGCGAGAACCGGGCGTTCGGCGGGAGCTGGACCTCAGACGCACCGATGAAGCACACCGTGTACGACTTCCGGCTTCTGCCGATCCGCTCGAGGACGGCCTTCGCGACATCGGGATGCGGCGGCTTCGAGATCAGCACCACGTGGTCGGTTTCCGGATCGGCATCGAATGCATCGATCGCCATCAGCGTGGTGATGCCGCCGATATCCTTCTTCAGATCGCGCCCGCCGACCCCGATGGCGTGGGAGATTCCCGCGCCGGCTTCCGAGATCAGGCACGAGACCTCCTGCGTTCCGGTCCCCGACGCGCCGATGATGCCGATCCTGCCGCGCCTGATCTTGTTGGCAAACGCCAGCGGCGCGCCGCCGATCACAGCCGTTCCGCAATCAGGTCCCATCATCAGGAGGCCGGCCGCCCGCGCCTGCTGCTTGAGCGACAATTCGTCCCCGAGGGATACGTTGTCGCTGAACATCAGGACATGCAGGCCGCGATTGAGCGCCTTGCGCGCCTCGGCGGCGGCGAATTCGCCGGGAACGGAAATCAGCGCAAGATTGATCTCCGGCCTCGCCTTGACAGCGGCCGCGATCGAGTGCGGCCGCCATGCGGCCTGCGCCTCGCCCTGGGTCTTCGGCTTGTCGAGCGACCTGATCGCAGTGTCGAGCGCTTCGCGGGCGGCGGGCTCGGACTCGGCCTTGACCGCGATCACGAGGTCATTGCCCTTGACCGCAATACCCTCCTCCAGCAGCCCCGCATTGCGCATGATCGCAGCGTTCGACGGCGTTCCCATCATCAACGCAGCCTCGATCACGCCGGGCGAGCCGGCCACCTCACGCGACAGCCGCATCAGCGCGACCGAGTCGAGATAGAATCCCTTGCGTACCTCGTTCAGGACAACGACGTTCATGACACACCCAAATCCTTGGCGATCGCGACGATCGCCTGCTGGAAGCACGCTAGCGGCGCCTTGACCACGCCGGCACCGACCTGGCCGATGCCGGGCTCGCGATGCGCGATGCCGGTGTTGATGACGGGCACCACGCCGGAATCGACGACCAGGCGGATATCGATGCCGGTCGGCACGCCCGCGAAGTCCATCGCGGCGATGGTCCATTCCGGATTCTGCGCGACCGTGATCTCGCCCATCGAGCGGGTGAAGTTGCCGGCCTCGGATGGCGCACCGGCACCGACGAATCCGGCGACGGCCGGCGCCGCCGCCATCGCAAATCCACCGAGACCGATCGTCTCGACGATCGCGGAATCGCCCATGTCCGGATTGGCGTCCTTCTCGGAATAGCCGGCGAAGTACAGGCCTTCCGGCATTTCGACCGGCGCGGTGAACCACTGCTCGCCGAGCCCAGAGACGCGGATGCCGAAATCGGTGCCGTTGCGGCACATGGTGGTGACGATGGTCGAACCGCGAATGCCGTTGGCGGGATCGGTGATCGCCTTGCCCATCGCCATTGCGATGTTGAGGAAGAACTGATCGTTCTGCCCGATGAACGCGAGGCATTCGGCGAGCACGGCGTTGTCCGTCGAGGTGCGCGCCATCCAGGGCGCGATCTCGCGCAGGAAGACGCTCGAGCAGGCGAGATTGCGCTGATGCAATTCGTCGCCCATCGACAAGCCGCGCGCGACGATCGATTTGAGGTCGATGCCGCCGGCGGCACGGATCGCCTTGCCCAGCGTCGGCCCGAACACGTCGCGCAGCCAGGCGAGCCGCTTCAGCACGCTCGCGTCGTTGCCGCCGAAACGCATCACCTTGCCGAGCCCCTCGTTGATCGCGCAATAGGCGCGGTTCGCGAAGCGCGCGTTCTCGACCACGAACAACGGCATCGACATCGTCGTCATGCCGGTCATCGGGCCGACCGCCCCGAAATGGTGGTTCGGGTGAAATTCGATCTCGCCGCTGGCGGCGAGCTTGGTCGCCGCCAGCAGATCCTTTGCCCAGCCCTCGAACACGATGGCGCCGGCGACCGCACCGCGCATCGGGCCGCACATCCGGTCCCAGGAAATCGGTGGTCCGGCGTGGAGGATCATCCGTTCGCGCAGGCCCGGGATCAGTTGACGGGCGGGAACGATGTCGATCAGCCGAGGCTCCCCTTCGAGAATCCGGGTGAGCGCCTGCTGGTTTGCGTCCTCGATCAGCTTCATCGGTGCGCCCTCACACACCGAGCTTCGCGAGCAGGGCCGCCATCTGCGGATCGCCGCCGGCCGAAGGTTTCCAGTCGACGTGAACGACGCTGATGTCGCAGTCGCGAAGGTCCTTCACGAACCCCTCGAGCCCGACATTCACGACCTCGACCTTGCGCGCCAACAATTGCTGATACTGCGGCCTATCCTGATCCGTCATCGTCTCCGCCCTAACAAAGTTCGTTTTCGTTACGTCGAACTAATAAGAAAACACTTACTTAGTCAAGACCGGATTCTCGGGAAATGCGAAATCTTCGATGCGAAGGAAATTCCGCTAAAAAAATGCTCCGAACTTCGTTCGGAGCAGTCTGGGAGAACTCGAAATTCTAATCGGTGACGGCGTCAGCGTCCGCGTAGTTCGTGGCGCAGCACGATCAGACTGCCCGCGAATGCATCCTGGCCGGATGTATGCCCGATCGCCGAGAGCGCCGTGAGCGCGCGACGAAATCCGGCGCGCTCGCCGCTCATCGTTGCATGAATGGCGTCGTGCAGCGCTGCTGCGCCGTACCCCAGCGCCGCCGCACGCAAATGGATTCGGCTGATGTCATTGGTGCCGTCAAGCAGCGCGCGGCATCGGTCCCACAATGCGTCGCGACATTCGGTGCGCCCCAGCGCAGCCAGCGCGATCAGCGCGCCGCCGATCAGATCATCGCCGGACGGTGTCAGCCCCGGCCCGAGACCGATCAAGCTGCCAAGCCCCGACTCGCGATCCGCATCGGGCGCGCCGGACAGGATTTGCTCCAGCGCAGCAAGACCGGGCATCGCAGCGCGAACGAGGAGAGACGCATCGCCTGGAACACGTCCGGAGCCGACCACGGCGAGACCTTCCGCAATCAGTTTACCGCCCCACACCGCATCGACCGCATCAAGCCCGCGTTGCAGGCTGCCGATCGACCAATGGGGTGCGGCGCGCGGCGCCCAGACGGACCGCGAAGCAAGATTCGCCAGCGGCACGCCTGCGATCCACAGCATGGAGTCGGCGACCCGCACGGGATCGCCGACCACAAGTCGCGGCCATCGGAAATCACCGAGGACATGCAATGGACCCGATCCGATGCCGGCCTGTCCGACGCAGATCCAGATCCCGTCGATGACGGCGTAGAACGAACGTTCGAACGCGGCGACGACCTGCCCAGCGGCGCGATCGCGAAGCGCCCGGTCGGCAAGCAGCCCCACCTCCACACGATCGCAGACGGACGGTGCGGGCCCGGGACGCCGCTCGTCTCGTGCTCCCATGCGACCGGCCTGCCTTCCGTCAGCTTCGCGGCCTCCGACCAACATCCGCCCTCGCCTCCTCAGCGTGCCTGCGCCGCGAAGCGCTGCGCTGCGCCGGCCTGGGCCTCGCCGCCCAGATAGGCCGCCTCGAGCAGCGGATCCTCGGCAATGATGTCGGCGGGGCCACTCTTCAGGATCGAGCCGGTCTCCAAGAGATAGGCCCGGTCGGCCAACGCGAGCGCGTGGCCCGCCATCTGATCGACCACCATGATGGTCATGCCCTCGCTGCGCAGCCGCTCAAAGGACGCAAACAATTCGTCGACGACGAGCGGGGCGAGGCCGAGCGACGGCTCGTCCAGCATGAAGATCTTCGGCCCGGTCAGCAGTCCGCGCGCCACCGCGAGCATCTGCTGCTCGCCGCCGGACAACAGGCCGGCGCGCTGGTCGATGCGCTCCTTCAACCGCGGGAAGCGCACGAACATCGCCTCGATCTCAGCATCGAGGTCGAGGCCCTTGCGCGCATAGGCGCCGAGCTCGAGGTTCTGCTTCACCGTCAGTTCCGGAAACACCTGCCGTCCTTCCGGCACCAGCACAACGCCCGAGCGGGCACGCACATGCGCGGGCATCGTGTCGATGCGCGTCTCGGCGAGCCGGACTTCACCGATGGATCGCGGCGGTTCGAGACCGGCGATCGACCGCATCAGGGTGGTCTTGCCGGCGCCGTTGGCGCCGAGCACGGCAACCGCCTCGCCGGGCGCGACCACCAGATCGATCCCGTTCAGGGCGCGCGACAGGCCATAGAACGAATCGAGTGCCTTGACCTCGAGTGCGGTGCCCTGCCGCGCCGGCCGCGGCGCGCGGCTCTGCTCACCCGGCGAGGCATCGCCCAGATAGGCCTTGCGGACCGCCGGATCGTTGCGGATCGCCGTTGCATCGCCGATCGCGATGCGCTTGCCGCCGTCGAGCACGACGATGAGATCGCTGAGCGACATGATCATCGGCATGTCGTGCTCGACGATGATGACGGCGATCCCGAGATCGGCGATCCGCCGCAACAGTGCGGTCAGGCGCTGCTTGTCGCCCTTCGAGAGACCCGCCGCGGGCTCGTCGAGCAGCAGGATGCGGGGCCGCAGCGCCAGCGCACGTGCGATCTCGACCAGCCGCTTCTCGCCATGCGACAGCGAATCCGCAAGCCGGTCGACGTCGCCGTCGACACCGGCAAAGCGCAGCAGGAGCCTGGCGAATCCCTCGGTCTCCGCGTTGCGCAGCGCAGAGACAAGACCGCCAAGACGGCCGACCCGCTCGGCGAGCAGGATGTTCTCCAGGATCGTGAGTGAGCCGAACAATTGCGTGGTCTGGAACGTGCGCGCCACGCCGACCCGCGCCAGCAGATGCGACGTCATGCCCGTGACATCGCGATCGCCGAGCATCACCGTTCCCGCCTGCGGCCGGTAGAAGCCGCAGAGCAGGTTGAGCGCGCTGGTCTTGCCGGCGCCGTTGGGACCGATGATGCTGGTGACGGCGCCGGGCGCCGCCCTAAACGACACACCCTGCACGGCACGCACGCCGCCGAACGAGATCGAGAGATCCGTCACGTCGAGCCCCGCCGCGTTGTGCGTTTCGAGGATCGCCGCATCGACATGCGCCGCCGCGATCGCGGGCTCCGCGACGGGCTTGCGCGCCGGCCGGAATTTTGCCGCGAGCTGCTCCACGAGGCCGACGATGCCGGAGGGGGCGGCGCGCAGCACGACGAACAGCAACACGCCGAAGGCCAGCAGGCGATACTCGGCGAGATCCGACAGCGCTTCCGGCAGCAGCACCACCAACGCGGCGCCGATCACCGGGCCGAGCGCGGAGCCGGCGCCGCCGACCATCACGCCGAACAGCAGCAGCACCGATTGCAGGAACGGAAACGAGCTCGGGCTGATATAGCCCTGCAGCGGCGCGAACAGCGCGCCGGCCAGCGCCATCGCTGCGGCCGAGATCACGAAGGCCACCGCGCGGACCTGCACCAGGTCGATGCCGAGCGAGCGCGTCGCCACCTCGGTGTCGCGGGCGGCGCGCATGGCATAGCCCCAGCCGCTGCGCTTCAACCGCTCGAACAGGAACAGGCCGGCAAACACCAGCACGATGCCCGCGATAGCCAGCGAACGCTCCGACAGCGCATAGCCGAACACGCTCGGCGGCGCGCTCAGCATCAGGCCGTTGCCGCCGCCGGTGAGATCGCGCCACTCGATCGTGACATGTTCGACAATGAAACCAAAAGCAATCGTCACCATCGCCAGATACGGCCCACGCACGCGCAGCGCCGGCAGCGCAAGCAGGCCGCCGACGATGCTGACCAGCACGATGGCGCCCGCCGTCGCGGCGAGGTAGGGCCAGCCGGCCTTCTCCATCAGCAGCACTGTGGTGTAGGCACCGATCGCCATGAAGCCGATATGGCCGAGCGATATCTGGCCTGCGAGGCCGAGCAGGACGTTGAGCCCGATGCAGGCGATCGCGGTCAGCGAAATCGTCGCGATCAGGAACACGGCGTAGCTGTCCGCGACCGCGGCATAGAAGATAGCAATCGCGAATGCCGCGACCGCGACCAGAAGGGAAGCGCGAGAGATCATACCTTCTTAACTCCAGCTCGGCCGAGCAGCCCGTGCGGCATGATGACGAGGATGACGATGACGGACGCGAACGTGATGATCTGGGTGTAGACCGACCCGAGATAGTTGGTCGCGAACACCTCGATCAGGCCAAGGCACAGTCCGGCCAGCATGACGCCCCAGGCGCTGGCGAGACCGCCGATGATCGCGGCGGCGAACGCCTTGATGCCGAACAGCGTGCCCATCTCCGAGGAGACGTTGAGCAGCGGCGCAATCAGCAGCGCGGCGACGCCTGCCAGCATCGCCGACACCGCGTAGCTCGCGGCGATGGCGCCGCTGACATTGATGCCCATCAGCCGTGCGGCATTGGGATTTTGCACCACCGCAAGCATCGCGACGCCATGCCGGGTGCGGCGGCTGATCAGATGCAGGGCCAGGGCGAGCAGCAGGCCGACCACGGGAATCAGGAGCTGCAGCGGGTAGACCCCTGCCCCTTCCACGATCTGGATCGGCTTGGCCGCGAGCACCGACGGGAAGCTGCGCGGCTCCTTGCCGAACACGAACAGCATCACGTTGTCGACGATGATGCCGACCGCAACCGTCGCCATCAACCAGTTGTCCGACCCGCGCTGCACGAACGGACGAACCGCGTAGCGCTCGATCAGAACGCCGTAGACGGCGCAGACCAGCAGCACCGCGGGGATGCCGATCGCGGCCGGCCAGCCCCACACGACGAGGAAGAAGTATCCGGCAACGGCCCCCAGGGTCATCGAGCTGCCCTGCGAAAAGTTGACCGTGCCGGACACGGCGTAAGTGACGTGAAAGCCCAGCGCGAGCAGACCGTACATGCTCCCCAGCGCCATTCCGGTTATTATCGCCGAAAGAAACGACATCGATGATCACCCCGATCTGCTTGCTGGACGACCGCTGCCGTCAGTTCTTGAATGGCAGGATGTGGTTGTCTTCGAAGTGGGCCCAGATGTAGTCCTGCGCCGTCAGCGCATCGTGCTTGTCCTGGGCGAACGGCTTTTCATAGGTCTTGATCAGGCCTTCCAGCCGGTCGATCCCGTAGAAGCCGTCACGAATCGCGGTCGGATCGGTGCTGCCGGCCTTCTGGATCGCACCTGCGATCACCAGCACGCTGTCATAGGCATTGGCGAAGCCGACCGCCGGGGTCACGTCCGCGGGCCCCTTGATGTCGGGATACTTCGCCTGCAGCTCGGCGAGCACGCGCTTGCCGACCGGCGAGAGGTTGCCGAAGAAGCTGTAGGTCTGGACGAACACGACGCTCTCGGCGCTCGGCCCGGCAAGCTCGGTGAAGCGGCCGCCGGCCGGTCCCCAATGCGACACGATCGGCGGCGACCAGCCCATCCGATCGAGCGACTTCACGACCTGCGAGGATGGACCGACATTGCCGACCAGGAACAGGGAATCGGCGCCCGCCTGCTTGAGCCGGGACAATTGCGCGACGACGTCGACATCGTTCGCCTCGAACTTCTCGACGCCGGCCGGTTCGATCCCGGCGGCCTTCAGCGCGGCGCGCAGGCCGTGCTCGTTCGATTCGCCCCAGGGATTGTTGACGAGGATGAGGCCCGGCTTCTTGGCCGCGAAGGTCTTGCCGGCGAACGCGACGATCGCCTTGTCGACCTCGTCGTCCATCGCCGAGACGCGGAACACGTAGTTGGACGCCGCGCCGTTCTGCGTGATGTTGGTTCCGGCGGCCCATGGCACCACGAACGGCATCTTGACGTTGTTGACAAACGGCACGATCGCAAGCTGGACCGGCGTATCGAGACCGCCGAGCAAGACCGCGACCTTCTCGCGCTGGATCAATTCGCGCGCCGCGGTCAGCCCCTTTGCGGGATTGCTTTCGTCGTCACGGCGCACCAGCTCCAGCGGCCGGCCGAGCACGCCGCCCTTCGCGTTGATCTCCTCGATCGCAATCGTGGCGCCGCGGGTCAATGCTTCGCCGGCGCGGGCCGACTGCCCCGACAGCGCCGTGACCAGGCCGATCTTGATCGGGTCGGCCGCCTGCGCGCGCTGGGCAAACGGCAGCGAACCGACGAGAATGGCGAGCGCGCCCTGCAAGACAACGCGGCGGCACAACCCGGTAATGGGGGTACAAGCGTGGTTCATTTCTGCAATTCCTCCCGCTCCGACGGCTCCCTTGCCGCCCCTGGTCCGCGGCCGCCGTTTCCGCGGCCTTGACGGAAGTAAAAACTTTCTTCACAAATTGGCGAATGTCAAGCGGCCGATCGCGCGCCGAATGGAGATTGCGATGCAGCGGGAGATTGGAGCGGAACCGGAACGAGCCGTGCTCGGCGATGCAACATCTGCGCAACCACCTGATCCGGCGCGCGGTCTCGTCTCTCATGACCGCTACCGCTACAGCGCGATCACGCGCCGTCCCGATTTCGTCTGGCCGAACGGCAAGCGGCTGGCGGTCTACATCGCGCTCAACCTCGAGCACTTCGCGTTCGGCGACGGGCTCGGCGCCGAGCTCTGCCCGGGCGGCCCGCACCCGGACGTCCTCAACTACGCCTGGCGCGACTATGGCAACCGGGTCGGCGTGTGGCGGCTCATCGATCTGTTCGACGAACTGAAACTGCCGCTCTCCGTACTCGCAAACAGCAGCATCTATCACTATTGCCCGGAAGTGATGGACGCCTTTCGCGCGCGCGGCGACGAGGTGGTCGGCCATGGCCGGACCAATTCCGAACGCCAGGGTGTGCTCTCCCCGGCCGATGAGCAGCGACTGATCGAGGAGGCGACGGATGTCATCGCGCGCGCCGAGGGACGGCGGCCGCTCGGCTGGCTCGGTCCGTGGATCTCGCAATCCGCCGTGACCCCGGACCTGCTCGCCGAAGCCGGCTACCACTACCTGCTCGACTGGTGCATGGACGATCAGCCGGTGTGGTTCTCGACACGGGGTGGCGGACGCATCCTGTCCGTCCCATATCCGCAGGAACTGAACGACATCCCCTCGATTGTCGGGCGCAAGGACAGCGGCGAGCAGTTCGCGACCATGATCGCGGACAGTTTCGAGGAGATGCTGGCGCAGTCCACCAAGCAGTCACTGGTGATGGGCATCGCGCTGCACCCCTACCTGGTCGGCCAGCCACACCGGCTGCGGCCGCTGCGGCGCGCCCTGCAGGCGATCGTCGCAAGGCGCAACGACATCTGGATCACCACCGCGGGCGAGATCGCGGCATTCTCTCGCGCCCTGCCCGACGGCATCGTGCCGACATAAGAAACTGGAGACCTCAATTGACCGCCATCGACACACTGTTCCAGAACGCGCGGCTGACTGATGGCCAGCTGGTCGAAATCGCCGTCAGCGGCGGCAAGATCGTTGCGATCTCGCCGTCCCGGCAAAGTTACGGCGCAGTCGGCGACACCCATGATCTTGGCCGGCGCCTGGTGCTTCCCGGCATGGTCGAAGGTCATATCCACCTCGACAAATGCTTCATCGGCGACGACTGGAAGCCGCATCGGCCCTGCACCGCGGGCTTCAGCGTGCGCGAGCGCGTCAAATTCGAGAAGGAAGCGCTCGCCGGCGCCAAGCCGATTTCCGTTCGGGCAGCAGCCCTGATCGATCTTTGCGTCTCGCAAGGCACGACGCACATGCGCAGCCACGTCGATGTCGACGCCGCGGTCGGCCTGCAGCATTTCGAAGCGATCGCAGCGGCACGGGAGGCGCATCGCGAGAAGGTTTCAATCCAGATCGTCGCGTTTCCCCAGAGCGGCATCCTGACCTCGCCCGGAACAGCCGCATTGCTCGAAGACGCAGTTCGCGCCGGCGCCGACCTGATCGGCGGACTTGATCCCGCAGGCCACGATGGAGACGCCGCCGGCCATCTCGACGTCGTCTTTGGCATCGCGGAGCGGCATGGCGTCGGCATCGATATTCACCTGCATGACGGCGGTCTGCAGGGCATCGCGGAGATTGAGGAAATCGCGCGACGGACCAAAGCGTCGGGGCTTGGCGGCAAGGTCGCGATCAGTCATGCCTACGCGCTCGGCGAAGTGGCCGCTGACGTCGCTCAACGGACCGCGCAACAGCTCGCCGAATCCGGCGTCGCCATCTTCACCAATGCGCCGGGCTCGCACGCATTTCCGCCCGTGCTGCTGCTTCGCGATGCCGGCGTCAATGTGTTCTCCGGCAACGACAACATCCGCGATTCCTGGTGGCCCTACGGCGACGGCGACCTGCTCGAACGCGCAATGATGGTCGGCTATCGCTCCGGGTTCAACACCGACGATCAATTGGTCGCGGCCTTCGACATGGTGACGGCCAACGCGGCGCGTGCGCTCTGCCTCCGGGATTACGGCCTCACGGTCGGCGCGGCGGCGGATTTCGTCGTGCTGGATGCACGGCACGTCCAGGAAGCGGTGGTCGCGCGTCCGAAGCCGCGCGACGTCTACAAGGCCGGCCGGCTCATCGCCCGTGGCGGCGTGGTGGTGATCTAAGGCGCCCGGAAGCAGTGAACAGGGAGGAATCGCCCTTGACGAACAGCCGCAATGCCGATCTCAATCCGGGCTGCTTGCGCCGGGAACCGGACCGCTGCCCTTTGTGGCCTGATGCGGCCGTGCCTTGCGTGACTACCCGAGCCCAGGCAAGGTTGACGCCGTGACAGAGACGACAGCACAGACCAGCCCCACCCGCAGCACGACCCGCGGAAAACGTCCGCGCGACTCCGCGCTCACCAAGGAGGCGATCCTGCGCGCGGCGACCTTCGAGTTCTGCCACAATGGCCTCGGGGGTGCACGCGTGGAGGCCATTGCGCAGCGCGCCAAGGCCAACATGCGCCTGCTGTACGCCTATTTCGGCGACAAGAACGGGCTCTACATCGCGGTCCTCGAGGACGTCTACACCGAGATCCGCGCCGCCGAACAGCAGCTCAAGCTGGATGATCTCGAGCCGATCGCCGCGATGAGCGAGCTGATCGATTTCACCTTCACGTTCTTCGGGCAGCACCAGAACTACATCGCCCTGATCAACACCGAGAACCTTCAACGCGGGCGCAACATGCGCAAGTCGCGCAAGATCGCCGATCTCACTCTGCCCCTGGTCGCAAGCATCGAAAGCATCCTGCGGCGCGGTGTGGCGGCGGGCCTGTTTCGCAGCGACGTCGATCCGATCCAGCTCTACGTCTCGATCACGGCGATGAGCTATTTCCACGTGTCCAACCGCTACACGCTGTCGGCGATGTTCGACCGGGACCTCGGCGATCCGGACTGGCTTGCGCTGCGGCGCGAGCATGCGCAGGACATGATCCTGACCTGGCTGACGGCGCCCGTTGGGGAACGCAAGTCAAGGTCTGCGGGATCGAAGGTGACCGCGCAACCCCGCAAGCCGTCGCGCTAGCGGGCGCGGCGCACGATACGGCATCGTGCGCCGGGAATGCGGCTCAGCGGGTCGCAACGACACCGTCGCTGCGCGGATCGCTGGCCCCTTCCATCAGGCCATCCGGATGCCAGACGATCGCGCCGGCGTGTCCCATGAACTCCTCGAACGGGCCGGTCACCTGAATGTCGTGGCCGAGCGCGCGTAGCCGCTCGATGATCGCCGGGTCGAAGCGGGATTCGATCTTCAGATTGTTGTTTTCCTCGCCCCAGGTGCGACCGAGCAGCCACCGCGGCGCGGTGATCGCTGATTGCAGCTCCTGGCCGTGCATGGCGTAGCGGCTGAAGATCGCGGCCTGGGTCTGCGGCTGCCCCTCTCCGCCCATCGTGCCATACGAGATCAACCGCCCATCGCCGAGTTCGGCCATCGCCGGCTGGATCGTGTGGAATGGCAAGCGCCCCGGGTCGAGCCTGTTGGTATCGCTCTCGCCGAGCCCAAAGCTCGTCCCGCGGTTTTGCCAGGTGACGCCGGTCTCGGGCAGGATGACGCCCGAACCGAACTCCCAGTACACGCTTTGAATGAAGCTGACGCTGAGCCCATTGCGATCGGTCGCAGCAAGCCACACCGTGTCGCCCTGCTTGGACGGATCGGGCCACGGCGCAGCGCGGCTATTCGATACTGTTTGATGCAGCGCGGCCAGCGACTGCTCGGACAGGAATTCAGCGGCCGCGCGCTTCATGTAGTCGGGATCGGTGACATGGCCGTTGCGAATCCGGAACGCGGCCTTGGTGCATTCGACGAGCCGGTGCAGATGATCGACGCCGTCGGCCTCATCAGCGATGCGCCGGGCATAGAGCGCCAGGATCAGCAACGAGGCCAGCCCCTGCGTCGGCGGCGGCATGTTGTAGATCTTGTGTCCGGACACCTCGACCGAGAGCGGCGTCACCAGCGACGCCTGATGCCGTTCCAGATCGGCCAGCCGCAGCGGGCTGCCCGCCCGTTCGAGGTCGGCCGCCATCGAGCGCGCCAGTTCGCCGTGATAGAAATCAAAGAGGCCCGCTTTGGCCAGCCGCCGCAACGTCTCGGCGACGCGAGGCTGGCGCAGCCGCGCACCGACCGCAAGCGGCGCGCCTTGCGGCAGATAGACCTCGGCATAGCCGGGCACGTTTTCGAGCTCGTGCCGCTTCTTGCCGATGTTTTCATGCAGCGTGCTGGTGACGGCGACGCCGTCCTCAGCATGGCGGATCGCGGGCTCGAGCAGCCGCGCCAGCGGCAACCGGCCGTCATGACGATCGCGGCTGAGTTCATAGGCCTTCTGCCAGCCGTCGACGGTGCCGGCGACGGTGAGCGCAGCGAGCGGGCCGCGGCCGGGAATGCTGCTGCAACCGCGCGCGCGATACCAGTCGCGATCGGCGGCCATCGCGGAGCGTCCGCAAGCCTGGATCCCGACCGGCGGAGAGCCGGCGCGACCGACGAGCCAGAAGCTGTCGCCGCCGAGTCCGTTCATGTGGGGATAGACCACGGCAATCGTCGCCGCCGAGGCGATCATCGCCTCGATGGCATTGCCGCCTTCCGACAACACCGCGAGTCCAGCCTGCGCCGCGAGGTGGTGCGGCGCGGTCACCATGCCGCCATAGCTTCGCTTTGTCTGCAACATCAGCCCGTTTCTCCAAGGCCGGTATGTAATAATATTTTTACTTACCGTGTCAAGGAGCTAAAGATCCTTCCCTCGGATGCAGGGGTTCGTCGCCTGGCGCGACGCCCCCTCACCCGCCGGACCAGCATGGCATCGCCGGAGGCTGGCCGTTGAAGTTCATCCATTGCCCCGGGTGAGGCTCAGGCAGCCGCGACCTCGTGGCCCGCCATGACTTCCAGCGCCTTCAAGATCGCCGAATGGTCCCAGGCTTTGCCGCCGAGCGCGGTACAGGTGTTGAACAGCTGCTGGGCAGCTGCCGTACCTGGCAGCGACAACCCGAGTGCCCGCGCGCCTTCGAGCGCAAGGTTGAGATCCTTCTGATGCAGCTCGATGCGGAAGCCTGGATCGAAGTTGCGCTTGATCATGCGGTCGCCATGCACCTCGAGGATCCGGGACGAGGCGAAGCCGCCCATCAGCGCCTTGCGCACCAGCGCGGGATCGGCGCCCGCCTTGGAGGCGAACAGCAGGGCCTCGCTCACCGCCTCGATGGTCAAAGCCACGATGATCTGGTTCGCAACCTTGGTGGTCTGGCCGTCGCCATTGCCGCCGACATGGGTGACGTTCTTGCCCATCGTCTCGAACACCGGCTTCATCGCATTGAACGCCCGCTCGCGCCCGCCGACCATGATGGTCAGGCTTGCCCCCTTGGCACCGACCTCGCCACCGGAGACCGGTGCGTCGAGATAGTCGGCGCCGAGCGCATCGATCTTGCGGGCGAACTCCTTGGTCGCCAGCGGCGAGATCGAGCTCATATCGACCACGATCATGCCCTTGGAGACGCCCTCCGCGACGCCGCCCTCGCCGAACAGCACGGCTTCGACATGCGGCGTATCCGGCACCATGATAATGACGGCGTCCGCCTCCTGCGCGACTTGCTTGCCGGACTCGCAGGCGATGCCGCCGGCAGCAATCAGCTCCGGCGCGAGCGGCGTGACGTCGTGCAGGAACAGGCGATAGCCCGCTGCCAGGAGGTGGCTCGCCATCGGACGTCCCATGGTGCCGAGCCCGATGAATCCTATGTCCTTCATTGTCGTCGCTCCTGTCCGCCGGATTAAGTCACGAGAGTGTGTGCGGCGTGCCAGGCAAGGCTCTCGAGCGTGGTCGACCGCGGCTTGTATTCGCATCCGATCCAGCCCCGATATCCGATGCTGTCGAGATGCTTGAACAGATAGGGATAGTTGATCTCGCCGGTGCCCGGTTCGAAACGGCCCGGATTGTCGGCGAGCTGGACATGCGCGATCCGGCCGAGATGCTTCTGCAGCGTTCGTGACAGATCACCTTCCATGATCTGCATGTGATAGATGTCGTACTGGATGAACAAATTGGGTGAGCCCACGTCGGCAATGAGCTGCACCGCCTGTTCCGTCCCGCTCAGGAAGAAGCCGGGAATATCGAGCGTGTTGATCGGTTCGATGAGAAGCTTGATGCCATGCTGCGCGAGCGCGCCGGCAGCGAAGCGCAGATTGGGCACCAGGACTTCGCGCAGCTCCGCCGCGTCCGCGCCAGTGGGAGCGATGCCGACCAGGCAGTTCAGCTGCCGGCAGTCCAGTGCCTTCGCGTAGTCGATCGCGCGCACCACGCCGTCGCGGAATTCATCGACCCGGTCGCGCAGGATCGCAATGCCCCGCTCGCCGGCAGCCCAATTGCCGGCCGGCAGATTGTGCAGCACCTGGGTCAGCCCAGAGCGCGCCAATTCCTCGCGCAACGCGCCTTTCTCGAACTCGTAGGGAAACAGATACTCGACAGCATTGAAGCCGGCGGCCTTGGCGGCTGCGAACCGGTCGAGGAACGGCAGCTCGTTGAACAGCATGGTGAGATTGGCGGCAAATTGAGGCACGGGTCGGATCTCCGCTTGGGGCAGCGCTGGATGATGTCGTCAGGCCGGCAACAGCGTGCCGGTTCGTTGTGCGCTCGGCACGTCATCGAGCGGAAGATCGAGCACCTCCTCGAATTCGACGATGTTGTCGATCTCCGTTCCCATCGCGATGTTGGTGACCCGCTCGAGGATGAACTCGACCACCACGGGCACGCGGTGCTTCACCATCAGCTCGCGCGCTGTCGCGAATGCGGCCTGCGCGTCGTTCGGATCGGTCACGCGGATCGCCTTGCAGCCCAGCCCTTCCGCGACGGCCACATGGTCGACGCCGTAGGCGCCGATCTCGGGCGCGTTGATGTTCTCGAACGAGAGCTGGACGTGATAGTCCATGTCGAAGCCGCGCTGCGCCTGCCGGATCAGCCCGAGATACGAATTGTTCACGACCACGTGGATGTAGGGCAGATTGAACTGCGCCCCGACCGCGAGCTCCTCGATCAGGAACTGGAAATCGTAGTCGCCCGACAGCGCGACGATGTCGCGGTCGGGATCGGCGGCGCGCACGCCGAGCGCGGCCGGCAGCGTCCAGCCGAGCGGACCGGCCTGCCCGGCGTTGATCCAGTTGCGCGGACGATAGACGTTGAGGAACTGGGCGCCCGCGATCTGCGACAATCCGATCACAGTCACGTAGCAGGTGTCGCGGCCGAACGCCTTGTTCATTTCCTCGTAGACGCGCTGCGGCTTGATCGGGATGTTGTCGAAATGGCTCTTGCGCAGCATCGAACGCTTGCGGTCGCGACAGGCTGCGGGCCAAGCCTGCCGGTCGCGCAGTCTGCCGGACTTCCGCCACTCGCGGGCGACGCTAACGAACAGTTCCAGCGCGGCCTTGGCGTCCGACACGATACCGAGGTCCGGATTGAAGACCCGCCCGATCTGCGTCGGCTCGATGTCGACATGGACGAATTTGCGACCCTTCGTATAGGTCTCGATCGAACCGGTATGCCGGTTGGCCCAGCGGTTTCCGATGCCGAGCACGAAATCGGATTCGAGCATCGTGGCGTTGGCGTAGCGATGGCTGGTCTGCAGGCCGACCATGCCGGCCATCAGCGCGTGATCATCGGGAATCGCGCCCCACGCCATCAGCGTCGGGACCACCGGCACGTTGACAGCTTCGGCGAAGGAAACCAGGAGCTCGGATGCATCAGCGTTGATCACGCCGCCGCCGGCGACGATCAGCGGCCGCTCCGCGGCGTTGAGCATCTCGAGCGCCTTCTCGACCTGCTTGCGCGTCGCCGTCGGCTTGTAGACCGGCAGCGGCGAATAGGTCTCATCGTCGAACTCGATCTCGGCCAATTGAACATCGAGCGGCAGATCGATCAGCACCGGTCCCGGCCGCCCCGAGCGCATGACATGGAAGGCCTGGCTGAACACCCGCGGCACCAGCGCCGGCTCGCGCACCGTGACGGCCCATTTCGTCACCGGCTTTGCGATCGCCTCGATGTCGACGGCCTGGAAATCTTCCTTGTAGAGCCGCGCTCGCGGCGCCTGGCCGGTGATGCAGAGGATCGGAATCGAATCCGCGATCGCCGAATAGAGGCCGGTGATCATGTCGGTTCCGGCGGGGCCCGACGTGCCGATGCAAACGCCGATGTTGCCCGCGTTCGCCCTGGTATAGCCCTCCGCCATATGCGAGGCACCTTCGACGTGCCGCGCCAGAACATGCCGGATCGAGCCGTTGCGCTTCAATGCGGAGTAAAGCGGGTTGATCGCGGCGCCGGGAACGCCAAAAGCGCAAGTGATCCCCTCGCGTTCCAGTATGCGGACTGCCGCATCCACCGCTCGCATCTTCATCTGATGATCCCGCTTCGCTTGAGTTGGCCTGAGCAGGATCATCAGCGCCACGACCATCGATCTCAACGCAATCGACGGGATTTTCCGCGCTGTGGCAGCGCTCGCGATTTCTTGCCTGTCTCCAAGCGATTAGCACCGGCGACGCAATGGAAACCGGCAACGACGGGAAAGCCGGCGGGCTTCACGCCTGCGGCTGCGCAGGGCTGCTGCCGCGCAGCTCCGCCGTGAGCTCGGCTGCGATCTTGTGCACGGTGGCTCCGATCTCCGGCAGGCGGTCGTCCGTCATCCGATCCGCCATGCCCGACACCGAGACCGCAGCGAACGGCTCGCTGCAATCGTTGAAGACGACCGCGGCCACGCAGCGCAGGCCGAGCCGGGCCTCTTCATCGTCCACCGCATAGCCCTGGCGCCGCACGATCTCCAATTCCCTGAACAGCTCACCCGGTCGAATGATCGATTTTTCGGTCAGGCGCGGCATGCCGCGACGGCGGATGATCGCAGTGACATCGGCATCGGAATAGGCGGCCAGCACCGCCTTCCCTACTCCCGAGGCGATCAAGGCGACGCGTCCGCCGACCTTGGTCAGCGAGCGCATGATCTCCCGGCTTTCGATACGGGATACGACGATGATGGATTCATCATCGACCACCGCAAGATTGGCGGTCTCCCTGGTCTGGTCGCGCAGCTTGCGCAGATAGGGCAAGGCCCGCGCGGAAAAATTGCGCCGGCGCATGAAGGTCGAGCCGACCACGAAGCTCTGCGCACCGATATGCCATTTCGACTCCTCGCGGTCGAACTGCACGAACCTGCGGTTCTCCAGCGTGGTCAGCAGCCGATGCGCCGTCGACGGCGGCAAGCCGATGCGGATCGCAAGATCGGTCAGCCGATAGCCTTCGTCGTCCTCGGCAAGCGCTTCCATGATTTGCAGCGCGCGATCGACGGATTGCACGCCGCCGTCTCGCGCGTCCGGATCCGGCTGTGCACGAACATCGGGATCGGACGGCTTGCGGCGGATCGGCTCTCTTTTCATGACGACCTGCCCCCAACCGGTTGTGGTTCAGAACGAAATCGCTCGCCGGAAACGAGCGTCAGAGTTGGCATATGGCATGCCAAACGACGTCGGAGTCAAGGCGACAATACTGGCAAGTAGGTCAGCATTTTTGCCGTTCTTATCGAAGTAGGCTTCAATTCTTCTATTTGACTTCTGGAATAATGTATACCAAGATTGTTCCTTAACAACCCAACCGGGAGGACCATATCATGTTCGTTGGGGACATCCTTCGCACCAACCGTGCGCCCGCGGTGACGATCGGCTCAAGCGAAACCGTGAGCATCGCGGCCAACCTGATGTACGCCAGCAATGTCGGCGCACTCGTGGTCAGGAACGTCTCGCGCAGCGTCGACGCCGCCGTCGTCGGAATGTTCAGCGAGCGCGACGTGGTCGCCGTGATCGCCGAGCGCGGCACTGGTGGCCTTGCCGCAAAAGTCGCGCAGTTCATTTCGCCGCGGCCGTTGGTGTCCTGCACGTCGCAACACAGCCTCACCGAGGTCGAGCATATGATGGGCCGTCACGACGTCCGCCATATCCCGGTCATCGACAACGGCCGGCTCGTCGGCGTCGTGAGCATGCGGGACATCAGCCTCGCGTTCGAGGAGGCCGACTGCGCGGCCTGACCGACATCTAAGGCATTGCCACCCGTTTCGAGCCGTTGCGGCTCGAGCCGTGTCCCCATTCTGCTCGCGAGGATTTCATGAAGATCTGCATCTACGGCGCCGGTGCCATCGGCGGCTATCTCGGTGTCGAATTGATGCGCGCTGGCGCCGATGTCAGCTTGGTCGCACGCGGCGCGCACCTCGCCGCGATGCGACAGAACGGCTTGAAGCTGCTGATCGGCGACGAGGAGCGCGTGGTGCATCCTCGTTGCACCGATAACCCCGCCGAACTCGGCGAGCAGGATTTCGTCATCATCTGCCTCAAGGCGCATTCGATCACCGGCGTCATCGAACCGATGCGGCCCCTGCTGGGTGAGCGGACTCGCATCGTCACCGCCGTCAACGGCATTCCCTACTGGTATTTTTACAGGCATGGCGGCCGGCACGAAGGATCGACGCTCGAGAGCATCGATCCCGGCGGACGGCAGTGGAGCGAACTTGGCGCTGCCCGCGCCATCGGTTGCGTGGTGTACCCGGCCACCGAAATCGAGGCGCCCGGCGTGATCCGCCACGTCTACGGCAACAACTTTCCGCTCGGCGAGCCTTCCGGCGAGATCACGCCCGACGTCCAGCGGCTGTCCGATCTGTTCACCTCGGCGGGCATGAAGGCGCCGGTGCTCGACCGCATCCGCGACGAGATCTGGCTCAAGCTGTGGGGCAATGTCTGCTTCAACCCGATCAGCGCCCTCACCCACGCGACCCTCGACGTGATCTGCAGCAATCCCGGCACCCGCGCGCTGTCCCGGGCGATCATGCTGGAAGCGCAGGCGATCGCGGAAAGCCTCGGCGTCAAGTTCCGGGTCGATGTCGAACGCCGCATCGAGGGCGCACGCAAGGTCGGCGCACACAAGACCTCGATGCTGCAGGATCTCGAGCGTGGACGTCCCGTCGAGATCGATCCGCTGATCACCGTGGTGCAGGAGATGGGCCGGATGACCGACATTGCGACGCCCGCCCTCGACGCGGTGCTGGCGCTGGTGGCGCAGCGCACCAGGCTGGCCGGCCTCTATGACGGGGCGGCCGGCGCCGAAGCACAATCGCTTGCGGTGGCGTGATCGTGATGGCCAATGTGACGCGCTGGGTCCGCTTTCGCCACGATGCCGAAATCGGCTACGGACAACTCACTTCGTCCGGCATCGCCGTGCACGCAGGGGAGATGTTCGGCGACACCCGACCGACCGGACAGACGTTGACGCTCGACGAGGTCGAACTGCTGGCGCCGGCTCAACCAAGCAAGGTCATCGCGCTCTGGAACAATTTTCACGCTCTTGCGGCGAAGCTGAAATCACCTGAGCCGCCCGAACCGCTGTACCTGCTGAAAGCGGTGACAAGCGTGACCGAGCCCGGCGCCGTGATCACGCGCCCGGTCGGCTACGACGGCAAGACCACCTACGAAGGCGAGCTCGGCATCGTCATCGGCAAGCGCTGCACGGCAGTCGCCCCCGAACAGGCCGACGCCTTCATCTTCGGTTACACCTGCACCAACGACGTCACCGCCGCGGATATCCTCAATCGCGATCCGACGTTCCCGCAATGGGCGCGGGCCAAGAGCTTCGACGGATACGGCCCCTTCGGTCCCGTCATCGCCTCGGGCCTCGATCCCGCGCGCCTCGTGGTTCGCACCATCCTCAACGGCGTCGAGCGCCAGAACTACCCGATCGCGGACATGATCTTCAGCGCGCAGGCGCTGGTCAGCAAGATCTCGCACGACATGACGCTGTTGCCGGGCGACCTCATCTGCTGCGGGACTTCGATCGGCGTCGGCGTGATGAAGGAGCCGGTCAATACGGTCACCGTCGCGATCGACGGGATCGGCGAACTGACCAACGAATTTCGTCAGTAGGCGGCGGCAGGACGACGGCCTGACGCCGGACCAAACGACCAACAGCTGCTTTGGGAGCGCACATGATCTCCAGCACGAAACCGGCAACGTCGCCAGGCGGGCCTGGGTGCTGAACGCATTCGCCGCGTCTGTCGTCATGCTTTATGCCGCGGCCATTGTCGCGGGCATCGGCGCCGGCGCTCGCGCAAAGCTGGTCCTCGGCGGAATACCGGAGGCATCGGCGTCTTACGATAGTCTCAAGAAGACGCCATAATACGAGACCTATCGGCCGGCGCCTCACGATTGATTGCAGCCGGCAAGCCAGCAATGAGGTGACCCATGCGTCGTCATCGACGGGCCAAGATCGTCGCAACCGTCGGCCCCGCGAGCAGTTCTCCCGAGATGCTCAAGGCACTGCTGCTGGCGGGCGTCGATACATTCCGCCTGAATTTCAGTCACGGAACCCAGAGCGACCACGCGACCGTCCACGCCGCGATCCGGAGACTGGAACAGGACGTCGGCCGTCCGATCGGCATTCTGATGGATCTTCAGGGCCCGAAGATCCGCGTCGGCACCTTGCGCGACGGCAAGATCAGCGCGGCGGCCGGAGAGACCATCCGGTTCGTGCTGTCCGGGTCGGATGGCGACCGATCGGCGATTCCGCTGCCGCATCGGGAAATCTTTGCGGCGGTGGCTCCCGGCCACGACCTTCTGATCGACGATGGCCGGGTGCGCGTTCGCGTCATTGGTCTCGGTGACGATTTCATCGAAGCCAAGGTGATTGTCGGTGGCACGATCTCGAACCACAAGGGCGTCAATCTGCCGGGGACGGTGCTCGATCTTTCGCCGCTCACCACCAAGGACCGCCTCGATCTGGAGTTCGGCCTGAAGCTGGGCGTCGACTGGGTCGCCTTGTCGTTCGTGCAAAAGCCCTCCGACATCATCGAGGCGAGAAGCCTCGTCGGCGACCGCGCCGGCCTGATGGCCAAGATCGAGAAGCCGGCGGCGCTCGAGCGGATCGACGACATCATCCAGCTGTGCGACGCCATCATGGTTGCGCGCGGAGACCTCGGCGTCGAAATTCCGGATGAGGACGTGCCGGGGCGTCAGAAAGAGCTGGTACGGGCGTGCCGTCTCGCGGTGAAGCCCGTGATCGTCGCCACGCAAATGCTGGACTCGATGGTCGCCGCGCCGACTCCGACGCGCGCGGAGGTCTCCGACGTTGCGACCGCGATCTACGACGGCGCAGACGCAGTGATGCTGTCGGCGGAATCCGCGACGGGCCGCTATCCGCGCGAGGCCGTCGAGATGATGGATCGCATCATCCGCAGCACCGAACAACACAAGATGTATCGCTCGATCGTCGAGGCGACCCAGCCCGGCGAGGAGCAGACGCCGCCGCATGCCGTCGCGACGGCCGCTGCGGACCTCGCCTCCGTGGTTCACGCCGCGGCCATCGTGGCCTACACGTCGAGCGGCACCACCGCCGCGCGCGTCGCACGCAAGCGGCCGAGCCTGCCGATCCTCGCCATCACTCCAAGCCGCGAAGTGTCCCGCCGCCTGTGCCTGCTGTGGGGGGCTCACAGCGTCCTTTCCGACGATGTCGGGAGCTATGAGGAGATGGTCGAGCGCGCGACGGCCCTCGCGCGTGCAGAGCAGTTTGCATCAAGCCGCGACCTGCTGGTCGTCGTCGCCGGCATTCCCTTTGGACAAGCGGGAAGCACCAACAATCTGCGGGTCGTTTCGCTCCCCTGATCGAGCGGCGCCCGAAACTCAGGGCATGGCGCCAAACCAAATCACGAGCGCGAACATCACCAGCAGGGCGACGGTGATGATCGCTTCGCTCGTGGGTATTCGCTTCATGGGCAGCCTCCGCGCGCGGGAGCGGGATGCTGCGACGGGGCGGTGGTTCACATCAGCAAACACCGCCCGCTTAAAATGCATGCGGACGGCGTCGGCTCTAGCCCCAGGAAGGAAATGCAAAATCCCGGTAGCGACTAGGTCTACACATCGGGGCCGAAAGTTCACGTGACGATCGGGATACTCCAAAGGGTGTAGGGATCGCCGACCGCAAAGGACGTCATTGAACCTATTCTCGGCGCCGTCAGCGCCTCTCGCCCGGTACCGCCGTTAGCGCCAAGACCCGTCCGGGCCAAGGGGCAAAGTCGGATGGTCGCGGTTGTTCTCGTCGGGCTTAATGCTGAACCCCTGTCGAAACGCGAACCAGATGAAGCCGCCGAGTGCGACCATACAGATCGGCGCAAGAATCCAGTCGGGCATGGCGTGGTCCTCCAGTCTACCGACAGTTTGGTCGCCGCTATCCTGGGCCAAGTTCAATACGGATGTCGCGCGCCGTGACAGCGCGCCCAGACCGGCACCAAAAAGCGCCGCGCGGCGCGAACCAAAGCCCAGATTTTATCCGAGGGAGCAGCAGCGCCTTCGCCCAAATGGAGCCGGCACCGTGCCGCAAGCGATTGAAAACACTGGAGCGGGTGAAGGGAATCGAACCCTCGTATTCAGCTTGGAAGTCGCCGCATTCTGCAATGTTATCAAGAGCCATTCTGACATTTCTCAGCTTCTTGGGCGATTGAGATCGCTCCAGAGTTTCGCTTTGTCGGAATGGCGACGGGTTTAGCCCTTCGCCCGATTGGTCTAACCATGTACCGTCAATCGAAGGACAAGACATTCAAAGGAGCAAGACATGCGGGCTGTCCACTCGGGCCAAAATGGTCTCACTCGTTTGCTCGCTGGCGTCACCGTTGGTTTCGGGATCTATTCCGGTTCTGCGCTGGCTCAGGACGTGCTGCGGACCGCTCCGTATCCCGTTGGGGTGACGCAGCTCGAATATGTCGATCCGTCCGAGGGCGGCCGGCCTCTGAACTTGATGCTGATCTATCCGGCGGTCCCGGCTACAACCGCCGTTCCTTTCAAGATTTTCCTGGCCACCAATCTGAACCTTTACAAGGACGCGCCCGTCGTGTCCGATGGCGTGAAGCGTCCACTTGTCATGTTCTCGCACGGGGCGGGCGGCAACGGTTCGGGTTATGCCTGGTTCGGCGAATACCTCGCCTCTCACGGCTATCTCGTGGCGATGCTGTATCACTTCCGGGCCAACACCTTCGACTCCAGCGCGCTCTACGTGCGCAGCAGGATCTGGCAGCGCCCGCGCGATCTCAGTCTGGATATCTCCCATCTTCTTCAGGACAAGGTTTGGGGACCGCATATCGAGCCAAGCCAGATCGGCGTGGCGGGACATTCACAGGGAGGATTCACTTCGCTCTGGATCGGGGGCGCCAAGGTCAATCCGGAACTTTTCCTGAAGTTTCAGCGCAGCTGGAAGGACAATGAGGCGGTGCCGGCCTATATCCGCGAGCAGATGAAGCTTGATGCCGAACCCGCCCGCGACCTGCGCGACGATCGGGTCCGGGCGGCCTTCGCGATGGCGCCGGGCGATATCCGGGGGTTCGGCATGGACGAGGCCGGGCTACGGCAAATGGCGATCCCGACCTATCTCATCGTCGGAGCCGGCGACACGACAACACCATCTGATGAAAACGCAGCCTTTGCGGCGAAATACATCCCGCATGCTCACTTGGACGTGCTGCCCGGTCCGGTCAGCCATGAGATCTTCGGCAATGAGTGCGACCAGGTGGGACGCGATAACTTTCCCGAAACCTGCAACGATACTCCCGGCGTGGACCGGGTCAAGCTGCACGAATACATCGGCAACGCCGCGTTGCAGTTCTTCGATTCGAACCTCCGCGTGCGGAGAGAGAGCCCGAAATGACGTGCCCGATCGCCGCTCTTGCGGCCTGATAGCCGGAAGAAGCCTGTTCGCCGACGCCTATTTCGCGTCACCCCGCACGATGTCATAGATGACACCCACGAGGTCGTGGAGCTTGTCCGCTTCGGCCGCCGGCTGCGAGTTCGTCTGGAGCGTAATCATCAGTTCTTCCTTTTCGAACCACACATAGAGCGTTCGGTAGCCGAGCGTCTCGCCCTGATAAAACCAGTGTGCGCCAAACGATCCGAGAACTGCCTTGCCGAGACCGAGCGAGAATCCGCGCGGATCGTCTGCCGTTACGTCTGCGATCGGCTCACCCGTCCTGATCGACACGAGTGCCATCCATTCCGCCTGCTGCTTCGGCGGCACCACGCGTCCTTTGAGCACGGCGCGCATCCAGCGGTCCACATCGCGCGCGTCGGCGATCGCGCCACCTGCCGCCTGAGCCCATGAGGTGCTCATCCCGCGAACGTCACCACCCATCAGCGCGTGATTCCAGGACTGGGTGCATTTGGGTTGATAATCGGCGCAGGCAGGGTTGTCGAAATAGCCGTGCGCCAGGCGATCGGTCACCGGGTCCGGATATGTCCCGTTTTCGTAGAACGTGCTGTGCAACCCGAACGCTTCGATAATCATGTGGTGCACGAGATCACGATAAGACTGGCCGGCTGCCTTTGCCGCGATCATGCCGGCGAGGATGTAGTTGGTGTTCGAATAATGGTAGCCTTTGCTCTTAGGCAGGTCGCCGCTTCCGGCAGGATAGACGAGGTCTATCAGGTTTTCGGCACTCAGCTCGCGCGTGGGATCGTTGATCCATATGCGGGACATGGCTTCGGTCTCGGAGTAGTTCGGGATGCCGCTCGTCATGTTGAGGAGACGCTGGATCGTCACATCCTTCCACGCCGGATATTGCGGAAGCCATTTGCCAAGCGCGTCGTCGATGGACAGCTTGCCCGCAGCCTCGAGCTTCAGGATCAAGGCCGCCGTGAAGGACTTCGACGTGCTGCCCATCTGGAACAGCGTGCCCTGCCGGACCGGAGCATCCTGCGGACCGCTGCCGATCTTTCCGGCGAACGCCTCGATAGCCGGGCCGGTGTCCCCGAAGCTGACGTAGGCGGCAACTCCCGTCACCTTCTCAGCTGAGCTGCGGTCGGCCAGCCATGCGTCCAAGGCCGCCTGGATTTTGGCGATGTGGGTTGAATCCGCTTGTGCGCCCGAAGCCGCGAGGATCATCAGGCCTGCCGCGACCATCGCCGCCGCCCATTTGCCTCCCAACATGGTGCCTCCTTCGGCATACCCCGCAGCAATGTATCGCCACATCAACGTCGCCGCTACGCCGTGGGCGTAAACCGGCGCCGAAGCATGGGTCGCACCTCGCCCGAAGCTCGCATCTCATCCGAGAGTCGCGATCATCTCTGTTCGAGCGTACCGGCCATCGTCGTCAGACGGCCACTAGCTACCCTTATTGGAGACGATCATCATAAATAAGAACCACTTTGAGTAGAGATTGAAAACGCCCACAAATCTGCGTCAGCCTTCAGCCGTGATGTTTCAAAATTGTCGGAATGGAATCAGAATGGAAGTTTAAAATTTCTGGCTAAGCCATTGAAATCGTTTTTGGAGCGGGTGAAGGGAATCGAACCCTCGTATTCAGCTTGGAAGGCTGCTGCTCTACCATTGAGCTACACCCGCATCGAACGATCCCCTAACACGACCCGACGGCCGCCTCAACTGCCTCGACGGGCGTGATTATACGCCGGTCCACGGCAACATGCCGGCGCATTGCGCCCGGTTCCTGGCCCGGATCGGACGGACGGCGGCCTTAACAGCGGCGGATTCGCCACCTATATTGCTGGTCCCATCAACAAAGAAAGGAGGTGATCTAGTGTCTTGTCTCAAGCGCTGTCACCTCGCTGGGATCGCCCGCTAGGCGCTGAGCAATCAGCCTGGCATCGGGGCGCTCTCAGCCCTGGACCAGCGAGACATCAACATCGGGGGCGCGGCGGAAGTGATTCCGCCGCGCCTTTCTGCTGTTCGGGCGTCGCGAATCGGCGCCGCCACACGACCTGCGGGCTACGTCGTAGCAGCACAAAAGTGGCCTGATCCGCTACAGATGAGATGTCGGACTGGGTGGCCGCGAGCCGTCCTAGAACATGACCCGGAAAAGCGCGAAGCGGTTTTCCGGGAATATCATGCTCGAACAATCATCGCGCGCCAGCGCCTGCCGCATCGGAAATGAGGAGTTCGCTACATGCTTTATGCCATCCTGGCCTATCACGTCGAGGCCGAGGTCAAGTCGTGGAATGCCGATGAGGACGCAGCCGTGATGGCGGGCCTGCGCGAGGTCCATCAACGGCTGAAGGGCCGGCTCGGCCCGGCTGCACGGCTCGGCGAGACCCGCAAGGCCAGCACCCTGCGCGGGCCCGGCCATGGCGTCGTGATCGACGGCCCGTTCGCGGAGACCAAGGAGCAGTTGCTCGGCTTCTACGTGATCAATTGCGCCGATGAGGCGGAGGCGATCGCCGCGGCGCGCGACCTGCGCAGCGTCAACCCGTCGGCCGTCTACGAGATCCGCCCGCTGAAGCTCTACATCCCCGGCGCCCCTTTTCCGGAGACCGCGGGCCCGAGCGACGTGTAGAAGTTGCTCAGCGACTCGAGCGTTTCGGCAATTTCGGCAGCCGGCTCGGATCGAACTTCGGCAGCGGCAAATCCGGCGGCGGCTCGGGCGCCACCTCTTGGCTCGGCATCAGCGTCACCTCGAAGGCAAGGTCGGGCACCGCATCGGCCCTGCCCGTGGCGGTCGCGATCGGGCCGCTCGCGACTCCCTCGAGCCGCACCACGAGGTCGTCGGTGCCGAACACGGTCTGATGACCTTCGGAGTGCCGCCTGGCGGTGAGGACGGCGGAGAAGCGCTCGCCGTCGACCTCATAGGTGCCGCTGTAGAGCATGATGGCATCGCTGCCCCACAGCCTGCCATCGGCCATGTGCACGATGCCGGTGCCGTCGGCGAGCGACGTTCGAAACCACGCCGCATAAGTGCCGTTCTTGAGCATGGAGCCTGTCTCCACTCGCTCCGTTTTCACAGCAAACGATCTGGGCACCGTTGCGTTAACAGGAAGTGAAGGAACCCGGGCCTGCGCTCATTGGCCGTCGATCTGCCGTCCCATAATGGCGATCGCCTTCTGATAGACCCCCGCCGCGTTCCATGCCTCGATCGCCGCGAAGTTGGGTTCCCCGGGCTGATAGCCGGCGCCGGCGCGCCAGCCATTGGCGCGCAGGAAGTTCGCCGTCGAGGCCAGCGCATTGGCGGCGACGTCGAGATTGCCGGTGCCGTAGGCGAGGACATTCTTCGGCATGAACTGGGTCTGGCCGATTTCTCCGTGCATCGAACCACGCGTGCTCCCGGACAAACTGCCGCGGTCGATCAGCTTCAGCGCGGCATAGAGCTGCTCGGTGAAGAACTCCGGCCGGCGGCAGTCGTAGGCAAGCGTCGCGATCGACGACAGCATGTTCTGGTTGCCGCGCTGGCTGCCGAAACCGCTTTCCATGCCCCAGATCGCGATCAGCGGTCCCGGCGGCACGCCGTAGCGCTGCTGGATCGAGGCGAACATCGCCGCCTGCGACTGCTTCAGCGATCGGCCGCGCGCCACGATGGTCGCCGATCCCCGCTTGGCCATGAACTGCTCGAGCGACAGGCCGAAGCTGCGCTGGCCGCGATCGGCGGCAATCGTCGCGCTGGCATAATGCGCCTGCATCAACGCGTCGATCGCGGTGGCGCCGACGCCCTTGGCCCTCGCCTCACCGGCAAACTGCTCCTTCCAGGCTTCGAACCCGCCGGGCCCGTTGCCGCACTGCGCCGCGTTGGCCTCTGCGCCCAGCGTTGCAACCATCGCGACGATGGCGAGCGCCGACGCCGCAAGCTGCCAGCCCCTGATCATCCGAAACCTCCTCCGAAAATATGCCGCCGCCCCCGCGGGCGCGGCGCTGACGATGGCCGGATTTACATGACCCGGCGATGAACGATCCGCCTCAGATTCGGCCGCAAGCGACACGATAGGTCGCCGGGCGCGGATTGGCCATCCCGGGCTACGCCAGCCGGCCGGGACATTTGGCCCTCCACGGCTCCGGCGGAGCGGCGGAGTTCGGCGTCCGCGTCCGGTGCAGACTTGCGCAACCCGGCGCTTGACATTGACATTAACGACAAGGTGCTAGGCCGGCCCTCGACAGGAGATCGCGATGAAGATTCAGGAGGCGGCCCGTCATCTCGGCGTCAGCGCGCGGACGCTTCGGCACTATGAAGCGGCCGGCCTGATCGTGCCGCGCCGGACGTCGAACGGCTATCGAAGCTATTCCGCGCCGGAGATCGAACGAGCTGCGTGGGTGCGGGACCTGATCGCCTCGGGTTTCTCGACCCGCGAGCTTCGCAATCTCCTGAGCGCGCTCGAAGACGGTCGGCGTGCAGCGCGTGTCAGCTGCGCCGCCGTGATGCAGGACAAGCTCGACCAGATCGACCGCGCGATCGCGGCGCTCCGCAAGCGGCGCCTTGCCTTGTCGCGACGGCTGACCGGATCGGATCGCGACCACCGCAACGCATGAGGGCATGATGAGGACCCCGATGAGGACTTGGCAATGAAGATACTCAACATCCTGGTGAGGCGCTATTTGCCACTGGAGGACCTCGATCAAGCGGTCGCCTTCCACGAAAAACTGATCGGCCAGACGGCGCGGCTTCGCTTCGACTATCCGGAACACGACCTGAGGCTCGCACAGGTCGCCTCGATCCTGTTCGTTGCTGGCACCGAACAGAGCCTGAAGCCGTTCACGGCGACGCATCTGACGTTTATGGTCGATGACATCGACGCGTTCGCCGCGCATCTGCCCAGCGTCGGCGCCACGATATTGGACGGCCCCAAACCGGTCCCGACCGGCCGCAACATGCTGGTGCAGCATCCGGACCAGACCCGCGCCGAGTATGTCGAGCATCGCAACAAGCATCCGGCCGACCGGCTGCCTTGAGCATGGCATCCACAAAGCGGCGTGACCGACAGCAGGCGTCCGCTAAGGCACCTCGCCGCGCCGCAACGGGCCAACGGTCTGCGGGCGGTTGAGGAAGAACTCGCGGTTGCCGAGCGCGGCCTCCGCATACTGGTCGATTGCCACGATGATCGCCTGCACGTGGTGAAAGCACCAGCCTTCCCGCGTTGCCATGTGCCGGACCTCGGCCAGCGCCTTGATCCAGGGCGCGTGATCATCGCTGTCGTGGAAATACCGAAGCGGCTCTCTCATCTTTCCTCCGGCAGATCACGTCCTCCAGCTCGGCGCGCTTGCGCGACAGCAGAAGCTGCGCCGATGCACTATCGCGTCCGGCCTGCCTGAGCCGGTTCAAGGATGCATCGAGCTCGCGCAACTCGGCGCGCAGCCGCCGCATCCTGGGTGCGTCATCAGGCACGCGCTTCGCCGGCGACAAGCTCCCGCTTCGCCGCGCGAAGAAAGACCGGGGTCGCGGCACGGCGGCGTGGAGCGACGCCCGCGTGCACGATGATCGGATCGCGGTCTCCGAGCATGGCCCGCTCTTCGACCAGGCGGCTCATCACCAGGCGCATCTTCAGGAGGTCCCCGGCAACGAAGGCGCAGTCCTCGTCCCGGTTGATCTGCTCTCGCATGATCGCCTCGGCCTCGAGCATGCTGACGCGCAGCGCCCTGATCTGCCTGCGAATTTCGCTGATACGGTTGTCCATGGCGGCCTCCTATTCACGGTGGAAGACAACTAGAACAAAACAAGAACAAGAAGTCAAGGGACGTCGACGCGGCGGAGCCGTCCATCATGGACTTTTTCATCCCCACGCGATCGGACGAGTTCCTGCCGCAGGAACCGCTGGATCACAATTTCACGAAGGCGATGTGAGGGTGTGGAGTCACGGGCAAGCCCGCCAGCGCAATCACAGCGAACGTGAAGCAGAGTGACAACGACGTCGCGACAGTCCGTCGCAGCCATTCGGCCTTCTTGCCGCCTCCTCCGAATCGCATCAGCGCATCGTCAGAGTCCGCGTGCTCCGGCTGTCCATCTGAGACAAACAGCCGACACACTGCTGTGGAACAACAGGTCAATAGAACTTGTCTACCCAAATAGACAAGTTTAAATGAGACAGATTCTGTTTCGATCATTGCGCAGTACATGACCAAGTCCTCCAAACTGGTGGCCGCGAAGCGCGGCAAAGTTCTCCTGGTTCGACGCCGATCTGACGGGTTGTGGATGTTCCCCGGCGGGCGCAGACGCGCGCGCGAAACCGGCAAGGATTGCCTCAAGCGCGAAATCAAGGAAGAGCTGCCGAAGCTCAAGCTCGGCCGGCTCAGCCTCTGGAAGGAAGTGACGGCCAAGAACAAGCGTTCCGGCCGCAGGATGAGCGATGCGATCTTCATCGCCAAGAACGCCAAGGGACGGCTGTCGATCGGCGACAAGAAGGAGATCGACCGCGCTGCCTGGCAGAAGCCCCGCGGGATTCGCCTGACCGCGACCTCCCGCTACATCCGCGACCGGCTGTTTCCGAGAAAGCAGCAGCGGCGCCGATAGACGGCGGGTGTAGACTTCGGCTCTGCGCGATTGCCCGGCGTATCCTGCTGATTTCTTGAGCTTCGCGCACCCTCGACGCATGCTAAGGATGACGTGATCCGTTTCGTATCGGACCACGATATTAGCCAAAATGCCGGTCGAATGAGCTTTCCTTCCAACCGCCAGCGGCGGCTGTTCAGAATCGTCTCCGCGCGTTGGCGACGCCGCGCCATCTTCCTGCTGGGCGGCATTGCAGTCGGTGCGGCGGCCGTCGCGCTCGCGCAGCTCGCGGATTGGGCACAGATCGCCTTTGCCGCGCTGGTGTCGCATTTCCGTTATGCCTCGCTGCTGTTGACGCCTGTCGGCTTCGCGCTGTCGGTGTTCCTGACCAATCGCTTCTTTCAGAACGCGCAGGGCAGCGGCATCCCGCAGGCCATCGCCGCGCGCCATCTCACCGACCAGACCGCGCGCGAAAGCCTGGTTTCGCTGCGCATTGCGGCCGGCAAGGTCCTGCTGACGCTGTTAGGCCTGCTGTGCGGCGCATCGGTCGGGCGCGAGGGACCGACGGTGCAGATCGGCGCGTCGATCATGTTTGCGCTCGGCCGCTTCTCGCCGCGCCGTCAGCCCGGCCTGATCCTGGCCGGTGCGGCCGCGGGCGTCGCGGCGGCCTTCAACACCCCGCTCGCGGGAATCGTGTTCGGCATCGAGGAGATGAGCCGCGCCTTCGAGACGCGAACCTCCAGCCTGATCATCGGCGCGGTGATCGCCGCCGGCCTGACCTCGCTCGCGCTGATGGGCAACTACACCTATTTCGGCACCAGCGCGACCGGCTTGCGCAACGGCGCCGACTGGCTCGCGGTCCCGCTCTGCGGCGTGGCCGGAGGCCTGGCGGGCGGCCTGTTCAGCCGCATCCTGATCGCCATGGCCCGCGGATTTGCCAATCCCGTTGGACGCGCGATCAAGCGCTACCCGGTCGGCTTTGCCGCGATCTGCGGACTGGCGGCGGCGATCTGCGGGATTGCGTCCGACGGCGCGATCTACGGCACGGGATATCAGCAGGTCAAATCCGCGCTCGAAACCGGCTCACAATTGCCCGCGAGCTTCAGCGTCTGGAAGTTCCTCGCGACGACGTTCGCCTCGATCAGCGGCATACCGGGCGGCATCTTCGCGCCCTCGCTCGCGGTCGGCGCCGGGCTCGGCTCCAACATCGCGCCGCTGTTTCATGGCGCGCCGCTGCCGGCCATCATGCTGCTCGGCATGGTGTCGTACTTCGCAGGCGTGGTGCAGGCGCCGATTACCGCCTTCGTGATCGTCACCGAGATGACCGACAATCACGCGATGGTGGTGCCGCTGATGGCCGCAGCCCTGATCGCACACGCGAGCTCGCGCCTGATCTGCAAGGAAGGCGTCTATCACGCCCTCGCCAAGGGGTTCATCGACCGGGCTGCGCCGGCGCAGAAGACGACGCCGGCCTGAAGACTCCATCAGCCGTTATAGGCAAACAACTCGATCGGCTCGCTGAATCCGCGCACCGCATGTTCGCCGACATGTTCGAGTGCGAAATCGCGCTCCACGAGGTCGGCGAATGCGCGCGACAGCAGCACCTTTTTTCCCAGCTGCTTTGTCAAGGCTTCCAGCCGCGAGGCCATGTTGACGGCGGGACCAATGACGGTGAAGTCGAGCCGGGTGCGCGATCCGATATTGCCGTACATGACGTCACCGACATGGACGCCGATGCCGTAATTCATCGGCGCACGACCCATCATGCTGTTCTTTTCGCTCAGCGCGGCCATCGCCTGCCGCGCCTCGGCCACCGCATGCAGCAGGTTGGCACAAGCCTTGGGGTCGCTGAGCGGGAAAATGGCGAGCAGTCCGTCGCCGATGAATTTCAGGATTTCTCCGCCATGCCGCGCGATCGGCTCCGACATCGCGTCGAAATAGTCGTTCAAGAGATCGATGACGTCGTCGCGCGGCCAGGAGTCCGAGATCCGGGTGAAATCCCGCAAGTCGCAGATCATGATCGCGGCGCGCACCGTGGTCCCGCTGCCGCGCCGCGTCGCACCGGCCAGGATCATCTCGCCGGCATGGGTGCCGACATAGGTCTCGAGCAGCGTCCGCGCCAGGCGGTTCTTCATCCGGATCTCGCTGACCAGCGCCAGCACCGGCAGTACCTTCTTCAGGCTGGCGACGTGGGCGTCATCGAAGCCCCCCGCGCGGTCGGTTGCGAACGTCACGACATGCCGCTTGCCGAGCGTATGCAGCAGCGGCCATGCCACATAGTCGGTCAGGCCTTGCGCGCGCATGTCGTCATAGAGCGCGTGCTTGCGGCCGGGCGCTCCTTCGAGCCGCTCGCGCACTTCAGCGGCGCCCTCCTGGATTTCGTAGACGGAGCTGCCGATATATTCCGAGCGCTCCCTGACCTCGTAGTCGACCCGCGAGATCTCCGCCTCTTGCTTCCCGTCCGCCCACATGATCCGGGCGCCGAGCCATTGCGGATGCTGGATCAGTAGATTCATCGTCGCCCGCTTGATCGGGATGCCCGCGCCCTGCAGCCGGATGCACAGCTCGGCAAAGATGTTGTCGATGAAACGCTGGTCGCGCGTCTCGTTGGTCAGCCAGCTCACCACATCGCCGTCGGACTGCGGCGTAACGGAATCGATGTTGGGCGGCGCGTTCATGGCTGGCTCCGGGGCGGGGAGTTGAGTCGGGCAGCCGATATGTCGTGCTTCCGCCCGGCCACGTCAACGCTGCCAGCGCTATCGTGATCGTATGGTGCCGGGTGGCCGCGAGGCGCTGCCGGCCGCCGCGTGACGCGAGGATGACAGGAACGCTGGGCCGGCGAGTGTGCCTACCCGCCCAGCCGATCCACCTCGGCCTTGCCGGCCTTCATCACCATCGGAATATGCTCGCCCTGGCCGAGCAGGCACGACACGTCGCGCAGCGGATTGCCCTCGACCACCAGCAGGTCGGCGAAGGCCTCCGGTGCGATGCGGCCGAGCCTGCCTTCCATGCCGAGCACCTCGGCGCCGACAATAGTTGCGCTGGCGATCACCGCCTGCGGGCCCAACAATTCGGCGCGGATCCGGAACTCGTCGCTCTGCAAGCGCTGCGACGGTCCGAGCAGATCGGAGCCGTAGCCCATCTTGACGCCGGCCTCGCGGTAGATCGCGAGCGAGCGCAAGCCGGCGTCGCGCACGTCGGCGACCTTGGCGACGCTCGCCGCCGGCAGGCCGTATTTCGCCCCCTCATTGGCCAGCGCCTCATAGGTGACCAGGGTCGGCACCACATAGGCGCCCTTCTCGGCCATCAGCCGCGCGGTCGGCAGATCGATCAGATTGCCGTGCTCGATGGTGCGCACGCCGCAGCGCACCGCGCGCTCGATCGCCTCCGCGGTGTAGGCGTGGGCCAGCACGTAAGTGTGCCGTGCTTTCGCCTCGGCGACGATGGCGCGGATCTCGTCCTCGGAATAGCCGTAAGCGCCGATCGGATCGGTCGGCGACGCGACGCCGCCGGACGCCATGATCTTGATCTGGTCGGCGCCCATCTGCAGCTCTTCGCGAACCGCCTTGCGCACCGCATCGACGCCGTCGACGACGCGCGCGATGGCACCGACGCGCACGCAGCAGGAGCAGGTCGGATCGGCAAGATAGTCGGAGCGGGCCCGCCCGTCGCCATGGCCGCCGGTCTGGCTCAGCGCCCGGCCGGAGACGAACAGCCGCGGACCATCGGTCAGGCCGGTGTCGATCGCCTGCTTCAGCGCATAGCCTGCACCGCCGGCATCGCGCACGGTGGTGAAGCCGCGCTTCAGCATGCCGCGCAACAGCATGGTCGAGCGCAAGGTCACCAGCACGTTCGCCATGCGCGCCTGCTGCGACAGATCGAGCTCAACCGCGACCGCGTGCACATGCAGGTCGATCAGGCCGGGCATCAGGGTCTTGCCCTTGAGATCGATGACCCGATCGACTGAGGCCTCGATCGGCCGATCGGAGACCTCCTTGATCAGGCGATCCTCGACCAGCACATGGTGTCCTTCGAGCAGATCGGATCGCAGCGGATCGAGCAGCGCGGCATTCTTGAAGAGGATGGTGGACATGATTGGATCTCCTGTCAGGACGCCGCCGTGGTCACGCGGTCTTGCTTGCAATTTCTTCCAGCGATCGGCCGCGCGTCGGCACGCCCATCAGCACGACGGTGAGCGCGCCGATCAAGAGGACCGACGTGGTGACGCCAAATACGCCGGCAAAGCCGAAATTCGGATAGAGGTAGCCGACCAGGATCGGCGCTGCGATCGCGCCGATGCGGCCGATCGCGGACGCGAGGCCTGCACCTGTCGTGCGGATCGATGTCGGGAACACCTCGGCCGTGTAGGCATAAACGCCCGCATAGGTTCCGTTCATGAAGAACGAGAGCAGCAGGCCGGCCGTCATGATCTCCGCGTCACTCTTGGCGAAGGCGAGCCCGAGCGCGGCGACGCCGCCGAGCAGCATGTAGGTCGCAATCGTCGCCTGCCGTCCGATCCGTTCATTGAAGAAGGCGGCGGTGAAATAACCCGGCACCTGCGCGCAATACATCGCCAGCGAATAGCCGAAGCTCTTGGTGATGCTCATGCCGTTCTGCACCAGCAGGCCGGGAATCCAGACGAAGAAGGAATAATAGCTGAAGGTGATCGACAGCCACATGATCCAGGTCATGGTGGTGATGCGGGCCTGGCGGCCGGCCAGCAGCGCGGCGAAATTACTCAGCAGCGTTCCCGACGATACGGCAGGTAGCGCCGGCTCGGGGACCGGAGCCGGCAGCACCCGGCCCTCGCGCGCGAAGACAGCCTCGATCCTGTCGAGCACCGCCTCGGCCTCGTTCGCCCTGCCGCGGCTCTCCAGCCAGCGCGGCGATTCCGGCAGCGACCTCCGCCACCACAGCAGCATCACGACCGGCACCGCGGTGATGACGAGCACGATACGCCAGCCGTTCTCGTAGGCCGGCACGATGAAATAGCCGAGCAGCGCCGCGGCGACGAAGCCGAACGAGAAGAAGCCGGCGAGCGCGCCGGTGAAGGCGCCGCGGTAGCGCCGCGCCACGAATTCCGCGAGGTATGGCGCGATGATCGCGCTCTCCGCGCCGGTGCCCATGCCGGCGACGACGCGGGCGGCGAAGAACGACGGCCAGCTGTCCACCGCCGCGCTCAGCAGCGAGGCCGCGCTGTAGAGCGCCAGCGCCGACATCATCACCGCGCGGCGGCCGATCAGGTCGCCAAGCGTCCCCGCCAGCAGCGCGCCGAACAGATAACCGACGAAGGTGCTGCTGCCGAGCACCCCGGTCTCGACATTGGTCAGCCCCCAGGCGGTGCGCAGCACGGGCAGGATGAACGCCAGCACCGCGGCATCCATCGCGTCGAACAGATAGCCCAGGCCGCCCATCAGCAGCAGGTGTACGTGGAATCGCGCGAACGGCAGGCGCTCGATGCGCGCCGAGATCATTGACATGAAGACGCCCCCCTCCGCCCCGCGGTCGGCACGCGCCGCAGAGTCAGCCGGGGAATGATAGACAAATCAACATTATGGGAATAATTTATATTTATTATCTGGTACATCACCATCGTGAATATTGCCCGTGTCGTTCCGCACGCTCGACCTCAACCTGCTGAAAGTCTTCGAGGCCCTGATGACCGAGGGCAGCGTCACGCGCGCCGCGAGCGCGCTGACGATGACCCAGCCCGCGGTCAGCAACGCGCTCGCGAGGATCCGCGACGCGCTCGGCGATCCCTTGTTCGTCCGATCCGGCACGGGAATCCGCCCGACCCAGCGGGCCGTGGCGTTGTGGGACCCGATCAGTGGCGCGCTGGAAAGCATCCGTGGCGCGCTCGACGAAAAGGTGTTCGATTCGCGCAGTGCGCAGATCGAGTTCAGCCTGTCGATGTCGGACTACGTGGCGTCGCTGGTGATGCCGGCTCTGTTGAACCACTTTGCCGAGATGGCACCGAGCGCGCGCCTGCGCACCGCGCCGAACACCATCATCGGCATCGCCGACCAGCTCGAGGACAACCGGGTCGATTGCGTGCTGAGCGTTTATGTCAACGAGGCGCAGCATCCGGGGCTGATCCGCTCGCGTTCGCTGTGGACGGTCGACTATGCCTGCTTCATGCGGCGGGATCACCCGCTCGCGAACCGGAAGCGGCTGAATGTACGCAGCTTCCTCAACGCCAAGCATGTCGACGTGAGCCTGGCAGGCCGCACGGCACCGACCTACGACCAGTTTCTCGCCTCGCGCGGGCTGTCGCGCAACCTCGTTGCCATCGTCAATCACTACAACGCCGCCTACGAGATCGTGCGGCAGTCCGATCTGATCGCGGTATTGCCGCGCGATCTCAGCGCGCAGTCGCGCCAGGCGCCCCACCTCCACGCCGTGCCGGTGCCGTTGCCGGCGCCGCCGCGCATCGTCAGCCTGTTCTGGCACCAGCGCAACGACACCGTCCCCGCGCAGCGCTGGCTGCGCGACACGCTGGTGGGGCTGTTCGCGCGGATGGAGTGAACTGGCACAAGATGTGCCCCATCAGGTCGATGTCGGCGCGGGCTCGATCGATGCCTCGCCCGCGGCCGGCAACGCGTCGCTTCGCGCCAGCGAACGTCCAAAGAGCCGATGCAGCGCCAGATAACTCAGCGCTGCCACACCGATCCCCGTGAGCCAGGACAGATCGACCCCACCGGTGGCGAGCGCCAGCGGACCTTGCATCGCCTTGATCGTGCCCATCTGGAACGCCCACGCCGCTGCGAACCCGGCGGCAAAGGCGATCAGCCCGGCCCAGTTGAAATCACGACCCCTGCCCGGCTCCTCGTACAGCGATGGGAGATCGATCCGACCGCGTCGCACGAAGTAGAAGTCGGCGAGCGTGACCCCCGCCCATGGGCTGATCCAGACGATCAAGGCGACCATGAAATTGTCGAAGGCATGGGCGAAGTCGCCCGACTGCAGGAAGCCGTAAAGGATCGCGGAGGCGATCAGGCCGGAGGCCACTGAAATTACCCAGCGCGGCCGCCGCAGATCGAGTGCGAGCGACGACAGCGCCGCTGAATAGATCACGACGATGTTGGTTGCGATCGGGCCATGGAGCAGCACCAGCAGCACCGGCAACGCTATCGTGCCGAATGCTGCGATGATCAGCTTCGACGGGTCGGAGCCGGCACCGGCAGACGCAATCGCAGCGCCCAGGAAAGCGAGCCAGACCGTCGGGGCGAACATGCCGAGGAATGTCGCCCGGAACACCTTGGCAGCACCGAGCGAGGGCCTGGTGAAGCGCGTATAGTCGGACGCATAGGTGAGCCACGAAATGCCCCAGCCGATGCCGATCGCGGTCATCAGCTGCGTCGCCGCGGCGAACGCCGGCATGCCGGTGACGGCGGCGGACTGCCACTTGATGTCGACGCGCAGGAAAGCCAATGCGGTCATGACGGCCATGATCAACAGAATGACCGGCATGGTGTAGCGCTCGAATACCTTGATGGCATTGAAGCCCCAGGCCGCGATGCCGACCTGAAACAGCATCACCAGCACCGCGATCGCGTATTTGAGCTCGACGCCGCCGCCGATTCCCATCCGCTCGAGCGCGGCCATGCAGAGGTCGAGCACGATCCAGGTGTTGATCGCGACCCATCCCATCGGCATCAGCACCTGTGCGAGCGCCGGCAGATAGGCGCCGCGCCGGCCGAACGCCAGCCGGCCGAGCACCATCTGCGGCACGCCGGTGCGGTGTCCCATCAGGCAGAAGGCGGCAAACAGCGCTGCGCCGAACAGATTGCCGACAACGATGACGGCAAGCGTTTGCAGCAGGCTCAGGCCGAGCTGGATGCCGAGCGCGCCCAGCACCCAGTTGATCGGCGCGATGTTCGCGCCGGTCCAGATCCAGAATTGATCTGATGGTGACGACGTGCGGTGCGCCACCGGCACCGGCTCAATTCCGTGAGCATCGAAGCCCGCCTCATCCTGCGCCGGAAGCTGTGTCTGCTTGAGCAACATGTTTCCCCCCGTTTGTCCGGCGCATTGGTCTGGGCCGGGATGGGGCATCTGAGCAGCAGGCGGCGATGAGGCGATAATGAGAATTCCTCAAGCCGGGTTGAGAGCATGTCGAGAGTGAAGCTTGCATACCGGATATGGACAAATCGGGCTGCGACAAGGCCAGCACACCGCGCCACACTGGCGCGCCGCATCACTGTTGAGATTTTCTCAACTCGCCTGCCGGATTCATCAATCACGCCGCCCCGGGCGCTCGGTCATTGTAGCGCCGACGCAAAGCGCCAATCAGCCGAGGTCAGGGATGACGACACTTCTGCATATCGATGCCAGCCCACGCGGCGACCGTTCGGTCAGCCGAAAGCTCTCCAAATCGTTTGTCGAGCATTGGCTCACGCACGAGCCCGGTGCCACGATCATCTCGCGCGACGTCGGCCGCAATCCGCCGCCCCTCATCACCGAGACGTGGGTGGCCGCGGCCTTCACCGCGCCCGCCGACCGCACCGCCGAGCAGCGCGACGAGCTTCGTCTCTCCGACGAATTGATCGACGAGCTCGACCGCGCCAACGTGATCGTGATCGGGGCGCCGATGCACAATTACGGCATGCCGGCGGCGCTGAAATCATGGTTCGACAAGGTGATCCGGATCGACAAGACCTTCAGCTTCGATCTCGCACGCGGCGACTTTCCGCTCGAGCCGATCATGCGCGGCAAGACGCTTGTGGTGCTGAGCTCGCGCGGCGAGTTCGGTTTTGGCCCTGGCGGGGTGCGGGAGACCATGAACCATCTGGAAACCCATATCTTCACCTGCGCGCATTATCTCGGGGTGCAGGAGAGCCATCTGATCGCGGTCGATTACCAGGAGTTCAACGACGAACGCTACCGCCGGTCACTCGCCGATGCCCTTGCCGCAATCCCGGTGCTGGTCCGGCAGTGTCTTGGAATCGACGGGACTGTTAATGTCGCGGCGGAATGATGCGCCGTTGTCCGCCGGCTGTGCGAGGATGAACCGATGATAAAGAATCCCATCCCCTGGCCGAACGGCGCGCGCTGTGCCTGCACGATCACGTTCGACGTCGACGCCGACAGTCTGATTCACATCGCCCGGCCGAAGGATTCGTTCGACCGGCTTTATCCGATCACGATGGGACGCTACGGGCCGACCGTCGGCGTGCCGCGCATCCTTGAGACCTATCGCCGCCTCGGCCTGAAACAGTCGTTCTTCATGCCGGCCTGGACCATGCAGCGCTATCCGGATGCGGTGGAGGCGATCCTTAAGGCGGGCCACGAGATCGGCCATCACGGCTACATCCATGAGGATCCGACGGAGATTTCCTCGGCGCAGCAGCGCGAAGCCTTCGAACGCGCGCTCGCCATTCATGTCGCGATGACCGGACGCAAGCCGCGCGGCTACCGCGCGCCGGTCTACAACGCCAACCAGACCACGATCGATCTCCTGATCGAGCATGGCTTTGTCTACGATTCGTCGCTGATGGCCGACGACATCCCGTATCAGATGCGCACCGCACGCGGATCGCTCTACGAGATGCCGCCGCACTGGGGATCGGACGATTGGCCGCCTTTCGCCCATTACGCGGAGATCGGCTACATGATGCCGGTCAAATCGCCAAGTGAAGGCCTTGCGGCCTCGTTTGAGGAGTTCGAGGCCGCCTATGAGGCTGGTGGATTCTGGATGGGGATATGGCACCCGTTCCTGACCGGCCGGCTTGCCCGCTGGCGCGTGGTGGAGCGCTGGCTCGAGCGGATCGTCGCCGAGCGCAAGGTCTGGTTCGCATCGCTTGAGGACATCGCCGCGCATCTCGACGGCTTGGTCAAGGCGGGCACCTACCAGGTCCGCGTCGAGACCCTGCCCTACTTCACGCAGCCCGTGTCATAACCAGTTCGTGGGGTGCACGAAATGCGGCAGCCTCTGCACGCAGCCAGTCGATGAATGCCGTCACTGATTTGCGCCGGGCAGCAGTCGGCGCATTCACGAGGCGATAGGCGAAGCCCGCAAGCGCGGGGCCGTCGAGCCGGCGCAGCGTGCCCTCGCGCAATTGCTCGTCGACCAGCGCGTCGCTGCACAACAGCGGTCCGAGCCCGCGCTCGGCGGCATGCAACGCCAGCGGCTCCTCGCTGTACCAGGAGATGCGGAAGTCGCGGCCGGGATCGTGATCGGCCCCCGCAAGCCACGCCGACCACGCCGGCGAATCCAGCGCGGCATTCTTCCAGCGGAACGCCAGCAGCGAGCGCGAACGGAGGTCGTCAATGGCCGGACGAGCACCAGGCGGACAGATCGCGCTTGCCGCAACCGCAATGTAGCGATCGCTGAACAGCACCGACGGCTCGCCGGCGCGATCGACGCGACCGTAACGAATGGCCAGATCGACGCCCTCGGCGCCCGGCGCCCGCAGCTCTTCGGTCGCATCGATGTGGACGACGAGTTGAGGAAATGCCGCATTGAAGCGCGCGAGCCGCGGCATCAGCCAGCGCTCGGCGAAGGCGCGCGTGGTCGATATCGTGATCGCATCGCCGTCGGCCGGCGGCCGGATCGCGGCAAACGCGCTCGCCATCCGGTCGAAGCCGTCGCGCAGCAACGGAAACACTGCGTGTCCATCCGCGGTCAGCACGACCGCGCGGCCGGAGCGTTCGAACAGCTTGTGTCCGAGGATCGCTTCGAGTTGCCGGACCTGATGGCTGATCGCCGTCACCGTGACGCAGAGCTCATTGGCTGCGGCGGTGAAGCTTTCGTGGCGCGCGGCGGCCTCAAACGCGCGGACGGCATTGAGCGGCGGCAGTTTGCGCATGATCGGTTCTCCGCGTGTCCCGTGTCAGGCGATGAGAAAATGCGCGTCGGTCGGCCGCATGTCGTTCACCGGCACCATGTCCTGCGGACAGGCGGAGAACACGATGACCAGGTCCATCTCGGCACGCAGCGACACATACTGCCCGGCCTCGCTGACCGGCGACTTGAAGTCCAATTCTCCATTGTCCGTGACGGGCACGTTCATGAACAGGTTCAGCGGAGCCGGCGTCACCGCAGCCGACAGCCCGACAGTCTCGAGCGCGTGCGCCAGATTGTGCGTGCAATTGTCATGATGGCCGGTAGCGCCGAGCTGACGATAGCGGTGAATGTCGCAGGCCGCGATCAGCGTGTCATGGATACCTGGGCTGGTGTCGGCGACGAATGTGAGGATCGGGCGGCGCCGGTTGGTCGTCAACGTATCGCCGACGCGGGGAATGAGCCGCAGCATCGACGCGCGGCTGTGCTCCATCGACATGAACTCGCTGGTGTCGCCGGCATTGAAGGCCCAGGTGTCGACCACCTGCTTGCCATGGGTGTTGACCACGGTGACGGTTTCTCCCGCTTTCAGACGGGCCGCCACGCCGTTGCGGGCTGGGATCAGGCGGGGACGGGTGAGGTCGGTGGTTGCTGCGGGCACGTGATGTCTCCTCAAGGCTCTGTCGCGCCATTGCAGCACCGTCGGACATGTAATTCTAATAATATTAATTGTATCCATTATAACAAAATCGTATAGTTGTGGCATGCGACTCCGACAGCTTGAATGCTTCCGCGCCCTGATGCTCCACGGCACCATGACGAGAGCGGCCGAACTGCTCGGCATGTCACAGCCCGGGATCAGCACGATGATCGCCGGCCTCGAGCACGAGACGGGCCTTAACCTGTTCGTACGGCGCGGCGGCCGCCTGCAACCGACCCCGGAAGCCAAGCTGTTCTATGTCGAGGCGGCACGCGCGCTCGAAGCCACCGAGAACGCCTCTCGCGTCGCGGCCGAGATCAGGTCCGGCCGGCGCGGTCATCTCGCGATCGCCGCCTATCCGAGCATTTCCATCAATCTGCTGCCGCGGCTGCTGTCGCAATTCGCCAAGAACAAGCCCGAGCTGCAGATCAAGATCATCTCGCGGAATTCGGCGACCGTCCGCGAGTTGATGTCGACGCAGCAATTCGATCTCGCGGTTGCCGAACTGCCGCTCGATTATCCGACCTCGCACATGGAGGTGTTCTCATATGACTGCATGTGCATGCTGCCGCGCGCGCATCCACTTGCGAAGCTGAAGCAGATCACACCTGATGACCTCGACGGCGTCCCGTTCGTGACGCTGTTCCGCGGCGACCCGATCTACCAGCAGCTGGCGTCAGCCTTCTCCGAACATGGCGCACGCTGGAACGTCGTCGCGGAGACGGAATTCTTTTCGACCGCGTGCCAGCTCGTCACTGAGGGCCAAGGCGTCGGGATTGTCGATCCGGTGGTGAGCAAGCCGTTCACCGAGGGCCTTGTCGTTCGTCCTTTCAAGCCGAGGATCCAGTACCAGATCGCGATCCTCTCCCCCACGCATGAAGCGCTGTCCCAGGTTGCGCAGGACTTCGCCGGACTGCTCCGGCGCACGTTGAAGGCATGAGGATCGGATGGCACCGGCAAGGCAAGTCCAGCAACAAAGGCTGCCGTTCACGCTCCGACTGCCGGCCGAGGCAGGTCATTGCTTGGTGTCGCTATCGCTGGTCTTCAGTTCGTATTTGGCCGTTCCGGTGATCGAAAAGCTGGGAGGGCCGTCTTTCGTCACGGCCTGGGATCTGAATATGTTGACGGAAGTCACCCGACAGGTCGCTTCATACACCTTCGACAAGATCGGGCACTGCGCCTTCGCTTCCTCGTAGAGATCTTGCCTTATGGCATTCAGGGCGATCTCGCGGTCGCTACCCTGCACTGATGAAGGAGGCACGGCAACGCTCGCAAGCGCAACCGTGATTTCCATGAAGCCGCGAGGAGGCGAAGGCGGAACAGTATTGAATATGACTTGAGCCTGCGCCGACGTGATGGCCAGCCATAACAGGGCCGAATATGCAATCGCTGTGACAAGGCGCATTGCCGGGCTCCCCATGAAATCGTGCGACTGCCTCCCACATCGTGAAGAACGCAGATGCCTCAACCAAGGATTGTTACAAGTCCCGAGCAGTTAGACCAGACGCTGCAGCCCCATGCAGACTGACGATCGCGTGATGTCGTGTTATCACGCGGCCTCGCTTGGTTGAGCCGCAAGTTGGCGCGACGGGTGTGCGGCCGACTCCGGGGAGCAACACTGCCGGCCGCACATCGGCTCGATCAGCCGCCTCTATTGCTGTTGCATCTGACGGCGACGATCTGCAATCAGCTGCTTCGCCTCCTCGATCGTGATCTCCCCGGCCCCCAGCACCTGATAGGCGCTGTCAGGATTTTGGCTCTGCTGATCGCGCTGGTCCCGCTTCTGATCCCGCTCCGGGCCCGGCGCCGAAGAGCCTTCTCCACCGCCATAACCGAGCACCTCGACGATGATCACCGAAGGCTGGTTGTTGTTCGATGGCGGCGGCGCGGCGGCTTGCTGCGAGGCGGCTGCCGTATTCGATGCGGCCGTCAGCGCGCCGACCGGCGGCCCCTGCACCGTCGGAACTCCACTCGAGGTGCCCTGCACCTGGATGTTCGCGGCATTGACGACCTGCAGCGCCGCAAGGTTGACGTTACCGGAGACGCGAATGCCGGCTTCACCGGCATCGATGGTGCCGAGCGGCGCAATCAGGTCGACGTTGCCGGGCCGCACTTCCGGGATCGGATTGAGCGTCGCGATGCCGGCGCCGGTCGTGGGAACGCTGGGCGACAACGTCACCTGTCCGTAATTGTCATAGACGCGCTTCGGCGGCGTATAGACCTGCGTCGTCTTGGAGCCGCGGCCGGCGTTGATGTCGCCCTCCGCCGACCAGGCGAGGATGTCGCCGCCAAAGGTGGTCATGATGCGCGACAGGCCGAGCAGCAGGCTGCCCTTCGAGTAGGTCTCGATATCGCCCTTGCCCTGGGTGATCAGGCCCGCCGAGGCCGGCGGCACGACACCCTCGACGCCGAGCAGGATTCGGCCGCCGGGCGCGAGTAACTGGATATTGCCGCCCTCGAGGGTTCGAACGCCCGCCCCGCCGAACATCGTGATGTCGCCCTGATACGCGATGGGGGCGCCTGAGGGATCACGATCCGGGAACAGTGCCGCGATCACCTGCCTGCCGCGCAGGTAGGATTTCGCTCGCGGACCGTTGGCGTCGTTGTATTCGCGGCCGCTGTCGCGCAGCTCATTGTAGTAGACCTGCCGCAGGAAGACCGCCTGCTGCTCCGGCGGCAACGATGCGAACCGCGCGCGCGCTTCCGCATCCGATCCCTTGAAACCGTAGTGCTCCGAGAGCCAGTCAACCAGATCCTTCTCGTAGGTCTTCACGACCTTGCCGGGCTGATCGGCGAGCGGCACGCCTGCCTTCGCCAGATTGGCGGGATCGAGATAGAGCAGCAGCCCACCGTAATTTGCCGCGTCCGCGCCGGCCATCATCAGCACCGAGGCACCCGGCCGATGATCGCCCGGCACCACCGCGCCGAGGCTCGTCACGGCGCCCTGGTCGGCCTGGTAGATGTTGCGCCCCGCCGTCATCATCAGCGTGCCCGGACCTGCGATCTGCTGGTTGGCGTAGATGATGTCGCGGCCGGCCGAGATCACCGAGACATCGTTATCACCGGTGTGGAAGATCAGGTTGCTGGTCAGCATCCCGTTGTATGGCAAGTCCGGCGCGCCGATCGGGGTGCCGAGGCTGACAATGTCGCGCCCCGCCATCAGTTGCATCGGCTTTGCCGCGACGTACCAGGTTCCCGCCGGCTGCGGCGTTGCGCCCCTGCCGCTGAAGACCTCGCCGCTCTTGAAGCCGACGATATCGCCGACCGCGGCATAGATCAGCGCTGGGTTCGGATCGGCGGCATGCAGATTGCTCGCGGTGTTCGGACCGAACGCGAACAGCTCGACACCACGGGGAGACAGCGAACCAAACTGCGGGAAGATCGTTCCGGTACCATTGACGTTGGTCGTCGTGGTGTCATTGCGCTGCCAGCCGACAAAGGCGGGATGGAACGGCGTCGTCAGCCCACTCAGATCGGCGCCCGAGATGTCGATCGCATAGCCGTTGGCATAGATCGAGCGGCCGGCCAGCAGTTCGAGCTGCCCAATCGGCGACGGCGCCAGCGTGAGCGGCGGCGGGATGTTGGTCGGCTGCGTGTCGTAAGCGCCATAGTAGATGCTGCCTCTGGCTGCGAGCGCCGTCAGCGTCGGCGGGTAGAGATATGTGCCGTCGGTGGGGCCATCGATGGTGTTGTTGACCGACAGATTGTTCTGGGTGGTGGGAACGAGGTTGCCACCGGCCGAGACCAGGTTGATCGCCGTCTCGTTGCGCCACAGCGAGAACCAGGTGGTGCCGCCGCCGACGTGCGGAACGCCGCCGACCGAATAGCTCGTGGTGTTCTGCTGCAGCACCCGGCCCGCATCTGCGGCGCCGGCCAGGACCAAATCGCCGCGCGCCGACAAATCGACCACGGCATCGCCGGGGATGATCAGCAGTCCGCCGAAGCCGAGTCCCTTGTTGGCGGTCGACGGCTCTGGCCAACGCGGGTCGGCGGCGAGCTTCGCGCCATAGGTCAGGTTGATCCCGCCGATGGTTCCGGCCTGCACGTCGATCAGACCACGCAGGTTGGTCAGCACGCCGCTGGTTTCGCTCGTGACCCTCGTGGTCATCAGCGTCGGTTGCAGCGGGTTGAGCCGGCCGCCGATCTTGACCTGCATGTCGCCGCCGCCGGTCAGGATCAGCTGTCCGTCCGGCGTGATGCGCCCGGTCGAGCCAACCGTGATGTTCAACGCAGTCGAGCTCGTCGCCTGGTTGGTGGCGGTTTGCGTCGCCAGGACACCGGCATCGCCGCCTGCCAGGACGGTGACGTTACCGCCGCCGAGCGTGCCGAAGCCGGTGAAACCGACCAGCGCCAAAGGTGTCGCATCGGGATCGCGCGGCTGTGGAAGTGCAACGGTGCCGAAATTGATCCACCACGCGGTTTGCTGGCCGGTGATGTTGCCGCCTTGGCGCCAGAGCCAGTTGCCCGGGTTGCCGTCCTGAATGCCGCCAGGATTGCCGGACGTGCCGGTCAGGTTGCCCTGCGCCGCCACCAGCAGATTGCCGCCGCCTTCGGGATACCAGGCGTGATAGACGCTGCCGGCTTGACCGTTGACCTGTCCCTCATACGAGGCACCGGTGTTTCCGAGCACGGAGCTGCCGATCGGTCGGCCCCGCGGCAGATCATATGGATTGGAGCCGTCCGCCGCCAGGAGCGCCGGCGACTGCGCGCCGGCCGTGTAGATGCCGAACGATGTTCGCATCTTGAGATCGGAGCTGCTTAGCAGTTCAAGATCACCGGTGCCTGTCCGCACCACGCTCGGCAGCGGGAACTGCGTCACGGCGGATGCACCCCCGGCGCTCCAGGCGCAGTAATCCGGGAGATTTTCACAAATGTACGGATCGTCGGCCGTTTTCCCCGGCGTTCCGAACGGATTGGTGCCATCGCCCATGTTTGCCCAGACCCAGCCGGCGGGCTGAATCGAGACGACAGCCATGACCGAGGTGTCTGCAAGCACCAGGCTCCCCGCCTTGGCGCTGCGCGGCCGCAGTGCACGGCTGTCGGCAGCGGTGACGTCCGCGCCGGCCACGAGGCGCAGCGACCATGATTGTGATCCCTGCGGCAGCAGCGGCGCCGCGGCCCAGATCCCGCTCGGGGTCGGGTCGTCGCGCAGTTTCACGAACGGTGCGTCATTCGGCAGCTTGACGACCGTCGCCGCTGGAATGACGGCGCCGATCTGCAGCGTAAGCGCGCCGTTCAGCGTCATTGCGATGGGCAGCGGTACGTCCTTCGGCCAAAGCATCGGGCCGACGCTGATGCTGGACGCGAACCGGTTGCCGGCGCCGATGATCGTGCCGACGGGCAGCCGGGTGCTCTGCTGCAGCAACGTGCCGCGTGGATAGATCACCGCGCCGGACGCATTGCGCACATCTGCGCGCAGCACCGTGCCTGCGGGCAGCGTCAACACGCCACGTAGCGGCGCGTCGGCGGGAAGCACGGTGTTTGCCGGCAATGAGAATCCCTGGACCGGCAGGTCGTAGTTCAGCACGCTGAACCGCGGGAAAAGCGTTCCGCTCGCCAGCACCACGCCGGCCTTCGGAATCACGACATCGCTGCCATATGGCTGCGCACCCTTGATCAGGAGCCGGGCGACCTCCGGCGTATTGGTGCCGTCGGTGCCCGCAACCGGCGGCGCGCCGAAGCCGTCGCTGACATTGCCGAACACATTCAGATTGCCGCCGGCGCGGATCACCAGGCGGCCCGGCTCGCCGGAGCCGTAGACGGCCGTCTTCGCGGAATTGGGGTTGAGGCTGTCATAACGGTAGCGGGACAGGTCGATGTCACCTGAGATCGTCAGGTCGCCGTTCGGTGTCGCGCTCGTGATCTCGACGCCCGGCCGCAGGTGAAAGGCATCGGCATAGGCGCGCAGCCCGCCGAGACGGCCCTGCAAGTCGCCGTTCTGCAACGCCGCCGCGACGAACGCCGCACTGGAGGCATGCACGGTGTCCATCAGGCCCTGGTTGATGATGCCGCCGGCGGGCTTGTAAGTACGGAAGCCATTCACCGCGATGCTGCGTGCACCCGCGATGGTCACCGGCCCTGCCGCATCGATCGCCACGTCGTTGGCGCCGTCGCCGCTGCCGCCCGCGCCGCCGAGCCGCGGCGCGCTCAACTCGATCGTGCCGCGCGCGACATTGTCCGCCGAGCGCACGTCGATCCGCGCGCCGGGAGAGAGAGCGAGCCGGCCCTGCGTCGTGGTCAGTTCCACCACCGCCCGGTTCGGCGCATCGATCGGCTGGCCATAGCTGTCGACGCGAAGCACCGTGCCGTGGGCATCGAGCACCGAGCCGCTGCCCAACGTCAGTCCGTCGCGTGCAGCGAGCCGGATGGTGCCGACGCGCTCGCCGCTGGCATCGATGCGGCCATTGACGGTCAGGCGGCCGCCATCCACCGACACGCTGATGCTGCTGGCCACCAGTTCGTCACCGATGGCGAGGTCGCCCTGCTTGAGCTGGAAGTTGCGCGCCCCGGTCACGCCGGCGAGCGTGAGCCGCTGGTTCAGCCCGGCGAAATCGTCGATCGTCTGCGCGCGCACGTCGATGCTGCCGGCAAGGAACGGCACCATCGTGCCACCGGCGTCGTAGTGCCCCGAGGCGCTGCCGCGGAGCGAGCCGCCCAGCACCACGTGCCCGGCTGCGGCATCGAGCGCCGTCGCCGACAATGATCCGGCGCGATTGTTCACCGCCGAGACGTCGATGACCGATCCGGCCGCCTGGGTGATGTTGCCATGCGCGCTTTCCAACGCGACGTCGCCGCCCCAGCTGTAGCGCACCGCGTCGAGCAGGCTGACGGTTCGCCCTGCCATGTCGATGCGCGCCGCATCGCTCAGCGCGATGTCGCCGTTCGCGGAGACGGTCAGCTTGCCGCTCGGCAGCACGACGGCGCTGGAGATCGCCACTGAGCTGCCGGTCAGGCCGATCTCGGCGCCGAACGCCGCCGGGCCTGCTGCGGCCGGCCCGCCGGTGCCGGTCAGGTTGAGCGCACCGCCGGCGGTGATGCGGTTGATCGAGCCGGAGTCGCCGGTCAGCACCGGAGTGATCAGATTGAGGTTGCCACCGCTGTAGCTGTATCCCACGCCGGTCTGGTACGCGCCCTGACTCTCATACACAGACAATGTATTGCGGTTGTTCGCGGTGATCCGGCCGCGCGCCGTCACGTTGACCGTGGAGAAGCCGAGCGCCAGGCGGTCGAGCGTCACCTGGGTGTCCGGCCTCGCCTCGCTGGGATAACCGAACACCACTTCATCGGCGACGATATTGAGTGTGCCGTGGCCGGTGCCGGCGCCGCGCGTGATCACCGCGCCGGGCGGCAGGCTGCGCGGTTCGTTTCTGCCGGTGCGCAGGACGCAATCGCTGATGCCGTTCCAGACCAGTTGCCCGGTGGTGAGCGTGGCGCGGTCGCCGGCCGTCCCGAGGCCGTAGATCGCCGGTGTGTTGAGCACGAGCGAACGCAGGCTGGACTGGCCAGTCACCGGATCAATGGTCGAGAGATTCAGCGAGCCGTAGAAATTGATCGACGACTGCGCCGTCAGGATCAGGCTCTCCAGCTTGGGAGCACCGATCACGGCGTTGCCGGCCAGCAGGCGGCCGAACACGTCCTGGTTCAGCACCAGACCGTCGGGCAGCACACCGGCGCTCCGCGCCGCGGCGATCGCCGTCGCGTCGCCGATATTCACATTCGGCGTGATCAGCGAAAGATAGCGCGCGCCGTAACGCATGCCATCGGCGATCGACAGCGCTCCCTTCTGGACACCAAAGGCAAGCATGCCTTCGGTCGCGATGGTGGCGGCGCCGATCGTGATGCCGCCGGCGCCACTACCGGGCGGATACGCCGGCAGGTCGATCCAGCCGTTCGAGACGATCATCATGTTCCCGGATCCGCCAATGCTGTAGGCGAAGCCGTCGCTCGACGGCATCACCGTCGCAGGGCCAGTCCCTGTCGTGTCGATCCGCGCGCCGTCCTCGATCCGGATGCCGCCGGCGCCGGCCGTGATGAACACCTCCGGCGCCCGCAGCACGGCGCCGCCACGCACCGCAACCGTGGTGGCGAAACCGGTGGTCCCCACGTAGCCAAGGTCGAGATAGAGCTGTTGGCCGCCGCCGATCGAAATCCTGGCGGCGCCGATCGCATCGAGGTCCGCCGCACGCACCGAGGCGAAGCCGGCTGTCGGCGTCGCGTTGGGTCCAAGAATTTCGAGACGCCCATTGTACGGCGTATCGATGCTGACCGTGCCGCCATAGCCGCCGCTGCCCGGCGTCAACAAAGCCTGCCCGGCAAATGAGAACGACGGGCTGCCTGCCGGCGGCGCCGAAAGAATGAGCTGCAAGACGGCAGCATCGGCAGGCAGACTCGGGCGCGGCTGTCCGGTACGCGCGGCGGTCGCGAGCATGAAGCTCGTGTAGTCCTGCTCATTGTACTGCGAATAGCTGCGCACCGTCGTGCCGGGTGTGATCACCGCCAGATTGGGCTGGCTGGCCTGGATCGAGGTGTTGGCGACGCTGCCATAGGCAGTCGTCACGTAGGAGCCGTTCGGCAGTGCGACCGTACGGCCTCCGGTCTGGGTCTGCGCACCGAGTTCGACGCGGAACGCGCCGGGCAGCAGCGCATACGAGGCCGGCATCAGCGTGTAGGTTCCCGCCGCAAGGCCGGGCACGCCGCCACCGACCGTGATGCGCTGCCCGATCGACGGCGCCGCACCCTGGCTTGCCGGCACGATCGGCGCATAATCCGGATTCGCGCTCGGGACGATCGCGAACACCTGGTTCTTCAGGTTGCTGTAGCTGTTGCCCGGATTGGCGGCGGCCAGCGGATTGAGCAGCACATCGACCGAGCCGCCGCGGCCGCTGATGAAGCCGGCGCCGAGCAGCTGGCCACCGCCGGAGAGATCGAGCAGCGCACCGCTGGCCACCGTCACTGCGGGACCGGACAGGCTGATGCCGCCGACCGTCTCGCCGTACACGCTGACGCCATTGATGGCTTGCGTCACCGCGGCCCCGTTGTAATTGTACACGATGCCGTCGACGGTGCCGCCATAGGGCATCGCAAGGCCCGCGGCACTCACCGACGTGATGCTGCCCGGCAGCAGATCGATTTGCTGCGCGCCCGTCAGCTTCCTTCCTACGGCCGGGCTGCCGAGAATGAGCGTGCCAAACGGCGCGCGCACGATCCCGCCCTGCTCGATCGTCTTGCCGTAGACGGCAAGCCGGCCAAACACCGAGAACGGCGGCGCCGGCGCATAGGACGTGGTGCGGCCGAACCGCACAAGCTCACTGGCCTCGACGATCACCTTGGCGTTGCTGACCGGATAGATCTGCGCCGCGTCGAGCTCGAGCGTGCGGGAGCCATAGGTGTCGCCGGTGACACGGATGTCGCCTCGGCTGACCACACGGACCTGATCGATGCCGGCGATGCTGGTCAGCGCCGACGTCGAATTGTCCGCCTGCATGATTGCGGTGTTGAGCGGTTCGAAAGAGCCGGCGAGATCGACGAGATCGGCGTTGACGGTCAGCTGCGCGGTGCCCGTCTTGGCTGGTTGGGTGCCCAGCGAGGTGCCGAAACCGGGTTGCCTGGCACCGGTCACGCTGCCCGGACGCGGCTCGAGCGCGCCTTCGCTCGACGAGAACGAGACGCTCCCGAACGAGACATAAGGCGCCGCAAGGTCGATCCGTTCGTTGCCTCCCTTGGCGACGAGGTTGCCGAATATCCTGAGGCTCTGCGGCAATTTGAGCTGAACGTCGCCGTCGAATGCAATGGTCTCCGAGTAGAGGCGAAGGTTGGCGAAGCCGCCAGCCGCGACCTGGTCGGCGCCGACGCGCCCGTGCCCGAACTGCAGAGCCGGATCACGCGCCCCCCACGCCAGATCCGGCGCAAGGCCGCTCGCGCCGGCCTGCGCCGCGACCTCCAGAATGCGGAACTTGCGCACCTCGTTCGGAGCCGGCCGATCGGGCGAGTTACCGTAGCTCGGCGTCACCAGCGCCAGCGACAGCGTGCCACCGGCAGCACCCTCGCCGCCGGCCCGTGCCGTCATGGTGCCATCGAGATAGAAGCCGCTCAGCGCGCTGATGGCGATGCTGCCGCCCGCGCCCGCCAGCGTGAGCGGATGCACGGAGTTCGCAGCATCCACCACGTCGATGACCGCACTGGCGCCGGATGCGTCGAGACGCGCGCCGGGCCGCACGATGACAAAGCCTAGGCCGGCCGGTGCGATCGCGCCCGGAGCCTCGCTGTCGTCACCCAGCGTGATCCTGCCGCCGGCGTCCGCAAAGCCATAGCGGCGACCGGCGCGATCGATCGCCACGGCGCTTTGGCCCGCGACGTCGAGCACCGCATTGCCGTCGAGCCAGATCGACCGCGGCCCGATGAAGGGATCACCGGGATTGCCGTTCTGAAGGACATCGATCCGGCCACCGGCAGCCGTCAGGCGGCCATCGACATTGATCTGACCCGGGCTGCGCAGCGTGATCGCATGTCCCGGATCGACCGTCACGCGCGCCTGCGTGCCGATCGTCAGCGATCCCCTGGACTGATCAAGGTTCGATTGCAACGTCAGGTCGGCGCCGCCGCGGCGGATCATGCGCGCCCCAACCGGATCCTCCGAATAGAGCGGCGGCAGCCAAAGCGTCAGCGCCGACGACGGATCGCTACCGCTTGCCACGTTCGACGCGGTTTCGGTGAAACGATAGACCGGCATCACCGCGTCGAGAGTAGCGTGGCTCGCCACCATCAGGCCGAGATGGCCGTTCACGTCGTAGCTCGCAAACCCGGTACGGAACAGCGCCGTGTCGATTTCGGTCAGCGGCGCGACGGCATAGCTGCGCGATGCGACCGTGCCGGTCGGGATCATGGTGCCGACGGTGAAATGCAGCGGCACCGGCGCAGCATCCCCTGCGTTGAAGGTCACCCGCGTGCCGACCAGTGCGATACCGTTCGGAAAGACGCCGGCGTCGACCTTGAAACCGAGGGGGAGCTTTGACGACGGATCGGTCATGACCCAGGTGCCGGGTGGGATCTGCGTGCCGGGCCAATAGGTGTGACCGGCGAGATCCGAGAAGTTGAGGCCGCTGGGAACGGTCCATCCGCTCGGTCCGATCAAGAGCGGCTTGCTCTGTGTCGCATTCACGGCGACGGATGCCGGCGCGGTGTCGCCGGGCGCAAGATAGGTGATCGACTCATCATAGTTGAACGGCACGGCCGCGCCAGCCGGAATGAACAGCTCCTCTGCGAGCCGCAGATTGACTTGCGCCTTCTCGCCGGCTCCCAGCACGCCATCGGTCGCCAGCGCCTTGCCGCCGATCACGATCGCCGGACCGCTGCCGATCACGAGCTTGCCGCCGCCGTTCACGCCGAAGCCGTCGATCTGCCCGTCAAGCACCAGGCGACCGCCGACCGAGGGACCGCCGACCGAACGATCGTCGGCGATCAGGGTCACATCGCCACCCTTGCCGCCTCGTGTCTTGCCGTTCTGCAGGACCGCCGCCCCCGACGACACGTCGATGCTGCTGCCGCTCGCCAGCGTGACGCCCTGCGTCGAGTTGAAGCTGACGCTGCCGCCGTTGATGAAGGCAAGCCCGGAGAGATCGTCCGGCGAGCCGAGCGCGTTGGTCCACAGCCCGCGCGCATCGATGGTTGCATCGGCGCGCACGGTCAGTTGCGCAAGCCCGTCCGCCGTCGTCAGCACAATCGGCGAGAGCGCGGCCAGATCCGGCCTGAGAATGTTGGTGACGCTGATGCTGCCCGAGCGGGCGGTGATGTCGGCCTTGATATCGACAATCGGCGCGATGAGCTCGACCTGCGCGCCGCGCGCGAAACTCAGCGGCGCCTCGGTCGAGATCGACCGCTTCGCGGCCACGCCGAGCCCGCCCAGTCCGAAGCCGTTGATCGTTCCGGCGTCGAACCAGCCGGTATTGACCCGGTCGAGTGGAATCGCCGCAGCCGGATCGAGCCCCGCCGAGATCGACGCCACGCTGCCGAACCTGACGTCCGTCGTGGACGCATTGACCAGCCCGCGCGCATCGTAGAGGCCGAGCTGCAGCGCACCGGCCAGCGGCGCGGTGTTCTGCGTCAGCTTGTAGCCGTCGGTGACACCGGCGGGACGCGCGGCGATTTGCCGTCGTCCATTGATCACGTCGGCAAGGATCGCTCCCTCGAACACCGAGGTCGGCGTCGACAAGATCAGCCGGCCGGCATCCCGGCCAACGGTGTAACCGTTCTCCCAGCGCATGGCCGATCTGCCGAACGGGCTGAGATAGACCTCGACGACATTCCAGTGCGCGTGATTGACCACGAAGCCGTTCGCAACCGTCGCATAGCCGAGGTCGGAGGGCGCGTCGTTGACGTTGTAGACACGGCCGTCGCGGCCGAGCAGATAGGTTTGCGGCAGGTATCCGCCCTGGAACTGGACCGATCCGCCGGACAGGTTGAAGATGGATCCGCGCTGCGCGACCACCTCCGGCGCCGACAAGGTGATGTCGCCGCCGACCGCGGCCCACTCGCCGATCTTGTGGCTGGTGTTGTTGAGATAGCCGCCGACCTCGAGCAGACCGCCCGCGGTGTAATAGCGATCCGACGCGTAGCCGCCGGTGCCGGCGGGAACCAGCGTGAGATCGCGGGCGTCGATCCAGACGTTCTTGTTGATCAGCACCGAGCCGTCGCGGTTCTGCGGCGAGTCGCGCAGCTCATTGCCCTGGACGTTGACCTTGATGGCGTTGGCCGACATCGGCAGCATCACGTCCCGGGCACCCGACACGTCGATAACGGCGCCGGTCGCGGCGAACACCCGCTTGCCCGCCGAGACCGCCACCTGACCGCCCGACGCCAGCGTCAGCGAGCCGTTCTGGAAGTTGACGAGGCCACCGCTCACGATCTCGACGCGGGACCGGTCCTCGCGATCGGCAAGCCGGGACAGGTTGTCGAACTGGCCAAGGTTCTGCGTGGCGCGGATGGCATTTTGCGTGGCGGAGTCGGCGATCAGCGCATCGCGCTGCGAGTTCAGCGCGGTCTCCGCGGAATCGAGCTCGGGCAGCACCGTGGTGAGGCTGCCGGCCGCGAGCGTGACCGTGCCGCCGGCATCTGCGGCCGAGTTCAACAAATGGATCGTGCCGCGCTGATTGACCGAGGTGGTCGAGACCAGCACGCCGTTTTGGGTGATCGCATGTCCGGCGAGCGTGATGTCGCCCTGCTGGGCGAAGATCAGCCCGCTATTGCCGACCCCGCCGCTGCCGCTTCCGGCGCGGATGATTGGCACCACTTCGCTGCCGCGGGTGGTCGAGACCTGGTTGGCGGTGGTGCCGAGCCCGAACCGCAGGATGAAGTCGTCGCCCGCCGCCAGCAGCGCCTGCCCCTTCGGGGTCGCGATCGATCCGGCATTGTCGACGGCGCTGCCAAGCAACGCAACGAAGCCGCCGCCCGACTTCACCGAAGCCGGCGCGCTGGTGGTGATCAACGCACCGGCCTCGACCACGATCCTGCCGCTGGCTCCGCTGAAGCTCGGCAGATAGTTCGGACCGCTCTGCGGCGAATAGATTCCGCTTGCGAGAAATTGCTGGTCGGTGATACCGGCCGTGGATGCGATCAGCGAGCCGACATTGATCTGGCTCGCGCCGCCGAAGATGATGCCGTTCTGGTTGATGACCAGCACCTGCCCCGGCGCGTTGATGCGTCCGAGGATCTGGCTCGGGCCGGTGTTGCCGACGACGCGGTTGAGCGCGGTCCAGCTGGCGGCCTGCTGGTTGAAATTGACCGTGGTCTGGCTGCCGACGTTGAAGCTCTGCCAGTTCAGGATCGCCTGCGGCGCGGTCTGATTGACGGTGACGGTGGTCTGGCCGCCGCCTGCCGCCTGCAACGGCAGATCGGCGCCCTTCCACAGATTGGAGCCCGGCACCGCGCCGGGCGCGACCTGGAGCCCGCCCGGCGCAAGGCCGTTCGGCACCGCAAGCTGCGGCAGCGTGGTCGAGCCCTGCCGTACAGCGGCGGCGCCCCGCGCGGCGGCCTGCGCAGCCTGCAATGCCTGGATCGCCTGCGAGGCTCGCGTCAGCGCGCCCTGGCTCTGCCTTGCAGCCTCGGTGGCCTGCTGGGCCGCAGCGGTTGCCGCATCGCTGGCGATCGTCGGCGCCGACATCGTTCCCGCGTTGATCCCGAACGGCCGTGCAAGTGCGCCCTGCTGCCCGGTCAACATCAGCGCGAACGCGCTTGCGCCGGCCAGAAGCAGACGACGCGTCGACAGCTGCTGCACCCCGCCTTGCGTCACGGAAGCTTTGCCGACCATCCCGGTGCGGCTGGTCTGTGGAGCATGCGGCTTGGCGGACATCGGACTTCTCTCATCGAGCACAGGCGGGACAGCGGCCGCGGCCATCTCGTTGGCGTTGCGGTCTTCCCTGAGAGTCCCGAGACCGGTCACAACCGAAAAAATAACTCGTCCCTTTGTCGCCGGATGCGGCAACGCCTGGGCGCGCAAGGCCACGCCCGATCATCCCAGCAGGACGATTCCGCCAGGCAGATTGGTGATCGTCGCACCGAAAACCTGTTGAATCTGCCCAACGACACCATCGACATTGGCGATCAGAAAGCGGGCATTGAACAGCCTGCGTCCCAGCGCCGCATTGGTCACGATGATCCGTCCCGGGCGATAGCGGTTGATCTCCTCGACCGCCTCCGACAACGGCGTGCCGTGGAACACCAGCACCCCCGCCTGCCACGCCGTCACCGCGGCCGGATCGATCGAGGTCACCGCCCCGAGGTCTCCCGCGGCATAGATGATCTGCTGTTGCGGGCGCAGCCGAACCGCGCGCGCCGCCGATGCGACCTCCACTTCACCGGCAATGCAGGTGGTGGAGACCGCACCTCCAACAAGATGGATATTGAAGGTCGCTCCCTCCGCCACCGCGCGCGCATCCCCGGCGAGCACTTCGACGCGATGCGAGCCGAGAGCCGTGACCGCGGCCTCGCCGGACAGGAGTTCGATACGCTCGGTTCCAGCTTGCGCAGTCCGCAACGCGATACTGGTTCGCGTGTTCATTTCGATCGACGAGCCGCCGGGGAGCGCGATGTTGCGCTGCTCGCCGATTGCCGTCCGGTAATCGGCAGCAAGCTCCGAGACCGAGGGCCACAAGCCGAGCGGAGGACGGACGGCGAGATAGGCTGCCGCCGCCGTCGAGGCGGCCAGCGCCCCGCCGATGAAGGCGCGCCGCGCCATATGCGGCCTTGGTGCGATACGCGCGTGGTCGCGCCAAGCCGCTGACCCGGCCGCTGCGGGTCCGATCGTGTCCCAGACCCGGCACGCCCGGGCAAATGCATCTGCACGCACCGGATCGACGGCCGCCCACTGCTTGAACGCCTCGATATCGGCCCCATTGGCCTTGCCCGCGGCGAAGCGAAGCAACCAGTCCTGTGCCTCGCGGTCGAGCGCGTCGAGCAATGCCGCCGGATGGTCCGTGCTCCTCATCGTACCGTTGCTTCCCCGCGACTGGCCCGCAGTCGATCCATGGCCTCTCAATCCTCAGAGTCTTTTCGCGTCCTCGGACCGAATCTTTGAACGACATCCCGCCCAAGCCGGAGCGCGCAATGCGCCAGCGCATGTTTCAACTCGAGCTCAACCAGCCGCTGCGAGATCCCGAGACGAGCGGCGATGTCGCGCAGCACGATGCCGTCCAGCCGCGACAACAGCAAGATCTGGCGCCGGCGCGGCGTCAATTCCGCCAGCGCCCGCCTCAGCGCCTCCACTTCGGACCTCGCGTTCGCGGCACGTTCCGGATCGGGAGCTTCGTCGACGAGGCCGATCGCGGCCTTGGCGTCCGACAAGGTCACCAGGCGCTTCTCGCCCCTCCAGTGCGACAGCGCGGCATGGAAAGCCATCTGGATCAGATAGCTTCTCGGGCTGCGCAGCTCGCCCGGCGGAGCCGCACGATCGAGCCGCAACCAGGTGTCGTGCAGCACGTCGTTGGCAAGCTCGGCCGAGCCCAGCCGCCGTGTCAGCCTGGCGCGCAGGTCATCGTAACCGAGAACGAAGAGTTGCCGCAGCAGATCGCGATTGGAGTGGTTCATGCGCGGCCGTTACCTCGGCCCGCTCGCGGCACGGCCACACCCGACCGGCTCGCCTGGCGCCTGCGCGAGAATCGCGATCGTGACCGGCTGCGGCATATCCGCCGGCGGCGCTCCGAGCGACAACCTTTGCAGCGTGCCGACAACATCGACGCTCCGCTGCGTGCCCGTCGAGATATCGAACAGCTGGGCGCGCTCGATCAGGCCGGACGCCGCAATCCAGACCTTGAGCAGCACATCGACGTCGCGCGGCCGGGTCTCGGCGTGGGCGCACAGGGCACGAGAGACCTCCTTCTGGAGCGTCGCGAAATATGATTGATCGGTCGCGCCGGCGACCCGGATCGACGCCGACGAGACAAGCGTGAAGCTGCGCATGCCGGTGCTGCGCGCAGTCAGTCCGCTTCCTGCGAGAAGTTCGCGCAACGCCGCTTTTGGTTCCAGCACGCCGTGAATGGCGCGAGAGCGCTGCCCGGCCACGAGTGCGCCGTCGTAAAACACCTCAAGCCCCGTGGCGGCGCTGTAGGCGTCGAGCGCGCTGGCCAACGGCTGGGCTGCAATCTCGAAACGAACCTGCTCGTCCTGCGCAGCATCGGCGCTATCGGCAAGAAAAAACAAGCTCAGTCCGACAAACACGGTCCGCCACAACACCACGCCTGCGGGTCGCGGCAGATGAAGAGCCGCGAACATGGGCGGAATCCCAGCTTCATACAATCGTCACGTGTCAGTCACTCTAGTCAGCGTTCGTTACAGTTCATTGACACACCTTGGATGTGCAATGCCCCGGACATGCAGACCTATCCGCGCATGCGATGACCGATCGAGGCCTGCGACCTCTGTCGCCTTGCGCCGGCTGATTGGCCTTTCAAGTACCCGCCTGAACCCGTCGCAAGCGCCGCAGGCCGCGGATCGCATCGCGCGCCGGCACCTCGAGCACGACATGCGCGCCGATCGACACCGCGACGGTCGTTCCGGCCAGCAGGCCGAAAATCGCCGGGGACCAGGTGTCGAGCGGGCCGAACGTCGTCATGAACGTGGTCAGGATGATGAAATGCGTCATATAGATCGAGTAGGAGATGACGCCGAGGAAGTGCATCGGCTTCGACCCAAGCAGCCGCGAACTGAGCGAATCCTCGCCGGTTCCAGCGAGCACCACGAACGGCCACACGAACACCAGCATCTGCGGGTTGGTCGGCCCGCGATAGGCCAGCAGCACAATGAGCGCGACGCCGCACCAGATCGCGCCGGAAAATCGCGTGCACGCGGCATGAAGCCCGTCGCGGCGCTGGAAGCTTGCGAAGGCGAGCCAGCCCGACACGAATCCGCAGGTTGCCCGCCCCAACGGGACCCAGTAGCTCACCTGGCTTTCCGGGACGCTGCCGATGCTGCCTTCAAAAAAGTAGCGAGCGAACAGCCAATAGCCGACGGCGGAGCAAAGCACGATGCCGAGAAACCTGGCGGCAGCCGTGGGCGGCGCGTTCCGGAACAGCAGCAGCGGGAACAGCGCAACGTAGCAAAACCACTCGGCCGAGAGCGACCAGGCCGGCGCGTCCCAGTGCATGCCGGTGCCGATCACGGGCCATCCATTCAGCATGACGAGCTGCAGCGCGAAGTCCAAGGCAGCGCGGCTGGCGGGATAGGTGACTGGATCGATCAGGCGCGGCCACACATAGAGCGCGCCGGCAGAGATCAGGCAGACCAGATAGAGCGGATAGACGCGGGCAATGCGCGCCGTCAGATAGTCCGAGAAGCGGAACGTGTCGCGGCTGTAGACATAGGACAGCGTGAATCCGCTGAGGCAGAAGAACAGGTCGACGGCGTTGTGCCACATGAATGCGGCGCCGGCATTGGCAGGAAAGGCATTCTTGAAATGCGCGAGAGCAACGGCCATGGCGGCTGCCCCTCGCAGACCGGTCAACGCCCGCAGCTCCTGCCGCATTCCCGCGCCCCCGCCTCGCGGGATTTTTCCCGCGCAAGGGCGAGTGCTACCACTCCCGGGAGCGCAGACACAATTGGAGCGGTTGGATTGCCCACTTAAACCGCAGCGGCAGCCGGTCTCCTCGGTTCATCCCTGCCGGCAGCGCCACGCTTCGACGTCGGCCTCGGTGCGGGTCGCGAGGAAGACACCCGATGCGGCGAATCAAGATCGGTCGTGAGCTGGATAGCTGGATCAAAAACCGCAACCGCAGCGGTGCTGCAATGTCGGGCTGGTGGGGGAGGCAGGACTCGAACCTGCGAAGCCATGAGGCGGCTGATTTACAGTCAGCTCCCTTTGCCACTCGGGACACTCCCCCGTCCAACAGCGTCGAACCGGCCGCGCGAGTGGCGGCGGACCGGGTCATCGAAATGACGCTGATAACCGGCCGACCCGAAGCGGGTGCGCGGTCGGGCGCGTTTATGGGGGAAGGCGGTCCCCAAAGTCAACCAAGCGGGCGCGCAATTTGCCGGTTAAATTGCCATTCTGCGACACCCGTGACACAAGCCTCACATGAGCGACCGCGACCGCAGACCTAATTTCCGAGGCAAGGGCGGTAAACCCTTCCAAAAAGGGCCGAAATTCGGCCGCCCGCAAGGCCGGCGGGACCGCGAATCCGGTTCCGACGGGCCGGTGATTCTGTATGGCTGGCACACGGTGGCGGCCGCGCTCGCAAACCCGGACCGGCAGATCCGCAAGCTTTACCTCACCGAGAACGCCGCCAAGCGCCTCGCCGAGGAGAACATCGCGACCCGCGTCACCCCGGAGATCGTCCGGCCCGGCGATATCGACCGCCGCCTCACCCCCGATGCCGTGCATCAGGGCCTCTTGGCGGAGGCCGATCCCCTGCCCTCGCCCGATATCGACACGCTGGCGCAGGAAGGCATCGTGCTGGTGCTCGACCAGATCACCGACCCGCACAATGTCGGCGCCATCCTGCGCTCGGCGGCGGCATTCGCCGTGAAGGCGATCGTCACCACCGCCCGCCACAGCCCGGAGGCAACCGGCGTGCTGGCGAAGTCGGCCTCCGGCGCGCTCGAGCTGGTGCCTGTCGTCACGGTGCAGAACCTGGCGCGCGCGCTGAACGAGCTGAACGAGCACGGCTTCCAGACCGTCGGGCTCGACAGCGAGGGCACCGAGGATCTCGGCAAGGTTCAATTGCAACAGCCGCTCGCGCTGGTGCTCGGCGCCGAAGGCAAGGGCCTGCGGCAATTGACGCGCGAGACCTGCCGCGTGGTCGCCCGCCTCGACATGCCCGGCGCGATCAAGAGCCTGAACGTGTCGAACGCCGCCGCGCTCGCGCTCTATATCGGCGCCAGCCGGCTTGGGCTGATGGGTTAGCTTGATATCCGGATCGGCCGCGGCACTTGATGGGCTGCGGAGCCTGCGGTCCGGGGCGCTTGTGAGACGGCGCTCGCACGAATTTCTGAATATTCGAAATCCACCCCTGATTTGCCCGACGTGTCAAGTCGCCCCGTCGACAGTCGCCCCGTCGAAGGCCGATCGCCGCCGGCCCCTTTGCATGGGGTTGTTTTCGATATTTTGGCCGCGCGCATCTGCAGCTGATGCGGCGCCGGCTACCGAAGCGACCCGACTTCAATGATCAAACGAACAGCGCCCGCTCGCGTCATGCGAACGGGCGCTGATGTCTTCGACAGATCGCCGGATCAGTAGTAGCGGCGCAGCACGCGGTGGCCATAGTGATAGGCCGGCGCGCGATGCGCGTAGCCATAGCGGTAGCCGTAGTGCGGACGGTACGGCCGATAGTGATGGCGATAGCCATAGTGGCGATATCCGTAGTACGGACGGCCATAGCCTTCGCGGTAGTACGGACGCGGCGCCCAGTTGCCCGGGCCGGTGTAGGTCGGTCCCTGGTTGACGTAGTAGTACTGCTGCGCCGTGTCGGGATAGGCCGCCTCCGGGTCGGGCAGGCGTTCGACCGCGCCGTAACCGCCATAACCGTAGCCGTAGCCACCGCAACCGCCGCAGCCGTAATTCACGACAGGCGCGGAATAGCCGCAAGGGTTGAAGCCGCATGCCATTGCGGGTGCGGTCACCATGACGGCCACCGCCGCAATCAGTCCTTTGATCATTTGACGCATTACTCTCTCCTGTAGGTCTCTCTGTTCGTCGCGTAGCTCTTGGTGGCTATGTAAGGACCCCGGTTCACGGGGCTCTTGATTTAGGGGCCCCGGGGGCGCGGTGGCCGCGGGACCGGCCCCGGCAGCGGCTGCGGCCCGTTGAATTGCGGTGCGTAGATCACCGCCGGCGGATCGACCGGCACGGAGGATTGCGCCGGCAGCGGCGCCGATCGCGCCGACCATGATTCATGATAGCTCTCGGCGGGCTTGGGCAGTTGGCGGTTGGCCGGCGGCTCGATCTCGAGGCGGCCGTAACCCGGCATGTGGCCGAGGCTCGGATAATAGTGGCCGACATTCGGCACCGGATCGATCGGGCGGCCGCCATAGATGGTCGGCACCATCGACTCGTTGCGCGCGAGCCCCATCGCGCTTTCGACCACCGCGTAGGAGGCGTCGACGCCATTGATGATGATGGGCACGCCGGGACGGTTGGGCACGACGATGTCGAAGCCGCCGCCGGCCAGCGCCGTCGAGGTCATCGCAGCCAATATCGCCAGCGCAAGAGTTGCGCGCATGATCACCCAGCGTCCCGAATTGTTCCAGGAGCAGCCTAGTCCAACAGCTCGGCGGAAGGGTTAAGGACGCGGGCCAAACTGGCGGTAAGCCTAACGCGTAAGCATCGGCAACCGGTCAATGCGGCCGAGCGGGATCAGAAATCGTTAACGGCGGTCCTGGGCGAGCCCGTGTCAGGTGAAGGCGTTCTCGACGATCGAGTGGATGCCGATCGCAATCGTGACCGCGCCGACCGCCATCTGCAGGCCGCGATTGGCCCAGGTCAGCCAGCGCGCGGAGGCTGCGAGCGGCACCGCGATCACGCTGGACAGCACGCCCATGCCGATCATCGAGCCGACCCCGAACAGCGCGACATAGCCTAGCCCGATCACCGGGCTCGGCGCCTGCGACACCGTCAATACCAGCAGCGCCGCCGACCCGGCCATGCCGTGCATCAGGCCGACCAGCAGCGTGCGCCAGCGGAAGCCGTGCCCGTGGCTGTGCGCGGCGCGGGCGTGCGGCCCGGTCTCGCCCGCGTGGCTATGGGCGTGGAAATGCGTGGTGTCGCCATGCGAATGGCTGTGGAAATGCACGCGGTCGCGCCACAGCCGCCACCACACATGCGCACCGAGCCCGACCAGCATGACGCCGACCGCGGTCTCGATCGGCTGCGACACCGTTTCGGGAATCGCCCGTCCGAGCAGGATCGCGACGCCGGCAAAAATGAACAGCGTCAGCGTATGACCGAGGCCCCAGGTCAGGCCATGCTTGACGATGTCACCGACATGGGTCCGGCGCGCCGCGATGCTTGATACGGCTGCGATGTGATCCGGCTCCAGCGCATGCTGCATGCCGAGCAGAAAGCCAAGACTCAAGATTCCGAACATCAATTCCCCGCGCCGACGCCAGATCGAACACTGCTGTACACGCAATTCTCGTTAAAGCCCGCATGGTCCGGAACGCATCATGCGCCGGCTACCGGAACTTCACAGTGGTTTGAACGCGGGGCAAGGCGGCAGAACGGCTTTGTCTGCACCCCCGGTACCTGGTTCCGCGGCAGCGACGGCCGACAGCCCCCCTGCCAGCCAGTAGCTCCGGCCGAGACGACGATACGCAAAGGGCGGCCTTCGGGCCGCCTTTTTGCTGCCCGGCCGGAGGCGAAGCGGTCGATCAGGGCCTTCCGGGCTCTGGCCCTGGTCGGGCCGTCGGGTTCTGGCCCTGGCGCGCCAAGTCTGCTATGCGAGCGCGCAAATCATTCCGATGTTGCCGGCTTAGCTCAGCGGTAGAGCAGCAGTTTTGTAAACTGAAGGTCGGGGGTTCAATCCCCTCAGCCGGCACCAGCTCTCCACGCTGGCTCATCGCACCCGCCGAACGCCGGTTTGCCGCGCGGTCTGCCAAGACTTGGCGTTGGACAACCGGGTCGTGGAACTTGCACTCACCGAAAATAGTCCGCAAACTTGTGCAACAGGGAAGCCACACGCGAATTCGGGCACTCACCGGATGACGGAAAAGCAGCTGCGGGCGAGGACATCTCTGCTGAAGGCAATGCTGCTCGTCTCTGCCCTGCTGATGGGCTACTCGGATCTCATCACCACCAACGAGATATTGCAGCGCGGAATGGGCGAACTGAACCCGTTCATGCGGTTCACCCAGGAGTGGCTGGGCGAATGGTGGCTGATTGCCAAGCTGGGTCTGACCTATCTCGTGATGTGGATGCTTTGGCGCGGCAAAAGCGAACGCCAGATGGCCTATGTGGTCGCCTTCATTGCGACGCCCGTGTACAACAATCTGATCATTCTCGCGGGCTCCAATTGAGCTGACCTGCGCTCGTGCCGGCCAGCCGCCGGCAACGCCGCCTCGCATCGTTGGTCAGACCTCTCCGTGTTGCGGCTGTTGCATCCGATTGATATTTCGAACCATGTCCGGCAGACGGGACTGAGGATAGCGTTGGACAAGGTGCCCGCACCGGCCCTACCGCTTGGTTGCGGCAATAGAGGTTATCAGACGCGGTTCTGACGATGGACTGGTCCTACTATCTCGTCGGCGTTGCCGTCGTCCTGCTTCTCCTCGCCTATCGCCTGCATGGCGGGCTGTTCAGGAAGGATACACTGCAGGACGAGAGGCTGAATCGACTGATCGATGAGCGCATCGATCGCATGGACCTGAGGCGCGAGAAGAAGCACAGCCCGTCCCAGCCGTAAGGACCGGGCAGCCAACGGCTCCTCGCTTGGCTCGTCAGTCTACCGAGATGGATCGCCGACCGCAGCAGCCCCGCCAGCTCGCAGGTGAATACGGCAGTTCCGCGGACGGAGACGAAAGCTTTGACGCCGGTGCGCTGGCCGCAGCAAGGTTCTTCGATCCAGCTGCCGACGCGGTCCGCGCCTGCAAGTCTCTTGATGATCCCGTGAACGCAGACCGTCCTGCTGCGGATGTCACTTTCAAACCGAAGTGCCTGGGCATCGAGTCCTCCATCCAGATTTTTTTGCGGCTCACGCCGGGTGTTCGTCCCCAGGAGCAATCCGAACACGTGCGTGCGATTCAATCAAAGCGCTTGGCTCGATTCCCCACAAGCACGGAGAGAACCGTATGACTCCGGTCTTCAGCTTCGCATCATCGATTGCGCTGCCCGGCGCGCGCCGCAGGCTGCGCATCTGCATGTCGTCCGAACCGCGCTGCGATCCGGGACCGGTTGGTAAACCGCAACCGACCACGCCTGCTCTTGGCAGGAATCGTGGGATCATCCCCGTAGGATCACCCACCCCTCGCCTTGCTTCTGTCCTTGCGGCCCGAAACGGGGTATGCAGAATGCGGATGGGACTCAGCCAATGACCTATTTGATCCTTGCCCGGGACGGCACCAGCCAAATCGTGCTGAAGCGCGACAGCGAAGACGCGGCCGAGAAGAAGGCACGCGAACTGAAGGAGATGGGCTGGTTCGAGGTCGAGGTCCGCGAGGACAAGGCGGGGCACGCGACCGCGCTGACTGATCGCCCGCCGACCCTTCAATGACGCCTTGATGAACCTTTGCCCGGTGGCCCTTACACATGTGTGAGGAGCCCACCATGTCCGACACAGCACATTACCGCTTCCAGTCCGATCAAGCGCGACGGCTCGCCCGCCAGGTTACCGACGCCGCGGTGCGCGAAAAGCTGCTCGAAATGGCCGAGGAGTATGGCCGCTACGCCGACCTGATCGAGGCCCGCGGCGCCGAATCGGCCCCCGTCGAGGCGGTGACCGCCCACTAAGGCTGCCCACTCCGCTCCCGCCCCGTCGCGAATATCGTCCCCCGTACAAGATCAGCGGCATTGCCGCCGCGCCCGCCGCACCTCGGCCGGTCCCGAATCAAGCGCCGCTACATTGTCAGCCGCCGGTCCGGATCGCCGGTACCCCGTTCGTCTCGAACGCCAATGCCCGCCTGTGCTGACGGTGCCCACGCCCGGCGATTGTCACAATTATGTCACCGCACCCGTGAAACAGGCGTCTTCGTCAACCATCATGATGACCGGTGCTTGATTCCGCGCGGTTGCTTTGCTGGAATCCGCGCGCTCAAGGTGCGCCATGAAATGGATGAAAGAACGCGATCTCCTGATCGCGCAGACAATGGCCTTCGTACAGTCGGTGAAGGGCAAGCTGCCCGACGCCGAGGTGGCGGCGCCTGCCCAGCGGACCGCCGCAACGCCAGCCGCGACCGAACCGGCCTTGGAGACAAGGGCCGCCTTGGAGACCAAGGTTACACCGGAGCTCAAGCCTGCGGCCGAGGCCCAAACGGAGGCCCCGAGGGTGGTCATGCCGCCCCCGCTTCCAGTGCCTACCGTGCTTGAGGGCCTGCCCCCCGCTCCGTCGCCCCTAGCGGTGACGGTCGTCGAAGTCCCGCCGCCACCGGCGCAGCCGCCGCACTTCCCGAAGCTCGACATCCGTGGTGACTTTGGGTCCGAGGTCCGGGAACGGGTTGCCAACTTCCGCGCACAGCAACAGCGCTTCCTCAGAGAGCGTGAGGAGTACTGCACCACGACCATGGCCAAGGTCCGCGCCGCGATCCGCGACAACAGCGAGCTGCCGCGCTCCGGCAAGTAACCGGCGCGCTTTAATCTCCGAACCGACGACTGGACTTCAGCCCCGCGCGCCGGTTTTCACCGGCTCGGTCAGGAAGCGCCCGCTCGAGGGCGCCGGCGCCGGCTCTGCCATGGCGTCGAGGCCGGGCTGCCCGCCTTCGACCATAGACCGCAGGCCAGCCATAGCCTGGGTCATGCGTTCGGCGAATTTGGCCGCGGCGCCATCGAGGAATGCCTTGTCCTTCGGCTTCGGCTTGGCGATCCGCAGTTCGAAACGGGACGTTCCGTCCGGACCGTCCAGAACTGCCCGGGTCATGATGATGCGCGGCGCGCCGGGCACCGGCAGCGTGATGCCGACCGTGAAGTAATCGACCGGACGCCAGTCGAGCGTCTCCTCGACATTGGTATGGTTGCCGTGCGCGCAATGATTTTTGGTGCCGACACCGCGTCGCCCCTTGCCCGACTCCTCGACGATGTCGTCGGCGTCCCACCATTTCCGCCATTGCCCGGGCACGGTGATGAACTCCCACACCGTCTGCCGCGGCGCGGCGATGTCGAACTCGAGGATGGCGTAGGCGTCTTCGCGCGTCACCTCCATCCGAAGCTGCGCGTCGTCCTGTTGCCACGCCGCTTCGAGATCGCGGACCCATAGCGTCACATCGCCGATGATGTCGATGGTCTCGTGATGCGGGATGAGCCCCTGCGCCACCGGATCGACGCCCATGGCGCGGATCGCCGCGTCGCTGTAGAGCGCGTAGGCACGGCCGCCAAGCTTTTCGCCAACGCTGTTCTTGAGCAGCCGGTGGACCAGGATGACATCGCGCCCGGCGAGTTCTTCCCTGCCGCCCATCTTCTGCTTCACCATCTCGCCGTGATGGATCACGAATTTGAAATCGAGATCGCCCATCGCGACGCAGGCCCGGCACTCGCATGTCGAGGCCTGGCGGATGTCGCGCAGGCGCCGGCGGAATTTGAAATAGGCCCCCTCGATCGCGTCCTGCAGCAGCGAGCCGTCGATCGTCGCGGTCGAGTAGACGAATGCGGCGTCGCCCTCGAACTTGGCGAGGCGAAATGGCGGGCGCAGCCCCTTCACCACAACATCCATGAAATCGGCGATGATATCCTGCGCGTGGTCGAGTTCGACCGCCGCCAGGAAGTTGGTGTAGCCGGAGATGTCGGCAATCGCGAAATATGCCGCTTCAGCTTTCGGAAGCATCGAGACCTCCCGCGCAACCGGTTCACGCCGTCCACGTGGATACGCAGTTTGTCATACCACACCGAAGGGAGATAACATGAGATTCGTTGCTGCCGCCGCATTGGCTCTTGTGGGCTGGCTTGCCGGCATCAATTGCGCAAGCGCGCAAGACGCCGCCATGAAAACCACGCCGACGACCAAAATTCTCGCCATCGGCACCATCAATCCCGGCTTTGAACAATCGCAAGTGCGTGCTGTTCTCCCCGAGGAAGTTCGCGAAACCGTCGATCTCTACCTCGCCGGCAAGATCGAGCAGTGGTACTCGCTCCAGGGAAAGCCGGGCGTGGCCTTCATCATCAACGTCACCGATCCGGCCGTCGCGCACGAGATGCTCGAAAAGCTGCCTTTGGGCAAAGCCCATATGATGAGCTTCGAGCTGATCCCGATCGGCCCGCTCAACCCGCTTCGGTTCTTGCAGGGCATGCAGCCGAAACCTTGAGACGGGCCATGCCTGACTTGGGCGTGGCGCGCAGCCCTAGCGCCCGCCGACCCTTTCCAGCACCGGCAGCAGATGCTTCAGGAACTCACCCGGATTCTCGCTCATCGGGAAATGGCCGAGGCCGTTCATGATGGTGGCCTCACAGCCGGCAATGCTGCTCGCCACCGCCAGCGTTTCCTCCGGCGTGCAGGAATAATCGTACTCACCTGACAGCAGGAACAGCGGGCAGCGTTCGGTGTCGATCTCGGCGACGCGGGCGCGGATGTCGCCGTCGATCTTGTAGAAATAGAGGTCGCCCTTGAACACGCCCGGGCCGCCTTGCATGTAATGCCACAGCGTCTCCCATTTCTCCTTGTCGGGCGCGTCGGGGCCGACGAGGCCGGAAACGATGGCGGCAGCAACCTCGCCGCCGTGCACGTCGGGCCGGTGCAGGAAATTCAGGTCGTAATAGGGATCGACATGCGCGCCGGCCTGCAGGCCGATGATGGCGCGGAAGCGTTCGGGATGCTCGAGCGCAAGATGCAGCGCGATCCGGCCGCCGATCGAGCAGCCGATCACGATCGGCTTGTCGAGGTCGAGTGCGTCGATCACGGCCAGGATCATCGCCGTGTATTGTGCCGAGGTGAGCTGGTACTCCTCGTCGTGCCAGCCTTGCGGCGGCGACGACTTGCCGTGCCAGGGCATGTCGAAGGCGATGACGCGATGGTTGCGCGTCACACGGGCATCGTTCATCAGGCCGCGATACTGCCGCCCGTCGGCGCCGGCGGTGTGCAGGCAGAGCAGCGGCGTGCCCTCGCCCGCCTCCTCGACATAGACGCGGTGCGCCCGGCCGGACAGCTCGAGATGCATATAACGACCGACGATCGGTTCGAAATTGGCGCTCATGCCGGCACTCCCTCACGGCGCAGCTTGCCGAGCGCTTCCTTGAAGTAGCGCAGGTTCGCCATGAAGATCTGCAGCTCGCCCTCGGCCTTGAGCGCCCGGCGCTTGATCAGCGCCATCAGGTCGTTTGAGCCCGGCGGTGGTCTGAGTTCGCAGAACCTGTCCCACTCCTCGTCCGAGGTGCGCAGCGCAAACGACCACGACGGCATCACGAACGGCCCCTTGGTCACCGCCATGACCCGGCCCTCATGGATCGCGATCAACCAGTCGGTCTTGCCGATCTCCAGCAGGAATGTCGTGGTGAGATAGCGGCCGCGCCGCACCAGGCCGGCGTCGCGATTAACCCGTTCCTTCAGCATCTCGATCATGTCAGCTCCACCCTGGCCGCGGCCCGTCCGCGGAAGAGCGCAGCAGGCACTTGTTCTGCCGGCAATGATGGAAGGAACGGCCGAACCGTCAATCGCTACGAGCGTTGCGGGGCTACGGCGTTTTCGCTGGGCACGCCAGCAATCGGTCCGCGCGGAGAGAAACTAGAGCCAGGACCAGACCAGCGCCACGTTGGCGGCGCAGGCCGCGAGCAGCACAACCGCAAGCGCGAGCTGCACGCGTTCGTAGGGGGGCTGGTGGATCGCTCTCATGGGCCGAAGCATCCGGCGATTCTACCCGGAGAGTCCCGGGGATTCTTTTTTCCGGGATTTACCGCTCATTAAGGACTCAGGCCCTCCGGCAAAAGGACCGAAATGACTCACAATTTCAGATGCTTGCTGTGGACCCGGCTCACGGTTCCGTGATTGGAACGGGTGATCTCCCCCGAAACCCAGAACCGTCATTGGCGTTGTCGCCGATTGGGGAACGACAAAATGCCGTACGCGCTATTCTATCAGGACACCAAGCTGAGCAAGGCGTATCCGACCGAGGCTGACGTCTGGAAGCTGGCCCGGAAATCGGGGCTGGTGGTGGATGCTGTCTCCGAGGAGGAGACGTCTTCGCCGCGCCCGGTGCTGGACAATGACTACGAGATCCGACCCTGCCAGCTCGATCCGAACGAGGACCCGGTCAAGAACAAGGCCGATGCCGATCGCGAAGCGCGGCAGGAGCCGCGGTTGAACTAGGCGACGGCAGATCGCCCGGCGCGCAGGAGCGGACCGGGTACCGGTGCGATCGTCGCGTTGCTCCTACGGCGTCGCCGTCGCCAATGAAGCCTGTTCGGCGGCGAGCGAAACGCAGATCTTCCGCCGATGCAGACCGCGGATTGCGCCCGTCACCTTGAGGACTTTGCCCGCCGTGCAGGACACGTCCTGGACCAGCACGACCTCATATGGCGCAAGCGACAAGGGTTCGGATTTAAGCACAGTCTGGGCAACGCACGGCACAGCGACCGCAGAGAGGATCAGCCCTAACGCAAAGCTACGCATTTTTGTTTGTCCACCAGCCCCGGCGTTCGCATAATAACGGATCACGATGAAAGTTCCGTGCAATGCAGGAATTATTTTTTGCATTGCACGATCAGGCGTGAATACCGGCTGAACAAGCAAACGTCAGGCCAAAAAAGGCCGCCACGGAGGCGGCCTTTGATGTTGATGGAAGAAGACGCAATCAGTAGCGGGAGCCCACCGGACCGCCCCAGCCGAAGCGGTAGTTGACCCCGACCTTGACGGTATGCTCGTCGTTCCGGAAGCTTGTGCCGACTAGGTCGGCCGGGCCGCTGGTGAAGTTGGTCTTGCCGAAATTGTAGTACTGGTATTCGGCCTTCGCCGACCAGTTCGGGGCGAACATGTATTCGAGGCCCGCGCCGACGGTATAGCCGTCCTTGTGGCCGCCGTCGGTGGTGAAGGCCGCCGGCACGCCGCCGACCGTCGCCGTGATGTTATTGTTGTCGCGCCAGGCGTAACCGCCCTTGGCGTAGAGCAACGCCGGACCCCAGGTGTAGCCAAGGCGGCCGGTCACCGAACCGAGCTGGTCGGTATTCCCGGTCACCAGCGTCCCGCCGGGGAGCAGCACGCCATTGTTGTTCGAGGAACTGGGCAGCCAGGAGTACTGCGCCTCGACGCCCATCACCCAGTTGGGCGCGAACTGATAGTCGAAGCCGCCCTGCACGCCGCCCATGAAGCGCGCATCGCTGCCCATCAGGTTGGTGCCGTCGGTGAACGCGCCGCCGACATGGCCGCCGATATAGAAACCGGTCCAATTGTAGACGAGCGCCGGTGCGGTATAGGGCGGCGGGGCCTTGGTATAGGTGCGAGCCGGCATGTCAGCCGCAAACACCGGGCCCGCGAGGGCGACCAGCGCGACTGTGCCGAGCAAAAACGTCTTCATCTCTGATCCCCGTTACGAACGCTGCGCTGTTAAACCAAACAACGTGACGTCAATTAGGTTGCCTTGGGGCAATGCCAGACCCGTGATGTTTCCGAGCTGTAGCGGGGTCGCAACAACGCCCGCTTGTTCCTTGGCGCAGAAGGTTTTTCACAGGTTAAGCAGCCGTATTTCGGCTGTATGTAAGTCGCAAACGGCTAAGGTGAAGTTCAGCACTCCCCGAAAAGTGATCGGAATTCGCTCACGAACTGGTCAGGGCTGCGACAGGCCGCCGCGGCCTATGGCGCGGGCATGATCTTCGCGCAAACGCTCCGTGCTTGTCGCGCGGGCAAACCGCTTCACGCTTTCTTCCGGATCACGCCTAGCGCGCCATTTTTTCCAGTTCCGGAAATGCCGCGTAGGATGCGCCGGCGCAGGGCTCGGCGGGATTGTCGAGAATGCGGTCGAGCCGGCCGTCGACGAACATGATCCCCCGCTCCCGGGTCGGGCGATAATTGCCGTCGGTCTCCCTGGCGCTGTAGCGCACGCACACCATGTAGCGAAGCCGGCCGCCGATGGTGCGCTGCGCCGGGTCGGCAATGGCCGCCTCGCGGACCCCGACCGGATTGTTCAGGTAGATACGCATGAAAGCGACGATCTGCTCGCGATAACGGTCGGGAAACGGCTGGTTGGCGACACCACGATCGTCGGTGAACGTGGTCGAACCGCCGCCGTCATCGCTGGTGAGGCAACCGGCGAGCGGAATCGAGAGCAGCAGGATTGCCGCCAGTTTTGATGATGTCCGCAAGGTCAGCTGTTTCATGGGTCCCCGGCCGGTCTCATAAACCGCCAGGCGGGGAATTCGCAACTCGGTTATTCCGGCCCGCGACGGCGGGTCTCAACTGAAGCCAAACGCACTCCGGCCCGCCGCCATTGGGGAAGCAATGGACGGACGGGCCGGTTCTGCATCCCTGCGCAAAGGCTTTGCCTTTGTCGCTGAGGGCGTAGCGGGGCAATGTGGAGCGAACTACGCCCCAGGGATCAGACTCGAGATCAGTTCAGCCTCGCTCGATCAGCCACGCTTGGCCGGCACGACGTGCTTGCTCGCGACCTTGGCGTGAACGTGCTTGGTCGCGTGCTTCGGCGACTTCACCTTCAGCATGCCCATGTGCTTGTGGTGGCGGTGATGGCGATAGTGCTTGTGGTGCAGCTTGGCGTTGGCATTGCGCACCTTCGACGGCAGCTGCTCGCTCTTGATGACAGGGGCGGCCTTGGTCGCCGGGGCAGTCGTCGCCGGGGCGGTGGTGGTCGCGGGCGCGGGGGTTGCGGTCTTGCCGGTTTCGGCGGCGAGCGCGGGCGCTGCGATGACGGACACGGCGAGCAGCGCGGCGGAAATCGTCTTCAACATGGTGGTCCTCCTCTTCGGGATCGAGAGGTCTCCGGCCGGATGGTCGGCCTCACCGATCAATGCATGCGACCTTAGGGGCCGCGCACTGAACCCGTTCTGAAGGGCATGGACGGAATTCATTCATGTGAATGACATCTTGGTCATGTTGCCCGCTCCTGCGGGTCGCAGTCCTCACGCAATCGTGGGATCGGCCGGGAATGTTCTGCACCCTCGGGTGTTCAAGTCAGCAGGCTTGGGTGTAGGATTACCGAGCACGATCAGGAACGATCAGGAGCAACCAGGAATGAGCAAGACGACGAAGTTTCTAGGCCTCGCAGTGCTCTCGATGACGCTCGCCGCCGGGCCGGTCATCTCGGCCTACGCCGCCGGCAGCGAAAATCCCTCGCCGCCGGCGTCCGACAGCGGCAGCAGCAAGGGCAAGAAGGCGGCCAAGAAGGACAAGAGCTCCGCGATCGACGATCAGAAGTTCCTGGCCGGCTACCATGCCGCCTATGCCACGATCTACGACAAGCACGACTATACCGCCGCGATCGAGCAGCTGAAGGCGCTCGGCCAGGACGATCGTGCCGACGTCGCCAATCTGATCGGCTACTCCTATCGCAAGCTCGGCGACTACAAGGTCTCGCAGATCTGGTACGAGCGCGCGCTCAAGGCCGACCCGGCCCATGTGCGCACCTGGCAGTATTACGGCCTCTGGCAGGTCGAACAGGGCAACCGCGACCAGGCGCAGTACCATTTGAACCGCATCGCCCAGCTCGCCGGCACCAACAGCGACGAATACCGCTCGCTCGCTGCAGCACTCGAGAAGCCCCCGGGCACCGGCCTGGTTTACTGAGCGATCCAACGATCGTCTTGATCAAGCCGGCGTGGTCAAACGACTACGCCGGCTTTTTCATGACGACGTCGCAGCGATCCCGACCTCGCGCCGGCGGCGACCGAGAACGGCGAGCATGACCAGCGCGCCGACCGAACAGGCGAACGCGAGCTCCAGCACGGCGTTGCTGCCGAACCGGGTCAGCAGATAAGCCAGCGCCGGCGGCGAGGCCGCCGAGATCAGGTTCAGCGGCAGCGCGATATGCGACGACGCCTTGGCAAATTCGCTCTTGTCGTAGAACACCAGCGGGATGGTCGCGCGCGCCACCGCAAGCGCGCCGCTGCCGAGGCCGTAAATCAGGATGAAGGCTGCGATCGCCGCGTAACTGCCGTGGCCGACGATCAGGATCAGCATCGCGACCGGCAGCAGCGTGCCGGCGAACAGGCCCGTCGTGATGCCGTCCCAGCGGCCGCCGCCGAGGAAGTCGATCGCGCGCGCCGACACCTGCACGATGCCGAGCGTCGAGCCGAACGCGACCGCCTCGGCGGCCGATAGCCCCTGCGCCTTCAAGAGCTCGACCAGCACCGCGCTGAAGCCGAAGCTGACAAAGGCGTTGAGCGCGATCGCGGCGACCACCAGAACGAACGTGCCCCTGCCCACCGGCGGCGTTGCCGTCGCGCGATCCGGTGTCGATACCGTCTCGGCCTCATGGGCTGCCCGGCGTGGCAGCCCGAACGTGTAGAGCGGCAGGCAGACCAGCAGCATCGCCGCGGCGTAGACCAGGCAGGTGCCGCGCCAGCCCAGCGCCTCGGCGAGGAACGCGGTGGTCGGCCAGAAGATGCTGCTGGACAGCCCGGTGACCAGCATCAGCGCGCCGATCGCGCCCTTCGCGTTCCGCCCGGCCACCTCGTTCAGCATGATGTAGGCGGCCGTGCTCAACGCCGCGCTTCCGGCCATCCCGAGGATCGTCCAGGCAATGAAGTAGCCCGCGGCCCCATGCGCGCAGGCGAGAGCGACGAAACCGAGCCCGGCAACCGCGCTGCCGGTCATCATCACCCGCCGCGCCCCGACGCGCCGGAACGGTCCCGCCAGCAGCGGCCCGCACAGGCCCATGGTCACGTAGAGCGTCGAGGTGCCGCCGAACACCATCGGCAGCGAGACATGGAGGTCGGCCGCAATCCGGTGGCCGGCAATCGCCGGCAGGCCAAGGGTGCCCCAGCCGAAAACCTGCGCGACGGCAAGAACGAGCAGCACGCCGCCGATCTGCCGGTCGATACCTAGAAACTGTGCCCGGCTCGTCCCGGCCATGAGTCCACCGCATTCCAATCAGAACGCTGGGCTAACCGACCTGGCATGACGGGATCAAGACAGAGCTGTGCCGAGCCGGCCTGGTCCGGCGAAACCCCCAAGAATAAATCCAGGAATCCGGATATTTGCAGATAGTTACGGGTAGTGTTCGAGCCGCCGCTCGGGCTTCTGCGGACGGCTCGCGCCGACCGTGTTGGCATCGGCGGTTTCCCCCGGCTTTGCCGGGCGCGCGGCTCGCTCGATCGCTGGGCCGCTGTCGCCGGTCTTCCTGCCATTGTTCAGCGCCTGGCCAGTGGTGCTCGGGTCGACCGCCTGGCCCACCCCCACTGAGCCCGCCGAAGGCCCGGAGCTTTGCGCCAACACGGTCCCCGACAGCATCAGAGCTGCCATCAGTATCGCCGCGTTGACTGTCATGAGGGGGCCTGCTGCGCATCAAATGATGCACGGCAACGCATCGCTGCCACGGACGTTCCCGCGACCCCATCATTTTAGGTAAATGCGTGGCCAATGCCGCCTGCCTGGCCACGCGTCTGACCATCCGACGTTGCGGCCGTCGCCTCACTTCGCCTTCTGGATCGCGGTGACGGTGTAGCCGCCGTCGCCCTCCCGGGCTTCGAACTTGACCTTGTCGCCGACCTTCACCTGCTTGAGCAGCGCGGGATCCTTGACCCGGTAGACCATCGTCATCGGCGCCTCCATGCCGAGGCTCTTGGCCGGCCCATGCTTGAGCGTGATCTTGCCCGCGCCCTCGTCGATCTTCTTGACCTCGCCATCGATATCAGCGGCCTGCGCGAACGCCGCGCCCAGGCTCAGAGCCAGCATGAGCAGACCAGCGCCCGCAAGGTGGATCATCCTGTTCATCGCTATCGTCCTGTTGCTCGTTGGTGGCTTCATTTCACGATGATGCGGCCGGTCATTCCGTAGTCGCGGTGATCGGGGATCAGGCAGGAATATTCGAACGTCCCGGCCTTGGTGAACTTCCAGACGATCTCGGCACTCTTCTTCGGCGCGAGACGGACGCCGTTCGGATCGTCATGCTCCATGTGCGGATGCTTCTTCATCACTTCGGCATGCCTGAGATTCTCCTCGGTGGTCGCGAGCAGGAATTCGTGATCCTCGGTGCCGACATTCCTGATCACGAAGCGGATCTGTTCGCCGCGCTTGACCTCGATGCGGAACGGCGTGAACTCCATCTCCTTCATCTCGACCTCGACGGTGCGCGACGGCTTGGTGGGATCGCCGGGCTCGCCGGCCGAATAGGATTGGTGACCGTGATTTTCGTGTGCGCGCGCCGGCGCTGCCGCGACCGACAACGCAACGAGCGCAATGCAGGTTATGGTGAGGCGATTCATTGCATTCTCCATTTCAAAAAAGTGGCTTGTCCAGGTCATAGCTGCGGTTGTTGGCGGGCGACGGCTGCACCGACCTCTCGCTCCGGTACCTTCACGCGGATCTCGATCCCCTTCACGATGGCGAAGATCGCGGGGATCACGATCAGCGTCAGCAAGGTCGAGGAGATCATGCCGCCGATCATCGGCACCGCGATGCGCTGCATGATCTCGGAGCCGGTGCCGGTGCTCCACAGGATCGGCAGTAGCCCGGCCATGATCGCGACCACCGTCATCATCTTCGGGCGGACGCGCTCGACCGCGCCCTCGATGATCGCCCTGTGCAGGTCGTCGCGACCGATGCGCCGCCCCTCGGCGGCGCAGCGCGCCCTCGCCGCCTCCAGTGCGTGGTTGAGGTAGATCAGCATCACGACGCCGGTCTCGGCGGCGACGCCGGCCAGCGCGATGAAGCCGACCGCGACCGCAACCGACAGATTGAAGCCGAGCGCCCACATCAGCCAGAGCCCCCCGACCAGCGCGAACGGCAGCGACAGCATCACGATCAGGGTCTCCGCCACCGAGCGGAAGTTGAGGTAGAGCAGCAGGAAGATGATTGCGAGCGTCACCGGCACCACGATCTTCAGCCGGGCTGCAGCGCGTTCGAGATACTCGTACTGCCCGCTCCAGACCAGATAAGTGCCCGGCGGAAACAGCACGCTCGCCTGCACCGCGCGCTGTGCGTCGGCGACATAGCCGCCGAGGTCGCGGTCGCGGATGTCGACATAGATGTAGGTCGCGAGCTGGCCGTTCTCGGTCCGGATCGAGCTCGGCCCGCGCGCCGGCGTGACGTTGGCGACCTCACCGAGCGGCACCGCGCCGCCGGCCGGCATCGGTACCAGGATGTCGTTTGCGATTGCGCCGGGATTGTCGCGCAGGTCGCGCGGGTAGCGCATGTTGACGGTGAAGCGCTGCCGCCCCTCCACCGTGGTGGTGACGCTCTGGCCGCCGAGCGCGGTCGCGATCGTGTCCTGCACGTCCTGCACTGCGATGCCATAGCGCGCCAGCGCCTCGCGGTTCGGCGTGATCTCGAGATAGTAGCCGCCGAGGTTACGCTCGGCATAAGCCGACGAGGTCCCGGGCACGGCCTTGAGCACCTGCTCGACCTGCCGCGCGAGCTTGTCGATCACAGCAAGATCCGGGCCGATCACCTTGACGCCGACAGGCGTGCGGATGCCGGTCGAGAGCATGTCGATGCGCGCCTTGATCGGCATCGTCCAGGCGTTGGAGACGCCGGGGAATTGCAGCGCCTTGTCCATCTCGGCGATCAGGCCGTCGAGGGTGAGGCCCTTACGCCATTCCTGCTTCGGCCTGAGGTTGACGACGGTCTCGAACATCTCGGACGGCGCCGGATCGGTTGCCGTGGCGGCGCGGCCGGCCTTGCCATAGACCGAGGCGACCTCCGGAAAGCTCTTGATGATGCGGTTCTGGGTCTGCATCAGTTCGGATGCCTTGGTCACCGAGATGCCCGGCAGCGTGGTCGGCATATAGAGCAGCGTGCCCTCGTTGAGGTCGGGCATGAACTCGGTGCCGAGCTGCCGCGCCGGCCAGACGGTCACAGCGAGCGCGCCGAGCGCCAGCAGGATCACCAGCGTCTTGGCCTGCAACACGCCGTGGATGACCGGACGGTAGATCCAGATCAGGAAGCGGTTGATCGGATTCTTGTGCTCGGGAATGATTTTGCCGCGCACGAAGATCACCATCAGCGCCGGCACCAGCGTCACCGACAGCAGCGCGGCCGCCGCCATCGCAAATGTCTTGGTGAAGGCGAGCGGCGAGAACAGCCGGCCCTCCTGCGACTCCAGCGTGAAGATCGGCATGAACGACACGGTGATGATGAGCAGGCTGAAGAACAGCGCCGGCCCGACTTCGGCCGCCGCCTCGATCAGGATCGACACCCGCGACTGGCCAGGCTTGGCGCGTTCCAGATGCTTGTGCGCGTTCTCGATCATCACGATCGCCGCGTCGATCATGGCGCCGATCGCGATCGCGATGCCGCCGAGGCTCATGATGTTGGAGCCGATCCCGAAAAACTTCATCGCGCCGAACGCCATCAGCACACCGACCGGCAGCATCAGGATCGCCACCAGCGCGCTGCGGACATGCAGCAGGAACACGATGCAGACCAGCGCGACCACAACGCTCTCCTCGAGCAGCGTGCGCTTCAGCGTGTCGATCGCCGCATAGATCAGGTTGGAGCGGTCATAGACCGGCACGATCTCGACCGATTTCGGCAGGCTGGTCGCGATCTCCCTGAATCGCTTCTTGACGTTCTCGATCACGTCGAGCGCATTCATGCCGAAGCGTTGCAGCACGATGCCGCTCGCCACCTCGCCCTCGCCGTTCAGCTCGGCGATGCCGCGCCGCTCATCGGGCCCGAGCTCGACGCGGGCGACGTCGCGCAGCAACACCGGCGTGCCGTTGTCGGTCTTCAGCACGACATTGCCGAGGTCGTTGATGTCCCTGAGATAGCCTTTGCCGCGGATGACGTATTCGAATTCGGAGAGCTCGACGGTGCGGCCGCCGACATCGGCATTGCTGGCGCGGATCGCATCGCGCATCCGCTGCATGGTGATGCCACGGTCGCGCATCCGCTGCGGATCGAGGATCACATTGTATTGCTTGACGAAGCCGCCGACGCTTGCCACCTCGGCGACGCCTTCGGCCTTGGCCAGCGCGAATTTCAGGTTCCAATCCTGGATCGTGCGCGTATCGGCGAGGTTCAGCTGCTTCGACATCACGGCGTACTGGTAGACCCAGCCGACCCCTGTCGCATCGGGCCCGATCGTCGGCGAGACGCCGGCCGGCAGCCGCTGTGACGCGCTGTTGAGAAATTCGAGCACGCGCGAGCGCGCCCAGTAGATGTCGGTGCCGTCCTCGAAGATGACATAGACAAAGGACACGCCGAAGAACGAGAAGCCGCGCACGACCTTGGATTTGGGCACCGTCAGCATCGCCGTGGTCAGCGGATAGGTGACCTGGTCCTCGATCACCTGCGGCGCTTGCCCCGGATATTCGGTGTAGACGATGACCTGGGTGTCCGAGAGATCGGGGATGGCATCGAGCGGCAGGTGCAGCAGCGCATAGAGCCCTGCGGCCGCCGCGAAGCCGGTGCCGAACAGCACCAGCAGCAGGTTGCGCGCCGACCAGGTGATCACGCGGGCGATCATGGCTTGCCTCCATCCATCATCTCGCTTCCGCCCGCCGCCTGCTTCGCGCCGGCCTCGGCAAACCCCTTGATCGCCGCCTTCAGATTGCTTTCTGCGTCAATCAGGAAAGTGGCTGAGGTGACGACCGCATCGCCCTCAGCGATCCCATCTCGGATCTCGACATAGCCGTCGCCGCGTCGCCCGAGCTTCACCTCACGCGGCTCGAACCGCCCGTTGCCGCGGTCAAGCAGCACGGTCTGCCGGCTGCCGGTGTCGAGGATGGAATTATCGGCGACCGTCAGCACCGGCGCCGCGCTGCCGGTGTCGATCTCGGCGTCGACATACATATCCGGAAGCAGCGCGAGATCGGCATTCTCCAGCTCGATCCGCACCCGCGCGGTGCGTGTCTCCTTGTTGACCTGCGGATAGATCATGCTGATCTTCCCCGCGAACGCGCGGCCGGGATAGCTGCGAGCCCGCACCGTGACATCCTGCCCGACCCCGATATTGCCGAGATCGCGCTCGGCGACGTCGACCAGCGCCCACACGACGGAGACGTCGGCGATCCGGAACAGCACGTCACCCGGCTGCGCGCGCATGCCCTCGATCGCGGCGCGTTGCAGCACGATGCCGTCGCGCGGCGACGACCACGGAATTGCGATCGGCACCGTCCGGCTCTTCTCCATGTCGGCAATGACGGCCTCGGGGACGTCGAGATTGGTCAATCGCTGCTTGGAGCCTCGCCCGTAGGGCTCGATGCCTGCGGTCGCCTTCGACGTGATGGTCGCGACGTATTCGGCCGCAGCCGACGAGATCGCCGGGCTATAGACCTCCATCAGCGGCTGCCCCCTGGTCACCCGGCTGCCGGTCGTGACGTCGGCGACCTTCTGCACATAGCCCTCGGCGCGCATCGCGATCACGGAGACGCGCCGTTCGTCGAGCTGGATCGTGCCGGGGGCGCGGACCAGCGTGCGGATGCGGCGCATCAGCGCGGCCTCCGACTTGACGCCGGTGCGCTGGATCTTGCCAGGCGACAGCGTGATCGAACCGTCATCGCTGTCCTCGCCGTCATAGACCGGGATGTAGTCCATCCCCATCGAGTCCTTCTTCGGCACCGGCGAGGTGTCCGCAAGCCCCATCGGGTTGCGATAATATTTGACCTTGCGCTCGCTCTTCGCGGCCGCGGACTTCGCATTCGCCGGCTGTTCGGGCTCACCGGATTGCGCATCGGCCTCCGGGAACACCGGCAGATAGTCGCGCCCGTCGGGCGTCTGCTTCGGCGTCGCCGAGTAGAGCGGCTTGCCGTCGGGATCGCGGTAATAGATCGGCGCAGCGCTCTCCGCCGCCTGCACGGCGGAGACGATGGCGGCGGTCGCCGGCCGCGGCGGCAGGCCGCGGGCGGTCCATGCGGCGCCGGCCACTGCGGCGATCGCAGCGGCAGCGCCGGCCCATATCAAGGGCCGCATCGCTCGAGAGCTCATTGCTCGGCCGTGACGACGAGCTTGCTCTCGACCGAGCCGGTCTCGCCCTGCACTTTAGCGCCGAGCGACAATTGCCAGCGGCCGGCCATGCCGAAGGTCGCCTTGAACCGGTAGGTGCCGGGTTCAGTCGACTGCATCGGCGTCACCTTGGTGGCCATCTCCTGCATGCCGTCGGGCGCCATATCGAGCCGGGTCGAGAAGATGACTGCGTCGGAGACGGCCTTTCCGGTGCTCTTGTCGAGTAACCGCACCGAAACGACGCGATCCGCGCCGGCCTTGACGGTCGGCTGAACGAGTTGGAATTCGTAGTTCTTGATCTCGGCATGGGCGGGCGCGTGGGCCAGGGCAACGCCGATCAGCGCGGCCGCAGCGGCGCGCGCGAGGTGGAGAGACTTCATTGGTAATAATCCTCGATACGTCTGATGGACCGCATGAGCGGCATGCGAAGGCACGCGCGCCGTCAGGCGCACGCGTCAGCGATCAGGCGCGTCAAGCGCCTGTCAGACGTTGGTTCGAGGCGGATGATCCGGAGGCTTGGCGCCGAGCCCGTCAAGCAGACGGTCGTCGCGCGGGGCGAAGCCATTCCGTGACGGCTCGCGCGCGATCAGCGACATCGCCCCGGCAGGCGCCGACAGCGAGACGCTGAGCATGCAGAGCGCAAGGAACGGACAATCGTCGCAGCCCTTGCTCTTGGTCTGGTCCGGACAGCAGGGCATGTTGTCGGCCATATCCTGCATGGACATGGCTTCGTCGGACACCATGCCGGACATGACATGATCCGGCATATCATCGTGACCGGACATCGCCTGCATGGCGGTGGCCGACGTAAGCGGCATCGTCCGGGCAAACGCCGACGCCACGGGCGCGAGCAACAGCCCGGCCGCGACGAGCAGCAGAATCCAGAAATTGACGAGCCGCCTCATTTGCATGCCCGCTTGTCGCACGGATCAGTGGAACCTGCAAATCCGTGCGACTTCACGATCGCGCCAGTGGCACCTCACGCCTGCTTTAACACCGCCGGATCGACGGGCATCTTCCGCAACCGCTTACCGGTCGCCGCGAAGATCGCGTTGCTGATCGCGGGCACGATGCCCGATGTCCCGGTCTCGCCCATGCCGCCGGGCGGCTCGGTGCTCGGCACGATATGGACCTCGATCGCCGGAGCCTGATCGATCCGCAGCATCTGGTAGCTGTCGAAATTGGTCTGCTCGACGCGACCGTCCTTCAGCGTGATCTCGCCATAGAGCGCGGCGGTGACGCCGAAATTGATGCCGCTCTGCAGCTGCGCCTGCACCGTGTCGGGATTGACCACGGTGCCGCAGTCCATGGCGCAGACCACGCGGTGGACGCGGACTGAGCCATCCTTTGCAACCTCGACCTCGGCAATCAGTGCAAGGTAGCTGCCGAACACGAACTGCAGGGAGACGCCGCGTCCGCGCCCCGCAGGCAGCTTGCCGCCCCAGCCGGCCTTGGCCGCAGCGAGTTCCAGCGCCGCCTTGGCGCGCGGCGACTTGCCAAGCAATGCCTTGCGATACTCGACCGGGTCCTGCTTCGCGGCCGCCGCCATCTCGTCGATCATGCTTTCGGTGACGAACACGTTGTGCGAGGGACCGACGCTGCGCCAGAACGCGGTCGGGATACCGGGTGGTTCGACCCGGACATATTCGACGTGGAAGTTCGGGATGTCGTAGACGAGATCGATCGCGCCTTCCGTCGTGTCGGGATCAAGACCGTTGCGGAACGCCGGCGGCGCCCAGCGCGCGATCACAGAAGAGCCGGCGAAGCGATTGTTCCAGGCGATCGGCTTGCCGGATGCATCGAGCCCGACCGAGATCCGGTCGCACCAATACGGCCGGTACATGTCGTGCTGAATGTCCTCCTCGCGGGTCCACACCAACTTGAGCGGCGCATCGACCTGCCTGGCGATCTGCACGGCGCGGATCACGCCATCGACCTCGAGCCTGCGGCCAAAGCCGCCGCCGAGTAAATGATTGTGCACCACCACCTTCTCCGGCGGCAGGTTCAGCAGCTTCGCGGTCACCGCCTGCACACGCGAAAGCGCCTGGTTGCCGACCCAGATCTCGCAACCATCGGGGCGCACATGCACGGTGCAGTTCATCGGCTCCATCGTGGCATGGGCGAGGAACGGCAGCTGATAGGTCGCCTCCACTTTCGTCGCCGCACCCGCCAGCGCGTTGTCGGCGTCGCCGATATTCTGCGCGACCGCGCCCGGCTTGGTGGTGGCGGCTTCGAGCTCGCGCGCGATATCTGCGGTGGCAAGCTTGGCGTGCGGCCCCTCGTCCCACTCGATCGTGAGCGCCGCGAGACCTTTCTTCGCCGCGCCCATGTGATCGGCCACCACGGCGACCGCGTCATCAAGTGTGACGATCTGGCGCACGCCGTTGACGGCCTTTGCCGCCGCATCGTCCACGCGCTTCACCCGGCCGCCGAACACCGGCGACTGCGCCAGCGTCGCGACCTTCACCCCGGGCGGCCGCGCGTCGATGCCGTAGACCGCCGTGCCGTTGACCTTCGACGGCGTATCGAGCCGCTTGGCCGCCGTGCCGATCAGCTTGAACTCGGCCGGGCTCTTCAGCGTCACATTCTCCGGCACCGGCATCTGCGCCGCATCGGCCGCGAGCTCACCGTAGCCCAGCTTGCGTCCGGAGGCCGCGTGATGCACCTCGCCGTTCTCGGCGCGGCATGTGGCGGGCTCGACGTTCCAGCGCTTCGCCGCAGCTGCGACCAGCATCGCCTTCGCTGTGGCGCCGGCTTTTCGCATCGGCTGCCATGCACCGCGCATCGCATTCGAATTTCCGGTCGCCTGCACGCCGAGCAGCGGGTTGGCATAGAGCTTGTCGCTCGGCGGCGCATGCTCGAGCTGCACCTGATTCAGGCCGATCTCGAGCTCCTCGGCGATCAGCATCGGAATCGAGGTGTAGGTGCCCTGCCCCATTTCGACGTAGGGCATGGTCAGCACGACCTTGCCGTCGCCACCAATCCGGACGAAGGCATTCGGCGCGAAGTCGCCGGCCGCCGCCGCGGCCTCGCTCTCGCGGCCGGCGAACGGCAGGTTCACGCTGAGCAGCAGGCCGCCGCCTGCGATTGCGCTGGCGCGGAGGAAGTTGCGTCGCGACAGATCGGCGGCGCGTTCAGACAGATTGTCCATCAGCGTCATGGCTCAACCTCCCGACTGCGCGGCTTGCTTGATGGCGTCGCGGATGCGGACGTAGGTCCCGCAGCGGCAGATGTTGCCCGACATCGCATCATCGATATCGGCGTCGGTCGGCTTCGGCTTGCTCGCGAGCAAGGCTGCCGCCGACATGATCTGCCCGGACTGGCAGTAGCCGCATTGCGGCACCTCATGCGCGAGCCAGGCGTCCTGGATCTTCTTGCCCGCCGCAGTCCCGCCGACCGCCTCGATGGTCGTGATCTTGGAATCGCCGATGCTGTCGATCGTCGTGATGCAGGAGCGCACCGCGGCGTCGTCAAGATGCACCGTGCAGGCGCCGCACAGCGCCATGCCGCAGCCGAACTTGGTGCCGGTCATGCCGAGCACGTCGCGCAGCACCCACAACAACGGCGTATCGCCGTCGGCGTCGACCGAATGACTGGTCCCATTGATCGTGATCTGGAAGGGCATCCTGACACTCCTGTCCTGGTTCGAGACCCCTGCCGGCCGCGCCCTCCGGGCGTGGCCGGCCACATTCCAAAGCAATCGTGTGCTTCCTCGCGCCGATTGCCCACTCATGGTAATAAATAGAAATCCAAAGCATCAAAAGCGGCGCTTTGATCCGCAGTGAAGTAACCATTGGTTTATAATCATGGATCGACTGACCAGCATGTCCGTGTTCGCCCGCGTCGCCGATCTCGGCTCCTTCACCGCGGCAGCCAAGGAGCTGCGGATATCGCCGACCATGATCGGCAAGCATATCCGCTTTCTGGAGGACCGGCTCGGCTCGCAATTGATCAACCGCTCGACGCGGCGACAGGGCCTCACCGAACTCGGCCGCAACTATCTCGATCACTGCAAGCACCTTTTGGTCGAGGCCGAGGCTGGCGATGCGCTGGTCGAGGAAGCCTTGAGCGCGCCGCGCGGCAGGCTGCGCGTGGCGACATCGGTTGCCTTCGGTTCCTACAGCCTCGCTCCGGCGCTGGTTCGTTTCATGAACAAGTACCCGGAAGTGTCGGTCGACCTCATCCTCAGTGACAAGATGGTCGACCTGCTCGAAGAAGGGCTGGATGCCGCGATCCGGGTCGGCACGCTGACCGACTCCACGATGATGTCGCGCTCGCTGTCGCCCTACACCGGCGTGGTTTGCGCTGCGCCGAGCTATCTCGCCGAACGCGGCACGCCGACCCACCCAAGGGACCTCGCCGCTCATGAATGCCTACGCTATCCCGGCTGGTCGGACGCGCAACGATGGAGCTTCCTCGGACCGGAAGGCGAAGTGCAAGTCGATGTCACAAGCCGCCTCTTCATCAACAGCGCGTTCGGCATCCGCTATGCGGCCCTCGCCGGCGCCGGCATCGTGCTGATGCGCGACGAACTGCTCGCCGAGGACATCGCCGCGGGCCGGCTCCAGGTCCTGCTGCCGAACTACACGACGCAAGCCCGCGCGCGTCAGATCCTGTGGCCGAGGAACCGCAAGATGACCCCGAAGCTGCGCGCCCTGATCGACTTCATCGTGGAGACCTATGGCTAATCATATCGCGAGAACGCGAATGCATGGCTCTTGATGCTGCAACAAATCCGCCGTCGTCCCGGCGAAGGCCGGGACCCATCAACCACGAAAAGCTTATTGTTGAGCACTACTCGAACGACGAGTCACACCCACAACATCCGCCGCGGCGTGTGGGTCCCGGCCTTCGCCGGGACGACGCAGTGATGCCGCGGTGACAAAATTCAGCTCGCCGGACACCCCTCACTTCACCAGCGCCTCGACCTCCTTGCGGAACGCTTGGCGCGAGCTGTCGCGGGAGTAGAACATGTGTCCACCCGGATAGACCACGAGCTTGGTGCGGCTCGGACCCGCAAAGGCCGGCAGCTGGTCGAGGATGATCTTGGAGGCGAAGTACGGCGTCGCGAGGTCGAACAGGCCGTGGCCGATCAGGAGTTTCAGCTTGGGATCGAGCGCCAGCATCTGGCGCAGCTGCGTCACCGACTCCGTTGGATTGATGCCGTGACCGAACTCCCAGGCCTTGTTCACGTTCTCGCTGAGCAATTGATAGGAGCCGTCCGGCCGCCAGTTCAGTCTGCGCGTGGTGAGATCGACGGCAGCGCTGGTCAGCGGCGCCATCAGGGGATCGCCGGAGGGATCGTTGAAGCGGAAGTAGCTGGAGTCCGGATAGGGATCGAAGCCCTCGACCGAGGCGTCGTAGCGGCCGGTCACCTTGCCGTTCTTGCGGTCGAACTCACGGCGGAATTCGCCGATGTCGAAGCGGCCGGCGAGCCTGCGGCTCACCGCTTGATCGATGCCGGTCAGGCCGGCCACCTTGTCGGCGAGCCGCGTGGTGGCTTCGGTGTCGGCCTGGCCCTTGACGAGGTCGAGCAGGAAGTCGCCGCGCGCGTAGGCCTCGACGTCGGCGAGATTCTCGCGGGTCACCGGCCCCTTGGCCTGCCGCGCCACCGCCGCCATGGTCGGCAGGCTTGCGACATATTGCAGGAGGCTTGAGCCGGTATAGTCGCGGAAATCGAGCACCGGCGAGATCAGGATCAGGCCGCGCGGGCCGACGCCCTGCTGCATCTGCAGATTGCGCACCACCTTCGGCCCGCGGATGCCGCCATAGCTTTCGCCGGTGACAAATTTCGGCGAGGTCAGCCGGTCGTATTTCTCGAGCCAGCGGCGGATCACCAGCGCGATCGAACTGGCGTCGCCGTCGACCGTGAAGAAACGTTTGCGCGCCTCCTCCGATGTCGTGACGAAGCGGCTGTAGCCGGTGCCGACCGGATCGATGAAGACGAGATCGGTGAAGTCGAGCCAGGTGTCGGCATTTGGCTGCAACTCCGGCGAGGCCGAGGACACTGCGCCGTCACCATCGAACGGCAGCCGCCACGGCCCGACATTGCCGAATTGCAGCCAGGCCGACGCAGAGCCCGGGCCGCCGTTGAACAGGAAGGTCACCGGACGGCTCGCCTTCTCGGCGCCGTCGAGCTGGTAGGAGGTGTAGGCGACGTCGGCGAGCGCCTCGCCCTTGTCGTCGAACACGCGGATCGAGCCCGCGGTCGCGCTGAAGTTCAGCGTGCGGCCGGGCAGCGCGACCGATTGCTTTGTGGTGGAGTCCGGCGGCAGCCGATGTTGCTCGGGCGTCGATCCACTGCCGGCGGCGTTGGCGCCTGGACTGGCCCCTTCGCCACGCCCTGCCCGCCCCTTCTGGCCGCTTGGCGCCTGCGCGCTCGGCGACGGCGATGGCTGAGGGGTCTCGTCGTCGGCCCGCGCCGCGGTTGCAAGGCAGGCCACCAGCAGCGCTGCCGCGAGCCGTGTCGCAAAACTGTTAGCCATGCCGTTCACTCCCTGGGCCGACGTTTACGCATTCCGCCATCAAACTGCGGTAGCTTGGCGACGCCCGCAAGACATGCGGTCCGGTTTCCGGGCCATCTCGACAAGGTCGCCCGGGATGTATAGACGAGCGCGGCGTAATCCGGGCCAAAAGAGTTCGTGAGCGATGGCTAGCCCCAAGCGGTATGACAAGATCGCCTTTGTCGCCAGCGCGAGTGCGGAAGCACAGACCGCGCTTGAGCAGCTGACCGCGATGTACGGCAACCATCTCCCTGCCGATGCCGACGTCGTGGTTGCGCTCGGCGGCGACGGCCTGATGCTGCAAACGCTGCACGCCAACATGCGCAGCAACAAGCCGATCTACGGCATGCACCGCGGCACCGTCGGCTTCCTGATGAACGAATATTCTACGCATGATCTGCGCACCCGGCTTTCCGCCGCGCGGGAGTCGCTGATCAATCCGCTCCTGATGCGCGCGACCGACATCCACGGCGCCGTGCATCTGCATCACGCCATCAACGAGGTGGCGCTGTTCCGGCAGACCTACCAGGTCGCCAAGCTGCGCATCCTGATCGACGAGCACGAGCGGATGGCGGAGCTGATGGCCGACGGCATCCTGGTGGCGACGCCGGCCGGATCGACCGCCTACAACCTTTCCGCCCAGGGCCCGATCCTGCCGATCAACGCGGCGCTGCTGGCGCTGACCCCGATCAGCGCGTTCCGGCCACGGCGCTGGCGCGGCGCGCTGCTGCCGAATTCCGCCTTCGTGGTGATCGAGGTGATCGAGGGCGAGAAGCGCCCGGTCGCCGCGGTCGCCGACCATGACGAGGTCCGCGACGTCCGCCGCGTCGAGGTGCTCTCCGACAAGACCATCGCGATGCGGATGCTGTTCGACCCCGGCCATTCGCTGGAGGAGCGCATCCTGCGCGAGCAGTTCGGCTACTGACGGCCGCGCCTGCCGCTGCCCGGCAACCAATCATTAACCCCGGGCGGGATATGGTTAACGTCGGGTAATACCGCATTTGGCCCGGTATGCCCGTTCGGGACCGGACCATGTATCGCATCGATTTCAACAAGCTGCGATTTCTGATTTGCGACGACAATCCGCACATGCGCCGCATCCTGCGGACACTGCTGCATTCGTTCGGCGCGCGCGAGGTGTATGAGGCCGAGGACGGCGCCACCGCGCTCGAGATGTACACGCACTATGTGCCCGACATCGTCATCACCGACTGGTCGATGCCGATCTTCGACGGGCTCGAGCTCGCGCAGATGATCCGGCAGCCGGAATCCAAGGGAAATCCCTACGCGCCGATCATCATGCTGACCGGGCATTCCGAGAAGCGCCGCGTCACGGTGGCGCGCGATGCCGGGGTCACCGAATTCCTGGCCAAGCCGATCTCGGCCAAGGGGCTCTACCAGCGCATCATGAACGTGGTCGCCAACCCGCGCCCGTTCATCAAGACCAAGACCTATTTCGGGCCCGACCGCCGCCGCAACACCACCAACACCTATATCGGCCCCGAGCGCCGCGGCAGCGGCGAGGTCGAGGTGCTGCAACAGCCGTCGCTGCTCGATAAGGCGCGCTCGACCATCTAGGATATCGCCATGGCGAAAGACAAACCCGGGACGATCGAGGTCAAGAGCTTCGGCACGCACCACGTCATCACGCAGCCGAATCCGCTGCGCAAGATGCTGCTGCGCGTCCCCGAGAGCGATCTCGACGATCCCGTCGGCCGTGCCGAGAAGGCGCTCGCCGGACTGTCGGGCGAGTTCAAGGAGTGGATGACGATCGAGGCCGACCGCCTCTCCGCCGCGCATGCCACCGTGCTGCGCGAGGGCTTCAACGACAAGACCCGCGAAGAGCTGTTCCGCGCCGCGCACGACATCAAGGGCGACGCCGCAACCTTCGGCTATCCGTCGGCAGCCGCAGCAGCAGAGAGCCTGTGCCGCATCATCGAGCACGCGCCCGATCTCGCCGCGGTGCCTGACCAGCTGATTGCCCATCACATCAACGCCGTGCAGGCGATCGTGCGCAACCGCACCAAGCTCGACACCGCGGTCGTCGCCGGCGTGCTCAGCAAGCAGCTCCGCGGCATCGCCGATGAGTTCCTGACCCACGCCAATCGCGACCGCCCCGAGCATCTCGAGGCCATCCTCGCGCCGAGCATCGTGCCGGGCGAATAGCGGCGCGCCGCGGCTTGCGGCCCCGGCTTCAATCATCGTCAATTGCAGGAAGCGCGGCCTTCAGGCCGCGATGAGATCGTCGTCGCTGGGCAGCACCGCGAGCGCGTCTTCGGCGGCGAGTTCCTCGCAGAACATGCGGGCATCCTCGCGGGCCGATTCGGTCGCAAAGCGACGCAGCAGGATCAAGAGCGGCTCGGCCGCCGAATGGTCGGTCTCGCAATGGGTCAGCACCCGCTCGACCATGCGGCGATGCAGCCGCGCCGCGCCGTCGCCGCTGTCGACATAGCCGACCTCGTGGCTGGCCTCGAGCGCGACGCGGAACGCCGCGTAGGTCGATTCCGGCAGGCCCGCACGCCGCAGCAGCGCCTGCAGGCCGTTGCCGCCGCGGTCGTTCAGCAGCGCGGAGACGCGGCCATAGGGCAGCCCGGACAATTCGGCGAGCGCCGCCCCGAACAGGTCGAGATTGCCCGACAGCAGCGCGCGCAGGATCAGCCCGGCAGTGAGCTGGCCGGTGGCGCGCAGATGCGTGATCAGGTTCTGCATGTCGTCGCCAAAGGCCCGCGCGGCGATGTTCACCGTTGAACGTTCTTTCGCCTCGCCGGCGATCCGGTCGGCGCGGTCGGCGCCGAGCCAGTTTCGTGCCACGACGAACTGCGCCAGCGTATCGGAAAGCTTTGCGACCAGCGCCAGCCGCGTCGCCGACGGCAGGTCCTCCAGCGCCAGCATCGATTCCCTGATCGCCGCAAGATGGCCGTGGCGCTCGACGATGCGGTCCCAGGAGAACGGCGCAAGGCCGGCATAGGGATTCTCGATCAGCTCGAGCGCAGCCGCTGCCGAGCCGACCTCGGCGATCGCGGCAGCGATGGAGGCCGGAAGATTGACGCGGCGCGCGATCGCGCACTGCATCTCGTCGCAGCCGGTCGCGACGATGTCGACGAGATCGGCATCGATCAGGAGCGGTGAATGCTCCAGCACCGGCAGCGCGATCGCCGGCTGGTCGGCCGCCAACGCCTGCACGATCGCAGCAGGCGCCTCCGCGCTATATGCGAACACCTCGGCCATCGCCTGCCGCACCAGCGGCGACGGATCGTCGAGCAGCATCAGCAGCGCGCCCTCGGCTACGATGCGATCGTCCTCGGTGAGATCCGAAATGAGCCAGGCCCGGGCCAACGCCCGCGTCGCCTCTGCCCGCTCGCCTGCCGGAGCGGTTCTAATCCAACTAATGAACTGCCGAACGATCATGGTCCTGCCGGCTTACGCAACGAGACGGCATCGACATACGACGCCACTACAAGGAAAAATAAACCATGACGCTTAACAAAGGGTTCACCATAAACGTTTGGGATTATTGACGTTTCGTTAAGACGGCCAAGGCGCGCGGCTTCGCGCCTGCGAAACCGGCAATGCTAGCTGTTGCTGTAGGTGCCGTTCGGATCGCTGAACAGATCAAGCCGCCCGGGCGCGCGGACCTTCGGCGTCGCCGACGTGGTCAACGCAGAGGAGTTGCCCCACAACTCCTGTACGGCCGGCGAGATCGGTTGCGGACGGTCCCCGCCCTGGTAGAGCGAGCGGAAGGCCGGCGCCGGCTGCGCCGATGCCACGGTCGAGGTCGCACCGGCTGACGAGGCCGCACTGGCGTTCGGGAACGTCGAGAGATACGACGCAGTGTCCATCGACACCGCTTGCGTCGGCGCGGCGCTTGCCATCGCGTAGGGGCTCATGGTGTCGCCGCCCGCCGCAGCAAAGGCGGTGCGCGTGTCCTTCGAATTCGCCGCCGCGGCGTAGCGCGTGGTCAGCACCGAATAGACCTGGCTGACGCTGCGCGCGCTGCCCGACTTGTCGTAGAAGATCGACTGGTTCGCCGCTGCCGCCTTCGGAAACATCGCGGCCGCATTGGCGCTCGGACTATCCTCGGCGCTCAAGATCAGCTTGCCGGCACCGCCGACGCCCATGAAATGCGCCATATAGAGCTCGGCGTCGGTCGGACGACGGCCGAGCGTGCCGGTGAGCTTGAAGCTGTTGGATTGCGTCAGAGCCGCCGCCATCGACGACGCCGCATCGGGGTCGTCGCGCAAATTCATGACCGCGTTGCGTGCCGAGGGGTCGCTGACCGAATAGCTGCCGTCGGAGTTCTTGGTGATGGCATTGGCATATTGACCGTAGCCGAGCTGGCTTCCCGCCTCCTTGACGGTGCCGAGCCAGGTCTGGTCGATGAATTGATAGAGTCCATGCGCCGACGAGGTCGTGGCGCCGGCCCGCGGATTGAAGTTGGATTCCATCTTCGCGGTGGTGAGCAGATATTCGAAGCTCGTACCGGTGGTGGCCGCCGCCTGCTTGATCGAGCCGGCGACCTTCAGGCGCGAAGCATCGACACCTGCCGAAGCCGTCGCATTGAAGAGGTCGACCGCCATTGATCGGGTGCCTTGCGGGGTGCCGGCAATCGGCACCCATGTGCCGTCAACCTGCCGTAATTATGGTTAACGGCACGTTAAGGCGCCGGCACGGCGGCAACGCGGAGGCCGCTATTTACGGTAGACCTGCGCCGGATCGAACAGGCGCTCGGCATCGACGAAGGACAGGCTGACGGCTCCGCCCTCGCCCTTCACCGCGCGATAGAAGCAGGAGCGCCGTCCGGTATGGCAGGCGGCGCCGATCTGCTCGACCTTGAGCCACACGGCGTCTTGATCGCAATCCATCCGGATCTCGACCACGCGCTGGGTCTGGCCCGAGCTCTCGCCTTTGCGCCACAGCGCATTGCGCGAGCGGCTGAAGTACCAGCCCTCGCCGGTCGCGATCGTCTTGCGCAGCGCTTCGTCGTTCATGTGCGCGACCATCAGCACGTCGCCGGTCGCGACATCGGTCGCGACGCAGGTCACAAGACCGGTCGCGTCGAATTTGGGCCGGAAGTCGAGCCCCTCTTCGCGGTCGTGATCGTGGGTCGATGCGGACACGGCAAACCTCGCTCGAGAGAATGCGAGGTTACCGGTTCGGTCCTCGCACCAGGGACAGGAAACGCTGCTGCTCCGCCGGATTGTCGCGGAACATGCCGGTGAAGCGGCTGGTGAAGGTCGACGCGCCATGCTTGGCGACGCCGCGAACCGACATGCAGGTGTGCTCCGCCTCGATCAGCACGGCAACGCCGCGCGGCTTCAGGACCTCGTCGATCGCAGCCGCGACCTGGGCGGTGAGATGCTCCTGGGTCTGCAGGCGGCGGGCGAAGATGTCGGTCAGCCGCGCCAGCTTGGACAGGCCCACGACGCGCTCCACCGGCGTATAGGCGATATGCGCCTTGCCGTAGAACGGCATCATGTGATGCTCGCACTGCGAGGTGAATTCGATGTCGCGGACGAGGACGAAATCGTCGTAACCGGCGGTCTCGCCGAAGGTGCGGTTCAGCACTTCGGCCGGGCACTGATGATAGCCCTGATAGAGCTCGTCATAGGCTTCGACGACGCGGCGCGGCGTGTCGAGCAGGCCCTCACGGCCGGTGTTCTCGCCGATATAGGCGAGCAACGTCTTCACGGCCTCCTCGGCCTCCGCCCGCGACGGGCGCGGCTGGTCGGCACGAACAGCCGCCGCCATGAATTCCGAGGGGTCGAGCTCGCCGGGCTTGGCGTCGGCCGGCTTGTTGGGGCGAAGCGATTTGATCAAGGCGTCCATGTCTTCTCCGTTCGACCGGCCCGGCATCTGCCGTGGGGCCGGATGTGTCACCGGGCAGACGGGGCGGATCATCGAACCGCCGGACGCCTGAGTCCCATCTTTGTAGCACCAGCGCGACGAATGTGGGCCGCGTTGGCCGCATGGCCGGGCTATGTTTCCGGCACTGCCGTCCATATATAGGACGGTGAAACCCAACCGCCAAGAGCGCCCGGCACGGCCGGAACCAGGCATCTGTCCCCATGCTGAACGACATTTACAACAAGCGGATCATCGAGTTGGCCGGCAATATTCCGCGTCTCGGACGGCTGTCCGAGCCGGACGCCAGCGCCACCGCGCACTCCAAATTGTGCGGCTCGACCGTCAAGGTCGACCTCAAGATGGACGGCCCTGTCGTGACCGACTTCGCCCATGACGTGAAGGCATGCGCACTCGGCCAGGCCTCCTCCTCGATCATGGCGAGCCATGTGGTGGGGTCGACCGCGGAAGAGCTGCGCGAATTGCGCGAGACCGTCCGCAAGATGCTAAAGGAAAATGGCCGGCCCCCGCAGGGCGGCAAATGGGCCGACATCGCGCTGCTCGAGCCGGTGCGGGACTACAAGGCCCGCCATGCCTCGACGCTGCTGACCTTCGATGCAGTGGTCGATGCGATCGGCCAGATCGAGGCCAAGGCAAAGCAGCCAGCGTAGAGCTTGCTGCCGGCCCAAATCCTGTTACTGCGCCGGCTGGACCGGCGGGGGCGCTGAGGTGCCGGCAATCGGCACCACGACCTCGGCGGTCTTGGTTGCCTTCGCGGCCTGCGGCTGCGCCTCACCTTCCATCGCGCTGCTGACGAAGCGATCGCCGTTCTTCAGCTTTGCGTCGGCGACGGGAATTGAATTGTCCTGCCGCGGCAACACGTCGGCGACGGCATCCGTTGTGACCAGATTGGTCAGCCGCAATTCAGCCGCCGACAATTCGTGCAGGTCTTCCCACGGCGGCACGCTGAGTGCGAGCGACAGCAGCTCACCCGCGCCGCCCATGTCGAACGTGTACTTGGCGAGACGGCCGATATCGCGCTCGACGATCATCAGGTCCTGCGCGGTGTAGCTGGCGGCTTTGGCATCGTCGGCGCGATCGCCCATCCAGATCTGATGCACGCGGACATGGGCGGCCGGCGGCACATAGCGCGTCTTGCCCGACAGCAGCAGGAACACGCACATCGACTCGCAATAGGCATCCGGCAACACGCTGGCGCGGTCACCCTGCGCGGCCTGATTGACGACGCTGGTGCCGACCGTGGTCAACGCGCCGAGACCGCGGAAACGACGGCCGAGCGCGATCGCGTCGTTGACCGAGCCGCCGCTGGAGTCGAGCACGATGGTGGCGCCGTTGAGCTGGCGGCTGCGCGCGAACTCGTCGAACTCCTTGGGGCTATCGGCCGTGATGATGCCGACCGCCGACACCCAGCCGCGGCAATTCGGCTGGCAGGCGATCCAGCTGAACTTCATCGGCAGCTTGCGCTCTTCGAGGGTCGAACTGGCCTGCGCGGAACCTCCCGCCGTCGTCACCGTTCCGGAAACCGCGAAGCAAAAGGCGACGGCGCCGGTGAGCGCCCAACTGCGCAACGAGAGCGACCTGACGAGCCTCAATTTGGTTCCTTCCCCCAAGCCCCTGGTGATACGAGCGGTGGCAACGGCCCCATGGCAAAGCGCCACGATTCTGTCATCGGCGCGTTATCGGAACGGTAGCCCTGCTGACCTGGACCGTCCATAGGACCCTTGCTGCGGTGCCAATCGACCTGTGCGTTAATTTCGAACTGTGGCGTAAATATCTGCGACAGCACGGTTCCTTGGCTTGGAACCCCCGCAAGACTACGTACATAGTTGCGTGATGCAGCCGACAGATCATCCGACGTCACACCTCCAGCGATGCACGGAATGTGCCAGCATCGCGCGCCGCATGCCGCGCAATGTCGGCCGCGCCTTGATCTGGGTCTACCGGCACACGCTGTCGCCGCTGGTCGGTTACAACTGCCGCCATCTGCCGACCTGCTCGGTTTATGGCGACGAGGCGATCGAGCGCTTCGGGCTCTGGGCCGGCGGCTGGATGACGCTGGCGCGGCTGCTGCGCTGCCAGCCCTGGGGCACCTCGGGAATCGATAACGTGCCGCCGGTCAAGCCGCCGGGCGCGCACTGGTACGTACCCTGGCGCTACGGCCGCTGGCGCGGCGTCAACGACAGCTGATCAATTGCTGCAGCGCTCCCAGGCGCGGCTCGCATTGCTGCCCGGCGGAACTGGGGCGATACTTGGCGCATTGTTTCCGTGCCCCTTGCGGTTCCTTGGGGAGGAAATAACAATGCGCTGGAAAATCAGCCACGACGGTCACGATCCCCGGCAGATCGATTTGCTGGCCGTGCTTGCCTTGCTCGTCGTGATCATTGCCGCCTACGGCTACTTCACTCACAATGCGACCAAGCCGAGCACAACGGCATTCATCGTGCCGAGCCAGAGCGTGAAGTGGTGACGCAGCGCGCGCCCATCACCGGCTAGTGCCAGCCCCAGACGTCGTCGGACGGCGGCGCTGGATGATCGTCGCATTGTTGGCGAGGATGAAGCTGCGCGCCTGCCCTCATCCCGCAGGCATTGTGGTGTTGACGGCCGCGCGATTTTGCGATGCGCGGCATTGTTTGCACCCCGCTCGCACCATAGGCTGCCGCCATTGGGACGAACATTTTTGGAGATGGGCATTGCAGGAAGGCTTGTACAAGCTCGAATTTCACACCGTTCACGGCACCGGCACCGGGGTGCTCTACGCGACCAACGGCAAGCTTCGCGGCGGCAACTCGGCCTTCGCCTTCGTCGGCAACTACAGCGACCGCGGCGACGGCATTCACGTCAAGGTCTCGACCCAACGGCACAATCCCGATCCAGCCTTCCGGCCACTGTTCGGGACCGACATGATCACGTTGACGCTGAAAGGCACAGCAAACGGCGACATGGTCGACTTCGAGGGCGAGGCGCTGCAGCTGCCGGGCGTCAACTTCAAGGCGTTCCTGACGCGGATCGCCGACTAGGACAGGTTCGAGCGACGTTGGTGCGACTTGGGCGCGGGTTCACGCGGAGAGCGGCGTCAAGACGAGAAACTCACTCGGCCGCGGCTGCGCGCGCGGCCGGTCGCGGTCGCGTGATGATCACGACCGCGAGGGCGGCCGCGACCAAGGCCGTGGCCACATAGCCCGCGCAGTAGAGCCATTCGCGCGCGAACAGCAATCCGCCGATCGCAGAGCCGATGGCCTGGCCGACATACAGCACCGAGGTATTGAGCGAGACCGACGCCGACGCCAGCGCGGGCGCCGCCCCGACCAGTCGCACTTGCTGCATCGAATTGGTCGACGCGAAGCCGAGCCCCCACACCGCCACCGAAGCTGCCATCAATGCATAGGCACCGGCGCTCAGCGCCCAGCCGGCCACGCCGGTGAGCAGCAGCACGGTGAACAGCACCGACGTCTTCCAGGCGCCCCAGGAATCCACGATGCGCGTTGCGATCGCAATGCCGACGAACCCGAAGATGCCGTAGAGCGCAAATACGATACCGACCGCGTCCGCATTCGCGCCGGTCAACTTGGCGAGCAGCGGTCCCATGAAGGTGAACACGACGAACTGGCCGGACATCTGCAACGTCGTGACCGACAGCAGCAGGACGACGGTCGGATTACGGCCGAGATCGGCCCAGGTCCGCAGATCGACCGGCGCGCCATGTAATCCGCCAGGCAGCCGCCACCACAGCAGCAGCGAGCTGACGAGCCCGGTCAGCGCGATCGCGCCATAGGTCACACGAAAACCGTAGCGGCTTGCGATGAAGGTGATCAGCGGCAGCCCGATCGCGGCGGCGAGCGACCAGCCGAGGAAGATGTAGGCGATCGCGCTGCCGCGCTTTTCCACCGGTACGATCAGCGCCGCGGTGCCGGCCGCCTGCGGCGTGTAGAGCACACCGACCGCGAGCATCACGAGGCGGATGATCAGGAGGCTGTCGTAGTCCGGCGCGAAGGCGGATGCCGCATTGGTCAGCGTCAGCACCAGAAGCGTCGCGGTCAGCAAGGCGCGCCGCTCGAACCGGCTGGTCAGCCACGCCGTCACCGGCGAGCCCACGCACAGTACGATCGCGCCGAACGTGATCAAGAGACCCGCGGTGTGGATGGTGACGCCGAGCCCACTCGACAGCTCCGCCAGCATGCCGGCCGGCGCCAGCACCGAGCAGCCGGTGACGATGTTGCCGAGCATCAATGCGGTGGGGGCGAAGCGTTTCACGCCGCGTTGATAGCAGACCCCGAACTCAATGCAACTGCATCTAAATGCATGGCACGCGATCGATTTGCGCCCCTTGCGCTCATGGCGACGGCGATGCCGCCGGCGCCGCGTTGACGCCAGGCGACACTGCGGCCGGCCACGGGCTGGCAGACTTCGGAGCTGATGTCGCGGTCGGGCACGACGCCAAAAGCTGCGTCCATCCCTGCTCCAGCCCGGTCGTGTCGATGTCGAACGTCGCGACGCCGGGCCTCGCGGGATCCGGCTTGCCGTCGGACGACAGCGCGCTTTCGCCGATCTGCAGATGCGGCACTGCCGTCATCGCCTTGACGATGTCCGCGCTCACCGGATCGCTCCAGACCTCGTATTTGCCGAACCGCGCCGGCAGCCTGCCGAACGCGACCGCCTTGGTGACGCCGGCCATCATCACCACCGTGCTCTTGCCGGCGCGGCCCTCCTCGAACTCGCGCACGAACATCAACCGCCCGCGATCCTTGTTCTCGCAGAACAGGCGCCACTCCATCATGCGGAAGGCGCTGCCGTCGCCGTTTTTCTGCTGCGCGATCTTGCGGACATAGGGCCGGGCTTCCTTCTCGACCGCCCACAGCGTGTCCGGCAACGGCCGCGTATCGATTCCAAATCGATACAGTTCCGGCCGCGTCAGCACGTGCAGGTTCTCGAACTTCACGGTCCGGATCAGGTCACTGAGCTCACGGCTGATCCCCATCGCCGCGAGGAACAGGTTGCGGTCGCGATCGGCACTCACCATCTCGCGCCGCTTGAAGTCCGCGACAGCTTGCGGCGGCGGATGCCCGTGGACCACGAACATCAGCCTGGAATTATGCACGCCGAGCACCGAGTCGGGCGCCACCTCACGGTCGGTCGCGCCCAGGAACAGATAGGCACAGGCCGAGACGCACATCGCGTTGCGCGTGGTGAGTTCAGCGGCGACCTCTCCCTTCGTGGCCTTGATCTTCAGGCAGGCGGCGTCGACCTGCGTACCCGCGGAACAGGCCGGCACGGTGGTGCGGCCGACCCGGGCGATTGCCTTGCGCGCACGCAGAAACCGCGCGATCGCGTAGGACTGCTCGACATTTCCACCCGGCGAATGAAGGTAGATCGGAAGCTGCGGGTCCTTGGTTGCGTAAAGGAAGGTGCGAATCCGCTGAGCGGCTTCCCGATCGATCTCGCCTTCGATCGCGATCCAGCGATCGCAACCCGCACCGCAGGCATTGGCCGGCCCCTTGGCAAGGTAGATGGTCAGCTTTTTCGCAAATCCGGCCTTCTCGACCGGCGCGTCTTCCGCCCGCAACACGCCCGGGATCAGAAGCAACGCCACGAACAACAGGAGACGGGAAAACATGAACCTTGCGGAGCTCGCGATGTCGGGGAAATGGGCATCCGACGTTAGACGATGATCGGCAGCGTCGCAACGATCAGGGCCACGAGGTGCAGGCGAGCTCCCGCGATTCGGTGCGCGAGAGGTCCATTTTCTTGATATTGCCCGATTGCAGGCGTCAAATCCCCTGCTATACCGCTGCTTTCCGCTTACCTGCGCTCGTTCGCAGGAGTGAGCTACAGGAGACATCGATGGCAGACACGCCCAAATCCGAGTCCGGATTCCAGTACAGCCTCTCCAACCTCAAACCCGCAGAACCCGTGAACAAGATCGCCCTCACCTTCCCTGATGGAGCGAGGCGCGATTTCCCGAGAGGGACCACCGGCCTCGACATCGCCAAGGGCATTTCGCCCTCGCTCGCCAAGCGCACCGTCGCGATGGCACTCGACGGCACGCTTGCCGACCTCAATGATCCGATCGAAGCCGACGCCAAAATCGAACTGATCGGCCGCGAAGACCCGCGCGCGCTGGAACTGATCCGGCACGATGCCGCGCACGTGCTGGCCGAGGCGGTGCAGTCGCTGTGGCCCGGCACCCAGGTCACGATCGGCCCGGTGATCGAGAATGGCTTCTATTACGACTTCTTCCGCAACGAGCCGTTCACGCCGGAAGATTTTGCCGCGATCGAGAAGCGGATGCGCGAGATCATTGCGCGCGACAAGCCTTTTACGAAAGAGGTTTGGGATCGCGAAAAGACAAAACAGGTGTTTCGCGACAAGGGCGAGGCCTTCAAGGTCGAGCTGGTCGACGCGATCCCCGGCAACGAGCCGATCAAGATCTATTTCCAGGGCGACTGGTTCGATCTCTGCCGCGGCCCACACATGACCTCGACCGGCAAGGTCGGCAACGCCTTCAAGCTGATGAAGGTGGCCGGCGCCTATTGGCGCGGTGATTCCAACAATCCGATGCTGACCCGCATCTACGGCACGGCATTCGCCAAGCAGGAAGACCTCGACGCCTACCTCAAGCAGATCGAGGAAGCCGAGAAGCGCGACCATCGCAAGCTCGGCCGCGAGCTCGACCTGTTCCACTTCCAGGAGGAAGGCCCCGGCGTGGTGTTCTGGCACCCCAAGGGCTGGACGATCTTCCAGCAGCTGATCGCCTATATGCGGCGGCGGCTGCTCGGCGACTACAACGAGGTCAACGCGCCGCAGATCCTCGACAAGGTGCTGTGGGAGACCTCGGGCCATTGGGACTGGTACCGCGAGAACATGTTCGCGGCGCAGTCCGCCGGCGACGAGGCCGAGGACAAGCGCTGGTTTGCGCTGAAGCCGATGAACTGCCCGGGCCACGTGCAGATCTTCAAGCACGGGCTGAAGAGCTATCGCGACCTGCCGCTGCGCCTCGCCGAGTTCGGCGTCGTGCATCGCTACGAGCCGTCGGGCGCGATGCACGGCCTGATGCGGGTGCGCGGCTTCACCCAGGACGACGCCCACGTGTTCTGCACCGAACAGCAGCTCGCCGAAGAGTGCCTCAAGATCAACGACCTGATCCTGTCGACCTACGCCGATTTCGGCTTTGACGGCGAGCTCACGGTCAAGCTCTCGACGCGACCGGAGAAGCGGGTCGGCACCGACGAGATGTGGGACCACGCCGAGCGGGTGATGGCGACCGTGCTGTCGGAGATCAAGGCCAAGGGCAGCAACCGGATCCGAACCGAGATCAATCCCGGCGAAGGCGCGTTCTACGGGCCGAAGTTCGAATACGTTCTGCGCGACGCCATCGGCCGCGACTGGCAGTGCGGCACCACCCAGGTCGACTTCAACCTGCCGGAGCGGTTCGGTGCGTTCTACATCGATCACGACGGCTCGAAGAAAGCGCCTGTCATGGTGCACCGTGCGATCTGCGGCTCGATGGAGCGCTTCATCGGCATCCTGATCGAGCACTACGCCGGCAACTTCCCGCTCTGGCTGGCGCCGACGCAACTCGTGGTCACGACCATCACCTCCGAAGGCGACGAATATGCCAAGGTGGTGGCGGCCGCGGCGCGCCGCGCCGGCCTCCGGGTCGAGATTGATCTGCGCAACGAGAAGATCAACTACAAGGTCCGCGAGCACTCGCTGGCCAAGATCCCGGCCCTGCTCGTCGTCGGCAAGAAGGAGGCCGAGACCCATTCGGTCTCGGTCCGCCGCCTCGGCAGCGAGCGGCAAACCGTGATGCCGACCGACGAGGCGATCGCCGCGCTGGTCGATGAGGCGACGCCGCCGGACGTGAAGCAGGCGCGATCCGTCGCCTGATCTTCACAATCGGTCTAAACTGGCTTTCGCCGGCTTCGTCGTGCCCCCATCTTGGGGGCACGACTCCTCCTGAAGGACATTTCCGTGCCCGATGCTATTGAACTCCTGAAGACACGCCGCTCGATGAAACCGCGCGAGATGACGGGCCCGGGCCCGTCCGCGGCCGAGCTCGAGACCATTTTGACCATCGGCGCGCGCGTGCCCGACCACGGCAAGCTGGCGCCCTGGCGCTTCATCGTGTTCGAGGGTGACGCCCGCGCCCGCGCCGGCGACGTGATCGCCAAGGTCTTCGCCCGCAAGAATCCCGGCGCGCCGGCCGCCGATATCGAGGTCGAGAAGAAGCGCCTGACCGACGCACCGCTGGTGATCGGCGTGGTCTCCTTCACCAAGCCGCACCCGAAGGTGCCGCCGTGGGAGCAGGAGCTGTCGGCCGGCGCGAGCGCCATGAACATCGTCACCGCGGCGACCGCGCTCGGCTACGGCGCCTGCTGGCTGACCGGCTGGTTCGCCTTCGACCGCGACGTGCTCGACGGCCTCGGCCTGAAGCCGGACGAGAAGCTCGCCGGCCTCATTCATATCGGCACGCCGACCAAGCCGAGCGAGGATCGCCCGCGCCCGGCGCTGACCGATATCGTGACGCGGTTCTAGCAGCGGTCGTGCCCCCGTGAACTCGTCGGCGGGCCGCCTGCTGGAGCCCGCATGCACCGGCAGTGACCAAATCTGCAACGCAGCCTTAACGACGCAATAGGCCGCTAGCAGACATCACCAGGCGTAGCGCACGACGCCCTTGCCGGCGTAGCTGTTGGTCACATTCGAGAACTCGCCCTCGAAGGTCGCTGCCGCCGACCAGCCGTTGCGCCACTTCATCTCGACCGAGGCTGTCGTCAGCGCCGAGTCCGTCGCCTGCGCGGCGCCGTTGACGACAAAGGACGAGGCCGGCAGCGTCTGGAACGTCGCTGCCATCGTGCGGTTCGGAGCGTAATCATGCGCCCAGGCGAACCGCGTGCGCAGTGTGAGCAGGCCATCCTGCACCGCGAACGAATTGTCGGTGCGGAAGCCGAGTTCGCTGCGCGGGTCGGTGACGCTCTTGCCGGCATAGCCGAGCGCAAAGGTCGGCAGCCCGGAGATCGTCTGCTCGGCATAGCTCGGCAAGTTGAGAGTCGTGAACTGGCCGGCCGCATAGGGCGTGATGCCCATCCACGGCATGGCGAAGCGATAGCCGCCTTCGACGCGGCCGGAATAGGCATTGGCGTTGAACTCGGCCCGGAGATGATCGAGCCCCACGACGGGCACCGTGCGATCGGTCGTGATGTCCTGCCAGCCGTAGGCCAGCGCCGCCGTGATGTAGGCATTGCCTTCGGTGTGGCGAACGTAGGCACCGGCCTGGAACAGATCGGAGCGTCCACTGCCGAGGCCGCTCACGCCGAAGCTCGTACCGCCGCCTGCGATGGCAAAGCCGGCGACCGTATTCGGCGAGAACAGATAATCCGCGCCGACGGCGGTGCCGTAGACGCTGCTGGTCGTGGCGTTCGATCCGACCACCGCATTGCCGCTGGTCGATTGCGAACCGCCGAAGCCGGCCGCCCACACGCTCCAGCGTTGCTGGAACGCCGCCGGCGGCGCCTTGGCGAACATCGCGAACGCATTGCTCTGACTTGTCGCGGCATAGGCGCTGCCATTACCGTCGTCCGCGTAACCCGACGCGTCCGGCGAGCCTCCGCCACCGGTCCGGTTCATGACGGGGTCGGTCAAGAGCCCCATGAACAGGTCCATGGCCTTGAACGTGGTCTGCTGTGTCGACGTCGCGAGTTCGCCTGAGACCTGCGTCAGGCCGGTCGGCGTCAGCGCGCCGAACGCGACCGGTACCGTGCCGGTGCTGTTGAAGGAATTGACGATGGCGTTGCTGACATTGCGCTGGTTGATGTTGAGCCCGCCGCCTGGCGGCGTGAAGACAAGCGCGAGGTTGAGATAGGCGTGCGTCGGATCGTAGCTCAGCGTCGAGGTGAAGCCGGACGGCAGGTTGGTGTTGGCCAGCGTGTTGAACGTGCCGCTGACGCCGCCTGCGGCCGAGACGATGGTGTATTGCTTGTTGACATAGGTGCCTGACGAGAAGAACGCCTGCACCGAGCCGCCGCCCAGGGTGGCCGATCCCGTCGCGTTCACGAAGGATGCGGTCGTCGGATTGATCGCCACCTGATAGAACGCCCCCGACGAGAATGCGAGACTGCCGTTGACCGTCATCGACGATCCCGCGGTGCCGTTGCCCGCTGCGAAGATGGCGGCAGTGCCGACGCTGAGGTTTGCGACTGCACCGGTGCCGAACAATGCACCGCCCGAGATCGTCGTGGTGCCGTTGATCGTGCCGGTGTTGTTGAAGGTGCCAGCAGTGTTCGTCAGGCCTCCGTTGAGCGTGCCGGCATTGCTCGCCGTGCCGCTGTTGGTCACCAGGCCTGATACGGTCGCACCCGTCCCATTGATGAGGGTGCCCGCGGTCGTGATGGTCCCGGTCCAGATCCCGTTGTTGGCGATCGTGCCGCTGTTGCCGGCGACGTTGGCAACATAGGTGCCATTGTTGATCACCGTGCCTGCGTTGGTGAGGTCGTCATGCAGCGTGCCGCCTGCCGCGACGATGATCTTGCCGGTCGCCGTGTTGGTGACTGAGCCGAATGTCGCTGCGCCGCCGCTATCGACGACGAAGTTCGCAGCGTTGGTGAGCGAGGCGCTGCGCGTGATCGCGCCGCCATTGCCGATCTCCAGCGTGCCGCCGTTCACCGTCGTCGCGCCGAGATAGCTGTTGGTGCCGGTCAGGATCTGCGTGCTGTTGCCGTTCTTGACCAATGCCAGCTTGGAGCCGGCCGCGCCGCCTTCGCCTCCCCCACCGTTCTGGATCGCGCCGGAGAACGTGGTCGACCCGCCGTTCACACCCGTGATCGTCAGCGTCGCCGTGCCGCTCGCCGCGGCATTCCTGACGATACCACCCCCGTTGCTTCCATCCGCAAGCGAGGCGACCGAGTTGCTGTAGCCCGACAGATCGAGCGTCGCGCCTGCATTGATCAGGAAGGCCGAGTTGCGCGAGAGGCCCGTCGATGATTGCGCGATGACGGTGCCCGACGCGATGTTCGTCGTGCCGGAATACGTGCTGACGCCGCCCAGCAAAATGCCTTCCGCGAAAGCACGCGGATTGCTGCTCATCAATGTCAGCGTGCCGCCTCGCGACGAGGCCTCATCCGAGATCGTACCGAACAAGCGAATGAGGCCGCCGGCATCGTCGATCGTGCCACCCCTGCCGGTGATCTCGACGGCGTTGGCAAAGGAGCGATCGAGCAAGGGCCCGGCCGCAAGCGTGCCGCCGTTGAATGTCAGCGTCCCCAGACCGATCGCCGAGGCCGTCTGGCTCGAGGGAATGTTGACGTTGGTGAATACGGACGCGCCCCGCACCACCAGCGTCCCCTGCGACAGCGTGGTGCCGCCGGAATAAGTGTTGGCGCCGGACAGCACCAGCGTGCCGCCACCATTGACAACAACCGCTCCGGCTGGAGCACCGCCCGTCGCATCGGAGATAATTCCGGAAAGCGTCTGCGCCGTCCCGGCCGACGCGAGGAATGTTGCATCGCCGGAGACCGTGATCGCATTGGCGATCGCGTAATTGCCGGTGTTGGCAAATCCGAGCGTCGTACCCGCCGCCATCGCCAGGGTGCCGGTACCCAATGCGGAATTGTTCCCGGCCGTGAGCGTACCGGCGTTCAGTTGCGTACCGCCGGTATAGGTGTTCGCGCCCGTCAGCGTCAGCGACCCTCCGGTGATCTTCAGCGCACCGCCGGCATCATTCTGGATACCGCCGTCCTGGATCACGCCCGCAAATGATGTCGAACCCGCCGTGATGGTCAGCGTCCGGGCGCCAAGCGACACCGTCCCCGTCTGCCCCGTACCCGTATTGGCGAGCGTTGTGATCGACGCGCCGGCAGAAGTCTGCGAGATGTCGAAGGTCGCTCCGGTCGCGAGATTGACCGCGCTCGATGCTGCGATCGAGCCTGTTCCCGACAGCGCCAGCGTGCCCGCGTTGATCGTGGTCCCGCCGGAGTATGTGTTGGTGCCGGTCAGCGTCAGCTTGGTCTGGCTGCCGCTGAGCGCCAGTCCCGTCGCGCCGGTGCCGTCCTTGATGGTGCCATCGAACGTCGTCGCGCTGCCGCCCTGATTGTTGACCGTCAATACCGCAGCCGCGCCGTTGTTGGTGACGGTGCCGCTGCCGGACAGCCCCGCGATCTGCTGGTTGAAGCCGCCGAGATCGAGATTGCTGGCGGACCTCACCGTCACCGATGAATTGGCGCTGAACGCGTTCGCCGCACCGCCGATCAGCGAGCTGGCACTCACGCCGTCGCCAACTGTCGTGCCCCCGGAGTAGGTGTTGGCGCCACTCAGCGTCAGCGCAGTGTTCGCGTTGACGAGCGAGAGCGCGGTCTTGCCGCTGCCGTCGGTAATCGCGCCCGAGAAGGTCGAGGCAGTACCGCCCGCGACGGTCAGGACATTCGAGTTGGTGACGTTCGTCACCGTACCGGTCCCGCTCAGCGCTGCGATCCGCTGGTCGGAACCGCCGAGGTTGAGCGTCCCGTTGACGACAACACCGCTCGATGCCGCGATCGCGTTGCCGACGCCAAGGTTCAACGTCGCCGCCCTGTTGATGGTTGTCCGGCCGGTGTAGGTCTCCGTATTGGCCAGCGTCACGGATCCGCCGGCGTTGCCGCCGGTATTGGCGATCGTCAGGCCACCGGTGGTGCCGTTGCCGTTGCCGATGACGCCCGAGTAGGTGAAGGCAAATCCGTTGGCATCGATCGTGCCGCCGGTGATGTTGATCGCCGCGGTATTGGCGATGGTGTAGGCGCCACCGGCCTGCAGCGTACCCCCATCGAACGTCACGACGCCGGTGCCGAGCGGACCGGAGGTGACGGCGCCCGGAGCGCCGGTCGAGGATGCATTGACCTGGGTGATGCCAGCCGACAGCGTCGTGCCGCCCGAATAGGTATTGGCAGCCGAGAGGCTGAGCGTGCCGCTGCCGATCTGCGCCACCTTGCCGTTGCCGCTGATCGTGCCGCTGAACGCGATGGTGTTGGACCGATCGAATGCAAGCTTACCATTGTTGGCGACGTCGCCGATGATCGAACCCGTCGTGCCGCCGTTGCCGAGCTGCAAGGTGCCGCTGTTGATCGTGGTGCCGCCACTATAAGTATTCGCGCCGGTCATGATGACCGTGCCGCCCGAGATGGCGACCGCCGCGCCGGTGCCGGCACCGCCGGTATAACCCTGGCCCGTCGGAAGGCTCGCGGTGCTGTCGTCGGCGATCGTGCCGTTGAGCGTAAGCGTGCCGGTCGGATTGAACGTGGTCGTCGTGCCGCTGGTCAAAAACAGATCCGAGCCGGCCGCCGCGCCCGCGTTGGTGCCCGCGCCTCCGGTGACGACGCTGCTCCCGAACGTGCCGTCACCCACGGTCAGCGAGGCGCCGGCACGGACGAACACAGCGCCGCCGAACGCTGCGCCACCGCCGGCGCCACCAGTCCCGCCATTTCCACCGCCGATGCCGCCGGATCCGGCAGTGCTAAAGTTGCTGCCGGCCCCGCCGCCGCCGCCAAAGCCGCCATTTCCGGCCGACGAGCTCAAGTAACCGCTGCCGCCGCCGCCACCACCATAGCCGCCGGATCCCGCGCCGCCGAAGTTGACACTACCGCCGCCACCGCCGAAATCACCGCCTTTGCCGGCCGTGGAGCTATCAGCAGCCGCGCCTCCACCACCGCCGCCTAACGTGCCGTTCGTTCCGTTCGGACTGCCCGGCTGCGAACCGCCGACACCACCGGTACCGCCGGTCAATCCGCCGCCCCCGCCGCCCCCGCCGCCGTTGACATTCGAGGTGCTGCCGTTGCCGCCGTTGCCGCCGTTGATGCCGCCGCCACCGCCGCCGCCGCCGGTCGAGAATCCTCCAGCACCCGTGCTTCCTGCACCGCCTGCTCCGCCGTTGCTGCCATTTTGTCCGGCGCCCCCGCCGCTGGTCCCGTCACTTCCCTTACCACCGCCACCACCGGTCCCGCTGCCGCCAGCACCGCCGGTCAGGAATGTCGATCCGTCATTGGATCCGCCGCCGCCACCGCCGCCGCCGCTGTAACCACCGCCACCGCCACCGGCATCCTGACCGCCGCCCCCGCCACTGCCACCCAGACCACCACCGCCGCCGCCGCCGGACGTACCCTTATGCACCACAGAACCGCCAGCGACGCCGCCCGTGGCGGTGTTGTTGCTGAACGTCACGTTGCTGACGGTCGTCGAGCCGGCGTTGACAAAGATCGCACCACCGGCGCCCAGACCGCCGCCGCCGGGGGCGCTTCTGGATCCGCCGCCGGCGCCGCCCTGGGCACTGCCGTTGGCAATCGTGAGGTTCGAAATCGCGACCGTGCCTGAGAGCACGAAGAACACGCGATTGGCGTTGCCGCCGCTGATGACGAGGCCGCTCGATCCCGAGCCATCGATCGTGACGTTGTTATTGATGGGCGGCAGCGCGCCATTGGCGGCGCTGGTTGCAATCGTCGAGTTTGCCGGCAGGTTGAACGTGATCGTTCCACCTGCGACGTTGGCCTGATTGATGGCATCGCGCAGCGAGCCCGGACCGCTATCGGCGGTGGTGGTGACGACGAACTGCGCTTGCGCCGCGGTCACCGTCCCGAGACAGACAGCGACGACCAGCGCCGTCGCGAACCAAAACTTGCTTCTCACTGTGCCGGCCGCCCGCGCAAATTGATTTCCATGCATTGGTTCGTCCGCCCCACGGGCGCCACCCTCAATCGAGGCCGATCGTCGGCGGCCCCTGCGAACTGCCTGCTGCAAATTGATTTCAAGCGATATGATGGCGCCGGACGCAGACTCCGTCTTTCATGTCGCAGGCTTTCGAGCGCGCGTCTTCTCAGCCCGCGCACTGCGTCTTCTCACCCAGCGCACAGAGCTACTTTTTGTCTGAATGTAACCAAACGGCCACGCTGTGATCCGGGCCTGACTCAGGAATGCCGGCGCGCTCAGCTACACCGCGAGTGGAAATGAGAGCGGATGGCAGCGCGCGGCAATATCTCCGCCCGACCGCTGTCAGCCGGTATGTCGCTCTGATCTGCGCGATCGGCGACGCGCTGGTTTGATGATGCCCGGGTGACCTCCGAGCAAGATGGGCTACGCGGCCTTCGACGCGCGTTCCGCAAACTTGCTCAGCAACCCCGCGATCTCACTTCCCGGTTTGGCCGCGCTGAACAGGAAACCCTGCACCTCGTTGCAGCCTTCGGCGCGCAGCCAGTCGAGCTGGTCTGTCGTCTCGACCCCTTCCGCGGTCGTGGTGATCTTGAGGCTGCGGCCGAGGCCGGAGATCGCGCGCACGATCGCGAGGCAATCGGCGCGCCGCGCCAGGTCCTTCACGAACGAGCGGTCGATCTTGATCTTGTCGAACGGGAAGCTGCGCAGATAGCTCAGGCTGGAATAGCCGGTGCCGAAATCGTCCATCGAGATGCTGACGCCGAGCTCGCGCAGCTGATGCAGGATCGCAAGATTGGCTTCGGTCTCCGCGAGGAACACCGATTCGGTGATCTCGAGCTCGAGCCGCCGCGCCGGCAAGCCGGAATGCGCCAGTGCGGAGATCACGGCCTGGACCAGATTGCGGCTGCGGAACTGCACCGGCGACAGATTGACCGCGACCTTCACGTCGGCCGGCCATTTCATCGCCTCGGCGCAGGCTTCACGCAGCACCCATTCGCCGAGCGCGACGATCAGGCCGATGTCTTCGGCGACCGGGATGAATTCCGCGGGCGAAATCATGCCCTTCTGCGGGTGCCGCCAGCGCAGCAGCGACTCGAAGCCCGAAATACGATTGGCCGCGATGTCGACCAGCGGCTGATAGTGCAGCTCGAATTCGCCGTTGCTGAAGGCCGCGCGCAAATCGCGCTCCATGTCGCGGCGCTTCTGCGCCTGCAGATCCATCTCCGGCTCGAAGAAGCGATGCACGCCGCCGCCCTCGGACTTGGCGCGATACAGCGCCATGTCGGCATTGCGCATCAATTCCTCCGACGTCGTGCCATCGCCCGGCGACAATGCGATCCCGACGCTGGCGCCGACCACGACTTCGAGCCCGTCGATTTGGTAAGGCGCGCTCAGAGCATCGATCAGCCGTTCGGCGAAAGCGCTCGCCTCGTTCGGCGAGACGTCGGCGGCAAGCACGATCGCGAACTCGTCGCCGCCGAGGCGGGCCGCGACATTGTCGTCGCGGACGACCTCGCGCAGCCGTTCCGCCACCAGCTTGAGCAGCCGGTCGCCCATCGGATGCCCGAAGGAATCGTTGACGTTCTTGAACAGGTCGAGATCGATGCACATCACCGCGACCCGCTTGTTGCCGCTTCGGCCGCGCTCCAGCGCCTCGCGCAGACGCTCCTGGTAGAAGTCCCGGTTCGGCAGGTTGGTGAGACCGTCATGGTGCGCCATGTGCGCGATCCGTGCTTCGGCGGCACGGCGTTCGGTGATGTCGACCACCGCGACCAGGTAGCCGTCGCGGCCCTCGAACGCCACCTTGCGTCCGAACGTCAGTACATGGATCTCGGTGCCGTCGGCCCTGATGTGGCGCCAGTCGCGGCTCGATTGATAGACGTCGCCGATCTCGCGCAAGGCGGCGCTGTGCACGCCCCGCTCGTCCTCCGGCCAGATCTCGCGCAGCGTCATGCCGAGAAATCGCTCGCGGCTGTACCCGTAGTGCTGAACGGCGGCGTCGTTGACGCTGAGGAATTCCATCGTGCCGGCGTCGAACACCCACATCGGCATCGGGTTGTTCTCGAACAGCAGGCGGAACGACACCTCGCGCTGCTTCAACGCGGTGACATCGGAGACGGTCAGCGACAGCATGTCGCCGAACGCCGTGACGCCGAGCCGCAGGCAGCGATCGCCGCTGTCGATCTCGAACTGGCCGCCAGGACCGCTGCCGACGAAGCCGCGCAGGCGATTCATCACCGGCGGCGCCGCGAGCGGATTGCCGCCGGCGCTGAGCCGACGCCACAGCAATTCGGTTGCCGGCTGCATCAGGAGCCTGGCTGCGCCCTGGTTGAGATGCACGATCTGGAAATCGGCCGCCTCGCCCCGCGCATCGCGGATCGCGGCGAGCGACAGCACGCCCTCGTCGGTGGCCGAGAAAATCGTATCCAGCAGATTGTACTGGTCGTTGCGCTCGTTGACATAGACACCGACCAGGATGCCGCCCCAGCGCGACCGCGTCGGCAGCGCCAGCACATCGAAGGTCCGCACCAGGCCGTCGCGCACGCAATGCGCCGACGCCAGATAGGGCCGGCAGTTCTCGCGCGCGTTGGCGGCAGCTTCGGTCAACGCCGTCGCGCAGTCCGGCGGCAGCGCGCTGAGCGGAATGTCCCAACGCTCGTCATTCAGCCAGGTCTGGACGTAACGGCCGGTGTGCGACGCGCACAGCACGCCGTCGACGTCGCGCAACAGCACGATATGGTCCGCAAGCCGGCCAAGGCTGCCGAGCATCACGTCTTCGTAATGCGGCAGCCGTTCACCGGGACGAACCGCTGCCTGCCACTTGCGCTGCAGAACCGGAACGTCGGCGAACATCTCGGAATTGAACTTGGCCGATATCTTTGCTGATTTCTTGTTGGCCATCACCACGGCACGCCCCGTTGACGCGAACGCTAGGCATGACCCGGAAAAGTGCGAAGCGGCTTTCCGAAAGGATCATGCCCAAGCAAAAATCCCCGTGGCATCCAAGTCATGCCGCAGCTTAACGTCATGTAAAAATGGCGATGCGGTGCGTCGCCGCCAGCGATTATGACAGCACAAATTCGCGCGATGGTTAGTTCGTGTTAGAGACTATGACAGTTGCGTGAAATGCAATTCGGTCAGGAGTCAGCGCGCCACGACCTCGACTTCGCCGTCGACGCCGTTGACGACGTTGAACGGGCGCTCGAACACCTTGCCCTCGTTCTTGGCGATCGCACGATACTCGCCTTCGGAGAGCACGACGCGCGGGAACGCGCCGATCGATTCCTTGATCACGTCGCCGCCCGGCGTGATCACCGACCACGCGGTGTTGGCGAGCGCCTCGCCGCCCTTCTCGCTGACCAGCTTGAGCGTGATGACGGCTGCGCGATGGGTGACGGTGACGTCGGTCAGCTTGCCCGCCGCGACGCGAATGTCGGAGCGCACCACCGAGTTGGCGTCGCCATAGTTGGAGACGATGTAGTAGGTGCCCTCCGGCAGCAGCGCGACGTCGCCGGCCGATACGTTCGGCACCAGGGGTCCGCGGTCCGAGCCGTCGAACTGACTGCCCTTGTAGATCGCGAACGAAATCTGGTTGGCCGGGATCTTGCTCGAGCCGACCCGGCCTTCGATCCGCAGCCCGCCGGCCGGCAGCACGAACGACTCGCGGTCGGTCTCCGATTTCAGGCTGACGGCGCGCACCGCACTGACGAGGCCGAGCGCGACATGGACGACGTAGTTGCCTGGCGGCAGCACCACGTTGGGCGTCGCGCCGCGTTCCTCGCGGATCAGCTTGTAGGTGCCGTTGTCATCCGGCTTGTCGGCGAACACCCGCCACACCAGCCCGCCATTGATCACCGGCAGATCCTTGCCGTACCGCGCCGTCAGCGACAGCACCGCCTGCCCCGCGGTCGGCGAGCCGGGCGGCGGCGTCACCGGGGGCACGGTCGCAATCGACGGCTGGACGATGGTCGGCTGGTTCAGCGGGCCGGGCAGCACGGGCCCCGATCCGGACCCGGACGGCGGCGCCAGATTGAGCGCCGGGCCGGACGGCACGTCCGGCACCGAGGCTGGCGGGATCGGCGGCGGCCGGTCGCTGAAGAACTGCGCAGAGCCGGACGTGGGGGTTAGGGCGAGCAAAAATGCCGCAAGCGCAAATAGCGGAAGGAGCCGCATGCCCCGCCCGCATCCGCCGATGCCGTTGCCCCTCGTAGTCATGTCAATGCTTTTCAACGAAAACGCGGCAAATTCAAGCCTTCGTCGAAGCTTCGTCACAGTCCTGGCGGGGTGTCACCCCAATTGGAACCGGCCGTTCACCCCGATGTTAGCCGTATCGTCGCGGTCCAGTCACAATCCCTGCCTACCGCGGTCGGACCGGGCATGAATCATGCCTCTCGGGAATAACCATGAACACGGACGACGCTGGCGCAGCCATGCCGCGCAGCCTAGTCTCGTGCTGGCAGGAGATTTGTCGTGTTGGATAGCTGGATGGGCCGCGGCCACAAGAGCTCCGACGGGCCCGACAAGGTCGGACTGGGAACGGTTCGCCGGCCGGTGATCGGGCTTGCGCTCGGCGGCGGCGCCGCGCGCGGTTTCGCCCATATCGGGATCATCAAGACCCTGCTTGCCCACGGCATCGTCCCCAACGTCGTGGTCGGCACCTCGATCGGCTCCGTGGTCGGCGGCGCCTATGCGGCCGGCCATATCGACACGCTGGAACAGTGGGCCCGCAGCCTGCAGCCGCGCAGCGTGCTCGGCTACCTCGACATCCGCCTCAACGGCTCGGGCCTGATCGGCGGCACCAAGCTGGCCGCCGAGATCGAAGCCGCGCTCGGCCAGGTCATTATCGAGGACCTCACGGTCAAATTCGCCAGCGTCGCGACCGAGGTCCGCACCGGGCACGAGATCTGGCTGACCCAGGGCCGCGTGGTCGACGCCATGCGCGCCTCCTACGCCCTGCCCGGCATCTTCGCGCCGGTGCTGATCGGCGACCGCTGGCTGGTTGACGGCGCGCTGGTCAACCCGGTGCCGGTTTCGGCCGCCCGCGCGCTCGGCGCCGAAATCGTCATCGCGGCGAACCTCTCCAGCGACGTGTTCGCGCACTCGACCACGATCTATAATCACGGGCCATCGGCCGCGCCCGAGGTGACGGTCGCGGTGACCGCCGAGGCGGACATCGAGCCGGAACCTCCGAAGCGGCGGTTTGGCCGCTTCTTCTCCGCCGAACGTACCGTGAAACGGGAGTTTTTCGGCAGCGCCAGCCGCCCCGGCATCTCCAGCGTCATGGTCGACGCCTTCAATATCATGCAGGACCGCATCACCCGTGCGCGCCTCGCCGGCGATCCGCCTGACATGCTGATCTCGCCGCGGGTCGGCCAGATCGGCTGGTTCGACTTCCACCGTGCCGACGAGCTGATCGCGCACGGCATCCGCGCAGCCGAACGCGCCATCGGCGCGATCGAGGAAGCGATCGAAATCCTGGTGCCGCCGTCGACCGGCGCGGGCACCACCGGGAAATAGCGCTCAGGCGGTCTTGATGTAGTCGCGCAGCGCCTCCTGCTCGCGCTCATATTCCTGCACGCGGCTCTTGACGATGTCGCCGATCGAGATCAGCCCGACCACCTTGCCGTCCTCGACGACAGGCAGATGGCGGAATTTTCCGGTGGTCATCATTTCCATCAGCGCGCTGACCGTATCGGACTGCCGGCAGCTCACGACCTTCCTGGTCATGACCGCGCTCACCGGCTCGTCCAGCGCGCCCGCGCCGCGCTCCGAGAGCACGCGCACGATGTCGCGCTCCGACAGGATGCCCTCCATCCGGCCCTGCTCCATCACCAGCACGGCGCCGATCTTGCGCTCGCCGAGCAGCTTCACCGCAGCCGAAAGCTTCGCGCCGGGCGCGACGCTCATGACCTGATGGCCCTTTGCATCGAGAATGGAACGTACCGTCATTGTCGCCTCCCTGAATCCGTCCGCGCCCCGCTTGAGCGGGATCGCGCCTGTTCGCCAGAGTCTTCAATCAACAGTTCCGCGCCGATTTCGGTTCCGGGGCGCGGTCGGTAGCTGGGCTCGATTTTGCCGGCCCGCTTTGTTTCTGTGTCGCAAAGATGATGGAGGAATTCGAACCGAGCCGCAAGCGGCGATCAGGCGCGGCCTGACTGGTCCATGGACGACGCATCTGCAGCATCGTCTCGCGCACGCGGTATCGGATCGAACAGCGAGAACAGCAGCAGCCCGGCGAGGAAGCCGCCGATATGCGCCTGCCAGGCGACGCTCGCCTCCTCGCCGCCGAGCGACAACGAGGTGGCGCCGAACAGGATATTGACGCCAAACCAGATCGCCAGGAAGGCGAGCACCCGTCCGTTGCGCAGCGCCCGCCACAGCGACAGCGCCGGCACTTTGGCGGCTGCCTCGGCATCGCCCCGACTGAACGACAGGAAGCTGCCCTTCACGAAGGCGAAACGGATTGCCGCCGCCATCGTCCCCGACACCGACGCCGATGCGCCGATCATCGGCGCGATCGCGTGCTCGTGGGTCAACAGATGCGCGAGCGCGCCTGCGGCCGCCGTCACCGCCATGAAGACGAAGAAGCGCACCGCGCCGAAGCGCCGCGCCAGCGCGCTGCCGAATGGCAACAGCCACAACACGTTGAAGCCGATATGGGTGAGGTTGGCGTGCAGCAGCGAATAGGTGACGAAGGTCCAGACCTTGGCGCCGTCCCCGCCCGGGAAGGTGATGTCGAGCAGCGTCGAATCGTAGCGCTTCGGGATGAAGCCGAAGACGTCGACGGTCCAGTTCTCCAGCTCCGGCGGCAGCAATACCCGCAGATGGATCACCGCGATCAGGAGGATGTAGGCGGTGAGCGCCCGCGGCAAGGTCAGGATCGGCTCGCGCGGCGCCTCCGGCGGCGGCGCGAGCGGGGATTCGGGATAGGAGTCCAAGGGGTCGGCGACCTCGAAAGCGGCTGTGGATCAGAGATAGGCGGCTTTCACACCCCTGTGCAAGTGCACAATCCCGAAATCGGACACCGGGTGTCGCTCGGCACCGGAATCGAGAAAAAAGAAAAGGGAGGGCGCTGAGAACACCCTCCCTGATCGGTTGGCCTTCGCGTGCCCCGAGAGGATCGGGAGAACATCCCCACCCCTCCCCGCACGGCGACCAAACTGTTTGACGCCACCTGTGTACCAACCACGCCGGCGCTTGGGGCAGCCGGCGAACGGGAACGCACGGACCCTATGCGGGCCGCCCGCCGACGCCAAGGACATAGTTAAATTTACGTTAACAACACAAAGCTGCCTATAAGACGCCCAAACCACGGCCGCGGCATGGACGCTGCACAGCCTTCCCTGCACAACAGACAAGGGAAGGCTTCTGAGCAAAACCGGGACAGATGTGTCCCGCCGAGACAGGTGCCGGGCAAGGTTCTTTAGATGAAACACAGCTCCAGCCGCGAATTCTTCGCCTATTGGAATGCGAAGCGCGGCACCGCGCGTGCACCCGACCGGAGCGAGTTCGAGCCGTCCGCGGTGCGCGAGCTGCTGTCCGACATCTTCGTGCTGTCCTATGACGGCGAAACCCGCTTCCCGTTCCGCGTCGCCGGCACCCGCATCTCCGCCCTGCTCGGCTGCGACCTGAAGAACCGCAGCTTTTCCGCCCTGTTCACCGACGAAAGCCGCGGCGAGATCGAAGAGATCATCACCTGCGTGGTCGAAGAGACCCTGCCGGCCATCGCCGGCATCAGCGCCACCGCCGAGACCGGATCCAAGGCGCACCTTGAATTGCTGCTGCTGCCCTTCACCGCCCGCGTCCACATGCCGGCGAGCCTCACCGGCCTGCTCGCCCCGTTCGAGGACGACGTCACCAGGCTCCACGACCTGGTCCTGACCTCGTGGCGTTACCTGCATCCCCAGGAGCGATTCGTGCCGCGGACCTTGCGCAAGCTCGCGATCGCGCGCGGCCTGATGGTCTACGAAGGGCTGCGCTAGCCCCCGACTCCGGTTTGGCGACGCGATGGAAGGCACCGGTCGCTTGCACCGCAGGCCGTGGAACTCTATTAGCTGGTTCGCCGCCATGGCGGGATTGACCCGCTTATTGCAGCCGCGGCGGGGCTCGGCATGTTTCGAAATTCGATCAGGCAGAAGATCGTCGGCATCGCCACGGGACTCATCATCCTCGCGGTGATCACCTCGCTGCTCTCCATGGTGATGGCGAGCCAGGTCGGCCACCTCCTCGATGAACTCACCAATCGCTACATCCCCGCCTACGGCCATCTCGCCCGCGTCAACATCCGCGCACTGGAGCGGTCGCTGGCGATGCGCCGGATGATGATGGCGAAGATGCAGCCGCCGGGCGAAGACGCAGGCTACGATGCGGCGCGCAAGACTTTCGACGAAGTCGAGCCGCTGATCAAGCGCGAGGCCGACGCCGCGCGCGTGCTGATCGCCTCGATCATCGCCGATCCCTCGACGCCCTCAGACAATGCCGCGCTCGGACGGCTCGACGACCGCATCGACAACGCCGTCAACGACCTCTTGATGCGCCTGAACGCCGAGAACAAGACGCTGCTCGGCCAGCTCGACAGCAAGGATTTCGCGGCCGCGCGACAGACCACGCTCCGCGCCGACGCCCTGCGCGACGAATTCAACACCAGGATCGAAGGCATCCGTGCCGACATGCTGGCGCAGGTCGGCTCGGCCGCGGCGAAGGTGACCGGCGCGCAGCAGCGGGCGATCATCATCTCCGGCGTCGTCACCGCCATCGCCGCGATCCTCGGCTTCGTATTCGCGATGCTGGTCGGCAGCGGCATCACGCGCCCGGTGATGCGCCTCCTGGAGGGCACCCGCGAGGTCGAGGCCGGCCGCCTCGACGGCAGCATCGCCATCACGACCCAGGACGAGATCGGCCAGCTGTCGGCCGCCTTCAACCGCATGATCGAGACGCTGCGTCACAACCAGCGTATCCGCGAGACATTCGGCCGCTACATCAATCCGCGGATCGCCGAGGGCCTGCTCGAGCAGCCGGCAATCGCCGCAACCGAAGGACAGCGCCGCATCATGACGGTGATGTTCTGCGACATGAAGGGCTTCACCAGCCTGAGCGAAGGCGTGACGCCGCGCGGCCTGGTCAAGATCATGAACCTCTATTTGTCGACGATGTCGGCGCCGGTCCACACCCATCGCGGCATCATCGACAAGTATATCGGCGACGCCATCATGGCCTATTGGGGGGCGCCCTTCGTCGAGGAGGCCGAGCAGACCCATCTGGCTGCGCTTGCCGCCATCGACATGATCGGCCAGGTCAACCAGCTCCGCAAGGATCTGCCCGAGCTGCTCGGCGTGCGCGCGATCCCGGCCGACTGCGACATCCGGATCGGCATCGCCACCGGCGAAGCGCTGGTCGGCAGCATCGGCTCCGAATTCATGATGAGCTACACGGTGCTCGGCGATACCGTGAACCTCGCCTCGCGGCTGGAAGGCGCCAACAAGTTCTACGGCAGCCGCAGCCTGATCTCGGAGGCCACCGCCGCGGCCTGCGCCTCGACCATCGAGCTGCGCGAGATCGACCGCCTCGTCGCCGTCGGCCAGACCCAGCCGGTCGCCGTGTTCGAGATCATCGGCAAGAAGGATGAGTTGACGCCGGCGCAGACCGACCTGCGGCAGCGCTACGCCGACGGTCTCGCCGCCTATCGCGAGCGCCGCTGGGACGACGCGGCGCGCGCGTTCGATGCCGCGCTGGCTGCCGTACCGGGCGACGGACCGTCGATCACACTGAAGGCGCGGGTTGAACGCTTCCGGCGCGATCCGCCGGCTGCCGATTGGGACGGTGCGTGGCACCTGGAGTCCAAGTAGAGCGGCTCGCCGGCGTCAGATCGCGCCGTCGCATATCCTGCACATCACCATGCACGAGACCATCATGCCTGAACTGATCAATCTTGGCGCCCTACAATTGAAGTTCCTGCACAGCAAGGAGACGACCGGCGGCAGCATCGACCTGTTCGAGATGACGTTGCAGCCGAACGCGCGGATGCCGATCCCGCATTATCATGAGAGCTGGGACGAGACGATCTACGGGCTGTCGGGCGTCTCGACCTGGCGGCTCGACGGCGAGGACATCGAGCTCGGCACCGGCGAGATGGTGTTCATCAAGCGCGGCATCGTGCACCGCTTCACCAACCGCTCGAACGGTCCCGCGACTTGTCTCTGCATGCTGAGCCCCGGCGCGCTCGGTCCGCAATACTTCAGGGAGATGGCAGCGCTGCTGACCGGCGGCGCGCCCGATCCCGCGAAGATGAAGGAAACCATGCTGCGTTACGGACTGGTGCCCGTGGCGCCTTGAACTCTCGGCGAGGTCCGTTTGCATCATCAATTGTCCTTGTCCCTGCACGTCAGATTCTAACACCGAAGTTAGTTTCGGTTCCGTCGTCGGATCGCGGACCAGCCCGCACGCAAATGCAACGTCCGGAAGCGACAGTGCGATTGCCGCATCGACAGATATTTTTCAGAACGCGAGGAATGCCTGCTGCGATCGGGAGTTAGTGCTTCAGATCAATGACTGTTCACGTCGAATCGGGAGGTGCGCATGATCAAGTCACCGGCGAAGCTCGCAATGCTTGCGGCATTTCTGACAGCGCCGATCATCATGTTGCCACAGCAGACTGCCCGCGCTGCCGGCGGCGGTGGTGGCGGCGGAGGAGCAGGCGGCGGTGAACTCTACGGCTCGAGCTACAGCACTCCTGCGCCGTCGTATCCCCAGGAGAAGGGCAGACGGACCACGCACAGGGTGAAGAAACCGGCCAAGCAATCCAGCTTCGACGATCCGGCATTCCGTGACGGCTATCGCGCTGCCTATGCAACGATCTACGAGCAGAACGACTATGCCGCCGCGATCGCGCAGTTGCACGCGCTCGGCAACGATGATCATCCGAACGTCGCCAACCTGATCGGCTACTCCTATCGCAAGCTCGGCGACTACAAGCAGTCGCAGGTCTGGTACGAGCGTGCGCTGAGGGCCGATCCGAACCACGTGCTGACGTGGAACTACTACGGCCTGTGGCAGATCGAGCAGGGCAACCGCGATGCCGCCCAATATCATCTGAGCCGGATTGCCGAAATCTGCGGCACAACGTGCGACGAATATCGCTCGCTGGCCGCGGCGCTCGAGAAACCGCCAGGGACAAGTCTCGTCTACTGAACAAGCCGCGCCTTCCTGCGCGAGAGCGATATACGCGGATAGGTCAGTCGTGGATGCCGCTGGTCCCCATTCAGACCGGCGCGACGCGGAGCAGCTCGGCGTCGCGCTCTCCCCCGGTGTCGACGAGATCTCGCTGGCGCTGGTCGTGGACGGCTGGTCGCGAACCTGTCGCTCGCACGCCGCGACGTTCTCCGCCACCGGCGGCGCGGTGACGAGCCGCAGCGGCCTGCGCATCTATCCGCAAACCGTGGCGACCAGCTGGCCCGCGGGCCGCCTGCTACCGGCAGTCGGCACCACGCCCGCGCATGCGCTCGACCAGACGCTTGCCGGGATCGAGGCGCGCGATGGCTCGGGCACAGCGGATTTGGTCGCCGTGCAGCTCGAATATCCGCGGGGCCAAGCCGTGCGCTGAAAAATGCCGCTCCAATCGCATTTGATAGTCTGCTATCCCCATTGTCATCTCTTTGTCATGAATTGTGCAGACAGGTTCAGCGGTACAGTTCGGGGACACGCATGGACTATTTCAAACGCTTCAACTTTCTGTTCGCCGCGCCGGTTTTCGAGTCCGACGACCTCGAAGGCATCCGCTTCAACCAGATCGTCACTGAGATCGAGCGCTCCGGCTTCGAGGTGGTGCGCGCCCGCAAGCTGGAAGACGCCGAGATCGCGGTGCAGACCGATGCCGCGATCGGCTGCATGGTGGTCGACTGGGGCAAGAAGGGCCTCGAGGGCAAGACCGCGGCCCTGATCAATCTGATGCGCCGCCGCGGCCTCGACTTCCCGATCCTGCTCCTGATCCGCCGCAAGCGCTTCGAGGACCTACCGGTCGAGGTGCTGGACTTCATCGACGGCTATGTGTTCCTGTCGGAGGAGACCCCGTCCTTCATCGCCAAGAACCTGATCTCCAGGCTGAAGCAATATGCCGAGAACCTGAAGACGCCGTTCTTCGGCGCGCTGGTCGACTATGCCGAGGAAGGCAACCAGCTCTGGACCTGCCCGGGCCACAATGGCGGCGTGTTCTACAGCCGCAGCCCGATCGGGCGGGTGTTCGTCGAGCATCTCGGCGAAGCCGTGTTCCGCGACGACCTCGACAATTCCGTGCTCGACCTCGGCGACCTCCTCACCCATGAGGGGCCGGCGCTGAAGGCGCAGAAGGAAGCGGCGCGGATCTTCGGCGCCGAAAAGACCTATTTCGTGCTCAACGGCACCTCGACCTCCAACAAGGTCGCACTCGGCTCGCTGGTCACCGACGGCGACCTCGTGCTGTTCGACCGCAACAACCACAAGGCAGCGCATCACGGCGCGCTGCTGCTCGGCGGCGGCATCCCGGTCTATGTGCCGACGGTACGCAACGCCTGGGGCCTGATCGGTCCGATGCGCTGGGATCTGCTCGACGAGGGCACGCTGCGCGACCACATCCGCAAGCATCCGCTGGTCAAGGACGAGAACGCCTGGAAGAAGGAGCGCCCGTTCCGCGTCGCCGTGGTCGAGCAGTGCACCTATGACGGCACCATCCACTCCGCCGAGATGATCCTGAAGCGGATCGGCCACCTCTGCGACTACATCCTGTTCGACGAGGCCTGGGCCGGCTTCATGAAATTCCACCCGATCTATGCCGGGCGGTTCGCGATGGGGCTCGCCAATCTCGGCCCCGAGGCGCCCGGCATCATTGCCACCCAATCGACCCACAAGCAGCTCGCGAGCTTCTCGCAGGCCTCACAGATCCATATCCGCGACCGCCACATCAAGGGCCAGAAGCGCCGGGTCGAGCACCGCCGCTTCAACGAAAGCTTCATGCAGCACGCCTCGACCTCGCCGTTCTATCCGATCTTCGCCTCGCTCGATGTCGGCGCGCAGATGATGAAGGGCCGCTCCGGCGAAGTGTTGTGGGACGACACGATCCGGCTCGGCATCGAGCTGCGCAAGAAGATCCGCGCGGTGAAGCGCGAGTTCGAGGAAAAGGAGACGCGCCCCGAGCGGCGCTGGTTCTTCGAGCCGTTCGTGCCCGACCGCGTGATGATCCCTGATGCCGCCCGCGAGAACGGCGTGCACAATGTCGCCTGGGAGACCATCTCGACCGACCAGCTCGCGACCACGCCATCCTACTGGCAGCTCAATCCCGGCGAGACCTGGCACGGCTTCCCCGAGCTGACGGCCGGCTTTGCCATGACCGACCCGAACAAGCTCACCTTGCTGACGCCGGGCTTCGACCATGCCACCGGCGCCTATGCCGATCACGGCATCCCCGCGCCGGTCGTGGCGCAGTATCTGCGCGAGAACCAGATCGTCGCCGAGAAGAACGACCTCAACTCCCTGCTCTTCCTGCTGACGCCCGGCGTCGAGGCCAGCAAGGCCGGCACGCTGGTCTCCGGGCTCGTCGCCTTCAAGAAGCTGCACGACGACAACGCGCTGATCGAGGACGTCATCCCGGAATTCTTCCGCCGCCGCCCGCAACGCTACACCGGCGTGCGGCTGCGCGATCTCTGCGGCGACATGCACCGCTTCTTCCGCGACGGCGGCGTCAGCACGCTGCAGGCCAGGCAATTCCTGCCCGAGCACCTGCCCGAGATCGCGATGTCGCCGCGCCAGGCGGCGCAATATTTGATCCGCAACGACGTCGATTATCTGCCGATCGACCAGATCTTCGGCCGCGTCGCCGCGACGCCGTTCGTGGTCTACCCGCCCGGCATCGCCACCATCGTGCCCGGCGAGCGGCTGTCGGAACGAAGCAAGCCGATGATCGATTATCTCAAGATGTTCGAGGCGAGCTTCAACGCGTTCCCGGGCTTCGAGGTCGAGGTGCAAGGCATCTACAAGGAGATCGACGACGCCGGCCGGGTCCGCTTCTACACCTATGTCGTGTCCGAATAGGCCGGCGGACGCAGCACAATGGAGAATGATCACAAGATCACCGTCCGTGCCTCGCGCGACAGCGACGTCGATGCGATGCTGTCGATCTACCGCCACCACATCCGCCACGGCATCGAGGAGAGCGTCGACGACAACGGCACGCCAGAGCCCGACGATCTACGCGACCGCCGCAAGAATTTGCGCAACACCCGCCTGCCGCATCTGGTCGCGGTGTGCGACGGCGAGGTGGTCGGCTACGCCTATGTGGTCCAGTTCCGCAAGCGCCCGGCCTACCGCTACACGGTGAAGCATTCGATCTACATCCACCACCGCTTCATCGGCAAGGGCGTCGGCGGCCGGCTGCTGCAGGAGCTGGTCGACACCTGCGCCGCGGCCGGCTTCCGCCAGATGATCGGCTACATCGACAGCGACAACGCCGCATCGCTCGCGCTGCACGACCGCTTCGGCTTTGCCCGTGTCGGTCACCTGCCGGGCGTCGCCTATCGTTACGGCCGCTGGTCCGACACCGTGATGGTACAACGCTCGCTCGCCGCCGGCTCGACCGCCCCGCCGCCCCCCCGCGCCGCTGTCGCGGCGGTGATGGGGGCCTTCCGCTTCCCGTCATTCCGGGGTTCGCAGAGCGAGAGCCCGGAATCCATTTCGCCGCAATTGTGCGGCCCGACGGATTCCGGGTTCGTGCTTCGCACGCCCCGGAATGACGGCGGGGAGAAACACCACTCGCTTCAACAGCTCGGCCGTACGCGCGCCCCTACTCCAGCGTGAAGCCGACCCGCAGCGTCACCTGATAATGCGCAACCTTGCCGCCCTCGATGTGGCCCCGAGTCTGCACCACCTCGAACCACTTCATTTCCCGGATCGTCTTCGACGCGCGGCTGACCGCATTCTCGATCGCCGCCTCGATGCTTTTGTCCGATGATCCGACCAGTTCGAGGATCTTGTAGACGTGGTCCTTGTCGTGCGTCGTGGGCATGTCGACCTCCTCTGTAGATGCGCGATCCGGACAATCTGTAGTCCGATCTGGACAGTTTGTCGTCTGATGCAAACCGGCTGTCGCCGAACCAATGCTGCGCGGCAACACGCCGGTTGATTTGAATCAACGTGTCGCGGCGCATTTAGTGCCAACTGCATTTGGCGCCAACTTTGCAACTGCCCTTGTCCGCGCCTTGACCTATGGTAGCATGGTTTGATCAAGCATTCGGGAGCGATACGATGTCGACTGCGTCCAGCTCACCCGCCACACCTCCTCACAGCCTCGGATCCGGGCTTGCCAACCTTCGCGCGAAGTGGGGCTGGATCGTCGCCCTCGGCGTGATCTACCTGATCGCCGGCGTGCTCGCCTTCGGCAGCGTGTTCTTCGCCACCGTCGTCAGCGTGCTGTTCGTCGGCGCCATGATGATCGTCGCAGGCGTTGCTGAGATCATCAACGCGTTCCAGTTCAAGACCTGGGGCAAGTTCCTGTTCTGGCTGCTCCTCGGCGCGCTCTACGTCGTCGCGGGCTTCATTACCTTCGAGAACCCACTACTCGCCGCGGCGACGCTGACGCTGTTCCTCGGCGTAGCTCTCGTGGTGTCCGGCATTGTCCGCATCTTCCTGGCGTTCGGCATGAACTCGGCCGCGCCGTGGGGCATGGTCGCGATCTCCGGGCTGATCACGCTCGTGCTCGGCGCCATGATCCTGGCGCGCTGGCCGGTGTCGAGCCTCTACGTGCTCGGCATCTTCCTCAGCGTCGACTTGATCTGCGCCGGTGTCAGCTGGATCAGCATGGGCATGGCGCTGAAGCAGCGCGCCTGAGCGCGCAAGGCGCCCGCGAACCTGCCGGCATCGCTTGAGGCGCGAGCCTTACGTGAAGGCGCGCGCCTTAACGTTGTCGTGTCCAGATCGCAGAATCGCAGCTTCCCGCTCGAACCCACTTCCATCAGGTCCCGTCCAATTTTGCGAGCGGGCCATTCCGGTTTCGCCGAACCGAAGGATGGAATTTCCTATGTCGATGCGATCAAGGTTTTCATCAGTGACATTACTCACCGTTGCGAGCACCACCGCGTCGGCGGCAGCCGCCGTGCTGGCCACTACCGTCGCCACGACGGCGCTGACGACCACGGCAGCCCATGCATTTCAGCCGCGATTCGATCCGCCCTGCAGTTTCCTGATCTTCGCAGGATGCGGGCAGCCTGTGTCAACGGCCGATCCGGGTCGCGCGCGCAACCGCGACATCTCGCCGGACTACATGAAACAATCCGATCCCCGTTACAATCAGGCCCTGATGAACGGGGGCTGAGGTGGTGGTGGTGGTGGCGGCGGCGGTGGTGGCGGCGGCCGCTAGCGGGTTGGCGTTGGAACGTCGGGCGGGTGAGCGATGGCGCAACCCGCCCAACAAGGCCAACCTCAGGGCTGCGCGAGGTGCCAGTAACGGCTGCTATCGCCTGATCTCCTCGGCTGCGCGCACCAGCGGGCGGTCGGAGAGCTGGATCGGGCCGGAGAACGGCGTGCTCATTTCGAGGATCAGATAGATCGCGGCCGCGATCAGCGCCGCCGCGGCGACGGTGATCGAGATCACGACCGCGTTGCGCGGCGCACGAAAGCCCAGCGTCGCGAACATCAGCGTCAACCAGCCGACCAGGATGCAGATCAGCGGCGACGGAAACGAACCGTCGGACTGCTCGACAAAGGTCCAGCGCTGCTGCACTGCCTGCCGGTAGACCGACCGGGCCTCGTTCCACAGCGCGATCTTCTGCTCGTCGTTGAACTTGAGCTCGCGGAGACTGTTGCCGACCTGGTCGAGCAGATGTTCGGACACCTCGTTCGCGCGCGAGATCGGCGCATCCTTGAGCGCCTGCTCGACATAGGCGAGCAGCCGCTTGCGCGGCTCGTCGGCGCTGGGGCCGAGCGGCCGCATGCTGCGGTCGAGCAGGATGAGATCGGTGGCGAAGACATGCAGATTGCGGTCGACCGCCACATAGGTGTTGGCGGCATTGTTCATCATCAGGCCGAGCAGCAGCGACGGCATGGTGACGAACAGGGTCGCAACCAGGCGTACCGAGGTATTGGTCTCGTCGCTGCGGTGATGGTCCGCGAGCTGGGCATGGATCGCCATGGTCGCGAGCGCCGCACCGGTCAACAGTACGAAGATCAGGATGGCGACGACGACTGCAACCACGGCTTGCGGAGACCTGCGAGAGAATCAGGTGCACAGGATAGCAAGTGCCACGCGGCGGTGCATGTTGACTGCCCTTCCCCACGCGCTATCCAGTGCGGGCCAGATTGAGGGCGTCCGACGCGCCCCGGAGAGCGCAAGCGCGCTGTGGAGGAGACTGACGTGCATATTGTCGACGACAGCGAGGTCAACCGCGTCCTGAGCTTTCCGGTCCTGATCGAGGCGATCGAGGCCGCGCACCGGCGGCCGAAGATTGCGGTGCATGACAGCTATCTCGGCGACGACAAGGGCCAGCAGCTGGTGACCCGCAGCGCGGTCGATGCCGGTCGCTTCATGATGACCAAGCTGTACACCAGCTTCCCGGGCAACCTTGCCCACGGCAAGCTGCCGGCGGTGCAGGCGGTCTGCGTGCTGTTCGACGGCAATGACGGCCGGCCGCTCGCGGTGATGGACGCCGCCGAGATCACCCATTGGAAGACCGCGGCGGACTCTGCGCTCGGCGCCAAGCACCTGGCGCGGCCCGACGTCGAGACGCTGCTGGTGGTCGGCGCCGGCGAGATGGCGCACTGGCTGGTGCGCGGCCACCGCACGGTGCGGCCGTCGCTAAAGCGGGTCCGGATCTGGAATCGGACCATCGCGCGTGCCGAGGAACTCGCCGCGCAGCTCGAAGGCGAAGGGATTGCCGCCGAGGCCGTCACCGACCTCGACGCCGCGACCCGCGAGGCCGACATCATCACCACCTGCACCCGCTCGCGCGCGCCGCTGGTCAAGGGTGCCAATTTGAAGCCCGGCACCCATCTCGACCTGGTCGGCGGCTTCACCCCCGACACCCGCGAATCCGACGACGAGGCGGCGCAGCGCTCGCGCATCTTCGTCGACCGCCGCGAATCCGCCTTCGACGGCGTCGGCGACATCCTGCAGCCGATCGCCAGCGGCGCGATCAAGGAGAGCGACGTGCTCGGCGACCATTACGACCTCGCCGGCGGCAAGGTGAAGGGCCGCTTGTCGGATAGCGACATCACCTTCTTCAAGAACGCCGGCGGCGGGCATCTCGATCTGATGACCTGCGAGACGGTGCTTGCGCAGCTGGGGAAGGAGTTGCGGTAACGACAAGGACCGAGGGCAGGCTAGCGAAGCGTAACTCGCCCGACGCCGTGACGCGGCTACGTCTCCCGCAGCCAGACCTCGCCGATCGAGTGATCGGAGCGCTTGCGCAGCACGACGTCGGCGCGGGTCCGCGTCGGCAGGATGTTCTCCCTGAGATTGGCGCGATGATGCTCGCGCCACAGCCGCTCCGCCACCTCGCGCGCGTCGCTCGGCGGCAGGTCCCGGTAATGGTGAAAATAGGACGCCGGGTTTCGGAACGCGGTTGGCTGCAGCTTGAGGAAGCGCTCGACATACCAGGACTGGATGTCGGCCTCGTCGGCATCGAGATAGATCGAGAAGTCGAAGAAATCCGACACCACCACCGGCGCATTGCCGCGCGCCAGCAGCACGTTGAGGCCCTCGAACACCAGGATGTCCGGCAGCCGGATCAGCTGCCGCTCCGACGGCACGATATCGCCGATCAGATGCGAGTACACCGGCAATTCCAGCTCGCCCTCGCCCGCCTTGGCCGCCGCGAGGAAGCGCAGCATCCGCGGCAGGTCGTAGCTGTCGGGAAAGCCCTTGCGCCGCATCAGGCCGCGCTCTTCCAGGACGGCGTTGGCATGCAGGAAGCCGTCGGTCGTCACCAGCTCGACGCGCGGATGATCGGCCCAGCCGGCCAGCAGCGCGCACAGCACGCGGGCAAAGGTGCTCTTGCCGACGCCGACACTCCCGGCCAGTGCGATGATGTAGGGCGAACGCCGCGCCGGCCGGCCGAGAAATTCCGCCTTCACCTGCATCAGATTGCGCGCCGCCGAGAAATGCAGGTTCAGCAGCCGCGTGAGCGGCAAGTAGACGTCGGAGACTTCGGCCGTCGTGATCGGCCCATTCAAGCCGCGCAACGCCGCAAGATCGGCCTCCGAGAGCGTCAGCGATGTGCTGGCCCGCAATGCGGCCCAGTCGCTGCGGCTGAAGATCATGTAAGCCGAGAGTTCGTCGGGGTTGGTCATCCCGCGATCTTGCCGAGGCAAAGACTGCCGCGTCAATGGCACAGAACCGTGGAGCGGGTTAGCGAACCCTAACCCGCCCGACGCTCCCTACTCCGCGGCCTGCTGCGTCGGCGCATCGAGCGCTGCCGAGACCTTCGGCGGCGACATCGGCAGGCTGTAGAAGCGCTTGCCGAGCGCATTGTGGACGGCGTTGGCGACTGCGGCCATGACGGGGACCAGCGGCACCTCGCCGACGCCCTTGACGCCCTGCGGATGCTTCGGGTTCGGCACCTCGACCAGCGCGCAGTCGAGCATCGGCAGGTCGGAGCAAACCGGCATGCGATAATCGAGGAAGCCCGGATTATCGACCTTGCCGTCCTTGTTGTAGATGTACTCCTCGTTCAGCGCCCAGCCGATGCCCTGCGCGACGCCGCCCTGCAGCTGGCCCTCGACATAGCTCGGATGCACGGCGCGGCCGACATCCTGCACGGCGGTGTAGCGGATCACCCTGACGATGCCGAGATCGACATCGACCTCGACGTCGCAGATATGGGTGCCGAAGCCGCCTTCGGCGCCTTGGGTGTTGAGCTGCACGCTGGCGCCGATCGGTCCGCCCTGCGACGGCGCCTTCTCGGCGAGGTCCGCGAGCGTCAGCGGCTCGAACTGGCCGGCATTCGGACTGACCGGATGCGCGGCGCCGTTCTCCCACTTCACCGCTTCAGGATCGATCTCCCAGATCTTCGCAGCCCGCTCGCGCAAGGTCGCGATCACCTTGTCGGCGGCCTGCGTCACCACCATCGAGGAGGCGAACAGCACGCGGCTACCACCGGTCAGGTTGGAGAAACCGACGGTCTGGGTATCGCCGATGATGACGGAGACGCGCTTGTAGTCGATGCCGAGCAGCTCGGCGCAGATGTTGGCGATGCCGGCGCGCGAGCCGCCGATATCGGGATGCCCCGTCGTGACGACGACGTTGCCGTCCTCGGTGATGTTCACCTGCGCTGAGGATTCACCGCCGGCATTGAACCAGAAGCCGCTAGCGACGCCCCTGCCCTGCAATTTGCCGAGCGGCGCGGCATAATGCGGATGGTTCTTCGCAGCCTCCAGCGTCTCGATATAGCCGATGCGCGGGAACACCGGGCCGTGCGCGGCCTTGGTGCCCTCCTTCGCTGCGTTCTTCAGCCGCAGCGCCAGCGGATCCATCTTGAGCGCCTCGGCGAGCTCGTCGAGCACGCATTCGACCGCATAGGCGCCGATCGGCGCGCCGGGCGCGCGATAGGCCGCGACCTTGGAGCGGTTGGAGCAGACGTCGAAGCCTTCCGACAGCACATGCGGAATGTCGTAGGGCGCGAAGCTGCAGCCGACCGCGCCGCGGATCGGCGAGCCAGGAAAGGCGCCGGCCTGCAGATAGAAGCTGCCATGCGCGGCGACGATGGTGCCGTCCTTCTTCGCACCGATCCTCACCGTGCTCTTCGAGCCCGAGGTCGGCCCGGTGGCGCGCATCACCTCCTCGCGGGTCATCACCATCTTGACCGGGCGTCCGGACTTCTTGGCGAGCAAGGTCGCTAGCGGCTCGAGATAGACGATGGTCTTGCCGCCGAAGCCGCCGCCGATCTCGGCGGGGATGGCGCGGATGTCGCTCTGCGGGATTCCCGTCAGCATCGAGGTCATCGCCCGCACCATGAACTGGCCCTGGCTCGACGACCAGATCGTGGTCTTGCCGTCGGCCGCGACCGAGATCAGGCAGGCATGCGGCTCGATATAGCCCTGGTGCACCGGGCGCGTGGTGAAGGAGCGCTCGATCACGATCTCGGCGTCCTTGAATCCTGTCGCGATGTCGCCCTTCCTGGATTCGATGCGGCCCATGATGTTCGAGGGCTTGCCGTCGAATTTGTTGAACTCGTGCAGGATCGGCGCGTCAGGCTTGAGCGCGTCGTCGATCTCGATCGCCCAGGGCAAAACCTCGTAGTCGACCTCGATCAGCTTGCAGGCTTCCGCCGCGATCGCCTCCGTGGTCGCGGCGACAGCGGCGACGGGGTGGCCGGGGAACAGCGCCTTGTCGCGCGCCATCACGTTGCGGCACATCCAGCGCATGTCCTGGATGCCGAGCATCACGGCGCCCTTCTCGATCGTGAAGTCGACGATGTCGCGCGAGGTGACCACCGCTTTCACGCCGGGCAGCGCCTCGGCCTTGGCGGTGTTGATCGCCTTGATGCGGGCATGCGGATGCGGGCTGCGCAGCACCTTGCCCCAGATCATACCGGGCATCGTGGTGTCGGCGGCAAACGCCGCGCGGCCGGTGACCTTGTCGACGCCATCCGGCCGGATGGTGCGCTGGCCGATCCATTTGTTGTTGACGACGTTCATCGCGCAGTCTCCCGCATTTCAGCCGCGGTCTCCATCACCGCGCGGACGATCTTGTCGTAACCGGTGCACCGGCAGAGATTGCCGGCGAGCCAGAAGCGGACTTCCTCTTCGGTCGGATTGGAATTCCTGGCGAGCAGCGCCTCGGAGGCGACCAGCATGCCCGAGGTGCAGATGCCGCACTGGAGCGCTGCGTGCTCCAGGAACTTCTGCTGCAACGGGTGCAGCCTGTCGCCCTTGGCCATGCCCTCGATGGTCCCGATCTCGTGGCCTTCGGCTTCGGCCGCGAGCATCAGGCAGGAGCAGACGAGGCGGCCATCGAGCGTGATCGAGCAGGCGCCGCAATCGCCGGACGAGCAGCCTTCCTTGGAGCCGGTGAGCCCCAATTGCCCGCGCAGTGCGTCGAGCATGGTCTCATAGGGCTCGCACAGGAATTCGACCGGCTCACCGTTGACCGAGGTGGTGACGTGCAGTTTCGCCATGGTGCTAATGTCCTCCCGCGCGCTGGGCGGCGATCGCGGCGGTGCGCTTGAGCAGCACGCCGGCGGTTTTGATCCGGTAAGCGATGGTGCCGCGCTTGTCGTCGATCGGACGGCAGGCGGCGCGGCACGCGGCAGCAGCAGCTTCGAGCGCCGCATCGTCGAGCTTCGAGCCAACAAGCGCTTGCGCTGCGGGTGCGACCAAGAGCGCCGTCGGCGCCACCGCGCCGAGGCCGACACGGGCCGCGGTGCAGGCGCCGTCCTTTAACGTCAGGCTGACGCCGATGCCGACCACCGCGATGTCCATCTCGGTGCGCGGAATCATCCGCAGGTACGCATCACCCGAGCCCTTGGGCCGTGGCGGCAGCGCAAAACTGACGAGAATCTCGCCGGGCTTGAGGTTGGTGCGGCCCGGTCCGGCCGGCACGTCCTCGACCTTGATCTCGCGGCGGCCGTTCGGGCCCTGCACGGTGACGATGGCACCCGCCGCGATCATCGCCGGTACGCTGTCGCCGGCCGGCGAGCCGTTGCAGAGATTGCCGCCGGCGGAGGCCCGGCCCTGCACCTGCTTGGAGCCGATCAGGTTGACGGCCTCGAGCACGCCCGGCCACACCTTGCCGAAACGCGGATGCTCGGCGAGCGCCATGCCGGAGACGGCGGCGCCGACGCGGAAACCGCCATCGGCGGTCTCGGTGATTTCGGTCATCTCGCCGATCTTCTTGATGTCGACGATCAATCCCGGCCGCACCAGGCCGGAGCGCATTTGCACCAATAAGTCGGTACCCCCAGCCATAATGCGGGCGGCACTCCCGGCGGCAGCAAATGCGCCAATCGCTTCATCAAGCGTGCGCGGTGCTACGTATCGGATATCGGTCATGACGGTTCTTCTGGTCTCCCTCGGCTGCTTGTCAGCGCTGCTTGTTCCCGTTGGGGGATATGGCCTTATTGCTGGCCGGCAGACCGCAAGCCTACACGCCTGATCGGCGTCCGAACAGCCGTCGAGGTGCGGCAGGAAGCACAGGCTCCCATGCAGGATGTGCCCTTGCGCGGTGCCGAAGGGCCCGTCGACGGTTGCAGTCGTCGAACATTCGCGCGTCACCAATCCATGCGAAGGCGCGCCGAAGTGCGGTAATCGGCGGCGCGGCCCTTGCTTGCTTTCAACCACGAATTCGTGAAGCATGCCGGTCGCTGCGGCAGGGATGCCCGCGCAACGACAGATCGGGAGATGGTGGATGGCGGATGTTTCGCGCAGAACACTCCTCAAGCTCGCGGCCAGCCTGCCGCCTGCGATGGCGACCCCGGCCATCCTGTCATCGCGCGCCGTCGCCGCGGCCAGGGGCAAGACCATCACTGCGGTGATGCATTCGGACCTGCGCATCATCGATCCCGGCTTCACCTCCGCCTACATCACCCGCGACCACGGCTACATGGTCTACGACACGCTGCTCGGCATCGATTCCAGCTTCAAGGTCCGGCCGCAGATGGCAGACTGGACGATCTCCGACGACAGACTGACCTACACCTTCACGCTGCGCGACGGCCTGAAATGGCATGACGGCGCGCCCGTCACGGCCGAGGACTGCATCGCCTCGCTGAAGCGCTGGACCGCCGTCGACGGCATGGCGCAGAAGCTCGCCGAATTCACCGCTTCGCTCGAGGCGAACGGCCCGAAGGCCATCGTGCTCAAGCTCAAGGAGCCCTATGGCCTGGTGCTGGAGTCGCTGGCAAAGCCCTCCTCCTATGTCGCGTTCATGATGCCGAAGCGGCTCGCCGAGACACCGCCCGGCAAGCAGATCCCCGAGCAGGTCGGCTGCGGGCCGTTCAAGTTCGTGGCCGGCGAATTCCAGCCGGGCGTCAAGGCGGTCTATGAGCGCAACGCCGACTACGTGCCGCGCAAGGAAAAGCCGGATTGGCTGGCGGGCGGCAAGGTCGCCAAGGTCGATCGCATCGAATGGATCACGATGCCCGACGCGCAGACCGCGATCAACGCGCTGCAATCCGGCGACATCGATTTCCTGGAACAGCCCTCGATCGACCTGCTGCCGGTGCTCGAGGCCAATTCCGATCTGACCGTGGCCGTGCTGAACAAGTTCGGCTTCCAGATCGAGGGCCGGATGAACTTCCTGCATCCGCCGTTCGACAATCCCAAGATCCGCCGCGCCGCCTTCCTGGCGATGAACCAGAAGGACGTGCTCGACGCCACCGTCGGCAACGCGAAGTTTTACGAGATCTGCGGCTCCTATTTCGCCTGTGACACGCCGCTCGCCAGCGACGTCGGCGCGGAGACGCTGATCAAGGGCAACGGCATGGCCGAGGCCAAGAAGGCGCTCGCCGGCTCGGGCTATGACGGCACGCCGGTCGTGATCATGATCCCCGGCGACGTGCAGACGCTGAAGGGGCCGCCGACGGTCGCGGCGCAACTGTTGCGCGCGGCCGGCTTCACCGTCGACGCGCAGGTGACGGACTGGCAGACCGTGGTGAGCCGCCGCGCCAGCCAGAAGCCGCCCAAGGAAGGCGGCTGGAACCTGTTCTTCACCTTCACCGGCGCCACCGAAGTGATGAACCCGATCGTCAACAACCAGATCGCCGCGACCGGCAAGAAAGCCTGGTTCGGCTGGCCCGAAGACGCCAAACTCGAGCAGATGCGCGATGCCTATGCGCGCGCAACCTCGCCCGAGGAGCAGAAGAAGTTCGCGGTCGAGATCCAGAAGGAAGCCTACGAGCAGGTGATCTACCTCCCGCTCGGCCAGTTCCGCTTGCCGAGCGCCTGGCGCAAATCGCTGACCGGCGTGCTCGAAGGCCCGGCGCCGCCGGTGTTCTGGAACGTCGACAAGACCGAGTAATCGCGCGCGACCAAAAAACGCGAAAACAACCCCATGCAAAGGAGCCGGCGGCTCGACAAGGCCGCTTGACATGTCGGGCAACTCAGGGATAAATTTCTAATATTCCGAAATCGTGTAAATCTCGGCCGCGCCGGCAATCGCATCCGCGCTGCTCTTGCAGGCGAAGGACTCGCGAGATGAATGCCCGTGGACTCTCGAAGTCTAGCTTTCGGGTGAGCTGATGTCAGGTGGACCGCCACGGGCGGTTTGTGACCAACGCGGACGAAGCGTAGTTCACAGTTCCCTGCTTGTTCTCACCCGATCATGGGTCTGTCCGCACTTGACCCCGTGTGTCCTGGTTTGAATCTCGCAGTGTCCTAAATCACTTAGCGACACCGTTTAGGCTGTTATACTGACCGCAGTGCTCATGACGATTTTTATGGGGTGGCAAACTCGTTCCCTACGGGGTTCTCCGTAAGGAAAAGCCCGGATTCTCCGCGGCGGACGGTATCACAATCGTCCCCTAGCCTGTCTCAAGGTTTCGGAGGGCAGTTCTCCAATGAGCCGAGCGTATTCGAAGGAAAAGCGGCCAAGGTTCTGGAATCCGCACCTTAACGCCACGCCGGTTACAGTCGTCAGTTCATCCGGCTGCCTCAAACATTCCGCGGCGCGCTGGAGTCGTATGCGCTTGGCGAATTGCGCCGGCGAGCCATGACCTGCAAGCGCAAATTCTCTAAACATTGTCCGTGCACTGACGTTGGCAACGCTGGCAAGTTTCACGGCGTCGATAGGCTTGTCCCAATTCGTCTCAATGAATGTTTCGACGATATTGACCACCGAGCGATTCGCGCGAGGAGGCGTGCCCTGCAGCCGATCCGTGAAGTTGTGCCGGTGCGCCAGCAAGAACCTTAAGATCAGGCTTCGCTCCAACTCGGCCAGAAGCATGGGCGAACATTCTGGACCAAATGTTTCCAGATCCTGGGCCAGCTGAAAAACACCCTGGCGAACGAACGACATCTGCCTCGAATCAGGGGCGTCGCCGGAGAATGTCAATTTCCGGTCGCTGGCATCTCCTAGCAGGCTCTTCAACGAGCGTTCGAGAGCTTTCGCATCTACCCTGACCACCAACTGCCGGTAGCCAGCTTCAAAATCGAGCCGAAGCCTGGACTCAGCCGATACAAATGGACTCCAAGCTCCGATCGGCTCGCTCCTGTTCGCAGTGCTGAATTTCGCGTCCCCCTGAATTGAAAAAAACTGCCGGACAAAATCCGCCTCCGGAAAGGACAGGGAAACAGCGCTGTTATAAGAGCAGAACGCCAACCCGATCGACGTCAGCTGTGCAAAATTAGCGCGGATACCAAAGCCGTCGTTCCGTGCTTCGAAACCGGTTGCGCCGTAAGCAGAATAAAGCTTGTCGCGTGCAAACTCGCTGTCGCGCGAGTGCACCACGGGGTAACGCTCGAGATATGCGAGGCCGCGCAAGTCGAATCCTGCTCCGCCCCGAATATTACGTCGTCGGACGAGTTTTTCCAGCAATCTCAAATTGCACAGCGGAAGATGGATCGCTGGCCATCCTGTGCCACGTGCTGGCCGGAAACTGCCAATTCCGGCTGATCCGCTGACATGCGACAGACTCACCCGCGAACTGCGCTTGCTGAACGCGATGGGCGCAGTCGGATTGGCAGGAAATGTACAAATCCCGGTTTAACCGAATGCATCTAACGTTTGGAATGCATTCGTCACCAGCGCCGTACGTTGGAAAACCTGCGCGCCCACACTGCGCGACAATCCGTGTCGACGGCCGCGAGTGGCACGATGACCGACTTTTGACGGTGTTGAGTTGATCGGTCTCGCTCAAATTGAGCGCGATCGGCGCAACGCCATAACTGAGGTGAGAAATAGGCCTTGGCTCAAGTGGTTCAATTCCCCCGAATTCGCCAATCGCTGCAGCCCGGACGCAGGCCCCGGCCGCAGATGACGGATGCTCTCGGGAGCATGTCGGTTGCGCTGTCCGTTGTCCGCGATGCGCCAATGGAAACGAAGGAAGATGTTCGCAAGGCAATACTCCTTCTCGATCTCGTAAATACGCAGGCCCGGCTGCTCGCTCGTGATCTCGGCGACACTGCCGCCCGCGAACTGATTCTGGCCAACGCCGCACTCGTTGCAGAATGGCTTGAGGTCGCCCGCAGCGCGACATCGAAAACGTGAAGCGCCTTCCCATCAATGACGAAACTCACGGAATCGGAGACAAACCATGTTTAGCCGTAACCTAGGCGCTGACCGCCTTGCTCTCCTCGCGGCCAAAACAATCGGCGCCAGCATCATGGTGGCGGACCAGAACCTCAACATCGTCTACATGAACGACGCCGTCGTTGAGCTTCTGCGCGAAGCGGAATCTGATCTTAAGAAGGAGCTGCCGCAGTTCAGCGTCGACACGCTGATCGGAAGCAATATCGATATCTTTCACAAGAACCCGAGCCATCAGCGACGCATGCTGGAGGGTCTCAGCGCCAAGCATCGCGCGACCATCAAAGTAGGTCAGAGGACGTTCGACCTGTTGGCATCGCCGCTGTTGCAGGCTGACGGACGCCGGGTCGGCTTCGTCGTTGAATGGGCCGACGCGACGGTACGCCTGCAAAACCTGAATTATGCGGCCCAAGCCTCGGCTGCCGGCCGAGCGCAGGCGGTGATCGAATTCAATCTCGACGGCACCATCGTGACCGCTAACGAAAACTTCCTAAATGCCTTGAGCTATTCTCTGGGCGAAATTCGGGGCAAACACCACAGCATGTTCATGCCGATTGAGGAGCGGGATAGCGCAGCCTACCGCGAATTCTGGGCCTCGCTCAATCGTGGTGAATACCAGGCCGCCGAATACAAGCGGATCGGAAAGGGAGGCAAGGAGGTATGGATCCTTGCGTCCTACAATCCGGTTCTTGATGAAAAGGGCAAGCCCTTTAAGGTTGTCAAGTTCGCGACCGATGTCACGAACCAAAAACTGCGGAATGCCGACCTGTCCGGCCAGATCGACGCGATCAGGAAGTCTCAGGCCGTCATCGAGTTTAAATTGGACGGAACCATCGTTGAAGCCAACGACAATTTCCTGCAGGCCCTCGGTTACTCCCTTGGCGAGATCAAGGGGCAACACCACAGCATGTTTGTGGAGCACGTGGAGCGCACCAGCGCCGAGTATCGCGAATTCTGGACGTCGCTCAATCGGGGCCAGTTCCAAGCCGGAGAGTACAAGCGCATCGGCAAGGGAGGCAAAGAAGTTTGGATTCAAGCTTCTTACAATCCAATCTTTGATCTCAACGGCAAGCCGTTCAAGGTCGTTAAATACGCCAGCGATGTTACGAGCCAGGTCCTGACGCGCATAGGAAACGAACGCGTCCGTAACATGATGGAGTCGGTTGCAGCAGGATCAGAAGAGCTCAATGCTTCAGTGCGGGAAATCTCCGAAGCGATGACCAAATCGCGGGAGACCGCTTTGGGGGCCGTCGAGCAGGTCGCCACGGCAGATGCACAAGCACAGCGTCTTTCCAACGCCGCGCAGGCGATGAGCGGCATCGTCGAGATGATCAACAACATTACTGGCCAGATCAATCTCCTTGCACTGAATGCGACTATCGAGTCTGCCCGTGCAGGTGAGGCTGGCCGTGGCTTTGCGGTGGTGGCGTCCGAGGTCAAGAGTCTCGCCAATCAAGCCAAGCAAGCGACCGACAAGATCGCTCAAGAGATCGGCAGCCTCAATGGCATTTCGGCGGATGTGGTGAACGCGCTGAATTCGATCAAGCAAGCAATCAACAGCGTCAGCGAGTACGTTACCTCGACGGCGGCTGCTGTCGAGGAGCAATCTACGGTGACCAACGAGATGTCTAGCAGCATGCAGCGCGCCGCCGCCGAGGCAGCAGCGATTGCGCGTGGCTAGACAGGCTGCTGCACGTCGAACGAAGATGCCGGGCCGTTGCCGCTGGAAATAGCCAATTCTGCTTCCACGCAATGGTCCTCCGGCTCTGGCTTCCCACATTCGTCGAGTCGGAACTGGATCGGCCGAGTCTGCATCTCGAAGCTAATCTCGTCCCAACCTTCTGCTTCGTTGATCCAAAACGAGGCGTCTTCATTTTCAAATACTGCGCGCTGGCGGCAAAAGCTGGCCATTGCTTGGCAATAAGCAAGCATATCCATTACGCATGCTCCCACCTGTCAATCACTCTGGGCGAATTGCGCGACCTACCTATCTTGGCGCGACTGTCGTGACAACGGCTTCTGTCGAACTTGGCACGAACCGAACAACATTGGCACCAACCGGACTAGATGTTAGCTTTCAGGAGGTGTCCATCGAGCAGTATCTCGCGCTGCCCGAACGGGTGGATGCTGCTAAGTTCGCTATCCGGGAATACGGCGAGCACCTCGTGCCGAGGCTCGGATGCCGCATTTTGAGATCAAGCAACCGCAGAACCGGTCCACCTCTCCCCGTAGTGGAGAGGTGGATTTGCGCAGCAAATTTGGTGAGGGGTCGCAGCTCCAGCGAGGGACCGTAACCCCACCGGCGCTTCGCGTCGACCTCTCCCTTGGGAGAGGTGCCTCGCCTTACTGCCCGTTGGTCCGGCGTGCGGCCTTCGGCGCTTCGTCCTTCAGCTTCTCCAATGCGCCGGGCATCATCTGGCCGAACATCGAGCTCAGCATCGCGGTCGGGATCAGGCCGGCGCTGCTGCCTTCCTGCCCCTGCCCGCCCGACATCAGGAATTGCGGCACCAGGGGCTGGTTGATCCGCGTCAGCGCCTCGGCGAATTTTGCAAAATTCTGCTCGGCAAGCCGGTATTCCGGCCCGCCATAGGCATCGACCGCGAGCTTGGTCGCCTGCGCGTTGGCGGTGCCGACCGCCAGCACGCGGTCGGCCTCGCCCTGGCCTTCGAGCCGCGACTGCTCGCCGACCGCGGCCGCGGTCACCTTGCGCGTCTCGGCATCCTTTTGCGCGCGGGCCAGCGCCGCCGCACCCTCGTTCTCGTTGACCTTGACCTGGATCAGCGATTGCGTCAGCGCCGACTGCGCCGCCGCCGTCGCCTTGGCTTCGTTCAACGCGCGTTCCTGCACCGCGGCCTTCTCCTGCTCCTGATAGGTCTCGATCTGCTCGCGCGCGATCTGGCGCGAACGCAGCTGGATCAGGATGTTCTCGATGGTGTGGTCGCCGGGAGCTGCGCGCGGCGTGCCGATCAACACCTCCTGAAGGTCGAGCGAATAGCTCTCGAACCTCGCCTTCATGTCGTGCGCCGCCTCCTCCTGGATCGCGGCGCGGTTCTGCAACAGCTCGATCAAGGTCATCTTCTGCGCGATGTTCTTGAAGAACGCAGAGACCATCGGGTCGAGCGTCTGCTCGACCAGCTTCTTCACGTCGCCGAAGCGCTGGATGATCATCGGCGCCTTCTTGTAGTCGATATGCATCACCACCGAGAGCGGCAGCGTCGGCTCGAACGCATCCTTCGTGATCAGCGAGATCTCCGACAGGTTCTCGTCGAGCTTCATCGCGCCGACCTCGCCGCGCATCCATTTCAGGATGAAGTTGACGGTCGGGATCACCTCGATCTTGCCGGCGTAGGTGTTGAAGGCGTATTTGCCCGGCAACAGCGGCTCCTTCCAGACGCCGCGGCTGCCGTTCAGCACCAGTTCGCCATGGCGATATTGCTCGCCCGAGACGTCGTCGGTGCGCGGACCAGTGTAGAAGATGACGACGCCGACATTACCGACCGGGATCACCGTCTTCGGCACCGCCTCGACGGTCGCGAACAGGCGGTTGATGTACCAGGTGCCCTCGACGATGACCTGGAGCTGACGGCCGCGATAGCCGCCGGCGCTCAGGAATTTCTCCGGCTCCTGGAAATTGTTGTGGAAGGTCGCAGCATCCCGCAGCGCGATGCCGACCTCGGGCGCGATGATCTCGCCCGGAGGCAGCGACGGGCCGTCATGCACGGTGACGATGCCGACCAGATCGTGATCGGCCGCCAGCACGACCGGAGCAAAGCCCCAGCGCTCGGTGATGGTGAGCTGCATGCTCTCGAGCACGCCGCGCTCACGCTCGCTCAGGGCGTGACCGTAGACGCGCTCGTCGGTGATGACGGCGAACTGCGTGGTGTTGATCGCATAGGTACCCTCGCGCAGGATCTTGCGCTGCGGGCCCTTCTGGCCGCCGCCGAGCAGGAAGCGGCGTGCGTCCTGGAAGTCCGACTTGTCCTCGGTGTCGTTGGCACCGAGCACCTGCGACGGCTCCAGCGGCGCGCCGTCGCGCGCGAACACATAGGCGATCTTGCCCTGGCCGACGGTCACGAGGTCCGAGCGGTGGATCCGGTACATGAAGGGAAACATCACGTGCAGGCCGCCGCGCAGCACCTCCGGCTCATAACCGGCCTCGCCGTTCAGCGCGATGAAGCCGCCGCCGATCGAGCCCTTGATCGCCCACAGCTTCTCGACGATGCCGACCTGATTGTTGGGAATGTAGCGAAATACGTTCGATATCCGCAGCAGGATCACAAACGCGATCGCGACTGCGGTCCAAATGGCCGGTTGGGTTAAACCTGAGCCATTAAGAAAACCGAGGAAGTCCATAGTCCGTCTCCACAATTCGCAACTGGGCGGTTTGGGGACCCAAACCTGACCCAAGAATTGCGATGCGGACATGTGGAGCGGCCATGGCGGTGCAAGGCGTGAACATTATTCGCGCAGCCGATCTTTTTTTGATGACAGGATGAACCGCCTGACGACTCGCGCGACATCGACGCGCGCTGCAATTGCACATCATTCGCAGCGCGGACACCTTACGCTTAACGTTTCGGGTCACGCCCGCGGATATGGTCGAAGCCTTGCTTGATCGCGGCGAAGCGCGCGTCGACCACCGGTTCGAATTCGAGGTCGGTGAAGATATAGGGCCAATCGCTTTCGATGCCTTCGCGGACGAGTTCACCGACGTACATCGGATCGATACCATCGGAGATGCGTTGGCGGACCAGATTGATCCGCTCGGCAAGCGGGCCCGACGTCGGCAAAGGACGGGTCGCCCCCTCGAAGCGCTTGGGGAGATTGCGCGTGGAGTCCATGATGTGAGTGCGGATAAACCCGGGACACAGCACCGATACGCCGATCCCGCGCGGCGCGAGTTCGGGCCGCAGCCCCTCGGACAACGCGACGACGCCATACTTCGACACGTTGTAGGCCGTGCTTCCCCCTGAAATGATGCCGGCGAGCGAGGCCGTGTTGACGATGTGTCCACCCTCGCCGTGCTGCTCGATCAACGGCCCGAAAATCTCGATCCCCCAGATGGTCGCCATCAGGTTGACGCCCAGGGTCCAATTCCACGACGCGTCGGTCCAGGTGCCATAAGGCCCACCGCCGCCGACGCCCGCGTTGTTGACGAGGATATGCACCTTGCCGTAGCGAGCCGTCGTGGCTTCGGCGGCGGCGTGGAGTTCGGCTTTCAGTGAAACGTCCGCTTTCACGCCGTCGACATCGGCGTTGGTGCGCCTCAGTTGCTCGAGCGCCGTGGACAGGGCTGCTTCCTCAATATCGCAAAGCATGACCTTCGCGCCGGCCTGGGCGAGAGCGGTCGCGATCCCCAATCCAATGCCCGACGCTGCACCGGTCACGAACGCCGTCTTTCCAGCGAGGTCCTTCACGTGCATTCCCCCATGCAAGCGGACATCTTGTCCGCAACATGCCAAGCATCAGCGGGCGCCATATGACCGCACTTTCATGTGATTGGGAAGTATGCGGGACGTCCGCTCTTGGCCCCAAAGCCGACATCCGACCGGCCGGAGCTGACGTCAGCTTTTGACCCTGACCGGACATTGGCCCTAGCCGGACAACAGCCTGCCATGCTTTGATGCAGCGGGTCATTTTCCGATTTCGGAGGCCTTTTGACAGGCGGGCGCGTTGAACGGCGGTTAGCGGCAGTGCTTGCGGCGGATGTCGCTGGCTATAGCCGCCTCATGGGTGCCGATGAGGAGGGCACACTGGCCCGGCTAAAGGTTGTCAGAAATGCCGTGGTCGACCCCACCATCGCCGCTCATCGCGGCCGCATCGTCAAGACCACCGGTGACGGGTTGCTGGTGGAGTTCGCCAGCGCGGTGGATGCCGCTCGCTGCTCGGTTGAGATTCAGCGCGGCATGTCCAGTCAGAATGTGAATTTCCCAGAGCACCGCATCGATTTCCGGATCGGCATCCACGTCGGTGACATCATTTTTGACGACAACGATATTTTCGGCGACGGCGTCAATATCGCCGCGCGGCTGGAGAGTATTGCTGAGCCGGGCGGAGTTTGTATCTCCGATGACGCCTATCGGCAAATACGGGGCAAGGTCGAAATCGTCAGTGATGATCTTGGGCCTCAAAACCTGAAGAACATTGTGGAGCCGATGCGGGCGTGGCGGCTTCAGCTTGCTGATCAACACGTGGCGAGACCGCAACCGGGCTTGCATTCAGGCCAATCGCAAGCGCTCGCGATTCCCGACAAGCCGTCCATCGCCGTGTTGCCATTTCAAAACATGTCCGGCGATCCTGAGCAGGAGTATTTCGCGGACGGAATCGTCGAGGACATCATCACTGCACTGTCGCGCTTCAAGTCGCTGTTCGTCATCGCGCGCAATTCGAGCTTCACTTTCAAGGGTAAGGCGGTCGACATCAAGAAGGTCGGCCAGGAGCTGGGCGTTCGTTATGTGCTCGAAGGCAGCATCCGCAAGGCGGGAGCAAGGGTCAGAATAACCGGGCAGTTGGTCGATGCCGCGAGCAGCTCGCATCTGTGGGCAGACAAGTTCGATGGATCACTTGAAGATGTGTTCGGACTTCAGGACCGGATCACCACGAGCGTGGTTGCCGCGATTGCACCGAAGCTCGACCAGGCCGAGATTGAACGCTCTAAGCGAAAGCCGACCGAAAAGCTGGATGCCTATGATTACTATCTTCGCGGGCTTGCGGTTGTCGAAGGCGCAACCAAGGACGAGAACGAGGAAGCTCTTCGGCACTTCTACAAAGCCATCGAGATCGATCCCAATTTTGCACTAGCGCATGCGATGGTGGCGCGGTGCTTCACCCTACGCAAAGCAAACGGCTGGATGACAGATGTTGCAAAGGAATCAGCCGAGACCGCCAAAGTGGCCCGACGCGCGGCGGAGCTGGGAAGAGAAGACGCGGCAGTTCTGTCACGGGCCGGTTACGCTCTCGCGCGGGTTGCGTTCGAACCGGAGGAAGGCGCTGACCTTATCGAACGGGCGCTTGCGCTCAATCCGCATCTTTCCTCTGCATGGCAATACGGTGGCCTGCTCAAGGCATTTCGCGGAGAGCCGGAAACGGCGATTGAACATTTGGCTCACGCTATGCGACTGAGCCCGCTCGATCCCAGTCTCTACTCGATGCAGACGGCTATGGCGCTCGCCCATTTCGTTGCCGGCCGATATGACGAGTCGGTTTTTTGGGCTGAAAAAGCCTCGCGGGAGGATCCGAACTTCTTGCCCGCCATTAGAATTATCGCGACTAGCGCCGGAAATTCCGGTCAACTGGAGCAAGCCCAGAAAGCGGCAAAGCGAGTGCTGGAAATAGATCCTGCATTTAGAGTATCTAGTGTGGCCGATCACGTACCGCTGCGCCGTCCCGACGATCTTGCTAGATATGCGGAAGGTCTACGACGCGCCGGATTGCCAGAATAGTCACGCGCCGCCTACGTTTTGCGTGTCCCGGCATCGTTGTGACGGTAGGCGCCACTTCCGCTCTTGGCCCCAAGCGGCCGACCCGGCATGTCCGCTGGATGTCGGCTCTTTGGGGTGAAGCCGACTTGATATACTCAGCCTGAGTTCTTCCGGTTTTGACCCATGGCGGACGATCCGCCGGTTCGTCAAATCCCGGACCCATTGTTGATCTGCCTGTGGCTCCCCACTTCCGTCAATTTTGGTCGTCATGTCAGATCCGGCATTTTCGCCAACGCGTAGCCGTGGAAGGTCACGCGATCATTTTTTAGTAATTTGCAGGACGGAAAAAATGAAAAGCGCAACGCTGTTTGCCCTTGGTCTGTTTGCGGCGGCAATCTGGTCACACGACAGTGCGAGATGTCAGACGTCGCCTTTCCCTCCGCTTTCGCTTGCGCCGCCGGCGTCGAATGAAGAGGCCGCATCTCCGGACGCAACCAACGCTCGGCCGCCGACGGCGACCGCCAAGGGTTCGGTGCCGCCCCGAGCCGCCCAAGATGTGCCACCACGCGCCGCTTCACGATCTGCGGCTGTCGAACACACACCGTCGCAGTCCGACCGCGCTTCGCCCGCACAAGCGATCAACAGGCCGTCGCCGTCTGCCGGGGCGGCCCCCGATTACGATGGCTTTAGCGTCGGCATCGACGATGCCCCCCCAAGCCGGACGACACGACCCGTCAGGTCGCACGAGGCAAGGCAGCCCAAGCTCAATCAAGCAGCAGATCATGTCTCGAGGCAACAGACGGCCAATCCCGGGAACGATGACGAGCTAAAGGGCAAGCTTACGATTTGCCGGGGCTGCAAGTAACAGCTGCCACTCGGGGCGGATGTTGGAATTGGCACGTTATTTTTTGCGGGAGGCTTCTTGCGATGCAAGAGTCCGGTGATGGCCTCCTGCCAGCATCGCGGACTGTACCTTTTCAAATGACCGTTGCTCGATCTGGCGGACGCGCTCGCGCGATATTCCGTACTCCGAGGCCAGCGCCTCGAGCTTCGGGGGATCTTCGCTCAAATAGCGTGCGGTGAAGATATGCCTTTCACGGGGGCTCAGCTTTTGAATGGCTGCAGACAAAGCCTGGCGCCGTTGAGCCAGCTCCTGGTCCTCGGCCAACGTCACGTCATGGGGAGGCGACGGATCAACCAGCCGTTCGAGGGCATCGCCGACGTCACCGGCATGGTTGTGGCGCAAATTCAGGGACAAGTCGCCACGCAAGCGTCGGTCCATGTTCACGACGTCACGTTCGGATACCCTGAGGTGCGCGGCGATCGTCTTGACCTGTTCTGGCCTCAGATCCCCCTCCTCCAAGGCGGAGATCGCACTCTTCGATTGCCTCAGTTTGAAGAATAACTTCTTCTGGGCAGCGTCCGCCGTGATCTTCACCAGCGACCAGGAGCGAAGAACAAAATCCTGGATCGTCGCCTTGATCCACCACATGGCATAGGTGGACAGGCGGACACCCCGCTCCGGATCGAATCGTCGCACGGCCTGCATCAGGCCGACATTGCCCTCGGAAATGACATCGGCAATGGGTAGCCCATACCCTCGATATCTCATGGCGATTTTCGCAACGAGACGCAGGTGGCTCGTCACCAAGCGATAAGCCGCTTCACGATCGCCGCGGTCTCGCCATCGCCGACCGAGGGTGGCCTCTTCGTCCTGAGAGAGGATCGGAAATTTTCGAATTTCCGTCAGATAGGTCGTCAGATCGGTGCCGAGCGACGGCAATCTCTGAGAAACAGCTCGAGACATTTCTCCCTCGCAGTGCTCAAAAATCTTCTCACATCTGCCGCGCTCTCGTAGCGGCAGAGCAACAGGATGCATCGTCTACAAAGCAGGATTACCGTCTGCCTCATGACGGCCAGAACGTCGGCCCTTTCGGTTGGAGCCATCGGTCTTTCGATCCGAACCGGACTCCAGAAGACGCAGGGCATCCACGATGTCGTCGAAGCTCCCAGCTCCATCGATCGTCTGGTTCGAGTCCCGATCGTCTTTCACGGCGCAGGCATCCACGGCCCAAGACGATAGAATGGCCCGTTTCTCGTACGATGTCAGGTCGCAATCATCGACAACGTCCATTGGATGGGCGAACGCCTCGGCTGGATGCAATAGCCCGGCCATCTCCAAGTCCGTCGTTCGTCGGCGATCCATCTGCAGCGAGAGGCGATCGGGAAACGTCTCGTGCAAAAGTGCCTCGACGGAGCGCTGCTCCTCCCTCATCCGGCGCGCGATATACGCTCGCTCCAGGTCCGACAGACGCGTCGCGAGCAGCCTGCGGTAGCGCCGAATATTGGTGCGATGGGTACGCAGGCGTTCAAGGTGTCCCTCGATCATCACTCGCCCCCTTTCATCTCAGGCAGCCAGGGCACGTTCGGTCGAGCGCAACCGGCAAGGCTTTCCACCCGGAGGATTTCGGGGTCCCCCGTCGAGTTCGCACAGGGCCTCGAGAATTTCATCGATCGATACGGGCTTCTTCAATCCGGCGGGCGAGCGAAGCGACGGGCATGATGCGATCGCGGATGCGTCAGACGCCCAGGATGCCAGAATCGCCCGCTTCTCGGCCGTCGTCAGGCCGGTGTGGCACACGACATCCCGGGGATGGTCGAAAGCGGTGCCGGGATGCAGGAGCGCGTTGAAGTCAAACACGTTGTCGTCAGCGGTCGTCGGCCGCATGATATCCTCCTTTGCATTGACGACGAGTGGCAGCCGCGCGAAGTCTCGCGCGGCGCCGGTCGGAGACGGCTCAGGCCGCCTTGGCTTCCAGCTTCTGGACGTTGTCACTCGGCACGCCGATTGCGATACGGCGCGGCTTCATGGCCTCAGGGATTTCCCGGACCAGCTCGATCTTGAGCAAGCCATTGTCGAACGCGGCGCTCTTGACCTGAACATAGTCGGCCAGATTGAACTGGCGCTTGAAGTTGCGGGTCGAGATGCCGCGATAGAGAAAATCGCGCTCGGCCTTGTCCGACTTGCTGCCCTCAATGGTGACCACGTTCTGCTCGGCCGTGATCGAGATCTCGTGGGGCGCAAAACCTGCAACCGCCAGCGAAATCTGGTAGCGGTCCTCGGAGAGCCTCTCGATATTGTAGGGCGGATAATTGTCCTCGCCGGCCCGCTGGGCCATTTCCGCGAGGTCAAAAAGGCGGTCGAAGCCAACGGTCGAACGCCAAAGGGGCGAGAAGTCATAAGTGCGCATAGCCAAATCCTCCAAAGAGCAAGATGGTTACGAGCGGCACCGGACACGACCGGTGCCCGTCTCAACGGTCCGGACCCACGAGGCTTCCGGACACCACCGTTCGGTGGCGACAAAAAAACTAGCAAAGTCGTTTTTGGTTTCAAGAGGGGGACCAAAAATTTTTATGGCTTTGGTCGGCCGAAACCGAAAGCACGCGGGCCAGGGTAACAAATGCCGGCTATCGCGGCCCTTAGCCGACACCACTTCAATCCGCCTTCGGTGCCGGCCTTTCGGGGAGAAGCCGATGCGGATTCCTTGAGCGTGCCCCCTACCTCGGATGCCACCAGCGTCCGCCGATCACGACGCCTTCGGATGCGATCCTGCGATCACCGGTCAGGTGCTCGCCGACGACGTCGACATAGTCGAATTGCCCTTGCCGGATCGAGAGCAGCGTGGCGTCGCCGACGCTGCCCGGCTTGAGGCTGCCGAGCTCCGGCCGCCGCAACGCCATCGCGGCATTGACGGTGGAGGCCGCGATCACGTCCGGCAGCGACATCCCCATGCAGAGGAATTTCGACATCGTCGTCACCTGGTCGAAGGCCGGGCCGTCGATGCAGAGCTGATGGATGTCGGACGAGATGGTGTCCGGATAAAAGCCGTTGGCGAGCATCGCGCGCGCGGTCTTGAAGGCGAACGAGCCCTTGCCATGGCCGATGTCGAACAGCACGCCGCGCTCGCGCGCTTCCAGCACCACCTTCTTCACGGTGCCCTGCGCGGTTGCCGGCGTATTGGGGAACGGGCGGAAGGCATGGGTCAGCACATCGCCCGGGCGCAGCCGCGCCAGCACCTCCTCATAGCTCGGCGGCGGATGGTCGATATGCGCCATCAGGGGCATGCCGACCTGCTCCGCCACTTCGAGCGCGATCTCGAGCGGCACCAGCCCCGAGGTGCCCGAGGCGAACAGACCGACCCGGACCTTGATGCCGACGATGAGGTCGCGATTCTCGTCCGCGACGCGCGCGGCATCGACCGGATTCATCAGGCGCAACTCCTCGCTTTCGCCGACCATCACCCGGTCGGAGAAGCCGAAGATGCCGGCATGCGAGACATGCAGATAGGCCAGGATGCGAACCTGGCTCGGCTCGATCACATGCTTGCGGAAACCCGCAAAGTTGCCCGGGCCGGCGCTGCCGGTATCGACCGAGGTTGTGACGCCCGAGGTCCGGCAGAATTCCTCCGCGTCGATGCCGAGCGAGGTGCCGCCCCAGTACACGTGAGTGTGCAGGTCGATGATCCCCGGCGAGACGATCTGCCCGGAGACGTCGCGCACGTCGGTCGCACCGTCGGCGGCCAGTCCCTGCCCGATCGCCGCGACCTTGCCGCCGGCAAAGGCGACGTCCGTCACCGCATCGAGCTTTTGCGACGGGTCGACCACCCGCCCGCCGCGCAGAATCAAATCGAAAGCCATCGTCATCTCCTGATTTCAGTCCGGGACGATGGTCGACTTCGGCGGTGCCTGCAAGCGGCTCAACCGACACGGGCCTGTTGGGAAACCGGCGCGGTCACTGTTGCATGATCCGCGCTACGGTCCGCATCCTTATCAACATCCTTGGCGGATGCGAAGATCGCCGCAATGGCCGGGTTGTGCGCAGCCTCGGAGACGGCAATGGTCTCGCGTGCCCAACGGTATGACGACTGGAATATCTCCTGATGGCGGTCGAAATCGGTGACATCGATGCCATCGGGCGTCGGCGGGCGCATCACCATGTCGAGCGGCGTGGTCGGCAGCGTATCGTAGCGCTGATGCGCGACGAGGCTTCGCCACAGCACGTTGACGGCGCTCGGCGCAGCCGGAAGCGCCTTGCGCCGGAACGGCATCAGCAGCGACGCGAGCAACTCGAACCTGCCCGGCAGCGCCGCGTAGTCGACATCGAACATCTCGGTCGCCGGCTCGCCGAAATGGACCACCAGATTGGGGCCGCTCTTCATCTGGTGCATCTGCGCCAGCGGAACGTTGTCGACGAGGCATCCGTCGACCAGCATCGAGCCGTCGTGGGTGTAGAACGGTGGCAGCAGGCCGGGAATGGCGCTGGATGCGCGCACCGCCTGCCACAGCAGGCCGGTCCGGATCAGTTCGAGGCTGTGCGTCGACAGATTGGTGGCGACTGCCGCGAACGGCCGCCAGCAATCCTCGATCCGGCAATTGTGGCCGTACTGATCGGCCAGCGCCGCATCGAAGGCCTTATGGTCGAGCAGCGCGTAGCGCGGCCAGGTCGGGCGGCGGAAGCTGCGGCTGGAGACGAAGATCTCATGCGTGCCGCGCTCGAGATGCTCGGCGTCGTAGTTCTTGGCAAAGCCTGCCGCCATCGCCGAACCGACGCTGGTGCCGACGAAGATGTCGAACATCGCGCCGCGCTCGCGAAACGCCTTGTAGACGCCGACATGCGCGGTGCCGAGGCTGCCGCCGCCGCCGGCGACGAACCCGACGGCGCGGCCGCACAGGAAGCGAACCAGGCTGTCGATATCGATCTGGTCCTCGAGCGCGACATGGTGGTGCATGAAGCACGGCAGCCGCGCGAGCCAGGCCGCGGTGCCGCTGACCTCGTTTTGCCTGATATCATGAACGCGCACGAGGCGCCGCGCCGGCGCCGGATGCACCCCGCAAGCAAAGCTTTCGAGCTGGGTGAGATCAGGCGCCGGCGCCTGGCCGCGGCAGGCGAACACGACGAGATCGGCCTGGCGGATGGTCTTTCGCGCCCATTCCGACGCTTCGGCGCCACCGAAATAGGCCACCAGCGGCACGTCATACTCGATCCGGTTGAGCCAGTCGGCGACTTCGGAGGCATCCAGCGCACGGCCGGGAAACATCGCCTGGACGCGCGCGAGGTCGACGATCTCGGCGCCGGCGGCGGCAAGGCCCTCGCGCAACCTTTGCTCGAAGGCGGCAGGGACCGGTTCGCGTCCGCCCGAAATCAGCGCGACGGTGCGTGCCTTCGGTGAGGCCCGGACCGGCAACAGCCGCGCGGTCTGGATCGCAAAGCGCTGTGCAAGCGCGGCCAGCAGCGCCTCGACGATCCCGGGCGTCTCCTCGACCAGCCGCGCATAGGCCGCCCGCGTCAGCACCAGCACGCTGCTGTCGCGGATCGCGATCACATTGGCGGTGCGCGGGATGTTGGCGAAGAAGCCGATCTCGCCGACCAGTTCGCCGGCGCGCAGCTCCGCAATCGGCTCGGGATGATCGGTCCGGTGCACCGCGAGCGCGCCGTGCAGCACCAGGAATAATGCATCCGAAGCACCGCCCTGCTCGACCAGCAGCTCGCCGCGAACCAGGTCGCGCCGGGTCATCGCGCCAAAGGCGATCAGCCGCTGCTCGGCGCTGAGTGTCCTGAACAGCGCGAAGTCCTCGGACAGGTTTCCCCACGCAAATGTTGCACGCGGCGGCACACGGTTCGATTGCATGATTAGATGTTAGCGCCGGGGCGCCGCCCCTGCGAGCGATATCACAGCATGATCGGCAGCACCCGGCCGCTATTCCCTTGGGGGCACTGCAACAGGAATAGCGACCTCACCCGACCAATTCGGGCCATGGCACGATGGTCGACTTCACCGTCTTCATCGCCATCGCGTCCGCCACCGCCATCGAGATCGACATAGACATAGACATATTCAGCCCAGCCGCCCCACATGTGCGGCGCCTTGTCGAAGCCGGGATCGCGGCCGCAATAGACCGGCGTCAGGCATTTGTTGGCGCTCTGCGGATAGTGGATGCAGTAATAGCAGCGGCTGCACGGCATCAAGGGCGGGATCATCACCTTCGATCCCACCTTGAGCGGCTTGCTCATGAAGTCCTCGGTGAACTCCGGGCAGCATTCGACGATCACGCCGCCGAGCTCATGGCCGAGCGTGAACGGCCAGGGCAGCGGCTTCGGCCAATGCCCTTTCAGGATGTGCAGGTCGGTTCCGCAAACGCCGCAGGCGCCGACCTTGATCAAGGCCGCCTTTTTGCCGACTTCCGGCCATGGCACGGTCCGGATTACGGGCTTGGCTCCAGGTCTGTCATGCGTGCAGACGCGGATCTGCTCCATCGGTTCGCCCTCCCTGTCCGTGTCGTTGGGCCGGGTTCGGCCGCACCGGCCTTAGGTCAGGACGATCGGGATGTCATGAAGGCCTGTCATGAAGACTTTCCTGACAGGCTTTGGCGGACGAGGCGCTTCAGCGGGGAACGACAGCATGAATCCTGGTATCGAAGGCATCGTCGGCATGTACGTCAAGCTGGGCGAGCTCGACACGCTGCAACGCATGAAGGAGCACCGGCAGAGCCTGCTCGACCAATGCGTCGACACTGCGAATTTCAACTTCGACGTGACGCGATCGATCTACCGGAGTGATCTCGAAGTGATCAAAGCCGGCATCGAGAAGCTCTCAGGCGAGATCACCGGCCATGTCGACGTGTTCAACGAGAACAGGATCGCCGGCTGGGCCTTGTACGACCAGCACCCCGACAAGCGGGTGACGATCGATATCTATTTCAACGGCGAGCTCGTCGCCGAGATCGTCGCCGATCAGTTCCGCAAGGACCTGCTCAAGCTCAACAAGGGCGACGGGCACCATGGCTTCATGTTCGAGCCGCCGAGCGGGTCCTATCAGCCGCCCTTGCAGCTCGAGATCCGCGCGGCGAAGCAAAAAGTGCTCAAGGCGGTGACGGTCGAGCCGGCGATCGACGCCGAGACCAAATAGGATGTGCGAGTAGACCGCAAGCTTCGGCCTCGCCTTGTTCGGGTACGGCGCATGTGAACTTCGCTGATCGCTCTAGCGCCGCGTCCGGGTTCCCTCCCACAACCGTAACGCCCCGTTAACCCTATCAGCTTTAGGGTCATCGGGGCTCCGAATGGACGGTGGCCGGGTTTGTCGTGATGTCGTTTGCACAGAAGAAAACTAACGTCGTCCCCGTAGCCGAGGAGCGGCGCCGCTTCCAGCGCGTCAAGGTGCACCTGCTCGGCCGCTACATGCTGCCCGACCGGCGCGAGTTTCCCTGCCAGATTATCAACATGTCGCCGGGCGGCCTCGCGCTGCTGGCGCCCGGTATCGGCAATGTCGGCGATCGCGTGATCGCCTATCTCGACCATATCGGCCGCGTCGAGGGCCGCATCACCCGCATCATCGACAACGGCTTTGCCATGACGATCGGCGCCACCGCGCGCAAGCGCGACAAGCTCGCCGCCCAGCTCACCTGGCTTGCCAACCGCGACATCCTCAACCTGCCCGAGGATCGCCGCCACGACCGTATCGTGCCGCGCAACCCGATCGCCCTGCTCACCCAGGAAGACGGTACGCGGATGACCTGCCGTATCATCGACCTTTCCTTGTCCGGTGCAGCCATTGCCGCCGAGAACCGCCCGCCGCTGAAGTCGCTGGTGATGCTCGGCCGGGTGCAGGCCCGCGTGGTGCGAAATCTCGAGGAAGGCTTCGCGCTCGAGTTCGTCCACGAGCAGTCCGCGGAAACCCTCGAAGAGAGCGTTACCGCGAGGTAAAGCGAAAAGCCGCTTCAGACCCCCGTTTTCAGCCTGCGAAGGCGGCCTCCGGTGCACCGGTGGCCGCCTTCGCCGCGTTTGGCACGGTGCAATCGGCGGTTAACGGCCGCGCGGTTTGGCGCAACAAACCGCGCTGGCGCAACACTTGCCGCGTTAATGCATAAAATTTGAATCAATTGCAGTTGTTTCAAATTTTACGCGAATTCGATTCAAGTACAGATCGAATTCGCCGCAGCTTTTACCAGTATTCGCGTCAAATCTACTTTGCGCACTTAGCGGCGGCGAAAAAACTTTGTGCGAAACGTGGTCCCAACAAGAAGAACGGGGGCCACAATGTTTGGGTTCAGGGGACAGGGGAAAGGTTTGGCGGTTGCCGCCATCCTGTTTGCGACGTGCGTGTCGGCCAAGGCCGGCGACGTGGTCTATGCCAGCCTGGGTGACGTCGCGCGTTCGCCGATCGGCTGGGTCGAATTCTGCGCCGACAATCCGGCCGAATGCCGCGGCGGCGCGACGCAACCACGCGACATCGTGATGTCGCAGACCGCCTGGCGTGACCTCGTGCGGGTCAACAAGTGGGTCAACGAATCCATCAAGCCGATGACCGACATGGATCATTGGGGCGTGATCGAGAAATGGTCGTTGCCGACCGACGGCTACGGCGACTGCGAGGACTACGTGCTCCTGAAGCGCAAGATGCTGATGGATGCCGGCTGGCCCCGCGAGGCGCTGCTGATCACGGTGGTCCGCGACAAGAAGGGCGAAGGCCACGCGGTGCTGACGGTGAAGACCGACAAGGGCGAGTTCGTTCTCGACAATCAGAACGAGAGCATCGTCGCCTGGACGGAGACCGGCTACCGCTTCGTCAAGCGGCAATCGCAGAGCGATCCCAATGTGTGGGTCTCGCTCGGTGACAACCGCCCCGCAGTTTCAACGGCCAGCTCGCGCTGAGCGGCAACAAGGAATCGAGTTCGCGACCCGGTCACATCCCCACCCCTCCCCGTCCCAGACCGGTTCGCGCGCGGCCAGGCTTCCCCCAAAGCCTGGCCGCAACCTTTTGCTGCATGCGAAAACACCGAAAATCCTTATGGATCATAGGTGTTTAGCGATCCACTCCGAAACGATTGGAGACGCAAAACCCAGGAACAGGCCGTAAACTTCCGACAGGACCGGGAAAAATCCGGGCAACACCGGCCGGCCGTTCAAATAGAACGGCCACACCACGTCCGCCCGTAGCGGCTCGGCTCGGTAATGACGGTATCACCCGGCACATCGATCCATTGCCCCTCGAGCCGCGCCCGGTAGCGCCCGTCGGGGGTGTCCCAGTCGACGTCAGACAGCGCGGTGCCGTCGGCGTCGCTGCAGCACCGCCCGCCGCCCGTGCTGGCGAGGCCCTCGAAACATCCCCTCAGCGGCGAGTTGGCGTAGCGGCCGTCAGAATCCCGCGCGGACGCCGGCGCGCCAGGTGAACAATGGCGACGAGCGCAGCGATGCCGATCGCAAAGCGCGACATAGTCTCATCCTTTGGTGGTTCCCGGCGCCTGTTGAAGGGCTTCAACTTCCAGTTGGCATGGTCCCTATACAGACCTAAAAGCGTCTCTTCTAAGAACTAGATCGATCCACTCGCGGTTCGGACGGCCGCAACCGGAGCGCGATGACCTTCACATCCTGGCAGTTTGGAATTTTCGTCAGCGCCGTTTTTGCAGTCTTTTACTTGCCGCCCCTGCGGCGCGCGCAGGTCCATATTCTGATCGCTGCGAGCGTCTTCTTTTACGGATACGGCCAGCCGGAACTGTTACCGCTGCTGTTAGTCGCCGTGGTCGGCACTTGGGCTTTCTTGGCTCTGTCGTTCCGGCGGCCCGCCTATACCGCGCTCGGCATTATCTTCAATCTCGGCCTGCTGGCGTTTTTCAAATACAAATTCCTGTTCTTTGCGCCGCCGGTCCAGACCGGCCAGGCCATCGGGGATTTCCTGCTCAACCTGCCGCTCCCGATCGGGATCTCGTTTTTCGTTTTCCACAATATCAGCCTGCTGGTCGACCTGCCGAAGCAAAAACGCGAAAGGAGCCTGTGGGAAGTGTTCCTCTATGTGATCTTCTTTCCGCAGCTGGTCTCCGGGCCGATCACGCAGGCCAAGAACTTCTTCCCGCAGATCAAGCCCAAGTCGATTGCCGAAGTGCCGTTCGTTGAGGCGGTACAGTGGCTGGTGCTGGGCTACTTTTTCAAGCTGTACGTCGCCAATAATCTGAATGAGATGACGTCCTACATGGCCTATCCGCTCTTTGAGACGGTGAAGGCCACTGATAAATGGCTGCTGTTGTTCCTCTACAGCTTCCAGATCTACGCCGACTTTTCCGGCTATTCGGCGATTGCGCTGGGCCTTGCATTGCTATTCGGGTACCGCCTGCCGGAGAATTTCAACCGGCCATACATCGCGACCTCGATCGCCGACTTCTGGCGCCGCTGGCATATCTCGCTGTCGAGCTGGCTACGGAACTACCTCTACATCCCGCTCGGCGGCAACAAGCACGGCAAGGCCCGCACCTACTTCAACCTGATGGCGACGATGGCTCTCGGAGGCCTCTGGCACGGTGCGGCCGTCAGCTATCTGGTGTGGGGCTTCATGCACGGCCTCCTGCTCGCAATCGAGCGGCGGTTCGTAGACCGGCTGGATGGCGCCAAGTCCCCCCTGCTGAACGCCGCCAGGGCTTTCGTCGTGTTCTTCGCCGTGTCGCTGTTGTGGATCCTGTTCAAGCTGCCGGACTTCGCGCACGCCGCAGCCTATTTTGTGGGACTATTCAGCAGCGACGAGGTACCGAACCCACCGAAGATCTATCGGAGCTTGGCGCTGGCCTATGCGCTGCCGGTGATCCTGCAACACTTCATCGTCCCCGGCCGGCCAAAGGGCTCGTGGGCGCGACGGCTCGAGCCGGTTTTCTACGGCGCGCTTGTCGCCCTGACCTTCGCCGAAGCCGGACCGGATTCCGCGTTCATCTATTTCCAGTTCTGAGGCCGGATCGATGTCGTGGCTGCTGAAGTTTTTCGTTACCGCCATCATCGGCATTCTGGCCTTGAAGGCCCTGGGCGGATCGGACGACCCGCTGTTGCCGGTCACGACGGATGATCGCAACTATCATGTTGCCGTCAGATACGTCGACCAGCCGTCGCACCGCATGGTGATCGTCGGCAGTTCGCTGTCGGTCAGGCTGTCCGAGGATTACTTCACCTCGCCCAACATCGAGAATTTAGCTCTGGCCGGCGGGTCGCCGGAAACCGGCCTTCAGATCATTGCAGCCAACGAGCCGCTCCCGCAGCTGGTGCTTGTCGAAGCCAACATCCTGACCCGGCCGGTTGACGCCCGCCTGATCGAACGGCTCAAAGCAAGATTGACGACCGCGACGCCGGCGGCGTTCCAGCCGATCAGATCGGCTGCGGCTGGTTATGAGGTCCTGTTACACCCCACGAAGTCGAAAGACCAGGTCAGGCGCGGCGCCGACTGGCGTGTGGCGCAGCCGGCTGCTGAGATCGTCGGTCCGCCATTCCAGCTTCAGGCGCAGCCAGCTCCGCCACCAGAAACGATCGAGCGAACTCTCTCGAGGATCGAGCAACTTGTCCGGAGCCTGCGATCGCGAGGCACCAAGGTGCTGTTCTTCGAAATGCCTTATCCCGCCGAGGTCGAGCGGAGCGCCGCTGTCATCAGCAGCGCCGCGATGGCGCGGAAGACCTTTCCCGACAGCGCTTCGTGGCTTGCGCTTCAGGTCGACCGGTCGGAGCTCAGATGGACGGATGGCGCTCACCTGGATGAACGCTCAGCGATCTTCGTGGCAAGAGCAATAGAGACGGCCGCGGCAGAGCAAATCAGCCCATAGCGCGGAAAAGCCCGCGCGGCGGGAAATCCCCACCGCGCGGGCCACCTCCCAGCCACTCCGCCGAGGAACAGCCGGCCGGGACATCTCATCAGCCGACGGCATCACTCGCCGGCGCGCGAACGGTACTTGCCGAATTTGGTCTGGATACCGAGCCAGATGGCCGCACAGGCCGGTGACAATAACGGTCGCGATTGCCTTCCAGCCGGCGCGCTCGACCTGATCGCTGGCCTTGCACCACGCGACAATGGCAGCCTGCGGACCCGAATGTCCGAAGCGCCGGCCGACCGGATGGAAGAAGCCGAAGTTCAGGCTAGCATTCGTGACCTTCCACGTCTTCCGCCACACATGGGCGACGTGGCTCCGCTACTACGGCGGCGCCGATGTGCAGGGCCTGGTTGCGACGAAGAACTGGCGCGACGAGCACAGCGCGAGCCGCTATTCGCACGTGGTGCTGCGTGATGAATGGAAGCAGGTCGAGGATCTGCCGATGATGGGGAAAACCCGGGGGAAGCGACGTCGCGCGTGAAATTCGCGAGTGCGATCAACGCGCAGCCCTTTTTCCCCCAAAGCTTGGCCGCAACCTTTTTCGAGAGACGCGAAGACTCTGACTTCCGCATCAGTCGGCCTGATCGCCCCGGCGGACTGAGACGTCAGTCCCGTCTTGGGGCAGAAGCCTCGGAATTTGCGGCGAATTTTATGGACCCCGAGCCATCGGCTTGAGGCCACGGGTTTTGCCCGAGCCGAGGTTGTGCTATTTCCAACCTTTCAATTGATGTCCGGTTCTGGTCGCATGGTCGAACTTGCCCCCCGGAATGCACAAGCCAGCAGCCTGATCGGCGTGCAGCCGATCGCGATCGGCGCTGTGGCGCTGGTGCTCGTGCTGTTCGGGATCGGCTCGATCGCGCTGTGGCGCAGCTTCGGCGGCACCGTGCCCGAGACCGACCGGATGGCCGCCGCCCGCCTGCTGCAGGCGCGAACTGCGCAGGTCTCCGAGGCCCTGGTGGAGAAGACCAAGGGGATGGAGCTGACCCAGCAGGAATCCATCGACCAGTTGCAGGAGGTGCAGGACCAGCTGCAAACCATGCGCAAGCAGTTCACCGCGCAGCAGGCCGACACCAAGAAGCTGTCCGACCAGGTCACCGCGCTGACCGAGCAGGTCGAGGGCCTGCGCCAGTCGCTGGCGAGCGCGCAGGCCAATGAGCCAGCAGCCGAACCCGAGCCGCGCAAGCGCTCGAAGGCAGCCCGTAGCGCCAACCGGAAGCGCCACAGGTCGCGCGGCTGACGGCCCCCGGGGCGGCCAGCGCCGAGCGGCGGGATCAGCCACAAAATGCACCAAATCCCATGCAAGATCAGTCACTAACGTGGAACCTTGCGAACTCGGACCGTCCGGCAGCGGCCTCGCAGGAGTGCCTGTTACAGTGAATTAATCCTGACTTTGTGAACTGCTTCACATATCCGACTTCGAATCCGAGTCATCCTTAAATGACCGGATGGCGTGAGCCGATTTCAATATCCGGGGCTGGCAAGGTCGTTGACGGTATACTGCGTCGACGGCCTTGTTTTTTGGCCCGCTGAATCCCGGTCTCCGGACTGCACCCCGCACCCGACACCGAGCGCGCCGCGCCAGCGACCGCAAGCAAGCGGCCGACGGCCCTGCAGGCGCGACATCGCTACGGCTGCTTCGTGGGATCGTGCGACACGCGATTGCCCCTCAGCCGCAGCCGCGCCAGCTTCGGCTCGAGTTCGTGGAGCATGTAGACCAGCGCAACCGCAAGGCTCGAAACAATCACCATGAACAGCAATGTCAGATCGGGAATGGTCAGCATCTCGGATGTCCTCTGAGACCGGCTCCAACCGCAGCCGGACCATATGTTTTCGTGATGCGCTCACGCGCTAACCGCTGTCACGCAAAGCAAGCTGCATACCAATGCGCGACGGCCCCGGCATCAAGACACCGAGGCCGCGCCTGTATTCCAAGACCTGTATTCCAAGACTCATCAGCATGGCGATCCAATGGATCGTCCATGCGTCGGCGGATGGCTCAGTTGCAAACCTGCACGGGCCGGATCTGCCAGCCATACGGTGTCAGCATGCGACGGCGCACGACGTAACAGCCGCCGTCACCGTAGCCATAACCATCGTCGTAGCCGTAGCCGGCATAGTACGGATTGCCGTAATAGCCGTCATAGTAATCGTAGGCGCCGTAGCCGAGCCCGAAGCCGATCGCTGCTGCAGCGAACGGATAGCCCCAGCCGCGCCGATAGTAGCCGCCGTGCCAGCCACCGCCATGCCAGCCACCACCGTGCCAGCCACCACCGTGCCAGCCACCACCGTGCCAGCCGCCGCCGTGCCAACCGCCACCGCCGCCCATGGCGTGGAAGGCGCCGCCGTGGAAGCCGCCACCGCCGTGGAAGCCACCACCACCGTGGAAGCCGCCGCCGCCAAATCCGCCGCGCGCCGACGCGGTGTCGACCGTGAACAGGCCGACCGATACCGTCGCCAGCAAGGCGATCATCGTTTTACGCAACATCACCCGTCACTCCTCTTTCCAGGCTTTTCCTTTCAAGCCTCCTCCGCCGCGTCCCGCGCATGCTAACCCAATCTAGGACCGCAGCTTCCAACGCGCGCCTGTGTCGCGCTCACTTCTGCGCGACCCGCGTTCATCAAGGCACGGCCTTCAAAAGTTAACAACCGCGGCTGCTGCTCCCCGTGCCTTGGGCGACGATCGCTCCGGGCGCGAGCAGAATCGCGATTGTCGCTGACGCGACGGTGACGGATAATTTGCGCATGGCAACTCTCCCTTGCGGACATCAACGGGTCCGCAAAACGCCGGTTCCCACAGGCGTTGGAGCAATAAGGTTTGGGAGCAATGCAATTTGCGCAAGCTGATCGAATTTGACGACGACACGTTCGGCAAGCTGAAGCAGCTTGGGCGCGACCGGATGGCGACCCTGCAGGAGCTCGCGGACGAGGCGTTCGCCGACCTGCTCAGGAAGCACGGTATTCCGATCGACCTGAAGGACGCGCTGCGCAAGAGCGCAAGACTTCAGGAGGCAGCAAAGCCCGGCCCCGCAGCACCGAAGGCTGCGCGCAAGCAGGGCCGGAAGCGCTGAGGGTTCAGCCGATCTTCTTCAGTCCCGCCTTGTACTGCGGTCCCCTGATCGCATAGGACTTCGCCGGCCGCGACAACGCTTCCGCCTGCGCGGCGTCGAGCGTGCGCACCACGCGCGCGGGCGCTCCGATGATCAGGGAATTTTCCGGAAACTCCTTGCCCTCGGTGATCACGGAGCCGGCGCCGACCACACTGCCGCGCCTGATGCGCGCGCCATTCATCACGATCGATCCCATCCCGATCAGCACGCCGTCTTCCAGCGTGCAGCCGTGCACGATCGCGTTGTGGCCGATCGTGACGTTGTTGCCGATGGTCAGGGGGAAGCCGGGATCGACATGCAGGGTCGAATTGTCCTGGACGTTGGAGCCCTCGCCGATCTCGATCCACTCATTGTCGCCGCGCAGCACGGCGCCGAACCAGACGCTCGCTCCCGGCTTGAGGCGCACCTTGCCGATCACGACGGCATTATCGGCGATGAAGTAGCTGCCGTCGGCGGGAAGATCGGGCCCCTGCCCGTCGAGTTCGTAGATCGCCATTGAGGTCTCCTTGGATCGGAAGAGACCTTGGCACAGCGGCGGACATGGTTTCAAGCAAGCGCCGTGACGATCCGGCGCGGATCACGATCGGCTCAGCCGAGCACGCCCGTAGCGCGTAGCGTCATCATGAAGAAAGTGCCCGACATCAGGCTCCAGAAGCCGGAGATGACGGTTGCCATCATCACGAACTCGAAGCGGCGGCGCTCGATGCGCGCGCCGCGCAGCGTGTTGCGCATGATGATGAAGGGTGCGGCGAACACCAGGAACGGGACAGCGGCGAAGGTCTTCGGCGCCACGCCCTCCTGCAGCAGGCCGAAACCGGCCGGGCGCTCTGCCATCGCCTGATAGCCGCTGGCCAGTGCGCCCGCGAACGCAAAGCCGATGAAGAGCGAGAACAGGGAATTAAGGGTATCGGGCGACATCGGGAACTTCCGCTACGCAACAGGCTACTCACCCCTGCTTCGCAGAATTGGCTGCCGGCCGCCACATCATCCTTAAGGAAAGGTTAATCCGGTCCGCCCGGCTTGGCGTTTGCGCATGGCCGTTCGCTCAGGGATTCCGTTGGAATCGTACGGAAATTCCTCGCCTCATGGCATATTCGGCAGGTGATTCGACCACCCCCGACCCGGCCTTTGCCTCGTTCATGACGCTTCTGTCGACCGCCCAGCATCTCGCCCGCGACACCCGCCGCAATCCACGCGCGCATCTCGTCCCGATCATCGCCTCGGCGGTCATCGCGGCCGGCGCGATTGCGCTCGTCGCCTATCTGTTGTGGCCGACCTATACGACCATCCCGGTGAGCGATCCGTCGCGGCTGCCGGTCAGCGTCGGCGGCACGCTGTTCAACGTGCCGACGATGGCGGTGCGCATGAAGATCCAGCGCCACTCCGGGCCGCAGGAGCGCGTCGATCTGAGCTTCCTCTATCCCTCGCTGGAGGCGCCCTCAGCGCCCAAGCACTACAGCGCCGAAACGGTCGAGGACAAGGTGCAGCCGATCGACCGGATCTTCGTGTCGATCGCGGCCCACCACGATTCACTGGCGCCCGACATGCGCCTGCGCACGATCTACCCGCGCTATCTCGACGATCGTGCAAATACCGATGACGGCCTGACGGCGCGCGCGTTCCGCGACGGCACGCCCTATGGCGGCGAGGACCTGTACACCGCGGCCGAGCCGCAGCTCGTGGCGCGCTGCACGCGCGATACCTCGACACCCGGCATGTGCCTGAGCGAGCAGCGCATCGAGGGCGCCGACCTGACCTTCCGCTTTCCGCGCAGCTGGCTTGCGCAGTGGCGCGACATCGCCACCGCGATGAACCGCCTCTCCGCGCAGATGCACAGCGCGAAGGGATAACTTGTTCGTCACTGCGAGCATCGCAGTGACGATTCAACAAGCAGAGGCTGTTCAGCCTTACTCGGCCAGATCTTCTTCCAGGATGGCCATCTGGAACTGGAACGAGCGATCATCGTCCTCGTCGTCGACGAACAGCACGCCGATGAACTCCTCGCCGATATAGACCTCAGCGGAGTCGTCCTTCTTGGGCCGCGGCACCACGCGGATCTTGGGATTGCTGAACACGCGCTTCAGATACGCGTCGAGCTTCCTGACTTCCTGAACGTCCACGGCCGTCTCCAATCGGGTCGATGATTTTCGGGGAGGTTTTAGGACGAGATGGCAAAGATCGCCAGCGCCTTTTCAGGCTTTGGCGACGTGATGTTGCGCACACGCAAAAACGCGCTGCCGATCAGAAAGCGAATGAAATCAAAGACCGATCGCGTTGAGCATCTGGTCCATGGTGCGCGAAGGTTCGGCACAGCCGGCTTCGCCGACGATTTTCGCCGGCACGCCCGCGACGGTGACGTTGTGCGGCACGGGCTTGACCACGACGGAGCCCGCCGCGATGCGCGCGCAATGGCCGATCTCGATATTGCCGAGGATCTTGGCGCCGGCGCCGATCAACACGCCGTGGCGGATCTTCGGATGGCGGTCCTCGTTCTCCTTGCCGGTGCCGCCGAGCGTGACGCCATGCAGGATCGAGACGTCGTCGTCGATGACGGCGGTCTCGCCGCAGACGAAACCGGTGGCATGATCGAGGAAGATGCCGCGGCCGATCCTGGCCGCCGGATTGATGTCGGTCTGGAACACCGCCGAGGAGCGGCTCTGCAGATAGAAGGCAAAATCCTTGCGGCCCTTCTGGTACAGCCAGTGCGCGAGACGATGGGTCTGCAGCGCATGAAAGCCCTTGAAGTAGAGCAAGGGATCGATGAAGCGCGAGGTCGCGGGATCGCGGTCATAGACGGCGACGAGATCAGCGCGAAACGCATTGCCGATATCGGGCTCGTCGCGCAGCGCCTCGCCATAGGTCTGGCGGATCAGGTCGCCCGACAGCGCGGCGTGGTCGAGCCGCTCGGCAATGCGATGGACCACCGAGTCTTCCAGGCGCTCATGATGCAGCACGGTCGCATAGATGAAGCTTGCGAGCTCGGGCTCGCGCCGCAGGATGTCTTCCGCCTCGCCGCGGATCCGATCCCAGATCGGATCGAGCGCCGCGAGCTTGCTCCCCTGCGGATTGACCTGATGAACTGCCATAGCTGGTCTCGCAATTCGGTTGTTCTGGAGTGCGTTATAGCACGGTAGACCCAGCGCGTCCCGGGAAGGCTCGGTACGGTAAACCCCAGCCGAACGACCCTGGGGCCGACGTCTAGAGGAATTGGTCGGGATTTCGCCGAAATCAAGCCGTGCTTCTGCAACTATTGGCGGATTTCGGCCCAAGTGTGGTTTTGGGCATGGTCGGCCCCTCTGACGGGGGAAGCATCATCAACAGCCAGACGTTACGCGCCCGCCTGACCGATGCCCGGTCGGTCTGGATCGCCACCATCGCCATTCCCCTCCTCCTGCTCGCGCCTGCCTTCTGGAACGGCTATCCGCTGCTCCAATGGGATACCGGCGGCTACCTGGCGCGCTGCGCGCATGGTGTGGGTCGCGACCTTCGTGGTGCTGATCGCAGCGGCGCGCGCCTTCGCAAAAGACGATACCGAAGACGATGCCGAGAACAATACCGACGAGCTATTTGCGCTGCGCCAGGAAGTCGATGACGCCGGTCTTGTAGACCTTGTCCCCGACCGCCCGCATGTGGTCGCGGTTCGGAATGTCGAGCACCTGCGCGCCCGGAATGATCCGGCCGAGCGCTGACGCCGAGCCCGCGATCTCGTCCTTGCTGCCGACTGCGATCAGGACCGGCACGCCGATGCCGGCGGCTTCCTCGTGCGTCATCAATCGGCGCGAGCCGCGCAGGCAGGCGGCGAGCGCGCGGCGGTCGGAGCGGGTCTGGTCGGCGAAGGCACGGAAGGTGCGGCCGACCGGATCGGTGACATCGTCGAGCGACGGCGCCTCCAGCGCCAGCGCGACGGTCTCGCCGGGCCCGCCGCCCTCGATCAGCCCGATGCCGATGCCGCCCAGGATCGCCGAGCGCACCCGATCGGAATGCTGGTGCGCCAGGATCGCGGTCATCCGCGAGCCCAGCGAATAGCCCATGATGTCGGCGCGCGCGATGCCGAGATGATCCATCAGCGCGATCACGTCGCTTGCCATGATCGCGATCTCGTACTGCGCGGCATCGTAGAGCTTGGCGGATTCACCGTGGCCGCGATCGTCGAGCGCGATGACGCGACGGCCGGCCTTGACGAGCTCCGACACCCAGGTCGGATAGATCCAGTTGACGTTCTTGCTCGAGGCAAAGCCGTGCACCAGCACGATCGGTTCGCCCGCGCCCTCGTCGAGATAGGCAATTTCAACATCGCCGTGATGGAAGCTCGGCATCATCGATTCCGTTTCTTCTTGCGATTTGCGATTTGGGATTTGCGATCGACCGGCGACCGCAAGCTTAGCCCTGGACTGGCATACTCGCCAGCGCGGCCTGGGCGGCCATCTGCCGCTTCAGGCGCAGGGCCTTGCTTCGTCGGAGCCACCACGCCGTGGTTCGCTCGGTGGTGGCCTTGATCGACGACAGGAAACCGAACAGCGCAAGCAGCGCGCCGAACAGCCACATGGTGAGGTTGAACGTGCCGGCCACCAGCAGCAGCGCGCCGCGCCCGAGCAGCTTCATGATGGCGCGGGTCTGGCCGCCCTTCACCTCGGCGATGCGGGCCGCACGCGCGATCTCCTGCGGGTTCTCCGCGACCTTCAGCGTGTCCCGCGCGGCGCGAACGCCGGCCGCCTCGCCGATGCGCCCGACGTCCTTGGCGACGCGCACCAGCCCGCCGGCCTTCTCGGCGCGGAATGCCGCGCGAATGGCCGTTGCGGTTTCCGCCGGCCGAAGCACCGAGCCGGAGGCGACCGCCTCGCGCAGCGCCGCCTGATCGACCACTTCGCGGGTCGAGCGTCCGGCCCATTCGATCATGCCCTCGCTCAGCCGTCCCGCCTTGCGCGTGTCCTTGACCAGCGTCAGCCCGGCGCGCAGCGGCCCGGCGCCACCGACCGACACGTAGGTCGCCGCGGTCACGGCAAGCCCGGCGGCCGCAAGGCCGAGCACCAGCTGGTCGGTGTCCTCGCCCATCACCAGGTGCTTGCCCTCACGCACGACGTCCCTGACATCGCCGAACACGAACAGGTCGCCCGCGACCGTGCCGGACAGGCTCGCCACATCGTCGGCATTGCCGGTCACGAGGCCGGTGGCGAAGCCCTTGGCGAAATGCGTAGTCGACGACTGCTCGGCGCGCGCATCGTCGACTCGCTTTGTGAGCTCCGCGCTGAGCGCGATGTTCTTCTCGCCCGCGAGCGCGACGAAGCTGGCCGCAAGATCGGCGTCTCCGGTAGCGAGTGCCGCCTCGATATGGTCCGATATCAACCCCGGGTTGTTGCGCAGCACGGAATTGACCCTGAGGTCGGCGAGATCAGCGGGATCGTCCCGCGCCGACAGCAGCGCGCCCGCGTCACGGGCATGCGGCCAAATAGCAGCGCCGACGGCAGCACTTACCGCCAGGCCAGCCACCGCAACGCCGAGGCGCACCCCGTTCATTCCGCTAAAACCTCTAGTTTTATTCGCCTTGGAAATAGTGTGCCGTTTTTGCGACACAACGGCTCCGACCAAAGAAGGGCTTCTCTGGGACGACAAGATTGTGTCGAATTTGCATGAGCAAATGAGCCATCGGGGCTCTAGGAATCAACTGTTCCCGCCAGTATGGTGCGCGGCATTTCGCGATGCCGCATGCTGTTGATTGCGTCTGCCCATCGTTGCCACCAAGGTGAGAATATGTCCGACCACGTCGTCCCGCACTTCCATAACGATGCCGGTGTCTCGGTGATCGAGATCGGATCGCAGGAGTTCATGTGCGTGGGCGCCAACCCGCCGTTCGACCATCCGCACGTGTTCCTCGACCTCGGCAACGACAACGAGATCATCTGCCCGTATTGCTCGACGCTCTATCGCTTCGCGCCCGACCTCGCCGCCGGCGAAGCGCGGCCGCCGGAATGCGTGCTGAAAGACAAGGTCGCCTGACCGCCCCGTGGCGCTGACGCGAACCGTCATCGTTGCCGGCGCCGGGATCGGGGGACTGACGGCGTCGCTGACCCTTGCGGCACAAGGCTTTCGCGTCGTGGTGCTGGAAAAGGCCGAACGGCTCGAGGAAGCCGGCGCCGGCATCCAGCTCTCTCCCAACGCCAGCCGCATCCTGGTCGAGCTCGGGCTCAAAGAGCCGCTTGCGCGGCGCGCGGTCACGCCTGAATCCGTCAACATCCTGAGCGCGCGGGCCGGCGGCGAAATCGCCCGGATGCCGCTCGGCCAGGCCGCCGAATTCCGCGCCGGCGCTCCCTACTGGGTGATCCATCGCGCCGATCTGCAGGCCGCGCTGCAGGCCGCCGTCAACGATCACCCCGATATCGACCTGCGGCTCGGCTGTCAGTTCGAGGACGTGACAAAGCACGCCAAGGGCCTGACCGTCGTGCAGCGCCGCGGCAATGCACGGCAGCAGGAATTGGCGGTTGCGCTGATCGGCGCCGACGGCATCTGGTCGTCCGTCCGCGGACATTTGTTTCCGGATGTACAGCCGCAATTCTCCGGCCTGATCGCCTGGCGCGGCACGCTGGACGCAACTGCCCTGCCGCGTGAATACACCGCGCCGCGCGTGCAGCTCTGGATGGGACCGGACGCGCATCTCGTGGCCTACCCGATCTCGGCCGGACGCCAGATCAACGTGGTCGCGATCGTGTCGGGCACCTGGAACAGGCCGGGCTGGAGCGCGCCGGGCGACAGCAACGAGATCAAGGGCGCGTTCGCCTCGGCTCGCTGGCCCGGCACCGCGCGGATGCTGATCGGCGCGGTCGACGGCTGGCGCAAATGGGCGCTGTTCACGCTGCCCGACGTCGGCCACTGGAGCGAAGGCGCGGTGACGCTGATGGGCGACGCTGCGCACGCCATGTTGCCGTTTGCCGCGCAAGGCGCCGGCATGGCGATCGAGGATGCCGCCGTGCTCGCCAAGGCCCTGGCCGACTGCACCGGCGAAAACACCGCCGGGATTCCCGCCGCATTGAAACTCTATGCGCGAATGCGCCGCGAGCGTGTGCTGAAGGTGCAGCGTTTGGCGCGGCAGCAGGGCCGCATCTATCATCTGAGCGGACCGCTGGCGATCGCACGCGATCTCGCGATTCGCGCCATCGGCCCGCAGCGCATGCTGGCGCGGCAGGATTGGATCTACGACTGGCGCGCCTGAAGCATCTGCGGCTCGCGCCCGATCACCTCGGCCGAAAGCGCTTGTTCAGTGAACCACGCCCCGCGGGGCGCGCGGCCCCCTCGCCGCCGGCGCGGGCGTTGCGGGTGCGGCCGCCGCAGGGGTGTCCGGCGGGCTTTCATGGCACTTGTTGGCCCGCCATGCCTGATCCGCCAGCCTCTGCTGTGAGTGGATCGAAATTAGCTCGTTGCGATACACCACCTCGGAGACCACGGTACCGCCGACGCCGGTTTCCGCCTTGGCCATCAGCTTTTCCTGATCCGTCGCGCGGGACGCGAGGTTCTTGCGCTCGGTGTCGAGCTGCTTGCAATCATAAAGGTCGTATTTGGCGGGATCGGCGAATGCCGACGGCACGCTGTCGCCGATCTGCGCACAGCCGGAAACGCCCGCGGCCGAGGCGAGCAGCACAACGATGGCTGCCGCGCGCAACAGATTCGGGCGGCATGGGAAACGAACGGGCATTCGGCTTTCTTATTCGGACAGTGTTGAGATTGCCTAAAGCAGCCGCCGGTGTCCGGATTGAGGCTCAATCGCGGCGGCGCGCTGCTTATCCCAATGCCCGGCCGCCAACGCAAATGGAATTGCGGGCCGCAGCTTAAGCCCTTGAAAGCGCATCTGTTAGCAGCGGATAATGGCAATTCCACTCCGCCACCAAACGCGCTAGATATCGGCACGCCCTGGAGCATGATCCGGAAAAGTGGAAACCGGTTTTCCGACAAGATCATGCTCAAACAAAGAGATGAGATCGTGACGCGTTTCCGTGGAAACGCATCACGATCTGGCAATGCGGACGTGGCGGAACTGGTAGACGCAAGGGACTTAAAATCCCTCGACGGCAACGTCATGTGGGTTCGAGTCCCACCGCCCGCACCACATCTCCAGCGCTTGGGCGCCTGCGAGTCTGCGCACCCTACCCTGCGCTACCGCTTCAATTTGCTGGCCTTCGATTTCTTCTATTTCTTGGCCTTCGCTTTTTTGGCCTTGGCCTTCTTTGTTGTCTTGGCCTTCGCCTTCACCGGCTTCTTGGCCTTGGCCTTCTTCGGCGATTTCTTGACTGACTTCTTGGTTGACGCCTTGGCGGCAGCCCTCTTGGTCGGCTTCTTGGCTGCCTTCTTGGGGGTCTTCTTGACGGCCCTCTTCTTCGCGGCCCGACCAGCGGTGTTGGGCTGTTGCGCCGCGCCGCCACTGCCAGCACCCCCGACGCGTGCCGGGCGCGGCGGCACCGGCTCCTCCATCCAGAAGTCGAGCTCCTGCTCCTTGCCGCCGCCCGGCTTCCAGCCATCGAGCGAATAGATCTGATCCGCATTGCCGCCGCTGCCGAGATAGCCGCGCCAGGAATAGTGGTCGTAGACGCCGTTGATGTGCAGCGCATAGGCCTGGGCAAGCTTCTTGTTGCCGCGGATGATCACGAGATTCTCGTCATTCTTCTCCGAGGCGGCGACCGAGAAATTGTGCGATCCGGTGATGACCGCGCAATCGTCGGAGAACGGATCGATCACGATGGTCTTGGAATGCACGATCGCGATCATCCCCGCATTGCGGATCTGCGACACGCTGAACTCGACATCGGCCCACGACGGTTCGTTCGTGGCGTTGACGCCATGCGGCAACTGCACGTCGTCATGGAAGGATTGCGCCGGCGCGCCCGATTTCACGACCTGGCCGCCGACCGAGACGATGTTGCCGTTCTTGCTGGGCATCATCGTCGACACCACGCCGCGGACGTACATGTCGTTCTGCTGCGCGCGGTCGAGCAGTGCGCTCAGCAGCGGCGACTGGCCCGGCATGAACATCAGGAAGAGCGCGCCGTCCTTGGCGTTCTTGATCAGGTCCAGCACCGGCTTGAACTCCGCCTCGCCGTTGGTCGCGGCGAAGTAGACCGAGATGTTGCTGTCGTTGGTCGGAGAGGAATTCGACGCCTTCAGCGCCGCCGGCATGGCGTTGCCCGCGGCGACCAGCTTGCCCCACTGATCGAGGTAGCGCTTGGCGATCACCGCATTCTCGATGATCAGCACATTGTTGAGCTGCGTGCACAGCCCGGTGGTGGTCCAGTTCGTGCTTCCGGTCAGCACACGGATGGCGTTGCCATGCGCGTCGCTTTCGACCACGAACTTGTTGTGAACGCTGGGCGACGACCTGCCCGCATTCGACAGGTCGCGATGCTTGACCGTCAGGCCGGCGCTACTGAGCTCGCCCGCGATGTTCGGTTTGGTCGCACTGCCATTGCCGAGCAGGACGTTGCCGCGGCTGCCGAACGGCTTCAGCGCGCCGACCAGTTCCTCGTCATTCATCTCGTAGATGGCGGCATGCACCTGGCTGCCGCGCAGGTCGGCATCATGCAGAAAGCCCAGGATCTCGTGCAGGGCGTCGCCGGACAAATAGCGCCGCGCCTGGTTGGCCGGATCGGACAGGCCCTTGACGAAATTGCGCAGCGCGTCGTCGGTCGTATTGCCCTTCACGAAGCGGCTGACGATCTGGGACATCAACGTGCCCCGGTTGAAATAGGCCGACAGGCCGCCGCCCGCATCGCCGGAAGCGACCGTCGGCGCCGTCCATGCCGACACCGAGGCGGGATCGGGCGTGAAGGTGCCGTTCGCACCATTGTTCATCGCGGTGACGCGGTAGGAGACGTTGTCGGTGTCGACGACGCTGTGATCGGTCCAGATGCAGCGCCGGAACGGCGATTGAGTCGAGGAGATGCCGGCGTCCGCCACCGGCTTCTCGCCGGGCTTCGGCGGAATGCGGTTGGACAGCACGGTCGTCTGCTGCGTGATGTTGTTGCGCCGCTCGAGCTGGAAACCGACCCAGTCGTTGGACCAGGTGCCCGGCTGCCAGGCGATCAGGATATCGTCGGCGTTCGCATAGGCCTTGACATTGATTGTCATGATAATTTCCCCGAAGCTGGGTGAATCCATCGGTGCGAAACAATGGACGCCGCCGTGCACGGCTGGTGATGCATCCCGGGCGGCGCCGACACCAGCCCGTAGAACAATACCTCGATAACCCAAGGTAGATTGTGAAATAGACGACAACTTGCCAGGCAAAATCGGCGCGGCGCGACCGCCGTCAAACCCTTTGCGAGCGCCCATTGGCATGCCAGGGCGCGCGGCCGGCCCGCATCACCTCATCGTGTCCACCGGCTGTGGCGAGGTTCACACGCCGTGCTCGCCGACTGTGGTATTGTCGAGGCGTTGGAAAATTCCTGCCGCGCATTTCGCGGCTCTCGCATTCCGAGATCAAATGTCTTTGGAGCTGGGCGATGACGATTGCTGATCGCAATCGGATTGCCGGTCGCAATCAGATTGACAACACCGCGCCGGACCATGGCGCTTCCCTGCTCGAGCACGGCGACGACGCCGCTCATTGCAGCAACGGGCTCAATGCGCAGAGATTCCGCGAAGCACCGCCCGACGAACGCGCGATCTACCAACGATGGATCCGCGGCGCGATCGTGTCGTGCGTGCTGCTGGCGCTGGCCGCTGGCGCGGCGGTCTGGATGAGCGGCGGCAACGCCGGACAGACGCAGCTCACGAGCCTGTCGAGCACGAGCAGCGCGAGATCGGGCCACATGCCCTAGCGGCCATCGGTTCGGTCCGATCACTGCTTCATTGTCGTCGTGCTGCAGGCGGGCGCATGCCTCGCCGCACGCGGCGACGCAAACGAAAATGGCCGGGGACGAGCCCCGGCCATTCCATTCTGAATCAAGGCGCGCTTACTCGGACTTGTCGATGTTCCAGAAGATCGGCGTCGCCGGGCCGTCGAGCACACCGGTCAGCGACTTCCGCCATGCGCTCGGTCCCTGATACTGGCCCAGCGGGATGTAGATGACCTGCTCGTAGGCTTCCTTCTGGATATCGGATGCGATCTTCTTCTGCTCGTCGAGCGACGGCGCGCGGACGAAGGCATCCTTCAGCTGTTCGATTTTCGGATCATCGGCCCAGCCGAACCAGCCGCCATTCTTGCCCTGGCCGCCGATCGAGAGGTTGGCGATCGGGTTGGAGACGTCGGCGCTCACCCAGTTGGTGAAGAACATGTTCCAGCCACCGTCCTTCGGCGCCTTCTGGCTGGCGCGGCGAGTCACCACGGTCTGCCAGTCGGTCGCCTGCAGATCGACCTTGAAGCCGGCGTCGCGCAGCTGCTGGGCAACGACGACCGGCTGCGCCTTCAGCGTGGTGACGTCGCCGGGCGCCATGATGACGACCGGCGTGCCGTCGTAACCCGACTCGGCGAGTGCCTTCTTGGCCGCCGCCATGTCGCCTCCCTTCGCCAGCGTCTCGCCACCGATCTCCGACGCGAATGGCGTGTCGCAGATGAAGAACGCGACACAGGTCTTGTAATACTTGGGATTGCCGACCAGCGCGTCGAGCACCTGTTTCTGGTTGATCGCCAGCAGCGCCGCCTGGCGAACCTTGATGTTGTCGAAGGGCGGATAGAGGAAGTTCATGCGGCCAAGCGTCTGGAAGCCGAACTTGTTCAGCGTCTCGACCTTGATGTCCTTGTCGGCCTCGAGGATCGACAACGTGTCGAACGACGGGTTCTCCACGAAATCGATATCGCCGGACTGCAGCGCGTTCATCGCCGTCTGCGCGTCGGCCATCGTGACCCACTCGACGCGGTCGACCTTGACGACCTTGCCGCCCGCGGTCCAGCTCGCCGGCTCCTTGCGCGGCACGTAGTCCTTGTTCTTGACGTAGACCGCCTTGACGCCCGGCTGGAATTCCGCCTGGACGAATTTGAAGGGGCCCGAACCGATCTGTTCCGGGATCGGCTTGTCCGGCGGCGTTTCGGCGAGCCGCTTCGGCATCATGAAGGCGACGCGCGACGACGGCTTGCCGATCGAATCCAGCACCAGGCCGTAGGGCTCCTTCAGCTTCAGCGTGATCGTCTTGGCATCGGTGGCCTCAAGGCTCGCCGTGAAGTCCATCAGCTTCTGGCCCATGCCGTCGACCTTGGCCCAGCGCTTCAGCGACGCGACGCAGTCTTCGGCGGTCACCGGCGTGCCGTCATGCCACTTCAGGCCGTCGCGCAGCGTGAACGTGTAGGTCAGCTTGTCGTCGGAGACCTTCCAGTCCGCCATCTGCGGCTCGATCTTGAAGTTGGAGTCGGTCGCCACCAGCGTGTCGTAGACCATGTAGCCATGGTCGCGCGTGATGTAGGCCGTGGTCAGGATCGGATCGATGACGCGCAGATCCGAATGCATTACCGCGGTGATGGTCTTGTCCGCGGCCACGGCGTGTTGCGTAAACGACAATTCCTGCGGCGCGAACGACAGCGCGACCGCCGTCAACGCAGCCGCTAGCGTGCGGCGCTTCCAACGCGAGATAGGGAACATGAAATCTCTCCTGACGTGTAACTGGTCAAAGCCGGCTTATTCGTTATGCATGCGGTTCGTTATTTGGCGAACTAACATGCTGTATGGCTTGTGAAATCGAGACTTGCATCAAGCGCAATGCGCGTCAATCGGTTTCGGGCGAGATCAAACGTATACGAACGAATGAACGAGAAGCCTGGTGCATTTTGACTTTACAAAATCGTCGCCTGAGCCTTTCGTGCGATAAGCATGCGCGCAGGTACGGATATGCGTAGTCATGCAATCAAACAACTAGAGAGAAACGACATGAACCCAGCCAATCTTCCGTTTGATTCCGAAGCGATGCTGCAGGGCCTGCGCAGCTGGGTGGAATGCGAAAGCCCGACATGGGATGCGGCTGCGGTCGAACGCATGCTCGGTCTCGCCGCGCGCGAGATGGCGATCATGGGCGCGACGATCGAACGCATCGCGGGACGCCAGGGCTTTGCCGGCTGCGTCCGCGCCCGTTTCCCCCATCCGAAGCAAGGCCAGCCCGGCATCCTGATTGCCGGCCATCTCGACACCGTGCACCCGGTCGGCACCATCGAGAAGCTGCAATGGCGGCGCGAAGGCAACAAGTGCTTCGGGCCCGGCATCTTCGACATGAAGGGCGGCAACTATCTGTCGATCGAAGCGATCCGGCAATTGGCTCGCGCGTCCTTCACGACGCCGCTGCCGATCACGGTGCTGTTCACGCCCGATGAAGAGGTCGGCACGCCCTCGACGCGCGACATCATCGAGGCCGAGGCCGCACGCAACAAATATGTGCTGGTGCCGGAGCCCGGCCGGCCGAACAACGGTGTCGTCACCGGCCGCTACGCGATCGCGCGCTTCAACCTCGAAGCCACCGGCAAGCCGAGCCATGCCGGCGCGACGCTGTCCTCCGGCCGTTCCGCGATCCGGGAAATGGCCCGGCAGATCATCGCTATCGACGGCATGACCACCGAGGACTGTACCTTCTCGGTCGGCGTCGTGCATGGCGGCCAATGGGTCAATTGCGTCGCGACCACCTGCACCGGCGAAGCGCTCAGCATGGCCAAGCGCCAGGCCGATCTCGACCGCGGCGTCGAGCGCATGCTGGCGCTGTCAGGCACGGCCAACGACGTCACTTTCAAGGTGACGCGCGGCGTCACCCGCCCGGTATGGGAGCCGGATGCCGGCACCATGGCGCTGTATGAAAAGGCAAAAGGCCTCGCAGCGGCGATGGGCCTCGACCTGCCGCATGGCAGCGCCGGCGGCGGATCGGACGGCAACTTCACCGGCGCAATGGGCATCCCGACGCTCGACGGCCTCGGCGTTCGCGGCGCCGATGCGCATACGCTCAACGAACACATTGAGGTCGACAGCCTTGCCGAGCGCGGCCGCCTGATGGCGGCACTGCTGGCGACGCTCGACTGACGTCGATTGCACTGCACAACACGTTGGCACTGCCAGATCGAAATTTAGCCTTGTCCATTTTTGAGGCTTCGCCTACGGTCCGGCCGTCCAACTCGACGATGCGGGAGAGATCGAAGCGACAACATTCGTGTTGTCAGCTTCGGCGCCGACGGAGCAACCGCCCCGGAAACTCTCAGGCAAAAGGACTGTATCGTCAGGACGATCTGGAGAGAGACGGACACGACCGCACATCAAGGGCCGTGACGTCCACCGAAGGGGATAGTTCGCGATCGGGCACAGGTCCGATGCGGATCAAGCTCTCAGGTACCGTGACAGATGGGGCGCTGAAACAGCCGGTTGCACCGGCGGTTCGGCGACTCTAATCCACGGGAGCCTGAAGACCACCATGCCACACATTGCGATCATCGGCGCCGGCATCACCGGCGTGACGACGGCCTATGCCCTGCTCGAGCGCGGCTACCGGGTGACTGTCCTCGACAGGCATCGCTACGCCGCGATGGAGACCTCGTTCGCCAACGGCGGACAGCTTTCCGCCAGCAATGCCGAAGTCTGGAACAGCGCCGCGACCATTCTCAAGGGGCTGCGCTGGATGCTGCGAAGCGACGCTCCGCTGTTGATGAATCCGAAGCCGAGCTGGCACAAATATTCCTGGATCGGCGAATTCGTCGGCAGCATCACCCGTTATCGCGCCAACACCATCGAGACCACACGGCTCGCAATCGAAGCGCGCAAGTATCTGTTCTCAATCGCGCAGCGCGAGAACATCGCCTTCGATCTCGAGCGCCGCGGCATCCTGCACGTCTATCACGACAAGGCCGGCTTCGACGCGGGCCTGCGCGTCAACACGCTGCTGCAACAAGGCGGCCTCGACCGACGTCCGGTGACGGCGGACGAAATCCGCACCCTCGAACCCGCGCTGCAGACGAGCTGCTATGGCGGCTTCTTTACGCCGTCGGATGCGACCGGCGATATCCACAAGTTCACGCGCGGTCTCGCCGAGGCCTGCATCCGTCGCGGCGCGAGCTTTGTCCATGAAGCCGATGTCGACACCATCGCGCGCGGCGATGACGGTTTCCGCATCGGCTGGAACGACGTCGCTTCGCATGACGCCGAGGTCGCGCAACGGCACGAGCTGCAGGCCGACGGCATCGTCATCTGCGCCGGCGTGGCAAGCCGCCACTTCGCAAGCCTGCTCAACGACCGCGTCAACGTCTATCCGGTGAAGGGCTACTCGATCACGGTGCAGCTCGATGCGCCGCAAAGCCGCGACGCTGCGCCGACCGTCAGCCTGCTCGATGAAGCGGCAAAAATCGTCACCAGCCGGCTCGGCGCCGACCGCTTCCGCGTCGCCGGCACCGCCGAGTTCAACGGCTTCAACCGCGATATCCGCGCCGACCGCATCCAGCCGCTGGTGGATTGGGTGCGGCATCATTTTCCGGGGATCGATACATCGAAGGTCGTGCCGTGGGCGGGCCTGCGCCCGATGATGCCGAACATGATGCCGGTGGTGCGCTCGGGACGGATTCCTGGCGTGTTCTACAACACCGGCCACGGTCATCTCGGCTGGACACTCTCGGCCGCGACGGCACAGATGATCGCGGGTGCGATCGATGACTGGCGCGACCTCGACACGCCTTCAATGGTGCCATCGCAGGCCGATGCGATCGAGCCTGCCCGCGCAGCTTTCCCCTAATCATCCGACCGGAGAGGAAGAATATGTGCGTATTTGCGTGTGTCCAAGTCGGGATTCGCTGGGAATCGCCGCGTGACAACGATTAGCGTCGTAATGGGGAAAAGCGCTTCAGCGCGGGAGGGGACAATGCGCATTGGGGTCACGGGCACGCATGGCATTGCGGCCCGGAGCGGCATTCCGGCCGGCACGCGTGTCGTTGGCAATCGCTTCGGCGGACCGATACGCAATCTCGCCATCGGCACGCGCATCGGTTGCGCGCGCCATCTTTCCGAAACGCTCATTGCTCAAGGCTCCACGAAAGGCGCGACATGACAACCGGGACGTTGACCAAGGCGGATCAGATTGCCGCCGAGTTGTGCGCGGCCGTCGATCGAAACTTCGACGATCAGATCGCGTTCCTGTCGCGCATGGTGCAATTCCGCAGCCTGCGTGGACAGGAGGCGCCACAGCAACATTGGCTGGCCGAGCAATTCGCCAAGCGCCGCTACGACGTCGATGCATTCAGCCTTGCGGACGTCAACCTGATGAGCCATCCGAAAGCAGCACCGATGGACGGCATCGATCTTGCCGGATCGCAGCAGGTCGTTGCGACGCTCAACAGCAAGGGCAGCGGGCGCAGCCTGATCCTGCAAGGTCATATCGACGTGGTGCCTGAAGGGCCTGCTGACCTTTGGGACCAGCCGCCGTTCTCGGGCGCCGTGCAGGACGGCTGGATGTTCGGGCGTGGCGCGCAAGACATGAAGGCCGGCGTCTCGGCAATGATCTTCGCGCTCGATGCGATCCGCGACGCCGGCTATGTTCCGGGCGGACGCATCCATCTGCAGACCGTGACCGAGGAAGAGAGCACCGGCAACGGCGCATTGTCGACGTTGATCCGCGGCTATCGCGCCGACGCCTGCCTCATTCCCGAACCAACCGGACACACGCTGACGCGTGCCCAGGTCGGCGCCGTCTGGTTCCGCCTGCGCGTCCGCGGCACGCCGGTGCATGTCGCCTATTCGGAAACCGGGACAAGCGCCATCCTGTCGGCGATGCATCTGGTGCGCGCGTTTCAGGATTACACCAAGGCGCTCAATGCCCGGGCGCTCGACAACAGCTGGTTCCGCAGCGTCAAGAACCCGATCAAGTTCAACGTCGGGATCATCAAGGGCGGCGATTGGGCCAGTTCGACCGCGGCCTGGTGCGAACTGGATTGCCGTCTCGGCCTGCTGCCGGGCGAAACGCCGCAGCAGGCGATGCAGGGCATCGAGGAGTGCCTGGCCGACGCGCACAAGGCCGACGAGTTCCTGTCCGGCAATCCGGCTGAACTGGTGTGGAGCGGCTTTCAGGCCGACGCAGCGGTCTGCGAGCCCGGCAGCGAAGCGGAAGCAGCCCTGTCGGCTGCCCATCATTGCGTCTTCCAGGCTCCGATGCAGGAGCGCCTGTCGACGGCCGTCAACGACACCCGCTACTATTGTGTCGATTACGGCATCCCTGCACTTTGCTATGGTCCTTACGGTGTCGGCCCACATGCGTTCAACGAACGTGTCGAGCTCGACAGCCTTCGCAAGACAACGCAGAGCATCGCACTGTTCGCCGCCAACTGGTGCGGCGTGATGAGAGCGTGAATGAACGTGTCGCTTCAGCTCGGTGGCACACGACGACAAGTGCAATTCGAAATAGCAGCATCAGACCAGGGAAGGCCGCCAACGGCACGACCCTCGCCTTGATATAACGTCGCCATTGGCACAGTATTTGCCTGCAAATTCATCACGTTCGCGCTGGCTTTGACACAAGACGCAGAAGCGCATGAGACACATCACGGGGACACCATGAGTATGATGCGGCCCAGCCTTCGCTTCACACCATCTGACGGCAGGAGATAGCAGCGATGATCGGATATCTGCTTCGCCGCATCCTCGCTGCCATTCCCGTGATGGGCGTGGTGGCCCTGTTCGTGTTCCTGTTGCTGCGGCTGACGCCGGGCGACCCCGCCGCAATCCTCGCCGGCGACAATGCGACGCCGGAACAGCTCGAGCGCATCCGTACCTCGCTTGGTCTGAACGAGCCGATCTACATCCAGTTCTACACCTGGGTCGCGAAGCTCCTGCACGGCGACCTCGGCGTCTCCCTGATCTCGAACAAGCCGATCCTCGAGATGATCGGCCCGCGCCTCGAGCCGTCGATCTCGGTCGCGCTCGCCACCATCGTCCTCTCGATCCTGGTCGCGGTGCCGCTCGGCGTCATCGCGGCGTGGAAGCACGGCACCTGGATCGACCGCTGCGTGATGGGGCTGTCGGTGCTCGGCTTCTCGGTGCCGGTGTTCGTGATCGGCTATGTGCTGATCCAGGTGTTCGCGATCGATCTGCGCTGGGTGCCGGTGCAGGGCTTCAAGAGCATCTCGGCCGGCTTCGGTCCGTTCTTCGAGCGCATCATCCTGCCGACCTGCACCCTCTCCTTCATCTATGTGGCACTGATCGCGCGCATGACCCGGGCCTCGATGCTCGATGTGCTGGGTGAAGATTACGTCCGCACCGCGCGCGCCAAGGGCATCGGCGAGACCGGCGTGCTGCTGCGCCACGCACTGCGCAACGCCGCGGTGCCGGTGATCACCGTGATCGGCTCCGGCTTCGCACTGCTGATCTCCGGCGTCGTCGTCACCGAAAGCGTGTTCAACCTGCCCGGCATCGGCCGCCTCACCGTCGATGCGGTGCTGGCGCGCGACTATCCGGTGATCCAGGCCATGATCCTTCTGACGTCGGGCATCTATGTCGGCGTCAATCTGTTGATCGACGTGGCGTACACCCTGCTCGATCCTCGTATCCGGTACTGAGCAATGGCGATCGAAACCCTTCCCGAAGCCTCTCTCCCCGTCACCCGGCCGTTCCGCGTCAAGTTCGGCTTCCTGACCTCGACGCCGATCATCGCGGTCGCAACGATCTGTCTCGTCCTCATCATCCTGATGGCGATCTTCGCGCCGCTCCTTGCGCCTCGTGATCCACTCTTGCTGACGCCGTCGCTGCGGCTGAAGCCGTCGAGCGCGCAATATTTGCTCGGCACCGACGCCTATGGACGCGACCTGTTGTCGCGCATCATCTACGGCGCGCGGATCTCGCTGGTAATCGGGCTCGGCGCCGCCGTCTGCTCGATCGCCATCGGGCTCCTGATCGGCCTCGTCGCCGGCTTCTTCCGCTGGGTCGATGCGGTGATGATGCGCGTGATGGACGGCTTGATGGCGATCCCGGCCATTCTGCTCGCAATCGCCGTGGTCTCGCTGTCTGGCGCCAGCATCTGGACCGTGATGGTCGCGATCACCATCCCCGAGATCCCGCGCGTAGCACGCCTGGTGCGCTCGGTGGTGCTGACCGCGCGCGAGGAGCCCTATGTCGAGGCCGCGATCTCGCTCGGCTCGAGCCTGCCGAAGATCATGTGGCGGCATTTGATGCCGAACACGATCGCGCCGCTGATCGTGCAAGGCACTTATGTCTGCGCGTCCGCGATCCTGACCGAGGCGATCCTGTCGTTCCTCGGCGCCGGCATCTCGCCGGAGACGCCGACCTGGGGCAACATCATGGCCGAGGGCCGCGCGTTCTTCCAGGTCAAGCCGTCGCTGATCTTCTGGCCGGGACTTCTGCTCTCGATCGCCATTCTCAGCATCAACCTGATCGGCGACGCCGCGCGCGATGCGCTCGATCCCCGCATGAAGCAGCGTGAGGGCAAGTGACGGCTTCGATGCAATCGAAGCCGTCATCCCGGGGCGCGCAGCGAACCCGGGATCTCGAGATTCCGGGTCTGGTCCTGGCGCACCATCCCGGAATGACAGTGGGTAAATTCCTTCGCAGCCGCGCCAAGAGAGCCTGACATGACCAACGTCGTCCTCGACATCAACAACCTCGTCGTCGGCCTCGGCCGCAAGGCGGACGCGCATCGCATCATCGACGACCTCTCCCTCCAGGTGCATGAGGGCGAGACGCTGTGCCTGGTCGGCGAAAGCGGCTCGGGCAAGTCGGTGACCTCGCTAACCACGATGGGCCTGTTGCAGAAGGGCACGCTGGTGCCGTCGGGCGGCAGCGTCAAGCTGGTCGGCGAGGAGCTGCTCACTGCCACTGACCGCCGGCTGCGCCAGCTGCGCGCCACGCGAATGGCGATGATCTTCCAGGAGCCGATGACCGCGCTCAATCCGGTGGTCCCGGTCGGCCGCCAGATCGACGAGGTGCTGCGCGCCCATACCGATCTCGACTCCCGCGCGCGGCGCCAGAAGATCCTGGCGATGATGGAGCATGTGCGGCTGCCGGACGTGCAGCGCATCTTCTCTTCCTACCCGCACCGCCTCTCCGGCGGACAGCGCCAGCGCATCATGATCGCGATGGCTCTGGTGCTGGAGCCGAAGCTCCTGATCGCGGACGAGCCGACCACGGCGCTCGACGTCACCACCCAGAAGCAGATCCTCGCCCTGATCCGTGATCTGCAACGCGATCACGGCACCGCCGTCCTCTTCATCACCCACGACATGGGCGTGGTGGCCGAGATCGCCGACCGCGTCGCGGTGATGCGGCACGGCCGGCTGGTCGAAACCGGCCCGCTGCAGGATGTGCTGCGCAATCCGAAGATGGAGTACACCCGCAACCTGCTGTCCTCGGTCCCCAGCCTCGTGCCGCGCGCGCCGCGCCCGGAGACGAAAGAGCCGGTGGTGCTGGAAGCCAACGAGCTCAGCAAGGTCTACCGGGAGCGGTCGCTGTACGGCAAAGCCCGCGAGGTCGCCGCCGCCAGCAACGTCACGCTCACCTTGCGCAAGGGCCGCACGCTCGGCATCGTCGGCGAAAGCGGCTCCGGCAAATCGACGGTGGCGCGCTGCATCGTCCGGCTGATCGATCCGACCTCGGGCGGGGTGCGCCTCGCCGGCCGCGAGATCTCCGATTTGTCGCGCCGGCTGTTGCAGCCGCATCGCCAGAAGATCCAGATCATCTTCCAGGACCCCTACCGCTCGCTCAATCCGCGCGTCACGGTCGGCGAGAGCATCGCGGAGGGCCCGATCAATTACGGCATGCCGCGCAAGGACGCGCTGGCGCGGGCCCGCGAGTTGCTCGAGCTGGTGCATTTGCCGCCCGACGCGATCTCGCGCTATCCGCACCAGTTCTCCGGCGGCCAGCGTCAGCGCATCGCGATCGCGCGCGCGCTGGCGCTCGATCCCGACGTGCTGGTGGCGGACGAGGCGGTATCCGCGCTCGACGTCTCGGTGCAGGCGCAGGTTCTGCAGCTGCTTGACGAAATCCAGCGGCGGCTCGGCATCGCGCTGCTGTTCATCACGCATGATTTGCGCGTCGCCGCCCAGATCTGCGACGACGTCGCCGTGATGCAGCGTGGACGGGTCGTGGAACAGGGACCGGCGGCGGAGGTGCTGACCAATCCGCAGCAGGCCTATACCCGCGCACTGCTCGAGGCGGCGCCCGGGCGCGGCTGGGACTTCGCCAACTTCCGCCCCGTTTCGGAAGGCATTGTGGCGACGGCCTAGGTCTTTAGCCTCAAGCCTTTACGCCCACAGGGCATGCAAATCCGGTGGTGCTCCCCGGCTTGCGCTTGGCGCGACGACACGCTTAACGTCGCCCGCCAGAGCGCGATCCGGAGAGGCGAACCGGCCTTCGAAGATCATGCTGATATTGAAAAGGCGAGATGATGCGATTGCTTCCAAATCGCATCACAAGCGAAGAAACGTGTCGAGACCTACTTGATGACCCGTATTGCCGTTGGCGGCTTCCTGCACGAGACCAACACCTTCGCACCGACGAAGGCAACTTACGACGACTTCGTGCATGGCGGCGGCTGGCCGTCGATGACGCGCGGCGCCGAGGTGCTCAAGGTCATGCGCAAGATCAATGCCGGCCTTGCCGGTTTTGTCGAGGCGGCGGAAGCCAATGGTTGGGAGCTGGTGCCGACGATCGCGACCGGGGCGACCCCGTCGGCACATGTGACGAAGGACGCCTTCGAGCGGATCGTCAAGGACATGGTCGACGGCATCGCCGCGGCCGGGCCGATCGATGGCGTCTATCTCGACCTGCACGGCGCCATGGTGACCGAGCATTATGACGACGGCGAAGGCGAAATCCTCGCCCGCGTGCGCAAGGCGATCGGCAAGGACATTCCGCTGGTAGCGAGCCTCGATCTGCATGCGAACGTCTCACCCGAGATGATCGAACATGCCGACGCGCTGATCGCCTACCGCACCTATCCGCATGTCGACATGGCCGACACCGGCCGCGCCTGCGCGAGGCATCTGGCCTTGCTGCTCAAATCCAGACAACGTCTCGCAAAAGCGTTCCGGCAGCTGCCGTTCCTGATCGCGATCAGTTGGCAATGCACCAACGACCAGCCGGCCAAGGGCATCTATCAGAAACTTGCGGCGCTGGAGAGCGACGCGGTTCCGACGCTGTCGTTTGCGTTCGGCTTCCCGGCCGCCGATATCAGGGACTGCGGCCCGAGCGTATTCGCCTATGGCCGGACCCAGGCCGACGCCGACGCTGCCGCCGACAGCATCGCCGCGCTGGTCGAACGCCACGAGAACGATTTCGACGGCCCGATCCATACGCCCGACGAGGGCGTGCTGCTTGCGATGAAGCTCGCGGCGACGGCGTCGAAGCCGATCGTGATCGCCGACACCCAGGACAATCCCGGTGCCGGCGGCAATTCCGACACCACGGGCATGCTGCGTGCGCTGGTACGCAACGGAGCAAGCGCGGCCACCGGCGTGATCTGCGACCCGCAATCCGCGCGCGCTGCGCACGCGGCCGGCGTCGGTGCGACCGTCACGCTCGATCTCGGCGGCAAGTCCGGCATTCCCGGTGATGCGCCCTACAGGGAAACGTTCGTCGTCGAGCAGCTCTCGGACGGCCGGTTCGTCGCGCCGGGACCATTTTACGGCGGCCGCGATATGGATATGGGACCCTCGGCCTGCCTGCGGATCGGCGACGTCCGCGTCGTCGTCGGCTCCTACAAGGCGCAGCTCGCGGACCAGGCGATGTACCGCTATGTCGGCATCGAGCCGACCGCGCAGAAGATCCTGGTCAACAAGAGCTCGGTGCATTTCCGCGCCGATTTCGAGCCGATTGCCGAGAAACTGCTGATCTGCGCCGCGCCCGGGCCGATGCCCGCCGATCCCGCCACGCTGCCGTGGAAACATTTGCGGCCGGGCATTCGTATCAAGCCCAACGGCCCGACTTTCACCCCCTCCTCCCCATCACGCACAGACGGATAGAGACCATGCCGACCATCGAGCGCATCGACAGTTTTGCCGACGAACTCACCGCCATCAGACGGGATCTGCATGCGCATCCCGAAATCGGCTTCGAGGAGGTGCGGACATCGGGCATCGTGGCCGAGAAGCTGACGAGCTGGGGCATCGAGGTGCATCGCGGCCTCGGCGGCACCGGCGTGGTCGGCGTGCTCAAGGGCAAGGGCAGCGGCACCAGGAAGATCGGCCTGCGCGCCGACATGGACGCGCTGCCGATGGAGGAGAACACCAATCTGAAATGGCGTTCGACCATTCCCGGCCGGTTCCACGGCTGCGGCCATGACGGCCACACCACGATGCTGCTCGGCTCGGCGCGCTATCTCGCCGAGACCCGCAATTTCGACGGCACCGTGCACTTCATCTTCCAGCCGGCCGAGGAAGGCCTCGGCGGCGCCCGCGCCATGATCAAGGACGGCCTGTTCAAGCAATTCCCCTGCGACGAGGTCTACGGCCTGCACAACGCCCCCGACCTCAACCATGGCGAGATCGCGATCCTGCCGGGCCCGGCGATGGCCGCGGCCGACTTCTTCGACATCAGGATCCAGGGCTATGGCGCACATGGCGCGATGCCGGAACGCTCCAAGGACGCGGTCGTGATCGCAATGACGCTCGGACAGGCGCTGCAGTCCATCGTCAGCCGCAACGTCGATCCGCTGCAGGCAGCGGTGCTGTCGATCACCCAGATCCATTCCGGTTCGGCCTACAACGTTATTCCAGGCGATGCCTGGATGTGCGGCACGGTGCGCTGCTTCTCCGAGGAGATCCGCGCGCTGATCCGCACGCGCATGCGCGAGATCTGCGCCGGCTTTGCCGCCGCATATGGCGCCGAAATCTCGGTCGAGGTCCGCGACGGTTTCAGCGTGCTGGTCAATCAGGAAGAGCAGTCCCGCGTTGTCGAGGAAGTCGCGCGCACCGTGGTTGATCCGGCCAAGGTGATCACGCGCTCGACGCCCAAGATGGGCAGCGAGGATTTCGCCGACATGATGCAGGCCGTTCCCGGCGCGTATTTCTGGGTCGGCCATGACGGTTCAGTGCCCGTGCACAATCCCGGTTACGTTCTCGACGACAAGATCCTGCCGATCGGCGCCAGCATGTTCGCCCGCATCATCGAGAAACGTATGCCGGCAGGTGCGCATGCATAGGCCGAAAGCGGACGCCATCACGTCGCTGCACGATCTCTCGGCCGTCGACCTGCTCGCCGGCTATCGTGCCAAGCAGTTCTCGCCGTCCGAGGTGCTCGAGGAAATCATCTCCCAGGTCGCGACCTGGGAGCCGCACATCAAGGCGCTGTATCTGTACGACCCCGACGGGGCGCGGAAGGTCGCCAAGGCCGCGACCGAGCGCTGGCAGCAGGCCGAGCCGGCCGGCACGCTCGACGGCGTGCCCGTCACCATTAAGGACAATGTCGCGACCAAGGGCCAGCCGGTGCCGCTCGGCAGCGCCAGTGTCAAGCTCGCGCCGGCGGAGAAGGATGCGCCGCCTGCCGCGCGGCTGCGCGAAGCCGGCTGCGTGATCTTCTCCAAGACCACGATGCCGGACTACGGCATGCTGTCGTCGGGACTGTCGTCGTTCCATCCCCTCACCCGCAATCCCTGGGATGTCAGCAAAAACCCCGGCGGCTCGAGCTCCGGCGCGGGCGCCGCCGGTGCTGCCGGTTACGGCCCGCTGCATCTCGGCACCGATATCGGCGGCTCGGTGCGGCTGCCGGCCTCCTGGTGCGGCCTCGTCGCGCTGAAGCCGAGCCTCGGCCGCGTGCCGATCGACCCGCCCTATGTCGGCCGCGTCGCGGGGCCGATGACCCGCACCGTCGACGACGCCGCGCTGATGATGAGCGTGCTGTCGCGCCCGGATCGCCGCGACGGCATGAGCCTGCCGGCGCTTGAGGTGAACTGGAAGGCGCTGGAGAAATCGCCGCGCAAGCTGCGTATCGGGCTGATGCTCGATGCCGGCTCCGGCCAGAAGGTCGAGAAGGACGTTCGCGAAATCGCCGTCAAGGCGGCGAAGGCGTTCGAATCCGCCGGCGCCGTCATCACCGAGATCGACGGCATCCTGACGCCCGAGATGCTCGAAGGGCTCGACAATTTCTGGCGCGCGCGGACCTGGGACGAGCTGTCGAAATTGTCTGAGGCCGATCGCGGCAAGACGCTGCCCTATATCCTCAACTGGGCCGAGGCCGGCGCAAAACTCTCTGGCGTCGACGTGGTGCGCGGATTCAACCAGACGATGGCGATCCGCGCAGCCGCCGCAAAATTGTTCTGCGAGGTCGACTACGTGATCTCGCCGGTGTCGCCGGTGGTGAACTTCCCGGCGGAATTCGCATCACCGCTCAACGATCCGGCAAAGCCGTTCGAGCACATCTGCTTTACCGTGCCGTGGAATATGTCGGAGAATCCTGCGTTGTCGATCAACGGCGGCTATGACAAGAAGGGCTTTCCGATCGGCGTCCAGATCATCGGCCGCCGCTTCGACGATATCGGGGTGCTCGGCATGGGCAAGGCGTTCGAAGGCCTGCGTGGCCCGCAGAAGCCGTGGCCGACGCCGCCGAAGAAGTAGATACCTCCACTTGTCATTCCAGGATGGCCCGAAGGGCTGGGCCCGGAATCCATTTCCCCGCAGGTCCGGCTGTGATTTGTGGAGCAATGGATTCCGGGCTCGCGCTTCGCGCGCCCCGGAATGACGTGCTAGAGATCAATCAGAAACGAACGAAGGAAGGAAATCATCCCCATGGCGTATGAGACGATCAAGTACGAGGTCGCCGAGCAGATCCTGACCATCACGCTGAACCGGCCCGACAAGCTCAACGCCTTCAACGCCACGATGCAGCAGGAGCTGATCGACGCGTTTGACAAGGCCGACAAGGACGACGACGTCAGGGCGATCATCGTGACCGGCGAAGGCCGCGGCTTCTGCGCCGGCGCCGACCTCTCCTCCGGCGCGAACACATTCGACCGCGATGCGCGGCGCGGTCCGGTCAAGCGCAATGCCGACGGCAGCGTCGACTACAGCGATCCGCAGGTGCGCGACGGCGGCGGCCAGGTGACGCTGCGCATCTTCAAATGTCTGAAGCCGGTGATCGCCGCGGTGAATGGTCCCGCGGTCGGCATCGGCGTCACCATGCAGCTCGCGATGGATATCCGCATCGCCTCCGAGGCCGCGCGCTTCGGCTTCGTGTTCTCCCAGCGCGGCATCGTGCCGGAAGCCGCCTCGAGCTGGTTCCTGCCGCGCATCGTCGGCATCTCGCAGGCGCTGGAATGGTGCTATTCGGGCCGCGTCTTCCCGGCGCAGGAAGCGCTCGCCGGCCGGCTGGTCAGCAAGGTGGTGCCGCCGGAGGACCTGTTGCCGACCGCGCGTGCGCTCGCCAAGGAGTTCGCGGCCAAGACCGCGCCGGTGTCGGTGGCGCTGATCCGCCAGATGATGTGGCGCATGCTGGGCGCCGACGATCCGATGGAGGCGCACAAGGTCGACAGCCGCGGCATCTATGCCCGCGGCCGCTCCGAGGACGTCAAGGAAGGCGTGGTGTCGTTCCTGGAGAAGCGTCCCGCGCAGTTCAAGAACAAGGTCTCGTCCGACATGCCCGACTATTTCCCATGGTGGCAAGAGCGCGACTATAAGTGAGCGAACGGCGTCCCACGACGTCCACTTCCGACGGCGTCGTCCTGCTGCACGGCATCAGCAGGACGGCGCGCTCGTTTCGCAGGATGGAGCTGGCGCTCGGCGATGCCGGCTTTGCCACCCTCAACCTCGACTATGACAGCCGGCGCAAGGCGCTCGATGCGCTGGCCGAGGATATTCATCCGGCGATCGATCGTTTCGCCGAAGGGCTCGACGGCTCGGTGCATTTCGTCTGTCATTCGATGGGCGGCCTGCTGGCCCGCGCGTACCTCGCACGACACCGCCCCGCGCAACTCGGTCGCGTCGTGATGCTGGGCACGCCGAACGGCGGTAGCGAGATCGCCGACCGCCTGAAGAACCTCGCCGCGTATCGTGCGTTCTTCGGCTCGGCCGGCCAGCAGCTCGTTACCCGCCGCGATGCTGCGACCAGCGCGCTGTTGCCCGCAATCGATTATGAGGCCGGCATCATCGCCGGCAACCGCTCGGTCTATCCGATCACCTCGATGGCCCTGCCCCGTCCGCATGACGGACGGGTGTCGGTCGCCAACACCAGGCTCGACGGCATGGCGGATCACATCGTGATCCGCACCTCGCATCCCTGGCTGGTACGCAACAGGGAGGCGATCGCGCAGACGATCGCGTTCTTGCGGGAGGGACGATTCAACACACCATAGCGGTCATTGCGAGGAGCAAAGCGACGAAGCAATCCATCGCTCCGCATATCCGGCAGCATGGATTGCTTCGCTTCGTTCGCAATGCCGAATTATTGCATCATCAGCGCCACCCGCCCGATCGCCTTGCGCTCGATCAACAGCCGCATCGCCTTCGCGTAGTCCTCCAGCGGCAGCCGGTGTGAGATGTTCGGCCGCACCCGGCCGGCCTCCGCCCATTCGCTCAGCGCCTTGAACCTGACCTCGCCGAGCGCGGGGTCCTTGCGCACCGCCTCGCCGGCGCGAACGCCGAGCACGCTCGCGCCCTTGATCATCAACAGATTGGTGCGGGCCAGCCCGATGCCGCCGGTGAAGCCGACGACGAGAATCCGCGCGCCCCAGTTGATGCAGCGCATCGAGTTTTCGAACACCTCTCCGCCGACAGGATCGAACACCACGTCGGCGCCGCGGCCGTCGGTGAGGCGCTTGACCGCATCGCGGAACGGCTCACGCGCGTAGAGCACGAGATGATCCGCGCCGCGTTCCCTGGCGATCGCAAGCTTCTCCTCGGATGAGGCCGCCGCGATCACCGTGGCGCCGAGCAGCTTGCCGATCTCGACCGCGGCCAGCCCGACACCGCCGCCGGCGCCGTGCACCAGCAGCACCTCGCCCGGCCTGATCTGCCCGCGGTCGATCAGCGCGTGATAGGCCGTACCGTGCGCGGCCAGGAAAGTCGCGCCCTCGGCATAGTCGAAGGTCGACGGCACCGGCACGAGCTGCGCCGGCACAGCAACCGTCTCGTCGCAATAGGCGCCGAAGCGCATCTTGACGATCACCTTGTCGCCGACTGCGACACCGGCAGCTTCATTGACCTCGACGACATCGCCGGCTGCTTCCGAGCCCGGCGTGAACGGCAGCGGCGGCTTGAGCTGATACTCGCCGGCAGCCATCAGGATGTCGGGGAAATTGATCCCGGCGGCACGGATCGCCACGCGCGCCTCGCCCGGCTTCAGCGGCACCGACGCAAAGCTCTCCAATTGCAGGCGCTCGGGCGGGCCGAGCTCGCGGCAGACAACGGCTTTCGGCATCAGGCGGCTCGCGCCTTGAGACGCGCCAGGGCCTCGCGGATCAGCGGCAGGCGGTCATTGCCGAAATAAATGTCGGTTTTGTCGAGATAGATCGTGGGTGAGCCGAATGCGCCGCGCGCCACGGCCTCTTCGGTGTTGGCCTTGAGCTGGTCCTTGATGGCTTGATCGCCGATGCCGGCAAAAAACTTTGCGGGATCGATCCCGACCTTGCCGCAGATCTCGGTCAGCACCGCATCCTGCGAAATGTCCTTGTCGTCGCCCCAATAGGCCTCGAATACGGCGCGGGCAAAGGGTACCATCTTCTCGTTGCCGAGCCAGATGCAGCCGCGCATCGCCTTGACGCTGTTCACCGGAAACACCGTCGGCGGCATCTTGATCGCAAGACCGGCCGAACGCGCCCAGTCGGCGAGATCCTTCTTCATGTAGCGCGCCTTCAGCGGCACCGGCGTTTCACGCTGCGCATAGACCGAGGGATTGACGGTGTTGAAGATGCCGCCGACCAGGATCGGCCGCCAGGTGATGTCAGCGTCGAACTCCTTCGCCAGCGGCTGGATGTTGTGCCACGCGAGATAGGTCCACGGACTGGAACAGTCGAAGAAGAATTCGATCATGGCGTTTCCCTTTGTCTTTTCCGCATCCATTGTCGTCATTCCGCGATGCGCCGCAAGGCGCGGGCATCGCGACCGTGTCGCGCCGCGGAATAACGGACGTTATTTTTTCTCGACCAGCTCCTTTGCACGCTGGCCGAACATGTTCTTGCGCGATTCCTCGTCGAACGGCTCCTTGACGAATTTGCCGATCGCAAGTCCCGCCTGCACCTGCGGCCGGGCGCGCACCGTCGCGTACCAGCGCTTGATGTTCGGGTAGTCGTCGAGGGTGAAGCCCTGCGCCTTGTGGGTCATGGTCCAGGGAAAGCAGGCTATGTCGGCAATCGAATAATCGTCGCCGGCGACATAGGCGCCGGTCTTGCCGAGCTGCCGGTCGAGCACGCCATAGAGCCGCGCTGTTTCGTCGCGGTAGCGCTCGATCGCATAGGGAATTTTCTCGGCCGCATAGAGCGCAAAATGGCCGTGCTGACCGAGCATCGGCCCGAGGCCGCCCATCTGCCACATCACCCATTGGATGACGTTCGACCGCGCACGCAGCTCCCTCGGCAGGAAGCGGCCGGTCTTGTCGGCGAGATAGATCAGGATCGCGCCGGTCTCGAACACCGAGAACGGACCGCCGCCGTCGGATGGCTCATGGTCGACGATCGCGGGGATCCGGTTGTTCGGGCTGATCGCCAGGAATTCCGCCCGAAACTGCTCGCCGGCGCGGATGTTCACCGGGATCACCGTGTACGGGAGCCCCAGTTCCTCCAGCATGATCGAAATCTTCCAGCCGTTCGGCGTCGGCGCGTAGTGCAGGTCGATCATCGGCGTCCACTTCCCCATCACAAGGACTTTTGTTGTTCTGTACCTCCACTCTAGGACATGGCAAACAGGCGCTCAATCAGAACCCATCGGGAGGCACCCATGCTGTTTCCAACCACGATCGCAGGCTCGCTGCCGAAGCCGGAATGGCTCGCGGAGCCGAACATGCTGTGGGCCCCCTGGAAGTCTGATGGCGCCGAGCTCGCCCGCGCCAAGCGCGACGCCACGGTGCTCGCGGTCAAGCTGCAGGAGGATGCCGGCGTCGACATCGTCACCGAGGGCGAGCAGGCGCGTCAGCACTTCGTGCATGGTTTCCTGGAGCGGATCGAGGGTATCGACTTCGCCCACAAGGTCGAGATGGGCATCCGCAAGGATCGCTACAAAGCCATGGTGCCGCAGGTGGTCGCGCCGCTGCAGCTCAAGGGCCGCGTCCATGAGAACGAGGCGCGAGCGGCGCGCGCCCACACCCGAAACCGGCTGAAATTCACGTTGCCCGGCCCGATGACGATCATCGACACCATCGCCGACCAATATTACGGCGACCGCGTCAAGATGGCGTTCGCCTTCGCGGAGCTGTTGAACCAGGAAGCCAAGGCGTTGCAGGCCGACGGCGTCGACATGATCCAGTTCGACGAGCCGGCCTTCAATGTCTACATGGACCAGGTGCGCGACTGGGGCATCAAGGCGCTGGAGCACGCCGCCGAGGGCCTCACCTGCGCCACCGCCGTGCACATCTGCTACGGCTACGGCATCAAGGCCAACACCGATTGGAAAGAAACCCTCGGCGGCGAATGGCGGCAGTATGAGGAGACCTTCCCGGTCATCGACAAGAGCACGATCCAGCAGGTCGCGATCGAGTGCCGCAACTCGAAGGTGCCGATCGAGCTGCTCGCGGCGCTCCCCGGCAAGATCGTGCAGGCCGGCGTGATCGACGTCGCCAGCGACGAGATTGAAACCCCTGAGGATGTCGTCAAGGTGATCGAGGCGGTCGCCAAGCATGTGCCGAAAGGCAACATCATCGCGACCACCAATTGCGGCATGGCGCCGATGCGGCGGGACATCGCCGAAGCCAAGCTGATCGCGCTCGGTGCCGGCGCCAAACTGGCACGGCAACGGCTCGCGTAGGGATGCCGGCGGTTCAGCCGAGCGCGACCGCCGCGCTCGGATGCAACGCCGGCCGATAGCCGGCCTGAAATGCACGGACGGTCGACGGCGGCGTCAGCAGCATCGCGGGCGCAGCCCCCTCGGCGCGCTCGTAACCGGCAAAGGACCACCGCAGCACTTTTCCCTTGGAGACGAGATAGCTCTCCCCGTTCGCTTGCACCATCGTGCCATCAGGCAGTTCGTTCACCGGCACCGGCAACGGATGCAGCCGCTTCTTCCGGCGATCCAGCCGCTCGGAATGCAGCACCGCATCCATCGCCTTGGCGCTGAGATCACTCGCCCCGTTGCCCTGCTCCCAGGCGGCGCGAAACCGGTCGGCGTCGTCACGGCGGCAGTAAAAGCAGGGCCGGTGCCCGGCCGCGAACGAGGTGGCTTCGTCAAGGAAGAACAGCTCGGTCCAGCTCTGCCGGCGCATCACCTCGCGCCGCCGTCCCCTGAACTCGCAGACGCAAGTGAGCCACGCCGGCGACGACCACCGCTTGTTCAGAAGCGTCCGTGTCGCGGGGTCGTGGATGATGCCGCGATTGCCGGTGAAGGTGCCGCGATGCTCTGACGCGACGATCTCGCCTGTCGGTGTGACGCGGTTTTGCAGGGGCATTTTCTTCTCCTTCTCCCCGCTTGCGGGGAGAAGGTCGGGATGAGGGGGGCGTTCCGCAAGGTCGGTGAGAATTGGACTCGTGGTGGGTCCCCCTCACCCGGATTGCATTCCGCTGCGCTGCATGCAATCCGACCTCTCCCCGCGCGCGGGGCGAGGTGACTCGCTAGGCCGCCCCATCCTTGATCGGCGGCTGGAACGACAGCGCGGTGTCCCAGGGGAAGAAAATCCAGGTGTCCTGCGACACCTCGGTGATGTAGGTGTCGACCAACGGCCGCCCCTTCGGCTTGGCGTAGACCGTGGCGAAATGCGCGTCGGGCAGCATCTCGCGCACCATCCTGCCGGTCTTGCCGGTGTCGACAAGGTCGTCGACGATCAACAGTCCCTTGCCGGTGCCGCCGCCGAGCTTGGCGGTCTGCTCCGAAATGCCCTTGAGCACTTGCAGGTCGCCTTGCTTGTCATGGTCGTAGCTCGCGATGCAGACCGTATCGATGATCCGCAAGCCGAGCTCGCGCGCCACGATCGCCGCCGGCACCAGCCCGCCGCGGGTGATCGCGATCACCGCATGGAACGGTCCGACTTCATTGAGCCGCCAGGTCAACGCCCGGCAATCCCGGTGGAATTGATCCCACGAGACCGGGAACGGCCTGCCGGCCCGATCCTGCGCATTCGGTTCAGAAATTTTCTCGACCATATCGTCTCAACCCGCCGGCTTCTTCTGCGCGGCCTGTACCTGCTTCAACATCTCTTTTACTGCGGCCATCGCGGCCGCAAGCTTGTCCGGATCGCGCGAGCGCACCACCAGATTGGTGTTCGGCTTCTGGTTCTCGTCCTGGAACGGATAGCTGCCGATGATGGTGTCGGGATTGGCTTCCGCGATCGCCCGCAGCGGGCCGCCGATGTCGCCTTCCCGCGCGTCGGCGCGGACCGAATCCGACAGCATCCGCACGCCGGATTTCAGGGTCGGCGCCACGATGTCCATCATCGCCTGCATGATGGTGGGGATGCCGGCCATCACGATGACATTGCCGAGCTTGAAGCCCGGCGCCAGGATGGTCGCGCTCTGAATCAGCTCGGCGCCGTCGGGCACCCGGGCCATCCGCAGCCGCGCCTCGTTGAGGTCCTGTTCGCTCCAGCGCTCCCTGAACCGCGCCACCACCTCAGGGTGATGGTGGATATCGACCCCGAACGCCTTCGCCACGCTGTCGGCGGTGATGTCGTCATGGGTCGGCCCGATGCCGCCGGTCGTGAACACGTAGGTGTACCTGTGCCGCAGCGCATCAAGGGCGGAGATGATGTCGGCCTCGTCGTCGGCGACGACGCGGACCTCCTTCAGGTCGATGCCGATATTGGTCAGGTATTCGGCGATGAAGCCGATGTTCTTGTCCTTGGTCCGGCCGGACAGGATCTCGTCGCCGATCACCAATATCCCCGCCGTGACGATCTCGCTCATGGTCTCATTCCCTAACACTTGCCCTAACTTGATCCCCTGACATTGCCGATCCAATGCCTTGATGTCACGGGGTTTTGCCGCCGAATTAAGCAGACCTCAGCCGGTTTTTCGGGCAGGCCTCCTGGCTATCCCTAGCAAATGCCACACGCCAATGCATATCGCGCTGGCCCGCCCCTTGCTACCATCCCATCAAGTCATGCACTGTGTCACATGGCTTGGGAGGGCAGTCGGGATATATGGCAGTCGCGTTCGATGAGATGAACGGCCTCGGCGAGGATCTCCGCCCGGCCTACCAGGAGCTCTCCCGCTGGCTCAACGAGACGCCGCCGGACGCGCTCGAATATCGGCGCCAGGAAGCGGAGCTCTTGTTCCGCCGGATCGGCATCACCTTCGCGGTCTACGGCGATTCCGAGGCCCAGGAACGGCTGATCCCGTTCGACGTCATTCCCCGCATCATATCGGCGAACGAGTGGACGCTGCTGGAGAAGGGCCTGAAACAGCGCGTGCTCGCGCTCAACATGTTCCTGAAGGACATCTATCACGGCCGCGACATCCTGCGCGCCAACATCATCCCCGAGGACCTGATCTTCCAGAACCCGGTGTTCCGGCCGGAGATGAACGGCCAGGACGTGCCGCACGACATCTACGTCCACATCGCCGGCATCGACATCATCCGCACCGATCCCGACAATTTCATCGTGCTGGAGGACAATGCGCGCACGCCGTCCGGCGTCTCTTACATGCTGGAAAACCGCGAGATCATGATGCGGCTGTTTCCGGACCTGTTCGCGCGCCACCGCGTCGCTCCCGTTGAGCGCTATCCAGACGAGCTGCTGTCGGCGCTGCGCTCGGTCGCCCCGCACAGCGCCTCGGCTGAACCGACGGTCGCACTGATGACGCCCGGCGTCTACAACTCGGCCTATTACGAGCACTCGTTCCTGGCCGACAAGCTCGGCATCGAGCTGGTCGAGGGGCGCGACCTCATCGTCAAGAACGACGAGGTGTTCATGCGCACCACCGAGGGGCTGAAGCGGGTCGACGTGATCTATCGCCGCGTCGACGACGATTTCCTCGATCCCCTCACCTTCCGGCCGGATTCCGCGCTCGGCGTGCCCGGACTGATGTCGGCCTATGCCGCCGGCAACATCACGCTCGCCAACGCAGTCGGCACCGGCATCGCCGACGACAAGGCGATCTATTCCTACATGCCTGACATCGTGAAGTTCTATCTCAGCGAGGAGCCGATCCTGAAGAACGTGCAGACCTGGCGCTGCCGCGAACCGCAGGATCTGTCCTACGTGCTCGACAACCTCGCCGACCTCGTCGTCAAGGAGGTGCACGGCTCGGGCGGCTACGGCATGCTGATCGGCCCGGCCGCCACCAAGGCGACCATCGAGGCGTTCCGCGACAAGCTGAAGCGCGAGCCGGAGGGCTTTATCGCCCAGCCCACATTGGCGCTGTCGACCTGCCCGACCTGCACCGACAAGGGCCTCGCGCCGCGCCATGTCGACCTTCGTCCCTTCGTGCTGACCGGCTCCAGCCACACCACCATCGTGCCCGGCGGGCTGACCCGCGTCGCGCTGAAGGAAGGCTCGCTGGTGGTCAATTCGAGCCAGGGCGGCGGCACCAAGGACACCTGGATACTGAGCGAGTAGTTGAACGCATGCTGTCGCGCACCGCTGAAAACCTGTTCTGGCTGGCCCGTTACGTCGAACGCGCCGAGTACCTCGCGCGCACGATCGACGCCACGCTCCGCGTCACCGCGCTGCCTGCGGCCTATGTCGGCAAGACCAATGAGTGGGACTCCGCGCTGCTCACGGCAGGCGTCGGCGCGAGCTTCTACGATCACTACCAGGAAGCCAACCAGCAGAACGTCGTCGAGTATCTGTCGTTCTCCTCGGAGAACCCCTCCTCGATCAAGAACTGCATCGAGGCGGCGCGGCTCAACTCGCGCTCGGTACGAACCGCGCTGACCTCGGAGATGTGGGACACCATCAACTCCTCCTGGATCGAGCTGCAGGCGGTCTGGAGCAAGGGCGGCACCGGCAGCCGCGAGGAGCTGGCAAAATTCCTGCGCTTCGTGCAGGAGACCTCATTGCGCTTCGATGGCTCGGCCTACCGCACCATGCTGCGCAACGACGCCTACTGGTTCTCGCGGCTCGGCGTCCACCTCGAGCGCGCCGACAACACCGCACGGATTCTCGACGTCAAATATCACGTGCTGCTGCCGGAGGAAGAACACGTCGGCGGCCCGCTGGATTACTACCAGTGGACCTCGATCCTGCGCTCGGTGTCGGCAACGACAGCCTATCACTGGGTCTACCGGGAAACCCTCAAACCCTGGCTGATCGCCGACCTCCTGATCCTCAACGACACGCTGCCGCGGTCGCTTGCGAGCTGCTACAGCAATCTGGTGCGCAATCTGGACCAGATCGGCGTCGCCTATGGCCGCCAGGGCGCCTCCCAGCGCCACGCCCGCGGCATCCGGAACCGGCTCGAGCACAGCAACATGGATGATATCTTCCAGCACGGCGTGCACGAATTCATCCAGGAGTTCATCGCGGACAACTCACGGCTGGGTGAGATCATCACCAAGCAGTATCTGATCTGACCGATACGGCCGGAAAACTGCTCAAATTGTCGTCATGGCGGACCTGATCCCGGCCATCGACGTCTTGCTTTCGCGGCCGATTAGGAAGAAAGACGGGAGTGCCCGGGAAAGCACCGGGCATCACGCCCCTGCCCTCAAAACCGACTGAACTCCGGTTGAGCCATGCGCCTGCGGATAGCCCATACCACCACCTATCGCTACGAGCCGGCGGCCTCGGGCGTGATCCAGATTCTGCGGATGACGCCGGGCAGCCATGACGGCCAGTATGTCGCGGATTGGCAGATCGACGTCTCGACCGATTCACGGCTCGACACCCACGAAGACGCTTTCGGCAACGTCACCCATGTGCTGACACATGGGTCGATCAGCGACCTCACCATCCATTGCGAGGGCCTGGTCGAGACCCATGACACCGGCGGCGTGCTCAAGGGCACCGACGAGCGGTTTCCGCCGAGCCTGTTCCTGCGCCCGACGCCACTGACCGACCTCAACCCGGCGATGACGGCCTTCGTGCGCGAAATGCGCGCGGAAGCCGGCAGCGACGTGCTCGGCTTCCTGCACGCGCTCATGGTGCAGGTCTACGAGCACATGACCTTCGACGAGGACCCGACCAACAGCACCACGTCGGCGTCGGAGGCGTTCGCGCTGAAGCGCGGCGTCTGTCAGGACTACGCGCACATCCTGATCGCCTGCGCGCGTGCCGGCGGCGTTCCGGCGCGGTTCGTGTCCGGCCACTTCCTGCGCTCCGACGGCATGGTGAACCAGCAGGCCGGCCACGCCTGGGCCGAGGCCTTCGTGCCCGACCTCGGCTGGATCGGCTTCGACGCCGCCAACGGCATCTGCACCACCGACGCCCATGCCCGTGTCGCCATCGGTCTCGACTATCTCGGCGCCGCGCCGGTCCGCGGCACCCGTTATGGCGGCGGCAACGAAACGCTGACGGTCGCGGTCAAGGTCGACCAGGCCGGCCGCCCCGGGCAGTGGCAGAGCCAGACGCAGTCGTAAGGTCCCACACTTTCTCCGTCATTTCGGGGCTCACGCAGCGAGAGCCCGGAATCCATGATGCCACCAACTATGCGGAGAAATGGATTCCGGGCTCGCGCCAAGAGGCGCGCCCCGGAATGACGATCGTAAGATACGAGCATGCTATCATTGCTGCCGCTTCATCCGAACCATCGGGACACACCATGGCAACCGTCAAACTGCTCTCCGACGACGAACTCTCGCCCGAGGCACGCGCCGTGTTCGACGACATCCGTGCGGCGCGGAAGTCGGACTTCGTCAACAATTTCTGGCGCGCGCTCGCGCATGATCCGAAGACCTTGCGGCGGACCTGGGAGAGCATCAAGGAAGTGATGGCCCCCGGCGCGCTCGACCCGAAGGTCAAGGAGATGCTCTATGTCGCGGTCTCGGTGGCTCACGGCTGCAGCTACTGCATCCATTCGCACACCGCGGCTGCCCGCGCCAAGGGCATGACCGACGCCGAGTACCAGGAAATGCTGGCGATCGTCGGCATGGCCGCCGAGACCAACCGACTGGTCACCGCGCTCGGCGTGCCGGTGGATGAAGCGTTCCTCGTCGATGCACCGGCAGGACGAAGCCAGGAGACGTAACGGCCCAGCACTGCGTCACTTGTCCAGCCAGACATCCTCGAAGCGCAGATTGTTGTACTGGCTGTTGTCGTGCGGATGAAAGTTCTTCACGTAAGGCTGCCAGCAATTGCCGGCCGATGAGTGCAGGATGACCGGCCGCGCGGCATCGTCGACCAAGAGGTGCTCGATGTCGAACACGATCTTGCGCCGCTTGTCCTTGTCGACCTCACGCGACTGCGCGGCGAGCAGCTTGTCGACCTCGGCGTTGCAGTACTGGGTGTAGTTGCGCTCCGAGTTGCAGGAATAGTTCTCGACCAGGTTACCGTCGGGATCGTCGACGCTGACGCCGGTGACGTTGAGGCCGATGGTGTAGTCCTTGCGCTGTAGCCGCGAGTACCAGCGCGGCGTATCCAGGATATCGAGCTCGGCGACGATGTAGATCTTCTTGAGCTGGTCGGCGAGGATCACGGCCGGGTCCCGATAGGTCGGCAAATTGCGGGTCTGGATCTTGATCGACAGCGGCTTGGCGTCGCTGTAGCCGAGCTTCTGCATGATCACCTGCGCGTCGGCAAGATTCTTCTCGGTATCGGGGCCATAGCCCATCAGCGTCGACAATATCTCCTGCGGCATGCCCCACTCGCCTTCGGGCTTGGCCTGCATCGCGCCGCCGAGCCGCCCGCTGCCCTCGAACAGGATGGAGTTGAAGGCCTTGCGATCGAGCGCCAGCGACATCGCCTTGCGGATCTCCGGATCGTCGAACGGCGGATTGACCCGGTTGACCAGAAGATTGATCTGCAGATTGGTCGAGGTCATCTCGCAGATCGCGTTCGGCGCCCGCGCCTTGACGTCCTTCATCAGGGGAATGCTGACGTCGGACGGAAAGGTGATGTCGTAATCGCCGGTCGCAAACGCCAGCATGCGGGTGGCGCGGCTGTCGATCGAGCGCACCGTGATCTCGTCGAGATACGGCCTGTCCTTCTTGAAGTAGTCGGGGTTACGCACCAAACGGATGGAGTCTCCGCGCCGGAACTCGACGAACCTGAACGGTCCGGTGCCGACAGGCTTGGTACGCATCACCTGCTGCGGCACGTGGCAGGGATAGACCACCGAGAAGGCGCTGGCGAGCAGCGCCAACAGGCCGGGCTGCGGTTCGGTCAGCTCGAAGGTCGCCTCATCCTCGCCGTTGACGCTGACATCCCTGAGCTTCGAGTACCAGACCTTGCGCGGATTGCGCTTGAAGTCCTGAGTTTCGCTCTTGCCGGTCAGCATCCGCCAGGTGCATTGCACATCCTTGGCCGTGAACGGTTGGCCGTCATGCCATTTCACGCCCTGACGCAGCTTGAAGGTGAGCTTGGTGTTGGTCTGGTCCCACGACCAGCTCTCGGCGAGATCGGGGATCACGGTGTCGATCGATTCGTGCACCTTGGCCGGATCGAACACCACGAGGTTGTTGAACACGGCCGCGAACGGCAGCACCGAGGCGATGGTGGATTCCTCGAGCAGCGAAGTCGAGGGTGGGTTGTCGTTGTGATAGAGCCGCAGCGTGCCGCCCTTCTTCTGCGCCGACGCAGGGCTTGCGGCGATTGCCGCGACGCCCAACGCCATGATGCACGCGGCCAATTTGAACGACATTCTCGCCTCCCGGAATTCTTGTTGTTGTCGGTTGCGGGCAGTCGACCACAAGGTCAGGTGCCTCGCAATGACAGCGAATCCGGATCATTGCCGGCTGCGCACAGCGCAGAGCGATAGCGCTCCAAACTCCGAACCGTGGTCACAGGAACAGGCCCCTGCGGGCCGTCTCCGCGATCCGGACCCGCCACTTTGACCGGCCGCAGCAATGTCCGTCACGGGGAATTGGGGTTGGATGCGACCTCGAAATTGGCTACACGTTTGGCGCCGATAAACTCGGACCGTTTGGGGACTGGAAATGACCTATTGCTGCGGAATTCTGGTGCGCGACGGCCTCGTCATGATCGCCGATACCCGCACCAATGCCGGCCTCGACAACGTCTCGACGTTCCGCAAGCTGCACATCTTCGAAAAGCCCGGCGAGCGCATCATGGCGATCGCCAGCGCCGGCAATCTGGCGATCAGCCAGTCGGTGCTGTCGACCCTGACCGAGGGTATGGAAGACCCGCACACCGGCGAGCTCGAGACGCTGATGAATGCGCCGACCATGTTCCAGGCGGCGCAGCGGATCGGCCGCGCCATCCGCTCAGTGCATGCCACCGAGGGCGAGGCGCTGCGTTCGGAGGATATCTCGTTCGACGTCTCGTTCCTGTTCGGTGGCCAGATCAAGGGCTCGCGGATGCGCCTGTTCATGGTCTACACCGCGGGCAACTTCATCGAATGCACCACCGACACGCCCTATTTGCAAATCGGCGAGCACAAATACGGCAAGCCGGTGCTCGACCGCGCCATGCATTACGATGTCGAGCTCTATGAGGCGCTCAAGACCGGCCTGATCTCGATGGATTCGACGATGCGCTCCAACCTCGGCGTCGGCCTGCCGATCGACGTGCTGGTGGTGCGCACCGACGTCTGCGAGGCCGACCTCAACCACCGTATCGAGGCCGGCGAGCCCTATTTCCACGATCTGCGCTCGCGCTGGTCGGCGGCGCTCCGCGCGGCGCACCAGAACATTCCACGCCCGCCCTACAAGAACGAAACCGAAGCAAAAACCAAGTAAGAGGAAACTCGGAGATGACCGAAGCAACCAGCAAGATCGCACTCGTCACCGGCGCCGGCACCGGCGTCGGACGCGCGGCATCGCTCGCTTTGATGGACAAGGGCTACACCGTGGTGCTCGCCGGCCGCCGCATCGAGATGCTGGAAGAGACCGCCAAGCTCGGCCCCGCCGGCAAGAGCCTGTGCGTCTCGGCCGACATGGCCAACCCGGCCGCGATCGCCGCGCTGTTCGATAAGGTGAAGGCGACCTACGGCCGGCTCGACGTGCTGTTCAACAACGCCGGCATGGGCGCGCCCCCGGTCAATTTCGAGGACCTGCCGCTCGAGCAGTGGCAGGCCGTCGTCAACACCAACCTCACCGCGCCATTCCTGTGCACCCAGCACGCCTTCCGCATCATGAAGGACCAGACGCCGCGCGGCGGCCGCATCATCAATAACGGCTCGATCTCGGCGCATGCGCCGCGGCCGTTCTCGGCGGCCTACACCTCGACCAAGCACGCCATCACCGGCCTGACCAAGGCCTCCAACCTCGACGGCCGGATGTACGACATCGCGGTCGGCCAGGTCGACATCGGCAATGCCGCGACCCCGATGACCGACCGCATGGTCAACGGCCCCGGCGTGCTGCAGCCGGACGGCACCACCAAGCACGAGCCGCGCATGGACGCCAAGGCTGTCGGCGATGCCGTCGCCTACATGGCCGGCCTGCCGCTCGACGCCAACGTGCTGTTCATGACGGTCATGGCGACCAAGATGCCGTTCGTGGGGCGGGGCTGATCGTCCCCTGCTCCCCGCGTGCGGCAGGCCATGGCCGGGCAGGTCCCGGCTATGGCCTCGCAGGGGCGCGCTGTCAAAATATCGAAAACAACCCCATGCAAAGGAGCCGGCGGCTGCCGGCGTCCGACCGGGCGCCTTGACACGTCGGGCAAATCAGCGGTAGTTTTCCATTATTCCGAAATAGTCTTCCCCGATCGGGATCCAGGGAAGCCTCCAAGCGGACGGTGAAAGACGAATTCGCGGAGAGTGCCCCTCACCCGCCGCTTCGCGTCGACCTCTCCCCGCAGGCGGGGCGAGGTAAGGCCCCTACTCCAGCTTCTCCACATCCCGCAGCGTCGGGAACAGCTTCATCCAGAGCAGCGCGACTGCGACCGTGGCGACGCCGCCTAGCACGGCTGACGGCACGGCGCCGAGCAGCGCCGCGGTGACGCCGCTCTCGAACTGGCCGAGCTGGTTCGAGGCGTTGATGAACAGGAAATTGACCGCGCCGACGCGGCCGCGCATCTCGTCGGGGGTGGCGAGCTGCACCAGCGAGAAGCGGATCACGACGCTGATCGTGTCGGCCGCGCCGAGCACCGCGAGCGCCAGCGCCGACAGCCACATCCAGTGCGACAGCCCGAACACCACCGTCGCGACGCCGAACACGATCACGGACTGGAACATCCTTAATCCGACGCGACGGTTGATGGTGTGCCGCGCCAGCACCATGGTCATCAGCAGCGCGCCCACCGCGGGCGCGGCGCGCAATACACCGAGGCCCAGCGGACCGGTTTGCAGGATGTCGCGTGCATAGATCGGCAACAGCGCGGTGACGCCGCCGAACAGCACCGCGAACAGGTCGAGCGAGATGGTGCCGAGGATCGCCGGATTGCTGCGCACGAAGGTGACGCCGGCAAACAGATCGTCCGACGATCCGCCGTTCTTCACCGGCGCCTGCTGCAGCCGGCCGATACCGCCGGTCAGCAACGCGCCGAACAGCCAGAACACCATCATGATGCCGTAAGGCGCGCTCGGCATCAGCGCATAGGCGAAGCCGCCGAGCGCAGGGCCGGTGATGGTCGCGACCTGCGCCGCGCCGCTCGATATCGCGGTCGCCCGCTGTAGCGAACCCTGCGGCGCGATCAGCGGCAACACCGCGGCGGTCGCCGGGCTCTCGAACGCACCGGCGATTCCCAGCACGAAAGTCGCAACGAAGATCTGGATTTCGGAGATGGTGCCGGCAAAGGTGCTTCCGGCGAGAAACAATGCGGTCAGCGCTTCCGCGAACTGGCAGGCCTGCACCACGCGCTTGCGCTCGAAACGATCGGCGGCATGACCGGCGACGAACACCAGCAATGCGGTCGGCAGGAACTGCACCAGTCCGACCATGCCGAGGTCGAATGCGCTGCCGGTGAGATCATAGATCTGCCAGCCGATCGCCACCGCGCCGATCTGGCTGGAGAAGCGCGACAGGCTGCGCGACAACAGGAAGAACAGGAATGGTCGGTGGCCGAGCAGATCGCGGGCGCCGGCCGGCGTGGCGGAGGACATGGATGATTGCGTGGCCGAGCGCCTGCAACTTGTCAATGGAGAGGATGGTCAGAGCCCCGTTCCGAAAAGTCGGAACGGGGCTCTGGACTCCTGATTTGACGCGTTTTCTTCACGCGAACCGGTAATCCACTTCGCTGGAAAACGCTCTAATGCGCAACAGCATTGCGCTGCGCGAGGCCCCTGCCCATAATCGCATGCGGGTTCTTGGGGGCGTGATGCTGCAGTTGCAATCGGCGTTCGGCGTGGTGGCGTTGCTCGTGATCGCCTGGGTGTTGAGCGAGAACCGCAGGATGGTGTCGCTGCGGCAGGCGGCGATCGGGCTCGCGGTGACAGTCGTGACCGCGCTGGTGTTGATCAAGGTGCCGCTGGTGACGCAGGCCTTCGGCGTGATCAACGATGCCGTCGGCACCATCGCCGCCGCGACGCGCGCCGGCACCGCCTTCGTGTTCGGCTATGTCGGCGGCGGCCCGGCGCCGTTCGATCCGAAGGCACCCGGCTCGGATTTCATCCTCGCCTTCCAGGCGCTACCGATCGTGCTGGTCATGAGCGTGCTGACGACGCTGCTGTTCTATTGGCGCGTGCTGCCGCCGATCGTGCGCGGCATGGCCTGGCTGCTGGAGCGCACGCTCGGCGTCGGCGGCGCGGTCGGGCTCTCGACCGCAGCCAACATCTTCCTCGGCATGGTGGAAGCGCCGCTGTTCATCCGCCCCTATCTGGCGCAGCTCAGCCGCAGCGAATTGTTTCTGGTGATGACCGGCGGCATGGCCGGGATCGCCGGCACCGTGCTGGTGCTGTACGCGACGCTGCTGGCGCCGCTGATCCCCGATGCGGCCGCGCATTTCGTCATCGCCTCGGTGCTCGGCGCGCCGGCCGCCATTCTGGTCAGCCTGATCATGGTGCCGGAAACCTCGGACACGCGCACCGGCGGATCGCTCGACGATCCCGATATCCAGGTGTCATCGACGATGGATGCCATCGTCAAGGGCACGGCCGCCGGGCTCGAGCTCCTGATGAACATCATCGCGATGCTGCTGGTGCTGGTCGCACTGGTGTATCTCGCCAACAAGATCGTCGGCCTGCTGCCGGAAATCGGCGGCGCGAAGATCTCACTGCAACGCCTGCTCGGCTACGTCATGGCGCCGGTGTGCTGGCTGATGGGCCTGCCCTGGCCGCAGGCGATCACGGCGGGCAGCCTGATGGGCACCAAGACCGTGCTGAACGAGCTGATTGCCTATGTCGATTTGTCGAAGCTCGGCCCCGACGCGCTCGATCCGCGCTCGCGCCTGATCATGCTCTACGCGATGTGCGGTTTTGCCAACTTTGCGAGCCTCGGCATCATGATCGGCGGCCTCGGCATCATGGCGCCGACCCGGCGCGACGAGATCAACGCGCTCGGGCTGAAGTCGATCGTCTCGGGGACGCTGACGACGTGCTTGATGGGGGCGATCGTGGGGGCGATGACGTGACGACGTAGTCGTCATTCCGGGGCGATGCGAAGCATCGAGCCCGGAATGACATCGAGACTACGCCTTCAGCTCCACCGTCTTGAACTCCGCCGGCAGGATCACCTCCAGCAGTTCGACGTCGTCGGAATAGTCCAGGATCATGTGCCGGATGCGCGGCGGCTGGGTCCAGGCGCTGCCTTGCTTCATCAGCGTCTCACCCTCGCCTTCCATGTAGGTCTTCACCCAGCCCTTGAGCACATAGACCATCTGGAAGTCGACGTCGTGGAAGTGCAGCTTCGACACCTCATCCGGATTGCACGGGCCCTGCAGCCGGATCACATGCGCCTGGGCGAGGCCATGCGAGGCGGCTGATATGCCGAGGTCGCGGTACTTGGCGTAGGCGCGCAGCCCATCGGCCTTGAAGTCCTCTTCGCGGTGATGGCTGATGGCGATGCGCTGTTTGGGCCGTGCCTTCGTCGCTGCCTTCGGTGTGCTCTTCTTGGCCGCCGAGACGCGGCCCTTGGACTTGATCGTCTTGCGCGCGGACGTCTTCTTGGCGCCGCCGCCAAGCCCCGACCATTTCTTCTTCACCGCGGTCTTGGCTGCGGATCTCGATGCCGTCTTCTTGGCCATTGTTCGCCTCCCGTCTTGTTCTGGCGGACGGGAAGCTAACACAAGTCGCGCCGCGCGCGGTGGGCAAAGGCGCGCACCGCGCCTTCCCCCTTGCCTTGCCCCCTCAGCGGATCAATTCAGCCGGAACACGCCGTCCACCGCGCGCAGCTCGGCCGGCTTGACCAGCTTGGAATGCGCCACCGTCACCGCGAACAGCGGGCCCTCGAGCTTCTGCTGCCAGAAAGAGAGGAAATCCTGCAGCGCCGGAAATTTCGGAAACAGGTCGTAGTTCTGCCAGACATAGGTCTGCAGCAACGAGGGATGATCCGGCATCCGATAAAGGATTTGCGCCGTCGTCAGCCCATACCCCAACAACTGCTTCCGGAAATCGTCGGAAACAACCCCACCAACTCGCGAGACCATGCCAACCTCCTGTGACGGAGCGCATTCACATGGTGGCCGACCTTCCCCGCCGGACCACCGGCAATGGATGCGCTCACATGAGAGAAATGTGACGCACGCGACTAACCCATCTCAAGCCCAAATGTTTAATAGGTTGTTGAAATTTCTTGCGTTAGCAGCAACTTACCGCAACTGCTAATAGCAACGACGAGATTCGCGCCGCCATTAAGGATGCCGAAATGATCCTGGCAGCGACCATCTGCGAGTGCCAAAATTTCTGCTAGAGGCTCTTGCCCGCCGCCACGGCTTGGCCTATCTCCTGCGCAGCCGGTCTGGCACTCGCTGGGCTGGACTGCTAACACTCCAAAATTCTACAGCATCCGCAAATATTTAGGAGGACTGCATGAAATTCCGTCCGCTTCACGACCGCGTCGTGGTCAAGCGCATCGACGCCGAAGAGAAGACTGCTGGCGGCATCATCATTCCGGACAGTGCCAAGGAAAAGCCCTCGCAGGGTGAAGTCATCGCCGTTGGCCCGGGTGGCCGCGATGAAGCTGGCAAGCTGATCCCCATCGACGTCAAGGTCGGCGATCGCGTCCTGTTCGGCAAGTGGTCGGGCACCGAGGTCAAGATCGACGGCGAAGACCTGCTGATCATGAAGGAAAGCGACATCATGGGCGTGCTCGACGTCCCCGCTTCCAAGAAGAAGGCGGCCTAAGCGCCCCCTCCCTCCCTGGTAAACCTCTCAAGGAAAAACTCAGATGGCAGCTAAAGAAGTCAAATTCTCCGTCGAGGCGCGCGACAAGATGCTGCGCGGCGTCGACATCCTCGCCAACGCGGTGAAGGTCACGCTCGGCCCGAAGGGCCGCAACGTCGTGCTCGAGAAGTCGTTCGGCGCTCCCCGCATCACCAAGGACGGCGTCACCGTCGCCAAGGAGATCGAGCTCGAGGACAAGTTCGAGAACATGGGCGCCCAGATGGTGCGCGAAGTCGCCTCCAAGTCCGCTGACGCGGCCGGCGACGGCACCACCACGGCGACCGTGCTCGCCCAGGCGATCGTGAAGGAAGGCGCCAAGTCGGTCGCCGCCGGCATGAACCCGATGGACCTGAAGCGCGGTATCGACCTCGCGGTCGAAGCCGTCGTTGCGGACTTGCAGAAGAACTCGAAGAAGGTCACCTCGAACGAGGAGATCGCCCAGGTCGGCACCATTTCGGCCAACGGCGATGCCGAGATCGGCAAGTTTCTCGCAGACGCCATGAAGAAGGTCGGCAACGAGGGCGTGATCACGGTCGAGGAAGCCAAGTCGCTCGAGACCGAGCTCGACGTCGTCGAGGGCATGCAGTTCGACCGCGGCTACATCTCGCCCTACTTCGTCACCAACGCCGACAAGATGCGCGTTGAGATGGACGACGCCTACATCCTGATCAACGAGAAGAAGCTCTCCTCGCTGAACGAGCTGCTGCCGCTGCTCGAGGCCGTGGTGCAGACCGGCAAGCCGCTGGTCATCGTCGCTGAAGACGTCGAAGGCGAAGCGCTCGCCACCCTCGTCGTCAACCGCCTGCGTGGCGGCTTGAAGGTCGCGGCCGTCAAGGCTCCGGGCTTCGGCGATCGCCGCAAGGCCATGCTGCAGGACATCGCGATCCTGACCGGCGGTCAGGCCATCTCGGAAGACCTCGGCATCAAGCTCGAGAACGTCACGCTGCAGATGCTCGGTCGCGCCAAGAAGGTGATGATCGACAAGGAGAACACCACGATCGTCAACGGCGCCGGCAAGAAGGCCGACATCGACGCCCGCGTCGCCCAGATCAAGGCGCAGATCGAGGAAACCACCTCGGACTACGACCGTGAGAAGCTGCAGGAGCGTCTCGCCAAGCTCGCAGGCGGCGTCGCGGTGATCCGCGTCGGCGGCGCGACCGAAGTCGAGGTGAAGGAGCGCAAGGATCGCGTTGATGACGCGATGCATGCGACCCGCGCGGCTGTCGAGGAAGGCATCGTCCCGGGCGGCGGCGTCGCCCTGCTCCGTGCCTCCGAGCAGCTCAAGGGCCTGCGCACCAAGAACGACGACCAGAAGACCGGCGTCGAGATCGTGCGCAAGGCGCTGTCGGCTCCGGCTCGCCAGATCGCGATCAACGCCGGTGAAGACGGTTCGGTGATCGTCGGCAAGATCCTGGAGAACAAGGCCTACAATCACGGCTTCGACTCCCAGACCGGCGACTATGCCGACCTCGTCAAGAAGGGCATCATCGACCCGACCAAGGTCGTCCGCACCGCGATCCAGAACGCTGCCTCGGTTGCCGCGCTGCTGATCACCACGGAAGCGATGGTTGCCGAGCTGCCGAAGAAGAACGCCGGCGGCCCCGCGATGCCTCCGGGCGGCGGCATGGGCGGCATGGACTTCTAAGTCCAGCCACTCAAGGCAATCCACGAAATGCAAAACCCCGGCAGCGATGCCGGGGTTTTTGTTTTGGGGTCTCCGTCATTCCGGGGCACGCGAAGCGTGAGCCCGGAATCCATTGGTCCGCTTGCTCATGGCCTACTACGTCTACCTGCTCGCAAGCGACAAATATGGCACGCTCTATCTCGGCGTGACCAACGATGTCGTGCGCCGCGTCCACGAGCACAAGAGCAAGACGGTCAAGGGCTTCACCAAGCGATACGCCGTCGACAAACTTGTCTGGTTCGAGATCTACGATGATGTACTGACGGCGATCGCGCGTGAGAAGGAATTGAAGAAGTCGCGGCGCGACTGGAAGATCAGGTTGATCGAAGAGAAGAACCCACAGTGGATCGATCTGTATCCGGAAATTGCCGCCGGACATCTTGGATGAATGGATTCCGGGCTCGCGCTACGCGCGCCCCGGAATGACAGTGTTTCCACCTCACCCGCTGCGCGCGACATCCTGAAAGCAACCGCGCAGCCAGTCGATGGTGACGCGCGTTGCCGCATCGCGCTTGAGATGGCTCTGCACCAGCAGCCAGACGTCGCGCCGCTTCGGTAGCAGCGTGGCGCGCAGACGGCGATCGGTCAAAAGGTCCGCGCAACTATGCTCCGGCAGCACGCCGACCGCCTGATGCGACTGGATGATCTTGTGGATGATGCGGACATTGTCGGTGACGCAGCGCGCGCGAAGCCGCTTGGCGCGCAGGAACTGCATCTCGGGAATTGCGCCGAGTTCGTCCGGATAGGCGCAAGTCACCGCGTCTGCCGCCGACGTCGCGGCCGGCTCGAAGAAATACAGCCTGACTTCGCCAAGCTTCGAGATCGCGAAATCGCCCTTGTCGGGCTTGCGCAGGCGGATGGCGAGATCGGCCTCCCAGCGCGAGAATTTGACGTTGTCGCTCGAAGTCAGGAATTGCAGCGTGAGGCCCGGATTGGCGCGCAGCAATGCGCCGGTGCGCGGCGCCAGCACTTCCTCCGCGATCGCGTTGGTGGAGGCGACGCGCAGCCGGCCGACCGGGCCCGGCAGGCTGTCGCCGACCCGGCCGATCTCCTCGGCATGCACGGCCATCGCCTGGATATGTGCGAGCACGACGTCGCACTGCCGGGTCGGCTTGCGGACGCCGTCGGCCGCCTCGAACAGGCGGAGCCCAAGCGCGCGCTCGATCCGCGCCAGGCGGCGGCCGACCGTGGTCTCGTCGATGCGCAGCCGCGCGCTGGCGCCGGCATAGGTGCCCTCGTCCCTGACCGCCGCGATGATCCGAAGGTCGTCCCAGTTCATTTCGGCAGGCTACATCCGGCCTTGACCACCTGCAATAACGCAGCCACCGGCTGCAAACTCCCTGCATAACGGCAGGCCGGTCCACGGCTATATTTCACGCGACCCATTTCATGGAGACCTGGACCATGTCGTCAGCCAAGACCTTGATGCAGCTCGCCGGTATCGACCTCACCCCGCCGCGCCTCGGCGATGCCTGCCTGGTGTTGATCGACATCCAGAACGAATATCTCGCAGGTCCCTTGGCCCTGCCCGACGCCAGCCCGGCGATTGCGCGCGCCACCGCATTGCTCGGTCGCGCACGGGAAAGCGGCGCCAAGATCATCCACATCGCGCACAAGGGAGCGCCGGGCAGCCTGTTCGATCGCGACGCGGAGCGCGGCGCGATCGTGGCGCAGCTCGAGCCGCGGCCCGGCGAGATCGTGATCGAGAAGCAATTGCCGAACGCCTTCGCCGGCACCGAGCTCAATGTGCAGCTGGCCGCGACCGGCCGCAAGGAGTTGGTGCTCGCCGGCTTCATGACCCATATGTGCGTGAGCTCGACCGCGCGCGCCGCGCTCGATCTCGGCTTCCGCACCACGATCGACGCCGAGAGCTGCGCCACCCGCGACCTGCCCGACGGCAAGGGCGGCACGATTGCGGCGAGGCTGATTCACGACGTCGCGCTCGCCGAATTGTCCGACCGCTTCGCGATCATCGCCCGCGGCAACGCGCTCGCCTGAGACCACCATCATGCTCGAGCTCTATTTCTCGCCGATGGCCTGCTCCCTCGCCAGCCGCATCGCATTGATGGAGGCCGGCATCGAGGCGCGCTATCGCATGGTGCAGCTCTGGACCAAGAAGGTGCTCGAGGACGATGGCGACTTCCGCGCCGTCGCACCGAAGGGCGCAGTGCCGGTGCTGGTGCTCGAGAACGGCGAACGGCTGACCGAGAGCGCGGCGGTGCTGCAATACATCGCCGACCGCAAGCCCGAACTCGGCCTGGCGCCTCCGCCGGGCGATCCGGATCGCTACCGCCTGCAGGAATGGCTGAGTTTCACCGGCACGGAGATCCACAAGGGATTCCTGTTTCCGACCTTCTGGTACAAGGACGACGCATCGCTTGCCAAACCGCGCGCCCGGATCGGGCCGACCTTGTCGGTGCCAGCAGCGCATCTGGCGCACCGCGAATTCCTGGTTGGGAACCGCTTCACGGTTGCTGACGCGCACCTCGCCTGGGCCCTGCTGCTGCTCCGCGCCGCCGGCGTCGACGTCGCGCAATGGCCGTCACTGGCAGACTATCTCTCGCGCATCCAGGCACGGCCGCAGGTCAAGGCCGCGGTCGGCATCGAGATGCAGTTGTGGAAGACGGTCGCGGCGTGAGCGTCGCGTCTGCTAAGACTTTGGCAGACCAACTATGCCGCTTAAAGCGATGACGCCAGAGATAGCCCGAGGCGCCTTATTGAACGCTCAGAACCCGGCATATCCACGAGTCCTGTGACAATTAACCACCTTCATTTGCTCGCCGTGCACTTTGAGCCTCACATCATCCAACCATGCCTTGTTAGCACATGTTGCGACTGAATTGGAACGTCGCCGCCGTTCGAGATGACAAACTTATAAAGCGTCGCTGGATATATTTCTCCCACACTCAACAGCCTGCCATGAGCAAAAGCGTCGCGAACATCGACTACACTCCTGTCAACTCTAAACTTTCCCTCGGCCTCGCTGAGGAGCCCGTTGTATTCGTCAATGAGAGAGCCTATCGAACGGAAGTTCGTAAGATACGTCTCCGTTGCTGTTTAGTCGCCTAAACCGGGTAACTTGAGCCGCTGGTTGTGCACAGCCGCGAGAAATAATCTCACGACCGTCTCCAGCGCTTGAAGGTTTGTTACGATGGCGCCGACGCCTTGAATATGATCTTGCGCAGTTGTTTTGCTTTCCATAGTTCCGCTCTTACTTACTCAGCAGCGCCGAAAGCTCAATTCCGTTAACTGCCATGAATTCGACACCAGTGAACTTAGTTGAACCACCAAAGCCAACCGCGGCAATGCCAATTACTTGATAGCCGTCATTCAAGACCGGACCACCACTGTTTCCGCCGATAATCTTGGGCGATATCTCCAAATAGGAAACTGCGCTCTTCACAAACGAGCGAATGAGCTTGCCACGTTCCATACGTATGGGAGTAGCAGCAAAATGGTTTGGGTATCCCCACAGGCTGACATCGGCACCGTTCGCCAGAGCGACGCCCTTGTATGCCGAGAGCGGGACAACATTCTCCAATTCGACTGGAACATAAAGAATAGCAAGGTCCCGATGCTTATCCTCCGCCCTAACCTTTAATTTGAAGCGCTTAGTATGATCGGAAGGATGGTAAATGAAAGGATTCTCACCGAGGCAGTGGGCACATGTAACGATACCTACGCCGTCCAGGAAGAAAGCGGTTCCCTGAGAATCGCCGTCATGCTCGATAACCCATATGGCCTGTGCAGCAATCTCGGACCTGCTAAGCGCAGTTCGAATCTTTCCGTTGGCAGTCAGCTTATTGAACTCCAGCGCAAGCTTCTTGAATGACTCGTCGGGTCGACCTCGGATCTGTCCAATAAAGCCAATCTTACCACGAACTACCGCCTCGAAGTCTCGTCCCGCTCCCCCGAATTTTTCGTTGAAGACGCTGCTCGCTTTTACAAGGCCAAATTTCCTCCAAGCGTGAAGCAACGCTCGAGCTTCCCGGATCGCGCTGCGCCGTACGTTGACGCGCTCATTTACGACAAGGCCCGTAACGACCTGACGACGACCTCGAGTCGACAACCGAACTTTGCGCTCATTGATGACGAAGCCATTAGCTTCGATTATTTCGCGAAGAGGTCTTGCCAGTTCAGTGATCGGTGTCCCGTCCGAGTTGAGGTTCAGCGCGGCCATCGGCATGAATTGTCGATTAGTCGAAAACGTCAAATCATCAGCGTAGCGGGTGTAAATGCACTTGTTAGCAAGAGCATATCGACTCAGCTCTGCGTCCATTTTTGCGCAAATGAGGTTCGAGAGGATCGGTGAAGTTGGGGCACCCTGGGGAAGAGCATTATCGAGCGTGCAAGCCTTAGCGATCGCCGCCGCGACTTTTGGTGCTATCCCGTAGGGCTTCTTGGTCAACAAGCCATAGACGCGACCGTAGTTGATAGTATTGAAAAAGTCTTGAAGATCGACGTTCAGTACATGACGCTGACCTACATGGAGCACAGCATTCCGCTTTATGTCGCGCCCCTTCACAAAGCCGGTAACGCATGGCTTGAAGCGAACAAGCCTCTCGAGTTCACGCACAATGCTTCGCTGGATTATCTTGAGATTCGTGGCAGGCGCCTTGATAATTCTAGCGCCTCCGCTCCTCTTTTTGATTTGAAACTGCTTGTATTGCGTAGCGAGGTCGCGCTTATAAACGTAGTATCCAAGCTGCTTCGCGGAACAATCAAGAAGGATCGCTAATGATGTGAGGTCGTAAGCCTTAGAAAGGTCCATGGCGCTGCTGAAAGAGGGAGATGATGGACGCGATCGCGAGACTTCTCACTTACCAAACGCATGCGCCACGTGAGCCATTGGGCCGCACGCCGCGCCGCGCTGCTTCTGCAGTAACGTTTTTAGCAAGGTCGCAGTATCAACGACCAGAACAAATGCCACGATCGCGCCAATTCGCTTTTAACGAGAGTCTGATGGAATAGTCAATCCCAAGCTGCCAAGGCCCCATCCAACTCACCCGTTATTCCGGACCGGCTCAACCATTGGATTTGTCGGCTTCAGGCCGTCTGCGAAGTTACGGCACGTTGTAGAGCCGCCTCGTCTTCTACGCGCAACTATGCCATCAGGTCACCTGCACCCTGCCGCTCTACTGAAACGCGACCTCGGCGAAGCTGCGCAGCTTGCGCGAATGCAGCCGCTCGGATTCCTGCTGCTTGAGCCGCTCCAGCGCCTTGAGGCCGATCTGGAGATGCTGGCCGACGCGCTGGCGATAGAACTCGCTGGCCATGCCCGCGAGCTTGATCTCGCCATGCAGCGGCTTGTCGGAGACGCACAGCAGCGTACCGTAGGGCACCCGGAAGCGATAGCCGTTGGCGGCGATCGTCGCCGATTCCATGTCGAGCGCGATGGAGCGCGACTGTGACATCCGCCGGATCACCTGCGGTCCGCTGATCTCCCAGTTGCGGTTGTCGACGCTGGCGACCGTGCCCGTCCGCATCAGCCGCTTGAGCTCGAAACCGGTGAGCCCGGTCACCTCGCCGACCGCCTCCTCGAGCGCGACCTGCATTTCCGCCAATGCGGGGATCGGCACCCAGAGCGGCAGCTCGTGATCGAGCACGTGATCCTCGCGGACATAGCCATGAGCCAGCACGTAGTCGCCGAGCCGCTGCGTGTTGCGGAGGCCCGCGCAATGCCCGATCATCAGCCAGGCATGCGGCCGCAGCACCGCAACGTGATCGGTGATGTTGCGCGCGTTCGACGGACCGATCCCGATATTGATCAGGGTGATGCCGCGATAGCCGGACTCGACGAGATGAAACGCCGGCATCTGCGGGGTGCGCTCCGATGCCGCCCCCGTAGTGCCGCCGCCGGCCAGCGCGTTGCGCGTGATCACATTGCCGGGCGCGACGAAGGCTTCGATCCCTTCCTCGCCCGCCGCGAGCCGTTGCAGGCTCGATTGCGCGAAGGCGTCGACATAGAACTGGTAGTTGGTGAAGATCACGAAATTCTGGAAATGCTCGGGGTCGGTGCCGGTGTAGTGGTAGAGCCGGCGCAGCGAGTAATCGACCCGCGCGGCGCGGAACAGGGCCAGCGGCTCGGGCGTCCCCGGCGTCAGCTCGAACGTGCCGTCGGCGATCGCATCGTCCATCGCCGCGAGATCAGGCGTATCGAAGATGTCGCGCAGCGATCGCGTGAACGCCGAGCTGTCGGCAACGGTCAGCGCCGCCTCGATATTGATGTCGCGCCGGTAGGCGAAATGAATCGGGATCGGCTCGCCGGACTCGCCGATCTCGACCGCCACGCCATGGTTCTTGATCAGCAGCCCGATCTGCTCGGTGAGGTAGGTCCGGAAGATGTCCGGCCGCGTGATGCTGGTCTCATGGATGCCGGGCCCCGCGACGAAGCCGTAGGCAAGCCGCGAATCGAGCCTCGCATGCGACGAGGTCGTGATGCGGACGAAGGGATAATGCGCGCGGACCCGCGTCGTGAAGGGCACGCCGTTGACATAGGCCTCGAAGCGATTGCGCAGGAAGCCGGTGTTGCGCTCGTAGATCTCTTCGAGACGGGCAACCGCGGCTGCCCCATCGCCGAACGCTTGGGTCGTGATCGGCGGCGGGGTTTCGATGAGCGGAGCAGGATGCATTGCGTTTTCGACCGGTGATCTGGTCGCCGCAGTATAGCAACAATCGACAGGCCAGTTCCAGCGACGCGGAATTTGATGCATGCTATCGGAGGCGATCGAGGCGCGCTTTGGCCTGACCACGCCGATCGATCCGGTCGCTTGGAATTCCACGCTCGACGCGCTGATACGCTGCCGAGGATAGTTGGCCGCGAGCGGACAAGCCAAGGGGCAAGCCCCCTGGCGCAGAATGCGCCTACTGGATCCGCGCGAGCACCGCGAGGCGGCGGATGCCCTTGTTGCGGTAGGCGTCGAGGAACGCGTAGTAGTCCTTGAACGAGACGCAACCGTTGGAGTCGCCGTTCGGACCGAGCATGAAGGTGTGCGCGAGCAGGCCGTCGCGGTTGAAGATCTTGCCCTCGCCGCCGATCGGATTGAGCCGCAGTGCCGGCACGCCGTGGAACAGCGCCTCGCGCGGCTTGAGTTCGTAAATGTGCGGCGGCGTCACGCCGACCATCTTCAGATGCGAGGATCGGGGATCGTCGAGCCGCGAGCCGAGACCCGAATGCGCCTCGAGGCGCGTGCCGTCGGGCAGATACACGGTCTTCGCCGAGATGTCGTACACCGCGGTCTGGCGGTCATAGGGCGGCGAGCCGCCGAGCATCGGGTTCTGGTCCAGCGTCGAGGGAATGCTGCCGGTGACGTTGGCATCGGCGGAGGCAAACGACAGCAGCCCGCCGCTCGACTCGCGTTTGCCCCACAGCTTCTCGACCATGGTCTGCCGCTCGCTCGATGCGATCGACATCACCGCGGCCTTGGCGCGCGCGGCCATGTCGCGGACGCCGCCGGATTTCGCGGCCTGCTTGGCTTCGGCCGGCTTCGCCTCAACGCCCTTGGGCTGAACGTTGACGGTGGGATCGTTGAGCGCCACCTGCAGATTGGCGGCGGCTTGCTTCTTGGCGGTCTCGACCGATTTCGGGGCTGGCAGCGGCTTCGATGTCTCGGCGAGCTCCGCGGTCGCCACCGCCCTCGCCGTCGCAACGACCTTGGGTGCAGCGGCCTGCTTGATCGGGTCGATCTGCGGAGCGGCGTCAGCCACCACGCTGGATGCGACGCCCTCCGGCGTGGCGGCCGCAAACCGATCGTTAAACATGAGTGACGGGGCCAGGGCTTCCGACGTCGCGACCTCGGTCTTTGCAACCTCAGTCTTGGCAACCTCAGTCTTTGCGGGCGCCGCCGGTGCCGGCGTCAGGGACGCGAACACCTCGTTAAACGCCGGTGCCGGCCGCGCGGCAGCGGCGACCGGCCGCTTCACGACAGGCGCATCGAACGACGCATTGCCAACCGACGGATAGACGTTCGCGGCAAAGATGTTGGCGTAGACCGTCCAGGCGCAGCCAAGCACCAGCCCCGCCACCGCGGCGCTGCCGAGGAAATGCTGAGGGAGGATTTTTTTGGAGGATTTCTTGCGGCTTGGCGCCTCAAGAACATACGCACTCGCACTCGTACCCATACACCCGGCGCTCAAAACAGGTCCACCTTTGTCCCTCACTCGACGCGTGGTCGAACGGAGTTCGGCTCAACGTCGCGCGGGGGCACAGACGGCCATTAAGGCGCCTTTTAGTTAAATGCGACTTAACCGGATGTGATCCCCTGCAGCGCGGGAAGTGCCTGTGGCGTAGGGCTTTTTTAAGATGACATTGGACCGCTAAAGCGGCTTTTCTGTCCCATGATGGGACATTTCGGCACCCTGCTCCAGCGCAGCTCAGCGGAATAAATTCAAGAGAGAATTTCCTTGCCGATCACCCCGTGAAGACGCGGGGATCGGACAAAAACCATCTCTCACTGCAGTTCCGGCGGCGGCGAGCGGTCAAAGACCTCGCCCTTGGCGCCATCAAGCAGATCGAGCGCATAGGTCTCGATCACCAAGGGCCCGCGTAAGCGCTTGACCTCGGCCACCGTTTCGACATGAGCGAAATTGTCGCGCACCGAGGCCGGCATCTCCTGCTCGACCTCGTGCACATAGAGCAGCTTGCCGGACAGCTGCGCCGGGCTCGGCTCGCCCATGTTGATCCAGCGAATGCGCTGGCCCTGCTGGGCGACGCAGGTGCCCTTGGGGAGATAGAAGGCCAGCCAGCCGGTGGTGCCGTAGTCCGGCGCCAGCACGCAGGTCGCGCCCGCCCGCACCCGCGCCGCCTCGATTTCATCCGCGAGCTCCCGCCAGCCGACGCCGACGCTGCGCACGGTGGCGTCGCGACGGTAACCCGAGAGCATGCCGGTGTTGGCCTGCACGATCAGCAGCGCGAACAGCACCACGCCGGTGGGCGCAGCCCAGCGACGGCAGAAATCGATCGTGCGCTGCTCGCGCGGCGCCCACTGCACCTGGATCGCGGCGACCGCGGCCGCTACCGCGAAGGCCGGATAGACCGGCGCGAACCAGTTGGCTTCGACCCGCGCATGCAGCGCGTGCCAGGTGAAGTAGACGACGATGGTCCAGAACATGGTGTTGACCAGCACGCGTGCCGGCATCGCGCCGGCGCGGCGCCGGTACAATGCATAGAGGCCCATCACGCCGAGGATGAACACCAGCGGCGTCGCGAACGCAAACTGCGTCGGGATCAGCTCGGCGATGTAGTTCGGCCGGAAATCCTCGATCCGGGCGCGGCCCATCTGCTTGATGAACGACACCCATTGATGATCGGCATTCCAGAGGATGACCGGCGCGAACAGGCCGGCCGCGACCAGGCCGCCAAGATAGAGCCAAAGCGAGAGATACCAGCGCCGCAGCTTCGGCACGACGGCAAGCCAGATCAGGATCGCGGGACCGAAAAACAGCGCGGTGTATTTCGACAGCAGCGCCATGCCGGCGCTGGCGCCGACCGCAAGCCACCAGGCGCCGCGGCCGCTCTCCAGCACCTTCGCAAGCGCGTACAGCAGGAAGCTGGACGCAACCAGCAGCGGCGCATCCGGCGTCACGATCAGCGTGCCGACGGCGGCCATCAGCGTGACGTTGAGCAGGATCGTCGCGCTCGCAGCGATGCGCTGGCCACCGAACAGGATCGCGGCCGCGCGGTAGATCGCCCAGCTCATCGGCAATGCGAGCAGGATCGACACCAGGCGCACGCCGAACGGCGTATCGCCGGCGATCATGGTGCCGAGCCGGATCACCACCGCAACCATCGGCGGATGGTCGTAATAGCCGCCGGCGAGCAACTTCGACCACATCCAGTAATAGGCTTCGTCGAAGGTCAGCGGCGTCCATGCCGCGGCGGCCAGCCGCAACACCACCAGCGCGCACACCGCGAGCGCGGTGTTCCGGGCCGGCCGCGCCTCGTTCGCGTTCATGCCGCCGTCATCGCTTGCGCCAGACGAACAGCCCGGACATCGCGTAGTTCCACACCACGCCCATCAGCGCGCCGGCCGCGCCCGCAAGCCACCAGATCGGCTCCTGGTCGTAGACCGAGAACGCGACGCCGACATTGGCGAGCAGGCCGACGCTGCAGACCAGATAGAACAGCAGCAGGCCGCGCAGGATGCCAATACCCTTCAGCCGCTGGTCGCGGTAGGTCAGGAAATTGTTGAGGATGAAGTTGCTGGTCATCGCCACGATCGCACCGGCGGCCTGGGCCTCCGGGAATGGCGCCTTGAACAGTTCCAGCGCGATGAACAGCACCGTGAGATGCACCAGCAGGCCGAGCCCGCCGACCGCGGCGAACAGGATGAAGCGCAGCGAGATCAGGTCGTTGGTCAGTTTCGCCAGCACGAGGCCGAGGAAGTCGAGCGCAACCATCGAGTCGAGCTTGCTCTCGCCATGCTGGCGGGCGCCGAAAGTGTAGGGAATCTCGACGGTGCGCAGCTTGCCCTCCGCCGTCGCGACGACGTCGAGCAGGATCTTGAAGCCCTGGGTCGAGAGCTGCGGCGCGAGCTGCTCGAAGCGGTCCCGGCGGATCATGAAGAAGCCGCTCATGGGATCGGCGACCTCGACCTTCAGCGCGCGGCGCGCGATCTCGGTGGCGAAGGCGCTGGCGCCGGCGCGCTGCTTGTTGAAGCCGTCGGCCTTGTAGCCCTCGATGTAGCGGCTGCCGACCACGAGCTCGGCCTCGCCGCTCTGCAGCAGTCCCAGCATCTTCGGGAGCTGGGTCTCGTCATGCTGCAGGTCCGCGTCCATGACGGCGGCGTAAGGCGCGCTCGATGCCAGGATGCCCTCAATGCAGGCACCCGACAGGCCACGCCGGCCGATTCGGCGGATGCAGCGCACGCGCGAATCCTTCCGCGCCAGCGCGCGCACCACGTCCCAGGTTCCGTCAGGCGAATTGTCGTCGACGAAGATGACTTCCCAGGACACGTCCTTCAGGATCGCGTCCAGCCGGCGGTACAACACCGTGACATTGTCGCGTTCGTTGAAGGTCGGGACCACCACCGAAAGCTGCGGCAGACTGGCCGCTTGCGACGAGGTTTCGGGGCTGAGCTTGATGGCGTCGTTCATGAGCGCCAGCGTATAGCGGCAGCCTCCCCCGCTGCCAAGGCGGGCCGGCCCAAACGCGGTCTCGGAAAGCGGGAAAACGGGGCAGAATACCCCCGAAAATGCCAACGACCACGAACAAAGGGGCGCGCGTACATCCGGCGCAGCCGACATTGCCGTGGTCGTCCCAGCGCCGGAGCCCTTAAGCTGCAACGTCGCCGTTATGATCCAGATAGGAAGCCCCCATGCGGTTCGCAAGGGGCAGTCTGCACAAAGGCTAGTTGTTCGGGACTTCCCGGATCACCGGGCCGCGCGGCGCCGGGGCCGCCTGCGCAGCCTCCGCGGCGGGAGCCGCCTGCGGCTGCATCGCGGCGGGCTTGGTCGGGTTACGGAGCTGGCTCGGCGACGGCCCGTAGATGAACGCCGCCGCCAGCGCGATGGCTGCGACCACTGCGCCCAAGAAGCCTGCCGTCGATCGTGAGTTCATCCCGTCATCCCCTTAGCCTGCGCGGATTGATATCAAAAATCGGCCGGCCGCAACAGGATTCGGGAACCTATTTCGCCGCTGCCCTGCGCCTGACGAAGGCGATCACGATGTCCTTCTGCGCCAGCTCGATCGCGCGGTTCGCGGTGGACAGGTTGGCGTCGGCATCCTGCTTCGGAAATTGCAGCGACAGGAAGTCGATCAGCGACACCCGGAAGTTCTGCCGCTCCGAAGGACAGACATTGGCGATCAGCGCAGTGAACTCCTGGTCGGACATCGCCTTGTTGCTGTCGCGGGGATATTCGCGGGCGAGACAATTCCAGTAGGCGTCGCGGCCGGTGATCGCGAGCTTGTGCGCATCGTCGACCTCGTCTGCCATTGCAGTAGACGATATGGCCGCGGAAGACGTGATCAAGAGGGCGGCCGCAACCAGCATGCGCATTGTTGTTCTCCCGTTTTTCGGCATCCTAGCCAACGCTTGCGGTCACGATAAGCACTGCCACGCCAATCTGGCAAACTGGCCAATCACGATTATTTTGACTACTCTCTATTCCCTTCCCTCCTCACGATGAGTGCAGTCGTGGCCAAAGCTCCCACCAAGGCGACCAAGACAGACACGAAGACGACCAAGACGGACGCAGGCAACATCTATATCGGCATCGGCGGCTGGACCTTCGAACCGTGGCGCGGGGTGTTCTATCCCGAGAAGCTGACGCAAGCGAAGGAGCTGTCCTACGCCGCCTCCAAGCTGACCTCGATCGAGATCAACGGCACCTATTACGGATCGCAGAAGCCGGAGAGCTTTCGCAAATGGGCCAGCGAAGTGCCCGACGGCTTCATCTTCTCGCTGAAGGGGCCGCGCTTCGCCACCAACCGCCGCGTGCTCGCCGAGGCCGGCGATTCGGTGAAGCGGTTCTACGATTCGGGCGTGCTCGAGCTGAAGGACCGGCTCGGCCCGGTGCTGTGGCAGTTCGCACCGACCAAGAAATTCGACGGCGCCGATTTCGGCAAGTTCCTCGAATTGCTGCCGCGCAAGCTCGACGGTCGCGCGCTGCGCCATGTCGTCGAGGTGCGTCACGACAGCTTTTGCGTGCCCGAGTTCATCGCCCTCATTCGCGAGCACGAGGTGCCGGTGGTGTTCGCCGAGCACGGCAAATATCCGGCGATTGCCGACGTCGCCAGCGACTTCGTCTATGCTCGGCTGCAGAAGGGCAATGACGAGTTGAAGACCTGCTATCCGCCGAAGCAGCTCGACGCCTGGGCCAAGCGGTTTCAGGACTGGGCTGCCGGCGGCGAACCGGACGACCTGCCGAAGGTCGACAAATCAGCGCCGAAGAAGGCGCCGCGCGACGTGTTCGCCTATGTGATCCACGAGGGCAAGATCCGCGCGCCCGCCGGCGCGATGGAGCTGATCGAACGGGTAAAGTAAGGGACAATCGATGGCAAAGGCGAAACGGCTGTTCACCATCGGCTACGAGCAGACGCCGTCAAAGGCGGTGCTCGACGAGCTCGAGCAGGCCGGCGTCAGGCTGCTGGTCGACGTCCGCGCGGTCGCCTCCTCACGCCGGCCGGGCTTCTCCAAGACCCAGCTCGCCGCAGGCCTCGACGAGCGCGGCATCGGCTACGTCCATCTGCGCGGCCTCGGCACGCCGAAGAGCGGCCGGGAGGCGGCGCGCAGCGGGCAATATGCGCTGCTGCACAAGATCTACTCGGCGCATCTCAAGACAGTGCAGGCCAAAGAGGAGCTCGACGAGTTGTCGGCGCTGGTGAAGAAGTCCGGCCCGGTCTGCATCCTCTGCTACGAGCGCGACCACGAACACTGCCACCGCCGCTGGATCGCCGAGATCATCGAGGAGCGCGACGGCGTCAAGATCGAGAACCTCGCAGCGCCGCAGGTGGTCTACGCAAAATAAACTCAGATCGATTCGCGTTCGCCGCGTGCTTGCTTCACCTCTCCCCATTGGGGAGAGGTCGATTTGCGAGGCAAAGCGGGTGAGGGGCCGCAGCTTCAATGAGGGACCGTCCCCCCTCACCCGGCGCTGCGCGCCGACTTCTCCCAAGGGAGAGGTGAACCTCCGCTGCCGGTCCAGCTCGAGCGAATCTCTTCCCGCTCTAGCCTTCTCCCTCCAGGCGCAACGTCCCCTGCATCATCTGCACACAGGCGCCGCCGACATGCGCCGATATGTTAGCACCGTCCTGCTTGCGCACGCGGGTCAGCAGCAGACTCGGCCGGCCCATATCGAAGCCCTGGCCGACCGTCAGCTTCAGGACCCCGTCACGCAGCGGATCGAGCGCAGCCAGCAACGCGGCCGCTGCAACCGTGGCACTGCCTGTGGCCGGATCCTCGATCAGGCCGCTTGATCCCGAGAAGAACATCCGCGCCTGCAGATCGCAGGGCGCCTCCGCGGCCGGGACGTCGCGGGTGTAGAAATACGTGGAGAACGCACCGTCGCGCGGGAAGAAGCGGCCGAACGCCGCCGCATCCGGCTTTGCCCGCCGCACCGCATCGCGCGATGCGACCTCGAAGACCAGGAATGGAGTTCCGACACCAACCACCTGCGGTGCCTGACGATCCGTCCTGACGTCGTCTGCCGTGAGCGAGATGAGGCTCGCGACCTCCCAGGCGGAGAATTGCGCCAGCCGCGACAGCGGCTGCGGCGCGGTCAGCTCGGTGGCAACCACCCTGCCGCCGTCTCGCGTGATGTCGACCGGCACCAGCCCCGCCTTCTCCTCGAACACCAGACGCGGCTTCGGCTCCTTGGCAAGCTGCGCCAGCACGAAGGCCGTACCGACGTTGGGATGCCCGGCGAACGGCAGCTCCCTGACCGGCGTGAAGATGCGAACGTTGGCGTCGTTGGCCTTGTCCTGCGGCGGCAGCACGAAGGTCGTCTCGGAATAGTTGAACTCGGTTGCGATCGCCTGCATCTGTGCGGTCGACAGCCCCTCGGCGTCGAGCACCACGGCGAGCGGATTGCCGCCGAAGGCGCGGTCGGTGAAAACGTCGACAGTGATATAGCGCCGCTGCATCTTGCGTGTCCTTGTGCTCCGGTCATCTGCGACCGATGGCGTCATCGTAGCATAGCCGCAACGACGCCCGTCAGAGCACTCGGTACAATCGCGCGCGCCTTGTTTGAGCATGATCCTCTTCGGAAAAACCGCTTCGCACTTTTCCGGATCATGCCTAGAACCGAAACAATTCCCGCGGCGATGCGAGCACGCGCGCGCGTTCATCGGCATCGGTGACGAGCTCGTCGAGGAATTTGCGGTTCTTCGCGTAATTCTGTGTTGACTCGAATTGCGTGTGCGGCCAGTCGCTGCCCCACAGCAGCCGATCGACGCCGTAGGCGTTGCGCAGCAGCGGATAGGCCTGCTTCGCGAACGCCTCGCCGGCCGCGCCGTTGCGATAAGGCGCCGATATCTTGACCCAGACATTGCGCGTTGTGCCGAGCTTGAGCACCGACTGGAAGCCGGGATCGTCGATGCCGAGCTTCGGATCGGGCAAGGCGAAGTGATCGAACACGACCTTCACGCCCTGGTCGAGCAGCTTCGGCGCCAACGTTGCGAGATCGCTGGCATTGCGCTGGATCTCGACCTGCCAGTCGAGCGTCCGGATCTCTCCGAGCAGCGCCGTCCACTCGCCCGATGTCAGATCGGGCAGCGTCTGGCCGACCAGATTGAGACGGATGCCGGCGACACCGGCACGATCGAGCTCACGAAGCGCTTCCGCCGGAACCGTGGGATCGACCACGGCGATGCCGCGCAGCCGGCCGTTGGTCGCCTTCAGGCACTCCACAAGATAGGAATTGTCGGTGCCGAGAAAGCTCGGCTGCACCAGCACGCCATTGGTGATGCCGTTCTGGTCGAGCTGCTGCAGATAGAGCGCGAGCGGCGCGTCGTAGTCGGGCGCGTACCGGCGGCCCGGCGCGAGCTTCAGCCCGCGATGAAAGACGTGGGCGTGGGTATCGATCGCCAGTTTCGGCACCTCAGCCCTCACCTTGCTCGCCAATCCGCCGGCCGACAGCGCGGCAATCATCCCCGCGGCAAACCGGCGCCGCGTCAAGCCATGTTCGTACGATGTCATGATCATTCCCCATCATCACGCGCGCGCAGCGGTGGCCTGCTCGAAAACCTTGCCGCGGGTTTCCGGCAGCATCAGCACGGCGACCAGCACCAGCGAATAGGCGAAAGCCGCGTCGATCCCGATCGCGGCACCAAGGCCGATGTGATCGCTGAGATAGCCGACCAGGAACGGAAACGCCGCCGAGACGATGCGGCCGAAATTGTAGCAGAAGCCGACACCGGTGCCGCGCACGCCTGCCGGATAAAGCTCGCTGAACAGCGCCGCCATGCTGGCCGGAATGCCCGCCGAGAAGAAGCCCAAGGGAAAGCCGAGCACCAGCATCTGCGAATTGGACAGGGGCGCGAAGATGTAGACCAGCACCGTCACGACGCAGGCGGCGGCGAACAGCGTCACATTGGCGCGCCGGCCGATTCGGTCGCTGATGATCCCGGAGACCACGCAGCCGCAGAAGAAGGCGACGATGATCACGGCGAGATAGGCGCTGGAGCCGAGCACCGATAGATGCCGCACTTCGCGCAAGTAAGTCGGCAGGAATGTCGTCAGCGCCGCATAGCCGCCATGGGCGCCGATGCCGAACAGGCCGCCGATCAGGGTCGAGCGCAGCACGTCGCGGTGGAAGATTCCGGCGAGCGTCGCGAAGAACGGCGGCTCGGCTGTGCGCGATGCGGCACGCGGCGGCTCCTTCAATCCGCGGCGGATATACAGGATCAAGAGCGCCGGGATCAGGCCGACCGCAAACAGGATGCGCCAGGCGATGTCGGCCGGCGCATAGGTAAACACCAGGGCCGAGAGCAGCACCGCCGCGCCCCAGCCGACCGCCCACGCGCTCTGCACGGCGCCGAGCGCCTTGCCGCGATGCTCGGCGCGGATGATCTCCGCCATCAGCACCGCGCCGCAGGCCCACTCGGCGCCGAAGCCGACGCCCTGAATGGCCTTCAGCACCACGAGTTGGCTGTAGTTCATCGCGAAGGCCGAGGCGAAGGTCGCGAGCGCAAAGGTCGCGACCGTGATCTGCAGCGCCTTCACCCGCCCGAAGCGATCGCCGAGTGCGCCGCCGAGCCAGCCGCCGAATGCGCCGAAGAACAGCGTCACCGAGCCGAGCAGGCCCGCGTCGGCCTTGCTGATGGCGAATGCGGTGATCAGCGCCGGAATGGCGAGGCTGAACATCTGGACGTCGAGTGCGTCGAGGCCCCAGCCGCCAAAGCTTGCCCAGAAGGTGCGCCGCTCGAGCGGCGAACATTCGCTATACCAGTTTGCCATCATTCCTCCCTGAGATGTCTTGTGTTGTTTTTAATTGATCGTCGCGGTCATCTGATCTCGGCGTGGTAGCGGAAACGATCCGCCGGGCCGCGCGAGCGGCGCCACTCGATCGGCCGCCGCTCCAGGTCGAAGGCCAGGCGCTCGATCACGATCAGCGGCGCGTTGGCCTCCAGTCGCAGCAGGCGCGATTGCATCTCGGTCGCGATCTCGACGGTGAGGACTTCATCGGCCGAGACCACGACCTGGCCGCAGCGATCCTCGTAGAGCGGATAGAGCAAGTCGCCGAATTCAGCCGTGTCGAGCGCGACGATCGCCTCGAAGCGCGATCGCTGCAGCCAGATCTCTTCCGCGAGCAGCGGCACGTCGTCGATCAGCCGCAGCCGCGACAGGCTGATCACGGGCTCGCCGACCGAGATACGCAACGCCGAGGCCACCGCCGTGGTCGCCGGCATCGCCTTGCGGCGCAGGATGCGGCTCTGCGGCACGCGGCGCTCGCCGCTTTCGGACTGGAAGCGGAAGAAGCGGAACAGCGAGGAGTTGAACCGCGCGCGGCGCACGAAGGTGCCGCGGCCCTGCTGACGCTCCAGCACGCCATCGCTGACCAGCTGATCGATCGCCTTGCGCACGGTGCCGATCGCGACGCCGTAATACGCACCGAGCTCGGCCTCGGAAGGGATCAGGTCCCCGGGACGCCATTCATTGCGGTTGATGCGCGCCGCGAGATCGTCGCGGAGACGCTGGTAGCGCGGCAGTCGATCGTCGAGGGCTGAACTCATATAGTCATCTATATGAGTAAAGGACATCGCGTCAATCACTACCAATCTACCTTTATGCGATCAGATGCGGTGCCCTACCCCAATTGCCAGACCGGCACCGGATGCTCGTAGCCCCGCACCGGGATCTCGCCGCGCGAGACCGCGTCCCTGCACTCATCGCCGAGCGCTTCGCGCACCGCGGAAGAAATCAGGAATTGCGAGCCGAGCTCCTTGTTGAGCGCCTCGAGCCGCGCGGCAAAGTTCACGGTGTCGCCGATGACGGTGTATTCCTTGCGCCGCGGCGAGCCGATATTGCCGGCGACGACCTCGCCGATATGGATGCCGATGCCGATGCGCAGCGGCCAGCTCGAGCCCGCGTTGGTGCGCTCATTGGCGGCCAGCATCTCGCGCGCGGCGGCGACCGCCTGATGCGCGGCATCGCCGGTTTCGAACGGCGCGCCGAACAGCGCGAGGAAGCCGTCGCCGAGAAACTTGTTCACGATGCCGCCATGGCGATCGAGAATCTCGACCAATACGGCAAAGGCGCCATCGAGCCGATCCACCACCTCCTGCGGCGACCGCGAGCGCGCCCCGGCCGTGAAGCTGCGAAAATCGACGAACATCACTGCCACACGGCGGATGTCGCTCGCGGTCGAGGCGCCCTCCGTCATCAGACGCTCGACCACCTGCGGCGAGACGTGCTGGCCGAACAGATTGGTGATGCGATCGCGCGCTGTGGCAGCCGCGATGCTGGCCGCGAACTGCCGCCGCATCTGCAGGCCGACAGTCCCCGCAAGCACGCCGGCAATCAGGACCACGGCGCTGCGCGCGCAGTGGTAGAAAAAATCCGGCTCGGGGTCGAGCGTTCCCTCTGGGCGATAATACATCGCCATCCAGAACAGCTCCGAGGCCGCCACGAAGCCGGTGAAGGTCGACAGCCAGAAGTCCAGCCGCAGGGTCGAGGCGATGATGAAAATGAAATAGACCATCGGCGCGACCCAGCCGAGTGCCGCAACCGGCCCCATGCTGTCGATATGCAGGGCGAGCGCGACGGTTGGCATCGACGTCTCGATCAGAGCGCCGACATAGCGCCTGATGATCGGCAGGTCGCGCCCCTGCCTCCTGTACCAGCTGATCGCGCCATGCACCCACAATTCGAACAGGATGAACGGCGTAATGACGGAGTAGAGATAGGACGGCTTGAAATTGCCGTGCCACACCCGGACCAGCGCGTCCGGAGCCGTGAAGTAGATCACGGATGTGAGCGCCGAGAATGCCAGGGCAATGCCGATCAGCACCTTGATGCGAAGCAGCTCGGTGGCCATCACCTCCTGCATCAGGGCGTGGTGGAAGTCGGCAGAGACCGTCGTGTCCTGCGTTGTCTTTTCGCCGCTCCACCAGCCAGCCATCGTCATCGCTCCGGTCACCATGCCAGAATGACTCCTTGCTTATATTAGCCTCAATCAAGCGTGCGGCGGAAGCGCGTCACGGCGACGGTCATGGCGAACAGCATCAGGGCAGCCAGCGCGATGGTGTCGTATTGCAGGTTCGGCATCGCCGCGCCTTTCAGCATGATGGCACGGACGATGCGAATGAAATGGGTCAGCGGCAGGACCTCGCCGATATATTGCGCCCACACCGGCATGCCGGCGAACGGAAACATGAAGCCGGACAGCAGGATGCTAGGCAGGAAGAACATCATCGAGAGCTGCATCGCTTGCAGCTGGTTCTGCACGATGGTCGAAAACGTATAGCCGATCGACAGATTGGTGGTGATGAACAGCGTGGTGAGCAGCCCCAGCAATGTGAGGCTGCCGAGCACCGGTACGCCGAACAGCAGCACGCCGATGCCGATGATCAGCCCGGCCTGGATGAAGCCAACCATCACGTAGGGGATGATCTTGCCGAACATCACCTCGACCGGCTTGATCGGCATCGACAGCAGGCTTTCCATGGTGCCGCGCTCGATCTCGCGTGTCACCGACAGCGCGGTGAAGATCAGCATGGTCATGGTGAGAATGGTCCCGACCAGGCCGGGCACGATGTTGAGGCGCGATTCCGCCGCCGGATTGTAGCGGGCATGGGCGCGGATCTCGAACGGCATTTCGGGCGGATCACCGATGTGCAGGTCGTGTGCCAGCGCGCCCTGCACCAACGGCCCGAGCGCGCCGAGCGCCGAGCCCGCCGCGACCGGGTCGGTGGCATCGGCCGCGACCAGGAGCGCCGGCTTGTCGCCGCGCCGCACCGCGCGCTCGAAGCCGCGCGGGATCTCGACGCCGAACAGCACCTTGCCCGACTGCAGCAGCTCGTCGAGCTGCTCGACGGTGTGCACCTCGCGCGTGAAGCGGAAATAGGCGGTGTTCTCCATCGCCTTCAGGATCGAGCGTCCGAGGTCGGTATCTTCCTGAAGCAGCACCGCGGTCGGCAGATGCCGCGGCGTGGTGTTGATGGCGTAACCGAACAACAGCAGCTGCATCACCGGAATGATGATGATCATGGCGAAGGACACGCGATCGCGGCGAAGCTGGATGAATTCCTTGACCAGCATCGCGTAGCTGCGGCGCCAGAAGCCGAACGCCGGCTCCCTCTCTTCGCCAATCCGGATCGTATCCGTTGCACTCATGACACTATCCCTGGAAGTTGTCCTTGGAGCGCCCCATCAGGTCGATGAAGACGTCCTCGAGCGACGGCTCGCTCGGCTGCCAACGCCACTTCGAACTGTGGCGGTAGGGTGCGATCGCAGCCTCGAGCGCCGCCTTGTCCCGGCCGGAGACATGCAGGCTGGTGCCGAACGGCGCCACCATGTCGACGCCGGGCTTACCGGTCAGCTCGGCCATCAGCCCGTTGAAATCCTCGCCCGTCACCGTCCAGGTCGACAGCGCGGAGGCCGCGATCACCTCGTCCACCGTGCCGTGGGCAAGCAGATGGCCGTAGGCGATGTAGGCGATCTCGTGACAGCGCTCGGCCTCGTCCATGTAATGTGTCGAGACCAGCACGGTGAGGCCTTCGGCGGCGAGCGCATGGATCTCGTTCCAGAAATCGCGCCGCGCCTTGGGATCGACGCCGGCGGTCGGCTCATCCAGCAGCAGCAATTGCGGATTGGGCAGCGTGCAGGCGCCGAGCGCCAGCCGTTGCTTCCAGCCGCCGGACAATTCGCCGGCGAGCTGCTCCTCGCGGCCCTTCAGCCCGATCCGCGCGATCATGTCGGCCGCGGCGCCGCGCGGGTCCGGCATGCCATAGAGCCGCGCGACGAACTCCAGATTCTCGCGCACCGACAGATCCTGGTAGAGGCTGAAGCGCTGCGTCATGTAGCCGACCTTGCGCTTGATCTTGTCGGCATCGCGCCGGATGTCGTAGCCGAGGCAGGTGCCCTCGCCGCTGTCGGGCGTCAAGAGGCCGCACAGGATGCGGATGGTCGTGGTCTTGCCGCTGCCGTTCGGACCGAGGAAGCCGTAGATCGAGCCGCGCTTGACCTGCATCGACAGGTCATGGACCACTTCGCGACCGCCGAACGATTTGGTCAGGCCCTTCACATCTATGGCAATACCGGGCGCACTGGTTTGGCCGCCGTTCATCTGCGGTCCGCCACGGGGGTCTTGGGATTGAGATAGACGCTGATCGGCTGGCCAACTCTCAGCACATCGGGCCGGCTCGGCCGCGCCTGGATCAAATAGACCAGCTTGTTGCGCTCATCGAGGCTGTAGATCACCGGCGGCGTGTATTCCGCCGTGGTGGCGATGAAGTAGATCTTCGCGGTGAGATCGGCGGCGCAATTATCGCAGGTCACCCGCACCTGGTCGCCGAGCGCAAGCTTCGGCAACTCGGTTTCCGGCACGAAGAAGCGCAGCTTCATGTTGCCGGGCGGCATGATCGACAGCACCGGGCGTTGCGCCTGCACCATCTCGCCCTCGCGGAAATAGATCTGCTGGATCGAGCCCGCGATCGGCGCAAAACCCTTGCGGCGGTCGAGCCGGGTCTGTGAGGTGACGACGCGCGCCTCGGCGACGCGCAGCGCCGAGACCGCGGAATCGAGGTTGGCCTGGGTGCCGGCGCCGGTGCCGCGCAGCGAGGCGGCGCGGTCGTAGCTCTGCTGCGCGTTGGCGAGCGTGGCGTTGTTCTGGTTGAGATCGGCGCGCTGCAGATCGTCGTCGACCGAATAAAGCAGCTCGCCCGGCTTGACCTCGTCGCCTTCGCGCACGTTGAGCTTGATGACGCGGCCGGATTCGTCGGGGCTGACGAAGATCATGTCGGCCTCGACCCAGCCCTGGAAGCCTGGATCGCGCGTCTCCTTGCATCCGGCGAGCGCCACCGCCAGGGCGGCGACCGTGATCAGCTTCATCATGCGCGGCGCGGTCATGTCTTCCTCCGTTCGCCGAAGATCAAGTCGAGATGAACCTTGAACATCGCGAGCCCGTCGAGCGGCGCGTGCCGGGCGAACAGGCTCTGCCAGATCACCGCGACGATCGCGGGCGCAACGACCAGCTGGGGAAACTCGCCGAGCTCGCGCTGCTTGATCTCGCCGCGCGTGATCGCGAGCTGGACCAGCGCCTTCATGCCGGTCAGGCCCTTCGACACCACCTCGCGGAAATAGAAATCGGCGATCGCCGGAAAGCGCGGCCCTTCCGAGACGATCAGACGGATGATGTCGCCGCGCCTGGTCGACACGACCTCGCGGATGAAGGTCTCGGCAAACCCCTCCACCGCGTCGCGCACCGGACCGGTGATGGTGGGCAGTGCCGTCATGCGGCTGATCAGCGGCACCAGCGCGGTGCGGATCAGCTCCTCGAACATCGTCTCCTTGTCCTTGAAGTAGAGATAGAGCGTGCCCTTGGCGACGCCGGCCCGCTTGGCGACATCGTCGAGCCGCGTCGCGGCGTAACCGCGCGCGATGAACTCATCCATCGCCGCCTCGACGATCGCAGCGCGCCGCTCCGCCGATTTCTCGGCGCGGTTCGCCGGCGGCCTCGCCTCGGGCAGCTTCGCCGAAGCCACTTTCGGGATCCTCGCCGCGGCAGCCCGGATCGTGGCCGGGCGTTTGGCGGGCTTGGTGCGGGTCGTTCTTTCGGTGCGCTTTGCCATGACCACATTATGACTGACTGGTCAGTCATTGTCAATTCGCTGAAGGATAGCGCGTTCCCTTACGAAAGGTTGCTGTTCGCCGGCTTGAGCGCGATCAAATCACCGCACGTTCTTCGTCATTCCGGGGCTCGCGAAGCGAGAGCCCGGAATCCATTGAGCCGCAGAACTCCTGGATGAATGGATTCCGGGGCTCGACGCTGCGCGTCGCCCCGGAATGACGGCGGGAAGCGGTGTCGCGCTATGTATGAAACTTCAGCCCATCGAGGATCTTGTCGGCCACCTTGCGCTCGGCGCGGATGGCGAGGCCGACCAGATTGAGCTCGGTGCGCGCCACCGCCTTCACGACCTCGCGGTTGGCGGCGTCGTGCGTGGTCTTGAACATGTCCTCGGTGTAGAGCGCAGGCTTCACGTCGCGCGCCAGCGCGCGCTCCAGGGCGCGTGACAGCTGCGCACGGTCGGCGCCGTAGATCAGGATCGGCTGGCCGATCAGGGAGAGATACCTCGTCCCCGAGCCGTCCTCATAATTCTCGCCGATACATTCGGGAAAGGAAGCGGCGATGCCACCGGCGAGAAACGACGCCACGTTGAGCTTCTGCCAGACTTCCAGGTCGGTGCGGATCACGACCGCGATCTTGGTGTCGAACTGCATAGCGGTAAACCTATCCGCAGGCCGACGGCCAACACCAGCCCTGACGGCGCATCCCTCGCCTGCCCGTCAGGCGCCGGCGTTCGTTTCCTGCAAGGCTTACGCGGCCGACCGTCGCCGCCATTCTTGTAGCCCGCGCTAGCCCTTGGCGTCGCAGGCCCAGGCGCGGATCACGCATTCCTTGCCGCCAAACTCGTAGCACTTCTTGGTCGCGGCATTGAGCGAGCTCGAGATCCTGGGCGCCACCGCATAACCATGGGCGCCGCAGGGATTCTTCATATCGATCGAGAGCGCGGCGCAGGCGCGCTTCATGGTGACGGTGGTGCAATCGCCCTTGCACTGCTTGAGCGCCGCGGCGCGCGCCGCGCCTTCGGCCGAATAGTCGTAGGCCTGGCCATAGGCGCCGCACTTGCCGACCGCGAACGCACCGGCCGCGTGCGCTTTGGGCACGAAGGTCTCCACGGAGAAACGCGCGGCACCCAGCAGCAATGTCAGGACAAGTATCGTCAGCGCGCGGCGCTGCGCGGCGGCGGTCGAAATGATCAAGCGGAAATCCCCCAAAGTCCGGCGCGGACTGTACGCGGGGGTCGTTGCCAGATGGTGAATGACGGGTTGAGGGCGCGACGAAGCTCTATCCACGCGTCGTCCCGGCCTAGTGCGCAATTGCGCACGGGGGCCGGGACCCATAACCACAGGGTTGAGTTATTGAAAGAGGCTGCGGCTACAACGTCGTGCAACAATCGCTTTCGGTGGCAATGGGTCCCGGCCTTCGCCGGGACGACGGCTGATAGTTCAGCCTCGCCTTGCCGCTTCCAGCGCCTGCGGCGTGTCGATGTCGAGGAAGGCGCTGTTGCCTTCGACCGGGACCTCCGCGACCACTTCGGCGTGCTTGGCGATCAGGTGGCGGGCGCCGATGTCGCCGTCGAGCGTCATCAGCTCCTTGAAGAAGCGGCGCGACCACAGCACCGGATTGCCGCGGCGGCCCTCGCTGACGGGGACCGCGATCAGATGGCCGCGGTCGGGCGCGAAGGTCTCGATCAAGCGATCGATCAGCGTGGCATCGATCAGCGGCATGTCGCCGAGGCAGACGATCGCGCCGTCGGCGCGGTCTGACACCGCGGAGATACCCGCCTTCACGGAGCTCGCAATACCGCCAGCGAAATCCGGATTGCGCACGAACTTGACCTTGAGTCCATCGAGCGCCTGCTCGACCAGGTCGGCCTGATGCCCGGTGACGACGATCACCTCCGAGGCCTTCGAGGCCAGCGCCTGCTCGGCGACGATGCGCGCGAGCTTCTTGCCGTCGAGCTCGGCGAGCAGCTTGTTGGGGCCGCCCATCCGGGTCGAGCGGCCGGCGGCGAGCACGATCGCCGCGACGTTGCGGTTGCCTTCGGTGTCCGGCACGGTGCGCGGCTGCGGCCGCGTCACGATCTCCATCAGAAGACCGCCGACACCCATGCCGGTGAGATCCGACCGCGTCACCTTGATGCCGGCGAGCAGCCGCATCAGCACCCAGTCGAAGCCGTTCTCGACCGGCGAGCGCGCGCAGCCCGGCGCGCCCAGCACCGGCACGCCGCCGGCGCTGCCGATCAAGAGCAGATTGCCGGGATCGACCGGCATGCCGAAATGCTCGACGGCGCCGCCGATCTCGGTGATCGCGGCCGGGATCACGTCACGGCGGTCGGCGATTGCGGATGCGCCGAACACGATGACGAGCTCGGCGCCGAGCCCGAGCAATTCCTTGATCGAGGCGGCGAGCACGGTCTCGTCATGCGGCACGCGGCGTTCGGCGATGATGGTGGCGCCGGCCGGCGCGAGACGCTCGGCGGTGACGCGCAGCGTCTTGTCGATCACCTTCGGTGCGAGGCCCGGCAGCAAGGTCGAGACCACGCCGACCTTCTTGATCACATAGGGCGCGATCCGCAGCGTGTCGCGGCCCGCCACCGCGACGGCGGCATCGCGCAAGCGCCCCTCGACACCGAACGGGATCAGCTTGACGGTTGCGATCATCTCGCCTTCGACCACCGGCTTGTAGGCCGCGAGCGTCGCGAAGGTGATCGCCTCGTCGACGCCGTTGATCCGATCGACCGCGGCGCGGTCGACCACCAGCACCCCGGGGCGCGCCGCGAACAGATTGGCGCGGCCGGTGAAGGCGCGCTCGACATTGACGCCCTCGCCCGCCACCGCCTGTGCGATGCTGGCGGCCGCGACGTCTTCCGAGACGTCGCCGTCCTCCAGACGCACCACGACGACGTCCTTGACGCCGGCCCTGGTCAGCGCCTCGACTTCATCCGGGCCGATGGTGGTGCCCTTCTTGAGCACCAGCGCGCCCTGGCGGAGCGTATGCACGGTGACGCCGCCAATCGCGTCGGCCAGACTGGCGGGACCGAACTTCATGCCGCTTCTTCTTTTTCCTTGGGAGGCAGACGCAGCTGCGCGGTGATCTCGGCCATGATCGATACCGCGATCTCCGACGGCGACACCGCGCCGATGTCGAGCCCGATCGGCGCGTGGATGCGCGCGATGTCGCTGTCCTTGGCGCCCTGCGCGCGCAAGCGCTCGGCGCGCTTGGCGTGGGTTTTGCGCGAGCCGAGCGCGCCGATATAGAAGCACTCGCGGTCGAAGGCGTGCAGCAGCGCCGGATCGTCGATCTTCGGATCGTGCGTCACCGCGACGAACGCTGTGTAGTGATCGACGTTGAGCGGCGGCAGCGCGACGTCGGGCCATTCGGCGACCAGCGGCACGTCGGGGAAACGCTCGGGGCTTGCAAACGCCGTGCGCGGATCGACCACCGTGACGTCATAGTCGAGCGACCGCGCCAGCGGCGCCAGGGCCTGGCTGATATGGACCGCGCCGATGATCACGAGCTTTGCGGTCGGCGCGTAGACGTTGAGGAACAGCTTCTTGCCCGCAACCTCGACATTGCCGCTCTTGCCTATCCGCAGCTGCTTCGACAGTTCGGCGCGCAACGGATCGCCGGCGATGTCCGCGGCTTTGACCAGGCGTTGATCGCCATTGGCGGTGTCGGTGACGATGATGACCGGACGGCGCGCAGCACGCTCGGCATTGAGCTCTTTCAATATCTCGAGTTTCACGGCTAACCGACCTTCTCGACGAAGACGCGGATGGTGCCGCCGCAGGACAAGCCGACATTCCAGGCGGTCTCGTCGGCGACGCCGAATTCGAGCATCTTGGGCTGGCCGCTCGCGATCACGTCGAGCGCCTCGGTGACGACGGCGCCCTCGACGCAGCCGCCGGAGACCGAGCCCAGAAACGTGCCGTCGTCATTGATGACGAGGCTGGAGCCGGCCGGGCGCGGCGCCGAGCCCCAGGTCTCGACCACGGTAGCGAGCGCCACGCCATGGCCCTGCTTCTGCCAGGTCTCGGCGGCCTGAAGGATGTCTTCGTCGCGGTTGAGCATGGTGGCCTCCTGCTATCGGGTCAGGCTTCTAGGCTACGGAACGGATCAAACTGCGGTGGTGCGCCGGCGGCGGGGATGACAGCGCCCCGATCAAGCCCTTGATGGACGTCAAGTTATGCACCGGGCGAAATTCGTCAACGTGGGGCAGCATCATTTTGATGCCCTGCGCCTTGGCCTCGAAGCCGGAATAGCGCAGCAGCGGGTTGAGCCAGATCAGGCGGCGGCAGGAGCGGTGCAAACGGTCCATTTCGAAGGCCAGTTTGGCATCCGCCTCCCGTTCTAGTCCATCGGATATAAGGAGGACGATGGCGCCCTGCCCTAGCACCCGGCGGGCCCAGAGCTGGTTGAAGGTGTGCAGCGAGGTCGCGATCCGGGTCCCGCCGGCCCAGTCCTCGACCGAGGACGAGCAGCTCGCCAGCGCCTCGTCGGGGTCACGCGCCCGTAACGCGCGCGTCACATTGGTCAGGCGGGTGCCGAACAGGAACACCGAGACCCGCTTGCGGGCGTCGGTGATGGCATGCAGGAAGTGCAGGAACAGCCGGGTGTACTCGCTCATCGAGCCGGAGATATCGAGCAGCGCCACGATCGGCGCCGGCTTCTCGATCCGACCGAGCTTCCTGATATCGATGATCTCACCGCCGGTGCGCAGCGAATTGCGCACGGTCCGGCGCATGTCGAGCCGCAGGCCGCGCGCGTTCGGCTGGTAACGGCGGGTGACGAGCTCGGCCTGCGGCAACCGCATCTTGGCGATCTCGCGCGTCACCTCGGCGATCTCGGCCGCGGTCATCTGCGCGAAATCCTTCTTCTGCAGCACCTCCTTGTCGGAGACCGATAGCTTCAGCTCCTGCTCCTGGGCCTGCGGCCGCTCCTCGGTTTTCGCCGGCTGCGCCATCGCCTCCTGGACCCGGCGCGAGGCCGGCGGCGGCTTCTTCCTGGCGTGGTCGGGCAGCGGCACCGAATCCAGCATGCTCTTCCACTCCTCAGCGGCTCGGAAGAACAGCATGAAGGCCTGGTGGAAGATCAGCGCGTGCTCATGGCGCTTGACGAAGATCGCCTCCAGCGTGGCGTAGAAATCGGAGCGGTTGCCGACCTCGATCAACTGCAACGCATTGAGCGCATCGATCACCGAGCCCGGCCCGACCGGCAACCCCGCCGCCCGCAGCGCGCGGGCAAAGCCGATCACATTGTCGGCCATGTGGCCGGTCGGGGGATTGAGGTGGTTGATCGGCATCGAGCTATCCACTCCCGTCATTCCGGGGATCGCGAAGCGAGAGCCCGGAATCCATTGTTCAGCGTCAAGGCGGCCCGATGGATTCCGGCTCGCGCTGTGCGCGCCCCGGAATGACGGCTAGTCGCTCGTCGCTTCCTTCAATGTCTTCTGCAACGCATCGCCCTGCATGCGCGCGATGTCGTCCTGGTATTTCAGCAGCGCGCCCAGCGTGTCGCCGACCACCTGCGGCGTCAGCGAGCGGGCGTCGAGCTCGGACAGTGCGGTGGCCCAGTCGATGGTCTCGGCAACGCCCGGCGACTTGTAGAAGTCCTGGTTGCGCAGCGCCTGCACGAAGCGGACGACCTGCTGCGACAGCTTGGCGGAGATGTTCGGCACCCGCGATTTGACGATCGCGAGCTCTCGCTCGGCTGTGGGATAATCCACCCAGTGATAGAGGCAGCGCCGCTTCAGCGCGTCGTGGATCTCGCGGGTGCGATTCGAGGTGATGATCACGATCGGCGGCGCCGGCGCCTTCACGGTGCCGAGCTCGGGAATGGTGACCTGGAAGTCGCTGAGGATTTCCAAGAGATAGGCCTCGAACGCCTCGTCGGCGCGGTCGAGCTCGTCGATCAAGAGCACCGGCGGCCCCGCGACATCCGGCTCGAGCGCCTGCAACAGCGGCCGCTTGATCAGGAAGCGCTCGGCGAAGATGTCGCTCGCGAGCTGGTCGCGATCGGTATCGCCGGAGGCTTCAGCGAGGCGGATCGCGATCATCTGCGCCGCGCTGCTCCACTCATAGACGGCGGAAGCGACGTCGAGGCCCTCATAGCATTGCAGGCGGATCAGCTTGCGCCCGAGCGCCGCCGACAGCACCTTGGCGATCTCGGTCTTGCCGACGCCGGCCTCACCTTCGAGGAACAGCGGCCGGCCCATGCGCAGCGCGAGATAGGTGACGGTCGCTAGCGACCGCTCGGCCAGATAGCCGCGCGAGGTCAAGAGCTCCTCGAGCGCATCGACGGAAGTGGGTAACGCCGATGCACTCATGGAACAGCCAGTCTTCGAACGGGGGTCAGCGAGGTCACGCGTGAAATCTAGTCCCTGGGATCCAGTTCCGATCTAGTCCCTTGGATCTAGTCCTTGGATTTAGCCCTTGGCATTGGCGGCTTCCACCGCCCGGCGCGTCAAAACGCCGATCAGGTGGGCGCGGTATTCCGCACTGCCGTGCAGGTCGCTGTTCAGCCCTTCGGCGGGAACCGCGATGCCGTCGAGCACCTTGTGCGAGAAGCGCTTCTTCAAGGCCTCCTCGAACGCGGTGGCGCGGAACACGCCGTCGGAGCCCGCACCCGTGACCGCGACGCGGACGTCGGACGGACGCTTGGCCACGAACACACCGACCAACGCGTAGCGCGAGGCCTGGTTGCGGAACTTGATGTAGGCCGCCTTCTTCGGCAGCGGGAACATCACCTTGGTGATGATCTCGTCGGCCTCCAGCGCGGTCGAGAACAAGCCCTGGAAATACTCCTCGGCTTTCAGGCGACGCTTGTTGGTGACGATGGTCGCGCCCAGCGCCAGCACCGCGGCCGGGTAGTCGGCGGTCGGATCGTTGTTGGCGAGCGAGCCGCCGATGGTGCCGCGATGGCGCACCGCGGGATCGCCGATCATGCCTGCGAGTTCGGCGAGCGCCGGGATCGCTTCGCCAACGATCGCGGAGTTCGCCACTTCGGCGTGCTTGGCGGTGGCGCCGATCACCAGCGAGCGGCCCTTCATCTCGATCGTGTCGAGACCTTCGATATGGGAGAGGTCGACCAGATGCGGCGGGCTTGCGAGCCGCTGCTTCATGACAGGCACCAGCGTGTGACCGCCGGCGATCAGCTTCGCGTCCTCGTTCTTCACCAGGAGGTTGGCGGCCTGCCGCACGGTGCCGGGGCGATGATATTTGAATTCGTACATTGGCGAAATTCCTGGGAATGTCCTGATCGCAGTCGCGACGAATTGCTGATTAAGCGGGATCCGGCTTGTCAGGCCAAATCCGACTTGGCCATCGCCTTGGCGCCGGCGGCGATCGAGGCGACGATGTTCTGGTAGCCGGTGCAGCGGCACAGATTGCCTTCCAGCTCCTCACGGATCACCTCGTCGGAGAGGTCGTGGCCCTTGCGATGGACCAGGTCGACGGCGGTCATGATCATGCCCGGCGTGCAAAAGCCGCACTGCAGGCCATGATGCTCGCGGAAGGCCTCCTGCATCGGATGCAGCGGCGCGCCATCGGCGGCCAACCCCTCGATGGTCTTGACCTCATGACCGTCGGCCATCACCGCAAGCGTCGTGCAGGACTTCACCGCCTTGCCGTCCAGGTGCACGACGCAGGCGCCGCACTGCGAGGTGTCGCAGCCGACATGGGTGCCTGTCAGCCGCAGGTTTTCGCGCAGGAACTGGACCAGAAGGGTACGGGGGTCGACATTCGCGTTAACGGGATTGCCGTTCACGATCATTGAAATCTTGGCCATCAGCACTCTCTTATCTGCCCCGCCGCATATCGGCGAAGCAGGCGGTTTAAAATCATTCCAGACGGCATAATATGGGCGCGCCCCGCGATGGGCAACCTTTGGAGCCACCCATCCAGGACATAGCGGGAAGCCTTGGCCGGACCCAGATAGTCCAGCCGGAAGGCAGGGCTAACCCTGCACCGCCTTTGCAAAATTTGCAAAGAATTCGTCGGCCAGCTTCTTGGCGGCGCCGTTGATCAGGCGCTGGCCGAGCTGGGCGAGCTTGCCGCCGATCTGCGCCTCCACGTTGTAGCTCAGAAGCGTGCCGCCGTCCTTGTCGGCAAGGCCGACGGTGGCGCCGCCCTTGGCGAAGCCGGCGACCCCGCCCTCGCCTTCGCCCGAGATCTTGTAGCCGTTCGGCGGATCAAGGTCGCTGAGCATGACCTTGCCCTTGAAGCGGGCGGAGACCGGGCCGACCTTCATCTTGGCGGTGGCGCGGAAGCCGCCCTCATCGGTCTTCTCCAGCTCTTCGCAGCCGGGAATGCAGGCCTTCAACACCTCGGGATCGTTGAGCTTGTCCCACACAGCCTGTCGCGGCGCTGCAAGCTGGACTTCGCCGGTCATTGTCATGGCCATGGGGGGACCTCCTCGATCGCAAGAAACCTTTTCCCCCAAGTAAAGCAGCCCGGGCGCAAAGGAAAGGCCACCTTGGGAGGATGAGCGATGCATATTCGCAACCGCAGCAAGCCGAGCGCATCGTTCACGAAATCGCGCGGTCCGCTTGCCGGATGTGACGGCAGCGCAGGGGCATTGGCAGCGACGCGCAGGAGTGGTTAGGTCGCGCGCCATGAGCACAGCCCTCTCCCCCCTGCTTGCGCCGATGCTGTCGAGCGCGGCGATGCGCGCGGTGTGCGACGACGCCGCCACCCTGCAGAACATGCTGGATTTCGAGGCCGCGCTGGCCCGCGCCGAGGTGGCCTGCGGCGTGATTCCCGCAGCCAGCGCTGGACCGATTGCCGCGGCCTGCAAAGCCGAATCATTCGACCTCGCGGCGTTGGCCGATGCGGCGACGCGATCGGGCAATCTGGCGATTCCCCTTGTGAAGGCCCTGACCACCAACGTCGCCAAAGCGGATGCCGAGGCGGCCCGCTACGTGCATTGGGGCGCAACCAGCCAGGACGTCGTCGACACTGCGACCATGCTGTCGTTGCGCGCCGGCATCGATGCGCTGCTCGCCGATCTCGATCGCGCGATTGCCGGATTTGCCGGGCTTGCGCGTGCCCACCGCGACACCGCAGTGGTGGCGCGCACCTGGTTGCAACACGCGCTGCCGATGCCGTTCGGCCTCAAGCTCGCCGAATATGCCGCGGCGCTGCATCGCTCGCGCCAGCGCTTGCTGCGGCTGCGCCGCGAGACGCTGGCCCTGCAATTCGGCGGGGCCGCCGGCACCCTCGCCGCGCTCGGGGACAAGGGACTAGCGGTGGCCGCAGCACTGGCGAAAGACCTCGACCTGCCCCTGCCCGATGCGCCCTGGCACACCCATCGCGACCGCATCGCGGAGGCCGCGTCCGTGTTCGCCATCCTCGCCGGCAGCTGCGGCAAGATCGCGCGGGACGTTTCGCTGATGATGCAGACCGATGTCGGCGAAGCCTTCGAGCCGGCCGGCGCCGGCCGCGGCGGCTCCTCCACCATGCCGCACAAGCGCAATCCGGTCGCCGCCGCGAGCGCGCTCGGCGCCGCGACGATGGCGCCGAATCTCGCCGCGACGATCTTCGCCGCACAGGTGCAGGACCATGAGCGCAGCGCCGGCCCGTGGCACGCGGAATGGCCGACCCTGCCGAGCCTGATGCTGGTGACTTCAGGTGCGCTTGCCGCGATCGTCGATCTCGCCGAGGGGCTCGAGGTCGATGCGGCGCGGATGCGCGTCAATCTCGATGCGACGCAAGGGCTGATCATGGCGGAAGCCGTCACCTTTGCGCTGGCCGACAAGATCGGCAAGAGCGACGCCCATCACTTGATCGAGGCCGCCAGCAAGAAGGCGGTCGCCGATAAGAAGCATCTGCGCGATGTGCTGTCGGCGGATGCCAAGGTCACCGCGCATCTCGACACCAAGCGGATCGCAGGACTGTTCGAGCCGATGGCCTATCAGGGCGCCTCACAGGTGCTGATCGACCGGTTGCTGGCTTCACTGGATGAGAAATAGCGAAGATGTCATTGCCGGGCTTGGCCCGGCAAGCGCATGACGAGAGGGACAAGACGATGCCGATGATCAACGCCGACGGATGCCTGCTCAACGTCCAGGTGGATGGCCGCGACGGCGGGCCGACCTTGATGCTGTCGAATTCGCTCGGCTGCACCTTGCAGATGTGGGAGCCGCAGATGCGGGCGCTGACGCAGATGTTCCGCGTCATCCGCTACGACCGCCGTGGTCACGGCAAATCCGGCGTCCCGGCCGGCCCCTACTCGATGGAACGGTTCGGCCGCGACGTGCTCGCGATCCTCGATGACCTCAACATCGAGAAGGTGCATTGGTGCGGCCTGTCGATGGGCGGCATGGTCGGACAATGGCTTGGCGCCAACGCTCCCGAAAGATTCGGCAAGATCATCCTCGCCAACACCGCCTGCTACTATCCCGATCCGACCAACTGGCTGAATCGCATCAAGGCGGTGAAGCAAGGCGGCATCGCCGCGGTCGCCGACACCGTGATCGCGGGCTGGCTGACCGCCGAATTCCGCGAGCGCGAGCCTGAGACCACGGCGCGCATGAAGGCGATGCTGCTGGCCTCTCCGGTCGAAGGCTATCTCGCCTGCTGCGAAGCGTTGTCGACGCTCGACCAGCGCGCGCTGCTGCCTGGGATCAAGAGCCCGACACTGGTGATCGCAGGCAAGCAGGACATGGCGACGCCGGTGTCGGCGGGTGAGATGATCCGCAGCGGCATTCCCGGCGCCAGCATGACGCTGCTGGATGCCGCGCACATCTCCAATGTCGAGCAGTCGCACGCCTTCACCGAAGCCGTGGTCGGCTTCCTGACGCAACGCTAGCCCCCGAGCAGCAATGGACGTCATTGCAAGCGAAGCGAAGCAATCCATGTCACCGCCTGCCGTAACATGGATTGCTTCGTCGCTTCGCTCCTCGCGATGACGAGGAGGAGAATTCAATGGACGACAACCAGCGCCGCGACGACGGCATGACTCAGCGCCGCAAGGTGCTCGGCAATGAATGGGTCGACAAGTCGATCAAGAACCGCAACGCGTTCAACACCGACTTCCAGGATCTGATCACGCGCTATGCGTGGGGTGAGATCTGGACGCGGCCGCATTTCGATCACCGCACGCGCCGCGTGCTCGTCATCGGCACCATGGTCGCGCTCGGCCAATGGGATGAGTTCCGCCTGCACGTGCGCGCCGCGCTCACTGAGGGCGGCTTCACGCCCGAGGACATCAAGGAGATCCTGCTGCAACAGGCTATCTATTGCGGCGTGCCCGCGGCCAATCACGCCGTCAAGGAAGCCGGTGCGATCATTGCCGAACTAGGGCTGCTGAAGGGATAGCTCGCTCGCCGGGGCTCCGGCCTCGGCGACAGGCGCCTTGGTGACGGGCTTCGCCGGCTGCTCGAACAGCATCACGATCGCGGTGCCGAGCAGCATCAGAAGCTCCGACGCGTGCATCCGCAGCGCTTCGATCTCGCCGACCCTGGAGGCCATCATCATGCTGGCGAAGCTCAGCACGCTGCCGAGGCAGAGCGCCACCGCAAGCGCCTCGTCGGCGCCGCTGCTGTTTCTACGCAGCGGCGAGAACGCGGCCATCGCCAGGAAGACCGCGAAGAACGCCACCACGGTGATCCGCGCCAGCGCCAGCAGCCATGCCAGCCGCACCGTCGCCATCTTGCCGAGGTGCAGATAGTCGCTCGCATACAGTGCGATCGACACGCTCGGCCGCTCATAGAGGCCGTGGATCGGCGACACCATGATGCTGAAGGCGATGATGGTCCAGACCGGAATGAAATAGACCGCAAGCAGCGCGCCATTGAAGGAGCTGATCCGCCAGTTACTCGACATTGCCGCTTCCCGTGCTTGCCGCGCCTTATCGACCGGCGACGGTTCAGCCTGCGAGGTAACGCCGATCGATTGCCGGCAGCAATTTAAACCCTTTGTTAAGGTTAAGCGCGGTGCGATTGTGCCGGGACCGATGCGATCGGGGCCGGCCGGGATTCTGCGCCAGCCGAGACAAAAGGGGGTAAAATGACCGAAAGAACCCGCGTTTTCGTCGCAACGCCCTGCTTCGGCGGCGACCTGAAGATGGCCTATGTGTTATCAGCGCTGAAGCTGCAGGCTGCGGCCACGGCCCGGGGCATCGACATCCAGTTCAACCTGATCGGAAACGAATCGCTGATCGTGCGCGCCCGGAACGAACTGGCCCACCAATTCCTGATGTCCGGCGCCAGCCATCTGCTGTTCATCGATGCCGATATCGGGTTCGAGCCCGAGTCCGTGTTCCGGCTGCTGGACAGGGGCGCCGACGTTTCGGCGGCGGCCTATCCGCTCAAGCACATCGATTGGGCAAAGGTGCAGCGGGCGGCCGACGCCAAGCGGCAGAACCTCGCATCATCGTCGCTGGACTATGTCGTGACGTGGGAGGGCGAGCAGATCCAGGCTCGCGACGGTTTCGCAAAGGTCCGCTACGCCGGGACCGGGTTCCTGCTGCTGAAGCGGTCGGTCCTCGTCAGGATGTGTGATGCCCATCCGGAGCTGAAATATCGAGCCAACCACAAGACCAATGACTTGAACACCGGCGACCTGGTGCGCGCCGACCTCGACCGCGTGTCGCTGTTCGAATGCATGATCGACAAGACGACCGGCGAGTATCTGTCGGAAGACTACGCGTTCTGCCGGCGCTGGCTCGACCTCGGCGGCGAGATCTGGCTCGACCTGCGCAGCGAATTGACGCATTTCGGATCATACGCCTTCCGCGGCCGCTTCGCCGATCAATTGGCATGAACCACAGCGGACACAAACAAATGAGCTGACGACAGGGACCTCGCGACGCGGCGAGACCCTTTTTGTTGCAGCTGCTCAGTTGCCCCGATGAGGGCTTCGGGCTTCTCACGCCGGGACGGTTCCTGAGGCACCCGCGCTTCTGACCTGGGCTCCGGATGCTCGTTGTTTCATCAAGCTGGGGACAACGCGCGCATCGGGACCGCAGTTGCGCTGGGAACGCGGGTTCCGGCGCGATCATTGCAAGGCAACGAGGTGTCGCCCCCTGTGACATCGGAACCGCACCCGCCAAAGTAGTTATGTACAAAGCCCTCTCTGCTGCTGCCATGCTGTTGCCGCCGCCGGGGTTCCGCTGTTAGAAAATACCGCGACGCGACGGACCAGGCTGCCGGGGGCCCTCGCCGCGTCACCCGCGACGTGGCGTTTTCGAGCGAAGTGGAGACCGGTTCGCGTGAAGACAACGCGTCCAAATCAAACCGAGAGCCCGTTCGGTTCTCAACCGAACAGGCCCTGACGGCAGCGCATGGATTATTTCGCCCAGCAACTGATCAACGGCCTCGTGCTCGGTTCGATCTATGGCCTGATCGCCATCGGCTACACGATGGTCTACGGCATCGTCGGCATGATCAACTTCGCCCATGGCGACATCTTCATGATCGGCGGCTTCATCGCGCTGATCTCGTTCCTGGTGCTGGTGTCGCTCGGCCTCACCGCGATCCCGCTCATCCTGCTCATCGTGCTCCTGGTCTCGATGGCGATCACCGCGCTCTACGGCTGGACCATCGAGCGTATCGCCTACCGGCCGCTGCGGCATTCGTTCCGCCTGGCGCCGATGCTGTCGGCGATCGGCATGTCGTTCGTGCTGACCAACTTCTCGCAGGTGTCGCAGGGCGCGCGCGTCAAGCCGGTGCCGCCGATCATCACCGGCGGCTACACGCTGCATGAAGGCTCGCAGGGCTTCGCCGTGCAGCTGTCCAACATCCAGATCATGGTCGTGCTCGCCACCATCGTGGTGCTCGCGCTGTTCACCTGGCTGGTGTCGCGCACCCGGCTCGGGCGCGACATGCGCGCCTGCGAGCAGGACCAGACCATGGCCGCGCTGCTCGGCGTCGACGTCGACCGCACCATCTCGATGACCTTCGTGATCGGGGCCGCGCTCGCCGCCGTCGCCGGCATGATGTACCTGCTGTATTACGGCCTGGTCGATTTCTTCATGGGCTTCGTCGCCGGCATCAAGGCGTTCACGGCCGCCGTGCTCGGCGGCATCGGCTCGCTGCCGGGCGCAATGCTCGGCGGGCTCGCGATCGGCCTGATCGAGACGTTCTGGTCGGCCTATTTCTCGGTGGAGTACAAGGACGTCGCCGCGTTCTCGATCCTGATCGTGGTGCTGATCTTCATGCCGACCGGCCTGCTCGGCCGTCCCGAAGTCGAAAAAGTCTGACAGGCACTTCGTGAGCGCGACCTCAGCCCGCCCCTCGCACGCCGCGCAGCCCTCGGGCAGCGCCTTCATTCTCAAGAAAGCGCTGATCAGCGCCCTCGTCGCGCTGGTGCTGTTCTCGCTGATGATCGGCGTGCGCACCGAGGCCGGACCGCAGGGCGGCCTGATCTACTGGACCCGGTTCGGCGACCTCGCCGCACTGGTCGGCACCGTGTTCGGCGGCAGCATCATCATCGAGCTGCTGCGGCAATGGTGGGGGCCGGTCGACAAGGACCGCCTCGTGCCGAAACCGGTGCAATCGGCGATGTCGTTCGCCGGCCGCTGGCTGGCGCCGGCGCTGCTGGTGTTCACCTTCCTCGTGCCCGTCATCTTCTACAACCAGCGCTACATTCTCGACCTGTCGATCCTGGTCCTGACCTATGTGATGCTGGGATGGGGGTTGAACGTCGTGGTCGGGCTCGCCGGCCTGCTCGACCTCGGCTATGTCGCCTTCTATGCGGTCGGCGCCTATTCCTACGCGCTGCTTGCGACCAATTTCGGATTGTCGTTCTGGGTCTGCCTGCCGCTCGCCGGCATCCTGGCGGCGTTCTGGGGCGTGCTGCTCGGCTTCCCGGTGCTGCGGCTGCGCGGCGACTATCTCGCGATCGTGACGCTCGCATTCGGCGAGATCATCCGCCTCGTCATCATCAACTGGCAGAGTCTGACCGGCGGCCCCAACGGCGTCTCCGGGATTCCGCGTCCGACCATGTTCGGCATTCCGCTGACGCCCGGCGATGACGGGCTCGCCGCCAAGCTCGGCATCGAGTTCTCGCCGACCCACCGCCTCGTCTTCCTGTTCTATCTGATCCTGGGGATGGCGCTGCTCACCAACTGGGTGACGATCCGGCTGCGGCGGCTGCCGATCGGCCGCGCCTGGGAAGCGCTGCGCGAGGACGAGGTCGCCTGCCGCGCGCTCGGCATCAACACCACGACCACCAAGCTGACGGCGTTCGCGACCGGTGCGATGTTCGGCGGCTTCGCCGGCGCGTTCTTCGCAACGCGCCAGGGCTTCATCAGCCCGGAATCCTTCACCTTCCAGGAATCGGCGCTGGTGCTGGCGATCGTCGTGCTCGGCGGCATGGGCTCGCAGCTCGGCGTTGCGCTCGCCGCACTGACCATGATCGGCGGCTTCGAACTGTTCCGCGGGCTCGATCAGTACCGCATGCTGGTGTTCGGCATGGCGATGGTGCTCTTGATGATCTGGCGGCCGCGCGGGCTGATCGGCCATCGCGCGCCGACCGTGTTCCTGGAGCGCAACCAGGCGATCTCCTCCGACCTCGTCAAGGAGGGCCACGGATGAGCGGCGACCCCATCCTCACCGTCGACCGCCTGATGATGCGCTTCGGCGGCATCGTCGCGGTCAACGAGCTCTCCTTCGCCGCCGAGCGGCGCAAGATAACCGCGCTGATCGGGCCGAACGGCGCCGGCAAGACCACCGTGTTCAATTGCATCACCGGTTTCTACCGGCCGAGCGGCGGCGCGATCCGCCTCGCCCATGACGACGGCCGCACCATCCAGCTCGAGCGGCTGAACGATTTCCGCATCTCCAAGCAGGCCAAGGTGGCGCGAACCTTCCAGAACATCCGGCTGTTTCCCGGCATGACCGCGCTGGAGAATCTGATGGTCGCCCAGCACAACGCGCTGATGCGCGCCTCGGGCCTGACCGTGCTCGGGCTGCTCGGCCTGCCGTCCTGGCGCGAGGCCGAGCAGCGCGCCATCGAGCTGGCGCGGACCTGGCTCAAGCGCGTCGGCCTGCTCGACCGCGCCGACGATGCCGCGGGCAACCTGCCCTACGGCGACCAGCGGCGGCTCGAGATCGCGCGCGCGATGTGCACGGAGCCGGCGCTGCTCTGTCTCGACGAACCGGCGGCTGGCCTCAACGCGCGCGAGAGCGGCGGGCTCAACGAGCTGCTGCTGTCGATCCGCAACGAACAGGGCACTTCGATCCTCCTGATCGAGCATGACATGTCGGTCGTGATGGAGATCTCCGACCACGTCGTGGTGATGGACTACGGCGTCAAGATCGCCGAAGGGCCGCCGCAGACCGTCCGCGACGACCCCAAGGTGATCGCCGCCTATCTCGGGGCCGACGAGGAAGAGGCGATCGCCGTGATGGAGAGCGGCACGTGAGCGCGCTAGCTGCTACCACACCCCTGCTCGCGGTGCGCGGCGTGCGTGCGGCGTATGGCAAGATCGAGGCGCTGAAGGGCGTCGACATCGAGATCAACCGAGGCGAGATCGTGGCCCTGATCGGCGCCAACGGCGCCGGAAAGTCGACGCTGATGATGACGATCTTCGGCCGGCCGCGCGCCCGTGCCGGCAGCATCGAATATGACGGCAATGACATCACCGGCGTGCCGACCCACGAGATCGCGCGGCTGCGCATCGCGCAATCGCCCGAGGGCCGGCGAATCTTTCCGCGCATGAGCGTCGCGGAGAACCTGCAGATGGGCGCCGACGCCACCGAAAGCAGCGAGGCCGAACGCGAGGCCGGGCTGGAGCGGGTGTTCGCGCTGTTCCCGCGCCTGAAGGAACGCATCGCACAACGCGGCGGCACGCTGTCGGGCGGCGAGCAGCAGATGCTCGCGATCGGCCGCGCCCTGATGAGCCGGCCCCGCCTGCTGATGCTTGACGAGCCCTCGCTCGGCCTCGCACCGCTGATCGCGCGCCAGATCTTCGACGCCATCCGAACGCTGAACCGGCAGGACGGCCTCACCGTCTTGATCGTCGAGCAGAACGCCAACCATGCGCTGAAGCTCGCCCATCGCGGCTATGTCATGGTCAACGGCCTGATCACGCTCACCGGAACCGGCAGCGAATTGCTGCAGCGCCCGGAAATCCGCGCCGCCTATCTGGAAGGCGGCCGCCACGGGTAGTTGCACGTTTCGTGCCGCTCCTGCAGCAGGATGCAGCTGATGCAGCGTCGATTTGCCTGAAAATTGCCGGTGACTTCGCCGCGAAACCAGCCGAGAATGCCCGCGGTTTGAGGGCCCGGCGTGCCGGGCCCTTCCGCAAGAGGCAACGACCACGAGGGACGTCTCATGAAATCACTGAAGCTGATCGGCCTGGCATTGGGCGCTTCGTTCGCATTGTCGGCGAGCGCATTCGCGCAAGACATCACCATCGCAGTCGCGGGTCCGATGACGGGCTCCGAATCCGCTTTCGGCCGGCAGATGAAGAACGGCGCCGAGCAGGCAGTCGCCGACATCAACGCCGCCGGCGGCGTGCTCGGCAAGAAGCTCGCGCTGGAAGCCGACGACGATGCCTGCGATCCGAAGCAGGCGCGCTCGATCGCGGAGAAGATCGGCTCGTCGAAGATTCCGTTCGTGGCCGGCCATTTCTGCTCGTCGTCGTCGATCCCGGCCTCCGAGGCCTATGCCGACGCCAACGTCCTGCAGATCACCCCGGCCTCGACCAACCCGCTGTTCACCGAGCGCAAGCTCTGGAACGTGGCGCGCGTCTGCGGTCGTGACGACCAGCAGGGCCTGGTCGCCGCCGACTACATCGTGAAGAACTTCAAGGGCAAGAACGTCGCGATCCTGAACGACAAGACCACCTACGGCAAAGGCCTCGCCGACGAGACCAAGAAGGCGCTGAACAAGGCCGGCTTCCAGGAGAAGATGTTCGAGTCCTACAACAAGGGCGACAAGGACTTCAACTCGATCGTCTCGCGCCTGAAGCGCGACAACATCGATCTGGTCTATGTCGGCGGCTACCATCAGGAAGCCGGCTTGATCCTGCGCCAGATGCGCGACCAGGGCCTGCAGACCATTCTGATGGCGGGCGACGCCATGAACGATAAGGAGTTCGCCTCGATCACCGGCCCGGCCGCCGAAGGCACGCTGTTCACCTTCGGCCCCGATCCGCGCAACAAGCCGACCGCGAAGGCGATCGTCGAGAAGTTCAAAGCCAAGAACATCGACCCCGAAGGCTACACGCTCTACACCTACGCCGCGATGCAGGTGTGGACGCAGGCCGTCGCCAAGGCCGGCACCACCGACGCCAAGAAGGTGATGGAGACCATCAAGGCCGGCGATTGGGACACCGTGCTCGGCAAGATGGGCTTCGACGCCAAAGGCGACATCAAGGCGATCGACTACGTCGTCTACAAGTGGGACGCCAAGGGCAACTACACCGAGATCAACCCGAAGGGCTCCTGAGCCCCCCGCGCCTGATCCGATCAGAGATACGAAACGCCCCGGTCCGCCGGGGCGTTTTTCTTTGGTACCGCGGCTGCTATACCGGATCGATCGGACAGCAGGCGGACGGGCCCAATCGTGAAAAACCTTCTCACCGATATTGCCGGCGTTGCCGTCGGCCACGCCGACGACGCGGTGATCGCCTCGGGCGTCACCGCGATCCTGTTCGAACGGCCGGCGGTCGCCTCGATCGATGTCCGCGGCGGCGGTCCGGGCACCCGCGAGGACGCGCTGCTGTCGCCGCATAATGTCGTCGAAGCGATCGACGCCATCACGCTGTCCGGCGGCTCCGCGCTTGGGCTCGATGCCGCCGGCGGCGTGCAGGCCTGGCTTGCCGAGCGCGGCCGCGGCTTTCGCATCCGCGACGCGGTGATCCCGATCGTGCCCGGCGCGATCTGCTTCGACCTGCTCAACGGCGGCAACAAGGCGTGGGGACGCTTTCCGCCCTATCGCGATCTCGGCTATGCGGCGGCGAATGCCGCCTCCGACGACTTCGAGCTCGGCAGCGTCGGCGCCGGCATGGGCGCGACAACAGCCAACCTCAAGGGCGGCCTCGGCTCGGCGTCTGATGTGACCGACGACGGCGTCAAGGTCGCAGCGCTCGCCGTGGTCAACGCGGTCGGCAGCGTCGCGGTCGGCAACGGCCCCTGGTTCTGGGCGGCGCCGTTCGAGGTGAACAGCGAGTTCGGCGGACGCGGCCTGCCACCCTCGTTCACACAGGACATGCTCAAGCCGCGGCTGAAGGGCGGCACGGACGCTACCGCCGCCGAGAACACGACGCTGGTCGTGGTCGTGACCGATGCGCAATTGACGAAACCGCAGGCGCGGCGGCTGGCGATGATCGCACAGACCGGCATGGCGCGCGCGATCTACCCAGTGCACGCCCCGCTCGATGGCGATGTGGTGTTTGCCGCCGCGACCGGTGCCAAGCCGGTCGATCCGCTGTTCGGGCTGACCAAGCTCGGTGCGATCGCCGCCAACACGGTGGCACGCGCGATCGCTCGCGGCGTCCATTCAGCGACCCCCCTGCCCTTCCCCGGCGCGCTGCCGAGCTGGCGGGACCGGTTCGGTTAGATCGTCACTCTCCCGTCATTGCCAGCGAAGCGAAGCAATCCATTTATCCGCACATGCGGACAGATGGATTGCATCGTCGCTCCAGCGCAAAATTGCTTTGCAAGTTTGTCGCCGAGCTCCTCGCAATGACGAGCTACGCGCTGACCGACAGCGACGATGAGGCCTGGGCCGAGATCGCCTGCGACTGGCGCTGGATCAGCTGCTCGATGAAATTGTAGGACGAGGTGGCCTTGTTGCCGGCGGAAGACGAATTCGCGCTGCTGTTGGCCGACGCCGTGGCCGGCGTCGTCATCGACACCTTGGAGCCGTCGGCATAGGTCGTCGTCGTGGTGGTCGAGCCGTCGCTGTTGGTCACCGAGGTCGAGGTTGCGCCGTCCAGCGCCTGCATCAGCGGATCGGAGCTCGAGCCACCCGAGCCGCCGCTCGAGCCGGATCCATCGGTCGAGCCGCTTTCCATGTGATGGTGATGATGGCCGCCGCCCTTGTGGCCCTGCAAGGCCTGCGACATCTCGTCGAGGCTGACGCTGCCGTCGCCGTTCTTGTCGAGCTTGGAGAACACATCGTCGGCCTGCGCGATGTTGGTACCGCCGGCGCCGAGCGCGTTCTCGAATTCGGTCTTGGTGATCTGGCCGTTGCCGTCGGCGTCGATCAGCGAGAACAGGTCCTTCAGCGCATCCGACCGGCTGGTCGGCGTTGTGCTGGTTGAAGCCGTGCCGGTCGAAGCGGTCGCCTGGCTCTGCGCGTCGAGCAGCGCACTCATGGTCTGCGGCGAAATCTGCGGGGTGCCGGCGCCCGATCCGCCGCTGGTGCTGCTCGACGTCGATGTCGCGGTCGAGAGGTCGAACAGCCCGGTGGTCTGATTTCCCTGGGTGGAGCTCCCGGTCTGGGTCGTCGACTTCGACGACATCAGCGAGCTCAAAAGATCGACGGCGGATGACGCAGCGCCAATGGCAAATAACATGGCAATACTCCAACAAGGCCGCGCCTGGCGGCTCAAACGCTTGTCATTGGCGGAGCAAGGGGCATGCCATGGCAAAAACCCAATAAAACCAGGCCTTGGCACATCGACGCGGGTTCCGCGCACCCGGCAAGAACTGCCGTTGGCGGCAGGAATTTCCGGCTTCCAGCCGCCGTCCGCTCGCATTGCCCGCCACGCCTGCGCGTGTTAGGCGGGATCACCCGTCGCCCCCTGAAGTCTTCCGGAACTGCGCTATGACTCAGCCATTCACCCCGCGTCCCCTCATCATCGCTCCGTCGATCCTGGCGTCGGATTTCTCAAAGCTCGGCGAGGAGGTCCGCGCCGTCGACCAGGCCGGCGCCGACTGGATCCATCTCGACGTGATGGACGGACACTTTGTGCCGAACATTTCCTACGGCCCTGATGTCATCAAGGCGATGCGGCCGCACACCAAGAAGGTGTTCGACGCGCATCTGATGATCTCGCCCTGCGACCCCTATCTCGAGGCCTTCGCCAAGGCGGGCTGCGACCACATCACCGTGCATGCCGAGGCGGGCCCGCATCTGCATCGCTCGCTGCAGGCGATCCGCGCGCTCGGCAAGAAGGCCGGTGTCTCGATCAATCCGGCGACGCCGGCGAGCGCGATCGAATATGTGCTCGACCTGATCGACCTCGTGCTTGTCATGTCGGTCAATCCCGGCTTCGGCGGCCAGGCCTTCATCCGCTCGGCGATCGGCAAGATCTCTGACGTCAGGGCGATGGTCGCGGGCCGCCCGATCGACATCGAGGTCGATGGCGGCGTGGCGCCCGACGTCGCGGGCCAGCTCGCCGCCGCCGGCGCCAATGCCTTCGTCGCGGGCTCCGCGGTGTTCAAGGGCGGCACGCTCGAGGCCTACAAGACCAACATCGCCGCGATCCGCCACGCCGCGGCCGAGGCGCGCGGCGAAGCGATTTAGAACAAAGCGGGGGGCGTCGGCGCGGCATCCGCCGCGGCGTCGCCCGTATCCATCGCGGCCAACCGCGACGGCCGCACCACGGTCACGGTGCACGGCGCTTCCCCGGCGACCTGGGCAGACACGCTGCCGAGCAGCGCGCGCCGCATCGAGGACTGCCGCGCGCCGACGATGATGTGGTCGACCAGATTGACCGCGGCGAATTCCAGGATGGCGGCGGCCGGATCGATCGCCTCCAGGACATGCACGGTCAGCCGCCCCTCCTCGAGCCGGAACGGGCGTGCCCAATGCTGGAGCGCCACCAGGCGGTCGACATGCTTGTTCTGGCCCTGCTCGTCGTGGCTGCGGTCGATCGCGAGGCGATTGAGCTTTAACACATTCACGCAGGCGAGCCGCGCCGACGGCGAGGTCGACAACACCTGCTCGGCGGTGACGCGGATGGTCTCGTTCAGCGCCTCGGTACCCTCGCCGAGATCGAGCGCAACGGCAACGATCGGGCTCGATGCGAGCTGCACCGCGACGTTGGACTTCGGCTGCGGCGGCGCCGCGCCGAGATTGAAACGGCGGCGCCAGACCGTACTCAGCGGGTCGCGTTTGAGCCGCTGCGCCCGAGCCGTCAGCTTGACCTGCTCTGGATGGCCGAGATCGAACGCGAGCTGCGCCGCAGTCGGGTAGCGCGCGGCCGGGTCGATCTCCAGACAGCGCAGCACGATCTCCTGCAGCCAGGGCGGATAGTCGGGCTTGAGCTCGCGCGGCGGAGTGGGATCGCGCCACAGCCGCCGGCGCATGCCGCGCAGGCTCTCGGTCTCGCCGAACGGGCGGACGCCGGTGGTGAAGAAATAGAGCAGCACGCCGAGCGAAAACAGGTCGCTGCGCGGATCGTCGCGGACGCCGAGCAGGCGCTCCGGCGCCATGTAGGGCGCGGTGCCGTAAGGCAGCCGAAACTCCTCCTGCAGCAGATCGGGCAGATGCTGGTGATGCGAGAGGCCGAAATCAATCAGCACCGCCTCGCCGCGCTCGCGGAACATGATGCTGCTCGGCTTGATGTCGTGATGGATGACGTTCTGCCGGTGCAGGCTGGCGAGCGCGGCGGCGACCTTGCCGCCGATCACCCGCACCTCGTCGTACGGCAACGGCAGCGCGTCGAGCCGCTTGTAGAGCGTTTGGCCGGGGATGCGCTCCATCACCACATAGGCCTGGCGTTCGAAATCGCCGGTCCCGAAGCAGGCCGGCACGTGCGGCCCCGACAGCCGCGGCAGGATCATCTGCTCCATCTCGAAGCTGACGATCGCGGCCGGATCCTCGCCTTCCGAGGTGAGCGGTACCTTCATCAGCAGCGGCACGTTGATGCCCGGATGGGTGACCGTCCACAGCGTCGCCATGCCGCCACGGTGCACGCGCTCGCCGATGGTGAAGCCATCTATCTCGGCGCCGGGCTGCATCGTCAGCGCCGCCATGTCGGTCACCTGCCGATCGACAAGCGGTCGGCGAGCCAGAGCGGCAGGCCATTCGCCTTGATGCGTGCCGCGGCGGTCGCGACGTCGTAGGGCACGCGATGATAGGTGATCTCGCGGCTTGCCGTGTCGAACATCGCAAACGACGCCGCCGGATCGCCGTCGCGCGGCTGGCCGACCGAGCCGAGCACCGCAAGCCAGCGCCGCCCGGTCAGAAGCTGTACGGGCACGCCCGAGGTCGGAACGAAGCTCGTCATCTTCGCCGTCGAGGACATCGAGTAGAGGCCGGGACGATGGATGTGGCCGCAGAAGGTGATCTGCAATTCGGTTGCCATCATGCTGCGCGCGGCATCCGACGTGTCGCGGACATAGCGCCATTTCGCGGGGTCGGAGGCCTCGGAATGCACGTAGAGCCGGTTGTCCTCCGCGCGTAGGATCGGCAGGCCGGCGAGGAAGGCCTTCTGCTCGGCGCTGAGCCGATTGCGAGTCCAGTCGATGGCGGCCTGCGCATCGGCATTCATGCTGTCGCTGGGCTCGCCGATCGCATTGTCATGATTACCGCGCACCGCAATCCCGCCGTTGGCGACGAGGTCCATCGCCGTGTCGACGGCCCATTCGGGATCGGCGCCGTAACCGACGATATCGCCGAGGCAGATCAGCCGCTCCGCGCCGCGCGCACGCGCGGCATCCAGGCAGGCGGCGAAGGCCTGCCGGTTGGCATGGATATCCGCAAGCAGTGCAAGCCGCATCGTGGTCCGCAGAATGATCGAGAAAAGCACGACTGATCTTGACGGATATCAAGCACACGCGGCCCCGGCCTCGCAATCGGCCGGAGGCATCAGGTCGTCAGAGGATGTTGGAAGAAAGCAGGCTAGTGCTTGCACACCCGCACGCCGCGCAGCAGCAGGGCGATCAGGGCATCGATCCGTGACGGGCATTCCGGCTTGGCCCATTCCTCGGCATGCGCCGGGTGATGGTAGCGGACGGTCGCGTCGAACACGGCGCGCGCCGTCGTCTTGACGTCGTCCATCTCGAACACACCCTGCGCGACGCCGTCGGACAGGATTTTCGCGATCAGGTCGACCTGCTTGTCCTTGTAGGCTTCCACCACCTCGCGCGCGCCCTGCGCCAGCGCAAGGTAGGTCGCGAACATCTCCGGATCGTCGCAGACCTTCTTCTGCTTGATCGAGAAGGCGGTGCGCAGCCATTTCTCCAGCCGTTCCGGCGCCGGGCCGTCGCCGGCTGCGAGCTTGCAGAGCGGCTCGTTGGCGCGGTCCAGCCAGCGTTTGGCGACCGCGTCGCGCAGCGAGGCCTTGCTGGGGAAATGGCGGTAGACGCTGCCGTGGCTGACATCCAGCGCACGGGCCACGTCGACAACGGTGGCCTTGGTCAACCCGTAGCGTCTCAAGACATCCTCAGTTGCCTCGAGAATCCGCTCGGGTGTCAAAACCACCGCCTCGTTCATGCGTTTACCGTCTGGTTATCGCTGTCCTGCCCGCGGGTGAACTTGGCGGCCTGGGCAGCCAAATGGCGGGCGACGCGAAGGTTGAGCCACTGTTGAATCTGGGCGGTCAATTGAAAGATTTCTATCGTCATGGAGGTAGTCCTTCGAGGTGGTCAAATTAAGTACGGCTTCCCCGGCCAAACGCCGGAACAGCCACTGGGCGCCCTCCTCCCTTGGGCTGGATTGTGTATACACCGTCTCGCTGACAGATTTCAATATCTGTCAGCGAGACGGTGTGAGATGACAGCCATGCACGGAGCGCGGCCTTGCTGGAAAATGCCGGTCGGGATCTGGCGGCAGAATCGAAAGGGGCCGCTTCACGCAGCGGCCCCTTTGCCGGGAAAATGGCTTCGGGATAAAATCTAGCCCCGGTTAGCCCAAAGTCTACACGGTTCAGGCAATTGAGGAATTCCGGATGACTACTGTCCGCTCCGCTGACTGATTATTGGCGATCCCTACTTTTGTGCCATCGCCCGGCCGGCCCGCGTCGCCCTATCGCTGCTCGTCCTTGGGTGGCATCCGGGGCGGCGGCAGCGGGGTGAAAACCGATCCCTGCGCGCCCGCCGGCGGGGCCACGAACGTCCCTGTCGTGGAATCGCCGCCCGTGGTCTCCACAATCGTCTTCGGCGTGATGTACTCCCTGACGAAGTCCATGATGGTCCCGTCACCGCCGCCGAAATCCGCCGCCCGCCCGCCCTGCGGATGCCCGGCCTTGATCTCGTTGTCGGCGGTGTGGGTCTGCTCGGCCAGGGCGTCGCTGTAGGGAATGCGGAAGGCGCGCGGCACCGCGCTCGGGCGGTTGTCCTCGTCGAGCTCCTCGACCCACAGATAGATCGAGCCTGGATCGCCCTCCAGCGAGTGCGGCTCCACGATCCGCGTCGAGAGCAGCTTGAAGTTCGCCGGCAGCTTCTCCGCGGAGGCCCAGCCGAGCAGGCCGCGCATGCCGCCGAAGCTGACGAAGTAGAAGGCGCTGGTCACGACGATGACGACGGCCTTCAGCGACCAGTGCAGCCGCGCATAGACCAGCACGATCAAGAGCAGCGCGCCGACCACCGCGTAGGCGACCGCAAGCGTGAGGATGACTGATTGCAGGCTAATCACGACGGAGCACCCTCACGCCGGATCTCGGGACCCCCGTGTTCGGATCGAGATCGGCACCGTTGCGCCAGCTGCTGCGGAAAGTCTCGAGCAGCGATTTCGGCCGCCGGTCGACGTTGATCACCTTGCCCTCGGCATCGAGACGAAATCGCACCGCGGTCTTCTCGTCGCCGGTGTGGTCGACGGTCAGCTTGTCGTCGAAGATCACCTGCGCCGTCGGATTGAGCTTCTGCACCTTGACATTGGCCTGCACCGGCTCGCCTGTCGTGGCCTGGAAATGCGAGACGTTGACGGTGTATTCGCCGGCGACGACGCCGCGCAGGGTGACGATCTCCTCGCGGATTGGCGAAGCGATCTTCTTGCCGTTGACCACGATGAAGTCGTTGGCGCCGCCGCGATCGTCGCGATCGAGCGTCAGGAAGCCGGCCTCGCGATGCCGGTACCAGGCGATGTTGCCGGCCGGGTCCTGCACGAACAGGTCGAGATCGTCGGGATGGTTGTCCGGCCAGTCCATCGTGATGATGAACTCCGCCTTGGATTCGATCTTGCCGTCCTTGGAGTCCGGCGACACCGCGAGCAGCGCGAGGAAGAACAGGAAGGCGATCACCTGCAGCGCCTTGAACAGCATGACACCGAGCGGATCAAACGGCTCCTCGCGCGGATAGAGCCCGAACTCGTCCATCATGGCGGCGTACCAAGGCGACGTTCGAGAGCGGGCGTGACGTGCGTCTCGGTCAGCACGACGGCATCGGAGAACACCCGCTGGGTCGCGGAATCCAGCATGTAGTACTGGATCCGGACCAGGATCGACCCGATCAACCCGGCCAGCGTCGTGTACATCGCAACCGCCATGCCGTCGCTCATCAGCCCCATCGAGGATTTCATCGCGACCTTGTCGGCGGCATCGAGCGAGGCGATCGGCGCCAGCATGATGATGAAGCCGATGATGGTGCCGAGCAGGCCGAGCTTCATCAGCGTGTCGGAGACGAAGGCGCCGAAGCCGTTCGACCCGCGCAAGCGATCCGCCAGCGTCCGCAGCAGCAGGGTCTGGTCGATGCGGCCTTTGGCTTGCGCGTCGGCCTTCTGAACCAGGCTCTTGATGTGATCGGTGACGAGGCCACCGGGCAAGCCGCGCGCATCCGGTACAAGAACCTTGGCGCCGTCAGGCGCGGCGAGGATCGTGCGGCAGGACCGCGCCACCTCGCCTTCCCGCGCGATCGCCCGCGTCCGCCAGAAGCAATGGACGCAGGTGACGACGTAGAGCACCGCGATGACGCTGGAAATGTAGGTGCGGTCGGAACTGACCATCAGGCGGATCAGCCCGTAGCGCCACAGCAGGAAGGCGGCGAACACCGAAAGACCGGTGAAGATCATCCAGAGCAGCAGCACGCTGCGCTCCGCCGCATCCGTGCCGGCCGAAGCGGCCGCGGCGCCGACCTTGGCATTCATGCTGCGCTCGCTCCCTGTGGCGGTTGTTCCATGAGGCTCCGGGAGGGCCTCGCCTTCGGTTAGAGCAGAGCCGGCGGGCGTCGTCCAAAGACATCTGCCCAGGTTTGGTCGGGCAAATTTCCCGACCTGCATCGCTGCGCATGCTTGTCCTTGCCGGGAATGGGGTTGCTGTTAGGCTTCGCGCCGCTCTTTTGAGCGCGATCTCCGCGCAAGCGCGTGCCGCGTTTATCGCGAGGGATCATGCTCCGGCCGTGGAGTGATCATATGCGCCTCGTGCTTCAACTGGTCGCCCGCCTGCTCGTCATCGTCGCGCTGTGCCTTGGCGCCGCCACCGTCTGGGCCACGATCGATGCCTATCGCAGCGTCGATCGCGCCACGTCGGCGTCCGCCGAGCGAGTTTCGCAGGCACTGGAGGCGCTGTACTGGCGCGAATTGCTGCTGCGCAGCAACCGGATGCGGGAACAGCTGCTGCCGGCGCCGGACTGGCGCACCATCGAAACCATGGGCCTGATCGCACCCGGGATCTGCGTGCAGTTCGAACCGGCCGGCGCCTTCGAGAGGCCGCTCTGCGGCCAGAGCAAGGGGATCGGCCAGGCGCCGCCGCGCTGGTTCGCGGCCACGGTGCAGGCGGTGCTCGGCGATCACGCCACCGTCGAGCGGCCGATCAGCGCCCGCGCCACGACCGCGGGAGCCGTCCGCGCCATCGCCGATCCGGAGGCCGCGACCGCGCTCGCCTGGCGGCACATCCTGGACAACATCCATGTCGCGCTGCTGATGGCGCTCGCCATCGCGCTGCTCGCGTCGCTCGCGATCGCGCATACGCTGGCGCCCGCCCACTCGATCGTGTCGGCGCTGCGGCGCATGGCCGACGGCGAGTATCGTACGCCGCTGCCGCGCATCCGATCGATGGAGCTCGCGATGATCGGACGCGCCGTCGGCGATCTCGGCGATCGCCTGGCGCAGGCCGAGGAGGAGCGCACGCTGCTGACCCGGCGGCTGCTCGAAATCCGCAGCGACGAGCGTCGCGCGCTGGCCCGTGAGCTGCATGACGAGTTCGGCCAGAATCTCACCGCGATCCTGGCCTTCGCCACCACGATCGAGGCGAGCGCCGGCGACGAATACGCCGCCGGCACTGAAATCGCGCAGGACGCGCGGATGATCTCGCAGGCCACGCGCCGCATCATCGCCTGCCTGCGTGACACGTTGAACCGGTTGCGCCATCCGCCGGCCGAGGAGCTCGGGCTGGAGGCAAGCCTGGTCGCCCTCGTCGACAGCTGGCGGTCGCGCGCGACGCAGCCGCAGATCCAGCTCGATCTGCAGGGCGACCTCGCCGACATCAGCGGCACGGTCGCGGTCACTGCCTATCGCGTCGCGCAGGAATGCCTGACCAACGCGCTGCGCCACAGCTCGGCGCGCGAGATCGTGCTGCGGATCGAACGGCGCAGCGGAACTGAAAACGCGCTGCTGGTGCGGGTCGAGGATGACGGCGGCGGCGATGCCGCCAAGGTGGCGCAGTCGGCGGGCTTCGGCCTCACCGGCGTCAGCGAGCGCGTCGCAGCACTCGGCGGTTCGCTGTCGATCGCGCGCGCCAGCCGCGGCCTCTCCGTCGCCGCCACGATCCCGCTCGCCGCCTGAGATGACGACCGCGAAAACCACCGCAACCCTCCGGGGCATCTCGATCCTGCTGGTGGACGATCATCCCGTGGTCCGCCAGGGCTACCGGCGCGTGCTCGAGCATCAGGACGATTTCCGCGTGGTCGCCGAGGCCGACAACGCCGCCAACGCCTACCGTGCGTTCAAGTCGCACGGCCCCGATGTGGTGGTGATGGACATCTCGATGCCCGGCGCGAGCGGCCTGGAGGCAATCCGCAACATCCGCGCGCGCGATGCCGACGCCCGCATCCTGGTCTTCAGCATGCACAGCGAGGCCGCCCAGGTGAAGGCGGCATTCGGCGCCGGCGCCTCCGGCTTCGTCACCAAGGGCAGCGAGCCGGCCGAGCTGATCGCGGCGATCCGCTCGGTGGCGCGCGGCGAGCACGCGATGAGCGACGACGTCGCGCGGGTGCTCGCGCTGGAGAGCCTGGTGCCGACCAGATCGGCGCTCGACCAGCTCGGCGAGCGGGAGATCGAGATCCTGCGGCAGTTCGCGGCCGGCAGCACCAAGGAGCAGATCGCCGCCAACCTCAACCTCAGCACCAAAACCGTGCAGAACTACCATTATCTGATCAAGGCCAAGACCGGGATGCGGACCGACGCCCAGCTGGTCCGCCTCGCCGTCGAATGCGGCCTGGCGAACCTCTAACTGCTCCCTCTCCCCGTTCTTGCTATCTCCGCGAAGACGTTGACAGCCGAATTTCGCGGAGGCCCCTCTCACCCCGAGCGCATCCGGCGATGCGTTCCGGCCTCTCGCCGCAAGCGGGGCGAGGCGAAACAAGGCCTCGGATATCGCTGCGCCAATCCGGGCTACCAACCGCCGGTTTCGGCCGGTTTTCCCCGCCAAATGCCCCGAAAAGGTGGCTTCGGCCGACCCGATTTGCTAAAGCGCAGCGTAAAATCGGATCGGCCGGAGCGCGTTTTGCGCGCCCCGCCCCGTCCGATTCGGAGTTCTCGATGATCCCCCGCTATGCCCGCCCGGAAATGGCCTCCATCTGGGAGCCGCAAACGCGTTTCAAGATCTGGTTCGAGATCGAGGCGCATGCCGCCGACGCGCTGGCCGAGCTCGGCGTGATCCCCAAGGAAGCCGCCAAGACGATCTGGGCCAAGGGCAAGGACGCCACCTTCGATGTGGCGCGAATCGACGAGATCGAGCGCGAGACCAAGCACGACGTCATCGCCTTCCTGACCCACCTCGCGGAGATCGTCGGCCCCGAGGCGCGCTTCGTGCACCAGGGCATGACCTCCTCCGACGTGCTCGACACCTGCCTCAATGTCCAGCTCAAGCGCGCCGCCGACCTGCTGATCGCCGATCTCGACCGGGTGCTGGCGGCGCTGAAGACCCGCGCCTTCGAGCACAAGATGACGCCGACCATCGGCCGCTCGCACGGCATCCATGCCGAGCCGGTCACCTTCGGCCTCAAGCTCGCCTATGCCCATGCCGAGTTCGCCCGCGCCCGCGCCCGGCTGGTCGCCGCGCGCGACGAGATTTCGACCTGCGCGATTTCGGGCGCGGTCGGCACCTTTGCGCAGATCGATCCGCGGGTCGAAGAGCACGTTGCGAAAGCGATGGGGCTGCGGCCGGAGCCAGTCTCGACCCAAGTGATCCCGCGCGACCGCCACGCGATGTATTTTGCCACGCTCGGCGTGATCGCCGCGTCGGTCGAACGGCTCGCGGTGGAGGTGCGCCATCTGCAGCGCACCGAGGTGCTGGAAGCCGAGGAGTTCTTCTCCGAGGGCCAGAAGGGCTCGTCGGCAATGCCGCACAAGCGCAATCCGGTGCTGTCGGAAAATCTCTCCGGCCTGTCGCGCATGGTGCGCGCCTATGTGACGCCGGCACTGGAGAACGTCCCGCTGTGGCATGAGCGCGACATCTCGCACTCCTCGGCCGAGCGCATGATGGGCCCCGATGCCACCGTCACGCTCGACTTCGCGCTGGTCCGGCTCGCCGGCCTGATCGAGAAGCTGCTGGTCTATCCGCAGAACATGCAGAAGAACCTCGACCGGCTCGGCGGCCTGGTGCACTCGCAGCGCGTGCTGATCGCGCTGACCCAGAAGGGCGCCAGCCGCGAGGACGCCTACAAATTCGTGCAGCGCAACGCGATGCCGGTGTGGCGTGGCGAAGGCGACTTCCAGACGCTGCTGAAGAACGACCCCGACGTGACGAAATACATGACCGATGCCGAGATCGAGGAGAAGTTCGACCTTGGCTATCACCTCAAGCACGTCGACACAATTTTCAAGCGGGTGTTCGGCGAGGCCTGAGCGAGGCCGCCATTCCCGCGTGACATCGCAGCGGGTTGCGCTACGCTGACCCGTCTTACAAAGCCCACAAGAAACGGACCCTCCCCATGCCCATCGTCAATCGCGTTGCCGCCCTCTCGGATGAAATGGCCGCCTGGCGCCATGACTTCCATGAGAACCCTGAATTGCTCTATGAGGTGCACCGCACCGCCGGCATCGTCGCCGACAAACTGCGCGAGTTCGGCTGCGACGAGGTGGTGACGGGGATCGGGCGCACCGGCGTGGTCGGCGTGATCCGCGGCCGCAAGAACGGCTCGGGCAAGACCATCGGGCTGCGCGCCGACATGGACGCGCTGCCGATCGTGGAGGCGGCCGACGTGCCCTACGCCTCGAAGGTCCCCGGCAAGATGCACGCCTGCGGCCATGACGGCCACACCGCGATGCTGCTCGGCGCTGCGAAATACCTCACCGAGACGCGCAATTTCGACGGCACCGCGGTGGTGATCTTCCAGCCTGCCGAAGAAGGCGGCGCCGGCGGCAAGGCGATGGTCGACGACGGGCTGATGACCCGCTGGGGCATCCAGGAGGTCTACGGCCTGCACAACATGCCCGGCCTGCCCGAGGGCTATTTCGCGACCACGCCCGGCCCGATGCTGGCCTCGTCCGACACCCTGAAGATCGTCGTCCGCGGCAAGGGCGGCCACGCCGGCGCCGCGCCGCACGAGGCGATCGACAGCGTCCTGATCGGCGCCCAGATCATCAATGCGCTGCAATCGATCGTGTCACGCAATCTCGACCCGCTCAAATCGGCCGTCATCTCGATCACGATGTTCGAGGCCGGCAGCGCGTTCAACGTGATCCCGGAGACCGTCACGCTGGGCGGCACCGTGCGCACGCTGGACCCCGGCGTGCGCGACATGGTCGAGCGCCGGATCGGCGAGGTCGCCTCCAGCATCGCCAAGGCTTATGGCGGATCGGCCGAGACGGATTATGGACGGATGTATCCGGTCACGCTGAACCATGCGCATCAGGCCGGCATCGCCGCCGAGATCGCCCGCGACGTGGTCGGCGCCGACCGCGTCAACGACAATCTGGTGCCGGTGATGGGCGCCGAGGATTTCGCCTTCATGCTGGAAGCGCGCCCCGGCGCCTTCGTCTTCCTCGGCATGGGCGACGGCCCGATGTGCCACCACCCGGCCTACAAGTTCAACGACAACATCCTCGGCCACGGCGCGTCCTATTGGGTGCGCCTGGTCGAGAAGCAGATGCCGGCGGGCTAGCACCGCCCGCGCAACCGATGAACGACGAATGGCCCGGCCGCGATCCATCGCGGCCGGGCCATTCACATCACGAACGCGGCTGCTGTTGCGTGGTGCAGTGAATGCCGCCGCCGCCGGCGGCGATGCCGTCGATGTTGAGCTGGATGATTTCCCGGTCCGCAAACAGCTCCCGCAGGATGTCGCGCGCATTGCGGTCGGCGGCCGCATCGCCGAATTCCGGCGCGATCACGGCGCCGTTGCAGACGTAGAAGTTGATGTATCCGGCAGCGAAGTCCTTCGTACCGTGCTTGGGGCGCACCGTCGACGGGCCCTGCAACACCACGACGTCGAGATGCCGGCCCTTCGCGTCGACCGCGCCGCGCAGCAGATCGAGGTGCCGCCTGGTCACCGCGTGATCGAACGACGACGGATCCGGCTCGAGGCCGGCCACGACGACGCCTGGACCGGCAAATCGTGCGTAGAAGTCGGTATGTCCGTCGGTGATGTCCTTGCCGGCGATCCCTGGCAGCCAGATGATCTTGTCCAACCCGAGCAGGCGCGACAGTTCGGCCTCGCATTTCTCCTTGGAGACACCGGAATTGCGATTGGGGTTGAGCACGCAGCTTTCGGTGACGATCGCGGTCCCCTCACCGTCGACTTCGATGCCGCCGCCTTCCAGCACCAGGCCGGCCTTGACGAACGTCGCGTTCGCGGCACGGGCGACGTATTCCGCGACCTCGGCATCGAGCGCGTGGCGCTGCTTGTTGCCCCAGCCGTTGAAGTTGAAACCGATCGCGCCAAGCTGCCCGGACGGGTCCCTCACGAACACCGGTCCGGTGTCACGCATCCACACGTCATCGACCGGTCGAATGACGAGGCTGACCGAGGGGCCGCAGAGCCGCGCGGCAATCTCGCGGTCCTCCTCGCGCACCAGCATGTTGACGCGCTCGTAGGCCGCAATCGCCTTGGCGATGCCGGCGAGATTTTCCCGCGCCGCCGGAAGCAGCTTGCCGCCCCAGATCGCGGCGCTGGCGCCGAACGCCATCCAGGTCGCGGCATGCGGCGCGCCCTCATCCGGCATCCGCCAATTTGCATTGTCCCGTGCAAGGTCGTCCACGAGCGTACCGGCCGCGATGGCCCTCCCGGCTTGACCGCCAGATTAGCCCCGTCGCCAACCCGACGCCACGATCTGACGGTGATCCGCTCGCCCTGGGGCTGGCCGCCCAAGTCGCTTGGTGAGGCGCCTAAAGCGCGATGAGATTGGGTTGAATCGTCATCGCGCTTCAGCTCTTTGTTTGAGCATGATTTTTTCGGAAAACCGCTTCGCACTTTTCCGGATCATGCTTTAGCGAGCGGGGTCGGCCTCACCCGCCCCGATCATGCGAGCGGCGACGCGGTCGCGCTTGACGAAATGATGGAAGGCGACTGCGCCGAGATGCAGCACGATCAGTGCGAGCAGCACATAGGCGAAGAAGATGTGGCGTCCCTCATAGGCATCCGCCGCCGCCTTGTCCGGCGAGGTGATCTGGGGAACGTGGAACAGGCCGAAGAAGCTCGAATAGTCCTGCGCACGGGATCCGGAATGCGCCCAGCCCAGCATCGCCACCAGGATGGTGACGGCATAGAGTGCGCCGTGGTTGACCCGGGCGGCGATCCTTTGCCAGGAGGGCATGTCGGCCGGCAGCGCCGGCGTCGGATTGACTCCGCGCCACACCAGCCTGAGCACCGTGAGCAGCAGCACCAGATAGCCGATGTCGGCATGGATCGACCGGTAGAAGAACTTGTCCGCCCGCGCCGGGATGTGGTTCATCCACCAGCCATAGGCCAGCATGCCGATGATGGTGACGCCCAGCACCCAGTGAAACGCGCGGGCGAGCGAGCCCCAGCTTGCCGTCGTATTGCGGATCATGGTCGAATGCCCCGTTAGGATTTCGCACGTCGCAGCAATAGTTTGCCGAGATACTTGCAGGGATCGGTCAAGGCCATATGAAATTCCCGCCTTCACCGCCTTTTGTCGGCCGCAGACGCTAGATAGCCAAAAACAACTGAATGGTAACCCTGGTTCGGATAGAATTTCCGCGTGTCCAATCCCCCGACCATCCTTGTGTTCGATTCCGGCCTCGGCGGCCTCACCGTGCTGCGCGAGATCGTCCGGGCCCGGCCCGACGCGCACTTCGTCTATGTCGCCGACGACGCGTTCTTCCCCTATGGCCACCATGGCGAAGACGAGATCATCGCCCGCGTGGTGCCGCTGGTCGGCGAGCTGATCGAGGCCCATGCCCCCGACCTCGTCGTGATCGCCTGCAATACGGCATCGACGCTCGTGATGTCGCATCTGCGCGACGCCTATCCTTTGCCCTTCGTCGGCACGGTGCCGGCGATCAAGCCGGCCTGCGCCTCGTCGAAGACACGGCGCGTCTCGGTGCTCGGCACCAGGGGCACCGTGAAGCGGGAATATACCCGCAAGCTGATTTCCGATTTCGCGCAGGGTTGCGAGGTCACCCTGGTCGGCTCCGGCGAACTCGCCTCTCTGGCGGAAGCGGCCCTCAGCGGGAAGGCCGTGCGCGACGAGGACATCGCGGCCGAGCTCGCGCCCTGCTTCGTCGGCGATGGCGCTGACGACCCGGCCCGCACCGACACCGTGGTGCTGGCCTGCACGCATTATCCGCTGCTACTGGAGCGCCTGACGCGGCTCGCGCCCTGGCCGGTCGACTGGATCGATCCGGCGCCGGCGATCGCCCGCCGGGTCGCCGACCTGCTCGGCCCGGCAGGCGGGGAGAGCGACGAAGCCGGCGCCGAGATGATCTTCACCTCGAACCGCCCGCATGCCCTGACCGCGGCGCTGACGCCGTTCTTCGGCGGCCGCGTCCCGGCCTGATCCTTTCCGTCGCCACAACGCGCTGCTAGTTTGCCCTCGCCTCACCGAGGGAGCCCTGCATTGACCTCAGCACCGCTGACGCCGCTCAATCGCCTGCGCAAGGCGTGGCGCGACAAGCGCCCGACCTTCGGCGCGATCGCGACCATTCCGAGCATCCAGACCGTGCAGATCATGGCGCAGTCGCTGGACTGGATCATCGTCGATCTCGAGCACGGCCCGATCGATCTCGGCACCGCGCATGCGATGATCGTGGCGACCTCGGGAACGCCATGCGTGCCGATGGTGCGGATATCAGCCAACGAGCCGCACCTTGCCAAGGCGCCGATGGACATCGGAGCGCTCGGCATCAACTTTCCGATGATCTGCAACCGCGCCGACGCCGAGAAAGCCGTGCGCAGCGTGCGCTATCCACCAAACGGCGACCGGCTGTGGGGTCCGTTCCATGCACCGTTCCGCTGGGGCGTCTCGATGAACGATTACATGGCGACCGCCGACGACGACATGATCTGCATGATCACGATCGAGCATGTCGATGCCGTGAATCGCATCGACGAGATCATGGCAACCTCCGGCATCGACCTCGCGGTGATCGGCCCCGGCGATCTCGCCACCTCGATCAACAAGCGCGGGCTGCCCGACGATCCCGAAGTGATCGCGCTGATGCAGCGTGCCGAGGAAGGCATCATGAGGAGCGGCGTGCCGATCGGCGGCGTCGCCCGCACCGCCGAGCAGGCCAACGCGATGATCGACCGCGGCTACCTCGCGCTCGCACTCGGCTTCGACTGGTCGCTATTCCAGCGCGGCATCGCCGCCGCGTTCGCCGGGATCAGGCGGTAGGCGCGATGGCGAGCAAGTTCCAGCCCTGTCATGACGGAACCCCAGCACCGCCCCAGCGCGGCTGCGATGAGCCGCCGCGCCTGCACGCCGCAATTGCCTGAACAGCAGGTAAGCCCACTGTAAGCTTGGCCGCGGATAATTCCATGACGGCCAGCACGACCGGATGAACGGACTAATCCCATTGTCGAAAGCGTACATCACACAACGCCTGCTTTTCGCCGCGATTCCACGCTGCTAGAGTTTCGCGGGTTGGGAGGAAATTGCATGTTCAGGAATTTGCTGCTGGGTCTCACCGTGATTGCGTTTGCCGGCGCCGGCGCTGGTTTTGTTGGTGCTGGCGCTGCCTTGGCGCAGCAGAGCGGCATCAAGCGAACGCCGCTGCAGAAGGTCGATTTTCCGGCGGGCTACAACACGGTCACAGCGATTGCAGAGGTTCCGGCAGGGGGTGCGTCGGGGCGTCACAGCCATCCGGGTGCTGAAACCGGCTATGTGCTCGAAGGCGAGCTGGAGCTTGTGATCGACGGCAAGCCGCCGCTGAAGCTGAAGGCGGGCGATTCCTACCAGATTCCGGAAGGTGCGGTGCACGATGCCAGGACTTCCGGCGACAAGCCGCTCAAGGTGCTCGGGGTCTACGTGGTCAAGGCCGGCGAGCCCTTGGCCAAACCGGCGCCATGAGCAGAAACCGATTGGCCTCCGGCCAATTGGTTCATGTCAGCTTCAGGTACGGCGAGCAAAGCCTGAGTTCTCCGGGCCTTTGATTTTTTGCCTGATTGCAGGGAAATGAACCGAACAAATGCGCGGTGAATTTCGTCGGATCTCATTGCCGCGCCGTCTCGTCGCTGATCTGATGCACGCGTCGGCCGGCGTGCCGTTCGTCTCCCTGACGCGCTCGTTGAACGTCCGTGCAGTGGTCGAGGCCCGCGCACGCGGGGCACAGGCACCAGGCTGGGCCGCGATCTTCGTCAAGGCATTCGCGCTGGTCGCCAGGACCGAGCCAACGCTGCGAACGCTGCACGTCAAATGGCCGTGGCCCTGCCTCTACGAGTTGCCGTGCAGCGTCGGCATGGTGGCCGTTGCGCGCGTCGAGAAGGGTGAGGACTGCGTGCTGTTCGAGCGCGTCCGCGGCGCCGACCAGATGACGCTCACCGCTGTCGACGCGCTGATCCGGCGCGCCAAGACCGCGCCGCTGCACGAGATTCCCTCGTTCCGCAAAACCCTCTGTGTGACGCGGCTGCCAATTCCGCTGCGCCGCCTGGCATGGGCGATCGGGATGAACTTCGGCCGGCAGCGCGCCAATTTCTGCGGCAGCTACGGCGTGACCTCGGTCGCCGCCTACGGCCCGGGCGAGCTGCACGCGTTGAGCCCCGGCCCGTTCCTGCTGAGCTACGGCGTGGTCAAGCCGGACGACACCATCGATGTGGTGCTGCGCTGGGACCATCTGGTCTGCGACGCCGCCCTGATCGCCCAGACCCTGACCCGGCTCGAGCAGGTGCTTGGCGGCGAAATTGCCGCGGAGCTGGATGCGATCCCGCCGCTCAACGAGGCCGACCGGCTAGGGCAGCCGCAAACCGCCCCTAAAGGGCAAAAACTGCCAAATTTTGCGCCGATTCGGCCCCAAATAGCCGGTGTTTCGTTTGACAGGACCGGACTTTCTCCTTAAGACCACCCTTGCTCGCGGGCCGGTTTCGGCCCGCGATGCGTTTCGCGACCCGTGGTTCTCCCCGAGCTTTCGAGGCGGACCTGTCGGTACAGGCCTTTAGGCAGGTACACAGGAGGGCGCGTCTCCTCAAACCCTGGACTGACAAAACGCCGGACGCCAGACAGCGACGGCTATACAAAGAGGACGCGATGACAAAGCGCAGTGAGGCGAAGTACAAGATCGATCGCCGCATGGGCCAGAACATCTGGGGCCGCCCGAAGAGCCCCGTGAACCGCCGCGAATACGGCCCCGGCCAGCACGGCCAGCGCCGCAAGGGCAAGCTCTCCGACTTCGGTGTGCAGCTGCGCGCCAAGCAGAAGCTCAAGGGCTACTACGCCAACATTTCCGAGCGTCAGTTCCACGGCATCTATGTCGAGGCCAGCCGCCTGAAGGGCGATACCGGCGAGAACCTGATCGGCCTGCTCGAGCGCCGTCTCGACACCGTGGTGTATCGCGCCAAGTTCGTCTCCACGATGTTCGCCGCGCGCCAGTTCATCAACCACGGCCACATCAAGGTGAACGGCCGCAAGGTCAACATCGGCAGCTACAAGCTGAAGGTCGGCGACGTCGTCGAGGTCAAGGAATCCTCCAAGCAGCTCACCCCGGTGCTGGAAGCAAGCCAGCTCCCCGAGCGCGACGTGCCCGACTTCATCGAAGTCGATCACTCCAAGATGACCGCGAAGTACGCGCGCACCCCCGGCCTCTCGGACGTGCCGTTCCCGGTGCAGATGGAGCCGCACCTGATCGTCGAGTTCTATTCGCGCTGATCAGTTCAGCATTGCGAGTTCGGAAAGGCCCCGGTTTTGCCGGGGCCTTTTTGTTTGGCTAAAGTCAGGGCAAATCGACCGAGAGAAACATCATGCACTACACCCCTGCCCCGCCCGATCCGAAGGCGCCCGCCGTGCGCATCAACCTGCTGTCGGACACCCAGACCAGACCGACGCCGGCGATGCGCGAGGCGATGGCGAAGGCTGAGGTCGGCGACGAGCAGGTCGGCGACGATCCGACCACCAATGAGCTCTGCGCCCGCGTCGCCGATCTGCTTGGCAAGGAAGCCGCCGTGTTCATGCCGTCGGGCACGATGTGCAATGTCGCTGCGACGCTGGCCTATTGCCGGCCGGGCGACGAGATCCTGGCGCACGCCACCGCGCATATCATCGCGCGCGAGGGCGGCGCGCATGCCGCGCTCGGCGGCTTCCAGATCACCCAGCTTGCGGGCGACGATGGCCAGTTCACGCCGGACACCTTCCGGGCCGCGCTGCATCCGCGTACCCGTTACCAGCCGCCGCAGGTGCTGGTCAGCGTCGAGCAGACCGCCAATATCGGCGGCGGCACGATCTGGAAGAAGGCCGCGCTGGATGAGGTCGTTGGCATCGCCAAGGCCCATGGGCTCGTGACCCACATGGACGGCGCGCGGCTGTTGAACGCGACCGTCGCCTCCGGCATCTCTCCGCGCGACATGACGGCGGGCTGGGATTCGGCCTGGATCGACTTCTCCAAGGGCCTCGGCGCGCCGATCGGCGGCGTCATCGCCGGCACCAGAGCGTTCATCGACGACGTCTGGCGCTGGAAGCAGCGGCTCGGCGGCTCGATGCGGCAGTCCGGCGTCTGTGCCGCCGCCTGCATCCACGCGCTCGATCATCATGTCGACCGCCTTGCCGACGACCACGCCAATGCGCGGGCGCTGGCACGCGGGCTGTCGCAGATCAACGGCATCGCGGTGCAGACGCCCGAGACCAACCTCGTCTTCTTCAAGCCGGACGGTGCCGGCGTATCGGGCGACAAGATGGTCGCCGAGCTGCGCAAGCGCGGCGTGATGCTGGCGATGATGGACGGCCGGATCCGGGCCTGCACGCATCTCGACGTTACGGCGGAGATGATCGAGGAAGCGGTCGGGCACGTCCGGGACATCGTCCGCGCGGCGTAGCTACGGCTTGGCTTGCGGAACGCGTCGCGCAAGGTGATCCCTACCGTCCTGGTGGAAGATCAACTGCGTCGCTGCAGCTTCGCCGTCACCATCGAACGATAGCACCGCATCAACCACCTTGAAGAAGAAGGTGCGATCGCTCTCGGGGAAGAGCTCGCGACGCTCCTCCCCCGTCGCGTGGCTGAACAGGCGATTGCCCTCCCTGGCGACGCGGATCGCAAACTGCGGCGTGAACTGATAGGTCCCGACCAGGCGATCCAGCGCCTGCGGGTCCGCTGCGATGACTGTCTTGATCCTGGCCTGGCGATCAGGCCAGCGGTACTCATCCGCGATGCTGCGCAGGATCTCGCCCACCAGGATCTGTCCACCCCAGCTATTCGTCATCACGACCGCGCCATCACCGTTCTCGAAGATCACCATCGTGTTGACGAAGCCGTGGTTGACGCCGTTGTGCCAGAACTGCCGTTGAGGCGCGGTGCCGCGAACCAGCCAGCCCAATCCATATCGTCCGAGCCCCGGCGGAAGCCCCTCGGCGCTGCCGAGAACGGGCGAGAGCATCTCCACAGTCGTCGATTGCGAGAGCACGGAATAGCGGCGGCCCGTCAGCCCATCCAGCGTGGCGAGCAAGCAATGAGCGAGATCGGTCGGCGTCGTCCATAGTCCGGCAGCGGCAAGTTCCGGATGGATGCGGGGGCCGCCGGGCACCGGCGCGCCGTCCGAGCGGTAGGGCGTTGCGGCCATCGGCAAGCGATCCGCGGACAATGGTTGCGCGAAACTGGAATGCGTCATCCCGAACGGCCTGAGAACGACATCGTCAAGCAACGCCGGAAACGGCCGCCCCGTCACGTCGACCAGCAACTGCTCGATGATCGCGTAGCCGCCGCCGGAATATTGCGTCTGCTTGCCCGGCTCGTGCTCGACCAAAACCGGCGCGCTGTTCGCAGGCCGCGCGCCATTGAGGACCTCGGCAAGGGACGGCACCGGTTCGCCGGCCGGGTAGCCCTCAAAGCCCTGAACAGTCGTGCCGGCCGAATGACTGAGCAGCCCGCGCAGCGTGACCCTGGATTGGCGGCTGAACGGATGGTCAGGAATTTTCCAGCCCTTGAGCGCGAGATTGACGTCGGCATCCAGATCGAGCTTCCCGGCCTGCGCCAATGCCAACGCCGCGACGGCCGTCACCGGCTTGCTGATCGAGCCGGCCTGGAACAGCGTTTCCGGCACCACGGGCGGGCCACCGATGGCGGTGAGGCCAAAGCCGCGCGCCCATTCGATGACGCCGCCGCTGATGACCGCGATGCTGACACCCGGGACGCGGAGTTCGCCCATCCGCTCGGACAGGCTCATCGGCGCATCGCCATCGACGATGACGGCGGTCCTCAGCCCCATCGTGACCCGTTCGATGCGCGCTGCGACATCGCTTTGACTGTTCGAACCGCCGGCAGAACCGGTTTGCGAGGAAGCGGCGTCGTCATGGCCACCGCCTCGCGCCATTCCTACCGCCCCATCGCCTGGTAGATCAGCGTCTTCAGTTCCTGCTGGATCCGGCCGCGCTGCGACGGCGTCTGCACCATGAAAATTCCAAACAGATCGTCGGCGGGATCGATGAAGAAGAACGTACCGCCGACGCCGTCCCAGCGGTATTCGCCCAGCGGCCAGTTCGTGTTCGCCGGCACCGAAGTGCGGACGGCGAAGCCGAGGCCGAAGCCCGAATTCGGACCGGGATAATAGTTCTTGTCGCGGGCGACGCCGGTCTCGGGGCCGATATGGTCCGACGCCATCAGTGCGATGGTCTCCGCCTTCAGGTAGCGCCGGCCTTCATAGACGCCGCCGTTCAACAACATCTGCGCAAAGCGTGCGTAATCGCTGACGGTACCGACCATCCCGCCGCCGCCGGATCGCCATTTCAGCGGCTTCCTGGGATCGCGCACCTGTGTGGTCGGGCTGATCGCGCGATCATTGGGCATCGGCTCGGCGATCAGCGGCCACTTGGCGGGATCGGCGACATAGAACGCGGTCTCGTCCATGCCGAGCGGCTCGAGTAGCCGCTCCCTCTCGAACTGGAGCAGGGATTTTCCCGTGATCACTTCGATGACGCGGCCCAGCACGTCGGTGGAATGACCGTAGTCCCATCTCGTCCCGGGCTGTTCGGCGAGCGGCAGCGCGGTAAGCTTCGCCACGAACTCGGCATTGGAGATGTCGCTCTTGAACAGGTCGGCATCGGCATAGGCCTTGTTCACCAGCCCACCGCCATAGTAGCCGTAGGGCAGCCCGGAAGTGTGGCGCATCAGGTCTTCGATCGTCACCGCGCGCTTGAGCGGCTCCAGTGTGAGCGCCGGCTTGCCATCTTCTCCGTGCGTCTTCACTCCGACCTTCATATCCGCAAAGGCAGGAATGTATTTCGAGACCGGATCGCTGAGCGCCAGCTTGCCCTCCTCCACCAGCATCATCGCGACGACGGTCGTGATCGGCTTCGACATCGAATAGAGGCGGAAGATGGTATCCGCGCTCATCGACAGCTCGGTGGTGGGGTCGCGAACCCCGAAATTCTCGTAGTAGACCGGCTTGCCGTGCTGTTGCAGCAGCAGGATCGCGCCGGGAATCTTCCCGTTCGCGATCTCGTTCCTGACATAGTCGGAGACCTTGGCGAGGCCCTCCGGAGAGAATCTGTGCGCGGCCAACCCCGGGGAGCCGGCCTTCGCATCGGTTGCGACGAACGCGAGCACGAGCGCCGCGACGACAGCGCGGCATCTACGCATGAGAGAGCATGATCCGATCGGATTGCATCGGATCATGCTCTCATTCCTTGTTTTTGACGCGTTATCTTCACGCGAACCGGCATCCACTTCGCTCGAAAACGCTCTAGTTTTCCATGGCTTCGTAGACGAGCTGCTTCAACGTCCGCTGGATGCGCTGGCGCTCGGTCGGCGTCTGCTCCAGCAGGACGAAGAAGAAGTCCTGCTTGCGGTCGATGATGTAGTAGCAGCCGCTGGCGCCGTCCCATTTCAGCTCGCCGAGATCGCCGGGCGGCGGCGGCTTCGCCGTACCCGGATCGGTGCGCACCGCGATCCCCAGTCCGAAGCCGAAGCCGTCGCCGGGGAAGTAGAAGAAGTCTCGCTCGACGCCGGAGCCGGGCCCGACACGGTCGGTCATCAGTTCCTTGAACGTCTCGGGCTTCATGATGGTCTTGCCGTCGAGGGTGCCGCCATTGAGCAGCATCTGCGCGAAGCGCGAATAGTCCGCCATGGTCGAGACCATGCCGCCAGAGGCGGACTCCCATTTCTTGACCGTGGTCGGATCGTTGATCCGGCCGACCCTGAAGTCGCTGTCGTTCGGCATCGGCTCGGCCATCAGCTTCTGCTTCTCGGGATCGGTGACGAAGAAGCCGGTGTCCTTCATCCCGAGCGGGCCGAGCAGCCTTTCCTGCTCGATGGTCGAGAGCTTCTCGCCGGTGGCCACCTCCATCACGCGCGCCAGGATGTCGGTGGAATGGCCATATTGCCAGAGCGCGCCGGGCTGGTTGTGCAGCGGCAGCTTGGCGATCCGCTCGGCGAATTCAGCGAGATCGAAATCGCCGCCGTAGATGTTGGCCTCCTTGTAGGCCTTGCGGACCAGGCTGTCGCCGTAGAAGCCGTAGGTGATACCCGACGTATGCGTCATCAGATCGAGGATCGTGATCGGCCGCCTGGGCGGCACCAGCTCGAGCGTCTTGGTGCCGTCCTCGGCCTTCTTCTCGACGCCGACCTTCACATTGGCAAAGGACGGGATGTATTTCGAGACGGGGTCGTCGAGCTTGTATTTCCCCTCCTCCAGCAGCTGCATCGACACTACGGCGGTGATCGACTTGGACATCGACGCCAGCCGGAAGATGGTCTGGTCGGTGATCGGCACCTTGCTGACCACGTCCTGCACGCCGAAGGCCTCGTGATAGACCGGCTTGCCGTGCTGCTGGATCAGGACGACGGCGCCGGGAATCTTGCCGGTCGCGACCTCGTTCTTGAAGAACTCGCTGATCCTGGCAAGCTTGTCGGGGTTGAAATGCGCACCCGCCGGAATCTCATAGGTGCCCTCGGTGTGCGAGAATGCCGGCGCCGTTAGCACGACCGCCACGGCTGCGGCCGCGCATGTCAAACGAAATGAATGCATTCGGTCTGTCCCTCCCCGGATATCACGGGGAAGTGTAGCGGCGGTATCATCAGGCACAAGGGCTCCCAAAGGCGTCCAGGACCGCCTGATGCAGCTCGCCGCTTGGAGCCGCGAAGCAGCAGAAGATCACCTGTGTGACACCGGGGGCGGATGGCAGGGCGTCCACGACCGTTCGAACGGCGATTGCCGCCGCGCGATCCGCGGGGAAACGGTAGATCCCGGTGGAAATCGCAGGGAAGGCCACCGACGCAAGCCCGTGCTCGTCGCAGAGCTGCATCGAACGCCGATAGCACGATGCAAGCAGAGCATCCTGGTCGAGCTTCCCGCCATTCCACACCGGGCCAACGGTATGGATCACGTGCCTGGCGGGCAGCCGATAGCCCTTGGTGATCTTTGCCTGGCCGGTCGTGCAGCCATGAAGCATACGGCATTCGGCGACGAGATCGGGTCCAGCGGCGCGATGAATCGCGCCGTCGACACCGCCGCCACCGAGCAGCGATGAATTGGCCGCGTTGACGATGGCGTCAACGCGCAGGGTCGTGATGTCGGTGACGATGACTTCGAGCCGCGCATTGCCGATCCGGCGCGCGGTCAAGGTCAGGCAGCCACGTCGACCGGGATGCCCTTGTCGGCAAACAGCTGCTGCAATTCACCGGCCTGGAACATCTCGCGGATGATGTCGCAACCGCCGACGAACTCGCCCTTCACGTAGAGCTGCGGAATCGTCGGCCAGTTCGAATAGACCTTGATGCCGTTGCGCAGCTCGGCCGATTCGAGAACGTTGAGGCCTTTGTAGCCGACACCGATGTGGTCGAGGATCTGAACGACCTGACCGGAAAACCCGCACTGCGGGAATTGCGGCGTGCCCTTCATGAACAGCACGACGTCGTTCGACTTCACTTCGTTGTCGATGAATTGCTCGATGCTCATTTTCGCTTCCTTGCGTAGGCGGCGCTCTCAGGCCTTGACGGGCCGGCCCGCCCTTCTAACCCGTGACTGGCTATATATGTAGCTCAAACCATTGTGCATCCAAAGCAAAATGGCGGAAATCCGGCATGCGGTTGGGGCCGGACGGCACCCCCAAAAGCGCCGGGATTATCTGACGGCCCCAATATCATCATGGGGGGAGGCTTTTTTCCCGTAACGGAGCCCCTATCTAGGACGAACTGTCCGTCAGGAACCAGACTGCCGAAGCAACGTTCTCCCCTGGAATCGGAGACCCATGTGACGAAACCAGCCTCTGCCGCGGCCGCCAATTCCGCCGCCGCCCCGTCACCTTCCTCCGAATCCGCCCCGCTCGCGCAGCGGCTGGCGGACGCCTATCGTGCGGTCCGCGACGAGACCGAGCGCCGGGCCGCCCCGCTTTCGGCGGAAGACCAGCTGATCCAGTCGATGCCGGATGCGAGCCCTGCCAAGTGGCACCGCGCCCATACCACCTGGTTCTTCGAGCAGTTTCTGCTCGGAGAACACGTCAAGGGCTACACGCCGTTACATCCTGACTACGCCTATCTGTTCAATTCCTATTACGTCAGCGCCGGCCCCCGGCATGCCCGCCACCAGCGCGGCCATCTGACCCGACCGACCGCCGACGAAGTCACAGCCTACCGCCGCCATGTCGACGCCGAGGTGGTGAAGTTCTTCCGGACCGCGACGCCTGAAAAGCTCGAGGCGCTGGTGCCGCTGGTCGAGGTCGGCCTCAATCACGAGCAGCAGCATCAGGAGCTGATGGTCACCGACATCCTGCATGCCTTCGCGCAGAACCCGATTCCGCCGGCCTACGATCCGGCGTGGCGCTTCCCGGCGTCGCAGCACGGGCCGCAGGAATGGGTGGCGCTCAACGAAGGCATCCACACCGTCGGCCATGCCGACGACAGCTTCCATTTCGACAATGAGAAGCCCGCGCATCGAGCCCTGGTCGGCCCGGTCAAGCTCGCCAAGAATCTCGTCACCAACGCCGAGTGGCTCGCCTTCATCAAGGACGGCGGCTATTCCACCGCGACGCTATGGCTGATGGACGGCTTCGGCACTGTCAGCAAAGAGGGCTGGCAGGCGCCCGGCCATTGGCGTGAGATCGACGGCGAATGGCAGATCATGACGCTGGGCGGCCTGCAGCCGATCGATCCGCAGGCCCCGGTCTGCCATGTCAGCTATTACGAGGCCGACGCCTTCGCCCGCTGGGCCGGCAAGCATCTACCGACCGAGATAGAATGGGAGGTCGCCGCCCGCGCCGGCCTGCTCAGCGACGCCTATGGCATCGTCTGGCAATGGACCCGCAGCTCCTATTCGCCCTATCCGGGCTACCGCGCCATCGAGGGCGCACTCGGTGAGTACAACGGAAAATTCATGGTGAATCAGCTCGTGCTGCGGGGGTCGTCGCTGGCGACGCCACCGGGTCACAGCCGCGTCACCTACCGCAACTTCTTCTATCCGCACCATCGCTGGCAATTCACGGGGTTACGCCTCGCCGACTACGCCTGATTGATTCCAGTCGACATCAAGTGCGCGCCGGTAAGCGCGTTCAGGAGAGTATCATGAATGTGCATGCCGCCGCTTTGGCCAAAGCCTATCCGTTCGACGAAGCGACTGCTGCGTTTGCCGGCGACGTGATCGGCGATCTCGCCCGTCACCCGAAACGGCTGTCGCCAAAATATTTCTACGACGCCACCGGCTCGGAGCTGTTCGAGCAGATCACGGTGCTGCCGGAATATTATCCGACACGCACCGAACTCGGCATCCTCAGCGACCGCGGCGACGAGATCGCGGCGAACATTCCGGACGGCGCAGCGCTGGTCGAGTTCGGCGCCGGTGCGACCACCAAGGTACGCCTGCTGCTCGAGCATTGCGAATTCGCAGCCTATGTGCCGGTCGATATTTCCGGCGATTTCCTGAAAGCCCAGGCCGACGGCCTGCGGAAGGATTTCCCGGGTCTCGGCATCTATCCGGTCACGGCCGATTTCACCACGCCGTTCGCGCTGCCCGAGGCGGTCGCCGCGATGCCGAAGGTCGGCTTCTTCCCCGGATCGACGCTCGGCAATTTCGAACCGAGCGAGGCCTTGGCCTTCCTGCGCAGCGCGCGCAAGATCCTCGGCCACGGCGCGCAGATGATCATCGGCGTCGACCTCGAGAAGGACGAGCGCGTGCTGTACGACGCCTACAACGATGCGGCCGGCGTCACCGCGCGCTTCAACCTCAATGTGCTGGTGCGGATCAACCGCGAGCTCGGCGGCAATTTCGATCTCTCGGGCTTCACCCACCGTTCGATCTACAACCGTGACCGCCATCGCATCGAGATGCACCTGATCAGCCGCAAGGCGCAGACCGTGCGGATCCTCGGCAACACCTTCGCGTTCCGCCCCGGTGAAAGCATTCACACCGAGAACAGCTACAAATACTCGATCGAGCGTTTCACCGCACTGGCGCGCAGCGCGGGCTGGACGGTGCGCAACAGCTGGACCGACGCCAACACGATGTTCTCGGTGCACGCGCTGATCGCGGAATAGACTCGGGAGCGGACCCCGCCGGCTATTCTTCGGCCGAGGGATCGGACCGCAGCGAGATCGATTCCCACGCCGCGACCACGATCATGATCGCGGTGGTGACGATCGAGAGCATCAGCGGCGACATCCCGCCGGCGAAATACGCCGTGACCGCCAGCGCGACGATGCCGACGCCGTGCGAGAGCTGCAGGAAGCCGCGGATCACGTATTTGAACAGGATGGTCCCGACCAGGAACAGCATGGGGCCGCCGACCGAGCTGATGATCGTCTTCAGGTCGGAATGGCCGCCTGGATGCTTCAACACCAGCTCATCGGCAACCGCGGTGAGGATGATGCCGCCGACGATCGGCATATGCAGATAGGTGTAGGCGATCCGCGCGACACGGCCGGATTCCTCCGCCTTCGAGATCATCTCGGAGCCCGCCTCGGCGCCCTTGTGGAAATAGATCCACCACATCGCGATGCTGCCGACCAAAGCCGAGATGAAGGCTGTGACATTCTCCGGCGTCCAGATCAGGTCGGCGAAGGTCGCGCCGTCGACCACGATGGCCTCGCCGAGCGCAATGATGATGAAGCCGGCGCAGCGCTCGGCCATATGGCCGCCTTCGACCGACCAGGCCTCGATCGAGGACGGGCCGAGCCCCGGGGTCCAGAACCGCGCGGCGGGCGCGATATATTCGATTGTCAGCGCCGCGATCCAGAGCCACATCCGCGTCTCATGCTCGGCGAAGCCGCCTGATATCCACAGCACGGCCGAGCAAGACAGCCAGGTCAGGATCCGGATCGCATTGTGGCGCACCGCGGTGCGGCGCCGCGGCGTCGCCAGCAGCCAGAACGCGGTGCGGCCGACCTGCATCGCGGCATAGGTCCCGGCAAACCACAGCCCGCGGCCCTCGAATGCGGTCGGGATCGAGGTCGACAGCAACAGCCCGCCCAGCATCAGGACGAACAGCAGCAGGCGGACCGGCGTCAGGTCGGGATTGAGCCAGTTGGTGACCCAGGTGGTGTAGACCCACACCCACCACACCGCGAGGAACAGCAGCGTGACCTGCACCGCGCCGAGCGGGGTGAAGTGATGCAGCAGCGTGTGCGACAGCTGCGTGACGGCGAAGACGAAGACGAGGTCGAAGAACAGCTCGGCATTGGTGACGCGGCTGTGCTGGTTCGGCACGATGACGCGAAACATGGCGCCGCGCGGATTTTCTGCCATTGCTTGCGGCCCCCGCCTGCTGGCCGGGCCTTAGCCTTCCGGCACCCCGGTTTGCAGCGCCAGGGCGTGCAGGACGCCGCCCATCTGGCCCTTCAGCGATTGGTAGACGATCTGGTGCTGCTGGACGCGGGACTTGCCGCGGAATGACTCGGAAACGACAGTGGCCGCATAATGGTCGCCGTCGCCGGCCAGGTCGCGGATCGTCACCTCGGCGTCCGGGATCGCTGCCTTGATCATCGATTCGATATCACGGGCGTCCATCGGCATCCCAGTCCACCTCCGTCAGGTCATTCGAATCAGGGCCGATTTGGCCAGGAAAACCCAAGAAAACCCGAGTAGCCCGAGAAAATCTGCGACAACACCCAAGGCAAAACCTGGCGCCTGAGGTCTTCTAGGTCATCCCGGGCACACTATATTCCCATTCCCAGCGATTTAAACCTGCATCAATCGGTCACAAGCCATCACGTCGAAATAACCAGAAGAGGCGCAGAATCATGAAGCTCCCCGGCCCCGACCATCCCATCACGATCACGCCCAATGCCAAACGCGTCCGCGTCACCGCCGACGGCGTCGTGATCGCCGAGACCACCCATGCGCTGACCCTCAAGGAAGCGAGCTATCCGGCCGTGCAATACGTCCCCCGGCAGGACGCCAACATGGCGCTGCTCGCCCGCACCGAGCGGACCACGCATTGCCCGTACAAGGGGGATGCGAGCTACTTCAGCATCAAGGCGAACGGCAAGACGCTGGACAATGCGATCTGGACCTATGAGGAGCCTTTCCCGGCCATGACCGAGATCGCCGGCCACCTCGCATTCTATCCCGACAAGGTGAAGATCGAGGAAGTCGCCTAGGTTCAACGTCGGCATTCCGGGACGATGCACAAGCATCGCCCCGGACTCTCGGGATCCCCCGAAGCGCAATCGCGCGTCGGAGGTTTGCTTCGCGCCCCGAATGACGGCATTTGTTGAAGCAGCTTTGCCGCTAGACCCTGAATATCGTGAGCCCAAGGATCAGCAGCACCAGGAAGATCACGACGAACACATAGAACAGAAAGCGTGCGATATCGGCTGAAGCGGCTGAGATACCTGTGAAGCCGAGCAAGCCCGCGATGATCGATACGACAAGGAAGACCAACGCCCATTTCAGCAGTGTCATTACTTGCTCCTCAAAGGCGCGCGCCCCGTGCGCCCGCCAGCCTTCCAGACAACGCCCGCTACAAACGCCAGTTCCAAAACGAAACAGACGCGCTGAGATGACCGACCTCGACACCACGGAATCGGGACGATTGGGCCTTGCTGAATCGGGTTCCCGATTGCAACATCGGGATGCAGACCAGGCTGGGGGCACCATGAAATCGATTGCTCACGCGGCTCCGGCCGTCGACATCCAGGCAGCACCGAAGCTCCACAAGCGCAATGTCGCGCTGGACCGCGCGCGCACCTTCCTGACGCTGGTCGTGCTGCTGCACCATGCGGTGATCCCCTACACCCATTTCGGGCATACCGACCCCACATCGTGGATCGGCTTCGACTGCGTGGTGCTCGCCACCGACAGCTTCTTCATGGCGATGTTCTTCTTTCTGTCCGGGCTGTTCGTCTGGCCCGGGCTCGGCCGCAAGCCGTGGCTGATCTTCCTGCGCGACCGGCTGCTGCGGCTCGGCTTGCCGTTTGTGGTCTGCGCCGTCACCGTAATTCCGATCGCCTATTACGCGATCGCCCTGCGCGCGACGCCGGAGCTGACCTTCTCCGAGTTCTGGCGAAAAACCATGATGTTCGGGCCATGGCCAAGCGGCCCGATCTGGTTCGTCTGGGTGTTGATGACCTTCGACCTGACGGCGAGCCTGCTGTACCGGGTCTCGCCGCATCTGCTCGAGCCGATCAACCGTCTGTCGATCATGGGATTCGAACGTCCCTCGAAGTTCTGGCTGTTCCTCGTCGTCGTCAGCGCCGCCGCCTATCTGCCGATGTTGGTCCATTACGGCCAGAACTACTGGTTCGAGCTCGGGCCGTTTTCGGTGCAGGCGAGCCGCGTGCTGCTGTACGCGTCCTATTTCTTCATCGGGGCGGGCATCGGGGCGGCAAACCTCGAGGGTGGCGTGCTCAGCGCGCATGGGCGACTGACCGAGCGGCGCTGGTTCTGGACCGGCGTCACGCTGATCCCCTACGCGCTGATGTGGGTGATGATCTACATCAAGCGCCAGATCATCGGTAACCCCGATCCGCTGCCGGGCTGGTATCTTGCGGCCTATGGCAGCTTCTACGTGCTGTTCAGTGCCTCGATCCTGTTCGCGATCCTGGCCTACTTCCTGCAATCGAAAGCAGTGGGGCCGACGCTGCTCGACCGCATGCAGAGCGACGCCTACGGCATGTTCCTGGTGCACTATCCGATCGTGCTGTGGCTGCAATACTGGCTGTTCGACATGGATCTGCCGGCGATCGCAAAGGCTGCGATCGCGTTCTTCGCCACGGTGGCGCTGAGCTGGGCCGCGACAGCCGTGCTGCGCAAGCTGCCGGGCGCCAACTACGTGCTGTAGAGATCACGCAGCGATCTCGCCCCTCGCCGCCACGCTTTCGAGCCGTGGCGTGGCGGCGGCGCGATGGTCGCGGGCGATCAGGATGTAGAAGGTCGGCAGCACGAACAGCGTGAACAGCGTGCCGATCAGCATCCCCATCACCACGACGATGCCGATCGCGAAGCGGCTCGCCGCGCCTGCGCCGTCGGCATAGAGCAGCGGCGCGAGGCCGGCGACCATCGCGGCCGTCGTCATCAGTACCGGCCGCATGCGCACGACGGCCGCCTTCTGGATCGCGGCAACGCGGTCGAGTCCTTCATGGTGCTGGATCTCGTTGGCAAAGCTCACCATCAGGATGCCGTGCTTGGAGATCAGCCCAATCAGCGTGACGAGCCCGATCTGGGTGTAGATGTTCAGCGTGGTGAAACCGAAATACAGCGGCAGCAGCGCGCCGCAGACCGCGAGCGGCACCGTGACCATGATGACCAGCGGATCGCGAAAACTCTCGAACTGCGCCGCCAGCACCAGGAAGATCACGATCAGCGCCATGCCGAAGGTGACGATCAGGCGGTTGCCCTCCTGGACGTATTGCCGGCTGTCCGACAGCCAGTCGACCGTCATGCCCGGCGACAGCTTCTGCGCCTGCATGAAGGACACCGCCTGTCCCATGGTCACACCGGGCTTGAGCACCGCCGAGATCGTCGCCGCGTTCATCTGATTGAACTGCGGCAGCCGGTTCGGCTCCGGCTTGACGTCGATCTTGATCACCGTCGACAGCGGGAACATCTGGCCCGAGCTGGAACGCACGTTGAAGTTTCCGAGATTCTCCGGCGTGACCCGGTCGGCCTGGCGCACCTGCGGGATCACCACGTAGGAGCGCTCGAAGAAATTGAAGCGGTTGACATAGTTCTCGCCGACCAGCACCGCGAGCGTATCGGCGATGGTCTGCATGCTGACGCCCGCCTCGGCCGCCTTGGCGTGATCGATCGTGATCCGCGCGGTCGGGCTGTCGAAGGCGAGATCGCTGTCGACGAAGACGAACAGCCCGCTCTTCCAGGCCGCTCCCTTCAAAGTCTCGACCTCCTGATAGATGCTGGCGAAATCGCCGGCCGAACGCACCACCATCTGGAACGGCAGGCCGCCGGTCGCCGCCGGCAGTGCGGCCGGCTGGAACGGCGTCACGCTGGCGCCGAGCACGCCGTAGGACATGCCGTAGAGCTGGTTCTGGATGTCGTCGGCGGAACGCTTGCGCTTGTCCCAGTCGGTCAGGTTGATGCCGCCGAAGGCCCGGTTCTGTCCGTCATTGCCGTTAAGCACCCAACTCGACTGATACTCCGGAAACGAGCGATACATCTGCTCGATCTGATCGGTGTAGCGCGTCGTGTAATCCACGCTGGCATATTGCGGGGCCCTGAGCACGGTGAACACGTAACCCTGGTCTTCCGGCGGCGCGAGCTCGCGCTGGCTGCCAAGGAACAGCACCACGATCGCGGCCAGCACGCTGACGGCAACCACCAGCACCGCGGTACGCATCCTAAGCGTCGCTGCCAAGAGCCAGCTGTAGCCGCGCGACAGCTTCGAGAACCGGTACTCGACAAAGCGGGCAAACCGGCCATGCGAGGTCGCTTCACCCAACAGCTGCGAGCTCATCATCGGCGACAGGGTCAGCGCGACCACGCCCGATACGATCACCGAGCCCGCCAGCGTGAAGGCGAATTCGCGGAACATGCTGCCGGTGAGGCCGCCCATCAGGCCGATCGGGGCGTAGACCGCGGCAAGCGTGATCGTCATCGCGACCACGGGGCCGATGATCTCGCGCGCGCCGATCAAGGCCGCCTCGGCCGGCTTCAGCCCCTCTTCGATGTGGCGATGGATGTTCTCCACCACGACAATGGCGTCGTCGACGACGAGCCCGATCGCGAGCACCATCGCAAGCAGGGTCAAGAGGTTGATGGAAAAGCCGAGCGCCAGCATCATCGCGGCGGTGCCGACCAGCGACAGCGGCACCGTGACGACAGGGATCAGCACCGAGCGGAACGATCCGAGGAACAACAGGATCACCACCACGACGATTACGATCGCCTCGACCAGTGCGTGCTGGACCTCCGAGATCGAGGCCTTGACGAAGTGAACGATGTTGAAGACGTCCCTGACTTGCAGGCCGGGCGGCGCCGCCCGGTTGAGATCCCCGATCACCTTGTTGGTGGCCGCGACGATCTCCAGCGGATTGCCGTCGGGGGTCGGCTGCACGCCGATGAACACGGTCGGCGTGCCGTTGTCGCGCGCATTGGCATCGTAGTTCTCGCCGCCGATCTCGAGTGTCGCGACATCGCCGAGCCGCACCAAACCGCCGCTGCCGGCACCGGTCTTGATCACCATCTTGCGGAAATCGTCGAGATTCCTGAGATCGGTCTGCGCCGCGATGTTGGTGACGGTGATCTCGCCGCGCAGCCGGCCCGGCGCCGACTGCACGTTGTTGGCGCGCAGCGCCGCCGCGATATCGCCCGCGGTCAGCCCGCGCGCCGCAAGCTTGAACGGATCGATCCATACCCGCATCGCCAGCGCCGCGCCGCCCAACGTATCGGCCGACGCGACGCCGGGCACGGACGTCAACAGCGGCTGCGCCACGCGGGTGGCGAAGTCGGTGATTTCAGCGGAGCTCAGCGTCGCGCTGGTGAAGGCGATGTACTGCACCGCCGACGCGCCGTCGGTGATCTTGGTGATGACAGGGTCGAACACGCCGGCGGGCATGCGGTACTTGACCTGCTGCACCTTGGCGAGCACCTCGGTCATGGCACGGTCGGCGTTGGCGTTGAGCACCAGCTTGGCCTTGATCTGGCTCGTGCCGAGCGTCGAGTTCGAGGTCATGTACTCGATGCCATTGGCGGTCGCGATCGACTGCGCGATGACAGAGGTGACGAACCCCTGCATGACGTCCTGGGTCGCACCGGGGAACGAGACGTCGACCTGGATCGTCGCGCTCTCCATGCTGGGATATTGCCGGACCGGCAGCGAGACCATCGCTGCGGTGCCGATCAGAAGGATCAGCAGGCTGACGACCGTCGCCAGGATCGGTCGGCGGATGAAGATGTCGGTGAAATGCATGATGCTTGCTTCGGGCGCCGCTCGCGGAGCTAGCGCCCCTTCTCCTGCGTTTCGGCCATGGTCATCTGCACGGCTGCGCCGGGCACGACGCGGAGCTGGCCTGATGTGACGATGTGGTCGCCGGGTGCAAGCCCGTGCTCCACCACGACGCGCTCGCCGATCCGCTGCCCGGTTTTGACCGCGACACCGATCGCCTTGTTGTCGCGCACGACGAGCACGCTCTCGCCGGATGCGCTGGTCTGGATCGCGGTGACCGGCACCACGATCGCATCCAGCTGCGGCGGCAGCACCACGTTGACCGTCACGAACAGGCCGGGCCGCAGCAGCCGGTCGGGATTATCGAACAGGGCCTGCACGAGGACATTGCGGGTGTCCTCGGCGACCTGCGGTTCGATGGCATTGATCTTGGCCTCGAACACCCGATCGGGGAAAGCATCGGTACGGATCGTCACCGCGCCTCCCACCTTCAGATTTGACAGGCGCTGCTGCGGAACGGTGAAATTGGCATAGAGCTGGTCGAGCGCGGTCAGCGTGGCGAGCGCATCGCCTGCGTTGACGTATTGACCGAGATTGACCTTGCGCAGGCCGATCTGGCCTGCGAACGGCGCCCGGATCGTCGTCTGCGCGATCTGCGCATCGAGCTGCTCCACCGAGGCGTCGGCCTGCTTCAGGTCTTCCTGCCGCTGTTGCAGGGTCTCCTGGGTCACGAATCCGGACGGCGCGAGCCCCTGGGAGCGCTTCTCCTGCAATTGCGCGAAGCGTCCCTTGGAGACCGCAACGGCGCGCGAGGCGCGCAGCGGCGCGTCATAGAGCTGCACCAGCGGCGCGCCCGCGGCGACGTCGGTGCCGGCGTCGAAATTGATCGCGGTGACACGCCCGGCCACTTCGGGCGACAGGATCACCTGCCGCACCGCCTGCAGCGAGCCGATCGCCTCGAGCCCGCGCGGCAGGGTTTCGGTCCGCACCACCATGGCCGCCACCGGCGTCGGCGGGGCTTCGGCGGACGGCTTGGCGACCGCTCCGCCGCCGCGCCATGCCAACAATGCAGCGGCAGCCGCGCCAACCAGGAGGACAGCAATGCCGAACGGCATTGCGCGGGCGCGCAGCGACCGGCGAGAAAAAGATGATGCGGACGGCATTTTGATTCCAGAACAGCGAACCCGACGGCTTCGCCGGGTGCTTGCCCCTTGCAAGCTCGCGGATGTTATAGAACCTCAAGCATGGTTGAGGTCAAGACCAGGCAGATTGCAGAACCTCCAATCACGGGAATTCCGACCGTCGCGTCCGCTCACATCTTCGTCATGCTGCTCGCCGCCCAGCCCTGAAGCCATGCGCTTTTGCCTGCCACACGGTGGCCAGCGCAGTCATGACGAGGGGAAGTAAAATCCACGGCAGCCAACCAGGTCCGGCCTGGTCGGTGACGAGTCCTCCGATCAGTCCTCCCCCGGCCACCGCGAGATTGAAGACCGTGACGAGGATGGATTGAGCGACGTCAGCGTGGTCACCCGCCGAATCCGCCAGTGCCGTTTGCAGCAGCGTGGGTGCGCCCCCGAAAGTCAGTCCCCAGGCCGCCACGCCGATCAGCACCAGCACGGCAGAGTGATGCGGTATCGCCAGAAGAATGGCGGCGACAGCGAAGGCAGCCAAGCTGATCAGCGTCAACGCCCGCAACTGGCGATCCACCAGAAGTCCGGTGCCCCATATGCCGACGACCGACGCCACGCCGAAGACGAGCAGGATGAGGTCAAGGCGCAGATCCGTTCCGGTCGCACCAAGGAACGGAGCGACATAGGTGTAGAGGATGTTGTGCGCGAGTATCCATGCGAACAGCACCAACAGGACCGGCCGAACCCCGGGAATGAGAAAGACAAGGCGGACGGGCAAACGTTGATGCCGGGCTTGACCAGGAAAATCAGGGACGGCGAGCCGGACCCACGCCAACAGCAACAATGCGATGGCGGACATGATGTAAAAGACGGCCCGCCAGTCGAACATCCCGCCCAGCCATGACCCGAGCGGCACGCCGAGCGAAAGCGCGATGGGTTGCCCGACGCCGACAATCGCCATCGCCCTGCCTTGCAGGTTCTGCGGAGCCAGCCGCCGCGCATAGCCGGCGACCAGCCCCCACACCACGCCGGCCGACATGCCGGCGACAAAGCGGGCCACGAGTGTCAGCCCGTATTGGGCAGAAACCGCCGTCATCGTGTTGAAGATCAGCAACCCCGCAATCGCCAGCAGGAACAGCGGGCGGCGATTCCAGCTCCGCGTCGCCGCAATCACCGGAACGGCGGCGACAACCGACCCGAGCGCGTAGAGCGTAACCGTCTGCCCTGCCATGGCTTCCGACACGCCGAGGCCAGTGCCGATCTGCGGAAGCAAACCGGCGGGCATGTTCTCGGTCATGATGGCGAGGAAGCCCGCCACGGTGAACGCCAGCAATTGCCCGACCGGAAGGCGGTCTTGAGCGCTGCCAGCCTCTAGTCTGGCGGCATGAATATTCTCTGAGACAGTCATGATTTACTCATCAGGGTGGAGAAGAAGGTGGCGATGTCGCCTTCGCATTGACCGGCGGCGAGGATGTTCGGCCGGTCCGGCAGGCGCGGCGGGGACGGCGACCAACAAGCAGGCAATGCGAAGCAGCACTGCGCGAGCACGCAGCGGCGCGCGCGAAGGAGATGACGCGGACGGCATTTCGATTCCAGAACGGCGAGCCGGCGGTATCAGCCGGATGCTTGCTCCTGCAAGCTGCCGAGTGATATAGAACCTCAAGCATAGTTGAGGTCAACAGGCCGAACACAGGATCGTCCGCGATGGTGCCAGCCACCGAGCTTTCAGTCGGCGAAGTCGCAAGGCGCAGCGGGCTCGCAGTCTCCACTCTTCACTTCTACGAGACCAAGGGGTTGATCGCGAGCCGGCGCACCGGCGGCAATCAGCGGCGTTATCCGCGCGGCGTGCTGCGGCGGATCGCGGTGATCCGGATCGCCCAGCGCGCCGGAATTCCGCTGGAGGAGATCAGGCAGACTTTTTCCGCGATACCACTGGAGCGCGCTCCGACGCTGCGCGAGTGGGAGCGCGCGATGCGGAACTGGACCGCTGCGTTGCAGCAGCGGATCGACGATCTCACTGATCTCAGGGACAAGCTGTTCAGCTGCATCGGCTGCGGCTGCCTGTCGCTGACTGATTGCCCGCTACGCAATGGCGAGGACAGGCTCGGCACCCAAGGCCCCGGCCCGCGCGTCCTGATCACTGCTGCCGAACGCCGCCAGCGGCGCAAGCGGCAGGGCTGAGACCGGACGCCACCACCGACAAGTTGCGCACAACCTGCCATTGGTCACATGCCATCGGGTGATTCTCGGTTATGCTGGCCGGACTGCTTGACCCTAGGGAGTCCCAGAATGAACGACCCTCAAGTTGGATGGATCGCGGCAATCATCGTCGGCGGATTGGCCGGCTGGCTCGCCGAGATGTTCATGAAGACCGGAACCGGCATCTTCATGAATATCATCCTCGGCATCGTCGGCGCCGCGCTGGCGAACTGGCTGTTGGGTCTGCTTGGCGTATCGCTCGGCGGAGGATGGATCAGCTATCTGATCGCCGGCTTCATCGGCGCCGTCATCATCATCTTTGCGTGGCGCGCGATCCGCGGCGCAACCTAGCGCTTGATCCAAAAGGATCGCGCCCGGACATAAGACAATAGCGCGATGATGGGTTCATCGCGCTATCAAGATTGCTGCTTCGCGCCACAGCGCCTGATCCATCCGGATCAGGCCGCGCCGTTGCGCATGTAATTCGGCAGCCAGTGCTCGAAGGCGCGAGCGAGCGTCTCCACCGCAACCGGCGCCTCGCCAGCCACTGCGATGGCATCGCCACCGGTGGTGCCGATACGTGCGCAGGGCACGCCTGCACCCTTCATCTTCGCAAGCACGAGACCGGCATCCGCTGCCGGCACCGTGACGATGTAGCGGGCCTGATCCTCGCCGTACCAATAGGCATGCGGCACGATCGAGGACGGCGCCGCCAGCAGCTGCGCGCCGATACCGCTTGCGATCGCCATCTCGGCCAGCGCGATCAACAGGCCACCGTCGGAGACGTCATGCACCGCGGTCGCGGTGCCGGCGCGGATCATGCCGCGCACCACGTCGCCGTTGCGCTTCTCGGTGGCGAGATCGACCGGCGGCGGAGCGCCCTCCTCGCGGCCGCAGACGTCGCGCAGATAGACCGATTGGCCGAGCCAGCCTTGGGTGTCGCCGACCAGCAGAATCGCCTCGCCCGACGCCTTGAACGCCAGCGTCGCCGACTTGGTGAAGTCGTCGAGCAGCCCGACGCCGCCGATCGAGGGCGTCGGCAGGATGCCGCGGCCGTTGGTCTCGTTGTAGAGCGAGACGTTGCCGGACACGACCGGGAAGTCCAGCGCGCGGCAGGCCTCCGAGATGCCCTTCAGGCAGCCGACGAACTGGCCCATGATCTCGGGCCGCTCGGGGTTGCCGAAATTGAGATTGTCGGTGATCGCGAGCGGCCGGCCGCCGACCGCGGTGATGTTGCGCCAGGCCTCCGCCACCGCCTGCTTGCCGCCCTCGAACGGATCGGCCTCGCAATAGCGCGGCGTGACGTCGACGGTGAGCGCAAGCCCCTTCGGCCCGTCCTCGACGCGGACCACGGCGGCATCGCCGCCGGGACGCTGCATCGTATTGCCGAGGATGACGTGGTCGTACTGCTCCCACACCCAGCGCTTCGAACACAATTCGGGCGTGCCGATCAGCTTCTCCAGCGCCGCGGTGATGCCGAGCGGCGGCTCGACGTCCTGGCCGCGGATCACCGGCAGCGCGTTCGAGGCGACATACGGACGGTCATAGACCGGCGCCTCGTCGCCGAGCTCCTTGATCGGCAGGTCGGCCATCACGTCGCCGCCATGCTTGACGACGAAGCGCTTGGTCGGCGTGGTGTAGCCGACGATGGCGAAATCGAGCCCCCATTTGCGGAAGATCGCCTCGGCCTCCTGCTCCTTCTCGGGCTTGAGCACCATCAGCATGCGCTCCTGGCTCTCCGAGAGCATCATCTCGTAAGCGCTCATGCCGGTCTCGCGGGTCGGCACCGCGCTGAGGTCGAGCTCGACGCCGAGGTCGCCCTTGGCGCCCATCTCGACCGCCGAGCAGGTCAGGCCGGCCGCGCCCATGTCCTGGATCGCGATCACGCAATCGGCTTCCATGATCTCGAGGCAGGCTTCCAAAAGCAGCTTCTCGGCGAAGGGGTCGCCGACCTGCACGGTCGGGCGCTTCTCCTCGGAGGCGTCGTCGAATTCGGCCGAGGCCATCGAGGCGCCATGGATGCCGTCGCGGCCGGTCTTGGAACCGAGATAGACGATCGGCATGTTCACGCCGGAGGCCGCCGCGTAGAAGATCTTGTCGGCATCGGCGAGGCCCACCGCCATCGCGTTGACCAGGATGTTGCCGTCGTAGCGGGTGTGGAAGCGCACCTGGCCGCCGACCGTCGGCACGCCGAACGAATTGCCGTAGCCGCCGACGCCCGCGACCACGCCGGACACCAGGTGCCGGGTCTTGGGGTGCTCCGGCGCGCCGAAGCTCAGCGCGTTCAGGCAGGCGATCGGGCGGGCGCCCATGGTGAAGACGTCGCGCAGGATGCCGCCGACGCCGGTGGTGGCGCCCTGATAGGGCTCGATGTAGCTCGGGTGGTTGTGGCTCTCCATCTTGAAGACCACGGCCTGGCCGTCGCCGATGTCGATCACGCCGGCATTCTCGCCGGGGCCCTGGATCACCCAGGGCGCCTTGGTCGGCAGCCCACGCAGATGGATCCGGGACGACTTGTACGAGCAATGCTCGTTCCACATCGCCGAGAAGATGCCGAGTTCGGTGAAGGTCGGAACCCGCCCGATCAGCTTGAGGATGCGCTCGTACTCGTCCGGCTTCAGCCCGTGGGCGGCGACGAGTTCGGGGGTGATCTGGGGCTCGTTCTTAGGATCGTTCTTGGGGTCGTTCTTGGGCGCGGTCATGGGACCCTTAATAGGTAGATCGAACGGGGGCGAAAAGGCCTTTTACGGCCCATTTCCGGCCTGTCCAGAGCTTTGCGGCGGTTGGACCCGGCTTGGGGTCGGTACCCGGGATTTGCACAATGGGGATGGATCGGATTTAAGGACCCGAACCCGACAATTGAAGGCCCAGATTTCGTGAACGAGCTCGCCCCGACCGCACTCAACACCGCATTCAACCGCCGCCCCGACCTGCACGTCGAAACCGAGGGCGAATTCGCCGGCTGGCGAACCTGGACGCGGGACAATTTCGAGACCCATACCGGCCCGTTTTACCACCGGATGGACGAGACCGGCCGCATCTCCTGCGCGTTCCGGGTCGCCAGGAAGCACCTCAACGGCTCCGGCAATGTCCATGGCGGCTGCTTCATGACCTTCGCGGATTACTGCCTGTTCGCGCTCGCCGGCTCGGTGCTCCAGGGTCCCGGCGTCACGGTCTCGTTCGCGTCGGAATTCCTCGACGCGGCCCGCGAGGGCGATCTGATCGAATGCAGCGGCGAGGTCACCCGCGCCGGCGGCTCGCTGATCTTCGTGCGTGGCATGCTGACATCGGCCGAGCGACCGCTGTTCACCTTCTCCGGCACCATCAAGCGCGTGAAGCGCAAGGCGCCGGCGGAGCCGACAGCGTAAGCACGCGCACCTCGCTTCGCTTGAGAACACGCACGCGCCGTGAACACGCGTCGTCATCCGGCCGTTACATCGGCGCGGATTGAATCGAAGGCGCGGCTCTAGCGCGTTGTGTTCACGCGCGTTCTTCGTGTGAAGCAATGCGCACTGCAGTTGTGACGCGACGAGATGCTGTCGTTGCGTCGTCGCGCATGCGTCACATGCCCGTCAGCCAAGCTTCCGTAGATTGCCGAACGGTTTCGGTTTGTGCATTCGCGCAGCGAGCTTGGGGCATTCTCATGACATTGAAGACGTTTGTTTCCGTCACGACGGCAATGACGCTTGTCGCATCGCTGGCCTGGACCGCAACTCCGGCGCGCGCCGGACAGGACGGCGACAATGGCGATCGCGGCAGCGACTCCCGCGGGCACGATCAGGACCAGGATCAAGACCATGACGGCGGCCATCATGGTCGCAAGCCACGCGTGGTGCTGATCTCGCTCGACGGTGCAAAACCCGATTTCATCCAGAAATTCATCGAGGAAGGCGTGCTGCCGCGCGACGGCGGCCTCGCCCGGCTCAGCCGGCGCGGCGCGGTGGCGCTGCAGAACGTGACGGCATCACCGTCGCTCACCGCGGTGTCGCACATCGCGATCGCGACCGGCTCGACCGCGGTCCACAACGACATCCCCTCGAACACGTTCCAGCCGATCGTCGGGCTGATCTCCAGCAGCATCAGCGGCTTCGCGGCCCCGATCGGCGGCTACACCGAGAGCCCGCTCGGGCCGTCGGCGCACCCGACGGCCGAGCCCCTGTGGGTGCAGCTGCGCCAGCAGGGCAAGAAGGTCGTCACCGCGACCTGGCCCGGCGGCGACGGCGCCGACATCTCCATCAACAAGACCGTGGTGCAACCGGCGCAGCCGACCCGCGTGACCGACTTCACGGTCCCGTTCGGCGCATTCGGCGGCATCGGAGCCCAGGGCTTCACGCTGTCGCGCAGCGACTTCACCGCCGATCCCGGCATCGTCGCAGCGCTGCAGGCGGCAGGTCATTTCTCGTTCAGCCCGGTGCTGGTGACCTCGGCGCCGATCGAGACGTTCTCATGTTCCGCGGCTGCAACCGCGACCTGCACCAATGCGTCGACGCTTGACGTCAAATACTCGATCCGCGTCGCCGCGATCGACACCACGAACGATCGCAAGGTGAACTACGACACGCTGGTGTTCTTCGACGAGAACCGCGGCATCACCGCAGGTCCGTTCCATGCACCGTCGACCGGGCCGGCTTATGCCAGGTTCGGTGGCGAGAACGCGCCGTTCTTCTTCGAGGGCAGCGGCGCCAAGGTCGGTGCCGCCTACTTCGTCTCGGCACTGTCGCCGGACCTCTCGGTGGTGCGCTTCGCCCGCTACGGTGCCAACTACATCCCGCGCAACACGCCGGTTCTCGCCGACGTCGACGACATCAACAACAACATCGGGTTCTGGCGTGCGCAGGCCGACTTCCGCATCCCGGAGCGCCTGAGCCCGGGCTTCACCAACTTCCCCGACGTCGAGATCGAGACGATGTACGAGGACATGGTGAAGACCTTCGTGCGCTACCAGGCCAATATCGGCGAGCGTGCCATCAAGACCCATCCGGACGCCGACCTCGTGATGGTCTATATCGAGCAACCCGACGGCTCCGAGCACCAGTTCCTGCTCACCGATCCGCGCCAGGGCACCAACCCGGCGGATCCGAACTCGATCGGCGCCAACCAGGACCCCGCCAAGGTCAAGCGCTACGCCTCCTACATCCGCTTCGCTTACCAGACCGCCGACAAGGCGGTGAAGCAGGTCGCCGAAGCGGCGGGCCATGACAGCAACGTCGTCGTGGTGTCGGATCACGGCTTCGCGCCGTTCCACACCTCGGTCAACCTCACCAACATCCTGCGCAACGCGGGCATCGACACCAGCAAGGTCGGCATCCGCACCTCGGGCCCTGCGGCCGACATCTACGTCAACCTGCAGAACCGCGAGCTCGGCGGCACCGTGGATCTTGCGACCTACCGGGCCCTGGTGACGCAGATCACCGATGCGGTGAAGAACGCGGTCGATCCCAACGCACGCTTCAACTACTCGCTCAAGGAGCAGCGCATCTTCACCGTCGTCGAGACCCGGCCGCTGCAATGCGACGCCGGCACCGGACAGTGCACCAGCAAGACCGTCGGCCAGGACTATGGCGACGTGTTCGCGCTGATGGCGCCCGGCTACAATTTCGACGGCGTGCAGAATCCGGGCGTCGCACGCCAGGGCGATGCGCCGTTCAATTCGGCGACCACCGCGCTGTCGATGCCGAACTTCTACGGCGCCCACGGTCACGACCCCGAGCTTCCGGTGATGAGCGCGACATTCATCGCCGCGGGACCGCAGATCCGCAGGGATACCGTAGTACGGCACATGCGCAACATCGACGTGGCGCCAACCATCATGCGGATCCTCGGCACCACACCGCATCACGTCGATGGCGAGGTGCTGAACGAGGTGCTGCGCTAGTATCTCAGCTAAATTCCGTGCGACGGACGCCACGCGCGTCCGTCGCTTTTCACTATTGAACCACCGCCTCTAGCCTTTCGCCCTGTGGCCAAGCTACATTCGCCCCATCGCGCGACAATGCGCGAAGGGAGCCAATCAAGGTGCCGAAGAGCACAGCGAACACGGGCGGCGTGACGGCTCCCGCGATCACGCCCCATCCGTCCATATCGGCGCCCGGTGCGCGCGGCTGGCGCGACTATGCGCTGCTGCTGGCGCTGGCCTGCTGCTGGAGCTCGACCTATCCGCTGACCAAGATCGGCCTCGGCTCGATCCCGCCGGTCACCTTCATTTCCGCCCGCTCGCTGGTGGCGGCAGCCTTCCTGCTCGTCGTGCTGCGGATCCGCGGCATCCGCATCCCCACCGACATCAAGGCGTGGAAGCTGTTCGCCTTCCAGCAGACCATCAACTCGACGATCCCGTTCCTGGTGATCACCTGGGCGCAGCTCTATGTGCCGGCGTCCAACACCGTGGTGCTGGCCTCGACGACGCCGATCTTCGCCTTCCTGATCACCTGGGCGATCACGCGGCACGAGCCGGCCTCGCTGCTCAAGCTGGCCGGCGCGATCCTCGGCCTCGCCGGCACGGTCGCGATCATCGGCCTCGACGCGCTCTCGGGCTTCGGCAAGGAAATATTCGCGGAGATCGCGATCCTGCTCGCCACCATCTCGTTCGCCTGCGCGACGATCTTCGGACTGCGGTTGTCGGATTACGATCCGATGGTGGTCGCCGCCGGCTCGCTCTTGTTCGGCGGCACCGTGCTGCTGCCGGTCGCCCTGATTATCGACCATCCCTGGACGCTGCATCCGACGCCGCAGGCGCTGGTCGCCACCGTCGTGAAGGGCATCTTCTCCAGCGCGTTCGGCCTGATGCTGTTCTACATGTGCCTGACGCGGCTCGGCACGCTGACGACCAATGCGCAAGGCTATCTGCGGATTCCGATCGGCGTCGCGCTGTCGGTGATCCTGCTCGGGGAATCCGTGCCGTCGAACCTGGCACTGGGACTCGTGCTGGTCATGTTCGGCGTCGCCGCGATGACGGTGCCGGGCGATGCGGTTAAGCGGTGGCTGCGCAGGGGTAGTCGCAGCTCAAGTCGATAGCTGCTTCTCGGCGATCGAGAGCCATTCGGCCTGCGCATCGCGCAGGTATTTCGGCGCGCGCCGCATCTGGATCAATAGCTCGTTGAACACCATGCGCGCCTCGGCGGTGCGGCCGACCAGCTGCAGCAGCAGGCCATAGCGGACCCGCGCCTCAGCGCCGGGGAAGTACTGCGACACCGCCTGATACTCCTCCAGTGCCTCGTCGAGCCGACCCAGTTCGGCGAGCGAACGGGCATAGAGCAGATGCCCCTCGGCGGACTCGAAATCCGGCCAGCGCTCGCGCAAGGCGTCGAGCGTCGCCAGCGCCTCGGCCGGCTGCTTGCGGCCGAACTGGGCCTGCGCCTTGGCCAGCGCGTAAGCCGGATCGTCGCCCTGCGGCAACCCCAACACATGGTCGTAGTGGCTCTCCGCCTCCTCGAAGCGCCCGATCGCCTGGCACTCCGCGGCCAGCGCCGCGCGGTTGGCGATCGTGTCTGATGTCGCGAGCCGGTCGGACAGTTCGCGATACCGCTTCTCGGGATCGAGCCGGTTGGCGACGCGCTTGCGCGCCTGCGCGGCGCCCGGTCCGCCCCACCATTCCGGAATCAGCTCGACGACGATGTAGGCGATCGCGCCGATCAGCGGCACCATCAGGATGATGAAGGCCCACGGCTGCAAGCGCCCGGTGCGCGAGGCGTGGTAGATCAGCGTGATGTCGAGCAGCAATATGACCAATGCAACAGGCATTGCGGATCCCCGCGAACCGGACAGACCATCCCAATCGCCCTCGTCATAACGTGCCCGGCACGCTGCGACAATCCCCGGTTGCCATGCCGGCCGCGCTAGCGTGAAGAGATTGTGAAACGGAGGCGATTATCCCTGCATTGGTCGCAGACCGAACAGTCCGGGTTCACGGTTCCTATTGCGCTTCGCAGCGAGCCTTGCGCTCCTCTTCAGCGCGCTTTTCCTCTTCTGATGTCGCCTGCATTTCGGAGGCGCTACTTCTTGTCGTCGGCGAGCAGCGCGCGGTATTTCGCGACGTCGCGGGCCACGAGTTGCTGCAGCACCTCGGGCGCGAGCTCGTCGGCGTCCGGCGCGACCGTCGACAGATCGGCGAACCGCTTCTTCACCGCGTCGCTTGCGACCGCGGTGCGTGCGGCGGCGTTGAGCCTGGCGATGATCTCGGGCGGGGTGCCCTTCGGCGCGAACAGGCCGTTCCAGCCCTGCGCCTCGAACTCGGGCAGCCCGGCCTCGCTCGAGGTCGGCAGCTCCGGCAGCGAGGCGAGCCGCACCGTCGAGCCGACCACGACCGCCTTCACGAGCTTGTCGTCGATCGCCTGCGACACCGAGGCCGCGGCATCGCAGACGCCGTCGATCTGGCTGCCGATCGCATCGGTCAGCGCCAGCGCGGCGCCGCGATAGCCGACCAGCTGCACGTCGATCCCGGCGGCATGCACGAAGCTCTTGCAGATCAGATAATTCGACGAGCCGACGCCGGCATGGCCGAGATTGACCTTCCCCGGGTTCTTCTTGGCGTAGTCGATGAAGTCCTTGAGGTCCCTGGCCGGAAAATCCTTGCGCAAAGCGACGATGCCGAAGGTTTTCGCCACCACCGCGATCGGCGCGAAGGAGTCCGGCGTGAACGACAGTTTTGGATAGATCGTGTAGGTCGCGGCGTTGGTGCCGGCATTGCCGATCGCGATCGTGTAGCCGTCCGGCTCGGCGCGCGCCGCGCGGGTCAGCGCGGTCGAGCCGCCCGCGCCGCCGACATTCTCGATGATGATGCTCTGGCCGAGCGCCGCGCTCATCTGGTCGGCGACCGCGCGGGCGATCACGTCGGAGGTGCCGCCGGCCGTGAACGGCACGATCATCGTGATCGGACGCTTGGGGAAGTCCTGGGCGTGAGCCGATGTCACAAGCAGCAGAACCGCGGCTGCGGCCGCGGCAAGGTACCGTCCCAGCATGATGGCTATGCCGCCTTCTCGAACTGCTGGACCAGCCCGGCGAACAGGCCGCGGCCATCGGTGCAGCCCATGATCTCTTCGACGTGGTTTTCCGGATGCGGCATCATGCCGAGCACGTTACCGCGCTCGTTGACGATGCCGGCGATCGAATGCGCGGCGCCGTTGAAGTTGGAGGCCTCGTCGACCACGCCATCGGCCGAGCAGTAGCGGTAGAGCACCCGCCCGTCGCCCTCGAGCCGCTTCAGCGTCTCTTCGTCGGCCTCGTAATTGCCCTCGCCATGCGCCACCGGCACGCGGATCACCTGGCCGGCATTGTAGCCGCGGGTGAACGGGGTGTCGGAGCGCTCGACCTTCATGTGCACGTCACGGCAGACGAATTTCAGCCCGGCATTGCGCATCAAGACGCCCGGCAGCAGACCGGACTCGCACAGAATCTGGAAACCGTTGCAGACGCCGAGCACCAGCCCGCCCGAGGCTGCGAAGTCGCGCACGGCGTCCATCACGGGCGCGCGCGCCGCGATAGCGCCGCAGCGCAGATAATCGCCATAGGAGAAGCCGCCGGGCACCACCACGAGGTCGGTGCCTTTTGGCAGCGCGGTCTCGGCGTGCCAGACCATTGCGGTCTCGTTGCCGGAGGCCAGTTTCAGCGCTCGCGCCATGTCGCGCTCGCGGTTGATGCCGGGGAAGACGAGGACGGCTGATTTCATCGGATCACCTGGTTTTGGGCGCCAGCACGAGCTTCGCTGCGGCGGCAAACTTTGCGTAATTGTCGTTGCTGGCTTTCTCGTCGCGCGCCGAACTGATCAGGCTGGCGGAGCCTTGTCCGCCGATCAGCAAGCCGCTGACTTGATACTCGCTTGCGCCATCGGCCGTCACGGTCAGACGCCGTGCCTTGAACATGCGCGGCGTCGCCGTGCCCTTGTCGCCGTCAACGCCGAGCAGCGTAATCCGCTGTCCGGGCGTCCGCTGTTCCAGCGCCTTGATGATCTGCTCCTGCCCCGCACGGAACTGGTCGAGCGTCATCTGCTTTCCGCCGATATAGTACCGGTAGCTCACCTTGGAGCCCGCACCGCAGGACGACTGCGTGCAGCGGAACATGTGCGCATCGGAGCCGCGGCGCTCGTAGCTCCATCCGCTGACCGTGAACGGCGGCGCCTGCGTCGTGGCGGAGGGTGGCGGCGGCGCCGATTGCGCCGAGACACCGCCGCATCCAGCAACCGTCAGCAGAGCAGCCAACAACGATCGGACGACGATACGGTCACCGCCAGCAGCGAGGGTGGCTGTTGTCATCTGGCGCGCCCGGCTAGCTCAGGACCTCGACCCGGTAGTTCTCGATCACGGTGTTCGCCAAAAGCTTGTCGGCGGCGGCCTTCAATGCCGCCTCCGCCTTGGCCTTGTCGGTCGCGGCGAGCTCGATGTCGAACACCTTGCCCTGGCGAACGCTCGCGATGCCGTCGACGCCGAGCGATTTCAGCGCGCCCTCGATCGCCTTGCCCTGCGGATCGAGGATGCCCGACTTCAACGTAACAGTGACACGTGCCTTCACGATAGCCCCTTAACTTTTCACCAGCACCGGGCCGCTTCCAGCGGGCCGCTCGTTTTCGATCAGGATGCCGAGCCGCTTCGCGACCTCGGTGTACGCTTCGAGCAGACCGCCGAGATCGCGGCGGAAACGGTCCTTGTCGAGCTTCTCGTTCGACTTGATGTCCCACAGCCGGCAGGAGTCCGGCGAGATCTCGTCGGCGACGATGATCCGCATCATCTCGTTCTCGAACAGCCGCCCGCACTCCATCTTGAAGTCGACGAGGCGGATACCGATGCCGAGGAAGAGGCCGGTCAGGAAGTCGTTGACGCGGATGGCCAGCGCCATGATGTCGTCGATCTCCTGGGGCGTGGCCCAGCCGAACGCGGTGATGTGCTCTTCCGACACCATCGGGTCGTTGAGCTGGTCGTTCTTGTAATAGAACTCGATGATCGAGCGCGGCAGCTGGGTGCCCTCCTCGATCCCGAGCCGCTGCGACAGCGAGCCGGCGGCGACGTTCCGTACCACCACCTCGAGCGGCACGATCTCGACCTCGCGAATCAGCTGCTCGCGCATGTTGAGGCGACGGATGAAGTGGGTCGGCACCCCGATGTCGTTGAGGTGCTGAAACAGGTACTCCGAAATCCGGTTGTTGAGGACGCCCTTGCCCTCGATCACCTGGTGTTTCTTGGCATTGAACGCGGTCGCGTCGTCCTTGAAGTGCTGGATCAGGGTTCCCGGCTCGGGGCCTTCGTAAAGCACCTTGGCCTTGCCTTCATAAATGCGGCGTCGACGGCTCATTGGGATGTACCGTGTTTTGTTGAAATCCATGAATTTGGGTGCTCCGGATGACTTGGGGTTACGACCCACGACGGAGCTGCCGCGGAGGCCTGGAACCTGAGCTATCCAACTGGAAACAGAACAAGAACCACGCCTGTTGGCAACCTATCCGATTGGCCCATCCAGCACAATCGATAGTGCCCCCTTGCGGGCACTTATACCGCCCTATCGAAAAGGGCCGATTCCGCCTGTTTTGCCTGCGGCTTAACGGCTCGTTGTCTTGCCGATTCCTCCCAACTATCTAGGCAGGCATCGGGGCTGCCGCAACGAGCTGCGGCCCGCATTCAGCAGGGATTGGAACTTCGGCCATGAACGAGTTCAACAAGCGCGAGGAAGGTTTCGAGAAGAAGTTCGCCCTCGACGAGGAGCTGAAGTTCAAGGCGGAAGCCCGCCGGAACAAGCTGCTCGGCCTGTGGGCTGCCGAGAAGCTCGGCATCACGGGCGATGCCGCCAACGCCTATGCCAAGGAGGTGGTGGCCGCCGATTTCGAGGAAGCCGGCGACAACGACGTCCTGCACAAGGTTCTGAAGGACCTCACGGCCAAGGGCCAGCCCGCCACCGAGCGCGATATCCGCGCCAAGATGGACGAGCTGCTGGCCGTGGCGGTGGCCCAGGTCAAGGCGGGAACCTAGGTTCACGCCCCGGCTTCGCTCACCTTCGAGTTGCTACGCGCGCCGGACCTTGTTCCGGCGCGACGCGTTTGTGCCCCTTGCCTTGGTGAAGTCTGCGCGGATGATGTCGAGCAGGCGGCGCGACGCGGCGCTGAGGAAGCCGCCGTGCCGTGTCACCGCGACGACCTCGTGACTGGCAGTGAGATTGCCGACGCGGATGGTCGCGATCGCCGAGGTCCGCAGCTCCTCCGCCGCATTGCTGTGTGACAGCAGCGCGATCCCGAGCCCCGCCTCGACCAGCCGCTTCTGCGCCGTCAGGCTGTCGACCGGCGTCCATGCGACCTCGCCGAGCCCGTGGGTCAGGAACAGCGCGAACACATGGGAGGCCGTGATCTCGCGCCGGCCCGGCACCTCGGGAAAGGCGATCCACCGCTCGTCCCGGAGATCGGCGAGCCTGCCGACCCTCCGTCCCGCCAGCGGATGGTCCGGCGCGCAGACCACCTGGAGCGGCTCGGCGAACAGCACCTCGCATTCGAGGTCACCTGAGCGGTCGCGGTCGTAGCGCAGCCCGATCGTCGCCTCGCCGCGCCGGATCTGGTCGCTGACCTCGGCGCTGGTCGCCGTGCGCAAGGTCAGCGCGACATCCGGATGCCGGCGGGCGAACCGCTTCAGCACCTTCGAGAGCCGCTCGCCCGCCAGCGTGCCGGTCACCGCCAGCGCCACCGGGCCGGAATTGTCGCGCAGCAGCGCGCGCACCGCGTTCTCGGCATCCTGCGCCGCCGCCACCGCGCGCTCGGCGTAGGGCACCATCACCCGCCCTGCATCGCTGAGCCGCGTCTTGCCTCCGATGCGCTCGAACAGGGGCACGCCGAGCTCCTGCTCGAGCAGCGCGATCCGCCTAGAGATCGCCGGCTGCGAGCGATGCAGCGCCTTCGCGGCGTTCGAGATCCCGCCGCGGCGATGCACTACCAGGAACGTGTTGAGCGCGTCGCTGTCCATTCTCGCCTCATGCAAAAAGCTAATGATATCGAGAGAAATAACAAATTTGTCTGATGATCGAAACCACCCTATCGCTTGCTGCCAGTCGCTTTCCCAACCATCAGGAGTTCACATGCGCACCCAGGCAGACAAGGCAGCACGGTTTCGCGAGCTGCATCAGCGGCCCGGCGCCTTCATCATTCCCAACCCCTGGGATGCCGGAACCGCGAAACTGCTCGCTGCCATGGGGTTCGAGGCGCTCGCGACCACCAGCCTCGGGGTCGCCAACACGCTCGGGCAGTCCACCATCAGCCTCGACGCTATCATCGAGAATTGCCGGATGATCGTGGAGGCCACCGACCTGCCCGTGAACGCCGACCTCGAGAATTGCGGCGCCGATGATCCGAAGACCGCGGCAAGGGCGATCACCCGCGCAGCAGAGGCCGGCGTGGTCGGCGGCTCGATCGAGGACTCGACCGGCAATCGCGAGCATCCGATCTACGACTTCTCGCTCGCGGTCGAGCGGGTGCAGGCGGCGGTCGAAGCGGCACGGGCGCTGCCGTTCCCGTTCATGCTGACCGCGCGGGCGGAGAACCTGCTGCACGGCCGCAACGATCTCGACGACACCATCAAGCGGCTGCAGGCCTTCGAGGCGGTCGGCGCCGACGTGTTGTACGCACCCGGCGTGTACGACGCCAAGACCATCCGCACGGTGACGGCCTCGCTCGGCAAGCCATTCAACCTGGTGATGGGCTTTGCCGATCCGACCCTGACGGTCGATCAGATCGCCGCCGCCGGCGTCAAGCGCATCAGCACCGGCGGCGCGATGGAGCGCCACGCGCTCAACGCCTTCTTGCGCTCCGCCCGCGAGATGAAGGACAAGGGCTCGTTCAGCTATGTCCGCGACATGGCGCCGGTGAAGGAGGTCAGGGCGGCGTTCAACGGATCCGTTCCCGCCCCGTGATTGCGAGCAGTGCTGGCGACAATGACGTCAGCCAGTGCTGCGTGCATGCCGAAGCCGCCTCAGGTTGCCTGAGGCGGTGCGGATCACTATCTGCTAAGGTGCCGCCAACACCGCAAGCCCGGGCCGTGGTGCCTGCAATCTCGACGATCCATGACAGCTCTCGGCTTGCAGCCGGCACCAGGTAATGCCAAGAGAGCGGGATCATGTCCCAAGATCACATTTCCAACGTCCTCGCCGAACGTTATGCCTCGCCCGCCATGCGCGCCATCTGGAGCGGCGAAGGCAAGGTCCGCCTCGAACGCGACTACTGGATCGCCGTGCTGAAGGCCCAGCGCGATCTCGGAATTCCGGTTCCGGATGGCGTGATCGAGAGCTACGAGCGCGTGAAGGACCAGATCAACCTGGCCTCCATCATGCAGCGGGAGCGCATCACCCGCCACGACGTGAAGGCGCGCATCGAGGAGTTCTGCGAACTCGCCGGTCACGAGCACCTGCACAAGGGCATGACCAGCCGCGATCTTACCGAGAACGTGGAGCAATTGCAGGTCTATCGCGCGTTGCAGTTGGTCGAGACCAAGAGCGTCGCCGCGCTGGTTCGATTTGCAAAGCGCGCGCAGCAATTGCGCGACGTTCCGTTTACCGCACGCACCCACAACGTGGCGGCGCAGGTCACGACGCTCGGCAAGCGCATCGCCATGTTCGGCGAGGAAACGCTGCTGGCGCATCAGAGCCTGGTCAATGTGCTTCAAACCTATCCCGCGCGCGGCCTGAAGGGCGCGGTCGGCACCCGGCTCGACCAGATCACCCTGTTCAATGGCGATGCCGGCAAGGCGCGCGCACTCGAACAGCGCATCCTCGTTCACCTCGGCCTGCCGAAAGCCCTTGATGCCGTCGGCCAGGTGTATCCGCGCAGCCTCGACTTCCGTGCCGTCAGTGCGCTCACCGAGCTTGCCAGCGGCCCCGGCAATTTCGCCAAGACCATTCGCTTGATGGCGGGCCACGAACTCGCCAGCGAAGGCTTTGCCAAGGGCCAGGTCGGCTCCTCGGCGATGCCGCACAAGATGAACAGCCGCTCCTGCGAGCGCATCAACGGCCTTCATGTGATCCTGAAGGGCTATCTCGCCATGGCCGCCGGGCTCGCCGGCGATCAGTGGAACGAAGGTGACGTCTCCTGCTCGGTCGTCCGCCGCGTGATGCTGCCCGATGCCTTCCTCGCCATGGATGGGCTCCTCGAAACCTTGCTCACCGTGCTCGATCAGATGGACGTGTTCGAGGCCGTGGTCGCGACCGAGCTCAACCGCTATTTGCCCTTCCTGCTGACCACCACGGTCATGATGGAAGCGGTCAAGAAGGGCGCCGGCCGCGAAAGCGCCCACGAGGCGATCAAGGAACATGCCGTCGCCGCCATCGGCGACCTGCGGACCGGCAAGATCGTGCAAAACGATCTGCTGCAGCGCCTCGCCGCCGATCAGCGCCTTGGCTTGAGCGAGGCCGAGCTGCAGCTTGTGCTGGACCAGGGTCGCGCCAACTCCGGCGACGCCGCCGCTCAGGTCGATTACTTCGCCGAGCAGGTCGACGCCCTGGCGAGAGCCAAGCCCGACGCGGCGAGCTATGCGCCACGCGCGATTCTGTGAGGTCGGAGGGAAGTTCCGAGCGCGCGGCGTGAAGCAGTCGCGCCGCCCTGCTCTCACTCCTCCTTGAAGCCGTATTCCGGCACGTTGCCGCTGGCGCCGTAATATTTGTACGGCAGGAACTTGCCGCTCATGGTGATCTTGACGCGGTCGCCCTTCGGATTGGCGACGCGCTCCATCGCCATGTCGAAGTCGATCGCCGACATGATGCCGTCGCCGAACTCCTCCTCGATCAGCGCCTTCCATGCCGGACCGTTGACCATCACCATCTCGTAGAAGCGGTAAATCAGGGGATCGGTCGGCGGCATCGCCGTGCCGGTGCCGCGCATCGGCACCTCGTTGAGCATCGCAGTCTCAGCCTTCGACAGCCCGAATAATTCCCCGGCGTTGGCAGCCTGCGGTTTTGTCAATTTCATCTGGCCGAGAATTGCGCCGACGATCAGGACTTCGGAATAACCGCCGATCTTCTCGCAGATATGCTTCCAGCTCCAGCCCTTCTCGCGCTTGATGTCGAGCAGCTTTTCGGTGAGGTCTTCGCGTTTCATCTGGTTTCCTCCTCAGGCTTCAGCGCGCAATGCTCTGCGCGGGATTGGGTTCGACGACGCGCGGCGGCGAGACGATCACCGGTTCGCCCAGGCCGGGCCGCACCGTCGGCACGTGGCGCGGATCGTGTCCGGTCACCTCGGCCGCAAAGCTCTTGCTGCGGCTGACCAGGAAATCGACGATATGGTTGCGCAGCGCGTAATAATAGGGGTGGCGGTGCAGATCGATCCGGCCGCGCTCCTTCGGCAGCGGATTCTCGACGATCTCGGCCAGCACGGCGCCAGGGCCGTTGGTCATCAGGAAGATCTTGTCGGCGAGGAAGATCGCCTCGTCGACGTCATGGGTGATCATGAAGGTGGTCTGCCCGGTCTCCAGACAGATGCGCCGCACCTCGTCCTGCAACGTGCCGCGGGTCAGCGCGTCGAGCGCCGAGAATGGCTCGTCCATCAGCATGATCTTCGGCGTGATCGACAGCGCCCGCGCGATGCCGACGCGCTGCTTCATGCCGCCGGACAGCTCCGACGGATGCTTGTGCTCGGAGCCGGTGAGCCCGACCAGATCGATGAACCTTTGCGCGTGGGCCTTGACCCGGGCGCGGTCCCATTTGCGCCATTTCGAACTGACGGCGTAGCCGACGTTGCCGAGCACGGTGCGCCATGGCAGCAGCGCGTGGCTCTGGAAGATCACGGCGCGGTCGAGGCTGGTGCCCTCGATGCCCTGCCCGTCGACGATCACGGTGCCCTCGCTCGGCTGGTCGAGGCCGGCGAGGATGTTGAGCACCGTGGTCTTGCCGCAGCCGGAATGGCCGATCACGCAGCCGAACTCGCCGCGTGCCATCGACAGCCAGAAATTCTCGAACACCGTGGTGGTGCCGCCGCCCGCGCCGGGATAGCGCCGCGCGATGCCCTCGATGGAGATGAACTTGTCGGTCATCGCTACTCCGGAAATGTCACCATGCGCGTGAACCGCGCCAGCACCTGGTCGAGCAGCATGCCGACCAGACCGATCAACAGGATCGCGATGATCACATTGGTGATCGACAGATTGTTCCACTCGTTCCAGACGAAATAGCCGATGCCGGTGCCGCCGACGAGCATCTCGGCGGCGACGATGACGAGCCAGGCGATCCCGATCGAGATCCGCATCCCGGTCAGGATCGTCGGCGCTGCCGCCGGCAAGATCACGGTGAAGGCGCGCCTGACGGTACCGACTTCGAGCGTCCGGGCGACATTGATCCATTCCTTGCGCACGCCGACGACGCCGAACGCGGTGTTGAGCAGCATCGGCCACACCGAGCAGATGAAGATGACGAAGATCGCCGAGATCGAGGAATCCTTGATGGTGTAGAGCGCAAGCGGCATCCAGGCCAGCGGCGAGATCGGCTTCAACACCTGGATGAACGGATCGAGCGCCCTGCTGATCAGGGGCGACATCCCGATCAGGAAGCCGAGCGGGATCGCGACCATGACGGCGATCAGATAGCCGAGCCCGACGCGCGCGATCGAATAGCCGAGCTGGATGCCGAGGCCCTTGTCGTTCGGTCCGTTGTCGTAGAACGGCCGCTTCAGATGCTCCCACAGCTTCGCCCCGACATCGAGCGGTCCGGGCATCGCCGACTTGCCCTGGGTCGCGGTCAGCCCCATCAGCTTCGCATACTCCGGGCTCATGTTCGCCACAGCGCCCGTGCCGCGGGTCGCCAGGTGCCAGGCGGCGAGGAAGGTCGCGAGCAGCACGACGGAGACGATCGCGGCGCGGAAGCGGAGGGACAGCCTCATTCGGCGCGCCCTCTCAACCCGTCGTCCCGGCGAAGGCCGGGACCCATACGCCGCGCCGCCTCGGTGGGGCACGCGGGGAGACGCCGTGCACAAACACCGACGGTCGTGGTTATGGGTCCCGGCCTTCGCCGGGACGACGTGGATAAGCCGGTGCCTACCTTCACGACGACTTCCTGATCTTGAAGCTCGCGAGATAATCGTCGGGCTTGGCCGGATCGAAGCTCTTGCCCATCACCGAGAACGATTTGTAGGCGGTTGCCGGCGGCGAGAGCCCCATCTCGACCATCACCTTCTTCGTGTCGGTGGCAAGGTAGACCTGCTCGGCCACTGCCCGGTAGTCGACCTCGCCCTTGATCTGGCCCCAGCGCTTCATCTGGGTCAGCATCCACACCGCGAAGGATTGCCAGGGGAACGGATCGAAATCGACCCGCTTGGCGTCGGTCTTCACGCCGCCAAGGCCGTCGGCATAGGTGCCGGTCAGCACCTGCTCCAGCACCGTGACCGGCGCGTTGATGTAATTGGCCGGCGCGATCGCCTCCGCGATCTGCTTGCGGTTCTCGGCCTTCGCCGCATAGCCGGTGGCATCGACGATCGCCCGCGTCAGCGCCGCGAACGAATTCGGCGCCGCGGTGATGAACTCGCGGCTCGCGGCAAAACTGCAACAGGGATGGCCATCCCAGATCTCCTTGGAGAGGATGTGCAGGAAGCCGACACCGTCATAGATCGCGCGCTGGCAGATATTGTCCGGCGCGAGGAAGCCGTCGATGTTGTCGGCGCGTAGATTGGCGACCATCTCCGGCGGCGGCACCGAACGGAGTTGCACGTCGGTATCCGGATCGAGCCCGTGCTCGGCAAGATAATAGCGCAGCAGATAATTGTGCATCGAATAGTCGAATGGAATGGCGAACTTCATGCCCTTCCAGTCCTTTGGATCGCGCCGATCCCTGTGCTTCATCGCCAGCGTGATGCCCTGCCCGTTGATGTTCTCGATCGCGGGCACCGTGAACGGGATCGCGTTGGCCCCTAAGCCAAGCGAGATCGCGATCGGCATCGGCGCCAGCATGTGGGCGGCGTCGTATTCCTTGTTGATGGTCTTGTCGCGAATGACCGCCCAGCCGGCGGTCTTCACCACCTCGACATTGAGCCCCTGCTTGGCATAGAAGCCGAGCGGCGCCGCCATGATGATCGGGGTCGCGCAGGTGATCGGGATGAAGCCGATCTTGAGGTCCTTCTTCTCCGGCGACCCTGCTTCGGCGAACGCCTCCGTCGCCGTCTTCAACGGGAAGAATTGCGACAGTGCGGCGAGCGCGGTCGCAGCCCCGACCGACTTCAGGAAGGCGCGGCGTGCGACATCCTGCGGAAACACCGCCCGCATCACCGCGGAGGCAACGATGCCTTCGTACCGCTTCTCCTCACTCACGACAGGCTCGCAGCGCAGCGGGCGCGCGGCATGATCGTGCTCGGCGGCCGAGCGATGCAGCCCGCAGGCGCAGCCCGATCGCACCAGCGCGCGGTCGGCGTCGAAGGGATCGTCTGACATGGACATGCTGCGCCCCATTGTCGCACCGAAACGAGGAAAGCTCCGCGATCCGGTTCATTGATCGGCGTCCGGCCGCGTTTTGCGCCGCCGGACGCCGACAAACATGCAGGTTCTATGCCGCCTTGCCGGTCACGACGGCTGCGGTCGGCAAGCCTTCGTCGATCGGCAGCGCCGGATCGCGCGACCACTCGTTCCAGGAGCCGAAATACATCCGCACGTCCTTCACGCCGGCGTTCTTCAGCGCCAGGAAGGTGTTCGACGCGCGCGCCCCCTTGAAGCAGTAGAGATAGACCGGCGTGGTCTGCGAGATGCCGACGGTGGCGCATTCGGCAAGGATCTCGTCCTTCGACTTGAAGCGCGGGCCCTCGCCGGTCGGCTTCATCATGCGGTACCATTCCAGCCACACCGCGCCGGGAATGCGGCCCTTGCGCGGGCAGAAATCCTTCCCGTAAGGCGACGAGCTTTCGCCGATCCACTCGTCGACGTCGCGCACGTCGAGGATCGCGACGCCCGGCTTGCCGACCGCAGCCAGCATCGCCTTGGCGTCGATCATGATGTCGCCGGCCTCCGGCACGATCGCGAACGCAGCCTTCGCCGGCACCGCGACGTCGGTGGTGACCGGCAGGTCCGCCGCCTTCCAGGCATCGAACCCGCCATGCAGGACCTTGATCTTGGGATAGCCCAGCATCGCCAGCAGGTAATAGCCGCGGCAGGACTGGCCGAAGCCGGAATTCATCGACTGCTCGTAGATCACGGCGGTCTCCTTGCCGGACAGGCCGGCGGCGCCGAAGGCATCGGCGAACTTGGTCTTCAGCGCGTGCATGCCCTCCGGCGTCGAGGTCGCGAGGTAAGTGAAGATGTCATGCACATTGACCGCACCGGGCAGATGTCCCGCCGCATAGGCATCCGGATTACGCGTGTCGATGATGACACACGGTTCTTTCTTGACGAGCTCGGCAAGTTCGCCGGCGGTGATCAGAACGTCCGTCATGGCAGCCTCTCCTGTTGCATGGTTGCTAGTCTTGGTGGTCCCGAACTTGTTTGAGCATGATCTCTTCGGAAAACCGGTCCCCGCTTTTCCGGATCATGCTTCAGCCGTCCGCCAGCATCTTGCGCAGCTGCTTGGTGGCGGGCGTGACGATGGCGACGAAATAGGCTTCGCGAAGCCTGCGCTGGGCGCGGTGGCTCATCAGGTAGCCGCGCGCGCCGCAATGGAGCATCGCCGCATGCGCGACCGCGACGCTGGCATCGCCGATGCGCAGCCGCAGCGCGACGACCCTGCGCCAGTAGCTGTCATCGCCATTGTGGGGATCCTGCGCCAGCGTCATCGCCTCCTTCTCGAACTCGGCATAGAGCTCGCGGAATTGCAGCGGCTGCTGCGGCAGATAGCGGTTGATATGACCGAGCGGCGCATGGACCTCGTCCATGATGTTGATGCAGTCCCGCATCAGCCCGAGGCCCATGCCGACTTGCAACAGGATGAATCCGGCACGGACCTTCTTGACGAAGGGTGCAGCCGGCTCGGCGAGGATCAATTCACCCGGCACGAAGACGTCGCGGAACTGGACGCCATAGGTACCCGTGCCGTCCATCGCCAGGAACGGCTTGCACGGCGTCAGCGTGATCGCGGGATCGGAGCAGTCGGCAAGGAACATCACCGTCTCACCAGCCTCGCCGCCTGCGATGCCGTCGTCCTCGCGCTCGAAGATCGTGCCGAAGTAATGGCCGGGCCCGAGGTTCGACACCCACGGCAGCGCGCCGCGAACGATGTAACCGCCGTCGACCTTGCGCCCCCTGAGCTTCAGCCGCTCGATGCCGAAGAAGCTCTTCATCGGGTTGGAGAGCCCGGTGCCGCCCAGCACCCGCCCGCGGGAGAAGCAGTCGCCGAAGCGCGCGGCGAGCTTCAGATTGGTGGAATTGGCGACGTACCAGACCAGCGTGTTCTGGCACCAGGCCATGAAGGCGGTGGCGCCGCAGACCTCGCCGATCGCGGCCATCGACTGGATGGCCCAGCGCAGGTCGGCCGGGCCTTCCAGCGGCACGTGGCTGCTCCACGCGCCGATTTCGCCGAGCCGCCGCAGGAATTCGCCGGGATAGACCGAGCCGGCATCGATCGCGGATGCAAGCGGCGCCAGTTCCTGACGGGCGAGGCGCGCGACCTCGCCCGCGATCGTCGGTGCGGGATCTCGCGTTGCGACCCGCGATATTGCCAGTGAGCTCATGGATGATCTCCGCACCTTGAATTGCCTGCCAGGCGCCTAGGCGCTGACCTCGAGATTGACGGGGCGCGTGAAGGTGTTGGCGACCGGCGACCACTTCTTCACATGCGCCACCAGGGCGTCGATCTCGTCCTGTGCGACGCCTTCGCACTCCATGTCGACCTTGACGCGGACGTCGGTGAAGCCGACCGGCTTCTCACTGACGTCGCCGGTGCCCCATACCGCTGTGATGTTGAGGTCGCCCTCGAGCTGCAGCTCGAGCTTGTTGACGATCCAGCCGCGATGCACGGCGTTGGCGTGCAGGCCGACCGCAAGGCAGGAGCCGAGTGCGGCGAGCGAGGCCTCCGAGGGATTGGGCGCGGTGTCGTCGCCGAGCAGGCCCGGCGGCTCGTCGACGATGTAGGGCGCGAGGTTGCGGATGTAATTGGCGTGACGGAACTTGCCCTCGGCCACCGTCTTGCACTTCAAGGTCTTGACGACCTTCGGGTTGGCCTTGCCGTTGGCAATGAGCTGCTCGAGCCCGCCTCTGTCGATCGGCGCGAGACAGCCGGTCAGTGCGGTTTTTTGAGCGACAGCGGTCATCAGTTTTCTCCCTAGGGCGATGGAAATGGTCAGGATACCGAACGGTCTGTTTCCTGCACGAAGCGTGCCAATCATGCCCCAGGTCAAAAGACGAAATTCCGCAGACGCTTAGGCGCGCCTGCCTGCCGATTGACCAGGGCGCTGCTGCTCAATCGCCAAGCAAATGCCGCGCGCCGGCGATTATTTTCAGCGCATCGATGCGCGCATGAAGATGCGACTTGATGATTTTGCCGCGCTCCGATTTACTGCCGCGCATGGCCAAATCGATTGCGAAGAAAAAACCTGCCGCGGCGTTCAGCGCCGGCGACGATGAATCGGCGCGCGGGCGGCTGCTGAATGCGGCGACGCATCTGTTCTGCAAGAACGGCATCAACGCCACCGGGATCGATGCGATCATCGACGAGGCCGGAACCGCGAAGACCACGCTCTACAAATTGTTCGGCTCGAAGACCAACCTCGTGCATGCGGTGCTGGAGAGTGAAGGCCGGCAGTGGCGCGACTGGTTCATCGGCGCGATCGAGGCGGGCGGCGGCGATGCGCAGACCAAGCTGTCGCGGATATTCCCTGCCCTGAAGACCTGGTTCGGCGAGGAGCGCTTCTATGGCTGCCCCTTCATCAACGCGGTCGCCGAGCACGACAAGGACGCCAAGCAGTTCCGCAACATCGCGCTGAAGCACAAGAAGGTGGTGCTGGCGCATATCGAAAGGCTCGCCGCCGAGATGGGCGCTACCGAGCCGGCCGTGCTGGCGCACCAGCTCGCGCTGTTGATCGACGGCGCCATCGTCGCCGCGATGGTATCGGGTGATCCCGGTGTCGCCGACACCGCAGGGCTTGCCGCGGGCAACCTGTTCGCCCCGGCCAGGGCGAAGAAGGCAAAACGCGCCAGCAGCGCCGCCGAACTCGTCGCCCTCTAGGCGGCCGATCGCTTCTCCACGGTCGCAATGCCGCGCAACAGCCGCCCGAGCAGGTCCGAGCCGGTGATGATGCGCTTCTGCCCGCTCCACACCAGGATCAGATCGTGCTCGATCACGTCGTCGCCCGGCGTCTCCGGCACCACCTTCATCAACCCGATGACGTCGCCGAGCCGCGCCTTGGCGTCACGCACGATGATCGGCCGGTGCCAATAGGCGGTCGGATCGCTTTCGAGTTGGTTGAACAGCGCATCGCGCAGGAAGTGGTGGGCATCGAGCACGAACACCGGTTCACCCGCGAGATCGGTCACGATCACCCATTTCATCCCCGACGCATCGATCCGGCGCAGGAACGGATCATCTGGCACGCTGTCGAATTTCGGCAGCACGCAGCGCTGATTGGCGAGCGGCAGGCTGAGGATGCTGGCGGGATCGATCGCCTCGCCCTCGTCACACACCGAGATGTCGTCGAGGTCGAGGAAGTTCTGGGCGCCGATCGCCTCCACCTTGCTGATGTCGCCGCCGTCGACGACGTGGCGGGCGATCATCTGCCGGATATCCTGCTCGCGCAGATAGGTGATGCCTTCCGAGCCGAGCCACCAGTCGAGCACCATGGCCGTCGGCTTCGCCAGCGGAAACAGCACGATGCGATAGAAGTTCAGGAACGGCAGGAACCGCGCGGTCATCGCCAGCGCGTTGCGCGAGAAATAGGCCTGCGGGAATATCTCGCCGAGCAGCGTGATGGCGAAGGCCGAGAACAGGAACGCGCCCACGCCGGCCAACACCGAGTCCGACAACAGCGTCAGCAGCACGTTGGTGGTGACATTGCCCCAGATGATGGTGGCGAGGATCTGATTCGAATGCCGGCGAAGCTCGAGCACGCGCGCCGCGTTGGCATTGCCGCTGTCCGCCTCGATCTGCAGCCGCAACAGGCTGAGGCTGAAGACCGCGAGATTGAGGCCGGCGAACAATGCCGACTGCAGGATGCAGGCGGCGATCCCGATCCAGGTCGCGATGATCCCAAGATAGGCCATGGATGCCCCGGCTCACTGTTGCGGCGTTTCGCCGCCATCACAGTCGAACGAGGTGACAGCCGAATGACCGCGCCGTGATCCCTCCGGCCATCATCCAAACGGCGCGCCCTGCTCCGCCATCAGACCGGCGGCGGCATCGACGATCGCCGTCATCGACATCAAGTGGCAGGTCGCCGATCCGACGCGCCCGGTGCGGACAACGCCTTGCCGAACCAGCGCCTGGCCGATCCCCGGAAAGCCGTCGGGGTAGCCGGCCGCGACGTCGAAGCGAACCCAGCGCCGCTGTCCGTCGACCGTCATGGCGGAGCCTTCCGCGATTCTCGGCAGCGACGGCCAAGCCTTCAGCTCGGACAGGTGCAGGGCCGTGCAGGCGTCGAAGCCGGCACCGAGCAGCAGAATGCGCGCCGCCGATCGGTAGAGAACGCCGAGCGGTCCATCGTCGCCGAACGGCTCGCCGAGCGACTGCCACGCCGTGATCCACTCCGCTTCGGGACCAAGGGCCGCGAAGGAGCAGGTCGGATGCAGGCTGCGCCGCGCCCCCGGCCAGCTCCGGAACAATTCGGCGACGGCGCCCATGTCGCGGGTCGGCGTGGTGCGCGGATCGAACGGCGGCACGCCTTCCCGGATGATCCCGATCCAACTCTCGGGGACGGGCGGCGCGCGCCAATTCGCGGGATCGCTGAGCTGCGACGACTGCGCGGGCATCACCAGCGTGCCGGCGTCGGTGACCGCATCAAGCAAGGCGCGCACTACCGCCTCGGCGCCGCCCGCGACCCAGCCGAGCGCGCTCATCGCACAATGCACCAGCAGCGTTTCACCCGGCATGACGCCGAGCAGTCGCAGGTCGCGCATCAGGCTGTGCTGGGTCCGCGGCTCGCCGGTCGCGGCGACGATGGTATGCTCGGTCATTCGATCGTTCCTGCGGTCGTTCCCGCGAAACCGCGGCTCACGAAATCGCATCGAGAATACCGCATCCTGCCGGACCGGCCACGGCACTGACGGCGCGCAGCGGCGATGCGAGGGCGCGCCAATTTGGCGCATCCGTGCGGTTTACTTCCCGTCAAGCACGCCGCGTGATCGGCGGCGTCCTTAAAGGCCTGTTAGGCCCGCTGGGATCAGTTGCCACGTGAAAGTACGGGGCAAGAACAATGCAGTCCGAAACAGGACGATACAGCCAGCCGCGCTGGGGCGTGACGCGCTGGCTTGCCGATGCCGGGCCGGGCGTGCCCGACGACATCCGCCAAGCGCTGATCGGCGATCTCTACGGCTCGCTGCCGGTATTCGCGGCCGGCGCGGTCAACACGGTCGCAGTCTCGGCCGTGATTGCGATCCGCGAGCCGACCGCATGGTTCATCACCTGGGTCATCCTCGAGCTCGTCATCTGCCTGTCGCGACTGGCGGTGCTGGTGGCTGCGCATCGCGCGGCGCGCGAGCGACGGCCGACGCCGACCGATCTGCACCTCGTGCTCGCGGTCGCCTGGAGCGCCAGCGTCGGCTTCGGCATCCTGATCAGCCTTGCCAGCGGCGACTGGGTGGTCGCGATGCTGGCCTCGCTGTCGGCCGCGGCAATGGTCGGCGGCATCTGCTTCCGCAATTTCAGCGCCCCGCGTCTTGCCGGCACCATGATCCTGCTCAGCCTTGGCCCGATCGTGCCGGGCGCGGCGCTTGCCGGCGAGCCGCTGCTGTTCATCGTCTTCCTGCAGGTGCCGCTGTATCTCACGGCGATGACGGTCGCGGCCTTCCGCCTCAACAAGATGCTGGTCGCGACCATGCGCGCCGAGCGCGAGAACGGTCATCTTGCCCTTCACGACACCCTCACCGGGCTGCGCAATCGCGCCGGTTTCGTCGCCGCGCTGAACGCCAAGCTCGAGGCCCCGGCCGGAAACGGCCGGCCGTTCGCGCTGCTGTTCTTCGACCTCGACAATTTCAAACCGGTCAACGACACCTATGGTCACGCGGCCGGCGACCAGGTGCTGATGCTGGCCGCCGAGCGGCTGCGGCGCGCGCTGCCGGAGACCGACGTGATCGCGCGACTTGGCGGCGATGAATTCGTGGTGCTGGCGAACGGCGTCACCGCCGAGCAGGCGCTCGCCGTCGGCCAGCGCATCATCCAGGCCGTGACGATGCCCTACCGGCTCGCCGACGGCGTCTTTGCCAAGGTCGGCGTCAGTGTCGGTGTCGCTGTCTCGCCCGAGCACGGCACCGAGGCCGAAGAGTTGCTGGCGGTCGCCGATGCCGCACTCTATGAAGCGAAATCCGCCGGCAAGGCCCAGTGCCGCATGGCCTCGGTCACCACCAATGTCGCCGCGCTGCGCCGGCTGACGAAACAGGCCCCCGCGCCCGCCCGCAATCGCGGCGCCGCCTGAAAACGAGGTCCGGCGGACCGCCTAAAGATCGAAGTTCGTCGGCAGCATCACGACGTCGCGGATGGTCATGCCGCGCGGCCGGGTCAACATGAAGATCACGACCTCGGCCACTTCGCTCGCCTCCAGCAGGCTGCCCGACGCTTTGGCTTCCTGAAGCTTCTCCGCCGGCCAGTCGGCGAGCAGCGCGCTGATCACCGGCCCGGGCGAGATCGAGCCGACGCGGATGCCGTGCTTGAACACCTGGCGCCGCACCGTCTGCACGAAGCAGTTGATCGCCCATTTCGACGACGCATAGACCGGCTCCCACGGCGTCGGGAAATGCGCGGCAAGCGAGCTCGTCACGATGATGTCGCCGGTTGCCCGCGCGATCATGTGCGGCAGCACGTCGTGCACGTTCTTCATCACCACGTTGACGTTGAGGTTCAGCATCCGGTCGATCGCTGTGCTGTCGGCATCGACGAGATCGCCGCCGACATAGATGCCGGCATTGGCGTGCAGGATGTCGAGCTGGCCTGCTTTCTCCAGCGCACGCGGCAGCAGCGTCGCGCAGGCCGCGGCATCGAGCAGGTCGATGACCAGCGGAATCACCGCATCACCGTGTCTTTCCGCCAGCGCCGCGAGCGCGGTGGCGTCGCGGTCGACCATCACCACGCGCGCGCCGGCCGCCAGCATCGCTTCGCTGCTCGCAAGTCCGATGCCGGATGCCGCCCCGGTCACCGCCGCGACCTTGCCTTCCAATTGCTTCGCCATCGTCTCCACCCTGTCAGGTCAGTGCGACAGGCATGGCAACACATCGCGGTCGCGATGTCAGCTGCCATGCGGTGCACGACGGCGGGCGGGTCCAGCGCTCACAGGCGGAGCATCGGTGGCCGCGTGGCGAAGCGGCGGCGCAGCCATTTTGCCGCCGGCCCGGCCGGCCGCTGCTTGTGCCAGACCACTTCGAGCGCGACCGGATGCGCGCCCTCGTCGAATTCCAGTTCGGGAATGGCGAGGTCTTCGGCGACCTGCGAACTCGCCATGATGTGGGCCGGGATCAGCGCCCAGCCGACGCCGTGCTTGAGGATCTGCAGGATCACCCAATGGCTCTCGACCCACCACACCTCCGCCGCGACACGCAGCCGATGCCGTTCGGTGCCTTCGTTGCGCACCGTGACCATGATCTGGCGATGCCGCTTCAGCTCCTCCCAGTCCACCCGCCCATGCGCCAGCGGATGGGTCTTGCCGCAGACGAGCTGCAACGGCACCCAGCCGATGGTCTTGAAGCCGAGCTCGGGCGGCAGCTGCTCCTGCCGCCACATCACGCCGACATCGGCCTTGCCGTCGAGCACGAGCCGGCTGACGTCCTCCATGATCGGAAACAGCAGCTCGAGTTCGACATGCGGAAAGCGCGTGGCGAATTCCGCGAACAGCTCGCCCACCGCGCTCTCCGGATAGAGCTCGTCGATCGCCACCACCAGGCGCTTCTCGACATGCGCCTCGAAGCTGCTGGCAACGCCGATCAGGTGCTCGCGGCGATCGAGGATCAGTTTTGCCTCGGGCAGCAGTCGCGCCCCTGCTTCGGTCAGCACCGGGTTGCGCCCGGTCCGGTCGAACAGCGCAATGCCGAGGTCGGTCTCCAGGTTTGCCACGTGCGTACTGACCGCCGATTGCGCCTTCTTCAAAAGCCGCGCCGCGCCGGAGAACGAGCCCTGCTCGGCGGCCGCCACGAAGGATTCGAGCTGGTCCATGGAGAGGGACATCTATCTCTTTTCCAGATATTATCTAACTTTATAATCCCACAATATCAGATAGAAACCCGATCACAACGACAAGAAAGGGTTTTCAAAATGTCTATGCGTTCCTTCTCCGACCGGATCAGGCACGCAGTCCTGTTCGAACTGATCGGTATCGCCATCTTCACGCCGGCAGCGGCCTGGCTGTTCAATCAGCCGGTCGCCCATATGGGCGTCATCGGCGTCGTCTCGGCGACGGTGGCGACGATCTGGAACTTGCTGTTCAATCTCGGCTTCGACCACGCGCTGGTCCGCCTCACCGGGCGTGTCGTCAAGACGATGCCGATCCGCGTCGCGCACGCGATGCTGTTCGAGGCCGGCCTGATCGTGCTGCTGATCCCGTTCGTCGCCTGGTATCTCGGCGTCTCGCTGTGGGCCGCGCTGATGATGGATATCTCGATCGTGGCGTTCTATCTGATCTACGCGTTCGTGTTCAACATCGCCTACGACCGGGTGTTTCCGCTGCCCCGGCCCGGCGCGCATGATCGCACGGTGACCCGGGCCTTGCCGGCCTGATCGACCTCAACGCGCGGCGCAGTGGATCATTTGATCCGCCGCGCCGCTGCGCATCCTGACACCGCCGCCAATATTGCTGCTGGTAGCGACTACGCACAAGTTCCGCAGCGCCGCGCACCTAAACTGGTTTGATCCGGATCAACCAGCATGGAATGCTTGAAGCCGAGACGCCCGTCAGAGGCTGCCAAACGGCCAACAATGCCAAAACGGCCAACAAGAAGAAGCGGAGGACTACAATGCCAAGGAACCGTTCGATCCAGCTATCACGCCGTCAGCTCATCAAGGGCACCGCCGCCGCGTCGGCCACGCTGCTGCTCGGCAAGCCTGCGATCGCCAAAGGCAAGACCGAGATCGTGATCGGCAACATCGACGCCTATTCGGGACCGGCTGCGGTCTATTCGTCGATCGGCCGTACGCCCGGCGGCTATTTCAAGATGATCAACGAGCAAGGCGGCATCAACGGCCGCATGATCAAATACATCACCTATGACGACGCCTACAGCCCGGCCAAGACCGTCGAGCAGGCGCGCAAGCTGGTCGAGAGCGACGAGATCGACGTCCTGTTTGCGCCGCTCGGCGCCCCCACCAATGCGGCGATCATGAAATACATGAACCAGAAGAAGGTCCCGCACCTCTTCATCGCCTCGGGCGCGACCAAGTTCGGCGACTACAAGAATTTCCCCTACACGATGGGTTTCCAGCCTTGCTACCAGATCGAGGGCCGGGCCTTCGCGCAGCACGTACTGTCGACGCAGACCGACCCGAAGATCGGCATCGTCTACCAGAACGACGATTTCGGCCGTGACGTGCTGAAGGGCTTCAAGGACGGACTTGGCGCGAAGACGTCTGCAATCGTGGCCGAGCTGTCGTATGAGACCGCGGATCCGACCATCGACAGCCAGGTGGTTCGCTGCAAATCCGCCGGCGCCAACGTGTTCATGAGCATGACCACGCCGAAATTCGCAGCCCAAGGCATCAAGAAGATCGCCGAGCTCGGCTGGCAGCCGGCGCATTACATCGGCAACAACGCTTCCTCCGCCGGCTCGACGCTGAAGGCCGCGGGCTTCGACGTGTCCAAGGGCATCATCTCGAGCGCCTATTTGAAGGATCCCGTCGACGCCGCCTGGGACAGCGATCCCGCGATCCAGAAATGGCGCGCCTTCCTCGACAAATACGATCCAACGGCGGCCAAGAACGACATCTACGCGGTCACCGGCTATCTCACCAGCCAGATCCTGGTTCAGGTGCTCAAGCAGTGCGGCGACGACATCTCGTCCGAGAGCATTATCAAGCAGGCGGCAAACCTCAGGGACGTCGAATCCGACATGCTGCTGCCGGGCATCAAGATCAACACCTCGCCGACCGACTATTATCCGCTCGAGCAACTGCAACTGACGCGCTTCAGCGGCGAACGCTACGAGCCGCTGGGACCGGTGATCGACGGCGGGATTTCGAAGGCGTGATCATCTGAAGCACGCACCGCCCTGACGTTTCCAATCGACCGATCCTGAGGTAGCCTCGTCCATCCTGAACGAGGCGAGCCGCCATGCTCACGCTCTATTCGTATCCGCCGTTGTTCGGCGTCGCCGACAACAATGGCTACGGTCTGAAGGTGTTCGCCTTTCTGAGGCTCGCCGGCGTGCCGTTCCGGCACGAGCACATTTTCGATGCGTCGAAGGCGCCACGCCAGCAATTGCCCTACATCGTCGACGGCCACGACACCGTCGGCGACAGCGAGACCATCCTCCGCTATGTCACCGAAAAATACGGCGTGACGCTGGATGCGGCGCTGACGCCGGCGCAACGCACCACCGATCTCCTCGTCACGCGCATGCTCGACGATCTCTACTGGGTGATGTCCTACTCGCGCTGGAAGGACGAGCGCTACTGGCCCAAGTTCCGCGATGCGCTCAAGCGGGAGCATCCGGACCTCACCGACGACGGCTTGATGAAGGCCAGGGAGTTCAACGCGCAACGCTATCACTACCAGGGCATCGGCCGCTTCGAGCCCGACGCCGCGATGGCCCGCGGGCTCGCCGATCTCGCCGCACTGGCGAACCTGATTTCGCGGCAAGGCTATGTACATGGCGACAAACCGACATCCATCGACGCGGGCATCTATGGCTTCGTGGCCAACATCTACTTCTACGACATCGACACGCCGTTGAAGAGGTTCGTGGTGTCGCACGACGCTCTGCCGCAACACTGCCGCGCGATCCACGCGGCAGTCAGTCTCTGAGCGCGAAACGTCGATCGCCACGCATCCGGCGGATGGAAACGGGAATCGGCACCCGGCTTTCCCTGCGCCCTCCGACATCAGGACGGCGAACAAGAGATGCAAAGCTCGGACAAATCATGTCGCGAGAATGTTGGTGTATGAGCCAAAGCTCGCGCGATAAACACAGTGTCGTCCTGGCGAACGCCAGGACCCATTACCCCAAATCTCCATCGTTGCGCGACGCTGTGGCCGCAATCCCATACATCACGGAATGCGGTGGTTATGGGTCCTGGCTTTCGCCAGGACGACGTTGGAACGAGGTCGCGACGCCATCAGGCAATCGGCGCAACGACCGAGGCTCACCGCCCCTGCGGAAGACTCCCCTCCAGCCGCGCCAGCTCGCCGTCGAGATCGCGCTCGACATCGGCAACATGCATGTCGACGACCCGATAGTCCCTCGCCTCGAGCCAGGCGCGGCGCTTGGCGCGGTCGGTGGCGATGGCCTCGCTCTCGTTCGGATTGACCAGTTCGATCGCGGTCCGGTGCACGAAGGAGACGAAATCGGGGATGTGACGGCCGACCGGGGTCTGGCGCTTGAACTGGCCGGCGAAGCGGCGGTCCCGCGTCAGCGCCTGCCACAGGATGCGTTCGGCGTCGGTCGGGTTGCGGCGGAGCAGCCGGGCGAGGCCACGCACCGTGCTGGAATTGTCCGCGGTCGCGCCGCCCCCGCCCTGTTCGGCGAGCAGCGCCCGAAGCCTCGTCGCCTGGGCGCCGTCGAGCACCCCGCCCTTGGCCGGGCCCTTGCGGCCCTCGGCGATCGCCATCACCACGCCGTGCAGCGTGTGCATGTCCTGCTTGGTCGGGTCCATCCGGGTGAAGATGTTGCGCAGGTTGACCAGCATGGTGTCGCGCTTCTCGGCCGGCCGCAGGAACTCGACCTTGTCGAGCTCGGCGACGAGGTTGTCGAAGAACGCCTGCATCTGGTGCTGGGAGGCCGGCTCGGACCGTTCCGGCATCGCGAACGGCAGCGCGCCCGCGGTCGAGAGCTTGAACCATTCATAGCCCATCAGCAGCACCGCCTGCGCCAGATTGAGCGAGGCGAAGCCCGGATTGACCGGAAAGGTGATGATGCGGTTGGCGAGCGCGACCTCGTCGTTGGTCAGGCCGGAGCGCTCCCGCCCGAACAGGATGCCGGCGCCGCCGCCGGACGCGACATGGCCGACGATCTCGCTGGCCGCGCCTTCTGGCCCGACCACCGGCTTGGCCTGGTCGTGGGCGCGGGCGGTGGTCGCGAACACCAGCGTGAGGTCGGCGATCGCCTGCTCGACGGTGTCGAACAGTTCGACGGAATCGATGATGTGGTCGGCGCCGGCAGCAGCGCGCTGGGCGGCGATGTTCGGCCAGCCGTCGCGCGGATTGACGATGCGCATCCGCGTCAACGCGAAATTGCCCATCGCGCGCGCGGCCATGCCGATGTTCTCGCCAAGCTGCGGCTCGACCAGGATGACGACGGGACCGGCAAGGTCGTGCCCTGCCTTGGTCTTGTCGGTGCCGGACATCTCACTTCACTTTCTGATTCAACGTCTGAAGATTTTGAATCAGCTTCCGAAGCGGCTGATTCAAAGTCTCATACAGGTCCCCGAAACCAGCTTTGCACCGGTTTTGCGCGGGACCAATTTCTCCAAGCAGATAACAGGGTTAGCCGCGATTGCGAATCCTCAATCGGAATCCCGTTCGCACAACGCCGGGGTCGCCGCTTGCGCGCGCTTCGCCTTCGGATAGGCTATCAACCACAACCAAAGCGAAGCTGTAAAGGCACGCTTGAGACGCCGGTTGAACGGCGAGGCACCTTGGGGGAGACGACGATGCGGGGCAGATGGACGCTGGCGATTGTGGGCCTGATCTTGATCGTGGCGGGGAGCCTGCTCGCCCACTTCACGCAGACCGCAGGCGGCATCCGGATCGAGGATGTCAGGTTCAAGGGCGCCAAGGGCAACACCATGAGCGCCCTGCTCTACGTCCCGCCGAACGCGACGGCGCAGATCCCGGCGCCCGGCATCCTCGCCGTCCACGGCTATATCAATTCGCGCGAGACCCAGGACGGCTTCGCCATCGAGTTCGCCCGCCGCGGCTATGTGGTGCTGGCGCTCGACCAGACCGGCCACGGCTATAGCGACCCGCCCTCCTTCGCCAACGGGTTCGGTGGACCTGACGGCCTCGCCTATCTCCGCAGCCTGCCCTTCGTCGACAAGGAGAACATCGGCCTCGAGGGCCACTCGATGGGCGGCTGGACCGTGCTGGCGGCTGCCGCCGCGATGCCCAACGACTACAAGTCGATGGTGCTGGAGGGCTCGTCGACCGGCAAGCCATTTGCCGCCGAGGGCACCACCAGCTGGCCGCGCAACACCGCGCTGGTGTTCGCCCAATACGAGGAATTCCCCGACCTGATGTGGGGCGTCCAGCTCGCCCGCGACGTCACCACGAGCCCGAAACTCTGGGCGCTGTTCGGCACCCAAGGCGCGGTCGAGCCGGGCAAGGTCTATGGCGACCCGGCCAACGGCACCGCGCGGGTGCTCTACACCCCCGCGATGACCCATCCGGCCGAGCACATCTCGCATGAGGCGATCGGCTACAGCCTCGACTGGTTCGCCAAGACGCTGAAAGGCGGCACGCCGCGCCCGGTCGACGACCAGATCTGGTTCCGCAAGGAGATCGGCACGCTGATCGCCCTGATCGGTTTCGTTGCTCTCGTCATCGGGACGTTCGACGGGCTGCTGGAGGCCCAGATGTTCTCCCGCCTGCGGCTACCGGCGGTTGCCGACGGCACCATGCCGCCGCATCAGGCGGCGAGCGGCCGGCGCTGGACCACGGCATTCATCCTGTCCGCCTTCGTCCCGGCGCTGACCTATTACCCGGCCTTCGCGCTCGGTGGCACCTTCGTCACCCCGAGCGCGGTCCTGCCGCAGGGCATCACCAACCAGATCCTGGTCTGGGCCATCATCAATTTGCTGATCACGCTGGCCCTGATGCGGTTCGCCCCCAAGCGCGCCAGCCGGGCCGGCCTGATCGGTCAATCCGTCGTGATCGCGCTGGCCTCCGTGGCGGTGGGCTACGCCGCGCTCTGGCTCGCCGACCTCGCGTTCAAGATCGACTTCAGGTTCTGGATCGTCGCGCTCAAATTGATGAGCGCGAAGCAATTCCTCATCTTCCTGATCTATCTGATTCCGTTCACGGCGTTTTTCGTCGTGGCGCTGCACGTGCTACACCGGAATTTCTCGACCATGAGCGCGCCGCGCGGGGCGCTTTATCTGACCAACATCCTGGCGCTGACGCTTGGCTTCATCGTGTTGCTGGTGCTGCAATACGGCACGATGTGGCTGACGGGGAAGCTGTTCAACCCGCTGCCGGACCCCGGCTTCGTGCCGCTCTCGACCATCGTCGCGATCCAGTTCGTACCGCTCTTGGCGATCGTGGCCGTGATCGCGACCTTTACCTGGCGGCGGACCGGATCCAGCCTGCCGGGCGCCCTGATCGCGGGCCTGTTCGTGACCTGGTACATCGTGGCCGGGACCGCCACTCAGGTCCCATTTTAGGTGAAATGATGGGCTGAAAGTGCATAACCGGTGCGCTTTCGCCCGTCCCCGGGCAGTGCTATAGCGCAGGCGTATTTTCCAACCCGCCGTCAAAAGCGCGCTGTTCCCAAGAGGGCCTCTCCGTCATGGCAAAAATCAAGGTATCCAATCCCGTCGTCGAGCTCGACGGCGACGAGATGACCCGGATCATCTGGCAGTACATCAAGGACAAGCTGATCAACCCGTTCCTGGATGTCGAACTGCTCTATTTCGATCTCGGCATGGAATACCGCGATGAAACCAACGACCAGGTGACCATCGACGCCGCCGAAGCCATCAAGAAGGTCGGCGTCGGCGTCAAATGCGCCACCATCACCCCCGACGAGGCCCGGGTGAAGGAGTTCGGCCTGAAGCAGATGTGGAAGTCGCCGAACGGCACCATCCGCAACATCCTCGGCGGCGTGATCTTCCGCGAGCCGATCATCTGCAAGAACGTGCCGCGTCTGGTTCCGGGCTGGACCAAGCCGATCATCATCGGCCGCCACGCCTATGGCGACCAGTACCGCGCCACCGACATCAAGTTCCCCGGCAAGGGCACGCTGTCGCTGAAGTTCGTCGGCGAGGACGGCACCGTGATCGAGCGCGAAGTGTTCAAGGCGCCCGGCGCCGGCGTCGCGATGGAGATGTACAATCTCGACGACTCCATCATCGATTTCGCGCGCGCCTCGCTGAACTACGGCCTGCTGCGCAACTACCCGGTCTACCTCTCGACCAAGAACACCATCCTCAAGGTCTATGACGGCCGCTTCAAGGACATCTTCCAGGACATCTACGACCGCGAGTTCAAGAAGGAATTCGAGGCCAAGGGCCTGACCTACGAGCACCGCCTGATCGACGACATGGTGGCCTCGGCGCTGAAATGGTCCGGCGGCTATGTCTGGGCCTGTAAGAACTATGACGGCGACGTACAGTCCGATACCGTGGCCCAGGGCTACGGCTCGCTCGGCCTGATGACCTCGGTGCTGCTCACCCCGGACGGCAAGACGGTGGAAGCCGAAGCTGCCCACGGCACGGTGACCCGGCACTACCGCGAGCACCAGAAGGGCAAGGAGACCTCGACCAACTCGATCGCGTCGATCTTCGCCTGGACCCGCGGCCTCGCCCACCGCGCCAAGCTCGACAACAATCCGGAGCTGGCGAAGTTCGCCACCACCCTGGAGAAGGTCTGCGTGTCGACCGTCGAGGAAGGCTACATGACCAAGGACCTCGCGCTGCTGGTCGGCGCCGACCAGCGCTGGCTCTCGACCACCGGATTCCTCGACAAGGTGTCCGACAATCTCGTGAAGGCGATGGCCACCTAAAGGCTGCCGTCTTGGAATGATGGGTGCGAGCATGACCAAGGCCCTTGTCAGAGCCGTCGTGCTCGCATCATTCGCGCTCACAGGGTCGGCGGCATCAGCTGCCGATCCCCTGCCGGACGCCGTCGCGGCGCCTAGCGAGATTCCGGTCCTGTCAGTCCATGCCGAGGGTGTGCAGGTCTACGAGTGCAAGCCGGTCACCGACGGCAAGCTCGCCTGGTCGTTCCGCGAACCGGTCGCCACCCTGATCGCCGACGGCCGCACCGTCGGCCGGCACTATGCCGGCCCGAACTGGGAGCATGTCGACGGCAGCGCAGTGACCGCCCGCACCACCGGCAGCGCGCCCGGCGCGACCCCTGCCGACATCGCCTGGTTGAAGCTCGAAGTGATTTCCCACCGCGGCAACGGCCTGTTCTCCAGTGTTGCCACGGTGCAGCGGATCAACACCTCGGGCGGCGAGCTCAGCGGCGCCTGCGACAAGGCCGGCGCGCTTGGGAGTGCGGCGTATTCGGCGGATTACGTTTTCCTGCGGAGAGACTGACTAGTCCCGGATGCCGCCGTCGGCCTCGCCGGGCGGCTGGGCGATCTCCGCGACGGCGAGGTCGCCGCCGGCCGTGAGCGGATCGGCGAGCCGCGCCTCGGCCGTCTCCCGGACATGTGCGGCGAGCGCCGGCATGCGCTCGATCAGGGCATGGAAGTCCTGCGCATCGAGCAGCAAGAGCTTGGTCTTGCGCGTCGCCGTTACCGTGCCGGAGCGATTGGTCCTGCGCAGCAGCGCGATCTCGCCGAAGAACGTGCCGTCGGCAAGCCGGACCCGCTGGCTCGGCAGGTCGATCTCGACCTCGCCCGCCGTGATGAAATACATTGATGAGGCCGCCTCGCCGCGCCGCACCAGCACCTCGCCGGCCTCGATGGTCTGCGAGCGCAACAGGCGCATGATGTCGGCGATGTCGGCAGCGCCAAGATGCGAGAACAGCGGCACCCGCGCCAGCATGCCCCAGGTCACCACGAAGTCGCGGCGCCGGACCTCCTCGGCGAACGCGCTCGAGATGATCGCGACCGGCAGCGCGATCATCGCGAAGCCGACCACGATCGCAACCACGGTGACGATCCGGCCGAGCGGCGTCACCGGAACGACATCGCCATAGCCGACCGTGCCGAGCGTCACGATCGCCCACCACATCGCCTGCGGCATGGTGCCGAACTTGTCCGGCTGCACCTTGTGCTCGATGGCATAGAGCAGCGCGGCGAACAGCAGCACGGCGCCGGTCAGGATCACGACGCAGCCGAACAGCGTGCGCCGCTCGGCATGCAGCGCCGCCAGAAGCGAACGCATCGCGGGCGAATAGCGCACCAGCTTCAGGAACGGCAGCATGCCGAACAGCACCAATGCGATCTTGTCGTTGATGACCAGGGCGACGGCCGACGGCAGGAACGCGAGCAGGTCGATCACGCCGAGCGCCGAGCAGGCGTATTCCAGCCGCGCCTTCAGCGGCGTCATGTCGCGCAGGGAATGGCCGACCACGCTCCAGAGCCGCGCGGCGTATTCGAGCGCGAAGGCGATGACTGCCGCGACTTCGACCGCGGTCAGCAGCCATCCGAACTGTGCATCGATCTCGGGCACCGAGGCCAGGATCGCCGCCAGCACGTCGACGGTGATGATCGCGACGATGAACCCGGCAAACCGCGAGCCGCCCGAATGCGGCAAATCATCGCGCTCGAGTAGCTCGTAAAGACGGTCACGCAGTCCGGGATGGCTGATCGTGGGCTTGAGCGGAGCTGTCGCCACGATCAGCCCTTCCGTCAGGCGCCGGCCATCGCTTGTTCGATCGCCGACAGCGCGGCGTCGGCCTTGGCGCCATCGGGCCCGCCGGCCTGCGCCATATCGGGCCGGCCGCCGCCGCCCTTGCCGCCGAGCACCTCGGAGCCCTTGCGCACCAGTTCGACCGCGTTGAACCGCGAGGTCAGATCGGCGGTGACGCCGACCACGATGCCGGCCTTGCCGTCCTCGGTGACGCCGACGATCGCGACCACGCCGGAGCCGATCTGCTTCTTGCCGTCATCGACCAGGCTCTTCAAATCCTTGGTCTCGACGCCCTCGACCGCGCGCGCCAGCAGCTTGACATTGCCGACCTCGCGAACGGCCGAGGCCGCGCCGTTCGACGCACCGCCGCCGCCCATCGCGAGCTTCTTCCGGGCATCGGACAGGTCGCGCTCGAGCTTCTTGCGCTCCTCCATCAGCGCTGTGATGCGCGCCGGGACGTCCTCGATCGTGGTGCGCAGCTCGGCCGCCGCGGTCTTGGCCAGCGCCATGGTGTCGTTGGCATGCTTGCGCGCATGACGCCCGGTCAGCGCCTCGATGCGGCGGACGCCGGAGGCGACCGCGCTCTCGCTGGTCACCGAGATCAGGCCGATGTCGCCGGTGCGGCGGACATGGGTGCCGCCGCAGAGCTCGACCGACCAGCCGAGCGCGTTCTGGCCATGCTCGCGGGCGCTCTTGCCCATCGAGACGACGCGGACCTCGTCGCCGTATTTCTCGCCGAACAGCGCACGCGCACCGGCCTCACGGGCATCGTCGACAGCCATGACGCGGGTCGTCACCTCGTCATTCTCGAGCACGACATCGTTGGCGATGTCCTCGACCCGGGCGAGTTCTTCGGGCGTGATCGGCTTCGGATGCACGAAGTCGAAGCGCAGGCGATCGGGCGCGACCAGCGAGCCACGCTGCGCAATGTGATCGCCGAGCACCTGGCGCAGCGCCTCGTGCAACAGATGCGTCGCGGAATGGTTGGCGCGGATCGACGAACGCCTGGCGTGGTCGACCTCGAGCTGCAGCGCCGTGCCGGCCTTCAGCGTGCCCTGCTCCACCGTGCCGACATGCACGAACAGATCGCCGGCCTTCTTCTGCATGTCGGTGACGCGGAATTTGACGCCCTCGCCCGTGAGCACGCCGATATCGCCGACCTGGCCGCCGGACTCCGCGTAGAACGGCGTCTGGTTCAGCACGATCGCGCCGCTCTCGCCGGCCTTGAGGCTATCGACCTCGGCGCCGTCCTTGACCAGCGCCGTCACCGCGCCTTCCGCGCTCTCGGTCTCATAGCCCAAAAACTCCGTTGCGCCGAGCTTCTCGCGCAGCGGAAACCAGATCGTCTCGGTTGCCGCCTCGCCCGATCCGGCCCAGGAGGCGCGCGCCTTCTCGCGCTGGCGGTTCATTGCATCGGTGAACGATGCCTGGTCGACGCTGATGCCGCGCGACTTCAACGCGTCCTGTGTCAAATCCAGCGGGAAGCCGTAGGTGTCGTACAGCGTGAACGCGGTGTCGCCGTCGAACATGTCGCCCTTCTTGAGGCCGGCGCTCTTCTCGTCGAGGATCGACAGGCCCCGCACCAGCGTCTTGCGGAAGCGGGTCTCTTCGAGCTGCAGCGTCTCCTCGATCAGCTTCTCCGCGCGCACCAGGTCCGGATAGGCCTGGCCCATCTCGCGGACCAGCGCCCAGACCAGGCGATGCATCAGCGGCTCGCTCGCGCCGAGCAGCTGCGCATGGCGCATCGCGCGGCGCATGATCCGGCGCAGCACGTAGCCGCGGCCCTCGTTCGAGGGCAGCACGCCGTCGGCGATCAGGAACGCCGACGAACGCAGATGGTCGGCGATCACCCGGTACGACGCGACGTTCTGCGCGTTCGGCCCATGACCGAGCGCCGAGGAAGCCGCATCGATCAGATGGCGGAACAGATCGGTCTCGAACACGCTCTCGACGCCCTGCAGGATGCAGGCCATACGCTCCAGGCCCATGCCGGTGTCGATCGAGGGACGCGGCAGCGCCACGCGCTCCTCCTTCGTCACCTGCTCGTACTGCATGAACACCAGGTTCCAGAATTCGAGGAACCGATCGCCATCCTCTTCCGGGCTGCCGGGAGGTCCGCCCCAGATGTGCTCGCCGCGATCGATGAAGATCTCGGAGCACGGACCGCACGGGCCGGTGTCGCCCATCGCCCAGAAATTGTCCGAGGTCGGGATGCGGATGATGCGATCGTCCGAGAAGCCCGCGATCTTCTTCCAGTAGCCGGCCGCCTCGTCGTCGGTGTGGTAGACGGTGACGAGCAGCTTGTCCTTCTTCAGCCCGAAATCCCTGGTAATCAGATTCCAGGCGAGCTCGATCGCGCGTTCCTTGAAGTAGTCGCCGAACGAGAAGTTGCCGAGCATCTCGAAGAAGGTGAGATGGCGCGCGGTGTAGCCGACATTGTCGAGGTCGTTGTGCTTGCCGCCGGCGCGGACGCATTTCTGCGAGGTCGTGGCGCGCTGATAGCCGCGCTTCTCGACGCCGGTGAAGACGTTCTTGAACTGCACCATGCCGGCATTGGTGAACATCAGGGTCGGGTCGTTGCGCGGCACCAGAGGCGACGACGCCACGATCTCGTGGCCGTTCTCCTTGAAGAAGTTCAGAAATGTCGACCTGATGTCGTTGACGCTGCTCATGTTCATCCAATCGGAAAAATGGGGCCGGCCAGTCGCAAAAAGGCGTCATTTCCGGCCGAACGCTTTTAGACATTGCCAGCTGCGGTGTCCAGAAACTGTGCAGCCGGATCATGGGCTTGCCGCGGCAGCACAAAGCCCATTGGATAGTTGTTGCAGCTGCGTTGACAGGCTTGGCGGCGGCGTGTTTTCTACTGGCCTGTTAACCCGTCACGTCGGGAGAGACCGGCCTTTCTTTGGGCCGGCGCCGAAGGAGCAACCGCCCCGGAAACTCTCAGGCAAAAGGACCGCGTGACGTCTGACATCTGGAAAGAGGCGCTGGGGTTGTCCCCGATTGCGTCCGCCGACGGGATAATACTCTCAGGCACAGCGACAGATGGGGCTTTCTGCAGGTTCCTCAAGGGGAAATAGGTCCCCGTGGGAACCGCGAGGGCCCTGTGATGCTTGCGCACGAAACTTCCCCGCTGAAACAGACCCCGCTGCATGCGCTGCATCTGGCGCGCGGCGCCAAGATGGTCCCGTTCGCCGGCTACGACATGCCGGTGCAGTACACGGCCGGCGTGCTCAAGGAGCACCTGCACACCCGCAAGGACGCCGGCCTGTTCGACGTGTCCCACATGGGACAGCTCGTGCTGAGGGCCAAATCCGGCAAGGTCGGCGACGCGGCGCTGGCGCTGGAAAAACTGGTGCCGCAGGACATTGCCGGCATCGCGCCGGGACGGCAGCGCTACGCGCAATTCACCAACGATGACGGCGGCCTGCTCGACGATTTGATGGTCGCGAATTTCGGCGATCATTTGTTCCTGGTGGTCAACGCCGCCTGCAAGGCCGAGGACGAGGCGCATCTGCGCGCGCATCTCACCGATGCTTGCGAGATCCTGTCGCTGGCTGACCGCGCGCTGATCGCGCTGCAAGGCCCGAAGGCCGAATCGGCTCTGGCGAAGCTTTGTGCAGATGTCAGTTCGATGAAATTCATGGACGCCGGCCCGCGCCGCGTCGCCGACATCGACTGCTTCGTCTCACGCTCCGGCTATACCGGCGAGGACGGTTTTGAGATTTCCGTTCCGGCCCACAAGGCGGAGGCCCTGGTCACTGCGCTGCTCGACAATCCCGACGTGCTGCCGATCGGGCTCGGCGCGCGCGACAGCCTGCGGCTCGAGGCCGGGCTCTGCCTCTACGGCCATGACATCGACACGACGACGACGCCGGTCGAAGGCGCACTGGAATGGTCGGTGCAGAAAGTCCGCCGCAGCGGCGGCGCTCGCGCCGGCGGTTTTCCGGGCGCCGACAAGATTCTCGGCCAGTTCGCACAAGGCGCTTCCCGCCGCCGCGTTGGTCTGAAGCCTGAGGGCCGCGCGCCGGTGCGCGAGGGCGCCGCGCTGTTTGCCGATGCCACCTCGTCCGAGCAGATCGGGAAGGTGACCTCGGGCGGCTTCGGCCCGAGCCTCAATGCACCGGTTGCGATGGGTTATCTGCCGACCGCTCTTTCCGCCGCCGGCACCACCGTTTTCGCCGAACTGCGCGGCCAGCGGCTGCCGCTGAAAGTCGCGTCCACGCCCTTCGTTCCCAATACCTACAAACGCTAAACGCCAGAGGATCTCTCCATGACGACGCTGTACACGTCCGACCACGAATGGCTCCGCATCGAGGGCGACGTCGCCACGATCGGGATCACCGACTACGCGCAGTCGCAGCTCGGCGACGTCGTGTTCGTCGAACTGCCCAAGGTCGGACGCAGCCTGAAGAAGGCCGAGGCCGCCGCCGTCGTCGAATCCGTCAAGGCCGCTTCCGACGTCTACGCGCCGATCACCGGCGAGGTGATCGAGGTCAACGAGGCGCTCGCCGCCGAGCCCGCGCTGGTCAATTCGGATGCCGGCGGCAAAGCCTGGTTCTTCAAGCTCAAGATTGCCGACAAGGGCGAGCTCGGCGGCCTGATGGACGAGGCCGCCTACGCCGCGCACACCGCCTAAAGGATCACGCCATGAACGCGCCCTTCAAGCCGATCAACGAAGCCGCCACCGATTTCGTCCGCCGCCACGTCGGCCCCTCACCGCGCGACGTCAACGCGATGCTGGAGACGGTCGGCGCCGCGAGCCTGCAGGCGCTGATGAATGAGACGCTGCCCGCGTCGATCCGCCAGAAGGCGCCGCTCGATCTCGGCCGCGCGCTGAGCGAGACCGAGGCGCTCGCGCATATGAGCGAGCTCGCCGCGCAGAACCAGATATTCACGTCGCTGATCGGCCAAGGCTATTCCGGCACCATCCTGCCGGCGGTGATCCAGCGCAACATCCTGGAGAACCCGGCCTGGTACACGGCGTACACGCCGTATCAGCCGGAGATCAGCCAGGGCCGGCTCGAAGCCCTGTTCAACTTCCAGACCATGATCTGCGACCTCACCGGGCTCGACGTCGCCAACGCCTCGCTGCTCGACGAGGCGACCGCGGCCGCCGAAGCGATGGCGCTCGCCGAGCGCCACTCGCAGGTCAAGGCGAAGGTATTCTTCGTCGACAAGGAGGTGCATCCGCAGACGCTCGCCGTGATGCGCACGCGCGCCGCCCCGCTGGGCTGGGCGCTGGTGGTCGGCGATCCCCTCACCGAGCTCGACAAGGCCGACGTGCTCGGCGCGTTGCTGCAATATCCGGGCACGACCGGCACGGTGCGCGATCTCCGGCCGGCGATCGCATCGCTGCGCGCCAAGGGGGCGCTTGCGATCGTTGCCGCGGACCTGCTGTCGCTGACCCTGCTGACCTCACCCGGCGAGCTCGGCGCCGACATCGCGATCGGCTCGGCACAGCGGTTCGGCGTGCCGATGGGCTATGGCGGGCCGCACGCCGCCTACATGGCGGTGCGCGACACGCTGAAGCGCTCGCTGCCCGGCCGCATCGTCGGCCTGTCGGTGGATTCGCGTGGTGCGCCGGCCTATCGCCTCGCCCTGCAAACCCGCGAACAGCATATCCGCCGCGAGAAGGCGACCTCCAACATCTGCACCGCGCAGGTGCTGCTCGCCGTGATCGCCTCGATGTATGCGGTCTATCACGGGCCCGAGGGATTGACCCATATCGCACGCGGCGTGCATCGCCGCACCACCGTGCTCGCCGCCGGGCTGCGCAAGCTCGGCTTTACGCCGACCAGCGAGGCGTTCTTCGATACCGTGACCGTCGAAGCCGGCACGAAGCAGATCGAGATCGTTACGCGCGCGCAGGCGGAACGGATCAACCTGCGGATCGGCGCGACCACGCTTGGCATCGCGCTCGACGAGACCACCACGCCGGAGACCGTCGAGGCGGTGTGGCGGGTGTTCGGCGGCAAGCTGAGCTTTGCCGAGATCGAGGCCGGCGCACGCGAGGCGCTGCCGAAGGAGCTGCGGCGCAGCAGCGCCTTCCTCACCCATCCGGTGTTCAACACGCACCGTTCGGAGACCGAACTGCTGCGCTACATGCGCAAGCTCAGCGATCGCGACCTCGCGCTCGACCGCGCGATGATCCCGCTCGGCTCCTGCACCATGAAGCTCAACGCCACCACCGAAATGATCCCGCTGACCTGGCCGGCGTTCGGCAATCTGCATCCGTTTGCGCCCACGGATCAGGCCAAGGGCTATCACGCGCTTTTCAAGCGGCTGGAGCAGTGGCTGTGCGACATCACCGGCTATGACGCGGTGTCGCTGCAGCCGAACTCCGGCGCGCAGGGCGAATATGCCGGACTCCTTGCGATCCGGGGTTACCATCTCGCGCGCGGCGAGCCGCATCGCAAGGTGTGCCTGATCCCCTCCTCCGCGCACGGCACCAACCCGGCCTCGGCCGCGATGGTCGGCATGGACGTCGTGGTGGTCGCCTGCGACGCGCGCGGCGACGTCGACGTCAATGATCTCCGCGCCAAGGCCGAGAAGCATTCGGCCAACCTCGCCGCCGTGATGATCACCTATCCGTCGACCCACGGCGTGTTCGAGGAGCATATCAGCGAGATCTGCGACATCGTGCATGCGCATGGCGGGCAGGTCTATCTCGATGGCGCCAACATGAACGCGCAGGTCGGGCTCTCGCGGCCCGGCGACTACGGCGCCGATGTCAGCCATCTCAATCTGCACAAGACCTTCTGTATCCCGCATGGCGGCGGCGGCCCCGGCATGGGTCCGATCGGCGTCAAGGCGCATCTTGCGCCCTATCTGCCGGGCCATCCTTCGACAGACGGTGCGACAGCGCACGCCATCGGCCCGGTGTCGGCCGCGCCGTTCGGCTCGGCGTCGATCCTGACCATCTCCTACATCTACATCCTGATGATGGGCGGCGAAGGGCTGACGCGCGCCACCGAAGTGGCGATCCTCAATGCGAACTACATCGCAGCAAAGCTGCAGCCGCATTTCCCGGTGCTGTACCGCAACGAGCGCGGTCGCGTCGCGCATGAATGCATCGTCGATCCGCGGGCGCTGAAGACGACCAGCGGCGTCACCGTGGACGACATCGCCAAGCGGCTGATCGACTACGGCTTCCACGCGCCGACCATGAGCTTCCCGGTGGCGGGCACGCTGATGATCGAGCCGACGGAATCGGAATCGAAGTTCGAGATCGACCGCTTCTGCGACGCCATGATCGCAATCCGCAACGAGATCGCGGAGATCGAGAGCGGCCGCTGGAAGGTCGAGGCCTCGCCGCTGCGCCACGCCCCGCACACCGTGCACGACATCGCCGACGATGTGTGGGACCGGGCCTATACCCGCGCCGAGGGCTGCTTCCCGGCTGGCGTGTCGCGCTCCGACAAATACTGGAGCCCGGTCGGCCGCGTCGACAATGTCTACGGCGATCGCAACCTGGTGTGCTCGTGCCCGCCGATCGAAGATTACGCGGAAGCCGCAGAGTAGCGCGGCCTCTGTTGCGGGATGTCGTAGCAACCGTCCACCGGGGATGGTTGCTACGAGGTCCGGTTCAAAACGTCAAAAACAACCCCATGCACAGTAGGGATTGGGGCGACTGGTCATCCGCAGGCACTAGATCCAGTCGGTCAGACGGGTAGAGCCAACGGGTCCGCGATTCGCGCCATCGCAGGGAATGCGCGGGAGCGACCGACGCTGCGGCAGGAGGAGACATGCGCGAGGAATTCTGGTTTCACTTCCCGTTTCGCGTCCGCTATTCCGAGGTCGACGCGCAGGCCGTGGTGTTCAACGCCCATTATTTGACCTATTTCGACACCGCGATCACGGAGTATTTCCGCGCGCTCGGCTACGACTATCTCGGCGAAGTGGCGCGCACCGGCATCGACTTCCATACCGTGAAGTCGGTGGTGGAGTACAAGGCGCCGATCCGGTTCGACGAGGACATCGAGGTCTGCGTCCGGGTCGCGCGGATCGGCCGCTCCTCGATCAACCTGGCGCTGGCGATCTTCGCCAAGGGCTCCGACGACCTGCGCGCCACCGGCGAGATCATCTGGGTCGCGACCGACCAGACAACCCACCAATCGGTCGCCGTCACGGAGGATCTGCGGGCGCTGGTCGCAAGCCGGGAGAAGGCGCTGGCGCCAGGTTGAGTTGACTACGGCTTGGTCAGCGTCGGAGCAATGCGCCAGAGATTGTCGTTGGTGAGGTGCGTGCCGCCCCACCAGCGATCGATCGGGTTATGGCTGCTGAAGTCTTCCTGGTGCGCGATGATCGCTTCGCCGAACTCGGTCAGCCGCGGATAGCTTGCAGCGTAGCGCGCGTACCAACTCCTTTTGCTCTGCGGTCGTTCGAGATCGGTCACTGCAGGCGACGGACCATCCGTGAGGCCGTCGAGCAATGAGAAAAGTTCGAGTTCCCCGAACACATTTCCGGGGCGCCAGAAACGATGAAGGAGTCCAAGCGCTGAAAAGCCGTCGTAACGTGCGATCAGCTCAAGAAGTCGCATTTCAGTTGCGCCAAGCCCCGTCGTGCGGGAGGGCAATTCTGCAACCAAGGCAAGCTGCGCCGACCTCAGAAATGGCAGTGAGCTAAGGTCACTCTGCAAGCAATCCAGAAAAGGCATTGGGGTGGCTGCGCGATACGCCGACCAGATTGCACTTCCGGTATTGAGTTCGACCGGGCCGACGTCGACCGTCAACACATCCTCTGGCTCGGGCATCTGTTCAGCCGGCATCGTCAGATCGAAATCAACAAGACGCAACTTCAATCTGGCCGCTGTCTCGGGATGATATCCGAAAAAAGCCAGAAGGAAGGCCAGCTGCAGCTGATCGTTCGGATATTGTTCGAACCAGAGCTCGATAACGTCATACGGTTCGCAATATTCGACGAACGAAAGGTGCCTGCGAGCCCGCGCTTCATCGGAGAACAATCTCCATGAACACCAATCCGACCAATGACGACCCGGGCCCTGGCCTGAACGCGCGCCAAAATAATCTTCGAACTCTTCTGCCGGGGGCAACGGCCCCCCAACGAAGCGAAAGCGAAATTCAATGACCGCTTCTGCCAGACCTGAGCGCGCGAGACGGATACCGGAACCAGTCAGAATCAAACGCTTCATCATCCAACCTCGCCGAACCCAAAACAAAACGGGCGCCGAAGACGTCGGCAACTCAACGTCCTCAGCGCCCGCTTGCAGCGAAATGATTGAGCCTTACTCTTCCGTCGGCTCCTCGCCGTCGGCGTCACGCTCCGGCGTGCCGGCGAGGATCTGCTCGGAGATCAGGCCGGAGTTCTGCCGGATCGCGGCTTCGATCTTGGTGGTGATGTCGGGATTGGCGCGCAGGAAGGCCTTGGAATTCTCGCGTCCCTGGCCGAGCCGCTGGCTGTCATAGGAGAACCAGGCGCCGGACTTCTCGACGAGGCCGGCCTTGACGCCGAGGTCGAGGATCTCACCCATCTTGGAGACGCCCTCGCCGTACATGATGTCGAACTCGACCTGCTTGAAGGGCGGCGCCAGCTTGTTCTTCACCACCTTGACGCGGGTGGTGTTGCCGACCACCTCGTCGCGCTCCTTGATCGCGCCGATGCGGCGGATGTCGAGGCGGACCGAGGCATAGAATTTCAGCGCATTGCCGCCGGTGGTGGTTTCCGGCGAGCCGTACATCACGCCGATCTTCATGCGGATCTGGTTGATGAAGATCACCATCGTATTCGACTTGTTGATCGAGGCGGTGAGCTTGCGCAGCGCCTGGCTCATCAGCCGCGCCTGCAGGCCCGGCAGCGCATCGCCCATTTCACCCTCGAGCTCGGCCTTCGGCACCAGCGCCGCAACCGAGTCGATCACCAGCACATCCACCGCACCCGAGCGCACCAGCGTGTCGCAGATTTCCAGCGCCTGCTCGCCGGTGTCCGGCTGCGAGATCAGCAGCTCGTCGATGTTGACGCCGAGCTTGCGGGCATAGACCGGATCGAGCGCGTGTTCAGCGTCGATGAAGGCGCAGATGCCGCCCTTCTTCTGGCCTTCCGCCACAGTGTGCAGCGCCAGCGTGGTCTTGCCCGACGATTCCGGCCCGTAGATCTCGACGATGCGGCCCTTCGGCAGGCCACCGACGCCGAGCGCGATATCGAGCCCGAGCGATCCCGACGACACCGTCTCGACGTCCATCGAACGGTCGTTCTTGCCGAGCTTCATCACCGAGCCCTTGCCGAACTGGCGCTCGATCTGGGAGAGCGCGGCTGAGAGGGCCTTGGACTTGTCCATGGAGGATCCTTCGACGATACGCAGTGCGGTGGCGGACATTTGGGATGTGCTCCTTATGGCGAGGATTCGCTAGCGGGACAAACGGGCGGGTGAGATCAGTTGGAATGCGTTGTTGATAGGAACCTCGTACCACGTTTGTTCTATGTTCGCAATATGTTCTTTCCGGCATGCGGGCGCTGTCCGTATTTGACCCCGAGTGTCCTAATTCGAATCTCGCAGTGTCCTAAATCGTTTGGCCGGAATGTCTGGGGCTGGTCTCAGTAGGACTACTGACCTACGCCCCGTCTTGGGCATAACCAGTCTCTATAGGGCGGCAAACTCTTTCCCTACGTGGTTCTCCATAGGTAGACACAGGAACAAAAAGTAACATGGGTTACTTCCTCTCCGGGCGGGAGCAGTTGATCCATGTGTGAGCAGTGCATTGAGCTAGATAAGAGGATCGCGCATTACACCGAACTTGCGGTGCGCGTTACTGATGAAAGGACATTGGACGGCATCGCTAGATTGCTGGCCGATCTGCAAGGCAAAAAGCGCGAGTTGCATCCTGATACGCTCGGCGCGCCGGATTGACCGGGTGCGATGACCAAGAGGACGTGGTGCGGCCGCCTTGTGAGGTCCGAAGTATTGGTGAACCTTACTCTGAACCGGCAAGACTGACCTATAACCGGGATTTTGTTAGTACCCTCTCGGGCTGGAAGGCCGCGCCGCCTGTAAGAGTTTCAAACGGGCGGCGTAGCTTTATTTGCTCCCTAGGAACGCTTCGACCTTGCGACCGCTTACCAAGCATCACCGGCTCCGGCTCTGTTCCATCGGCGTCGGTTCCATAAGGCGTCGTTGGCTGAGAGAGAGACTAATGCTCCGGCCTAGAGACGGAGCGGTCCTATGTCCGCCTACTATTTCGATTTACGTGTTCTCGATGAAGTGTCGGCCGACGAAGAGGGCACCGACCTTGCATCGATGAGCGATGCGCAAGACGAAGCGGCGTATGCCCTCGCCGATCTGCTTAGGCAACAGATGCGCTCTACTGACGGCAGCCCCTTCGCGCAATATCTAGTGGTCGAGGTTCGTGACGGCAGCGTACCGCTATTTGAAGCTAAGTTCTCATTCGAGACCAAGCGCACCAAGCAGTAAGGCCGCCTCAGTTGGCGGCCTCTTTCGGCCAGTACCGACATGCGGGTGCTGTCCGTATTTAAGCCCTGCGTCCTAAGTTGATTTTGAAAGTGTCCTAGTTCGGTTTAAGCGAACAGAAACCACGGCCTAGCTGACGTCCTCGGTAGGATTTACCGTGTGGCGGTCACGGAATGTTCTGCCCATCCCCGGATGTTATACGGCCATAAGATTCACTATGCAGTTTGTGCCAGTTGCCGCCCGGGGTTCTCCGTGGGTGAACGGAGTTCCTATCTCAACTAGCGCATGAGATTGACGGCCGGCGCTGTCTTCCCACTATGGGGTTCGGTCAGGACTGCGGGGATCGTCAATGAAGGACATGAAGGCGCACTTGGAGAAGCTTCGGGTTGAGGCTGAGGAGTGCGAACTAATCAGCAAGCTCGCGACCAACGCGACCAAGAAAGAGCTGTTCGCCAAACTGGCGGCTCACCACCGCGCGCTGGCCGACGAGGTTGAGCGGGCGATCAGTTCTGGCTCCAATAGCTAAGCGCCGCTAGGAACCTTACATTCGTCTGAAAATTAAGTTCCCCGTTCCGGGCAGGAAACCGAACGAGGGAAAGGGAAATGGGTCCGAAACGTCGCCGTGTGAAGCAGACAAATTCACTTGAAGAAAGACTTCTAGAGCGCGCCAGACAGCTACGCCAACAGGCCGCAGCACTCTCCCCAGGTATCGAGAAAGAAGCACTGCTAAAGCTTGCCCGACAAGCTGAAGCTGGTGCAGGCATGACCGAATGGTTGCGCGCTCCCAGCCTTCAATCGCAGACCTGACAGTAAGGCCGCCTCAGTTGGCGGCCTCTTTCATTCTGGAATGTCCTCCCGTTCGGAGCGCCGGCGCGCCGCTTCGGCATCTGAGCGGCGCGAGTTCCTGGATCTGCGCGCCCGCGTGATCGGCCAGCCCGAGATCAGCACGGCGAGGCGTTGACGGGCATCAAGTCATAGGGTGCAGCGACCGCGACAATGTGCCCATGGCAAAGCCGATCATCTTTCGATGTCCTAGCACCAGTGAAAACGTCCAACATTTGCTGGAAGACGATGACGCGGACGATGAGGACTACGAGGCCGTCGAGTGCTTAGCCTGCGCCAAGATACACTTCATCAATAAGGCGACCGGCAAATTGCTGGGAGAGAAATAGACCGCCTCAGTTGGCGTCCTCTTTCATATCCCCCGGCAGTCTCGTCTCCTTAGCTATCCACAGGTCGCAGCGACGGACCTCCCAAAGAAACGGCCCCGGCGAGGGGGCCCAGTGGAAACGAGAGAGCCGCGTCACGCGAACGGCCCGACCGGGTCAATCTGAAAATCATCCGAACTGAAATTCGTCCCGGCCCGAAAATCCTAGCTCGCTTCGCACCCGCAGCAATTCCGGAAAAGCACGTAGTGTCCTCATTTGTTCTACCGAGTGTCCTGACTAGGACAGCACCGAGATGCGGGCGCCGGCCGCATTCAAGCCCCCGTGTCCCAAGCTGGATTCGAAACTGCCCTGGATCGGATTAAGCGAACAAAAACCATAGCTTAGCCGATGTTCTCAGTAGGACTACCGAGACGGCATCGCAAATGTTCTAGGGCTATTATTTTCTGTGGGTCGCGATCCGTTCCGGCCGCGCCGCGCGCTCCGGAGGTCGGCAAGGAAAGCTGAAATTGCTGTCCCGCGCGAACGATCCCTCCGCTCATACAATCAGGAGATTTCTCTGAGAGGCCGCCACCAGTTGGCGGGCTCCTCTTCAAATTTTTCGGCGCGCTTCCGCATGATGCCCCGCCCTCGGTCACGCCAACGCGGTGAAGCGCGGCGGCCCGGTCGTTCCGCGTCGATCATCCGTGATAGCCAATTTGGGACATGTGCTCCGGCACAAATTGTATAGGCTTCCATCTATCAGGATTTTGCACACCTTCCTGGGGCTAGGGCCGGCGCCGTCCGCGTGTATTTCAAGCGGGCGGCGTCGTGCTGTCGGGCGTTCGCCGCAATGAAAATCTTCCCGATCGCGGAATGCGTCGCCGGCTCATGATCGGACCGTCTGGGCTGTGTCGCGACACCATCCGTAGTTCTCCGGGCTAGAACAAAGTTCCGCGCATAGACCGATCGGATTCGCCAAAAGTGATTTCCATAATCAATGGGTTAGCTGCAGGTTCAGTGACACCGGAAATGTCGTTGGCACAATCTGCATACTACCTTGGTACCCCTCCTGACGCCCAAAAAAACTACGTAGCCTTCACGGGAAGACCCGGGTTCCACCAGTGTTCGTAACATTAGCCCGCCGAAGCCAACGCACGGATTTTGCGTCGCAACACACGGCGTACCGCCGGCGGAACGGATCCGCTTCGAGATCCACAACGACGCCCCGGATGGCGCCGCCGTTCACAACATCGCTTGACGGGTGTTAATCATCGCTGCAACCTTTAGTTTAATTATCAACGACCGCCATTCCTCCGCGGAACCGTTCCAGATGATTCATAAGGGTGTCGAATTCAGCGTCACGCAGCTCACGGCCGGCGTCTGGAAATGGCGTTTCCAGATCGGCGATCGGGTCTTCACCGGCAAGACCGAAGCGAAACTCGACCTCCTGGCGATCCGCCGCGTGCAGCTGCGGATCGACCGCGAGTTGAACAATCTGGGGCTTGGACGGAGCCGCGGACGCGGCGATCAGGATTGAGGTGCAGCCGGTTCGACCGGCTCCGCTGCGCGGGCCGGCCTTACGCTTCAGTCCGCGCTGGCCAGCCGCCGCATCGTGAACTCGATGTCGCCGCCGGGCAGCTCGCGCCAGCTCTCGACGGCGCTCATATAGGCGGCCTTCGGATAGCGCTTGAGAAAGGCGCGCGCCCGCAGGCGGGCCTGATCGCGCGGCAGGCTGAAGGTCTCGCGCAGATAGCCGTCATCCGGCTGGCGCCGCGCGGCCATCCGGCTGGCGAGATCGCGCGGACGAAACACCATTGCCGCTACTCCGGACCAACTGACGACGCCCCAATATAGGGGCGGCGCCGGGAGAATCCGAGTCTGCGGGAGGTGGACGGGGCCCCGGCCCGGCGCTACTGCGCGGAGCTTCCGGTCTTGGTTTTCGGCTTGGCGGGATGGGCCGCCGCCTTCGGTGCATCACTGCGCACCGCGCCCCAGGGATCGGACGATCCCTTGGCATCCGGAATCTTGCTCAGCGAGTTCTTGTAGGCCCGGTCGTTGACCGCGTCCTGGTCCTTCTCTTCCTGGGTCTTGGTCTTGACCTCAGGCATCAGATTGACGTTCGGCATTTGCGCATAGGCCGGTGCCGACAGCAGCACCGCGACCGCAACTGCGCACAAAACTCTCATAACAACGCTCCCTGCATTTTCGTCAGCGGTATATCACCGCAGGAAAGCGGTCGCCAAGCATGTCTGGCCCGCGCGCTTGTCCCTGTCCTAGAGATGATCTGACTTGCAGGATTTCGGCGACTGCATCCAGTCGTCCCAGATCGGACCGCATCGCGTACACCCACCAAGCGCAAGCCCGATCGCAATCACGCCACCCAGCAAGACCAACCTGCGGAACATGTACGCCCCCACCACTGACGAGAGGCAATCGGGCGCCGAAACTGGGGCATTTTCAAGCCGGGCATGGCGCTTGCAACACAGCGCCAGCGTATCGGAACGCGGTGCCGGCGCGTCGGAACGCAGCGGCGGCGCGATGGTTTGACCGGGCGGTCCCCCAAACTACACTGCGCAACAAAGCAGAAAAGGAATCGACGAATGACTTTGGCGATGAGCTGGGACGAATGGACGCGGCACGACGGGACGGCGCTCGCCGGGCGCGTCCGGAGCGGCGAGCTGACGCCGCGGGAGCTGGCGGCCCAGGCAGCCAGCGCCGTCGCCAAGGTCGATCCCGCGCTCTCGGGCGTCGTCGAGTTGTTCGACGACGTGATCGCCGATCCGGCGCGCGACGGCGCCGACCTCCACGGCCCGTTCGCCGGCCTGCCCTTCCTGATGAAGGATCTCGGCCCGACCTTGAAGGGACGGCTGCAGGAGATGGGCTCGCTGATGATGCGCGGCAACCGCGCCACGGCCGACACGTTCCTGACCGCGAAGCTGCGCAAGGCCGGGCTCAATCTGATCGGCCGCACCACCACGCCGGAATTCGGGGTCTGCAGCTCCGCCGAGAATCCCGCAGTCTATGTCACGCGCAATCCCTGGAACACCGACTACACCACCTGCGGCTCGTCGGCGGGTAGCGCCGCGATGGTCGCGGCCGGCGTCGTGCCGATCACGCATGCGACCGACGGCGGCGGCTCGATCCGGATTCCCGCCGGCGTCAACGGCAACATCGGACTGAAAGTGTCGCGCGGCGTGTTCTCGCTCGCGCCGCATCTGTCCGATCTCACCGGCCTGGTCTCGATCCAGGGCTGCCAGTCACGCTCGGTGCGCGACACCGCGGCCTTCGTCGATGCCTGCCGGGGACCTGCACCCGGCGAGTTCATGCCGTTCTGGACGCCGCCGGAGCCGTACACCGCGATGATCGCGCGCGACCCCGGCCGGCTCAAGATCGCGCTGTCGCACGCCTGGGGCGACTATCGCGCGACGCCGCATATCGCCGCCGAGCTCGAGCGGGTCGGACGCTTCCTCGAAGGCCTCGGCCATCAGGTCGATTACGCATTGCCGTCGCTCGACTATGCGGAAGCCTTCGCGGCGCAGACCACCTGCTACATCAGCAATTTCGCCGTCGTGATCGGCAACATGCTCGCCGCGCGCGGCCTGGAGCGGCCGCCGGCGGACCTGATCGAGCCGGTCAACATCCGGATCTGGGAGCACGGAAGGCACTTCAGCTTCGCCGATCGCGCGCGTATGCAGGCTGTCTTCAACACGACATCTCGCGGCTTCGGCGCCTTCTTCGAGGATTGGGACATCATCCTGACGCCGGTCACCGCGCTGCCGACGCCGAAGGTCGGCACCACGGAATATCTCACCATCTCGGACAACCCGTCGGTGCTGGACTGGTTCGGCAATCTCTGGCGCAACTTCGCCTTCACGCCGCTGGCCAATCTCTGCGGCATCCCGGCGATCTCGCTGCCGCTCGCGACCAACGAGCACGGCCTGCCGCTCGGCATCCAGGCGATCGCAAAGCAGGCCGACGACGGGCTGCTGCTGCAGCTCGCCGCCCAGATCGAACGGGCGATCGACGGCAAATGGAATGACGGCAAGCGGCCGGGCGTGCATGTCACGCGCAATTAGGCGATAGATTAGAGAACAATAAATCAACAGGGGAAGCGGGACGTCATGCAGCAGGCCGGTGAATTCGGGATCGACGAGGCGAAACGCATGCTCGGCGACGTCTTTGCGCCCTGGGTGCAGGACCTCAATCTGTCGATCGAGCAGTTCGAGTTCACGCCGCCGCCCGGCAACGCGGCCGATTGGCAGCCCGGCGCCATCCTGCGCATGCCGTTCTCCGAGCGGCTGTGCCGCACCGGCGGCATCGTCTGCGGGCAGGCGCTGATGGCGTTCGCCGACACCGCGATGGTGCTGGCCAACCTCGCCGCCAACAAGGGCTATCGTCCGATGACCACGGTCGACCAGACCACGCATTTCATGCGCGCGGTGACCGCCTCCGACGTGCTGGCCGACGCCCGCGTGGTCCGGCTCGGCCGCACCATGAGCTTCGGCCGCGTCACGCTCTCCTCCGCCACCGACAACAAGCCGGTGGCGATGGTATCGAGCGCGTTCGCGATGTTGCCGGGATAGGACGCCGAGGCGACGCGCGTGAATGAACTACGCTGCCATCACCGTCATCCTGAGAGATGTGAGGCTTTGTCCGCATCTACTGTTGTCGTCGCCCGGCTCGACCGCGCGACCCAGTACGCCGCGGCCTATCGGCTCAAGCACGACCGTCTCTGGAATACTGGATCTCCCGCATGCGCGGGTGATGGCACTGGGTAAGCTGTTTGACAGTTGAATCAGACAGCAGCAAAACCCATCACCGTCATCCCGCGCAAAGGCTCCGCCTTTGTCGCTGGAGGTGCGAGCGGAGCGACCTGCGCAGCAAGCTTACTTGCCGAGCACGGCCTCGGCGGCGTTGACGATGCTGATGGTCGGATTCTTGCCGCAATAGGTGCCGAACTTCCTGGCGTTCTCGGTAAACACGTCGGTGTCGATGATCGCCTCGTCGGAATCGCCCTTGTACCAGCCGTCCATCCACACCAGCACCATCTTGATGGTGTCGTCGCCGCCCTCGACGAACTGCTTGCAGGTCATGGTCGAGAGATCGAGGACGGTGGCGCTGGCCGGCGCGGACGACAGCGCGAGCGCGGCGGCAAACATGATCGAGGCAGTGATCTTCATCGCAATCTCCATGGGCAATGATCTGAAATGAACAGGCGCTGGAAGCCCTGCGCGTCCGCTCGCGACCTCGTAAGCGAAGCGTTGCGGCGAACGCAAGCATGACATCGTGCGCGTTCGTCTGCACGTCGTTTCGGTGCACGCATTGAGAACCGATGTCGCTGAAACGATGTCGCTGATTTGTCATGCAGCGGCGCAACGCGCGCGCTGCCGCACTACGCCGCAGCGACGCGACGCCTCCTGCGCCAACGCCAGAGCAGTCCGACCAGCACGATCACCACCACGCCGGCCGCGAGTGCCTTCGCAGCAAACCGTCCACCGGGACGATCGATCAAGCGCGCGAGAAGCGAAGCACCCTCGCCCTGACGCGGCAGGCGAAACGCGACCACGCTGTCGCCGATCGATGTGCCGCCCTCGGAATGCCCGCCGGCGCCGATCACGACATACTGCTCGCCTTTCCACAGATAGGTCATCGGATTGGCGACGCCTGGCACAGGAAGCCGACCGAGCCACAATTGCTTTCCCGACTTGACATCGAACGCGCGCAAATAGGCGTCCATCGCGCCGGTGAACACCAGTCCGCCCGCGGTGATCGCAACGCCATTGAGCAGCGGCGTGCCGGTCTTGAGCGCAATGCCGAGCGGCGCGAGATCCTCGCTGGTGCCGACCGTCGAATGCCAGAGGATCTTTCCGGCCTTGAGATCGACCGCCACCGTCTCGCCCCACGGCGGCTTGTTGCAGGGCGTGCCGACTGAGGTCATTGCAAGCGCCCGCGACATCGCGAACGGCGCGCCCTCCTGCTGGCCGAAATCATGGCCGGGCGGCGGGTTGAAGCCCTTCGCCTGCTCGCGCGGGATCAACGTGATGATATGCGCCGCGTGGCTGACATTGGCGAGCAGGATCTGGTTGACCGGATCGAACGCCGCGCTGCCCCAGTTCACGCCGCCGCCGGTCATCGGATAGACGATCGTGCCACGCGTCGACGGCGGCGTGTAGAGGCCCTCATTGCGGGATTGCGCGAGCAGCTTCTCGCAAGCGGCGCTTCCGAGGCCCGGCAGCAGGCCGCCGATGTCATCCGCAGTCATGCGCTGCGTCAACAAAGGCGGCACATGGGTCGGAAACGGCTGGGTCGGCGACAGCTGCTCGCCCTCGGCGCCGTTCTGCGGGACCGCGCGCTCCTCGACCGGCCACACCGGCTTGCCGGTGTCGCGATCGAGCACGAACACAAAACCCTGCTTGGTCGGCTGGATCACGACATCGCGCATGCCGTCGCCGGTGTCGATCCGCGCCAGCGTCGGCTGCGCCGGCAGGTCGTAGTCCCAGACGTCGTGATGCACGGTCTGGAATGCCCACGCCAACTCGCCGGTCTCGATCCGCAGCGCGACCACGGAATTGGCGTGCTCGTCATTGCCGGGGCGCTTGCCGCCCCAGAAATCGGGACTCGGCGATGTCGTCGGCAGGAACACCAGGCCCCGCTCCTCATCCACCGACATCGGCGCCCAGACATTGCTGTGACCGGCCTCGATGCCGCTGTGCACCAGCGGATCGAAAGTCCAGCGCGGCTGGCCGGTCCGTGCATCGAAAGCCCGCACCGCGCCGACCGGCGCGTCGACCCGCCGGTTGTCGCCGATCGCGGACCCGACCACCACCACGCCGCGGCCTGTCACCGGCGCCGACGTGATCTGAAATTCGCCCGGCCATTCCAGCTTGATCCCGGCGTCGATCTTGATCTCGCCGCCGTTGCCGAAATCCGCGCATGGCTTGCCGGTCCTGGCATCGAGCGCGATCAGGCGCGTGTCATTGGTGCCGGTGAAGATGCGCGACTTGCAGGCCGCACCATCGGCTGCACGATCATCGGTCCAGTGCGCGACGCCGCGGCAGACGAAGCGGTTGGCCGGCCGCTGCGCCATGCTGATCTTCGGATCGAAACGCCATTTCTGCGCACCGGTGCCGGGATCGAGCGCGATCACTTCGTTGAACGGCGTGCAGAAGATCAGGCTGTCCTCGACGAACAGCGGCGTCACCTCGAACTTGGTGCGCTTCATGACCTCGGGCGGACGGGCGTCGAGATCGCCGGTGCGGAATTCCCAGCCGCGCACCAGCGCGCCGACATTGTCGGACGTGATCTGCGTCAGCGGTGAGAAGCGCTGTCCGCCGCGATCGCCTCCCCAATACTCCCAGGCGAGCGCCGGCTGGACGCACAGCACCAGCGCGGCAAACAGGCGAAACAGGAACTGCATTGCGTCCTCCCGCAGGATGCGATCATCGGACGCCGCATCTCATGCGGGAAAGCCTTTACGCGATCGGCGCGTCAGTATCCACCCCTGCGATACCCGCCGCCGTCGTTGCCGCGATAACCGCCGCGATAGCCACCACCGCCGATCCCGATGCCAATGCCGATTCCAACAGGCGGCCCGACGGGCTCATAGACCACCGCCGGCGGCGGACGGCGCACCACCACGACATCGTCCTCGACCACGTCGCGCGGCGGCCGCTTGCCGGCACGCCGCGGCGGATCGGGCTCGGCATGCTTCTCGACACGCTTCTTGGTGGGCGCGACGGCGGCCTTCTGCTGCGGGGGCGGCGCGGCGTTGCACGGACAGGTCGGCGCCGCCAGCGCGACATTGGTCGCGGGCACGCTGAGCGCTGTGGCCGGCGTCAGGTCGGGACGGTAACGCAGCCGTTCGATCATCTTGCGCGCCGTGGCCGTGAGATCGCTGTCGGGATACAGCACCAGGAAGCTGCGATAGGCCGCTGCGGTGTTGGCGAGGACAGCGTCGCTCCACGCCACCATGCGGCGATGCCGGTCGAGCCAGTCGCGCGCCTGCAGGCCGCGCGGCGTGCCGGCGAACACAGCGGCAAAGGCTTCATAGGCTTCGTCGGTGCCGTCCACCACGATCAGTTCGTTGGCAGCCTCGATCGGCTTGCCCTGCAGGTCGCGCTTCCATTCGTCGACGGTGCGCTTGGCCGCGGCCGGCGCCGGTGCCGGTGATGCTGAGGGACCTGCCATGAAGCGGAAGTCGTCGGTGAGCGACGAGGAGTCCCACGGCGTCTGCCGGCCATCGGTCGCCTTGTTCACGGCAAGGCGGACGCGCTTGAAGGTATCCTCGATCGGGATCCCCGGCTCCTTCGCCGAAGCCAGCAACGCGGTCGTGTATGGGCTGTTGGCGCCGCTGCCGTCCTCGGCTTCGGCGCCCGGTGACGTCGAGAACGACACGAAAGTGCCGGGCGCACCGATCCTGGCGTCGACGATGGCAAGCCCGTGCCCTGCGGTCTTGCTGAGCTCCGGGAACGGATTGTTGCGGCAGGCATCGAGCAGCACGATGCGCATCCGGCTCGGCACCGAGGTCAGCGTGTTCAGGATGTCATTGAGACGGACCGCCTGGATCGGGATGTCGGCCTCACGTTTCGGATCGACGTCGACCGGCACCAGATAGTTCTCGCCATCGATCTGCAGGCCATGCCCGGCATAGAACACCAGCGCCACGGTGTCGGCGCCCTTGGCCGCCACCTGGCCGGCGAAATCGCTGATCCGTGCGCGCATCTCGTCCTGGGACAGGTCCGACGCCGCCGTCACCGCAAATCCGGCATCGGTCAGCATTTGTGACACGGCCCTGGCGTCGTTGGCCGGATTGGGCAGCGCGGGAACCGACTTGTAGGCGGACTGCCCGATCACGAGCGCCAGCCGGCTCTCTGCCGATGCCGGCACGGCACCGAACAGGATCGCAGCCGGAACGATCAGGCCGAGGAGCGAACGGCGAAGCATGGCGGCCTCCGACACATGATATCGGAGATGGGTCTGACGCCGTCAGACGAAGGTTCATGCCGTGCGGCAAAGTGCAGCCACCGGCGCCGATTGTGATGTCGCGACGTCACAGGAACCCGATAGGCCCCGGCTATCGCGGCTGACTATTTCGGCTTCTTGGCCGGATCAGCGGCCGGCTTGGTGACGCCCCAGGGATCGTATTTCTCCTTGGGCTCGGGGATCCGATCGAGCGCGGCCTTGTAGGCCTTCTCGTCGATCTTGGGCTTCTGCTCCGTCTTCCTGTCGTCGCCTCCGCCGCCCCGCCGGCCCTGAGCCAGGGTCGGTGTCGCGATCAGCGCCAGAATGACGGCAGCAACCGTGAAGCTTTTCATGTCAGTCTCTCTCCCCCGCAGCCGTAGAAACATCCGGCAACACCTCTACCCCAAAGATAACTTGTCGCTCGACATTTGTTGATCGACAAAGCGTCGCGTGAGCCGAATTCAGCCCCACCAGGGGGGCGCAATGTTGGCGGCGGAACATTAAATCCGGTCGATGGGACAGGGACAAGTACACCTGGCGGCGCTGCTGGCCGGCGCCGCCTTGATATTGAGCGGCTGCGGGCTGGCGGACAGCCACGCGGTGTGGCCGGAGATGTTGAAGGTCAAGGCCACCGAGCCGGCGCCGCTCGAGACGCCTCCGGATGTCAAGCGGCTGGTTGCGGGCAAGCTGGATTCAGTGTTCACCGCCGGCTCGCAGCCGTCCCATGTGCGGGTCTCCGCTCCGCTGCACGACCCGCGCGGCACCGGCTGGACTGCCTGCGTGCGTGCCGAACTGACTTCGGTGATCGGCAAGCCGCTGGGGACGCAGACCTATCGCGTCTTCATCAGTGAAGGCGCGATCTTCGATCGCCGGCAGGTCGAGGCCGACGACAATTGCCTGACCGAGAGTTACGAGCCGGTCGAGAGCACCGTTGCGGCGGACGCGCAGAAGAGCACCAAACCCTGAGCCTGGACGGGGTTGCTCATCACGAGCCGCATCCTGAATGGCCCGTTAACATTACCGCTCAAATTGCCCGATGGCCTCAACGGCATTTTCCATCTCTTTGCTCTAGCGTTGCCCTGACGAACGCCGGCTGATCTGCCGTGCGTGCGCATCGGGGAAAAGGGACGTGGCCGATATTGCTGACCAGGCAATGATCCGCCGTGCATCGCGCAAGGATGCCACGGACGATCGCGCGTTGCCGCCGCTGTCTGCGGCGCCGGTCGGCGCATGGCGCGCGCTTGCCGAGCGCGCGATCGAGCCCAACGGCTACTACCAGGCGGACTGGGAATTGGCGGTCGATGCCTCCGCCCGCGGTCGCACCGGCGCATCGCTGCTCAGCGCCACCGGCGATGCCGGGCAATTGATCGGGCTGTTGCCGGTCGTGCCATTTCGGCGAATCTATCGGATCCCCTTGCCTGCGCTGGTCGGCGCCGAGCCCTACGGCACGCTGTGCACGCCGCTGCTGGATCGCGACGCCGCCGAGCAGGCCGCCGGCCAGATACTGCAGCAGGCACGCGATGCGGGCGCGCATGCGCTGATCCTGCGCACGATGTCGCTCGATGGCCCGGCCATGGCGGCGATCCGCACGGTGCTCGCAAGGGATGGTTTGCAGCCGCGCCTGCTGAGCACCTATCAGCGCGCGCAGCTCGATGCGACGCGTGATGCCGACGATTTGCTGCGCGACGCGCTCGGGCCCAAGAAGCTGAAGGAGCTGCGGCGGCAGCGCCATCGCCTGTCCGACCACGGCGCGGTGCGCTTCGATGTCGCGCGTACGCCGCGCGCCGTCGCAGTGGCGCTCGAGACGTTCCTTGCGCTCGAAGCTGGCGGCTGGAAGGGCCAGCGCGGCACCGCGCTCAGCCAGCACGCCGGCGACGCCGCCTTCATCCGCCGCGCGACCTCGGCAATGGCCGAGACCGGGCGCTGCGAGATCGTCACGCTGCATGCGGGCGGCACGGCCGTCGCCGGCGGCATCGTGGTACGCCACCAGGACCGTGCGTTCTTCTTCAAGATCGGCATCGACGAGCGCTTTGCGAAGCATTCGCCCGGCACGCAGCTGACGCTTGAGCTGACGCGCCATCTCTGCGCCGATCCGGCGATCAATTCGGCCGATTCCACCGCGGCGTCCGGCCATCCGATGATCGACCCGATCTGGCGCGGCCGCTTCGCGATCGGCGACGTGCTGCTGCCGCTACGACGCCGCGATCCGATGGTCGGCGCCATTCATGCCGCGCTGACGCTGAACAATGTCGCCTACGAGGCCGCCCGCAATGCCGTTCGCTTCATCCGCAGTCAGCGGAAGCCGGCCTAGCACACGGCGGCGCAAGGGCCTCAACCGACGGTTTACCCTTTCGTAGCCATGCAGACACATCAGGAAACAACCGGCTTAGCCGTCAGGTTGGTGTCAGCTGGCCCTTTTAGCGTCGCGATGCGCTGTTTCTCAGGCGGCGCATGCCCTTGCCTTGGAAAGCCTCATCCGATGGAAACGTCGGGTGAGGCTTTCTGCGCCACCGTCCGCTACTGCAACGGCGAGTGCGGCGCCGGCAGCATGATCGTCGAGTGCATCTCCTCGAGCAGCTGCGTGCCCTTGCCCAGGAATTCCTGCCAGGCCGGATCCTTCAGCGCGTTGCCGCGCGCCGCGGCGCGGGCATTGAGATCGGGATAGGCCCAGATGTGGCAGACCTCGTTGGGCTGCCCGGCATCGGTGGCCCAGAGGCCGACGACCTTGGAATATTTCTCGCGCTCGGGCATCACGCCGGTGATCAGGTCGAGCCATTGCTTGGCCGCGCCGACCGGCTTGGCGCGATAATTGCGGAATTCGTAGATGTTGCCGGTCGTGGCCGGCGCCACCGGCGGAATGATCGCATTCATCAGCCGGACGTCCTGGCGCATCAGCAGCGGACGAATCACCGGAATGTACTCGCCGGTCCAGCGCGGATTTTTCGCAAGCTCCGCACGCAGCCGGGCCCGCTCGTTGAGATCGGCGTAGCTCCACATGTGCATGACCTGATTGAGCGGCCCGATCTCGGTGATCCAGTAGCCTTCCAGCTTGCCGAAATTATCGGCGCGGATGTCGCGCGAGATCGTGCTCGCGGCCTTCACCATCTCGCCGACGGTTCCTGGACGGACCGTGTAGGTGCGCAGCTCATAGATCATGGTTGTCTCCCTGATGATTTCGGATGGAAGTGGGCAAATGAAAAAGCCCGGCGCGAGCCGGGCTTTCGATGGGGACCCGCGGACTACTCTGCCGCCTGCGCGTTGATCTCGGCCGAGACCTGGCGGATGGCGCGGGCGAGCTGCTCGGCCGGCTGGGCGCCGGACACCGCGTATTTCTGCGCGAACACGAAGGTCGGCACGCCGGAGATGCCCTTCTCGGCCGCCTCCTGGGCCTGCGCCGAGACCAGGGCAACGTCCTCGTCGGAGGCAAGACGCTTGCGGATGTCGTCGGCGTCGAGCCCGACATCGGCGGCCGCCTGCACCAGCACATTGCTGTCGGTGAGATCGCCGCCGTCGCGGAAGTACAATTCCATCAGCCGCTGCTTCATCTCGGCCGCCTTGCCCTTGGCCTCGGCCCAATGGATCAGACGGTGGCAATCGATCGTGTTGGGCTGGCGCTTGACGAGTTCGGGATGATAGGTCAGCCCCTCCTCGTTGGCGGCGGCGACCACGCGGCCGGCGATGCCCTTGTAGGCTTCGACCGAGCCGAACTTGGCGGTCAGATATTCGTCGCGGCTGATGCCCTCGCGCGGCACCCAATTGTTGAGGAAGAACGGCCGCCAGTGCACCTCGACCGGCACGTCGGGCACCAGCTTGAGCGCATCCTCGATGCGATGCTTGCCGATGTAGCACCAGGGACAAACGACGTCGGAGACGATGTCGAGGCGAAGCGGCTTCAGATCGCTCATGGCAGGGTTCCCGGCAAATTTGGAACCCCAAAGGTAGGCCGAAAGCGCCCCGAGACAAGCCGCTATTTCATACTGGCTGCCATCTGCCGCATCCGCTCGGCGGTCAGCTCATCGGCCGGAAAGAAGGTCTCCAGCGCCAGTTCCTGCAGCGTGATGTCGACCGGGGTGCCGAACACCATGGTGGTCGAGATGAAGCTCAGGATCTCGCCGTTGAGGCTGAGCTTGAAGGGCAGCGCGACATTGTTGTCGGTGGTGATCGGCGCCGAGCGCGCCGGGATCGGATAGGACTTCAGGTCCTGGTAGAGCTTGAGCAGCTCCGGATCCGCCGTCGCCTCGCATTGCCGGTGCAGCCGCTCCAGCAGATGCGCAGCCCATTCCGCCAGATTGACGGTGCGCGGCGCCAACCCCTCCGGGTGGAAGGCGAGCCTGAGGATGTTGAAGGGCTGGCCGAGCAGCCGCTGCGGCACGCCCTCGAGCAGCGGCGCCACCATGCGATTGGCGGAGACCAGATTCCAGTGCCGGTCATAGGCCAGCGCCGGATTGGGCTCATGCGCCTTCAGCACCAGGTTGATTGCCTCCCGCGCCGATTTCAGCGCCGGATCCTCCAGCGAACGTTGCGGGAATGCGGGTGCGAAGCCCGCGGCGACCAGCAGCACGTTGCGTTCGCGTAGGGGCACGTCGAGGCGCTCCGCCAGTTTGAGGACCATGTCGCGCGACGGCGCCGAGCGGCCGGTCTCGACGAAGCTCAGATGCCGCGCCGAGATCTCGGCATCGACGGCAAGGTCGAGCTGGCTGAGATGGCGGCGCTGCCGCCATTCGCGCAGGTGCTCGCCGATCAGGACGGGTTTTGCGGGCTCGGCCCGCGCCAGGGATGCATGTGCGTTCATGGTGCAAAACCTACCATGCGGAATTCGCCCGTTCCATTACGCCCGAGGTAATCGAATTGGCGCGCCGGCCGGCTCATCTTCCACGGCACAGGAGATGACCATGCTGATGCTGTCCCTTATCCGCGCCTTCGCCGTCCTGCTGCCGTGGCTGGTCCATCTGGCCACCTGGCTGGTCGCGCGCTCGCTCAACATGCCCCAGCCGCTCGTGCATGCAACCGGCCTGTTCGTGTTCGCGCAGGTCTACGCGGCCGAGATGAGGGTCGGCAAGGCGCTGTGCCCGCCGCGGCTGTGGCGTCAGCTTCAGTCCCTGTTGCGCTGACCAACCCCTCCAACCCAAGGAGATGCTGCCATGATCCATTCGTCCCCGCTGCTGCGCTGCGCTTTGCTTGCCGATGCCGTGTTCAGCGGCGTATCCGCGGTCGCAATGGTGCTCGACACCAGCACGCTGGCCTCGCTGCTCGGCCTGCCGGACGCGCTGCTGCGCGAGACCGGACTGTTCCTGATCGCCTACACCGCGCTGGTCGGCTGGCTCGGCGCGCGGACCTCGCTGCCGAAAGGCCCCGTGATCCTCGTGGTCGCCGGCAACGCGGCCTGGACGCTCGCCAGCATCGCGCTGCTGCTCTCGGGCGCGGTGTCGCCGAATCTGCTCGGGACCATCGTCATCCTCGCCCAGGCGATCGCCACCGGCGTGTTCGCCGAGCTGCAATATGTCGGATTGCGCAGGAGTGAGGGTGCGGTGACGGCGTAGGCCACTCATCGTCATTGCGAGGAGCGAAGCGACGAAGCAATCCATCTCTCGGCAAGCAAGGGATGGATTGCTAATCTCGTTATTCCGGGGCGCGCCCTTGGCGCGAACCCGGAATCCATTGTGCTGCAGAGATTATGGCCCGATGGATTCCGGGCTCTCGCGGAGCCTGTCATCGGGCCGCGCTTCGCGCGGACCCGTTGGCGAGCCCCGGAATGACGAGGGGAGACTTCGTCTGTATCTTTCGCCCACCCCCAGCATCACTCCCTGCCCGCCGGCGACGCCCATCTCGAGGCTCGCGGCGATGCGGCGCGCGCGCTCGATGAAATGAACTGCTGCAACGGGCGGGCACAGTTCATGTGCGGTCGCCTCGAACAGCTCTAGCCAGCGGTCGAAATGCGCGGCGTCGATCGGCAGCTTCATGTGCTTGACCATCGGCGTGCCGTGATAGCGCCCGGTCATCAGCGCGACCGAGGACCAGAATGCGCACATCTGGGCGAGGTGCGGCTCCCAATCGGTGATCCTGGCCTCGAACACCGGCCCGATCATCGGGTCCCTGCGGACCTTGGCGTAGAATCCGTGCACCAGCTGCGCGATCATCGCCTCGGTGATTCCGGTCTGCGCGACGATCTCGGCGGTGATCTGCTCGCGGCGCTCTGCTCCGGTCATCGCTCAAATCCTAAATATGCATTTTAAATGCCTATTTAGACTGCTATAGCTGATCCGCCAAGCGCCGATTTCGAAGGGCTTCCATGCGCCTGACTTCATTCACGGATTTTGCGCTCCGCGCCCTGATGCGGCTGGCCGGCGAACCGGATCGCTCGTTTGCGACCAGCGAGATCGCGGCCGAGTTCGGCATCTCCCGTAATCACCTCGCCAAGGTGGTGCGCGACCTCGCAGAGGCCGGCTTCATCGCGACCCAGCGCGGCGCGGGCGGCGGGTTTTCGCTGGCGCGGCCGGCGGAGACAATCACCCTCGGGCAAGTGGTCCGCGCGCTGGAAGGCGGCAGCGCGCTGGTCGAATGTTTCAGGGATGATGGCGGGGATTGCGTGCTGCTGCCGCGTTGCCGGCTGAAGGCAAGGCTCGCTGCGGCGCGCGAAGCCTTCATGCGCGAGCTCGACGGAACCACGCTGGCGGAATGCGCCTACCTGCCGCGGCCGGCGCGCGCATCATGACGGTCGGCGAACAGGATCGGTCGAGGGACTCAGGCTTGCAGCGGGCGCGCGGCGCCGCGCTTCGAAGGGACCGCCCGCCTACCGGCCGCAGCAGTGAGGCTGTGGCCGTTGAGGTGTTTGCCGTTCAAGGCCTTGCCATTCAGGGTCTTGCTGTTTGCAGTCTTGCCGTTTGCCTTGGCGGCCTTCTTCGCCTTGGCCTTCCGCTCCTTGGCGCGGCTTTCAGCAAGTTTCTCGGCCTCGCGCCTGGCCTTACGTTCGGCCTTTTCCTTTAGCCGCAGCCGCTCCGCCCTCGCCTCCGCGCGCTGCTTCTTGCGCTTCTTCTCGCAGGCGTCGCACTTGCAGCCGATCGGCTTCAGATAGGCTTTGAAATAGTCGGTTCCGTAATCGTAGTTGATCTCGTCGCCCGGCTCGATGTCCTTGATGGCGCGGATGAACACCTTGCGTTTACGCGGGCGAACGTCGGATTCCGCGTTGGGCCGGCAGGCGTGGTTGATGTAGCGGGCGACGTTCTCGCGGACCGAGCCGTCGATGGTCCAGCGGTTGGTCAGCTCGAACAGGTATTTGTTCTCGATCGCGTCCTCATCCTTTTTCTTGGAGTCGAGGATCGGCCCGAAATAGCGGATGATCTTGGTGCCTTTCTTGATCGGCTTGGTGGCGAAGAGGCCGAGGCCGGTACGGGAGCGACCAACGCGATAGGGCTTGTGCGATAATGATGCGGGCATGATGATCGAGGCTACGGCACGCCGGGGCGCACGCGACAAAGTTGCGAAGCCGCCCTTCTAGGACGATTCCGCGCGCCTGTCAGGTGTTTCCCGCGTGTCTGTTGAACCTTCCACAGATTGCATATGTCAGACACAAAGTAACGTCCGGATCGCAGGTTTCCCACGTGAAATACCCGGCTTTTGCAACAATCATTATGGCGCTCGCCTGCGCAAATCCCGGTCAGGCTGCCTCTGAGACGATCAGCAGCAGCTACACCTCGACCGCAAATCCGGCCTTGTGGTGCTGATCAACGAGGGCGATCTGCGCGAAGTGGTCTCGGTGGGCTGAAATCGCGCGGCTGAGGCGAAGGAACCGGCGGCGCAGGCCTGGTTCGGCCCGTTCAGCTCGACCGGCGAAACGGTCGAATGGCGCGCCGCAGGCAGCAAGCCTTTTGCGATCATCCAACGCTGGCAGATCGCCGACAACAGCGAACAGGACAAGCACGGCGGACCCGTCTCGCGGGCGATGCTCGCGGTGACGCGGCTGCCGCCGGGCGATGTCTGTCACGTCGCTTATGTCGATGTCGCCGCCAATCCCAACGCCAACGAACTGGCGCGGCAGGCCGCCGACGGTTTCGCCCGCGATTTCCAATGCGGCACGGATCAGGTGAAGGCGGTCGGCGAGAGCGGCCGGACCACAGCGCTCACCAGGCGCTGATCGCGGCGACAGCATCGGTCACGGCCGCGGCTGTCTGCTTCCCGATCGACCCAGCATCGCGCTCAACAACGTCTCCGCGGACGTGCCTGCGGGCGCGCGATCCAGGATCGTCTTGAGACGGCCGTCGAGCAGCAGCATGGTGAAGCCGTGCACCAGCGACCAGGCGGAGGCGATCGCCGCGGCCTGGTCCAGCGTCAGCACCTCCTTGGAGATCTCCTCATGCCGGCTGGCGCCGACGCCGCGGGTCAGCCCCGCGAACGACGCTTCCGACGCCTCGTGCAGCGACGGCCGCGCATGATCGAGCCGCTCGCTGCGGAACATCAGCCCATACATGCCGGGATGGGCCTGCGCATAGGCGACGTAGGCCTTGGCGCTCGCCACTCCCTTCTCCGGCGGCGTGGCCGCGGACGCGTTCGCGGTCGCCATCGCCTGGCCGAATTGCCGAAAACCGATCGCCGCGAGTTCGCTGAGCAGGCCCGTGAGATCGCCGAAATGATGCGTCGGCGCTGCGTGCGACACGCCGGCCTCGCGCGCCACCGCGCGCAAGGTCAGACCCGCCAGCCCGTCACGCTCGAGCACGCGCTCGGCGGCCTTCAACAGCGCCTCACGCAGATCGCCGTGATGATACGGCGTGTCATTGGCCTTGCGCCGCGATGTCGGACGATCCGCCGCGGCACGCGCAACCCGGCGCGTCGGGGCCCGCGTCGTGCGAGCCGCTTTGTTTTCCTTGGATAATCTTGCCATGACGCCGTTATATGTCGCAATTTTTACACTGTAAAGATTTTGCTTGACGATCGAAGGCACCCTCCCTACTGATATCTTTACGATGTAAAGATCATAATGCAGGGAGATGCGAATGCTCGATCAGGTCACCTCGAACGCGGCGCGGTCCAATCTGGCGCCGATCCCGTTTGAAGCCGATGCGCCATTCCTGAAGATCACCGGCGAACTGCCGCGCGAATTGAACGGCACGCTGTACCGCAACGGCCCCAACCCGCAATTCGATGTGCCGGGCGCACACTGGTTCGTCGGCGACGGCATGCTGCACGCCTTCCATCTCGAGAACGGCCGCGCCAGCTATCGCAACCGCTGGGTCCGCACCACGAAATGGCAAGCCGAGCACGACGCCGGACGCGCACTGTTCGGCGGCTTCGGCCGCAAGCTGCCGGACGCTCCTGCCGACATCACGACCGATGGCTGCGTCGCGAACACCAACATCATCTTCCATGGCGGCAAGCTGCTCGCGCTCGTCGAGAGCCATTTGCCGACCGAGATCGAACCCGGCACGCTGAATCGCCTCGGCTATTGCGACTACAAGGGCGCTATTTCCGGCCCCTTCAGTGCACATCCGAAGATCGATCCGGTCACCGGCGAGCTGGTGTTCTTCGGCTACAACGCCGCCGGTCCGCTGACGCCGGTGCTGTCATACGGCGCGATCGATGCGTCCGGCGTGGTCAAGCGTTTCGAACGCTTCGAGGCGCCCTATGCCAGCATGGTGCACGACTTCATCGTCACCGAGAACCACGTGCTGTTTCCGATCTTGCCGATCACCGGCAGCGTGCAGCGCGCGATGCGCGGACAGGCGCCCTACGCTTGGGAGCCGGAGAAAGGCGCCTATGTCGGCGTGATGAAGCGTAGCGGTTCGTCCAAGGACATCGTCTGGTTCCGTGCCGAGACCTGCTACGTCTTCCATGTCATGAACGCGTGGGAGGAAGGCAACCGCATCATCGCCGACGTGATGCAGTTCGAGGAAGCGCCGCTGTTCAACCATCCGGACGGCTCGCCGACCGACCCGAAGAAGAACCGCGCGCGCTATTGCCGCTGGACCTTCGATCTCTCGGGCAATACCGACCGCTTCACGCAAACCTATCTCGACGACCTCACCGGCGAATTCCCCCGCGTCGACGATCGTCGCGCCGGACTTGCCAGCAATCACGGCTGGTACGCCTGCGCCAACCCCGACCTGCCGATGTTCGGCGCGCTGTCGGGCATCGTGCATGTCGACGGCCGCGGCAAGCGGCTTGGCCATTATTTGCTGCCCGCCGGTGATACGATCTCCGAGCCCGTGTTCGTCGAGCGCAGCGCCGATGCCGCGGAAGGCGACGGCTGGCTGCTCGCCGTGGTCTGGCGCGCCCGCGAAAACCGCAGCGACCTCGCCGTGTTCAACGCACAGGATGTCGAAGCGGGCCCGACCGCGCTGGTCCATCTCGGCCACCGCGTGCCGGATGGATTCCACGGCAATTGGGTCGGGGCGGAGTAGCGGCGCTCCCTCTCCAACACAAGCTAAGTCCTCCACTGTCGCGCCCGGGGCAGGTTTTGGCCGAGACCGGGCGCGCGACTCCGGTACAAGCCGGCCGCTCCAACGTCCGGCTCAGTCCCGAGGTGAATGCGCGTTGCGCCCGGCGCGGCGCGGTTCAAGACCGCCGATCAAGAATTACTGCTCGCGTCGACCGGAGATCGATGGAGGCGGCGGGAATGCGTTTGGATTCGGCTGGGTCCACGGCAACGATCCGCCGGAGTGAGTCGATGGGGGTGGTGCCTGCGGCCGTTTTCTGCACTGATCTCGAAAGGTCGAGATGGCGTCGAGACCGACGTTCAAACTATCGCTGTCGTCTATGGTGTCTCCTACCCTAAAGCGCAGCGTTCCGGTCTTTTCGAAATCGACCAGCCACTTGTCATCATCTTGCACTTGAAAGGCGTATGACCAGCCGCCCACGTCACTGAAGACAAGCTTATCGATCACCGACTTGCTGTCCTCACCGCCGTTCGACAGCGTAACGGTTGGATAGCGCTCGCTCTTCAGAAGTTCCGCGAATTTGGCACGCTGATCGTCCTCCATCATCACCGAGACTTCGATGTTCCCAGACCCAGGTTCACACGAAAGGGCGACACGACCGAAATCATCGGTTGCATCAGACGCAGCTTGAACGAGGACGGACTGTTTCTCCGTTCGATTGACTCGCCAGCGGAAGATCCCCTCTTGCGCCGCGACCTTTGGACATAGATCCGTCAGGAGGGCTATCAATATTGCCGCACAGCACGCCCTTGTCAGCCTTGTCTTGCAATTCGCCGCTGCCATGTTCGAACCACTCATCAATATTCTTGCCTATGCAGGACGAGTTTTGGAGCGACGTCGCTTCCTTCCTCGCTTGCAGCTAATCACGCCTTCCAAAGCGCTAGCAACTCACGGTCGGGGCCAGCTTGCTGCAACAAGCCCAAGCTCGACCATTTATCGCTCTCGGCCAAACACGGAGCCCAGCCCGGACAGCAACGTTCTTCAGCTGTTGAACGAGTGACACGGATGGCCGGGACAAGCCCGGCCATGACGACGGCGAAGAGCACGCCGGCGAACCATCACGCCCTATTCGATTGGAATAATTCACGTTTTCCATGCCGCCTCATGATTTTGACACTGTAAAGATTTCGCTTGACGCTTTTCTCTCCCGCCGCTAGGTTATCTTTACATTGTAAAGATTGGCCTTCGAGGCTTCCAATGACGATCTTTCTGATCCTCGCCCCCTACGGCGCTTTCGCTACGCTGATGCTGGTGACCTCGGCGACGGTGAGCCTGCTCTGTGCCGCACTGATCTGCCTTGCCGTCATCGCGTTCGACATCGCGCGCCGCCGCAGCATCAAGATCCTCGGCATCGGTTCGGTGGTCGTGTTCACCGCGGTCGGCAGCTACCTCACCTTCGTCGATGCGACGCCGAGCATGATCGCGGTGAAGATCGCGGTCGATGCCGGCATCCTCCTGGTGTCGCTCGGCTCGATCCTGATCGGCCATCCCTTCACGCGGCAATACGCGCTCGAGCAAGTCGATGCCAAAACCGCGAAGCAGCCTGGCTTCCTCTACGCCAACTATTTGATCACCGGCGCCTGGACCGCCGCGACGCTGCTGATGTTGATCAGCAACATCGCAGTGCTCTATGTGCCGGCGCTGCCGCTGTGGACGGGCCTGCTGGTTGCCTTCGCCGCGCGCAACGCCGCAGTCGGCTTCACCCGCTGGTATCCGCAGTATCGCGCGGCCAAGTACGGCACGCCGCCGGCCAACGCGCTGCCGTCGCACTGAACGCTGCCATAACGATACCAGAACATTCACTCGCCCGAGGAAACGGAAACCACGACGATGAAGCGCGTATTTGCCAGGCTCGCGAGCGACTTCCTCTCCACCATCGTGTTCCTGGTGGTCTATCTCGCCACCGACAACGTCCTGGTCGCCACCGGCGTTGCGATCGCCGGCGCGGTCGCGCAAGTGGTCTATGCGCGCGTCAAGGGACAGGCGCTCGGCACCATGACCTGGGCGAGCCTTGGGCTGGTGATCGTGCTGGGCGGCGCGACGCTACTCACCAACGATCCGCGCTTCGTGCTGGCCAAGCCCGCGATCGGCCATATCGCGATCGGCACGATCATGTTGAAGCGCGGCTGGATGCTGCGTTATCTGCCGCCGATCGTGACCGAGACCATTCCGGAATACGCCACCCTCGCCGGCTATGCCTGGGCCGGGCTGATGTTTATCCTCGCCGCCGGCACCATCGCGATCGCAGCGACCGGTGACATCAAGCTGTGGGCGTTCTACGTGTCGGTGGTGCTGGTCGGTGCCAAGATCGCCGCCTTCGCGATCCAGTATGTCGCCTTCCGCTTCCTGACCGGCAGCCGGCTGCGCGCCACGGCCCGCGCCTGATCGCCGCTAGCGGCGAACTAGGCGCAAGCAGCAAGATGGGTTATACCCGCGACGCTACAAATAACCGAGGGGATACATCAATGGCGGTGGACGGAAACTGGAATCTCACGATGACGACGCCGATGGGCGAGCGCAAGGCGACACTGTCGCTGGCAAGCTCAGGCGGCACGCTCACCGGCACGCAGGGCGCCGAGGGCAATTCCACCGAGATCTTCGACGGCACCGTGAACGGCGACGACGTCGCCTGGAAGGTTTCCATCACCAATCCGATGCCGCTGACGCTCGAATTCACCGGCAAGGTCGCTGGCGACGGCATCTCCGGCGAGATGGGCATCGGCCCGATGGGCAGTTTCCCCTTCACCGGCACGCGGGCATAAGCGCGATCTTCTAGAACCAGATCTGCATCGGCAGATCATGTCCATCCAGCGGCTGCGGTCCCTCCGGAACGCAGCCGCTTGGTTCATGGGCAGCCAACGCCACCGCGCAGGCATCCAGCACATCGTCGCGCTTCGCGCCGCTGCCGATCCGCGTGACGGTGAGCCAGCGATCGATCTCGCGGAAACCTGCTCGCTTGAGCAGCTTGCGACGGAGTGCATCGCCCTCCTCCGATTTCTTGCGCGGCAGCGGCGTGCCGCCGTTCAGCCGCAGAAACACCAGCTCAGGATGCACCTCGCGGATCTCGCGCGCGGCATTCGCACGCACGAACGCATCGACCTCCATGATCTTCGGCCCGAGGTGCCAGAGCTGGCGCGAGACGGCGGTCTGGCCGCGCCGCCGCGCTTCCTTGTTCGCCTTGTCGGGGTCTTGAAATTCCAGCCACAGCCAGCGCCGCGCACCGGTGAAGACGCGCGAGGTATGCGGGCGCAGGCGCGCGCGTGCGAGACGATCGCAGGCGCGCTCGCCGTCATCGGTCATGCCGATCGGGATATCGATCCCGGCACGATCGAACGGACGCGACAGCGCGTCCGCGACATCGCCGTGAAAGGAAAGTGTGCGGCGGTCGCCGTCGATGCTGACGGCGACCCAGCCCTTCGAAAAGCCGTCGAGGCCGACCGCAATCAACCCAGGTTCAATTCCTTGAAGAAATCGTTGCCCTTGTCATCGATGATGATGAAGGCCGGGAAGTCGACCACTTCGATGCGCCAGATCGCCTCCATGCCGAGCTCGGGATACTCGACCACTTCGACCTTCTTGATGCAGTGCTCGGCGAGGTTCGCCGCCGCGCCGCCGATCGAGCCGAGATAGAAGCCGCCGTGCTTCTTGCAGGCCTCGCGCACCGCGACGGCGCGGTTGCCCTTGGCGACCATCACCATCGAGCCGCCTGCGGCCTGGAACTGGTCGACGAAGGAGTCCATGCGGCCCGCCGTGGTCGGGCCGAACGCTCCGGAGGCGTAGCCGTCCGGCGTCTTGGCCGGACCCGCGTAATAGACCGGATGATTCTTGAAATAATCCGGCAGCGGCTCGCCCTTCTCCAGCCGCTCGCGCAGCTTGGCGTGGGCGGAGTCGCGCGCGACGATCATGGTGCCGGTCATCGAGACCCGGGTCTTGATCGGATATTGCGACAGCGTAGCGAGAATCTCCTTCATCGGCTTGTTGAGGTCGATCTTGACCACATCGCCGCCGAGCGATTGCTCGACTGCCGGCAGATACTGCGCCGGGTTGTGCTCGAGCTCCTCGAGATAGACGCCGTCCCTGGTGATCTTGCCGAGCACCTGGCGGTCCGCCGAGCAGGAGACGCCGAGCCCGATCGGCAGCGAGGCGCCGTGGCGCGGCATCCGGATCACGCGCACGTCGTGGCAGAAATACTTGCCGCCGAACTGCGCGCCGACACCGAGCGACTGCGTCATCTTGAGGATTTCCTGCTCCATCTCGAGATCGCGGAACGCATTGCCGTCGGCCGAGCCGTGGGTCGGCAGCGCATCGAGATAGCGCGCCGATGCGAGCTTCACCGTCTTCATGCAGAGCTCGGCCGAGGTGCCGCCGATCACGATCGCAAGGTGGTACGGCGGGCACGCCGCGGTGCCGAGCGTCAGCACCTTCTCCTTCAGGAACGCCAGCAGACGATCTTTCGTCAGCACCGAGGGCGTCGCCTGGAACAGGAAGCTCTTGTTGGCGCTGCCGCCGCCCTTGGCCATGAACATGAACTTGTAGGCGTCATCGCCCTCGGCGTAGATCTCGCACTGCGCCGGCATGTTGTTGGCGGTGTTCTTCTCCTCATACATCGACAAGGGAGCTACCTGCGAGTAACGCAGGTTGCGGCGCAGATAGGCATCGCGCGCGCCTTCGGAGAGCGCGGCCTCGTCGTCGCCGTCGGTGATGACGTTGCAGCCCTTCTTGCCCATGATGATCGCGGTGCCGGTGTCCTGGCACATCGGCAGCACGCCGCCGGCGGCGATGTTGGCGTTCTTGAGGAAGTCGAAGGCGACGAACTTGTCGTTGTCGCTGGCTTCCTTGTCCTCGAGGATCGAGCGCAGCTGCTTCAGATGGCCCGGCCGCAGATAGTGATTGATGTCACCGAAGGCGGCCTCGGAGAGCGCCCGCAGCGCCTCGCGCGACACCACCAGCATGTCCTTGCCCAGGACCTTCTCGACCCGGACGCCCTCGCTCGTCACCTTCTTGTAGGGCGTGGTGTCGGCACCGAGCGGGAACAGCGGGGTGTGCTTGTAGGGCGGAACGGGCTTCTGCTGGTCGGGAAAGGCTGAGGGGGCGTTCATGAGCTGCTCGTCGGTTTCGAAAGGCCCGGTCCGGCCGCGGGGCCGCCGGCAATGTAGAGCCGTTCTAAGCCTTTTTCGGACAAAGGAAAGGGAAGCCGGCCGTCTTCCAGCCATGCGCCGGAGCGGCAATCCACGTGCTAGGTTTCATCCCTCGGTAATCTCGGCTTGCCACAACGCTGTGCATTCGGCGGACACCGGACACGGAAACCACCGGGACGCCACCAGGAGGCCTTCATGAAGACAGCGCTTTTCTTTGGGTTTGCGGCGCTCGCCTTGCTGGTCGCGCTCCCGAGCGGCGCCGATGCAGCACGGCTCGGCAGGGCCTGCGGCGGCCTTGCCGGCGTGCAATGCAGCAGTCGCGGCCAATTCTGCCAGTTCAAACCCGGCAGCTGCGGACGTGCCGACCAGTCCGGCACCTGCGCGTTCCGCCCGACGATCTGCAACAAGATCTACAAGCCCGTGTGCGGCTGCGACGGCAAGACCTACGGCAATGACTGCGAGCGCCGCGCCGCCGGCGCCTCCAAGGCACAGGACGGCAAGTGCACGTCCTGACGGGCGGGCCATATTGACGCGCTGCGCGGGAGCCTGCATGTAGCTTCGCGTATTTTCGTACCGCGGGGGTATTTCGTGACAGCACCGTTGCGCCGACGCTTGCCTTTGGGCATCCGCTCCACCCTGCACGCCGCGCTGATCGCGCTGGCGCCGGCCTTCGCGGCAACACCCGCGCATGCCGATCCCTGCGTCGACATCGCAAAGCAACTCGCCGGCCAGATCGACGGGCTGAAGGTCAATTTCAGCGCCGCCAACATCACATACCTCACACACCCGGCCGCCAAGGAATTGTCGCTCGGCTGCCGCGGCAAGGATTATGCGATCGAGCTCTATGCCAAGACAGACCGCAAGATGAAGCCGGAGTTTTTCAACCTGGTCGGCTCCGCCACGGCGCTGATCTTCACCGTGCCGAAGGACGATGCCACCACGGGCACCTCACGCTGCCTGAAGCGCATGGGCATCCTGCGCGGCAACACCATCACGATGCGCTATCGCCGCCTCAACCTCGAATGCACGCGTAACAAGACCGACGCCTCGATCACGGTGCGGCGCGGCAACAACGAGTGATCCGTCAAGCTTCCCGGGTGACGCGCGGCCCCGTCGGATCGACATCCGGCGTCTCGCGGCATAAGCAACTACTTATTTAATATCGTTGCGGCCGACGCAGGAACGCCTCCCCCGCTCGTAAAGTTGATGGCTGCTACCGGATGTTTGCCGGAAAAACCGTACGATAATCGCCTCCGGAATCACGGAGTCGCCCATGATCGCAAAACTCCTCCTGCAGAATACGTTCTTCGTCCTCGCCATGGCCGCGCTGCTGTTTGCCTTCGCAGGCACGCTGCACTGGCCCGGCGCGTGGGCCTACCTGATCGCCTCGGCGCTGATCGGCCCGGCCTGCGGGCTGTGGCTTGCCAAGGTCGATCCCGGCCTCTTGGCCGAGCGCATGCGGCTCACCGCACGCGAGGGCCAGCCCGCCGAGGACAAGCGCTTCATGCTGGTGTTCCTGGTCATTGCCGTGCTGTGGTTCGTCGCGATGGGGCTCGATCGCCGCTTCGGCGGCGCCGATGCCGGCGTGCCGCTGATCGTGCTCGGCCTCGCACTGTATCTGCTCTCGACCGTGCTGATCCTGTGGGTGTTCCGCACCAATTCGTTCGCAGCACCGGTCGTCAAGGTGCAGACCGAGCGCCACCATCACGTGATCTCGACCGGCCCCTACGCGCTGGTCCGCCATCCGATGTATGCCAGCGTGATGCTGTTCTTCATCGGCGCGCCATTGACGCTCGGCTCCTGGTGGGGCCTTGCCTTCGTTCCGGTGTTCTTCGCGATGTTCGCGTTCCGCACCGGGATCGAGGAGCGCACGCTGAGGGCGGGATTATCAGGCTATGCTGACTATGCGGCGCGGGTGCGCTATCGTCTCGTGCCCGGACTGTGGTGAGGGACCGACCGTCATGGCAGAGAGCAAGATCTACACCGGCGGCTGCCATTGCGGCCAGGTGCGCTTCGAATGCACCACCGACATGGCGATGGTCACCGCCTGCAACTGCTCGATCTGCACCAAGAAGGGCCTGCACTTCGTGTTCATGCCGCCGTCGAGCTTCCAGCTCCGTGCCGGCGCCGAGAACCTGAAGGAGTATCTCTTCAACCGTCATGCGATCCGCCACCAGCTCTGCGTCGATTGCGGCGTCGACGTGTTCGCGCGCGGCAACAAGCCCGATGGTTCGGACATCGTGGCACTGAACGTCAGCTGCATCGACGGCATCGACCTGTCGAAGATCAGGATGACGCCGGTGGATGGACGGAACAGGTGACTGCGGTCACAAATCCAGCGCCTTGTAGCGCCGGAAAATCCCCTCCTCGTTGAACGGTATCCGCCGCTCGCTCGCCAGATACGCCTTGATGTTGGGCCGCCCGGCGACGCGGTCGCGCAGCGCGATCAGGCGCGGGACCTTCTTCTCGAACGCGGCCATCCGCTTCGGAAAGGCGTAGCGCAGGCCTTCCACGATCTGGAACAGCGACAGGTCGACGTAAGTGAGCCGGCGTCCGGTGACGAAGGCACCGCCGTTCGCCGCGACCAGGTCCTCGAAATAGCCGAGATATTTCGGCACCCGCGATTTCCAGAATTCTTCCGTGCGCTTCCTGGCCGGCGCCCTCTGGTCCTCGTAATACAGCGACGGGCCGAGCGGATGATGGGTGTCGTGGATCTCCAGCACGAAGTCCGCGATCGTCAGCTGCAGCTGGTGCACCCAGAGCTTGCCCGCCTCCGCCTTCGGCGCCAGGCCATGGCGCGCGCCGAGATAGAGCAGGATGTTGGCGGTCTGCCCGATCACGAGGCTGCCGGTTTTGAGGAACGGTGGCGCGAACGGCGGCGTGCCGTTGTCCGCGTCCATCATCTTCATCATGGCGCCGGTGCCGCCCTTGCCGCGGGCAACGTCGGTGTAGCCGGCGCCGGCATCTTCGAGCGCAAGACGGACATATTCGCCGCGGCCCTGGATCATCGGCCAGTAGTAAAGCTGATAGTGCATCACCGGTTCTCCTCGATTTCGTCATGACAAGCTTAACGAATCATTGCCGGGATCGTTCATGCTGGTGATAGCACTTACGAATTCTCAACGCTGTTGGTCAGCGTTCCGCCGGCCTTGGCAGATTCTCACGAGACGCGACGGTCCGGTTAACCGCTCCAACCTAGAATGCCTCACCGTAGGAAAATCGCAGCATGCCTGACGTCACGAGCAATAGTTTTGCCTATCACCAGATGCTGGTTATGTTCGCCGGTTCCGTCTGTCTGCTGGGGACTTGGGTCGGCATGCGCCATTTCGCCCGTGCCCGAGCCACTTCGGGCGCGACACGCATCGGCTGGCTGTTCATGGCATCCGTGGGCACTGGCGCGGCGCTTTGGGCATCCACCTTCATCTCAATCCTTGCGCTCGATCCATCTCTCAACAGCGGTTTTGCTCCGCTCTCGACCGGCATAGTACTGCTGATCGCCATCACGTCCTGCCTGATCGGCTTCGAAATCGGCAGCCGCCATTTCACGCTGGCGCCCGAAGCCGGTGGCCTCGTAATGGGCGTCGGCATCCTCGCGATGCATGTGGTGGCGTTCGAAGGCTGGTACGTCGTGGGAATCGTCGAATGGAATCTGTATGGCGTTGCGGTGACCTTCGTGCTGGGGCTCGGCCTGTCCGCACTCGCTGTAAACCGCGCCAATCGGCCGGTGACGCGCTGGTGCCGCCATGGCGCTGCCATCGTACTCGCCTTCATGGTCTGCACAATGCACTGGGTGTTGACGGCATCCGCATCCGTAGTGCTCGATCCCGCGATCGACTTGCCCGGTTACGTGATCCCGGCGCATATCCTCGGACTTGCCGTCGTCGGCACAGTTCTGCTGGTGATGGGCAGCGGATTTTCGACCTATCTCATCGACCTACGCGTGCGCACTGAATCGGCAGATCGCATCCATCAGCTCTCCTTCAACGACACCATGACCGGTTTGCCGAACCGTATCGCCTTCAACGAGCGGCTTAGCTTCGATGCGGCCGAAGCGCACGAGAAGGCACACAAGCTCGCCGCGTTCTCGATCGATCTCGACAGTTTCAAGGATATCAACGATGTATTCGGCCACGCCGTCGGCGACCTCTTGCTGATCGAGGTCGCAGGCCGCATGCGCGAGATACTTCGTCCCGGAGAATTCCTTGCGCGACAGAGCGGCGACGAGTTTCTCGGCCTGCAGATGTCCGGCAACCACCCGTCCGATGCGCAGGCGTTTGCGGAACGCATCGCCGCGGTGCTCGCCACGCCGTTCCGTGTGCACGACCATATCATCACACTCACCGCCTCGATCGGCTACTCGATCTTCCCGATCGACTCGCCGGAGCGTGAGCAGGTGCTGTCAAACGCCAAGCTTGCGATGCATCGCGGCAAGAGCAAGCAGCGTGGCCTGATCTGCCGCTATCAGCGCGAGATGGATGACCAGGCCCGCGCCAGGCGCGCGCTGGCCCGTGATCTGCAGACCGCAGCGCAAAACGAAGAACTTGTGCTGTTCTATCAGCTCCAGACATCGCTCGCGGATGGCGCGATCTGCGGCGCTGAGGCGCTAATGCGCTGGAAGCATCCGAACCGCGGCATGGTCTCGCCAGTGGAATTCATCCCGCTGGCAGAAGAGACCGAGGCCATCATCGGCATGGGAGAATGGGCTCTACGCCGCGCGTGCCTGGACGCGGCCAAAGGCAGAATTCCCGGTACGATCGCGGTCAACCTCTCACCGGTGCAGTTCAGCCGCGATAATCTTGCCGAGACCATCCACGCTATCCTGATCGAGACCGGGCTGTCGCCGAATCGGCTTGAGGTCGAGGTTACCGAGTCTACGATCATGTCGGACCAGACGCGCGGCCTGCACGTCCTGCGCAAGCTGAAGGCGATGGGCATTTCGGTTGCGATGGACGATTTCGGTACCGGCCATTCATCGCTGGCAACGCTGCATTCGTTTCCATTCGACAAGATTAAGCTCGACCAGTCGTTCGTGCGGCGTGTGCCCGAGGATGCCGCTGCAGCCGCGATTGTGCGCACCGTGCTCGCGCTCGGCGTCAGCCTCGGCATTCCGGTGCTCGCCGAAGGCATCGAGACACATACGCAATGGCAATTCCTCGCAAACGCCGGCTGCTCAAAGGGGCAAGGCTATTTATTCGCAAAGCCGGTGCCGCTCGAACAGATGTCGACCGCGATCGCAAAGGCCAATGAGCTGTTGCGCCACGACGCTCCAACGCCAGTCGCTGCACCGCGCCGGGCGCTGGCCGGATAGGGCATTCCGCGAACGCGAGATGAGACATGCAGTTACCTCCACAAACTTCACTGCATCGCGGCCCCTCACCGCAATCGTAGCCGGGCCGCGATGGGATCGTCCATCGTGCACGGGCCGGCTGTCCGAACTGCGCCGGTACTGCTAAGGTTCCGACGTCGAATCTTCGATGAAGGATCATCTTATGGCCGACGATAAGAAGAAGCGGGGCACGCAAGACCGTGCCCTGATCGCGTTGAGCGAGTCCTACGAAGTTGCGTACTGGTCCAAGAAGTTCAAGGTCACGCCGGCGAAGCTCAGGGCTGCCGTCAAGAAGGTCGGACATTCCGCCAGGAAGGTGGAAGCCCATTTCAAGGAGCAGCGCCACAGGGCCGCTGACCGCGCGCGGATCGCGATCCACGAGCCCTACGAGGTCCGCTACTGGTCGAAGAAGTTCAAGGTGACCCCTGCCCGGCTCAAGGCCGCCGTGGCCGAGGTCGGACATTCCTCGAAGAAGGTCGAGGCCTACTTCGCGACGAAGAAGAAAGCCGCGAAGAAAAAGAAGGCTGCGAAGAAGACCGTCAAGAAGGCTGCCAAGCGCAAGACGAGCTGAGCGCGTTCCATCATTGCAAGCCAACGGATCGCGCGAACGCGCGCCCGATGACAGGCCACGCGAAGCAATCCCTCGTACCGCATACACGCGGAAGGATGGATTGCTTCGTCGCTATCGTTCCTCCAAATGACGGATTGAATGGCCGCTACCGTCGTCCCCTCAATTCGCTGCGAAGCAGTACAGCAGGCCGTCGCCGCCGGTGCTCTTCAGGTCGGCCTGCGAGCAGCCGCCGTCGGGACCGCGCGAGGGATGCGACGTGTTCCAGGATTTTGACGGCTCGTCCTCGCGCAGGCCCTTGCGGTCGAAATGCCCGACCATGGCGGAACCTTGCGTGCTGCTCGTCCAGTTCTTGCAGGTGCGATCCTCGCCGGTCGCAAACGCAGTCCCGTCCGCCTGCGATCCCGTCAGCACGTCGTGACGGTTCGGCGTGTCGCCGGCACCGTTGATGACCTCGCCCTTCTCGGACAAGGCGGTCTGCTTCGTGAGATTATTGTCGGCGCTGTGCAGGTCGGCGACGTCCTTGGCGACCACGACGCCCTTCACGTTCTTCCACGGCCCCTTGCCGATGCGGTCGCGCGCATTGACCGCGGGGTTTCCATCGGCAGCCTGGGTCGAGAGATAGGCGCGCCACGTCTTCGGCGCACCGAAGCCCGCGGCTTGCGCCAGGGTCTGGCAATGATTGTCGGCGCCGGCGAGTCCGCCGAGATTGCCGCCATTGCCGATGCCGTTGCTGGTCACGAAGAAGCCGGTCTCGGCGGTCTGCGCGCTGGCCGGCGCTGCAGCCATGACGACGAACGCAAGACAGGCGGGAACCGCGATTTGAGCAACCTTCATTCCATCCTCCCGATGATTGTTATGGTCCGCTGACATCAACCCGTGCCCGGTCCGGATATTCCGGTGCCGCGACACTTCAATGAAACGTACAAAGCAAAAGCGCCGCGGACGATGCCGCGGCGCCTTGTGATTGTCATATCAGGACGTCGATCAGTTGGTCTGCTGGATCGCCGAAAGCTCCCAGTTGCCGCCGCGCTGGCGCACGAAGGTCCAGACCTCGGTGACCTCCTCCGGCTGCCCGCCGCTGACCTGGCGACCGGTGCCGCGTTCCAGCATCGTGTCGACCAAGGCGTAGCGCATCGCGACCGTCGCATATTCGCTGTCGCCTTCCCGCCAGGCTTCCGCCAGATCGCCCTGCAAGAGCTTCACATTGGTCACCTTGTTGGTGACGTTGCGTAGCTTGTTCCCCTCGAGGTCCTTCGAGAAGTACGACACCATTTCCGGAGTCGCGAGCGTGTGCAGCTTCGCAATGTCCTCGTTCGACCACGCGGTCTGGATGTCGCCGAGCAGCCGCTCGAACGTCTCATAGTCGGCAGGCGCGATCTCGACCGGCGCGTTCGACCCGCCGCCGAGGCCAAAGCCGAAACCCGAGCGGGCGTTCGCCTGCGGACCGGGGCCGACGTCGGGTCCGCCCGCGTAAGCGGCGGCCGGCGTATTGCGCCGCTGCCACCACGACATCGCGAGCCGGACCACGAGCACGATCAGACCGATCTGCAGAAGCAGGCCGAGCATCGACGACAGGCCGCCGAGACCCGAGAACAAGCCGCCGCCGAACAGCATGCCAAACAGGCCAGCCCCGAGGAAACCCGCGGCCAGGCCGCCGAGCAGGCCGCGCCCCATTCCGCCACGGCCGAGCAAGCCGCCGGAGTTCGCGGCCGCCGTCGAGTTCATCCCCGGGCTACCAGGCTGGCTGAAGGTGCGGTTCATCGGCGCAACCGAGCCCGGCGCGGTGCTGGTCGAGGGCGGCGCGGAGAATGTCCGCGAGCCGCGCGAGCCGCCACCGCCGACGCGGGCGTCGGCCGCCGAGACGGTCATCATCACAGGCAGCGCCAGCGCCATCGCGACGGCGATCGCCCGAACAATTCCACGCGTGCGTTGCGAGAAATTCATGTTGGTTTCCTCAAAGGATTCCCCGGCATGGGGAAACGCGCCCCTAAGATGGGCAGGGCTTGACAAAAGTGAAGCGGGAAACGGGAACCGCGGCTGCGGCCCTCGGTCGCGGCGATGTGACACTATGGGCCTTGTGGCCGCGACAACGCGTCCTAGCGCGAGATGCGACCCGGTTTCAATCGCAGTTGCATCGGAATTTCACCTCGCACTTGCGAGAAACGAAGGCAGTTGCGGCGGCAACCACCTAGTTCGCCGTCATGGTTTCCTTCACCGCGGCGACCAGTTGCGTCAGCGTGAACGGCTTCGGCAGGAACGCGAATTGCTGGTTTTCCGGCAGGCTCTTCTCGAACGCATCCTCGGCATAGCCGGAGACGAAGATGATCTTCAGCTCCGCATTGCGGCTGCGCATCTCCTTCAGCAGCGTCGGCCCGTCCATCTCCGGCATCACGACGTCGGAGACGACGAGATCGACGGCGCCGTTCTTCTCCTCGAATGCCTCCAGCGCCTCGACGCCGTTGGCCGCCTCGATCACGCTGTAGCCGCGCGAGCGGAGACCGCGCGCATTCAGCGCGCGCAGGCCGTCCTCGTCCTCGACCAGCAGGATGGTGCCCTGCCCGGTGAGGTCGGGTTTCGGATTGGCGGCTTCCGCGGCGACGGCTTCCTTTGCCGCGCCGTTGCCGACTTGCACCTCCGGTGCGACCTCCTGCTCCTGGCGATGCCGGGGCAGATAGATCCGGAACGTGGTGCCGCCGCCCGGCACGGAATCGACATAGATGAAGCCGCCGGTCTGCTTGACGATGCCGTACACCGTGGACAGGCCGAGGCCGGTGCCCTTGCCGACTTCCTTGGTCGAGAAGAACGGCTCGAAGATCTTGTCGATGATCTCGTGCGGAATGCCGGTGCCGGTGTCCGCGATCTCGATCTTGACATAGTCCGCTGCCGGCATGCCCTTGTTGGCGAGTTGGACGGTTTCCTCGGTCGGCACGTTGGCGGTGCGGATGATCAGCTTGCCGCCGTCGGGCATCGCATCGCGCGCGTTGACCGCGAGATTGACCACCACCTGCTCGAATTGCGAGACGTCGACCTTCACCGGCCACAGATCTCGGCCATGCACGAGATCGAGCTTGACCTTCTCGCCGATCAGCCGGCGCAGCAGCATGGTGAGATCGGACAAAGCATCGCCGAGATCGAGCACCTGCGGCCGCAGCGTCTGGCGGCGCGAGAACGCCAGCAGCTGTCGCACCAGCGTCGCGGCGCGGGTGGCGTTCTGCTTGATCTGCATGATGTCCTGGAACGACGGGTCGGTCGGCTTGTGCGCGTTCAGCAGGAAGTCGTTGGCCATCATGATGGCCGACAGCACGTTGTTGAAGTCGTGCGCGATGCCGCCGGCGAGCTGGCCGACCATCTCCATCTTCTGCGACTGGTTGATCTGGTTTTCCAGTGCGCGCCGCTCGGTGGTCTCGAGCATGTAGACGATCGCGGTCTCGGCGTCGCGCTCGTCCTTCTCCACGGTCGTGACGAAGAACTGCGCGAAGCGCTCCTTGGGCCCGTCGAGCATCACCTCGACCGGCGCGATATCGCCCTGCCCTTCGGCAGCCTGGTTGATCGCGGCGATCAACAGGCCACGGTCGCGCGGGTTGACCGCGCGGAAGATCGACTTGGCCGCGCCGCCGTCGCCGTTCAGCCCCTGCGCCAGCTTGGCATAGCGCGCATTGGCGCCGACCACGTTGCCGCCGCGGTCGACGGTCGCGATCGCCATCGGCGTATGGTCGAAGAAGCGCATGAAGCGCACCTCGGCGGCGCGCTCCGGATCGGAATGCTCGTCGCGGGCGCGGCTGATCACCAGCGTGCGCGAGGCGCCCGCCGCGCCGTCGGCGCCGAAGGCGAGCTTGTGATAGAGCCGCACCGGCACGGTCTTGCCGCCGCGCATCCGCAGGTCGATGTCGAACACCTCGGTCTTGACCTCGCCCGGCACGGCCGCGATCGAGGTCAGCAATGCCGCGCCGTCGCCCGACACGATGTCGGTCAGCTTGAGGCCGCCTGAGCCGATCTCGGCCAGATCGTAGTCCAGCCAATTCGCCAACGTGGCGTTGACATAGGCGATCTCGCCGGCCGGATTGACCGAGAAGAAGCCGCACGGCGCATGATCGAGATATTCGATCGCGTGCCGCAGCTCCTGGAACACATCCTCCTGGCGCTCGCGGTCGCGGGTGATGTCGGCGATCGACCACACCGCATATTTGGCGTCGCGCTTGCCTTCGCCGAGCGGGCGGACCCGCAGCCGCAGCCAGCGGCCTTGTCCACTACCCTGCCCGGCCTCATGCCCGGCGACGCGGACCTCCTCCTGCTGCCGCTTGCCCTCGCGCGCGGCCTTCAAGAGGCGGAACACCGCTTCGGAGACATCGGGGTTGCCGATGAAGACGCGCTCGACCGGACGAACGTCCTGCGGACCGGCCGCACCGGTCAACGTCAGATAGGCGGCGTTGGAATAGACCACGTGGCCGCGGGCGTCGGTGACGACGAGCCCTTCCTGGGCCTGGTCGGCGATCCGCGCCATCACCGGGTCGTCGGTGGCGCGGTCGGAGAAGCGGATGATGCCTGCGGCCAGGGCGAACAGGTTGAACAGTCCGGCGGTGGCAAGCAGGGCCAGCACGCCGAGGATATAGGGCTGTGCCTGGGTACGGCCGATGGTCATGAGCCAGACCGCCACCGCGACGATGCCGATCGCGATCAGCACCACCAAGAGGATGCTGCCGCTCCGCCGGGCTGGCCCGTGAGCCACGAACGGCTCGGTCACGGGAGGATCGTTGCTATCGGCGGTCATCTGGAGAGACATGGCTCGTCTGCATCACGAAGGCGACCGGCCGGCCACCTTGCCCCTGAGTGCCTGAATCGGACCCGAAAACGCAAGTCCACCGGGCGGCAATTTCGCAAGTTACGCGCATTTCAAGCGGTTTTCCGCCCCTTACTGCCGCAGGCCGGACAGGCCGCGCCTCAGCCGCATCACGTAACCGATGATTTCGGCAACCGCGTGATAGTGCTCGACCGGGATTTCCTTGTCGATGTCGACGGTGGCATAGAGCGCCCGGGCCAGAGGCACGTTCTCCACGATCGGGATGTCGTGCTCCTTGGCGATCTCCCTGATCTTGAAGGCGAGGACGTCGACGCCCTTGGCGACGCAGATCGGGGCCGACATGCTGCGGTCGTAGGCCAGCGCGACCGAATAGTGGGTCGGGTTGGTGATGATCACCGAGGCCTTCGGAACCTGGGCCATCATGCGCTTCTTGGCGCGCTGCACCCGCAACTGCTTGATCCTGCCCTTGACGTGCGGGTCGCCTTCCGACTGCTTGAACTCCTCCTTCATCTCCTGCAGCGACATCTTGTGACGCTCGTACCAGGTCCGGTACTGGAAGAAGTAGTCGGCGATCGCAACTGCGGCGAGGATCGCGACCACCGCCGCCAGCAGGTGCACCGTCATGCCGGTGATGGCGGGCAGCAGTTCGGCCGGATCGATCCGCAGGAACGATTCCATCCGCATCCGATCCGGCCACAACACCATGACCATGACGACGCCGAGCGCGATCAGCTTGAACAGGCCCTTCAGGAAGTTCGCCACCGCCTGCTTGCCGAACAGCCGCTTGAAGCCGGCGGCCGGCGAGATCTTGGAGAATTTCGGCTTGAGCTGCTCGCCCGACCACACCAGCTGGTGCTGGATCATGTTGCCGGCGACCGCGGCCAGCGCGAGCATCAGGAACGGCACGCCGATCGCCGCGACCACGGCGTAGCCGAGCGTCTGGGTCAGTTGCAGCAGGCCGGCACCGTCGGTGCGGATCATCCATGAATTGGCGATCAAATTGCGCAGCGGCATCAAGATGCCGCCGCCGATCGAGCCCGAGAAGGTCGACAGCACCAGCGTGGCGCCGGCGATGATGAACCAGGTGTTGACCTCCTGGCTCTTGACGACGTCGCCTTTCTCAAGGGCTTCGTCGAGACGTTTTTGCGTAGGGTCTTCTGTTTTGTCTTCGGTATCGTCGGCCATCTCTTCTCCCCTAGTTCATTGGAGCGAGTTGGCGCATGACGCCGTTGAAGTAGTCGAAATAGGTGCTCATCATCGCCGCGAGCACCACGGCGAAGATCAGGAAGCCGACCATGATCGAGAGCGGCACGCCGACGAAGTAGACCTGCATCTGCGGCATCAGCCGCGCCAGCACGCCGAGCCCGATGTTGAAGACGAGCCCGAACACCAGGAACGGCGCCGACAATTGCAGGCCGATCTTGAAGGCGGCCGAGAAGGCGTTGGTCGCAAGCGCAGCGACGTCGCCGGTCGGCATGATCTCGCCCGGCGAGAAGATCCGGTAGCTCTCGCTCAACGCCGCGATGACGAGATAGTGGCTGTCCGTGGCAAACAGCAGCGTCAGGCCGAGAATGGTGAGGAAGTTGCCGATGATCTGGCCCTGCTGGCCCTGGGTCGGGTCCACCGCGGTGACGAAACCGAGCCCGAGCTGCTGGGCGATCACGGAGCCCGCGACGTTGAGCGCCGACAGCGTCACCCGTGCGGTCGCGCCGAGCACGATACCGATGATGAGCTCATGCACCATCAGGACACCAAGCGAGGAGATCGACGTCAGGTCGACGTGATAGGCGTTGCGATGCAAAGGCAGGATGATCAGCGTCAAGAGCAGCGCGATCGACAGCTTGACCCGCGCCGGGATGTTGCTCTCGCCGAAACCAGGCAGCAGCATCACCATGGCGCCCACGCGCGCGAAGACCAGCACGAAGATTGCGGCCAGCGCCGGCAGCAGGGAGACATCGATGCGCATGACCGCGGCATTAGTGCATCAACCGCCGATGATTCGCGACGAAATCCGCATCATGTGGCTACTGAGCGAATCCGCCATGAACGGCAGCGCCAGCAGCAATGTGACGAAGATCGCGAGGATCTTCGGTACGAAGACCAGCGTCTGCTCCTGGATCTGGGTCAGCGCCTGGAACAGCGACACCACGACGCCGACCACGAGGCCGACCACCATCAAGGGCGACGACACGATCACGATCGTCCAGATCGCATCGCGCGCCACGTCGAGAGTTTCAGGGCCGGTCATTTTGGATTCTCGCTTTCAGTTGTTTGCACCGTCATTCCGGCGCGATGCAAAGCATCGAGCCCGGAACCTCGAGATCCCGGGCTCGACGCTGCGCGTCGCCCCGGGATGACGTCCTGACGGACGTCAGATCGGCATCTTCATGATGTCTTCGTAGGCCTGGATCACGCGGTCGCGGACCGAGACCAGCGTCGACACCGCGACGTCGGTGTCGGCGACCGCCGTCACCACGTCCATCACGTTCGCCTTGCCCGAGGCCATCGCCATGGTCTGCGCGTCGGACTTCTTGCCCGCTTCCAGCACGCTGCCGACCGAGTCCTTGAGCAGCGCGCTGAAGGACGGGCCGGCGACCGCCTGCGTGCCGGCCTTCTCGGCGCCGCCGCGCTCCATCATCCTCGCGAGGCTGGCATAGGCGTTGGCGGCGACTGTCGGGGTAGCCATGAGTTACGTTCCCTGTTCTTGTTGCGTCAGGATTTGAGGATGTCGAGCGTGCGCTGGATCATCCGCCGCGTCGCGCTGATGATGTTGAGGTTCGCCTCATAGGAGCGCTGGGCGTCGCGCATGTCGGTCATTTCGACCATCGAATTGACGTTCGGATATTTGACGTTGCCGGAGGCGTCCGCCGCCGGATTGCCGGGCTCGTGCTTGATGCGGAATGACGACTGATCGGGGCGGATCCGGCCGAGCGTCACGACCTGGGCGTCGAGCGAGCGATCGAGCGCGGAGGAGAACGTCGGCACCTTGCGGCGGTAGGGATCGCCGCCTGCAGTCTGCGCCGTCGAATCGGCGTTGGCGATATTTTCCGAGATCACCCGCATCCGCCCGGCCTGCGCACGCAGGCCGGAGGTCGCAATGCTCATCGAGCGGGCGAAATCACTCGTTCCATCTGCCATGGGATCCTCCTGCCGCCGTTAAGTGGCCTAGCCCTTGCCGATCGCGGTCTTCAGCAAATGCAGGCTTTTGCTGTAGAGCGACGTGGCGGCTGCGAAGTCCATCTGGTTGGCCGACACTTTCAGCATCTGCTCCTCGAGATTGACCGCATTGCCGGCCGGGCGGGTCTGGAACCCGCTCTTGCCGCGATCATTGTCGAACGTGTCGGGCGCGCCGGAGGCTGCCATGTGGGTGGCGCTGGTCTGCATCATCGGCAGCGTCCCCACCCCACCGCCGACCGCCGCGCCACCCTTGTCGAACTTCGGCTCGACCAGGTCGCGCGGCCGGAAGTTCGGCGTGTCTGAATTGGAAATGTTCTCGGCGAGCACCCGCTGGCGCTCCTGGTGCCACTGCATCTTGGTGCGCAACGCCGACAGGATCGGGAGATCGTTCATGGCCATCGCCGCGGCTCCGTTAACCTCTGGGTCCTCCCGAGGTAGGCAGAATTTGCCCGGTGTATGGTTAACGGGTGGTTAAAATGCCGGACCGATCCGTGGAGAATGCCGCAATAGCCGCCTCCGAGCGCATTTTCGCCACGAATGCTGCGTTAACCAGCACAAACCGAGACAGCGTGGGGCGCTGAGAAGTCGTTTTGGGACAAGCGATTCTTGGTTTATTAATAGAACAGTCGGCTGCAAGCCGCTGGGAATTAAGAAATAAGGCGAATCTCGGGCGCGATTCGCTGCGTAAAACCGCAACTATCAATCCGCGCTCGTTGATGGCGGAAGCTGAGGAAGGCCAAGATGGCCGGGGACTCCAATATGCAGGTCATTACTTTCGTCTTGGCATTCGTTGTCGTGCTGGCGCTGATCGGCGTCACCGCATGGCTCGTCCGCCGCTTCGCTGGAAACCGCCTCGGCGCCAATGCCAACCGCGGCCGCATGCCGCGCCTGGCGGTGATCGACGCCGCCGCCGTCGACGGCCGCCGCCGGCTGGTCCTGGTCCGCCGCGACAATATCGAGCATCTCCTGATGATCGGCGGCCCCACCGACATCGTCGTCGAGCCGAACATCGTGCGCGCCATGCCCGGCCGCGACCAGATGTCGAGCCGGCCCGCGGTCGCCCCCGAGGCTGCGCTGCCACGTGCCGCACCGCTCCCGGACGCTGCCTGGAACGAGAGCGAGGCCGTCCGCGCCGACAATTTCGATCTTCCCGAGCCCGAGCTGCCGCCGCGTCCGGTGCGCCCCTCCTTTGCCGACGAGCTGCGGCGGCCCCCGCCGCCGATCGCCGAGCGCCGCAATGATCCGCTCGCGGGCTTCACAGCCGAGCGGGGCGAGCCGCGGCCTGATCCAATGCCGCCGCGCCTGCCGCCGCGCTCCGAGCCTGCCATCCCCCGTGCGCCGCGCGCTGCCGAACCGCCGAAGGCGCCACCGCCGCTGCGTGCGCCCGAGCGCGCCGTGACCCCGCCGCCACCGCCTCCCCCGGCTCCGCCGCCGATCGCAACGCAGGCGCCAGTGGCCGCCCCGCCCGCATCGAACGCCGATGCCAATCTCGCCGAGATGGCGCAGCGGCTCGAGGCAGCCCTGCGGCGCCCGACCGGTGCCGGCGAGACCGTCGCCCCGCCGGTTGCACCCGAGGCGCCGCCGGTGCGTGCCCCGCGCAGCGAGCCACCCGCCCCACCGGCCGGCGGACAGAAGAGCGGGTTCGAGAACCTAGAGGACGAGATGGCATCGCTGCTCGGCCGACCGAAGAACCCTTCGTGAGGTTCGGGGCCGTCCCGCGTAGAGTTTTTTTCATCGCTGTCCTGATCGCCGCCGGATCCTTTGCCGATCCGGCGATGGCGCAGGATATCAGCATCAACCTCGGCGGCGGCAATGGCGGCGTGACCGAGCGCGCGATCCAGCTGATCGCGCTGCTCACGGTGCTGTCGATCGCGCCGTCGATCCTGGTCATGATGACGTCGTTCACGCGCATCGTGGTGGTGCTCTCGCTGCTGCGCACCGCGCTCGGCACCGCCACCGCGCCGCCGAACTCGGTGATGATCGCGCTCGCGATGTTCCTCACCGCGTTCGTGATGGGGCCGGTGCTGCAGAAATCCTATGACGACGGCATCAAGCCGCTGGTCGCCAACCAGATCGGCGTCGAGGAAGCGCTGCAGCGCGCCTCGGTGCCGCTGCGCGGCTTCATGCAGAAGAACGTCCGCGAGAAGGATCTGAAGTTGTTCATGGACCTCTCCGGCGAGCCGCCGCCGGCGACGCCCGACGAGATGTCGCTGCGCATCCTGGTGCCGGCCTTCATGATCTCAGAGCTGAAGCGTGCCTTCGAGATCGGCTTCCTGCTGTTCCTGCCGTTCCTGATCATCGACCTCGTGGTCGCCTCGGTGCTGATGTCGATGGGCATGATGATGCTGCCGCCGGTCGTGGTGTCGCTGCCGTTCAAGCTGATCTTCTTCGTCCTGGTCGACGGCTGGGCGCTGGTCGCCGGCAGCCTGGTGCAGAGTTACGGGGGGTAGCGCCCTGCGAAACATTCATGGCCTGTCGGCTGGATCGGCCGTGCCGTTGCATTATCATGCGCGGCACCGCATCCAGGGAGCCGCGCCGTGCAGCAGCCATTCGATCGCGCCGCAGAAGATCTCGGCAACGCCATCCATCTCGAGCATGTCAACGTGCAGGTGCCGGACCAGCGCCTCGCCACGCTGTTCTATGTCGCCGGAATCGGGCTGACCCGCGATCCCTATCTGATGGTCTCCGACAGCAACATGTGGGTGAATGCCGGCCGCAGCCAGTTTCATCTGCCGAGCGGCCGGCCACAGGTGCTGCGCGGCCACACCGCAATCGTGATCGCCGGACGGCAGGCGCTGCTCGCGCGGCTCGCCGCGGTCGCGCCCAAGCTGGAAGGCACCGCGTTCGGCTATCGCGAACACAACGATCACGTCGAGGCCATTTGCCCCTGGGGCAACCGCCTGCGCTGCTTTGAACCGGACGCCGAGCGGTTCGGGCGCATCGCGCTCGGCATGCCCTATGTCGAATTCGACGTGCCGCGCGGCACGGCTCAAGCGATCAGCCGGTTCTATCCCGAAATCATGGGCATTCCCGCCACCGTCGTGAATGGCGACGGTGTCGTGGCACGGGCAAAGGTCGGCAAGGACCAATATCTGCAATTCCGCGAGACCGACCAGCCGCAAGGCGAGTTCGACGGCCATCACGTGCAGATCTACATCACGGACTTCTCGGGCCCCTACAAGCGGCTGCGCGAGCGCAATCTGGTCTCGCGCGAGGACAATCAGTACCAGTACCGCTTCTGCGACATCGTCGATCCCGCCGATGGCCGGCATCTGTTCACCGTCGAGCACGAGGTGCGCAGCGCCACCCATCCGATGTATCTGCGGCCGCTGGTCAACCGCAATCCTGATCAGACCAACCGCACCTTCGCCAACGGCTACGACCAAGCGCCGTGGGCGATGGGGCCGGACCAATACGACGGTTGAGCGCCCGCATCTCCGCGACACGCCATCAACGCAAATTCCAGCAACGAGACGACATGCTTCCTTCCCAGCGCCATCTGTTCGAGATCCCACGCGAGGTCTGCTACCTGAATTCGGCGTCCTACAGCCCGCTGCCGCTGAAGACGCTGGAGGCTGGCCGCGTGGCCGTCGGGCGCAAGGGCCAGCCCTGGACGATCGACCCCGGTTTCGCCGGCCGCCAGCATGAGCGCGCCCGCACCGCAGCCGCTCGCCTCATCAACGCCGATCCGGGTGACGTCGCGCTGATCCCAGCGATCAGCTACGGCGTCGCGACGATCGCGAAAGCGTTGACCATTCCGCGCGGCACCCGCGTCGTCGTGCTGGAAAATGATCACTCCTCGCCGGTCCTCGAATGGCATGCCCGCGCAGAAGCGCAAGGGTTCGTCATCGACACCGTGCCGCAGCCAGCCGACGGCGACTGGACATCGGCGGTGCTCGCAACGATCGAGCGCTCCGCCGCACCGCCGGTGGGCCTCGCCTCGATCTCGTCGGTGCACTGGTCGGACGGGGGCATAATCGACGTCGACAGGGTGCAGACCGCGCTGCGCCGACAGGGTGCGATGTTCGCGATCGACGCGACGCAGAGCGCCGGCGTCGTGGCGATGGACGTGACGAAGCTCGATCCGGATGCGGTGATCTTCCCGACCTACAAATGGCTGATCGGCCCTTACGGCCGCGCCTTCCTCTACATCGCAAAGCGTCACCAGAACGGCGTGCCGCTGGAGCAGACCTCCGCCGGCCGCCGCAACGTCAACTCCGAGAACGCGGTCTATTTCGGCGATCTCGGCTATGTCGACAATGCCCGCCGCTACGACATGGGCGAGCGCGATCATTTCATCACGCTGGAGATGGCGTCGATCGGCATGGAGATGATGGCCGAATGGGGCGCCGGCGCCGTCAGCGAGCGGCTCGCGATGCTGACACAGCGGATCGCCGATGGTGTACGTGACCTCGGGCTCGACGTGCTGGCGCGCGGCGTGCGCGCGCCGCACATCCTGAGCCTCGGCATGGTGGGCGGCATCCCGAAGGAGCTGATCGCGCGGCTCGCCGCCGAGAATATCCATGTCGCACTGCGGCTCGGCCGGATGCGGATATCGCCGCACGTCTACAACGACGAGGCGGATGTCGACCGCCTCGTCGAAGGCTTGACGAACGCGTTGCGCGGTTAGCTCGGCTTGCGCCCGAGCACGAGGACGCTGACCAGTTCGATCGCGAGCGCTGCGGCCACGCCGGCCGCGCCGATCACGAACAGCAGCGCATAGTTGCCGCCGCTCTGCGCGAACAGATAGGACAGGCCGTAGGCGCCCGCCGCCTGGAACAGCGCGAAGGTCGTGGTGGCCTGCGCCCAGGCGGAGCGCTGGCTCGCGGCCGAATGCGGGATCAGCTCGTGGATGCGGCCGATCACCAGCGGCACGATGCCGGGCGTGAAGCCGCCGACGATGAGGCTCGACACGATCAGCGCGGCGGGCGATGTGGTCACGGCGGGCAGCGCGACCGCAACGGCCTCGATCAGGAACGCCGCGCGCAGCGCCGCAGCGAAACCGGCGCGATCGGCGAGATGTCCGGTCAAGAGCGGGCCGACCACGGCACCGATGCCATACAGCACCCAGTAGTACGATCCCGCGGCGATCCCCTGCCCGAGTCCACGGGCGACGAAATCGACCAGGAACACCATGTGCGGCACCAGCGCCAGCGCGTTGAGGCCGTATTCCACGCACAGCGCGAGCACCAGCGGCGAGCGCACACCATGCATAGCGACAGGCGGCTCCGCCGCGACATGCGCGGCGGGCGCTTCCGCCGGCCACGCCTTCCAGCTGATCAAGGTCAACACCGCCGACAGCGCACCAAGGCCGTACCAGGCCTGCTTGACGCCCTGTTGCAGCAACAACGGCACCAGCGTGCCTGACGCGGCGATGCCGAGGCCAACGCCGGCGAAGATCACGCCGCCAATCAGGCCGCGCTTGCTCGGCGCGGTGTGCGGCAGGATCGCAGTCGCCGCCAGCACCATGATGACGCCACCGCTGATTCCGGCGAGGAAGCGGAAGCCGAAGAACCAGACGAAGGAGATCGGCACTGCGCAGGCAAAGCAGCTGATCGCCGCCAGCACCATCATGCCGCGCAACGCCCACACCGAGCCGATCCGCGCGCCGAGGTCGCGCGCGATCAACGCGCCGGCGAGATAACCGGCGAGGTTGGCGGCGCCGAGATAGACCGCTTCCGCCGGCGTGAACCACTTCGCTGCGATGAGCGCCGGGATCAGCGGCGTATAGGCGAAGCGCGCCAGCCCAAGCCCGACCAGCGAGGCACACAAGCCCGCTGCCGCGGAAACCCACAACGGCTTGCCGGCATCGCGATGCGGCTCAACGCGGTGGTGCCTGTGGTGATCGACATTGGCTGACATAGACATGGCAATAGGCCTTCCGACCGTTCGTGAAAAATGATTAGTTCCGATTGCAGCAATCGCTCGCCGCGATCACACCTCACCTCTCCCGGTTGGGAGAGGTGGTCGTTCGATCGGCCCAAAGCCGTCAGCGGGAAGCCGCTGCAGCGGCCCGTTTCTTCCGATATTCCAGCGCGGGCAGTCCGCCCCAGCCCCAATTGTCGGTGTCGACTTCCTCGATGACGACGAAGGTCGATTCCATGGGCTTGCCGAGCACGTCGCGGAGCAGTTCGCTGCTGCCCTTGATCAGGGCCGCCTTCTGCTCCGGCGTGGTCGACGACGCCCCTGGCGTCGTCCCTTCACGCGTGACCTGGATAGTGACGATAGGCATGACACGCTCCTGGTGGTGCTTCAGTGGCCGGCGCTCTGGCCGCCATCGACGTGCAGGATCTCGCCGGTGACGAAGCCCGCGCCTTCCAGGAACAGCACGGCGTCGGCGATGTCCTTCATCTCGCCCATTCGGCCGACCGGATGCAGCTTGGCGAGATAGTCGTGCGTCTCGGGCGCGTGCATCGGGGTCTTGATCACGCCGGGCGCAACAGCATTCACGCGGATACCCTTGGCGGCGTATTCGATCGCGAGCGACTTGGTCGCGGCGGCGAGACCACCCTTGGTCAGCGACGCCAGCACCGAGGGCACATTGCTGTTGGCGTGATCGACCAGGCTGGTCGTGATCTGCACGATGTGCCCGGATCCCTGCTTCACCATTTCCTTGGCGACGCGGCGGGTGATGTAGAAGAAGCCGTTGAGGTTGGTCGCCAGCACCGCCGCATAGTCCTGGTCGGTATGATCGGTGAACGGCTTGGCGACGAAGATGCCGGCGTTGTTGACCAGCGTGTCGATCCGGCCGAAATGCCCGAGCGCCTGCTTGACGGTGCGCTCGGCAACCTCGGGATCGCCGATGTCGCCCGCTACAGTCAGAACATCCGGATCCGTCGACGGCTTGATGTTGCGGGAGTTGGCGACGACGCGCCAGTTGCGGTCGCGATAACCCTTCAGGATCGCCTCGCCGAGGCCCTGCGACGCACCGGTGATGATGGCAACCTTCTGCTCTGCACCCATGATTTCTCTCCATCCGTTGCTGAAGCGACCCAGCGCCGCTTCGATGGAGGGGAACCTAGATACATCCGCATCCCGTGCGAATGCCCGCTATTCGGCAGACACCCTTCCGCGCCGCGAACGACTGGCATCGGCCTGGCTGGCCTCGCGGGAGAGCCGCTCGAAGTAGCGTCTCAGCCGCGGCGTCGCGAAATCGACGAAGGCGCGCACCTTCGGCACGTCGAAGCGGCCCTGCGGGGCCAGCAGGTGCACCGGCAACGGTGGAGGCTCGTCGCCGGCGAGCAGGATGTGCAGCCGTCGGTCGCGGATTTCCTCGGCGATATGATACGAGAACAGCCGGGTGACGCCATGCCCCTCGCTGGCCGAGGCAACTGCTGCCCGCACCGTATTGACGACCAGCCGCGGGGTGAACTGGACCGCGCGCGCGATCTTCGACTTGGCGGCCGGCGGAAAGCTCCAGGAGTCCAGCCCGAAATGCGTCATCGCGATGATCTGCTGTTTCGCCAGATCGGCCGGCTCGCCAATCAACGGATGCTGCGCGAGATAGCCCGGCGATGCCGCGACCACGCGGCGCACCTCGCCGACCTTGATCGCGACGAAACTGGAATCGGCGAGATGGGCGATGCGCAGCGCAACGTCGATGCCCTCGTCGATCAGATTGACAGTGCGATCAAGCATCACGAGCCGCACCGACACCGCCGGATATTCCGTCATGAACGCGTCGAGCACCGGCCGTAGCACATCCTCGCCGACGACAATGGGCGCGGTGATGGTGAGTGTGCCGCGCGGCGCGGCCCGCTCACTGCCGGCCGAGATCTCGGCCTCCTCGAGCTCGGTGAGGATGCGCCGGCACGCCGATGCATAACGCTCGCCGGCATCGCTCAGCTTCAGCGACCGCGTGGTGCGATGAAGCAGCTCGGCGCCGACGTGATGCTCGAGAAACGCGATCGCCCGGCTGACCGCCGCCGGCGATCGCCGCAGTTTCCGGCCCGCGCCGGCAAGGCTGCCCTCGTCGACCGCCGCGACGAAGACCTTCATGGCGTCGATGCGGTCCATCGATCCTCCTTCGCCGCAGCCGCTAAAGCACGTTGAGATTGAGTCGAATTGTCATCGCGCGTTAGCTCATTGTTTGAGCATGATCTGTGCGCAAACGCTGTACGTTTGTCGCACCGGAAAACCGCTTCGCACTTTTCCGGATCATGCCGATCCCTTCACATCAAACTGCTTGCTGAGGTGGTCGCCGATCTGCACCAGCATCGCGACGCATTCGGGATAGCCGGGCCTCGCCACCGTGGCCTCATTGGCGCTGGCGCGGAATTCCCAGCTGTCGCCGTCGCGCAGCACCGAAATGTCGATGCCGTCGGGGCAGTCGGCATGCACCTTCAGCTCGGCCCGCGCCATCGCGATGAGTTCGGCTTCGGTCTTGATCGGCTTGCTCATGTGACGACGTCCTCCCGGCTGGCGATATCAGCCATGGTTGCCGAATTGGCAGCAGGATGTCGAGAGGACGCAGGCGATCACGGGCTGTTGCAATTGACAAATTGCGGGTCTGCGGCGAACATTCGACCCGGGTCGATACTACCCGCCGCTTGCACCCCGCCCGGGGACGGTGAATGTATCAAGCCGGTTTCAGGCTTCCTTTGCCCGCGCGAACGGGTCAGCAACGCAAGCCCCTGACGCTTTCCGTTCGTCGATGCAGAGGACCACTCCATGCGCGACTTCCGTGATGCCAAGGCCATGGCGCAAACGCTGCGCGATGCGCTCGGCGCCAAATCGATCCCCCTCACCCACAGCGACAGCCTGGAGCTGATCGCCAGGCTGTTCGGCCAGCGAGACTGGAACACGCTGGCGACGCGGATCCAGTTCGCCGGGCCGCCAAACACGTTGGGCCAGGCTGCAGGGCCCGCTGTGGAATCACCACCAATCGCAGCGCGGCAGGAGATCGCCGTCGACCCAGCCGTGCTCGATCATTATGCCGGCTTCTACCGGCTCAACGACCGCGCCGTGTTCACGGTGACGCCCGATGGACAGCATCTGGTGATGCAGCTCACCGGACAGCGCCCGGTGCGGTTCTTTGCGGAGAGCGCAACCGAATTCTTCGCCAGGATTGTCGATGCGCAGGTCAGCTTCGTGGTCGGACCGGACGGACGCGCCACCTCGCTGGTTCTGCATCAGAATGGCAGCGATATTCCGATGGTGCGTATCGACGCCGCGACGGCCACGAAGATCGCCGATCAGACCGCGGAGCGCGTCAAGAACCAGGCGCCCAGTCCCGGAACCGAGGCGGCGCTTCATCGCCTGATCGATGGGATCGCATCGGGGAATCCCGACTACAACGAGATGAGCCCGGCGCTGGCGGCGGCCACCCGCAAGCAGATGCAGTGGCTTCAGCCGCTCGCGGACCTCGGCAACATCCAGTCGATCCGCTTTCTCGGTGTCGGCGAGCAGGGCGAGGACGTCTATAGCGTCAGACAGGCTAACGGCGCCACGCATTGGCGCATCGCACTCGACGACAAAGGGATCATTTCGACCGCGTGGGTGACGCCCGGACCGTAAAGCCGGCGCGGCTACTGGGCGGCGCTGGCGCGGCGCTCGCCCTTGATCGCCGGCAGCACGCTCACCGGCGCCGCCTTCGGCATGTCGGGCACCGATCCGGTCGACACCGGATCGGGCAGCGGCGCGCGGGCGGTGGCATCGGGGAAGCGGGTCTTCATCTCGCGGATGAAGCCGTCGAGCGTGTCGACGCTGGCGGCCATCCGCGCGATCTGGGCGAATTCGGCGCTCGAGGTCGCGACCGGCTTGCTGGCCGAATCGAACGCCAGCCTGTCGGCATCGCCGGACATCAGCGGCGCGTATTTTTCGCGGAATCGGGATAGTCCGATGGCATCCTCTGCGAGCGCGTAGCCGACCACGGCGCGGATGACGTCGGCCTTCTCGCTCGCGTTGAGCGGCGTGAAGTCGCGCCAGCGGTCGCCGTAGTAGAGTTCGATCTGCTCGGACGCCTCGCGCCAGTGCCGCGACGCCCAATAGATGTCCGAACGCAGCCGGACCGCCTCGCGGCCGGTGATGTTCGAGATGATGTCGAGCGCGAGGTCGTGCCGGCCGACGTCGCTCTGCGCGCGCGCTTCGAGCAGCAGCCGCTGCTGGCGCAGTTCGCCGGAGAGATCCGCGATCCGCGTCGAACGCAGCGCGGCAATGGCGCGGTCGGGCTTGCGGTTCATCAGGTAGACCATCGCAAGCCGCGCGGCGACCTGGGCGCGTGCGGCGCCTTCGAGCCGCTTGTCGACCTGGTATTGCAAGAGGTCGGCGGCCTGGTCGAGCAGGTCGACGCCGACGAGACGATCGGCAAGACGGCGGATCATCTCGTCGCCGCGGCGACCGATCGGCGTCAATTCGCGATATTCGTAGAAGGTGCCGAGCGCGTCGATCGGCGCCATCTCGTCGCCCTTCGGGCCGAGATAGAGCTGCACGAACAGCGCCGAGGCGGCATCCTGCGCCTGGCGCGATTCCGGCGCGTTCGGCTGCAACCGGGTCGCGGCGCGCGTCACCGCGAAGGCGTCGGAATAACGCGCGGTCTCGGCATAGATCTTCGACAGCACATAGAGCGTCTTCAGCTCGATATTGTCGCCGCGCCACAGCATCGACAACAGCTCGAGCTCCTTCAGCACATCGTCGCGGCCGATCTCGCCGCGCTTCTGCTTGAGCAGCGTCTCGAGCAGCCTGCCTTCGGCGGCTGCCTGACGGTCGGCCGAATTGGCGGCGAAGCGGTAGGCGTCGAGCGCATCCTTCTCCTGGCCGAGCGCTTCGGCGAGCCGGCCGCGCAGCACCGCAACCGCAGGCTTGATCGCGTCGGGAACGCCGACCACGTCGAGATCGCTCTTGCGCCGCGCGGCGCCGGCATAGTCCTTGACCTCGAGCGAGGCCTTCATCGAATCAATGGTGACGATGCGCTGCAGGTCTGGCGGCAAGGTCGCGACCGCGAACTCGGAATTCTTGAATTTTTCGCGCGCCTCGGCCCATCTGCCTTCGCGGGCAAAGGCCAGCCCCTTCCACAATTGGGAATCGTAACCGTTGCCGATCGCCGGATTGGCGAGATCCTTCAGGCCCTGCGCCGGGTGCCCGACCAGGATGCTGGCGACCGCGTGCACCATCACCACGGACGGCGTCTCGCTGCCGCGCTTGCTCTCGGACAGGATCAGGTTGGCGACACCATGGGCTTCCTGGTACATGCCGCGCGCCATGTAGAACTCGGCGAGATCGAGCCGCGCCTGCGGCAGCTGCTCGGCACTGGCGGTCGAAGCTGCAGTGATCAGGCCGTCGAGCTGCTTGAGGAAATTCTCCGACTGGTTCTTGCTCCACACGTCCGGATCGAACAGCGGCTTCACCGCCGCGGTGGCGCGCTCGGCGGCGACATCGGCCGATGACAGCGTCAGGCCACCCGGACGGCCCAGCATCACCTTGTCGGCGCCGACCTCGGCCCTGACGTCGTCGGCGTTCGGATGGACCACGACGCCGTGGATCGATTCCAGCAGGGAGAGCTCGACGAAGTCCTGCCGCTTGATGATGCCGCGGGTCGGCGGCGGTGCGGTCACGATCCAGAGCGTATCGCCCGCGTCGGGATCGACCAGTCTGTGGAGCTGGCCGGGATTGGCGAGCGGCACGCTGACATTGGCGAGCGACGGCTCTGAGATGTTGCGCACCACTGACAACGGCAAAGGTGGCTTCTGCACGCGGTCGGCAAAGGTCAGCGTCCAGCTCACGCCGCGCGAACGGTCGTCGCTTTCGAGCGACGGCATCTGCGGCCGGTTGAGGCGGAAGCGTACCGCCTGCCCGTTCTCCAGCGCAATCCGGCTGACATCTGATATCAGCGCGCCGCCCTTGGCACGGATCGGGTCGACATCGATCGCCTCAGGCGTGTCGAACACCATCCACACGGTGTCGGCACGGCGGTACAGCGCCGCCGGCGTCGCGCCGGGGAATGAGAATGTCACCCGCAGCCCATCGCTGTCGCGCTGGGCATCGACTGAGGACTTGGCGATGGACTTGCCACGGGCCTCGGCCGGCGGCGATGGCTCAGCGGCGGGCTTCGGTGCTTCGCTGACTGGTGCCTTGTTCTGCTCTGCCGCGGCGCCGGCACTGCCCTCGCGCGGTGCGGGCGGGTTCTCGACGTCGGCCGCTGGTGCAGCCACGACCTTCGGCAGTTCCGGATCGGGCAGCTCCGATCTCGGCTGTTCGGTCTTCGCCGGCATGGCGGCCGGTTGTTCGGTCGTAGCCGGTTCGGGTTTCGCAGGCTCGGATTGCGGCGGCCCGGACTTCTGCTCAGGCTTGGCTGGCTCGGACTTGGCAGATTCAGGCTTGGCAGACTCAGACTTGGCAGACTCAGATTTGGCAGGCTCCGCTTTGGATTGATCGGGACGGATCTCGATCCTGGCCTGCTGCGCGAAGCTCTCCGATGTCACCGGCGCGATGGCCGCGGCGCCCTTCAGTTTGCCGCGCGTGGGCAACAACGAACTCTGCGAGGGCTTCGCCGCCGGCTGCTGCTCGTTCTGCTGGAACGCGACATCGACGATGTAGCTCTTCTCGTCGCGGAACGAATGCACGTCGACATCGCCAATCAGGGTCACGTCGACCGCCGAAGTGTCCGTATCGGCCCGCGAACTGATCGAGGCGACGTTCGGCGGGGCGGCGACCTTGGCATCGGCAAGGTCGAACGCCAGGACCGAGTTGAAGGACAGCGTCAGTTTCTGCTCGTTCAGCACCGAGGAGACGCTGACCCCGTCGGGAACCTCGAACACGAAGCGCACGAAGGTGGGCTGCACCAGCGCGCGAACCCGGATTGGCGGCTTCTTCCTGGCGGCATCGGCGGCGCGCTGGATGCGCAGCAGACGCTCGGCGGCACGGGCGCGCTCCGCCAGTTCGCGGATCACGTCCTGCGGCAGCGATGGCGGCGGGCCGGTCCAGCCGTCGGGCAGGAAGTCGACGAAGATGCGCTCGCCGGCGGTCATGGTGTTGACGGTGACGCGGCGCGCCAGCGACAGCCGGATCGCCGAGCCGTCCGGATCGCGGCGCGCGGCGCCGACATAGTCGGGCACAGCATCCGACAGTTTCTCGACGGGGATATCGACCGGACGCTTGAAGCGGATCACGATGATCGAGCCGGCGGTCGTGACCTCCGACTCGACATCTTCCTTCAGCTTCAGCACCAGCCGGGCATAGCCGTTCGCGGCCGAGAACGTCGCCTCACCCGGCACCGGCGGCGGGTCTTCGGCACGCAGCGCGGTCGGACATACAAAGAGAGCAAGGCCGGCGGCGAGCAGGCACAGACGCGCGGTCCGCGCCCAGGCGCGGCCTTGCGACCATGTTCCAGCGGCAGCCGTTCGCGCCATCTCGAAACGTCTTCTCGGACCTCAGCAAGCCAGCGCGAAGCGCCCTCGCCCACGCGTCCCGATCTTGGATCGGGCGGCGTTAAGGAGCTGTTAACGACAACGGATTGCGAGCACGGAGGTTACGTAATGTTCTGTTGGTCCGTCATTCCGGGTCGCGCCTCCTGGCGCCAGCCCGGAGTCCATTGGCCCGCAGGCTCTCCGGATGGATGGATTCCGGGGTTCTCGCTCCGCGAGCTCCCGGAATGACGATCGTGAAGGGCCAACGCTCCGTCAATTCGTCTTCGGCGCGAGCATCTTGCCTTCGATCTTGGGAAGATCGTCGGTTGAAGCCGACTTGTCGCCGCCGGCGCGGCGGGCGAGTTCGACCGTGAGCCGCTCGGCGGCTTCGGGCTGCATCAGGCCCAGAATGTCGGACATCTTGCGCGGCTGGATCTGCGAGGCGATCTGGTAGAGCACGTTCATCTCCAGCCGGTCGAACACCTTGGCGGCGTCCTTCGGCTTCATGTTCTCGTACATGGTGACGATGCCCTTGAAGCGCGCGGCCTCAGCTTCCGCCTTGGCTGCGGCGTCGGCGTTCGCCTTGGCATCGTTGGCCTTGGCTTCCTCGACCTTGGCCTCGATTCGCTTCTCTGCGGCTTTCAGCAGGCTCTCGCGGATCTCGACCTCGCGAGCACGCGTCTCGAGCTCCTGGCGACGCGACTGCAGCCGTTCCAGGATCGCACGTTCGGATGCCGACACCGGCGGCGGCGCATCCAGGTTGACCACGACGCCGTCGGGCTTGGACGGCTCCGCGGCCGGTGCGGCCGGCTTCGGCGCCTCGTCCTTCTTGGCGTCCTTGTTCTCGACCGACCCCGTGATGTCGCCGGGATCGGCCTTGAGCTTGCTGTCGGCCACTGCCTTGCCGGCACCGGGGAAGTTGAAGTTCTGTTGCGCCCAGGACGGGCCGGCCGGGCGGGCCGGCGCCTCCTCGGCAAACACGTAACCGCCATCGAGCACGAGGCCCGCGACCTTCAGCACCATCAGGCCGAAGATCGCGACCAGCACCACGGGCATCACTCTGATGTCACGAAGCAACTTCATGCAGCGAGGCCGCCGGCCCTCCTGCGCTCGGTGAACGCTTCGGCCGCCGCAGCAACCGCGCGCGCGGCGGAAACCCTGGGCGCCGGCGCCGCTGGCGCTGCAGGCGCAGCCGCCTGCGCCGGCGCACGCGCGGGCTCTGACGGTCGCGCGGCCAGCGCGATCTTGGACAGGCGGCGGACCACGCCGTCACCCTCGGCGAGCTGGGTCTTCAGCAGCGCCGACATCTGCGTCGCCGCGTCGAGCTGGTTGCCGAGGTTCTCGTTGACGTCGCGCACCGCGTGCTTCAACCCGCCGATCGCCCGCTCGGCGATCTCGGTCGCGGTGATCAATTCGGCAATCGTCGCCTTCAGCGAATGCTCGTCGGCCTTCAGCCGCTGCAGGCGCTTGTTGAGCAGCCAGCAATAGCCGATGGTCAGCATCAGCAGCACGGCCACCAGACTCTCAATTGCTAGTCCAAGCACATGACTCATGGTGCCTCCATCATCTTGGTCCGCTCGTCCGCCTTCTCGAACATCGCGAAGGTGGTTTGGGGTTTACGCAAATTCTTGGTGACGCGGATCGCGACCCGGTCGCCGACACGGCCCATGCGGCCTTCCGTCAGCGTGACGTTGCCGCAGCGGACCGAGACGAGCGCATCGGAGCGGATGTCGAGCGGCAGCGTGTCGCCGACCTTGAGCTTCATCAGCTCCTTCAGCGGGATGTCCGCTTCGTACAGCACCGCATCGACCGCAATCTCGGCCTGCGCCACCTCGGTCGCGAAATGACCTTCCCAGATCGGATCGCGACCGAACTTTTCGCCCATGAACATCTGCAACAGCACGTTGCGGATCGGCTCGATGGTGGCGTAGGGCAGCAGCAACTCGACGTTGCCGCCGCGATCTTCCATGTCGATGCGCAGGCGGACCAGGATCGCGGCGTTGGCCGGGCGGCTGATCGCGGCAAAGCGCGGATTGGTCTCGAGCCGGTCGATCGAGAAGGTCACCGGCGACAGCGGCCGGAACGCCTGCTCGGCGTCCGACAGCACCACCTCGACCAGGCGCTTGACCAGATTGGTCTCGATCGTGGTGTAGGGTCGGCCCTCGATGCGCAGCTGGGTCTGGCCGCGGCGGCCGCCGAGCAGCACGTCGATCATCGAATAGATCAGGCTGGAATCGACGGTGGCGAGACCGAAATTCTCCCACTCCTCCGCCTTGAACACCGAGAGCACCGCCGGCAGCGGGATCGAGTTCATGTAGTCGCCGAACCGCACCGAGGTGATGCGGTCGAGCGAGACTTCGACGTTGTCCGAGGTGAAGTTGCGCAACGATGTCGTCATCAACCGGACCAGGCGGTCGAACACGATTTCGAGCATCGGCAGACGCTCGTAGGACACCATCGCCGAATCGATGATGGCGCGAATGCCGGAATGATCGTCGAGGCTGACGTCGCCGACCGTGAAGCCGAGGAGATTGTCGATCTCCTCCTGCGACAGCACGCGTTCGCCATTGGTGGTCTTGCTGCCGAAGTCGCGGCTGCCGTCCTCGACCATGGCGGCCCATTGCAGCGCCATGTTCTCGGTGAGCTCATTCTTGGCAGCTTCCGCCGCGGCCGCCGCGGGATCCTCGGAATCGAGCGAGGCTTCCCATTGGGCCGCAATGGCGTCCTGGTCCATCTGGTCGTTGCCGGCCATGGCTTTACATCCGCCCCGTCACTGGATCACGACTTCCTTGAACAGCACCGCGTTGACCTGGTTGGGCGCCAGCGCGAGGTTGACGCGCTTGGTCAGCTCCTCCTTGAGGCGGAACAGGCCGGCCGAGCCGTTGAGGTCGCTCGGGCGCAGCTCGCGCATATAGGTCTGGAACAGGTCGGTGACGCGCGGCAGCGCCGGCTTGATCGCCTCGACCTGCTTCTCTTCCTTGACCTCGAGCACGAGCTTGAGCTTGAGATATTGCACACGCTCGCCGGGCGCGCCGACCAGATTGACCAGCATGTCCGGCACGTCGACGAAGCTCGGCGGTTTCGGCGGCGGCGCCTCGGCGTGCTGCTCCTCGCCGTGGCCGCGCATGAAGACAAACCATCCGCCTGCGCCCGCGCCGAGCACGACGAGGAAGCCGACGACGGCAATGATCAGCTTGAGCTTGCCCTTCTTCGGAGCGGCCGCGCCTTCGCCGCCTTCCGTCTTTTCCTCGTCCGCCATCGTCCGCTCGCTTCACTCTGAAGGATGCGAACGCGATTTGCCCCAGCTTTGGCCTGAAGACGCGATACAAATGCCGCCGGCGCACACGCGCCCCATCGCCGGCAACGCTAGGGCCCGAATGGTTAACGGAACCTTAGGATTTACCTTCCACTAGGAAAAAACTGCCGGGCAAACATGGTCAACAAGACCTTTCTGCCGCCCCCTCCGACGCCCGGCCAGAGACCTAAGCCTTTCAAATACCTTAGTATTTCAAGTTGGCACGGCTTTCGCTGAGAGCACGGCGTGACTGGCGGGTTTGGGAGAACCCAATGGTTACCGACGGGTCCGGCGTGAAGGTTTGGGAGAACCTGCGTTCGGATCGCCTCACAGGGGAGAACCACCGATGCAGAATACGCTTCTGGTCGGCCTATCGAAGCAGATGGTGCTGGAACGGCAGATGGATGTCGTTTCCAACAACATCGCGAACATGAACACCAACGGCTACAAGGCCGATCGGTCGCTGTTCCAGGAATATCTGTCCTCGAACGCGCACGAGGACAATTTCGCGTCCGCCGACCGCCGCGTCTCGTTCGTGCAGGACCGCGCGACCTTCCACGACTTCTCGCAGGGCCCGACCGAGGAGACCAAGAACCCGCTCGACGTCGCGATCGACGGCAATGCCTTCCTGGTGGTGCAGACGCCGGGCGGCGAGCGCTACACCCGCGAGGGCAATCTGGCGATCAACAACCGCGGCCAGCTGGTCACCGCCTCGGGCTATCAGGTGCTGGGCACCGCCGGCCCGATCACCTTCCAGCAGACCGACCACGACGTCTCGATCGCCGCCGACGGCAACATCACCGTGCTCGAGGGCACCTCCCGCCTCGACTCGATCCGCGGCAAGCTGCGCCTGGTCTCGTTCGCGCAGGCCCAGCGCCTGCTCAAGGAAGGCGGCAATCTCTACGCACCCGGCGAAGGCGCGGTGGCGCAGCCGGCCACCAAGGCCCAGGTTCGCCAGGGCTTCATCGAGAAGTCGAACGTCAATTCCGTCGTCGAGATGAGCCGCATGATCGAGATCACGCGGACCTACACCCAAATCGCCTCGCTGCTGCAGCAGCAGAGCGACCTGCACAAATCGGCGATCGAGAAGCTCGCCGACGTGCCGAACTGATCCGGGGGACTGACCGATGCGCGCACTTTATACCGCTGCGACCGGAATGGCGGCACAGGAACTCTCTGTTCAGGTGATCTCCAACAACATCGCGAACCTGCGCACCACCGGCTACAAGAAGCAGCGCGCCGCGTTCCAGGACCTGATCTACGACCACGTGCGCCGGGTCGGCGCGCAGGCCTCCGACCAGAACACCATCCTGCCGATGGGCATCGACCTCGGCGGCGGCGTGAAGACCGTCGGCACGCCGCGCCTGATGACCCAGGGCACGCTGTCGCCGACCGGCAACGATCTCGACATCGCGATCCGCGGCGAAGGCTTCTTCAAGATCCTGATGCCGGACGGCACCTACACCTACACCCGCGACGGCTCGTTCCAGATGGACAACCAGGGCCGCATCGTCAACGCGCAGGGCAATCCGGTGCAGCCGACGATCACGATTCCGCAGAACGCCTCCGGCCTCACCATCAATGCGCAGGGCCAGGTCTCGGTGACGCTGCCGGGCCAGACCGCATCGACCACGATCGGCCAGATCGGCCTGACCCGCTTCATCAACAAAGCCGGGCTGATGCCGATCGGCGACAATCTGTTCACGGAAACACCGGCCTCCGGCCAGCCGCAGGACGGCATCGCCAACACCGACGGCTATGGCGACATGCAGCAGAGCAACCTCGAACAGGCCAACGTCGAGGTGGTCTCGGAAATCTCCGACCTGATCGCAGCGCAGCGCGCCTACGAGATGAACTCGAAGGTGGTCTCCGCGGCCGACCAGATGATGCAGTCGACCTCCAACCTATTTCGCTGAGGATGATGTCGATGATCGCCCGCTCACTCCTGATTGCAGCAGCGCTGCTCGCGGCCTCGATGACTTCGGCCGCCGCGCAAAGCCGCAGCGAGACCATCGCGGTGCCGACGCTGCGCGCCAGCATTACGGTCGCGGACGACATCGTGCGGGTCGGCGACCTGATCGACAATGCCGGCAGCGCCGGCAGCATCGCGATCTACCGCGCGCCGGACCTCGGCACCACGGGCACGCTGCCGGTCGCACAGGTGCTGAACGTACTGCGCTCACACCAGGTGATCGGCGTCGACACCCGCGAGCTGAAGGAGATCACCGTCACGCGGCTTGCGCGCACCATCGACAGCAAGGAGATCGAGCAGCAGCTGTCGCGCGCGCTCGAGGGCCGCCACGGGCTCGGCCGGGCCGGCAACATCGCGCTGACCTTCGACCGCGATCCCGGCGATATCAGGCTGGAGTCGACCAATACCGGCGCGATGCAGCCGATCGCTGTGCGCTACGACCCGCGCTCGACGCGCTTCGACGTCACCTTCGAGATCAGCAACGACGCCGGCACGGCGCCGTACAAGCTGCGCCTCACCGGCACCGCGATCGAAACCATCGAGGCCGCCGTGCTGACGCGGAATGTCGAGCGCGGCGACGTGCTGAAGGCCTCCGACGTGGTGGTCGAACGCCGTCCGAAGGCCGAAATCGGCAGCGACGCGGCAGCACGCGACAGCGCCGTCGGCATGCAGGTGCGCCGCCAGCTCCGCGCCGGCCAGGCGCTGCGCGTCGCCGACATGGCAAAGCCCGATCTCGTCACCCGCGACCAGAACGTCATCCTGATCTACCGCACCGCCGGCATCTATCTCACCATCCGCGGCAAGGCGATGGATGGCGGCGCCGAAGGCGACGTCGTCAGCGTGATGAATTTGCAATCCAAGCGCGCCGTCTCCGGCGTCGTCACCGGCCGCGGCGAGGTCTCGATTTCGGTCGCGACCCCGCGCCCGGCGCCGGTTGCCGACGCCACCTCGTCAGATTCCGCTCCCGTCAAGCTGAGTTCAGTCGCACCAAACGCCGAGTAAAGTTCATGTCCCAGTACCGTATCAACCGCCTCATCCTGACCGGTGCGCTGATCGCACTCGGAACGATCGCCAGCGGCTGCTCCTCGATCGACCGTCTCTCCCAGATCGGCGAACAGCCGAAGCTGACGTCGATCGACAATCCGACGACGCAGCCCGGCTACAAGCCGGTGCAGATGCCGATGCCGAAGCCCGAGGTCGCCTCCTACAGCCCGAACTCGCTGTGGCGCAGCGGCTCTCGCGCCTTCTTCAAGGACCAGCGCGCCGCGCGCGTCGGCGACATCCTGACCGTCACGGTGAACTTCACCGACAAGGCCGCGATCGCCAACGAGACCCAGCGCAGCCGCACCAACAAGGAAGACTCCGGCGTCTCCAACTTCCTGGGATCGCAGACCATCACGCAAGCGAACAAGATCCTGCCCGGCCGCATCCTGACTGCCGACTCGGCGGCCTCGAGCGACGGCAAGGGTTCGGTGAACCGGCAGGAAGCGCTGCAGACCAACGTCGCCGCGGTCGTCACCCAAGTGCTACCCAACGGCAATCTCGTGGTCGAGGGCAAGCAGGAGATCCGCGTCAACTACGAGATCCGCGAGTTGATCGTGGCCGGCATCGTGCGTCCGGAGGACATCCAGAGCGACAACACCATCGACTCCTCGAAGATCGCCCAGGCCCGCATCGCCTATGGCGGCCGCGGCCAGATCACCGACGTGCAGCAGCCGCGCTACGGCCAGCAGGTTCTCGACGTGCTCTTGCCCTTCTAGCCGCATGATCCCGAACGATTTCGGATGAGGATCATGCCTGAGTAAGACCTTCACGAGCTCCCACATCTCGTCGCGAACCTAGGCGCGGCGCGGTGTACCAACACGGCCCTCGCCAGCTCCCCTGGCGGGGGCCGTGGCATTTGGAGCGCGTCAAAACAAGCCAGGAGCCCGCTTCGATTCAATCGAGACGGAAAGGCTCTTGTGACCGGTCGCATGCACTCAAGCTGTTGTCGCGCACCAGTCCGATACCGCTTCGCGCAAATCGCGCGATCGGCTTCTCGGTTCGTTAACCGTCGCAGCAGTGCACAGTGGCAGTCGCGACGCTTGCAACGTAGCAAGGGGACAACGCAGGGTTTCTGTTTGTATGACGGTCATGCAAAGAGACGGACAATATGCGGCGTGGTTCCGGACGCCGCGGGGCGAAGGCACCGGAATAGTCCAGCTCGACAATGGCAGGATCAGCGGCGGCGACGCCATGTTCACATATGGCGGCTCCTATCAGCTTGACGAGGACCGCTTCACGGCGGTCCTGACGACGCACCGCTATGCCGACGGCCCGTTCACCACCGTGTTCGGGTGCGACGAGGTCGAGGCGCAGCTGACCGGCTCGTTCAGCGGCAACCGCGCGGTGTGCATGGGAACGGCGAAGCAGGCCCCCGGCGTAGTGTTCGAGGCCACGCTGTTTCTGCAGCAGCCGGAAGCCGCGCCCACGCCGCCGCCGAAATCCGCGCCGGGTTCTGCCGGCCTCGCCAGGCTGCCAAAGCCCGCGGTCAGCCGCCGCTCGCCGAATCCATTCGCGGGCAAGCGCATCGTCTGATCCGCGCCCCGTTCCCGATGGCGCCCGCGCCCGAGCCGGCGTACGATCCTGCATGCGCACGAAGCGCAGCCCGATCGATCCAGCCGGAAGGAGCAAGCCCATGTATGCCGCCATCCGCCAGGCCAAGGCAAAAACCGGCACCGCCGAAGAACTCGCGCGCCGGATCAAGGAAGGCGCGATCCCGATCATCAGCGACGTCGAAGGCTTCATGGCCTATTATGTGGTGTATGCCGGCGACGACACCGTCACCGCGATCAGCGTGTTCAACAATCATGCCGGTGCGGAGGAAGCCAACCGCCGCGCGCTGGCCTGGATCGACGACAATCTCGGTCCCCTGCTGGTCGGGCAGGCCACCGCGGTTGCGGGTCCGGTCATCGTGCATACGAAAGCATAGTGGCCGCAACGAGGTTGCGGCTCCGGTCGTGCATACGAAAGCATAGTGGCCGCAACGGGGTTGCGGGTCCGGTCATCGTGCATACGAAGGCGTGACGGCCGGTTTATCGGCAAACTTCACCCGGCAGCAATTTCCCGCGGCACGTGTGGCGCGCGTCGCGCCACCGCGATCCGCTTGAATTTACAGTGGCACCGCTTGGCACGCCATTTGCTCCGCGATTGCAGCACTGCAACGGGAAAGCGCGCGCAGATGACGGCGATATCGGCCTTCGGATCGGTCACAGCCAACATGACGACCGGCAAGTTGAAGAAGCCGCTGATCGCCGACGCCACGGGGTCTTCGCAAGCCGCCGGCGACAGCTCATCCACCGACACCGTCGAACAGAAATTTCTCAAATACGCGCAGATGAGCCCGATGGACCGCTTGCGCGCCAACATCCTCAAGAGCATGGGCATGTCGGAACAAGATTTGAAGAACATGACGCCGGATCAGCGCGCCGCGGTCGAGCAGAAGATCAAGGTGCTGATCGAGCAGTCGTTCCAGAAGAACTCCGGCAAGGCCGGCCAGGCGGTCGACATTTCAGCATAGCGTCGCTGCGCGCGAGCCCGCATGGACGCCGGCGTTCAGGGCATTCTGTCCCCGAGATTTGCAGAGAAGAACGCTTTGTCATGTCGCCGCAGTCGAAGGCTGCGGGGAGACGTTCCGTAACGGATCTGCGGATCGCGCGAGATACCTGCCAACGCGGTTCACCGCATGGATCGATACCGCCGCCACCACGAGCCCGGCAATGACGTCGACGAAATAGTGACCGCCTCCGATCGGCGTCGCCGCCAGCATCACCGAGTTCCAGATCAAGCCGACACCTCTGAGCCAACGGATCGGCCAGCAGGCCCACACGTACAGTGCCGCGGAAACGGCGTGAAAGCTCGGAAACGTCAGGAGTGGCCCCAGTTCAAACGGGTCGAGCAATCTCGTGGTGCCGTTGCGGACGAGCGGCAGCTCTCTCAAGGTGTCGTAGTAGACGCTTGGTTCAACATGCGAATAGTCCGCCGGCAGGAGCCCGAGTGCCCCGTAGACGCCGGTGGCCGGAACCAGGGTCGAGATTCCGGTCGTCACAATAAGGCCTGTCGCGAAGGCGAGGACAAGCTCCGCCGCGCGTTGGTAGTGCCCGACCAGGCCGAGCAGCGACAGCAACGCGAAGAGCTGAAGCCAAATGGAGTTGTAGGCCTTTGCGAGCACGCCGATCAGAATCGGTCGATCGTTGGCGAAGTCCAGATAGGCGCGGAAATCCAGACCAAGGAACCGGTCGAACGCGAGCAGATTGGCGTCCTGCATCGGCAGGTTCGCCGCCGCAGCAATGTATCCGAGTGACGCGAGCAACATGGCGACGCAGAAGATCTGCGGCAGGACGAACAGGGGCACGTAGATTCGCGGATCGCTGTCAGCCGACGTCATCTTGAAATATCCGAACGATCCGTAGAGGCCGGCCACCGCTGCGACGATGAGGTAGCTGCCGGCACGCACCCGAAAGTCGGTCAGGAGAAGCGCGCCCAGAAAGACTACCAGCATCGCGGCGATCAATATCCAATTGAGCTGCAGCAGTCGCTTGGCAACCGCGAGGTGCGTATCCTCGCCCTGAATTGGGTGAGCGTCCGCCGGCTGCGATAGTGCGGGCCAACGCCGGCCGCTACCACGGTGGTGGACGCGAGGAGTGCGAGATTGCTCCGCTCTCGGACAGGCCCCCGCTGCAATACCAACGTCGGCCGGCGATACGATCTCTGGCCGGACAACCAATCCACTGAACATTGCAACTGCCATTCCAGCGCGGCGTTTCGACACGAAGCCCGCTCATTCCACAGCCACAAGTTTAGCATCCGCCCGCAAAGTTGCGTCGGTATACCGGTACAACCATCAGCGGGCCGCGCGACTTTCATGTCCAATGGTGAACGATTTATTGCGCTACATTTTCAGGGAGATGGCGTCCGCGTCCGACGCTGCCGCGAGCCTATTCCGTTCCGATTGAATCGGAACGGGCTCTAGATTCTTGTTTTGACGCGTTTTCTTGACGCGAACCGGTATCCACTCGGCTCGAAAACGCTCTGGTCGTGATCATCTCGGATGGATCCTTAACCGCATGCCGGCGCAGCTCACGCCTTTTTCTTCGCGGTCGCGTGGGCGCCTGCGGTCGCCTTCTTTGCCGGCTTCTTCGCCGACTTCCTTGACCTGGCCTGGTTGAGCTCGATCGCGGCGCGGATCAAGGTCTTGAACGCAGAAGCGTTGATCTTGTCGCCCTCGAACAGGTCGATCGCGCGCCGCACATTGCCCTCGAAGCCGGTGTTGAACAGCTTGTCGGGGTCCGGGAGCTGCGCGCCATACATGAAGGTCAGCTTCACCTTGCCCTTGTGCGCGTTGCCGACCGCGATGATGCCGTCGCGCGACCACACCGGGCTGCCCATCCACTTCCATTCCTCGATGATGCCGGGGTCTGCAGCGAGGATGCTCTTGCGCAGGCCGGCGAGCGCCTTGCCGCGCCAGTCGGCGAGATCCTCGATCATCTGGTCGATCCGTTCCGATGCCGTCATCGCTTCCTCCTCGCTCCTCGGCTGCCCCAATCAATCATACTTGCGATGCCGAGGTCGATCCCCCGAGCCGGCGCCGCGGCGCCAGATAGGGCAGCGCGAACAGGTACAGGCCGCTGAGCAGCATAGGGATCAGCGGGAACAGCGCCAGCAGGCCGATCCAGACCGCCTGCTGCTGCAAGACCATCGCGATGATGTTGATGATGACGGCAACCGTGAAGACGATCGAAAGCCAGCGGTGCGATTGCCTGATGAAGTTGTTCCAGTTCAATGTGATCTCCTGTTGTATGTGTTTGTGCTGAAGCGACGACTTGTCTGCCGAAGCCTTGGCGAAGGCGGAAGCAATCCATTTATCCGCGCATGCGGCACGATGGATTGCTTCGCTTCGCTCGCAATGACGAGGATGGAGCTGCAGCAATCCTCACTCCGCCCGCACCAGCAGCTGATCGAGCTTCTCGAAAAACTGCTTCCAGCCGGCATGGGCGCCGCCATAGGCCTGCTTCTGATGCGGCTGGAAGCCGGACTGCTCGACGCGCAGATGGGTGCCGCGTGCCGTCGGCGTCAACGTGAACACCACCACGCTCTCGAGATTGTAGGCGGCATCCTCATGTGTGAAATTCCAGGTGTAGGACAGCGTCCTGTGCGGCTCGATGGTGAGCACCTTGCAGTCCAGCACGCCGCCCCACTCGCCGCGCAGATTGAAGCTGTGTCCGACCTCGGGCTTGAAGTCGTTCTTCATCAGCCACTCCTCCATCAAATGCGGTTGCGTCAGCGCGCGCCAGAGTTTCTCAGGAGGATGAGGAAATTCGCGCTCGACGATCGCCGAGCGCGTCTCACGGGTGGTGTCGTTCATTGATCCATCCTTTTGAGAAGATCTTCGAGGTGATCGAACCGGTTCTGCCAGAAGCCGGCCATCTGGCTGGTCCAGTCGATCAGCGGCGCCAGCGCGCCGAGTTGCGCGCTGTAATGCGTCTGCCTGCCTTCATGGCGATCGCGCACCAGGCCGGCCTGCTTCAGCACGCCGAGATGCTTTGACACCGCCGGCTGAGAAATCCTCGCCCGCGCCGTCAGCGCGCTGACGGTCTGCTCGCCCTCGCGGCACAGACGCTCGAAGATCGCCCGGCGGGTCGGGTCCGCGAGGGTTCGAAACAGCATGTCGTGAGCGTCTGGCATTTTACGATCAATAACCCGTTGATTATGTATTTATGCATAACTAGCCGGCTATGGATTAGTCAAGCGACAATTCGGAGTAGGTAAGTTTCGCTAGGTGATGCGTTTATTGGGCGGCTCAGCCCTGCCCAGAACGCCCGCTCTTTTATAACCCGCGGGTTATTAAATAACGTCGATCTGTCCGCTGGCATTGCGATCGGCAGAGCAGCTTGTCCGCCGGAGGCGAAGCGAACAGTCGGCGGCGCAAACGATGGGTACTCCGCAAGCAGAGGGCGAAACGAAGAGCATGGCTCGGACAATTCGTGTCGCGAGAGTGCGAAGCTGTGTCCCCACTCAAGCTGTCGTCGCCCGGCTTGACCGGGCGATCCAGTACGCCGCGGCTTATCGGCTCAAGCACTGCGGCCTCTGGAATACCGGATCACCCGCATGCGCGCGGGTGATGACACCGATGTTGGACCATCACCACCGTCGTCCTGGCGAAAGCCAGGACCCATTACCCCGAAAGCTCATCGCTGCGCGATGCTGGGGCCACGATCCTTCTTGCAATCCGGTGCGGTGGTCGTGGGTCCTGGCTTTCGCCAGGACGACGACGCGTGGACGTGGCGGCCGCGCACGCGAGAACGCACGTCGTTGCGAATAGATTGCGCTTCACCTACAAATATCGCGCGGATGCGGTCCTTGTTCACGGAGAACCTCGATGTGCCAACTCTGCGACGTCGTACCTTCCGGCCAGACCTCCCGACGATCTTTCCTCGCCGCCGCGGCATGCACCGCCGCCGGCCTCGCCTTTGCGCCGCCGATCTCCGCCAAGGAGACAAAGCCGCCGCCGAAGCCGCAGAACGTGCTGGCGCCGGATGCCGCGCTCGACCGGCTGGTGAAGGGCAATCTCCGCTATGTCGAAGGCGTGTCGCGGCGGCATGATTTCAAGCACGAGCGCGAGGCGCTGGCCACCGGACAGAATCCGTTTGCCGGCATCCTGAGTTGCGCGGACTCCCGCATCGCGCCGGAATACGCCTTCGACACCGGTCGCGGCGATCTGTTCGTCTGCCGCGTCGCCGGCAATTTCGCCAGCGACGAGATGATCGCGAGCCTCGAATATGGGTCGTCAGTGCTCGGCGTGCCGCTGTTCATGGTGCTCGGTCACGACAGCTGCGGGGCAGTCGATGCCGCGATCAAGTCGCTCAAGGACAACTCCACCCTGCCCGGCCACCTGCCCTCGCTGGTCAGCGCGATCACGCCGGCGGTGAAGGCGACCGAGGGCAGGCCGGGCGACCGCCTCGCCAACGCGATCAGGCAAAACGTCATCGACAACGTCGCCAAGCTCAAGACGGCGACACCGATCCTGAGCGCCGCGGTCGATCAGGGCAAGCTCAGGATCGTCGGCGCGGTCTACCGGCTGACTGACGGCAAGGTCGAGCTGGTCGCGGACGGCAAGCGGCCAACCACTTGAACCTCGGCGCGGTCTGCGACCACTGAAGCCAAGAACGACGTCGCGTGAGCGACATGGAGCAGGCGGATGTGGCACCGGAGCGAACGGATTGCTGGAGCGCTGCTCCTGCTGGTGGCCTCCCTGCCGGCGCGCGCCGGCGTCGAGCCCTGCAACACCGCGCAGAAGCGGACCGAAATGACCGCGTTGCTCCGCCGCGCCGCGGAGGACCGGCCGGTCAACATCACCTTCGCAACCCGGGCCGACGGCGTGAAGCTGCCCGCCGCCGTGGTCGAGAAATACCCCGAGGAGATCACGATCATCCTGCAACACGAATTCGATCGCCTCGTGGTCAGGGACGACGGCTTCGAGGTCGGCGTCTGGTTCAATCGCAAATATGCCAGGCTGGCCGTGCCGTTCGACGCCGTCAGGAGCCTGTGGGACGGCAAGGCCCTGATGTGTACGAACGATCAAATGTAGGAAACAGTGACCTCAGGTGAACGCCGCTTCTACCTTGCCGAGCCCATCGAGCTCCATCACGACCACATCGCCCGCCTTCAGCCACACCGTCTTGACCAGGCTGCCGGTCATGACGATCTGGCCGGCATGCAGGCCACGGCCCTCGGCGGCGAGATGATTGGCGAGCCAGGCGAGCGCGTTGTGGGGATGGCCGAGCACGTCGGCGCCGGTGCCGCGCCCCTCCTCCTTGCCATTGATCATCGCGCGTCCCACCACCTTGCGCAGATCCGGCACGGTAATGCGCGGCACGGCCTCGCCGAGCACGCAGCCGGCGGCGAAGAAATCGTCGGCGATCAGCGTCGGCGCGCCGAGCGTCTCCCATTTGACATAGCGGTCGTCGACGATCTCAATCGCGGGATGGTAGGCCTCGATCGCTTCCGCGACCCATTCGGCGGTAAAAGGCGCTTCGCTCGCAGCCAGATTGCGCGCCAGCCGCACCGCGATCTCGCATTCGACGCCGACATGGACGAAGTCGGCCGCCGGCAGCCGCACGCCGCTGTCATGCACGACCTTCTCGAACACGCCGCCGCCGCAGGGGTGCGGGATGTTGATGTACTCCTGCATCACGGCGCTGGTGCAGCCGATCTTGTAGCCGACGAGGCTGCCGACCTGCGGCTGCAACAGATCGTGCAGCGCGTACTGCACCTGATAGCCCTCGGCCTCGTCGCGCGGCACGACGTCTTTCGGAAGCGCCTTGAGCGGCGCGCGGCTACGGCGCGCGCTGGCGATCGCCTTTGCGGCCGCGAGGATCCGTTCCATCTGCGCAGCCTCCCAGTTGTCTCGGCGGCGCGGTGGCGCCTCCGTCTGCTCACGGCAATTCAGCACCCGCCGATGCGTCTGGCAAGCGTGCCGGACGGGAGAGGCCGTCAGGTTTTGACCAGGCCGAGCCTGATCAGGCTTTCGGCGGTCGCGACGATCATCTCCGCATTGCCGCGCGGCTTCCAGCCCAGCAGGTTCTGCGCCTTGGCGCTGGTCGAGCGGCGCACCTTGCCGAGCAGCGGCAGCGCGGCGCGCGCCAGCGGATTGCGCCGCGCGGCGAGCCGCATCATCCAGTCCGGCGCCTGGAACCGGGGCACGCGCCGCGCCTTGCTGCCAAGCTTGTTGCGCAGCAGGCGGGCCACCTGCAGCACCGACATGGTTTCGCCGGCGACCGCGAGGAACCGCTCGCCCTTGGCCTTGGGCGACGTCATGGCGCGCAGATGCAGGTCGGCGACATCGCGCACGTCGACGAGCCCGAAATGGATCCGCGGCACCGCCGGCATCGCGCCGTCGAGCAGCGCCTTGATGATGCCGATCGATTCGGAGAAATCGGGACCGAGCGCCGGGCCGAACACGGCGGTGGGATTGACCACGGCAAGCTCGAGGCCATTGCCCTCGCGCGCGACGAAATCCCAGGCGGCGCGCTCGGCCAGCGTCTTGGATTTCGGATAGGCCTGCACGTCGGGGCCATCGAGATTGGACCACACCGTCTCGTCGAACGGCGCCGCCTGCGGCGGATGGCCGTAGCCGATCGCGGCAAACGACGAGGTCACGACGACGCGCTTGACGCCGGCGTCGCGCGCCGCGCGCAGCACCCGCAGCGTGCCTTCCCGCGCCGGCACGATCAGCTCGTTCTCGTCCTCGGGCGCGTGAGCACCGAGCGGCGATGCGACATGCAGCACGTAATCGCAACCTTTGGCGGCCTCGTGCCAGCGGTCATCGCGCAGCAGGTCGGCGGTCGCGAAGCCGACCTGGTCGGCCGTATCAGCGCCGCCCTCGCGCAGCATCGCGATCACGTCTTTGCTGCGATCCGGATTACGCACCGTGGTGCGCACCGCATGCCCGCCGGCCAGCAGCTGCAGGATCGTATGCACGCCGATGAAACCAGATCCGCCCGTGACCAACACCGTGCTCATGTCCTCGCCCTTTCGATGGTTCGGCGGGGTCGAACATCGCGCTGCCCACCCTGCACAGGCCGCATCTGGTCACTATCTCTGTCCTGGCAAGTAGAATGAAAATCGAGACCGGTATGGAAAACAATACCAGTGATGTGTGTGACGGCGGTGACTGCGGCAGCTGCCCCGCCGACCCGACTTTGCTGATCGACTCCAAGCAGGCGATCGGCGCGCTCAGCGGCAAATGGAAGCTCGAGATCCTGTTCACGCTGATGCACGGCGGCGTGCGGTTCGGCGCGCTGCGCCGTGCGCTCGTGCCGATCACCCAGCATATGCTGACCGGCCAACTGCGAGAACTCGAGCGCGATGGCTTGGTGGCGCGCAAGGTGCTGGCCGAGAAGCCGCTACAGGTCGAATACGAGCTGACGGATTCGGCCTGGGGCCTGACGCCGGCTTTCCGCGAACTGCTGGCGTGGTCGAAGACCCACGGCCCGCGCCGCAGTGCGCTGGCAATCGAGACGACAGTCGAAGCCGGACTGGCGTAGATTGTTGTCGATCTATCGCCGCATCGACGTCGATCCTGACAAAGCCCTGTTCGATGAATTGCGCGATTTGTGCGCCGCTCAGCGCACATGCGTCGTCCCGATGAGTCATATTTGTCTCTCAAACTGCCACGGGCCATCGATACTCCGCGGTGCGCGGAATTGGGCTGACCCATTCGGATCACTGGAATCCCACGAGCCCAGGCTCGCGGGGACGATCAGCGTTTCCTGCCGGAAACGGGATCAGCCCAGGAAGAAGACCGATGCGATGTTGAGAGTACGTGTCATCATGGCGGCGCGAACCTACGACCGGTGCGCGCCGGAATCAATCTGTGGTGGCCAGCCGCCACTATTCGTCGCGATAGACCTTCTCGCGCTTCTCGTGGCGTTCCTGCGCCTCCACCGACAGCGTTGCGATCGGGCGGGCTTCGAGCCGCTTCAGCGAGATCGGGTCACCGGTCTCCTCGCAATAGCCGTAGGTGTTGTCTTCGATGCGCTGGAGCGCCGCGTCGATCTTCGAGATCAGCTTGCGCTGACGGTCGCGGGCACGGAGTTCGATCGCGCGGTCGGTTTCCGAGGAAGCTCGGTCCGCGAGGTCGGGGTGATTGACGTTCTCTTCCTGCAACGTCTGCAGCGTGACCTTCGATTCGCGGAGGATCTCATCCTTCCAGGCCAGCAGCTTGGCGCGGAAATAATCGCGCTGCCGCTCATTCATGAAAGGCTCTTTTTCAGTCGGCCGGTAGTTCTTCAGCTTTTCCAAAGGCAGCCATGTCCCTGTGAGGCGGAGGGAACAGGACCCCTCCGCGCGGCGCCTTATATAGCCACGTCATGTGACAGACAATATCTGCCACCGCGAAAGGCGGGCCGCCCCCAAGGCCTTGCACAGGCAAACTTATCCGCCCTGCTTGGGGGCCGCCCCGCCCCCTCAATAGCCGACCGTGAAACGCTGGCGGAGATGGGCCGGACGCTCGATTTCGTCGGCGAGTGCAACTGCGAAATCCTCAAACGAGATCGAGCTTTTGCCGTCGGCGGCGGTCAGAAGCTGGTCGGTCCCGAGCCGGAACTTGCCGGTCCGCTCGCCCGCCACGAACAGCGCCGAGGGCGACAAAAAGGTCCAGTTCAGGTCGCTTTGCTGGCGCAGCAGGTCAAGGAATTCGGCCCCCTTGGAGGCCTCGGCCTTGTACTGGGGCGGGAAGTTCGGCGTCGTCACCAGGCGGACGCCGGGGGCCACTTCGAGGCTGCCGGCGCCGCCGACCACCAGATAGCGGCCGACCCCGGAGGCCTTGGCGGCCCCGATCAGCTTGAGGGGGTCGCTGACCGAGAAATGGACGGAACTGATCGCGGCATCGTGGCCGGCCCACAGCGCGGCGAGGCCCGCCTGGTCGTTCACGTCCCCCTTCCGGGCGGTGACGCCCGGCAGGGTTGCGATCTTCTCCGGGTTGCGGGCGATGGCGGTGACGGCGTGGCCGCGGCGGGCCAGTTCCGCCGTGATGCGCGAGCCGGCCTGGCCGGATGCGCCGGCGATGGCGATCTTCATCTCAAGTCTCCGATTGATGGTTTCCGATGGTGACTAGATAGCGAAATGGATGTAGGTGTGAAGAAGGCACTCTTGTCTCACCTGATTACGCCGGAGTAACCCGATGAAAGCCTCGAGCCTGAAGCCGGACGCCTATGCCGCCAATTGCCCGACGCGCCAGATCCTCGACCGGGTCGGCGACAAATGGGCGGTGCTGATCCTGCTGCTGCTGCGCAGCGAGCCGATGCGCTTCAACCAGCTCCGCCGCGCCATCGAGGGCATTTCGCAGAAGATGCTGTCGCAGGTGCTGAAGAGCCTGGAGCGCGACGGGCTGCTGCGCCGCCGCGCGATCGCGACCGTCCCGGTCACCGTGGAGTATTCGATCACGCCGCTCGGCTCGACACTCGCCCAGGCGGTCGATCCGCTGCGCGACTGGGCCGAGCAGAATCTGAAGGAGGTGCTGGCTGCGCAGCGCCACTACGACGCCCAGCGCAAGGCACTGGCGGCCTGAGACGCGCGTGGCGTGAGACAGGGGGATTGAGGGAAGAGCCTAGTATTGCCCGGCCTTGGCGAGCTCGACTTCGACCCGCAGTTCGATCTCGCCGAGCACGGCGTCGAGGCCGGGATCGCCGGAGGATTCCTTCAAGCTCGCCGCGGCATCACGCAGCCGGTTCACGGTTGAGGAATCGAAATTGCCTGAGAGCAGGCCGAGCTTGAGCGCGTCGAGCACGTCGAGGGCGCCCTTGCCGCGGGCCACCGAGCGCTTGCGGCGTTCGGTCGGGTCCTCGACGCCCTGCAGCGCGAGCAATGCATCGAGGCTGGCGGCGGCCTTTGGTGCTGCGGTGGAGCGGACCTCCTCCTGCGCGCTGGTCGCGTCCGGCAGCGAGAAGCCGCTCGACGAGGTGCGCCGCGTGGCGCTGGTGGACGTGCCAAGCGTGGTGCCGTTCGGTCCGTAGATGCGCATCGCCATGATCCCGCAGGCCTGAATGCCGCAAGCATCGCCGTTTTATGGTTAACGACACGTAAACGACCCGGCAATTTCTGCCGCCACACGGCAGTTTCGCGCTTGCTGGCCAACCCCAACCCAACGCGAGCAAGACAATTTCGATAAATATATCAATACATTGCCCCAACGAAACAAAGTGGCACGCAGCTCGCATGGTTAATGGCGGATCGCCGTCATGGGAGTGTCGCGCGATCCGCCAGTGAGTTCGAGGGGAGCATCAGGATGCCCGGCATCCGCATCGTAAGTCTATTCGGGTTGGCCTGCGCCGCGCTGCTCGCGCTGGCGGCTTCCGCCATGCCCGCGGCCGCGACGTCGCGGATCAAGGATCTCGCCAACATCGAAGGCGTGCGGCAGAACCAGCTGATCGGCTATGGCCTCGTGGTCGGCCTCAACGGCACCGGCGATACGCTCAACAACATCCCCTTCACCAAGCAGTCGCTGCAAGCCATGCTCGAGCGCATGGGCGTCAACATCCGCGGCGCCACCATCCGCACCGGCAACGTCGCCGCGGTGATGGTCACCGGCAACCTGCCGCCGTTCGGCACCCAGGGCACACGCATGGACGTGACCGTCTCCGCGCTCGGCGATGCCAAGGACCTGCGCGGCGGCACCCTGCTCGTCACCCCCCTGCTCGGCGCCGACGGCAATGTCTACGCGGTGGCGCAGGGCACGCTGGCGATCTCCGGCTTCCAGGCCGAGGGCGAGGCCGCCAAGGTCGTGCGCGGCGTGCCGACGGTCGGCCGCATCGCCAACGGCGCCATCATCGAGCGCGAGATCGAGTTCGCGCTCAACCGCCTGCCCAATGTGCGGCTCGCGCTGCGCAATGCCGACTTCACCACCGCCAAGCGGATCGCCGCCGCGGTCAACGACTATCTCGGCGTCAAGACCGCCGAGCCGCTCGATCCCTCCACGGTGCAGCTCTCGATCCCGCCGGAGTTCAAGGGCAACGTCGTCGCCTTCCTGACCGAGATCGAGCAGTTGCAGGTCGATCCCGACCTCGCCGCGCGGATCGTGATCGATGAACGCTCCGGCATCATCGTGATGGGCCGCGACGTCCGCGTCGCAACCGTAGCGGTGGCGCAAGGCAATCTCACCGTCACGATCTCGGAAGCCCCGCAGGTCAGCCAGCCCAATCCGCTGTCGCGCGGCCGCACCGTGGTGACGCCGCGCAGCAATGTGCAGGTCACCGAGGACGGCAAGAAGTTCGCGGTGGTCAAGGACGGCGTCTCGCTGCAGCAACTCGTCGACGGCCTCAACGGCCTCGGCATCGGACCGCGCGACCTCATCAGCATCCTGCAGGCGATCAAGGCCGCCGGCGCGATCGAAGCCGACATCGAGGTGATGTGATGGCAAGCCTGATCAACAGCACCACCGGCAGCATGCCGAACAAGGCGTTGATGCCGATGTTCAAGGGCCGTCCCGATCCGGTGCTGCAGGACGCGATGAAGAAGCTCACGCCGCAGCAGATCACCAAGGCGAAGGCCACCGCGACCGATTTCGAATCGATGTTCCTGAACTCGATGTTCTCGCAGATGACGACCGGCCTGAAGGGTGAAGGTCCCTACGGCGACACGGTCGGTACCGGCCCGTGGCGCTCGATGCTGACCGACGAGTATTCGAAGAATTTCGCCAAGTCCGGCGGCGTCGGCATTTCCAACGACGTGTTCCGCTCGCTGATCCTGCAGCAGGCGAACAAGAGCTAATTCCGCTATCCAAGGAGCAGCGCGATGAACCAGCGTCCACAGCAGCCGCGGCCAGCCTCCGCCCCCGTCGCGCGGGGTGCGACGTCGACGCCTCCCGACGTCGCGCGTCTTGCCAACGAGCTGACCGAGGTGATGGGCGGCTTGCTCGCCGTCATCGAGCGGGAGACCGAGTTCGTCCGCGCCGGCAAGATCCGCGAGGGCATGCGGCTCGAGGCGCAGAAATCGGAGCTGTCTCGGCGCTATATGCTCGCGGTGGAGCATCTGAAATCGATGCAGAAGATGCTGTCGCAGAGCGAGCCCGAACTGCTCGCGACGCTGCGGCGTCATCACGAGACGTTCCGCGCGATGCTGCAGGTCAATCTGACGGTGCTTGCGACCGCGCACGCCGTCTCCGAAGGCATCGTGCGCGGCGTCAATGCCGAGGTGCAGCGCCGCAACATCCCGAACACCTACACCGCGAACGGACAACGCGCCGCGCCAGGTCCGCGCAACATGACTCCGATCGCCGTCAGTCGGACGCTCTGACGCGCACGGCCTACAATTTAGTTCAATTCGACGCGGCCTTGGCAGCACGCCGTTCAGCGTGTTCTCTAACACCCTATTGAGAGGTTCCCCGTAGAGTTGCGGATCGTGAGGGGTTGGGATTTGACTCGAGCAAACTAGTGCCTGTGCACTACGAGGCTGCCATGAGTACAGATTTCAACATCAAGCCGGTGGGGGCACCGGTTGCAGCGCCGATGATCACTCCCGCGAGCGATACGGCGCAGAAGGCGGTGAAGACCGAATTGCCCGCGAGCCAGAGCGTCACCGCTCCGGAGCCGAGCGTGCGCGTCACGATCGACCCCAACGCCGTCAACGCGTCAATTTCAAATCGGGCCCCATCGGTCACCGACCAGGTCATCATCGATCGCGACGCCCGCGCCGTGGTCTATCAGGTGGTCGACAATCGCACCAACCTTGTGGTGAGGCAGTTTCCGGAAGAAGCCGTCTTGCGCCGCCGCGCCTATTTCCACGCGCTCGATCTCAGCAAGGACGCGCCGACCCGGGCACGCGCAACCGACCGCCGCGCGTAACCAGGCGAATGGAGCCTCACTTCTGTGTAGCGTAGGCCTTGTCGAGATAGGTCGATCCGGTGGCCGGATCGGTGACAACATTGGCGATCAATGCCGTCCCCTGCTGCACCAGCGAAAACTTGGTATCGCCGACCCGGAACGCGCCGTCCTTGATCAGGACGTCCTGGTACTTGCTGGTGCCTTCGCTCTGATAGTGAACCTTGGCGCGGAAGCCGTCGACGTTCGACACCGAGATGTTGAACGACTTGTTGTTGGCGTACTTGCCGCTCCAGCTGCCCTCATAGAGCTTCGGATCGACGGCCACATAGGGCGTCTTCGACGGCACCGTGAGGCCGGCGGCCTTGTAGTTGGCGGACAGGATGCTCAACACGTCGGCCATGGCTAGGCCTCCATCGTGAACCGGTCAATCAGCCGCGGCCGGAGAGGCCGGCGGCGATATTGCAGTTGATGTCGATCAGAGACTTCAGCTTCGCCGGATCCGGGTTCATCTGGATGTCGATGGTCTGCTTCATCACGAACACGCTGATGTTTGCGATGTTCTGACGCACCTCGAGCGGCTGCGGATTGTCGTTGCCCTCTGCCGCGCTGAGGAAGATCGACCACAGCCGGCGATTGAACAGCAATGCGTGATCGAGCGCCTTGTCGAGGCCGTTCCAGTTCGCCTGGACTTCCTGCAGCTGCCGCGCGGCCTTCAAGAGCGCCTGCGCTTCGATTTCACGTGGGGACGCCGTCGTCGTTGAGGTACGAGCGTAGGCCTGGGCTGCATTCGACATTAATGACCTCGATGGGATGCGGATTTCTCGAGCCGCGGAGACGCAATTCTAGCGCTCGATATTTATGCATCCGGCGCCTTTAAATATGGTTAGCAGACGTTACGAAATACGCCGTTCTTACGGCATGGACAGATACCGTAATATCCCGGAGATAAACGAGAAACGGCGGGGTTTCCCCCGCCGTTCCTGAAGTGCTTGTCGTCGCGCTTAGCGGAGCAGCTGCAGCACGCTCTGCTGGCTCTGGTTGGCGAGCGCGAGCGCCGAGACCGCGATCGACTGGCGGGTCGACAGCGCCTGGCTGTTGGCCGCTTCCTCGTTGGTGTCGGCCAGCGTCAGGTTCGAAGAACCGGTCTGCAGCACGTTGATCAGGTTCTTGGAGAAGTCCTGACGGATCTGCACGATCGAGAGGTTCGAACCCAGCGTCGAGGCTTCGCTGCGCAGCGAGGAACTCGCCGTGCTCAGCGAAGCGATCACGTTGTTCGCCGAGTTGTTGTCGAGGAAGTCGGTTCCCGCCGCCAGCGATTTCAGGCCGAGGCCCGCGGCGTCGAACTTGACGCCGGTGATGCTGAGCGTGGACTTGCCGGTCTCGTTGAAGGTCAGCTTGAGGCTGTCGCCGCTCAGCAGGTTGATGCCGTTGAACGAGGAGTCCTGCGCCGTGGTCGTGATCTGCGAGATGGTGTTGTTGTACTGCGTCACCAGGGCCGCACGGGCCGACTGCGAGGCCGCATCGGCAACCGGGGCAGTCGCGGCGCCGAACGTCGCAGTGCCGGTGCCGGTGTAGGTCACCGCACCGATCGTCGAGGACGCCGCGTCATTGGTCGTGGTGATGACGAGCTTGTTGGAGCTGTCGAGGCTCGCCGTCAGATTGCTGGCCGACAGCGACGTGTTCAGCTGGGCAAGCGACGTGCTGGCACCAAAGGTGAAGGTGAAGGCGGGCTGGCCGGCAGAGGCCGCGATCGCCAGGGTGTCACCGCTCTTGATCGTGGCGCCGTCGACGAGGTTCGCCGCCGTTCCGCCGAGCGCCGCCGCCGAGCTCACCGTCGACCGCGTGGTGTAGCCGGTCGGGCTCTGCAGCACCTGGTTGGCAATCGACTTCGCGGTATCGACCAGCTTCTGCAGCGAGGTGATGCCGGTGTTGGCAGCCTGCAGCACCTGCACACCGTTGCCGATGCCGTCGAGCAGGTTGTTGATGTCGCTGGCGCGATTGTCGAGCGACTGAGCGGTGAAGAAGTTGGTCGGGTTGTCGAGCGCCGTATTGACCTTCTTGCCGGTGGCAAGGCGGTTCTGCGTGGTGGAGAGCAGATCGGCGGTGGACTGGAGGGAGAGGAGGTTCTGGCGAACGGAGGAGGAGAGAATGATACCGGACATTTTCATACCTTTCTGGTGTGAAACTGAGGAAAAAACCGCGCCAATCCTTTCTGATCGGGCGGATGGCCGATCCTGCGGACAAGCCGCCAAGGAAAAAGAAATCTCCGGCAAGGCATTTAAATCAAATGCGGAAGAATAAAATTGTCGCCATTGGGCGAAGTTCGCCGCGAAAACTACTGAGACAACTGCCGATTCCGGCCGAACGCCGCCGCCTGTGCGGGCTCGTCATTCACCAAGCATTAACCATCATGGGAAAGGATCGCTGTCGCATCGGCCCCGGGCCGCAACGGCGGCTGCTAAGCAGTGCCGAGCACAACCTCGATCCGCTAGCGATGACATCGCGCGATTGCCCGGCAAAGGAGAACGGTCATGGCCCTGAAGGTCGAACTCAAGCCGAACGAGCGCATCATCGTCGGCAATTGCGTGATCACCAACACCGATCAGCGTGCTCGCCTCCTGATCGACGGCGACCGCATCCCGATCCTGCGCGAGAAGGATATCCTGACGCCGGAGACCGCGGACACGCCGGCGAAGCTGATCTATCTCGCAGTGCAGCTGATGTATCTGTCGCCGGACCCGATGGCGCACCACCCGACCTATTTCAGCCTGGTGCGCGACATCATCACCGCGATGCCGAGCGCCTGGCCGTTCATCGAGAGCGTCAACAACTTCATCCTCAACGGCGATCTCTATCACGCGCTGAAGGAATCCAAGAAGCTGATCGCGCATGAGGAGAAGCTGCTGGAAAGCGCGCGCGGCCAGCAGAAGGCCAACCAGGACGATACCCGCAAGAGCGCGTAGAGCTTCTCGTCCTGACGCGTTTTCTTCACGCGAACCGGCGTCATTTCGCTTGAAACGCCAGCCTCTCGGTCTGAACGAACAAGGCCCCCGCGAGGAGGCCTTGTTGCTGGCTGGAGATAGGCAGGCGGGCAATCAGCCGATCGGCAGATACTTCAACAGCGTGGTCTGATACAGCATCGACGTGGTCTGGTACGAGGCCTGCAAGCTGGTTTGCAACGCCAGGATCTTGGTCGCGACCTCATCCTGATTGACGCCCTCGATCGAGTCGAGCATCGTTTCCGACATGCTCTTGAGCTGGGTCTGGCGATCGGTTGCCGCCTTGGTCGCGGTCTGGGCACCGGCGAACTCGGCCTGCACGTCCTGGATCTGCTGCTGGCCGCTCTGCGGGGCAAGATTCGCGCCGACCCGCTGCGCGAGCGCGGTCACCTGTGCGTTCGCATTCGGATTGCTGGCATTGGTGGTCACCGCGGCGTACACCGCGACATTCTGCAGCAAGTAGCGGAACGCCTGTTCGTTGGCGCGCGCGCCATACTGCACCGTGATCGACTGATCGACTTGCGCGAGGGCGGTGCCGCGTGCGGATCCCGGGCCGTTTTCGCCGGTGTACCAGTACACGGTGTTGGCGGGCGTGCCCGCGACCAGATTGCTCGCTGTATTGAAGGGCGGTCCCCCTACCCTGAGCGGCGCCGGGGTCGCGGTCGTGTTGTTGGCAATGCCGAGCGCGCCGAGTGCTGCGGTGTTGGAGCTCGAGATCGCAAGGTTCTGACCATCGGCGCCGTGGAGGGTGATCGCGCCATTGCTGATGGTCGACGGATTCTTGGTGCCGCTGATCTGGTCGATCTTCGACATCAGCGTCTGCACGCTGTCGGTGATGTTGACCTGGTTGCCGGTGGCGCCCGAGGCCACGAAGGTGATCGGGGTGCCGTTCACCGTGATGGTGTCGCCGGCCGCGAAACTCGTGGACAGCGAATCGGTGCCCGCCGCCCCCGAAAGGGCGGTGGCGCCCGAGATCGGCGCCGGCGGCGTGTTGTGGTTATTGACGGCGGCGCCCGACACGGTCGCGACCGGATTGAAGAAGTTGTTCGAAGCCGCGATCGCGGAGGCCGCGACCAGTGATGTGTCGCTCAGCGTCTTGATGGACGACGTCAACGTCGCCTGAAGGTTGGCCGTCGTCGCCGTGGTGTCGGCACCGATCAGGAACGAACCGGCCGGCGGCGGGTTCGTCGTCGTTGCCGTGAGCTCGACTGCATCGGTGGTGCCGTCGGGCAGCGTGAAGTTGAACTTGATCTTGTCGCCATCTTTCGGATTGACGGCGCCGAGATCGACCGACGCCGACTTCGGCGTCCCGGCCGGCTGCGTCACCGTGGCGCCGGTCAATGACGACTGCACCGACAGCAGCTTCAGGCCGAATGGCGAGCCGTCCTCAGCGACGCTGGTCACCGTCGTGGTCGCCGGCGGCGACGACACGCTGAGGCGTCCCATCAGGTTGGCGCCCTGATCGGCCTGCTTGCGCTCGTTGATCAGCTGGGTGAGGCCGGCCTGGGTCGCCGTGCCCTTCAACATGGTGTCGGCAGGCACCGTGGCCGGCGTATCCATGGCACGGCCGGAGAACAGATAGCGGTCGCCCGACTGGGTATTGAGCATCGCGACCGCGTTGGCGAACGCGGCCTGCGCCGTGATCTGGCCCGAGGTCTGCCCGTTCTCGTTGAGCGTCAGCGTCGCCGTCGTCGAAGCGTTCTTCACCTGACTGCCGACGTCGGACAGCCCCTGCAAGCTGAGATTGGCTACACTCAGGCGGGTGTTGAGGTTGGTGGCGGTGTCGGAAAACGCATTGATGCCGCTGATCTGCGCACGCAGGCTGAGTGCGAAGCCGCGATCGAGCCCCTGCCCCGCATAGGTCGTCGATACCTTGCCGGTCGCAAGCTGCGTCGTCAGGTCATTGAGCTGATTGCGCAGGTTGAGGATATTGGTGCCGATATAGGAAGTTCTGCCGCTTACGCCGTCGATCGACATGTTACCCTCACGAGATCTGCAGCAGCGCGTCGTACATCTGCTTGATCGACGACATCACGCGCGCATTGGCGGAATAGGCGTTCTGGAGCGAGAGCAGATGCGCCATCTCCTCGTCCATGTTGACGCCGGAGGTCGAGTCCATCTTGGTCTGCAGCGTATTCAGCACGACGTCCTGACCGTCGGCCAATTGCTTGGCGGCCGTCGCCGATTCGCCCTGCTGGCTGATGAACTGCTTGGCAAAGTTCAGCAGCGTGCCGGTGAACGGCGCGCCTGACGTGCCGAGACCGGTCTGCGGCGAATAGCTGAACGAGGCGTTCGACAGCTGGTTCAGAACGAGGTTGGCCCGTGTGGTGTCTCCGGCCGGGGTCTGCGGATTGGTCGCGTACACGACCATACGCGAGGGATCGCCGACCAGGGCGGTATTGACACTGATGCGCGCGGCAAGACCGGTCGACTGCGAGCCGTTTCCGGTGATCGCGCCGGTGTAGAGCGCGCCATTGTCAGTGAACATCGGAAGCTGCGGATCTCCCGACGTCAGCGACGAAACCGTCGACGTGACCGAAGCTGTGGTCACGGTTGCCTTGTTGGCGGCGCCATCGTTGAGCACCCGCAACGTCGATCCCGAGGGGTTGGAGAACTGCAGGCCCGTTCCGCCGAGCGCGCCGTTGAGCTGGGCCAGCACCGAACTCATGCCGCCGGAGAAGTCCACTCCCAGCACTTCGTCGTTCGGATCGACGGTCGCGCTGTTGCTCAGCGGCAGCACGCTCGGATCATTGACACGGATGATCGACAGATTGTGCGTGAGGCCTGTGGTGTTGTCCTTGTAGGAGACGTGGATGGTATTGCCGTTCTGCAGTCCCGAAAGATCGAGGTCGAAGCCGGACTGCGCGCCCGCCGTCGCCGCCGTGCCCGCCGTCGTCTTGTCCGACAGCGCGCTCGACATCGAGGCGGCGAACTGGTCGATCTGCGTCTGCGCCTTCACCAGCGTGTTGTCGCGCAGCTCGAGATAGGCCGCGATCTTGCCCGATCGGATCGAGTTGGTCGACACCATGTCATAGGTGCCGCCTTGCGGAAACGTGATGGTGATGGTGCCGACGGTACTCTTGGTCGGATCGGAATTGTACTGCGTGTTGGGCGTCATCGTGCCCTGGGCGTTGAAGCTGAGCGTCGCGGCCTGGGCGCCGACCAGTTGCACGCCGGAATTGGTGAACACGGTCACCTGGTTCTGGCTGTTGGTCACGGTGCGGATGTCCATCAGCTGCGAAAGCTGCGTGACGTAGCGGTCGCGCTGGTCGAGCAACGCCGCGGTCGACGCGTCCTGCGTGCCGCCAGTGGCCTGCAGCTGCACATTGAGGCGCGCAATCTGCTGCAATGCATTGTTCGCAGTGTTGATGGAGTCGTTGATGCCGGCCTCTGCGTTGGCGCGCAGCGTCTGGATTCCCTGCGAGGTCGCGTTGAGCTGCTGCGCCATCGATTGCGCGGCATTGACGACGCCGATGCGGGCCGACTGCGAGTCCGGGCTGGTCGACAGCCCCTGCACCGCGGTCAGGAACTTGTTGTAGGCGTCCTCGATCGTGCCGGTGGAGTCGGGATTGCCGTAGACGCCCTGCAGATTGGACAGGAAACTTGAGCGGACGTCGGCGTAGGCGGCGCCCGACGTCTCGGTACGCAGCTGGGTCTGCAGGAATTCGTCGAGCTGGCGGTTGACGCCCGTGATCAGGACGCTCGACCCGAACTGGCCGGTGGTGCCGGTATCCTGGTTCAGCGTCTTCCTGACGTAACCGGGCGTTTCCGCATTGGCGACGTTCGACGACACGAGCGAGAGCGAGGCTTGCGTGGCACGCAGGCCCGACATCGCAGTGGAGAGGGCTTGGCTCAAACCCATGATGTGTACTCGCCTTTACTGCTTCACACGCGCATCATCGATGCGATCAGCGCACGACGTTCAAGAGATCCTGCACCATCGAATTGGTCGTCGTGATCACCTTGGTGTTGGCCGAATAGGCCTGCTGGGTCACGATCAGCTTGGTGAACTCGTCGGCGATATCGGTGTTCGAGCTCTCGAGCGACGAACCGACGATGGTGCCGGCCTTGCCGAACAGCGCCGCGCCGGACTCGTCGGTCGCCTCGAACGCACCGCCGTCGATGCGCTTGAGGAAGTTGGTGCCGTTGAAGGTCGCCACCGAGATTTCGGCGAGGTCGATGTTGCGGCCGTTGGTGTAGTTGCCGACGATGCGGCCGTTGGTCGAGACGCTGACCGACTGCAGCTGGCCGGCCGGGAAACCGTCCTGCTGGATCTGGTTGACCTGGACGTTGCCGTTGGCGTCCGCGAACTGGGTCACGCCCCCGGAGCCGAAATTGATCACCGGGCTGCCGAGCGACACGCCGTTGACCACGGCATTATTGAGCGTGACCGACGAGATCGCCGGCGACATCTGGCCGTTCGCCGCGAAGGTGAAGTTCACGTTCGCGTTCTGCCACGCAACCTGCGTGCCGGTCGCATTGGGATTGACCTGGTAGAACATGTTCCAGGTATCGGTATGGCCGGCGCCGAGCGAGGCGCTGTCGCTCTTGGCCCAGCGCAATTGCAGGTTAACCGGCGCGCCGGAGACGTCGTAGGCCGTGACTGCGCCGCCGGCGACGCTCTCGTTGAGGAACGTCGTGTTGTCGTTGCCGACCACCTGGCCGGTGCCGACCGTGCCGCCGCCGCCACGCGTCGCCTGCGCAGTGGTGGTGAAGCCGAGAGCCGTGAATGCAGCGTTGTTCGAGCTCGTCACCGACAGATCGGAGTTGACGCCGGAATGCAGGGTGATCTTGCCGCCGCTGATTGTGGAGGGAGTCGGGGGGACGGTGGCAGCGGCACCGGTGATCGAGTCGATCTTGCCGAGCAACGTTCCGATGCTATCGGTGACGTTGAGCTGGTTGGCGCCCGCGCCCGAAGCCACGAACGTGATCACCGTGCTGTTGATCGTGATGGTGTCGCCGACGTTGAAATTGGAAGCGATCGAGTCGGTGCCGGAGGCGCCCGAAAGCAAGGTCGCGGCGGTATTCGCCGCCTGCGGCGTCTGCTTGTTGTTCTGCGCGGCGCCGGTGACGGAGGAATCGGTATACGGCGCGGCCGGCGTGCCCAGCACCAACGGATTATGGCCAGCGCTGAACGCGCCCGGCCGCAGCAGCTCGGAGCCCGGCACCGACGTGTCGTGCGCGGTGGTCAGAGGGTAGGACGCGAGGTTGGCGCGATAATCGATCTTGGTGGTCTGCTGCGCAGGCAGGAAGTCGTTCTTGAACCGCAGCACCTGCGGCGAGGAGCCGGAGGGGTTGCCGGTGGTCGGGTCGATCCGCACGCCCTCGAGATAATAGCCGGCGCCGTTGACGAGGTAACCGTCCTTGTTGAGCTGGAAATCGCCGCGGCGGGTATAGCGGTCGACGCCGTCGAACACCGGCGAGCCGTCGGTGAAGCCGCCGGGCTTTTGCACCGCGAAGAAGCCGTTGCCGTTGATCGCCATGAAGGTCGCGACCGAGGCCGACTGCACGTCGCCCTGCACCGAGTTGGTCGAGCGCGACTGCGCGGTGACGCCGCCGGCGAGCTGCGCGGTCAGCGCGGTCTGCGGGACGAGGTCGAGGAAGGAGGTATCGATGCGCTTGAAGGCCGTGGTCTGCGAGTTGGCGATGTTGCCGGAGATATTCTCAAGCGCGTACGACCCTGCGCGCAAGCCACCGACCGCCGTCGTAAGTGCGCCGAAGATACCCATGACATGTTCTCCAATTCGATTCCCGGCGGCTGGCAATCAGCAGATGGCCGCATCGGCGGAGCATGTCGCAAAGGTCGTGCCAGGAAACGAAACGTAACAAAATCATGCGCTTGAAAAAAATGCCCCGGCCGTTTAACCGGGGCACAATTGCCGGGCAGGCAACAATTGCCGGGAGGGAGCGCAGTTTTGACCGCGACGCGAACCGGTCCCTGCTTCGCTCGAAAACGCTGTCAGGTCGCCGACGGCGCCGCCGGGTGGAACATCAGCGCAAAGCCGTCCATGCAGTAGCGCAGCCCGGTCGGCTTCGGGCCGTCGTCGAACACATGGCCGAGATGGCCGCCGCAGCGGCGGCAATGCACCTCGGTGCGCAGCATGCCGAAGGTGCGGTCCGACGTAGTGCCGATAGCGTTGTCCAGCGGCTTGTAGAAGCTCGGCCAGCCGGTGCCGCTCTCATACTTGGTCTCGGACGAGAACAGCGGCAGATCGCAGCCGGCGCAGGCGAAGGTGCCCTTGCGGTGCTCTTTGAGCAGCGGGCTCGATCCCGGCCGCTCGGTGCCCTGGTTGCGCAGGATCTCGTATTGCTGCGGCGTCAGCTGCGCGCGCCATTCGGCGTCGGTCTTCTCGATCTCGAATTTCTCGGCGGCATGCGCCGGCGAGGCGCGCAGCCAGCGGAAGGCCGCGAAGCTCAGCAGGCTGGCGACGGAAGCAAGCAGGATACGGCGATCGATCATTAATCATCTCCGATGCGGACGGGCAAACAGGTTCGCCAACAAATACGAACCCCGCCGCCGGACGTTACATCCGCCCGTCGGAGATCCGCTCACTTTCTTGCGAGGCGTGAGGATACGGCGTCTCACCCTCCCCGATCCGCCGGGGCGGCACGGGCGGCGGCACCGGCCGCACCACGGCTCCCGGCGGCGGACGGCGCGGCGCCGGTCCCCGGGTTCCGGCCTTGAGATTGGCCTCGGCCAGCCGCGCCTCGCGCAGCCGTTCCTTCGCACGTGCACTCTCGCGATGGCGCGCCAGGGTGCCCGCCACGGATGCAGCGCCCCTCGCCCACAAGCCGACGAAATGACCGGCGACACGACCGGTGGTGCCGCCGGCCCAGACCAGCTCGAACGGAGAAAACAGCCGCCAGCGGTCATCGCCCCACAGAATGCTGCGCGCGATCAACTGCCCGGCGAGCGCCGAGGTGTTGAGCCCCTGCCGGCCGAAGCCGCTCGCCACCCACAGGCCTCTGCGCAGCTGTCCGATCTGCGGCATGCCGTGCACGGTGACACCAACCGCGCCGCCGAACGTGTCGGCGATCGGAACCTTCCCGAGCTGCGGGAACACCGTGGCAATCCGGCGCTGCACCGCCGCACCAAGCCGCTTCGGCCGCGCGTTCCAGGTGGTTTCGGGACTGGCCCACAACAGGCGATCGCCATCGACGACGCGAAAATGGTCGATGCCGTTGCTGTCGACGACCGAGCCGGAAAAGGCGATCGCCTCGGCCAGCCGTTCTCCGAGCGGCTCGGTCAACGCCGCGTAGCGCCACACCGGCAGCAGCGTATCGGACAGGCGCTTCAGCGGCGCGCCGAGGTGGATATTGCCGGCGAGGACGATGTGATTGGCACGCAAGCGCGCCGACGGCGTCACGATGCGTTTGCGGATGCCCGAAAAGTCGATGCTGACGACCGGCGTCTCCTCGAAGATCCGGACCCCCGCCCGCACAGCCAGCGCGGCGAGGCCGTGGACATATTTGCGGCCATCGATCTGGAACGCCTTCGGATAGTAGATGCCATGGAAGTAGCGGCCGGTCCTGAGCACGCTGCGGACGCGATCGACCTGCCAGCCTTCGACTTCGGTCGCAAATTCCTCGCCAATCGTCTGCAGGCGGCCGATCAGCGCTTCGCCGACATCGACATTGGAGACTTCCAGCGCGCCGTCGCTTGGGCTGATGCCCGGGATCAAATCCTCGGTGGCGGTGGCGCGCACATAATCGGCGCCCTCCTTGGACAGCGCCCATAGCTGCCGGGCATCATCGAGGCCGACGCGCTCGATCACATCCGCGATCGGCAGGCCGAAGCCCGGCATCACGGTGCCGAGATGGTGGCCGGAGGCGTTCCAGCCGACCTGGCGCCCCTCGAGCACGGCGACGCTGGCCCCGAGCCGCGCCGCCTCGCGGGCCACGGTCAGGCCCGCCAGCCCCGCCCCGACCACGCAGATGTCGACGTCGAGGTCGAACGCCAGGCGGTCGCGGAACGGCGAGGCCGCCGCATCGGGGCCGTCTGCCGCACTTGTGGAAGTCTCGCTCATGTCGTTTCTTACGAACCGCTGCGGCGCTTGTCACCTTGTCCAGGGCATGAGCCTGTAGAATTAATTCGACCAGACCGAATCGAGATGGAAGTCCATGCGCCGTTTGCTGCTGCTGCGTCACGCCAAGACCGAAACCGACGCGCCGTCGGGGCAGGACCAGGACCGCCGTCTCGATGAGCGCGGCCACCGCGATGCGGCTGAGATCGGCGGCTGGATCGCGCGCCACCCGCCGTTGCCCGATCTGGCGCTGGTGTCGCCGGCGGTCCGCACCACGCAGACCTTTGAGATCGTGCGCGAGGCGCTGACGGGTGCCGGACCTGCGCCGAAAGTCGACTTCGTGCCGGAACTCTACGGCGCCGATCCGGCGCTGCTGCTGACCGCGATCCGGATGGCCTCGGTCACCGATCCGAAGCAGCTGATGCTGATCGGCCATAATCCCGGCATGCACGAGCTGGCGCTGACGCTGACCGGCAGCGGCGACGAGGCGGCCAAGCGCGCGCTCGCCGACAATCTGCCGACTTCGGGACTCGCCGTGTTCGACTTCGCGACCGACGACTGGAACGACGTCTCCTTCCGCCGCGGCAAGCTCGTCCTGTTCGTCAGCCCTAAACTGTTGAAGCAGGCCTCGCGCGGCTGACGCGAGCGGACACCGCCGCGCCGCCATGTTATATTGCCGATGCGCGACAGGGGGACCGGTTCGCGTCGACCACGAGCTACTGCAAGAAAAAGAAGGCGCGCGTCCCTGGCACAGGGACCAAACGGCTCCAGACCAATCGCGGACAGGAGGCGCAGATGTACAAGTCCATTCTCGTGCCGATCGACCTCGCCGATACCGATCTGGCGAAGCCTGCGATCGCAACCGCTGCGACACTGTCGCAAACCTGGAACGGCGCGGTGCGTCTGCTCAACGTGCTGCCGATGACGCCGGTGATGCTCGCCGAATATGTGCCGGCGGATTTCGACAGCCAGCAGCGTGAAACATCGGAAGAGGCGCTGGCGATCGTGGCGCGCGAATCCGGCATCGCGCCCGGGCGCATCTCGGGCGTGGTCCGCCAGGGCGGCATCTATCACGAGATCCTCGAGGAGGCCGCGACCATGAAGGCCGATTTGATCGTGATGACCTCGCACCGCCCGGCGATGCGCACCTACTTCCTAGGCTCGAATGCCGGCCACGTGGTGCGCTACGCCAAATGCTCGGTGCTGGTGGTGCGGCACTGAAGCGCGATCGGTCCGGCCGCACCGCGTACCATCTCAACGACCGCGGCAGGAGCGCGCCGCTGCCGAAATATCGAAAACAACCCCATGCAAAGCAGTCAGGCGGCCGCTTCCTCGCCCGGCCCCCTCGCCCGCAAGGGATCGGCTCAACGGATCCGGACCAGCTCGAGGTCAAAGTTGCCGGCCACGGCGGTCTCGATCTGGCAGCGCGAGATTCCGATGTCGCGCAGTGTCCGGTCGTCGAGCTGGCGCAGCGTCTTGATCGCCTCGCGGCGCACCCAATAGGTCGCGAGTGCATCGCCCCACACGCGGAGCAATCGGAGCAATTCACTCACCATGCTGGACCGCGCGGGCGCTGCGGCGGCTGAGGACATCGTCGTCATTATCATCTCCTTCGACGCGCAAACGGCAAGGCTATGCCGTTGACGCAAATGCCGTTTCAGCACCTGCGCCGTCGTGACCTCGGATTGCTTGCGCTCTCCTCGGTGCAATCATGGGCTTGTTCCCTCCTAAATGATCCGGTACATTGCTCGGAGCAAGGAAAACATTGCTCTCGGTGCAATAATGTCGCGGTTCGAATATCTGAAGCTGGCGGATGCGGTGGCCGCCGAGATCGCCAGCGGCGCGCTGAAGGCGGGCGACCGCCTGCCGCCGCAGCGCCATTTCGCCTATGACCGCAACATCGCGGTCTCGACCGCGAGCCGGGTCTACACCGAGCTGTTGCGGCGCGGGCTGGTGGTCGGCGAAGTCGGCCGCGGCACCTTCGTGTCGGGCGAGGCGCGCCGCGGCAATGCTGCCCCACCCGAGCCGCGCGGCGCCCGCATCGACCTCGAATTCAACTATCCGCTGCTGCCGCACCAGGCGACCATGATCGCAAAGAGCCTCGAAGGGCTGGAGCGGCCCGAGGTGCTCGAGGGCGCGCTGCGGCCGGCGACCAGTTACGGCACGCGGGCGGCGCGGACGATCTCCTCGGAATTCCTGGCGCGCAAGAGCTGGGCACCGAATCCCGACCAGATCGTGTTCACCGCCAATGGCCGGCAATGCATCGCCTCGGCGCTGGCCGCCGTCGTGCCGCCCGGCGGCCGCTGCGGCGTTGAGGCGCTGACCTACCCGTTCGTGAAGGGCATAGCCGCGCGGCTCGGCATCTCGCTGGTGCCGCTCGCGATGGACGAGCACGGCGTCCGCCCCGATGCGGTGCAAAAGGCGCACCGCGAGGCGCATCTGTCTGCGCTCTACGTCCAGCCCACGATCCAGAACCCGCTCAGCATCACCATGCCGGCCGAGCGCCGCGCCGAGCTGCTGCGCGTGATCGAGAAGCTCGGCCTCGTCGTGATCGAGGACGGCGTCTACGGCTTCCTCGATGACGAGATGCCGCTGGCCGCGCTCGCACCCGACAGCTGCATCGTGCTCGACAGCCTGTCGAAGAAGGTCGCGCCCGGTCTCGCGCTCGGCTTCATCGTGTCGCCGCCGCGACTGCGCGAAAGCATCATGGCCGCGGTGCGCTCGGGCGGCTGGACCGCGTCGGGCTACGCCTTTGCCGCAGGCCAGCGCCTGATGGCCGACGGCACCGCCGCCGAGCTGTCACGGCTGAAGCGGATCGACGCCGGCCGCCGCCAGCAGATCGCGGCGAAGCATCTGGCCGATTTCGAGATCCAGACCAACCCGAAGTCCTATCATCTCTGGCTGACCCTGCCGCCGCATTGGCGCTCGCAGACCCTGGTCGCCGCCGCAGCGCGCCGCGATATCGCGTTGACGCCGTCGACGACCTTCGCCGCCACGCCCGGGCACGCGCCCAATGCAGTGCGGCTTGCACTCGCCGCGCCGCCGATGGAGCAACTCGACCTCGGCCTGCGGACACTGGCGGGAATGCTGAGCGCGACCGAAGAGGATTTCGACTCGACGGAGTGACACCGCTCGACGGAGTGACACCGTGCCGAGCGACCGGCCTTCTTCGATCTCCGGCCGGCTTTATTTTGCATCAGCGCCCCCTGTAAGTCTCCCGTCAGCGACCGGCAGTAGCATCGCGCGCAAGAGGCTCTGATGCGCAGCCTGTTGACGGGATATTTCATGATCTACGGGTTTCCCATTCAGAACTGGGTGCCTCCGACATTTGCGGTGCTCCTGGCCTGGATCGCGTTTTCGCGCCGGGTGTTCAAGTAATCAACGATGGGTGATTGGCTCGTCAGCGGCACGGCAGTTCAGAACTGGATTCTGGTGGCGCTCGCGATCACCGCGCTTGCAGCAGCCTATTCCTGGTGGTCGAAGCGCTAACGCATGATGAACTGTGATCGAAAGGCTTCGGCCGGGCGCTCGCTTCACCTCTCCCTTTGGGAGAGGTCGATTTGCGAAGCAAATCGGGTGAGGGGCGCAGCTCTAACGAGAGAGTGTAACCCCTCACCCGACGCTACGCGCCGACCTCTCCCAAAGGGAGAGGTGAACCTCCGCTGCCGATCTAGGTTCAAGCCAATCCCATGATGCACGCTAGAAACCACAGGCAGCATACGTCTTCCGGGCCAGACGAAAATGCGCGCCGTCGGCGACGAAGTCGACATCCAGGCACTGGTTGCCTCGACGATACTCGCCGATCGCGCCGCATTGCAGATATTCGAGGTTGATCCGCCAGCGCTTTTCTTGCGGCGAGTAGGTCGCAAAGTCGTGCTGCGCGACCGGCGTACCTTTGCAAATTCCGGCAACATATTGCCGCACGTCGAGGGGCAGAGAATCGATGTGATGAGGATCAGCCAGATCATGCTTGTTGCCGACGCTGCCGCCCTTGGAAACAGCCGGCGCGACACTCAAGAGCATGAGACAAAGAGCGAGAAGGGGGATCCGGATTGTCATCTGACACTCCAGCTAGAAGCAAATCGTACGGCAATGTTACAGCGGGTTGCTTACAGCCCGCTTACAATCCGGCCGGCGAGAACGTGCAGATTCGTGCTTCAGGCGACCGGCCATCGCGCGATGAATCCCCGCACCAAGTACGGCTCGATCTTGTCCCATTCCGTCAGGACACGGCGACGAAATTCGGGAACGGTGTGCCAGAGCGCGCGCGGGACCGCAAAGCTATCCACCGTCACCAGCATCTTCTCGACCTCCGGCCAGTGCCGCTGCAGCGTCATGGGATAGCGCCGCGCGGTCCAGCTATTGCCGAGACAGATCACGCTGCTGATATTGGCGAGCCCGAGCGCCGCGTCGATCACCGGCAGCGAGAAGATCACGTTCTCGCCGGTGTTCCGCGCGCGATGCTCCTCGAGGATCCGCTCGGCCGGCACGCCGCCCGCGACTATGGCGCCCTTGATGATCTCGCATTCCGAGCGGACATCGCCCGGCGTGACGCCGCCGCTCACGATCGACCAGCGCGCGAAGCCGTCGCGCCAGAGCCGGACAGCCGCGTCGACCAGCTCGGCGACATCGCCGCGGGTGCCGAACACGAACAGCAGATCGGCGGGCTTGAGCGGCGTCTCGATCAGGTGCCGGGCATTGATCGCGGCGATCTCGTCGTCGGACGGCATCCGCAAGCTTCGATCATCCATGCCCCTGCCCGTTCCGTTCGCGACACCACACGCCGACGATGCCGCGCACGAGGCAATGCACGAAGTCACGTTTCATTGCGCTTGATTGCGATCCGGCTTGGGCAACGGCTTGGGTAGCAGCGTGTCGGGCAGTTGATCGAAGCCGTAGCGCCGCGGGCGGTTGCGGCCGACGAAGCCGCCGACCTGCCAGGTGAACAGCGCGGCGAAGCCGAGCAGGAACAGCGCGCCTGTCCAGTTCGCGGTCATCAACGCCATCACCAGCAATCCGACCATCGCCACCGCAAGCCACGCCAGCACGGCCAGCGCCGCGGTGTATGTCTTCGACCCGAGACCTCCGACCAGCCTCGCCGTGCTGCCGGCCGCCTGCATCCGGCGATGCAGCTCGACGATGAAGTCGCGATAGAGATGGCCCTGCGGCGCGACCAGCGTCGCGGTCTGCCAGGTGGTCGAGAGGATCGCGATCCGCCCGCCCTTGGCATGGTCGATGTCGACGCGAAACCGCTGCTGCTGCATCGACACCGGGCGATACGACAGCTTCACGGCGGAAATGTCGGCATAGTCCCACACGCCCGATCGGCCGGCGATCCGCCACGACAGCCCCTCATCGGTCAGCTCGAACTGGTGCGCCGAGCCGACCAAGGAGGCCTTGTAGGCATAGCGCACGGCTGCGCCCTCGCCTGCCTCCGACCGCGCCTGCAACGTTGTTGGCAATTTGCCGTTCCGCCTGTTCGGACACATCCGCGCGCTTGCATGGAGTGTCGTGCCTATCCTACAAGCGAGCCATGCCCGAGACGACCTATTTTCCGCGTTACCTCATCCTCGGCGGCGCGATGATTTCAGGCGTGCTGCTGGCGCTGGCCGTGCATATGCTCGGTGCGCGCTATGGGCTTGATCTCGGCGGGCTGTGGCGTTCCGACAGCCACGAGTTCATGCCGGCAGGTGCGGCGATCGCCTGGTGGCTGATCGCGAGCGTCGGGTTCTCGGGCGGCTATTTCACCGCCAATCTGATGCACAGCGCAGTGGCCGGCCAGATCCCGCAGCGGATGCGGCAGTTCCTGATCGTCGTCGGCGTGCTGATGCTGGCCGGCGCCGGCCAGGCGGCCTCCGCACCGAGCGCGGTGTCGACCATCTCCGCCGTGCTCGCCGGCCTCGCCGCTTTGTGCCTCGGCGCCGTGATGGCGTTTTGCGGCGCCTATTTTGCGCTGAGGAAGAGCTAGCGCGTCTACTCGTAAACGTTCGGACTCGGAGGTAGAGCGGATGTCGCTCCGCTTGGCCGCGGCAGACGGCTTATGGCCCGTTGCTGACCTCCGGGGCCATCGCCGAGATTTCCGAGTCCGAGAGGACACTTGGTTCCGAGGCTCGGATGTCGCACCTTGACCCCAAGCCGCCATTCGACCGTCGCTCGATTACAACTGGCCGGGGCTTCTCAGAAGTACGGCTTCGCGATACCGTGGCACGGACCTATCGGCCGGAGCGTCGGAGGGTACAATGGCGGTGCCAGTCACGCGCTATGCCAAGAGTGGCGAAGTTCATATCGCCTATCAGGTCTTTGGCGATGGCGCGATTGATCTCGTATTTGTGCCGGGGTTCATCTCGCACATCGAGAACTACTGGGAGCATCCAGATCTAGCCCGATGGCTCCTTCGTCTCGGGACCTTTGCCCGCGTGATCATGTTCGACAAGCGTGGGACCGGGCTGTCTGACCCGGTCTCCGAAATGCCGTCACTGGACATGCGCATGGATGATGTTCGCGCGGTGATGGACGCGGCGGCAAGCAAGAGCGCGGCCTTGCTGGGCGTCTCGGAGGGTGGGGGCTTGGCGGCGCTGTTTGCCGCGACCTATCCTGAACGTTGCCAGCGGCTGGTGCTGTACGGCACGTTTGCGCGCTTCCCAATTTCCGACGAGGTCCTCAAGCCTCTCATAAAGTACATCGATCGAGCCTGGGGGAGCGGCGTAAGTCTGCCCGTCTGGGCACCGTCACGCCGAAGCGACCAGGCCATGCAGCAATGGTGGGGTCGCTTTGAGCGACTGGGCGGGAGCCCCGCCGCGACAGTTGCCGTCCTTCGCATGGCCGCCGAAACCGACGTCAGCGGCGTTCTGTCCTCGATTCGGGTGCCGACACTCGTGATCCATTGCAAGGATGATACGCTTATCCCCGTCGAGTGCGGACGTTTCATTGCGCAGACTATCCCCGGCGCGCAGTGGATCGAGTTGGCCGGACAGGATCATCTCTTCTTCATTCACGAGCAGATCGGCGACTTCGTCGAGGAGTTCCTGACCGGATCGGTCTCGGAAGCCGAAAGCCACCGCGTGCTCGCAACCGTCCTGTTCACGGACATCGTCGGTTCGACGGCACGCGCCGAGCAAGTCGGCGATAAACATTGGCATGACCTGCTCGGCGCACATCATGCTACGGTGAGGCGCGAACTCGCACGTTACCGGGGCCGTGAGGTGAAATCGCTGGGAGACGGATTTCTCGCCACCTTCGACGGACCCGCCCGCGCGGTCCGCTGTGCTTGCGCCATTGCTGATGCTGTGCGGCTGCTGGGCATTGAAGTCCGCTGCGGCCTGCATACCGGCGAGATCGAAACTGGAGACAACGACGTGCTGGGAATCGCGGTCCACATTGCATCACGCATCTCCGCGTCTGCCGTCGCGGGCGAAGTCCTCGTATCGCGGACCGTGAAGGACCTGGTCTCTGGCTCAGGCCTGCAGTTCAGTGAGCGGGGAAAGCACTCGCTCAAGGGACTCCAGGATCCGATGGAGCTCTATGCAACCGTACGCTGAGGCTGGCAGGACCGCAGTCTTCGATCTGAGCGGTCGCAGAGCCCGCATCTGGTCCCAAGGCCGACATGCCACCATCTCCGTTTCATCGTCGCCATTCAAGTGCGAAGCGGACGCTGCCAATTTGTGAACAGCGCCCGAGCCAAGTGGACGCCGGCTCGCGTCAAGAAACCGCGTCCGACAAGAAGCCAGTCAGGCCACCGACCGTTCCGGCGCCCGGCGCAACATCTTGGCGACGTCAGCCGCCGGCCGCGGCGGGCTGAACAGATAGCCCTGCGCCTGCGTGCAGCCTTCCCGACGCAGCAGGTCGAACTGGGTATCGGTCTCGACGCCTTCGGCCGTGGTGACGATGCCGAGGCTCTTGCCGAGACCGGTGACCGCGCGCACGATCGCCATCGAGTCCTCGCGCGTTGCAAGGTCCGTCACGAACGACCGGTCGATCTTGATCTTGTCGAACGGGAAGCTGCGCAGATAGCTCAGCGAGGAATAGCCGGTGCCGAAATCGTCCAGCGAGATGCGGACGCCGAAGCCGCGCAGCTCGTGCAGCACCGCGAGCGTCGCCTCGCTGTTCTGCAGCAGCACTGATTCGGTGATCTCGAGCTCGAGCCGATCCGGCGACAGGCCCGACGCATCCAGCGCCGCCCGCACCGACGATACCAGGTTCGGATTCTTGAACTGCACCGGAGACAGGTTGACGGCAACCGCGATGTCAGCGGGCCACCCTGCGGCCTCGAAGCAAGCCTTGCGCAGCACGATCTCGCCGAGCGGGACGATCAGTCCGGTTTCCTCGGCGACGGGGATGAAATTGTTGGGCGCGATCAGCCCGCGCAGGCCATGATTCCAGCGCGCCAGCGCCTCGAAGGCGACCACCCGGTCGCCCTCGACGTCGCGGATCGGCTGGTAATAGACCTCGAACTCGTCGTGCTCGAGCGCAAGCCGCAGGTCACGCTCCAGCAGGCGGCGCGCCTGCGCGCGCGCATCCATCCCGGTCTCGAAGAACCGGTAGGTGCCGCGGCCGTCGGCCTTGGCGCGGTACAGCGCGAGATCGGCCTTCTGCAGCAGCTCGTCGGGATCCTTGCCGTCCTCGGGCGCGAGCGAGATGCCGATGCTGACGCCGATCACGAGCTGGTGGCCTTCGATCTCGTAGGGCGCGGCGATCCGCTCGACCACGTAGCTTGCCAGCGACGACACCACGGACGGTTCGCAATTGCTGCAGAACTGCACGATGGCGAATTCGTCACCGCCGAGCCGTGCCACGGTGTCGTGCTCGGTCACGCATTCGCCGAGCCGGCGCGCGACCTCGCGGAGCAGCGCATCGCCGATCGGATGTCCGAGCGTGTCGTTGATCTCCTTGAAATGATCGAGGTCGAGGCAGAGCACCGCCACCTGGTCGGTGCGCTTGGCCAATCTCGAGGCCTTCTCGAGTTGCTCGCGGAACAGCGTCCGGTTCGGCAGGTTGGTCAGCGCGTCATGCCGCGCCATATGTGAAATCTGCTCCTGGGCCTGCTGCCACTCGGTGATGTCCTCGAAAGTCGCGACCCAGCCGCCGCCCTTCATCGGCTGGTCGACGACGCGGATCGCGCGGTCATTGCGGTTGACGATCCGCGTCGCGCCGTTGCCGGCCCTGGCTTCGGCGACAAGCGCATTGCAGAACTCGGTGGGATCGCCGTCCCACTCGCCGATGGAATGCAGGTCCTGCAGGACGTCGATCAGCAGACGCCCCTGCAACGGCACGCGATTGCGCCCCATGATCTCGCTGTAGCGCTCGTTGAACAGCATGATGCGGCCATCGGCATCGAACATGCACAGCCCCTGCGACATGTTCTCGAGCGCGGTATCGAGCACCACCTTCTGCTTGTGGAGCTCGGTCTTGGCGCGGCGATCGAGGATGGAGGCGATCAGCGACAGCCCGAGGATCGCGAAGGCGGCAACCGCGGTCATCAACGAGAGCGCGCGCGGCGAGACCGAAAGCCCGTCGGGAACGATGGTCGGATCCGGAACGAGCGTCACGGCGCCCATCGCGGTGAAATGATGCGAGACGATCGCAACGGTCAGGAGACCGGTCGCGGCCGCGGTGATGCCAAGTCGCTCGCCGCGCGCGGCAACGACCAGCGCGAACGCGCCAAGCAGGCTTCCAAATGCGATCGAGGCGACGACGATGCCGGGGGACCAGACGATGCGCGCGGGCAATTCCAGCCCCAGCATGCCGGTGTAATGCATCGCCGCGACACCGACGCCGACGATGGCGCCACCGGCGGCGACCGTCCACCAGCGTTCGTTGAGCGTTGCGACCGCCAGGCCGATCGCCAGGATCGCAACCGCGAGCACCAGCGACAGCAGCGTGATCGGAATGTTGTACCCGGCCTCGATGCCGGGATCGTAGGCCAGCATGGCGACGAAATGGGTGGCCCAGATGCCGCAACCGCCGACCGCCGCATCGAGGCCTATCCAGATCTCGCGGGCGCGGCCCTGTGCGGCGCGGGCCCGGTGAAACAGGCTGATCGCGACGGCGCTGGCGAGCAGGCAGATCACCCCACCAAGGACGACCAACCGCCAGTCATGTTCCAGGGTGAGACAGGTGAGTACGCGATACATATAGGCCCCCGTTATGGACCCATAAGAACAAGCGCATTCGTGTACGAACGGTAACCGCACCGCAGCAAGCTTCCACGCATGGTGAAGAAGCCTTGAATGCACGGAGTACCGTCGAGAAAAACCGTTGTCCTCACACGCAATTCAGCCTTCTCGGCAGCCTTGGCCATCCGGCGACCGCCCGTGAGGGGCAAGCCTCGCTCAGGGCCGTGCTTGTGATGAGGCGCCGATCCAGACCAGCGCGGCGGCGGCAAGCAGGACGCCGGCGGAGATCACGAGAGCCGCATGCAGGCCGGCCATGAAGGCGGCGGACCGGCCGACCATCGAGCCGAACAGCGCGACACCGAGCACGCTGCCGGTCTGCCGGGTCGCATTCAGCACCCCGGCCGCGATCCCGGCATGCTGCGGCTCGGCGCTGCCGAGCAGCGTCGATGTCAATGGCGGCACCAGGAGCCCGAGGCCGCCGCTGATCGCGAGCAGTTGCAGGCAGATCGCGGGATAGCTCGTGCCGGGACCGATGAACAGCAGCGCCAGGCATCCGGCAGCCGAGAGCGCGGCGCCGAGCGCGATCGCCGCCGGCGCACCGATCCGCTCCGCAACACGCGGCGCAATCAGGTTGGCCGGCAGCACCGCGCCGAGCATCGGCACGAACGCCAGCCCGGTTGCGAACGCCGAGAGCCGGTTGACCTGCTGGAAGTAGAGGCTGAGCACGAAGATCAGCCCGTAGAACGCGACGTTCACCAGCAGGCCGACCAGCGAGGTCAGCGCGAACATTCGATGACTGAACAGCGAGAGCGGCAGCATCGGCTGCGCGGCGCGCGCCTCGCGCCAGACGAACAGCACGGAGAACACGCCGGCGAGCAGGAAGCCCGCGATCACGAACGGGCTGCTCCAGCCGAGCGCGCCGCCTTCGATCAGCGCGCCGGCCAGCGTGCCGAGCGCGGCGATCGCCGCAAGTTGCCCCGGCAGATCGAGCCGGTGCTGCTGATGGCGCGCGGTTTCGCCGGCAAAGCGCCAGGCGAGCCACAGCCCGGCGAGGCCGATCGGCAGGTTGACCAGGAAGATCGCGCGCCAGCCGACCAGCGTGATCAGCGCGCCGCCGACGAACGGGCCGGCGGTCAATGCAAGGCTGGCGCCGGCGGCCCAGACGCCGACCGCGCGTCCCCGCGCCTTGTCGTCCGCATAGGCGTGGCGGAGCAGCGCGAGCGAGTTGGGCACCAGGATCGCCGCGGCCAGTCCCTGCACGCAGCGCGCGGCGATCAGCGTCGCGGCATCAGGCGCGACCGCGCAGGCGACCGAGGCCGCGGTGAAGATCGCAAAACCCGCCATGAAGATGCGCTTGGCGCCGATCCGGTCGCCGAGCGCGCCCGCGGTCAGGATGAAGGCCGCAAAGGCGATGGTGTAGGCGCTGACCACCCATTGCAGCTCGGCGACGCCGCCGCCGAGCGAGCCGCCGATGGCGTTGAGCGCCGTGTTGACGATGGTGACGTCGAGCTGCACGACGCCGTAGCCGAGGCTCATCGCGGCCAGCGTCAGCGTCGCCGCGAGCCCGGCCGGCTGCCGTTGCGACGCCGCGTGCTGCTCCGGCATGCGCCGGAGGTTCAGGGATGTCTGTTGCATGGTCTTGACCTCGCTCTGGGCAACCAATGCGAGACATAGGCCTTCGCTTCCCCCGAACACTTCGCCATCGATCGAAGTGTGGCATCGTCGCGCCGGGCGGGCCATGTGGCCGCAGCCATCTTGCGCGGCGTTTTGCCTCAATAGACCTACGGACCGCCCTCCGGGCGTCTCATTCCGGCCCCAACGGCGGTCCACAGCCGGATCACGCGCATGCGCGGATCGACTTCACGCTTTGGTAAACGCCGCAGCCGGCCCTGCCGTCCCCATGCTGACGCATATCGTCCATTCGCTCTGTTCCGGAAGCCCTGTGGCCGCGACGCTGCGGCGGCAAAACCGGCAAAAAACCGACGAATTTGCCTTGAACAGCGGACCAAGCGGCGATCCGTTCGCAGCCGCCGACATGGCGGCGACTCACATTCCGCTCAGCGAGAACATATGTAGGCAGTATGACAATGACGCCGGACGGAAGCCGAAGCTTGGCTTGTCAAGGGCTGCACAACGCATCGGTTTTGCCTTATGGGTCATCGCGTACGGTGCGCTTGCCCGTCACCCGTCGCCATTCGCGACCGGGTCCCACTGAAATTTGCCGCCTCGCCGGGAGGATGAATGCTTCGGCTGCTGACCACGCTTGGGCGTGGTTTCAAGGAAAAGATCGGCTGGAAACGGCTCGGAATCGCCGCGAGTGTATTGATCATCGCGCTGGCGATCACCTCGCTGGTCCACACCCTGAAGGGGGTCGATACCGGTGTCATCCTCACCGCGCTGACCGACATCGCGCCGCACCGGATCGCGCTCGCGGCGCTCTGTGTGGTCGGAGCGTTCTGCACGCTCACCTTCTATGACTTCTTCGCGCTGCGCACGATCGGCAAGACCCACGTCCCCTACCGCATCGCAGCACTCTCGAGCTTCACAAGCTACACGATCGGCCACAATATCGGCGCCACCGTGTTTACCGGCGGCGCGATCCGCTTCCGGATCTATTCCGATTACGGCCTCTCCGCCATCGACGTCGCCAAGATCTGCTTTCTGTCGGGACTGACCTTCTGGCTCGGCAATCTGTTCGTGCTCGGCTTCGGCATGGCCTGGCACCCGGCCGCGGCGTCGGCGATGGACCTGCTGCCGCCGGCGATGAACCGGCTGATCGCGCTCGGCTGCCTTGCCGGCATCGGCGCCTATTTCGTCTGGCTCTTGACCGGCGACAAGCGCCGCGAGCTCGGCCAGAACGGCTGGAAGGTGGTGCTGCCCTCGGCCAAGCTGACGCTGCTGCAGATCTTCATCGGCGTGGTCGATCTCGGCTTCTGCGCGCTCGCGATGTATCTCTTGATGCCGACCGAGCCGCATATCGACTTCGTCTCGCTGGCGGTCGTGTTCATCCTGGCAACCCTGCTCGGATTCGCAAGCCACGCCCCGGGCTCGATCGGCGTGTTCGACGCCGCGATGCTGGTGGCGCTGCCGGAGTTCAGCAAGGAACAATTGCTGGCGACGCTGGTGGTGTTCCGCATCCTCTATTTCCTGATCCCGTTCGGGATCTCGATCTCGATCATGGGCATGCGCGAGCTGTGGCTGAACGTGGTGCAGCCCTGGCAGGAACGCAAGCGATTGAGCCAAGCCTGCACGGCTTCGGCGACCGTGCGGCAACCGATCGAAAGCCGGCAGCAGCGGATCAGGCAGCTGAAACGGTAACAGCGACGTTATCTGCCCCCGACCCGGGTTTTCGATTCCGGTTTTTTGATCCCCGCAGCCGCCTCTCTTATTTTCGCCGCACCGCTCACGTCAAACCGCGCCATGATTGGCTTTTTGGTTCGATTTTCGTTTCGTGTGACGGCCTGCAGCGTGCTGCTCGGCAGCGCGCTCGCAACGGTATCGGCTCCGGCCGCAAGGGCGCAGGATAACCAGCTTTCGATCTCCTGGGAGGTCCGCAACCGTTTCCGCCTGTTCCGCGAGGAACGCGACTTCCGCCTGCATGTCGAAAGCGGGCTCGGCCGCAGCGTGCTGGCCTCGGAACAGGCGCTGGAACTGCAAAGCGACGGCCGCGGCTGGGCGCGCAACATGGTCAACCGGCTGTGCATCGACCTGCAGGGCCGCGTCAGCGAGCCGTGCAGCCGCGACAACGTCAAGGAAAGCTATCTGACGCCGATCGATCACCCGATCGTGGTGCGGCTCACCGGCCCGGTTCCGGTCGGCGCGACCTGCGCCTGGTCGTTCGACGACGGCGACGGGCCGCAATCCTCGACCTTCGATTGCGCCGAACCGGTCAATCTGCGCGTCCGCTACGGCCGCACCACCGTCGCGACCGTCGACGTCGCCAGCGGCTCGGACGCCAACCAGCGCGTGACGACGCCGATCGCGGTGCGCGATCTGCTGATCGCGGGCCTCGGCGACAGCATCGCATCGGGTGAAGGCAATCCCGATCGCCCGATCGCGCTCTCCGACGAAGGGTTCTGTTTCCGCTCCTATCTCGGCGGCGCGCAATATTACCGACCGAGCCGCGCCGGCTACAAAGGCGGCCGCGCCTGCGAAGCGCCGGACACCCTCACCAACTGGCAGCGCCAGAGCGCGCTGTGGCTCAATTCGGCGTGCCATCGTTCGCTGTACAGCTACCAGACCCGCACCGCGCTTGCGCTCGCCGTGCAATATCCGCACATCGCGGTAACCTATCTGCCGCTGGCCTGCACCGGCGCGACCATAGCCGACGGGCTGCTCGGCTCGCAGCAGGCGCGCGAATGTCTGCCGACGAAAACCGCCAACACCTGCTCGGGCACCGTCAACGGCCAGATCGCCGAGCTGCGCACGGCACTCGCAGCCGCCAAGCGCCGGCAGCCGGACCGCGCGCTCGATCTCTTGCTGCTGTCGATCGGCGCCAACGACATCTACTTCTCCGGCCTCGTCGCCAACGTGATCGTCGACACGCCGACCGAACGCACGCTGTTCAGCCAGGGCGGCTCGATGGCCAGCGTCGACGATGCGCGTTCAGCGCTGGCGCGCGACCTGCCGGCTGATTTCGCCAAGCTGCGCGATGCGCTGAAGCCGCTCGTCGGCGGCGACCTGTCGCGCGTGATCTACACGGCCTATGCCAATCCGGCGCTGGCCAGCGGCGGCGCGCCCTGCCCCGGCGGCCGCGCCGGCTTCGAGATCCATCCCTCGTTCAACGCCGATCCCAAGCGGCTCGCCTCGGTCTCGAGCTTCGTGCAGAACGAGTTCCTGCCGCAACTCAAGGCGATCGCGCAGTGCCAGTCCGGCATCATCTGCCGCAATCCGCAGGCCGACCGCATGACCTTCGTCGATGCGCATCAGGACGCGTTCGCAAGCCATGGCTTCTGCGCGCGCGCCTCGAGCGATCCGGAGTTCGATCGCGACTGCTTCGCCGCCAACGGCGACAGCTTCGTCTCCGACATCGTCGCCGCGGCGAGCCAGCCGCTGAAATGCGGCCGCAGCGCCGGCGAATACCGCGCCTACCTGCCGCGTGCGCGCTGGATCCGCGACGCCAATGACAGCTATTTCGCGGCGATGACCTATCCGCAGGGCCTGCCGTCCTCGATGCAGCCGACCGACATCCACGACGCGACATGGGGCATCCTGTCGGCGGTGTATGGCGGCGCGGTGCATCCCAGCGCCGAAGGTCATGCGGCGATGGCCGATGCCGCCGTGCCTGCAGCCGCCACTGTGCTGCAACTGAACACCACGGTGCCCGAGGTGCTGTCCGAGCCGGTCGCACCACTGCCGACCACGCCAGAACAGCGCTGAACGCGCGCACGGCACGAAGGCGAGCGCGATCCGGATCGGAGCGTAGGGAGTCCTAGTGCCGCTTCGTCGCGGGCAACGGCGCAGGCGGCGGCGGCTTCACCGCTGCGGCTTGCGCCGGCAGATATTTGGCGACGATCGCGGGATCGAGCTGCGCCAGCGCGGTGTCGGGCAGCCGGGTCCAGACCTCGTCCTTGCCGAACAGCGAGATGCCGAGGTAGCCGCGCATGGTCAGCGTCTGCCCATCGGCGCTCAGCGTCATCTTGGCCTTGTAGACCTTGCCGTTGCGCGGATCGAGCACGTTGCCGCCTTCATAGGCAAGTCCGTTGCGCTTCATGTCGCGGATCAGCGGAATGCCGAGCCACGGCATGTCCTTGCGATCGTCGGTGCATTTCGAGCAGACCGGATTGGGCTGATCGCCGGGCGCCGAAAACATCTTGGCGATCATGCCTTCGTACAGGCCGTTGCGCTCGATTACCAGGAACCAGCCCTCGGTCTTGCCGTCTTCGATCTTCTGCCAGAGACCGGCCGCCGTCGGCTCCGCCGCCGAAGCCGCAAGCGGAGCAGTTAGCGAAAAGGCCGCGGCGAGCGCCAAGATCAGCCGGAGTCTGGATAGCGTGTTCCGCATCATCGTCACCTGATCGATCAAACCCGACTACGAGCAGACTACGGCCATTTCACGAAGCGTTCCAGTACCCGCGCCGCGCGGGAAATGGCCGATGCCCCGGCATTGGTCTCCGTTGGAGTGGAATCAGTTCACGCCGAGCTTCTTCTGCAAACTGGATGACGAGGTTGTGTACTGGAACACCAGCCGCTTGTCCGGATACACGTAGCGGTGCGCCTTCTGCGCCATCAGCGCGCCCTCGTGGAAGCCGGAGAGAATGAGCTTCAGCTTGCCCGGGTAGGTGTTGATATCGCCGATCGCGAAGATGCCTGAGACGTTGGTCTCGAACGCCGCGGTGTCGACCGGCACCAGATTGTTCTCGAGCGCCACGCCCCAGTTCGCGACCGGACCGAGCTTCATGGTGAGGCCGAAGAACGGCAGCATCGTATCGCAGGCGATCGTCGACATCGCATTGTCGTTGCCCTTCAAGGCCGCGCCGGAGAGTTGACCGTTGGCGCCTTCGAGCCCGGTGACCTGGCCGATCCTGAGATCCATCTTGCCGTCGGCCACCAGCGTACGCATCTGCTCGACGCTGTGCGGCGCCGCGCGGAAATCGTCGCGCCGGTGCAGCAGCGTGATGCGCTTGGCGATCGGATGCAGGTTGAGCGTCCAGTCGAGCGCGGAATCGCCGCCGCCGACGATCAGGATGTTCTTGTCGCGGAACTGCTCCATCTTGCGCACGGCATAGAACACCGAGGTTCCCTCATAGGCCTCGATGCCCGGCACCGGGGGGCGCTTGGGCTGGAACGAACCGCCGCCCGCGGAGATCACCACGACCTTGGCTTCGAACTCCTTGCCGGCATCGGTCTTCACGCGAAACAAGGGATCGCCGATCTTCTCGATGCTCTCGACCATCTCGTTGAGGTGGAAGGTCGGGTTGAACGGCTTGATCTGCTCCAGCAGCTGATCGGTGAGGCCCTGGCCGGTGACGAAGGGAATGCCGGGAATGTCGTAGATCGGCTTCTCGGGATAGAGTTCGGCGCACTGCCCGCCGATCTTGTCGAGGATGTCGACCAGATGCACCTTCATGTCGAGCAGGCCCAGTTCGAACACGGCGAACAGTCCGCAGGGGCCCGCGCCAATAATCAGCACATCGGTCTTGATCGCTTCGCTCATGTCCGCTTCTTTTCAGTTGAGGTCGACTGGACGGCTTTTCGCCTGTCCAGCCAAGTGGGCCGGATCGGGACATGCATAATAGGGACCGCGGCCGGCGCGGCAACCCCTTGCCGAGCCTTCGTAACTCGGCTGTATGGACGGAAACTGACGGAGATCGATTGTCGTGAACGCCCCTGTCCGCGTGGAAGACACGCCGCGCCTGGAAGATTTCCCCTATCGCCTGTCCGACAACGTGCGCTTTGCCGATCTCGACCCGAACGGGCACGTCAACAACGCGGTCTATGCGAGCTATTTTGAAACCGGCCGCGTCACGCTGGTGAAGGACCGCAGCATGGGACTGATGCCGGCCGGGCTCGGCTGGATCATGGTGCGTCTCGACATCCATTTCCGCGCCGAGCTGCACTGGCCGGGCCAGATCGAACTCGGGCTCGGTCTCGTCAAGTTCGGACGGACATCGACCACTTTCGATCAGGTGGTGTTTTCGGAAGGCAGATGCGTGGCGTCGGCGAAGGCGGTCACCGTGATGATCGATGAGGCGACGCGCAGGCCGACACCGCTGCCGGCGGAGGTCAAGGAGAACTTCCGCCGCTGGGTCCGTCGCGGGGTGAACCCGGACGGCGAGTGACGGAGCTTAGGCCTGCCGTTCCGGCGTCGACACGACCAGTCCGTCGAGCTCGTCGGTGACCTTGATTTGGCAGGACAGCCGCGAGTTCGGACGCACGTCGAAGCCGAAATCCAGCATGTCCTCTTCCATCGGCGACGGCGCACCGACCTTCTCGCGCCACGCTTCATCGACATAGACATGGCAGGTCGCACAGGCGCAGGCGCCGCCGCATTCGGCTTCAATGCCGGGAATGGCGTTGCGGATCGCGCCTTCCATTACCGTTGCGCCGTTCTCGATATCAATGGAGCGCTTCTCGCCGGAATGGTCGATAAAGTGGATTTTGGCCATGATTGCTCGTGCTGCCGGAATACGCCGGACGATGGATGGAAAGGTCCCGGGCAGTCGTATAACGGGTCGATCCGCACAGCGCCAGCACGGAGACCGAAATCCTGCCGGCCGGCCGGGATAGCGTCCAGGCGCTAGCGGCAAGCCGGTGGGGATGCGGAAGGCCTAGGACCGGCCCAGAATCAGCTCGATCGCCGTGCGCGCCTCGGCAATCGCGACCCCGAGCGCGGCAAGCGGCTGGGCCGGATCGGAACCGCCGGCCAGCGCGGTTTCAAGGTTAGCGGCGGCCTCGGCGACGCCGAAAGCCCCGATCGCCCGCGCCGATCCCTTCAGGGTATGGGCATGGGTCGGAGCGTCGGGCGGCAAGCCGGCCAGCTCACCAAGGATCCGGGCCGACTGGGTCGAGAACATCGCCAGCACTTCCCGCTCCAGCCCCGGATCGCCCAGCGTCATGCGCTGAAGGTGATCGACGTCGATCGGCCCGCCGCCGGGAGCGAGCGGCGGCGATTGCGTCCATTCAACCCGTTCGAGATGAAGCGGCATGGCCTGTCCCTGTCGTCTCCCCCGGGGTCTTCACCGGCGGACCGTCGGCGAGCCAATCACGAAACTGGTTAACGAATTGTTGTCGGGATGATCGGCAAAACCGCCTGATTCTGGACAATTTCCGGACACAATCGGCCCTCTGCGGCTGGAATTTCGAGTACCCATAAGGCCTTATGGCGCAAAGCTGTTAACGATGATTAAGAAAGTATTAATCGCAAGCATTTCATTCGCACCACTCTCCCCATAGGATGTTTGTGGATGTAGCGGACAAGCCGCCGAGGGGGGCGCTTGCGCTCCGCTTGTGGGCACCGGCTTCGAGCTTGCGTGGGGACGATCGCAGGCTCGCCGACGCGTAGATAGTGAGAGGGCTTGGACTGAACATGGCGAACACTCCCAAGAAGGTCAAAGATCCCACCGAAGTCGCGCTTTCTGCCATCCAGGAAGCCCTCAACATCAGCGAACAGGGCACGGAAAACCGCAGCCCCCTCAACGAAGGCGCGGTGCCGCCCAGCCTGCCGCCGTCGGCGCCGGATTTTTCCGCCACATCGTTCGAGTCCCGTCCGACTTCCGATCGTTCGGCCTTCGAGCCGATCGAGGAGCCGCGCGCCCCGCGCCGCGCCGCCAATGACGATCGCGAGACCATCGGCCAGATGCTGCAGACCCTGCAGGGAGGGCGCGCCCGCAACGCCTTCACGCTGTTCTTCGTCTGCTCCGGCGCCTGGTTGCTCGGCGGCGCCATCCTCACCATCGCGTTCTGGCCGGCCCTGCAGGCATCGATGGCCCAGGGCACCGGCGTGCTGGTGCTCGCCGGCCTCGCCGCGCTGTTCGCCGTTCCGATCCTGCTGTTCTACTACCTCGCCAGCCTCGCCTCGCACGGCCAGCGCATGCAGATGATCGCGCAATCGATGGCGCAGGTCGCGATGCGATTCTCCGAGCCGGAAAACGCCGCCGCCGATTCCATGGTGACGGTCGGCCAGGCGATCCGCCGCGAAGTCGCGGCGATGGGCGACGGCGTCGAGCGCGCGATCGCGCGCGCCGGCGAGCTCGAGACCCTCGTCGCCAACGAGGTCGCGGCGCTGGAGCGCGCCTATTCCGACAATGAAGTACGCATCCGCGCGCTGCTGCAGGACATCGCCCACCAGCGCGACAATCTGGTCGGCCAGGCCGAGCAGGTGCGCAGCGCCATCTCCGGCGTGCAGATCGACCTGCGCCACGACATCGCGCTGATCTCGGACGCGATCGCCTCGCGCGTCGACGAGGTCGCCAAGAGCATCACCGGTGCGCTGGAAGAGCGCGGCCAGCACATCACGACCGCGCTGAGCCATGCCGGCGACAACATGATCCTCGCGCTCGGCGAGCGCGGCGGCGACCTGCTCGACCGGCTCGAGGAAGCCAGCGCCGAGACCACGCGCGCGGTGATGGACGCCTCCGAGCGGCTGACCACCAGCCTCAACTTCAAGACCGGCCACGTCCATGACGAGTTCGTCGATCTGGCCGACCGCGTCCACGAGATGCTGAACGAGCGCATCGACCGCATCACCGGCGAGTTCGAGCAGCGTTCGTCCGCCATCGTCGACGGCATCTCCGACCGCACCGAGGAGGTCCACGACTCGCTGAAGAACTCCGCCGACTCGCTGCTGCTCGAGCTCGAGCTGCGCAGCAACGACCTCGTCAGCAAGATCGACGACGCCGGCAACCGCCTCGCCGGCCAGATCATGACGTCCGGCGACAGGGCGAGCGAGGCGCTCGACGTCACCGTCAATTCGCTGGTCGCCAAGGTGGTGGGCCAGACCGAGACGGCGCACGACTCGCTGTCGCTGCAGATGAGCGCGTTCGACGACCTCGTGAAGAACCACGGCAGCGAACTCGCCGAGAAATTCGCCCGCGACTCCGGCACGCTCGGCGCGCTGATCACCCGCCACATCTCGGAATTCGACCGCACGGTGAAGACCTTCGGCGGCGACATCGTCGAGCGCATGGGTCAGCGGACCCAGGACATCGCCGACAGCCTGAAGACCTATGTCGACACCTTCGACAATCGCGTCACCGCCAATGGCGGCGAGATCACCGCCTCGCTCGACCAGCGCCTGCTGCAGTTCGAGACCACGCTCGGCAGCCGCGTCACCACGCTCGACGCCTCGCTGACCGACAAGCTGTCGTCGTTCGACAGTTCGCTCGCCAGCAAGATCGGCTCGTTCGACGGCCGCCTGCAGTCGCTCGACGACGCGATCGACAGCCGCATGAAGACGCTCGAGGTCACCTTCGAGAGCCGCGCCAAGTCGGTCACCGACACCATCGACGGCCATCTCGGCACGCTCGCGACGCAGCTGACCGAAGGCGCCACCCAGGCGATCCACTCGATCGACTCGCGCCTCGGCCTGCTCACCACGACCCTGACCGAAGGCACCGTGCAGGCGATCGCCGCGGTCGACCACCGCATCAATGGCGTCACCGAGACGATCGACGGCCACAGCATCCGCCTCGTCGACACCATCAACGGCCACAGCACCCGCCTCGCCGACACCATCAATGGCCACAGCGCGAACCTGACAGACACGATCTCGGCGCGCTTCGCCGACATCCAGCAGGGCATCGAGAGCCGCGTCGGCGTCATCGCCGGTGACATCGACACCCGCGTCGCGCAGTTCGAGGACCTGCTCGGCTCCCGCGTCGAGGCCGTCGCCGGCCGCATCGAGAGCAGCGGCCGCCAGGCCAGCGAGGACCTGATGTCCCGCGCCGAGCTGCTGTCGTCGAGCATCAAGTCCCATGTCGAGGACGCCGAGCGCTCGCTGACCAACCTCGTGGTCAACACCAGCGAAACCATCCAGACCGGCGCGCGCACCGCGCAGCAGGCGCTGCTCAGCGTGTCCGCCGACGTCGGCAACCAGCTCAAGCTGAGCTCGGCCGAGGTCGAGAGCGTGCTGACCGCCGTCGGCACCAGCGCCGCCAACTCGATCCTCACCAGTGCCCGCGACGCGCAGGTCTCGCTGGTCTCCGCCTCCGGCGACGTCGCCTCGCAGATCAAGGCGCTGTCGGAGGACGTCGAGCGCACGCTGCAGGCAGCCGGCAGCGCCACCGCCGCGTCCGTGCTGTCGGGCGCCCGCGACGCGCAGACCACGCTGGTCAGCGCCTCGGTCGAGGCCGCAAGCCAGGTCAAGTCGCTGGCCGCCGATGTCGAGCAATCGCTGTCGATGTCCGGCTCCGCCGCCGCCGAAGCGATCATGACCGGCGCCCGCGAGGCCCAGACCACGCTGATCTCGACCTCGACCGACGTCACCGGCCAGGTCAAGGCGCTCGCCAGCGACGTCGAGCGCTCGCTGTCGATGGCCGGCTCCGCAACTGCGGAAGCCGTCGTCGCCTCCGCCCGCGAGGCTCAGAGCACGCTGGCTGGTGCGTCGACCGAAGCCGCCAATCTCGTCCGCACGCTGGCGGCCGACATGCAGCACTCGCTCTCGACCGCCGGCACCGCGACCGCGGAATCCATCGTCGCCTCCGCCCGCGAGGCCCAGAGCACGCTGGCCGGCGCGTCGACCGACGCCACCAACCTGGTCCGCACGCTGGCGGCCGATATCGAGCGCTCGCTGTCGATGGCTGGCACCGCGACCGCGGAATCCATCGTCGCCTCCGCCCGCGAGGCCCAGAGCACGCTGGCTGGCGCCTCCACCGAGGCCACCGATCTGGTCCGCACCCTGGCGGCCGACATGGAGCGCTCGCTGTCGATGGCCGGCTCCGCCACCGCGGAATCGATCACGTCAGGCGCGCGTGAAGCGCAGAGCACGCTGGTCAATGCGTCGACCGAAGCTGCGACCAAGGTGTCGGCACTTGCCGCCGACATCCAGCGTGCGCTGTCGATGGCCGGTTCAGGCACCGCCGAGGTGCTGACGGCCGGCGCCCGCGAGGCGCAGAACACCCTCGTCGCCGCGTCGACGGAGGCGGCCAACCACGTCAAGTCGCTGGCAGCCGATGTCGAGCGCACCCTGACGTCGGTCGGCACCAACACCGCCCAGTCGATCCTCGGCAGTGCGCGCGATGCCCAGAGCTCGTTCGTCGCGACGTCCAGCGAGGCCGCAACCCAGATCCGCGCGATCTCCGTCGAGATCGAGCGCTCGCTGACCACCGCCAGCGCCGAGACCGCGCAGACCATCCTGGGCAGCGCCCGCGAAGCCCAGAGCTCGTTTGCTGCGACCTCCGCCGATGCCGCCGCCCAGATCCGCACGCTCTCGACCGATATCGAGCGTGCGCTAAGCTCGGTCACGGCCAAGACCACCGACAACATCCAGACCTCGGCGCAGAACGCGCAGGCCGCACTGATCACCATGTCCAACGAGGTCTCGACCAAGGTCAAGACAACCTCCGCCGACATCGAGCGTTCGGTGCTGTCCGCCACCAGCGCGTTCGGCTCGGCGATGACCGGCAAGACCGACGAGATCGTTACCTATGTGCAGCAGCAGACCGAGCGTCTGTCGCAGATGGTCGACGGCCGCCGCGGCTCGCTGGTCGAGGCGCTGACCGCCAAGACCACGCAACTTGCGAGCGATATGGATCGCGCCACCGCCGACGCGCTGAAGGCGATCGAAACCCGCGGCCTCGCCTTCTCGCAGTCGATGTCGGCGCATGGCGGCGATGTCGCGCGCAACATCACCTCGGCCGGCGATCAGGCGACCGGCGCGGTGGCGAAGTCGCTCAAGGAGCTCGAGCAGGCCTCGCGCGCGGCGATCGACCAGTCGCGCCAGGTCTCGATCTCGGCCGTCACCGAGATGCAGGAGACCAGCAAGATCCTGCGCACCGATACGGTGGCGCTGTTCGAGCGGCTGCGCGAGGGCAACATCCTGCTGCAGGAAGTGTTGACCGGCGCCCACGACAACCTCAACTCGCTGGAGCGCGCGCTGGTGACCCGCGTGGCCGACTTCGTGTCCGCCATGAACGACGTCACCTCACGCAACGGCGTCGCGACCCAGACGCTGGAAGACCAGCTCACGGTGTTCAACAGCAAGACCGGCAAGGCGCTGGAGGATCTCGGCGCGCTGTCGAGCCAGTTCGAGACCCACGGCAAGGCGCTGATCGAGGCGGCTGCCGTGGTCGAGCAGGCCAACCGCTCGACGACGGCCTCCGTCAGCGAGCGTAAGGAGGCGCTGGAGGCGCTGGTCACGACCATCGACCTGCGCACCACCGATCTCGACCAGCGGCTGTCGCGCTTCACCGGGCTGCTCGACGAATCGCTCGGCGCGGCCGAGGAACGCGCCCGCGACATCGCCCGCGTGGTGGCGGAGACCGCCGGCGCCGGTTCGGCTGCGATCAGCAGGCAGTTCGAGGCGGTGCGCCAGGCCGCCGAGAACGAGCGCCAGCAGACCGTCGACGCGATGAACGAGCTCTACCAGCAGAGCAACGCCGAGACCGATGCGATGTTCAGGGAATCGACGGAGAAGTTCTCCGCGATGGTCGCGGCGATGAAGCAGATGGCGAGCGAGATGCACAGCGAGCTCGAGGCCACCCGCAACGAGCTGCGCCGCGGCGTGCTGGAAATGCCGCAGGAGGCCGCCGAGAATACCGCGCAGATGCGCAAGGTGATCGTCGACCAGATCGAGGCGCTGGCCGAGCTGAACCGCATCGTCGCCCATCACGGCCGCGGGCTCGACGTGGTCTCAACCAACCGCGCCAGCGTCCGGCACGAAGAGCCGGTGATGGCTGCCGCCGGCGGCCGCGCCGACCTGCGGATGCGGGACAGCGTCCGTGACAACGGCAACAGTGCCTCGACGCTGCCGCCGCCCGATCTCGGCATGGCGAGCTCGCGCCGCACCGAGGCTCCGTCGGTCAGCCCGGCCGGCCCCAACAACGCCGACGGCTGGCTCTCCGACCTGCTCAATCGCAGCGACGCACCGCCGCCGGCCCCGCAGGCCCGCGATGCCCAGCAGCGCCCGCGTCCGCAGCAGCAGCCCGCCGCCAATCCGCTGGAGTCGCTGTCGCTCGACATCGGCCGGCTGATGGACCGCACGCTGGCGGCGGAGATGTGGGATCGCTACCAGCGCGGCGAGAACAAGGCGTTCTCCAAACGCCTCTACACGCCCGCCGGCCAGAAGGCCTTCGACGAAGTGGCCCGCAAGTACCGCTCCGACCGCGGCTTCAAGCAGACGGTCGACCGCTACATCGCGGAGTTCGAGCGCCTGCTCGACGAAGTCGCCCGCGAAGGCCGCGGCCAGCAGGAGCTGGCTGGCCACCTGACCTCGGAGACCGGGCTGGTCTACACCCTGCTCGCGCACGCCGCGGGACGGCTGGGGTGAGCGGCGAACACTGATGGCGAATAGAAGCGGAGGCCTGACGGCCTCCGTTTTGCTGTTGACCGATGCAAGGCTAAAATTGCGCCGGAACGAGCTGAGAGGCTTCAGATGTTGCGCACAGGCTGGCGTCCCGTCGTCGCGCTGACGGTGCTCGGAACAGCTGGATTTGCCGCAGTCGCGACGGCGGATCCGATTGAACCGTCGAAGATCCGGACCATCAGGATTGCACCACCATCGGCTGACGACCGTGGTGATCCATTGACGGCTCCTCCAAAGTACAACCGCCTTCACGTGTTGACGGTGCGGCCAAGACTACCCGACGAGCAGCGCGACGCTGCGGGCCGCGAGTGGTCGACAACAACGGTGGTAAGCAAGCCCGCGGCCGATGCGCACGTCGTTCAAACGACGCCGGTCAGACCTGCCTCCGATGAGCTCCGCAATACGTCCGGCGGCAAATGGTCGGGCACACAGGGCCTCGTCAGTGCCACATCCGATCCCCACCACATTCGCAGCTTGAGCATCCGCCCGGAGCAGCCGGAGCCATATTCCCGCTATGGTCGCTTCGCTCCGGAAACCCTCGAGCCTTCTCAGGCGGCGCCCCAGTAAGAAAGTGGATGGCCGTCGGTCCCGAACGGGCGGCGCAGCCTACTGCCGGCGCCGTGGCCCGGGCGCTGCGGCGGCGGGAGCCGGCGCGGGCTCGGGTGCGGCATTGTTGCTGCCGCCGAAGATCACCCGGCTCGGATTGCGGTCGAAATTGTTCACGGCGCGGCTGATGTCGGCGAGCGTGCGGCGGCCGTCGTTGATCAGGAGATTGGAGCGCTTGTCGATATTGTCGGCGAGCTCGCGGATCGACTTCACCATCTGGTTCAGCTCGCTGCCGTTGTTGCCGCCGGCGATCGCATTGAGGCCCAGCATCAGATTGTCGGCCTTGGCCATCACGCCGTCGACCTTGACCATGACGTTGTCGATCTTCTCGGAATTGCGCGCCAGCGCCTCGGTGAAGACCTCGAGGTTCTTCAGCGAATTCTTCACCGACTGCTGATTGTCGGCGACGATGCGGTTGACGTTTTGCAGGGTGGCGCGGATCGCCTCGGTGACGTCCTGCAATGCGTTGGGGTCGGCGGTCAGGACCGGGATGCCGTCCTCATCGAGCGGCACCGGCGGGGCGGCCTCCTCGCCGCCCTTCAGCGAGATCGCGGCGACGCCGGTGAGGCCCTGGAATTCGAGACCGACCAGGGTGTCCTTGCGGAGCGGCGCGCTGTTCTCGATCATCGCCAGCGCGACCACGCGCCTGGGGTTGTCGAGCTTCACCGACACCACCTCTCCTATCCGGATACCGTTGAAATTGACATTGCCGCCGTTGCGCAGGCCCGACGCCGGCCCCTCGAAGATCACCCGCAAGGGGCTGCGCTGCTTGGTGGTGTGCAGGCTCTGGAACCACAGCACGAAGCCGAACGCGGCGGCAATCACCGCCAGCGTGAAAGCCCCGATCAAGACGTAGTTCGCCCGCGTTTCCATCAATTGCTCGCGTTATTCACTCTTGAATTACTCTTGGGCTCTCGCGCACTGAGCCTGCATCCGAGCCCTTCGAATTTCCTGCTGGCGCATGATCTCGTCCGAAAAACCGGTCTCCTCGCTTCGGGATCATGGGCTAGGCCACAACGGCTCGGGCGCGCTTGCCGTTGAAATATTGCTGCAACCACGGATGCTGCGATGCCTTCATGTCGGCGATCGATCCTGCAGCAATGATCTTACCGTTCCCTAAAACGGCGATACGGTCGCACGCGGTGTAAAGACTGTCGAGATCATGGGTTACCATGAAAACGGTCAGCCCCAAAGTGCGCTGCAAGGTGCGCACCAGCTCGTCGAAATCGCCGGCGCCGATCGGATCGAGGCCGGACGTCGGCTCGTCGAGAAACACGAGTTCCGGATCGAGCGCGAGTGCGCGCGCCAGCGCGACGCGCTTGACCATGCCGCCGGACAATTCCGACGGATAGCGGTCGGCAACCTCAGGCTTGAGGCCGACCATCACCAGCTTCGCCACCATGATCTCGTCGAGCAGCCGCTGCGAGACGCGCAGATATTCGCGCGCCGGGAACTGGATGTTCTGGCGCACCGTCAGCGAGGAGAACAGCGCGCCCTGCTGGAACAGGATGCCCCAGCGCCGCTCGACGGCGCGGCGCTGCGACGAGCTCGCGGCATCGAGATCGACGCCGAACACTTCGATGCGGCCGGAGACCTTCGGCACGAGGCCGATGATGGTGCGCGTCAGCACCGACTTGCCGGCGCCCGACGGGCCGACGAAGCCTAATATCTCTCCGCGCTTGACGTCGAGGTCGAGGCCGTCGAGCACACGCGTGGTGCCGAATTGCACGGTGACGTCGCGGACCCGGATGATGGCGTCGATGTCCTCGTCCGCCATGATCACATCCCGATCGAGGCGAAGAAGATCGCGAACACGCCGTCCATCACGATCACGAAGAAAATCCCCTTCACCACCGAGGCGGTGGTGTGCTGACCGAGCGATTCCGCCGAGCCCTGCACCGCCAGCCCCTCGACGCAGGCGACGATGCCGATCACCGCGGCCATGACGGGTGCCTTGACCATGCCGACGACGAAATGGTCGATCGATATGGCATCACGAAGGCGGAGCAGGAAGGCCTCCGGATCGACGCCGCCATAGAGCCAGGCGACCAGGCCGCCGCCATAGAGCGCGGCCATCGCGCCGAGGAACGCCAGGATCGGCAGCGCCAAGACCAGCGCCAGCATGCGCGGCAGGATCAGGACCTCGATCGGATCGAAGCCCATGGTGCGCAGCGCGTCGATCTCCTCGCGCATCTTCATCGAGCCGAGCTCGGCGGTATAGGCCGAGCCGGAGCGGCCCGCGACCATGATCGCGACCAGCAGCACGCCGATCTCGCGCAGCACCAGCACGCCGAGCATGTCGACCACGAAGATGTCGGCGCCGAACCTGCGGAAATGGAAGATGCCCTGCTGCGAGATGATGCAGCCGATCAGGAAGGTGATCAGCACCACGATCGGCACCGCGCGCAAGCAGACCTGCTCGAGGTGATGCACCGTCGAGGTGAAGCGGAAGCTGCGCGGATGGATCAGCACCTTGGCGGCCGCGGCCAGCACCGCGCCGAGCATGTCGACGAGGCCGATGATGGTGCCGCCGATCCCGGCCACGGTGCGCCCGATCTGCTCGAGCATGCCCGAGATCAGCAGCGGTTCGCGCACGGCCTTGGACGCGGGGCCGACGCGGCGGACCTCATCGACCAGGCTGGAATAGTTCGCGGAGAGGCCCGCGATCTCGGCTTCGGCGCCGGCATCGCTCAGGCTACGGCGCAGCCGCTCGATAAGCCAGGCGCCGAACGTGTCGAGGCTTGCGACCTGCGACACGTCGATGAAGATATGAGGGCGGCTGCCGCGCAGTCGCTCGGCGTCGGAGACGATCCGCTCGAGCGCAGGGGCAAAGCGGGCGGTCCAGTTGCCCGCCGCGCACAACGCCAGTCCTTCGCCTTGGGCTATCCGCTCCAGTGTCGGGTCGCCGCTCACCTTTTTGCCTACCCCTCAAGCCGGCTGGCCGCCGCAACTGCAGATCTCCGGCGGCTTGCCGGATCGGCTTGTCGAATCTGTCACTAACCAGCCATAGTTGGTTGCGCGTCGCAAGCTACGGTTCAGGAAATAGTAGACTTTAAAATGACTTCCACCCCGCCCGGAGCGATTTCCCTCAACGTGCGGATCGAGCGTTGGCCGATCGCCGGCTCGTTTACGATCAGCCGCGGCGCCAAGACCGAGGCCGTCGTCGTGGTGGCCGCGGTCGGCCAGGGCGGCCTCATCGGCCGCGGCGAATGCGTGCCCTACCCGCGCTACGACGAGAAGCCGGAGGCAACCCTGGAGGCGATCCAGGCGATGCAGGAGCCCCTTGCCGGCGGCATGGACCGCATCGCCCTGCAAGCCCGGATGCCCGCCGGGGCCGCCCGCAATGCACTGGATTGCGCATTGGCGGACCTCGAGGCCAAACGCGCCGGCCAGCGCATCTGGAACCTGTTCGGCCGGCCTGCGCCCGAACCGCGCACCACCGCCTACACGATCTCGCTGGGCCCTCCCGAAGCAATGGCCGAGGCCACCGCCAAGGCCGCGCACCGCGCGCTGCTCAAGATCAAGCTCGGCGGCGACGGCGACGGTGCGCGGATCGCCGCCGTGCGCAGGGCCGCGCCAACCTCCGAATTGATCGTCGATGCCAATGAGGCCTGGACCGAGGACAACCTCGCCGCCAACCTCAAGGCCTGCGCCGATGCCGGCGTCACGCTGATCGAGCAGCCGCTGCCGGCCGGCAAGGATGAGGCGCTGGCGCGGATCGAGCGCCCGGTTGCGGTCTGCGCCGACGAGAGCGTGCATGACCGCGCCTCGCTTGCCGGATTGCGCGGCCGCTATGATGCCGTCAACATCAAGCTCGACAAGACCGGCGGACTGACCGAGGCGCTCGCGATGGCGGACGCCGCCCGCGCGCTCGGCTTCGAGATCATGATCGGCTGCATGGTGGCGACTTCGCTGTCGATGGCGCCGGCGATGCTGATCGCGCAAGCCGCGCGCTTCGTCGATCTCGACGGCCCGCTGCTGCTGGCCAACGACCGCGACAACGGCCTGCGCTACGAGGGCAGCCTGGTCTATCCGCCCGACGCCGCGCTCTGGGGGTGATGGATGAGTCGCTTCCGCGCCAGCCACATCACCAGCCCACCGGTCGCCGCCATCGCCGCCATCATGTCGTAGACGCCGAGCCCGAAGCGCGCATAGACCATGCCGCTGACGATCGCCGTGGTGCTGGCGACGATGCCGCCGCAGGCGGTGAGATAGCCCTGCGCGCGCGCCATCACATGCACCGGCACGTGATGCACCATCAGCCCCATGATGCCGACCTGGGTCAGCCCGAAGCTTAAGCCGTGTCCGAGCTGGACCACGGCAAGCACCGCAAGTGGCGGATCCTGCGCAGTGATCGCCCAGCGCGCGACGGCGCTGGCGGCCGCGATCATCACCAGCACCGCCGACGGCAGCGTGAAGCGCGGTGAGGCCGCGAACAGCACGATCTCGGCGATCACGCCGAGCACCCAGAGCACCGCGATAGTCAGGCCGCTGAAACCGGCCTGCTGCCAGGCAATCGAGGCGAAGATGTAATAGGCGCCGTGGCTGCCCTGGATCAGCGCCGAGGAGACGATGATGGCGAGGAAGGTCGGGTTGCGCAGCAACCGCGGCGAACCGGCCGCGTGCGCGACTGCGGCGACCGGACGGCCCAGCGGCCGCAAGGTCAGCCCGACCAGCGCGCCGAGCACGGTCACGGCGGTGATGATCCAGATCAGATCGACCTCCGCGACATAACGCAGCAGGAACCCGCTGATCAGCGCACAGACCGCGAACGCCGCCGAGCCCCACAGCCGCAGCGGTCCGTAGGTGAGACCGAATTGCCTGACGCCGCGCAGCGCATAGGCGTCGGTAAGCGGCACCATCGGCGTCCAGACGCAGCAGGTCAGCGCATAGACCGCGAGCAGCACGAAGGGCTGGTGCTGGGTGCCGATCACGGCAAAGCCGAACGCCGTGGCTACTCCCGTGGCGATGATCGCGCCGCGCAGCATCTGGCGGCGTTCCGCCACTGCCGTGACCAGCGGCAGCACGGTGAAGCGCGTCACCGGCGGCACCGCGGTGATGATGCCGATCCAGGTGGCATCGATGCCGATCGCCTTCAGCCACACGGTGAAAAACGGCAGATGCACGCCGGTCATGCCGAACAGGGTGGCATAGAATGCCGCGAGCCTTCGCGCGAATCGCCGCGATGCAACTTTTGCTGCAATGGGGATTTGTGATTCGGAAGACATCAATTCAATTGCGATTCGCGCGATATCGTGGTGATCGTTAGCGTAACGCGCAGTGATTTGCGCGAAGAGATTGTGATGGCCGAAGAAGCATTCGCCCTGTCGCCGATATCCGCCCGCGCGGCGCTGCCGAGCGAGGAGGACTATGCCGCGATCAGCGCGGCCTTCATGGAGACCTCGCGGGGCCGCTGGTTCCTCGGCGAATACGCCAAGCGCAACCGCAATGCCGATACGCGCATGGTGCTCGATGCCGTGGCGCGGATCGAGGATAGCCTCAGCGCGCAGCGGCAGGCCGCCCAAGCTGCCATCAGGGACGAGCAGCTGGCGCAGGCGCTGGACGCCTTGCGCGGTGCGATCGAGGCCGCCCGGGCCTCCGCCATCACAGCGCTCGACGGCATCAGCTTCGAGCCGAATCTGGCGCCGGTGCGCAAGGGCGTGCGGGTGATTCGGGAGATCTCCTGGCGGCTGCGCGAGATCGGCAATGACGGCCGGATCTGCGACATCATCGATTCGCAGGCCAGCGCGATCGAGGCCGGTGCTGCGCAGATATCGATGGACGACGCCAAGGCCGTGCTGGATTCCGCCTTCGCGGCGCTGGCCCGCCGCCTCAGCGAATTCGATCCGGACAAGGCGACGACGCCTGCGGCCGAGCCGGTCACGGCCGAAGCACCGGTTGCGGAACCGGCCGCGGCCGCTCCTTCACCGCCGCCCGCGGCCGAAAGCACTGCCGCCGAGAGCGCCACCCTCGATGCGACGCTGGCCGCCACGCCGTCAGCGCCGCCTCAGGAGGCCGTTGCGACGCCGAACGGCGAAGCCGAGATGCCGGTTGCGCCGTCCTCCGAGGTCGCCGCAGCAACAGTCCCGCAGCCGAGCGAAGCCTGGCTCAAGGCTGAGGCTGCGCTGGCCGAAGCCGAGGCCGCCGAGCTGGCGCGCGCCACCGACGCGGCCGCCGCCGACGCCCATGACGAAGCAGTGCTCGACCTGATCGCGATGGAGATGGGCGCGCCCGATCCGGTCGACGAAGAGGCGATCGCCGAGGAAATGCGCGCCGCCGAGGAGCTGCGTGTCGCCGAGGCGATGGCTGCCGAGCCCGAGCACGAAATGGTTGCACCGGCCATTCAGCCGGAGCCTGCACCGGCGCCCGAGCCGAAGGTCAAGGTCGAGCCGGCACTGGTCGCTGTCGCGTCGATCGCTACCCCGACGGCGGTGCCGCCGCCTCTCCCGCCCACCGTTGCGGCTGCGCCGGCTCCTGCGGCAGAGGTCTCGCTCGGCTCTACCATCATCGCCAGCGGCCTCCTGAAAAAGCCGAACGCCGCCGCCAACGATCCGCTCGCGCCGATCCGCCGCATGACCCAGGCCGAGAAGATCGCGTTCTTCTCGTAAGGCGGACGCGTTCGCGCTACGCATCCATCTGCTATCGAGCACCCACGCAGCGTGACCCAGCTCACGTACCGCGGGCGCATGCGCGTCTAGCCTCCCTGCGACCGGTCCCGCACCGGGATCAGCATTGGGAGCGCGCGATGGTCCGCCTGACATCCATCATGATATCGGCCGCATTACTCGGCCTGGTGAGCCTCGGTGGATCAAGCACGGCGTTTGCCGAGGCCGGCGGCGTCACCGTCGGCAATGCAACCCATGCGGCGGCGCCGTCCATCGATCAAACGGTCCCGCCGGCAACATCGGCCGCAACGACGCCGGCTGCGCTCCGCGGCCCCGAGCAGCGCGTTGCGCTCGTGATCGGCAATGCGAATTACGAGAACGCACCGAAACTCGCCAATCCCGGCAACGACGCGCAGTCGATGGCCGAGCTGTTGAACTCTGCCGGCTTCGAGGTGATCTCCGCGACCGACCTCAGGCGGGGCGACATGGTGAAGGTGTTGCGGGATTTCTCCGACAAGGTCGCGGCGCGCGGCACGGGCACGGTCGCGATGATCTATTACGCCGGGCACGGCGTGCAGCTCGCCGGGGAGAACTACCTGATCCCGGTCGACGCGAAGATCGCGGCGCCGTCCGACCTCGACGGCAATTCGGTGCGCCTCGTCGACGTGATGGGCACGCTCGAGAATATCCCGAGCCGGATGCGCATCGTGGTGCTCGATGCCTGCCGCAACAACCCGTTCCCCAACGTCAACGATGCCGGCCGCGGCCTTGCCGTCGTCGATGCGCCGAGCGGCTCGATCGTCGGCTACTCCACCGCGCCGGGCATGGAGGCACAGGACGGCAACAACGGCCACAGCCCCTACACCAACGCCTTCCTGCGGCTGGCGCGCGAGCCCAACCTGCCGATCGAGCAGCTGTTCAAGCGCGTTCGCCTCGAGGTCAACGCGACGACCGACGGCCGGCAGACGCCATGGGAGAGCTCGTCGCTGACCTCGGATTTCTATTTCTTCGGCGACACCACCGTCGCGGCATCGCGTGCGCCCGCGAACGAGCCTGTCGTGCAGATGGCATCGAACCTGCCGAACCGCTCGGTGCGCCAAGCCTATGATTTCGTGCTGTCGGAGGGGCGACCGGACTACTATGAGGAATTCATCCGGCTCTATCCGCGCGATCCGCTGTGCGATCGCATTCGCTTCCTGCTCACGAACTGGCTGCAGGTCGCGGCCTGGCACAAGGCGGTGCTTGCCAACACGCCGTTCGCCTACAAGACCTTCCACGACAATTTCGCCGGCAGCCCCTATGCGCAGCAGGCGCTGAAGCTGCAGGCGCAGCCGAAGGCCGTGCCGCCGATGCAATTCACGCGGCTTTCAAATCGTCAGACCTTGCAGCCGATCAATGCGGGCCTGCAGGGCGCCGGCGGCAATGGCCAGATCGGCGGCGGCAAGATCGTCAACATGCCCGCGCCCGGGGCGAAGCCGGTCGGGATGCCGACCTCGATCGGCAAGGGCAAGGTCGCGAGCCTTCCTGTTGCAAATGCCGGCAAGAACGCATCGAGCCCGGTCATGAAAGACAGCGACCAGCACCGCTTCCACGCGGTGCGGCAGAGCATGCAAGTCGACCGGATGCGATCAGGCGGTGGTGGCCGCGCCGTGTTCCACCCAACTCCGTCCGGCTCGTATCCCGGCGGAATGAGCGGCAGCCATCATGGCGGCTTCAGGCGCTGATCGGCCACACCGCACAACGAAACGGGGGCAGAGCGACCATCGCCCTGCCCCCGCTGTTTTCAGGCGACGAGCTTCGCGAACAGGTCGGCGTCGACGTTGCCGCCCGAGAGCACGATGACGACGTTCTTGCCCCTGGCGTCGATCCGCCCCGCCAGCAGCGCGGCGAGCCCGATGGCGCCACCGGGTTCGACCACGAGCTTCAGCTCGCGATAGGCAAAAGCGACAGCCGCACCAACCTCTTCGTCGGAAGCGTTGACACCGTTTGCGAGCAGCTTGCTGTTGATCGCAAAGGTGAGCTCGCCCGGCATCATCGCCATCAGCGCGTCGCAGATGGTGCGCGGCGCAACCGCATGGGCCTCGCGATGTCCGACCTTGAGCGACAGCGCGTGATCGTCATAGCCCGCGGGCTCGGCGACGATCACCTGGGCCTGCGGATATTTCGCCTTCACGGCGGTCGCAACACCGGCGATCAATCCGCCGCCCGACGCCGGCGCCACGACGATATCAGGTGTGAGCCCGAGCGCGGCCATGTCCTCGGCAATCTCGCGGCCGGCGGTGCCCTGGCCCGCGATCACCAGGGGATCGTCATAGGGAGGCACCAAGGTCGCGCCGCGCTTGCTGGCGATGCCGCTGGCGATTGCCGCGCGGTCGTCGCGATCGCGATCGTACAGCACGACCTCGGCGCCATAGGACTTGGTCCGCTCGCGCTTGGTGAGCGGCGAGTCCGCAGGCATCACGATGGTCGCCTGCATGTTGAGAATCTTGGCCGCCGCGGCCACGCCCTGGGCATGGTTGCCCGAGGAGAACGCCACGACGCCCCCGCTCCGCTTGTCCTGCGGGATCGAGGCGAGCTTGTTGAAGGCGCCGCGGAACTTGAATGACCCGGTCCGTTGCAACATCTCGGGCTTGAGGAAGACCCGGCTGCCGACCCGTTCGTTGAGAACGGGGAAGGTCAGGAGCGGCGTGCGCACCGCGAACGGCGCGACCACCCTTGCGGCGGCATCGATGTCCGCGGCAGCGACGGGTGGATTTAAAACGGTGTCCGTCATCCACGATTTGTATCGCGGCGGGATGCAGCCCTGCAAGACGCTTTGGCGTGAGTTTGTTTAGCGCGAGGTTGGGTGACTGGCCGGCAAGGCCGCGAAATGGTGCTCTTCGGCACCGAATTCGAATACTTCCCCCTCGCCGTCGGGCGCGGCAGGGCGGATGTTCATGCAGCGCTCGATGAACACCCGAGCGGACGCCTGCCAGGTGTGGAGCGCGGCGAAATCGACGCAGGCCTGCCGCGGGATGCTGAGCGCTTCCAGGCAGGCATGGTGCAGGTCCTCGTCGAGCACGCCGACCGGCGCCGCGCCGATCACGTCGCGGGGGCCGGTGACCGGAAAAGCGGCAACCGGCAGGCCGCTCGCCAAGGCCTCGAGCAGCACGAGACCGAACGTATCGGTGCGGCTGGGGAAAACGAACACATCGGCCGCGGCATAGATCTCAGCCAATTCTTCCCCGTGGCGGGCGCCGAGGAAGACGGCTTCGGGATATTTCCGCTCCAGCGCCGCTCGCGCCGGGCCGTCGCCAACCACCACCTTGGTGCCGGGCAAATCGAGATCGAGGAATGCTTCGAGGTTCTTTTCCACCGCGACCCGGCCGACGCTGAGATATACCGGCTGCGGCAGGCAGAGATCGACATCGCGTGGATGGAACAGGGCGGTATCGACGCCGCGCGACCACAGCACGACGTTGCGGAAGCCGCGCTGGCGCAACTCGGCGGCCAGCGCCGGGGTTGCCGCCATCACCGCCCGGCTCGGCTTGTGGAACCAGCGCAGCGCGCGCCACACCCAGGCTTCGGGAACCGGCGTGCGCGCCGAGACATATTCGGGGAAACGGGTGTGGAAGCTCGTCGTGAACGGCAGGCCGCGCTTGCGGCAATAGCGGCGGACCGAAAGCCCGATCGGGCCTTCGGTCGCGATATGGATGCTGTCGGGCTTGGCCGCATCGATCAGGCTGGCGACCTTGGCCTGGTACGGCAGTGCCAGCCGCAAATCGCGATAGCTCGGCATCGCGAAGGTGCGGAACTCGTCCGGCGTCAGGAAGCTCACCTCGACCCCGAGCGACTTCGCCGCCTGTGCCATCATGGTCAGCGTGCGGACAACCCCGTTGACCTGGGGATGCCACGCATCGGTCGCGACCAGGATATGCGTCATGCAGCGCGTGCCGTTACCCGCGGAACTGGCGCGATCCGGCGCACCGGGTCGGTCCAGGTGATGATTTCGAAGCTGCCGTCCTCGTGCTCGGCGAGCGCGGTGCAGCTCTCCACCCAGTCGCCGCAATTCATGTAGCGGATGCCGTGCTCGTCATGAATCGTCGCGTAGTGGATGTGGCCGCAGATCACGCCGTCGCAGCCGTGACGACGCGCCTCGCCGGCAAGCGTGGCCTCGAAGGCGCCGATATAATTCACCGCCTTCTTGACCTTCAGCTTGGCCCATTGCGACAGCGACCAGTAGGGCACGCCAAACATCTTGCGGAAGAAGTTGACGAAGCGATTCATCTGGATCGCGAAGTCGTAGGCCTTGTCGCCGAGATGGGCGAGCCAGCGCGCATTCTGCACCACGAGGTCGAAGATGTCGCCGTGGATCACGAGGTAGCGCTTGCCGTCGGCGCCGGTGTGGACGGTGTTCTCCACCACGTCGATGCCGCCGAAATGCGTGCCGTAATATTTGCGCAAGAACTCGTCGTGGTTGCCCGGGACGTAGATCACCTTGGCGCCCTTACGCGCCTTGCGCAGCATCTTCTGCACGAAATCATTGTGGGTCTGCGGCCAGTACCAGTTCGACTTCAGCGCCCAGCCGTCGACGATATCACCAACGAGGTAGATCGTGTCGGCATCGTGAGAGCGAAGGAAGTCCAACAGGCGGTCGGCTTGCGAACCGCGGGCTCCGAGATGGACATCGGAGATAAACAAAGTGCGAAAGCGCCGCTCGGGGCTCTCTTCACTCAAGGAGTCACTTCCCATGCCTGTGCACCTAACAGATTCCTGTGACAAGGCGATGACGATCCCCGCGACCTGAGGCTCCACAAAGAGTTAACGAGAATCAGCAGCGCGCCCCTGCCCTGCGGATAACAGCCGCATGCGACAATCTGGCGACATCGGCGGTCGCGGCTGTGTGCAGCGGGCGTTGTGTTGCGCGCATATCGCGGCGGGACAACGCGACGATTACGTAGATGGGTAACGGGCTACACGGCTTCAATAGTACTTGTGGAAGTGATGCACCGGCCCGTGACCGCGGCCGACGGCGAAGCGATCGGCGGCGGCGATCGCGTCTGATATCCAGGCCTTGGCGTTGCGCACGGCGGTCTCCATGTCGTCGCCCTTCGCGAGCCCGGCCGCGATCGCCGACGACAGCGAGCAGCCGGTGCCGTGCGTGTTTGATGTCGCGATACGCGGCGCCGCGAGCGCGATGCTGCGCGCGCCTTCGATCAGGTAGTCGATGCTCTCGGCGCCGTGCCCATGACCGCCCTTCACCAGCACCGCGCGACAGCCCATCGCCAGCAATCGTTTGCCCTGCTGCTCGACGTCGGCCTCACTTGCAGCGACCGGTTCGTTCAGCAGCGCCGCCGCTTCGGGCAGGTTCGGCGTGATCAGCGAGGCCAGCGGAAACAGCATGGTCTTCAGCGCATCGACCGCCTCGGCGGCCAGCAGCCGATCGCCTGATGTTGCGACCATCACCGGGTCGAGCACGATGTGACACGGCGCCCAGCGCCGCAGGCCGTCGGCGATCGCGGCGATGGTTTCGGCCTGCGCGACCATGCCGATCTTGACCGCACCGACGTCGAGATCGGAGAACACGGCATCGATCTGTGCCGTGACGAATGCAGCGGGCACCGGATGGATGCCGCTGACCCCCGTGGTGTTCTGCGCGGTCAGCGCCGTGATCGCCGAGGCGCCATAGACCCCGAGCGCGGCAAAGCTCTTGAGGTCGGCCTGGATGCCCGCACCACCCGAGGAATCCGAGCCGGCAATGGTGAGCGCGACCGGCGTCATCTGGCGGCACCGGCGGCTGATACGAATGAGACCGTCACGAAGGAGACCATCATGAATGGGACTGTAGCGTGTCCTAGCCCGGACGCCCCCTGGCAGCAAGTTCGCCTGACTTTACCGCGAGTTGGCCTTGCCTTGCGCCTGCTTGCCCCCTTGCCTTGGCCGCCCGTTTTTGGCCTATAGTCGCGGAAATCCCCGGAGACGACTTTGATGGTTCCTTTCTTCGTCCAGATCAAATGCAAGCTCGGCCAGTCCTACACCGTCGCCAACGCACTGGCGGAAGCCGAGATTGCGTCGGAGATCTATTCCACGGCGGGCAATTACGATCTCCTGGTCAAATTCTACGTCGACCACGACACCGACATCGGCCATTTCATCAACGAGAAGGTTCAGGTGATCCCGGGCATCCAGGACACCCTCACCATCATCACCTTCAAGGCGTTCGGCGGCGCTCGCTAAAGCATGATCCGGAAAAGTGCGAAGCGGTTTTCCGAAAAGATCACGCTCAAACAAAGGTCTAAAGCGCGATGATGATTCAACCAAATCTCATCGCGCTTTAGAGACCAAGGCTCTAGAGACCAAGGCTTTCGCGCAGCCGCTGAAGCTGCGGTCGGATCTGCTCGCAATCAAGCTCCTGCTCGAACGTCCTGAACGCCTCGACGCTCGGCTCGCCGCGAAGCTTGGCAAGTCGCGCGGCATCTCGCGCGCAGACGTCGGCATCGGAAGACTGCGGGGCGGGTACGGCCTGACGTTGCGCCTGCTGCGCCCTGGGCGCTTCGGGCGCGGTTGGCTGCGGCGGATCGCTCGCCACGCTTTCAAGCAGGCGCTGCACCTGGGCCTTCAGCCGTTCGCAGGTCAGCTCGCGTTGCAGCTTGGCGATTTCTGCAGGCGACGGCTCGGCGCGCAATCGCGCCAGACGCTGCTCATCGCGGCTACAAGCCGTCGCGGGATCCGCCGTGTCGCGCACCGCCGGCGCAGGCTGGACCGGCGGGACCATCGCGACGGCGGGCTTGGTCGGGGCCGCCCCGGCGGCAGCCGGCGCCGGTCGCGAGGCGACAGCCGGCGGCTTGGCGGCGACGGGCGGATTGGCGACCTGCGAGGGTAGTGCGACCCGCTCGGTTTTCGGCTCGGGCTGCGGCACCAGCGAAATGGTGGCTCCGCCGAGCGAGCCATAGATGAACGGCTCCTGGCGCCCCCCGGTCATGCTGATCACATCGTCGCGCACGCGACCGAGGGCGATGCGGATATCGACGCCAGGCTCGGTGAGATGCCGCAGCAGCGCGGTCGCATAGGGGCTGTTCACGCCATCGCCATCGTAGGACACCGAGCCGGCCTTCGCGGCATAGGCCACCAGCGTGTCGGCGCTGACGTCTTCCAGCTTGCCGAGACCTCCCCGCATCTGCGAGCGCAGGCCGGCCGACCGGACGCGCGACGGGAACGGATTGTCGCGGCACGCGTCGAGCAGGATCAGGCGCAGCCGGCGCACCGACTGCAGCGCCCAGATCAGGCGATCAAGCGCCACCGCCTCGTCGTCGACGTCGTAGTCGCGGCTCAACTTCGCGTCGACCGGAATCAGGTAGTTAGATCCGTTCATCTCGACGCCGTGGCCGGCATAATAGACCACGGCAATATCGGCGCTCTCCGCCGTGACCAGGAAGTCGCGCACCGCGCGCTTGAACTCGACGACGCCGAGATCGTTGCGCGAGATCACCACCTCAAAGCCGGCCGATTTCAGCAGGCCCGAAATCGCGGTAGCGTCGCTGATCGTGTTGCCGAGCGTCGGCGCGCTCTTATAGGCGGAATTGCCGATTACGAGCGCCACGCGCCGATCCGCGACAGCCGCAGTCGCAAACAAGGTCGAGGCCGCGAGGCAGGCGGCGTAGGCAATGGTTCGTCGCAGCGTCGTTCTCAATAGCGATAGTACCTATGCGTATGATGGTGCTTCCGGCGATACGGAGGGCGGCCATCGGAGGTGACGTTGACGGTGATGACCTCGGAGAAGACCGCCGGGTCATGCGGCGTATGGCTGAAATCGGCGAACAGCAGCCGCAGCTTGTGCTGGCCGAGCGGCAGCGTGATCTTGGCCTCGGTCTGGCCCGCACCGAAATGCAGATGGTTGAAGTCGCTCGGAATCGGCTGATCGAGCGGCGGCAGGTCGGCATCCACCAGCAAGTGATGATGGCCGGTGTTCGGCTTGTCGAAGCCCGCGGGCGCAACGCCCATGTTGAGCAGGCCGAAACGGATCACCGGGTTCGGCGGAATGTAGCTGCCGTCCCTAGGGTAGATGAAATAGACCTTGGCGTCCTTGGGCGATGGCCGGCGACCGGCAGGCGGAGCGGCGGCCGGTGCTGCGGCAGCCGCCGGCGCCGCAGCTGGCGGGGCCGGCGCGGCGGCCTGCGGAGCCGCGGCGGGATCGACGACCTTCACCTTGATGCGCTCCGAGATCACCGGCGGCGAATGCGGAACATGGTTCTTGTCGCCGAACACGAGCTGCAGCGTGTGTTCGCCGGGCGGCAGCGTCAGTTCGGTCTCGGTCTGCCCCGCCCCGAAATGCAGATGCTGGAAGTCGTTCGGGATCTCGACATTGAGCGGGGGCGTCGGCGCATCGATGATCAGGTGATGGTGGCCAGAATTCGCGCGATCCGAACCGGCGGGCGCAACACCCATGCCGCGCAGGCCAAAGTGGATGGTCGACTTCGGGGGAATTGAATCACCATCCTTGAGGCCGATGAAGTAGACGGCGGCGCCAGGTGGCGACGATGTCGGTCCCCCGGTCTGCGCTCGCGCGGGCACGGCGAATGCGAGCAGAGCAAGAAGCGGCACCAACGCTGACGGGAAAGACCTACGCATCTTCTGCAATCGCATCATTTGCAATTCCCCGATCCCGGCCACGTCGTCGCGGCCAATCGCATCATCAAAATTGTGTCCAGTCTTGTCCGCGCTGAAATCTCGGCTGCGCGATAACTGCTAGTCGTCTGCTTCGGAGCTCGGCTTGCCGATCATCGCTGAATGAAGCATTCTTGCTCCGCTTGATTGCACAATCGCGTTGACGATCATTGGCATTTTAGCCGGATACGATAGATGAAAATAAATTCCCTGTTTGTGATATCAATCACAGCGTTGGCCACAACACTTGGCGCCAACGGCAAGACCGCAACCCTCAGGCAGGATAGTGAATCTGGTTCGCATCGTCCAGCGCCTCCCGAACATCTGACCGTGGCGCAAGCTCCGACGCAGCCGTCGCGCCTTGAACCTGGAGACGTTTTCCGCGACTGTACAGACTGTGGGGAGCTCGTCGTTTTGCCGCCCGGCGACTTCGTGATGGGTTCCAACGATACGCCGTACGAAAAGCCGGAGCGGACGATCCCCATTCCACGGCCGTTCGCGATCGGGCGCCGCGAAGTCACTTTCGCCGAATGGGATCAATGCGCCGACGCAGGCGCCTGCAAGTTTCGGCCCGACGATCACGGTTGGGGCCGCGGCAGCCAGCCCGTCATCAATGTCAGCTGGGACGATACCAAGCTCTTCCTGGCGTGGCTGTCGCAACGCACCGGACAGAAGTATCGGCTTCCGACCGAAGCCGAGTGGGAATATGCGGCGCGCGCCGGGACCAAGACACCGTACTGGTGGGGCCGCGACGTCGGCACGGGGCGCGCCCAATGCGCGAACTGCGTCACTCCCCCGCCGCAGAAGATGGCACCGGTCGGCTCATTCCGCCCCAATGGTTTCGGACTGTACGACACCGCGGGCAACGTCGCCGAATGGGTCGAGGATTGCTGGAACGACAATTACCGCAACGCACCGAAGGACGCCTCGGCATGGACCAGCGGCGATTGCCGGCTGCGTGTGCTGCGGGGCGGCAACTTCACCAGTCCGGCGACCGCGATCCGCTCGGCGGCGCGATTCCGCTACGACGTCGACGTGCGCTACTATGGCAACGGCTTTCGCTTCGTGCGAGAGTTGCCGTGATGCGGCGTGCACATGAACCGGCCGCACGCATGTTGCTCGCAGCATGCGCAATCAGCGCCGGCCCTGCATTGGCGCAGTCCCTCTCCGCGAAAGGTCAGATCGGCTATCTGCAGGAATGGGAGATGCAGGCGAATCTCGCCGGCACCGCTGACAGCACAGGCTATGCCGGCGCGATCACATTGCGGCATGTCGGGCTCTGCAGCATCAACGGATCGGAGGAAAAGACCGGCACCCTCGAGCTGCACGTATCGACGCGGCCACCGCATGTCGAGGGTACGCTGGCATTGGCCGACGACAAATGCCACCTCGCGGCATCCGGAGCGCAGGGCTATTCGGGCCTCCTGAAATGCCGTGACGGCCAGGACGTGCCGATCAACTTCTCCATCGAGCCGCTGGGCAGCACCGCTCACATCCCGACGGCCGTCACCAGGTAGCACACGCCGCTGCGCCAGAGCATGATCCGGAAACGTGCGTCGCGCGGTGTTGCGAAAGATCGTGCTCCGCTCTAGCCGCCCTTCTTCATCGGCTTTGGCGGCCCGTCGACCGGCGGCAGCGACTTGATGTAGTCGGCGATCGCGTCGCGATCGCTTGACGAGAGCTGCGAGGTGTTGCGGATCACGCGCACCATCGATCCGCCGGCGCTATCGCCGTCCGGCGTCTGTCCGCTTTCGAGGAAATAGGCGATGTCCTTCGCGCTCCAGTCCGCGATCCCCCGCGGCGTGATGTTGGGGACCCAGCCTTCGCCCTCCGGATTCGGGCCGCCGGCGAAACGCTGCGAGCTGATGATGCCGCCGAGGAAATTCCGCGGGCTGTGACACTCGGCACAATGACCGAAGCTGTTGACGAGGTAGGCGCCGCGATACCAATGCGCCGAGCGGCTTGCATCCGCGACGAACGGCTTGCCGTCCATGAACAGGAATTTCCAGACCCCGACATTGCGCCTGATGTTGAACGGAAACGGCACGTCGTGGTCGCGCACCTTGCCGGCGACCGGCGGCAAGGTCTTCAGATAGGCGAACAGGTCGCGCACGTCGTTGACCCTGGCGTGCTGATAGGATGTGTAGGGAAACGCGGGGAAATAGTGCGTCCCCGACGGCGAGGTGCCCTTCATGACCGCGGTGACGAAATCGGCCTCGCTCCAGCGCCCGATGCCGTCATTCGGATCGGGCGAGATGTTCGGCGCGTAGAAGGTGCCGAACGGCGACGGTATCGCGAGGCCGCCGCCCAATTTGGTGCGGTCGTCCTGCTTCGGCACCGCGTGGCAGGAGGAACATCCTCCCGCATTGAACGTTGTGAGGCCGTTGGCCAGGTTTGGCTGGTAGGCCGGCAGCGCACTCGCGGCGACGGTCGCGGGGATCGTCAGCCACCAGAACACGCAGATGCCGATGATGCCGGCCAGGCCGGCAAGGAGAACAATTCGTCGCAACATTCACCGATCCGTCATTGGTCGCGCTAGCGTATCAACCAGTATGATGACAACCCTTCGTACAAGCTCTCATCAAATTTGCCGCAGCTCACGATCATTCTGGGAATAAATCGGCGAAGCCGCTGTTGAAGAACTGCAACCGTCCTGTGACGTCAAAGGGGAGAGAACCATGCCAAACAAGACCTTGCTTGCCACGCTGACACTCGGTGCTGCCGTCGCCCTCGCCGGTCCGGCCTTCGCCGAGAAGCTGACAGCGAAGCTGGACGGCAAATCCGAAGTGCCTGCCACCACCAGCGCGGGCACCGGCACTGCCGACATCGACTATGATGCCGCCAGCAAGAAACTCAGCTGGAAGCTGACATATTCCGGCCTGTCAGGCCCAGCCACCGCCGCGCATTTCCACGGCCCTGCCGAGGCCGGCAAGAATTCCGGCGTCGCGGTCGCCATCCCGAACGCGACGTCGAGCCCTGTCGAAGGCAGCGCCACGCTGACCGACGCGCAGGCCGCCGATCTGCTCGCCGGCAAGTACTATGTCAACGTCCACACCGCGGCCAACCCGGGCGGCGAGATCCGCGGCCAGGTCACCAAGTAGGCCCGACGGCGCAAATCGAACAACAAAAGGCCGACACAAAAGAGGGGCGGACGCTACGCGGCGTCCGCCCCTCTTCAATGAAGACCTGCAGCGTCGGAAACCACGATCAGCCCTTCTTGAGGCGATAGGTCTCGTGGCAGCCGCCGCACTGCTTGCCGATGACACCGAGCTCGGCCTTCAGCGTGTCGACATCCTTGATCTTGCCCTTGGCGTCCGCGACGGCCTTGGCATAGCTCGCGATGTGCTGCTCGAAGCCCGCCTTGTCTTCCCAGATCTTCGGATCGGCCGAGTAATCGCCTTCGGTCTTCAGCCCCTTGGAGCTTTCGGGGAACAGCGTCGGCAGCTTCTTGGCGGTGTCCTCGAACTTCGCCAGTGCAGCATCGACGGTTGCCTGGTCATAGGGCTTCTCGCCCTTGATGATGGCCCCGAGCGCACCGGCGTTCTTGCCGGTCTCCTTCATCTGCGCCTGGGTCTGCTTGACCTGCTCCTGGTCGGCTACGACGGCACCCGCACTCAACGCCAGCATCGCAGCAACGACGACAATCCGCTTCATCGGCAAAACCCCTCAATTCGCTCTGTCCCGGTCCGCAGGTGCGCGGCCGGCCTGGTTGGCAAACACCGCAGGCGGAATCTTCATTCCGCCTGCGACAATTTATCAGAGAGTATGGCGGCGCTGCGCCTCGCGGATCGCGATCCAGACCCGCTCCGGCGTCGCCGGCATGTCGATGTGGTCGATCCCGAACTCGCGATGCAGCCCCTCGACGATCGCGTTGACGACCGCCGGGCAGGAGCCGATCGCGCCGGCCTCGCCCGCGCCCTTCACGCCGAGCGGGTTGGTCGTGCACGGCACGTTGTGGGTTTCGAACACGAAGGACGGCCCGTCGGCGGCGCGCGGCATCGCATAGTCCATGAAGGTGCCGGTGACGAGCTGACCGTCGGTCGGGCTGTACACCGCCTGCTCCATCAGCGCCTGCCCGATGCCCTGCATCGCGCCGCCGTGAACCTGGCCGGCCAGCATCAGCGGATTGAGCGTGACGCCGAAATCGTCGACGATGACGTAACTGACGATCTTGATGATGCCGGTTGAGGGATCGATCTCGACCTCGGCGAGATGCGTGCCGTTCGGATAGGTGCCGTCAGCGCTGGCGAAGGTCGCGCTCGCATTCATCTTCGATGTGTCGCCGCCGGGACGCTTGGCGAGATCGGCGAAGCTGACCGAACGGTCGGTGCCGGCGATGCGAATGCGGCCGTCTGCGATTTCGAGGTCGCCGGCGCCGGCTTCCAGCGCCTGCGCCGCGAGCTCCTTCAGCTTGTTGCCGAGCTCGTGCGTCGCCCGCTGCACGCTGACGCCGCCGGACGGAATCGAGGCCGAGCCGCCGGTCCCGAGACCGGTCGCGATCTTGTCGGTGTCTCCCTGCAGCACATGGACGCGCTCGGGCGGCACGCCGAACTGCTCGGCGACGATCTGCGCATAGGCGGTCTGGTGGCCCTGACCGCTCGACTGCGTGCCGATCAGGATCGAGATGTCGCCATTGGGATCGAGCGCCACATTGGCGGTCTCCTCGCCCATGGTGCCGCAGACCTCGACATAGCTCGCCATGCCGATGCCCCGCACCAGGCCGTCCTTCTTCGCCGCCTTGGCGCGCTTTGGAAACTCCTTCCAGTTGGCGATCTCCATCGCGCGCTTCATATGCGCGACGAAGTCGCCGGAATCGTAGACCTTGCCGGTCGCGGTCGTGTAGGGCAGCGACTTCGGCGAGATGAAGTTCTTCCGGCGGATGGCGTCGGGCGTCATGCCGAGTTTTCGCGCGGCGGCATCCACGAGGCGCTCAATGACGTAGGCGGCCTCCGGGCGACCGGCGCCGCGATAGGCATCGACCGGCACCGTGTTGGTGAACACGGTGCGGACTCGGCAATGGAAGGCCTGGATGTCATAGAGGCCCGGCAGCATGCCGGCGCCACCATGCGGGATATAGGGCGCGAAGGTCGAGAGATAGGCGCCCATGTCGCCCATCAAATCGACATCCATGCCGAGGAATTTGCCGTCCTCGGCGAGCGCCATCTTCGCGGTGGTGAGGTTGTCGCGGCCCTGCGCGTCGCCCATGAAATGGTCGGAACGCTCGGCGGTCCATTTGACCGACTTCTTGAGCTTGCGCGCCGCAACCGAGATCAGCGCGTATTCGCGATAGGGAAATAGTTTTGTGCCGAAGCCGCCACCGACATCCGGGCAGATCACCCGCATGTTCTCCTTCGGCATCTTCAGGATCATGTCGCAGAGGATCTCGCGCAGGCGGTGGCTGCCCTGGCTGCCGATCGTCAGCGTCAAATGATCCTTCTTGGCGTCGTATTCGGCGACCGCGGCGCGCGTCTCCATGAAATTGGTGATGACGCGCGGATTGACGATGGTGATCTCGGCCACCGCATGCGCCTTGGCGAACGCGGCTTCGGCTGCGCCCTTGTCGCCGATCGAGACATCGAACAGCACATTGCCGGGCTTGTCCGGCCATACCTGCGGCGCGCCCTTCTTCACCGCGTTGACGAGGCCGGCCACCGCCGGCAGCGGCGTCCATTTGACGTCGATCGCCTCGATCGCGTCGCGGGCATGATCGACGGTATCGGCGACCACGAAGGCCACGGCATCGCCGACATGGCGCACCTCATCCTTGGCGAGGATCGGATAAGGCGGCGCAATGAACGGATCGGTTTCGAGGTTGAACAGGCACGGCAGGCCGCCGAGCTCGGCGACATCGGCCGCGGTCAGGATCAGCGCCACGCCCGGCATGCCGCGGGCCTTGCCGGCATCGATGGTGTAGGTGGCATGCGCATGCGGCGAACGCAGCATCAACGCGTGCAATGCGGGAGATGGCGCGACGTCATCGGTATAGCGGCCCTTGCCGCGAATCAGAGCGTCGTCCTCCTTGCGCCGCACGCTTTGTCCGACGCCGAATTTGATGGGAGCTGCCATCGTCTCTCCAATTGCCTTGGTGTGTTTTGCGCATATTGGCGTGGTTGCCCGCGAAGCGCAAACCGCTTTCCACCGCGCGCGGCGCTGTCGTGCACCCCGTTCCTATGCATTTGATTTGACAGGTAAAACTATACGCGCCGCAGCGCGAACAGCCAGCCGCGGCCGAACAGCGCAAGAATCAGGAAGGCGTAGACGAAGGCGCCGACGGCGATCAGGAGCAGCAGGATCAGTTCGTCGCGGAAATGCTGCACCGGCGCGAACCACACATAGGCGAAATGGGAGGTCAGCCACAGCGCGAGCGCGAGCAGCACGCCGCAAATCGCAAACGTGCCGAACGAGCGGATCAGCACGCGGTCGAGCACGAGATAGCCGCGTCGGATCGCGAATATCAGCACCAGCAGCAGGTTGACCCAGGCGCCGACCGCGGTCGCGAGCGCGAGGCCGACCTGCGCCAGCGTGCCGACCAGCGCGATCTTCAGCGCGACGTTGACCGCGACCCCGGTCAGCGCCGCCTTCACCGGGGTTGCGGTATCCTTGCGGGCATAGAAGGTCGCAACGGCGCTGCGGATCATCACGAAGGGAATGAGCCCGACCGCATAGGCGGCGAGCGTGGCACCTGCGCTTGCGGCGTCCGCCTTGGAGAACGCGCCGCGGGCGAACATCGCGCGCATGATCGGATCGGCCACCGTCAGGAACGCCGCCACGAACGGCACCGAGAACAGCAGCGTGAAATCGAACGCGCGGCGCTGCGCGGCCATCGCACCGGCGTGATCGTCGGCGGTCAGGCGCCGCGACATCTCCGGCAGCAGCACGGTGCCGATCGCGATCCCGATCACGCCGATCGGCAATTGGTTGAGGCGGTCGGCATAGTACAGTGCCGACAGCGCGCCTGCGGGCAGGAAGGTCGCGATGATGGTGTCAGCGAACAACGCAACCTGCGTCCCCATCGAGCCCAGCGTCGCAGGACCCAGCGCACGGAAGAAGGCGCGGACGTCTTCGTCGAGCCTCAGCGGCGCGAACCGCGGCAGGCCGCCGTGGCGCGCGAGGTCGCCGGCGAGCAGGGCAAACTGCAGGACGCCCGAGATCAGGACGCCCCAGGCCGCCGCATGGCCGGCGCTGGGGAAGAACGCCGCGAGCGCCAGCGTCATCATCATCGCGAGGTTGAGGAAGATCGGCGCCGCGGCGGCGCTGGCGAAGCGATGCATCACGTTGAGCATGCCGCCATAGAGCGTCACCAGCGTGATCAGCAGCAGATAGGGAAAGGTGATCCGCGTCAGCTCGATCGCGAGCTGGCGCTGGGCGGCGTCCTCGGTGAAGCCCGGCGCGAGGATGCTCATCGCCTGCGGCATGAACGCCATCGCGACCACCAGCAGGATCACCTGCGAGGCGAACAGCAGCGTGAAGATGCGGTCGGCGAACAGCCGTGCCGAGGCTTCGCCGCGTTCGCCATGGACATGGGCATAGGCCGGCACGAAGGCGGCGTTGAAGGCGCCTTCGGCGAAGATCGCGCGAAAATGATTGGGCAGCCGGAGCGCCACGAAGAAGGCGTCGGCGACCGGGCCGGCACCGAGGATCGCCGCGAGCATGATGTCGCGCGCGAACCCGGTGACCCGCGATAGCAGGGTATAGCCGCCGACAGTGAAGATGCGCCCAAGCATGCGCTGCTTCTAGCGCATCATCACCATACGCAAAAGCTGCGTATCAGGCCGAAAGCGCGCTGCGCACAGCCGCGATGACGCGGTCCTGCGCCGCCTCGTCGAGATAGGGATGCATCGGCAGGGCAATGACGTCCTTCGACAGCCGCTCGCTGACCGGCAGGCCGCCGTCGGCAACCGGATAGTGGCTGTAGGCCGTCTGCTGATGGACCGACTTCGGATAGTAGATCATGGTCGGGACGCCCTGCGCCTTCAATGCGGCCGCGAAGGCGTCGCGATCGATGCCCTCGGACAGGCGGATGGTGTACTGCGCCCACACCGAGGTGCAGCCGGGAGCAACGCGCGGCACCGCGACGAGGTTGCCGAGTGCGCGCGAATAGCGTTCGGCGACCTTGTTGCGCGCCGCGATCTCGTCGTCGAAGATCTTCAGCTTCTCGAGCAGGATCGCGGCCTGCATGGTGTCGAGCCGCGCCGTGAGGCCGAGCCGGACGTTGTCGTACTTGTCCGAGCCCTGGCCGTGGACGCGGATGCTGCGCAGCGTGCGCGCGAGTTCCTCGTCATCGGTGAAGATCGCGCCGCCGTCGCCGAAGCAGCCGAGCGGTTTTGCCGGGAAGAAGCTGGTTCCGGTGGCGAGCCCGAAAGTGCCGAGCCTGCGGTTCTTGTAGGTGGCGCCGAAGCCCTGCGCGGCATCATCCAACACAAACAGGCCCTCAGCCTCGGCGACCGCGCCGATCGCATCGTGATCCGCGCTCTGGCCGAACAGGTCGACCGGGATCACGGCCACCGGCTTCAGCCCGCGGGCGCGCGCCGTCGCAATGCCGCGCTTCAGCGAGTCGACGTCGATGTTGAAGGTCTCCTCGTCGACATCGACGAAGACCGGCGTCGCGCCGGTCAGCGTCACGACCTCGCCGGTCGCGCAGAAGGTGAAGGTCGGGCACAGCACCGCATCGCCCGGGCCGACATTCTTCGCCATCAGGACCATCAGCAGCGCGTCGGTGCCGCTGGCGCAGCTCACCACATGCTTGGCGCCGCTATAGTCCGCCAGCGCCTTCTCCAGGGCGGTGACTTCGGGCCCGTTGATGAACTGGCAATGGTCGAGCACGCGCGCGACCGCGTCATCGATCGACTTGCCGAGCCGCCGGCGCTGCGCGGAAATATCGATGAAGGGAATGGGCTCAAGCTGCATATGCTGGTTCATGGAAGCTCTTTGCACGTGTTGAATGGATGACAATCGGCCGGTGAATACGATCAGCCGGCGACGCGGCGCGGTCCCTTGCGCATCGTCGAGGCAGCGGGCCGCGCGGGCGATTCCAGGCAGCGGATCGCGATCTCGAGGCTGGCGACGCCCTCGTCGCCGGACACCGCCGGCAGCTTGCCGCTACGCACGGCATCGAGGAAGGCGATCAGTTCGGCGCGGAGCGGCTCGTCGTGTCCGACCGGCAGATGACGCATCGAATAGCTGCCGTCCGGCTTGAAGCCGAAACATTCGGTGACCTGGCGGGTGAGCAGGTCGCCCATCACATACTTGCCGCGGGTCGCGACCGTGACGTTGCGCGCCTTGAACGGCGTCAGCCAGTTGGTGTTGATGTGGGCGAGCACGCCGGAGGCGGTGCGGAACTGCAGCAGCGCGATGTCTTCGCGCTCGGCGACCGCGCTCGAGAGTTGCGGCTGCACCTCGACGATGTCGGACTCGGTGAACCAGCGGATCAGGTCGATGTCGTGCACGGCGAGATCGATCACGACGCCGACATTGGACATCCGCGGCGGGAACGGGCCGACCCGGGTGATGCCGATCGACAGGATGTCCTCGCCCGAGATCGCCTGCTTGATCGCAGCGACCGCCGGATTGAAGCGCTCGACATGACCGACCATCAGCGTAACGCCGGCCCGCTCGGCGGCGGCGACGATCTCGCGGCCCTCTTCGACCGTGGATGCGACCGGCTTCTCGACCAGGATATGTATGTTGCGCGCGATGCAGGCGAGCGCGATCTCGTGATGCAGATGGGTGGGAGCTGCGATCGTCACCGCATCGATGCCCTCGGCAAGCAGCTGATCGAGGGTTTCGAAGGCGCGGCAGCCGACCAGGTCGATGGCGCGGGTGCGGTGTTCCGGCAGCGGATCAACGATGCCGATCAGCACGACGCCGGGCAGTCCGGCCAGCACGCGGGCATGGTTGCTGCCCATCACGCCGGCTCCGATCACGCCGACGCGCAAGGCGCGGCCGATATCGGCCTTCGCGCCGGCTGCGGACACTTTTGCATTCATATCGTAGACCCCAAGTAACGTTCTGGCGGTTGTCCCGGCTCCTCAGGGAGCCACACCGGCTCCGAGGGAATCAGCACCTAGGCCCGTCTTCCCGATCCGCGCCTTCGGCGCAAATCACCCCGCTTCGTTGGCAGCCGCTATAGCACGGCGCCTCAAATGTGGCGATTGCCAAGGGCGAAATCCGGACACGTTTTGATTCAAAGAGTTACATCGTCCCACGCCCGATCATTCGCGCGGGAACCGACGCCTCAGCTGCGCCGGTAGTCATCCTCGATGCGGATGATGTCGTCCTCGCCGAAATAGCTGCCGGTCTGCACCTCGATCAGCTCGAGCTGGATCTTGCCGGGGTTCTCCAGCCGGTGCACCGCGCCGATCGGGATGTAGATCGACTCGTTCTCGTGCACCGTCTTGACCAGCTCGTTGACGGTGACCTGGGCGGTGCCGCGCACCACGATCCAGTGCTCGGAGCGGTGATGGTGCTTCTGCAGGGACAGCCGCCCGCCCGGCTTGACGATGATGCGCTTGACCTGGTGGCGGTCGCCATTGTCGACCGACTGATAGGAGCCCCAGGGGCGATGCACCTTGATGTGGTTCTCGGTCACCTCGGGCGCGGCGACCTTCAATTTCGCGACCAGCCGCTTCAGCCCGTTGGCGTCCTTCTGGCGTGACACCAGCACGGCGTCCTGGGTCGCGACCACGACGAGGTCGTCGACGCCTTCGAGCGCGACCAGCGCCCGGTCGGTCGCGACGTTGCAATTGCGGCTGTCCTCGAACACCGCCGCGCCGCGCGCCGCGTTGCCGAGGCTGTCCTTGTCGGAGAGCTCCCAGACCTGGCGCCACGAGCCGATGTCGGACCAGCCGCATGCCACCGGCACCACCGCGGCATGGGCGGTCTTCTCCATCACGGCGTAATCGATCGAGATCGCCTTTGCCGCGCCGAATGCCGATGCATCGAGCTTGACGAAGCCGAGATCGCGCGTCGCTGACGCAACCGACTGCTCCACCGAGGCAATGCTGTCCGCATCGACATTGCGATACTCGTCGAGCAGCACGCTGGCGCGGAACATGAAGTTGCCGCTGTTCCAGAGATAACCCGTATCGATATAGCCCGCCGCCGTCGCGGCATCCGGCTTCTCGACGAACTCCGCCACCGCGCGCACCTCGCCGGCGACCACCTCACCCGGACTGATATAGCCGTATTCGGTGGCGGGCCGCTCCGGCTTGACGCCGAAAGTCACGATGCGGCCGGCTTCGGCAGCCACCAACCCGCCGCGGCACGCAGCGACGAAGGCGGCCGTATCCCGCACCAGGTGGTCGGCGGCGAGCGCCAGCACGATCGCTTCGCCGTCACGGCTCTGCGCAAATGCCGCGCCGGCCGCAATGGCCGGCCCGGAGTCGCGGCGCATCGGCTCCAGCAGCACGTCGGCCTCGCGGCCAATCTGGGCCAGCTGCTCCAACACCATGAAGCGATAGGCCTCGTTGGTGATCACGATGGGACGCTCGAACAAGGTCGGATCAGAGACGCGCAGCAGCGTCTCCTGGAAGGTCGAACGCACCCCGAACAGCGACAGGAACTGCTTCGGATGCACCTCGCGCGACGCCGGCCACAGCCGTGTGCCCGCACCGCCGCACATGATCAGGGGAATAATTCGTCGATCCATCGATGCCTCAAATCCTGTCGTGCAAGTCCATCGTACCCATCCACGGACGGCATACCAGTGGCCCGGACCGCCGCGGCCGGCGCCCCCTTTGACGTGGGAAGCACGATCCGAGCGGTCACGCGCCCCCGCGCGTCTGGTCGGATTTTACCGGTCTAAACTCCCGGTGAGCGGCGGGACGTCCCCGTTCCGGCCTGTTTAGCCGCCCCTTCCCACCTGCCGCAATAGGGACCAGCACGGGTATTGCCAGATCGGTGCGGAAACCATACCAAGGCGACGAATTTGGGCGCGCGAAAGCGTTTTGCGCTGTTTTTGACACATCCTGACACCTGGCAGCGCGAACCGAAATGCGCCGAATCCTGCTTTCGACCGTCAAGATCCTGATCTCGGCCGCGCTGCTCTATTTCTCGCTGCGCAAGGTCAATCTGTACGATCTCGCCTCCCGCATCCAGGTCGAGAGCCTGGGCTGGCTCGGCCTCGCCATCGCGGTCTCGTTCCTGCAGATCTTTCTCGGGGTGTTGCGCTGGCGTGAGATCAGCGTCGAGTGCGGCGCGCCGCTTCGGACCGCGCAGGCGATGCGCTTCAACGTGATCGGCACCTTCTTCAACCAGACGCTGCCGTCCTCGATCGGCGGCGACGCCGTGCGGCTCTGGCTCGTCGCGCGCGCCGGTGCGGGCTGGCGCACGGCCACCTACTCGATTTTCGTCGACCGCGCGGTCGGACTGATTGCGCTGGCGGTCGTCATCGCGGCCACCCTGCCCTGGAGCTATAGGCTGATTTCCGATTCCCACGGCTGGACGGCGCTGCTGCTGCTCGACCTCGCGGCGCTGGCGGCCGGATTTGGCTTCCTGGTGATCGGCCTGCTGCCGTGGCCCTGGCTGAAGCAATGGTGGGCAACGCACCACATCCACGCCTGTGCGGTCATCGCCAACCGCGTGCTGTTCAGCCGCGAGCACGGCTTGAGGGTCGCCACCCTTTCGATCGCCATTCACGTCGTGACCGTCGTGATCGCCTGGTGCGTGGTGAAGTCGATCACGGCTCCGGTCACCTTCGGCGAGATATTCCAGCTGTTGCCGCCTGTCATGCTGATCACGATGATGCCGATCTCGATCGCCGGCTGGGGCGTGCGCGAGGCCACCATGGCGCTGGCCTTCGGCTATGCCGGATTGGTCGCCAATGAGGGCGTCAACATCTCGCTGCTGTTCGGCGCGGTGTCGTTCGTGGTCGGCGTATTCGGCGGCCTGGTCTGGGTCCTGAGCCCGGAAAAGGCTGCCAAGGGCACAGAGGCGATCGCAGTCCCCGGATCACAAGCGTGAGTCCCGGGATCGCAGTGACCAGACCAGCATGAGCAGTTTCGAGATCCTCCTGTCGTTGATCGCAGCGGTTCTGGCTGCATCGATCTCGGCCGTCCTGATCCGGGCGACGCGGCCGGTGCTGCTGCGCGTGGCGCTGGCCAAGCCGAATGCACGCTCGTCGCACCGCATTCCAACGCCGCAAGGCGCCGGCATCGCGGTCACGGCGGCGACGCTGCTCGCGGCGGGGATCGTCATCGTGCTGGCCGGATCGCCGGACCTGGCGATTCCCTTCACGGTGTTCGCGGCCTGCCTGTTCATCGCGGTGGTGGGCTTTGCCGACGACATCCACTCCCTGCCCGTCATCCCGCGGCTGCTGCTGCAGGCCGCCGCCGTTGCCGCCGTGTTGTTTTCGGTGCCCGGCGATCTCAGGCTCGTTCCGGCCTGCCCGCTCTGGCTCGAACGCGGCCTGCTATTGATTGCCGGCCTCTGGTTCGTGAACCTCGTCAACTTCATGGACGGGCTCGACCTGATGACGGTGGCCGAGGCGGTGCCGATCACGGTGGCGGTCGCCCTGCTCGGCAGCTACGGCCATATCGGCGCGGCTCCCGCGCTGGTCGCGGCGGCGCTGTGCGGCGCACTGCTCGGCTTCGCGCCGTTCAACCGGCCGGTGGCAAAGATATTCCTCGGCGATGTCGGCAGCCTGCCGATCGGCCTGCTGCTCGGCTGGTGCCTGCTCGAGCTCGCGCTGCATCAGCAATTCGCCGCCGCGCTGCTGTTGCCGCTGTACTATCTGACCGACGCGACGGTCACGCTGTTTCGCCGCATGGCGCGGCGCGAGCCATTCTGGGCCGCGCACCGCTCGCACTTCTATCAGCGCGCGACCGACAACGGCTTCACGGTGTGGCGCGTCGTCGGCGAAGTCCTTGCGCTCAACGTGGTGCTGGCGCTGCTCGCTTTCGCCTCGGTCCTGCTCAATTCGCTGGTTGCTGACCTCGCCCTGCTGCTGGCCGGCGCAGTCGCCGTCGCCTGGCAGCTGCGCCGGTTCTCGCACGCATTCTGATCGCTCAGATATCGATTCGGCTGAGCGCGCGCCTCAGCCCCTCGTCCAGGCTGATCGGCTGCTGCCATCCTGTGCTCGCGATCTTGGACAGATCAAGTTCAAGCGAGGCAAACAGGCTGTCATAGGCCTCCTTGCGGCCGCCCACCGTCAGCGACATCTTCAAGAGCGGCGGCGGCAGCCAGAACAGGCGCGGCGAGGTTTCAGCCGCGCGGGCCAGCCGTTCGACGAACTCCCGCGTCGAGACTTGCTCGCGGTCGGCCACCAGGAACACATCGAAATCGCTTCCCGGTTGCGACAGGCGATGCAGGATGAACGACGCCAGGTTTTCCGCCGACAGGAACGCGCGGCGATTCTTCACATACGCCAGCGGAAGCGGCATGCGATTGAGCACCGCGCGCTTGAGCAAGGCGAAATTGCCTTTCGCACCGGCACCATAGATCAGCGGCGGCCTGATCACGGTCACCCTCATGCCGCTGCCTGGCGCGATCTCCTTGAGGCCGACTTCGGCGGCCGCCTTCGAGTTTCCGTACAGGCCGCGGGGCGTCAGGACATCGTCCTCGCGGAACGGGGGGCGCCCGTAATTGCTGCGCCCATGCACCAGGATCGTGCTGACAAAGACGAAATCCCGAACGCCCGCCGCAACCGCCGAGCGCGCCAGATGCAGCGTGCCTTCGATATTGACGTTGCGGTAAAGCTCGATCGCCTGCTCGTCGGACTGCTGGTGAACGCGCGCCGCAAGATGAACAACAGCGTCGACGCCCTCGAGCGCGGCGCGCCAATCGGTGGCGGGGCTGAGCGAGCCGATCGCCACGTCGTTTGCATCCAGCGGCAAGGTGCGCACCGCACGCCGCACCAGCCAGTCGTTCTGCGCCAGCTCGGGCACCACATGGCGACCGACAAAGCCGCTCGCACCTGTCACCAGAACCGTCCGGCGGCGATCATTCATGCTGTCCGCTCCACATCGCGATCGGATAACAGCTCCGCAACCAGCGCAGCATAGCTCGCCAGCGCCCGCTCGGGACTGAAGCTCCGCGCGGTCGCGACGGCGCGTTCGGCCATCCCTGTGTCCTGCGATCGCGACGCCAGCCTGACGGCATCGGCGAGTTGATCGGGCCGCCCCGGCGTGACGACCCAGCCGAGCCCGTTCTCGCTGACGGTCAGGGCCGCCTCGGCCTCGGGTTCGGAGACCAGGATGACCGGCCGGCCGGCCGCGAGCAGATTATAGAACCGGCTCGGGACCGATACACCGGCGACGTCCTTGCGATAGGGAATGAGCCAGGCGTCCGCGCTGGAGAGCAGCGCATCCAGCTCGCTGTCCGCGACGCGGTCGACCAGCGTGACGTTGGCCAACTGCGCTGCAGCCTGCATGTCCTTCAACCGCGCGAATCCCATGCCCCACCCCGAGAGCAGGAAATGGATATCGCGCTCCTCGCGCAACAGCCGCGCGGCCTGGAAGACGATATCCGGGTCGTGGGTGAAACCCAGATTGCCGGACAGGCCAACGACGAAGCGGGCGGCAATGGCCTTGCGAAACGGATTGTCGGGGCTGACGGGACGATTGCCAGGGGCGAGCGTGGCCCAATTCGGGATGAAGCGGATCTTGGCCGGCGTCATTCCGCCATAGCGCAGCAGCAGCTTCTCGGCGTCGCGGCCGATGACGATGACCGCGTTCAGGGCACGGAACATCAGCGCGTTGATGGCGCGCATCGCTCGCGCAACCAGCGAGGACGGCCGCAGCAGGCCGGCCATCACGAGAACGTCCGGGAACAGGTCGTGCAGGATCAGCGCCGACTTGGCCCCCTTCAACCTCGCCGCGACGGCAACCGCGTACGGAAGCGCGAAGGGAGCGGTCACCGTGAGCGCCACGTCGCCCCGCTGCAGCCGCGACAACAGCGCAAAGAACATCCGGCCGGTGAACAGCGCCTCGGCCAGTGCGCGCTTGATCAGCGCCGCCTTGCCCGGCAGCCGGTTCCTGATTTCGACGACGGCGGGCCGCCCCGGCGCCGGCGCCCTCGCCGAGCCCGGCATCCCCGAGACCACCACCACCTCCGCCTCCTGCGCGATCCGTTCGGCGATCGCGGACATGATCGCGGCGGTCGTGCTGTGGTCCGGCGGATAGTGCTGGCTGGCGACCACGACTTTTCGGGAACTGGGCATCAATGGCTTTCGAAACGGTCCTGCGTCATCGTCCGCAGGACGGCGCGGTCAGGCGGCATTCGATCCGAACTCGGGCACCGCGTCCTGAAGGACGGCACGGATGGTCACGCGGTCATCCCGCTCGATCGCATCTTCCAGCGCCGCGAGCCACTTGCGCAGCGTCGACATCGGCGGCTGGTTCGGCTTGGCGGCCATGACGCCGGCGACGCCGATCTCGAGCGTCGGCTCCTGGCTTGCGAACAGGATCTCGTTCAGCCGCTCGCCCGGACGGATGCCACTGAACACGATCTCGACGTCGATACCTGGTTGCAGGCCCGACAGACGGATCATCCGCTCGGCGAGATCGACGATCTTCACCGGCTGCCCCATGTTCAGCACATAGACCGAGACGTCAGGCCGCGCCGGGGTCATTGCGTGCGTCGCGGCGGTGATCACGAGATCACAGGCCTCGCGGATCGTCATGAAATAGCGGACCATGTCCGGATGGGTCACCGTGATCGGTCCGCCGGCCTCGATCTGCGCCTTGAATTTCGGGACCACGGATCCGTTGGACGCCAGCACGTTGCCGAACCGCACCGAGATCAGCCGCATGTGCGACTTGCCCTTGGCCTCGGTCATCAGGTCGTGATCCATCGCCTGACAATACATCTCGGCGAACCGCTTGGTCAGCCCGAGCATCGACACCGGCTCGATCGCCTTGTCGGTCGAGATCATCACCATCGCGCTCGCGCCCGCGGCGCGCGCCGCGTCTGCGACGTTGACAGACCCGAAGATGTTGGTCTTGACCCCCTCGCTCCAGTCGCGTTCGAGGATCGGCACATGCTTGAGCGCCGCGGCGTGGAACACGATGTCGGGCTTGAACTCGCTCATCAGGCGCGTGATGCGCTCACGATCCCTGATGTCGGCGATCCGGCCCTCGATCTCGGGACCGGCGTCGCGCGCGGACAGCGCCTCGGTAACCGCATAGAGCGCCGGCTCCGAATTCTCGACGACCAGGAGGCGCGCCGCGCCGAAGGTCGCGACCCGATCGCAGATCTCCGCACCGATCGAGCCGCCGCCGCCGGTCACGATCACGGACTTGCCCTTCACCAGCGTCTCGAGCCGGGCATAGTCGATCTTCTGGCTCGGGCGCAGCAGCAGGTCTTCGACCGCGACATTGGTCAGTCGCGGCGCATCGCCGCCCTCCAGCGACGGCAGGCGGCTGACCATCAGGCCGAGCCGCCTGGCGCGCATCAGCAGGCTCTCCGGATGCGCGTCCGGCTCGAACGCCGAGGGCGTCATGACCACGCGCTTGATCGGCCGCTGGCGGCTCTCGAAATCCCGAATCACGGCCTCGATGTCATCGACGCCGCCGACCACCGGAATGTTGCGGATCATCTGGCCGCGGTCCGCGATCGACGGCGAGAGCACGCCGACCGGCCAGAGCCGCTTGATGGCGCCGTTCTCGATGCCGCGCAGCACGACCTCCGCGTCGGCCGTGCGTCCGACCAGCAGCGCCGGCGCGGCATTGTCGGACCGGGCATGAAGTCGCGTGCGCGAATAGCGGAAATAGCGATAGCCCAGGCGCAGCGCGCTCAGCGCGAACACCTCAAGGAAGAAGAACAGGATGATCGTGACCCGGCCAAGGAACACCGGACTGAGCGAAGCCGCTTCGGTGAAAAAGTAGACATAGTCCAGCACGACCAGCGCCAGCGTCAGCACCGCGGCCACCCGCAGGATGTTCACCGCGTCCGGCAGCGAGGTGAAGCGCCATTTCGCCGTGGTCAGATTAGAAAAATAGCTGACCACGATGCTGAACAGCACGAACCAGGGCAGGATGCGCAGCAAATGCGGCAGTCGATCGGTGAGGAGGCTGCCCTCGAAACGCAGATAGAAGCTCGTCAGCAACGCAAACGTCGTCGCCAGCGCGTCATGTGCCAGGATCAGGAAGTTGCGCAGGGTGAATTGTGAAAGACGCGTCATCTAATGGACGGGGTGCCGGCAACTGGGAGTTCGCTACGAGACATTGGCAGGCTGATAGCGTATCTGCGGAGCCCATGCCAGCGATCATGGACAGCAGCGATCATGAACGGATTGGAGGCTCGGGTTCCAAATCGGTCCCCGATCGCCCTTTCAACGCCATGCCGCCCGCAACTCCGACGCCCAGCACATACATCCAGCCTTCATGAAAGTCGAAGATGTGTGAATTAAACAACGAACTTGAAATATTCTGTACCACGACGAGAAGCCCGATCCAGTTGACGAGACCGTCGCCGCGGAACAGCAACAGGTGCACTAGCCACATCGCGTACAATATCGCCACACCCACAATGCCCCACTGCACGGCCACGTTCAACGTTTGATTGTGGGGGTTTCCGATCACCTCGCCGGACGCCTGGGCCACGCCGCCGGTCGCGACGCGCTCGAACAGGCCCCGCGTCGATCCGGTACCATGGCCGATGACCGGAGCCTCGGCAAAGAAGCCGAGCGACTTTCGCCAGAATTCGAGCCGCAGGCCGAGCGAGGTCGGCTCGTTGCGCTCCATGTAGAGCTTGTAGTCACGCTGGAATGACTCGGCCGTCCGTCGCAATGGCGACGATCCATACCACGCGACCACGGACAACGCGGCGGCCGCGCAAAGGATCAGGACGATGCTGCGCCAGCGCAGATGCAGCAGCGCAAAAACCGCGAACATAATCGGAACCGTCACGATCGCTGTCCGTGACACCACCACCAACGCCATGTTGGCGAACAGGCTGAGCGCAATCACGATCAGCAGGATGGCCGGCCAGATGCGTTTGTCCCGCAACAGCATCACGATCGGATAGGCCAGCGCGACCGCGCACAGCGTAAATTCCTGGCTCTGGTCGATGTAGTTCTTGACGAATACACCCTGCTCGCCCGGCACGGGCGCCCGGAGCGCGAGGTGCGGATAGGCCAGCACGAGCCACGACATCAGCATCAAGAGCGTGCAGGACACGAGGAAAGCCACGAACACCCATATCCCGCGGGTCGAACGTTGGAAATGATAGAGCAGGACCGGAAGCACCAGGAGCTTTGCGGTCGGCCCGACCGCGTATAGTCGCGCGCCCCAGGCGGCGTCCGACCACAGCGTGCCGACGAGCGCGAGGCAGAACAGCGCGATCGGCGCCACGCAGATCGGCCGCTTCAGCAGCGTCCAGAACGCCCGGAGCTCGACGGTCGGCGCAATCGCGATCAGCAGCACCACGCCGAAGATACCGACCAGCGAGGTCGACCACGGCAGCGACAGTGCGATCAGGACCGCGACGACATCGGTCGTGGTGTGCCAGCGCGCCGGATCGCGCCAGGCCGGACACGCCGCGGTCGGTGCCGAGGATGCCATGCTCGCGCTCACGCCTTGCCCTCGCGGGCCCGGGCAACCAGCGACGTCGTGCTGTGACCCTGCAGGATCTCGACCAGCACCACCTCGCCGCCGGCGGCCTCGACGATCTCGTGACCGACCACCTGCTCGCGGGTGTAGTCGCCGCCCTTGACCAGCACGCTCGGCCGCACCTTGGTGATCAGGTTGATCGGCGTGTCCTCCTCGAAGATCGCGACGAGGTCGACGGCTTCCAGCGCCGCCAGCACCTCGGCCCGGGCGCGCTCGTTCTGCACCGGACGGCCCTCCCCCTTCAGCCGCTTCACCGAGGCATCGCTGTTCAAGCCGACGATCAAGCGGTCACAGGCGCCGCGCGCGGCGGTCAGCACCTTGACGTGGCCGGGATGCAGGATGTCGAAGCAGCCATTGGTGAAGCCGATGCGCAGATCCTGCCGGCGCCATTCCTCGAGATAGGCATCGATATCGCCGCCGGCCGGGACGATCTTCTCCTCGGCTGCCAGCGACGCATGCGGCAGAATCCTTCGCCGCAATTCGGCCGACCTGACGATCGCGGTGCCGGTCTTGCCGACCGCAACCGCCGCCGCGGCGCTTGCGATCCGCAGCGCGCCTTCCCAGTCGGCACCGCCGGCGAGCGCCAGCGCCAGAGCCGCCGCAACGGTATCGCCGGCCCCGGAGACATCGCGCACCTTGACCGGCAGCGCGGGCACGTGGATCGATCCGCCCTCGCGCGTCACCAGCGTCATGCCGCGCTCGCCTTGGGTCACCAGCATCGCCTCGCAGTCGGCGAGATAGATCGCATCGGGCGCCGCCTGCGCGATGCTGTCCTGGCTATCGGCGCGGCTGCGGGTTGCCTCGGCGAATTCCTTGCGGTTCGGCGTCAATACGGTCGCGCCGCGATAGATCGCAAGATTGGCGCTCTTGGGATCGACGATCACCCGCTTGTGCGCCTGCCGCGCGGCGTCGATCACGTTGCGGATCACGCGCGCGGTGAGCACGCCCTTGGCATAGTCGGACAGCAGCACGATGTCGGCGCGCGCCAGCTGCGGCAGGATCGTATCGATCAGCTGCTGCTCGATGGCGGGCGCGGCCGGCGCGGCGAGCTCCCAATCGGAGCGCAGCATATGGGTCGAGAACTGCTCGGAGACGAAGCGCACCTTGCGCGTGGTCGGTCGCGCGGCGTCGCGCACCAGCACGGTCTCGATGCTGGCCTCTTTCGCCAGCGCCTCCGAGAGCACCGTGCCGGCGGCATCCTCGCCGATCAGGCCGACGAAAATGCAGCGCCCGCCGAGCGAGGCGATGTTGCGCGCGACGTTGCCGGCGCCGCCGATATTGGTCTCGCTGCGCCTGACCGCGATCACCGGCGCCGGCGCCTCCGGCGAGATCCGCGACACCTCGCCATAGACGAACTCGTCGAGCATGAGGTCACCGACGCAGAGCACGGTCTGGCCGGACATTGCACGCGAGATCGCTTCAAAATCGAACATCAGTCACCGTCATCCGCTCTAGCGATAGCGATCCGCGCGATCGAGGAAGCCGTTCACATAGGCCCCGACCGCGTCTTCCAGGCGGGTGAAGCCGCCATTGTATCCGGCGCGTGCGAGACGATCGACGACGCTTTCGGTGAAGTATTGGTAACTGCCGCGAATCTGCTCGGGCATGTCGACATATTCGATGTTCGGCTCGCGACCGAGCGCGCCGTAGGCCGAGACGATCAGGTCCCTGAAGCTGCGCGCCTTGCCGGTGCCGACATTGAACAGCCCGGAGACCTGCGGCGTCGCGATCAACCAGATGATCACCCGCACGACATCGTCGACATAGATGAAGTCGCGGCGCTGGTCGCCGTCGGCGATGCCCTCGCGATGCGACTTGAACAGCTGCACGACGCGGCCCGCTTTGATGTCGTCGAAGCGGCGCGCCAGCACACTCATCATCGGGCCCTTGTGATATTCATTCGGGCCGAACACGTTGAAGAATTTGAGCCCGGCCCATTGCGGCGGCAGCGGCTTGCCCTTCGCCGCGCGCTCCGCGACCGCAAGGTCAAACAGCTGCTTGCTCCAGCCGTACAGGTTCATCGGCCGCAGCCGCTTCAGCGCCTCGACCGATGCGTCGTCGTCAAACCCCTGCTCGCCGTCGCCGTAGGTCGCGGCGGACGAGGCATAGATGAACGGGGTTGCATTCGCGGTGCACCAGTCGAGCAACCGCATCGAGAGACGGAAATTAGTCTCGATCACCAGATCGCCGTCGGTCGCGGTGGTCTCCGAAATGGCGCCAAGGTGGATGACGGCGGTCAGCCGCCGCCCCTTCAGCCAGTCGCCGATCTCGGCCGGGGGAACGACATCGGCCAGCTGACGCTTGGCCAAGTTCCGCCACTTGCCGTCCTGTCCAAGGATATCGCAGACCGCAACATCGCTGCGGCCTGCGTCATTCAACGCGGCCACGACGTTCGATCCGATAAAACCGGCGCCCCCGGTTACCAGAAACATGATGAAATCCCGCCAGATTCCTTTGCAGCCGCCAGCTTTGCCCCACTCCCGCGCCACAGGCAACGACGGCTTTACCTCTTATCGCGAACCGGTTACCGACTTGCCCGCGCTCGGTCCGGCCTTGGCCCTTTTAGAAATGAATATTGATTCAATATCTGATATCGAAACTCAGGACACCGAGGATACCAGACCTATCCTCGTCGTGCCCTATGTTTGGATCGGCGATTTCGTGCGCGGCCAGACCGTGGTCCGGGTGTTGCGGAAGCGGTGGCCGAATCGGCCGGTCGACCTCCTGACGTCCAGCCTTTGCGCCCCTTTGGTCGATTATATGCCGGGGGTGCGGTCCGCGATCGTGTTCGACCTGCCGCGCAGCCGTTTGGCGCTGGCCCGGCAGCGGGAGCTGGCGGCCGAGTTCCGGAAGCGGAACTACGCCACCGCGCTGGTGCTGCCGCGGACCTGGAAGTCGGCCATCGCGCCGGCCCTGGCAGGCATCCCCGAGCGGATCGGCTTCTTCGGCGAAGCGCGGTTCGGCCTGATCAACGCGATGCGGTGGGGTGAAAAGAAGCAGCCGCGCTTCATCGACAAGAACGCCGTACTGGCATTGCCCGACGGCGCGGCCCGTCCCCCGGAATGGCCGGTGCCGCAGCTTCGGGTTCCGGCCGACGAGGTCAACCGGTGGCGGCAGGCCAACGGCCTCGGTACCGGTCCGGCCATCGCATTGGGCCCCGGCTCGGTCGGCGCCTCGAAGCGCTGGACCTATTATCCGGAAGCCGCGCGGCTGTTCGCCGAGCGCGGTTTCGACGTCTGGGTGGTCGGCGGGCCCGGCGAGAAGGCGCTGGCGCAGGAGATTGTGGCAGCCGGCGGCCCACGGATCCGCGATCTCACCGGCACCGATCTGCGCAACGGCGCGCTGGCGATGGCTGCGGCCAGTGTCGCGATCGCCAACGATTCCGGGCTGATGCACATCGCGGCCGCGATCGGCACCCCGACCATGGGCATCTTCGGCCCGACCGATCCCTACCTCTGGGCGCCCCTCAATCCCCTCGCCGCGACGGTGCGACAGACCAGGAGCAAGCTGCCGTGCCAGCCGTGCCAGCGCACGGTCTGCACCATGAACGACCACCGCTGCATGCGCGACATCGCGGCCGAGGAGGTCGTGGAGATCGCACAGCGCGTGCTGGCTCAGATCAACGCGCGATAGACCTTGGCGATCGCGCCGGCTTCCGCATCGAGGCTGAACTTATCCACAACTCGTTGGCGCGCCCGCCCGCCCATCGCCGCAGCCGCAGCCGGATCGCGCATCAAAGGCTCGAGCGTCGCCGCCAGCGCGTCGGCATCCCCGGGCGGCGTCAGCACGCCGGTAACGCCGTCCTCAACCACGAACTCGGCCGCGCCCGCGCGCGCCGCCACCAGCGCCGCGCCGGCCGACATCGCCTCGATCAAGGTCAGGCCAAAGCCCTCGTTGCGGGAGGTGAAGGCGTAGATCGTCAGCCGCTGATACCAGCGCACGACATCCTCGATCGGCAATTCGCCGGTGATGATGATGCGCGATTGCAGCCCGGCGGCCTCGATCTTGCGCTTCAATTCGCCCGCGAAGGCCAGTTGCTCCGGCACCACGGCGCCGACGATGATTGCGGTGAAATCAGGATAGCGTGGCAGCAGGCGGCACATCGCCTCGACGAACACGTCGCTGCCCTTCTGCGCGCGCACCCGACCGAAGCAGCCGATCGCGTAGCGGCCCGGCAATCCGCTCTCGGCAAACGCGGCCGCACGATCGGCCGGCGGCGCATAACGGTCGGTGTCGACGCCGTGCATCACCACCGTGGCCTCGCGCGTCAGGTAGGAGGCCGACAGCGGGCTGGTCGCGATGATCGCGTCCATGTTGCGGATCAGCCAGCGCGTCAACCAGGTGTGATGACGCTGCGCGGCCGAGGTGAACAGCAGTTTCAACGGCCAGCCGAGCGCGCGCAGCGCGAGCCCCGCAATCATCTCGTCGTTGCGCCGCGCGTGCCAGATCAGTGGCCGCGCGCGCCGCCACAGCCGCATCAGATCGACAAATCCCATCGCATCGATGCCGTCGGGGCGATGCGAGCCGAGCCAGCCTGCGCGAAACATCTTTGCAAGCTTCGGTGCAACCATGCGGTTGGTCGCAGTGACACCGGAATAACGCCGGTGCAGATTGGGCACGATGAGCTCGAGCTCGCCGGCAGCTGTGTTCTCGATCGGCACGCAAGTCTCCGTTTCGCGCCAGTTCCTATACGCAACATTAAGCATAGTGGCCAGTTCGGCCGCGGCGAAACCCCCTCTTCACCGCACTCCCGCTAGCATCGCCCGTTAAAGATATCGGGAGAGCTCTAGACATGACCGTGCTCGTGACCGGCGGTGCCGGCTATATCGGAAGTCACATGGTCCATGCGCTGGTCGATGCCGGCGAGAGCGTCGTCGTGGTCGACAATCTCTCCACCGGCTTCTCTGCGTTCCTGCCCGAAGTCGTGCCGCTGTTCATCGGCGATGCCGGCGACGAGAACCTCGTCGAGGGCGTGATCGCACAGCACGGCATCGACAGCATCATCCATTTCGCCGGCTCGGTGGTGGTGCCGGACTCAATGCGCGATCCGCTCGGTTACTACCGCAACAACACCATGACGACGCGCAGCCTGCTCAACGCCGCGGTGAGGGGCGGCGTTAGCCGCTTCATCTTCTCTTCGACAGCCGCGGTGTACGGCAATCCGGACCAGGTGCCGGTGCCGGAAATTGCGCCGACGCGTCCGTTGTCGCCCTACGGCTCGTCGAAGCTGATGACCGAGATCATGCTGCACGATGTCGCATCGGCCCATGGTATGAGCTACGTCGTGCTGCGCTACTTCAACGTCGCCGGTGCCGACCCGAAGGGCCGCGTCGGGCTATCCACCATCGGCGCCACCCACCTGCTCAAGATCGCGGTCGAGGCCGCGACCGGCCAGCGCGCCAAGATCGACGTGTTCGGCACCGACTATCCGACCCAGGACGGCAGCTGCGTGCGCGACTTCATCCATGTCAGCGACCTGGTCGAGGCGCACCGCTCGGCGCTGGCCTATCTGCGCAGCGGCGGGCAATCGGTGACGATGAATTGCGGTTACGGCCGCGGCTATTCCGTGCTCGAGACCATCGAGGCGGTGCGCCGGGTCTCGATGCGCAATTTCGCGGTCGCCTACGCCGCGCGCCGGCCCGGCGACATCATGACCATGGTGGCCGACACCACCAGGATCCGTTCAGCCCTCGACTGGACCCCGCGCTACGATGATCTCGAGACCATCGCGAGCCATGCGCTGGCCTGGGAGGAGAAGCTGTTCCGGGAACGCGGCGGCTCCGCCCGGCAGGCAGAATCGGCCTAAAAATCAAGCCGTTATTGTGCTTGAAAAAGCCCCGCCAAGCGGGCAAGGAGGTCCGCAACCCTGACGGCCGGCGCTGCCCGCCGTCAATGGAAAGCGGATGGCTCAGTTTCCAAAGAAAATTACCGACGATCCCTATGGCGCGGCGATCCTGATCCGCCGCCTGATCATGGAACAAGGGATTACCTACTGGCGGCGCTATCTGATGGCGTTCGGCCTGATGGCGATCGCGGCCGGCTCGACCGCCGGCGCCACCTATGTCCTCGGCCAGGTGATCAACCAGGCCTATGTCGACAAGAACATCCCCGGCATCGCCATGTTCGCCGGGATCACGGTGGTGCTGCTGTTCATCAAGGGTGTGGCGACCTACGGCCACATGGTGATCCTGAACAAGATCTCGAACGCCATTCTCGCCAGCAATCAGCGGCAATTATTCGCCAAGCTGATGAGCGAGAGCATCGGCTTCTTCTCGCAGCGGCACTCGTCGGAGTTCCTGGCGCGGCTCACCGCCGGCGCCAAGTCGATCACCGACGTGCTCAACATGCTGGTGAATGCGATCGGCCGCGACTTCCTGATGCTGATCAGCATGCTCGCCGTGATGGTGTGGCAGGATCCGCTGATGTCGTTCATCGGGCTCGTGGCGGTGCCGCCGGCGATGCTGATGCTGCGCAAGCTGGTGAAGCGGATCAAGGGGCTCGCCTACAACCAGTTCACCGGCACCGCCGACATCATGGAGACGATGCAGGAATCGCTGCAGGGGATCCGCACCGTGAAGGCGTTCACGCTGGAAGACGCCATGCAGCAGCGGATCGACGAGCACATCGCGACCGTCGAGAACAACGCCAACAAGATGGCGCGCGTCGCCAACCGCTCCAACCCGCTGATGGAGATGCTCGGCGGCTTTGCCGTCGCCGGCTGCCTGATGTATGGCGGCTACAGCGTGGTGGCGCTCGGCTCGACGCCGGGCCAGTTCTTCACGTTCCTGACCGCCTTCCTGATGGCGACCGAGCCGGCGAAGCGGCTGGCGCGGCTCAACATCGACCTCAACAGCCAGCTGGTCGGCGCGCGGATGCTGCTCGAGGTGGTCGACAGCCCGGCCAGCGAGCAGGCCGACGACGACAAGCCGGCGCTGAAACTCTCCGACGCGCGGATCGAGCTGCGCGACGTCAACTTCGCCTATCGGCCCGGCGAGCCGGTGCTGAACCGCATGAGCTTCACAGCCGAGCCCGGCAAGGTCACCGCGCTGGTCGGCCCCTCCGGCGGCGGCAAATCGACGGTGCTCGCCTTGCTGCTGCGCTTCTTCGAGACGCGCGAGGGCGACATCCTGATCGACGGACAGTCGATCCTGTCGGTCTCACGCAGATCGCTGCGCCAGCAGACCGCCTATGTCGGCCAGGACGTCTATCTGTTCCGCGACACCATCCGCGCCAACATCGCTTTCGGCAAGGGCGGCGCCACCGAGGCCGAGATCATCGACGCGGCCACGGCCGCCTGCGCGCATGACTTCATCATGAGCTTCCCGCTCGGTTACGACACGCCGGTCGGCGAGCACGGCGCCCAGCTGTCCGGCGGCCAGCGCCAGCGCATCGCGGTCGCCCGCGCGCTGATCAAGAACGCGCCGATCATCCTGCTCGACGAGGCCACCGCCGCACTCGACTCGGAGTCCGAGAAGCAGGTGCAGGAGGCGATCGAGCATCTCTGCCAGGGCCGCACCACGATCGTGATCGCGCACCGCCTGCACACCATCATGCATGCGGATGCGATCCTGGTGGTCGAGGGTGGCGAGATCGTCGAGCGCGGGCGTCACGAGGAACTGCTGCGCCGTGGCGGCCGCTACGCCTCGTTCTTCCGCTTGCAGCACCACCACGACCCGTCGCCGCTGGCACTGGCGCCGATCAGCGCCACCGGCTAGACCAGTCGAACTTCACCTCAAGAGCAGCGAGACCCACATGAACGCCGCCTCCACCGTCATCCCGCTTCCCCCGCAGCCCTCGCTTCCCGTCGTCGGCGAGACCGGCGTCTATCCGGTTCGCCGCATCTGGTGCGTCGGCCGCAACTATCTCGAGCATATCAGGGAGATGGGCAATGACGAGCGTGCGCCGCCGTTCTTCTTCGGCAAGCATGCCGACATGCTGGTGCCTGACGGCGCGACGATCCCCTACCCGCCGCTGACCAAGGACCTGCATCATGAGGTCGAGCTGGTGGTGGCGATGAAGAGCGGCGGGCTGAACATTCCCGCCGACAAGGCGCTCGAGCATGTCTACGGCTATGCCGTCGGCATCGACCTGACCCGCCGCGACCTGCAGATCGCCTCGCGCAAGAAGGAGCGGCCCTGGGAGGTCGGCAAGTCGTTCGACTATTCGGCGCCCTGCTCCGCGATCCAGCCGGCTTCCAAGATCGGACATCCGACCGCGGGCAAGATCTGGCTCACCGTCAACGGCAAGGAAGCCCAGAAGGGCGACCTCACCGAACTGATCTGGAACGTGCCGGAGATCATCTGGCAGCTCTCGCAGCAGGTGAAGCTCGCCGCCGGCGACATCATCATGACCGGTACGCCCGCCGGGGTCTCGCAGCTGCAGGTCGGCGACAAGCTCGAATGCGGCGTCGACGGCGTCGGCACGCTCGCCGTGACGATCGGCAAGCCGGAATAACCAGCCTCTGAGAATGAGGCCAAGCCAGAAGCCCCGGACCTGACGTCCGGGGCTTTTCGTTGCGTGTGGTCAACGCATCGTACCGGGCATGCAGGGCGGTTCGGTGAAGGGCGCGGTTGCGAACGATCCGACGTTCGGCGCGCGCACGCAGTCGGTGGTCTTGTTGCTGACCGGCGTCGTCGCCGGCGTCGCGGCATGAGCGCGCCGCGCCGCAGCATTGTGGGCGGCCGCCGACGCCTGAGCCGAATACGCAGCTGCCGCAACCAGCGCAAGTGCCGCGAAGGTCAATTTGGTCATAGGATTTCTCCGCATGGGTGAAGCCGACCAAGCTCGGCTCCTGTGACCAAGGAGCGTCAGCGCCCCAGGATTATTTCATCACGCGCGATCACCGAACCGCGAGCGCCGCATCACATCGGGCGGATCGGGGAATATCGAAACGTGCGAGGCATTCCATTCATCAGGGCCGCACGCAAACGCGGCGGCGACGGCACGGAGAGTCTCATGTTCGAGCTTCGACGATTTGGCAGACAGCTTGGCTTGGCTGCTATCCTGTCGGCGGCAACGGCAACATCCTGTTTCGCGCAGCCGACAATCCAGGAGCCCAGCGTCTACGCAGCAAACGAAACCGCGACGCGGCCATGGTCGGCGCCGGTCGGCCATCGCCAGCCGCACGCCGCCGACGTCCCGGCAACGACGGCCACGTCGCAGCAGATCATCGATCAGGAAGACGCGATGGTTGACCGCAGGATCAGGGGCATTTGCCGCGGCTGCTAGGCTGACGACGTCGCGGCATCCGCGATCAGGTCGCGTTCCCGCCCGTGCGCCGATACGGCACGTAGCGCGGGGTCCAGACCTTGGCCTGGATGCGCGCCTCGACCTCGTCGATCGGAACATCCTTGGCGAGCCCTTCCTTGTGCGCCTGCAACGCCACCGCCAGCGCAACCGTCTGCGACACCTCGCGCAGCGCGCTGACCGGCGGCAGCAGATTGTGCTTCGGATTGTTGCGGGCCGGCGAGACGCTGGCCAGTGCCTTGGCGGCGGCCATGAACATCCCGTCGCTGATCCGGCTGGCGCCGACCGCAAGCGCGCCGACACCGACGCCAGGGAAGATGTAGGAATTGTTGGTCTGGTCGACCTTGAAGCGCGCGCCATCGCGGGTGATCGGCGGGAACGGGCTGCCGACGCCGATCAGCGCCCGCCCCTCGGTCCATGCCTCGATGTCGGCCGGCGTCGCCTCCTCGCGCGAGGTCGGGTTCGACAGCGGGAAGATCACCGGCCGCTTGTTGCACTCGGCCATCGCGCGGACGATCGGCTCGGAGAATGCGCCGGCCTGGCCGGAGACGCCGATCAGGACCGTCGGCTTGGCGTTGCGCACGACGTCGAGCAGCGCGATCTTGTCGGGATGGCTGAGCTGCCAGCCGGCAATCGCCTGCTTGTTCTGCACGAAAGGCAGCTGGAACGGCGCGAGCCCGCTCATGCCCTCGAGCAACAGCCCGTCGCGGTCGACCATGAAGAAGCGCTTCGCCGCATCGCTCTCCGAGAGGCCGGCATCGACCATCGCGGCGCGGATCAGGCTGGCAATGCCGCAGCCGGCGGAGCCTGCGCCGAGCACGGCGACGCGCTGCTCGGTCAGCGGCACGCCGGTGACGTTGATCGCAGACAGCAAGGCGCCGGTCGCCACCGCCGCGGTGCCCTGGATGTCGTCGTTGAAGGTCAGGAGCCGGTCGCGATAGCGCTCGAGCATCCGCGTCGCATTGTTCTTGGCGAAATCTTCCCATTGCAGCAGGACGTGCGGCCAGCGCTTCACGACAGCCGAGACGAACGCCTCGATGAAATCGTCATATTGCTGGCCGCGGACGCGCTCGTTGCGCCAGCCGATATAGAGCGGATCGGCCAGGCAGTCGGGATTGTCGGTGCCGACATCGAGCATGATCGGCAGCGTAGTCGCGGGGTGAAGGCCGCCGCAGCCGGTGTAGAGCGCAAGCTTGCCGATCGGGATGCCCATGCCGCCGGCGCCCTGGTCGCCGAGACCAAGGATGCGCTCGCCGTCGGTCACCACGATGGCCTCGACGTGATCGAAGCGCGGATGGGCGAAGATGCGGTCGATCCGGTGCTGGTGCGGAATGCTGAGGAACAGCCCGCGTGGCTTGCGAAACAGCCGGCTGAATTTTTGGCAGCCCTCACCGACGGTCGGCGTGTAGACGATCGGCAGCAGCTCTTCCAGGTTGCTGACCAGGAGCGCGTAGAACAGAGTCTCGTTGGTGTCCTGCAGCTCGCGCAGAAAGGCATAGCGCTCGATGTCGGTCTCGTAGCCGCGCAATGCCTCGAGGCGGCGCGAGACCTGCTCGTCCAGCGTCAGGATGTTGGGCGGCAGCAGGCCGTGCAGGTCGAACGCCTCGCGCTCGGCCTCGGAGAACGCCGTACCCTTGTTCAGCTGCGGATCGGCCAACAGCTCGTAGCCGCTCAGCGCGGTAGTGGCAAAATCTGCAGCGGTCTGCAACATGACAATATCCCCTCGATACGAAACGCCGAGTGAAACTGTATCACCGCCGCGCAACGGATCGGAGACAAAACCCATCCGGGGCGAGATGGCCAGCCAAAGATGCGTGAAGTCCGGGGCGAGCGCCCAAAGACAAAGCCCCGGATCGCTCCGGGGCTTTTGCTTTCCTGCATCAAGCGCAGGGATTGCTCGGTCGCAGGCCGGAGGGAACGCAATCCGCCCCGCGCATCACCGCAGCGCCGACACCACGATCAGGCCGAGGATCAGCGCGGTGACGGAATATTTGAGCGTGTAGTACACGTTCCGATTCCATTCCTTGACCTTGCGGCTCGCGAGATGGACCTCGTAGAGCTTGCCGAACACCTTGTTCAGCGCGCCGACATGCTCGCCGTCGACGTTCTGGGTGGCCGACGCCTTGACGATGTTGTGGCTGACCCAGCGGTTGATCGCCGTCATGAAGCCGTACTTCATCGGACGCTCGACATCGCAGAACAGGATGATGCGGTTGACGTCGGTCTTGTTCTCGGCGCTGTGGATGAAGGTCTCGTCGAACATGAAGGCCTCGCCGTCGCGCCAGACGCATTCGACGCCATCGACGAGGATGCGGCACTGGTTCGAGTTCGGCGTCACCAGGCCGAGGTGATAGCGCAAGGAGCCCGCGAACGGATCGCGGTGCGCGCCGAGCTTGCCGCCGGGCGGCAGCATCGCGAACATCGCGCCGTGCACGTTCGGGATCGAATTGAGCAGCTCCACCGTCTGCGGGCACAGCGTGCGTGCCGACGGCAGGAAGTCGTCGTACCATTTCAGATAGAACCGCTTCCAGCCGCTCTTGAAGAACGAATAGAAGCCCCAGTCGTTGTTCTTGGCCGCGGCGCGGATGAAGCCCTCGTCGAACAGCCGGGTCGCCTCGTCGCGGATGGTCTCCCAATTGTCGGAGAGCTTCTTCAGCTCGGGAAACTGCTCGACCGGGATCACCGGCGTGTTGGGCACGGCCGAGCCCGCATACATCAGCACATTGTAGGGCGCGAGATAGGTCGAGTGATCGCCGAGTTGGCGCGCGAAGCGCAACCGCTGCTTGCCGCGGAAGTGCACGTAAAGTGTGGAGGCCACCAGCGCGTAGAGAATAACGAGCTGCGGCGCGAAGAGCTGTCTCAACATAATCCGTCTATGATCGCAGTCCGCCGACCCTCTTGATGCACCGCCCCTGCAGAGCCGGTCCCGGCGACGGGTGGCCCTGCCCCGGGCGGCGAAGCGCGTCGCCGTCCGCGAAAATTCCCCTGTTCATAGTGACTTGGTACTGCCGCAAGCTCTGGCGTGAGCTGGAGCCGCGCAGTGCCATCCCGGATGAGCCATGTAAGCGAACACTCACCAAATGTGAAGCACCGCCGCATTCGAAGTCGCAACCTTGTGGCAATATTCACACATGTCTTTTCGCCATTGACAAACTAATTCGATAATATCTAACTCTTTGGATTGCGCGCCGGAGAGCCCGGACATCCAAGGGAGGAACGATGAGACACGTTTTGGCGACAGCCATCCTCGCGGCGACGGTGACGGCTGCTCGCGCCCAGGTTTCCGATGACGTCGTGCGCATCGGCGTGCTGACCGACCTGTCGAGCTGGGGCCGCGACAATTCGGGCCCGGGTTCGGTCGAGGCGGCCAAGATGGCGGTCGAGGAATTCGGCCCCACCGTGCTCGGCAAGCCGATCGAGATCGTCTCCGCTGACCACCAGATGAAGACCGATGTCGGCGTGCAGATCGTGCGCGGCTGGTTCGACAACAACAAGGTCGACGCGGTCGTCGACATTCCCAATTCCGGCATCGCGATCGCCGTGCACAACATGGTGCGCGAGCGCAACAAGATCGCGCTGCTCTCCGGCCCCGGCGCGAGCTCGCTGACCGATGAGCTGTGCAGCCCAAACACCGTGCACTTCACCTACGATACCTATGCGCTGTCGAAAGTGACGGCTTCGGCGGTGATCGCGGAGGGCGGCAAGTCCTGGTACTTCATCACCGCGGACTATGCGTTCGGCCAGCAGCTCGAGAAGGATGCCACGCGCTTCATCAACGAGATGGGCGGCAAGGTGCTCGGCGGCGTCAAGCATCCGACCAACACGGCAGACTTCTCCTCCTTTGCGCTGCAGGCGCAGAGCTCGAAGGCCGACGTGGTGGCATTCGCCAATGCCGGCCAGGACACCGACAATTCGATCAAGCAGTCCGGCGAGTTCGGCCTCGTGCAGGGCGGCCAGAAGCTGGTCGGCCTTCTGATGTTCGACACCGACGTGCATGCCATCGGGCTCAACGCCGCGCAGGGCACCTACATGACGACAGCGTCGTACTGGAATATGGATGAGAAGACGCGCGCCTGGTCGAAGAAGTTCTTCGCCCGCACCAACGTGATGCCGACCATGATCCAGACCGGCGTCTACGGCTCGGTGCTGCATTATCTGAAGGGGATCCAGGCTGCCGGCACCGACGATCCGCAGAAGGTGATGGCCAAGATGCGCGAGCTGCCGATCGAGGACACCTTCGTGCACGGCGGCAGACTGCGCGAGGACGGCCGCGTGATCCGCGACATGTACCTGGCGAAGGTGAAGAAGCCCTCGGAATCCAAGAAGCCTTGGGACTATCTCGACATCATCAAGACGGTGAAGGGCGAGGATGCGTTTCGTCCGGTCTCCGAATCCAAGTGCCCGCTGCTGAAGAAATAGGATCGATCACGTGGCTAACGAAGAAACGTATGATTGCGACGCACTCGTCGTCGGCTCCGGCTGCGCCGGGCTGTCGGCGGCGGTCACTGCCGGCCATCACGGCCTGAAGGTCCTCGTCGTCGAGAAGGAGCCGCGGTTCGGCGGCACCACGGCGCGCTCCGGCGGCTGGCTGTGGATTCCGGGCACCTCGCTGGCCAGGGCGTGGGGCATCGAGGAGAGCCCTGATCAGGCCAGGACCTATCTGCGCCACGAGGCCGGCAACAGCTTCGATGCCGCGCGCGTCGATGCGTTCCTGACCGAAGGGCCAAAGGCGGTCGACTTCTTCACGACGAAGACCGCAGTGCGTTTCGACATGCCGCTGACCTTCCCGGACTACCATGCCGAAGCCCCCGGCGGCGCGCAGGGCGGCCGCTCGATGGTGACGCGGCCGTTCGACGCCCACGAGCTTGGACCGGCCCTCAAGGATCTCGGCAGCCCCCTGCCCGAGCTCACCGTGTTCGGCATGATGCTCGGCTCCGGCAAGGAGATCGTGCACTTCATGCGCGCGACGCGGTCGATCACCTCGGCGGCCTATGTCGCCAAGCGGCTGTCGAAACACGCCGCTGACGTGATCCGCAACGGCCGCGGCATGACGCTGACCAACGGCAATGCGCTGGCCGGCCGGCTGGCAAAATCGGCGTTCGATCTCAATATCCCGCTCTGGCTCAATTCACCGGTGCGCGAATTGATCGTCGACAACGGCGTGGTGCGCGGCGCGATCGTCGTGCGCGAGGGCCACACCATCCGCGTCAATGCAAAGCGCGGCGTCGTGCTCGCCTGCGGCGGATTTCCCCATGACGTGGCGCGGCGCCAGAAGATGTTTCCGCATGCGCCGACCGGCAAGGAGCACTATTCGCCGGGCCCGACCGGCAACACCGGCGATGGTCTGCGGCTCGCGGAAGCCGCCGGCGGCCGCGTCGAGGACTCGCTGCCGAACGCGGCGGCGTGGGTGCCGGTCTCGGTCACCACGCGCAAGGACGGCTCGAAGGGCGTGATGCCGCACTTCATCGATCGCGCCAAGCCCGGCGTGATCGCGGTCCTGCGTGACGGCAAGCGGTTTGCCAATGAAGGCAATTCCTACCACGACTTCGTGCAGGCGATGATCAGAGCGGCGAAGCCCGGCGAGGAGATCGCGGCCTACCTGGTCTGCGATCACGAGACGCTGCGCAAATACGGTCTCGGCTGCGTGCCGCCGCGCCCGATGCCGCTCGGGCACCATCTGAAGACCGGCTATCTCAAGCGCGGCGCGACGCTGTCCGAGCTCGCCGCGCAGGCCGGCATCGACGCCGGCGCATTCGGGGCCACCGTCGCCGAATTCAACAAACTGGCGGCCGAGGGACGCGATCCCGCCTTCGGCAAGGGCTCGCGTGCCTACAACCGCTACCAGGGCGATGCGCTGCACGGGCCCAATCCCTGCATCGCGCCGATCCAGCGCGGGCCGTTCTACGCGATCAAGATGGTGATCGGCGATCTCGGGACCTATGCCGGCATCCGCACCGACGCCAACGCCCGCGCGCTCGACGCCGACGGCCAGCCGATTGCTGGCCTCTATGCCGCCGGCAACGACATGGCGAGTATCATGGGCGGCAACTATCCCGGCGCCGGCATCACGCTCGGCCCCGCGCTGACCTTCGGCTACATCGCGGGCAAGCATCTGGCGGGTGCCGCGGCCTAGCAGAGGACGGTCAACACTCCGTCACCCTGAGGAGGCCGCAACGCAGCCGTCTCGAAGGGTCGACGGCTCGACTGTGGCCATGCATCCTACGTGCTAAGTGCGGGCGCAGGAAAACGAACGGAGCCACATGACGAGAGAAAGCCGCGGCATACAATCGATCGAGGTCGGCGGAGAATTGCTCCGGGCGCTCGCCCGCAGCGGCGAGCCGATGATGCTGCGCGACCTCGCCCGGGAGGCCGGCATGCCGCCGGCCAAGGCGCATCCCTATCTGGTCAGCTTTTCCCGCATCGGCCTGATCGAGCAGGACGAGAGCACCGGCCGCTACGAGATCGGGGCACTGGCACTCGAGCTCGGCCTGATCAGCCTGCGCCGGCTCTCCGCGGTGCGGATCGCGACGCCCAGGATCGCCGCGCTCGCCGACAGCATCAATCATGCGGTGTCGCTGTCGGTGTGGGGCACCCATGGCGCCACCGTGGTGCGGCTCGAGGAGCCGAGCCATCCCGTGCATATCGCGATGCGCGTCGGATCCGTGGTGGCGCTGCTGGAGACCGCGACCGGCCGCGCCTTCGCCGCCTTCATGCCGCCGAACGCCGTCAAGGCAGCGCTCGACAGCGGCCTCGATCGGCTCGGCGTCGGCTACAATCCGAAACGTGAGCCGATCAACGCAAAGGCCGCCGAGATGCTGGCCGAGGTCCGCAGCCGCGGTCTCGCGCGCGCGATCGGCGATCCCCTGCCCGGCGTCAACGCGTTCGCCGCTCCGGTCTTCGATCATGCCGGCCACGTCGCCGTCGTCATCACCGCGATGGGCCCGGAAGGCACATTCGACGCCGGCTGGGACAGCGCAATCGCAACCGCGCTGCGCGATTGTGCCGGCGATATCTCGCGGCAGCTGGGGCACGGGACGGCGCGGGCATCGGAGTGAGTCTTTCCGTCGTCATTCCGGGGCTCGCGAAGCGAGAGCCCGGAATCCGTCGGACCGCATAACTCTTGGATGAATGGATTCCGGGTTCGTGCTTCGCACGCCCCGCAATGACGCATGGTTCTGTCTATTGCTCCGAGGCCTACGGATACGAAGCCGCGCCCCATTCCACGCTGTCATCGCGCGGCTCGACCGGGCGATCCAGTACGTCGCGGCCTCTCGGCTCAAGCCCAGCCGTCTCTGGAATACTGGATCGCCCGCTTTCGCGGGTGATGACACCGCGTGTTTTATGTTCTGAATCGCGAAACATCCTCGTCGTCGTCCTGGCGAAAGCCAGGACCCATTACCCCAACCGCGCGTTGTTGCGCGACGCTGGGGGCCGAGGTCCCGCTCACGATCGATTGCGATGGTTATGGGTCCTGGCTTTCGCCAGGACGACGAATGGGGAGGCCCGCCGGCAAAACAGCGCAGCAAAAAGCCCCGGACGATGCCGGGGCTCTTCAGTTCATCGATTGCAGTCAGCGCAGCTCAGTAGCGGTAGCGATCCGACTTGTACGGACCTTCCTGCTTGACGCCGATGTAATCGGCCTGGTCCTTGCGCAGCTCGGTCAGCTTGACGCCGATCTTGGCGAGGTGCAGGCGGGCGACCTTCTCGTCGAGCGTCTTCGGCAGCACGTAGACCTTCTTGGCGTACTTGCCGTCCTTGTTGTTGGCCCAGAGTTCGATCTGCGCCAGCGTCTGGTTGGTGAACGAGGCCGACATCACGAAGGACGGATGGCCCATCGCATTGCCGAGGTTCACGAGACGGCCTTCGGACAGCATGATGATGCGGTGCTTGTCGGGGAACTCGATCTCATCGACCTGCGGCTTGATGTTGGTCCACTTCAGATTGCGAAGGCTCGCGATCTGAATCTCGTTGTCGAAGTGGCCGATGTTGCAGACGATGGCGCGATCCTTCATCGCGCGCATGTGCTCGATGGTGATGATGTCCTTGTTGCCGGTGGCGGTGACGAAGATGTCGGCGCGCGGCGCTGCGTCTTCCATGGTCGTGACCTCATAGCCTTCCATCGCCGCCTGCAGCGCGCAGATCGGATCGACTTCGGAGACCATGACGCGGCAGCCGGCCTGGCGCAGCGAGGCGGCCGAGCCCTTACCGACGTCGCCGAAGCCCGCAACCATCGCGACCTTGCCCGACAGCATCACGTCGGTGCCGCGGCGGATGCCGTCGACCAGCGATTCACGGCAGCCATAGAGGTTGTCGAACTTCGACTTGGTGACGCTGTCGTTGACGTTGATCGCCGGGAACAGCAGCGTGCCCTTGTTGGCCATCTCGTACAGGCGATGCACGCCCGTGGTGGTCTCTTCCGAGACGCCCTTGATGTTCTTGGCGATCTCGGCGAAGTAGCCCTTCGGCTTCTCCTTCAGGAGGCGCTTCACGAGCGCGTAGAAGATCTCTTCCTCCTCGGAGGTCGGCTTGTCGAGGAACGCGGTGTCGCCCTGCTCGGCGCGCACGCCGGCATGCACCAGCATGGTGGCGTCGCCGCCGTCATCGAGGATCATGTTGGGCGTGCCGCCGCCGTGCCAGTCGAACAGCTTGGCGGTGTAGTCCCAATACTCGGTCAGCGTCTCGCCCTTGATGGCGAACACCGGAATGCCGGCGGCGGCGATCGCGGCGGCAGCGTGATCCTGGGTCGAGTAGATGTTGCAGGAGACCCAGCGGATGTCGGCGCCGAGCGCGGCCAGCGTCTCGATCAGCACGGCGGTCTGGATCGTCATGTGCAGCGAGCCCGCGATGCGCGCGCCTTTCAGCGGCTGCTTGGGGCCGAACTCCTCGCGGGTGGCCATCAGGCCGGGCATTTCGGTCTCGGCCAGCGAGATTTCCTTGCGGCCGAAATCGGCGAGCGCAATGTCCTTGACGATGTAGTCGGTGAAGCCGGGCTTCGTGGGGGCGTTCATGTCGGTTTCCTAGTGGGTGAATCCAGCGTGTCAGTTACAAAGCGAGCGGAACGCGATGTTGCACGATCATCTCCCTCTCCCCGTTCTTACGGGGAGAGGCATAGGCGGCCTTCGGCCGCCGTCCTTGAAGAACGCCGATGCAGAGCATCGGCTATGGTGAGGGGCTCTACCCGCGCGCTGAGCTCGCGGAGAATCCCCCTCACCCGCCGCTTCGCGGCGACCTCTCCCCGCAGGCGGGGCGAGGTGAGAAAATCAGAGCGCGCGCTTCAGCGGCTCGACGAGATCGGTCTTCTCCCAGGAGAAGCCGCCTTCATTGTCCGGCGTGCGGCCGAAATGGCCGTAGGCCGAGGTGCGCGCGTAGATCGGGCGGTTGAGATCGAGATGGGTGCGGATGCCGCGCGGCGTCAGATCCATTGCCTTGGCGGCCGCCTTCTCGAGCTCGTCCTCCGACACTTTACCGGTGCCGTGGGTGTCGATGTAGATCGACAGCGGACGCGCCACGCCGATCGCGTAGGCGAGCTGCAGCGTGCAGCGGTCGGCAAGACCCGCCGCAACGATGTTCTTGGCGACATAGCGCGCAGCGTAGGCAGCCGAACGGTCGACCTTGGTCGGATCCTTACCGGAGAACGCGCCGCCGCCATGCGGAGCCGCGCCGCCATAGGTGTCGACGATGATCTTGCGACCGGTCAGGCCGGAGTCGCCGTCGGGACCGCCGATGAAGAACTTGCCGGTCGGATTGATGTGCCAGATCGTCTTGTTGCTGATCCACTCCTTCGGCAGCGCCTCGCGCACATACGGCTCGACGATGTCGCGGATCTGCTTCGAGGTGAGGTCCTCGACCAGATGCTGGTGCGAGACCACGATCTCGCGGACGCCGACCGGCTTGCCGTTCTCGTACTGCACGGTGACCTGGCTCTTGGAGTCCGGACCCAGCACCTTCTCCTTGCCGGAGTGGCGCGCTTCCGAGATCAGCCGCAGGATCTTGTGGGCGTAGAAGATCGGCGCCGGCATCAGGTCGGGCGTCTCGTTGGTGGCGTAACCGAACATGATGCCCTGGTCGCCGGCCCCCTCTTCCTTGACCTCGCCCGGCTGCAGCGCATCGACGCCCTGCGCGATATCGGCCGACTGCGGATGCAGCAGTATCTCGATGTCGCAGGTCTTCCAGTGGAAGCCGTCCTGCTCGTAGCCGATGTCCTTGATCGCAGAGCGAACCACGCCCTCGATCTGCTCGTTGGTGACCGAGCTCGGGCCGCGCGTTTCGCCGGCGATCACCACCTTGTTGGTGGTCGCGAGCGTCTCGCACGCCGCGCGGATCTGCCACGGATCGATGCCCGCCTTCGGTCCCTCGCGGTAGAACAGATCGACGATCTCATCCGAGATACGATCGCAGACCTTGTCCGGATGGCCTTCCGAGACCGACTCGCTGGTGAAGAGATAAGACGCGCGCATCAAGCAAACCCCTTGTTTCGTCGATGTCCCGACGTTGGTTGGTGAATATGTCCCCGGAATGTCAGTCTCGCCGTCGCGAGATGACGTAGGATTCGTCGTAAAACCACAGCCCGTTGTGTTTGCGGAGAACTTCGCGCGTGGCCTCGAGAGCTCGTCCGTTTTCGGTCGTTTCGGTCAACCGCTCATCTTCGATCTGCGCGACATACACCGCCGCATTCCACGCAGCAAAGGCCGTCGAGGTTCCGATCGAGCCGGTCACCTCATTAGGCAGCGCCTCCATATCATATCGGAAGATCGAACGGTTATCGGCGTAGGCATTGAAGTTCAGCTCGCGGCCCGCCGAGCCCAACTCGTATTTCACCGCGCGCAGTATCTCATGACGGCTGACGGCGAAAGGATTTTCTCCGGGCCAGACGGCTTGAATGATTTCCAGCCCGGGATCGCCTCCGTGGGAGTGGATTCCTATCAACCGCCCGCCGCCGCGCAGCGCGCGCGCCAGCGGCGCGATGATCCGCTTGGCGCGGAAATTCACCGAGGATTTGGCGCGGTAGGGCTGCGAGGCGATCACGAGATCGAAATTGGCCTCGGCGCGGCCGGCCCGCGGAATAATGGAATCGAGCAGGAAGCGGTGATCGTCCCGGTACAGCACCAGCGCCACCGGCCGCTCGTAGATCGGCATCGCATTGCCTGGGCTGAGATTGGCCCGCCAATTCTGCTCCAGGAACGGGCCGAGTTCCGCGATCTGGGCCTCGAAATCACCCGAGGAGGCGCCGCGCAGGGCCACTTCGTGCCAGATCATGCTGGCGGCCGCTGCGGAGTTCTTGGGCGTCAGCCAGGGCGCCTCGGCGTAATACATGTTGGTGAACACGAACACGCTCGCCGGATGCTCGAACAGCCGGTCCGGCACCTTGTCGAGGGTGAGGCGGACGTCCTCCAGGCTCAGTTCCTTGCCGGCGACATAGAACGGCATATGTGGGAAGCGGCCATGCATGGCACGCAGGACGCGCGCCAGCACCGTGCCGTCGCCCATCCCGGCGTCGAACACCCGCAGCGCCGGCGGTCGGGGGTGGATCGCCGCCAGTTCCAGCGCGACCCGGTCAGCGATCACCCGCTTCTCGCTGCAGGTGTGCACGAACAGCAGGTAGCGCTGGCGGTTCTCGAAGAAGCGGAAATTGCCCCTGGGATCGCGCTTTTCCGGCGGCACCACGAGGCCGCGCGGCGGCGCCACGCCGCCCGGGGTCGAGGTTGCGATGAAGCCGTTGATGCGGTCGAGCGTATCGATGGTGATCCGCTTGCCCTCGCGCAGCCGGTGCACCAGCTTGCCGTCATTGACGGCACGGCGGCCGAACGTCGTCTCCGCCATGTCGGAGCGCCGGCAGAAATCCGTGATCTGGCTGAGGATTTCGTCGTTCTTCATGAAGCCTGGAGCGGGCCGCGGCGAGTGGGACAAAAGTGGGCAGAGATTGTGTGTGGCGACGTCTTACCACCATTTTCCCACCAGTTGAACCCCCTCCACGGCCCAATCACCAAACAGTCATGGATTGCCCCCTGGATCGCCCTTTGGACCGCCTCGCCGTCGTCGATCATCTTGACGGCTCACCCCGCTGGGATAACCGATGCGCCGCCTGCTCCTGATCCCCTGCCTGCTTGCTGCCATGCTGTCGGCGGCGCCCTGTGTCGCACAGACGCACGCCCAGCTCGGCCCGCTCTGTACGACCGACACAACGCCCGCCGATCAGATGATCGACGCCTGTACCAAGATCATCGCGTTGAAGGTGTTTTCCGGTGAGAAGCTCGCGACCATTCATTTCTGGCGTGCGGTCGGCTGGAACAAGAAGGGCAACTACGCGCAGGTGATTGCGGACGCGACCGAGGCGTTGCGCCTCAAGTCCAGCACTGCCGTCTACAATCTGCGCGGCTCGGCCTATTACGACAAGGGCGAGTACGACATCGCGATCGCCGACTTCAACGACGCGCTGCGCCTGGGGCCGAGCGGCATCATCTTCCACAACCGCGGCAACGCCTATCGCAGCAAGGGCGACTACGCCAGGGCGATCACCGACTATGATGCCGCGATCAAGGCCGATCCGAGCTCGGCGTTCTCCTATCAGAACCGCGGCGCCTCGAAGCAGGCGCTCGGCGATCTCGACGGCGCGCTCGCCGACATCAACGAGGCTGTCAGAATCGATCCATCACTGCCGCAGCCGCTGATCCGCCGCGCCGTGATCTGGCGCGCCAAGGGCGACATCGCGCGCGCGATCGCGGACACGACGGAAGCGATCCGGCTCGCGAAGGCGAAGGCGCCGGCCAACATCATGACGCCGCCCGGCAGCGTGCTGATCTCGGCCTATACCCAGCGCGGTCTCGCCTACGAGGCGAAGGGCGACGCTGCGCATGCCAAGGACGACTACGCCGCCGCGCTCGAGGGCGTCGCCTCCGACGCCGGCAGCAAGGCCAACCAGGCCACCGCGAAGGTGCGGCTCGCGCTGCTCAAGGAGGCCGACGCGGCACCGCGCAAGACCGCAGCAGCGCCTGCCGCCGAGAGCAGCCCCGCGCCCGCACCGCCGGCGCCGGCCGCGGCAGTTCCGGCAGCCCGCGTGCAGGCCGCAGCGACCGGGCGGCGCGTCGCACTCGTGATCGGCAACGGCGCCTATGCGCATGTGAAAGCGCTGCCCAATCCGCCCAACGATGCGCGCGCCATCGCCAGGAGCCTGCGCGATATCGGCTTCACCGTCTCGGAGGGTCTCGATCTCGATCGCGACGCGATGCAGAGGACGATCCATGACTTCCTGCGCGAGGCGACGCGGTCGCAGATCGCCGTGGTCTACTATGCCGGCCATGGCGTGCAGGTCGACGGCCGCAACTACCTCGTGCCGGTCGATATCGAGTTCAAGGCGGGTGCACGCATGACCGACGCGATGGTCGATATGGATACGATCATGGCCGGTCTCGACGATCAGATCCGCACCAACATCCTGATCCTCGATGCCTGCCGCAACAATCCGATGGCGCCGCAGGTGGCATCCGCAGGCCCAAGCCGCGGCATCGAGGCCGGCTCCGGTCTTGCCGCGCCCACCTCGCTCGGATCAGGCTCGACGCTCGGCGCCGGCACGCTGATCGCGTACGCGACCGCGCCGGGCCAGGTCGCGCTCGACGGCGAGGGCGCCAACAGCCCGTTCTCGACGGCGCTGTCGCGCCATGTCGGCACGCCCGGCCTCGAGGTGCAGCAGATGCTGACGCGGGTCCGAGCCGAGGTCGTCGCCGCGACCAAGGGCAAGCAGGTGCCGTGGTCGAACTCCTCGCTGCTCGGCGAGGTCTATCTGGGGGAGCAGTGAAGCCACCCTCCCCCGAAGCGACGAAGCAATCCATTCTGTCCTCGCGGGGACGTGGATCGCTTCGCTCGCAATGACGACCGAGTTGATGCTATTTGCCCCACACCTCGTTCGCGACCTCGACGGCCAGCCGCAGCTTCGCCCACTGCTCTTCCTCGGACAGGATGTTGCCCTCCTCAGTCGAGGCGAAGCCGCATTGCGGGGACACCGCGAGCTGCTCGATCGGGGCGAACTTCGCCGCCTCCTCCAGCCGCCGCTTGATGTCGTCCTTCTTCTCGAGCTCGCCGAACTTCGAGGTGATGACGCCGACCACGACGACCTTGTTGCCCTTGGGCAGGAAGCGCAGCGGCTCGAAGCCGCCGGCGCGGTCGGAATCATATTCGAGGAAGTAGCCGTCGTAGTTGGTACCGGCCAGCATGGTCTCGGCCACCGGCTCGTAGCCGCCGGAGGAAATCCAGGTCGAGCGGAAATTGCCGCGGCAGACATGCGTCGTGATCACCATGTCGGACGGCCGATCGGCGATCGCATAGTTGATGACACGGGCGTAGATCTCCTGCAGTCCATCCGGATTGTCGCCACGGTCGCGCGACTTCTGCAATTCCTCCGGCGAGCATAGATAGGCCCACACCGTGTCGTCGAATTGCAGGTAGCGGCAACCGGCGTCGTAGAACGCCTTCACCGCCTTGCGATAGGTCTTGCCGAGGTCCTGATAGAACTCCTCGAGATCGGGATAGACCTCCTTCGAGATCAGCTTGCGGCCGCCGCGAAAGTGCAGCACCGCGGGTGACGGGATCGTCATCTTCGCCGTGACATGCGCCTGGTCGGCATACTTCTTCAGGAACCCGAAGTGATCGAGCATCGGATGCTGATCGGAGAAATCCAGCTTGCCAATCACGCGGATGGCATCGTGCCGGGTCTGTACGCCGGCGAACTGGATGCCCATGTCGGGGTGGAACAGCTCGCAGCCGGTCAGATGGCTGAGGAAGTCGAAGTGCCACCAGGAGCGGCGGAACTCGCCGTCGGTCGCGAGTTTGAGGCCGACCGAGGCCTGCTTGTGCACGACCTTCTCGATCTCCATGTCCTCGACCTTGCGCAACTCGTCGGCCGAGATCTCGCCCTTCTCCAGCCTGGCGCGGGCTTCCTTGATCTTCGGCGGCCGCAACAGGCTGCCGACCTCGTCGGCGCGGAACGGAGGCTTGGTTCGCTGCATGGTGAACTCCCTGAGGTCGTCAGTGTTTCTTGGTCGCGGCAACGCCGAGATGGCGCTCGAGGACGGAGCGATCAGCCTTCAGCGCGCTGCTTGCGGCGTCGTGCACGATCATGCCGCGTTCCAATATCACAACGCGGTCGGCGAGCCCCAGAATCTTTTGCGCGTTCTGCTCCACGATGATCGAGCAGATGCCGCCGGAGCGCGTGATGGTTCCGATCGCCTTTAACAATTCCTCAACGATGATCGGCGCCAACCCCTCGGTCGGCTCGTCGAGCAGCAGCACCTTCGGGTTCAAGGTCAGCGCGCGGCCGATCGCCAGCATCTGCTGCTCGCCGCCGGACAGCTGGTTGCCGAAATTGCTGCGCCGCTCCTTCAGCCGCGGAAACATCTCGTACACCCGCGCGACCGTCCACGGCCCTCGCTGCGCCACCGCGGTCATGTTCTCTTCCACCGTCAGCGAACGGAAGATGTTGCGCTCCTGCGGTACCCAGCCGATCCCGGCGCGGGCGCGCTGATCGGGCCGCAGTGCCGTGATGTCGAGGCCTGCGAGCGCGACGCTGCCGCCGAAACGGCGGGTGATCCCGACGATCGAGTTGATCAGCGTGGTCTTGCCGGTGCCGTTGCGGCCGAGCAGCGCAAGCACCTGGCCGTCGGCCAGCGCGAGCGACATGTCGGGCAGCACCACCGCCTCGCCGTATCCGGCGCGCAGGCCCTGGATGGAGAGCAGATCAGGCATCGGCGGCCTCGCCGAGATAGACCGCCCTCACCTGCGGATCGCGCGCGACCTCGTCGGGCGTACCCTGGGTGAGCAGGCCGCCATTGACCAGGACCGAGATGCGGTCGGCGAACGAGAACACGAGGTCCATGTCGTGCTCGATCAGCAGCACGGTGACGTCGCGCGGCAATGCCACGACCGCCGCCAGGATATCTTGCCGCTCGCTCTCGGGGACACCGGCCGCCGGCTCGTCGAGCAGCAGCACCCGCGGCTTGGCAGCAATCGCGACCGCGATCTCGAGCAGGCGCTGCTTGCCGTAGGGCAATGTCGAGGTGAGCTCGGTCATGACGTCGAGCAGATGGAAGCGCGACAATATCTCGGCGATCTCGGCGTTGACGTCATCGCGCGTTCCCATCCGCCGCCACCAGTCGCCGCCGCGGCCCATTCGTTCGGAGACCGCAAGCCCGATGGTCTCGAGCGGGGTCAGGTCGGGATAGAGCTGGTTGATCTGGAACGTGCGCGACAGCCCGCGCAGAACCCGCTTGTGCACGGAGAGGCCGGTGATGTCGCTGCCTTCGAGCAGGATGCGGCCGCTGTTCGGCGTCAGCACGCCGGTGAGCTGGTTGATGACGGTGGTCTTGCCGGCGCCGTTCGGCCCGATCAACGCGTGGCGGGCGCCCTGCATCACCTTCAGCGAGAGATCGCGGGTGACGCGAAGACCGCCAAAGGACTTTTCGAGATTGCGGGTTTCCAGCGCGATCGTCATGACGCCTCGTTCTCCGGCACGGCGACGGCGGCCTTGCGACCGGCGAATTGACGGATGATCAGGTTCGGCACGAACAGCACCCAGCGGTGGATCCGTGCGCGGCCGACCATCACGATCACGACCAGCACGAGGCCGATCCAGAACAGCCAGTATTGCGGGGTGAGGCTCTGAAACAGCTCCTGCAGCATCTTGAACACGACGGCGCCGATCAGGCCGCCATAGAGATAGCCGGTACCGCCGATCACGAGCACCAGCATCAGGTCGGCGGAGCGCTCGAAAGAAAATACGTCGAGCGAGGCGAGCGCCGTGGTCTGCGTGAACAGCGCGCCGGCGACCCCGGCATAGAACGCGGCCAGCGTGTAGACAGCGATCAGGCGGCGGTTGACCGGTATGCCGATCGCAGCCGCGCGCAGCGGATTGTTCCTGATCGCACGCAGCGACAGGCCGAACGGCGAATGCACCACGCGGCGGGCCAGCAGGAACAGGATGAACAGCACGATCAGCGAGTAGAACAACCCGGTCTTGCCGAACATGTCGAAGGCGAACAGCCCGAGGATCGGCTGCATCTCGATGCCCTGCAGGCCATCGGTGCCGCCGGTGATATCAGAGAAGCGCTCAGCGAGCGCTTCCAGCAATAGCGCTATGCCAAGCGTCACCATCAGCCGGGTCAGATCGACGCCGCGGATGACCAGGAAACTGGTCAGGAAGCCGAGCACCGCCGCAACGAGGCCGGCGGCGACCAGCGCGATGACGGGCTCGCTGATGATGCCGTGCAACGCCAGCAATCCGGCCGAATAGGCGCCGACGCCGAAGAATGCGGCATGGCCGAGCGAGACGATGCCGGCATAGCCGAGGATCAGGTCGAGCGACAGCGCGAACAGGCCGAGCCGCACGATGTCGGTCATGATCAGGTAGCGCGACGGGAACAGGAACGCGCAGGCGAGCGCGAGCCCCCAGAACGCGACCTCGCTGACCCGCCAGCGCGCGCCGGCCATCGCGTGAGAGGAGACGTCGGATAGCGCGGTCATCTCAGCCTCACCGCGCCGCGGTGCGGCCGAACAGGCCGTTCGGGCGCCAGAGCAGGATCACGATCATGACCGTATAGATCACGAAGGGGCCGACCTTGGGCACATAATATTTGCCGGCGACGTCGGCGATGCCGAGCAGCAGCGATGCGAGGAATGGTCCGGTGATCGAGGAGGAGCCACCGACCGTCACCACGATCAGGAAGTAGATCATGAATTTCAGCGGGAAATATGGATCGAGCCCGAGGATCTCCGCACTCAGCGCGCCGCCGAGGCCGGCGAGGCCACAGCCGAAGGCAAAGGTGAACGCAAACACCTGCGGCACGTTGATGCCGAGACCGATCGCGGCGCGCGGATCGTCGACCGCGGCGCGCAGACGGCTGCCGAACCGCGTCTTGGCAAGGATCAGCTGCAGCGCCAGCGTGAGCAGGCCGCAGATCACGACGATCATCAGCCGATAACGTCCGATGCCGACGCCGAACAGATCGATCTGGCCCTCCAGCGCCGCGGGCAATTTGATGAAGACCCGCGACGATCCCATGATGTAGTCGACCGCGGCGACCGACATGAACACCAGACCGATCGAGAACAGCACCTGATCGAGATGGCTGCGGCTGTAGAGATGGCGGTACAGCGTGCGCTCCAGCGCGATGCCGATCAGGGCACTGCCGACAAAGGCGAGCGGCAGCGCGGCGAAAAACGGCCAGCCGGAATTGTTCACCAGCACGGCGCAGATATAGCCGCCGGCCATGGCGAAGGCGCCATGCGCGAGGTTGACGAAGTTCATCAGCCCGAGCGTCACCGCAAGCCCGCAGGCCAGCACGAACAGCAGCATGCCGTAAGCGACGCCATCGAACAAATTGGTGAGGATAGAGGCCATGAATTCAGACAAAGCCCGATGTAAGGGGCAGCGCGCCGGCGCTGGTCCCGGAATCTCATTTCAAAAACTTCGAGATCCCGGGTTCGCGCTAAGGCGCGCCCCGGGATGACGCGCTTTCGCGCGTCACTTCTTGGTCTTGCCGGAATCCTTGACGGCCTCGAAGGTCGCGAACTCGACGTTGTAGAGCTCGCCGTCGACCTTCTCGACCTTGCGGATGTAGATGTTCTGCACGATGTCGCGGGTTTCCGGATCGATCGAGATCGGACCGCGCGGGCTCTCCCACTTCATGCCCTTCATGGCCTCGATCAGCTTGTCGCCGTTCGTATCGCCACCCGTCTTCTTCAGCGCCTCGTAGATCAGATGAATGCCGTCATAGCCGCTGACCGCCATGAAGCCCGGGCGACTGCCGAACGCCTTCCTGTAGGCGGCAACGAAGTCCTTGTTCATCTGGGACGGATGCGCCGCCGAATAGAGATGCGCGGTCACCGCGCCGAGCGCGGCATCGCCCATGTTGTTGAGCAGATCGTCGTCCATGACGTCGCCAGGGCCGATCACCTTGATGCCGCTCTTGTCGAGCCCGCGCTCGGCATATTGCTTCATGAAGTTGCCGCCCTGCCCGGCCGGCACGAACACGAACATCGCGTCAGGCTTGGAATCCTTCATCCGCTGCAGGAACGGCGCGAAGTCGGGGTTGGCGAGCGGGACCTTGACCTCTTCCACGATCTCGCCGCCGCCGGCGGTGAAGTGCTGCTTGAAGAAGGTCAGCGCGTCGTTGCCCGGCGCGTAGTCGGAGGTCAGCGTCGCGACCTTCTTGATGCCGTTCTTGACCGCCCAGTCGCCGATGATCGTGGAGGACTGCGCCAGCGTGAAGCTGGTGCGCACGATATAGGGCGAGCGTTCGGTGATGATCGAGGTGCCGGCCGCCATCACGACTTCCGGGATCTTGGCTTGCGTTGCCAGCGGCGCCGCGGCCAGCGCCGCGGGCGTCACGCCGAAGCCGGCGATGAAGCTGACCTTGTCGTTGACGATCAATTCCTGCGCGAGCCGCTTGGTGTTGTCGGGCACCGCGGCGTCATCCTTCAGGATGATCTCGATCTTCTTGCCGGCGACGGTGTCGCCCTTCTGCTGCATGTAAAGCTTGATCGCATTATCGATCTGCTTGCCGGTCGAAGCCTGGCCGCCGGTCATGGGCAGGATCAGGCCGATCTTGACGGCATCGTCCGCCCGCGCCGCCACGGCGCACAATCCGGGAAGCGCGGCCGCAGCAGCGCCCCACAACAACATCTTGCGACGATTGAACATCGACATCCCTCCCCCTTCCATTCTTCTGCATCGAGCCGAGTCCCCGGCCCTTGCCTCAACCTTAGCCCCAGCATGTCACAGCCAAGCCGCAGCCCGACAAGGCGTCTCCAAGCGCCCCATTGTCAATCGGACGATGGACGGGTGTCGCGCGTGGAGTGATCAGCCCAGCCATAGCTACAAGTATCAGGATACCAGAATCGCTCCCCGAAACTCAACGCCCCAACGAGAACCGATCTCGCCCGCTTGGATGGGCCGCGATCTCGCTTCATTTGTACGGTCGTACAAATCAATCGCCATTGTCAACAAACAAGCACAATTGCAGCCGAACGGTCGCGCCCAAGATCATCTTCCATAAAGATCAGGGCTGTATGCTGCCGCCAATGCCAAACTTCACACGCCACATCCCTGTCCTGACTGCCCTCGCGCTCGCGGCCTGCGCGCTCGCGGGGTGCGGCACCGTGAACCAAAAAGTTTCGGCGGGAATGGCCGACTACATTCCGGCCTGGGCCGGCGGCCTGCCCGCCGACGCGCCGCCGCGGCCGGGCACCCCGGAATATGACAAGTTCATGCAGGAACGGGAGCGCAAGCGCCTTATGCCGGCGGCCGAGCGCGGCGATGATCCCAAGGCGGCGGCGACAACGCAGAGCGCTGCCCACTGAGCGTCGGCCTAATCGAGAGCATCCTCGCGCAGCATTTCGCCGCGGTAGCCGAACTCCACCATGTAGACGGTGACGTGGTGGGGACGCCGGCAACCGAGCCGCTCAGCACCATGTGGCAATGGCCGAAGAAGATGTGCCGGATCTGCTCCGGTGCTTCGCGATGATCGATCGGAACGCGGCATCATGAAACGCGGATCAGTCCACGAACACCACGGTCTTGCGCCCGTTGAGGATGACGCGGTCGGCGAGGTGGTAGCGGATCGCGCGGGCCAACACGCGGCGCTCGATGTCGCGGCCCTTGCGCACGAGATCCTCGGGCGTGTCGCGATGGCTGATGCGCTCGACGTCCTGATCGATGATCGGCCCTTCGTCGAGATCGCTGGTGACGTAATGCGCGGTGGCGCCGATCAGCTTGACGCCGCGCTCATGAGCCTGGTGATAGGGCTTGGCGCCCTTGAAGCCAGGCAGGAAGGAATGATGGATGTTGATGCAGCGGCCCGACAGCCGCGCCGACATCTCGTCGGACAGGATCTGCATGTAGCGGGCCAGCACCACGAGGTCGGTCTTGGTATCCTGGGCCAGCTTCCACACCGCGTCTTCCTGCTGCCGCTTGGTGTCTTTCGTCACCGGAAGATGATGGAACGGGATATCGCCGAAATCGAGCGAGCCATAGGTCTCGCGCGGATGGTTGGAGACAACAGCGGTCGGGATCATCTCGAGCTCGCCGGTGCGCCAGCGATAGAGGATGTCGACCAGGCAGTGATCGGACTTCGAGACCAGCAGCATCACCCGGCGCCGGCTGGCGCGGTCGCGCATCTGCCATTCCATGCCGAAACGTTCGGCGATCGCGGCAAAACCGGTCTGCAGCGCCGGCAGCCCGACCGCCAGGTCGGCTGCGGTGAACACCACGCGCATGAAGAACTTGTCGGTCTCGGTGTCGTTGAACTGCTGGGCATCCAGGATGTTCTGGCCGTTATGCGCTAGAAAAGTCGAGACCGCGGAGACGATCCCCGGACGATCCGGACAGGACAGGGTCAGAACGAATTGATGGTCGGGCATGCCAATTGACCAAAGCTTGAGCAGTTGCGTGGAAGGATCATTTTCGGGCCCCGTCTATCACCGCAGGCGGCCTTGCGCCAATCCCGGTGCGGGGGTCAAATCGAACAAATGACGACAATGTTTGTTAGGGACCATCATGGCTGACCGGCTGAACGGCTACCGCATCCTGATCCTCGAGACGCGCGAGGAGGCACAGTTTTCCCGCCTGCTCGCCGAGCAGGGCGCCGATGTGCTGCAATGCCCGATGTTCACCATCCACGACGCGCCGGACCCGGCGCCGATCGAGGCCTGGATCCGCCGCGCCATCGAACGACCGCTCGACGACCTCGTGCTGATGACCGGCGAGGGCCTGCGTCGCCTGATGAAGGTCGTGCGCCGGATCGACGTCGAGGCGGAGTTTGTCGGCAGCCTCGGCAAGGCCCGCAAATTCGCCCGCGGCCCCAAGCCCGGCCGCGCGCTGCGCGAGATCGGCCTGGAGCCGCAAATGACGACCGAGAAGCCGACCTCGGAAGGCGTCGCCGAGATGCTGGCGAAGCTCGACCTGAGCGGCCATCGGCTCGGCCTGCAACTCTATCCGGACAAGGATCACGCCACCCTGATCGCCGCGATCAACGCGCAGGGCGCGGAGGTCGATACGGTGCTGCCCTACGTCTATGACGCGCAGGCCGCCGACGCCAACATCGTGACCGCGATCGAGCAGATGGCGCAGGGCCGCATCGACGCCATCGCGCTGACGAGCTCCGGTCAGGTTCGGCGTCTCATGGAGGTCGCACAGGCGCACCGGTGTGAGGCGCAATTGCGCGACGGCCTGGAGCGCACGCCGATCGCCTCCGTCGGGCCCGTGGTCTCGAATGAGTTGAAGACGTACGGCCTATCCACCGACATCTACCCGGCGAACGATGCGTTCTTCATGAAGCCGCTGATCTCGGCGATGGCGACTGCGCTGTCGAAAGCGCCGCCCCGCACGGCGGCGACGTAGCAGTTCGGCGTTATTCCGCCGCCTGCTTGGTCTCGCTCAGATAGGCCTGGTACGCGAGCTTGATGCCATCCTCGAGCGGGGTGGTGGCGCGCCAGCCGAGCTTGGCGAGCCTGTTGACGTCGAGCAGCTTGCGCGGCGTACCGTCGGGGCGCGAGCTGTCGAAGCTGATCTCGCCGCGGTAGCCGACGGTGGCCGCAACGACGCGGGCGAATTCGGCGATCGTGATGTCCTCGCCGGTGCCGATATTGACCAGTTCCGGCGAGGAATAGGTCTTCATCAGATGGATGCAGGCGTCGGCGAGATCGTCGACATAGAGGAATTCACGGCGCGGCGTGCCGGTGCCCCACACCACGACATCGGCGGCGCCCGAGACCTTGGCCTCGTGGAAGCGGCGGATCAGCGCCGCGACGACGTGGCTGTATTCGGGATGATAATTGTCGCCCGGACCGTAGAGGTTGGTCGGCATCACGCTGATGAAATCGGCGCCATACTGGCTGCGATAGGCTTCGGCCATCTTGATGCCGGCGATCTTGGCGATGGCGTAGGGCTCGTTGGTCGGCTCCAGCGGGCCGGTCAGCATCGAATCCTCGCGCAACGGCTGCGGCGCGAGGCGCGGATAGATGCAGGACGAGCCGAAGAACATCAGCTTCTCGCAGCCATTGGCATGCGCCGCCTGGATCACATTGGTCGAGATCGCCAGATTGTCGTAGAGGAATTCGGCCCGCAGCGTGTTGTTGGCGACGATGCCGCCGACCTTGGCAGCAGCAAGGAACACGGCCTGCGGCCGCTTCGCGGCGAACCAGGCATTCACTGCGGCCTGGTCGCGCAGATCGACCTCGCTACGCGAGACGGTCAGAAGATCGGCGTCTTCGCGCGCCAGTCGGCGCATCAACGCCGAGCCGACCATGCCGCGATGGCCGGCAACGAAGACCGTCTTGCCCTTCAGTTCAAACGCCGTGCTTGCCATGAGCCGCATCCTGCCTGGCCTCGACGAGATCGCTGGCCACCATTTCCTTCACCAGTTGCGCGAACGGCGTCTTGGGCGCCCAGCCGAGTTTGGCGCGCGCCTTGCTGGCGTCGCCGATCAGAAGATCCACCTCGGTCGGGCGGAAATAGGTCGGGTCGATCTGCACCAGCGTCTTGCCCGATGCCTTGTCGACACCGATCTCCTCGACGCCCTTGCCGCGCCATTCGATGCTGCGGCCGACTTCGGTGAACGCCAGCTCGACGAACTCGCGCACCGACCGCGTCTCGCCGGTCGCGAGCACGAAATCGCCGGGCTCATCCGCCTGCAGGATCTTGTGCATGCCCTCGACATAGTCGCGGGCGTGGCCCCAGTCGCGCTTGGCATCGAGATTGCCGAGATAGAGCTTGTTCTCGAGGCCGACTTCGATGCGGGCGACGGCGCGGGTGATCTTGCGCGTCACGAAGGTCTCGCCGCGGATCGGGCTCTCATGGTTGAACAGGATGCCGTTGCTGGCGAACATGCCGTAGGCCTCGCGGTAGTTCACCGTGATCCAGTAGCCGTACAGCTTGGCGACGCCGTAGGGCGAACGCGGATAAAACGGCGTGGTCTCCTTCTGCGGCACCTCCTGCACGAGCCCGTACAGCTCCGAGGTCGAGGCCTGGTAGAACCGGGTCTCCTTCTCCATGCCGAGGATGCGGATCGCCTCCAGCAGGCGCAGCACGCCGATGGCGTCGGCATTGGCGGTGTATTCCGGGCTCTCGAAACTGACCTGGACGTGGCTCTGGGCGGCGAGGTTGTAGATCTCGGTCGGCCGGATCTGCTGCATCAGCCGGATCAGATTGGTCGAATCGGTCATGTCGCCGTAGTGCATCAGGAACGGCACGTTGCCGGCATGCGGGTCCTGGTAGAGATGGTCGACGCGCGCGGTATTGAACGAGGACGAGCGGCGCTTGATCCCGTGCACGGTGTAGCCGAGGCCGAGCAGATATTCGGCGAGATAGGCGCCGTCCTGCCCGGTGACGCCGGTGATCAGCGCAACGCGCCGCTTTGAGTCCTGAGCCGTCATATCATCTCCAGAGAGCGCGAGGCCGCGCGATCCCGACGAGGCCGGTCTGTAGCACCCGGCCACCTCCAAGTCTAATGGCATAATCGTTTGGAATCAGGGCCTTAAAGCTTTGAAAACCCGATTCAAAGCGGTCTGGGGCCGGCTCACTCGCCGTAGTGGCGCAGCCGGTCGAGCTCGATGATCGTGACCCCGCCATATTCGAGCCGCAGCAGCCCCTCGCGCTCGAGCCGCTTCAGGCACTGGTTGGCGTTCTGCCGGGAGATTCCCGACAGCGCCCCGATCTCCTCCTGGGTGATTTCAAGGTGCAGGGTAAGCTCGGGATAGAGAATCGGATTGAACAGCGAGGCGATCGAGCGCGCCAGCCGTGCGGTCGCATCCAGCGTGCGGCCATATTCGAGCAGCGCGATGAACTGGCCGAGCCGCTCGTTGAGCTGTCCAACCAGGAAGCGGTTGAAGCCGACGCTGTTCTCGAACAACCAGACGAAGGTCCGGCGATCCATCATCGCGAGGCGCGTATCGCGCAGCGCGACCACGTCGTAGCGCCGCAGCTCGTTCTTGAGCACAGTGCCCTCGCCGAACCACGCGCCCGCCGTGAGGCCCGCGAAGCTCGCGGCCTTGCCGCCGCGCGAGACGATGCCCATCCGCGCCAGCCCGGTAACGATGCCGGTCCAGTACTGGAAATTGTCGCCGCGCATGAAGATGAATTCGTTGGCGCGGTACGACTTCTCGGAGATGCCGGCGCGCGCGATCTCGATCTCTTGCTCGGTCAGTTCGCGCGACCAGGCCGCGATGCGCTTCAGGTAATCAGCAGCAATCATTCTAGCGACGGCATCCCACCCAAGATATTGCACCGCAGCAACGCCGTGCACGAAGCCAGGGACCCGAGGCCTGGAATGCCAGCGAAAATTCCTGACCAAATGTCGGGCACATGACAATTCAACCTATCGCTTTCTCGTATTCAGAGCCACCTCGCGTAACGCCGCGTGCAGCGCTTCGATGGATCGCTGAAGGCGGACGACGCGCGAGCGGGCTTGCAGGCGGGTGCGGCGTTACCGCGCATGACGCAGGCGATCGGGGCGAGCGATGCTCCCGGACGCCGGCATCATTAGTCGGATGGTTTCCTTCGGCGGCCCATGTAAGATCGAACCGAGCTCGAAACGAAAGATAAAGAGCGCGCCAAAGCGCCCGTATCTGGAGGGAACAGGGTGGCCAACAGTCTCGAGGTGCGCGGAGTCTCATTGCGCTTTGGCGGCGTCCGCGCGCTGACCGATGTGAGCTTCAGCGTCAACGAGGGCGAGCTGTTCTCCATCATCGGCCCGAACGGCGCCGGCAAGACCTCGATCGTCAACTGCATCTCCGGCCGCTACCGGCCGACCGAAGGCCAGCTGTTCTACCGCGGCCAGGACATCACCGGCCTCACCCCGAACGCGCGGCCCCGTCTCGGCATCGGCCGGACTTTTCAGAATCTCGCGCTGTTCCACCACATGAGCGTGCTCGACAACATCATGGTCGGCCGCCATCACCTCCTGAAGAACAACTTCATCACGGGCTCGCTGTACTGGCTGACCGGTGCGCGCCGCGAGGAGCTGGAACACCGCCGCAAGGTCGAGGAGATCATCGACTTCCTCGATCTGCAGTCGGTGCGCAAGGCGACCGCCGGCACCCTGCCCTACGGCCTGCGCAAGCGCGTCGAGCTCGCCCGCGCGATGGCGCTGGAGCCGCAGCTGATCCTGCTCGACGAGCCGATGGCCGGCATGAACTTCGAAGAGAAGGAAGACATGGCGCGCTACATCGTCGATCTCAACGAAGAGTTCGGCATGACTGTGATGATGATCGAGCACGACATGGGCGTCGTGATGGACATCTCCCACCGCGTCATGGTGCTCGACTTCGGCCGCAAGATCGCTGAGGGCGATCCGGCGACCGTGCTCGCCGATCCCCACGTCAAGCGCGCCTATCTCGGCGAAGAGGACGAGGTGCTGGTCGACCCCGACGACAAGCCGGCAGTGCGGGAGAGCGCGGCATGATGGATTATGCCGGTCGCGCCGCGCAGGCCGACACCTTTCCCAAGATGCTGCGCCTGAACGCCAGGGAGCACGGCGGCGAGATCGCGCTGCGCGAGAAGGATCTCGGGCTGTGGCGCGAATTCACCTGGAACGACTATCAGACCCGTACCCACGACTTCGCGCTCGGCATGGTCGAGCTCGGCCTCGGCCGCGACGACGTGATCGGCATCATCGGCGACAACCGGCCAGACTGGGTCGCCGCCGAGATCGCGACCCACGCGATCGGCGCGATGAGCCTCGGCCTCTACCGCGACGTGCTGGACGAGGAAGCCGCCTATCTCCTGACCTATGGCGAGGCCAAGCTCGTCTTCGCCGAGGACGAGGAACAGGTCGACAAGCTGCTCGGCCTTGCCGATCGGGTGCCCAATCTCAGGCACATCATCTATTCCGATCCGCGCGGCATGCGCAAATACGACGATCCGAGGCTGATGGAGGCGAGCAAGCTCGTTGGGCTGGGCCGCGACCGCGCCGCGCGCGAGCCTGATCTGTACGACCGGCTGGTCGATGCCACTGATGGCGACGACGTCGCAATCCTCTGCACGACCTCAGGCACGACGGCCAATCCGAAGCTCGCGATGCTCTCGGCCGGGCGCGTGCTGCGGCATTGCGCGACCTATCTTTCCTTCGATCCGAAGGGGCCGGAGGACGAATACGTCTCGGTGCTGCCGCTGCCGTGGATCATGGAACAGATCTATGCGCTCGGCAAAGCGCTGCTCTCCCGGATGAAGGTCAACTTCGTCGAAGAGCCCGACACCATGATGCACGATTTCCGCGAGATCGCGCCGACCTTTGTGCTGTTCGCACCGCGGGTCTGGGAATCGATCGCAGCCGACGTCCGCGCCGGCGTGATGGACGCCTCGCCGTTCAAGCAGCGGCTCTACGAGCTCGGCATGAAGACCGGGCTCGCGGCGCTCGCGGAGGGCAAGCGCTCTGTCTTCGCCGACCAGATCCTGTTCCGCGCGCTGCGCGACCGGCTCGGCTTCACCCGGCTGCGCTCGGCGGCAACCGGCGGCGCGGCGCTCGGGCCGGACACCTTCAAGTTCTTCCAGGCGATGGGCGTGCCGCTGCGCACACTGTACGGCCAGACCGAGCTGCTCGGCGCCTACACGCTGCATCCCGAAGGCAAGGTCGATCCCGACACGACCGGCGTACCGATGGCCGACAACATCGAGATCCGCATCGACAATGCCGACGTCAACGGCGTCGGCGAGATCGTGGTGCGGCACCCGAACATGTTCCACGGCTACTACAAGAACCCCGAAGCCTCGGTCGCCGACATCAAGGACGGCTGGATGCATTCGGGCGACGCCGGCTACTACAACGACAACCGGCAGCTCGTCGTGATCGACCGCATCAAGGATCTCGCCGAGACCTCGCGCGGCGAACGGTTCTCTCCGCAATACATCGAGAACAAGCTGAAGTTCTCGCCCTATGTCGCAGAAGCCGTCGTGCTCGGCGCCGGCCGCGACGCACTGGCCGCGATGATCTGCATCCGCTACTCGATCATCTCGAAATGGGCGGAGAAGAACCGCCTCTCCTTCACGACCTACACCGACCTGTCGTCGCGGCCGGAAGTCTACGCGCTGCTGAAGAAAGAGGTCGAGACCGTCAACGCTACCCTGCCGCCGGCGCAGCGCATCTCACGCTTCCTGCTGCTGTACAAGGAGCTCGATGCCGACGATGGCGAGCTGACCCGGACCCGAAAGGTCCGGCGCAGCGTCATCAACGAGAAATACGCCGACATCATCGAGGCGATCTACCGCGGCAAGGCCAACATTCCCGTCGACACCGTGATCCGTTTCCAGGACGGCACGACGCAACGCGTCCGCACCACGTTGCAGGTGGTCGATCTCGGCCGTGCTGCGATCGCGGAGGCCGCGGAATGACTGTGTCCGCGTCATACACAGACCTTCACCTCGCCCCGCTTGCGGGGAGAGGTCGGATCGCGTCAGCGATCCGGGTGAGGGGGAGCCTCCGCAAGCGCGGTGAGAATGGTTTCAAGAACACCAGCCAAATTGCCGGAGATCTCGTTGTTCCAGAAGCGCAAGACCCGGTATTTGTGATCGATGAGCCATTTGTCGCGAACGGCGTCGGTCTGACTGTTGGCGTGTTGTCCACCATCCACCTCGATCACGAGGCGATGTTCGCGGCAGATAAAATCGACCGTGTAAGGCCCTATCGGCTCCTGTCTGACGAACTTGTAACCATTCAGCCTGCGACCGCGGAGCCGGTACCAGAGCGCTCCTTCCGCATCCGTCGACGCGCTTCGCAGATTCCTCGCGCGTTCGGTTTTAGACTCTCTAGCACCGCGCATGCGGAGACTCCCCCTCACCCGCCGCACTCCCGACGATGCTTCGCATCGACGGCAGCGCGCCGGCCTCTCCCCGCAAGCGGGGAGAGGCGAAGATAGCACGGTACCCCATGAACACCCAGTTCCTGATCCAGCTGATCGTCAACGGCCTCGTGGTCGGCACGCTCTATGGCGTGGTCGCGATGTCGTTCGTGCTGATCTACAAGGCGACCCAGGTCGTGAACTTCGCGCAAGGCGAGCTGCTGCTGGTCGGCGCCTGGGTATGCTGGGCGCTGCTGACCAAGTACCAGCTGCCGTTCTGGATCGGTATGCCGATCACGCTGGTGTTCATGTTCATCTTCGGCATCGCGATCCAGGTCGTGATCCTGCGCCCGATGATCGGCGAGCCGATCATCTCGGTGATCATGGTGACGATCGGCCTGTCGACCGTGTTCCAAGCCGCGCTGAAGTGGATCTTCGGCGTCAACCCGCAGCCGTTTCCGCAGATATTCCAGAGCCAGTCGATCAGCCTGTTCGGGCTGCAGATCCAGACCGTCTATGTGATGAGCCTCGTGGTCTCGCTCGCCATGATGGTCGGCATGGCCTGGTTCTTCCGCGCCTCCAAATACGGCCTGGCGATGCGCGCCACCGCCTTCAACCAGCAGGTCGCGCAGTCGCTCGGCATCTCCGTGAAGAGCGTGTTCGCGATGGCCTGGGCGATCTCGGCCACCGTCTCGGCGGTCGCCGGCGTCGTGGTTGCCGTGGTCAACGGCGTGTCGTCCGGCCTCTCCGCCTACGGCATCAAGGTCTTTCCGGCCGCGATCCTCGGCGGCCTCGACTCGGTCGGCGGCGCCGTGCTCGGCGGCATCATCATCGGGCTCTTGGAAAACGTCGCGCAGTATGTCGACAGCGAGTATCTGCACTGGGGCAATCTCTACGAGATCGCGCCGTTCTACGTCCTGATCATCATCCTGATGATCAAGCCGTACGGCCTGTTCGGCACCAAGGACATTGAGCGGGTCTGATCCATGGCGACAAGTACACTCATTCCGTCCGGCGATTTCCGCACCAGCTATGCGGCCGACACCACGATCTTCCCGACCGCGACCAGCCGCAATTTCGCGATTGCCGGCATCGTGCTCGCCTGCTTCGCGCCGATGCTGCTGTCCAACTACCTGCTCTCGATCGCGATCCAGATCGGCATCTTCGCGATCGCTGCGCTCGGCCTCAACGTCCTGGTCGGCTTCACCGGCCAGATCTCGATCGGCCACGCCGCGTTCTTCCTGTTCGGCGCCTTCACCTCGGCCTAC